>NZ_JAXHBY010000001.1:820000-2505000 GCF_042466235.1 Sphingomonas sp. R86521 | reverse complement strand
GATGTCTCCATAACCGAAACACCAAGACTTGCGAAATGTGTCATCGCTCTCACTCCTCCCCGCGATGCATGAGGCCGGGTCGACCCTGATCCAGGCATCGTACGTGGAGAGGCTGCAAATCTCATCTGCTGTCGAAATGCAGCCGCCGCGATAGACCATCTTTCAGGCTGGCAAGCCGACGACCTGAACGACCGAGAAATGGGCGTTAGCGGACGTATGCCTAGGGGTATCGCTAAGCTCGAACAGGGGACTACAGTTTCGCTAACCGGTGCAAAAGCGTCTCCAAGGCGGATCGGTCTTCCGCCGCGTCGCGCGAGGGCACCCCGTACGAGGCGGGTTGGCGATCGTCGGCCGCGGCGGATCTAGCTTCCGTGGTGGCAATGTCCGGATCGGGTTGGCTTCCGGTGTTGATCGCGGGTTAAAGTTCGGACGGGCGGGCGGCTTGTGCCGCCCGCTCTGAGGACCGGTTAGCCGAAAAGGAAATGGTCGGGAGTCAGAGCTCCAACATTCGCCCCAACGACGAGGATGGTGTCGGTTCCGCTCAGCGTGATCAGCGTATCGCCGCCCTGTTGTGTCATGTGCGCCTGCACATCCGCATACCCGTTGAAGGTACCGGCCTGGAACTGGATCACGTCGAAGTCGCCGGGTGCGCTGTGGAAGTCGGTGATCGTGTCCGCGCCGAGGCCCGGGCCGAAGACGAAGCGATCATTGCCGAGATTGCCCGCAAGCTGATCGTTGCCGACGCCGCCCACGAGGACATCGTCGCCCTGGCCGCCAAACAGTGCGTCGTTACCCTGGCCGCCATAGAGCGTGTCTTGATCCTGGTTGCCGTACAGCACGTCGTCGCCCTGGTTGCCGTAGAGGATGTCATTGCCGCGGCCGCCGTTCAGCACGTCGTTCCCGGTCAGTCCGACCAGTGCGTTGGCGCCATCGTTTCCCGTCAGTGCATCGTTGAACGCGGAGCCGGTGAGGTTCTCCAATCCAGACAGCGTGTCGATCGATACGCCGGTGGCTTGGGCCTGGCCGACCAGAGCGAGATTGACGGACACACCCGCCGCCGCGCCGGCATAGTTCGCCGTGTCGACGCCGTCGCCGCCGTCCAGCGTGTTGGTCCCGGTCCCACCGGCGAGCGTGTCGTTGCCGCCATTTCCCGTGATCCGATCGCCATAGATCGTGCCGGTCAGCGTCTCGCCGAAGCCGTAGCCATCGATGATTTTGCCCGAAATCTGTCCGCTCGGATCGTACATCGACATGTTTTCGGGTGTGAATGCGCTCGCATTGGTATTCTGGAATGTGATCAGGGTCGCATAGCCGTCGCCACCGCCGTCGCGGTCGGCCTGAAGCAGCGCGTCGGCGCCCGACTGAACGAGGCGGAGATGGCCGTCGCTGAACGGATTCAAGTTCGGCGTCAGGTTGGTCAGCGCGGACTGGATCCACGACGTGAACTCGAGCTCATCTCCTCCGGTGCCGGCGGCAAAGTCGGAAACGGTGATCGCACCCGCTGCGCGAAATCCGCCATCCGTATCATCCAACTCGAGGGTATCGACACCGGCACCGAGCGAAATCGTGTAGGTGCCGCCAAGTGTACCGATGGATACAAAGTCGTCGTCCGCGCCTGCCGACAACACGGTCGTCAGCGCACCGCGTGAGCCAATCAAGTCGCGACCGGCGCCGCCTTCGAGCGCAACGGTGTCGATGTAGCGCGTATAGCCTTGGAAGCTGATATAGTCTTCGCCGTCGCCGCCCGATGCCGAAACGGTCGTGGCGTCCGTGCCCGGCGTACGGCTGATGAGCATCGAGTCGTCACCGCCGTTTCCGTTCAACGTATCGTTGCCACCGCTTGTGTCATTCAGCGTGTCGATGCCGTCGCTGCCATTGAGGCGGTCGGAAAACGCCGAGCCGTAGACGCTGCCGATGTTGATCAGCGTATCGACCCCGGCGCCCAGCGTGTCCTGGGCGATCCCCTGAAGTCGCAGATCAATTGCAACCCCCGCGGTCGCGCCCGTATAGTCCGCCGTATTGTATTTACCCGATGCACCGTCCAGCAGGTCGTTACCGGCACCGCCCGAAAAAACGTTGGCGCCGCTACCACCATGGAGTTGGTCGTCGCCACCGCCGCCGCGCAGGACGTTGTTGCCGCTGCCGCCGGTCACCACGTCGTTACCCGTGCCGCCATCGAAGGTCAGCGCCTCGATGCCCGTGATCGATCCGGCCGCAACCCCACCCGACAGGATCGTGCTCACTACATTCGGGTTGCTGATGTCGACCGTCACGCCAGCCGCGCGGGTATATTTCAGGTAGGCCCTATCGATCCCTGCGCCACCGTCGATGACGTCGTCGCCACCATCAACGTTGGCATAGGACCCCGCGAACCAGTCTTGTAAAGCCGGAACGTAGGAGCCGCCCGCTATCACGCCACTGTAAATCGCGTCGTTGCCATCGCCGCCCGACAGCGTGTCGTTGCCGACTCCGCCCGCCAGGAGGTCGTTGCCCGCCCCGCCCGAAAGTTGGTCGTTGCCGCTGACACTGTCGGGGAATGCGTTGTCACCGTAGAGCGCGTCGTTGCCGTCGCCACCGAACAGTTGATCGCTTCCGCCCCTGCCGGTCAGCACGTCGTCGCCGGTCGTACCGTTCAAGACGTTGTCGTTATCGTCCCCGGTGATCGCGGCGAGCGGCTGCGGCGCGATGTCTTTGGCTGTGCCGGCGAATGGCCATGCGTCCATCGGTATTGCCGCCGTCCCGTTGTCGTACGTGGATGCAGTTTCAACCGCGGTATCAGCTTCGACACCAAACATATTGCTTTCCGCGGTCTTCGAAAAATATTGCATCCGTGTAGCTCCCTGTTTTTACCTGAACGCACGGGCAACGCGGAATCATTGTCGCAGTTCCAGTTAAGGCCGGCCACCGACCGCCCTAGCGGCGGTGATTCAGGGGTATCGACAGGCCCAAGCAGGGGTATATCTGAAGACCGCTAAGCGCACAGAAACCTACGTAGCGCGGATGTGTCCTCTGCCGCGGCAATGTCCGAAATTGGTGGAAAGCGGTCTGGCCGCTTTCGAGGATGGCCCTGCAAAAGCCGACATTCTTCACTAGCCTCGCTGATCGCTCATCCGTTGATCAGGCACCTGGGCGTCCAGCTCTGCTAGGCAAGCCTCTCTGCAACGGTTGCCCGGCAGAAATACGGAGAACGGCTGTGGTGGCCCCGGTGGGGTGTAGAGCTAGGTCAGCGGCAGCGAGCGCGCCGCTGCCGGCGTTATGTAGCCGCCCACGACCAAGAACGAGCGCAGCGCGGCGGGGTAGCCGATCGATTCGCGGCGGTAGTGGGAGAGCATTAGCCGCCAAGCAGGCGCGGCCCTTCCCAGCCGGGCGGCGTCGGCGACGAAAGCCGCACAGCTTCCATTGCGCTCCCGGATTGTTGATATGCAGAGGCGGCGATGAGCAGGCAGGTCGTGTTCGAATAGCGGCCGCACAGCCCTGGCGGCCGAAATGTCGATGCTACGCCCATTGCGGACGGTCAGCACAAGCGGCGGCCGGGGCACACAAGCGTTGCACTCGTTCGAGTAGTTTAACCCAGGCGCTTCCAGCACGAAGCCGGCGTGGCCGTGTTTTAGTAGACCGTGAGGGAGTACAGCTACCTCACCGGTCAACCGGCTACTGCCATGATACTCCAGCGGCACGGTGCGGTACCCCCCCAATGCTGGCTCGATAACAGTCACAGCGGTGATCCCGGCTGAACCGCCCCACTGGTTGTCGATCACCACTCCCAAACGTCCCGGCTTCGGGGCGAGACGCACGACGGCGACACGCACGAAGGAGGCTTCGCTGTCGCTGATCATTCGAAACGTTGGCAGCCCCGGCTGCGCTACCGTGACGATCGCTTGGTTGCTAACGCCTTCAAAGCGACAAGCCTCGTTCTGTGCTGGTAGTTGGCACGGACTGGCAACGACGTTGACCGTCAGGCCACCGGCGGCGAAGGAAAGCGGCGTCCTGGGATGCATACCCCATGTCTGGAACGCACCCAGCGACACCGTCTTCGGTGTTTGGGGCGGCGATGCGCCGAGCAGTAGTGCGGGCAGTAGGCAGACAAGCGCGCGCATCAATGATCCTCCCCTGGACCTACCCGTCGACCACAGCGGGATGGTATCACGACCAAGAACGTCCGCTAGTGGGAAACGAGGTCGTGGCAGCGAACGTCCGATTCTGGGCGTTAGCGGCCCTGCTATAACCGCTGCGGCCAAGAGTATCGGCCGGGGTATCGACCCCGACGGATATCGCGTAGCGGCCGAAAGCGGTGCGGCTACCCGGCGGCGCGGCGGAGTGAATCAGTCGCGCGCTTGATAGATTCATCGCAACGCATTCTCTCGCATGGGTCGCTTTGCGTGTTACTGAAGCGCATAGTAGCTCCAGCCAACTACGCCGATTATGGCAGTTCCGTCTGACCGCGTCATTGTCACAAGCATTGCGACGTTCACGCCAAGCGGACCATAGGCAGCCCCCTCGAAACGGCCCGACCAGCTGTCGTCGATGATGCCTATGTTGTTAACGGAGCTAAACGACGCCTTACCACTGATCCTGCCCGTCAGTGGATCGAACACCCCGTCAAATTGTTGCGTCTGGTTGAAGACTGTCGGATCAAAGTTGATAGTGCCGTACACGGTGTTGAAAGTGTAATCGATAATTAGTCTTGCAGTGCAGATATAATCGCTTTGTGCCCCGGTTGAAAAGGTTAACGTAAGCGTAGCAGTTCCATAGACGTCGACCGCTATTAAAAGCCGCGTCTCGTTCTTGCGCATATTCCCGGGCAGCGTCCGCGCACCGAATAGCAAATAGCGCACCGCGCTGGAATCCACCCATTTCACGTAGCCTACGTAGGGGGCGCCAAGCCGTGAGCTGGGAACGTTGTTGGCGGAGACAGGCGATCGGAGGAACAAAGTCGTATCGCCGGCATACACGTCGGTAGGAATGCTGCCGGCCGCTGGCTGCGTCACAGCAGTTATCGACGCGTCGTTGTAGCGAGCACGGTAGGTTCGCGTTGCCGCCGTGAAGTCAAATCCGATCGCAGGGGATTCTTGGTCAAGTCGCGGGGTCGGTCTCGCCGATCCGGCAGGTGCAGCCAGAAATAGACCGATCGCTGTAAACGACCGGTCGCTCCCAAAGTCCGTAGACGAGGTATAGCTAGGCGTCGGGGTCGGAGTTGGCGTCGGTGTCGGTGTCGGTGTCGGTGTCGGTGTCGGTGTCGGTGTCGGTGTCGGTGTCGGGGTTGGTGCGGGCGTAGGCGACGGCGTCGTAACGCTCGTGCCGCTTTTCCCGTCGCCGCCGCACGCGCTGACGAGCGTCAGCGCGCAACCGGTGCCAACGAACCTTACAACCAACTCTCGTCGGGTCGAATCCATGCCCACACCTCAATTTAGCTAAGCTTAAGTACCGATAACGTTTCTCACCAACATAGTCTTGATTATAGTTAAGCTAGGCATCAACGATCGCTCAGTTGAATGTCGCATCCTGGGCGTTACCGGCCGTTCGGTTGATCGCCGGTCCGAATGTCGCATTGTGGTGGGAAGCAGACATCACGTTCCAGCTTCTCCCACGATAACCCGATTGTACTTTATCGCGTAGGTCTCGGCGGTACCGCGCAGACGCTGGCACGCCTCGCTCAGTTTGTCGGACGTACCTTCCATTATTCGCACCTGATCGAGACGGAGGTTTGTGCTCGCAACGCCGGGAGGGAGCATGGCCCCCAATTCGTCATTCAATATCAGTAAACGACGATCCCCCCGCGCCATTGCGGCGCGTGCGTCCGCTGCTCCATCTTTATGAGCTAGCTTGTTAATCGGGGGGCAACCCGTTTGTTGCTGAGGTGAGCAACCGCTCAGCGCTGCAATTAAGATGATAGCCATTCGTGTCATGCGGGCAGCTAAGCAGATACGGCGAATGTCTACAATTGGGCGGAAGCGAACATTCCCACCAAGTAGGCCGGGTGAGGGTATCGACTTACCCAGTTCAGGGTACCTAGCGCGGTGAGAGGCGCAGACTTCCGTTCCCGCGGTGTAGAGGCTCTCCGCCGAAGCGTAAGAGTGCCGGACGTCTTTATCGGAGTAAGCGAGCATTGTCGCCCGCATCAAACGTTGCGACAACGGCCCTTGTTGCCCCAGAGCGAGATAGCAAGCGCTTGACTTGGCCTCAACTTTAGATGCTTTCCGGTTGCCGAGGCCCGAACGGCTTCGCAACGTTGAGAGATTTATGGATACGACCCGACGGGAATTGGTTGCCAAGTTCATGGGCACATGTTGCGCGTTGACGCTTGTCAGCGGTTGCGGCGACGGAGCAAGCGGCAACGGCGTGACGACGGTAACGGGCCCCACGCCGACACCGACGCCGACGCCCACGCCGACACCGGCGCCCACCCCGACGCCAACGCCAACGCCAGCGCCTACCTACGCGTCCGCGGCGGACTTTACCTCTGACCGGTCGTTCACCGCGATCGGCCTTTTGATCGCCGCACCGGTCGGTTCGGCGCGACCGACGGCGCGCTTCGATCAGGAAACGTCGGCGATCGGGTTTGACTTCACCGCCGCGACGCGAACCTACCGTGCGCGCTACAACGACGCGTCAGTTACGGCGATAACCAAGCCGGCAGTCAGCAGCGTTCCCACAACCGCCGGCAGCATTTCCACCGACGTGTACGCGAGCGGAACCGCCTCCTTCTTGCGTTCGCCGGTGGTCGTCAGTACGGACAATAGTCGCAAGCCAACCCTTGGCTCGACCTATATGGGCTATGTCAAATGGGTGGATGCTGGCGCGGTCCGCTATCAGCTGTTCGGCGCCAGAACACAACCTGGCGATATGCGAAAGAACGCATCGCTGCTTAACTACTCCGCTATCCGCGGCACCGGCACGGTTACAGTAACTTCGGCATCTGGCGAGCAGTCTGAAGTTACTGCGGATACAACCATGTTTATCAACTATGGTCCTTTCGCCGGAGGGCGATCCGCAACAATCAGCTTTGGTGTTATCTACGTGGGTTCTTCTGGTGTGATCGACGTGGATCCTTCTAGTAGGATCGCCTTTAATGGTAATGCCGACCTGACCACCGGTCGGGTCAGCGGTACGTTGTCCAGTCGTGACAATCCTGACCAAGGTTGGACAGGCAGTTTCGAGGGCGCGATCTATGGCCCGTATGGCATCGAGATCGGAATGCTCATCGCTGGTACGCGGCCCGACGGAACATCGGTGCGCGGCGTCGTCGGCTTTAGCTATTCCGATCCGTTCAATGATTAGGCGCCGGTGTCGGGATCGGTGTGGTACCTGCAGCCAGCATATAGTAGGCGTGCGGTGGGTGTCGACGTAGTCAACTGCGGGTACCTAGCGCAGCGCGAGGCAGGGAATTTCCCTTTGCGACAGAGGAGCTCTCCGACGCGGCGCTTAGGCGCTGCATGTCCGAAAGGTCGGGGGAGAGCGGGCATTGGCGGCAGCGGGGCGTAGCCCTAAGCCGGAATTGGCGCAAACCCAGCAGACGTTCGTCAACCGCAAGGATGGTCCGATTTACGCGTCCGTCGAGCCTTGGCCACAGTGCTTCGAATTGGGGCCGGGCGACAGGCTGACCCTCATCTGGGACGCGCCCTGCTACCGGGGACACGATAAAGAACGAGTTTATCGACGAGCGCGAGTTGGTGGTGTGGCCGAACGGCAGCATCGACGGCATCCGCTGTCTTTTCAACGAGGATCCGGCGGAAGATCGAAGCTGGACGTTCAAGCATCGGTGACGTCCGAAATTCGGCGTTTCCGGACATTTGAGCGTCATTCGCGTAAGCGGCGCTGCGCCGCGTAAAGTGCTCTCCGAGCCCCGCTTGGGAAAGTAGGCGGCGGGGTGTCGGTACGATCCTGAAGAGCCTAGCGCTGCATTCCGTGAAAGGGGACAGCAGAGCAGATACAGAGCGTAGGATTAACCCGCTTTAGAAAGCGCCGACGCGCGAACAGATGGCGGTGACGCCTTGTTGGACGCACGAACCGCGTAGCGCGATGATGCTGCTCTTCTCGATCAAACGCGAAGAGCAGCCACCGTCGTGTGGCTTAGAAGCGCAGCCCCATCGCGTAGACGACCTGATGCCGCGTGGGACGCAAGCTCGCGTTCGCGTCTTCCAGTGCGGCGGATATGCGACCGTACTTCGTGTACACATATTCGAGACGGCCATAGACGCCGCCCTGAATGGAAGTCTCAATACCGCCACCGATATGGAAACCGTCGAAGTTGCGATGGAGGTTCTCGTCAGCGAGGATCAGCTCGAAGTCCTTGTAATCGACTGAAGCACGACCGTTCGAGTAGCCGCCTTTGCCGTAGATCATCAGCGATTCGGTGACGACTGCACCGACGCGCGCACCCGCCGTGATATTTCGGCCAGCACGAATGCAAAGGCGATCCTCGCCGTAAAGCTCCCCGCACGACTTTGTCGTTGATCCTTCGATCCCGGCATAGGCGCCAATGATCAGGTTATTAGTGGTGTTGAAATCATAGCCGACCTCGCCGCCATAGGTCGCGCCGCTCTTGCTCCCGCTCCGGCTGATGCTGTTGACGCCATCCGACAACGTTACCCGTACGTCCGGCTGATCCCAGCCCGCGCGCAGTTCGATGCGAGGTCCGTCAAACGAAGGTACGATGTCCTGAGCGAGAGCAGGCGTAGAGAGGAGAGCCACGACGGTGGCCGCCCCCAAGGCACTGATTTTCATTTAAATTCTCCCGTAGCCTGCGCTATCGCTGGCTGCGGCCTTCAAAGCGGAATAATGTTAACATTCCTTTTCGCTCCGCCGCGAATTCGACCGATTGATCGCGCGGGGTCATCGACCTACTCGTCGGCGCTACCATCGTGCTTGGTCAGCTTCATCACGGATGCTTGGATCGCGGCCATCCCGGTAATAACCTGCTCGACGACCTGAGCGCCAAATTCTTCATCGATCACGTGGTCGGTTCCGTCCAGACGCGCTGCCATCAAAGGTGATCGGTCGCGAGCGGCCGACATTGGTGGAAAGCGTACCTGCCGCTTTAGGTGCAGGTTTTGCTTTAGCGGACACGCGCCGTTTTGGCGGCGCTAGCGAACTCGTGTGTGGTGCCCGCAGCGGTATCCAAAAATTCTATAGTCACCGGATCAGACTTTCTGTTCACGTAGAGTTTCATCGGCAATCCGCCGGCAATTTCGATGCAACTTCGATTGACCACCCCAAAGTAATTTTCGGGAATAATGAACACGCTCTTTTTGTCTAAACCTGTTTCGACGGGAACTTCTGTCGCTCCGGCTGACAGGCGGCCGTTGCCGATCGTAAATGATCCGCAACATGGGTTTGCGTATGCCTGCAAACACATGGAAGGCCGGAGGCGGCGTTCCGCCACCGCCGCTTGCGGGATCAGGCGTTGTTTGATCTCGCCATCGACAGCAAGCTTCGAGGTTGTGCCGTGGTGAGGATGAGGATTGGCGACATCGTTTTTGGAGGCCGTGTGCGCACCGCGCGATCGTCGCCGGTCCGTATTACCAGCTGCAACCGTAAAGGCGCTCCAGAGAAGAACGCCTACTCCTTCAAATGTCCAATCTCGAACTTTCGCGATCGTTCGTCCGTTCGGCTGCAACAAACCACGTGGACGCCATTCCTTATTGACCGGAACGGCCATGTCGGACCATCGATCGCCTATGACGAAAAGCAACGGACGCACCGGTGCGCGTGCACGCGCCAACATCCAGCCGCCACCGACAGCCGGCGAACTCGACGCGGCGAGGCGAGAGATCGTGCAGATCGAAGGACGCCTTGTCGGTCTTGCTGCTGCCCATCCTTCGGTGAAGATATGGAAAGCTCGCCTGCGTCTGGCTCAAGCCGTGATCGCGCGAGCTCCACGCGATTGACTGCTGCGGGCTAGGACATCTTGAGCGGCCTGACCTTCGACGCCACGCGTTCGAACATTGACGGCCTTCCCGCCACGTTCGGCCGCTGTTCACCTGAACGCATGTCACGTATCAGGCTTGCATATATGCTGCTGAGCGTCGTCGAGCGTCCCGGAGTGTGATCGGCCCCTCCACGCCTGGAAGGACCGATCGCAGTGCCTCAGGCCGCCGCGCCGCCATCGATGTTGAGCGTGGTGCCCGTGATGTAGCTGGCGTCAGGCCCGGCGAGGAACGAGACCGCGCCCGCGATCTCTTCGACCTTGCCATAGCGGCCTAGCGGGATGAAGCCGAGCATCTGCTGTGCGAACTCGCCGTCGGCGGGGTTCATATCCGTGTCAATCGGTCCCGGCTGCACCGTGTTGACCAGGATATTGCGCGATGCCAGGTCCTTCGCCCACCCGCGTGCCAGCGCCGCTACCGCCGCCTTGGTCGCGCTGTAGACCGCGGTCGCGGGGAAGGCGAGTTCGCCCGAGACACTGCCGATCAGGATGATCCGCCCGCCATCATTGAGGTGGGGCAGCGCCGCGCGCGTGCCGACGTGAAGACCCTTCACGTTGACGCCGAACTGGCGATCGAAGGTCTCGTCGGTATCGTCGGCGATAGCGGAGAATTCGGCCACTCCGGCGTTGTGGACCAGAATGTCGATCGCACCCAGCGCCGCTACTGCCTGCTCGACGCCCGCGCGCTGCGACTTGGGATCGGCGGCGTCCGCCTGGAACGCAAAGGCGGTCCCGCCGGCGCTCTCGATCGCCGCGACGGTGGCGTCTGCGGCTGCCTTATTACTGGCATAGGTGATCGCGACGGCCGCGCCATCAGCCGCCAATCGCTTGGCGATCGCCGCACCGATGCCGCGCGAGCCACCGGTAACGAGTGCGTTCTTGCCCTGAAGTGACATGCGAATTCTCCGAAATATGGCCCGCGATCACGCCGTCGTGCGCTGTCGGCAAAACGAAGATGGGGCGACACTTCGACAGTTCAATATTCTCGAACTATTAAAATCTGCGCGGTCTGCTTATATACCTCTGATGCCACGATTTACCCATCCCCGGCTGGAGGACGTTCCCCTCGATCTGGCGCTTCACGCGCTGGCCGATCCCAACCGATTGCGCATGGTAGCGCGCCTCGCCGCTACCGAGCGGTTGAGTTGCGCGGATGCGGCACCGTGTGAGTCGATCCCCAAAAGTACGTTGTCCAACCACCTGAAGCTGCTCCGCGCTGCGGGGTTGATCGAGACCACCCAGGCGGGGCGTGAGATGATCAATACGCTGCGCCGCTCCGATTTTGACCGGCGCTTTCCAAGTCTGCTCGACACGGTGCTTGCCAATCTACCTGCCTGAAACACTCCCAAATGTTGTGTGATCCTTGCGGTATCGGTGCGGCGCGATATCCCGCGGCGGTCGGTAAGCGCCTTAAGGTGCGTGTTTTCCGTGCGGGCCGAATGGCTGTAGTCGTCATCCTTGCGGACGCCGTCCGCGCCTGATCTGATCGAGGTCGCAAGATATTCGCTGCTGATGATCTTGTTGTTGTCTCGATCCTGGATCATGTTGCGGGCATAATGGAGGTGTACGCATTCGTACCCCCGTGGTCAGCGATAGCTGGCGCTTAGTTCCGGGGCGCGAGGTTAGAATTGTGGTTCTCTCCAAGGCCAAGGCGCGGCGACATAGCGCCCATACGCCGTGTCCGCCGTGAGGAAGAGGGCCAAGTAATTGGCGCTAATATATCTATTTGGCAACGGTCGGCTTTACCGACATCCGCAGTCCATATCGCGTCACTGACGCTCGATGAATGTTGAAATAGCTATAACTGTGGTTGCCAGGCATGCGCCGGCGCTTAGCAAAGGACGAGCGCGATTTTGCGCTCGGAGGTGCTTTTGACTTTGGTGATACTGACCGACTCGAATGTGCCATGGACGGAGCGTTGTGAAACCGGATCGCACGATGTCCGTACGGTCAATGCCTTGCGGCGGCGGGATTTGCAGGCGGGTAGCCGACCGTGACCGCGAAAGGAATGCGCTCTTCCGGATGCGGCCGCGTTGGTCGCGCTAGCGGCAGCGAGAAGCTCAAGCTGGCGGAAAGAGGGCAGTTTCTTATCTGCACCCCTCCGCGATCAAGCGCGCCATCGCTGCCGCGAGCCTAGGGCCGAGCGTCCGCTGGGCATGTGTCGTCAAGTGGAGGTCGTCGGGGTTGCGTGGGAGACCCTTAGCACTGACCATCGCCGTGCAGGGCAGCGGTGGACGGACCTGCTGATCCTGGATCGCCGTCCAGCTTGGATAGCGGTCGGAATCGGTGCGCGGCCGGTCTGCGATCTGGACGATGACGATCGGGAGTTTTGGCGCCGCAAGGTCGTTGCGGAACGCGCTGGTCATCTGCTGGAACGCCGCGGTCCAGCCAGCGGCGTCGACCAATGGCGTTTCCGCGTCGGTTTCACCCTGGTACCAGAGCATGCCGGCGAGATGGCCGCCGGCCTCGCGGACGCGTGCGACGCACGAGCCGTAGAGCGCGGCGCGATCCGGCACCGGCTTCCAGCGGGCGATCGAGGAGCCTCCCTTGGCGCAGGGGACCAGCGCGATCGAATGCCTGGTCGTGCGCAGCATCGTTCGCGCGAACGGCAGGCCGGGGCCGACTGCCGCCTGTTTGTCGGCGGACACCGCATCGACCTGTCCGGTCGCGTCGTCGAGCGGGTCGAGCGCCGGATGCCACTGGCCGTCATTGCCGTAGAGCGCGATGCGTGGATCGGCGATGCGATCCGGCGCGGGCAGATCGGCGATGGCGCCGCGACCGGACATGTTGGACTGGCCGGCGAGCACATAGACGTCGGGCGCAGTGCCGGCTGCGAGCGCTTCGGCGGCAGCCAGCACGGCCAGCCCGGTCATGGCGCGACCGGTCCGTGGAAGTCGGCCTCGACGATGGCCAGGCGCCAGCCCGGTGCGACCGTCTCCGCGCCGGTGTCGCCCGACTGCTTGGCGGTGCCGAGTTCGACGATCTTGCCGAACGCGTCGCGATCTTCGGTCGGCGCGGTCTGGGTCAGGCGCAGCACGCTGCCGGTGGCAGGGCGAAAGCTGACGTTCGCATAGCCGAGTTGCCGATCGGTCGCGCCCGACCAGACTTGCTTGCCGTCGAGCGTGATCCGAAGCGGATAGGCCCGCGAGCGCCACCCGACGAGTTTCAGCTCGATCTCGCTCAGCGTCACCGGCTTGGCGAAGCGATATTCGATCCACGCGGTAGCGGGCGTGCCGTCGCTGGCCCAATGCGTGAGTTCGTTGTCGTCGATCGATTTTGCCGCATCCGCCTGGTGAGATCCGGCGACGATGCTCGTGGGCAGGAAGGTCGTCCGGCTGACGCGGTACGATGGGCCGGCCGGCGTCGGTCCGCGGGTGAGTAGCCCCGGCTGCGCGTCCTCGGCGAACGTCCGCGACAGCCCGCCCTCAAGCTTCGTCGCGGCGATGGTCGGCAGGATCAGCGTCGCCGCCTTCAGCCCCGGCGCGGTCGCGGTCAACCTGACGCTGCCCTTCGCGGCGCCCGCGCGCAGCAACACGCGGTTGACGCCGCCTTCCACCGGCAGCGTCTTCGCGAGGATATAATTGTCCTCGTCGCGCGCGGTGCCCGCGGTCGGCGTAGTGCCGGGAATGGCCGCTTCCGCCTTGGCGACGGTCGCGCGCGGTTTACCCGAGCTGTCGCCCTGCGCGATGCCGCCGCGCCATTCGGCGGGGCCGGCCAGCGCGAAGGCGACTTTGTCGTTGGCGGTCGGCACGCGCCGGCCTTTCGCGTCGACGACCTCGACATCGACCAGCGCGATGTCGGCGCCGTCCATCACGAACCCGCGCGGGCCGGTATGCGGCGTGAGGCGCAGCGCGACCGGCGCGCCGACGGTTTCGACGACGCTCTCCGAGGTGCGGCCGTCTGCGCTGGTGGACACCGCGCGCAGCGTCCCCGGCTGCCACGCCACGCCCGGCCAGGTGAACAGGAAGCCGCTCGAGCGATTGCCGAAGCCGAGCGACCGTCCGTTGAGGAACAGTTCTACCTTTTCGCCGGTCGACACCGCGCTGATATCCTTGGTCGTGCCCGGCGCGTAATTCCAATGCCCGACGATGTGCGTCGCCGGACGTTCGACATCGACCCAGCCGTCCCACATGACCTTGTGTGCGTAGAACCCTTCCTTGGGAATACGCACCGCGTCGACCTCGCCCGAGCGGCGGTAGTTGTTGTCGCCGCGATAATGTGTGTTGCTGTCCGACCAGATGATGTTGACGCCGCCCGAACTCACCCGGCGGCCGGTACCCGGGCGGATGCGGTAATAGTCCCACCAGCGGCGGACATCCTCGGCGGCCTGGCTGTCCTGGTTGCGGTTGTAGTCGGGCGCATCGGCATGGAACGGCGGCGTCAGCGCGTCCTGATACAGCCGCGCGGCTTCGTCGCGGCTGTATTCCATCGCCCACATCGGGATGTGTGCGCTCTTGTTGATGTAGAGCATCTCGCCACCGTATTCGGCGACCTTGCTGTCGAGCATCTCGCGCGAGCCGATCGCGCGGCCGCCGTTCGGGTCGTACTGGTCGCGGACCGCCTTCATCTCGGCCATGTGCGGCTCGCTGATGCTCTCGTTGCCGCTCTCGTAGAACAGGATCGACGGGTTGTTGCGGTTGTAGACGATGGCGCTGCGCATCTGCTCCTTGCGCTGGTCCCAGCGGCGGCCGTCGACGTCATGTTCGGAATCGCCCGCCGGCATCGCCTGCGGGAGCCCGACGCGGTCGGCGGATGCGATGTCCTGTTTCGACGGCGTGATATGCATCCAGCGGACCATGTTGCCGCCACTCTCGACCATCAGCGCGTTGGAGAAGTCGCTGATCCAGGGCGGGATCGATACGCCGACCGCGGGCCATTCGTTCGAGGTGCGCTGCGCATAGCCATGGACCTGCATGGTGCGGCCGTTGAGTTGGATCATGCCGTCCCCGAACCGCGTCGAGCGGAACCCGGTCAGCGTGTCGACCGCGTCGGCGACCTTGCCCTCCTCGACCAGGCTGGTGGTCACGCGGTAGAGATAGCCATAGCCCCAGCTCCAGAAATGGAGGTCGCCCAGGCGGCCCTGCGCGGTCAGCACGCGAGTTTCGCCGGGCGCGAGCGTGACGCTGCCGCCGTCGAGCCGCCCGACCAGCTTGCCATCGCGGTCGCGGACCTCGGCGCGGTAGGAGAGGGTGCGGGGCTGCGCGTCCTCGTTGCGGACCTGGCTCTCGGCATGGACGACCGCGGCATGTCCCGGAATGTCGAAGCCATCGGCCCAGACATATTGCCCGGTGGTGCCCAAATTCGCGACCAGCGGCAGCGTCTGATACGTCCGCGGGGTCAAATGCAGCCGCACATTGCGGGTGATCCCGCCGTAATTGACGTTGAAGTTGCGGTCGTTCCACTGGAAGCCGCTGCCGGTCGCGCGCTCCTTGTAGCGCCAGTCGTTGTCGACGCGCACCGCGATCACGTTCTCGCCCGCCTTCAGCGCCTTGGAGATGTCCGCCCCGAACGCCATCGCGCCGCTTTCGGACAGCACGACCGACTGGCCGTTGACCCAGACTTCGGCCGCCTGACGCACCCCTTCGAATTCCAGGAACGCCTTGCCAGCGGTCGCATTCGCCGGCGCGGTAAAGCGCTTGCGGTACCAGGTGATGCCGGTCGACAGGTTCTTGATGTCGCGCGCGAACGCCTCGCGCTCGTTGAACGCGTTGGGCAGCGTGACCTTGGCCCAGCCGCGATCGTCGAACCCGGGCTGTTCGGCGCCCGTTTGCTCGCCCGTGGTCATTTGCCAGCCCGGGTTGAGATTGTAGGTGCTGCGCGCGGAGGCCACGACGCTCGACGCATCGTGCGCCTGCGCCGCGGGGGTGGCGAGGGCGATGACGGCGGTGGCCGCGAGAAATTGTGCGCGCATGATTATCCTTCGATCGAGTGGCGGCAAGCATGTGCGATGCTGCGGTCGGCGGGGACGACCCAGCGCATGACATGGGTCATCGGCATCCACGCATCCCCTGACAACTCCGATCGCGATCGTTGCAAAATCGATCCCCTAAAGCCTGTCGATATCGTCGCAACATTGGCCAGACCTATTTCAAGCTCCATTCGCGTCAATCCCATCCGACAGGGGCGGCGTCGCGAAAGGCGTCGGTGGGGGCACGGATCGGAAGTCATCGTTACCGTGTCCCCTCCGACGCGCGGGCCCCGGGGCAGAAAAAATCGCGTTGTCGGTCAATAGGTATACGACAACCGCACCCCGCCATAGCGACGGAAGTCGCGCGGCAGATATCCTTGCGCGGCGGTCGCTCCGTACGATCCCGACACGTTGTTGTAGAGATAGCGATACTGCTTATCGAACAGGTTGTTGATGAACCCGGTCACCGCCCATGTCCGATCGTGATTGCGCACGCCGAACTGGCCGTTGACGATCGTATACCCCGGTACACGCGCCAGCGGATCGCGCGAATACTGGCTGCTCTGATAGGTCGCGGCACCCGACGCTACGATGTCGAGGCCGGTCGCGCCCAGGTCATGCCAATATTCGTAGTTCGCGGTCAGCTTCCACTTCGGCGCCTGCGCGGCGCGGGTGCCGCTCAGGTCCTGCCGCGCGGGCGTGCCGACACAGCCCTGCGCCGCGGTCTGCAGCGCGTAGCAGGGCGCCCCGACGAACGAGAGGTAGGTCGCGTCGAGATAGGTCCCCGATGCGCCGATCGACAGATTGGTGACCGGGCGGAACGCGGTCTCGACCTCGATCCCCTTGGTGCGGACCCTGCCGACATTGGTCAGCCGGAAATTCTGCGTGCCGTCGGGCAGGATATCGACCGCCTGGGCCTGGAAGTTCTTGAAGCGCGAATTGAACAGCGTGACGTTGTAGGTCACCCGGCGATCGAAGAACTGCGAGCGAAGCCCGAGCTCCCAGTCGGTCGAGGTCTCCGGCTTGACCGGTCCGCCATCGGCGCGAAGCTGGTTGAAGCCCGACGAGATGTCATAGGCTTCGCCCTTGTGTCCGGTCGCGAAGGTCAGGAACGCGGTCACGTCCTTGACGATCTTCTGCTGCAAGCCGAGCTTGTAGGTCCCGTAATAGTCGACCGAATTGCCACCATAGGTGCGGTTGGCGACCAGGTCGTTATAGACATAGTCGACCCGTTCGCGGCTGTAGCGGCCGCCCCCGATCAATGTGGTCGACGGCAGCACGTCGTATTCGAGCTGCCCGAAGCCCGAAATCTGCTCGCTGCCGTTCGACGCGGCCCAGCGCGCGATCGAGAAAAGCGGTCCGCGCGTGAAGGTCCGGTCGAACGTCGTCGTGTTGAAGAACAGCCCTGCCGTGTAGCGCAGCCGGTCGTTACCCGGCGAGACCAGTCGCAGTTCCTGGCTGAACTGCTCGGTGCCGAAATCCCCGGTCTGGCGGTTGTCGTAGTTC
Source organism: Sphingomonas sp. R86521 (assembly GCF_042466235.1). Lineage (NCBI taxonomy): Bacteria > Pseudomonadati > Pseudomonadota > Alphaproteobacteria > Sphingomonadales > Sphingomonadaceae > Sphingomonas > Sphingomonas sp. R86521. The sequence goes on along the minus strand of NZ_JAXHBY010000001.1, from coordinate 2,487,661 downwards.
GGGATCGCCGAGTCGTCGTTGTCGAGTTGGTCGTGCGAATTGTAATGGTCGTGCGCGGTGATCGACATGATCGTCGGACCGCCGGTATCGTAGGACAGCCTCAGCGACTGCGCGAAGTCGTTGTACTGATTGCCCGACGGGAAGTTGGTGTAGACCGCACTGTTCTGCGGGCCGACGACGATGCCGGGCGCGAACACCGCCGGCGTGAAGGCCAGGTTGCCGCGCAGGATCGCGTTCGGCGCCAGCGCGATGAACGGCCGTACGCTGGTGCTGCGCCCGTCCTGATAATCGATGCCCAGATCGACCTGCAGCGCCTCGGTCGGAGTCCAGCGGAATTTCTGGTGCGCGGAAAAATAGCGACGCCCGTTGACCTTCTTGCCGGTCGCCAGATTGTTCGAATTGCCGGCGAAATCGTCGAAGCTCAGGCTGGTCCGATACCCCAGCGTGTCGGTGATCGGGCCCGACACACCGACGCCGATCTGCTGCTCGTCGTCGCTCGTCGCCATGCCGCGAACCGTCGCGGTGAAGGTCTTGGTCGGGCCCTTGGTGACGATATTGATCAGGCCGGCGGAGGCCGACTTGCCGTACAGCGTAGTCTGCGGCCCACGCAGGACCTCGATCCGCTCGACGTCGTTCAGGTCGGTAAAGGCGCGCGCCTGGAACGCGAGCGGCACGTCGTCGAGGACGATCGCGACGCTTGGCTCGACGCCGGGGCTGAACGCCAGCGTGCCGATCCCGCGGATCGAGATGTTGGCATTGGCGGGCGTCTCTGCGGGTCGGATGATCAGCGACGGCGCGACGCGGTTGAGATCGTTAAAATCGACCACGTTGTTCGCGCGCAGCTGCTGCTCCCCGACCACCTGTACCGATAGCGGGACGTCCTGAATATTCTGTTCGCGCTTCTGCGCCGTGACGACGATGTCGGCCGAATCCGGATCGGTTGGCGTGGCCTGAGCGATGGTGGCAGGCGCGGCCTGCGGCTCGGCGGCGGCGGTGTCGGGTACCGCCTGCGCAGTCGCCATTCCACCATAGCAGAGCCCACCCGTTGCCAGCAGCAGCGCCATCTTGATCTGCATCGCTCATCCCATTTTATAATTGTCCTTACCAATATGTATGAAACGTAAGGCCAGCGCAATCGAATTGTTCGGATCAGCTGGCAGCTTGTCGCTGACGTGAGGACGCGATACGCTCGGCAATGACCGGCAAACCCCCCAGCACCCGCATCTACGCCCGCGTGTCGGGCAATCTGCAGGAACGGATTTCGAACGGCGAATTCGCGATCGGCGCGCGCTTGCCGCCGGAGCGCGAACTGGCACAATTCTACGCTGTGTCGCGCCCGACCATCCGCGAGGCGATCATCGCACTCGAGGTCGACGGCGTGGTGTCGGTGCGCCAGGGCTCGGGGGTCTATGTGATCGCGACGCAACCCCGCAGCGGCATCGCCGGCGAAACCGATATTGGCCCGTTCGAACTGCTCGAAGCCCGCCGCGCGATCGAGGGCGAGGCGTGTGCGCTGGCGGCAACGCAGATCGATTCCGTGCAATTGCAACGCCTCGATGCGCTGGTGGCCGAGATGCAGGGCGACAACCAGGACGACGACATCGCCCGATCCGAACAAGCCGACCGCCGGTTCCACCTGCTCATCGCCGAAGCGAGTGGCAACAGCGCGATGGCGGCGGTGGTCGACATGCTGTGGGACATGCGGTTCCGGTCACCGCAAAGCCGCATGCTGACGACCAAGGCGCACGCCGCCGGCGTCAAGCCGCGCGTCGAGGAGCATGTCGCGATCGTCGATGCGCTCAAGCGCGGCGACCCCGAACTGGCGCGCTCGGCGATGCGCGTTCATCTGGGACGGGTGCTGGACACGTTGCTGGAAACCACGGAAATCCACGAAGTCGACCAGGCGCGTGAACGCGTGGAGCTTCAGCGCAAACGCTACGCGCGGGGCTGATCGGGCGTCAGGGCCGCCATTTCGCATAGGCCTTGGCAACGCCTGCGCCGGCATTGCCCCACCAGCTATAGCCGTTGCGGCGCTCGACGCTGATCTCGTTGACGTCGTCGTGGATCGATCGATCGCGGTCGCCGAAGATTGGCTTGCCGGTCGCGGGGTCGTAGAAGCGCGCCCAGATCGGCCCGGCACCGGGGCTGGCGACCAGGCGCCTGCCGTCGGGACCACTCGACGCCGTCCATGCCACGTCGGTGATGCCGTGTGCGGCGAACCAGGCGGCGCCGTCCGCGACCGCCTGGCGGATCGCTGGCGTGGGGGCGGGCTGCGCCATCAGGAAGCGGAGCACCGCTGCACTCTCGTTGGTGGCCAGCGCAACGGGCTCGAAGTTGCGCGCGCCGATAGGCTGGCGGGTGATCGGGTCGTATTGCTGCGCCCAGATCGTGCGCTTGCCGCCGATCACGACCTGCGTTGCCAATATCGTCGCAATCCCGCGCGCTTCCGCTGCCGCCGCTGCGGTGCGCAGTGCGGCCGGCACGAAGGCATAGTCGCCGCGGCCCGAGCCGACATCGCGCATGACCTGCACCGCGTGCAACATCGCGTCGTCATTGAGCGTCAACGCGTCGTGATACAGCCCCTGGAGCGGATAGACCTGCGGCCAGCCACCGCCCGGCAGTTCGGCGTCGAGCAGATAGCGTACGCCCTTCAGCAGCGCCGTACGGTAGCGTTCGCCTTGCGGGCCCGGGACTGCCGCCTGGACGCGCGCGAGGAACGCGATCTCGGTGGTGGTGGCGTCGTTGTCGATCGTGCCGACGAAGCTCCAGCCGCCACCGCCGTCCTGCGCCAGATGCGCGCCGCCCTTGTCGTCGACCGGAATGTAGCTTTGCCCGGGTACCCGCGGCGGGCCGCTACGGTCCTGGTTCTTGCCCCAGCCGCCGGCGGGCGTCTGGAAACTGACGATATTGTCGGCGACCGCACGCGCGTCCGCGCTTGCATACCAGGCCGGGTCGCGATCGAGCGGCATGGTGTTCCGGTGCCCCTTTGCTTCGGGCGGGGCGGGCGGAATCGATGTCCCGGCGCGATGTTCGGCGGCCAGCACGGCCTTGTCGCGCGCCATCGCCGTGACCGAGCGGGCGAGATAGGCGTTCCACGCGGCGCGCGCATCCGCGGGCAACCCCGCCACCTTCTCGGGGGTGAGCGAGGTCGGCGGGGTCATGTGACCGATGATCGCCGCGCCAAGCGGCGTGGCCGCGGTGGCCAACAGGATCGCGGCAATTCTGGTGCGCATCAGGTCTCTCCGGGCAGGCGGCGGCTCGAATTGGCCGTCATGCGTATCACAGGTCGGTGCTTGCGCCGTAGAGGGGCGCCGGATCAGCGCTGCTTTTTCGTCGTGGTGGCGGTGAAATCAGGATCCTTCTTCGCCACCCAATCCACGAATTTGCGGACGGTTGGATCGGCCAGCAGGCCGTCGACGTCCATCCCATGGCGCTGCAATTCGGAATTGGTGAAATTTGCGGTCAAGGTCTGTTGGCAGATCGGATGCATCGGCACGACATCGCGACCGCCCCGGCTTTTCGGCACGGGATGATGCCAGACGGTGGTCTCGCCAAGTACGCGGCCGCAGAGCCAGCAGGGGGCCGCCGGTACCGAAATCTCCTGTTCTTCACGATGCGGCTCTTCGTACGCGCCATGTTTCGAATGTTTGCGGGCCATGCGTCTGTCTGATCTCTCTACGGATGATTGCGCTTTGTACCGGCGCTCCCGGCATCACTACACTTTCGACAGGCACGATTGCCACATTAACGGACGTCCGCACTTCGGAAGCGGCTGAGCTGCCTTGAGCCGTCGAGATTGGGCTAGTGTCCTCGAAAGCTACGCCAGATCACGCCTGTTTTCCCGAAGCCGAACATGACGGCGGGACAGCGCGGCGATATCGTTCACGCCGGCGAGTGTTAGCGTGCGCTCGAATTCTTCGGTCAACAACGTCAGGGCTCGGTCGACGCCTGCCTCTCCACCCGCTGCGAGGCCGTACAGATAGGGGCGCCCGATCGAACAGGCGGTCGCCCCCAGCGCCAGCGCCTTCACAACGTCCGAGCCGCGCCGGATGCCGCCGTCGCATATGACGTCCGGCGCATCGCCAACGGCGTCGCGTACCGCTGCGATCTGGTCGATCGGCGCGGGTGCTCCGTCGAGCTGGCGCCCGCCATGGTTCGATACCATCACGCCGGTCGCGCCCGACGCGATCGAACGCCGCGCGTCCTCGGGCGTCATCACGCCCTTGATCGCGAGCGGCCCGTTCCATTCGCGCGCGAGCCATTCGACGTCGCGCCAACCGACCGAGCGATCGAACTGGCCGCCGATATAATCGAACAGGCTCATCGGACCCGATGCGAGCGCGTCGATCTTGTGGCTGACGTTTGCGAGATCGAATTTGGACCCCGTCAATGCGGGTAGCGACCAGGAGGGGTGACGCGCGAAACTCAGGAGCGACTTGAGTGTCAGCTTGGGGGGCAGGGACAGTCCGCTGCGTCGGTCTCGCTCGCGGTTGCCGGCTACGGGTGTGTCCACGGTCAGCGCCAGCCCGTGGAAGCCTGCGTCCCGGCAGCGCGCGACGAACTCGGCGGTCAGGCCGCGGTCCTTGAAGATATAGATTTGGAAGACCTTGGGCCCGGCGAAGGCCTGGGCAAGGTCTTCCAGTCGCGTCGTTCCCATCGTCGACAGGCTATAGAGTATGCCGTGCCGCGCGGCGGCGCGTGCGACGGCGAGCTCGGCATGGCCGTGGAACATGCGGGTGAGCCCCGTCGGCGCCAGCATCAGCGGCCAGCGTGACGGCTGTCCGAACAGCGTCGTGCCGGTCTGGATTGTCGAGACGTCATTCAAGACGTCCGGTACCAGTTCATAGTCCGAAAATGCGCCGACGTTTCGGCGCAGCGACACTTCGTCGTCGGCACCGCCGTCGATATAGTCGAAGATCGGTCGCGGCAGCCGTTTGCGTGCCATCAGGCGCAGATCGGCGATGTTGTTCGCACGTTGAAGTCGCGTCATGGGCCCTGCCACTGGTTGAAGTCGGTGCGGATTGCTCCCGTGATCAGGATGTCGGAGAAGCCATTTCAATCTGACCGCATTCGGAGCGAGCGACAAAACCATTCGCTGTGCCGGTCCGCTGCTTGGTTGTGCCCCCCAAACGGCATCGGGCGTAAACCAAGTTCTCGGGTACCTTGGGGCGAGTCGATAAAGGCAGAGGGATAGACGCGTGGGTGTACGTCATCGATTGATCGGCACGGTAGCGAGGCTCGCATGGCGGATCGGCAAGCCGCGCACGATCGGCGTTCGCGCGCTGCTGCTGGATCGGAACGAGCGGGTCGCGCTAGTGCGGCATACCTATGGCGATCACTGGTATCTGCCGGGCGGCGGCGTGAAGAAGGGCGAGAGTATCGCCGCCGCGCTTGTGCGCGAGCTTGCGGAAGAGGTGGCGATTACCGACCCGGTGATCGACCGGGTTCTCGGAGTCTATCACAGTCGAGGAGAGGGCAAGGACGACCACATCGTGATCTTCGTCGTGCGAACCGCGGCGAGCGGTATCCTGAGACGTGCTGACCTGCGGGAAATCGAACAGGCTGCTTGGTTCTCCTTGGATGACCTGCCGGAGATGACATCCCCCGCGACCCGACGACGCATCGCCGAATATCGGCAGGGTGCGACCGGCGCCGGGGCCTGGTGATACCGCCGCTTGCCGGTTCGCCGGACTGCACGATGAAAGCAACGATGGGCATAACGTGAGTTCGCGACGTGCTTTGCCGGGCTGCTACCTCTGTCCTCCGACCGCGGCTGCGGATCGGGAGGAGAGAACATCGTGAGCCAACCCATCGTCTCGACCGCCGACGGTATCGTGCAAGGGAGCGCCGGAGGCGACGTGCGGCGGTTCCTCGGCGTACCCTACGCGGCGCCGCCGGTAGGTTCGGACCGGTTCGCGCCGCCACAATCGGTCGTGCCGTGGCAAGGCGTACGCGACGCGACAATGGCCGGACCTAATGCGCCGCAGCGGACCAAGGCGTTCCCCGGCCTCGATACCGTACCGCTGATCGGCGAGGGCTGGGCGCCGGGCGACGAGTATCTGACGGCGAATATCTGGCGGCCCGACGACGACCGGACTGGCTTGCCGGTGATGGTGTTCATCCACGGCGGCGGGTTCGTGATCGGCAGCAAGGATGCGCCGGTGCAGGACGGCAGCACGTTCGCCCGCGATGGCGTGATCTGCGTCGCGATCAACTACCGCATGGGCGTCGACGGCTTCCTGCCGATCTCGGGCGTGCCGACCAATCTCGGCCTGCGCGACATGATCGCGGCGCTGACGTGGGTAAGGGACGGGATAACCGCGTTCGGCGGCGATCCTGACAACGTGACCGTGTTCGGTGAGTCCGCGGGTGCCATGGCAATCGCGGACCTGATCGCCTCGCCGCTCGCCAAGGGATTGTTCCGGCGCGCGATCGTCCAGAGCGGGCATGGCGGGATGACGCGGTCGGTTCCGGTGATGCAGCGGCTGGTGAAGAAGCTGGCCAAGATCCTGAAGATCACGCCAGACGCGGCCGGTTTCGGGAGCGTAGCGTATGACCGCCTGATCGATGCGGTCGAGGCGGTATCCGCACCGACCGCACGGATCGACCTGCGCGATGATGCTGGCCACGAGCCGGTGTTCGGGATCAGCCGCTTCGTTCCCGTCCACGGCGACGACGTACTGCCCCAGCGTCCGCTCGATGCGCTGGCGAATGGCGCGGGCTCCGAGGTCGACCTGCTGATCGGTACCAATGCGGAGGAGATGAACCTGTATCTCGTCCCCACCGGCGTGCGCGACAAGATCGGGCGGTTGCTCGCGACCTACGTCCTCCACAAATCCCAACCGCATGCGCGTAAAGTGCTCAAGGCGTACGGGATCGGTACGAAGGGCAGGAAGCCGGGGCAGGCGCTGACCGATGCGATGAACGACCTCGTCTTTCGCTGGCCCGCGCGGCGGTTTGCCGAGGCGCACAAGGGGCGCACGCACATGTACGAGTTCGACTGGCGCTCACCGATGTTCGGCGGCGAGCTCGGCGCGTCGCACGGCATGGAGCTGCCGTTCGTGTTCGACGCCTTGGCGTGCGTGACCGGCGAGCAGGGTCTGTGCGGACCCAATCCACCACAGGATCTCGCCGAACGGATGCACGCGCTATGGATCCGGTTCGCGACCGACGGCCGCCTGCCCTGGGTCGAATTCGATGCCGAAACGCGGCAGGTTTATTCGCTTGTCCGGCAGGAAGCGCGGCACGAGCCGGTCATGCCGGCCGCACCATTCCTCCCCTGAAGCGCCGAGCGAGACGATGGCGGCGACGCCTGTCGAACGTGCACCGATCGGCGAAGTCCGCGAGCCGGACGGCACAGTGCGAGACCTTTCATACAGGTAAGCTATCGGATAGCTTTGTCCTTGGAAGTAGCCGGCGAAGGATCGGCGCTCTGAAGGGATGAGGATCCAATGCGCTTCAAGACATTGCTCGCCGCAGGATGCGCCGCTGCAGCTCTCACGATCACGCCGGCCCTTGCGCAGGACGCGACCAAGCCGACGCCGCCCGCGAACTCCGACGACATCATCGTTACCGCCCGCCAACGCCAGGAATCGCTGAAGGACGTGCCGATCGCGGTGACCGCGATTTCGGGCGACCGGCTGAAGGAGTTGCAGGTCAACACGGTGAAGGACGTCGCGTCCTACACGCCGGGCCTCAACATCAATTCGGACAGCGTCGGCCGCGCCTTCGTCTCGATCCGGGGGATCGGCACGACGCTGATCGACACGGTCCAGCCCGGCGTCGGGATATTCATCGACGGCGTCTACCAGCCCAACACGTCGTACCTGAACTCGCCGATCGTCGACGTCGCGCGGATCGAAGTGCTGCGCGGCCCGCAAGGCACGTTGTTCGGCAACAACACGCTGGGCGGCGCGATCAACGTCATCACGCGGCAGCCTGGCAACGAGTGGGAAGGGCGGTTCGATGCGGCGGTCGCCGGCACCGACAACTACGCCTCGGTTTCGGGCTCGGTCAGCGGCCCCATCGTCCGTGATCTGCTCCAGTTCCGGATCGGCGCGTCCTATCACGAGCAGGACGGCTTCATGCGCAACACGCTGACGATCGGCGACATGAACCCGCTGAAGCAGCAGAGCATCGGCGGCACGCTCCGCTTTACGCCAACCGACTGGGCGGTGTTCACCGTCAACGGCAATTACGACCAGGCCGCCGGCGGCAGCACGTCGTACATCCATGTCGCCGGGCCGACCGATTACCGGCTCGACGGCGCGACCAACGTGCTGAACCGCGCGGTGATCGATTATTACGGCGCGAGCGTGAAGGGCGAGTTCGATGCTGCGTCGCTGAAAACCAAGATCACCGCGATCGGCGCCTACAACCAGAAGAACGTCGCCGGGATCAACGACGGCGATTTCGGCCCTGTCGACCTGCTCCGCACCCGTGGTGGTTCGACCTTGAAGACCAAGACCGCCGAACTGCGCTTCGATACGCAGTGGAGCGACGCGTTCTCGACGTTGATCGGGTTGTACGGCAACCGCTACACGCAGACGAGCGATCAGCTGACGACGATCGATTTTCGCGCGCTGCTGGGGCCGACCTTCCCGGCGCCAGCATCTACCACGCCGTCTTCGACCTACGTCCGAAACGACACGCGCGCGATCTTTGCAACGGCGTTCCTCAAGATGGGCTCGCTCGATCTCGCCGTCGGTGGGCGCTACGATCACCAGAAGCTGGTCGCGAGCCAGGTCAACGGTATCACGGTCTATACCGCGCCCGAGTACAAGAAGGACCAGTTCCAGCCGCGCGTCACGCTGACGCAGCACTGGACGCCCGCGGTGATGAGCTATGCCTCGGTCGCCAAGGGTATCCGCGGCGGTGGCCAGAACGGTCCGGGCACGCGGCCGGAGGATGCGACCTACAAAGGCGACAATGTCTGGACCTACGAACTCGGCACCAAGTTCGACGCGTTCGACCGTCGCCTGACGATCAACGCGGACGTGTTCTACAACGACTACAAGGACTTCATCGGCCAGAACTCACTCGCCCCGAACACCAGCGGTGGATTCGTCGCGATCAACCTCAACACCGGCACGGTCGAGAGCTACGGCGCTGAGGTCGAGGCGCATCTACGCGTCACCGATCATTGGCGGATCGACGCCGGCGCGTCCTACCTCCACGCGCGCATCACGGACGACAGCCAGTATTTCGCGACCACCGGCGTCCACGTATCGAGCGACCGGGTGATCTTCACGCCCGACTACAATTTCAACTTCAACACGACCTATACCGTGCCGGTCGGCGCCAATGCGGTGCTGCTCGACGCCGGCATCTTCGGCAAGGGCAGCCGGATCGGCTCGTCGCTCGATCCCGCCGTCGCGCCGCGGTTGTCGCCTTATGCGATCACCAATGCGTCGCTCGGGTTCCGCTTCTCGAGCGGCCTTACGGTCACCGCGTTCGGCACCAACCTGTTCAACACCAAGTTCATCGAAAGCTATATCGACAAGTCGGCGCTGGTGCGGGCGGGGCTCGCGCCGCTGGCGTCGAACCTGGCGATCCAGGGCGACCGCCGCCGATACGGCGTGCGCGCGAGCTTCCGGTTCTAGGATGACCATGCATCTTGCCCAGATCGAGCGCGCGCCGCTCGACCCGGCGTTCGTCGCGGCGCTCCAGCAGCGCTTCGGCGATGCGCTGCACATGACCGACGCGATGCGGCTCCACCACGGCAGCAGCGAGGCGCATTTCGCCCCGATGCTGCCCGACGCGGTCGTCTTCGCGCGATCGACCGAGGAGGTGGTCGATCTCGTCAAACTGTGCACCGCCGCCAAGGTGCCGATCGTGGCGTTCGGGGCGGGCACCTCGATCGAGGGCAACACGCTGGCGGTGCACGGCGGCGTCTCGGTCGACCTGTCCGAGATGACGCAGATCGTGTCGGTCAACGCCGAGGACTTCGACTGCACGGTACAGGCGGGGGTTCGCCGCGAGCAGCTGAACGAGCATATCCGCGACCTGGGGCTGTTCTTCCCGATCGATCCGGGCGCCAATGCCACGATCGGCGGGATGGCCGCGACGCGCGCGAGCGGGACCAACGCGGTGCGCTACGGCACGATGCGCGAGGCGGTGCTGAGCCTGCGCGTGGTGACGCCCGACGGCCGCGAGATCCGCACCAGCCGCCGCGCGCGGAAGTCGGCGGCGGGGTATGACCTCACCCGGCTGTTCGTCGGCTCCGAGGGAACGCTCGGCATCATCACCGAAGTGACGCTGCGGCTGCACGGCATTCCCGAAGCGATCTCGTCCGCGGTGTGCAGCTTCGACACGTTGAACGGCGCAGTGGACACGGTGGTGCAGGCGATCCAGATCGGTGTGCCGCTCGCCCGCGTGGAAATTCTCGACGACATGCAGATGAAGGCGGTCAACGCCTGGTCGAAGCTCGACTATCCAGAACTGACCACGCTGTTCTTCGAATTCCACGGCTCGCCGCGCTATGTCGACGAGCAGGCGGAAACGGTGCGCGAGTTGGCGGCGGCGAATGGCGGCGGCGACTTTCGCTGGTCGAACCTGCCCGAGGAACGCTCGAAGCTGTGGAAGGCGCGGCACGAGGCCTATTACGCGGCGGTCAATCTGCGGCCCGGTGCGGTCGGCTGGGCGACTGACGTGTGCGTGCCGATCAGTCGGCTGGCCGAGTGCATCGGCGAGACCAAGGCCGATTTGCAGGCGTCGTCGGTCCCCGCGACGATCCTGGGGCATGTCGGCGACGGCAATTTCCACGTCGTCTTCTCGATCGATCCGGAGTCCGAGGCGGAACTGGCGGAGGTGTCGGCGATCAACGCGCGGATGGTCGAGCGGGCGCTGGCGATGGACGGCACCTGCACCGGGGAACACGGCATCGGCATCGGCAAGCAGGACTGGCTGGTCGCGGAACTCGGCGATGCGGTCGATCTGATGCGGACGCTGAAGCACGCGCTCGACCCCCACAACCTGTTCAATCCGGGCAAGATCTTCGCGTTCTGAAACTGCTCCCCTCCCTGGAAGGGAGGGGCGGGGGGTGGGTTGGCTTATGGGCAGGCGCTAGTGTTCGCCCCGAGCCGACCCACCCCCGACCCCTCCCTTTCAGGGAGGGGGGAAGAAGGATTTATCATGGACAGCCTGCGCCTCGTCGACCCTACGCTCCGACCGTTGCTGGAGATGATGCCGCAGATATCGCTTACCGCGGACATCCTGCCGGCGATGCGCGACCGGCCGTCTATGCTGCCGCCCGCCGACGAGACGCTGGCGACGCTGGAGATCCATACGGTTCCGGGGCCGGCTGGAGCGCCCGATATCGACCTGCACGTCTTTCGCCCGGCGGGCGTCACCGGCGTCCTGCCGTGCATCTATCACATCCACGGCGGCGGCTATGTGATGGGCAAGGTCAGCGACTCCGATCCGCTGCTCCGCCCGCTGGCCGCCGATCTTCGGTGCGTCATCGTGTCGGTCGAATATCGCCTGGCGCCCGAGACGAATTTCCCCGGCCCGATCGAGGATTGTTATGCCGGGCTCGCCTGGGCGATCGCCCATGCCGGCACGCTCGGGATCGATCCGACGCGGCTCGGCGTGATGGGACAGAGTGCAGGCGGCGGGTATGCCGCAGCGCTGGCGCTGATGGTGCGCGACCGCGGTGAACATGCGCTCGCGTTCCAGCATTTGATCTACCCGATGCTCGACGACCGGACCTGCACGGCATCGCCGCATCCCTATGCCGGCGAGTTCATATGGACCGCGCAGAGCAACCGTTTCGGCTGGACATCGCTGCTCGGACACGCCCCCGGTGGCGACGACGTGTCGCCCTATGCGGCGCCCGCCCGCGCGACCGATCTCTCCCGCCTTCCGCCCGCCTATATCGCGACCGGCGCGCTCGATCTCTTCGTCGACGAGGACATCGACTACGCGACACGGCTGATCCGCGCGGGCGTGCCGGTCGAGCTTCACGTCTATCCCGGTGGCTATCACGGCTTCGACATCTTCGCCGACGGTGCGGTCTCGCAACAGGCGCGCCGCGACAGTCTCGAGGCGCTGCGCCGCGCGCTTGCATAAGGACTCACATGACCGATTTCGCCCGACCGATCGAGGTCCCCTCACCGCCGTTCGCAAGGACGCTGTTGCCGTTGTTCGCGCTCGCGCTGGCGATGGCGGTCGGCTTCACGATGATGGGCTCGTTCGGCACGGTCCAGGAGGGTGCCAAAGCCGAACTCCACCTCAGCGACTATACGCTGAGCCTGATCCAGGGGCTGTCGGCGGCGCTGCCGCTGGCCGTGTTCTCGATCCCGATCGGCATCATGGTCGATCGCTACAACCGGGTGCGGATGATGATCGCGCTCGCTCTCGTGTGGACGCTGGGCACACTGCTGACCGGGCTCGCGCACGGCGTGCCGTCGCTGTTCGTCGCTAGGATGCTGACCGGGATCGGCACGACCGGCGCGCTGACCGCGGCGCTGTCGCTGTGCGCCGACTTTTGCATAGCGACGCAGCGGGGCAGGGCGATGCTGGTCGTCAACCTCGGCAAGTCGCTCGGTCTCGCGCTCGCCCTGGCGTTGTCGGGCGCGCTGTTCGGCCTGTTCGCCCATGGCGGCGCGCCGGCATGGGTCGCAGGCATGATGCCGTGGCGTAGCGTTCATCTGTCGCTCGCGGTCATCAGCGTGATCGCCATCCTGCCGCTGTTCCTGCTGCGCGAACCGGCGCGGCAGGAGGTTGCGGCGGGTACGCATGCGCCGTTCAAGATCGTTGCCGGCGAGCTCTGCGCGCGTCGGGTGTTCCTGATCCCGTTGTTCATCGGCCAGATCAGCGTGGTGATGGCCGATGCGGCTGCCGGGATCTGGGTCTCGCCGGTCCTGTCGCGCAATTTCCACCTGGAGCCAGATCAGTTCGCCAGCTGGATGGGCGCATTGCTGTTCGGCGCTGGCGTGCTGGGCACGATCATCGGAGGCCTGTCCGCCGACCGGGGCCAGAAAAGCGGCCGGCGTGGCGGCCTGTTGATCGGCGCGATCGTTGCCGCCGCGGTAGGTGTGCCCGCTGCGTTGTTCCCGATCATGCCTTCGGTCCCGCTGTTCGGGGTCGCCGTCGGTCTACTCATAACGTGTGGGGCAGTGACTGGGGTCGTGACCTCGGTAGCGTTGACCGTGCTGATCCCGAATGAACTGCGCGGGCTGTGCATCGGCGCGTTCATCGCGATCGCCGGGCTGATCGGCTACGGCCTCGCACCGACGCTGGTCGCGGCGGCAAGCGGTATGCTCGGCGGCGAGGCGCACCTCGCACAGGGGCTCGCGATCGTCGGCGTGGTGACCAGCGCCATCTCCGTCATCGCCTTTACGATGGCAATGCGCCGGGCACCTACGTCGGCAACAGTCTGACCTGTAAGATAGCTATTGCAGAAGCTATCCGATAGCTGCATGGTCGACCCAATCCCGGCAATCGGGAACAGGAGATCGGTGTTGGGCGAGGCAGGCATGCAGAAGGAACGCGTCACGGTGTCGCCCGAGATGGCGGCCTTCATCGGCGAAGGTACGGTAGACGCGACGGCCTTCCCCGCCGATGCCGTCGTGCTTTGCTTTACGCTGGGCGAGGAGGCACCGGCGCACCTTACCGTCACCACCGGCGCGCTTCCTGCGGAGGAGCGCGCGGTCCTCGTGCTTGCGGTCGAACGCGGCGCCTGCCTGCGGGTCTTCGATTACGCGCCCGACGCGGACATCGCGTGCCATCTGCCGAGCGAATTGCGGATGATCGTCGCCGCGATCCGCGATTGCGTCCTGCCCGAGCCCTGGCGCAGCACGCATCGTTCGGCAAAATGCATTGAGCTCCTGTCCAGCACGTTCCAGCGGATCGTCGAGGACGACCTCGTGCCGCTCGCGGGCGCCGGGCAGCTATCCGCCCGCGACAGCCAGCGGATCGTCGCGGCCAAGCGGATGATCGACGAGCGCTGGGGCGAGAAGATGACGCTCGATTCGATCGCGCGCGCCTGTGGTTTGAACCGCGCTAAGCTGACACGGGGCTTCCGCGACATGTTCGCCTGCACGGTCGCCGACGCTTTGCTCGACCGACGGCTTGGGGCCGCGCGTCAGATGCTGATCGCGACCGACTTGCCTGTGTCGTCGATCGGCTACCAGTGCGGCTATCTCAACAACGCCAGCTTCACGCGGGCCTTCTCGCGGCAGTTCGGGACCACCCCATCGTCGCTCCGTGCACCACGGCTCGCGGCATGAAAGCGCCAAGCCTGCGACTGGTCGAGGGCGGCTCGCTCGTCGACCAGGCGGTCCATGCGGTCCGCACGCATATCCGCGCCAACGACATGAAGGTCGGCGACACCCTGCCGTCCGAGGGTCATTTCGCGACCGAACTGGGCGTCAGCCGACCGGTGCTGCGCGAGGCGTTCGGCGCGTTGGCAGCGTTGCGACTCATCGACGTAGGCAACGGTCGGCGGGCGCGCGTTGCCGCGATCGACGGATCGGTGATGGCGACGTCGCTCGATCACGCGGTGGCGACCGCGCAGATCTCGATGGTGCAGATCTGGGACGTGCGCCGCACGCTGGAACTCCGTACCGCCGAACTCGCCGCCATGGAACGCAGCGACGACGAGGCGCGGACGATCGTCGGTCTGGCCGAGGCGATGGAAGCGGCCGGTACCGATGTCGATACGCTGACCCGCCACGACATCGCGTTCCACCAGGCGATCGCGCAGGCCGGACGCAACATGCTGTTCCTGCAGATCATCCGCTCGTTCGCACCGATGATGGTCCACGCAGTGCCCGCCGCCTGGGCAACGCGAACCACCGCGCGACAGCGTACCGCCGTGCTCGCGCACCATCACGACCTGGCGCGAGCGATCGCCGACCGTGATCCGAAAGCTGCGATCGCAGCTATGAACACGCATTTCGTCGCATCCATCGGAGATCTGTTCGCGCGTCGTGAGAATGGGATTTAGCCGGCATCCGCTAGTCAGGATGCCGTAACCATGACGTCACCCCCGACGCGTCGACAACAGCGCCGGGGACGAGGACCACGGAGAGTGATGTATCGGCGGCCTAAGCGGGCATGATTGACGCGCCGGCCACTGCGAGAGCGAGCAGGACGGATTTCGTGCCGACCATGCCAGGTTTCCTGGACTCGTCGAGTTGGTCAGGCCACGGACGCGGGATCGAGCGTCACGGCGGTCCGCTCGGCGAGGTCGGCGATCGCCGATACATAGCTCTGGAAGTGCGGCGACGCGCGGTGCGCCGCGACCGCGTCTCCATCGACGTAGAGCTCGTCGAGCACGAAGCGCGCCGGATCGCTCTGGTCCTGCCACAGGTCGTAGCGCAAGTTGCCGGGCTCGCCGCGGCTCGGCGTGATCATGCCGTCCAGCAGGGTCCGCAACTGCGCGGCCTTGCCGGGGCGAGCGGTGAGAATGGCGACGATTTTAACGGGATCGAGCATGGTATCGTTCCTTGTTGAATAAGTTCGCGTGGCGGGGCGCGCACGAAGCGCCCCGCCGGTCGCGTGCGTACTCACACGATCGAGAGCGAGCGGTCGAGCGCCTCGATCAGCGCCGCGGCGAGCGGATGATCCGAGGCCATGTTCTGGCCGGTGATCAACTCGCGATCGACGACCACATTGGGTGCCCAGTCGACCGCACCGGTGGTCACCTCGGCACCCGCCAACCGGAGCGCGTCGGGCATGTAGAAGGGCAGTTCGGCGTTGAAGAAATTGTCTTCCGCCCACTTCTCCTCGCTGGTCGAGAACACCGTCGTGCGATAGCCGGCATAGGCCCAGCCCTGGGCCAGATCGGCGGCCGCGGCGGCATCCCCGGCGACCAGAGCCGCCCGAAAATCGCGCGCGCGCGGCAACGCGGCAGCGAGAGCGACGGGGCCGTGGCAGAGCAGGGCGGTTGGCTTCGCGGCCTCGTGGAAGTGACGCAGGATCGTTCCGACGTCTTCGTCCTGCATCAGGTCGACGACCGGGGCATGGCCACCGGGCACGAACACGCCGGCAAAGTCGTCCAGCCCGTCGTCGATCACCGAGCGCAGCGTGCGGACCTGGTTCATCGACGGATCGTTGTCGTAGAAGCTCCTGGCCCGGGCATGGGCGGCCTCGTCATTGCCGAAATGCTGCGCGACATCCGAGACGTCGTCGATGTGCGGCTTGGTGCCGTTCGGCGTGGCAAGGACGACCTCGTACCCGGCGGCGATCAGCGCCATCGACGGGATCGTCGTCTCGTTGAGGTACTGCCCGATCGCAGCCGAGCCGCCGCCGCGCAGTTCGATCTGCGTGGCGTTGGAGCCGAGCACGAGTATCTTTGCCTTGGTCATTGGGAGCTCCGTCGAATTGCTGTCGGTGGTGACGGGAGCAACATGGCGGCCGAACAGGTATTCAAGAACTTCATTTCCTGAATTATGGATATGATCATAGGAGCATATCTCGTGCGCTACGACCTCAACCTGCTGCCGATCTTCGTCGCTCTGATCGAGGAACGCAGCGTCACGCGCGCCGCCGAACGCGTCGGCATGACGCAGCCCGCGCTTTCCAACGCGCTCGGACGGTTACGCCTCATGTTGCAGGACCAACTTTTCGTCCGCGAGCGCTATGGCATCCAACCGACGCCCATCGCCCTGCAGCTTGCGCCGGTCATTGCCGAGGCGCTCGCGATGCTCGACGATGCCGTACTGGGCCAGCAAGACTTCAACCCCGCCACTGCCGAACGCGTGCTGACGATCGCGCCCAACGGTTACGTCGAGTTCGTGCTGGTGCCGGCGATCGTCGCGCGACTTCAGGAGACTGCGCCCGGCATCAGGCTTCAGTTGACGCCGTACGGCAACGATCTGGCGGAAACCGGCGTCATTTCCGGGACGACCGCGCTGGTGCTGGGTCGCATCGTCGATCCGCCCGATAATTTGGTCGTGCAACACGTGATGGACGAAGGGCTGGCCTGTATCGTGCGGGCGGGGCACCCCGACATCGGCGACAGCATTACCCGGGAGCAGTTCGAAGCGCTGAAGCACGTCAACGTCGTGCCGCCCGGTCGCATGCGCGCGGGTCTGTTCCAGGCGCTGTCGCAGCAGCAGCTGCGGCGCGACGTCGCGATCTCCGTCACCAACTTCTTCGCGGTTGCCGAGATGGTGGCGGTCACGGATTACTGCGCGACATTGCCCAAACTGATCTGCCGCCGGCTGGCGCACGACCCCCGGCTGAAGGTGCTACCCGCGCCGGTCGATCTCGGCACCTTCCCGGTCGAGATGGCATGGCATGTGCGCTACCGCCACGACCCTGCGCATCGTTGGCTCAGGACATTGATCGGCGAGGTTGCGGGAAAGCTTGGGGCGGCCGGCAGCTAATACGCTGTCGACGAAACCTCCTTCGCACGACCCGCGCGATCGTCGGCAGCGCTTGCAGCGGTGAGCGCGTCGCCGTGCGCCAGCGCCCAGGCGCAGAGGGCCTCGAACGGATGCCGCAGAGAATGGCCGAGCGGCGTGATCGCGTATTCGACGCCTATCGGCGCGGTCGGGAGCACGGTGCGCGTGACCAAGCCGTTTCGTTCGAGCCGCTTCAGCGCGTCGGCAAGCGATTTGTGCGTGATCCCGTCGAGCCGCCGTTTGATCTGATTGAAGCGCGACGGCTTCGGGCAAAGGACCGTCAGGATCATGATGGTCCACTTGTCCGCGATCTTGTCGAGGACCGGGCGGATGCGCGCCATGTCGGCGAGCACTTGCGCCGAGCAAAGGTCAAGGTCGGTATCGTCGGCCATATCTACGCTATCCAAGGTGCGTTCTTGATAGCAGATATAAGAGGTATACCTGGCATGTCATCGTTCAAGCTGAGGATTTCACGATGGCGAAGATGACGGACAAGGTTGCGCTGGTGGTTGGCGGCGCAAAGGGCATCGGCTTCGCGATTGCCGAGCGGCTGGCGGCGGAGGGCGCCATGGTCTTCCTGACCGGGCGGCGTGTCGACGAGGTCGAAACGGCGGCCGAGCGGATCGGCGCGCGCGCGCACGGCGTCGTTGCGGACGCGAGCGTGCCGGCGGATCTGGCGCGCGTGGTTGCGACGGTGCGGGAAGCGCATGGCCGGATCGATGCTCTCGTCCTCAACGCCGGCATTTCCGAGCCAGCGACGCTGATCGACGAGACGCTCGAGCATTTCGACCGCCACTTCGCCGTCAACGTGCGTGGCCCGGTCTTCGCGTTGCAGGCTGCGCTGCCTGTATTGAGCGAGGGCAGTTCCGTCGTCCTGGTCGGGTCGATCGCCGATGTGGCCGGTATCTCGCCTTACGGGACCTATGCCGCGACCAAGGCCGCGCTGCGTTCTTATGCGCGGACCTGGACGATCGAACTGGCGCCGCGCGGCATCCGCGTGAACGTCGTGGCGCCGGGGCCGACCGACACGGCCATGATGGCAAGCGTTCCCGAAGCGGGGCGTGCCGCCCTGATCAGTCCCATTCCGCTGGGCCGCATGGCGCGTCCTGCCGAGGTGGCTGCGGCGACGCTCTTCCTACTCAGCGACGAGGCAAGCTTCATCGCTGGCGCAGAGTTGTGCGTCGATGGCGGCATGCGGCAAGTTTGAGATATGCCGCCACCGCCGCGCGCGACGGCGTCGGCCTTTGATCGACAGCGCCGTGCTCCCATCTACTGGCGATGAACGATGATCTGATGCACCTTGGCCTAATCGATGAGGACGAGATCCTTCTCGACGAAGCCGCGCTCGCGCTGGCGCTTCTCGACCATGCCGGCACCGACCTTGCCCCTTATGACGACGTGCTCGAGGCCATCGACATCCGGCTGGCGGCCGTTGCCGGCGGTTCGACGGCAGCGCCGGAGCAGGCTGCCGCGCTTGCGACGGTTCTTGCCGAGGAGTTCGGGTTCGTCGGCGACGCCGAGACCTATGACGATCCCGCCAACGCCGACCTCATCCGCGTCATCGATCGGCGACGCGGCCTGCCGGTCAGCCTGGCCATCCTGTATGTCGCGGCCGCCCGCAGGCTTGGCTGGGTGGCCAATGTCCTGGACGTGCCGGGACATGTCCTCGTGCTTATCGGCGAGGAGGCCGCTCCGGTCGTCATCGATCCCTTTCGCGGTGGGATACCGGTCGACCGGGACCAGCTCGTCGCGCTGGTCGCGGCGATGGATCCGTCCCCCGCGGCCGTGCGGCATATCGCGGCGATGCCCAACCGTGCCGTGCTGGTCAGGCTGCTGCTCAACCAGGCAACGCGTGCGGAACAGGGCGGTAAGGGACGGCGCGCGCTCGAGCTGTATGGCCGGATGACGATGATGGCGCCGGGTTACGGACACGCCTGGTGGGAGCGCGCACGCCTGGAGCTGGTCGACGGCGACGTACCCGCCGCCAGGCATAGCCTTGCGGCGATGCTGGAGATCACGCGTGATCCTCAACTGCGGGAACGCGTGTCGGCGATGCTGGATGCCCTCGGGACGGGTTCCGCCTGAGTCGGTCGCCAGAGCTATTACCGGCGTGACGATCGAGCACCGCAACCGATGCTCGCGTCCATCGCCGTTATCGATCGGGGTCTTCGATCGCCACAATGTCTTGGTTCGACAGCCCGGCATCCTCGTCGCGCAGGAAGCGCAGGAGATCCTCGACCTCGCGAGCACCGAACCGAAGGTCGAGGTCGTCCATCTCGATGCGAGCGGTAGCCCGTTTCTCCGCCGGAAAACCTTCGATGATCTGGACGCAGTGGGTCAGCGTACCGCGACCCGCAACGCGATCCTGCCCGGCGCCTTCTTCGGCGGCATAAACCGTCGCCGGCTCGCTCAATGGGTACGTCGTCATGCGCCTGTCCTGATAGTGATCGTCGGAAGGGGCAACGCGCAAAGCTTCGTGGCGGGGGCACAGCGGTACCGTCCGCTGGGCGCTATAGCGATACTTCACCGTGTCGCGTCGCGCTGCGCAAACCGGCGTCCAGCACCTCCATCACCATCATGGCCTCGGTCCCCGGGACAGGATTTGGTCCTTCTCCCCGGATCGCGGCGCCCAGATCGTGCCAGAATTTACGGTAGTCGCCGCGGCAGTTCGGCAGTGTCTCGGTCCGCTGCGGATCGCAAAGAGTGAGCGAACCCTGGTCGGGGTCGTACCCCCAATGCTGCCCACCGGGAGCCTGTCCCGCGACGGTGGCCGCCTCCTGCGGATCGACGCCGTGCTTGATCCAGCTGCCGCGGGTTCCGTGAACGGCAAACCGCAGCCCGTTGGCGGCCACCAGCTTGCTCGAATGGAGAATGACCCGCTTGTCCGAATAGCGAAGCACTGCGTGGAAATAATCTGGTGCCGGCGCGTCCGCGCGCAGCGTCGTGATGTCCGCGCAGATCGCCTCGGGGCGCCCGAAGAGCACCAGCGCCTGGTCGATGAGGTGCGGGCCGAGGTCCTGCCATGATCCCCCCTCTCTGGCTTCCTTCCAAGTCGATGCCACGGCGGGACGCCAGCGATCGAAATGACTTTCGAACTGGACGATCTCGCCCAGTCGTCCATCGCCGATCAGCTTTTGCAGCGTCAGGAAGTCCGCGTCCCAGCGGCGGTTGTGGAAGATGGTGAGCAGCTGATCCGTCGCCTCGCTTGCGGCAAGGACCCGCCGTGCATTGGCAAGAGACGTCGCGAAGGGCTTGTCGATCAGGACGTGCCTGCCCGCTTCGAGCGCCGCGATCGCGTGCTCGGCATGAAGCGCATCGGGGCTCGAGACGATCACCAGGTCGATGCCGGGTTCCTCCAGCAACGCCGCGACGCTGGGGACGACCCGCATATCGGGAAGGTCCGCATGCACCTTGTCACGGTCGCGCGATACGACCACGCGGAGTTCCATGCCGGGTGTCGTGCGAACATAGGGCGCATGGAACGCCCGGCCGCCGAGACCATAGCCAACCAACCCCACCCCGATCGTCTGCATCTTTCGAACCCTTTCCGGCGAAGCGATGGCGCAGGTGTAAGCGGGCCACCCGGTCAGGGCCACGCGCATTTCCGGGGGGCTTGGCTTTCGTCAATCGTATCGGCTGAAGGGCGGACATGACGGGGTGTGTATCGATTTCGACGATCCGAGCTCGGTACTTGCCGCTAATCCTATGCATGAGCGCCACGACCGGGCGCTCGACGGTGCCGCGGTCGGCGTGACGTCCCGGCCTTTTCAACGACGCCACCCTTCGCATCGCCCACTGAGTCAGTGCTCGCGCGCCATATTGCGGCGATCGATCCGGTTTATCCGTACGTTAGTGCGTGTTTTCGGCGGTTCTTAACAAGGATGTCGAAGCGCCCATTGTGACCCGCGCGGTCGCGATCGCGCCTAGGATCATCAGGGCGCCGGACAGATACAGGATGTTGCGCGGCTCGCCGCCGAGTACCGAATGATAGAACAGCGGCACCGTCAGGCTCTCGATGATCATCGGGATGACGATGAACATGTTGAAGATGCCCATGTAGACGCCGTTGCGCTCGGGCGGGATCATGTCGATCAGCATGATGTAGGGATTGCCCATCATGCTCGCCCAGCCGACGCCGATGCCGAGCATCGCGACGAACAGTCCCGCTTCGTTGGCGATGCCGGGGATCGTCATCATCGCCACGCCCGATGCCAGCAGGCAGGCGGCATGCGCTTTCTTGGCGCCCCAGCGACGGGCGAGCGGCACCAGTGCGATCGCCGCGACGAACGCGATCGCATTATAGAACGCGCCGAGCTGGCCGACGGTGAGCACGGTATCGCGGAACGCCGCGCTCTTCGCATCCGACGTGCCGTGCAGCGAGCGTGCGACCGCGAAGGTGATGAACTGCCAATAGGCAAACATCGCATACCATTGGCACAGCATCGCCAGCGCCAGCTGTCGC
This sequence comes from Sphingomonas sp. R86521, assembly GCF_042466235.1. NCBI lineage: Bacteria > Pseudomonadati > Pseudomonadota > Alphaproteobacteria > Sphingomonadales > Sphingomonadaceae > Sphingomonas > Sphingomonas sp. R86521. The sequence continues at coordinate 2,465,845 of NZ_JAXHBY010000001.1, read as the reverse complement.
ATCGGCTTGGGCATCTCGACCAATGCAGTGCTCAGATCGCGCAGCGTGCCGCCGAGCGTCAGTGGTTCCTTCGCCAGCCTTGCTTTCTCTTCGGCGGGCAAGGGCAGTTCGGGGACGCGGACGACCGACCAGACGATCGTCGCCAGCGACAGCACCGCGCCGATCAGGAACGCGATCCGGGTAATGTCGGGAATCCCGTTGCCGTCGATGGCGTCCTTGTTGAAGCCGATCCACACCAGCAGCGACGGCGACAGATAGGACAGCGTCTGCGCGAGGCCGGTGAACGCCGACTGCGTCAGGAACCCGGCGGCGCGCTGGTCGTCGGGCAGCCGGTCCCCGACATAGGCGCGGTACGGCTCCATCGTCACGTTGTTGGCGGCGTCGAGCACCCACAACAGGCTTGCCGCCACCCACAGGCTCGGGCTGTACGGCATCGCCAGCAGGCACAGGCTGCACAGCACCGCGCCGACCAGGAAATAGGGGGTGCGCCGGCCGATCCGGGTCGAGGTGCGGTCGCTCATCGCGCCGATCAGCGGCTGGATCAGCAGCCCGGTCATCGGCCCTGCCAGCCACAGCAGCGGCAGGCTCGCTTCGTCCGCACCGAGATAGCCGTAGATCGGCGCCATGTTGGCCTGTTGCAGGCCGAACGAGAATTGCAGCCCGAGGAACCCGAGGTTCATCTCGATCAGGCGCATCAGCGAAAGGCGAGGTTTGCCGAGGAAACCGGGTAGAGTCATCGACAAGCCCTTTGTGCGAGTGCCAGCGCGCCGAGCAAACCGGCGCGGTCGTCGAGGCCGGGATGGACGATCAGCCGGGCGTAATCCCCGGTGCCGAAATAGCCGCCCGCGAGCGTGGCAGCTTCGTGACGGACGCGGTCTAGCAAGCCTGGCGTGGCGAGCACGCCGCCGCCGAGGATGATCCGACGCGGCGACAGGAGCGCCTGTTGCGCGACGACGAGTTGCGCGAGGTAATAGGCGATGATGGCGTGCGCAGGATGATCCGCGGCAAGCTCGGACAGCGACGCGCCCCAGCGTGCGTGGATCGCAGGGCCGCTCGCGAGGCCCTCCAGGCAGTCGCCGTGGAACGGGCAGGTCCCCGCGAAGTCGCGATCATCGGCATGGCGGCGCGGCAGCATATGGCCCATTTCGGGGTGGCGGCTGCCATGGACCGGGCGGTCCTCGATCAGCGCACCGCCGCCGATCCCGGTGCCGACCGTGACGTACACCGCGATATCGGCGCCGACTGCTGCGCCCCACAGGCTTTCGGCCAGAACCGCGCCGTTGACGTCGGTGTCGAAGCCGACCGGGCATGCAAGCGCGCGCGCGAATGGCCCGACCAGGTCGGTGCCGCTCCAGCCGCGCTTTGGCGTTTCGGCGATCGTGCCCCAGTGCGGCGACGAGCGGTCGAGGACGATCGGCCCGAACGCGGCGATCCCCAGCGCATCGAACGCGCCCCATTCGGCTTGCGCATCGGCGAAGAAGGCGAGGGCGGCACCGAGCGTCTCGGCTGGCGTGGTGGTCGGCACGCGCGCGGTGCGCAGCATGGTGTCGGCATCGCGCGCCACGCCGAGGACGAACTTGGTGCCCCCCGCCTCGATACAGCCGAACAGCGGGGCGGCGGTCATGCGGTCGGTCCCGCCCAGACGACGCTCCAGGGCGCGATCGTCAGCGTGTCGACGAACTGCGTGTCGGACAACCGGTCATGGCCGTCTGTTATTGCCACGATCGTCACGGGCGTGTCGGAGAAGTTCAGGAACACCCGGTCGCCCCCGCAGCCGATCCCGAGCACGGCCGGGTTGCCGGTCGTGATCGCACTCGGCCCACCTGCACCGCCGCTGGCGATCCGTGCGGCGCGCAGGGCTGCGAGATCGCCGCCGATCCTTTGCGCGGCGGCGCCATCTAGCGCGGCCCAGTCCATCTCGGGCCGGTGGAGCCAGCGGCCTTCATGTGCCCGTTCGGGATCGCTGAGATAGCTGGTGTCGTTGAGCAGACCCGCCTCATCGCCCATGTACGTCGTCGCCAGCCCACCGCTCGCGATCGACAGAACATTCAGCAGCGCGATCCGACGAAACGCCATTTCGCGCGCTTCGTCGTCCGCCGCAGCCTCCAGCCCGGCGAGCGACGCCATCGTCCCGTTCGAACCGTGGAGCACCGAACCGTCCGACTGGAACGGCGCGCCGCGTGCCCAGCTGCCGTCGCCGCCTTCGAGGAACCGCGCGGCTATCTTCAGCCGTGCGACCGGATCCGGATCGATTTCCGCCAGGTCGCCGATTACCGCGCCCCAGCCGATATCGTCGTGGCACCGCGCGTAGCTCAGCCAGTTGGCGCCACGTGGAAGGCCGCCGCTCGCCTCGACGATCGCGTGGGGGAGGGTGGCAGACTGTTCGGCCAGCGCGACCCAGCCCGCGACCATCAGTGAATTGTTGTAGACCAGATGGCATTCGGGCTCGAACCCGCCATCCCAGTCCGCGCCTTCGTCAGCGCCGAAGTACGGCGGCACCAGCGCGGTCGGGACGATCGCCTCGGCCTTCAGCAGCGTCGCAGGCGCGACGATGTCGAGCGCGGCGCGGAGCGCGCGGACGATGAAATGCGCTTCGGGACGGTTGCGGCAATCGGTGCCGATCTGCTTCCACAGGAACGCGATCGAATCGAGCCGGAACGCCTCGAAGCCGTGGTTCGCCAGCTGCAGCATCGTGTCGACGATCGCCAGCATGACCTCGGGGTTCGACCAGTTCAGATCCCATTGGAACGGGTAGAAGGTCGTCCAGACCTGCCCGCCCATCGCTGGGACATCTGTGAAGTTGCCCGGCGCGGTGGTCGGGAACACTTCGGGCAGTGCCTCCTCATACGCCTGAGCCTCGTCCTCGCTCAGCACATGATAGAAGGCACGGTAATGCGGATCGCCCGCGAGCGCCGCCTTCGCCCAGGCATGATCGTCTGCGGTATGGTTGAGCGCGAGATCGACGCACAGGCTGATCCGCCCCTCGCGCAGCCGGGCCGCGAGCCGCTCGACCTCGGCCATCGTTCCCAGCCGGGGTTCGATCGCGAGATAGTCCGCGACCGCGAACCCGCCGTCGCTGTCGCCCTCGCGGGCCTTCAGCAACGCGAGCAGATGCAGATAGCGGACGCCGAGTGATTCGAGATGATCGACCTTGCCGGTCAATCCTTCGACAGTGCCGGCGAACCGGTCGACATAGGTCGAATAGCCCAGCATGTCGGGCGCGACGAACCAGTCGGGATCGCCCAGCCGCGTATCGTCGAGCGCGACCATCGCCGCCGGGCGCTCGGCCGCTCGGTCGCGGAGGATCATCTCCATCCGCGGCCAGAGTGTCGCCAGCCGATCGGTGCCGTACAGCCGTTCGAGCTGGCGTTTTAGGAGGGGGGCGAGCGCGTCGAGACGGCGCTCGGTGGAGGAGAAAGTCACGCTCACCCGCCCTATCAGAAGCCGACGCGGACCGCGGCGGAGATCGTCCGGCCGGTGATCGAGCGTGCCCGGACGATGCCGTTGGTCGGGATCGTGCCTTCCTCGGCTTCGGTGATGCCCTTCACGTCGAACAGGTTGTTGCCGTTGACCGACAGCGTGACGTTCTCGACGGGCCGTACCGACACGAACGCGTTGACCTGCGTATAGCCCGGCATCTTGAGCACATTGTTGTCCTGCGCATAGCTGTCGGTGGTACCGATCACGTTGGCGCCGACGGTGAGCCGGCCGACATCGACCTGCGGAGTCGCCTGGAAGATGAACTTGGCCTGGCGACGCGGGCGGTTGCCCTCGACTGCGGGGTTCAGGACATCCTTGGTGATCTCGGCATCGGTATAGGTGCCGCCTGCCGACAGCGAGAACGGTCCGCGGGCAATCCGACCCTCGAGCTCGACGCCCTTCGCCTCATATTGGCGATTGAAGAAGCGCTGCGTCGTCGCCTCGAAATTCTGCTCCTCGGTACGCGCCCAGAAGCCGGTGGCGTAGAGCGAGAGGCCGTTCTGGCGGAACTTGAACCCGCCTTCGAGCTGACGGACGAAATCGACTGCCGCGCCTTCGTCGGTCAGGCCGCCCGTCGTCGTGTTGATCGACGGGCCGAACAGCAGGCGATCGGCATTGGCGCGACCGCCGCGGCTGTAGCGGCCGAAGATCGCAGTGCTGTCGGTCAGGCGGAAGTTCGCGCCGCCCGAATAGGAGAGGTAGTCGTAATTGTAGTTGAGCGGCGAGCGGCGCGTCGGGATCACCGCGACCAGACGCTCGGCTGCCGAGATCACGCCGTTGCCATTGATGTCGAAGCTCGTGATGCCGCTGCCGAAGCCCGCACCCAGATCCGCGCCGGCGACGCTGCCGCGGGCCCGACCGAAGTCGTAGCGCAGCGATCCGTCGATGTTGAGCCGGCCGATCTCGAACCCGAGCTGCGCGAACGGCGCATAGGTCGTGTAGTCGAGATCGTACGACCGGCGGCAGCAATTGCCGAATCCGTATGCCGAATAGCCCGGCGTGCCGTTCTGCGTGACCGGAACGCCTGCTGCTGTACGCACGTCGACCAGCACCGAACGGCCGTCATCCGCGACGGTCTGGACGAACGAGTTCCACAGCCAGTCGCTCTTGATGTCCTGGCGCGAGGCATAGAAGCCGCCGGTGATCGACAGCGACCCCGTGCCGACTGGCACCGAGCCGTTGAGGCGGATGTCGTTGGTGATGTTGTTGAGGCTCTTCAGGTCGACGTCGAACAGCACGACGTTCGCAAGCAGGCCGTTGCCGTTGAGCGATGCCGGATTGGTGATCCGCTGGCCGCTCTGCGATCCGCTTGCATAGAACAGCTGCGAGCCGGCGCCGCCGATGCCGTTGGCGATCGTCTGCGCTGAACCGACGGCCGACGGGAACGGCGAGGTGAAGCCGCCCGAGATATCCGAATAGCGGAACCGCTCGACGATGTTCCAGCCGTCCGCGACCGGGATTTGCGTCTCCAGCCCGGCCGAATAGACGAGCGGATGCTGGCCGTCGGCGATCGAGCGCGTGACCAGCTTGTTGTCGCCGTCGAGCGTCTGCACGGTGCGGATGTTGCCACTGTGCAGCGTGCCGTTGTTGATCGAGAAATTGGCGATGTTGCTGTAGGTCGGATCGCTGTTCGTGCCGGTCACCTGCACCGGGTTCGGCAGATAGCCGATCGCGCGGTCGTCGAGATACTTGCCGTACAGCCGGACATAACCACCATTGCCGAACGACTTGGTGATGTTCGCCTTGAACTGGCCGCCCTTGACGCCGTCATAGCCAACCTGCCGCTGGCCATCGCCGATCCGGTAGAAGCCGCCGAAATGATAGGTCAGCGTGTCGGACAGCTTGCCGCCCTGGTCGAAATCGACGCGGAATTCGCGGTAGTCGAGCCCGCTGGTCAGCTGGAATGCGCCGCCTTCCTGCTCGCCGGTCTTCGAGAGGAAGTTGATGACGCCGCCGGGCGAGTTCGACGCGAAGGTCGATGCCGAGCCGCCGCGAACCGACTCGATCGTCCGCACGTTGAAATCGGCGCGCAGGAAATTGTCCGCGTTGCCGAAGGTGATGTCGCCGAATTCGAGGATCGGCAGGCCGTCTTCCTGCAGCTGGAGGAACTTCGAGCCACCCGATGCGACCGGCAGGCCGCGGACCGAGATGTTCGCGTTGCCGTCGCCGCCCGACGCCTCGACGCGGATGCCGGGCAGGTTGCGGAGCAGCTCGCCCGAGGTGCGGGGTGCGAGCTGGACGAGCGCGTCCGACGTGATCGAGCTGGTCGTGATCGAGGTGTTGAGCTTGTTCGTGCCGCGCGCGACCGCGGTCACGACGATGTCGTCCTGCGGTGCGTCGGCTGAAGCAGCGGCGGTGTCGGCAGGCGTGGCGGCCGGATCGGCCTGCGGTGCGGTCTGCGCGGCCCCTGCGGTTGCGAACGTTGCGGCGGCGATGCCAGCCAGCAATGCGTGACGTACTTTCATGCGATCCTCCCTGCGCGACGGCTTTCTGAGAAGCCCAAGGCCGCCTCCTAACTTCCCTGCAATCGATTGCAACATCTTTTCACAATCGATTGCAGGAATCAGGCGGACTGTCTCTCAACAAGCACAGCGGGGACGATTGCGGACTCGGCGGACTCGCCGGCGATACGCTTGAGAAGCCGGTCGACCATCAGTTCGGCGCCCATCGCAAGGTCCTGGCGGATCGTCGTCAATGACGGTGATGTGTGGGCTGCCAGGGAGACGTCGTCATAGCCGACGACCGCCGTCGTGCCGGGAACGTCGATCCCGGCCTCCGCCAGCGCCCGCAACACGCTCATTGCGGCGACGTCCGACGCGGCGAAGATGGCGTCCGGAATTGTACCGCCAGCCAGATGCTCCGCGACCGCCGTATGAACCGCTTCCGGACTCATCGGTGTCGCCAGCACAGTGTACGGGATACCGGCCCCGTCCGCTGCCGCCGCGAACCCCGCAAGCCGGTCCGCAAACTCGGGCGGGGCAGGGTCGCCGACGAACAGCAGCCGCTGCCGGCCTTGTCCGATCAGATGCTCCGCAGCCAGCCGCCCGCCCGCGACATTGTCCGAACCGATCGTCAGGTGATGCTGGCCGGGACGGTTCGCGCCCCACACGATCAACGGCCGATAGCGCTGCGAAACCCGCTCGATCGCCGTGAACTGGTCCGACTGGCCGACCAGCAGCAAGCCGTCGATCCGCCCGCTGTCGACCAGCCGTTCGAGCCAGTCGTCCGCATCCGGAATGACCCGCGACAGCAGGATGTCATAGCCGCGCTCGACCAGCAGGTCGGCGAGGAACCCGAGCAGCGACAGGAAGAACGGATCGGTCAGATGCTGCGTCTTCGCATGCCCGAGCGGCAGGACCAGCCCGATCGCGCCGGTGCTCTTCATCCGCAGGTTGCGCGCAAGCTGGTTCGGCCGGACGTCATGCTCGCGCGCCAACACGCGAATCCGCTCGCGAGTCTGCGCATTGACGGAAGAATGCCCCGCCAGCGCGCGCGAAACCGTCGCGGTCGAAACGCCTGCGAGGGCGGCGAGGTCGGCGAGCTTCATTGCTTGATAATCCTCGTCGATACGCCTGATGGTGCACGTCGTACGATCGGCGCCCGAATGCAATTGCGCGAAGCGAGACAGCGCTTCGGGTCGGATGTTCGATATGCACCTTACGGCGGAATTGCCGAATGGTTTGGGAGATCTTTCTTACGCATCACGCAAAACCACTTCGCTCAAATGATATTGCCTCGCAATAGAGATTTGGCTAGGGGCGGCGTCAGGGGGATTTGTCATGCGCGATATGGTAATTTTGATGGCGGGTGCGGCGCTGTTCGGGACAGCGCCCGCGTGGGCGCAACAGGCGTCGCAGACGTCCGCGGAGCCGCAGGGCGACGACATCATCGTCACGGGCGAAAAATCGAACCGGACGCTGCAGCAGACACCGACCAGCGTCGCGATCACGACGCCGCAGCGGATCCGCGACGAAAATATCCAGACGATCCAGGACGTATATAACCGCACTGCCAATATGTCAGAGACCTATGGTTCGGCGGGTTTCACGATCCGCGGGATCAGCAACACCGGCGTAGGAGCGGGCGGTAACGCCGATACGGCGAGCGTCTATATCGATGGCGCGCCGATCCCGCGCGAGGCGTTGTTCGGTGGTCCGACCGACCTGTGGGATATCCAGCAGGTCGAAGTGCTGCGCGGGCCGCAGTCGACGATCCAGGGTCTTAATGCGCTCGCCGGCGCAGTCGTGTTGAAGACGCGCGATCCGTTGACGACGGAATACAGCGCCGATGGCCGGATTCTGTGGACCGAACATAACGATCGCACCTTCTCGGCCGCGGTCGGCGGACCGATCATCCGCGACGAACTCGGCTTCCGCCTGTCCGCGGAGCAGCGCTCCGACCGCGGCATCATCCGGAACGTGACGCGGGGCGGCTATGACGATTCGCTGCGGTCGCTCAACCTGCGTGGCAAGCTGAAATGGACACCGACGGCCTTGCCGGGGCTGGACGTTCAGGCGAGCTACAACCGGGTGCGGCGTGACGGCGGCTATCTCTACGAATATTCGCGCACCGACGTGCCCGATTTCTATGATCACCGCATCAGCACAGGCGACCAGCCAAGCCGCGGACACATCAAGTCCGACATTGCCGTGCTAAATGTCGGCTACGAAATCACGCCGCACCTACGACTGTCGAGCGTTACCTCGCACAACCGCGTCAGTTCGCGCGCGGTGATCGATTCCGACGGCACCGCCGCCGATCTTCAGACGATCGACAACCTCAACCGCTACAGGACCTGGACCGAGGAAATTCGCCTGAATTACGATGGCGAACGGTTGAGCGGCGTGCTCGGCGCGTGGGCCTATCGCCGGACCGGCGGCCTCAATGCCGAGAACCAGCTGAACATCCCGACGCCGACCGCGACGATCAGCGGGCTGTTGCAGGGCGGCGGGTTCCCTGCCGCCGCGGCGGGGCAGATCGCGAGCGCCTATGCCGCCGTGCTGCCGCAGATTCCGGTTTATTATCTCGGTGACCAGTCGGAGAACGTGCGCACCGCCGCGCTGTTCGGCGATGGCCGCTACCGTGTAACCGATCGGCTGTCGCTGATCGCGGGCTTCCGTTACGATCACGAGGAGAACCGCTACACCGCGGAGACATCCGCGACCTTCACCGGCACGCTGCCCAGCCCAACCGCGTTCGGCGCGCCGGGCTCGCTGCTGAACATCGCGGTGCAGCAGATCAACCGTGGCGTGTTGGGGCTCGTCTCCAGTGCGTCGTCGGCGCGCGCGTCGAATGCGCGCAGTTTCGATGCCTTCCTGCCCAAGGCTGGGATCAGCATGGAATGGACCCCCGATTTGACCACCGCCTTCACCGTGCAGCGCGCCTACCGCTCCGGCGGTTCGAGCCAGAACCCGGCGCGCGCGCTGCTGGCGCCGTACGATCCCGAACATAGCTGGAATTACGAGGGCTCGCTGCGGTCTCGCTGGCTGGACGGTCGGCTGACGGTGAACGCCAACGTCTTCTATTTCGACTGGAAGAACCAGCAGACCAACGCGTTCTTCGGGCTCAACGCCTATGACTACAACACGGTGAATGCCGGCAAGTCGCACCTCTACGGGTTCGAGCTCGAGGCACAGGGACGGCTCAGCCGCATGCTCGACGCCTATGTGTCGCTCGGCCATGTCCGTACCAAGTTCGACGATTTCGATCTGCCAACGGGGTCTTCAGGCTCCGTCGACCTTGCAGGGTCGGAGTTCCCCTACGCGCCGCACTGGACCCTGGCCGGCGGCGTCAACGCGCATGTCGGGCGTATCAGTGGCAATCTGAACGCCAATTATCGCGGACCCGTCTATACCGATGTTGGCGTAACACAGGTTCAGGGCAAGCTTCCGGGACGCACCGTCGTCAACGCGCGGCTGGGGTATGACGTCGCCGGCTGGAGCGCGTTCGTCTTCGCACGCAACCTGCTCGACGAACATTATAGGCAATATGATTTCGCGAGCAGCGGGCGTGCGATCCTGGGCGATCCGCAAACGTTCGGCGTGGGTCTGGAACTGCACCTGTGAGCGCGCTGGGGGCCCTGATCGGCTTGGCGGGCGGCGGCGGGGGCGCCGTGCTGCTGCGTCGCGCCTGGGCCGATAGGACGCGTGAGCGACCGGGACTGATAGCGGGCGGCTGGGGGTTGATCGCCGTTACGATTGCGGGCCTCGCGTTGTGGATTGGGCCGGTCAGGGGAACGGCGATCGCTATCGGTGCGGCCGGGTTGGGCGTGCTCGCGGTGGTCGCACACGGCTATGAACGGCGCAGCGCGCGGAGCGGGCGGGGGGCGTCGCTTGCCCCGGAACCGCTGGACGGTCCGTCGCGGCAGTGGCGCGGCTGGCTCAAGGGCTTGCTGGCCGGACCGCTCGGCATGACCGCGGCGATGGGTCTCGCCTTCTGCTACGCCACCTGGGCGCCGGGCGATCCGCGTACGCGCATCATCATCGGCGGGTTGCTGATGCCGGTCGCCTGGGCGCTGGCGATGACATGGACGCTGGCCGACCAGCGGCTGCTACGCTCGCTTGCCGTCTTGACGGGTACGACGATCGCCGGGTTCGCGCTCGCTGCGCTGAAAGGGATGGCATGACCGTAATCGCCAAGTCCGACCGCCCGCGCGGCTGGCCACTATCGTCCGCGACCGTGCGCGCGGTGCTGAGCGGTCATGGGATCCTCGGCCTCGCCTTCGCCGCGATCATCTATCTGATCTGTCTTACGGGCACGCTGGTCGTGTTCGTGCACGACCTGCAGCATTGGGAGCAGCCGCGGACTCCGGCTGTTACCGCAATCGGGGAAGCGCCACTGTCGCGCGCGATCGATACGGCAAGGCGCGCCGCCCCCGCCGATGCCGCGCTGTACGTCACGCTACCCTCGGCAAACGAACCAGGCGCAACGATTACGGCCTACAGCCCGACCTTCGATCGCGACTGGTCGATTGACGCCGTCGGCGATCTCACGACACAGGCGACTCCGGTTTCGCAATTCCTGCTCGATCTGCATATCGCGCTTCACCTGCCGCGCAGTTGGGGTGGGTTCCTCGTCGGACTTGCCGGCGTCGCACTGCTGTCGTCGCTGATTTCGGGCATCCTCGCACATCCCCGCATCTTCAAGGACGCCTTCCACCTGCGCCTCGGCGGATCGCGGCGGTTGCAGGAGGCCGATCTGCACAACCGGCTCGGCATCTGGGCCTTGCCGTTTCATATCGTCATCGCGCTGACCGGCGCGCTGCTGGGTCTCAGCACGATCATCGTCGGCGCGCTCGCGATGCTGCTCTACCGCGGCGATACGGCCAAGGTGTACGGGCTGTTCGTCGAGCCGCCACCGGCGGTGAATGCGGGCGCAGCGCCGCTACCGCGCATCGGCCCGTTGCTCGCGGAGGCCCGCCGTCGTGCGTCGGGCGCCGAGCCGCACCAGATCGTCATCGAACGCGCCGGCCGCGCCGATGCGCGAGTGACCGCTACGTCTGAACGCGACCGACTGCTGGTGCCGCAGGACACGACGATCTTCGATGCCGGGGGGCGCGTCGTGCAGGACCGTCATCCGCGCGATCTCGCCGCAGGCACCAAGATTCTCGGCGGGATCGGCCAGCTGCATTTCGGCTGGTTTGGCGGGCTGCCGGTACGGCTGATCTACGGCCTGCTCGGTCTGGCGTTGTGCGTCCTTACGTCGAGCGGGGTGACGATCTGGCTCGCAAGACGCCGCGACCGGGGCCGCGCCGTGCCGCAATGGGAGCGGCTGTGGGCAGCGGTCGCCTGGGGCCAGCCGCTCTCGCTGGCATTAGTCGGCGCGCTCGGTCTTGCGATCCCGACTGCGGGAGCGGCGCTGGTGTGGTTGTGGCTTGCCGCTACGATCGGGCTTCTCGCGGTCGCCGGCGTATCCCGCTGGATCAAGGGACCGGTGGCCGCCCGCTGGCTGCGGCGCGGGCTCGGCGGCGTGCTGGTCCTGCTCGCGCTGCTTCATCTCGTGGTCGCGCCGTTTGGCGGCACGGGGTTGGCGATCGACGGCGTCCTGCTGATCGCCGGCGGGTGGCTCCTGATCGGGTTACGGAAACCCGTGGCGGGATGACCAATCCGCAGTCGCTCGACAGCGAAGCTGCGCTGCGCCGCCGTTAGGCGGTGCCGGCCGGTCCTTCGACTTTCACCCGCGACGCTGCCTTAGCTGCGAGCGCTACACATCTGCTGGCAGAACCGGCTGCACGTTTATGAATGGCGAATGCTCTTTCTCTACGTCCTGACGCTGGCCTCGGCGCTTCACCACGCCGACCTTGCGGTTATCGGTCCTGCAGCGACGCCCGAAGTCAACGCGGTAAACTGCGGCGCCGATGTGCCCAGCTACCTGCAGTTCGCGGTGGCCATCGACGGCGAGAGGCGCCTCGTGCAGAGGCGCGGCTGGAAGCGGGTTTCTTCGCACAACCCGTTCATGAACGAATAGGAATTGCCGCACGCCGTCGCGGTTGCCGGCGCGTAACGCGCCCGTCGGATCGGCTTTACCAGCGACACGATTCCTCGGGGTTCTCGACGTTCCCTATCCGGCGATGGTTGCGCGTCTGGAGCAGTTCGCCAACGCCATCTCCCCCGAACCTATGGTCGATGCGCTGATTGACACCGGCACGATGACCCGCGCGCGCGCCGAGGTAGCGGCCCCGTTCCGGAAGTTCATGGGCGAGCGCATCCTAAAGCACGTCATCGAGCCAGCAGGGCAGATTGAAAGCTATGGCAGCCATGTCGTCGTCCCGCGAACCACCTTCAACGCGACGACGCATCCCAGCGAGACTTTTCACGGCTCCAGCTACCGGTTCGAGATGCTCGACAAGCACGGGGCGCCGCTGTGCGCAAATGGGGCAAGGCACTGGCGCCGCGTTGCTGACGTCCATCTCCCTCCAGCCACCTTCGCACAGGAGTTCAGTCTCGACAGCTTCATTGGCAAGCTCTCCGTCGTGCGCGGCGAGGTCATTCTGACGCGCTGCGATATAGGCAATTCGCGGTATTTGCTCCGGGACGGATTCGGTGGCGCGCTACCGAAAGGATGGCAGGTCAACCTATGCGGACGTGATCGCCAGTTATACTGCGCAGGGTAGTCGCAACGTTCTAACAATGGACGACTTCGCGGACTTCACGCCGGGGAGGAACTGCCACTTGCTCGATGCGCTGAGCCGGTCCGATGCGGCAAGTTTGAAGCATGCACCCGCAACCTACGGATTGAGGGAAGCACCGCGACGCAAGGCTCGCTGGTCGGGCAGTATTATCTCATGGGTGTGACGGAGACGGGGCCGGAGCTTCTTCGGAGGCTCGACGGGCTGTTCGACTGGTGGTTGAGCTACCGGGCGATGGATCGGGACGCGCAGGGTGCGTGGCACGTCAAGCGGGACGAGATGGTGCTCGTCCCGTCAGCGCCAAGCGTACAGAAGCCGCCCTTCTCCTATATTTAGACCAGGCCGCGACCGCCGAAGCCGAGCAGGAGCGCCGCGAACTTGATCGCAGCGCGATGGAGGACGTCGTCCGCGGGCGCTGCCCGATCTCTCCGGCACCAGAGGTTATGGCGACGTCCGCGGATCGGCGGCGTCCCGGCCCTGCAGTCCCGCGGAGCGCGCCGCGACGGCTTTGAGGGGGGCGACTGCTACGCAGATGACTGCCGAAACGCTTGCGGCGCGCTTGATGTCGGAGCCTGCGGCCTCGGGTTCCAACCGTCCGGATGCGAAGCGCGCGCGACAGGCGATTTCCGACTGGCAGGGGGCACGGGAGACAGCGCTTCAGGCGGGGCACGCCACTGGCATGGCGGACCCGGCGCTTATTGATCCCACCTTAACTGCAGTCTGCACGATGCCGCCTGATGCCTGATGCGCCCATCGGCGGAAATCCCGCCTCGTCGCCCCCTAGGCTCGGTAGCCAGATACTCGACCCGAAGACCGAGGCGCCGGCCCGCGGTATCGCCGTGGCGCTGTAGAAGCAGCTGGTCACCGATAGGAATGGCTTGGCCATGGTCTCCGGCGCCGCACCCGCGAATGGCGTCGGCGCGACGATGCATGCCAAGGCAAAGGTGAACGCGATGGAGGTCAGCTTTGCGCCCGTGCCAAGCGGGATCCGCGTCGGCATGGACATACGCCAGCTGGCGGCCCGACATTTCAAAACGCGACGCGCATCGTCGGCAGCGCTCCGGTTTCAAAAGCCCTAGGCGAGGGCGATTCGTACGGCAACGATAGAGGACGAACAGACTATTTGTGACGCGATGAATGGATGCACGAGCCGCTATCTGCCTCAGGACTGACAATAACGAAAAGCCCTATGTTGAAACTGGAAGAGTTTGCGCAAAAAATCGCACTGAACCGCTTCTCAAGCCGTCCAACGTCGCTGGGTGCATCAGTTCTTGCCGGGCCGAGCCTCTGGTCAGATAACTAGGCAGCCCGTAGTCTGGCCGATCTCTTCGATGCGTCTGCCGTTCGTGATCCCCAGGAGAAAGAGCTCGCCAATGCCAGATCGCCGACGGAGTCGCGCTTCTCCGTCCAACCGCCGAACGTATGAACAGATCGCTCGCGATGAGCCGCGAGAGTTTGCCGTCCAGAAGTCGGCGTAGACGCCGGCATTCTTCGACCACCCCCTCGATCCGAACATCGCTGGCAATGTTGGTCTCGAGCCAGCGCTGCTTGGACGCATGCGTCAGCTGCGCGTGAAGCTGTCCGACGCGGCGTTCGCCAGCGCCGACACCACTTCTAACCTTCCACATGTCGGGCCGCAGTCTGGTCCCGGACGGGCGGTACAGCGCCAACGCGAGAAGGTGCAGATCGCCCTGCTCGCGCCCACCGCCCTCTTCAGCGCCTCGACCACGGGCTAGTCGTTGGCCAAACCCCGTTAGATGTCGCGGAAACCGCCATGGGCGCGGGCGCCCTTGCACCCAGACGATCATGTGCTTGGTCATGGACGCGACGTCCTTGCGCAATCCCGCCTTCACGACCCGCGTCGAGACTTTTCCGGAAGACGGACGGGGTCGTTCGTGTCGAGCAACTTCTGCTAGAACTGCCGGCTGCCGATCTATCGCAGCGGTTTTAGGTTGTGGCGCCGCGAGTACGTGTCAGTCTCGCGATGCCGCCAGAGCTGCGCAATCGCTCGTCCCGCTGTACCAAGATAAGGCTAAACAACAGTAACGGGGAGACTTCCGCGGGTTCGGTAGAGAATGGTGACCCCTACGAGAATCGAACTCGTGCTTACGCCGTGAGAGGGCGTCGTCCTAACCGCTAGACGAAGGGGCCGTTAGCAGAGGTGGGCGTCTACGGAAACGCGCCGGGGGCGTCAAGCACGTTGCGGGCCCCCGGGGCGGTTTTTGTCAGGCCGCGACCTTCTTGCGCTCGGCCATTTCGGCGTTGAGCATTTCCGCGAGCAGGAACGCGAGCTCGAGGCTCTGGCTGGCGTTGAGGCGCGGGTCGCAGTGCGTGTGGTAGCGGTCGGCGAGGCTCTGTTCGGTTACGTCGATCGCGCCGCCGGTGCATTCGGTGACGTTCTGCCCGGTCATCTCGGCATGGATGCCGCCGGCGTGCGTGCCCTCGGCGCGGTGCACCGCGAAGAACCCGCGGACCTCGGCGAGGATGCGGTCGAACGGCCGCGTCTTGTAGCCGTTGGCGGCCTTGACGACGTTGCCGTGCATCGGGTCGCAGCTCCACACCACCGGATGGCCGGCGCGGGTGACGGCGCGGACCAGTTTCGGCAGATGCGCCTCGATCTTGTCGAAGCCGTAGCGCGTGATCAGCGTCATGCGGCCGGGGACGCGGCCGGGGTTGAGCGTGTCGAGCATCCGCAACAGCGCGTCTGGCTCGAGGCTCGGGCCGCACTTCACGCCGATCGGGTTGCCGATGCCGCGCAGATACTCGACATGGGCACTGCCTTCGAACCGGGTACGATCGCCGATCCACAGGAAGTGCGCCGAGGTGTCGTACCAGTCGCCGGTCAGCGAATCCTGCCGGGTCAGCGCCTGTTCGTAGCGCAGCAGCAGCGCCTCGTGGCTGGTGTAGAAGTTCGTCTGCGCCAGCTGCGGCACGGTTTCGGGGTCAATGCCGCATGCGGCCATGAACTCGAGTGCTTCGCCGATCCGATCCGCGGTCTCGGCGTATTTCTTCGACCAAGGGCTGCGGACCATGAAGTCGTGCGTCCAGCGATGCACCTGGTGCAGGTTCGCATAGCCGCCACTGGCGAACGCGCGCAGCAGGTTGAGCGTCGCCGCCGACTGCGAATAGGCGCGGATCATCCGCTGAGGGTCTGGCGCGCGCGCTTCCGGGGTAAAGGCGATGTCGTTGACGTTGTCGCCGCGGTACGATGGCAGCTCGACGCCGTCGATCGTCTCGGTGTCGGTGCTGCGCGGCTTGGCGAACTGGCCGGCCATGCGGCCGAGCTTCACCACCGGCAGCTTGGAGGCGTAGGTCAGCACCACCGCCATCTGCAGGATCACGCGGAAGGTGTCGCGGATGTTGTTGGCGCTGTGCTCGGCAAAGCTCTCGGCGCAATCGCCGCCCTGCAGCAGGAAGCCGCGCCCGGCAGCAACTTCGGCAAGGCTGGCGGTCAGGTTGCGCGCCTCGCCGGCAAACACGAGCGGCGGGAAGGTCGCCAGCGTGTCTGTCGCGGCGTCGAGTGCGGCCGCGTCGGGATAGGTGGGAAGCTGGCGCGCTTCGCCTCGGGTCCAGCTGTCGGGGGCCCAGTTCGCGGCCATGATGATCGTTCCGTCGCTTTTTTCAGGTGGCAGGCGGCATGCGCCCGTCCGCCGGTCTTGGCAACGTAGGAAAGCTTGGGCGGCTTGCTGCGGTCAGTATCCGGCGGTGGCGTCGGTGACGTTCTTCATTGGCTGTCCGGCGAGGAACGCGGTCAGGTTTTCGACGAACAAGGCTGCCCCGCGCGTGAACATCGTGGTCTGGCTGCGCCCAGACAGATGCATCGTGATCATCGCGTTGGGCGCAGACCAGAGCGGGTGGTCCGCTGGCAGCGGTTCGGGATTGGTAGGGTCGAGGAACGCACCGGCGATCCCGCCCGAATGCAGAGCCGCGACCAGGGCGTCGTCGTCGATCATGTCGCCGCGGGCGATGTTGATGAGCCAAGCGGTGGACTTCATCGCGGCGAGCTGCTCGGCCCCGATCACCGCCTTGGTCGCGCCGGTCGATGGTGCGGCCAGGATCACCCAGTCGAACCCGCCGAGCCGCGCCGCCCAGGCGTCGGGGGTTAGCGTGCCGTCGCGGCCGCTGCGGGTGACGCCGGTCACGTCGACACCGAACGCGGTCAGCCGGTCGCCGATCATCCGTCCGATCGTGCCATAGCCGACGACCAGCGCGCGGCTGCCGTACAGGACCAGCTTGCCGGGTGCGTCCTTCGGCCATTCGCGGCGGTCCTGCGCGCGGACGACCTGATCGAACCGCTTGGCGGCGACCAGCACGCCCATCAGCGCATATTCGGCGACGGTGTCGGCGTTCAGGCCCGAACCATTGGTCAGGATCGCGCCCTTTTCGCGGATCACGTCGAGCGGGAACGCGTCCAGTCCGGCATAGATCGTCGACACCCATTTCAGCTTTGGACCCGCCGCGCGGACTGCGTCGCGGATGAGGCCCTGAGGATGGAAGTCGACCCAGGCAATATCGGCGTCGGCGATCATCGCCTTGGCGTCGTCGGGTGTGGTGAACCATGCGACGTCGAGGTTTTTGGGCAGCCTGGCTTCGAGCAGCGGCCGGGCGAGGGCGGGGAGGACGGCTTTCATGACAATTTCCAATCCCAGGCAAGCGCATCGCCGTCCATGACCTCGACCCCCGCGGCGGTCAGCGAATCGCGGATCGCATCGGATCGAGCGAAATCCTTCGCGGCGCGCGCCTCGCGGCGTTCGGCGAGGCGCTCGTCGATGGTCGCTTCGTCGATCGTCGCGTCGACCGGCCGGATACGCAGGTCCTCGCGGCGAAGCGTCAGTAGATCGAGTCCGAGGACCGCGTCGAAATCAGCCAGCGCGGACAGCCGGTCGGCAGGGGAGACGCGCTTGTCGCCGAGCAGCTCGTCGAGGATCGGCAGCGCACGCGGCGTGCCGAGATCGTCCGACACCGCCTCGTCGAGGCGGTCGCGATACGGAGCCGCACTGCCCGACGGGCCGCCTGCGGGACGGGCGTGCAACGCGTCGACCGTGATCGCCAGCCGCTTCAGCCGTGTCGTCGCGGCCGCCAAATTCTGCCAGGAGAATTCCAGCTCGCTACGATAATGCGCCTGCAGGCACATCAGCCGATAGGCGAGCGGGTGGAAACCGCGGTCGACCAGCGTCTGCAGCGTGGTGAACTCGCCGCCGGATTTGCTCATCTTACCAGAGCGTTCGACCAGGAAGTTGTTGTGCATCCAGAGGTTCGCGCCGGTGTCCGCGCACGCGCAATCCGCCTGGTTCTGCGCGATCTCGTTGGGATGGTGGATCTCGCGGTGGTCGATCCCGCCGGTGTGGATGTCGAACTGTTCGCCCAAATATTTCTTGCTCATCACCGAGCATTCGAGATGCCAGCCGGGGGCGCCGCGACCCCAGGGCGAATCCCATTCCATCTGCCGGTTTTCGCCCGGCTGCGAGGTGCGCCAGATCGCGAAGTCCTGCGGATGACGCTTGCCGGCGACGGGATCGATGCGGCCCTCGCCGACATCGTCCTGCGAGCGGGCGAGTTTGCCGTAGTCCGGAACGGTCGTAGTATCGAAATACAGGCCGTCGGGCAGGACGTAGCAATGCACGTCGGCGATCCGTTCGGCGAACGCGATCATCTCTGCGACATGGTCGGTGGCGAGCGGGAAGCGCGACGGTTCGCGGATGTTAAGATCGCTCAGATTACGTTTGAACGCCTCGGTATAATGCCTTGCGATCGCCCAGATATCCTGGTTAGCGGCGCGGGCGGCTGCCTCCATTTTGTCGTCGCCGACGTCGGCGTCCGACGTCAGGTGGCCGACATCGGTGATATTGATGATGTGGGTTAGCGCATACCCCTTCCACGTCAGCACACGCGACAGCGTGTCGGTGAAGACATAGGCGCGCAGGTTGCCGATATGCGCGTAATTGTAGACCGTCGGCCCGCAGGAATAGATGCCGACATGGTCCGGGTCGATCGGCACGAAGGGAGCGATCTGGCGGGTGAGGCTGTTGTAGAGCATAAGGGGAGCACCGGTCATGCCGCGACCCTTAGCCGGGTGAGGGGCAGGGGGCAAAGGGGTGGCTCGCGCAACCGGAGCTACGCGATCATTCAAGCGCACCGCTCCGTTTCATCGATCGAATCGCCCAGCCGCAGGCGGAAGGATAAAGCCTCCGCCCACGGTCCGGCGCCGCAGCGTTTCCGGTCTAGCGCTTGCCGTAGCTCGCGCCGGTATAGTGGGCGTTGCCGTCGTCCACCGCCAGCGTGAAGCCATACTCGCGACCACCCGGGCCGAAGAAGCCGCCGATGAGCTTTCCGGTGGCGCCGCTGGCCGTCGTCACGGTTCCATCGAACCGGGTCGTCCCCGGGACCAGCGTGGCGGTGAAGTTCAGCGTGTAGGCTCGGTCGCCTACAGCGTTCAGCGTTCCCTTCAGCACGCCGCTCGGCAGGTCGAAGGTGACGTTGCTGACGGTCTCGCCGCCGGTCGCATCCTGACGACTGGTCGTCCCGGTGAACAGGACCCCGAGTGCGACGACAGCCGCGTAGCTGCCTGATGACAGTTCGCTGGTCGATAGCGTTCGGGCACCCCCGACCAGGATCAGCCGGGACGCGTCGGTTGCACCGGGCGCCGGGTCGGGCAGGTTGACCCCGTATGCGGCGGTGAACGTGTAGGCGAGACCGAGGCGCGTGGGGACGCACCCGAACCCCAAGGTGTTGGCGCCCGCCGTGTAGCTGACACCCTGATCACCCGGCGCCGGCGTATCGCGCTGCGCTCCGGTGAACACGGACTGGGCGGTGCCGTCGCGCAAGAGCGTCGCGTTGCGGGTCGCAGCGTCGAGTTGCAGGACTAGCGGCGTCGCGACGAAATCGCCGATTGCGGCCGCGGCCGACGAATAGCGATAGGCGCTGGGTGAGTCGAAAGCGCCCTTTGCCACTACCTGCGCAGCTAAGCTCAGATTGATCGCCTGATTGCGCGAAAGATCGCATGGCGAAACATAGGAAGTCGGCGTGGGGGTAGGACTGGGTGTCGGGGTGGGAGCGGGGGTCGGCGTCGGCGTTGGCGCAGGGGTCGGCGTCGGGGAGGGCGTCGGCGTTACGGTGATGGGAGGCGTCGTTCCCGAACCGGACCCGTCATCGCCGCCACAACCCGACGTGAGAACGATCAAGCTGCACGCGGCAACCCCGGATAACAGCTTCCGCATTACGCCAGCCCCCTAAACTTCGATCATGTTACGTTTCTTACAAATCGACAGTTCACGCATTATCGTGCCGGGGTCAACGGCGACTGGTCGCAGAAACATCCGATCCCGAATGATGAAAACCCGCGCCTCGGGCCGCAAACGAAAAAGGGCGGCCCGTTGCCGGACCGCCCCTTCGTACGCGATACTGAAGAGCCGTTTAGCGCTTAGAGAACTGGAAGCTGCGACGGGCCTTGGCCTTGCCGTACTTCTTGCGCTCGACGGTGCGGCTGTCGCGGGTCAGGAAGCCTGCTGCCTTCACGGGGGCGCGCAGGATCGGCTCGAACTTGGTCAGCGCCTGGCTGATGCCATGCTTGACCGCGCCGGCCTGGCCCGAAAGACCCCCACCCTTGACGGTGCAGACGACGTCGTAGGCGCCATCGCGCTCGGCGATCGTGAAGGGCTGGTTGATCACCAGGCGCAGCGTCGGACGGGCGAAATAAGTCTGCTGGTCACGACCGTTGATCGTGATCTTGCCCGAACCCGGCTTGATCCAGACGCGTGCGACGGCGTCCTTGCGGCGACCGGTCGCATAGGCACGGCCCTGCTTGTCGAGGATCTGCTCGCGCAGCGGCATCGGCTCGCGGACCGGCTCGTTCGAGACCGGTGCCTGGATGTCGCCTTCGGCAGCCGGAACCGTCGAAGCGGTCGGTGCTGCGGGTGCAGGCGTGTTGGTCAGGCTCGCGAGATCGGCGAGCGACTGGCGGTTGTCGGACATCAGTTGCCCACCTTGTTCTTGCGGTTCATCGAGCCGATGTCGAGGACTTCGGGGTTCTGGGCTTCGTGCGGATGCTCGGTGCCCTTGAAGATGCGCAGGTTGCGCATCTGCTCGCGGCCAAGCGGACCACGGGGAATCATGCGCTCGACGGCCTTTTCGAGAACGCGCTCCGGGAAGCGGCCTTCGAGGACCTTGGCGGCGGTGATGCCCTTGATGCCGCCGGCGTAACCGGTGTGGCGGTAATAGACCTTCTTCGCGGCCTTGTTGCCCGTGAAGCGGACCTTGTCGGCGTTGATGATGATGACGTTGTCACCGCAATCGACATGCGGGGTGAAGCTCACCTTGTGCTTGCCGCGCAGGATGTTGGCGACGATCGACGCCATACGGCCAACGACCAGACCTTCGGCATCGATAATATGCCACTTCTTCTCCACCTCGAACGGCTTGGCCGACTTGGTGGTCTTCATGAGCGCCTTCATGGGCGTTTGACCTTCCAGATTGAATGCAAGCGCACCAGTCCGAAGGCCAGCGCGATTGCGGGCCTAATGTCCAAAGGGGGTCGATAAGTCAAGCATTCCGCCACTTTGCTGACGGGTACCATGTTACCCGATGTGCGGACGGCCGATTGCATGCGCTGCGAACACGGCGGCAATCAGCAGCAGCGCGGCGTTGGCCTGGTGCGCGACCGCGACCTCGATCTGCACGCCGGTCATCAGCGTCGCGATCCCGAGCATGACCTGCAGCGTAACCAGACCGACGACGTAGAAGCCGGCCTGGCTGCCCGCCTTGGTCGCCCGGACCGCGAGCCACAGCAGGCCCGCGGCGGCGGCGAAGGCGAACCAGCGATGGATGAACTGCACCACGACGGGGTTGTCCACCGCGTTGGTCCAGCCGGGCGACAGCATCGGCACGCCGGCCGGGAACAGCGTGTCGCCCATCAGTGGCCAGCTCGCAAACGCATAGCCGGCGTCGAGCCCCGCGGTGAACGCGCCATAGACCAGTTGCACGAACAACAGCGCCAGCGCGACGATCGCCGGGCGCGCAAGTCGAGCGGGTGCGGCCAGCGGCGACCGATGCAACGCGAGGAGGTCGAGCGCGGTCCATACGATCCCCGCCAGCGTCACCAGCGCGGTCATCAGATGGACGGCGAGCCGGATGTGGCTGACGTCGGTGCGCACGGCGAGACCCGAGGAGACCATCCACCAGCCCACCGCACCCTGCAATGCGCCGAGCGACAGCAACGCAGTCAGCCGCCAGCCATAGCCGACCGGGATCCGCTTGGTCAGCGCGAACCAGATCAGCGGGACAGCGAACGCCAGCCCGATCGTCCGCGCCAGCGCGCGGTGCAGATATTCCCAGAAGAAGATCGCCTTGAACCCGGCCAGCGTCATCCCGCTGTTGAGCTGGGTATATTCGGGGATGCGCTGGTAATTGGCGAACTCGGCCTGCCATTGCGCGGCGTTTAGCGGGGGGATGATGCCGGTGATCGGCTTCCATTCGGTGATGGAAAGCCCGGAATTGGTCAGCCGGGTGATGCCGCCGACCACGACGATTCCGACGATCATCGCCGCGACCACGAACAACCAGATCGCGACGGCGCGGGGACGAACCTTGATGAAGGCGGCACTGGGCTGGAGCATGCCTAGGACATAGGCGAACCGCTGCCTTGTTGCCAGCAGCGCACGGCCTTAAGTTCGCGTCATGGCAACAGCGCACAAGCATCGCGAACCGCAAGGCGACGACCTGACCACCGCCGCTCGCACCGCGCTCGAGAAATCGGGCGAACAGTGGACGGCGATGCGCGCGAGCGTGTTCGCCGCGCTGGCCGGGTTCGACAAGCCGGCCTCGGCCTATGACATCGCGGAGGCGGTCTCGAAGGTCGAGGGGCGCCGAGTCGCGGCGAACAGCGTGTACCGGATCCTCGACCTGCTGGTGGCGGCGAACGTCGCGCGGCGGGTGGAGAGCGCCAACGCCTATGTCGCCAACGCGCATCCCGACTGCGTCCACGACTGCATCTTCCTTGTGTGTGACCGGTGCGGGCAGACCACGCATATCGACGACGACCCGGTCACGCAGGGCGTCCGCCGGGCGGCGCGGGCGGCGGGGTTCGAGCCGGTGCGACCGGTGATCGAAGTGCGCGGGGTTTGCGCGGCCTGCGCGGTCTGACGGACTCCGTTCTTTTACCCACCTTCCGTCATCCTGACGAAAGTCAGGACCCAGAGCCCCAAGCGCTGCCGCCCGTAACCCTGGGTCCTGACTTTCGTCAGGATGACGGGGGTGGAGGGGGTTAGGACGGGGGAGGGCTTGGAGCGACGAGCATTTTCCCCATCCGCACCATCGGCACCGGCGTATCCCCCGGTGTCTCGATCCACTCAATCGGCGCATAGCCGCACGACCGGTACAGCGGCTCGCCCGCCAGCGTCGCCATCATTTCCGCGCGGTCGAATCCGGCGTCGCGCGCCGCGGCCTCGCACAACGACAGGATCAGTCGCCCGATCCCTTGGCGGGTGCGGTCCGGATCGGTGTACATCGCCCGGATCCGTGCCGCATCGGTCGCCGGATCGAGCAGCGCGGCGTTGCGGAGCGATGCGCTGTGATCGCCGCCGTACAGCGTCGCCCGCCGGCTCCACCCACCGCAACCGACCAGAATCCCGTTCGAATCATGCACCAGCAGGTAGGTCCGGTCGGCGATCAGCTGGGTGTCCAGTCCCATCACCGCGCGGCTCGCGACGACCTGCGCGGGGGTCAGGAAGGCGTCCTGCAACCGATCGATCGCGCGCGCCATCAGCGCGGCGATCGCAGGAATGTCCGCCTCGGTGGCGGGGCGATGCGTGAAGTCCGTCATGTCGCTATCGTAGCGCGACGATCGGTAACAATCGACACGATACGTCGGCTGCGTTAAGCTGTTCAGATGTCCGATTTGCCTGCAACGCCGCTGCTCGACACGGTGACGAATCCTGCCGACCTCCGTGCCTTAAAGCCCGACCAGCTGCGCCAGCTCGCCGACGAGCTCCGCGCTGAGACGATTTCCGCGGTGGGCACCACTGGCGGGCATCTCGGGTCGGGGCTGGGCGTGGTCGAGCTGACCACCGCGATCCACTATGTGTTCGACACGCCGCGCGACACTTTGGTGTGGGACGTCGGCCATCAATGTTATCCGCACAAGATCCTGACCGGCCGCCGCGATCGAATCCGCACGCTTCGCCAGGGCGGCGGTCTCAGCGGCTTCACCAAGCGGTCGGAAAGCGAATACGACCCGTTCGGCGCCGCGCATTCCTCGACCTCAATCTCGGCCGCTTTGGGATTTGCGACCGCCAACAAGATCGCCGGCAAGCCCGGCAAGGCGATCGCGGTGATCGGCGACGGATCGATGTCGGCCGGCATGGCCTATGAGGCGATGAACAACGCGCAGGCCGCGGGCAACCGGCTGGTCGTGATCCTCAACGACAACGACATGTCGATCGCGCCACCGGTCGGCGGGCTGTCGGCGTATCTCAGCCGCATCGTCTCGAGTCGCGGCTTCCTGGGCCTGCGCGAACAGTTGAAGCGGCTGGCGCGGAAACTGCCGCGGCCGTTCGCCGAAGCGGCGCGCAAGACCGACGAATTCGCGCGCGGGATGACGATGGGGGGCACGCTGTTCGAGGAGCTCGGCTTCTATTATGTCGGCCCGATCGACGGCCATAATCTCGAGCATCTAATCCCGGTGCTCGAAAACGTCCGCGACGCCGAGGAAGGCCCGATCCTGGTCCATGTCGTGACCAAGAAGGGCAAGGGCTATGCCCCCGCCGAGGCGGCCGCGGACAAGTATCACGGTGTGCAGAAGTTCGACGTGATCTCGGGCGTCCAGACCAAGGCACCACCGGGACCGCCGCAATACCAGAACGTGTTCGGTGCGCAGCTGCTCAAGGAAGCGGCGAACGATCCGCGGATTTGCGCAATCACCGCGGCGATGCCGTCGGGCACCGGGCTCGATGCGTTCGCGAAGGCCTATCCCGATCGCTTCTTCGACGTCGGCATCGCCGAGCAGCACGGCGTCACCTTCGCCGCCGGTCTCGCCGCACAGGGGATGCGACCGTTCTGCGCGATCTATTCGACCTTCCTGCAGCGCGCTTATGACCAGGTCGTCCACGACGTCGCGATCCAGAACCTGCCGGTCCGCTTCGCGATCGACCGCGCCGGGCTGGTCGGCGCCGATGGTGCGACGCATGCCGGGTCGTTCGACGTCACCTACCTAGCCACGTTGCCCAATTTCGTCGTGATGGCGGCGGCGGACGAGGCCGAGCTCGTCCATATGACGCACACCGCCGCGCAGCACGACAGCGGGCCGATCGCGGTGCGCTATCCGCGCGGCAACGGCACCGGCGTGGCGTTGCCAGAGACGCCGCAGCTGCTCGAAATCGGCAAGGGCCGCATGGTCCGCGAGGGCAAGACGGTTGCGATCCTCAGCCTCGGCACGCGCCTGGAGGAAGCCCTGAAGGCCGCCGACATCCTCGAGGCAAAGGGCCTGAGCACCAGCGTCGCCGACCTGCGCTTCGCCAAGCCCCTCGACGAGGCGCTGATCCGCAAGCTGTTGGTCACGCACGAGGTCGCACTGACGATCGAAGAGGGCGCGGTCGGCGGCTTCGGCGCGCATGTGCTGACGCTTGCGTCGGATGAGGGCCTGACCGATGTCGGGCTCAAAATCCGGACCTTGCGCCTGCCCGACGTATTCCAGGACCAGGACAAGCCCGACGTCCAGTATACGCAGGCCGGTCTGGATGCCGATGCGATCGTCGATACCGTCCTGAAGGCACTGCGCCACAATCGCGCGCCGCTGTCGGACATCGCCCGAGCCTGATAAAAACGAACCCAACGTGACGACGTAATGACGTCAGTGTCACGAATCTGTTGCATCTCGCTGCCATGTCGCGGGAATGACGTCACTTTAGCGCGGTGATGTTCGTCGATTCGATTCGGCTGCGAGGCCGGGGAATGCAAACAGGGGTTCTACAGGCATGGCTATTCTGGGTGATATTGCGGTCGTCGGGTTCGGTGCGGATACCGGTGTCAAATCCTTCTCCTTCGTGATCCTCGCGGACCTTGCGGGACAGACGATCAATTTCACCGATAATGGCTGGCTCGCCGCCGGCGGGTTCCGCGCAGGCGAGGGCGTCGTATCCTATACCGTGCCAGCCGGTACCGCGATCGGCACCGTCGTCACGATCTCCGGGCTGACGTCTTCGTTCAATCCGTCGACGACCGGTGACTCGATCATCGCGTATACTGGCCCTGCGACCGCGCCCAACCTGCTGTTCGCGGTCGATTTCGCCGACGGGAACGCGACCTATGCGCCCGACGCGATTAACACCAACACCTCGGCGGTGCCGACCGGGCTGACCTTCGGTGAGAACGCGCTTGCGTTCGCCGCGGACAACGCCGCGTACACCGGCCCGCTGACCGGCACGCGCGAACAGATCCTGGCGAACATCGCCGACGAAACGCTGTGGACGCAGAACGATACCGCTGGCGTCACCTATCCCGCAGGCTTCACCGTCGGCGGTGCCGCTGCGGTCGGCAGCTTCTCGATCGCCGATGCCAGCGTCGTCGAGGGCAATGCCGGTACCACCACGATCGAATTCGTCGTCACGCGCGCCGGTGGCAGCAGCGGCGCAGTGACGTTCGACTATGCGGTCGCAGCCGACACCACCGATGCCGCCGACCTGACCGGCCCGCTGGGTGGCCAGGTGTCGTTCGCGGACGGTCAGACCGAAGCGCGGATTTCCGTCTCGGTGGTCGGCGATACGCAGTTCGAATCGAACGAGACCTTCCTGGTCGCGCTGTCGAACGCGTCGGCGGGGACGTTCACCCGCGGCATCGCGACCGGCACGATCGTCAACGACGATGCAGATACGGCAGCCGCGACGCTGTCGATCGCCGACGCTGCGATCGTCGAAGGCAATGCCGGCACCACCGCGCTGACCTTCACGGTCACGCGCGACGGCGACGCCGCCGGTGCCGCCTCGGCAAGCTATGAAATCATCCTGAACGGTACCGCCAGCGCAGACGACCTCGGTTCGCAGCCGATGACGGGCACGGTCAGCTTCGCGGCTGGCGCAACCACCGCCAGCGTGATCGTCCAGATCGCCGGCGACGTCCGTATCGAGGGCGACGAGACCTTCGGCGTCACGCTCACCGCCCCGGTCGGCGCGACGCTCGGCGACGCCACCGCGATCGGCACGATCCGCAACGACGATGCCGCCAACGTCTTCATCAACGAGATCCACTATGACGACGCCGGCACCGACGCTGGCGAAGCCGTCGAGGTCGCCGGCGTCGCCGGGACCGACCTGACCGGTTATTCGCTGGTATTCTACAACGGCAATGGCGGCGGCGTGTACGCGACGCAGACGCTCAGCGGCGTGATCGGCGACCAGGACGACGGCTATGGTACGCTGTCCTTCGCCGGCCCCGCAGGCGGCATCCAGAACGGATCGCCGGACGGCATCGCGCTGGTCGGCCCCGGCGGGACCGTCATCCAGTTCCTGTCCTACGAAGGCGTGATGACCGCGACCGCGGGTGCGGCCGCCGGCATGGTCAGCACCGACATCGGCGTGTCCGAGGAGAGCGTCGCCGACGGCTTCTCGCTGCAGCTGACCGGTGACGGATCGAACTATTCGGACTTCAGCTGGGCCAGCGCACAGCAGAACACCTTCGGCGCGATCAACGCCGGCCAGAACTTCCTGTCCGCGACTTCGCCGGGCTTCGTGCGGATCTCGGACGCGAGCGTGCAGGAGGGCAATAGCGGCGTCACGCAGATGGTGTTCACCGTGACGCGCGCCGGCGGCGGCGCCACCGCGGCGTCGGTCGACTATACGCTCCACCTGAACGGCAACGCCGACGCCGCCGACCTGGCGCCGGGTACGCCGACGTTCGGCACGGTCAATTTTGCGGCCGGCGTGTCGTCGCAGCAGATCGTCATCGGCATCGCTGGCGACACCGTCGGCGAATTCAACGAGACCTTCGGGATCGATATCGGCAACGCGGTCGGCAACATCACGATCTCCGACGGCACCGCGGTCGGCACGATCGTCAACGACGATCCGCTGACGCTGGGCATCTACGACATCCAGGGTGCTGGCCATCGCTCGGCCTATGTGGGGCAGCTCGTCACCACGACCGGCATCGTCACCGCGGTCGACAATAACGGCTATTACATCCAGTCGCAGGTTGGCGACGGCAACCGTGCGACCTCGGACGGCGTGCTGGTCTTCACCTCGACTGCACCGACGGTACGCGTCGGCGACCTCGTCAACGTCAGCGGCACGGTCGCCGAATTCGTTGCGGCCGCCGGATCGCTCAGCGTCACCGAGCTCACCAACCCGACCAACCTGACCGTGGTGTCGCACGACAACGCGCTGCCCGATGCGATCATCATCGGTGCGGGCGGCCTGTTGCCGCCGAGCGAAGTGATCGACGACGACAACTTCACCTCGTTCGATCCTGCGACCGACGGCATCGATTTCTACGAGAGCATGGAGGGCATGCGCGTCACTGTCGAGACGCCGCAGGTCGTCAGCGCGACCAATGAATTCGGCGAGACCTATGTCGTGGCTTCGGCGGGCGTCGGCGCGACCGGACTCAACGACCGCGGCGGCATCACGCTTTCGGCAGGCGACGCCAACCCGGAGCGGCTGCAGATCGACGCCGACAGCGACCTGTTCGCCGGCTACGTCCCCGCGCATACCCAGGGCGACGTGCTGAGCAACGTCACCGGCATCATGAACTACGCCTTCTCCAATTATGAAGTGCTGGTGACCGAGGCGGTGACCGTGCTGCAGGACGCAGCGCCGCCGACGCGCGAGACCACGACGCTGGTCGGCGACGCCGATCACCTGACGATCGCGAGCTTCAACGTCGAGAATCTGGATCCGGGCGATGGCGCGGTGAAGTTCAATCTGCTCGCCAACGAAGTGCGATACGCGCTGGGTGCACCCGACATCATCGGCCTGCAGGAAATCCAGGACGCCGATGGCGCCGGCAACGGGGCCAACCTGTCGGGGCAAGCCACCGCGCAGGCGCTGATCGACGCGATCATCGCGGCCGGCGGTCCGACCTACAGCTATGTCGAGGTCGCGCCCACCACGGCAAATTCGACTGGTGGCGAACCAGGCGGTAACATCCGCAACGGCTATCTCTACAACGACGCCCGCGTTGACTATGTCGCGGGTAGCGCGGTCACGGTCGGCGGTTCCGCCTATGTCGGCACGCGCTCGCCGCTTGCCGCCGACTTCCTGTTCAACGGGCAGAAGGTCACCGCGATCGACGTCCACTTCACCTCGCGTGGCGGATCTGACGAGGCATTCGGCGACACCCAGCCGGCGAACCAGGCCGGTGACGGCGCGCGCACCGCGCAGAACGTCCAGCTGCGGACCTATGTCGACGGCCTGCTTGCTGCCGACCCGGCGCTGAACGTCGCGATCATGGGCGACTTCAACGGCTATTATTACGAGACCGGTCAGCAGGCGCTGACCGCGGGCGGCGTGCTCACCAACCTGTACACGCTGCTGCCCGAGGAGGAGCGCTACTCGTACCTGTTCGAGGGCAACGTCCAGGCGTTCGACAACATCATCGTCACCGGCGGGCTGCTCAACGGCGCGCAGTTCGATGTCGTGCACTACAACGCCGAGCAGCCGGACTCGGCCGGCCGCGCCACCGACCATGACCAGGTCGTAGGACGCTTCGCCTTGCCGAGCATCGTCAACGGCACCGCCGGCGACGACACCCTGACCGGGACCGCGGGCAACGACACCATCAACGGCCTGCTCGGCAACGACACGCTCTATGGCCAGGCCGGCAACGACACGCTGTTCGGCAACCAGGGCAACGACATCGTCCACGGCGGTGACGGTAACGACACGCTTTACGGTGGCCAGGGCAATGACGTGCTGTACGGCGACGCGGGTGACGACGTGTTGCAGGGCAATCTGGGCAACGACATCCTCAACGGCGGCACCGGCAACGACACGCTGATCGGTGGCGACGGCAACGACATCCTGTACGGCAACCAGGACAACGACGCGCTGGATGGCGGCGCGGGTAACGACCAGCTGTACGGCGGGCAGGGCGACGACACCCTCACCGGCGGCACCGGTGACGACGTGCTCGAAGGCGGCAAGGGCATCAACATCCTGAACGGCGGCGACGGCAACGACGCGGCCAGCTACGTCAATTCCTCGGCGGGCGTAACCGTCTCGCTGCTGTTGCATGACCAGGCGCAGAACACCGTCGGCGCCGGGACCGATACGCTGATCGGCATCGAGCAGCTGGTCGGTTCGCGCTTCGACGATACCCTGACCGGCGATGCCAACGCCAACATCCTGTTCGGCGAAGCCGGCAACGACGTCCTGATCGGTGGCTTCGGCACCGACACGCTGATCGGCGGCGCGGGTAACGACACGCTGTACGGCAACCAGGACAACGATACGCTGCTCGGTGGCGCCGGCAACGACACGCTGTTCGGCGGGCAGGGCAACGACGTGCTGTTCGGCGAGCTTGGCAACGACGTGCTGCAGGGTGGCGTGGGTAGCGATACGCTGTTCGGCGGCGCTGGCGCGGATACCTTCCGCTACACCCAGGCGGCGGACTCGACGGTCGCAAGCTACGACGTGATCGCCGATTTCGAAACCGGGGTCGACCGGATCGACCTGCTCGCGGTGCGCACCGGTGCGGCGGATTCGTTCAGCATCACGCATTTCGGCGGGCTGAGCTACGTCGATGTCGATCTGGGCGGCGACGGCACGATCGACATGCACATCGGCTTCCTCGGCGAACAGGTCGTGGCACCGACGGACATCCTCTGGGCGTAACTTGCACCGTCCTGCGCAGCGGCATTCCGTTGCGCAGGACGGCGGTATAGGAACGACGGCGCACAAGGAGAGCGCCGTTGTCCCATATCCTCGCGATCGATCAGGGTACGACGTCGACCCGCGCGATCGTGTTCGACGACCAGGCCCGCGCCCTGGCCACCGCGCAGACCGAACTGCCGCAGCATTATCCGCAACTCGGCTGGGTCGAGCACGACCCCGAGGACATTTGGCGCGATACGCTCGCCACCGCACGCCAGGCGATCGCCGAGGCCGGCGTCCCGATCACCGCGATCGGCATCACCAACCAGCGCGAGACCGTCATCGTCTGGGACCGCAGCGACGGCGTCGCGATCCACCCCGCGATCGTCTGGCAGGACCGCCGCACCGCCGACCTGTGCCGCGACCTGAAGTCCGACGGTGTTGAACCGATGGTCCGCACCCGCACCGGATTGCTGATCGACCCCTATTTCTCCGCGACCAAGCTCGCCTGGATTCTCGACGCGGTCCCCGACGCGCGCGCCCGCGCGGAGCGTGGCGAGCTCGCGTTCGGCACGATCGAGAGCTTCCTGCTCTGGCGACTGACCGGTGGCGCGGTACACGTGACCGACGTCACCAATGCCGGGCGCACGTTGCTCTACGACATCCGCAAGCAAGACTGGGATGCCGAGCTGTGCCGGCTGTTCCGCGTGCCGATGGCGATGCTGCCCGCGGTCCACGACAACGCGCATATCTTCGGCACCACCAGCCTGTTCGGACCGCCGATCCCGATCGCGGGGATCGCGGGTGACCAGCAGGCGGCGCTGTTCGGCCAGGCGTGTTTCGCGCCCGGCATGGCCAAGGCGACCTATGGCACCGGCTGCTTCATGCTGCTCAACACCGGCGAGCAGGCGGTGTCCTCCGACAACCGGTTGCTGACGACGCCGGCCTACCGGATCGACGGGCGGATGACCTATGCGCTGGAGGGCTCGATCTTCGTCGCCGGTGCCGCGATCAAGTGGCTCCGCGACGGTATCGGCGTGATCACCAGCGCGAGCGAGACGCACGACATGGCGACCGAAATACCCGACAACCACGGCGTCTACATGGTGCCGGCGTTCGTCGGGCTCGGGGCGCCGCACTGGGATCCGGACGCGCGCGGCGCGATCTTCGGCCTAACACTCGGCGCGACGCAGGCGCACCTCGCGCGGGCGGCGCTGGAGGCGGTCGGATACCAGACGCAGGACCTGGCCAACGCGATGGTCGCGGACGGCGCCGCGGTGCCCGCCGCGATGCGGGTCGATGGCGGGATGGCGGCGAACGACTGGCTCTGCCAGTTCCTCGCCGACATGCTGCGGGTGCCGGTCGAGCGGCCGGTGCACCTGGAGACGACGGCGCTGGGCGCGGCGTTTCATGCGGGGTTGGCGACGGGGGTGTGGTCGGGCCTCGACGCGCTGGCGCGGACGTGGCGGCAGGGCGCGGTGTTCGCGCCGCAGATGGCAGGGGAGGCGAGGGCGACACTGATCGCCGGGTGGCGGACGGCGGTGCGGAGGACCCTCAGCGATTGAACGCACTGCATGCCGATCCTCCGCATCCCGGCGAAAGCCGGGACCCAGGGTTACAAGCGATAGCGCCTGTAACCCTGGGTCCTGACTTTCGTCAGGATGACGGAGGGGGAGTGACGGAAGCGGTGGGGGATTGAGCCCTTACAGCCCGACCACCCCGCCATCGACCTTCGTGATCACCACGGTCGCCGAGCGCGGCCGTGACGGTACGGTCACCGCACCACCCTGGTTCGCCGGCCAGCTGCTGGTGATGTTGGTCGGTCCGCCATTCTCGCCGGGATGCTGGATGTTCAGGAACAGCGAGCGGCCGTCCGGCGTGGTGTGGATCCCGGTGATCTCGCACTCCTTCGGCCCCACCAGGAAGCGGCGGAGCGATGCACCCGGTGCCTTGCCGACCCGCGTCGTCACGGTGCTGGTCGCGCCGCCCAGCGTGTTGGTCACAGACTTGGTGGCGCCGTCGTTCACCGTGCCGGGGATTGCCGCCAGCATCATGCAGTTGGTGACGTCGGTATAGGCACCGTCGTCGGTCTGCAGCCACATCACGGGCGTGATCAGCCCCGACGCGTTGCTGGGCAGGCCGAACCACATCCCGTCGGGGGACGAGAAGTCGTTGGTGGCATCGAGCCCCGACAGGTTGATGTTGGCGGGGTCGAGGTCGCTACCCGCGCCGAACGCGTAGATGTCCCAGGCGAACGTGGTCGCTTCCGACGTGTCGCCGGTCTCGCGCAGGCGGATAACGTGGCCGTTGACGTTGCCAATGCCGGCGGCGCGTCCGTCGATCTTCGGGTCGGTATAGGCACGCGGGTTGGGCGCATCGGCGCCGGCCGCGGTGCGCGACGTGTTGTTGGTTAGCGTGCAGTACATCTCGCCGGTCGCCGGGTTCACGGCGGTCCATTCCGGGCGATCCATCTTGGTCGCGGCCAGCACGTCGGCAGCGAGCCGCGTGTTGATCAGGACGTCGGCCTGGTTCGCGAACGAATAGGTCGCGTTGGCAGCGGTCAGCGAACCCTGGCCGAACACCAGCGGCAGCCACTGGCCGGTGCCATCGGCGCCGAACTTGGCAACGTATAGCGTGCCGGCGTCGAGATACTTGTCGCCCATCGCCAGCCGGTTGGCGTTGGTGGCATCGGCCGCGGACCACGCCGCATTAGACACGAACTTGTAGATATATTCGTTCTGCGCATCGTCGCCCATGTAGAAGGCGGGCCTCACGCCGGCGATGGTGCGGCCGATCTGGCACCCCTCATGGTTCATCCGGCCGAGCGCGGTGCGCTTGCGCGGCGTCGACGCCGGATCGAACGGATCAATCTCCACAACCCAGCCATACTGGAAGATCTCGTTGCGGAAATCGCCTGTGCCGTCCGCCGGCGCACCAGCCTGTGCGGTGACGTTCCAGCGCGAATAGGCGGTGCTGGTCGCATCCGCCGGCGTCACGGTGGCCCAGCCGTAATTGCCGGCGCTGTTCTCGCTCTTGCCGTAGCGCGCGAGCGAGGTGTTTGCCTTGATGCCGACCGCGCCGGTCGCCGCGCGCCGCGCCGCATCGCCGGTGTCGCGGCGGAAATAGCCGACCCAATTCTCTTCGTTGGTCAGATAGGTGTTCCACGGCATCGTGCCGTTGGCGCAGTTGTTGATCGTGCCGCGACCTGCGGTGGCATCCGGTGAGAACCGCGTCTTCAGACTGTCGTTGCCGCGGACCGGGCCCGAGAAGCTCATCGGCGTCAGCGGCGTGATGCGACGGTTGAACGTCGAGGCGGGCGCATAGCTCCAGTCGGCAGCGCGATTGACCTCGATCACCGAGACGCCGTGGCACTCCATTTCCTTCAGCGCCTCGGCTTCGGGGCGGGCGCCGGCGACCGTGGTCGCACCGTTCGGGTGCAGATAGGCTTGCGTGATGTTCTCGTGGTTCAGCACCAGCAGGCCGCGCGTGTTGCCGTTGGCGTCGGGGGCACCGGCCGCGGACAGGCCGAAATAGCTCATGCCGTCGTGATGATCGCCCGCACGCCGCGCGAAATTGGTGTCGGTGCCGTTGTTGGCATAGGCGGCGACGCCGCTCGCGATCGGGTCACCCAGGCGGTACAGCACGGTAGCGGTGTAGCCGGCCGGCACCGCAACGATGTCGGCGAGGCTCTTGGGGACTGCGACGAAGCCGAGCGAGGCGGCGCCGATCGTGACCGTGGTGTCGGCGGTCGTGGCGCCGCTGGCCGCGGTCGCGGTGAAGCGGAACACCAGCGCGGTGCCGTTGGCCACACCCGGCGCGATGAACGTCGCGGTCGCTGTGTTGGCGTTGGTCAGCGTGACGGTCGGACCGCTTACCTGGGTCCACGCGACGCCGTCTACCTGGCCGACGGCCGACCCGGTTAGCGTCACTGGACGCCCTGCTGCTGCGTTGGCACTGGACCCCGCGGTCACCGTGACCGGGCTCGAGCCGTTGCCGCCATCGTCGTCGCAGCCGGCCAGCAGCATGCCGCCGAATACCGCGGCGGTGGCGGCGGTCAGGCCGCCCATCAGCGTCTGGCGACGCGAATAACGGACTTCGATCAGGTCGTTCAGATGCGGGTTGGCGCTAGGATTGGTATCGATATCGCCGTCGGTATAGTTGGTCATCGTAGATCCCCCCGGGGAGTGGTCAGAAATAGTAAGGCGGTATGGCGCGTCAGAACTTCGCGCCGAGTTCGACGCCGTAGAAGCGTGGCTCGCCGGCGATGTAGGTCGGGATGCCGAAGCCGCCGCCGGTGTTGCCGGCGTCGATCAGGTAGCGCTTGTTGGTGGCGTTCCTGACGAAGCCGCCGACGCTGTAGCGGCCTTCCGCGAACTCCAGGCCGGCACGCAGATTAACCAGCGTATAGCCGGGCGTGCTGATCGCCGGGTTGTTCGGAAGTTCGAAGAACACCTTCGTGCGGTAGGTCACGCTGGGCGTCGCATACAGCGTCACCCCGCCGACCGGCGCGCGCAGGATCGCACCACCCGATGCGGTGGTCTTGGGCTGCAGCCGGAACTGGTTGCCCGCGAACACGCCGTTCGAGGCTTCGTCGCCGATCCCGCCGTCGATGTACGCGAACGCGCCGAACAGCGAGAGGAAGGGGGCGAGGCGCAGATTGCCTTCCAGCTCGACGCCCAGATTGTTCGCCGACCCGGCGCTGCGCGTCGTCGCCACGCCGTTTTCGGTGATCGAGACCTGGAAGCCGTCATAGGTCTGGTAGAACAC
Source organism: Sphingomonas sp. R86521 (assembly GCF_042466235.1). Lineage (NCBI taxonomy): Bacteria > Pseudomonadati > Pseudomonadota > Alphaproteobacteria > Sphingomonadales > Sphingomonadaceae > Sphingomonas > Sphingomonas sp. R86521. The sequence goes on along the minus strand of NZ_JAXHBY010000001.1, from coordinate 2,430,676 downwards.
CGAGGCGGCGCCGCTGAACGGGCCGACCTGCCCCTTGATGCCGCCTTCGTAGTTCCAGACCTTTTCCTGCGGGACGATCTGCAGGTTAGGGGCGACGCCGAACGCGGTGTTCTGCGCGGCGAGCTGGACCACCGGCGAGCGGCGACCTTTGCTGATCGTCGCGTAGAGATTGAGATCGTCGTTGAGCTTCAACAGCGCGTTGACGCGCGGCAGGATGGCGTAAAAGCTCTTTTCCGCGACGAACTTGTTACCGTTGGTGTTGGCGGTGCCGAGCAGGCTTGTGCGGATCCCGAGCCCGGCGAGCAGCTGCGAATTGGGCTGGATCGACGAATAGCCCGACTGGCGATCCTCGATCAGCACCCGGGCCCCTGCGGTGAGTTCGAGGGCAGGGGTCGGAATCCAGGTGGCGTCGGCGAACATCGAATAGGTGTTGTTGCGGCCGTAGTTGGTGAACTCTGACCGGTACGGCACCGCGGTCAGGCGCCCGCCGCTGAGCGCCGCGGTGGCGCGGGTGGCGGGGATCGTGCCGTTGGGCGCGACGCAGGCCGTCATCGTCGGGATGCCTCCGGCGTTCAGCGCGGTCCGGATCGGCGCATAGGCGGCCGACACCGAGCAGGCGAGGTAGGTGCCTTCCTCGGTGGCGAATGGCACGCGTTGGAAACCATTCTCGAAGAACGCGTTCCAGCCGACCGAGGCGCGGTATTTCGGCCCTTCGAAGGCGAAGCGGCTCTCGTGGCTCCACTGGTCGCCCTTGGCGTCCTCGGCGAACTCCAGATAGTTGGCGGGGCCACCATCGGCGTCGAAGATCTCCAGCGCGTCGAACCGGCGATAGCCGTTGACGGTGGTGAAGGTGATCCCCGGCGACACGTCGACCGCGACGGTCAGGTTGGCATCATAGACATTGCGGTCGAGCCCAAGCTTCCGCGCGCCCAATGCGGACAGGCTGTCGGGCGATCCCGAAAGTTCGGCGTAGCCATAGTCGCCGGTCTGGCCACCGGTCGGGGCATGCGCACGGCTCTTGAACGCGGTGCCGGGGTTGCGCTGGCCGTCATAGGTGAGGACCAGATCGGCGGTGATGCTGTCGCTCGGGCGATAGCGCAGTGAGCCGCGGATGCCGCGCTGGTCCTGGCCGTTCAAGTCGTCCTGGTCGACGCCGCCCTGGTTCTGGTTGGGGACGTTGGCGTCGCCGGCAATGTTGCGGACATAGCCGTCGCGATATTTGTACGCGAACGCCAGCCGCCCGGCGAGCACGTCGTTGCCGGCGTTGAGGAAGCCCGACACCTGCGTGCGGTCGTAATTGCCGTAGGATCCGTTGATCGCACCGGAGAACCCGGCTTCGGGGCGCGCCGAGATGACGCTGACCGCGCCGACCGCGGCGGCTGTGCCGAACAGCGTCGCCTGCGGACCCTTCACGACCTCGATCCGCTCCAGATCGTACAGGTCCTGATAGGCGCCGCGCGACCGGCTGATGTCGATGCCGTTATAATAGAGCGTGATGCGCGCGCCCTGCTGCGCGGAGCCGCTGTCCGAGGTGATGCCGCGGATGACGAAGCCCGGGTTGTTCGCGCTCTGCTCCTGGATCTGCAGGCCGGGGATGAACTGCGCGACTTCGGCGAGCGAATTGACGCCGATCGCGGCCATCCGCTGTCCGGTGATGGCCGTGACGGTAACGGGCACGTCCTCGATCCGCTGTTCGCGCTTCTGCGCGGTCACGACGATGTCGTCGTTTCCGTTCTGCTCGGGCGCTACGCTGGCCTGTGCCAGCGCCCCCGTCGGGCAGGTGGCTGCCAGCGTCGCAAGTGCGAGGCGTGTAATCGTCCGTGTCATGAAGTTCCCCGTTCCGTTGCGGCGTGCCTAGGCACCGGACGTGACGATACGGTGTCGAAACAATGAACGACGGATGACGGCAATATGACGGTGTGTGTCACATCGTTGCCACGTTCGTGTAGCGATCCCGGGCTAGCGGACGGGCTCATTCGAAGGGGCCTTTCATGACCATCACCCGCCGCGCCGCGCTTACCCTGATCGGGTCGGGCGCGGCCATCAGCCTGCCCGCGCTTCCGCTCGCGGCCGCAACGACGGGCAGCGTTCGGTTCGATCACGGTGTGGCGAGTGGTGACCCCGGCGCGGACGGAGCGATATTGTGGACCCGCGCGACGTCGGCGCAGACCGGCGACATCGCGCTGGACTGGCACGTGGCCGAAACCGCCGACGGCAAACCTCTTCGCTCTGGGCGCGTCACCGCCCGTGCCTCGCGCGACTTCACCGCGAAGGTCGAGGCGACCGGACTGCAGCCGGGTCGCGACTATCATTACTGGTTCGCAGCGCCGTCGGGCGACCGCTCGCCGACCGGCCGTTTCCGCACGTTACCCAAGGGCAAGACCGCCGACGTCGTGATGGCGGTGGTGTCGTGCCAGGTCTACTCGGGTTTCCTGAACGTCTATGATGCGATCGCCGGTCTCGATCGCCTCGACGCAGTCCTCCACCTTGGCGACTATATCTACGAATACGGCCCCGAAGGCTTTGGTGGTGAACTGGCCAAGGCGACGGGTCGCGTCGTCGATCCGCCTCACGAAATTCTGAACCTTGCCGACTATCGCGCCCGACACGCGCAGGTGAAGCGCGATGTCGACATGCAGGCCGCACACGCGCGCGCCGCCTTCATCTGCGTGTGGGACGACCACGAAATCGCCAACGACGACTGGATGGGCGGCGCCGAGAACCACGACCCGAAGACCGAAGGCGACTGGAAGGCGCGCAAGGCGGCGTCGATGCAGGCCTATTTCGAATGGATGCCGATCCGCGATCCGAAACCCGGCCAGCCCTGGGAAGCGATCAACCGCAGCTTCGATTTCGGCGACCTCGCGACCGTCGTGATGGTCGAGACGCGGTTGCTTGCACGCAGCAAGCAGGTCGCCAGCAAGGGCGAGGGCATCGCGCCGGCCGATTATGCGCCGATGATGGCCGAACGTGCGCTGCCCGACCGCGAACTGCTAGGCCCCGCACAACTCGGCTGGCTCGAACGTACGCTTGCCAGTTCGGTCGCAGCCGGCCGGCCTTGGCAGGTGCTCGGCAACCAGGTCGTGATGGCCAAGGTCGCCGGCCCCGACCTCGAAAAGCAGATGGGTCCGGAAAAGTACGCTGCGACGATGGCGAAGCTGCCGGCGATGTGGCGGGACCGGCTCGTCGCGGGGTTCGCATCGTACCGCGCCGGCCTGCCGTTCAACTTCGACAGCTGGGACGGCTATCCGCCCGCGCGTGAACGGTTGTACGCTGCGTTCCGTCGCGCCAAGTCGCGTCCGATTGTCCTCTCGGGCGACAGCCACGCTGCATGGGCCAACGATCTGCACGACGCATCGGGCAATCTGGTCGCCGCGGAGTTCGGGACGACGGCGGTCACCAGCTCGTCCTATGGCGTGTTGCTGCCCGGCTTCGGCCAGTACATCGCCGACGCCAACGACGAGGTCCAGTTCTGCGATCAGGATCACAAAGGCTATCTGCTGCTGACGCTGACGCCCGAGCATGCCGTTGGCGACTTCCGCACCGTTTCGACGGTGGTCGCCAAACCGTTCCAGTCGGCCAGTGCGAAGCGGTTCAGGGCGGTTGCCGCGAGCCCCGACAAGGTGCTGGAGGACATGGGCTGATTTCCCGATCTGCGTACTTGCCGCAGCGATCGGGGTGTGGTTGCTGTGCTGCACAATAGGTGTGCGGCGCTGTCCTTATACTGTACTTAGCACAAGACCCGACATCTACGCTGTCCCAAAGACCCGATAGATTCGGACTTTTTCCCAACGAAAACTAATCATTCCTGTCTTAGCCGTTTGACATGCTCCCGGTATATGGTAGCCCTACCATCGCACAGTTCATCAGGGTGTGCGTAATCGTACAGACGAGCCGAAGAGTTCGTTTGCGAGGAGGGGTGTTATGAAAAGTTTTACGGGGGCGCTTGCGCGTTCGGTTTCGGCCATCGCTATCGTTACGTGTCTGTCCGCGCCGGGTCTGGCTGCGGCACAGGTCGCTCAGGGCACGGGGATCACAACCCCACAGGCGGGTGCCACGGACGCGACCGGCGCGCCGATCGCGAGCCAGGATCCGCAGGCCACGACATCCACGGATGACGACGTCGTCGTTACCGGCATCCGCGCCAGCCTTAATCGCGCGATCGACATCAAGCGCACATCGGCGGGCGTCGTCGACGCCATCTCGGCCGAAGATATCGGCAAGTTCCCCGACACCAACCTGGCCGAATCGCTGCAGCGTATCACCGGCGTGTCGATCTCCCGCGCCAACGGCGAAGGCTCGCAGGTCGCGGTCCGCGGCTTCAGCGGTGGCTTCAACCTGGTGACGCTGAACGGTCGTCAGCTAGCGTCGACCAGCATCGATACCAGCACGGGCAACGCGTTCGCGACCGGCACGGGCCGCTCGTTCGACTTCCAGAACCTGGCGTCCGAAGGCGTCGCCACGCTGGAGGTCTACAAGACCGGCCGCGCCAACATTCCGTCGGGCGGCATCGGCGCTGCAATCAATGTCGTCACCCGCCGCCCGCTCGATTCTCGCGAGCCCGGCCTGTCGGGTTCGATCGGCGCGAAGGCGCTGTATGACAGTTCGGTCGAGAAGGCTGAGGCCAATCTGAAGAAGGTCACGCCCGAACTGTCCGGTCTGATCAACTGGAAGAATCCCAGCGAGACCTTCGGCATCAACCTCTTTGGCAGCTATCAGCTGCGTGAATCGGCATCGGTCCAGTCCAATCCGAACTATTGGAACATCGTGCCGGTCGCGGACTTCCTGAATACCGCGGGCGCGTACATCACGGCGGCGACGAAGATCACCAACCGTCCGACGACGCCCTATGTGCAGATCCCGAACGACAGCCGCTACCAGTTCTCGGAGAACCGCCGCGAGCGTATCAACGGCCAGGCCAATATGCAGTTCAAGCCGACCGACCGGCTCGAGATCACGATCGACGGACTGTACGCCCGCAACAAGCTGAGCGACGAGCGCAGCGAGCAGACGAACTGGTTCCAGCGCCCGTTCAGCGACGTCACGTTCGACGACAACAAGCAGATGCAGACCGCTATCGTCCTCGCCGAGACAAAGGTTGCGGATAAGGGCTACGAACAGCAGCGGTTCGCTACCAAGACCGAGCTCTACTCGTTCGGCGGCAACGTGAAATGGGACTTCACTGACGTGCTGTCGCTGAAGCTCGACGCGAACCATTCGAAGTCGACGACCAATCCGGATAATGCAAACGGAACGTCGGCAACGACGATCTCGATCGGCGCACCGGTGCGCGCGAGCCACAAGGTCGACTTCAGTAGCGGGTTCCCGCAGCAGTCGGAAACCATCAACGACTGCACCGCAACCAATGGCGGCCGCGGCGGCAACTGCAACAACCAGCTGGATCTCGGCGATCTTGGCACGCAGATCGCGCGCCGGATCACCTCCAAGCAGGAAGCCAGGATCAACCAGTTCAACGGCGAACTGGGCTGGGATCTGGGCGAAGGCAGCCGTTTCGTGGTCGGCAGCAACTACATCGATTCGAAGACCCGCTCGGCCAGTTTCAACTCGCAGCAGCTGTTGGGCGATTGGGGCATCACCGACACCGGGCTTGTCAGCAAGCTCGCGGGCGACCTCGTCAAAACCTATTGCATGACCTGCAAGTTCGACAAGTACGATCCGGCGTCGACCGGGTCGGCGCTGGTCGCATTCCGGGCCGATGCCGTCGACCTGTTGAACGTCTTCGGGCCTTATTATGCGAACGTGCCGGGCCGGGCCGACGTCTTGCAGGGTTCGTCGGACGATACGGTGGGTGAGAAGACCTTAGCGGCCTATGGTCAGCTTGCCTGGGCCGGCGATCTCGGCGGACGCAAGGCCAATGTCCTGATCGGGGTTCGCTACGAACAGACCTGGGTCAAGTCGCTCAGCCTCCAGTCGATTCCGACCGCGCTTGCATGGCAGTCGGACAACGACTTCACCGTCCTCGGCGGACCCGCCGGTGGTGCGGTCGTCGTGAAGTCGAAGTACAATAATCTGCTGCCGTCGCTCGATTTCAACGTCGAAGTGCTCAATAACGTGGTGGCGCGCACCTCGTTCAGCCGGACGCTGGCACGTGCGGACTATGGCAATCTGTTCGCGTCCGTAACGGCCAACGCGCCGAACCGTCCGACCGCACTCGGTGCGGCTCCGGCGCCGGCAACCCGGCAGGATCCGTCGCTGTTGCCGCTGGAATCCGACAATTTCGATGTGTCGTTGGAATGGTACTACAAGCCTACGAGCTTTGTCTCGGCCGGCTTCTTCTACAAGAACGTGCGCAACTTCATCGGCAACCAGATCACCAACGGGAACCTGTTCGGGCTCCGCGATCCTGGGTCGGGCGCGGCGGGGTCGCGGTCGGGTGTCGCGCAGGCCTATCTGCGGAACAACGGGATCACGCAGACCGACCGTAACCTGTTCGCCTATACCGCACTGCTTCAGCAGAATGGTGGAAACCAGGCAGCGGCTACCGCAGCGTTCCGCGGTGCGCTTGATCCTGCCACGGGCGAAATCAACGATGCGGTCTACAATCCGCTCGCGCTCGCGGTCGACCTGGTCGGCGATGCCAACGATCCGCTCGTCAACTTCGCGATCAGCGGTCCGGTCAACAACAAGGAAGGCAAGATCCACGGGTTCGAAGTCGCCTGGACCAACTTCTTCGGTGACACCGGCTTCGGCTTCGCGGTGTCGTATACGAAGGTCAACGGCGACGTGAACGTCGATCCCTATGCCGATCCGAACGTCAACATCTTCGCGTTGACCGGCCTCGGCGACAGCGCCAACCTGACCGCGATCTATGACAAGCACGGTATCTCCGCCCGCGTGTCGTACAATTGGCGCGACAAGTATCTCGCCGCCACGAACCAGGGCGGCAACCGCAACCCGTTGTTCACCGCGGCCTTCGGTACCCTGGATGCGAGCCTGAGCTACGACATCACGCAGGACTTCTCGTTGTCGCTCGAGGCGGTCAATTTGACGAGCGAACCGTTCCGTCAGTACGCCCGCACCGAAACCAACCTGGTCTATGTGCAGGAGCTCAAGCCGCGCTTCTATCTCGGCGCGCGCTACCGCTTCTGATCAAGCTGAGCATCGGACTGGACCTCGGGTCCGAAAAACTAAGGCCGCCGCGCGATATGCGGCGGCCTTGTCCCTCGCCACCACGCTGGTAGAGTTGACGACCAACCAGGACCGGAGCGGATGACCCCCGTACAGATCAACAATATCGACCACGCCGACTTGCGCGTCAGCCCGCGGGCGGGCGGCGCGTTTGGCGACTCCGCCAACCAGGCGGTGGTGTTTCCGGCAGAGTTCGAAGAATTGCAGCGCGAATTCGCGATCATCTTTCGCCGTCGGGACGAGGGGCTGCAGGCCTATGCCCTGCTAGGGCTCGACCGCGACGAGAACCTGTATCTTTCGGGCGACTATTGGACGAGCCGCTATGTCCCCGCCAGCCATCAGCGGGGTCCCTTTTCGATCGGCATGGTCCGATCCGACGAGGATGACGCCAGCGAACCGATGCTGCATGTCGACATCGACGACCCGCGCGTCGGCGATGACACCGGGCTGCCGCTGTTCCTCGAACATGGCGGCAATACGCCGTATCTCGACCACATCGCCGGCGTGCTGCGCTTGCTGTACGAGGGGCTGGAGACCGCGTCGGCCGCGTATGCGGCGCTCGATGAGGCCGGCCTGCTCGCGCCGGTGACGCTCACCGTCGATGTCAGCGAGGAGCGCCGCTATACCGTGCCCGACGTGCTGGTGGTCGATATCGAACGGCTCGCCGCGCTGACCGGGGAGCCGCTCGAGCGGCTGCACAGCTCGGGCGTGCTCCGTCTCGCGATTCTCGCCGCCGCGTCGCTCGGCAACATCCAGCACCTGATTGCCCGCAAGCAGACGCTTGTGGCCGCGGACGGCTGATCGCGATGTCCACGGTTACCCGCCGTACGCGCGTGATCGAGGCGGCCGACGCGCGGACGTTGCCCGTCGCGGCGCTGATCGCGGAAGGTCGCCCGGCGATCCTGCGCGGTCTGGCGCGCGATGTGCCGCTGGTTGCCGAGGGGCATCGCGGTGCCGATGCGGCGATCGCCTGGCTCAAGCAGTTCGACGGCGGCCGGCCCGTGACGGCCTATCTCGGCGACCCCGCGATCGGTGGCCGCTTCAGCTACAACGCCGATTGCACCGCGCTCAATTTCGTCCGCGAGCGCGGCTCGCTCTCGGCGTATCTCGACCAGATCCTCGCCAGTCTGGACGATCCTGCTGCGCCTGCCGTCTATATCGGCTCCACCGACATCGATCAGTATCTGCCCGGTATCCGCGCGCAGGCCGCGCTTTTGTTCGGCGATCCCGAACTGGTGGAGCATCCCCCGCTGGTCAGCATCTGGATCGGCAACCGGACGATCGCGTCGGCGCATTACGACATGTCGAACAACATCGCGGTCGCCCTGGTCGGGCGCCGGCGCTTCACGCTGTTCCCACCCGATCAGGTCGCCAACCTCTATCCGGGCCCGCTCGATCCGACGCCCGCGGGGCAGGTCGTCTCGATGGTCGATTTCGACGCCCCCGACTTCGCACGCCACCCGGGTTTTGCCGATGCGTTGGCTGCGGCCGAGGTGGCGGAACTGGAGCCCGGCGATGCGCTGATCTACCCTGCTTTGTGGTGGCATCAGGTCGAGGCGCTCGATCCGTTCAATGCGATGATCAACTATTGGTGGAACACGTCGCCGCGGTTCATGGATACGCCGCAGAATACGCTGCTGCACGGCCTGCTCAGCCTGCGCGACCGGCCGGATCACGAGAAGCAGGCCTGGCGCGCGATGTTCGAGTATTACGTGTTCGGTTCGCCCGACCGGCCGACGGCGCATTTGCCAGAGGTTGCGCGCGGCGATCTCGCGCCGATGGATGCGCAGCGCGCGCGCGGCCTGCGCGCCAACCTGCTGCGTCGACTCAATCGCTGATCCTGGAGGACCTATGACCGAGACTGGGGTGAAACGGGTGGTGATCGCCGGCGGCGGGACGGCGGGCTGGCTCGCAGCCGCGGTGCTGTCGAGACAGCTGGGAATGATCCTCGACATCACATTAGTCGAGTCCGAGGAGATTGGCACGATCGGCGTCGGCGAGGCGACGATCCCGACGATGCGCGCGTTCCAGGGCCTGCTCGGCGTCGACGAGCAGGAGTTCATGCGCGCGACCAAGGCAAGCTTCAAACTCGGCATCGCGTTCGAGGGCTGGACGAGACCCGGAGACCGCTATGTCCATTCGTTCGGGACCGTCGGCAAGTCGACCTGGATGGGCGATTTCCAGCATTTCTGGCTGGAAGCGCAGGCCCGCGGCGATGCCGGCGACATCGGCGACTATTGCTTCGAACTGCAGGCCGCCGAGGCGGGCCGGTTCGCCACCGACGATCGATCGCAGCTCAATTACGCCTATCATCTCGACGCCAGCCTGTACGCGCGATTCCTCCGGACGCGCGCGGAAGCCGACGGGCTGAAGCGCGTCGAGGGCAAGATCGCCAAGGTCGAGCAGGATCCGGAAAGCGGCAATATCCGCGCGCTGGTGCTCGAGTCCGGCACCCGGATCGAGGGCGACCTGTTCATCGATTGCACCGGCTTCGCGGCACTGCTGATCGGCAAGACGCTCGACGTAGGCTTCGAGGATTGGGGCCATTGGCTTCCGACCGACAGCGCGTTCGCGGTGCAGACCACCGCGGTCGCGCCGGCCCGCCCCTATACGCGGGCGATTGCGCACGGCGCGGGGTGGAGGTGGCAGATCCCGTTGCAGCACCGGGTCGGCAACGGCCTCATCTACGCGAGCGCACATCTGTCGGACGACGAAGCGCGCGCGCAATTACTGCGTGAGGTCGAGGGTGAGGTGCTGATCGAACCCAGGAAAATCCGCTATCGCACTGGGCGTCGGCTGCGCGCGTGGGAGAAGAACTGCATCGCGCTGAGCCTGGCCGGCGGATTCGTCGAGCCGCTCGAATCCACCACGCTGCACCTGATCATGACCGGGCTGACGCGGTTGATGCAGCAATTTCCGTCCGAGGGGATCAGCGCGGCGGTGGTCGACCGCTACAATGATCAGTCACGCCGCGAACTGGAGGCGGTGCGCGACTTCATCGTCCTTCACTATCATCTCAACCAGCGCGACGAGCCGTTCTGGCGCGAGCGCCGCGAGATGACGATTCCCGATGCCCTGCAGACCAGAATCGCGTTGTTCGAGGACGCAGCGCAGACCTATCAGGGCGGGGACGATCTGTTCCGTACAGATTCATGGCTGCAGGTCATGCTGGGGCAGGGGCTACGTCCGCGCGCGCACCATCCGATGGCGCGGATCATGCCGCGGGAGCAGCTCGGCAGGGCGCTGGGCGATATCAAACGCAATATTACCGCAGCGGTGGCGAAGCTTCCGCAGCATCAGGCGTTTCTCGACCGTTACTGCGCCTCGGGCTGATCCCCGTCCTGATCGGAGTCCTGATCGGGCTCCCATAGCTCGATCGGATTGCCTTCGGGATCGTGAATGCGTGCGAAGCGACCGACGCCCGGCATGTCCCATTCGGCGTTGGTCGTCACTTCGATGTCGGCCGAACGTAGCGTCGCGCACAGTCCGTCGAGATCGTCGACGCGCAGGTTGAGCATCCACTGCCGACCGGCGGGAAGTTGGTCGGTGTCCGCTGCGAACGGCGCGAAGACGCTGGGGCCGGCCTGCGTGTCCCATGACCCGTAGGGCGCGGACCCGACGCCGAGATGTTCGACATACCAGTCGCGCATAGCGTCCGGGTTTGCCGCGCGGAAGAAGAAGCCGCCTATCCCTGTGACGCCCATGAAAGCCTCCTGATGGTTCGAAGAAATCGGTCGTTCGGGTTCAGCGTAGCAGGCCGCTCGTGCGCGTCTTCACGCAGGCGAGCATATCGTGCGAGGTCAGGAACAACGTTGCGCCATCCGCACCGCCGAAACAACAATTGGCGATCGTCTGGCCGGTCGAGATGATGCCAAGCAAGCGACCTGCGGGCGTGAGCACGTGGACGCCGCCGGGGCCAGCCACGAAGACTCGGCCGGCGCGGTCGGTGACCATGCCATCGGGCAGCCCCGAACCGCCCGCCTTCTGCTGCGCGCGCATGTCGCTGAACAGGCGAGGTTTGCCGACGGCGCCGCGGGCGTCGAGCGGATAGGCGAGGACTTCAGGGCGGGTTTCGTCAGACAGCGCCAGATACAGCGTGCGCTCGTCCGGCGACAGCGCGACGCCGTTGGGTCGGCGATGCGTGCCGTCGAGCAGCGCGAGCGTGCCGTCGGGATCGAGCCGGTAAACGCCCTGGAAATCGAGCTCGCGCAGCGGCGAATGATCCTGGTCCTTCAGGCCATAAGGCGGATCGGTGAAATAGATCGTGCCGTTGCGCGAGACGATGACCGTGTTCGGGCTGTTGAACCGCTTGCCATGATAGCGACCGACCAGGATGGTCTTGCGCCGCGTATCCAGATCGACGCGGGCGATCGCACGGTTGCCGCTGTCCGCCATCACCAGCCGCCCGGCCGGGTCGATCGCCAGCGCATTGGCGCCGGCTTCGTTGAAGGCGTCGGGGATCGGGCCTTCCAGCCCCGAGGGCCGCATGAACACGTCGATGCCCTGGTCGGGGCGCCATCGCCACATCGTGTTGCCGGGGACATCGCTGAACAGCAGCCAGTTCTTGCGGCGGACCCAGACCGGACCCTCTGCCCAGCGATAGCCTTCGCCGAGGACCTCGACGGGTGCGGTCGCGTCGATGATCGCATCGAGCGCCGGATCGAGCCGCTGGATGCCGCCAACGCGGCGCCGCGCGGGCACCGCCGCACGGGTTGCTGCTGCCACGGGAAGCGCGGCGGCCGCGGTTAGGATCTGGCGGCGGGAGAGGGGGGCGGTCATGCGGCGGCCAGCGTAACGGTGCGGCCTTCGCGCGCGGCACGGTAGATCGCTTCGATGACGCGCATGTCGGCAAGTCCCTCCTCACCGGGGACGATCGGGGTGCGACCGGCCTTGATGCAGTCCGACAGATGGTCGAGCTGCCCGACGAACTGGTTCGCCAGCGGCGCCGGCAACACCCGCGGTGTGGTCTGGCCGTCCTTGCGGATCGTCATGCGCTGGCCCTCATAGGGGGTGGCGGGTTCCATATCGATATACCCCTTGGTGCCGATCACCCGGTAGCCATTATGGTTCGAGCTGTAGCTAGACACGCAGTTCGCGATGATCCCGGACGGGAAGCGCAGCATGAAGTCGATGCGGTCCTCGACGGTGCGGAAGCGCGGATCGCTGCGATCGGTCGATTCGATCGCGCTGACCTGCACCGGTTCCTCGCCGGCCAGATAGCGTGCGGCATTGAGGCTGTAGATGCCGATGTCCATCAGCGATCCACCGCCCGACATCGGCTTGTCCAGCCGCCACTGGTTCGGTTGTGCATCGAAGCCGTGCTCGGCGGTGATGATCCGCGTCGGTCCGACATGGCCGCCGCGAGCCAGTTCGATCGCGAGGCGGTTGTAGGGTTCGAAGCGCGAGCGGTATCCGATCATCAACAGTCGCTTTGCCTTGTGGCAGGCGGCGATCATCGTCCGCGCTTCGGCGACGCTGGTGGCCATCGGTTTCTCGCACATCACGTGCTTTCCCGCCTGTGCGGCGCGGACGACATATTCGGCGTGGAGACTGTTGGGCAGCACGACATAGACGATGTCGATGTCGGGATTGTCGCGGATCTTGTCGAAATCGGCATAACTGTACCGGTTTCGCTCGGGAATGGCGTATTCGGCACCGTATCGCGCGAGCTTCTCGGGGGTGCCGCTGACCAGGGCGACCAGCCGCGAATGCGCGCAGTTCGCGAACTGCGGCATGATCTGGCGGGTCGCATAGCTGCCGAGACCGACGATCGCATATCCAAGTTTCCGCTGCGGGCCGGATTGTGCGGGGGCCTGCGCCGAGGCGGTGCCGGTGTTCAAGGCGACCAGTCCGGCGCCCATCGCCAGCAATATGTCGCGACGGTTGGTATCTTCGATGCGCATGCGTCTCTCCCCTAAGGTCGGCGCCGGCTTTACCGGTCGCACTCTACGATAGCGCTATCGCAGACCAACACCACGCCTTTTCGCTGCGAAGTTGCAATGGCCGTTTCCTTGCTCCGGAAACTGTTGCGTGCGGATACGAATAACTGCTCGAAAGTCTCTGGGGCTTGCCGATCATCGCGGTTACGCTAACGTCACCAGATATGAGTGCGTCCTCGACTACCGCCATCAAAACCTCCCGCCGTGCCGGCAGTGCCCCGACGATCAGCGACGTCGCGCGGCTTGCCGGGGTTTCGCCGATGACCGTGTCGCGCGTGATCAACGGCGAGAGCAACGTTCGCCCGGCAACGCGCGAACTCGTCAACACCGCGATCTCGACGCTGAGCTACGCGCCCAACTCGGCCGCGCGGAGCCTGGCGGGTGCTGGCCAGATTCGTATCGGCCTGCTCTACAGCAATCCGAGTGCTGGTTTCCTTAGCGAGTTCCTGCTCGGCAGCCTGGACCAGGCCGCGCGCAGCGACGTCCAGATCATCGTCGAGAAATGCGAACTGGGCGAGCACGAGATCGAGGTCACGAAACACCTGATCGCGGGCGGGATCGACGGCATCGTCCTGCCGCCGCCGCTGTGCGAAGCGAGCGCGGTGCTCGACCTGCTCGAGGCTGCCGACATACCGACCGTCTCGGTGGCCAGCGGGTTGCCGTCCGAGGACATCCTGGCGATCCGGATCGATGACCGCGAGGCCGCGCTGACGATGACCCGGCATATCATGGCGCTCGGTCATCGACGGATCGGCTTCATCACCGGCAATCCCAATCTGTCCGCCAGTGCACGACGGCTCGAGGGCTATGCCGCGGCGTTGCAGGAATTGGGGATCGGCGTCGACGACGCGCTGATCACGAACGGTCTCTATACCTATCGGTCGGGCCTCGACGCGGCGGAGCAGCTGCTGGCGTTGTCGGACCCGCCGACCGCGATCTTCTCGTCCAACGACGACATGGCCGCGGCCACCGTCGCGGTCGCGCACCGCCGCGGGCTCGACGTGCCAGGCGACCTGACGGTCTGTGGGTTCGACGATACCACGCTGTCGACCGCGATCTGGCCCGAACTGACCACCATCCACCAGCCGATCGCCGACATGTCGCGTGAAGCCGTCCAGATGCTGGTCGCGGCGATCCGCCGGCCCAAGGGCGTCGACCTGTCCGAACGACATCGATTGCTCGACTACACGCTGATCCGCCGCCAGTCGGACGCGGCGCCGCGGCGGCGTCCTACCGACTGACGCGCTTGACGCGACCGATATAGATGGTAGCGATAACACCTAAAGCGTAGGCCGATCATCCGTCATGAGCCTGCCAGGAGAGTTTCGCGTGCAGCGTCAACCGGTTCGCCCCTTCCGTTCCCGCGACTGGTTCGCCGATCCGTCGCGGTCCGACATGACCGCGCTCTACCTCGAACGGTTCATGAATTACGGGCTGACTCCGGCCGAGCTGCGATCGGGACGGCCGATCATCGGCATCGCGCAGACCGGCAGCGACCTATCCCCCTGCAACCGCATCCATATCGATCTCGCCCGGCGGGTGCGCGACGGGATCCGCGATGCGGGCGGGATCCCGATGGAGTTTCCGGTTCATCCGATCTTCGAGAATTGCCGCCGGCCGACCGCGGCGCTCGATCGCAACCTGGCGTATCTGGGGCTGGTCGAGACGCTGTACGGCTATCCGATCGACGCGGTCGTATTGACCACCGGGTGCGACAAGACGACGCCGTCCGGGATCATGGCGGCATCAACGGTCGATATTCCCGCGATCGTGCTGTCGGGCGGGCCGATGCTCGACGGCTGGCATGACGGCGAGCTGGTCGGATCGGGTACCGTGATCTGGCGCTCGCGGCGGAAGCTGGCGGCGGGCGAGATCGACGAGGAGGAATTCCTGCAGCGCGCGACCGACAGCGCGCCGTCGGCCGGGCACTGCAACACGATGGGCACCGCATCGACGATGAACGCAGTCGCCGAGACGCTGGGCCTGTCGCTGCCCGGCTGCGCGGCCATTCCCGCACCGTACCGCGAGCGCGGGCAGTTCGCGTACGAGACCGGGCGCCGCATCGTCGACATGGCGTATGAGGATTTGCGCCCCTCGAATATCCTGACCCGCGAAAGCTTCCTCAACGCGATCCGCGTCGTCACCGCGATCGGCGGGTCGTCGAACGCGCAGCCGCATATCCACGCGATGGCGAAGCATGCCGGCATCGAGATCACCGCGGCGGACTGGTCCGAGATCGGTTACGACCTGCCGCTGCTGGTCGATGTGCAGCCAGCGGGGCGGTTTCTGGGCGAACGGTTCCACCGCGCGGGCGGCGTGCCCGCCGTGCTGAGCGAACTGCTGGGCGCGGGCAAGCTCGATGGCGATTGCCTGACGGTGACGGGGCACACGCTTGCCGAGAACATCACCGGGCGCGTCGCCACCGACCGCGAGGTGATCCGCGCGTTCGATACGCCGCTGAAAGAGCAGGCCGGGTTCCTGGTGCTGTCGGGCAATCTGTTCGACGTCGCGATCATGAAGACCAGCGTGATCTCGCCGGCGTTCCGCGACCGGTATCTGCAGCACCCTGGCGCCGAGGACGTGTTCGAGGCGCGGGCGATCGTGTTCGAGGGATCGGACGACTACCACCACCGAATCAACGATCCCGCGCTCGATATCGACGAGGGCTGTATCCTGGTGATCCGCGGCGCCGGGCCGATCGGCTGGCCGGGTTCGGCCGAGGTCGTCAACATGCAGCCGCCCGATCATCTGATCCAGCGCGGCATCATGACGTTGCCGACTTTGGGCGACGGGCGGCAGTCGGGAACGTCGGACAGCCCGTCGATCCTGAACGCCAGCCCCGAGAGCGCGGTCGGCGGCGGCTTGTCGTGGTTGCGCACCGGCGACGTGATCCGCATCGACCTGAAGGCCGGCCGCTGCGACGCGCTGGTCGACGCGGACGAGATCGCGCGGCGACGCGATGGTCCGCCACCGCCGATTCCGGCGAGCAACACGCCGTGGGAAGAACTGTACCGCGAAAAGACCGGGCAGCTGTCCGATGGCGCGGTGCTGGATTTCGCGGTGAAGTATCGCGGGATTGCGGCTAAGACTCCGCGACACAATCACTAGGTTTCTACAGTAACGCACCAATAGGCCGATATAACGGCAGGGGAGAGGGACGATGACGGATACACGCACAACTGGGGGCGGGTCGGTAAACCACGGCTTCATCGCGGCGATCGTCGTGGTGGCGACGATCGGCGGCTTCATGTTCGGCTATGATTCGGGCGTGATCAACGGCACGCAGAAAGGGCTGGAGGCCGCATTCGGGCTCGGGCGGCTCGGCATCGGCGTCAACGTCGGCGCCATCCTGGTCGGCTCGGCCGTGGGTGCTTTCACCGCCGGGCGACTGGCCGACGCGATCGGGCGCCGCAACGTGATGATGATCGCGGCGGGGCTGTTCCTGTTCAGCGCATTGCTGGCGGGTGCGGCGACGGGCTCGGCGATCTTCATCTTCGCGCGCATCATCGGCGGGCTCGGCGTCGGCGCGGCGAGCGTGATCTCGCCGGTCTATATCTCCGAAGTCACCCCGGCATCGATCCGCGGGCGACTGTCGAGCGTGCAGCAGGTGATGATCATCTCGGGGCTCACCGGTGCATTCGTCGCGAACTTCGCGCTGGCGCGGTACGCCGGTGGTTCGACGGCCGATTTCTGGCTGGGCTATGCGGCCTGGCGCTGGATGTTCTGGCTGCAGGCGATTCCCGCGGCGATCTACTTCCTCGCGCTGCTGACGATCCCGGAGAGCCCGCGCTTCCTGGTCGCGAAGGGTCGCGACGAAGAGGCGCGCACGGTGCTGACGAAGCTGTTCGGCGGTGCCGAGGCCGATCGCAAAGTCGTCGAGATCCGCAACTCGTTGGCCGCCGATCACCACAAGCCCAAGCTGAGCGATCTGGTCGACAAGACCACCGGCAAGATTCGCCCGATCCTGTGGGCGGGCATCGGCCTGGCCGTGTTCCAGCAGCTCGTCGGCATCAACGTCGTGTTCTATTACGGCGCGGTGTTGTGGGAAGCGGTCGGCTTCACCGAGGACAACGCGCTGCAGATCAACATCCTGTCGGGCGTGCTGTCGATCGCGGCGTGCCTGTTCACGATCGCGACCGTCGACAAGATCGGCCGGAAGCCGCTGCTGCTGGTCGGTTCGGCCGGCATGGCGGTAACGCTGGCGGTCGTCGCCTATGCGTTCTCGACCGCGGTGACGGGTGTGGATGGCGCGGTGTCGCTGCCCGGGCATAACGGCCTGATCGCGCTGGTCTCGGCCAATCTGTACGTGATCTTCTTCAACGCCAGCTGGGGCCCGGTGATGTGGGTGATGCTGGGCGAGATGTTCCCGAACCAGATCCGCGGATCGGGGCTTGCGGTCGCCGGGTTCGCGCAGTGGATCGCCAACGCGGCGATCTCGGTCAGCTTCCCGGCGCTGGCGGTGTCGCCGGGTCTGGCGGTCACCTATGCGGGCTATGCGTTCTTCGCGTTGCTGTCGTTCTTCTTCGTGAAGGCGCTCGTCAACGAGACCGCGGGTCGTGAGCTGGAGGACATGGCTGGCTGATCGCCGGCCGCCTGTCGCCTACGAAAAGGGGGCAGCGGATCATCCGCGGCGCCCCTTTTTTTTGCACTCAGCCGCAGGAGACGGGGGCGGGGCCGTTGCGTGCGGAGACGGCGGGTGGCCCGGCCAGCGACGGCGTCGGGCCGGGCTGCGCGAGGTCGATCGCGGCGGCGTAATAGGGATCGGCCTCGGCTTGCTGCAGCGTCACGAAGCGGAAGCCCATCGAGCGGTATAGATCGAGCAGCCGGGGCATCATGTGTGCGTCGAACGATCCGACGTGCATCAGCAGGATATAGGGGACGTCGCGGCCAAGCTGCGCCTTGGCGCGGGCACGTGATGCGAGAGCCGCGCTGCGGGCGTCAGCGAGGAAGCTGGTCTCGAGTTGCGTGATTGCCACGGTGTCGCGCTTGGCCGCGCACGCGGCGTAGGGCGCGTTCCATTTGAAGTCGTCGAAGCTCATCGTGACGGCCGCGACGCGGTAGCCGGCCGCCTTCAACGACGCGCGTTCCGCGTCGCGCACTAGGGGTGTGCTGCCCTCCGACAGGAAGGGATAGCGGAACCAGTGCCAGTCGGTGCCCTTCGCCGCGACGGCGAGCGGGGCTTCGTTGCGGGCGACATCGGCGGCGAAGGCGGTGGCGCCGACGGTATCGAGATTGCCGTGCGAGTAGCTGTGGTTGCCGAGCGGCAGCCCGGCGGCGCGCCAGGCGGCGATCGCGCGCGCGGAATCGTCCGGCGTGTCGAGCCCGAAGCCGGCGTTGAAGAAGCCGAATGCCGGTGCCTTCGCGGCGGCGAGTGCGGCGGTGATGCCGTGGATCACGTCGACGCGGGTCTGGCCGGGCGTGAGCGGGCCGTGGGCGGGGATGTCGTCGAAGGTGAAGGCGATCGCTGGGCGTGAATCTGCCCGGGGTACGACCGGCACCGGGGCTGATGCCCCGAAGACCGGCTGTGCTGCTCCCCCGAACAGCGACAGCGGTATCGCGTTGCCCATCACGCTGTAGCCTGCCTCCGATGGATGGAGGTGGTCGCCGGAATCATAGGCGGGCGGCAGTCGGTCTGGGTGGGCGGGGTCGCGCATGAGGCGGTCGAAATCGATCACGGCGTCGAACACGCCCGATCCGCGGATGAACGCGTTGATCGCTTGGCGGTCGGCTTCGGTCTCGGCGCCGGGGTGGTAATAGGTGTTACCGCCGAACGGCATCACGGTGCCGCCGATCACCTTGATGCCGTGCGCGTGCGCGCGGGCGACGACCTGCGCGTAGCCGGCGGTGACCTGCGCGACGATGGCGGCATGTTGGGCTGGCGTGGCGGGCGCCTCGCGGGTGAGGACGCCCAGATCGTTGACGCCTTCGAGCATGATCGCCCAGCGCACGCCGCTGCGCGCGATCACGTCGCGGTCGAACCGCGCGACGAGGTTGGGGCCGAGCCCGTCGAGCAGCATGCGATTGCCGCCGATCCCGGCGTTGACGACACCGATCGCGCGCGTGGCGGTGGTGGCGCGGAGGCGCGCGGCGAGGATGTCGGGCCAGCGCGTGTTGCGCTCGGGCTTGACCCCGTAGCCATCGGTGATCGAGTCGCCGATCGTGACGATGGTGCCGGCGTTAGCGCTGCCGGCGACCTCGACATCGGCGAGCGCGTACCAGTGCGTGGTCGTCGCTGCGCCGGTCAGGTCTGGGTCGGCGACATGATCGCCCGCCAGCGTGAAGCTGGTCGCGCGCGATCCGGGATGGCCGGTCTGCGGGGCGGCGGCGTCGGGCAGGTACAAGGTGATTGCGAGATCGGAGCCGGGGGCGGCGGTCAGCGCGACGGGGTCCGAATAGATCTCCGCACCGGCCGGGATCACCGCGCCGGGCCGCCCTGCAAAGGTCAGGCTGACCCCGCGGTCGATTTTAGGCGTACCCAGCGCGATGGCATGCGCGACATGGCCGGCGCCGATCGCAAGCGGACGCGTGCCGAACGCGTTAGACAGGCGCACCCGGACCTGCTCGCCGCCCGCCGACAGCCGCACGACCTGCCGCAGCGTGATCGCCGCGGCGCGGTCGGCGGGCAGCGCGTTGTCGCCCTCGACCACCATCTGCGACGATCCCCAGCTGCCGATCCAGTGCGGCGCGCGCCTTGTTTCGCGCGCGTCGGCGCCTGCTACCGTGAGGGCGGAGACGGCCAGAGCGGTCGGGAGCCATTTGATCATGTGTGTGCCCTTGTGCTGCGTCATTGCGGGTTGCCGGGTGCGTGGGGAAAGCGTTGCGCTTCGTACCAGGCGAGGTCGTGGGCGGGGGGTGCCGCCCCGGTCGGTAGCGACAGGCCGTTGATCGACATCCAGTAGGCGAGGCTCGCATCGCGCCACCAGCTCGCCTCGCGCTCCTGCACCGCGAGGTAGGTCGCGGTCTTCTGCCAGCGCTCGGCATCGACCTGCGGGCGGAGTGCGTCCCATTGGCGGCGCATCCCGGCGACGTAGCCGATGCCGGAATCGTAATGATGGACGAGCTCGGCCCACAACGTTCGGCCCGATGCCATCGGTCGGGTCCAGGGGACGTGATGGAACCACAACAGCTCGCGCTCGGGCGTCGTAGCGGGGTCGGTCAGGCGGCGTGCGACCGGCGGGGCGTATTGCGCGATCGCGTTGCTGCCCGTCACGGTGCGGTCGAAGCCGATGCCGGCCTTGTCGGCCTTGTGATAATAGACCGGGTTCCATTCGGGGCGCTTCAGGTCGGCGACCCAGGGGCCGGGGCCGTAGTGATGGCCGGTCGCCATGACGTGTGCGAGGCCGAGGGGGGTCATGTAGTCAACGACCGCTTCGCGCGAGCCGCTCATCATCGCGACGACGGGGGCGACCAGTGCGGGCGAGAACGTCATTGCCGCCCATTCGCGCGCGACCGCGTCGGGATCGAGCGTCGGGTCCCACGCCATCCGCCCGAACGCGTACCAGTTCGCCTGGTTGAAGGTGGAGCCCGCCCAGTCGCGGTCGCGGCCGATGTTGGCGACGCCCGCCATCCCCGACAGCTGTTTAGCGACGGTCGATCCTGGCCCTTTCGCCATCGTGTCCGATTCCAGCGTCTCGGCGAACAGCGGGCCGAGATAGGCGAGGTGCGTCGCGAAGCCGAGATATTCCTTGGTGATCTGGAATTCGATCATCAGCGGCGTCTTCGGCATCGCGCCGAACAGCGGATGGAACGGTTCGCGCGGCTGGAAGTCGATCGCGCCGTTTTTGACCTGGACGATGACGTTCGATGCGAACTTGCCGTCGAGCGGCTTGAACTCGGTATAGGCCTGTTTCGCGCGGTCTTCGGGATCAGTCTCGGCGTAGACGAATGCGCGCCACATCACGATGCCGCCGTGCGGTCGGACCGCGGCGGCCAGCATGTTGGCGCCATCGGCATGGCTGCGGTGATAGTCGCGCGGGCCGGGCTGGCCCTCGCTGTTGGCCTTGACGAGGAAGCCGCCGAAGTCAGGGATCGCGCGGTAGATTTCGTCGGACTTGGCCTTCCACCACGCCGCGACGGCGGGGTCGAGCGGGTCGGCGGTCTTCAATCCGCCCAGCTCGATCGGTGCGGAGAAGCGCGCGGACAGATAGACCTTGATCCCGTACGGCCGGAACACGTCGGCGAGTGCGGCCGCCTTCGCGATGTACGGCGCGGTCAGGCTGTCGGCCTTGGCGTTGACGTTGTTGAGGACGGTGCCGTTGATGCCGATCGAGGCGTTGGCGCGCGCGTAATCGGTGTAGCGCGGGTCGTGAAAATCGGGGAGGGTCCACCAGTCCCAGAGCGACTGGCCGGCATAGCCACGCTCGACCACGCCATCGAGATTGTCCCAATGGTTCAGCACGCGCAGTTTTATGCGGGGCGTCGAGGACAGATCGACGCGATCGAGACTGCCGCCGGTCTGGAGATGGCGCAGCAGCGCGAAGCTGCCGTACAGCACACCGCGATCGCTGTTGGCGGTCACCAGCGTAACTGGGCGGCCCTTCAGCGTGACGCTGCGGATCAGATAGCCCTCGTCGCCCAGCGGCGCGGTCGGCAGATGCAGCGCGGTGACGTCGCGGTCTGCGGCGGTGACGAGCACGATGGCGGGAGTCGCGGTCTGCGCTACCCCAGCGGGGGCGGACAGGCCGGCGATACCGCGGCGCAGTTCGGCGGCGGCCACGGTCAGTGTCGGGGTGGTGCCACGGGCGTCAATTGTGACGAAGCCAAGGTTGGTGCCGACCGAGCGGTATCGCATCCACAGATCATAGCCGTCCTCGGCCTGCGCGATCGTGGGCGACAGGACCAGCATCATCGCCGCCAGCCATAGCCGAACCAATGCCCGCATCATCATCGTCTCCCATGGGTTCGCATTGACATCGCGACCCTTTGTCCAACATGGTATCGCTATCACGACGACGGCATCGACAGCAATGCCGCGCTACGATTGGAGAATTGGGTGCCGGGTATTTCACACGATCGTATCGCGACGACGCGGCGCGGCCTGCTGCGCTGGCTTGGCACGGCGTCGGTCGCAGCCCTGACCCCCGGCGTCGTCCACGCCGCAACGCCGCGCGAAATCTACCGCGATCCTGCTGCGCCGGTCGACCTGCGGGTCCGCGACCTGATGGCGCGGATGACGCTGGAGGAGAAGGTCGCGCAGACGATATCGCTATGGGGTACCAAGGCGGATGTCATGCGCACCGGGGGCACCGAGTTCGATCCGGCCAAGGCGAGCGCGGCCTATCCGGCGAGCTTCGGCCAGGTGACACGGCCATCGGACCTGCGTGGCGGACCATCCGTTGCGGCGGTCGCCGGCGGGACCGGTGCACGGTTCCGCGGTACGGCATCGACGATCGCGTTCGTCAACGCGGTGCAGCGCTGGGCGCGCGACCAGACCCGGCTGGGCATCCCGGTGATCTTCCACGAGGAGTCGCTGCACGGCTATATGGCGCCGGACGCGACGATGTTTCCGCAGGCGATCGGGATGGCGGGGACGTTCGACCGCGAACTGATGCGGCGGGGGCAGGCGGTGATCGGTCGCGAGGTGCGCGCGCATGGCAGCCACCTGGCGCTGTCGCCGGTCGTCGACATCGCGCGCGATCCGCGCTGGGGCCGGATCGAGGAGACGTTTGGCGAGGACCCCTATCTGTGCGGCGAGATGGGTGTCGCCGCGGTCGAGGGGCTGCAGGGCGACAGCGGGACGCTGCAGCCGGGGAAAGTGTTCGCGACGCTGAAGCACATGACCGGGCACGGCCAGCCACAGGCGGGTAACAATATCGGGCCTGCGCCGATCGGAGAACGCGAACTGCGCGAAAGCTTCTTCCCGCCGTTCCGCGCGGTGGTGACGCGGACCGGGATCGGCGCGGTGATGCCGTCGTACAACGAGATCGACGGCGTGCCGAGCCACGCCAATCACTGGCTGCTGGGGGGCGTGCTGCGGGGGGAATGGGGGTTCAAGGGCGCGGTCGTCAGCGATTACGGCGCGATCGAGGAGCTAGAGACGATCCACCATGTCGCGCGCGACCGGAGCGAGGCGGCGCGGATGGCGCTAACCGCAGGCGTCGACAGCGCGTTGCCCGATGGCATCGCGTATCGCACGCTGCCGGCGCAGGTTCGCGCCGGGACGGTACCCGTGGCAGCGGTCGATGCGGCCTGCGCCCGGATCCTGGCGCTGAAATTCCACGCTGGGCTGTTCGAACAGCCGATGGTCGACGCGCGGGTTGCCGAGCGGCTGACGGGCAATGCCGAGGCGCGCGCGCTGGCGCTGGACGCGGCGCGAAAATCGATGTGCCTGCTGACCAACGACGGCATTTTGCCGCTGACCGCCAAGGGCAAGATCGCGGTGATCGGCCCCAATGCGGCGGTCGCGCGACTTGGCGGCTATTCGGCACCGCCGCGGCAGACGGTGTCGTTGCTGGAGGGTGTGCGGGCGCTGGTCGGCAGTGCGGCGGAAATCGTCCATGCGCAGGGGGTATTCATCACCCAGAGCGAGGATCGGTCGGCGGACGAAGTGTTGCTGGGTGATCCAGCGCGCAACCGGACGCTGATCGCCGAGGCGGTCGAGGCGGCGCGCGGTGCCGACACGATCATCCTCGCGATTGGCGATACCGAGCAGACCAGCCGCGAGGGATTCGCCAGGAACCATCTCGGTGACCGCACCACGCTGGACCTGCTGGGCGAGCAGAACGCGCTGTTCGATGCGTTGAAGGCGCTCGGCAAGCCGATCGTCGTCGCCGCGATCAACGGCCGTCCGCCGAGCTGGCCTAACGTCGTGGCGCACGCCAACGCGATCCTGGAGTGCTGGTATCCGGGGCAGGAAGGCGGCACCGCGATGGCGGAGGCGCTGTTCGGGCGGATCAATCCGGGGGCAAAGTTGCCGGTCACGGTGGTCCGCGAAGTCGGGCAGGTGCCGTTCTATTACAACCGCAAGCCATCGACGCAGCGCGGGTATCTGTTCTCCGAGGTGACGCCGTTGTTCCCGTTCGGGCATGGGCTCAGCTACACCAAGTTCGAGATCGGCACGCCGCGGCTGTCCGCTGCGACGATCGGTCGTGCGGGCTCGGTCACTGTCGAGGTGGATGTCGCCAATATCGGCGCGCGGACCGGGGACGAGGTGGTGCAGCTCTACGTCCACGACTTGGTCGCGTCGGTGGCGCGGCCGGTGCTGGAGCTGAAGGGGTTCGAGCGCGTCACGTTGGCGGCGGGCGAGCGGCGGACGGTGCGCTTCACGCTGGGGCCGGATGCGTTCGCTTTGTGGGACATCGACATGCGCGAGGTGGTCGAGTCGGGTCAGTTCCACATCATGGCCGGGCCTGATTCCGCCAACCTCAAGACCGCGATGCTGGAGATCGCCTGATGCCGAAGATCGTCAATGCCCGCGTCATCGTCACCTGCCCGGGGCGCAACTTCGTCACCCTGAAGATCGAATGCGACGACGGCACCACCGGGGTCGGCGACGCCACGCTGAACGGCCGCGAACTGAGCGTTGCGAGCTACCTGGCCGACCATGTCGTGCCCTGCCTGATCGGTCGCGATGCGCACCGGATCGAGGATATCTGGCAGTATCTCTACAAGGGCGCGTATTGGCGGCGCGGTCCGGTGACGATGTCGGCGATCGCCGCGGTCGACACCGCGCTGTGGGATATCAAGGGCAAGATCGCGGGCCTGCCGGTGTACCAGCTGCTCGGCGGGGCCAGCCGCGAGGCGTGCATGGTCTATGCGCATGCGAACGGCACGACGATCGCGGACACGATCGCGGTGGCACTGGCCGAACAGGCCAAGGGCTACAAGGCGATCCGGCTGCAATGCGGTGTGCCGGGGCTTGCCTCGACCTACGGCGTGGCGAAACACGGCAAGCGCTATGAGCCGGCCGATGGCGACCTGCCGAGCGAGAGCGTGTGGTCGACCGAAAAATATCTGCGGGTCGTCCCCGAACTGTTCAAGGCGGCGCGCGAGGCGCTCGGCTGGGATGTGCACCTGCTGCATGACGTCCACCACCGGCTGACGCCGATCGAGGCGGGGCGGCTCGGCAAGGACCTGGAGCCGTACCGCTTGTTCTGGATGGAGGATCCGACCCCCGCCGAGAACCAGGATGCGTTCCGCCTGATCCGCCAGCATACGACCACGCCGATCGCGGTGGGCGAGGTGTTCAATTCGATCTGGGACGCCAAGGACCTGATCCAGAACCAATCGATCGATTACATCCGTGCGACCATCGTCCATGCGGGCGGCCTGACGCATCTGCGCCGGATCGCGGGGCTCGCCGATCTTCATCAGGTCCGGACCGGTTGCCACGGCGCGACCGACCTGTCGCCGGTATGCATGGCAGCCGCGCTGCATTTCGGCCTGTCGGTTCCGAACTTCGGCATCCAGGAGCACATGCCGCATACTGCGGAAACCGACGCGGTCTTCCCGCATGCCTACACCTTCGAAGACGGCATGATGCATCCGGGCGACGCGCCGGGGCTGGGCGTCGATATCGACGAGGAACTCGCCAAGGGGTATGAATATAAGCGCGCCTTCCTGCCGGTTAACCGGCTCGAAGACGGCACGTTGTTCAGCTGGTGAACGCCAACGACGCCGTCCACGCCGGGGGAGAAGCCGCGATTGAGGCGATCGCCAAGCCGCGTGGTCGCGTCCGCTGGGTGATATGCGGGTTGCTGTTCGCCGCGGTCGTGCTGTCGTATATCGACCGGCTGGTGCTGGGGGTGCTGAAGCCGCAGCTGACCGCGCTCTATGGCTGGACCAATTCCGGGTACGGCGATGTCACCGGGTATTTCCAGGTCTGCTACGGCCTGGGGTTCCTGGCGTTTGGCTGGCTGATTGACCGGATCGGGCCACGGCTCGGCTATATGCTGGCGATGGGGATCTGGACGATCGGCCATTTCGCGCAGGTGCTGGCGACGACGACCACCGGGTTCGCGATCGCGCGCATCCCGCTGGCGCTGGGCGAGGCGGGAACCTATCCGTCCGCGCTGGCGGCGGCGTCGCAGTGGTTCCCGAAAAGGGAACGCGCGCTGGCGATCGGGATCTTCAACGCTGGCGCCAATGTCGGCGCGATCGTCACGCCGTTGCTGGTCTCGTTCCTGGTCGCGGGGTTGCTGCTCGACTGGCGCTGGGCGTTCCTGGTGACGGGCGCGTTCAACCTGATCTGGCTGGTGGCGTGGTGGCGCTATTACCGCAAGCCCGGCGATCACGCCCGCATCACCGCGGAGGAGCGCGCCTATATCGACGTCGAGCCGCAGGAGGATGTCGGCCGTGCCGGCTTCGCCCGCGTGCTGCGCCACCGCGAGACCTGGGCGTACATGGCAGGACGGTTCCTGATCGATCCGGTGTGGTGGACCTTCCTGTTCTGGCTGCCCGACTTCTTCCACACTCGCTACGGCTACGACCTCAAGAATTTCGGGCCGCCGCTGGTCGCGATCTACATGCTGGCGGATATCGGCGCGGTGGCGGGGGGATGGTATTCGTCGCACCTGCTGAAGCGCGGGGTCGCGACCGGGCGGGCGCGCAAGCGGGCGATGTTCGTGTGCGCGCTGTTCGCGCTGCCGGTGATGTTCGCGGCGCAGGCGAGCGACATCTGGATCGCGGTCGGCTTTATCGGGCTGGCGTGCGCGGCGCATCAGGGGTTCTCGACCAACCTGTTCGCGCTGCCCGGCGACCTGTTCCCGCGCTATGCGCAGGGGACGCTAATCGGGCTAGGCGGGTTCGCGGGCGCCGCGGGCGGGTTCATCGCGTCGAAGTCGCTCGGCCTGCTGCTCGACCGGGTCGGCAGCTATGAGCCTTTCTTCATCGCCTGCGGGCTTGCCTATCTGGTCGCGCTGCTCGTGACCCATCTGCTCAACCCGCGCTACGCAAAGGTCCGGATCGCGGGCTAGGGCCTGACCACCAGCCGGGTGTAGAGATGCCAGGTCGCATAGCCGAGCCAGGGCAGCACGACTGCGAGTCCGATCGCCAGCGGGATCAGGCCGAGCAGCAGGAGGGCGGCGACGCGCACGCCCCACCCGAACACTTCGCGCGGGTTCTTCCGCGCCGCCGCAAGCGAGGTGCGGATCGCCAGACCGGCATCGACCGGCTGGTCGACTACCATCGGGAACGACACCAAGGCGAATACGAGCGTCGCGATCGCGAACGGTGCGCCGGCGAGGTTGCCAAGGATGATCAGCGTCCAGCCCTGCTCGGTGGTGAACAACCGGCCGAACACGTCGCCGATGTGCAGCGGGGCCGAGGCGCCGAACGTCGCGTCGTAGACTGCATAAGCGGCGATCAGCCAGCCGATCATCAGCACCGCGAGCCCGGCGGTGAGCAACGCCAGCGGCACGCGGCTGCGGCCGTTCAAGGGATCGAAGAAATGCAGCCAGCCAGCATCCCGCCCCTCTTCGCGGCGGCGGGCGAGTTCGTAGAAGCCCGATGCGGCCGCGGGGCCGAGGATCGAGAGTCCGGCGACCAGCGGGAAGAACAACGGCAGCAGCGGATCGTTGAACGTGACCACGGCGGCGATCAGGCAGATGACCGGATAGAGCAGGCCGATCACGATCAAGTCGCCGCGCTTCTCGAGAAAGTCCTTCCACCCCTCCGCCAGCGCCCAGTTGAGATCGCTCGTCGTGATCCGCCGGATTTCGGGGATATCGGGCGCGAGTGGAAACGACGTGTCCGGAAGCGTAGCCATGACCTGCTCTCCTATGGGATCGTAGTCAGTTCCTTGCCGAGTCGATTCATCATACGCCTTACTTGCGGTCGTGCCTAATGATCAGGCGAACGGGCGGTTCAGTCGGACGATCGCCGAGTTCAGCCATGCGGCAAAGCTGACCCACGCCAGATAGGGCAGGATCAACAGGCTGGCCTGGTGCGAGATCGGCCACAGCCCGACGACTAGCGCGACCAGCGATGCCCACAGGAACACGACCTCGACCAGCGCCCAGTCCGGACGGCGGGCGCGAAAGAACAACGGGCTCCACAAGGCGTGGAACACCGCGTTGACCGCGAACAGGATGATGACGTGCAACCGCGTGGTGGCGTCGGGCGCGGCGTTCCAGGCGATCACCGCCGACCAAGCCGCGAGCCCCAGGATGATCGTCCAGGCCGGTCCGAACAGCCAGTTCGGCGGCTGCAGCGAGGGTTTGAGGAGGTCGCGATACCACGGCCCGATCGGCGTCATCAGTCCGCCGAGAACGCCCAGGACTATCGCCACTCCGGCGGCGACGGCGATCGGCATCCACGTTGCATTGTCCATCGTGTCGGGTGTCCTGTGCGGCCTATTGATTCTGATCTGGTCGTTCCGAAGATCGAGCCCAGGTAATCCGGTGAGCGTCAGATCGCTTCGCGGAGGACCCGATCAGCGGCGCGACCGAAGACCAGCGCCAGGACCGCCCACAGGATGGCCTGGGTTGCGAGCGCACCGAGCCTGAACGTCCACAACAGCGTCGCCGGGAAATCTGGCGGGACTTCGTTGATCGTCGGGAGAGCCGCCGCTGCGATCGCCATGGCGATACCGTAGGCGAACAGGCCGGCGAGCGCGGCGTCGAACGTGCCGAGGCGGGGGCTCAGGCGTCGCGCGAGGATCACCGCGGCGCTGGCAAGCGCTATCGAGATCGCGATGCAGGCGAAGAAGGTCGCGGTACGCAGTTGGATGGTGTCGTGGAAGCCGACCGCTGGCGGGTTGGGCGGATATTTGAGCGCCGGGATCAGCGCGATCGTCACGAAGCCGATCGACCCCAGCCAGGCGCTGCCAACGCGGGCCCCGCCGTGCAGCACGCGGGCGTTCAGGGCGGCGAAGACCAGCGCGAAGATGCCGCCCAGCGCAGCCCCGTAGCAGGTCGCCGCGACCAGTAGCCCGGTCCCTCTCTGTACGGCGCGGCTGACGAGTTCGGGTTCGTCGGCGTGCATGGTGTGGCGCGCACCCTCGAACGCGATCGCGAGGTCGACCGAGGGCTCGATCGCGAGCCTGGCGAACAGCGCCGCGACGAGGCCGGCGAGCACGCCCGCGACCATGCCGACGATCAGCAATCGGCGGACGATCATCGATCAGCCGTCGTCAATGGCAGGGGAAGCCAAGCAGGTGACGGCCGTCATGGACGAACTCGTGGACGTACATGCCTTTGAACAGTGCGAAGGCACCCTGTTCGGTGCTGACGAAGTACAGCAGGATGAGCGCGATCAGGCCGCCGAAGATGGCCCAGGGGGCGATATCGGCGAAGGGAATGGCCGGCGCATCGCTGCGGCCGGTAGCGTAGATCGGTTGCGTAGCCATGGCGCCTTCCAGTCGTTAGCAGTGCAGTCCTATGCCAAGGGGTGGTCAGCAACAAGGGATGCCTTCGTGAAGCTCGTGTTGCTTTGCCACGGCGCGACCGAATCGATGCGTCGCGGCGGGTTTCCGGCGGCGGACGAAGCTGTCGAGGGCGGGGCGACCTTAAACGTCGGGTTCGATACCGTTGCGACCAGCCCGTACCGCGCGGCGCGGCAGACGGCGGCGATGCTGCATCCTGCGCCGGTGGTCGTCGAGGCATTGCGCGATATCGATCATGGCAGCTGGGCGGGGCGGAGCTTCGCCGAGGTGCATGCCGATGCGCCCGACGCGTTCGCCGGGTGGCTCGCACGGCCGTGGATGGGGACGCCCGATGGGGAAGGGTTCGCTTCGGTCTGCGCGCGCGTCGACCGTTGGATCGGGAGCCTCGACGATGCCGCGGTGCCGCAGGTCGTGGTCACGCATCCGATGGTGATCCGGGCGATACTGGCGGTGACGATCGGCATCGCGGACGAGGCCGCAATGCGGATCGATATCCCGCCGCTGTCCACCGCGGTGCTGTCACGGCACCGCGGATGGCGGTTGCAGCGGCTAGGCGGGCGGCTGTCGGACTAGGGGATGCGGTCTAGCGGGACGAGCAGCGGCTGGCCGAGCACGGTGCCGCGCCATGCCGTGATCCCGTAGGTCTCGGCGAGCGCGTGGTCGGTCAGCACCGCGCCGGGCGGACCGTCGGCCTTCAGCGTTCCGCGGTCGATCAGCAGCAGCCGGTCGCAGAACCGCGCGGCCATGCCGAGATCGTGGAGGACGATGACGACCAGCGCGCCGCGGCGTGCATGATCCTGCAGCAGCGCCATGACCTCGAGCTGGTGGCCGGGATCGAGCGAGGTCAGCGGTTCGTCTGCAATCAGCGCAGGCGCACCCGTGGCCAGCGCGCGGGCGAGCATGACCCGGGCGCGCTCGCCGCCCGACAATTCGGTGGCGGTGCGGCCGGCGAGGTGGGTGGTCCCGGTGTCGCGCATCGCCGCGTCGATGGCGGTCTGGTCCGCCGGCGTGATCCGGGAGAAGGGGCCGAGATGCGGCAGGCGACCGAGACCAACGAGGCGTTCGACCGAGAGCGGCCAGTGCACGGCGTGGTCCTGGGGCAGATAGGCGACGCGCGTGGCTAGCGCGGCGCTGGAGAGGGCGGCGACATCCTCGCCGTCGATCGTCACGCTGCCGGAATCAGGCGTCAGCAGACCGAGCAGCGCGCGTGCGAGCGTCGACTTGCCGGCTCCGTTGGGACCGACGATGCCGACCAGCGCGCCGCCTTCCAGCGCCATCGAGATGTCGTCGACCACGCGCGTTCCAGCGAGGCTGACCGACAGCGCGTGCGCAGCGATCGTCACCACAGGCGGCGCTCCTTGAGCAGATAGTGGATGAAGACGGGCACGCCGAGGAACGCGGTCAGCACGCCCAGTTTCAGCGGCGAGGTGGTTGGGATCAGCCGCGTGCCGATATCGGCGAAGGTCAGTAGCACGGCACCGGCGATCGCGGAGGGCAGGAGCACCGCCGACGGGCTGCGATCGGTCAGCGGGCGGACCAGATGCGGCACGATCAGCCCGATGAAGCCGATGCTGCCGGCCACCGCGACCGCGCCGCCGACGCCGATCGCGATCCCCAGCATCAGCCGCAGGCGGACGCGCGACAGGTCGACGCCGAGCGTGCGCGCGGCATCTTCACCGAGTGACAGCGCGTCGAGCGCGCGGGCGTCCCACAGCAGCAGGGCCATGCCGATCGCCACGCACGGCAGTGCGATCCAGACGTCTGCGAAGGCGCGATCCTCGAGGCTGCCGAGCAGCCAGGTGGTGATCTCCATCGCCGCGAACGGGTTGGGCGCGAGGTTGAGCGCGAGGCTGATACCGGCGCCCGCCAGCGTGGCGATGGCGATGCCGGCAAGGATCAGGCTCAGCGGGCTCTCGCCGCGCCGGGACAGCCAGACCAGCGGCAGCAGCGAGACGAGCGCAGCGGCGATCGCGAGCAGCGGCAGCGCGATCGGATGCGCCGTGGCGAGCTGCCAGTAGATCGCGACGACCGCGCCGAGTGCCGCGGCACTCGACACGCCGAGGACCCCGGGGTCGGCAAGCGGATTGCGCAGATAGCCCTGCATCGACGCGCCGCCGAGGCCGAGCATCGCGCCGATCAGCAGCCCGAGCAGCGCGCGCGGCACCCGGAGCTCGAACAGGATGGCGCGGACCATCGGGTCGCCCTGTCCGGTCAGTGCATCCCACAGCACCGACGGCGACAGCCGGGCCGGGCCGAACAGCAGCGAGGCGCATCCGGCAACGATCGCCAGGACGATCAGCAGGGGAAACAGCCACGCGGCATTGCGCGCGGGGGCAGCTTTGGGCACGGCAGACCTCGTCAAGATCGGTCAGACCCGTCACGAAGGTGTCCCGGGTGTCGCACGATCGATAGCTGGCTTGTCGGAGGAAACCTAGTGCGCGCCATGCCTGTGATTGCGATCGCCGCGCTTGCGCTTCTTGCAGCCGCGCCAGCTCCGGTTGCGCCGAAGCGGGTGGTGTCGCTCAACATGTGCGCGGACCAGTTGCTGGTGGCGCTGGCCGATCCGGGGCAGATCGCCGCGCTGACCGAATGGGCGCGCGATCCGGAATTGTCGGCCGTCGCGGTGCAGGCGCGCGCATTCCCGTTCACGCATCGCACCGCCGAGGAGGTGATGGCGCTACGTCCCGACCTCGTCATCGGCGCGCCGTTCCGGACCAAGGCGGTGCTCGCGCCGCTGAAGGCGCAGGGCGTCCGGATGGTCGAACTCCCCAAGGGCGAGGGGGTGGAGGGCATCGAGGCGTCGATCACGACGATCGCCGAGGCTGTCGGCCATCCGGCGCGGGGGCGTACGCTGATCGCGGGGATGCGACGCGAGCTGGCGCGGATCGGGCCGCCGCCCGGGCGGGGGCGGATCGCCGCCTATTACCAGCGCAACGGCTTTCTGACGGGCACGGGGACGCGCGTCGACGACATGATGCAGCGGGTCGGGCTGGTGAACCTGGCGGGGAAGCTGGGGCGGCCTGCGCTGTCGCGACTGTCGCTCGAAGAGATGGCGTTGGAGCGGCCGGACTTCCTGGTGATGGATGGTGGTACGCGGGTGGTAGCCGACCGCGGGACCGCGGCGCTGCACCATCCCATCCTCGACGCCGCGGTTCCGGCGTCACACCGGTTCTACATACCGCAGTCGCTGACGGTATGCGGCAGTCCCGCGTTTCCGCGCGCGGTGGCGATGCTGGCGGAGCAGGTCCGCGCGGCGGACCGGGCACGCTAGCGCGGACGCCGTTCGCGCGCCTGCCAACCGAGGCGCTGCAGCTCGGGTTCCTCGGTATCCTGTTCGGGACAGCCCAGGCACAGGATCGCGATCAGCGACCAGGACGGATCGGCGCCGACCATCGTCCGGACCGTATCGGGATCGAGGATCGAGACCCAGCCCAGGCCGATCCCTTGCGCGCGGGCGGCGAGCCAGATGGTGTGGATCGCCATCACGCAGGAATAGCGTAGCATCTCCGGCATCGTCGCGCGGCCGAGGCCGTGGCCGGCGGCCGGTGCCTCGTCGCAGAAGACCGCGATCGCGGATGGCGCTTCGCGGAGGCCGTGCAGTTTCAGCGCGCGATAGGCGGTCGCGCGATCCGGATCGTAGGCGCGGGCCGCGGTTTCGCTGGCGGCATCGACATGATCGGCAAGCGCCGCGCGCTGCGCCGGGTCGAGCAGCACGAACCGCCAGGGCTGGGCGTTGCCGACCGACGGCGCGAGATCGGCGAGGTGGAGCAGCCGATCCACCGCGCCCGGCGGCAGCGCGTCGCGGCGGAACCGGCGGACGTCACGCCGCCACGCGAACAGCGTTTCCAGCTGTTCGCCAAACGCCGCGTCGAAGGTCGGCGGTCCGCTCAATATTCGATGCCGGCCTGCGCCTTCACGCCCTGTTCGCGGAACGGGTGCTTGACCAAGGTCATCTCGGTGACGAGGTCGGCGATGTCGATCAGCGCCTGCGGGGCGTTGCGGCCGGTGACGATGACGTGCTTGTCGGCGGGCTTGTTCGCCAGCACCTCGAGCACTTCGTCGAGCGGTAGGTAATCATAGCGCAGCACGATGTTGAGTTCGTCGGCGAGCACCATCTTGTAGGCGGGATCGGCGATCATCCGCTTGACCTCTTCCCAGCCTTCGCGGGCGACCTCGATATCGCGGGCGCGGTCCTGGGTGTCCCAGGTGAAGCCTTCGCCCATCGGCTTGAACTCGACCAGGTCGGGGAAGCGGTCGAACACCGGTTTCTCGCCGGTTTCCCACGCGCCCTTCACGAACTGGACGACGCCGACGCGCATGCCGTGGCCGATCGCGCGCAGCACCATGCCGAGCGCGGCTGAGGTCTTGCCCTTGCCCTTGCCGGTGTGGACGATCAGCAGGCCTTTCTCGAGCGTCTTGCCCTCGACGATGCGATCGTGCGCGGCCTTGAGCTTCGCCATCTTGGCGTTGTGGTCTTCGTCGGTGCGTACGGCCATCATGATGCTCCTGAAAGGTCGGCGAGCACGATGCTCGCGCTGTTCGATTTGGGTTTCCACAGGCCGCGGTTCAGCGCTTCGGCGAGCCGTGCCGCGGTTTCTCGCAGCGCTGCGGGGTTCGCGTCGGCCATGAAGTCGCGGACGTGTTCGTCCTCGATAAAGGCCGCATAGACCGCGTCGAAATGATGGTCCTTCACCGCGCTCGTGGTGGCGGCGAAGGCGAAGAGATAGTCGACCGACGCCGCGATCTCGAACGCGCCCTTGTAGCCGTGGCGCATCACGCCCGCGATCCATTTGGGGTTGGTTACGCGCGCGCGCACGACGCGGCCGATTTCGTCGGCGAGGGTGCGGATCACCGGGCGTTCGGGGCGGCTGTGGTCGTTGTGGTAGGAGACCGGGGCGGTGCCGCGCAACTGCTCGACCGCGGCGGCGATGCCACCCTCGAACTGGTAGTAGTCGTCGCTGTCGAGCAAATCGTGTTCGCGGTTGTCCTGGTTCTGGACCACCGCGTCGACGGTGGCGAGACGGGTCTCGAACAGGTCGCGTTCGCGGTCGCCTTCGATGCCGGCGCCGTATGCATAGCCGCCCCATTCGAGGTAGATGTCCGCCAGATCCGCTCGGTCGTGCCAGAGTTTCTCGTCGATCATCGCCTGCAGCCCGGCGCCATAGGCTCCGGGTTTGGAGCCGAAGATGCGGGTGCCGGCACGGCGGGCGGCGGTGCCGGGGTCGGTGCCGGCGTCGATCATCGCGGCGGTTTCGCGGCGGACGCGGGCGGCGGCGGGGTTTTCGGCTTCGGATTCATCGCGGGCGTGGACTGCGCGGGCGGCGGAATCGACGAGGTCGATCTGTTCGGGGAAGGCGTCGCGGAAGAACCCCGAGATGCGCAACGTGACGTCGACGCGGGGGCGGCCGAGCTCGGTGATGCTGATGATCTCGAACCCGATCACGCGGCCCGAGGTCCAGTCCCAGCGGGGCCGCGCGCCCATCAACGCTAGCGCCTGCGCGATGTCGTCACCGCCGGTCCGCATGTTGGCGGTGCCCCAGGCGGAGAGCGCCATCGCTTTGGGGTATTCGCCCTCGCGTTGGAAATAATCCTCCACGAGCAACGCGGCGGAGCGCTGGCCGAGGTCCCAGGCGACTGCAGTGGGGACTGCGCGGGTGTCGACCGAGTAGAAGTTGCGGCCGGTGGGGAGGACTTCGGGGCGGCCGCGGGTTGGGGCGCCGGAGGGGCCGGGGGCGACGAAGCGGCCGTCCAGGCCGGCGAGGATGGCGGTTTTCTCGGCTGGGCCGCAGGCGTCGACGCGAGGGGCTAGGTTGTCGCGGATGTTGGCCAGAACGGCCGTGGTGTGCGTACCTTGTTCCCCCGCGAAGGCGGGGGCCCAGACTGGGCCTCCGCCTTCGCGGGGGAACAAGGCGGTGACGAGATCGGCTGCCAGCAGTTCCAGCCGCTCGACAGTGTCGCCTTTGGTCCGCCATGGATCGTCGCTGACTGCGGCCAAAACCTCCGGACGCGCGCCCTCCCAGACATCACCCATCACACAGTCGAGCGGGTCGAACTTCAGCTCCAGATCGTCCGCCATCGCGCGCAGCAGCGAGGCCTGGCCCGGCGTGTCGTAACCACGCGGAGTCCGCGCCAGCGCTACCAACAGGTCGCGGCGCAACCGCCCTTCCGGCGACTGCGTGAACACATGCAGACCGTCGCGGATCTGCATTTCCTTCAGCTCGCAGAGATAGGTGTCGAGCGCGGCGAGTGCGTCGTCGCCTTCGCCGATCATCCCGGCATCGGTGTCGAGCCCGGCGCCCTGGGCGAGATCGAGGATGTCGCGACGCAGGCGGTCGACGCGGCGTGGGTCCATGCCCGCGGCGAGGTAATATTCGTCGACCAGCGCCTCGAGCTGCTTGAGCGGGCCATAGCTCTCGGCGCGGGTCAGCGGCGGGGTGAGGTGGTCGACGATCACCGCGCCGATCCGGCGTTTCGCCTGCGTGCCTTCGCCGGGATCGTTGACGATGAAGGGATAGAGCTGCGGGACGGGGCCTGCGCAGATTTCCGGGAAGCAGGTGTCCGACAGGGCGAGTGCCTTGCCCGGCAGCCATTCGAGATTGCCGTGCTTGCCGACATGCACGACCGCCTGCGCGCCGAAGCTGCGGTCGAGCCAGACGTGGAAGGCGAGATAGGCGTGCGGCGGCGGCAGCGCCGGGTCGTGATAGGTCGCCTTGGCATCGATGTTGTAGCCGCGTGCCGGCTGCACCGCGACCGCAACATGCCCGAACCGGTGGACCGCGAGCTGGAACGCGCCGTCCCGTACGAACGGCTCCGCGGCGGGTTCGCCCCAGCGCTCGGTTATCGCGGTCCGGGCGGCGGCGGGGAGGGCGGCGAAGGCGTCGGCGTAGTCGGCGAGCGACAGCGTTTCGCGGGCGCGGCCGACCGAGCCCAGATCGTTGGTCCGGCCGGCGAGCATCGTGTCCATCAGCGTGGCGCCGTCACGGGGCGCGCCATCGACGGCATAGCCTGCCTCGCCGAGCGCGGTCAGGATCGCCGCGGCGCTGGCGGGCGTGTCGAGGCCGACGCCGTTGCCGATCCGGCCGTCGCGATTGGGGTAGTTGGCGAGCACCAGCGCGACGCGGCGATCCCCGACCGGGGTCTGCCGCAACATCGCCCAGTTCGCCGCCAGCCTTGCCACGAAGTCGACGCGGTCGGGGACCACGCGGGGGACGACGATGCCGCATTCGGTGCGCGCGTCGAACCGCTCGGCGGCCTTGAATGCGACGGCGC
This sequence comes from Sphingomonas sp. R86521, assembly GCF_042466235.1. Taxonomy (NCBI): domain Bacteria; kingdom Pseudomonadati; phylum Pseudomonadota; class Alphaproteobacteria; order Sphingomonadales; family Sphingomonadaceae; genus Sphingomonas; species Sphingomonas sp. R86521. The sequence goes on along the minus strand of NZ_JAXHBY010000001.1, from coordinate 2,393,998 downwards.
GGGTGAAGATGCGGCCGTCGACCTCGGGCAGCGCGACGTTCATCGCGAGGTCGCGCGGGCCGAGACCGCGGGCGGATACCGACCAATCGCCCTGTTCGACACCGGCGAACGCAACTTGCAGGATCGGGCAATCGGCGCGTTCCAGCACCCCGGACACGCGGTTCTCGCCCGGGGAGGTGGCGGCGAACGCGGTCGCGTTGACGACGACGTCCGGTGCGGTCGCGTCGATCAGCCCGCCGAGCCAGTCGACCGCATAGGGTTCTCTCAGCGAGCGGACATGCGCGGCCAGCACGTTGAGGCCGCGGGCGCGAAACGCCGTGGTCATCGCGTCGACGGCGTCCATGGTCCCCGCGGCGACCAGCGCGCGGTAGAAGACGAGCAGCGCGACCGGACGTCCCGCGACCCAGTGCGCGCGGGCGTCGTCGAGCGTCGGTCGCTCGATCCCGGCGACGTACAGCCCGGCATCGGGGAGCGGTACCGGATCGTCGGGCACGCCGACCTCGCGTCCGATCAGCCGTGCGGCGGTCTTGAGGAAGCCGGTCGCGTTGGCGACGCCACCCTGGCGGAGATAGTCGCGCAGGCGCTGGAGGATGTCGGCCGATACCGTCGAGGCGGCATCGAGCGCCGGGTCGACCTCGTGCCCCTCGGCGACCGCGGCGAAGGCTATGCCGTGCGCGCGGGCGACCGCGGCGATCTCGTCGACGCCGTAGGGCCAGTAGCTCTTGCCGCCGAGCAGCACGACGCAGACGAAGCGGGCGTGCGCGACCACCTGTTCGACATAGAGGTCGACGGAATAGGGGTGCTTCAGCTGCAGCAGGTTGGCGAGCCGGACGTTCGGGCGGCCGTGTTCGCCGCTGCCGATAATCGCGGCGGCGCGGGCGAAACAGGCGAGGTCGCTGTCCGCCACCGTCAGGATCACGATATCGCCCGGCGACTGGGCGAGGTCGATCGCCTCGTCGCCGTTCGATACCGTGCCCGGGGTGGCGGCCAGCAGGTGCATCAGCGGATGCCGGCCCCCAGCGCGCCGCGCAGCTCAACCGATATTGCCGCCTCGTCGAGACCCTTTTGCCCGATCACGACGAGGTGCGAGCGCCGCGGTTCGTCGTCGCGGAACGGGCGGTCGAAGTAATGCTGCACGCGGGGACCGACCGCCTGGATCACCATCCGCGCGGGCTTGCCGTGGACCGCGACGATGCCTTTCACGCGCAGGATGTCGTGGTGCTCGATCAGGCGGGAGAGTACGCGCAGCAGCGGCTCGACGCTTTCCAGTTCGGTTCCGCCGATGACGAAGCTGTCGAAGTCGTCATGGTCGTGCTCGGCCTCGCCGTCGTGGACCGAGGGGCGGGCGTCTAGATCGTCCTCTGCCGCCGCGGTGATGCCGAGCAGCGCGCCGACATCGACTGCGCCGTGATCCGCGCGGACGATCTTCACGCCGTCGCGCATCTGTTCGCGGATCTGGTGTTCGACCCGCGCCAGCACGACCGGGCTGACCAGATCGGCCTTGTTGAGCACGACCATGTCGGCACAGGCGAGCTGGTCGTCGAACAGTTCCTCGAGCGGGCTGTCGTGATCCAGCGACGGGTCCGCCGCACGGGCGTCGGCCAGCGCGGCCTCGTCGGTGGCAAAGCGCCCGGCGGCGACCGCATCGGCGTCTATCAGCGTGATGACGCCGTCGATCGTCGTGCGGGTGCGGATGTCGGGCCACTGGAACGCCTTGATCAGCGGTTTGGGCAGCGCGAGGCCCGAGGTCTCGATGATGATGTGTTCGGGCGGGTTGGTGCGGTCGAGCAGCTTCATCATCGTCGGCAGGAAATCGTCGGCGACGGTGCAGCAGATGCAGCCATTGGCGAGTTCGACGATGTCGTCCTCGGGGCAGGCGGCGTCGTTACACCCCTTCAGCAGCTCGCCATCGACCCCGACATCGCCGAATTCGTTGACGATCAGCGCGAGGCGGCGGCCCTTCGCGTTCTGGAGAAGGTGGCGGATCAGCGTGGTCTTGCCGGCGCCCAGGAACCCGGTGACGATCGTAGTTGGTATCTTCATGCGTCTTGTCCTCGTTCGATGCTCACGCAGGATGATCAGAAGTTCGCACGGATCCCGCCATAAGCCGCGCGGCCGGGGGTCGCGAAGCTGAACACCTCTTCGTAATCCTCGTTCGTGACGTTCTCGATCCGGCCGAACACCGAGAGGCGATCGCTGAGCTTATAGTCGGCGTTCAGGTTGATCAGGACATATTCCTGCAGCGAGACGCGGACCGGGACGTAGCTCGGATCGGTAAAGGCGACATCCGCCTGGCGACCATTGTAGCGCACCGTCAGCGTGCCGGAGAAGCGCTTGTCGGGGCTGAACACCGTGGTGTTGACGCTGGCGACATGCTTCGGGCGGCGTACCTCGATCAAGCCGTCCTCGCGGGCGTGCAGCCAGGTATAGGCGAGATCGAAGCGAAGTTGGTCGATCGGCCGCGCGGAGGCGAAGACCTCGACGCCGTGCTGGCGCGACAGCGTGTCGCGGTTGTCCGGCGTCGCGACGAAATCGGGGGCGGGGTAGGTGGTGTAGATCTCGTTCTCGAGCTTGCTGTCGAAATAGGTCGCGCCGATCGTCGCGCGGGTGCCGATCTCCTGGTCGACGCCCGCTTCCCAGCCCTTCGACTTCTCGGGCTTGAGGTTGGGGTTGCCGATATAGCGGCCGTCGGAATAGCCGAAGAGTTCGGAATAGCCGGGGTTCTTGACGCCGGTACCGTACGCGCCGCGTGCGCGAAGGCCGAACGGCAGGCGGTAGCCGGCCTGGAGGCGATAGGTGGTGGTGTCGGCGAAGCGGTTGTTCTGGTCGCGGCGCAGCGATGCGCCGACGGTCAGCGCGTCGATCGTGCCTTCATACTGGCCGACGAAGCCCCAGTTCTCGGTCGAACGGCGGCCTTGAAATGCGAATTCGGACGGCGTGGTGTTGCGGAACTGCTCGCGTTCGAAATCCACCGCGCCGGTGATGCGGCTGACCAGCTTGCCGGTGTCGAGCCGGTAGCTGCTCTCGAACGATCCCTTGTAGCGCTGTCCCTTGTCGCCGAAGTCCAGGCCGGCGGCGGTATAGCTTTTCCGCGTGGTGTCGGCGAACTGGCCGGTCAGCGCATTGGTCCAGCGGCCGTCGGCGAGCGTCAGTTCGGCGCGGGCGAGGCCATAGAATGCGTCGTTGCGGAAATGCACGCCGGGGCTGTCGACTGTGTACCCGAACAGCGGGCCGTCGAGCGCCGAGTTGTTGGTCTGCGCATCGGTGTAGCTGTAGCGGCCGACGCCGGTCAGCTTGAAGATCGCGGACGGCGTCCAGCTGACCTTGGCGCTGGCGCCGATGCTGGTCGATCCGATGTCGCGATCGCCGTCGCGCGCGGTCGGCGTGCCGTCGGTGCGGTAGAGCGAACTCGACAGTGCATAGTCGAGCGTGTCGCTGGCGCCGGCGAAGCGCGCGCCGCCCGATGCGGTGCCGAACGATCCGCCCTCGGCGCGTAGGGATATGCCGGGCGCCTCGCGGCCGGTCAGCGTGATGTACTGGATCACGCCGCCGATCGCGTCCGAGCCGTACAGCGCGGACTGCTGGCCGCGGAGAACCTCGACCTTGGCGGCTTCGTCGGTGATCAGCGTGCCGAAATCGAACTCGCCATTATACGGATCGGACGCCTTGATGCCGTCGATCAGGACCAGGACATGGTTGCTCTCGCTGCCGCGGATGCGGACCTGCGTCATCCCGCCGATCGCGCCGGTGCGGCTGACCGCGACGCCGGGAACGTCGCGCAGCACATCGGACAGGATACGGGTCTGGCGCTGCTGCAGCGCATCGTTGTCGATCAGCGTGATCGAGGCGGGCAGGTCGCGGACCTGTGTGCCGTCGCCCGAGCGCGAGGCGGTGACGACGATCTCGTTCCCCTCCGCATCGCGCGTCGGCAAGGTTGGATCGCTCTGCGCGAGCGCGGGCGTGGCGGCGACGAGCGCCAGCATTGATACGAAAATGGTCTTCATGAACAGGTCCCCCGCGTCGTTTCGACGACGCGACTGGGGTCGTTCTCGCGTGCGCGAACGTCGGAGCCGACACGACCGAACGGACGCGAACGCCCGGCTGCCTCGCCCCCGCCTGCGACCCCGGCCGCAAGTTCGTCGCTCGAACGGAGTTCGTCCGTGCCTGGGCCATCCCCTGGACCAAAGCATGAGCGACAGCGCCGGCAGGTCTCCTGGCTCACGGGTCGATGCTCGATACGCGCCTTCCCAGGTCGATGGACCCAGTGGCTGCCCGGCGCGAACGCCGGGCGTGCATATCTCGCTATCCGCTTACAGTTGCAGGGACAGCCGCGGCGTTGGACAGGCGAGCCGTCCGCACCGCATTCCGCAATTAAGCCTCTTTCGAGGCACCGGCGCAATCATTCGGACCGCGGGTCTCACCGTGGTCCGACGCTCGCCCTATCGCAAAGTTCGGCGGCGGCCAATCGGATTTGAAACGTGGGGGAATTGGCGCGCCCGGAGGGAGTCGAACCCCCGACCGAGGAGGTAGAAGCTCCTTGCTCTATCCAACTGAGCTACGGGCGCGCACGATGGTCGATTAGCGCGGATTGCACGGGCTTGGAACCGCGATCATAGTCGTGACCATGAAAGACCAGCCCATACCCGTGGCGGCGAGCGCGGCGCAGTTTCGCTACTACGATTTCGTGATGGCCGCGTTCGTGACGATCCTGCTGCTGTCGAACGTGATCGGCGCGGGCAAGGTCGCGGTCATCCATCTGCCGGTCGTGGGCGACTGGCCGTTCGGAGCGGGAATCCTGTTCTTCCCCGTCAGCTACGTGATCGGCGACGTGCTGACCGAGGTTTATGGTTACGCGCGGGCGCGGCGCGTGATCTGGGCGGGGTTCGCCGCGGTGGTGTTCATGGCGTTCATGGCGTGGATCGTGGTGGCGCTGCCGCCGGCACCGACATGGACCAACCAGGCGGCGTACGCGACGGTGTTCGGGCAGGTGCCGCGGATCGTGGCGGCGAGCGTCTGCGCGTTCTGGGCAGGCGAGTTCGTCAATTCCTATGTGCTCGCGCGGATGAAGGTTTGGACCGCAGGCCGGCATTTGTGGTCGCGGACGATCGGGTCGACGGTGCTGGGCGAGGGGGTGGATAGCCTGATCTTCTATCCGCTCGCGTTCTGGGGGGCGGCGGGATGGACGCCGGCGTTGGTCGTCACGGTGTTGTTCACTCAGTGGGCGCTGAAGGTGGGGTGGGAGGTCGTGCTGACGCCGGTTACCTACGCTGCGGTGGGGTGGTTGAAGGCGCGCGAGGGGGTCGATGTGTTCGACCGGGATACGGACTTTTCGCCGTTTCGGACCGGGGTCTAGGCACGGGAGGCACCGTCGTAAAAGCGACTACCCCGGCGGAGGCCGGGGCCCAGTTGGAAAGAGTGTCGTAACGAAAGAGCGCGCTTCGTTACCTTCGTCCCTCAACTGGGCCCCGGCCTCCGCCGGGGTTGTGTGCGGGGTGGCGTCACCCCATAAACACGCTCACGCGACCAGGGGCAGTTTCGCCAGATGCTTGTCGAGCGTGATCGGATAGTCTCGCACCCGCACGCCGGTGGCGTTGTAGATCGCGTTGGCGATCGCGGCGCCGACGCCGCAGAGGCCGAGTTCGCCGACACCCTTGGCCTTCATCGGCGAGGAGAATTCGTCGACCTCGTCGAGGAACACGACTTCCTGGTGCGGGATGTCGGCGTGGACCGGCACTTCATACTGGGCGAGGTCGTGGTTGACGAAGAAGCCGAAGCGCTTGTCGACCGCGAGTTCCTCCATCAGCGCGGCGCCGACGCCCATCGTCATCGCGCCGATCACCTGGCTGCGCGCCGATTTCGGGTTGAGGATGCGCCCGGCGGCGCAGACCGCGAGCATGCGGCGGATGCGGACCACGCCGGTGTACATGTCGACACCGACCTCGACGAAATGACCCGCGAAGGTCGACTGCTGGTACTTCTTGCCCAGGTCGCCGTATTCGATCGCGTCCTCTGCCGAGAGCCCGGCGTCGCCAGCCGCTTCCGCTAGCGAGATCGAGCGGTTGCCTGAGCGCACCTTGCCGTCGGCGAACTGCACGTCGGCCGAGTTGAACCCGGCCTTGAGGGCGATCGCCTCGCGCAGCTTCATGCACGCCGCATAGACGCCGGCGGTCGAGTTGTTCGCGCCCCACTGGCCACCCGAGCCGGCCGAAGCCGGGAAGCTCGAATCGCCGAGCAGCACGGTCACCTTGTCCATGTCGACGCCCATCGTCTCGGCAGCCGTCTGCGCGATGATCGTGTAGGTGCCGGTGCCGATATCGGTCATGTCGGTGGCGACGGTGACGATGCCCTTCCTGTCGATGCCGACCCGCGCCGCGGACTTCATCAGCATGTTGTTGCGGAAGCCCGCGGCCATGCCCATCCCGACCAGCCAGTTGCCGTCGCGAACCTGTGCCGGCTTGGCGTTGCGCTTGACCCAACCGAACTTGTCGGCGCCCTGTTCCAGGCACTGAATCAACTGGCGATGCGAGTAGCGGCGCTCTGGCTTCTCCGGATCGACCTGCGTGTCGTTGAGGACGCGGAATTTCACCGGGTCCATGCCGAGCTTCTCGGCCATCTCGTCCATCGCGATTTCGAGCGCCATCAGGCCGGGCGCTTCGCCCGGTGCGCGCATCGCGTTCCCCTCCGGCAGGTCGAGCACCGCGAGGCGCATCGACGTCAGGCGGTTGGCGCCTGCATACATCAGCCGGGTCTGCGACACTGCGGTCTCGGGACCGCCGCCGGGCAGATCGCCCGAACCGCTTTCATGCGCGATCGCGGTGATCATGCCGTCCTTGGTCGCGCCGATGCGGATGCGCTGCATCGTCGCGGGACGGTGGGTGGTATTGTTGAACATCAGCGGCCGCTGCAGCGCGACCTTGACCGGACGGCCCGCCGCCTTGGCACCTAGTGCGGCCATGATCGCATCGGTACGGACGAACAGCTTTCCGCCGAAACCGCCGCCGATATAGGGTGCGATCAGGCGGACGTTCTCCTTGGGGATGCCGAGCGTCTTGGCGACGTCGCCCTTGCCCCATGCGATCATCTGGTTGGAGGTCCAGAGGGTGACCTTGTCACCGTCCCAGGACGCCATCGTCGCATGCGGCTCCATCATCGCATGGCTGTGGTCGGGCGTCGTGTAGCGCGAATCGATCGTCACCGGCGCCTTGGCGAACGCGGTCTCGAAATCGCCTACGCGGTCGACCGGCGGCTTGTCCTTGCCGTCTGCGTGGAGCGGCGCGGTCTTGAGTTCCGACACAAGGTCGTAGCGACCCTTGGTGCGGGCATAGTCGACGCGGACGAGGTTCGCGGCGGCGCGCGCTTGTTCGAAGGTCTCGGCGACGACCAGCGCGATCGCCTGGTGGTAATGCTGGATTTCGGGACCACCGAGCAGATTGGCGGTGTTGAAGCTGCCCTTGGTCAGCTTGCCGGCATTGTCGGCGGTGACGATCGCCAGCACGCCGGGTGCGGCCTTTGCAGCCGCAAGGTCGATCCGCGTGATGCGGCCGGTCGCGATCGCCGAGCCGACGACATAGCCATACGCCTGGTTGGGGACGGCATCGTGATGCTCATAGGCGTAGGGCGCGGTGCCGGTGGTCTTGAACTTGCCGTCGATGCGGTCGTGGGGGTGGCCGACGACCTTCAGCTGGTCGATCGGGTTGGTCGTCGCGGGTGTGTCGAACTTCATGGGATCAGGCCCCCTTTGCCGTATGCGCTTCGGCGATCACGGCGGCGAGCGTGCGCTCGACCAGCGGAAGCTTGAAGGCGTTGTCGTTGGTCGGCTTGGCATCGGCGAGCAGTGTTGCCGCTACCGCCTTCGGACCGGTACGCAGCTGCGCCTCGGCCGTTTCCATCCGCCAGGGTTTCGGGGCGATCCCGCCGATCGCGACCCGGCCGCTGCCGTCGCGCTGGATCACCGCTGCGACCGAGACGAGCGCATAGGCGTAGGACGCGCGGTCGCGGACCTTGTGATAGATGTGCGTGCCGCCGATCGGCTTGGGCAGCGTGACCGCGGTGATCAGCTCGCCCGGCGTCAGCGCGGTCTCGATATGCGGGGTGCTGCCCCAGAGGCGGTGGAAGTCGGCCATCGGGATCGTTCGGGTCTGGCCGCGCGGGTCGATCGTCTCGACGCTGGCATCGAGGACGCGCATCGCGACCGCCATGTCGCCCGGATAGGTAGCGATGCAGGCGTCGCTGGTGCCGACGATGCCGAGCTGACGGCTGTAGCCGCCGATCGCCGCACAGCCCGAACCCGGCTTGCGCTTGTTGCAGGCCTGGTTGGTGTCGTAGAAATACGGGCACCGGGTCCGCTGCAGCAGATTGCCCGCGGTGGTTGCCTTGTTGCGCAGCTGGCCACTGGCGCCGGCGACGATCGCACGGCTGAGCACGCCGTAGTCGCGGCGGACGCGCTCGTCCGCGGCCAGCGTGGTGTTGGAGACGAAGGCGCCGACCCGCAGCCCGCCGTCCTTGGTGGGCTCGATGCGATCGAGCTTGAGGTCCTGGACGTCGACCAGATGCGCCGGTGCCTCGATCTCGAGCTTCATCAGGTCGAGCAGGTTGGTGCCGCCGGCGATGAACTTCGATCCGGGACGCGCGACGACGGCCTTGGCGGCGTCGGCCGGCGTCTTGGCACGTTCGTAGGTGAAGGGCTTCATGCCTTGGCTCCCGCGACGTCCGCCATCGCTTCGAGGATGTTGGAATAGGCGCCGCAGCGGCAGATGTTGCCGCTCATCCGCTCGCGCATCTCGGCGTTGCTGGCCTCGAACCCGCCGGTCAGGCTGGCGCTGGCATGGCTGGGGACGCCGGCCTTGATCTCGGCGAGCACCGCGACCGCCGAGCAGATCTGGCCCGGCGTGCAATAGCCGCACTGATAGCCGTCATGCTTGACGAACGCCGCCTGCATCGGGTGCAGCTTCTCGGGCGTGCCGAGACCCTCGATGGTCGTGACCGAATCGCCCTCGTGCATCACCGCGAGGCTGAGGCAGGAGTTGATCCGCTTGCCCTCGACGATCACCGTGCAGGCGCCGCACTGGCCGTGGTCGCAGCCTTTCTTGGTGCCGGTCAGGTGCAGATTCTCGCGCAGCGCATCGAGCAGCGTGGTGCGCGTGTCGACGTCGAGCGTGCGATTGGTGCCGTTGATCTTCAGCGAGACCTTCATCGTCACCGGCTGTTCGACGACCGGTGCCGCGCGCTGTGCGTCCGCCCCGCCGAGCGGCACGGTGGTGAGCGCGGCGGTTGCCGCACTGCCGGCGAGGATGCCGCGCCTGGAAATCGCCGTGTCGACCGGGGTCTGCATAATGGTGTCCTTGATGTGCTGGCGTCGGTGCGCGTGTTCGCGTCGCCTGCATGCCGATCACCGGCCCCTTGCGTGGAACCGGCTGTCATTGTGGGATATAACGCACGACATCGCAATTCGATACGCGCATGAAAAAGGAACTCGTAAAGCGCCTTAGCGGCTGTCCTGACCCGTCGCTGTCGTCGGCGTGGGCTTCGGCGTCGGCGTCGGAGCAGACGTGGAGACCGGCGCGGGCTTCACCGGCTTGCGGCGCACCCCATCGAGCTCGGGCACCGGCGGCGCGGGCGCGTCATCGGCGTCTGCATCCGGCAGCGGTTGCGCGGCGGTTGCGCGCATCAGCTGGCGCTTCATGCATTGGCGGCCGGCGACGGGTTTGAACTGGACGCAATTCCATAGCGTCTTTTCGTAGCCGGCGGCGCGATCGCGCAGATAGCTGAACGACAGCGCGGCGATCTGTTCGTCGTTGAGCGGCAGGCCGAAGCCCATGTCGCTGGGATCCGTCCAGCCCATCACCTTGCACCGCGGGCGGTCGCCGCATGCCTTCAGCGCGAGCGCGGCGAAGGTGTCGGGGTGGCTCGGGTCGAGCGTGGTCAGGAAGCTGTTGGGATCGGACGGCAGGGGTGCGAGGCCGCGCGCGTTGAGCGTAAGCCCCGCGAGCGTCGCCTCGCCCTCGGCGTTGACGGCCAGCGCGGTGCCCATGCCGTGCGCATCGGACAGGCGGGCAAGCTTGGGGATGATCGGCTCGCCGCTCAGCACGTGGCGGGTGAACGCCGCGGGCGTGCCCCACCAGCCGGTCCAGCGGAAGAACAAATGGGTGTGGACCGCAGCGACCTTGTCGAGGCTCGACTGCCAATAGGGGACCACCCAGTCGGTATGGTAATGCGTCGCGTAGCCGACCGGCGCGTAGACCGAGCCGGCGAGGGCCGCGACGGCGATCTCTCGCGCACGCTTCCAGCCGGGTTCGGACGGCCGACGGGTCAGCGCGCCGTCGCAGGCGAAGGTGAACTGGCAACCGGTGCTGCGATCCGATCCTTCGAACACGACGCCGCACACCGTCTTCGGGAAGGCGGGGTGACGCAGCCGGTTGAGGATGACCTGCGCGACCGCCTGTTCGCCGACGGCATCGTCGCCGGCTTCGTAGAGCAATGCAGCGGCGAGGCAGTCGGTGGCACGCGCGAGATCGTCGGGGGCACCGGCGAAAATGAACGGACGCGCTGCCGGATTGGGCTCGGTCGAGAACGGCACGGTGGCGTTGAACGAGCGAGCGTCCTGGGGCGCCAGGTTGACGAAGCGCACGGGTTCGACCGGCGGCAGTTCGGCCTGCGGCACGACGCGCGTACGCGGCACCACGACCTTTACGGGCGGGGTGATCGTCGGGGGATTGGCGATGACGAGGAGCGGGCCGGCGATCGCGAGTGCTGCGATGCCGGCCAGGCCCGCGCGCAGGATCGTCATCCCGCGCGCCGAAAGAGAGGCTGTCACTGTTCGGGGAGGAAGTCCGGAACCGACAGATAGCGCTCGCCGGTGTCGTAGTTGAAGCCGAGCACGCGGACGTCGTCTGGCAGGTCGGGCAGCTTCTGGAGGATCGCCGCGAGCGTCGCGCCCGAGCTGATGCCGACCAGGATGCCTTCCTCGCTGGCGGAGCGGCGGGCCATGTCCTTGGCGACCGCGGCGTCGACCTCGATCACGCCGTCCAGGCACTGGGTGTGGAGGTTGCCGGGAATGAAGCCCGCGCCGATGCCCTGGATCGGGTGTGGCCCGGGCTGACCGCCGGCGATGACCGGCGAGGCGGCGGGTTCGACTGCGAAGACTTTCAGGTTGGGCCAGACCTTTTTAAGGGTCTCGGCGACGCCGGTGATATGACCGCCGGTGCCGACGCCGGTGATGATCACGTCGATCGGCGTGTCGGCGAAGTCGGCGAGGATTTCCTGTGCGGTGGTACGGACATGGACGTCGATGTTCGCACCGTTCTCGAACTGCTGCGGCATCCAGGCACCGGGGGTCTGCTCGACCAGTTCGAGCGCGCGTTCGATCGCGCCCTTCATGCCCTTTTCACGCGGGGTCAGATCGAAGCTTGCGCCGTAGGCGAGCATCAGGCGGCGGCGCTCGAGACTTCATGCTCTCGGGCATCACCAGGATCAGCTTGTAGCCCTTGACCGCGGCGACCATCGCGAGGCCGACGCCGGTGTTGCCGCTGGTCGGTTCGATGATCGTGCCGCCGGGCTGGAGCCGGCCGTCCTTCTCCGCCGCCTCGATCATCGCGACCGCGATGCGATCCTTGATCGAGCCGCCCGGGTTGGAGCGTTCGGACTTCACCCAGACTTCGGAATCGGGGAACAGCCGGTTGAGGCGGACATGCGGCGTGTTGCCGATCGTCTCGAGGATCGAGTTGGCCTTCATGGCTTGGCTTCTCCGTGCTGAGGTTCGGTCTCTAGGATCTCTGGGGGATCAAAGGTTTTGGCGCGGCCAAGTTCCGGGAACAGTCGCGCCCAGCCGATCGTGATCGCAATAGCACCGACGCCGCCGAACACCACTGCGCCAACCGGGCCGAGCAGCGAAGCCATCACGCCGCTCTCGAATTCGCCGAGCTCGTTCGACGCCGAGATGGTGAGCTGCGACACCGCGCTGACGCGGCCGCGCATCGCATCCGGCGTGTGCAACTGGATCAAGGACTGACGGACATAGACCGAGATCATGTCCGCCCCGCCCGCGACGATCAGCGCGACGAGGCTGAGGACGAAGGCGGGCTGGATGGGGATGCCAGCGACGCCGCCGGGCGCGATGCCGAGCAGGGTCACGATCGGAGTCGCCACGCCGAAGGTAAGGATTGCGAGGCCGAACACGACGACTGCGATCAGCATCTTCACGCCGACGTTGGTGCTCATGGGGCGGAACGAGAACCAGATCGCCGTGATTGCCGCGCCGATGCCCATGCCGGCCGCCAGTACGCCGAGGCCCTGCGAGCCGACGTGGAGGATGTCGCGCGAATAGACCGGGAGCAGCGAGGTCGCGCCGGCGAGCAGCACCGCGAAGAGGTCCAACGTGATCGTGGCGAGGACGAGGCGGTTGCGGCGGACGTAGGTGAAGCCCTCGATAATGCGGGCGAGGGGGCGGTGGTCGGTCTGCGCGGCGGGCTGCGGGACCGGGCCGATAAGGAACATGAAGAGGAGGGCTACGACGAACAGGATCGTCGCGACGCCGTAGGCCACCTCCGGGTGGATCGCGTAGAGGAGGCCCCCGACGCTCGGGCCGGCGATCGTCCCGACTTGCCACGCGATCGAGCTGATCGCGATCGCGGTCGGGAGCACCGCGCGGGGGACCAGGTTGGGGGCCAGCGCGGAATAGGCCGGGCCGGAGAAGGCGCGGGCGACGCCGAACGCTACCGCGGCGACGAACAGCACGCCGAGCGTGAGGTGCCCGGACCATGTCAGCAGCCACAGCGTCGCTGCAGTGAGTACCAGCAGAGCGGTCGTGCCGCGGACGATCCAGCGGCGGTCGAAGCTGTCCGCGACGAGCCCAGTAATCGGGGTCAGCAGGAACAGCGGCACGAATTGCGCGAAGCCGATCATGCCGAGCATGAAGGCCGCCTGGCGGATGTCCATCGTCTCGCGGGCGATGTTGTAGACCTGCCACCCGATCACGATCGACATCGCGCTGACGGCTATCGTGCCGGTGAAGCGGGACAGCCAATAGGCGCGGAAATTCGCGATCCGTAGGGGATGCTGGGGAGAGTCTGTCGTGGGGGCCATTGCGGTCGGCTTTAGGCGTTAGCTGGCGCGCGGGGCAACCGGAGCTTTGCTTGGGGTGGGGATAGCGTCGTCAGCGAAGCGAGTTTGTTTCCCCGCGAAGGCGGGGACCCAGACTGGGCTCCCGCCTTCGCGGGAGAACAACGAGGCTGGCGACGGGGACCCACCCCATCCCACACCCCGCAAACCGCCATACCCCAGACGGGAATTGATGTTCCGCCCCGTCCGCGCCTATAGGCTCCCTCAACTCCCCTACGGAAAACGAGGTTTCCCACATCGTGGCCAAAGCCCCCACCCCAGTTCAGCAGGCGCGTCCGCTCGCCGAGCCCCCGATTCCCAACCGCGAGCGTCCCGCGGAACCAAAGCCGTACGAAGCGTCGAAGGAAGAGCTGCTCGACTTCTACAAGCAGATGCTGCTGATCCGCCGTTTCGAGGAAAAGGCCGGGCAGCTGTACGGCCTCGGCCTGATCGGCGGCTTCTGCCATCTGTATATCGGCCAGGAAGCGGTCGCTGTCGGCCTGCAATCGGGCCTCGACGGCGAAAAGGACTCGGTGATCACGGGCTACCGCGATCACGGCCACATGCTCGCCTACGGCATCGATCCCAAGGTCATCATGGCCGAGCTGACCGGGCGCGGCGAAGGTATCAGCCGCGGCAAGGGCGGTTCGATGCACATGTTCTCGACCGAGAAGAAGTTCTACGGCGGCCACGGCATCGTCGGTGCGCAGGTGTCGCTCGGCACCGGCCTGGCGTTCTCGCACAAGTATAACGAGGATGGCGGCGTCGCCATGGCGTATTTCGGCGACGGTGCTGCGAACCAGGGCCAGGTCTACGAGAGCTTCAACATGGCCGAGCTGTGGAAGCTGCCGATCATCTATGTGATCGAGAACAACGGCTATGCGATGGGCACCAGCGTCAACCGCTCGTCCGCCGAGGACCAGCTGTATCGCCGCGGCGAATTGTTCCGCATCCCGGGTATCCAGGTCGACGGCATGGACGTGCTGGCGTGCCGCGGTGCCGCCGAGGAAGCGCTCGCCTGGGTCCGTGCCGGCAAGGGTCCGATCATCCTAGAGATGAAGACCTATCGCTATCGCGGCCATTCGATGTCCGACCCCGCCAAGTACCGCAGCCGCGACGAGGTCCAGGCGGTGCGCGACAAGTCCGACCCGATCGATCACGTCAAGAAACTGCTCGATGCGCAGGGCGTGACCGAGGCCGAGCTGAAAACCATCGAGCAAGAGATCAGGAAGACCGTGAACGAATCCGCCGATTTCGCCGAGCAGACGCCCGAGCCGGATCCGTCCGAGCTCTATACCGACGTCCTGGTGGAGACATACTGATGGCGATCGAGATCAAGATGCCCGCGCTCTCCCCGACGATGGAAGAGGGCACGCTGGCCAAGTGGCTCGTCAAGGAAGGCGACAGCGTCAAGTCGGGCGACATCCTCGCCGAGATCGAGACCGACAAGGCGACGATGGAGTTCGAGGCGATCGACGAAGGCACGATCGGTTCGATCAGCGTCGCCGAGGGTACCGACAACGTGAAGGTCGGCACCGTCATCGCGACGATCCTCGAAGAGGGCGAGAGCGCGAGCGACGCCAAGCCGACCGAGGCACGCTCCGGCGATGCGGCCAACGCGGCGCCGAAGGAAACGCCGTCGGACGACAAGGCGCCGCCGGTTCCCGAAGGCGCGTCGCCTGCCAAGGCCGAGAGCGGCACGCAGCAGCTGGTCGCGTCGGCCGAGAAGGTCGGCAAGACGGACCCCGCGATTCCGGAGGGCACCGAGATGGTCAAGACGACCGTCCGCGAAGCGCTGCGCGACGCGATGGCCGAAGAGATGCGCGCGGACCCGCGGGTCTTCGTGATGGGCGAGGAAGTCGCGCAGTATCAGGGCGCGTACAAGGTTACGCAGGGGTTGCTCGAGGAGTTCGGCGACAAGCGCGTCATCGACACGCCGATCACCGAATACGGCTTTGCCGGCATCGGTGCGGGCGCCGCGATGGGTGGCCTTCGCCCGATCGTCGAGTTCATGACCTTCAACTTCGCGTTGCAGGCGATCGACCACATCATCAACTCGGCGGCCAAGACCAACTACATGTCGGGCGGGCAGATGCGCTGCCCAATCGTGTTCCGCGGACCTAACGGTGCCGCGAGCCGCGTGGGCGCGCAGCATTCGCACAACTTCGCGGCGTGGTATGCCAGCGTCCCCGGCCTGGTCGTGATCGCGCCCTATGACGCCGCAGACGCGAAGGGCCTGCTCAAGGCCGCGATCCGCACCGAGGATCCGGTCGTGTTCCTCGAGAACGAGCTGATGTACGGCCGCAGCTTCGACGTGCCCAAGCTCGACGACCATGTCCTGCCGATCGGCAAGGCGCGGATCATGCGCGAGGGCAAGGACGTCACGATCGTCAGCTATTCGATCGGCGTCGGCATCTCGCTCGAAGCGGCGGACCTGTTGGCCAAGGACGGAATCGAAGCGGAGGTCGTCGACCTGCGCACGCTGCGTCCGCTCGATACGGACACGGTGCTGAAGAGCCTCAAGAAGACCAACCGCATGATCATCGTCGAAGAGAATTGGGCGACCTGCTCGATCGCGTCGGAGGTGATCTCGGTGGTGATGGAGCACGGCTTCGACGACCTCGACGCACCGGTGCTGCGCGTGACGAACGAAGACGTGCCGATGCCGTACGCGGCGAACCTCGAGAAGCTGATGCTGGTCGATGTCGCGAAGGTCGTAAAGGCTGTCCGGAAAATCGTATAATGGCAATACTCAGGCCTGCGGCGCGTTACGACACCGCCGCAGGCTTCTCTACACTCAGCTTGAGTAGCGGTTACAGGTCGATTTGGCCGTTGTTGCCATGTTGCCTGCGTTGAGTATCCGGTTATCCGTCCGCTGCCGGACGTTATAGGCGCTGTTGAACCGTATCGTGATCGGACCAAATAGCGACTGGGATACCAGCGGCTGATATTGATACACGGCTTCGACAAACATGACGGCGGACCCGGTGGACGCAGCGATCTGTCGGGGGACCGGTCCCATCCCGGCCGGTGTTTCGACCGTTCCGTTGGTCGGCGTCGATTTGCTGTCGGAACTTGGCGTGGTCATCTCGCTGCCGTCTGCGATGATGGCGCCGTTAGCGCTTTTCGGACGACCATAGCTCGAACTGACTGCGAGCGCGCCGGTGCAACGTTGCCAACGGATCCATTGGCGTCCCGCAGTACTGGATGGTTCCAAGTCGGACAGGATGATGCGGCCGTACTGGTTGAAATTGATTCGGTCACCGAGCAATTTGGCGCCTGCGAAGACTTCGTTGACGTCCGCTTCGTCAAGGGCTGCGGCGGGATCGCTTACCGCGCCGGCCCGTCCAGCATTGTCCGCCGTGGCAGCCGCAATCTGGCCCAGCCGCAGGTTCGCCAAGGCGAGATTGGCCGTTTCCGTGCCATAAAGGCCGAGGGTGAGGACAACCGGAAGCGTGATTGCAAATTCGAGAAGAGCGACGCCCGAACGATCAGCGCCGAAGCGAAGGAAAGAACGTTTGATCATCAACCACATACCTTCGCCGGCGAACCGCGCCCGGCATAAGGCTGGTTGCGCATCATCGTCCGTATCTGCCGTGTTACGGTGTTCGGCCAGCCGAGCAGCCGGGACATTGGTGTGATCCGGTCGTATCGGATGGTTACTTCGAAAAACAGGACGTCGTCGGCATCGCCCATCCCAGCCTGTCCGGCGTCAGTGTCGAAGGTCCCGTTGGGATTGGTATCGATCCAGCAATCTCCGGGATCATAAACGCCATTGCCATTCTTGTCATCGACCAAGGTCTCTGGCTTGCCGACGCCGGAGAACTGCCGGTAACTCTTGCGGACGATCGATATCTTGTCGGCGGAGATCAGGGGCGTCATTCCATTATAGATGATCTGATCTATCTGTGCGTCGGTCCGGTCGCCAATAGTCGCCTGACGAGCGGCATCCTGCACCGAACCCTGCAGCATGCTGTCGACATACAGGGTATGGCCAAAATCCAGGAATGCCAGGATCACGATCATCATCGGCAGCAAGATCAACGCAAATTCGACCGCGGTCGCGCCGCATTGATTCCGCCGCAGCCCCATCAGTGGCAGTCCGCTCCGCCACCGCCCCGCGCTGAAGGTCATCGCGTCAGCCTCAGCGACCCGATCGTGTTCCCGATATCCACGAACTGCTGGATCAGCGAAGCGCGATCCGCCACCGTTTTTGCCTGTCCCGGATTGCTGGCGCACTCGGTAAGCGTGCTCGTTAAGGTTGATGCAAAGGCAACTACCCAGATATCGACACGCGCTGAATTTCCGTTCTCGTCCCGCATTGTTTTGGCGGCACTACACATCATGCGGAATCGACGGTCATGCCGGGCAGTCAAATCAGTGATATTTGCTGAGGACGAACCAGTAATGCGTTTGTCCATACGCTCGACGCCGTACATCGAATATGTGTCGTAATTAGGCTCCATTTTACCGTCAGTCATAAAGATAACGAACCGATTAACCGGCATGTTGTTGTAGGTCGATGGCGTGTCGGCCCCGAAAATACCAAGGGGTGAAATCATGCGAGCCCCCCAGCGCATTCCGTTATCGTGATACGTGGACCCTGCCGCAACCAAAGTATTGAGATATGTATTCAGATCGCCGCGAGTCCAGCTCTGTAAGCGTTTAACAGGGCTAGGGCACGCGTCGCTGGGCTGATACTGGTACTGGTACGGATAACTCGAATAATTCTCCCAGTATACATCGGGCCAATACGGTGCCCATTTCGTTTGGTCGTTAGTTGTCGGTATGAGATTGATGTTCATGTCCATCGCAGCATCGGGAATGCCGCCGGTGTAGCTTCCGGTAATTGTGGACGTGGTTTGCCGCTCCTCGATGCATCCGTTCCATGACGACGTGCTTCCATCGATTTCGCTAGGCGTTGTCACGGCGCCTCTGAGAAAGGCACTAACGTTGTAGGTCATCGGCTTATACGTCCAGCTTTGGAACGTCTGCGTTGGGGGGGCTCGGTTGTACGTGGTCGTGGTCGTTTTCTTGTTGCCGGTACAGGTACCGCCGTTGGCGCTGGTCCATGCGCCCGATCCAACCGTATACACGACGTCGACGACGGTCTTCGTGTCACCATTGACCTGCTCGCTATGGCTGTCATTGTAGCCTGACGCCCGCGCGGTCGTGATGTTGCAGAGAAACTGTGCCACCCCGGTAACGCGAATAGCCTCGTTGGTCACAACCGGTGAACCGAACTGATTGAAAGCGGTGCTCTGCGTACTGGTATAGTTGGCTTGCCGGGAATTATACGTATAGTTTCCGCTTACCATGTAGTTTGGGTTCGCCGCCATGATCTCACGTCCGACGTTGACGTTGGACGAGTATGGTACGACCGAATAGCGAAGTCGGAGTCCGTTGGCCGCAAGTTCCGCCTGTACGGGCGCAAGGGCATCGTAGAATGCCAGGACCGCATCCTTCAGCGAATCCAGCTTGTTCTTGGTGTCGGTGCTCGTCGCCTTGTCGCCCATGGATCCCGTGGTGTCGAGGACGAGCACGACGTCGGTATTGACGAAATTTTGCGACGCTTGGCACGTGACCGCGACAGGCAGGGTTTCGAAGCCGAAAATGCGCATCAGCGTTGTCGGGATCGTGGTTTGGGCGACGATCTTGATTACGCCGTTTGCGGGCATCGTGACGGTGGGCGTAAACGTGGCGACGTCGAATTCGCCTTGCCGATAGTTAAAGTTGAAAAAGCGAATGGCTTCGTCGCGCACCGCTTGGTTGAAAACATTGCCTACCAGTACCCGGCGCCCGGCCAACGTGCCTGCATCGCATGCCTGCTGCATCCGATTTTTGGCAAGATAGGCGCGCGAGACATCGACGGCCGATCCGAGCATGCCGGCGATCGGAATCAGCGAAAAGCCCATGATGACCAAGGTGTTGCCGCCGCGGTCAGCCAAAAGGCGTTTGAAAGAGCGCGCGAAGTTCGCCAGCATTTCAGGGTACCCAGGAATTCAGTTCCATGGGCAATCTGCCTGTAAAACGTTAGGAAATCGTGATGTCCCTCGAAAGCGGGTCGCCTGCACAGGCCGAACGCGCTCTGGTCCTCTTCTATGCCCCGCGGTCCGCGCATGCCGGGATCGCGGCGCTGCTGGCGCTCGACGATACGCTCGGCGGGATCGTGCGGTCGACGCGGGAGCCGATCGTTGGGCAGATGCGGTTGACGTGGTGGCACGAGGCGCTGACGAAGCTGGATACCGCGCCGCCGCCTGCCGAACCGGTGTTGCAGGCTTTGGCGGCGTCCGTGGTGACGTCGGTGAGCCCGGGGGAGCACGGCGCCGTGCTGGCGGCGATGATCGACGGGTGGGAAGTGTTGCTCGAACCGGAGATCGACGATGCGGCCATCACGACGTTCGGGAGGGAGCGGGGCGGGCGGCTGTTCGCGGTGATGGCCAGGCTGTGCGGTGTCGAGGATGCGCGGATCGCGGTGGCGGGTGAGGGGTGGGCGCTGGCCGACCTGTCGCGGCGGATGAGCGATCCGGCGGCGGCGGACCGGGTTCGGGAGCATGCGCTCGAACGGCTCGACGCGGCGCTGCCCGGTGCGGGGGGCGGGACGTGGCCGCGTGATGCCCGGGCGATGGGGGCGCTGGCGCTGCTGGCGCGGGCCGACCTGAACGCGGCGACGTCGGCGGCGGGCAGCCCGCGACGGATTGGTCGGATCCTGATCCATCGGCTGACCGGGCGCTAGCCGTCCCCTGCCGGAGTGGTAGCCTCCGCGCAGGAACAGGAGGCGAACATGTGGCGATATGTGGCGGGCGGGGCGGCGGCGTTGGCGGTGGTGGCAGCGGGGTGGTTGCTAGCGGGGAGCAGCGCGCGGCCCGACCCGGTGTTGCCGGCTCAGCCGCGATCGCTCCTAGCGGCGCAGGCTGGGACCGCAGCCGACCCACTGCCCGTCGCCGCACCCGAGGCGACCGAGCGATCACGCGAGCAGAAGCGGTTCGATCGCTTCGACAAGGATCGCGACGGCAAGGTCACGCGCGAGGAATACCTTGCGGCGCGCCGGAAAGCCTATGCGAAGCTCGACGTCGACCATGACGGGCGACTGTCGTTCGACGAATGGGCGGTGAAGGCGATGAGCAAGTTCGCCGGGGCCGACAAGGACTCGACCGGCGCGATGACGCCGGCCGAGTTCGCGACCACAGCAGTTACGCGAAAGCCGCAGGCTCGGGCGAAGTGTCCGCCGGCTCAGGCTCCGGAGGAGAGCTGATTCCAGATTCCATCGGCGATCCGAGCCACTGTGCGAGCGCGGCGCGGCCGCGATCGGTGTACATGCGCTTGCGATCGGTCTTCTTGGTGCGGCCGGGGATCGGCGGGAAGAGGCCGAAATTAACGTTCATCGGCTGATAGGTCTCGGACTCCGCCGCCCCCGTGATGTGCGCCAGCAGCGCGCCCAACGCGGTCGCGTAGGGCAGCGGGGCGAGCGTCTCGCCCTTCAGCTCGGCGGCGGCGAACTTGCCTGCCATGAGTCCGATCGAGGCGCTCTCGATATAGCCTTCGCAGCCGGTGATCTGGCCGGCGAAGCGGATGTTGGGACGCGATTTCAGCCGTAGCGTCTCGTCGAGCAGGTCGGGCGAGCGGATGAAGGTGTTGCGGTGGAGGCCGCCGAGGCGCGCAAACTCTGCGTTCTGGAGCCCCGGGATGGTGCGGAACAGGCGGACCTGATCGGCGTGCTTCAGCTTGGTCTGGAAGCCGACGATGTTCCACAGCGTGCCCTGCGCGTTGTCCTGGCGGAGCTGGACGACGGCATGCGGCCAGCGCCCGGTCTTGGGATCGTCGAGCCCGACCGGCTTCATCGGCCCGAACCGAAGCGTGTCGAAACCGCGTTCCGCCATCACCTCGATCGGCATGCAGCCGTCAAAATAGGGGGTGTCCTTTTCCCAGTCCTTGAACGGGGTCTTCTCGCCCTCGACCAGCCCGGTGTGGAAGGCGAGATATTCGTCCTTGGTCATCGGGCAGTTGATGTAATCCTTGGTCTCGCCCTTGTCCCAGCGGCTGGCGAACCAGGCGATGTCCATGTCGATCGAGTCGCGGTGCACGATCGGCGCGAGCGCGTCGAAGAATGCGAGCGCCTCCTTGCCGGTCGCTTCGCCGATACCTTCGGCGAGCGCGGGGGCGGTGAGCGGGCCGGTGGCGACGATGGCCGGCCCGTCGGGAAGCACGTCGACGCGTTCGCGGACCAGCGTGATGTTGGGATGGTCGGCGATCGCCTGCGTGACGCTGGCCGAGAAATTGTCGCGGTCGACCGCGAGTGCGGAGCCGGCGGGGACGCGGTGGAGGTCGGCCTGGCGCATGATCAGCGAGCCGAGCGTGCGCATCTCCTGATGCAGCAGCCCTACCGCGTTGCTCTCGGCGTCGTCGGACCGAAAACTGTTCGAGCAGACGAGCTCCGCGAGGCCGTCGGTCTGGTGCGCCGCGGTGCCTTCGCCCGAGCCGCGCATTTCTGAAAGGCGGACTTTGACGCCGGCTTCGGCCAGCTGCCAGGCGGCTTCGGATCCGGCGAGGCCGCCGCCGATGATGTGGATGTCGTGGGTCATGACGCCCAGATAGGCGCGCGCGCTTGTCCTGTCAGGCCCGCAATCCCACTTCGGCGCGATGAAGATCTATACCATCGGCTATGAAGCCACGACGATGACGGAGTTCCTGGCGGCGTTGACGCGGGCCGGGGTGAAGCGGGTGATCGACGTCCGCGCGCTGCCGCTGTCGCGACGGCCTGGGTTCTCGAAGACTTCGCTGGCGGCGTCGCTGGGCGAGGCGGGGATCGGTTATATCCATCTGAAGGCGCTGGGGACGCCCAAGCGCGGGCGCGATGCGGCGAAGAAGGGCGACGTCGCGACGCTGACCGCGGTGTATGACGAGCAGCTGGAACTGCCCGAGGCGCAGGCGCAGGCGGCGATCATGCTGGGGCTGGCGGCGGAGATGCCAAGTGCGCTGCTGTGTTACGAGCGGGACCCGTGCCATTGCCACCGGACGCTGTTGCTGGGGGCGGTGGGTGAGGGGTGTGAGGTTGTCGATTTGTATGCGTAGCGGGCGCTGATCGTCATCCCGGGCTTGTTCCGGCATCCATAGGTCCACGTACCCGAAAAAGGCCCGTGATTCCGCGGACAAGTGGACCCCGGAACAAGTCCGGCGTGACGGGAATGGTGGTCACAACCGTCCACATATCCACCCCGGCGGAGGCCGGGGCCCAGTTGGGTAGGCTTACCTGACGGAACGCCGTCCGCTGTAACGTAAGTCCGCCAACTGGGCCCCGGCCTTCGCCGGGGTGGAGATGAGTTTGGGACCTTCGCTCACCCCGCGCCGTCATCCCGGGCTTGACCCGGGACCCAGGGTTTCGGGCGATGCCGTTTGGGGCTCTGGGTCCTGACTTTCGTCAGGATGACGGAGGGAGCAGATAAAAAAACGGCCGCGGAGTGATCCGCGGCCGTTTGCCTTACTGGTCGAGGAAGCTGCGCATCTTCCGTGAGCGCGACGGGTGCTTCAGCTTTCGCAGCGCCTTCGCCTCGATCTGGCGGATGCGTTCGCGGGTCACGCTGAACTGCTGGCCGACTTCCTCGAGCGTGTGGTCGGTGTTCATGCCGATCCCGAAGCGCATGCGCAGCACGCGCTCCTCGCGCGGCGTCAGCGACGCGAGAACCCGCGTGACGGTCTCCTTGAGGTTCGCCTGGATCGCGGCATCGACCGGGATGATCGCGTTCTTGTCCTCGATGAAGTCGCCGAGATGCGAATCCTCCTCGTCGCCGATCGGCGTTTCGAGGGAGATCGGCTCCTTCGCGATCTTCATGACCTTCCGTACCTTTTCCAAAGGCATGGAGAGTCGTTCTGCCATTTCCTCCGGAGTCGGCTCGCGGCCCTGCTCGTGGAGGAACTGGCGGCTGGTGCGGACCAGCTTGTTGATCGTCTCGATCATGTGGACCGGGATACGGATGGTCCGCGCCTGGTCCGCGATCGAGCGCGTGATCGCCTGGCGGATCCACCAGGTCGCATAGGTCGAGAACTTGTAGCCGCGGCGATATTCGAACTTATCGACCGCCTTCATCAGGCCGATATTACCCTCCTGGATCAAATCCAGGAACTGCAGCCCGCGGTTGGTGTACTTCTTCGCGATCGAGATCACGAGGCGCAGGTTGGCCTCGACCATTTCCTTCTTGGCGATACGCGCCTCGCGCTCACCCTTCTGGACCATGTTGACGATCCGGCGGAACTCGGTGAGCGCCATGCCTGTCTGCTGCGCGATGTCGGCGATCTCGGCGCGGATGCGCTCGACGGCCTCGCCTTCGTTGGTGACGAACGCGGTCCATTTCTTGTCGAGCTTGCCGAGCGACGCGATCCAGTTCTCGTCGATCTCGTGGCCGATATAGCGATCGAGGAAGTCTTTCCGCGGGACCTTGTGACGCTCGGCGAGGCGCAGCATCTGGCCGCCCAGCGCGGTCAGGCGGCGGTTATAGGCATAGAGCTGGTCGACCAGATATTCGATCTTGGCGTTGTGGAACTGGACGCTCTCGACCTCGGCCGTGAGTTCTTCACGCAGCTTCTGGTACTTGCGCTCCTCGGCCGCGGGGAACTCGCCGCCGGCACCCATCGCGTCGACGCGGGCCTGCTGCAGCTTGCCGAACTTCTTGTAGAGCGCGGTGATGCTGGCGAAGCGCTCGAGCGCGATCGGCTTGAGCTGCTCTTCCATCTGCGCGAGGCTGAGGGTGTTGTCCTCTTCCTCGTCGTCGCTCGGGCGCGGGGTACGGCGCTCGCCGCCCTCCTCGTCCTCTTCGTCGGCAGAGGCCTCTTCGGGCTCGGCCTCTTCCTTGAACGACGGGCCGGCATTCTTCTCGGAAATCTCGCCGTCGCCCTCTTCCTCGCCGTCGGCGAGGTTCTCAGGGGACGGGTCCTTCGACAGCATCGCATCGAGATCCATGATCTCGCGCAGCTGCATCGTGCCCTCGTTGAGCGCGGTCGACCAGTCGATGATCGCGTTGAAGGTGATCGGCGATTCGCACAGGCCGAGAATCATGGTGTCGCGACCGGCCTCGATCCGCTTGGCGATCGCGATCTCTCCCTCGCGGCTGAGCAGCTCGACCGCGCCCATCTCGCGCAGGTACATCCGCACCGGATCGTCGGTGCGGTCGATCGTCTCTTTCTTCTTCTCGATCGCCGGACCGGTATCGGCCTCCGCATCGGCGGCCTCCGGCTCGTCGTCGTCTTCCTTGGCGGGCTCGGCTTCGCCGTCCTCGCCGGCTTCCTCGTTGTCGACGATGTTGATGCCCATTTCGGACAGCGCCGCGCTCATGTCCTCGATCTGGTCGGAGGACATCTCGCCCTGCGGCAGCGCTTCGTTGAGCTGATCATAGGTGATGTAGCCGCGCTTCTTGGCGCGGGCGATCACCTTCTTGATCGACGCATCGTTCATGTCGATCAACGGCGCATCGCCGGTTTCAACAGTTTCGGCGGGTTCCGCCATGTTCGCCTTAGCCATCAATCGCCCTCGGTACCCAACGCTCGGGCGTCTTCGTTCGACTGTACAAGATTTGCAAGTCGGACTTCCAACGCCTGTTTCTCTTTTACCAATGCCATCTGTCGCTCAAACGCGGCAGCAGAAAGAGTCACCTCTTCCTTGTTGACCATCGCTAACGCCGCATCGACCTCCGGTCGCGCCACCATGATCGCGATTGCTTCATCGAGATCGGATCGGACGCGGGCCGGATCGGCCGCTTTCTGCGTAAACGAAAATGGCGTCGTATCGGCTCTCAACAGGTCACTCACGACTGAATTGAAACCGTCCCTCGCCAATATGGTGAGAAGACGCGCGCTATCAAGCGTCTGCTCCTCAAGCGCAATATCGACGACGGCATCAAACAGGCGCCCAAGCTCGCCATTCATCGCAGGTAGCGAGCCCAATATCTCCATATGGCGCGTGACCTCGACCGGATGACGGAGGAGTCCGGCTAGTACCGGCTTCGCAAGTACGTGATCTATTCCCGTGATGCGGAATGCCTTCGCATCCTCGGTCACTGGCAGAGGCGGAGGCGTCCAGCCGCCCTTGGGGCGTTCGCCAAGGGGAGCAAAAGGAACGCGGACCGGTTTGAAATGCTCATAGAAGCGGTTCTTGAAGTCCGCCTGATATTCCTGCTTCACCGATCCGTCGGCGATACCGTCGGCGAGCTCGAACAACCGGCGCTTGAGGCCGGCACGCTGTTCGGGCGTGTCGAGCGCCTCGGCAGCGAGTTCGGAGGCCCAGAGGCGGTCGACAAGGGGCTCAGGCGCCTTCAGCAGCGCCTCGAACGCCTGCGGACCCTGGGTGCGGACGAGGTCATCGGGATCCTGGCCCTGCGGCAGCGTCACGAACGACAGGCTGCGGCCCGGCGCCAGCATCGGCAGCGCACGGTGCGCGGCGCGCAACGCCGCCTTCTGCCCGGCACCGTCGCCGTCGAAGCAAAGGATCGGCACGTCGACCATCCGCCACAGCCGTTCGAGCTGCGCCTCGGTCAGCGCGGTGCCGAGCGGCGCGACCGCTTCGCCGAACCCCGCTTGGGCCAGCGCGATCACGTCCATGTACCCCTCTACCACCAGCACGCGGCCCGATTTCCGCGCGGCAGGGGCGGCGCGGTCGAGATTGTAGAGCGTGCGCCCCTTGTCGAAGAGCGGGGTGTCAGGAGAGTTGAGGTATTTGGGCTCGCCACCGTCGAGCACGCGGCCGCCGAACGCGATAACCCGGCCGCGCGGGTCGCGAATCGGGATCATCAACCGGCCGCGGAAACGGTCGTACGGGTCCTTGCCCTCGACGCTGATCAGCATGCCGGATTCGACCAGCATCGGGTCGCCATACTCCTTCAGCGCGGCCTTCAGCTTGCCGCGGCTGTCGGGCGCGAACCCCATGCCGAAGGTACGCGCGGTCTCGGCGGAGATGCCGCGCTTGTCGAGCAGCGCGCGGGCCTCGGTGCCGGACAGGCCGTGCAGCTGTTCGGTGAACCAGGTGGCGGCGTCGGCCATCACCTCGTGCAGCCCCTTGGCGCGCTCGGCGCGTTCGGTCGAGGCGCGGTCCTGTTCGGGCATGTCGAGCCCCGCGGCCTGCGCGAGTTCCTTGACCGCATCGATGAAGGGGAGCCCGCGCTGGTCGGTCATCCAGCGGATCGCGTCACCATGCGCCGAGCAGCCGAAGCAGTGGTAGAAGCCCTTGTCGTCGTTGACGTAGAAGCTCGGCGTCTTCTCGTTGTGGAACGGGCAGCAGCCTTTGGACTCGCGACCGGCCTTGGTGAGCTTGACGGTCTTCGCGATCAGCGAGGTCAGCGAGGTGCGGGCTCTGAGCTCATCGAGGAATTGCGGGGTGAGGCTCATTCGCGCGCATATAGCCCAACGTGGCGTTTTGGGGGAGAGCGCATTGCTTCGGAAGAAGGTTTTGTTCGCGCGGAGGCGCGGAGGACGCGGAGGCGCCGCGGTTGCCGCGGAGCGAGGGGATGACGCTTATCTGCTCCCCCTCCCGCTTGCGGGAGGGGGCTGGGGGGTGGGCTCGCGCTCAAGATCACGCGCCGCGGTCAAGATCGTCTCCAGCACGCCGTCCATGTTGCTCGTCAGATCATTGTTCCAGAAGCGTATTACGCGGTAGCCGGCCGTTTCGATCGCGCGAGTACGGGTGGCATCATAGTCGACCGCGTCGGCATGCTGGCTGCCGTCGAGCTCGACGACCAGCCGGTGCGATCTACAGGCGAAGTCCGCCTTGTAGCCGGCGATGGGGAGTTGCCTCGTGAACTTCAAACCGTCGAGTTGGCTGCCTTTTAACCGCCGCCACAGCATCGCTTCGTGCAGAGTAGAATTATTTCGGAGCGCGCGGGCCTCCTCGGTCGGTCGGCCCAGCCGAAAGCGCGGGCCCACCCCTCGGTCCCCTCCCGCTTGCGGGAGGGGAGGCAGAAGAGGGGCGGCTTTGGTCATTTACGAAAGCGCAGCCTTCACCAGCCCGCTGGCCTTGCTCATATCCAACTCGCTCGCATGCCGCGCCTTAAGCTCCGCCATCACCCGCCCCATGTCCTTCATCCCCGCAGCCCCCAGTTCCGCCTTGATCGCCTCGATCGCCGCGCTGGTCTCCGCTTCGCTCATCTGCTGCGGCAGGAAGCGTTCGATCACCGCGACCTCGGCGGTCTCCGCATCGGCGAGTTCCTGGCGGCCGCCCTTGGTGAACATGTCGATCGATTCCCGGCGCTGCTTGACCATCTTCTGCAGCACTTCGATCACCAGCGCGTCGTCGTTCTCCGGCGCCTTGCCGGTCCGCGCCTCGATGTCGCGGTTCTTGATCGCGGACTGGATCAGGCTGACCGCGTTGCGGGTCTCCTTGTCGCCGGCCTTCATCGCGGTGATCTGGGCGGCCTTGATGTCGTCGCGAATCATGTACTGGTCTTTCAGGCAGTTCGGTGTCGCCGGTTCCGATAGCGTAACGACGCCGGGTTTAACAGATTGACGCTCCGGCGCAGGGGGCTTAGCGGACGCGGCTTAGCGACATCATCGAGTTTTCGGAGTGCCCAGCCTCATGGCCGACACCAAGCCTATCGTCATGCCTGAAGGCGCCACGGGCGTCCTGGTCCTCGCCAGCGGCGACGTGATCTGGGGACGCGGGTTCGGCGCCGAAGGTACCGCGGTCGGCGAAGTGTGCTTCCATACCGCGATGACCGGGTATCAGGAGGTCCTGACCGATCCGTCCTTCGCGGGGCAGATGATCTGCTTCACCTTCCCGCACATCGGCAACGTCGGCGCGAACCCCGACGACGTCGAGGCCGACGATCCCCATGCGCTCGGCATCATCGTCCGCGAGGACGTCACCGGGCCGAGCAATTTCCGCGCGGTCGAGAACCTCGACGGCTGGATGAAGCGGCATGCGCGGATCGGACTGTCGGGCGTGGATACGCGCGCACTGACACGGCGCATCCGGGTGGGCGGCGCGCCAAATGGGGTGATCGCGCATTCGGCTTCGGGGGCGTTCGATATTGCTGCGCTGCTGGAGATGGCGCGCGGCTGGCCGGGGCTGGAGGGCATGGACCTCGCCAAGGCGGTATCGACCGAGACGCATTATGGCTGGGGCGCCGACGCTCCTGGTGGCGTCTGGAAGCTGGGCTTCGGCTATGCGGACTCCCCCTCCCGCCTGCGGGAGGGGCTAGGGGAGGGCTTGGCCGATAGCGATGGCGCCGGTGGACACGCCCTCCCCCAACCCCTCCCGCAGGCGGGAGGGGAGCAGAAGCCCCATGTCGTCGCGATCGATTACGGCAGCAAACGCAACATCTTCCGCAACCTTGCTGACGCCGGCGCAAAGGTATCCGTGGTCCCCGCCACCGCGACCTTCGAGCAGGTGATGGCGCTCGAGCCCGACGGCATCTTCCTGTCGAACGGCCCCGGCGATCCCGCGGCGACCGGGGAATATGCGGTGCCGGTGATCCGACAGCTGCTCGACACCGGCAAGCCGCTGTTCGGCATCTGCCTGGGCCACCAGTTGCTCGCCCTCGCGGTCGGCGCGACCACCACCAAGATGTTCCAAGGCCACCGCGGCGCCAACCACCCGGTCAAGCGGCTGAGCGACGGGACGGTCGAGATCACCAGCATGAACCACGGCTTCGCAGTCGAACGCGACAGCCTACCGGCTAACGTCCGCGAGACGCATGTGTCGTTGTTCGACGGCTCGAACGCGGGGCTGGAACTGACCGACCGCAACGCGTTCAGCGTTCAATATCATCCCGAGGCGAGCCCAGGGCCGCAGGACAGCTTGTATCTGTTTGAAAAGTTCGTCGGATCGCTGGTTAGAACGGCATGATTCAAGCGATGCCACCACCGGCGGCTTATCATTGCGTCAAACCGGACGCGCCGGAAGCTGCCGGAGCAAAAATACTAGTCACCGTAAGTGGTGAGGTTGCGACGATGGCAGCATTTCTTACCGAAGCGAAAAAATGGCCCAGTTTCAAACTTGAGGCCGATGCCCGATCGAACGGCATTCGCTTCGTCCGCCTGACCGGTTCAAGTTCGACGCCGTACCGAGATATCGGTGGCCTGATCTACACTGCTCAGCCCCGGCAACTGACCGTCACGATGAATTCTGAGCCGCCAATCTGCGGTATGGAAGAAAACTAATGCCAAAACGCACCGACATCTCCTCGATCCTCGTCATCGGCGCAGGACCCATCGTCATCGGCCAGGCGTGCGAGTTCGATTATTCGGGCACGCAGGCGATCAAGGCGTTGAAGGAGGAGGGCTATCGCATCGTCCTGGTCAATTCGAACCCCGCGACGATCATGACCGATCCGGAACTGGCCGACGCGACCTATGTCGAGCCGATCACGCCCGAGATCGTCCGAAAGATCATCATCAAGGAGCGGCCCGACGCGGTGCTGCCGACGATGGGTGGGCAGACCGCGCTCAACACTGCGCTGGCGCTGTTCAACGACGGCACGCTGGCCGAGTTCGGCGTGCAGATGATCGGTGCGGATGCCGAGGCGATCGACAAGGCCGAGGATCGGCTGAAGTTTCGCGATGCGATGGACAAGATCGGGCTGGAAAGCGCGCGCTCACGGATCGCGCATACGCTGGCGGAGGGGATCGAGGCGCTCGAGTTCACCGGGCTGCCCGCGATCATCCGGCCGAGCTTCACGATGGGCGGCAGCGGCGGCGGCATCGCCTACAACCGCGACGAGTTCATGGCGATCGTCGCCACCGGGCTCGACGCGTCGCCGACCACCGAGGTGCTGATCGAGGAATCGCTGCTCGGGTGGAAGGAATATGAGATGGAGGTCGTCCGGGACCGGAACGACAACTGCATCATCATCTGCTCGATCGAGAACGTCGATCCGATGGGCGTCCATACCGGCGACTCCATCACGGTCGCGCCGGCGCTGACGCTGACCGACAAGGAATACCAGATCATGCGCAACGCATCGATCGCGGTGTTGCGCGAAATCGGTGTTGAAACAGGCGGTTCGAACGTCCAGTTCGCAGTCAATCCGAAGGACGGCCGGCTCGTCGTTATCGAGATGAACCCGCGCGTGTCGCGGTCGTCGGCGCTGGCATCGAAGGCGACCGGCTTCCCGATCGCGAAGGTCGCGGCGAAGCTGGCGGTCGGCTACACGCTCGACGAGATCACCAACGACATCACCGGCGCTACCCCTGCGAGCTTCGAGCCGACGATCGACTACGTCGTTACCAAGATCCCGCGGTTCGCGTTCGAGAAGTTCAAGGGCGCCGACAATTTGCTCGGCACCGCGATGAAGTCGGTCGGTGAGGTCATGGCGATCGGCCGGTCGATCCATGAATCGATGCAGAAGGCGTTGCGCGGGCTGGAGACCGGGCTGTCGGGCTTCAACAACGTCGAGCATCTGGCCGGCGCACCCCGCGGCGAGATCGAGGCGGCGCTGGCTCTGCCGACGCCCGACCGGTTGCTGGTCGCGGCGCAGGCGTTGCGCGAGGGCTTCACGGTCGCCGAGATCCACGCGATCACCTTCTACGATCCGTGGTTCCTCGAGCGGATCGCCGAGATCATCGCGGCCGAGGCCGAGGTGATGCAGGACGGCCTGCCGATCGACGCGCCCGGCATGCGCCGGTTGAAGGCGATGGGGTTCAGCGACAAGCGGCTCGCCTGGCTCGCACTGCAATCCGCCAACCTGCGCGGGATGAGCCGTGGCATCGCGCGCGGATCGGGGCTGGTGCACGAGGTAGTCAAGGCGATGACCGGCGGCGTCACCGAGGACGAAGTCCGCGCCCACCGGCTCAAGCTGGGCGTGCGCCCGGTGTTCAAGCGGATCGACACCTGCGCGGCCGAGTTCGATGCCAAGACACCGTATATGTATTCGACCTACGAGGCGCCGTCGTTCGGCGAACCGGAGAGCGAGAGCGAGCCGACCGATCGCCGCAAGATCGTCATCCTCGGCGGCGGGCCGAACCGGATCGGGCAGGGGATCGAGTTCGATTATTGCTGCTGCCATGCCTGCTTCGCGCTTGCCGACGCGGGCTATGAGACGATCATGGTCAACTGCAACCCGGAGACGGTGTCGACCGACTACGACACCTCGGACCGGCTGTATTTCGAGCCGCTGACCGCCGAGGACGTGCTGGAGATCCTTCACGCGGAGCAGCAGAACGGGGAGCTGGTCGGCGTGATCGTGCAGTTCGGCGGGCAGACCCCGCTGAACCTGGCGCGCGCGCTGGAGGCGGCGGGGATCCCGATCCTGGGGACGACGCCCGACGCGATCGACCTGGCGGAGGACCGCGAGCGGTTCGCCGCGCTTATCACCAAGCTCGGCCTGCGCCAGCCTGCCAACGGCCTCGCGCGCAGCCGCGACGAGGCGGTCGCGGCGGCCGAGCGGATCGGTTATCCGGTGCTGATGCGGCCGAGCTATGTGCTCGGCGGCCGGGCGATGGAGATCGTCGATACGCTCGGGCAACTCGACAACTACATCGCGACCGCGGTGCAGGTGTCGGGCGATTCGCCGGTGTTGATCGACCAGTATCTGCGCGACGCGATCGAGGTCGATGTCGATGCGATCTGCGACGGCACCGACGTGGTGGTCGCTGGCGTGCTGCAGCATATCGAGGAAGCCGGCGTCCATTCGGGCGACAGCGCCTGTTCGATCCCGCCTTACTCGCTGTCGGCGGAGATCATCGCCGAGATCGAGCGGCAGACCGTCGCGCTCGCGCATGCGCTATCGGTGGTCGGGCTGATGAACATCCAGTTCGCGGTTAAGGACGGCTTGGTCTATCTGATCGAGGTCAATCCGCGCGCGTCGCGGACCGTGCCGTTCGTCGCCAAGGCGATCGGCGTCCCGATTGCCAAGATCGCATCGCGCGTGATGGCGGGCGAGAAGCTTGCCGACCTGCCGCCGATCGACCGGCACATCGATTATTACGCGGTCAAGGAGGCGGTCTTCCCCTTCAACCGCTTCCCCGGAGTCGATCCGGTGCTGTCACCGGAAATGAAGTCCACCGGCGAAGTCATGGGAATCGATCCCGATTTCACGCTTGCGTTCGCCAAGGCGCAGCTCGGGGCTTCGACCATCCTGCCCAAGAACGGCACGGTGTTCGTCAGCGTTAAGGACGGCGACAAGACGATGATCGTCGAGGCGGTGAAGGCGCTGGTCGAGACCGGCTTCACGATCGTCGCGACCGCGGGAACGGCGGATCACCTGCAGCGCGCC
The DNA here is from genome assembly GCF_042466235.1 of Sphingomonas sp. R86521. Classification (NCBI taxonomy): domain Bacteria; kingdom Pseudomonadati; phylum Pseudomonadota; class Alphaproteobacteria; order Sphingomonadales; family Sphingomonadaceae; genus Sphingomonas; species Sphingomonas sp. R86521. The sequence goes on along the minus strand of NZ_JAXHBY010000001.1, from coordinate 2,361,710 downwards.
GGCCTGCCGGTCGAGCGCGTCAACAAGGTGGCGCAGGGGCGACCGCACATCGTCGACCGCATCAAGGACGGCGAGATCGCGCTGATCTTCAACACCACCGAGGGGTGGCAGTCGCTTAGGGATTCGCAGCCGATCCGGGCTTCGGCGCTGAAACAGCGGATTCCGTACTTCACCACCGCACCCGCGGCACTGGAGGCGGCGAAGGCGATCAAGGCGCTGACGACACGCAGCCTTGAAGTACGGCCGTTGCAATCCTATTATTCGCAGTCGCACACCTGATCACGACATAATTGCGAGTGGTGCGGGCGGATCCTGACGGGTCCGCTCGGGAAATGGAATTTGGGGACGAAGACATGGCGACCGTCGAAAAGATGCCGATGCTGCAGGAAGGCTATGAGACGCTGAATGCGGATCTCAAGCGCCTGAAAGCCGAACGTCCGACGATCGTCGACGCGATCGAGGAAGCGCGTGCGCATGGCGACCTGAGCGAGAACGCGGAATATCATGCCGCCAAGGAGCGCCAGGGCCAGGTCGAGGCGTCGATCTCGGACATCGAGGACAAGCTGTCGCGCGCGCAGATCATCGATCCGAAGGACCTGTCGGGCGACAAGGTGGTGTTCGGCGCGACCGTCACGCTGCTCGACGAGAACGACAAGCCGGTGAAGTACCAGATCGTCGGCCAGACCGAGGCGAACGCCAAGTCGGGCCGCATCTCGTACAATTCGCCGCTGGGCCGCGGGCTGATCGGGCGGAAGCTCGATGAAGAGGTCGAGGTGACAGTGCCGTCGGGCGATCGCTATTACGTCGTGTCGAAGATCGAATTTATCTGACCATGGCGTTCCTGGAGGCGCGGACGACGGCGATCTTGACGATCGCGACGCTGGTCGCCTCGGGAGCGATCCTGCTGACCGGATCGCTGCCCTGGTGGGCGGTGAATGCCGGATTCATTCCGTTGCGGGTCGATGCGGCGTTCGCGGCGTCGGCGCATGCGTTTGCGGTGCCGGTGTGGGCGACGCCGCTGACCGCGACGCTGATCCATGGCGGCTTGGCGCATGTGGCGCTCAACATGGTGATGCTGGCGTTTTGCGGGATTGCGGTTGAACGCGCGATTGGATCGGTCGGCGTCGTCGTACTGTATCTGATCGGTGCTTATGCCGCGGCGCTGGGCCATTTCGCGTTCGGACCGCATTCGGTCGCGCCGATGATCGGCGCTAGTGGCGCGATCTCGGCGATCGTTGGTGCGTATTCGCTGTTGTACGGCGAGCGGCAGGCGAAGGCGATCGGGCCGGTGCCGGCAGGCGTCGTGCACGTCGCGTGGCTGGCCGCGGCGTGGATCGGGATCCAGCTGCTGACCGGGCTTGCGGGATTTGGCGGCGGGGCTGCGATTGCGATCGGTGCGCATATCGGGGGGTTCGTCGCGGGACTGATTCTGGCGCGGCCGTTGTTGTTGTGGCGGTATCGGGCGGCTTAGTCCTTAGGACGCCGATCCTGTCCACTCCGTCATCCCGGGCTCGTCCCGGGATCCAGAGCCACCAACGCCAGCGCCCGTAACCCTGGATGCCGGGACGAGCCCGGCATGACGGGGGTGGGGCCGGCGATGGCTCCACCTCTGCTAGCCTAGACCGTCGGTTGCGCCGACAGGCTTGGCTCCATCAGCCGGTGGAGGTGGACGACGACGAATTTCATCTCGGCATCGTCGACAGTACGCTGCGCTGCAGCGCGCCAGGCCTTCTCGGCGCTGGGGTAGTCCGGGAACACGCCGACGAACTCGATCGCGTCGAGATCGTTGAAGTCCAGCGTGCGGGGATCGGCCACGCGGCCGCCGAATACGAGGTGGAGCTTGCTCATGCGCCTGCTTTCCTGGTTGAGGGTCGCAGGGCTCCTAGCGCGTCCGGCGGCCCGATTATAGCCTTAGCCGTCGGCGTTTTGCTTGGCGCCCTTCGCGGCTGCAGCACCGGCGGTCGAGACCGCCTGGACGACACCCTCGACCAGGCCACGGACCTGTTCGCGCGCGCCGTCCTTGGTCAGGCCGCGCGTTTCGAGCTCGGCCTGACCGGCTTCGCGCGCTGCCTGGACGGCGGATCGGGCCGTATCGCTGATCCGCTGGCCAACCGGGGCAAGCAGTTCCTTCTCGCGCTGCGACCGCGGCAGCAGAGCGCCTGCGATCAGGCCGACGGCCAGACCGCCGACGAGAATGCCGACCGGGCTGGATTCTAGGCCGTGCACAGCGTCCGACGCCTTGTCGACACCGGTATGATAGGCGTTCGAGACGGTTTCGCGTGCGGTGTCGAGACCATCGCGCAGACGGGTGGTCGTGTCATGTGCGTTGGTGTCGTGGTCGGTGGTGTTGGGCATGATGCTGTCCTTTGTGCGCGGAGGCATGAATGGAATGATCAGTGTCTAGAGAATGCCGTCTGGATCGATCTGGTCGCGCGACTTGCGGCGGAACAGCGCGGCGATCCGGTGGCGGGCCAGGAACAGCCCGGCGAGCGCGGTCGCGCCAGCCACGGTCCCGGGATTGCGCTTCAGGGTATGCGCGCCGCGATCGGCGATCACCGATCCCGCCTCGGTCATCTCGCGCGCGGCCTTGCGGGCGAGGGTGCGCGGGTTCAGCCGCTCCTGTAGTTGGCCCAGCGTCTCGGTCACCCGGTCACGGGCCTGCTGGCGCTCGAGTTCGGCCTGCGCGACGGAAATAGGGTCGGTCATGGCTCTATTCCCGTGGCAGGCGTCAGCTTCGATTTACCGATCAAGCCGAGGATAACGGCAAGTGCCATCACCACGCCGACGACGATCAGCGTCGCCCAGCCCGGGCCGACCAGCGGCGTCAGCGTCATGATCGCGCCAACCAGCAGCGCGATCAGGGCGGCAAGCGCCAACACGGCCGCGACGACGAAGAACACCGCCGCGGTCTTGTACGCCGCCAGCGTGATCCCGAACTTCGCCTTGTAGACCGCGATCTCCGCACCGGCGAGCGCACGCGTCTCGCCGGCGAGACGCGTCACCATCGCGGGCAGCGTCTCCGCTTCGTCGGTCAGGAACGGTACGGGATCGGGCAACGGATCAGTTCCCCGAGGTCGGCGTGGTGTCGAGACCCGACTGGATCAGACGCGCCACGACGAAGCCGAGTGCGGCGGCAGCGCCGATCGCGATCCCGGGGCTCTTGCGCACCAGTTCGCGGGCGTCGTCGACGAGCTCGTCGATGTCCTTCGCCTTGACCTGGTCCGAGAAGCCGGTGACCGAGCTGGCGGCGTTGCGGGCATAGCCGCCATATTGCGCGCCGAGCTTCTCGTCGACCTGTGCGGCCGCGTCGTTCAGCAGCTGCGCGAGCTGGTCCAGCGCGCCGCCGGCCTTGGCCTTGCCGTCCTCGGCGAACAGGCGCGCCTTGTCGGCAGCCTGCGTACCGTAATTGCCGACGGCGTCCTTGATCGCGGTCTTGGCATCACCGGTCGCTTCGGCGATCGGAGCGCCGTCATTGTCGATCGTCGCGCCCTTTGCCGGCGCGGCCTGCTTGAAATCGTCCTGAGCGGAGATGTCGTTGTCACTCATGGGCTTTGCGGAGTCTGGCATGACAATCCCTTTCGTATAAACCGTTACGGCCTCAACCCCGTCGCCCGATACACGTTCCCTGTCGCGGCCATTATCGTGGCCGTGACGGTGGTACGATTGCCCGATTAGGCGCGAGGCGATAAAGCCCGGGCCGACGGCCCGATCGGCCGAAAGCGTAGGAGCCTGCTCACGTGACTGCAATCATCGACATCCATGCCCGTCAGATCCTCGACAGCCGTGGCAACCCCACGGTCGAGGTCGACGTGCTGCTCGAGGATGGCAGCTTCGGCCGTGCGGCGGTGCCGTCGGGCGCATCGACCGGCGCGCACGAGGCGGTCGAGCGCCGCGACGGCGACAAGAGCCGCTGGGGCGGCAAGGGCGTCGACCAGGCGGTCGAGGCGGTCAACGAAGAGATTACGGATACCGTGCTGGGCATGGATGCCGAGGACCAGGCCGATCTCGACCGCGCGATGATCGAGCTCGACGGGACCGACAACAAGGGCCGGCTGGGCGCCAACGCGATCCTTGGCGTCAGCCTGGCGGTGGCGAAGGCGGCTGCCGAGGCGCGCGGGCTGCCGCTGTACCGCTATGTCGGCGGCGTGCAGGCGCATCTGCTGCCGGTGCCGATGATGAACATCATCAACGGCGGCGAGCATGCCGACAACCCGATCGATTTCCAGGAATTCATGATCGTGCCGGTCGGCGCGACCAACATCGTCGAGGCGGTGCGCTGCGGCTCGGAGATCTTCCACACGCTGAAGAAGGGCCTGCACGACAAGGGCCTGTCGACCAGCGTCGGCGACGAAGGCGGCTTCGCACCGAACATCGGCAGCACCACCGAGGCGCTCGACTTCATCATGTCGAGCGTCGAGAAGGCGGGCTACACGCCCGGCGAGGACGTGATGCTCGCGCTCGATTGCGCCGCGACCGAGTTCTACAAGAACGGCAAGTACGACATCTCGGGCGAGGGCAAGATCCTCGACAGCCACGCGATGGCCGAATACCTCGCCGACCTGACGCGCCGCTATCCGATCTTCTCGATCGAGGACGGCATGGCCGAGGACGATTGGGAGGGCTGGAAGGCGCTGACCGACATGATCGGCGACAAGGTTCAGCTGGTCGGCGACGACCTGTTCGTGACCAACCCGGTCCGCCTGAAGCGCGGCATCGACGGCGGCATCGCCAACTCGCTGCTGGTCAAGGTCAACCAGATCGGCACGTTGACCGAGACGCTGGAGGCGGTGTCGATGGCGCAGCGCGCGCGCTATACCGCGGTGATGAGCCATCGCTCGGGCGAGACCGAAGACGCGACCATCGCCGACCTCGCGGTCGCGACCAATTGCGGGCAGATCAAGACCGGCAGCCTCGCGCGCAGCGACCGGCTCGCCAAGTACAACCAGCTGATCCGCATCGAGGAAGAGCTGGGCGACGCCGCGCGCTATGCGGGGCGCAGCATCCTGATCGGGGGCTGACCCCGGGAGACCGGAACGAGGACTGGGAATGGCACGCGCGACGAAGAGCTCGAAATTCCGCAAGACGATGCGCAAGGCGGTATGGCCTGCGGTCGGCCTGACGCTGATGGCGTTCTTCGGCGCGTATGCCGTGCTCGGCCCGAACGGGATGTTCGCGTACGGCGACTACAAGCGACAGCTGGCGGTGCGCGAGAAGAACTACGCCGCGCTCGACCGCAAGCGCGAGGTACTGAAGAACCGGGTGGCCTTGCTCAATCCGGATCATGCGAACCCGGACATGGTCGACGAGATGGTGCGAAAAGAACTGAACGTCGCGCATCCCGACGAGGTGATCGTACCGCTAGGGAACTGAAGCTCACCACCACCGAGCATAGGCGGGGCACGCGAACACCGTCTGCGGTCCGGAACGCCGGGCACGGGCGGGAATCCATACCCGGACGGCCTCGTAACTGGCCTGGCGTTTGAGCGAGACGCAATAGGGCCAGGGTCTCCGAAGCCGCCCTGCCGCCGTCAGGACGTCGTAGTCGCGCGTTGATATCCAGATCTGGTCGTACTGTCCTTCAGAACCGATCCCGAGAAGGGGGCTGCCCTTGGCCAATCCTACTGAGCGGACCGGGAAGGCGACGGCAACGACGGGTTCGCGTGACCGCCAGAACAAGACGGTGTCGAGAAGCAGGTAGGCGACCGTGTTTCCAACGATGGCTCCGCAGAAGAACCCGAAGGCGCCGTAGATCATGCGCGTCGTGCAGGGGCGCGTCTTGATCTTGTGGCGCCCAATCGCCGCCTCCACGGCACCGATCGTCACCCCGATCCGGAGCCCTACCATGCCACCAAGCGTCACTACCGCAACGACGAACAAGGGGTTGATCGTCGAAACGATGATGGTCGAGGTCACGTTTATCGTCACGACCCACGCTACGAAGACTGTAGCCGTAACTCCGATCGCGCCCCGATAGGCTCTCCGGGACGGCAATCGCCTGGCCCGATACGGCGGCGTGTTCGGTATCGCGGTCATCGGCTTGGTGTGCGCGGGACCGGTAAAGATTTCTTGCGCAGCGTGATGTTGGATCGCCGCTTTGTCATCCCGTGATTGACCCGGGACCCAGGGTTACGGGCGTTGGCGTCCGTAACCCTGGGTCCTGACTTTCGGCAGGCTGACGAAGAGGAGCTTATCGTCCCAAGAATGTCAGCAGGTCATTGGTGAAACGGTCGCTCTCCGTCACGGTCAGGCCGTGCGGGGCGCCGTCGTATTCGACGAGCTGCGAGCCGGCGATGCCCTTGGCGGCGGCGCGGCCGGTGGGGTCGATGGGGACGGTCTTGTCGCTGGTGCCGTGGACGATCAGCGTGGGGACGCGGAACGCCGCTAGGTCGGCGCGGAAGTCCGTATGGCCGAACGATTCGGCGCAGGCGAGGGTCGGCTTCAGTCCGGCCTGCATCGCCAGGCGCCAGGCCCAGTCGACGACTTCGTCGCTGACCGGCGAGGTGATGAACCCGACGCCGAGGAACTGCTGCAGGAAGGTGCGGAAGAACGCCGGGCGGTCCTTCTTGATGCCGTCGCCGATGCTCCGCAGCTGCTCCTCGGGCACGCCGTGCGGGTTGTCCTCGGTCTTGAGCATGTACGGGACAACCGACGAGATCAGGCCGGCGGCGATGACGCCCTTGCCGTCGTGACGGCTCATGTAGCGTGCGACCTCGCCGCCGCCCATCGAGAACCCCACCAAGGTCGCTTCCTCGGTCGCGCCCGTCGCTTCGAGCACATCGGCAAGATCGTCGGTCAAGGTGTTGTAATCATAGCCGGTCCACGGCTGCCCCGAGCGCCCGAAGCCGCGGCGATCATAGGCGATCGCGCGGAAACCGGCTTCGGCGAGCGCCATCGCCTGCGCGTCCCAGCTGTCCGACGACAACGGCCAGCCGTGGATAAGGACGACCGGGCGTCCGCTGCCCCAATCCTTGACGTAAATGTCGGTACCGTCGCGGGTTTTTATATAGGGCATGCTGGCTCCGTCTCTTTGGAGTTGGTCGCTGGTTAACGGATGGCGATGGCCCGCGTTCCCGTGCTGGCGCTGCCGCCCGGCGTCTGCCAGCATCGGTCGGACGACGAACTGGCGACGAATCAGGAGAATGGAATGCGGCTCGGTCTTGCACTGTCGGTGGCGGCGCTCGCCTTGGTGGGCGCCACCGTGCCCGAGCGTCCGTCGATCGCCGCGAGTCCCGCCACCGGCTGGGCGGGGTTCCGCGACGGCTTCATTGAAGGCTGGTTCAGGATCGACCCGGCAAACGCGGTGTATCAGGGTCGGCATGATTTCGACGGCGGTCTTGGCGACTGGAGCCCGGCGGGGCTGAAGGCGCAGGGCGATTTCCTGCGTACGGCGATCGCAAAGGCGAAGGGCTTCACCGCGCTGGCCGGCGCGGATGCGTTCGAGCGCGATTACCTGGTGAAGGTCGCGGAAGGAAAGCTGTTCTGGCTGGAGGACGCCGACCAGCCGCACACCAACCCGGCCTGGTATGTGAATGCCGGGCTCGACCCCAACGTCTATGTCGCGCGCAACTATGCGCCCGCGCCGGTGCGGCTGAAGGCGCTGACCGCGTTCCTGGAGAAGGTGCCGACCGCGGCGGCGAATATCCGTGCGAACCTGCGCACGCCGATGCCGCTCAGCTACATCAATTTCGGGACGGCGGCGTTCAACGGCTTCGGCGATTACTACACTGGGGACGCGAAGGCGGCGTTCGCGAGCGTGAAGGATCCGGCGGCGCAGAAGCGGTTCGATGTCGCCGCGGCGGCGGCGTCGAAGGCGATGAAGGGGCTGGGCGCTTGGCTGGAGGGCCAGCGCGGTACCGCCACGCAGGGGTTCGCGCTGGGGCCGGACCGGTTCTCGCGGATGATCCTGTCGACCGAGGGTGTCGATACGCCGCTGCCCGAACTGGAAGCGATCGGGCGTGCCGACCTGAAGCGCAACCAGACCGCGCTCGCCGAGGCCTGCGGCATCTATGCGCCGGGGGCGACGATCCCGGCCTGCATGGCCAAGATGAACGCCGACAAGCCTGCCGACGGTCCGGTGGCGGAGGCGCGCCGGCAGATCCCGGACCTGCGGAAATTCGTGATCGCGCATGATCTGGTGACGATCCCGGGGACCGAGACCGCGCTGGTCGAGGAAAGCCCGCCGTATAACCGGCAGAACTCGGCATACATCGATCCGCCGGGGCCGTTCGATAAGGGCGTGCCGTCGGTGTTCTACATCTCGCCGCCGGACCCCGCCTGGACCAAGGCGGTGCAGGACGCGTTCGTGCCGGGGCAGGACGATCTGCTGTTCACGTCGGTGCACGAGGTGATGCCCGGGCATTTCCTGCAGTTCCTGCATGCGAACCGCTCGCCGTCGCTTTTCGGGCGGCTGTTCGTCGGCTATGCCTATGCCGAGGGCTGGGCGCATTACGCGGAAGAGATGATGTGGGAGGCGGGGCTGTATGCCGGCCCCGGTCCGAACGGGGCGGAGACGCATGTCGGGCAGCTGTCAAATGCGCTGCTGCGCGACTGCCGGTTCCTGTCCGCGATCGGCCTGCATGCGCGCGGGATGACGCAGGAGCAGTCGTTCCGGATGTTCGTCGACCAATGTTATCAGGACGAGGGCAACGCCCGGCAGCAGGCGGCGCGGGGGACGTATGATCCGGCGTACCTGAACTACACGCTGGGCAAGCTGATGATCCGCAAGCTGCGCACCGACTGGACCGCGACGCGGGGCGGGCGGAAGGCGTGGAAGGCGTTCCACGACCAGTTCCTGAGCTTTGGCGGGCCGCCGATCCCGCTGGTGCGGCAGGCTATGATGGGAGAGGTGAAGGCGACCGCGGCGTTCTAGAGGCGAGCCTACCCCAAAATCCGTCATTCCCGCGGACGCGGGAACCCATACTGGCTGCCGTCGCGATTCAATTTCGGCGGCATAGGATATGGGTCCCCGCCTTCGCGGGGATGACGGCGTGGGTGGAAGGCTACCCTCGTCAGCGGACCGTGGTTTGGGCGGGCTGCATATCCTCCGCCTCTTCGGTCGCCGGGTTGCGGATCGAGGGGCGGAGGCGGGCGATGCTGCACAGGCCTGCGATCAGCGCGAGGCCGGCCGCGACCAGCGGCGGGGCCATGCCGGCGCCGATCCCCATAGCGAGCAACGCCGCGACCAGCGTCGCGCCGGTGGTCTGCCCGACCAGCCGCACTGTCGACACCAGCCCGCCCGCCGCAGCGGCCCGTTCGCGCGGGGCGCTGCCGATGATCAGGCGGGCGTTTGGCGGCATGAACATCCCGAAGCCCGATCCGCACAGCGCCATCCGCCAGGCGATGTCGAAATAGCTCGGGTCGGGGGGGATAAAGGCGATCAGCAACAGCGCGACGATCGAGATGGCCATGCCGACCCCGCCGAGGATCCCGGCGGGATAGCGATCCGACAGCCAGCCCGAGAGCGGGGCGACTACCATGTTGGTCAGCGGCCACGGCGCGATCGCCGCGCCGACCTCCGCGGCACCCCAGCCGAAGCTGTGCGTCAGGCGGAACGGCGTCGACAGCAGCAGCGTCATCGAAGCGATGAACGCGGTGTAGGCGCCGATCGCCGACAGCGCGAGCACGGGGCGGGCGAGCAGGTCGATCGGCAGGATCGGCTTGGTCTCGCCGCGTTCGCGCCGGACGAAATAATAGCCGATCAGCAGGCCGGTGAGCACGATCGCCGCGGACACCACCGGGCTGCTGCCGTGCACCGCGGTCTCCGCACCGCCGATCACCAGCCCGAACATCGCGGCGCACATCACCGCGCCGAGCACATCGAACTTCTCCTCGCGCGGGACCGGGTCGGGCAGCGCGCGGCCGAGCACGAGGCTGGCGATCGCGAACGGCACCGCGCTGGCGAACACCCAGGGCCAGGGCGCGATCGCCAGCACCAGGCCGCCGAGCGTCGGCGCCAGCGCGGCCGAGCTCGAGACCACGACCGAGTTGATCCCGAGCCCGCGGCCGAGCTGCTTGGTCGGATAGATCGACCGGATCAGCGCCGACGATACGCTGAGCGCGGCGGCGGCACCTAGCGCCTGTGCCGCGCGGACGACGAGCAGGAACGGTAGGCTCTTGGCAAAGAAGCAGAGCAGGGTGGCGACCGTGAAGATCAGCTGGCCGTACTGGTACATCCGCTTCAGCCCGATGCGGTCGCCTAGCCCCGAAAACGGCAGCAACGCCATCGCCAGGATCAGCTGGTAGACGGTGACGACGGTCACCACCGCGCTGCTGTCGACACTGAGGTCGCGCGCGATCGTCGGCAGCGCCACGGTCGCGATGCCGCCGTCGATGATCGTCAGCGCGGTACCCGCCGAGATCGCGGCGACCGCAAGGTAGCGGCGGGGTTTGGGGAGACCATCTTGCATTGCGGCACCTACTCCGTCACCCCGGACTTGTTCCGAGTGATGGTAAGGGGTTCGTATATGCGCATAATGTTGGTTTCGGCGATGGTAACGCTGCTTGCGAGCACCAGCGCGTTCGCGCAGACGCGGGCGATGCCCACGATCCTCCCCACCACCACCGCGCCGATGACCAAGGACGATCCCTATATCTGGCTCGAGGACAAGGACGGTGCGAAGCCGCTCGCCTGGGTCGAGGCCGAGAACGCCAAGACGCTACCACGGCTGCAGAACGATCCGCGCTACGCGACCTTCCATGCCGAAGCGCTGGCGATCGCATCGGCCAAGGACCGGATCCCGATGCCAGACCAGCGGTTCGGCCGGATCTACAATTTCTGGCGCGACGCGGAGCATCCGCATGGCCTGTGGCGCTGGACCAGCGAGGCGGACTATGCCGCCGCTTCGCCGAAATGGACGGTCGCGCTCGACCTCGATGCGCTCGGCAAGGCCGAGGGCAAGCAATGGGTGTGGAAGGGCGCAACCTGCCTTCAGCCTGAGGAGCGGCTGTGCCTGGTCGCGCTGTCGGAGGGCGGCGAGGATGCGGTGACGTACCGCGAATTTGACCTGTCGACCGGACAGTTCGTCGCGAACGGCTTCCTGCTGCCGAAGTCGAAGCAAAGCGCGACCTGGGTCGACAAGGACACGCTGTTGGTCGCGCGCGACTGGGGTCCGGGGACCACCACCGCGTCCAGCTATGCGTTCGTGATGAAGCAGCTGAAGCGCGGTCAGCCGCTGACCGCCGCGACCGAAGTGTACCGCGGCGCCGCGACCGATCAGGGCAGCACCGCTGCGGACGTGCTGACCGACGACAAGGGCAACCGGCTGGTCGTGATCCAGCGGCGGTCGACGTTCTTCGGGGCGGACAAGCTGCTTTGGACGCCGACCGGGATCAAGCCGCTGGCGCTACCGCAACGGACCTTCCCGGTCGCGCTGATCGACGGCCAGGTGATCTTTTCCACCAGCGAACCCTGGGGCAAGGTGCCGGCCGGCGCCATCGCATCGGTGCCGATCGCCGATGTCGAGCGCGGAACGATGACGCCGACGGTGATCTTCGCGCCGAACGCACGGCAGGCGGTCGACGGCGTCGCGGGGACGAAGTCGAAGCTCATCGCGGTGATCACCGACAATGTCCGCGGCCGCGCGATGGTGTTTTCACACGGCGTGACGGGGTGGACGTCGGCGCCGCTGGCGTTTCCCGACAATGCCTCGATCGACGTGGCGAGCAGCAGCGATCGCAGCGATCACGCGTATCTGACCGTCACCGGGTTCCTGACGCCGACCTCGCTGTGGACGCTGGATGCGGCAGGCGGCGCGCCGAAATCCATCAAGACGCTGCCGGCGAAGTTCGATGCATCCGCCGACGTCGTCGAGCAGTTCGAGGCGACGTCCACCGACGGTACCAAGATCCCGTATTTCGTGGTCCACAAGAAGGGCATCGCGCTCGACGGGACGACACCGACGATCATGACTGCCTATGGCGGGTTTGAGGTGTCGATGACCCCGACCTATTCGGGATCGACCGGCAAGCTGTGGCTGGAGCGTGGCGGCAGCTATGTGCTCGCCAATATCCGCGGCGGCGGCGAGTTCGGGCCGGCGTGGCACGATGCAGGGCGGAAAACCAAGCGGCAGGTTATCTACGACGATTTCGCCAGCGTCGCGAAGGACCTGTTCGCGCGGAAGCTGACCAGCCCCGCCAAGCTCGGCATCTATGGCGGGTCGAACGGCGGGCTGCTGATGGGCGTCGAGTTCAACCAGCATCCCGATTTGTGGAAGGCGGTGACGATCCAGGTGCCGCTGCTCGACATGATCCGTTACGAGGGGATAGCCGCAGGCGCGTCGTGGGTTGACGAATATGGATCGGTGTCGGTGCCTGCGGAAAAGGCGTTCCTCGAGACGATCTCGCCGTACCAGAACATCAAGAAGGGCGTCGCGTATCCCGAGCCGTACATCTGGACGACGACCAAGGACGACCGGGTCGGGCCGCAACATGCGCGTAAATTCGCGGCGCGGCTGAAGGAATACGGCCTGCCGTATCTGTTCTACGAGGACACAGCCGGCGGCCATTCGGGCGATGCGGACATCGCGCAGGGCGCGCGGTTGCAGGCGTTGCAGATGACGTATTTCGCGCAGAAACTGATGGGGCCGGCGCAGTAGTGCTGCCCGACAAACCTCCGTCATCCCGACGTTCGTCAGGATGACGGAGGGGGGTGGATCAGCGGCAGCGGACCTGGCTGTTGTTCTGGTCTACCGCCCGGCCGGCAAGTCCGCCGACCGCGGCGCCTAGAAGGGTGCCGACGGTGCGCGAGCGGCCGCCGTCGATGACGTTGCCGAGGATGCCGCCACCGGCCGCGCCGACGATCAGCCCGGTCGTTCCGTCGCCGCGCTTGCAGTAATATTTGCCGTCCTGGCCGGCATAGACGCGGTCGTCGTTGCCCAGCACGCGCTCGCGGTAGTTCGGACCGCTGCGATACTCGCGCGCGGGGTCGTAATTCCCCTCGTCGCGCTCATCGGCATAGCTCTGGTTGTCGTAGCGCGCATCGGGCGCCTGGCGGTACGGGCCGCTCGGTCCTTGGTTGCTCGATCCCTGATATCCGCCGCGTGCGGACCGGTAGCGATCGGCTTCCTGCCGGTAGAGCTGGTATTCGCGATCGAAACGGCTCTGCGCCTGTGCAAAGCGAGCGTCGTCCGCGGTGCTTTGGGCGATCGCGGGCGCGGCGGCGGCAAGGCAGGTCGCGGCGATCAGGGAGAGGGTGACGGGCAGGCGCATCGTTCGTCCTTTCACAGCGAAATGGGGGTGGCGGCATCATGCCATCGCCCCCGCCTCAAGTCAGCGGCAGATCTGAATACGGCGATGGTTGCGCCATTCGGTGCGGCAGCGCTGCTTGTACTGCCCATAATGATGGCCATTGTTGCCGCGACCCCGGTAGCGGCGGTCGTCGCGATGATCGCGGCGGTCGTCACGGCGATCGTTGCGATAGTCGCGACGGTCGTTGCCGCGGTGATCCTGGCTGTAGCCACGGTCGTAACGCTGCGCCTCTGCGGGGGCGGTGGCGCCGATGCTGAGCGTGGCGAAGGCCAGGCCGGCGGCGATCAGATGAGTGAACTTCATGGGCGTTCCTTTCGGTCCCGACGATCGGGGCTGTTGCCGGTGATACGGTTGTGATCCGACATCGTTCCTGAACGATGTTGTCGGCTTCCGTACATCTTCGGCGTCAGCCCTCGGGCGGGAGCTCGACCGTGTCGCCGGTCTGCAGGCCGTGCTTCAGCATCATCGGGACGTTGGCGAACGCGAAGACCAAGGTGATGATGATGCATCCCGGAAACTTGTAGAGCGTCCAGACGCGAAACGCGGTGTCGGGGTTCAACGCCGCGTCGCTCCACCGCCAGACGACTTCGTTGGCGATCGCCATCGCAATGAAGAAGAAGGCCCAGTTCCGCGTGAGCTTCGCCCAGCCTTCCGCGCTGAGCCCGGGATATGCGGCGCCCAGCAACTGTTCGAGGATCGGGCGCTTGGTCAGCAGGCCGAACACCAGCAGGCCAGCGAAAATGGTGTAGACGAAGGTCGGCTTCATCTTGATGAAGCGCGCGTCGGCGAAATAGATCGTCAACCCGCCGAACACGATGACCAGGATCCCCGATATCCAGAGCATCGGGGATACGCTGCCCAGCTTGATCTTCGACACCGCGATGGCGAGGATCGTCGCGACGATGAACGCTGCGCTCGCGACGATGACGCGGGCGATCAGCAAGGCCTCGACCCGCGTCCTGTCCTCTAGCGTTCGCGTGAAGATCGACACGAGCGCGCGCATCGGCTCCGCGGGGGCCAGGAACGTGATCGCGAAGAAGACCAGCAGCGGTCCATAGTCGATCGCCATGCGCAGGCCGGGAGAGGGGGCTTTGGTCACTTTCGAATTCCCTCGACGCCGGCGATGATCCGGCTGACCTCGTTCGCGTCGAACGGGCGCAGGTCGGTCATGCCTTCGCCGATTCCGATGGCGTGGATCGGCAGGCCGTATTTCTCCGCCGCAGCGACCAGCACGCCGCCGCGTGCGGTACCGTCGAGCTTGGTCATCACCAGCCCGGTGACGCCCGCGACTTCCTTGAACACCTCGATCTGCTGCAGCGCGTTCTGGCCGGTGGTCGCGTCGAGGACCAGGACGATGTCGTGCGGGCTGGCGGGGTTGATGCGGCCGAGCACGCGGCGGATCTTCGCCAGTTCGTCCATCAACTCGCGTTTGTTCTGCAGCCGCCCCGCGGTGTCGACGATCAGCACGTCGATGCCGGTCTCGGTCGCCTTCTTGACCGCGTCCCAGACCACGCCGGCAGCATCGCCGCCTTCGGGTCCGGTCACGATCGGCACACCGACGCGCTCGGCCCAAGTGCGCAACTGCCCGATCGCGGCGGCGCGGAACGTGTCGCCCGCGGCAAGCATCACGCCATAATCCTGCTCCATCAGCAGATGCGCGAGCTTTGCGATCGTGGTGGTCTTGCCGGAGCCGTTGACGCCGATCACCAGGATCACCTGTGGGCGGGGGAAGGCGGTGACTTCGAGCGGGACGGCGACGCGCGCGAGGACCTTCTCGACCTCTTCCGCGACGATGACGCGGATGCCGAGCTCCTCCATGTTGCGCTCGAACGAGCCCTCGGCGAGCCGGGTACGGATCCGGCCAGCGGTCTCGGGGCCGAGGTCCGACGCGATCAGCGCTTCCTCGATATCGTCGAGCGTTGCATCGTCGAGCCGCGCGCCGCCGAGGCCGGCCAGGTTGCCGACCAGACGGTCGGAGGTGCGCTTGAAGCCTCCGAGAAGCTTGTCGTGCCAGGTGGGGGTCGTGCTCATAGGGGCGTGCCTGTCAGATGGGTGGCGTTGGCGGCAGTTACGGTGACCGTGACGACATCGCCGACGGTCTGCCGTTCGCCTGGTCCGAGCGGAAGGCGGATGTCGGCGAAGTTCGGTGCATGGCCGCGGTCGCCCGGACTTTCGATCAGCACGCGTTGCGCCGTACCGACCAGGCTCTGCAGCCAAGTCTGGCGCGCGTCGGCGGCGGTGTCGCGCAGGAGTGCGGCGCGCTGGCGGCGGACCTCGGGCTCGACCTGCGGCATCCGCGCGGCCGGGGTGCCGGCGCGCGGCGAATAGGGAAAGATATGCGCGTGGACGATCGCGCAGTCTGCGATCAGCGCGCGGGTATTCGCCGCCATTGCCTCGGTCTCGGTCGGGAAGCCGGCGATCAGGTCGGCACCGATTGCGAGATCGGGCCGCGCGGTTTTCAGGCGAGAGACCAGCGCGACGCTGTCGGCGCGGCTATGGCGGCGCTTCATCCGCTTGAGGATCATGTCGTCGCCGGCCTGCAGGGAGAGGTGAACGTGCGGCATGATCCGCGGCTCGCCGGTCAGCAAATCGAACAGCCGGTCGTCGATCTCGATTCCGTCGAGTGACGACAGTCGCAGCCGTTCGAGCCGCGGGACACGCGCCAGGATGCGTTCGACCAGCTGCCCAAGCGTCGGACTGCCCGGCAGGTCGGGACCATAGCTGGTCAGGTCGACCCCGGTCAGGACGATCTCGCGGTGACCGGCATCGACCAGCCCGGCAATCCGATCGACCACCGCGCCTGCGGGAACGGATCGGCTCGGCCCCCGCCCGAACGGGATCGCGCAGAACGTGCAACGATGGTCGCAGCCGTTCTGCACCTCGACGAACGCGCGGGCATGCGCGGAGAAACTGGCGGCAAGGTGCGGTGCGGTCTCGCGGACCTGCATGATGTCGCTGACCACGACCGGGGCGGCGGTGCTCCATGCGGCGGGGGTCAGCTTGTCAGCATTGCCGATCACCCGGTCGACCTCGGGCATCGCGGCGAAGCTGGCGGGATCGATCTGCGCCGCGCATCCGGTAACGACGATCTGCGCATCGGGCCGGTCGCGCCTGGCGCGGCGGATCGCGACGCGGGTCGCCTTGACCGCAGCGTTGGTGACCGCACAGCTGTTGACCACCACCATATCCCGCCCGGCGACGAGCGTGCGGATGGTCTCGCTTTCGGCGATGTTGAGGCGGCAACCCAGGCTGATCACCGCCGGCGCGGGGGCGGACGACATGGCGAGCGATCTAGGGACGGCGCGGGGGGATGTCCATTGCGGCCGCGCTTAGCGCGCCAGCCGGATGACCGGCGGTTCGTCCGAACCGGATCCGACCGGATGCTGCGCCAGCAGACGCTTTTCCGCCAGCAGCCGCCGAACCTGCGCCGCACCAAGCGGTCGGCCATAGAGATAGCCCTGACCCTTGGCGCAACCGATCGCGCACAGCCGTTGCTCGACCGCGTCGTCCTCGATCCCCTCGGCGGTGATCGGCAGGTTCAGGCTGTCGCCGAGCCGGACGATGGTGTTGACGATCGCCGCGCTCTCCGCGTTGTCGAGGATCGACGCGACGAAGCTCTTGTCGATCTTGATCCGATCGAACGGCAGCGCGCGCAGATGCGCCAGGCTGGAATAGCCGGTCCCGAAATCGTCGAGCGCCAGCGCGATACCCTGGTTCTTGAGGCTGCCGACGATCGACTGCGCGAGCGCGAGATTCTCGAACAGCGCGCTCTCGGTGATCTCGATCTCCAGCCGGCTGGCGGGGAAGCCGGTCTCGACCAGCGTCTTGATGATTTTTTGCGCCAGCCAGGCGTCGCGCAGCTGGACCGGCGAGATGTTGACCGCCAGCGTGAGGCCCGGATCCCAGTCGCGCGCCGCGCTGAACGCCTGTCGCATCACCGACAGCGACAGTTCGCCGATCATCCCGGTATCCTCGGCGACCGGGATGAAGACGTCGGGTGAAACCAGGCCGCGGGTCGGGTGTTCCCAGCGTGCCAGCACCTCGAACCCGGTAATGCGGCCGCTGGCCAGATCGACCTGCTGTTCGAAGAACGGTACGATCTGGCCCTGCGGGATCGCAGTGCGCAGCCCGGTCTCGAGTTCGGCCCGCGCCTGGATCGACCGTTCCATCGCGCGGTCGAACCAGGCGTGGCGGTTGCGGCCCGCCGTCTTGGCGGCATGGAGTGCGATATCGGCGGTACGCAGCAGCGCGTCGATCGTGGTGCAGTCGGTGTCCGAGTGAGCGATGCCGATCGAGGCGCTGGCGTGGATCTCGACGCCGCACGGACGGAACGGCAGCGACAGGTCTGAGATCAGGCGTTCGGCAACGTGATCGACGGCGTCGCGGTGCTGCGCGTCGAATGCGAACGCGCAGGCGAATTCGTCCGCACCGAGCCGCGCGACCAGCGTGCTCGATGGTACCGCATGGCGGATCGTCTCGGCGATCAGCGCCAGCAGGGCGTCGCCGATCGCGTGGCCGTGCATGTCGTTGACCTGCTTGAACTGGTCCATGTCGATCGCGAGCAGCGCCATCGGCTTGCCGCGACGCTGGCTCGTCGCGAGCAAGTCGGCCGCTTCGTCGGCAAAGGTGCGGCGGTTGAGGAAACCGGTGAGTGAATCATGGCGCGCCAGGTGCCGGGCCTGTTCGCCCGCATCGGTAAGCACGGTCAGCGCCAGCGTCATAGCACGGTAGCGGAACCAGCCGAGCAGGATCAGCGCGACGTTCAGCAGCATCGCGATCAGCAGCGTTCGGTCGACCGCACCGCCTTCGCCGATCGTCCGCAGCACCTGCCACGCGACCGCGCCGCCGGTGCCGACGAACAGCAGCACCGCTGCGCCCGTCACCGCACCGGTCAGGAACTCACTGTCCAGCTTGGCGGGCCGGAACAACGCCGGCGGTCCTGTCATCGTTACGTCGCCCTTGAAACCGCTGATGCCGACAGGCTTCGCATGGCGGATGTGTAGGAGGCGTTAAGGGCCGTAAAGAATTCGATCCGGTTTCGTCGCCAGCTCGACGAACCGCGGGATAGACGCGGTGAGGCGAGAGGCGAGCCGGCTTGCAGTCGGGGGTAGGCAAGCCGACTTGCAGTCGTGCGGGTTTTCCCCTAGGCGACGCTCCAGTTCCGTTACGGAGCGCATTGGACGAGCATCCAAGGATGCACGCTGGCCGGCGAGGTTTCGCCCGCCGGCGCTTTTGCGTTTGGTGACACGAAGAGGGTTTTGGCTATGTTCGAGAGCTTGAGCGACCGGCTTGGCGGCGTCTTCGACCGCCTGCGTGGCCGTGGCGCGCTGACCGAGGCGGACGTCCGCGCTGCGATGCGCGAAGTGCGCGTCGCGCTGCTCGAAGCCGACGTTGCGCTGCCGGTCGCGCGCGCGTTCGTCGACAAGATCACCGAAACCGCGGTCGGCCAGAACGTGCTGCGTTCGATCACGCCGGGCCAGCAGGTCGTCAAGATCGTCAACGATGCGCTGGTCGAGATGCTCGGCGGCGGCGAGGGCGCGGCGACGTCCGAACTCGAACTCGGCGTTACCCCGCCTGCGGTGATCATGATGGTCGGGCTTCAGGGCTCGGGCAAGACGACGACGACCGCCAAGATCGCCAAGCGGCTGAGCGCCGGCCAGATGGGTCGCGACCGGAAAAAGGTGCTGATGGCGTCGCTCGACGTCAATCGCCCGAACGCGCAGGAGCAGCTGGCGACGCTCGGCACGCAGGTCGACGTCGCGACCTTGCCGATCGTCGCGGGGCAGCAGCCGGTCGACATCGCCCGGCGTGCTTTGCAGGCTGCCAAGCTGCAGGGCTTCGACGTACTGATGCTCGACACCGCGGGCCGCCTGCACGTCGATGCCGCGCTGATGGCCGAGATGCAGGCCGTCGCCGAGGTCGCGAATCCGGCCGAGATCCTGCTGGTAGTCGATTCGCTGACCGGGCAGGACGCGGTCAACGTCGCGCAGAACTTCAGCGACCAGGTTCCGCTGACCGGCATCGTGCTGACCCGCATGGACGGCGATGCGCGCGGCGGTGCGGCGCTGTCGATGCGCGCGGTTACCGGCAAGCCGATCAAGTTTGCCGGCACCGGCGAGAAGCTCGACGCGCTAGAGGCGTTCCATCCGGAGCGCGTCGCAGGGCGCATCCTCGGCATGGGCGACGTCGTCAGCCTGGTCGAGCGTGCCGCGGAATCGATCCAGGTCGAAGACGCCGAGCGCATGGCCGCCAAGATGGCCAAGGGTCAGTTCGACATGAACGACCTGCGCGCGCAGCTGGCGCAGATGCAGCGGATGGGCGGCCTCGGCGCGCTAGCCGGCATGATTCCCGGCATGAAGAAGGCGCAGAACGCCGTCGCCGGGGCAGGGGGCGACAAGGTCCTCGTTCACATGGACGCGATGATCGGGTCGATGACTCTAAAGGAGCGCAACAAGCCCGAGCTGATCAACGCCAAGCGCAAGATCCGGATCGCCAAGGGCTCGGGTACGACGGTGCAGGAGGTCAACAAGCTGCTGAAGATGCACCAGGAAATGGCCGGCGCCATGAAGAAGATCAAGAAGATGGGCGGCATGAAGGGCATGATGGCGATGCTCGGCAAGGGCGGCCTTGGCGGTGGTCTCGGCGGCATCGGCAACGCGATCGGTGGCCCGAAGATGGGCGACATGATGAACCAGGCAGGCGGCGGCCTTCCGGGTGGCCTTCCGGGGTTGGGCGGCGGCAAGATGCCGCAGATGCCCGCCGGGTTCGACGATTTTCTGAAGAAGAAATAACCGTCCTTGTCCGTCACCCCAGCGAAGGCTGGCGTCTCTCGCGGCAAGGGCACGACATCAACCACAGCACCCCAGCCTTTGCTGGGTTACGTATTTAGAAACTGAAGGAAAATATCATGGCAATCAGCATTCGCCTCACGCGCGGTGGCTCCAAGAAGCGTCCGTATTACAAGATCATCGTCGCCGATGCTCGCAGCCCGCGCGACGGCAAGTTCATCGAGAAGATCGGCAACTACAACCCGCTTCTCGCCAAGGACAACGACCAGCGCGTGCAGCTCGACGCCGAGCGTGCGAAGCATTGGCTGAGCGTCGGTGCGCAGCCGACCGACCGTGTCGCCCGCTTCCTCGATGCAGCCGGCATCCTCGAGCGTTCGGCGCGCAACAACCCGAACAAGGGCAAGCCCGGCGAGAAGGCCACCGAGCGCGCCGAAGAGCGTGCGACCAAGGAAGCCGCTGCCGCCGAGGCCGCTGCTGCCGCCAGCGCTGCTCCTGCAGCCGACGAGGCACCTGCCTCCGGCAGCAACGAAGAGACCGAGCAGGTCGTCGCTGCCGAGGTCGAGGACGCAACGTCCTCTTCGTAAGCACCCGATCGGGTCGTCATGCGTTCTTGGGGTTCAACTCAGGAGCGCATGATGACCCCACCAGATCCGAGAACCGCACCCGATGACGCAGACGCCGCAAAGACCGACGGACACGTCGAAGACGCGTCCAACAAAGGCGTCTCCGCACCGGACCCCGCCGAAGGGGCCGACGACCAGCCCGGCGCCGGCTCCGCCAAAGGCTGAGCGGGACCGGTCGTCGGTGACGCTGGCGGCCGTCGTCGGTGCACACGGCGTCGGCGGCGAGGTGCGGCTGAAGGTGTTTGCCGACAGCCTGGCCGATTACATCAGCTTCAACGGCGGTACGCTGACGTTGAAGTCGGCGCGCGTCGGCAGCAACGGCACCATCGCGCGCTTCGCCGAAGTCGCCGATCGCAATGCCGCAGAGGCGTTGCGCGGGACCGAACTGACGGTGCCGCGCGCGTCGCTGCCACTGCTCGACGAGGGCGAATATTATCACGCCGACATCCTCGGCCTTGCCGTCGTCTCCAGCGATGGTGATCCGGTAGGCCGGGTCGTCGCGATCGACGATTTCGGCGCCGGCGACGTGATCGAGATCGAACGCCCCGGCGAAGACGACAAGCCCGGCAAGCGCTTCATGGTCCCGATGCGCGCCGAGGCGGTTCCGGAATGGAACGCCGAACGGCTGGTTGTGGCGACTCACTTCATCGAGGTCTGAACCGCGGACCCCGTCATCCTGACGAAAGTCAGGACCCAGGGTACCGAGCGTTGCGCTTCGTAACCCTGGATCCCAGGTCAAGCCCGGGATGACGGAGGGTTAGTGCCTACCGCCTGAGCGGCGCCTGCTCTGCCAGCATGTTCCGGATCGTGGTCGCCGCAACCCCCGCTTCGCCCATCGCATGGCTGATCTGGTCGAGCCCCTTCACGACGTCACCCGCCGCGAACAGCCCCGGGATCGACGTCCGCTGGTGATCGTCTACCTCCAGGCACCCATCCTCCGACGCCCGCGCCCCCGCCGCAACGGCGAGCTTCGACCGGATTACCGATCCCAGCGCCGGATAGACACTGTCGAACCGCAGCCGCCCCGCCGCGGTATCGACCGCGAACTGACCGCCTTCGATCCCGAAACCGCCGCAAGGCCCATCGACGCGGGCAATCCCGGCATCGTCCAGCGCCGCCGCGCAACTCGGATCAAGATCGTGGACCTCGGGCGCGATCAGCGTCAGGTCCCGCGTATAGCCGCGCAGGAACAGCGCCTCGCGCATGCCATGGTCGCCGGTGCCGATCACTGCAACACGCTTGTCGGTCACCTCGTACGCGTCGCAGATCGGGCAATAGCGCAACAGTCCTTTGGCCAGGGCCGCGTCGTGCAGATCATCCGTCATCCCTGCAGGCCGGTTGTTGACGACCCCGGTGGCGAGCAGCACGCTGCGTGCCAGTAACCGGCGTCCATCGGCGACCACCGCGAACCCCGTGTCGAGCGGCTCGATCGCCTCGACCGTCACCGCCTCGCGCACAGCACCGTATTTCTCCGCCTGCGCCAGCATATCGGCAAGCAGGTCCTTCCCCGATATGCCCTCCGGATAGCCCGCATGGTTGCGCGTCAGCGGGATCAGCGCGGCGCGGCTGCTCCCACAATCGAGCAACCGGATCGAAAGGTGGAACCGCGCCAGATAGATCGCGGCGGTAAGCCCGGCCGGCCCGGCGCCAATGATAATGCAATCGTCCATCGCCGCCAAGCGCACACCGGTGCCGGTTGTTCCTTGTTGAGCCTCGGCAATCCGCGTATATACGCGGTGTAGATACGGAGGGCGCGATGGCCAAGGAATACCGTGCGAAGGTCTTCAAGTCGGGCAATTCCGTGGCGCTGCGACTTCCGAAGGCACTTGGCCTAAACGACGGCGACGAGATGTTGCTGCGCGAGGAGGCTGGAAAGTTCGCGTTCGAACCCGTGCCGGTCGCGCGCAAGAAGATCGACCTGACGGGCATTTACGGGTCGATTCCCGATATGAAGCTGCTCACCGACGAAGACCGGATCATGGAACCGCGCGATCTCGATTGGGACGGGGCGTTGCTGAACCGTGATTGAGCCGCGGTTTATGCTCGATTCCAATATTCTCATATACCTGTTGCAGGGTAGATCGGACCTGTTGCGGGACAGGGTCGAAGCCTGTGATCCGGGCGAACTCGTGACGTCGTCGATTGCCTACGCCGAAGTGATGCGCGGCGTTCCGGATGACGATGGGTCGAAATCGGGGGCGGCGCGGCGCTTGTTTGCCACCGTCGGGATAGAGGCGTTCGGCCCCGAGGCGGCGATCGCCTATCGCCGTGTTCCGTTTCGCCGGGGACGCTTCGATCGACTGATCGCAGGACATGCGCTCGCCGCCGGACTCGTTCTCGTCACGAACAACGAACGCGATTTTGCCGACGTCCGCGGCCTTCGCATCGAGAACTGGACGCTATGACCTTCGCCGCCACCATCCTGACGCTGTACCCGGAGATGTTCCCCGGTCCGCTAGGCACCTCGCTCGCCGGCCGCGCGCTGGGCGAGGGGCGGTGGTCCTGCGAACCCGTACAGATTCGCGACTACACCACCGACAAGCATCGCTCGGTCGACGACACGCCCGCGGGTGGCGGCGCAGGGATGGTCCTGCGCGCCGACGTCCTCGCCGCTGCCCTCGATGCGCAAGCACCGGGCAGGCCGGTCCTGGCGATGACGCCGCGCGGGACACCGCTGACCCAGCAGCGCGTCCGCGATCTTGCGGCGGGTCCCGGCGTCACCATCCTGTGCGGCCGCTTCGAGGGCTTCGACGAGCGCCTGTTCGAAGGCCGCGAGATCGAAGAAGTGTCGATCGGCGACTATATTCTGTCGGGTGGCGAGATGGGTGCGCTGGTGCTGCTGGATGCTTGCATTCGGCTGCTTCCCGGCGTAATGGGCGCGGCTTCCAGTGGGGATGACGAGAGCTTCGAAAGTGGTCTTCTCGAATACCCGCAATATACCCGACCGCAGATGTGGGAAGGGCGCACGATCCCCGAAGTGCTGCGATCGGGGGATCATGCGAGGATCGCCGCCTGGCGTAAAGCCAAGGCGGAGACCGATACACGGCTAAGGCGGCCGGACCTTTGGGAGCGTCATGAGGACGCTCGGGTCGGGTCGCCCTCTGGTGCGCAGCGTACGAGGACGAAGACATGAACCTGTTGCAGACCATCGAAGCCGAGAACATCGCGAAGTTCCTGGCCACCAAGACGATCCCCGATTTCCGTCCCGGCGATACGCTGAAGGTCGGTGTGAAGGTCGTCGAAGGCGAGCGCACCCGTATCCAGAACTACGAAGGCGTGTGCATCGCGCGTTCGAACAAGGGCATGGGCAGCAACTTCACCGTGCGGAAGATGAGCTTCGGCGAGGGCGTCGAGCGCGTCTTCCCGCTGTATTCGCCCAACGTCGATTCGATCGAAGTCGTCCGCAAGGGCGCCGTGCGTCGTGCAAAGCTGTATTACCTGCGTGGCCGCACCGGCAAGGCAGCGCGTATCGCCGAGCGTCGCGACACGCGTCCTGCAAAGGGCACTGCCGCCGCCGAGTAATCGGCCCAGGCATCGCACGCGAAAAGGGCGCGGGGACCAAGGTCTCCGCGCCCTTTTTTTCGTTTGTCTCGTTATCCCAGGCTCGTCCCGGCTTTTAGGGTCGCAGTCGCTGCCGTCCGAGGCGCCCGGCCTCCCAGGCGAGGGATGCGACGCCTCAGTGCCGGTGCTGCTGCCTCAGGCGGTACCGGCCATCCTCCAGTCCCGTGAACAGCCCGGCGATCGCAGGATGGTCGACCGGCTCGTCGCTGTCGTCGGGGACCAGGTTCTGCTGGCTGACATACGCGACGTAGCTCGACTCCCGGTTCTCGGCGAGCAGGTGATAGAAGGGCTGGTCCTTCTTCGGCCGGATCTGCTCGGGGATCGCCTCATACCATTCGTCGCTGTTCGCAAACACCGGGTCGACGTCGAAGATCACCCCCCGGAAATCGAACACGCGGTGGCGGACGATGTCGCCGATCGAGAAATCGGCATGCGATACGGGCGGCGCGGCGACGGCGGCGACGACGGGGGCGGCGGCAAGTTCGGGTATGTCGTGACGGGGCATGGCCACAATCTAATGGTTCTTTTGCAGCGCACAAGCAGAACGGGCGAAGAGGTGCTTGCGCCCGCCGAACCACTGCGTTAGAGGCGCCCCTCGACCGATCGACAGCGCTGTTTCGCAGCGTCCGATGACCTCGCGGAGAGGTGGCAGAGTGGTCGAATGTACCGCACTCGAAATGCGGCGTGCCCTCGCGGGTACCGTGGGTTCGAATCCCACCCTCTCCGCCACAATTCATTGTTATGACTAGGTATTATCCCTAGAGGGGCTCCTTGCCCACTGCGTTGCCCACTTTTGGTTTGGCTTTGGGCGCACGTGTACGGTCTGTGGCGGTCGGTTCGACCTGCGAGACGATTCGCTGTGGTAGAGCGATCGAATGAAACTGGCTGGCATTGGCTAGTACTCCGACGAAAGCATAATCGTCAGAACCCGCGTCGTGACGGCAGGGTCGGCAGGATCGGGTGATCCATAACGACGGTCGCGGTCGTAGTAGTCAATCTTCCAAAGCATGCGCTCGCCGACGACCTTCAAAGCGCTGAAATCATGCTCCCCATAGAGGTCGTTGTCGGCGTTGAAGCAGTCGAAATCCCGTGCCGCTGTGAGCGCTGCCTCAACGCCAGCTTGACCCATCGCCTGCACGCCAGCGGTGACGCAGATGACGCCTGCGCGTGCATAGCGCCGCAATCCATCGTTCAGTTCGCGGACTCGTCGACGTCGGTCTTCAATATCGCATGTCGCGCGGACGCACGTGTTCCGTTCGCTTCCAGTCATGGTCGCGTCTCCAAATCCGGTGGTGAGGGTAGGGCCTGTTATATGAGGCGGATCAGCTTGCGCTGGCCATCGCGGTCGCCTTCAATGTACCGCTGGGTCGTTGCCATGTCGCGATGGCCAACGAGTTCCTGAACGTCGCGGAGCGAGCCACCGCTCCTGGCGAGAAGCCGTGCCGATCGGGTGATGAACGTGCGTCGGCCAGAATGTGAGGAGCAGCCGTCAAAGCCGATTTCTGCGTAGGTCGTTGCGAACCAGTTCACGATGCTGCGCGCGGTCATGTGAGAGCCCCGTTCTGAACTGATGACCGGGCCGTCACACGGTTGCCCGTACGCTCGTCGGAGACGTGCCAGCGTTACCTTCAGGTCTGGATGTAAAGGGATGCGGCGCGGTTTGCCGTTTTTCGCGATGCTACCTGAAACGTGGATGATGTCCGAAAGTTGCCCGTTGGCGGAGAGGACCATCGACCAGGTGATTCCGGCGATCTCGCAGGCACGTAGGCCGGCCTTGAAGCTTAGTAACACAATTGCATGGTTGCGGTGCGCATGCCGGTGGGTGCCGACGTGACGTAATAGCACGCACAAGTCGGCGCTCCCCAGCGCCTTCGCCGACTGAGGCACCTACGGTCTCCAATGTTAATACGACACGGCGTTATTGTCAAAAAGCCCGGCGCGCCTGCAGATTAAGCGCCTGGGCTTGGACTGTCCTGGCCAGCCTTGTCAGCCCAACCGACTACCGCCGCTACTGCGCGGTGCGATCGAAGATTTCCTCGACACGCGGAATCTCCACGTCTTCTCGTTCTTCGGGAATACTCGTGTATCCCAAAGCCCCAGCGTCATTCGGGAACCGCCAACGCCGGATCCTGCATCGCCAGGTTTGCAGGTTGATCGCCTTGATTACGAGGCCCGCGTCAACGATCGCGCTGAAAACTCTATCATCTAGAGCGGCAGGCTGTTTCCTCGCCTAGCCGAGGTAAGCCGGATGTCGATGGTAGCGACCCGGGGCCTGCAACTCGTGGCGGCCGACGCGGACATTCCTGCACGATGAAAGAGCTTGATGGTATGAAGCGGCGTTATAGCGCGATCCTTTACGTCAGCTTTCCGTCACAAAGCGACACTCGAGTCAGCGAACAACCGAACGACCGCTAACGCCCAATAGCGGATGTTATCGCCGTCGTGCTATCGCGACCGACAATGGCAGATTCGTAATCGGAAAGACGATATGATCACATTTTTTGCGCTGCTGCTCGCGTCAGGACAGGCTTTAATCACTGCACCGGCTTTATCGCCAACGAGCGACCAATGCGGATACGGTCCAAAAATTCTCGATTTAGGTTTCGATGCCTTCGATCAAGATGCGACTGCTGGATGGCGTACGCTTTCGATGAAACCGGGTTGTGAAGAAGCTGCTGCGAACATGATTCGAGCTTATCGAATGAATTCGGAGTCCTATCTTCCGCTCCTATATTGGCATGAGGCTCAAATAAGGGCGGAGTTGGGCCATAACGCAGCGGCCATTCCCCTAATGCAAAAATCTCGCAGACTTGCTGACCAAGATAAGTTGGGATGGAATGCATATGTCGATGCGACCATCTCATTCCTTCAAAATGATCGGATATCGTTAACGGAAGCTCGCGATCGGCTTGCCTTATTACCAAAACCAAATATGTTCGATCCTAAAAGAAGTTGGCCTCCCAATATTGGTGTTGTCGATGGGCTGATTCGTTGTTTTGGAAAAACGTATAAGATTGCTTACGGACCGGCTTGTAGAAATCAAACGAAGTAGCGCGCACAGTTTTTTTGCTCCCTGAGCCCTACGGTCAATGTCCGCTTTCCACCAAAATCAGACGCCCGCGATATTTTGGCCCTAGTAGCTTCAATGCGAAGCCATCTCGCTACAGGATTCACCGATGGCGAAATTCGGTTCGAGTTACGATCGCCTCAAGGGTGATGAACCGCAATATCTTCTCAGGGGGCCAAGGACGCTGATCGCAGAACGCGACTATGCGTTCAGCCTCTATGCGGTGGATGTCGTGGTTTCGAACGGGATGAGCGGGCGGCACGTCCTTGCGGTCCCTGTCGCGATAAGCGCGGTTTCCGTCACCGTTGGGGTCATGTTGACAGAGGAGGACTCCCGGAAGGCCGATGCAGGCGATATCGACGCTATCGCGTCTCTCGCGAACGCAGTGCAGGGCGGGTTCCGTCGGTTCCGAACATTCCCGGCAAATGAGTTGGGCCGTTTCGCCCTGTAACGCCCGAGATTGGACGTTCCTATTGAAGCTAGGTAGGACGCGACGACAGGGGGAATGTGATGATGCTTGGACTGCTCGCTCTTGCTGCATCGTCGGTTTCCCCGTGTCCCGTAGAGCGCGCTCAATATGTGCTGCGGCACCATCCCCGTTGGACGGCTCATTATCGTCAGGTCGCCAGCGCGCCAGATTGGCCGAGCGACCTCGCGCTGGCGATCCACGATCAGAAGTCAGGAGAGACGTCGTGGTGGCTGCCATGGAACGGTGGAACCGATGGGCTTCAGAACATGGCTTCAACGGAGGATGTTACAGCGAAAGGGTGGCGAGCACCTGATCCGGACGGAGGTCCTTGCCCACAGGGCAACAGGCATTACATCGGTTTCGACGCCGCCTACGACTTAATCGAGAGCGTTCCACACAGAGGCGACCCTGCACCAGCTCACATGCTTTTCCCGAACTCGGCAGGCGCAGGGGACAAAACGTTCGGCTAGAAGGCCTTCTTCGACTTAGTGGGTTGCTCTGGGAATGACCGCTAGCCACCAGGTCGCGACGTTCGGAACCGCGGACGATGGTGGAAAGCGGACGTTTCGGACCCAAAAGAAGACGGCTCCTGCATGGCGTTTGCATCTGGTCCGGTTAAGCTGCTCTGATGGACACCACACCGCCGCCCTCTCGCATCCGCAAACGGACTCGCGGCCTAACGCGCGCGGCGGTCTTGATCCTCGCTGCCATAGGGCTCTGCTGGCTTGTCGGCGGGCCAATGTTGCGATTGCTTCTCACGCCAGCCTATGACCGGCAGGTCACCAAGCGCGCTTACTCCTCCGACCGTGCGGCACTGTCCGAAGTGGAAGTAACCAAAGGGGGTTTTGGCACTGTTTGGACTACTCGTGTCTACCTTCAACCTGTTGGTCAGGAGGGTTGGACCGTATATCAGACCAAAGACAGCGACTTCACTCCATCGATGAGATGGGAGGGCAACGACACGCTCGTTATCGGACTGCCCTGTGAAAGGTTCGATCATCTTTCTAACCCTGAAGATTGGCCGCGCAGCAAGCCGGCTGAGCGTCGGCTCAAAGTTCGCTTCGAATACCTTCGCGATTGCGAAGCCTCCGCTACGGGCACCGTGCAACATCCGCTTTGATGCCACCGATGTACTGCGATAATGTCCGCAAGTGGGCGCAAGCGGACCATCGTTCTCGCCCAGCGGCGTTCGTCGTTTCTTGGGGCGGCCGTTAGAGTTAAGACAGACAAGCCAGCTCTCATAATGGACAAGGGCCTTGCCGAAGAGCAGGATCGTGCCGCGTTTAGGAGGGGAGCGGTCTTGCATGCGGACAAGTGCGATCGCGATCTCGATGCTACTGTTATCGACGGTCGCTTCCAGCGCTCAAGACCTGGTCGCGGACCAGGACATCGTCGTGATCGGGCAACGCATGCGGCTGGTCACGCTCGACTACGCGCTGAATGGCCCGCATCTCCGTCGCTGCGATATCCTGGTGTCCAGCGGGAACACGCGCGTGGATGGGATCATGTGCGCCGTGCTGCGGCGGTGCATAACGGCAGGGTATCGCGAGCCGCTGGCCGCCAAGCGCTGTATGAACGCGAGCATCGACCTGTTCGTATCGGGAAAGCGCCGCCCCCCGGAGCCTGATCCGATCGGCGCAACCGTGCCACCACCGCGGTCTCCCACGCTAGCGCCCAAAACGGCCTACACTACGCCCGCAACGCAGCCGAGCGCTGAACCCAACATCGTTGTCGAAGGCAACAGGCAGATGCCAACCGGCGGCCAGTGGCGGTTCACGAAGCTGGAAAGCGCCGGGAACGGGCATCTTACGCAACTTCGATGGGGGCGCTGCATTCCCGAAGGAGGGCTGGAGAGGATGGTGCGCTTGATGTTGAACGGCGAGGAAACGCGTAATTCCGATGGTCGGTGTGGACCGATGAAGCTCAGCTTCAAAATCGGCAGCGTTAAAGGTGAGCGGACATGCCTTTCCTCCGGGTCGCGTATGAAGACCTTGGTTCGTGGTTCTTTCAGTCGTGACAGGGTGCTCGCCGATGAGACGACATACTTGGTAGCTTCGCTGAGACAGCATCAGGATGATGAGGTCAGGGTGCCGGAAAATGACAGTGTCGCCAAAATGTACGGCGAACGAATAGGGGAGTGCTCGGCATCCGACCTGATGTCTGAAAGTGGGCGTTAGCGGACCTTCGCCGATCCGGGGCACTGAATGTCACATTGTCGTGGAAGCGGAGGTTCGTGTATCTTGGATGAGATACAACCAGATCGGAGTGTCAACTATGCTTTTGCTTATGATCGCAGCTGTTAGTTCGCCTGCTTTATCTAAGTGCGCGCTTCCCTTTGAAATTGTCGGCAACGAGGCGGCTGCGAAGGCTATCGCCCAAGTCGTCCTTGCATCGGCACCGCCCCCAGCGCCATCTAAGGATATACGCGGGTACGATTTGCACGTCGAATATCTTCGCGAACGCAATAGCTGGATCGTGTATCAGAGCCCCATCCCTACCGTCGAAGGTGTCCGATTTTTAGGCGGTGGCGGGCTTGGTATGGAAATCGCCGCTTGCGACGGCGCCGTATCCGACATCAATCGTCAGAGGTGAAACGTCCGCAACTGGGCGCTTCCGGTCCATCCGGTTGTGGCGTCCATTTCCCCGGCCGCGAGCAGGAAGCTTGGGGATCGGTTGACGGGCGGGATTCGGTAAGCGCTCGTGATCGTGCGACAGGGCAGAGAGAGGCATGGCGCGTCGAACAAACAAAATTTTGGATCGTTACCAGATGCCCCCTCTCGATCCGGAAACTCTCCGCAAAGTCGCCATTGTGGCTCTTGGCAGGGCCGAGGCCAGCCGAACTGAATGACCTTCGACGGGATGGCTCGCGGGGGCGCTCAGCGTGTCCTGCGGAAGATAGCCAATGACTTGGAGGCTGCTGCGGTTCTTGCAGAGCGCCAGATTGAAGATGAAGAGACCCCGGTCGAGTTCATCAAAATTGCTGAAGAAAAGTGGCGCTCCAACGACGGGCAACTCGAACTTCGCCGCAGGCGCTTCCGTCAGGGTACGGATATCGACCTTTACTTGGATGGCTGCCATATCAAGAAGTTCTATACGGACGGAGAGATCGGCGCGGGCCTAGGCGGCCCCGAGACGGTCCACGTTTTAAACATCTTTCCAGAACAGGCGCGGACCGAGGTGGGAGCGACCACGTACGGCCCGATTTTGCGGGCGTACGTTCGCGCAGCCGAGCCCGCGTATCATGGTCGCCCTCAAACGGTCGAGTTCGATCCGCGCCGGGCCGCTCGCCTCGACGGCTCCCACGGCACTTAACGCTAACGCCTTCACTCCCCCGTTACGTACGCTGGACCCATCTACGTCCGCTACTGGGCGTTAGCGGACGTTCCGTCGATCGCTGGCCTGAATGTCGCATTGTGGTGGAAAGCGGCCAAAGTAAAGATCGCGCAATTCACATGTTGGGAACGCGCGGGACCCAATAAAAACGCCTTCAGCCAGCGCATAGATCACCGGAAAACCCCTCCCTGGCGTAGCCCGAAAGATCGTTGCAACACCATCACCGTCACGCTGCCGGGTTAACGCTAAGCTATTGCTTCCCCGAACGATCCCACCGTACTCACACCATTTAAACCAAGCGTCCTCGTTCAGGTATGATCTAATGAACCGTCGCACCAGTACGTTACGATCATCAATGAAGTTGGTGCTGTTATACTCGCCACCCAAGTCAGCAATCCCTCCCCCAGCGGTGAAAATTCGCATCACTTCCCACCGAACCTGTTTCGGTAGATCTTTTAAAGAAGAAACCTCTCTTGATGGCTTGGTGAAAATGCACCCCGATGCTTCAAATGGCTTCGGAAAGTGCCGCTCCTTCCATGCCTCAGTTTTGACTGGTGGAGACTGAGCCAGAGTCAACAGCAGCGCCGTGAACAGCATTCCACTTCTCCGCTTCCATCGTCCATATAGGAACTAAAAAGTCTCTGCTAGTAGGCGTTACCGGACGTTTGCCTTATGGCCGCCGGCATGTCGCATCGTGGTGGAAATTAGCCGATTCACTCAGTCTGAATTGTCAGGGATCGACAAGCTTAAGGGAGCATGGAGCAAGCACGATCGGGGGTAAAAACGTTAGTACGGCTACCGATAATAGGGCGACTCTCAACCAATTAGGCAGTGCCTGACTGTCATCGCCCAAATCTAGGCTCGACTTTTTCCAGACGCACATATGAAAGTTAAATGCCAGAATATCGCGCCAATGAAGACCACCATTATTGATCCGAGCGCAAGAATGACTATATATTTTCTGATGCCACACTGGTCCGGAGTTCGAGCCGCCAAAATTATAATCGCTAGGGTTAAACCGGCGGTGCCAGTTTAAAAAAACCGAGCAAGGGGCGGTGTTGCTTCGTTCATCACAGCTCCGGTATCTACAGTCAGCTTCTTAACGAGGATGTTCGATCCGCATACTCACGGCCGGTGAACGTTCAAGATTAGCAACAGCGGTCATTCGCCGAGATCGGCTCGCGAACGTCCGGCTGGGCGGGAAGTTGCCGTTGACAAATGCCCTAGAGGCCCGATTATGTTTCATGGATAACATAGTAACACCGGTGATGCTTGCGTTTTTTGTGGCGATAAGCGCCCTAGCACTGGGCAGCGCCGCGCTCGTATGGTGGCGACATCGCTACTCGCCATCATTGCAGACGGCACTGTCAAACCAAATGCGCCGATAGTTAGGGAGGGGCGGGTAGGCATGGCGGATGCCGCGTTCCCGTAAACCTGCCACCCCGTTTCGCTACTTCAACTCGTCGCCGGATGTGATCCGGCTGGTCGTGATGATGTATGTCCGCTTCCTGCTATCGCTGCGCAACGTCGAAGATCTGCTCTTCGAGCGCGATATCGACGTCAGCCATGAGACAGTACGTCTGTGGTGGAACCGGTTCGGCCCGCTGTTTGCGGGCAAGATTCGTCGGCAGAGGGTTTCGAGCATGCGCGGGTGTCGCCATTGGCAGTGGCACCTGGACGAGATGTACGTGAAGATCGGTGGCGAGATGCGCTACCTGTGGCGTGCCGTCGATCACGAGGGCGAAGTGCTCGAGTCCTTTGTGACCACAACCCGGGACAAGGCGGCCGCTCTCAGTTTCATGCGGAAAGCGCTAAAGCGGCACGGAAGCTTTGCGATCATCACCACTGACGGGCTTCGGTCCTACAAGGCCGCGATGAACGAACTGGGCAATGCCGAGCGGCAAGAAATTGGTCGCTGGGCCAACAACCGGGTCGAGAACTCTCACCTGCCATTCCGACGACGAGAGCGTGCGATGTCGCGCTTCCGGCAGATGAAAACCCTGCAAAAGTTTGCCTCGGTCCATGCCGGCTTCCACAACCACTTCAGCCTTGAACGCCATCTCGTTGATCGGACCACCTACAAGGAACGACGCTGTACCGCCATGGCAGAGTGGCGGTGCCTCGCAAGCTGAAAACCATGCCCGCTGCGATAGCTCCGTCCAGCAGAGACGAGTTCGACTTTGGTTGACACCTCCGCTCGCGGCGATCACGCGCTCGGACTCGATACGATAGACCTGATGGGCTTCTTGTTGGGCCGCTTCGTTGCCCAGGTATGATCCTAAAGCGCCCCGGCTTGTTCCCCGGTCGATCCTCACCGGTACCGTGCCGGCGGCGGCACCGGCATCGAGAGGATCGGCTCGGTATCCTGGCCGCTGATTGCCAAGGGCATGCTGACGTTCCGCAATCCGAATAAGTTCTTTTTCTTCACCGCGAGCAAGCCAAGCCGTCACGCCGCAAAGGCGTTCCTCGCGCGCCTGAAAGCCGCAAGGCCGACCGCGATGCCGCCTTCACGCCGAAAGTGTTCCTGCGCCAGCTTAAGAAGATCGCGTCCTGGGGAGCGCAATCCCCGCAGGAGTTGGGCATCAACCTGCAGCCGGTACTCGTTGTCAATGGAGACCACGACATTATGGTCCCGAGCGAGAACTCGCGGAATCTCGCGCGCCGCATACCGGGTGCCGAACTCGTCCTCTACCCAGATGCCGGCCACGGCGGCATCTTCCAGTATCACGAACTCTTCGCCGACTGGGAGGTCGCGTTTCTCAAATCCTGAAATTCTTCGCGACATTGCGAGCATCGGCGAAGGACATTGAGCAACTACCTTTCCCAATTCACCATCCTCTTCGAGAAAGACGACAGCGCCATGCAAGGCAGGCTATCGCCATCTGCTCCCCGAAAGCGAGGCGTCCGCATCCCTCTATTGGCAACGTTCGCGAGCGGGTAGCTGGAAGTCAAAGCGGTCATCTCGCGGAGATGAACGAGCGTTCGATGTCGGAAGTGTAAAGGACGCCTGAGTGTCTGGAAGTGGGTCAAGTTGACTGGGCCGATATCCGTTGATCCTGATCAGTCTTCGCCGGCTTCCAGCAATACGCGCAGGCGTTCCGCATCCGCGGGCGATGCGGGGTTGTAGATGATCATGCCGAGTTCGGGCCGCCCTTCGACGGCGAAGGAGGAAAACTCCATCGCAAGCAGTCCGACATCGGGGTGATGGATGCGCTTCACGCCCTCGGTGTGAGCGACCACGTCGTTGTCCCGCCACAGCGCCTCGAACTCGGGGCTGATCCGGGACAGTTCGGCGACTAGGTCGGCCGTCGCCGTGCTGTTGTTGGCGCCCGCGCGCGCGGCGTCCGCGCGAAAGGCACCGACGACGTAGCGGGCGATGCCGTCCCAATCTTCGTTCCGGGCGCGGACATGGTCGCTGCCGAACATCAGCCGAAGGATGTTCCGACCTTCGCGCGGCAGCTTGGCATAGTCGGTCAGCAACAGCGCCGCCGCCCGGTTCCAGCCGACGACGTCCCACATCGCGGTCTTAATGATCGCAGGGCTCAGCACCATTCCGTCGAGCACGCGCTGAAGCCGGGGGCTGATACCATCGACCGGCTGGTAGCGCGCCTCGGGCAGGCGGCCGAGGCCGAGCATATAGATGTGCTCGCGTTCCGGCTCGGTGAGCATCAGGCCCTTGGCGATGCGGTCGAGCACGTCCGCCGATGGTGCCCCACCACGACCTTGTTCCAGCCATGTGTACCATGTCGGGCTGATATTGGCGCGGTTTGCCACCTCTTCTCGGCGCAGCCCCGGGGTACGGCGCCGTCCGCCGCCGAACCCGAACGCCGCCGGGTCAAGACGCGTTCGCCGATCGCGAAGATAGGTTCCGAGCGGGTTCGGCGTTTCGCTGGCCATGGTCGATCCTGTTACACGTTATACCACGATAATGTCACTACTTTAACACGGTCGAGGCGGTCGCGATACGTCGGCTCAGGCAACAAGGAGATTTCCCATGCGTGTGTTTCTAACCGGCGCGACCGGATTCATCGGCTCGCAGGTAGCTCAAGAGCTGCGCGATCACGGCCATCAGGTGCTTGGCCTCACCCGCTCCGACGCGGGTGCCCGTCACCTGGAAGCGGCCGGCGTCGAAGTCCATCGCGGCGACCTGGAACAGCCCGAGACGCTCGCGAGTGGCGCTGCGGCGGCCGACGCGGTGATCCACTGTGCGTTCGACCATAATTTCGAGACTTTCTTCGAGAACACCAAGAAGGACGAACGCAACATCGCGGCGATGGGCGACGCGCTCGCGGGAACCCGGAAGCCTATCCTGATCACATCGGGCGTCGGCATCGGTACGCCGCTCAACGGCGGCCCGGCGACCGAGGACGTGCTCAACCCGCGCCATGCCAACCCGCGCATCGCGACCGAACTCGCGGGTGCGGCGTTGATTGCACGCCGCATCGACGTGCGCACCATCAGACTGCCGCAGGTGCACGACACTACCAAGGCCGGGCTGATCACCCCGCTGATAGCGGAGGCGCGTCGTGCGGGCGCGGTAGCGTATCTCGGCGAGGGGCACACACGCTGGGCCGCAGCGCACGTCAGCGACGTGGCAAGGCTTTACGTACTGGCATTGGAGAACGGGGAGCCGGGCGCGCGTTACCACGCCTCGGTCGAAGAGGGCGTCACCGCACGCGCCATCGCCGAGGCGATCGGAAAGGGAACCGGGCTGCCCGTCCGCTCGGTCGCAGCCGACGAGGTCCAGCGCTATTTCGGCTGGATGGCACCGTTCGCAGGTCTAGACATGACCGCATCCAATGCCTGGACGCGCGCGCGCCTTGGATGGCAACCGACGGGTCCTGACCTGCTCACGGACCTCGCCGCGACGGATTTTTCGGCGCTCTAAGGCTTGATCAACGGCCATCGCTCGCTGGCGTGCCGAGCCGGCGAGCGACGACGTACGCCGTTTTCCGAGATGACGGGATCGTCGATGCCAATTCGAGTGGTGATGCCTACGCGCTACCGAGGCGAAGGGATGTCCGTTCGGGTAGTGTCTGAACTTTCGCGAATGGCGACTTCTAAGTCGCGATTTATAGCGCCGATAAAAGTTTCCACACGCGACCGAACAGCCTAGACGGCGCCATCCCCGGGGGGCCGCTGATGCGCGGCTGAGAGGTGGGCCGCAGCCCATGACCCGCTGAACCTGATCCGGTTGATACCGGCGTAGGGAGGGTTGGCGGCGCGTCCGTCGTCCCTCCGTGTGGAGTGGACCCGAGACGATGCCGGCTGTGATCCCGTGTTATGAAGTGATGTTGAGGCGCAGCGCGTTGGCGCTGGCGGCGGGGCTGTTGGCGATGCCTGGCGCCGCCTGGGCGCAAGACGCCGACGACCAGAATACGGACATCCGGGTGGTCGGTCACCGCGACCCCGAGGGGCTGTTGCCCGATCAGACCGTTCCCAATGCGGTAAGCGCGATCTCAGGCGATTTCATCGTCAAGCAGGCACCGACGCTCAATGCGTTCCAACTCGTGAACCTGTTGCCCGGGGCAAACGTGTCGTCGAGCGATCCTTACGGCCTCTCGACGAGTTCGAGCCTGACGTTGCGCGGGCTTGGGCAGGACGAGATCGGCGTGCTGATGGAGGGGGCGCCGCAGAACGACATCGGCTATTACTACGCCTATCCCTCGCAGTTCGCCGATCCCGAGAATCTGAAGCAGATCGCGCTTGCGCCGGGCGGCGTGGACATCGACGCGCCGACCGTAGTCGGAGCGGGCGGGTTGCTGTCGCTTTCGCTCGACGATCCGCGCGCGCGGGCAGGGGCGCTGGTGGACCTGTCGCTTGGATCCTACGCCGCACGGCGCGCCTTCGTGCGGGTGGATAGCGGCACGATCGGCAAGACCGGGCTGAAGGCGTTTCTCTCCTACTCGAACACCCGTGCCGACAATTGGCGGGGCGCGGGGTATGATACGCGCCAGCATGTCGACGCCAAGCTGCTGAACGAATGGGGCGACGGTAACCGTGCCAGCCTCGCGCTGTCGTTCAACGACGCCAACAGCTCGAGCTATCCCAGCCCGACACTCGCCGACTGGAAGGCGGAGGGGCGGAACTTCAACTACAATGCACAGTACACCCCCGGGAACACGAACTACTGGCGGCTGTATCGCGCGCCGTTCCGCAACCTGTACGCGTCGGCGCCGGTCCACCTGAAGCTCGGCGATCGGCTCGCGCTCGACAGCACGAGCTATCTCCAGTTCGGCTATGGCAACTCGCCGTACGGTACCGAGCTCGCTACGACGGGCAATTACCTCGGCACCGAAGCGCTCGGCCCGATTGCGTTGCCGGGCGCCGTCGATGGGGTCGCGACGGTCTTGGGCAATTACACCGGCGACCAGGCCCGCGCGGGCAACGTCACCAAGCTGACCTATCAGGCGGGCGCGCACCGCATCACCGCCGGCCTGTGGTTCGATCGCGGCACCGACCGCGTCACGCAATCCTACACGTCCATCGGCGCGGACGGCGAGCCGATCGACCGCTGGGGCTACCGTGCCAAGGCGATCCGCACCGCCGACGGCCGCCTTCTCGCCTATGAGAACCAGCGCACCGTCACCATCACCAAGGCGTTCTTCATCGCCGACCAGATCGCGGTGACGCCGCGATTTGCGGTCGATGTCGGGTTCAAGGGTGTCGATGTGCTGCGCAACGGTCGCACCTATCTGCCCGGCCCGCAGGGCAAGGTGCGCCGCGACGGTTTCGCCGCGCTGCCGCGCGCGGCTGTGCATTATGCCCTCGACGACCGGCAACAGCTGTTCGCCAACATCACCACCAACTTCCGCCCACCCAACGAGTTCACGCTCTACAACAGCTATTATGCCGGCGAGGTCGTCACGGCCGGAACCGATGCGCTCAAGAACGAATATTCGGTTTCGGATGAGATCGGCTATCGCTTCATTGGGCCAAGCTTCTCGGCGTCGGTGACGGGCTTCCATTACAAGTTCCGCAATCGGCAGCTTGCAACGGTGGTCGACAGCGGCGGTGCGCAGGTCAGTTCCACGCTGAACGCCGGTGGGCAAACCTCCTACGGCGTCGATGCGGAAATCGATTATCGTCCGGCGCACGGTGTCAGCGTCTATCTCTCGGGCGAATATCTACACGCGCGGATCGACGACGATCTGCCGGTCGGCGGGGATTTCCTGCCGACCAGGGGCAAGCGCGCTGTGTCGAGTCCGACCCTCCAGTTCGGCGGCGGCGGCACGTATGACGACGGGCGCCTGTTCGGCAGCATCGCCGGCAAATATGTCGGGCGCCAATATGCGACGTTCATCAACGACGAGAGCATCAAGGGCTATGCGACGCTCGATCTGTCGATCGGCGTACATTTGGCGGACTGGATCGACGGCAAGCGCACCGATCTGCGTATCAATGCCATCAACGTCACCGATCCTCACGTCCTGTCGGGCGTCCAGGCGGTCAGCACCAACGCGCGGGACGTCGTGGGGCGAGGCGGCACGATCATTTCGGGGTCTGCACCGGCCTATTATATCGGGAGCGGCGCGGCGGTGATGGCGACCGTGTCGCGCGGGTTCTGAGCATGGCCGTGGCTGAAGGCGCCGGGCATCTGGTTCACGGTATGGGCATCGACCTGGAGGCGCCGACCTGGCCCGCCATCACGGACGACGAAGCGGCGGGGGTCCTGGTCCAGTTCCCCTCTGCCGGACGTATTCAGGGGCTGCGCTGGCATTCGCCGCGGCCGTTTTCGGCAGCGACCCTGATCGATACCACGCGCGGGTCGTTCCTGCTCAAGCGGCACGATCGACAGGTGCGGTCGGTATCGGGGCTGGCGCAGGAGCACGCCTTCATCGCGCATCTTGCCGCCGCCGGGCTTGCGGTTCCGCAGGTGGTGCCGGCAGCTGACGGCACTAGCGCGATCGCAGTCGGTCAAGGCACCTACGAACTTCATCGTCGATCGGCGGGCGCCGATCTGTATCGCGAGAGGCCATCCTGGACGCCGTTCCTGTCGCCCGCACATGCGCACGCGGCCGGCGTCGCGCTCGCGCGGTTGCATGAGGCGTCGCGCGGGTTCGAAGCGCCGGCGCGCACGGTCCAGCCGCTGGTCGCCAGTTTCACCATCCTCCCCGCGACCGAGCCGATGGCTGCGGCGGAAGCCTATGTCGCGGCGCGCCCGGCGCTGGCCGCGTTTCTGGCGGGCCGGCCATGGCGGGGACAGCTGGCGTCCCTGTTCGCGGCGTCGGCAGACGGCCTCGCTTCCCGCTTCGCCGGTCACAATCCGCTATGGACGCATAACGACTGGCATCCCTCCAACCTGCTCTGGGCGCCAGACGGCACAGTGCAGACAGTCTTCGATTTCGGACTGGCCGACCGGACGTCTGCGGTACACGACCTGGCCACCGCGATCGAGCGGACCGCCATCGCGTGGCTGAGGCTGGGGCAGGGCGACGCCATCGCCGACCCGGACGCCGCATTGTCGCTGCTCGCGGGGTATGCGACGATCCGCCCGCTCTGCTGCCACGAAATCGAGACCATCCTTCGCCTGTTGCCGCTGGTGCATATCGAATTCGCGTTGTCGGAAATCGCGTATTTCGCCGGCGTCCTCTGCGATCCCGCAGCAGCGGCGCTTGCCTGGGACGGGTACCTTGTCGGCCATGCCGAATGGTTCCTGTCGGCGTCGGGGCAGGATTTCCTGGCGCGCATCGGCGGGCGTGTCTGATGTCGATGCTCGAAATCGTCGCGGTCGTCGTTAGCTTCGCAGCGATCTGGCTGACGGCCAAGCGCAACATGCTGTGCTGGCCGCTGAACCTCGTCGCGTGCGCGCTGTATTTCAAGCTGTTCCTTGATGTGCGGCTCTACGCCGACATGGTATTGCAGGCCGTCTTCGGCATCGGCATCCTCTATGGCTGGGTGGTCTGGGCACGCGGCAGACGCGATACCGGTTTGGTCGATGTGATGGCGCTATCGCGATTTCAGGCTTGGCTGGGGCTAGGGGCGGGCGCGATCTGCGCCGTCGCAATCGGCTGGTACACCAGCCACCATACCGACGCGGCGCTCCCGTGGATGGATGCCACGCTCAGCAGCTTCAGCCTCGTCGCGCAATATTGGACGGCGCGTCGCCACCGCGAAAGCTGGTTACTCTGGATCGCGGTGGATATCGCATATGTCGGGATGTTCGTGGTCAAGGGGCTGATGCTGACGGCCGGGCTCTATGCGGTGATGATCGCGCTGGCGGTTGCGGGTTACCGAGAGTGGCGGGCGCGACAGGTTGGGTACGACGGGCGATAAGCCTGGACAGGCTTATGGGTGAAAGACCATTCGGGCACGACGATGTTGGCGCAGCTTAACGTCGAGTGCAGAGTGGCGTCGAACGACTGCAAAAGGCTGGGCCGTACTGCGGCGTACTCATATGATTATGTAGTCGTTTCTGCTCGGGGAAACGAAGTACTTGAATGGTCCCCCACGCGGTTCTTACCATGCGCTGACCATTTCGCGGGCCGCGTCCTTTCGCTCGGGCCGGACGGACCGCTTCGTCTCCTTCTGCTCGACGATAGCTCAATCCCGACCCGTCGTCCTGACGCGATTTCGCCCATTCGAACTCCGGCCACGTCGTAGCCGCAAAGCTTGCTATTGGTCGCGAAGTCGAACAGCGGTCGTACAGGGCGTTGCTAGTCGGCGAAAAGCGGATCGGCCATACCTGCTGGTGTTTCAGGAGGCGATTTGCGCCCAGAAGCCCTCCCTTATTTCAAGGGCGGCGGTTTCGAGCGGCATCGATTGACGGATGCCTTGGAGCATGAGACGATCGGCTTCCCTCCTTAGCTAATCGCCAAAACTACCCCCGCACGCCGAGTTGGGCACCCCAAGCCGCCATCCGTTCAACTGCCGAGCCTCGTTCACTCGTCCAGCTGTCTGGCCTGCCCAACCATCGCCTTCAGCGTCAGCGCGTCCTGGGTCGCGTGGTCGTCGATGTCGTTGTTGAAGTAGATCCATACGTCCCGCCCCTAGCCAGCTTGCGCGATGCCGGCCTAGCCCCAAGTGTGACGAGCAAGCGGAAGCAACAGGATCTCGGGCGGCAGGCCTTCGAGGTCGCGGACCGCGTCGAACCCGAACCAGCGCTCGCCGCAGCCGAGCGGATATACTGACCAGTTGGCGATCGTATCCCATTGCTGCGGGCGATAGCGCTTGCGCGAAACGAACATGCCGTCGCGACGCTCGTCCGCAACTTCTTTCTCGCGCGCGATGACGTGGATGCGCGTTTTAGGGAAATTCCGCCTCGTACGACGCATTCGTGAGCGTTCGCCGCATCTTGCTGATGGCTACTGGGTGGCTTCGCCGCCGCCAAGGTCAACACCGACGGTTCTCGAACCTCGTCGCCGGTACAGCCCGTCGCCTGCGTATCAGCGCGCCCGGCTGTACCGGCGTACGCAGCGAACAAAAACGGTCTCGCCCCCCCCGCGACGGAGGCCGTCACGGCGTAACGGCTTTGTTTCGGTCCGCCGGTCAAGAAGCAAGAGAAGCCCGCATTCAACGCCTCCAATGAGATTTTATGCGCATATGTTTTAACCCATCCCCTCGCATCGCCGCACTGCACAGTCTATGTGGGCATCATGCCGAAGACGCTCAGTT
The DNA here is from genome assembly GCF_042466235.1 of Sphingomonas sp. R86521. Classification (NCBI taxonomy): domain Bacteria; kingdom Pseudomonadati; phylum Pseudomonadota; class Alphaproteobacteria; order Sphingomonadales; family Sphingomonadaceae; genus Sphingomonas; species Sphingomonas sp. R86521. The sequence goes on along the minus strand of NZ_JAXHBY010000001.1, from coordinate 2,320,010 downwards.
TCTTCCCTACCTCCCTTGGTGCTCAGGGCTGATGACCTGGCTGGAAAAGCTCGGGATCGTCGTGGCGATGGTCCTGTTCATGGAGTGCTTCGCGTGGGCGGCGCATCGCTATGTGATGCACGGCTGGGGCTGGGGCTGGCACAAGTCGCATCATGAGGAGCATGAGGGCTGGTTCGAGAAGAACGATCTCTACGCGATCGTCTTCGCGGTCGTGCCGATGGTGCTGTTCGTCGTCGGGCTGTGGTGGGAGCCGTTGTGGTGGGTCGCGCTCGGGATCACCGTCTATGGCGGCATCTACGCGTTCGTGCACGACATGCTGGTCCACCAGCGCGGCGGGTTCCGCTGGGTTCCCAAGCAGGGCTATTTCAAGCGGCTGCTGCAGGCACACCGCCTCCATCATGCGGTCGAGGGCAAGCACGGGACGGTCAGCCACGGCTTCCTGTTCGCGCGCAAGCCGGCGGTGTTGAAGGCGCAGTTGCGCGCCAATGCGGACCCGCAGCGCCGCGCCGCGCGTCCGGTCGACGTCCCCGCGACACCCGCAGCGGACCGGTGAGCGCGGCGTTCTCCGTGCCAGCCGACCGTGCCCGGCGACAGACGTGGGTCGGCGTCGCGCTGGCCGTCGCGATCATGTCGGCATGGCTGGCGATCCACATTACCGCGATCTTCTTGTGGCACTGGAGCCTAGCTGCGCTGCCGCTCGCCGCGGTGGTGGTGCTCGTCCAGACCTGGCTCAGCACCGGGCTGTTCATCGTCGCGCATGATTCGATGCACGGCGCGCTGGCGCCGGGGCATCCGCGCCTCAACCGGCTGATCGGCGCGACCTGCCTGTCGCTCTATGCCTGCCTGTCCTATGCCGCGCTGCTGCCGCGGCATCATCTTCATCACGAGCAGACGGGTAGGGACGGCGATCCCGATTTTCACGGCGGCGATCCGAGCCTGGTCGGCTGGTTCGGCCAGTTCTTCCGGACCTATTATTCGCACGGCCAGATCGTCCGCATCACGCTGGTCGCGCTGGTCTACACGCTGCTGCTCGGTGCGCCGCTCGGCAATATCGTGCTGTTCTGGGCGGTCCCGGCGCTGGGTGCGGTGGCGCAGCTGTTCGTGTTCGGCACCTGGCTGCCGCACCGCGAGCGCGACGAGCCCTTTGCCGACGACCACCGCGCGCACAGCCTTACGGTCGGCAAGACGGTCTCGCTGCTGACCTGCTTCCATTTCGGCGGCTATCACCACGAACATCATCTGTCCCCCGGGACGCCGTGGTGGGGGTTGCCGGCACGACGCCGCAGCCTCGCGGCCAATTCCGCCGATCGGCAGTCCGCGGGCGCCCGCGCATGACACTAGCGATCATCCTGTCCGCGCTGGCGATGACGGTGATCGTCGGCGTCCGCTACCTCCTCGTTTCGGGCGCGTTCGCCTGGGTGACGCGGCGTAAATATCCGGGGCTGTACCTCGGCCTCGATCCGCAGGTCCGCCGCGAGATCGTCTGGAGCCTCGCGTCCGCAGCGCTCTACGGCATTCCCGCGGGCATCGTTGCCTGGGGCTGGCAGCATCGCGGCTGGACTTTGGTCTACAAGGACATCCACGCCTATCCGCTCTGGTACTGGCCGGTCTCGGTGTTCGCGTACTTGCTGCTCCACGACGCCTGGTTCTACTGGACGCATCGCTGGATGCACCGGCCGGCGCCGTTCAAGCTCGCGCATGCGCTGCATCACGCCAGCCGCCCGCCCACCGCATGGGCGGCGATGGCGTTTCATCCGATCGAGGCGCTGACCGGCGCGGTGGTCATTCCGCTATTGGTCTTCGTCGTCCCGATCCACATCAGCGGTCTCGCGGTCGTGCTGACGATCATGACCGTGATGGGTGTCACCAACCACATGGGCTGGGAGATATTCCCGCGGTTCATGTGGCAAGGGCGTCTCGGCGGCTGGCTGATCACCGCCAGCCATCATCAGCGCCATCACGAACTCTACGCCTGCAACTACGGGCTGTACTTCCGCCACTGGGACCGGCTCTGCCACACCGATCGCGGCATAGGCGACTTTGCGCGCGAGCATGCGCGAGCTGCGCGCAAGGTCAACCCGCAACCGTCATAGCCGCATCGACCAGCTGCCCCGCGCGACCAAATCGCACCGCGATCGTTGGACTGGTTCGGGCGCACCGATCCACCCCGTGCCCGGAAGGAACAGCATGATGGCGGACCTCGATCTTCACGACCTGTCCAAGAAGATGGCGAAGCTCGACTTCACGATGATGGCGACGCGGCCGCCCGACGGCACGATGACCGCGCGCCCGATGAGCAACAACGGCGATGTCGACTACCACGGCGACAGCTACTTCTTTGCGTATGCGGACTCGCGGAAGATCGCCGACCTCCGCGCCGACCCGCACGTCCTGCTCAGCTACACCGGTGCAGCCGGCATGCTCGGCGGCCCGCCGCTGTTCGTCACGGTCGAGGGCAGGGCCACGCTGATCGAGGACAAGCAGGCGTTCGCCGACCATTGGACCAAGGATCTCGACCGCTATTTCCCCGAAGGCATCGACACCCCGGGCGTCGTGATGATCCGCGTCGATGCAAAGGCGATCCGCTATTGGGACGGCGCCGACGAAGGCACGATCTCGGTCTAGGATCGCCCGGCAACCGCCGAAAAGCGACAGGGCGGGGGGCGATTACGGGCCCCCCGCCCGACGTCCGTGCAACGATCCCGCCCGCTCCTCGTTCGTCGTGCATCCCCATCGATATCGAAGGATCGACATGTTCGGACTCACCAAGAAGGTGCGCTACGCCGTCGTCGGCGGCGGCCAAATCTCGCAGCAGGCGTTCATGCCGGGCATCGCGCGCACCAACAATTCTGAACTCGCCGCGCTCGTCACCGGCGACCCGGTCAAAGCCGACGAACTCGCCAAGCTCTATGGCATCAAGGCGTGGTCGTACGACCAATATGGCGAGCTGCTGACGTCGGGCGAGATCGATGCCATCTACGTCGCCACGCCGAACTTCCTGCACATGCAATATGCCGTGCCCGCGCTGGAGGCCGGCATCCACGTCCTCCTCGAAAAGCCGATGGCGTCGAGTGTTGCAGAGGCCGAGCAGATCCTGGCCGCGCAGCAAAAGGGCGGCGCAAAGCTGATGATCGCGTATCGCCTCCACCACGAACCGGGCACCGTCGAGATGATCACCCGCGCCCGCAACGGCGACTTCGGCGACCTCCGCAGCTTCGCATCGGTGTTCGCGCAAGACGTCGCGGAGGCCAATTCGCGCGGCCATAACGGCTATTGGGGCGGCCCCGTCCCCGACATGGGCACCTATCCGCTCAACGCGGTCCGCAATCTGTTCGGGCAGGAACCGATCGCGGTGCACGCCGTCGGTACCAAGGCCCCCGATCGCGGGTTCAATTTCCACGACACCGTCGCCGTCACGCTGCGCTTCCCCGACGAACGCCTCGCCCAGTTCAGCGTCAGCTACGCCACCGCCTCGTCGGAATTCTTCGAACTCATCGGGACCAAGGCGAGCATCCACGCCTCGCCCGCGTTCATGTTCGGGCCGAAGATCGGCATCGCCTATGTCGAGAAGACGGCCAAGGGCAGCAAGGAGCACGGCTTCGATCCGGTCGAGCAGTTCGGCAACGAGACGCAGTATTTCTCCGACTGCATCCTGAACGACGTCCATCCCGAAGCCGATGGCGACGAAGGCCTGCGCGACATGCGCGTCCTCGCCGCCATCGAGCAGTCGTTGACGACCGGCGAGACCGTGACACTGGAACCGCTCGCGCGGACTCGGCACGTGCAACCGGATCAGGCGCTGAAGCTCAAGCCCGCAAAGGAGCCCGGCGAGGATGAGATGATCAGCATCATCCCGCAGTCGGCGTAACCGCGCAGCCGGGCGGGTCGCCAAGGTAGCGGCCCGCCCGGTTACCGCGCGGGATCACCGTAGCGGCAGGAACACGTCGGTGATCGCGTCATGCGCCGGCACCAGCGGAAAGAATTTCAGCCGCTGGCAATAGAGCGGAAAGTCGCGCAACTCCTCGCCGCTGGCCGGCAGCCAGTCGCGGTAGAGGAAAAGTGCCGCGGGCTCGAGGTCGTCCCCGGCCGTTCCGAGCAACCGGAGCGATGCTACCCGGCCACCGGGGATCGACCCGGCTTCGACCCCGTCGTCATTCGGCGGAATCGCGCGATCGCTCCCGACGCAGATCTGCATGCGGAACTCGGCGGCCGGCGTCGATCGCGTATCCGTCGGGAAGACGCCGAACAGCGGCAGGTCCGGGTCGGTGAGCCCGTTTGCCCGCCGCCACGCGGTGAACCGCGCGACGGTGGCGTCGATCGACGACGGCTCGCCCACGTGAGTCATCATCGCCACCGGCGTCGCGGGCACCTCCCGGATCGTGACATCGCCGAATGAAAACCGCTGCATGACCTTGCCCCTTGCCTGGTGAAACGATGAGAACGCCGTATCCAGCGCCGCCCAGTCCGGCGCGCCACGGAACGCCGACGGCGCCTGGCCAAAACGTCGACGGAAGGCGCGGGCGAACGCGTCCGGCGCGTCATAGCCTGCCTCCAGCGCGATCTCCGTCACGCTGAGCGCAGGCGAGGTGGCCAGGCGGCGGGTGGCGCGTTTCAGCCGGGCAAGCTGGACGTAGCGGTGCACCGACAGGCCGAACATTGCCGTGAACTGGCGGTGGAAATGGAATTTGGAAAAGGCGGCGATCCCGCTCAGGGCATCGAGGTCGAGCGTGTCGTCCAGGTGCCGGTCGATATGGTCGAGCACGCGGACCATGCGCGAGCGGTAGGTGTCGGCCGGCTCGGATCGGGCGTTCTTCATGCCTCGTTCTTAGCGCGGCGAACGAGGCCTGCTCGACCGATCTTGCTGTCTTGCCCACAGCATCGCGAAGAACGCCATCGACCGCCCCGCGGCGATCGATGGCGTCGCGATCAGAAGCGCCGGCGGATCGTCCCGAACACCTGCCTCGGCGAACCAGCCTGCATCGTGTTGTTGAGCGACGACGCATTGTTGAAGAACTGGCCCGAGCCCAGCGCGGCGATGTATTTCTGGTCGGTCAGGTTCACCGCGTTGACCTGGACTTCCACTCCGGCGAGCGCGCTCGTCGTGGGGAAGCGATAGCCGATAGCGGCGTCGAACAGCGTGTAACCCTTCACCGTCACGTCGCCGGTATAAGTGACGTTGCGCCGCGAAGTGAAGGCACCTGCGACGTTCCCGAAAACCGTGCCGTCGTCATAGTTGATCTCGCCCTTCGCCAGATGCGCGGGGGTGTCGACGGTGCGGACGCCCCTGGTCGCGACGAAGGCGGTGCCGTTGACGGTGTCGTCGTCATAGGTGCTGTCGTTGTACGAATAGGACGCGATCAGCGAAAGCGGGCGGCTGACCTGATAGGTCGCGCCGACTTCGACGCCGCGGCTGGTCACGCTGCCGACGTTCTGCAGGATGCTCGGGTTGCCGAGGATGTTCGCGCCGCTAAACGCCGCGAGCAGGCGGTTCTTGAACTTGACGTCATAGCCCGCGATCACGCCGCGAAGCTTGCCGAGGTCGAACCGCCAGCCGCCCTCGATCGTGCGCGAGGTCTCGGGCTTCAGCGTGTCCCGGATCGCCTCGAAGCCGACTTGCGTGGTGCCGAACGGTCCGCGGAACGAACTGATATAGGCGCGCATGTTCTCGGCATAATTCGCGAAGAACTCCTGCCGGCCGGCCCGATAGGTCGCGCCGACCTGCGGCTGGAACCAGTCCTTCGCCGCGATCCTGCCGTTAATCAACGGGGTGCCGAACGTCGTCGTGATGCCGTTGGCGACGCGCGCGCCCTTGAACCCGCCGGCGATCGTCAGCGCGTCGAACACTTTCCAGCTGTCGCTGACGAAATATTGGTTGGTGACCGTCGTCAGGTCGGTCAGGAAATCGCTACGGAACGGGTTCTTCAGGAAGTCGGTGACGTCCGGCTGGTTGGTCAGGCTCGCCGCATAGTAATTGCGGTCGGTGCTGGCGCGGTTGTCCTCGTGCCAATAGCCGATCTGCAGCGTGTGGGCGCCGAGCTTGGCAGTCGCGTTGGCGATCCCGCCGTCACGGTTGATCCCGTATTCGGTGGTCCGCACCGACAGCGCGAAGCCGTCCGGCGAGAACACCGCGGGGGTGTAGATGCCGCCGCTGCCCTTGTCGTAATGATGGTAATAGGTCGCGCTGGCGTCGAGCCAGTCGGCGATCGGCACGTCCAGCGTCATCGCGCCGAGCCAGTCGCGACGGACGCCGCCGCTGTCGTAATAGGTGTCGTTGACGTTGGTGTACGGCGTCGGGAACGCGACCCCGGCGGTCGGGAAGGGCAGCGCGCGCTTGGCGGCGGCGGCGGTCTGGTTCGCGCTGACCTGCGACAACAGGATCGCGGTCGCATAGTCGGGGCGCAGGAAATCGAGGCCGTAGCCGATCCGACCTAGCGTGGCGGGCGACAGATCGGCGTAGTTGCGCTCCTTGTGCAGCGAATAATTGAGCCAGCCGGTCAGCTTTGCGTCGCCCAGCTTCTGGACGATCTTGCCGTTCACCTTGGTGTCGGACTGGTTGCCATATCCCTTCCACTTGCCCGCATCGTGGATCACGCCCGACACCGACAACAGCGTGCCGGTGGACAGTTCGCCGCTGTCGAGCCGGCCGTAGAGATGCACGGTATCGTACATGCCGTACGTCAGCGCGACCTCGCCGCCCATCACCTCCGACGGCGCGCGAGACACGAACTCGAGGTTGCCGCCGAGGTTGCTGGTCGATGCGATGCCGAGCGAGCCGGCGCCCTGCGACACGTCGACGCGCGCGATGTTCTCGGCGGCGATCGCGCGGCTGACGTGCAGGCCGTTGTGACCGTTGTAGAACATGTCGCCGAGCGGCACGCCGTCCAGCGTATAGCCCATCTGGCTCTGGTTGAACCCGCGCACCGACAGCCGCGTGCCGAGCTCGTAGCTGCCGAACGGATCCGAACTCTGCAGCGCGACGCCGGGCAGCCGCGCTACGGCTTTGAGCGGCGAACTGCCGGGCGGCAGGATCTCGATCGCCTTGCGCGATACCGTCTGTTCCTGGCGGACCTTGCCGGTGCCATAGACGACGATCTCGCCGCCCGTGTCGCCGTTGGTGTCCGGCGCGTCCTGCGCAGGCTCGGCTGCGCTCTGGGCAAAGGCGGGGCAGGCGACAGCCAGCATCGCGCTCGCCGAAGCTAGCAATAGCGTCTTCAAAATCACTGGGGGTCCCGCCTGGTCAGATTGTGCGCGTCGCCGCTCGGGCGACGATCGTTGCCGATTGACTAGGCTGCGACCGGGATGGTTTGATGACGGCGGCGCTACGGATTTATGACGGTTGGCGCGGATGTCGCGCGCCGGTTATGGACGCGAACCACGGCGTCATGGGGAGAGCGAATGTCCGAAGACTATGCGCATGGCCGGCGCGACGGGCTGCGGCTGGCGCTCGCCATCCTCGCGGCCGAAGAGGCGAAATGGGCGGCGTTGCTCGGCGAGAGCCGCTCGGGGCGGACCAACGCGGTGCGCCAGGTCCGGCACAAGGCGTTGCAGGTCGGGCAGCAGCGCATCCAGACGGTGCTCAACCGGTTGACGCCCAAGGACGCCGAGAAGACGATCAGCGACGAACTCGCGGCCGCACTCGACAGTATCGGCCTCTGACCCCGGTCAGGCGCCGACGCCGCGTTCGTGCGCCCAGACCACCGCGGCGCTGCGCCGGTTGACGCCGATCTTGGCGTAGAGCCGCGCGACATGGTTGCGCACCGTGTTGCGCGACAGGTCCAGCCGCTCGGCGATCGCTGCGTCGTCGAGGTCCTGGCAGATCAGCTCCAGCACCTCGCGTTCGCGTTTGCTCAGGTCGGTCGCAGGCGCATCCGCACCTCCCGTCGCCCCCGATCGCGGGTTCCGCAGCGTCGCGAGCTTGTCCATGATCGAGCGGCTGAGCCAGTTCGCGTCCTTCATCACCGCCTCGATCGCCTCGACGAGCTCCAGTTCGCCGCGCCGCCGTGCAGATATGTCCTGGTACAGCCACAACACGCAGGGCTTGCCGTCCATCCCGATCCGCTCCGCCGACGCCAGGCAATCCATCGCCTCGCCGTCCTTGCGTAACAGGCGGACGTCGTGGCCGCGGAAGCCGCCGCTGTCGCGGATCTCGTGTTCCAGCCCCTCGCGTTGCGCGGCATCGTTCCACAATTGCAGGTCGTCCGCGATCCGGCCGATCACCGCCGCCTCGTCATAGCCGGTCAGCGTCTTGAAGGCGGCGTTGACCTGAACGATGCGGTTGTCGTCGCCCTCGGTCACGACCATCGCGACCGGTGCCATCTCGAACACCGACGCCAGATGCCGCTCGCTCGCCTGCAATGCCCGTTCGGCACGGCGCCGCGGTTCCAGGTCGGCGAAGGTGAACAACAGGCAATCCTCGTTGGCGACCTCGATAGGCTGACCCGCCAGCACCACCAAGGTGGTGTCGCCCCCCGCGAGCGGCAGTTCCGCTTCGAGTTGCGGCACCACCTCGCCCTTCGCGACGCGGTCGCGGACGAACGCCTTGCGGTCGACCTCGACAAGGAAATCGAATTCGAACAGCGTGCGCCCGACGATGTCGTCGCGCGCGTAGCCCGAGAGATCGAGGAACCCCTGATTGACCAGTACGAAGCGCTGATCGGCGACGCGCAGGATCAGCGCCGGGGCGGGGTTGGCGTGGAACATCGCCTCGAACCGGTCCTCGGCATCGAACCGCTCGGAGACGTCGTTGATCACCAGCCCCAGGCAATCGGGCTCACCGCCATCCTCGTCCATGACGATGTCGCGGACCTGGTGGACCCAGCGGGGCTCGTCGGCGCCGGCCGGTGCGACCTCGACGATCAGGTCGGGAAAGCTTTCGCCCGCGAGCAGCCGCATCAACGGATATTCGCGCCGCGGCAGGCTGTGGTGGTTGCGATAGCGCAGCGAAAAGCGCGCCGCATACTCGTCCGCGGTCTCCCCCAGCTCCTTCAACGTCGCGACGCCGTGCATCTTCAGCGCCGCGGGGTTGGCGCTGAGGATAATCCCGGTCGGATCGATCAGGATTACGCCCTCCAGCAACCCGGTCATCAGCTGTTCCAGATGATGCAGCGTGGGCTGGTGCAGCGGCTTTGGCGAAGGCTTGGTCATCCTGCAACAGCGCGGCGCGGCGCGGTCGGTTCCGGCGCGATCTACCAATTACCCTGGTATCTCCGCACTAGGTTCCCCGCCTGCCTGCCGATCCTGGAACTGAACCGAATGCGGAATGCATCCGTTTGAGCCCCAGTAACACTTAGTTTCGGGAGCACATCATGAACCTCATCATCCTTCTCGTCGTCGGCGGTCTCATCGGCTGGGTCGCCAGCATGATCATGCGCACCGACGCACAGCAGGGGATCTTCCTGAACATCGTCGTCGGCATCGTCGGCGCATTGCTCGCTGGATTCATCATCACGCCCCTGATCGGCGGCGCATCGATCATGGACGGTGCGCTCAACATCCAGTCGATCCTGATTTCGCTGGTCGGCGCGGTGATCCTGCTCGCCATCGTCAACATGGTGCGCCGCGGTTCGGTTCGCTGAAATCCACGTTCGGTATTCGGGGGAACGGCGCGCCATCCGCGTCGTTCTTTCCGGGCCACTAGAGCCCCTCAACCATAAAAACTTAGGAGACGACAATGATCGTTCGAGCACTCACCACCTGCGGCGCGCTGCTGCTCTCATCCGGCGCCATGGCACAGGCCGCGACCCATGCCGGTTCGCACAACCCCGCCATCAAGAACAGCAATGCCGCCAAGGTCGCCGCACCCGCCGCCGGCGCCAACTCGTTCTCCGAGGATCAGGCACGCGGCCGGCTGACCAAGGCCGGCTACAGCACGGTTTCGAAACTGACCAAGGACGGCAACGGCGTCTGGCGCGGCACGGCGATGCGCGCCGGCAAGAAGGTCCAGGTCGGGCTGGACTACAAGGGCAACGTGACGACCCGCTGACACCAGACTTTAGGAGAGAGATGATGACCAAGACCATTACGCGCCTGTTCGACGATTATGCCGACGCCACCACCGCCCTCGGCGAGCTAGAGCGCCTCGGCGTGCCGCATGACGCGATCAGCATCGTCGCGAACAATGCCGATGGCGCGCACGGCGATGCCGCCGCGACGATCGGCGACGTCAACGATCACGGCGACGTCGGTCGCGGTGTCTCGACCGGTGCCGCGCTTGGCGGAGCCGGTGGTTTGCTGGCCGGCCTCGGGCTGCTGGCGATCCCGGGCCTGGGTCCGATCGTCGCCGCAGGCTGGCTCGCCGCGACCGCGGTCGGCGCCGGCATCGGTGCAGCGGGCGGCGCGGCGACGGGCACGATCGTCGGCGCGCTGAAGGAAGCAGGTCACACCGACGACGAGGCGCATGTCTATTCGGAGGGCGTCCGTCGCGGCGGCACGCTGCTCAGCGCACGCGTCGACGACAGCCTCGTCGGTGCGGCAGAAGACGTGCTCGATCGCAGCCGTTCGGTCGACGCGGCAACCCGCGGCGCCGACTATCGTCAGAGTGGCTGGAGCAGCTTCGACGAGGCAGCACCGGCGTACACGCGAGACGAAGTCGCGGCCGAACGCGATCGCCGCCGGCTGACCCCGACGACCTACTGATCGCATTGTCGATTGAAGAAACGGCCCGCCTCACGGCGGGCCGTTTTTTTTGCGTGGCCGAGATCGGAGAGCCGGCACGATATTAATCCGGACAGCTTTCCGCACCTGATGCGTTCGGCCCCCGAACACATGAGGAATGGTCGATGGAAGTTATTGCGTTGCAGTCGCCCGGCGGGCTGGATCGGCTTCGGGTCGAGGATCGCGCCGACCCGGGCCAACCCGGTCCCGGCGAAATCCGCGTCGCGCTGCACGGCAGTTCGCTCAACTACCATGATCTCGGCATCGTCCTGGGCAAGATGCCGAGCGCGGACGGGCGCGTGCCGCTTGCCGACGGCGCTGGCGTCGTCGAGGCGGTAGGGCAGGGCGTGACCGAGTTCGCAACCGGAGACTTGGTCGTATCGTGCTTCTTCCCCGAATGGCAGGACGGCACGCCGACGATCGGCGATTTCTCCGGAACGCCGGGCGACGGTATCGACGGATTCGCACAGGCTGCCGTGGTGCGTCCGGCGACCGCTTTCACGCACGCACCGAAGGGCTTCGACGCGGTCGAGGCGGCGGCGATCACGACGGCCGGGCTGACCGCGTGGCGCGCGCTGGTCGTCGACGGCAAGCTCAAGGCGGGCGACACCGTGCTGCTGCTCGGCACTGGCGGCGTATCCATCTGGGCGCTGCAGATCGCCAAGGCGATGGGTGCCACCGTGATCATCACGTCATCCTCCGGCGACAAGCTCGAGCGCGCACGCAGCATGGGCGCGGACTTCACCGTGAACTACCGCGAGCAGCAGGATTGGGGCCGCGCGGTGCGCGACTGGACCGGCGGGCGCGGCGTCGATCATATCGTCGAGGTCGGTGGCCCAGGAACGCTGGCCCAGTCGATCGAGGCGGTCCGCGTCGGCGGCCACATCTCGCTGATCGGCGTGCTGACCGGCGCCAGCGGTGAGGTGCCGACCGCGGCGCTGATGGGGCGACAGGCGCGGCTTCAGGGCCTGATCGTCGGCAGCCGTCGCGAACAGCAGGACTTCGTCCGCGCGCTCGACATGGGAACGATCAGGCCCGTGATCGACCGCCGCTTCGCGCTCGACCAGCTTGCCGACGCGTTCCGCTTCCAGATGAACGGCGAGCATTTCGGCAAGGTCGGCATCGAATGGTAACGACCGACGGCGTGGCCCTGCACCCGGCCATCGCCACGTCGCGCGTCGCGGTGATCACCGGTGGCGCCAGCGGCATCGGTCTCGCCGCCGCGCACCGGCTCGGCGCAGCCGGGATGCGTATCCTGATCGCCGACATCGACGAGGAGCAGTTGGCCGTCGCTGCGAGCGAATTGCGGAGCGCCGGCTATACCGTGTCCGCCTTGTGCACCGACGTCAGCGACGCCGGCGATATCGCGGCGCTGCGTGACGCCGCGGACAGGCTGGGCGATGTGTCCCTGCTGATGAACAACGCCGGGCGCGAAGGCGGCGGCGGGATCCTCGCGGGGGCCGAAATATGGGAACGGACGATCGCGACCAATCTGATGGGCGCGGTGTACGGCGTGCAGGCGTTCCTGCCGGCGATGCTCGCAGCGGATTGGCCGTGCGCGATCGTCAATACCGGATCGAAGCAGGGCATCACGCTGCCGCCGGGGGACACCGCCTATAACGTCAGCAAGGCGGCACTGAAGGCCCTGACCGAGAGCTTGGCGCACGACCTGCTGGCAACGGGCGGGCGCATTTCGGCGCATCTGCTGATACCGGGCTTCACGTTCACCGGCTTCACCCGCCGCCGTGGTATCGACGCGCAGCCGGCTGCGGCCTGGAGCGCGGACGAGTTGGTCGAGTTCATGCTTCCGGCTATGGCACGCGGCGACTTCTACATCCTGTGCCCCGACAACGACGTGACGCGTGAAACCGACGCGCGTCGGATCGCGTGGGCCGCAGGCGATATCATCGAAAACCGTCCGGCCCTATCGCGCTGGCACCCAGACTATTCCGCAGCCTTTGCCGCGCATATGGAAGGCGACGCCTGACGTGACGACCGATACAACCTACGAAACGATTGCAGACCCCGCGCCGCCAACCGTCCGACGCCCGTTCGTGCTCGCCGCGGTGATGGCGGCGTCGTTCATGATCGCGATCGAGGCGACGATCGTGTCGACCGCGATGCCGCAGATCGCCGGGCAGCTCGGCAACCTCCAGCTCTATTCCTGGGTGTTCTCGTCGTTCCTGCTCGCGCAGACCGCGACCACGGTGGTGTTCGGCAAGCTGGCCGATCTCTATGGCCGGCGCTCGGTGCTGCTGGTCGGCATCGCGATCTTCTTGGTCGGGTCCGTGCTGTGCGGTTTCGCCTGGTCGATGCCCGCGCTGATCGCGTTCCGCCTGATCCAGGGGCTGGGTGCCGGTGCGATCCAGCCGGTGTCGATGACGGTGATCGGCGACCTGTATCCGGCGCACGAGCGCGGCAAGGTGCAGGGCTGGTTGGCCAGCGTATGGGGCGTGTCGTCGGTGATCGGTCCGCTCGCGGGCGGGCTGATCATCCAGCATGTCAGCTGGGCGTGGATCTTCTGGATCAACGTGCCGATCGGGATCGCGGCCGCCGCCGGCTTCTTCTTCTTCCTGCGCGAGACGGTGTCGACTCAGGAGCGCAGCGTCGACGTCGCGGGCGCCGGGCTGTTCACCGTCGCGGTCGCCTCGCTGATGGTCGCGCTGACCGAGGCGGGGGCAGGGGCGACATCGGTGACGCTCGCGGCCGGGCTGGTGTGCGTGGTCGCCGCCGTGCTGTTCGTCCTGCAGGAACGCCGCGCGCGTGATCCGATGATCGCATTCGCGCTGTGGGCGCATCGCTCGCTCGCCGCGACCAACGCCGCGACGCTGTTCAGCGGCATGGCGGTGATCGGGCTCACCACCTTCCTGCCGATGTACGTCCAGGCGGTGATGGGCCGCTCGCCGCTGGTCGCGGGGTTCATGCTGACCGCGATGGTGCTGGGCTGGCCGATCGCCGCAACTCTCGGTGCGCGGAACTTCGGCCGCTTCGGGCTGCGGCCGATCTTGATCGCGGGGGCAACGCTGTTGCCGCTCGGCGCGATCGCGTTCGTCGTGCTGTCACCGACCATGTCGCCGCTGGTCGCGGGCCTTGGTTCGCTGGTGATGGGGTTCGGCATGGGCTTCTTCAGCACCGCCGCGATCGTGCTGATTCAGGACAGCGTCGGCTGGGCCGAACGCGGCGCCGCGACCGCCTCGAACATGTTCGCGCGCAACCTCGGCAGCACGCTCGGCGCAACGGTGCTCGGCGCGATCCTCAATGCCAGCCTTGCACGCGGTCATGCGGGGTCGCTCGACCAGATCCAGCAGTTGCTCGTCCGGCACGGGTCGACCGTCGATAGTCTAGCCAGTCGTGCTGCACTCGCGCACGGCCTGCATCTGACGTTCTGGGGCGTATTCCTGATCGCGGCAACCACCCTCGCACTGTCGGTATTCGTGCCGCGCGTCGTGTTCGGGCAAAAGTCCTGACGTCATCCAATCCGCACTACGCATCGTATCAATATTTTGTGAACGCCTTGCGGTTACCTGCAACCGTCGAGGAACGTTAGACAATGGCTTTATCACTGCCTGATCTTAAATCGTCTGCGGACCCCGCGACCGACGATTTCCTGCTCGGGCAGTATCACGCGCTGCGTCGTCAGATCCCGCTGATGTACGCGGTGATGTTCATCAACGTGCTGTTCCTCGGCATCGCGACATTCCGCGACGTTCCCTGGGGCATGAGCTTCGGCATCCCGATCCTCGTCTCGCTGGCGATCATCGTTCGCGCGGCACTGTGGATGCGTCGTCGGACGATCGTCGCCAGCCCCGCCCAGGTCAGGCGCTACCTGCGCGGCACCATCGTCTCCGCCGCAGTTCTCAGCATGATCTTCGGGATATGGGGATCGGTGCTCTTCACCGAAGCGGAACCGGTTCGCAGCGTGTCGATCGCGCTCTATGTTTTCGTCGGGGCGATCAGCTGCTGCTTCTGCCTTCAGGCACTGCCGATGGCAGGCTATATGGTCCTGCTGTTCGGAGTGTTGCCGGTCACAGTACGACTGTTCTTCGCGTCCGACTGGTCGCTGTTCAGCGTGGGCGCGAACTTCCTGATCGTCGCCATCCTGATCCTGCGGACGCTGTCGACCAACCATTCCGGTTTCAAACAGGTGCTGCAGTCGCGCGCCGACATGCTCGTCGAACAGGAGCGGTCGCGCGCGGCGGAACTGGCGGCACAGGACCTCGCCTATCGCGATCCTCTGACCGGGCTGTGGAACCGCCGGGCGCTCGGCGAACATCTGGATCGCATCCTCGATCGCCCGGGTTCACCGACCCATCTCTATCTGTTCACGCTCGACCTCGATCTGTTCAAGGGGGTCAACGACGCCTATGGGCACGGCGCCGGCGATCGCCTGCTCGACGCGGTTGCGCAGCGTCTGACACTTGTCGTCGATCCTGCCGGGCAGGCATTTCGCCTCGGTGGCGACGAGTTTGCCGTCACGCTCGAGCTTCGCGACCACGATCATCAGGGCGCGGTCGAGATGGCGGATCGACTGGTGCGCGAGATGGCACTGCCGTTCTCGCTCGCGCCCTTTTCGCACCACATCGGCGCCAGCATCGGCATCGCATGCTTCCCAAGCGATGCAGCCGATCGCGAAACGTTGATGCAGCATGCCGATATCGCGATGTACGCGGCCAAGTCGGAGGGGCGCTCGCGACACCGCTTCTTCGAACGTAGCATGGGCGAGGCACTGGCCGAACGCGCGGTGCTAGAGCGCCAGATGCGCGCCGATTTCGGCACCGGCGCCTTCTATCCCTGCTACCAGCCGATCGTGAACCTGGCCTCGGAACGCATCGTCGGGTTCGAGATGCTGGCCCGGTGGACACGGCCCGATGGTACCGAGATCGAGCCCGACAGGTTCATCCCAGTCGTCGAGGAATGCGGGCTGATCGACGCGTTGATGCTGACGCTGCTCGAACAGGTTTGTATCGACGCCCGCAACTGGCCGGCCGAGCTGACGATCGCAATCAACGTATCGCCGATCCAGTTTCGCGATCGCTGGCTGGCGGAAAAGATCCTGGCGTTGCTGACGCGGCAGGGGTTCCCGGCGCGGCGCATCGGCCTGGAGATCACCGAGAACGCCCTGATCGCCGACCCGGTCGCCGCGCAGCGGATCATCAAGTCGCTCAGGAACCAGGGCGTATCGCTAGCGCTCGACGATTTCGGGACCGGCTTTTCGTCGATCCAGCATCTTCGCATGCTGGCATTCGACAAGCTTAAGATCGATCGCTCGTTCGTCGTGAACGTCGACAGCGACAAGGCTGCGCACCGCATGGTCTCGGCGATCATCCGACTGGCGGAGAGTTTGCAACTGAGCGTCGTCGCCGAAGGGGTCGAGACCGCGTCGGTTCGCGACACGCTGCACCGCCTCGGCTGCCAGGAAGCGCAGGGCTATCTGCTCGGCACGCCGCTGAACGCCGCAGAAACCGACCTGATGCTGCGTGACCGGAAACGACCGGGCACCACGCAGGTTCAGGGGGTATAACCGCGGGTAACCGGCGGGTTGACTGGCGGACTCGTTCGACGGACGCTCGGCGCTTGTGCGATCTTCCGGAGCAACCATGACCGCAGCCTCTATCGACGCAGGGATCACCGACCCGCCGACGCACGGGGCGCGACCAGTGGCGGATCGGCGCGGCATGCTGCTGTACGGACTGCTCGGCTTTGCGGCGGGCTTGCCGTTCTACATGTTCTCGACGGTGCTCGCGCTACGGCTGCAGGCACACGGCGTCGCGCTGACGGTGCTGGGGTTCTTCGCCTGGGTGCAGTTGCTGCCGACCCTCAAGTTCGTCTGGGCGCCGCTGCTCGATCGCTACGACATCCCCGGTTTCGGACGGTTCTGGGGGCGGCGGCGCGGGTGGATCATGCTGGCGCAGCTCGGCATCTTCACCGCAATGATCGCGATGGCGATGACGTCCAGCGATGCGAGCCTGGCGGTGACGGCGTTGTTCGCGGTGCTGCTCGCGTTCTGGACGACGACGCTGGAGATTGCCGCCGACGCCTGGCGCATCGAGCTGTATCCGACGCAGGACCAGCAGGGTCCGATCGTCGCCGCCAATCTGTGGGGGTATCGCAGCGCGATGGTCGCGGCGGGCAGCGGTGCCTTGCTGATCGCCGACAGCGGCGGCTGGGCGTTCGCCTATCTGCTGATCGCGGCGGCGGCGTTCCTGCCGTTCCCGATTTTGGTGGCGATGCGATCGCACGAGCTTGGGAAGGGCGGCGGCCGTACCGTGGCGCTGGCGACGGGATTGGTCGCGAGCGTCGTCATTTTGGCCGCGGCATGCGCGGTTACCGCCGCTGTCGGATGGCTGGTGCTCGACATCGCTACGCGCGCCGGGATCGACGCGAACAGCAACGTTACCCCCTGGGTACTCGGCCTCTGCATGCTGCCGTTCGTCGTGATGGCGGTCGCGCTACCGCGGATCCGCCGGGCGCCGGCCGATGCGGGCATCCGGACGTCGACCGTGCTCGGGCCTTATGTCGATTTCTTCTGGCGCTACGGGTACGGCGCGATCCTGCTGATGGTGTTCGTGTCGCTGTACCGGATGGGCGACGTCCTCGCGCTCAACCTGTCCAAGCCGATGATCAAGGGCCTCGGCTACTCGCTCAGCCAAATCGGACGCGCCGACAGCCTGGTCGCGCTGGCGGCCAGCATGATCGGGGTCGGGCTCGGCGGATTCCTGGTGACGCGCTGGCCGATGGCGTGGACGCTGGCGATCGGCGCGGTGGTCGCGGCAATCGGCAACTTCGGGTTCGTCTGGCTCGCACACCAGCGCGTCGACGAGACCATCCTATACATCGCGACCGCCGGCGACCAGTTCGGTAACGGCTTCGCGGGCGCCGTGTTCGTGGTCTATCTGTCGATGCTGGTGAACCCGCGTTATCCGGGTGCGCAATATGCGTTCCTGACCGGGTTCGCGTTCCTGTTGCCGCGATTGCTCGCCGGCGCCGGCGGGGCGATGGTCGGCGCGATCGGCTATGACGGGTTCTTCCTGCTATCGGGCGTGCTGAGCCTGGCGGCGATCCTGTTCGTCCCCGCATTGTCGCGGATCGTCGCGCGGAAGGATGAGGCATGATCGACCGGATCGCCGACGCCGCCTTCGCGCCCGCTGCTGAGGCGGTCGCCGCGGGGCGGATACCCGGCGCGGTGCTGGGCATCGTCACCGCGGACGGCGCGCGCGCGGTCCGCGTCGTCGGGCAGGCGCAGACGGTGCCGGTCGCCGAGCCGCTGACGACCGCGCACTGGTTCGATCTGGCGTCGGTCAGCAAGGTGATCGCGACCACCAGCTTCGTGCTGCGGCTGGCGGACGAGGGGCGGATCGATCTCGACCGGCCGCTGACCGATGCGATCCCCGACCTGCGGCAATACGACGTCGCCAACGCGCCCGAGCGGCGGCTGACATTCCGCGACTGCCTGGTCCACCGCACCTTCCTGCCCGCGGTCGAGCCGGTCTATACCTATGGCGACGACCCGGCGCGGTTGCGCGCGTTCGTGCTGCAGCGCGAATGGAAGCATGGGCCCGCGGTCTATTCGGACATCAACTTCATCCTGCTCGGCATCGCAGTCGAGCGGCTGACAGGACAGCCGCTCGATGCCCTGCCGCTGGGCGAGGGGCTGAGCTGGGGCCCGCCGCCGGGTCCCGCGGTCGCCACCGAATTCTGTCACTGGCGCGGCCGCGTGCTGCAGGGCGAGGTCCATGACGAAAATGCTTCGGCGATGGGCGGACGCACTGGACATGCCGGCCTCTTCGGCACGGTCGAAGGCGTGCTGGGCTTCGCGCAAGGACTGCTCGACGGCAGCGGCGCATCGCCCGCCATGCTCGCCGCCATCCGCACCCCGGTGGAGGGACACCGCACCGCCGGATGGGAAATCCGCCACCCCGGCTGGTCGGGCGGCCAAGGATGCTCGCGAACGACGATCGGGCATACCGGCTTCACCGGCACCGGGCTGTGGATCGATTTCGACCGAGGCGTGGCGTGGACGCTCCTCACCAACCGGGTCCACCCGACCCGCCATTTCGACAGCGGCATCTTCACGCTGCGCCCCGCCACCGGCGACGCGCTGGCGGCGGCGCTCGGCTAGCGCAGTCGGACCGTGGCGCACGCCGATCAGCACTCCGCAAATGAGATTGGATGGCGGAAGAGGTGTCCGTCGAACTAGGTGTTCGACGGTGTTCATCTTAGTCCTCCTTGTGCAGTGCCAAGTCTTTGATTGTGCATAAGATCGGCACGTATTCGTGATTCGGTTGTTCATCCATGTCATGTTACAAGCCACGCCATCTGACAGGGCAAACGGTGGGGCAGAATCATGCCAAAGGCTTACGCGCTGAGCGCACTTGCGGTTAAGAATGCAACGAAAACCGGACGGCTTGCCGACGGCGGCGGCCTATATTTGCTGACTACGAATGGCGGTAAGCGCTGGGTTTTCATCTTTCGGTGGCATGGCAAACGGTGTGAGATGGGCTTGGGTTCGGCGTCAAAGATTCCACTGGCGAGCGCACGCAAACTGGCGTCCGCTGCCCGTGAACAGGTTGCCCTAGGTCGCAACCCCATCGACGTTCGAAATGAGACTGCAACTGCTGCGGCAATGCCTAAGCCGCAGAATGTTACATTCGGTGCATTCGCGGACGAGTACATTTCCAGCGTCGAGGCCGGGTGGCGAAATCCCGTACATCGCAAGCAGTGGAGGAGTAGCCTTCGCGATCATGCCGGCAATCTCAGCAGCCTTCCTATTGGCGATGTCGATACTGACGCGGTGCTCGCCGCCCTGCAGCCAATCTGGCTTGTGAAACCCGAAACCGCCGGCCGGGTGCGAGGCCGCATCGAAAAGATCCTCAGCGCGGCGAAGGTGAGGGGGCTTCGCCCTCGTGACAGCGCCAATCCCGCAGCATGGCGCGGGCATCTTGATATCCTGCTGCCTAAACGACCAACGCTCTCTCGTGGGCATCACCCCGCGGTCCCTTATAACGATCTACCTATTTTGTATCATAGGCTGCAGGAGCGTCCGGCGACGGCCGCGAGAGCGCTAAGCTTCTTGATCCTGTGCGCCTCCCGCTCCGGGGAGGTGATAGGGGCCAGTTGGGGCGAGGTGCAAGGCGACGCCTGGGTCATACCAGCCGAGCGAATGAAGGGTGGAAGGGTGCATACCGTCACGCTGTCACCCGTGGCCGTGGAAATCCTTGCAGGGCTTATTCGCGGCAAGGACGACGACTTTATTTTTCATGGCGGCGACCCAGCCAAACCCCTTTCGAACATGGCGCTGTCGATGCTCATGCGGCGCATGGGCTACGGAGAATTCACCGCGCACGGCTTCCGGAGTTCGTACAAGGACTGGGTTTCCGACATGACGGACTATCCGGACGAACTGAGCGAGGAGGCGCTGGCGCATATCGTCGGATCGAAGGTTCGACGAGCCTATCGCCGCGGCGAGGCACTCGAACGGCGGAGAGCGATGATGAATGACTGGGCGACGTTCGTCACGTCGAAGGCGACGTCAAACACAACTTTCGTTTGACTTTGATTGTGCAGGGGCCTTAAAAGGGGACTATCGGAAGAGGTTCGACCTCCGAAATTCGCGTCATGGTTCGTTTCTGTGTACGTCCGTTCATGCTCGCGACTCGGCGAGCGTATGAACGGGAGACGATCCTTGACCAATTTGCCTGCAACCCCATGGGCGGCTGTGCCAGCAACGGGGCCAATGCTGCGTCCGTCGGAGGCGGCTGCGTACCTCGGATTTCGATCGCGCACTAAGTTCTATGCGATGGTCAATCGGGGAGAGTTGCCTGCCCCCATTCGGCTATACAAAGAGGGAAAGCTCACAGGCATCCCCCGCCCGTGGCTAGACGCCATCATCGCTGCACGCGTCGCCGAAAGCGCCGCAGCATGACCCCGCAGGAACAGGTGCGAAACCTGCAAGCCAAGCACGCAACGGCAAAGACGCGACATGACGCGAACGCTCTAGTGCTCACCGATGATGACGCGGCGCGACTGGTCAACGCCGAAGCCGATGTGCTGGGACTTCCGCGTCTTCATGCACAGATGACGGACGCCGAACGTGCGGAGTTGATCGAAGCGCAAGCAGCTTGCGTGCGGATCATAGAGTTAGTTACCAAACAGCTACCCGGTGCCATCCAGCAGGCGGATAATGCCGTTGCAGCTCGGCGAAGCCTGCAAGGGCAGCACGTACGATCGCAAATCGTGCCGCCGTTGTTCGACGCTGCGAAGGAGGCCGGAGCTGTCTTTGGACGCGCGCTTGCCAGCCTTGCTGCCGCAGAGGACTTCGCACTGCGGCTGCAGAGCCGCCCCGGGACACCATACGGCCAGGGCAACGCCTCAGCACTGTGCGCCGCCATGAGCTCCGCAACGGCCGCTAACAGCTACTGCGAAGTCGGTCCCGGGCGCGGCGCCTGGGACTGGCTGGGCTACTCGGAGACGGCCGCTCGAATCGAGGAACAGATTCAGGAGGTCTCACAGTGACAAAACCAGTAAAAAGCGATCCGGTGGCGCTGCTGGCGCTCGGCAACAGAATGGGTCTGCAGGGCTTCGAAGCGCCGTCACTAAGTGCGGCCAATGAACCCAGGAAGCAGCCGATCGCTTCCGCCAAACATCCGGCAACAGCTACCCGCGACCAAATCAACGCCACTGTCGACGTCTCGGCCATCTTGACGCTAGCGAAGGCCGCAAGACTGCAGTGTGTTGCTGACGAAGCAGGTGCCTTGTGAGGCCGCGTCGCATGATCACCTGGCCATTGTGGCAGCAGCGACGGATCGCGGAACTTCAAGCGGCAGGCATGCCGCCGGAGGTCGCCCAGCGCATCGGAAAGGCCGAAACCGTCAACCGGCAACGCATTAGCCGCTGTATCGGCTGGCGAAGGGCTCGGGCGGCCGAGTTGGACTACCTGGTCGCCGGTGACCGAATCAAGTTCGTGATCATCGGTGGCCTGGCAGGGCTCACCGCTGCGCAGCGACAGCGCCTATTTGCCCTTCCGAACCTGTCGACAATGATCACGCCGTAAGGCTTCGTCAACGCATAAAAGCAGAAAGCCGGAGCGAGGATGAAATCGCTCCGGCTTCCCTGGATTCTGCGAATCCGTCCACACGGAATTACTTAGCAGATTCTGGGCCTGACACAAGGCTAAATTGAATCATGGCTACCGTTCCAAGTACCGCACATCAACCGATGCTCGACGCTATTGGACCTCTTTGCGCTGCAGGTGTAGCGCTTCACTGGCTTCATCCGAAATCCAAGCGTCCGATCGGGAAAGATTGGTCGGAAAAGTCCGTGACAAATGTCGAGCTCCTGAAAGCCACGTACGAAATCGGAAACAATGTTGGTGTTCGTCTTGGCGAACCATCTGACCTAGCCGATGGGTTTCTGTACGCAATTGACATTGATATTCGTCTCCCTGAGGTCGTCGAAGAGGCTTGGGCGGCATTCGCAAAGTTGTTCCCCAGCGTTGCGCGCAGCGATCTGCCGGAAGTTCAGTCGGGCAGCGGCGGCGAGTCGCGGCACCTCTATTTCATCACCGACACGCCGTTCCGCTCCAAGATGCTGGCGCACAGCGAAGGGAAGCACCGCAGCCCCGACGGCGTGTGGCATTACGATTACGAAATCGAGCTGTTCGGCACCGGCAAGCAGGTCGCGCTGCCGCCGTCAATCCATCCGGATACCGGAAAGCCCTACCAGTGGGTGCGCGAGTTCGATTTCGACGGTTTCGAGCAGCCGTTCATCCCCGCATCGCACATCGAATCGCTCGGCGCGATCAACACCGACACCTTCGAATTCGAACTTCGCGACCCGCTGGAGTTCCGACCAGGTCAGTTGGAAGCCGATCTCGACCTGATTCCAGTCTCAGATCTGCATTACGACGACTGGATTCGGCTCGGCCAGGCGCTGCACCACCAGTTCGGCGGGTCGCAGGAGGGCTTCGACCTGTGGCTGCAGCACACGCGCCGCTCGACCAAGTTCACCGGCGACGCGCAGATCCGCGAAATGCGGCGCATAAAATGGCGGTCGTTCGGCAAGTACCGCGGCAACCCCGTCACCATGGGGACCGTCCGCGCGTGGGCGAACACCGAGCGGCAGGCCAGCATCATGGCCGAGCTCGACGATCTGCCGGATGACGATCTGGATGCTGATGACGACGCGGAAAAGGTTGGGAATACCAGCCATTCGGACTCGGACTTCGACGACCTGATTCACGACGAACCGGCCACCCCGAAATCGGACGACGACGTGTTCAGTATCGGCCTTGGGACGCCGGCACTCGATGATTGGAAGACGTTACTCGCTTATACCGAGAAGGGCATAGTCGCGAACCTGCCTAATATTGAGCTGATCATGAAAAACGATCCGCGGTTGAAGGGCCTGTGTCAGCGCAATGAATTTACGCAGGAAACCGTTCAACGTATCGCGCCCGGACATAAGTCGAAGTCTCGCGCGAACGCCGCAAAGGACGCCAGGCAGCTAGTTGGCCCGATTTGGCAGGTGCGGGATACGCTCAACGGGGAGACTTGGTCGAACGATCGCGACTGCGCCGTGCGGTCGATCATCGAGACGCCCAAAACTCAAGGCGGCTACGGCATAAAGGTTTCTGATCGCGATCTTAAGGCCGCGACGGTGCTGGCTGCGCGTGAGAACGGCTTCCATCCAATCCGGGAATACTTGGAAGGGGTAGCGTGGGACGGCGTCGAACGGATTGACCGTCTTTTCGTCGATTATCTCGGGACTGAAGACAACGTCTATACACGGCAAGTGGCGCGTTTGATGATGGTCGCGGCCGTTGCCCGCGTCTTTGAACCCGGTTGCAAATGGGACCATGCTGTTATTCTAGAGGGTGCGCAGGGTGTCGGAAAGTCCACGTTTATCAGGATACTCGGACGTAATTGGTCGGTCGAGCTCGACGGTAACTTCCATGACGCAAAGTCCATGGTTGAAAAGTTACAAGGGGGGTGGATCGTGGAATTGCCCGAGCTGACGGGCTTTGCCAAATCCGAGGTGCAGGATATCAAGGCATTCATCAGTAGGCAGTTCGACAAGGTCCGCCTAGCATATGAGGCGCGTGCGCAGGCGTTTCCGCGTCAGTCGATCCTCATCGGCTCGACGAACTCAGGCGAGTACCTGCGCGACGCTACCGGTGGGCGTCGCTTCCTGCCGATTGAATGCCACGTCAAGGCCATCGACACCGCTCGGTTCCGCAAGGATGTCGACCAGTACTGGGCTGAAGCTATGTCGGTTTACCGCAGCATGCATGCCGAACTGGACAGCACAGAATCTGGGTTACATCTCTACCTTTCCGGTGAGGCCCTTGCCCATGCATCCGGTCTCCAGGAATCCCGCCGAGTGGAAACCGCTGAAGACGGACTTGTTGGCCGTATCATGTGTTGGCTAGATACCCCGGTCACCAGTGGCAGCATTGATGAGGACGCCGTCCCGCAATTTCGCAACGTCACTTGTGCACAAGAATTGTTTCGGGCGCTAAGGGTCGATGATAACACGATCTTACTCGCGTCCGTGCAGCGAACAATCGCCATGGTGCCGGGCTGGAAGAAGGGCGAAGGAGTGAACGCACGCCACATCTTCCCTTTGCCGATTGGTCGTCAGCGACACTATGAACGCGTGGGTTCGCCAGGTCGCCTGCAGCCGGTGTCTCCCGCTGCTGCTGCTGCCGACGCTGCAGCCTAGCGAACGGCCACGTTGGTGCCGCCGATGTGGACAGCGTGGACAGCGTAATTCATCCTGTCCACGCTAATTCCGCAAGAAAAACGGTTAGTTTGCATAGTTTTGGCCAATTGGGACAGCCGGGACAGGGAATCTGGCGCCAGACCCGCCGTTTGCGCGCTACGCACATACGCAGCAGCCCACCACGGTATCACCCCTCGGTTATTCACCTATCTCCACAACTCTAAATATACTGTCCATTCTGTCCACTTGTCCTAAGCATTGGTACTAAACGGTTTTTTCTGGACAGGCTGAATTTCACGCTGTCCCATCTGTCCCGAACGCCCGATGCGCGCGCCAGTGGTCGACTAATTTCCGCATATTGCTCCGGTGTTGGTCTGAAATAGGTTGGAAACAGAGACTCTACGCGTGCCGCCGACAGCTTGGAACGCTAGATAGTACCTTGAGCGACTTGGCAGGTGTCCACAGGCGTCCCAGCACGTCCCGACAGCACGCGGTCATTGGCCCGCGGCAGGTACGCACAGACATTATCCTGGCCCAGATCGGCGGATCGAGGCCGACGCACACAGCAGAGCGCCGTCTGATCCGATCTCGATCGACCTTGGTCAAAGTAAAAATCGATCATCGACATCGGCAAGGATCTGTCGGACTCTGCCGCGGCGAAACGGGGATGTCGCAAGGGGGCGTTAGTGGAATTTCTGATAATTGCGGCCGTGATCGGACTGCTACCTGCGTTCATTGCGAGCGGAAAAGGTCGGAGCTTTTTCGGCTGGTGGATTTACGGCGCACTCCTTTGGATCGTCGCATTCCCCCACTCCCTGATGATTAGGGCTGATCGGCGAGAGCTCGACCACCGCGCCGAGCAAGAAGGACTGAAAAAGTGTCCAGCCTGCGCCGAGATGATCCGCGAGGAGGCGCGCGTGTGTCGCTATTGCCAGCGCGATCAATCATTCGCTTAAGCGCTAACCTTGACCGAGATGGAGGTTTGATGTGACAGCAGTTATGCAGGGGGTAACTTACGTTGCTGCGATTCTTGCAGCGTTGGTCTTGTTCGTGACTGAGAGTGCTGCGAACGGCGCGCCGCAGGAGGCGGCCGGCGCCGCGCTTGCACTGGGGATCGCAATCATCCCGTATTGCATCTCGTCGACAATGCAGCGCGCCGACGTCATCGCCCGGCTACGCGATCGAGCGTAACTACCGGGCCAACCTCGGATGGGCTGCGGGAGCGCTTTATCGGAGCCGGGAAGCGGGCTGCCGAGATTGTCGTCCCTGGTCCTGTGAACGTCCGACTTTGGTGGTTAGCTGCCAGTCCGCCTTCAGATGACGATTGCGCCAAGCAGCCGTTCGTTCAGGTTATCGGGCAGGGGCTTCCCGCCGTCGCACCTGGCTAACTGAAAAACCATTCCGGTCTTACAAGATCGCCAGAAACGAAGATTGCTGGCCAACGATGCATCGCCGGATTGATCAATTAGCCAAAGGATCCAGATCCAGGAGTGCCCGCGGCGGCTCCGCGTGGAGGCCTTGAACGTACGTTTTTACGATTTTGCTGTTCTCTTCGTCAAATGTGACCCTTCCTATTAAACACGCATCTGCCACACGCGGATTTGCGCGACGAAGTGCGAGATAGTTTCGTCGGGTCCATTGAGCGGTTGCCTTTCCTAAAGGCAGCCATGGACGATCAATTTTCGACGTCGCATCGTAGCGGAAGCCGATTACATTGAGCGTGAATGCAAGAACCCTCGCTCCTTCGAAGTTAGGAAACTCCTCAAGGCGCTTGATCTCGTCAAATAAACGTCGCCGAAGCTTGAAGAGTACCAGAGCTCTTGCAGGACCTCGACCGCCGAAATTAAAGATAGGAGACCAAACAGTGTTATAGTAGATTGTCCACGCCAGATCCGGCGGCCCCTCAACTCCGGACGCATCGAGGATAATTTGGTATAGCAGATCCGTCAGATCGTCTAATATCGTCCCTTGGCCGTAATACTGCGGACCGGGCAATCTAGCTTGCAGCGCCTCCACCCCTTCTGCTTTGTCGATTGCACTTAAAGCATCCCGAACGAAACTGATGCCGGCACTTAGCTTCGCGAGCAGATCTGATTTATATACTGTTCCAACAGCACCGTTGAGTTGGTAGGTTTCGCTACTTACGCTCTTAATTTGATCAATCGCTCTCGATAAAAGATGAGAACGCATCTGTATACGGCTGGAAGCAGCGTAACTTTCGATCGTGATCAGAGTTATTCTAAGGTACGCCTCCCACTGCGATGATGAAAATTGCCGGTATGACTGCCAATCTAGGTCTAACGAGGATGTCATCCCGCCGCCTATTTTTTCGAGTAATTCGTAGTTTCCATAGACCGCTGACGAGAATGGCTGAATGTATCCAAAAATACTCGTCAGCGAGTTACGATCCTCATGATAGATTTGAGAATCGCTATTCAGAACGCCCTCTAAAGTCAGATTTTGTACAAACGTGGCAAGAGGTAGATCGTACCGCCCCTGGCGCGTGGCCTCGGCCATGATAACGATTGCTGTGTGCGGCGAAGACGCCATTAATACACGGCAGAACTTGCGGTTACCTAGCAACCAAAGGACGTCATGAGCGTACCTTTGTAAGGGCGCAACGGTTATCGGTACATTGCGTTCGCTAACGTTAAACGGAGGCGCCGCTAGACGAATGAGTGACTCGACTGAACCTGGAAGCTGTTCCGCAAGTACCGTAAGTTCAACAATCGATCCTCGAACCATTCCACGGTAAATTGCTCCGTGAAAGCGCTTGTAGTTGAACCTGTTAAAATCGGTTCTCGCCACGAAGGCAAACCAAAGCCAAATCAAAATGACCGATAAAAAGAGCGCTCCTAAGCCTGCCTGAATCCCGGCACGGCTCCAACCCCACGGCAGAGAATACCAGCCAGCTGCAAACCATAGGTCTGTAGCAAGCGAACCGCTTCCGATTATCACAGACGCAAGGAAGGCAATCCGCCGCAACGGCAAGGGAGCAATTTCAATTCTAAACCGGTACACGGCGTCAGAGGAACTGAAGGCCAGAGCCAAAAGGGCGAGAGCGGTCAGAAAGTCTGGAAAGCCAAAGATCGAAGGCCCGCCGTCTCGGGCTTTTGTAAGACACATTCCAATCAGTTCATAATCGCAGATCATACCCCCTTATGCCCCGTCAGAAATGCGAACGCCACCGAACGCGTGACGGAGGCCTCGGCGACGGAGCGGCCACTCGAACGTTCTTTTTAACGATATGGCTTTGCACGGGGGAACAGCACGAATGGCTGGATTGCCGTCCACCAAACCTTGCGCCGGCACGATGCAGAGAGGCTTCGCGGCGCCGTGATGTGCGGCCATGACGTCAGCATCGGTAGCACTCTTGGTCCGGTGGAGCTGATCCTTCGCGCCGACATTCCCCACCTGGATGATCTCGTTGCTACCATCCCTGTCGCTTGGTGCACGAATGGCTGAGGTTGGGAGGTCGGGATAGGAACCTGTCCGTCTCCTGTTGGGCGAAAGCGGACATCCAAGCGGGCGTCAGCTTTTACCAGAGCATATGATCGGTAATCACGCCAAACCTGACGAGAAAGCCTAACGCCGCTCCTATCAAAAGAAGGGCTGCGTACACGGTAATGGCTCGCGTTCGACTTCGACGGTCCGTTTGGTAGCTCATGTTCGGTTACCTCGTAGCTGAGTGTGCCCTATGGTGACCCACCTGCCCAATGTCCGCAATTGGGCGTTAGCGGACGTTCGGTCGATCGTTGCCTCGAATGTCGCATTGTGGTGGACAGCGGACGTTGCGCGTGGTCAGGGCGCCGCTACAACGCTGCTATGTTATGGAATGTGATCGACAGGCGCACTCGGCCTTATCGCTGGCGTGAGGTCAATGCGATCGTGGAGGCGATAGAGCACGACAACAGTTGTGCTGACGCTGACCAAGCACCCGAGAGTGATCCGCTGCTGACCGTCGATTATGATGCGCTTGAAGCTGTTTCGGTGCAGGAGGCAATAGCCTGGGCGAGTGGGCAGCGCTGCCCCGTCACACTTTATCTATATGACCTTGGCGGCGGTTTTACGAGCAGCGTGCATGTCGATGCCGTCGAAGACCGCTTCTTGGGCGCGGAAGACCCGACGGACTGAACGTCAGCTTTTGGGCGTTAGCGGACGTTCACCGCCCCTGTTGCTCACACTGTTCCGCAGCCAGGCGACGCCGATCAGTGCTCCGTAACTCCGTTGAACGCGACAGAGTTCAAACAGTCGGCGATCGCTTCCCAGGCCCGATATACCGGCATCTCATCCGCCTTCTCCATACCGTCCGCTACGATCCCGCAGGCGACGCCCTGACCGTGGTCGGACATCAGGGCGAACGCCGCTTCCCACGCTTCGGCATTCACAGCGCCATCCAATCGCTCTCGGCATCGTCAACCAATGCAAACGCATCTCCGTCGGCCTGCTGCCCCCGCAGATGCTTCCGCACCGCCTCCGGATCTCCGTTCTTCGGAAAAGTCCGATCGGCACGCGCCGCGTCCGCGATGCCGTCGACCCAATCCCCGCGGTCGCGCTGCGCCAGAAGCCATCGTCCGAACGCGATCTTCGGCTCATCTTGGTCGTCGTCGTGGTGGGTCATCGTCAGATCCTCGAATCGTTAACCCTGCATCGCACCTGCTCGATGTTCCTGCAATGTTCTTGCGAATCATCGGGTGTTGAGCGTACCTAGGCCCATGCCGCCACGCGGCGATGCGACATTGCCGGAGGACGAAAATGCAGCACGATCTGCAGCTGCGGGCGGCTGCCCGCGCCATCTACGAGAACGTCTATCCCAGCGAAGAGTGGGCCCCGGTCACTTTCGATCAGGCAGAGCGGTTCGGGACCGTGCACTACCGACAAGCCGTCGGCGCTGCGCAGGAAGCGCGGTCGGTGCTCGCCGCCCGACATGAGCAGCTCCTACTCGCCGCGATCTTCTAGGCGATGGGTACGCTCAAGCTGTTCCGATCGGCGGTTCAGGCAGCGCCACCCGAGTTGTCGCTTCACGACGTCCCGTTCGAACTGGTGCCATGCGAAGTGCCGTTCTTCCTCGTCCATACGCAGGCTGGGTTTCCGTCACCGGCGCAGGACGACATGCAGGAGCCGATCGATCTTGGCGCCTGGCTCGTCGAGCATCCGGCCGCCAGCTACATCATGCGCGTCGATGGCCGGTCCATGTCAGGCGCAGGGATCAACCACGGTGATCTGATCGTCGTGAACCGCGCCAAGAAGCCGAAGGCGGGGTCGATCGTCGTGGCGCTCGTACATGGCGACCGGACCCTGAAGCGCCTGCAGTGGTTCGACGGCCGTCATTGGCTCGTACCCGAGGCCGAAGGGTTCGCCGACATCCTGGTCGACGAGCATGTCGAGATATGGGGTGTCGTCGTCGGCGTCGCGCGCAAGATGGCATGAGCGCGCCGATCGCGCTGATCGACTGCAACAATTACTACGTCAGCTGCGAGCGCGCATTCGATTCCAGCCTCGTCGGGGTGCCGGTCATCGTCCTGTCGAACAACGACGGATGCGCGATCGCCCGATCGGCAGAGGCAAAGGCGCTGGGCATCAAGATGGGCGATCCGATCCATCACCTGCGCGACAAAGTCCGCGAGCACGGCATTCAGGTCCGATCGTCGAACTACGCCCTGTACGGCGATATGCAGCGCCGTGTGATCGCGGCCTGCGAGCCGTTCGCCCGTGACACCGAGATCTACTCCATCGACGAGACGTTCATCGATCTGGCGGGATTCGAGCGTCGGGACCTTGTCGCCCATGCGCACGCGATGCGAGCCCAGGTGCAACAGTGGACTACCATTCCCACCTGCGTCGGTATTGCGGATACTAAGACGCTGGCGAAGCTGGCGAACGCCGCCGCCAAGAAGGACCCGCGGTTCGAGGGGGTCGCCGATCTGCGTGACGAAGCCACGCGCCGAGATGTGATGCATGGTTTCGCGGTCGGCGACGTGTGGGGAGTGGGTGGCGCAACGGCGCGCAAGCTGACTGATCTTGGTATTCACACCGCCGGGGCGCTTCGAGACATGCCGATGAAGCAGGCGCGCGCGGTCGGAACCGTCGTGCTCGAGCGGTTGGTAGCCGAACTGCGCAGCGTCCCCTCCAACGCGGTCGAAGCAGTCGAGCCCCGCCGGAAGGGTATGGCAGTGACCCGCTCGTTCGGGACGCCTATATGCGACTTCGAGCGGATGATGGGCGCGCTGTCCCAATACGCGCTGCGGGCTGGCGAGAAGCTGCGGTCGCACGGTCTGGTCGCGGCGCGGCTGACGGCGTTCTTCCATACCAACAGGCACAAGCCCGACCGCCCTCAATACGGAGCGTCGAGGATGGTGACGCTCCACCCGATGACGAACGACAGCCTTGAGCTCGTCGCGGCGGCAAGGCGGGGTGCAGAGAAAGCGTGGCGCGATGGGTACGCCTATACGAAGGCCGGCATCATGCTCGACGATCTGCTGCCCGAGGAGGAGCGGCCGCGTACGCTGTTCGAAGGCGACACGGCCAAGCGGGACCGGCTGATGGACGCGCTCGACGCGATCAACGGCAGGTTCGGCACGTGGACGGCAGTGACGGCATCGCAGGGGTTCAAGCGCGAATGGAAGATGCGGTCGGAAATGCGGTCGCCGGCATGGACGACGGACATCGCTCAGGTGCCCAGGGTCCGCGCTGGATGACGGCGACACGTGACGGCGGCTTACGCCCAAACCCGGACGCTTGGAATAATGCTTCGAATGCCTGAAAGCGGCCATCCGTTCAGGACAATCACGTCAGCTCTTGAGTCTGCTGCTATTCGCCGTGCCTCTTAGCTTCCAACGTCCGCCGCCCCTACCGGCGCCATGAAGAAAGGCGAAGAGAGCGCTCGCCCGCCAAGCGTCAGTCTCGCGCGACGTTAGAAGCACTTTGCTGGTCGAGAAACTTGCGCATCGCTGCAATGGCAGTAACCGACAAGACCACATCATCTCCATCATCCCGTTTCTCGACTTGGCCATCTTCTACAAGGTGAGCGAGCCATCGTCGTCCGACCGCTACGGGCAGTCCAGCAGTATCAAGCAAATCGTTTTCCGCGACTACCTCATTGTTTACGAGTTTTACGAATAATATGAGCAGGATGTTCCACGCATATTCGTCGAACAATTCACTCGGAAAGTGCTGTTTCCTCAGCGCCCGCATGTTCAGTAAACTCTGTGCAAGAGCGCTGCGGTCTTGATCGCCATTCATAACAAAATTAACCCCTCACTTGATTAACCTGGATCTAATGATTTGACCCACACTTATGTCTGAAGAAATTGTTAGTAATTTGGCGTAGATACGCGACACAGAGCATATGTCAGCAGGTAGCGAGCATCAAAATTCTCCCCTTCGAGAAGCGGTATGCTGGGCCCTCAGCTTGGCCGACGGCGTTAATGATACGCTTATCGCGGCTAGGCTTCACGACATTATCGAATTACTCGATAAGCAGAAAACCTGACGCTTATGTTATACTATAATATTGATCTGCTTTAACGGCAGGGCGTGAAGACTAACAACTTTAGCAAAGCACTTAAATATCTGGTAGAGCGATACGTGCTTTGTTAATCTCCGCTCTGAGTGCGGCAATTCGCGTGAGCGACAGATTTATCGCAGTTTCAATTAAGGCGCAAACCGCGTGGCTATTGCTTTTTGCCGCCAGCGGTAAGGCGAAGCGTAAAAGGCGGAGGGCCGTTTCCATCTCCGAAACCTGTGATTCCAAAACCATTGTCATTCGTGCGAAATGTTTTGAATTTACTGATGTTCCGAAAATTTCGTAATAAAAGAAGAATAGTTGCCCAAATGATTTCTAAACAATCTATGTTAACGATCTTCACCATCAATAGTTAAGCTGAAATCGCTATCTAGCGGTTGACCAAGGCGCTGCGTCTTTTCGGCGGGATCGATTGCCTGAGCCGCCTTGATTCATGTTCCTAGACCTGCACGTCAATTAACATATCATAGATCAATAACGATGTTAGCGAGATAGCCGTTCGATAGTTACCTATCCGATTGCGCGCCTGTGTTACGGGCATTTATCGATGCCTCCTACTGGCCTCCATCGACTGTGAGACCAACGTGCTCTCGCCATAGCGG
Organism: Sphingomonas sp. R86521; assembly: GCF_042466235.1. Classification (NCBI taxonomy): domain Bacteria; kingdom Pseudomonadati; phylum Pseudomonadota; class Alphaproteobacteria; order Sphingomonadales; family Sphingomonadaceae; genus Sphingomonas; species Sphingomonas sp. R86521. The sequence goes on along the minus strand of NZ_JAXHBY010000001.1, from coordinate 2,287,511 downwards.
AGAGCCGTGTGCCGAACCCTTCGAACTCAGACCTGTTGCCGATGGCCAAGAAACTCGCCTCTTGGGCCGAGACAGATCTGTACTGGAGCGAGTTCGATGATACTGACAAGGCTGCGGTGCTTGACCTGCCCCACCGGACCAAGCGGATCGAGCGCCACGGCTATATCGTCCGGGAGGGAGAGGAAACCGTACATTCGTGCGTGATTCTTTCTGGCTACGCAATTCGCCATAAAATTGTTGACGGGGGGGCGCGGCAAATCCTTTCAGTACACATGAGGGGTGACATCGTGGACCTTCAAAACTCGTTTCTGGGCTTGGCTGACCACAACGTGCAAATGCTTACCGGTAGCGAAATCGCGTTCATCCCGCGGCAGGCCATCAGGAAGCTTGCTTTTGAGCGTCCGAACGTCGGGATGGCGATGTGGCATGACTCGCTGGTTGATGGATCCATCTTTCGCGAATGGATGGCCAACGTAGGGCGTCGAGACGCACAAACGCGCGTCGCCCACCTTCTGTGTGAGTTTTCGCTGAGGTTAAAGCTAGCCGGATTGGGTAGCCAGACGGACTATGAGTTACCTATGACGCAGGAGCAGCTCGCAGACTGCGTCGGGTTAACGCCGGTGCACGTCAATCGCACTTTGAAGATGCTCGAAATCAAGAACCTTATCGTCCGAACCCGGAACCGAGGTATCGTCATCGCCGATTGGCGAAAGCTCGCTGATGCTGGTGATTTCGACAGCAATTACCTGCATGTGCGGGGGAATCCTGCGTTGTCTTGAAATAATTGTAGAGCGTTTCCGGCATTATTCTTGGATAGAGTTTACCTACGCGGCCCGCTGCTACACTGTTTGAACGAACGTTCGCTTACGCCGTTCGCTTCCCGAAAGCGGCCGTTCCGCTATCCACCAAAGTCGGACATCACGGCGAACAGGCAACGCGATCGCAGGACCCGGCCGGCGGCACAGGCGTTCAACGTACCCCAGCCGAGAGTATCGCATGCCGCACGCCAGCAATATCGTTTACTGCGACGGGCCCGACAGCCCTCACGCCTTCGACATTGTGCCGCTGCAGCCGCGCAACGGCAGCTTGGATGCCAAGTGCCCGGTATGCCAGGGCCGAGGTCAATGGAATACGGAGATCGATCTAGTCAGCTTCCGATGCAAGCGCACGGGGTGTGATCGGTGCTTCGGCGCGGGTTGGGTGGAAACCGGGACAGACCCTGTAGGGCTGCCTGACATCGTCATGTCGCCCGAGGGTCACCCACAATGGACCATCCGCTATGAGGCGCCAGAACAAGCGGCCGAGATATATCCCGCGCAGCCGGGGCTGGCTCAGCCCTAACCTCCGTCGTGCCGTCAGCTCGCGCTCTGCCGCGTTGGGAACACCGGCCCCCGCACGGTCATCAATTCGGCCGGGTACGGTCGCTGCAGCGCGACGACGTCATCATAGCTGCCGGTCAGCCATCGCTCGTGATCTTCCGGCCGCAGGATCGTGATCATCGCCTTGGGGTGGATCGGCGCGACCAGCTCGTTCGGATCACAGGTGACCATCGCGAAGTAGCAGTGCTCGTCGATTTTTCGCCAGAAGCCGGCAATCGCAAAGATGTCCTGGTCGGTCACGTCGAACCACATCTCGCCTTTCAGAGGCTTCTTACCGTCACCTTGGTCGATTGGCTTCGGCGTCCACTCGCAGAACTCGGTTAACGGAATAAGACAGCGCCGCGCTGGGTTGGCAGCAAGCGCACGCCATTGAGGCAGGCCGAGGTTTCGGACGTTCGTCATCGGCCAGGGTGCAGCGCCGGCAGTAACGTCCCAATGCATGATGTCGAGCCCGCGAACGCCGTTCGCCTCGCGTACGACATATGCTCGCGCCTCTGGGAAGAGTTCGACGGGGTTAAACCGGTTATCCATCGGCTTCGGGTTTAACCACCCTCCGCCAAATGTAGCGAACAGCGTCTCGGGCTCAGCGCGATTGCGGGCGCGGTTGCACATTAAAGGTCCAAGCCGCGCAGCCGGACTTCGGCCACAAGCGCGTCGACAGCGGCATCGCCGGGCTTACCGCTCGTTCGCTCGTACGCTTCCAGCAGCTCCGCGTCCGTCAACGCCTTGATCTGCTCGTCGTAATGGTCGTTCCACTGGATCATGGCCAAGACTATGCCTTGATACATGATTCGGGCAAGCTGATGCAGATCAGTCCGTAACGGATGATCCCCATTGCCAGCACGCACCCGTTTCCAATCAGGCTCGGGATCGGGTCGGTACTGCGCACGGCGCAATCTTGCCGTTCGTTCCGCAGGTCGCAGCGGCTAAGAGCGCGGAGGTGGTACTTCCTGACGGTCCGGTCCATCCCGACGATCGATCACGCTGAGCGCGTCCGTCAGCATTGCGGCCAGTAAATGATCCCCTTGAACGTCGGCTAGGTATCGCGCCCACAGGACCGCGGCATGCAGCGTCGCAGGATCTTGTATGGGCGGGTTTTCCATACGGCGACCCACACCAAGTCGGGATTCCTATCCATAAATTATGTTCGGCCAACGCCCTTGCTCTACATTAAGGCAGCGTGAGCCTCGATCACCGGTCTAGGGAGGCTGTCATGACCGGGCCAGTTTCAAAACTTGTACCCTTTCGGCTTGGTCGGCCAACTCATCCAGTCGGTTTGCCGATAAGAGTAGGCGAGCCTTCGCGTTAGCAAGGGGCTCGTTTTCTGCGTCGTCGCGATTGTCGGCAGCTCGCTTGCGCAATTCGTCACTATGATTTGTCATGCGTTGACCTAACCCTTCCCGACATATTCCGCAAAGCTGTTCGCGCTGCTGACGGGAGCCGAGCGCGTCGGGATCGACTCCCCCGAGCGAATGAACGACACCCTCTTGCACGTAGAAATCTCTGATATACCATCTAGCGAGACGCATGGAGTCACTCAATGAAATCTGTGATTGCAGCCGCATTGATGATGAGCTCCGGTGCTGTAAAAGCTCAAACGTCAAACGACGTTGCGAAGCCATCCGGCAAGGCAGCGACTGAGAAAAAGACGTGCCGGTCGATGAACACGACAGGCTCGTTCATGGCCACACGGGTATGCAACACTGCTGCAGCTTGGCGGAAGTTCGACGGGATCACGGCAGACGGTGCCCAGCAAACCCGCGACGCGTATCGGATGACCAGCGCAGGCACGCTGAACACTAAGCGATAGCGGTACGACCGCGTTTGCCCAACGTCCAAGCCCTTTAAGAGCTACGCGACCTGCTACTTGAGTGGATCGCAGGCGCGGCCGGCGACGATGCGAACTGGCGCAAGGCCCTCCACGACGTCGACAAGCCGCCGATCGTGATGAATGCTAAGCTGAAATGGGCAGTGCATCCTATAGGATCAAAGCTACAGAGAGCGTGATTGCGAAGGCAGTAGACCTATTGCGCGAGCAGCATCCGGACGGCGCCTGCTTGAGCAGAGCGTCGGCGTGGCACGTCTTCAATCCGATTTGATATCAGTACGCGCTCGTTTGACGTCCATCGCAAAATATCCAGCTAGGATCGCCAAAGCCGCACCTGGAGCAAATACGCCCGACACGGCAGGAGAGCATATCGACTGGATGAGAAACATCGTACCGATTGCAGTTGGTACGGAGGCGATGAACGGCTTCAATCCGGCGACGAATATATCACCCGTGTCTTTTGAGAACTGAAACACCGACTGCGCCAAGTATCTCACGTATGCCAGTTTGCTCGACACCGGCTTGCCATCGCTTGCAAGGCGTATCAAATCGTCGAGCTCGCGCTTCAGAACCCGTATCCTGTCTGCGGATTCCTCATGAAGCGTCTCCGGCGGCTTGTTGTGGTGCCGCCTTTCAATTTCCTCTAGCAGAACTCCTAAACCTGCGCTCGCCGAAGGGCCGAAGGTCAGTATCGCACTTCTGCGTTCTACCTCAGTAGGCCCTGCGTTGCTTGGGGTGGCGGTTACCACCTGCGGCGGCTTTGAAGGCCCGCCCGAAGGGCCGGCGAGAACATCCCGAGTTAAACCGTAGGCACGGTCTAGCGCGGTCGAAATCAGCTGTTCCCCGGTCCCTGCATCGACATCAGATATCGCCAGACCAGCAGCTAAGGCGAATGTGTCGGGTGCTGTAAGGTCTCGCCCTGTTAAAATGGCTTCATCGAATCGGATGCTGGCTTGATCGACGGTGCCTTCCGTGTCTCCGTCAGCATTCTGCCAGACGATTGCGAACTCCCCAGGCCCCACTTGGCCGACCATTGTATGATCGTCAGCCAATTCGGTCAGCCGGACGGCGACCGTCGCGAGCATTGCGTTGACCTTCGAATACCCAAACCTCGCCTTCAGATCGCCGAGTGACGTAATTGCGATGATCCGCACTGCGGTACGTCCGCCCGATCTAGCGGCCGCGTCGACAGCCCGGTTCATTGTCTCAGTGACAAATAGTCGATTAGGCAAGCCTGTAACGTCGTCAAATCGAGCCTGCCTGTTGATACGATCTGCCGAAGCTCGCTGCTCAGTTACGTCAGACCCAACGCCCAAGAAGCCCGCAAACGCTCCCGTTTCATCATAGCGGAGTGCGGCGGACAACTGCCACCAGCGTTCGGCCCTATCAACCATGACGGCAAGCCGAAGGTCGGTAAAATTCTCCCTTTTCTTCAATTTGTCGGCCAGGGTTCGTAGGCCCGCCGAGAACTCACCGGTCTCCCAACCATCGCCGGCGAGGATCTTGAGGAGCGGCTCCCCATCTAGGGCTTGCGGTTCGGCGCCGCAGGCACTGGCGAACCGTGCGTTAGCGTGGACCACGCGGCGGGCAGTATCAATCTCCCACAGCCAGTCGGCGCGTTCGTTCTCAAAATCTCGAAGGAGTAGTTTCTGTATCTCTTCGGCTGTCGGTCGCTGCTCGACCGATTTCCGCCACCCAAAAATAGGCATCAAATTTCCCAGTATCCCGCCCGAACCCACCTGTCGCGAATGCGCTTCCTCCCGAAGCTAGCGACCCACGGTTCAGCTGACGATCCCCTTTAATTGAGCGCAGCGCGTAAGATCGCGGATTGCGAACCTTGACGCCGCAGCATAACATTCAGAGGGTATCGAACAAGTCCACGCAACATAGGGCGCGGATGCTGACTTCGAGGGAAGGCGTTTATACCATGCGCGCCAGTGGACCTTGGGCCTGCAACCTCGAGGTTGGGCGCTCTCGTATAACTGGTGGCGGGCATGACTTTTAGCGAGATCACAAGGCTCGGCTGCAGATCGCGTTAATCGTCGCCGCTCATACGTCGCACTTGTTCGGCTGCCAGATTAACCGAATGCAGCGATCTCGGCCGCGGTCGGCTCAATCGCAGGCGGATACTCCCCCGTCAGCAATTCGCGACGTTCGGCGGCCGACACGGGCATAAACAGCGACTTCGGCTCGACCGACCGCACGTCGCCCTTCAGCACGCTTCCGCGGACCATATCCTTTGCATTGTACACAATGCGCGCCGTCGCCTTTAGCGGCTTCAGACCGGCTTCCTGCGTACGCGCCGGTGCCGTAAAATCCGGCCCTTTGCGGAAAAACTGATCGTACTCGGCCATGCTGATAACCTCCTAACGTCTCCACGAATGAAGGCCGCCTGCGGTGGAGTGAAGCCGCAGGCGACCAACTGGTTCAGGCGAACTCGGTCTGCTGATCTGCGAACAGCGACAGTTCTGCCGTGGAGGGCTCTTTGGCAGCGGGATACTGACCGGCCAGAAGTTCGGCGCGCTCGACTGCCGAAGTCGGAACGAACAGCGATTCCGGCGGCGCCGTCCGCTGCGCGCCGTAGATGATCTGGTTGATCGCCTTCAGCGGCACGATGCCGGCTTCCTGGACGATGGGATCGGGCAGCGCACCGCTGGGCGACCAGTTGGTCTTGCCGTCCGGCAGACGCTTGCGATCGATTTCGAGGGTGTCGGCGCCGGTGGGACGGGGTTTCGCGTTGGCCATGATTGGTATCTCCGATTGTGGTTCCGCATCCCGCGAAGTACGGACCGATGCGGAGACATCGGTCCGTACACTCGCGGGACGACTCGTAATTACCACCTCACGGATAAATGCTGAAATTTCGGAGGTCTAACACAACCCTACTTGAGAAGCGCGTCGAACTCGTTGTCCAGTTCTTCTTCGAGATCCGGCGATTTATCCACCAACTGCCTCTGTTGCCATCGCTTGACGTCGTTGGACAACCAGAACCGTCGTTTATCGCTGAATTGGTAGCTGTGCGACTGAGGGAACAGGCCGAGCTTCATCTGCTGGTAGATGACCGATTTGGATACGCCCGTAACGTCGACCACGCGCGTCAGCGGCCAGAACTCGGTGTGGTTGACGGAGCGCTCTGCGATGATCACGCTGGCGCTGGCAGAGACCGATCTGCCAACCTCTGAAAAAAACCGATGTGGACGGCCTCCCAACGGCCGCGCTCGACTAGCTCTTGGACGACTTTTCCCAGCGCCGGTGTATTAGTGGCAGGCGCCTTAGCCATCCACATGATAAGGTCCTCGGCGGTACGTCGACCGGTTTCGCAGTCAGTTGCGTAGTCACCGGTTTCCGGCATGCGGGCAAAGTTCTTGATCTCATCTCGCATGATTTTCGCTCTCGAAACGTTGGCCATGTCATTGTCGCGCACGGCGTCATCGTTGCTGATCAAATTGGTTGCCATTAAACATTCCTCTAATGTTTGACTTCCAGCGTTCTACTTTTCGAATAGTAGCCGGACGATGGTAAGCGAAAAATCGCGTAGAGGACACGACTGGCTTAAAGCCCTTACCACCGCCCGACCATGATTCGTTTGCACGGAATCAAGCGATGAGTCCACTACTTGCAATCTTCCAATTAAACAGCGCTATAAAAGCGCTGCGTTAATCATATACGTCAATCAATGTGGGCAGATCAACAGATATTCGTCATTGAACGACAGAAGTGTAAGTCACGTTGAAGTTGGTACACACTAACGTAGTCCGTATTTTCTATTTTCCGACACAGAGTTGCAATGAGAAATGCAACTGCAAGTTGAATTACCCGCGAAGATTCGGCCTATTCGGCGCCTCATGATATAAGAGGACTTCGCTGCAGGAGTGCCTCATCATCATGACCAACCCGCTATCGCTCGAGCAACTCACGGCAATCGTGGAACGTCACCCGGAGCCGTTCGCCATAGTCAGAGCTCAACCAACCGTTACAATCGACAGCGTCGCGTTCGCGGTATCAAAGCTGGCCGTCGACGACGATGCGGCGCGCGACGTTGTCGCAACGAGTAGCGGCCGCCCCCTTGAGGAAATCCCTGGTGGCTTGATGACAATGATCCAAGCCGCAGCAATCGCGGCCCAAGCCTTCGCAGCACACCCCCATGAAAGCATTGCGCGCATTTTCATACGTGCGGTCGTCCCTGGCTTCGGCGATGAGACGGGAACCGTTCAGTGAGCGGCGCCCGCCAACAAGTCGACAGCGTCCTCGTCATTCGGGCACGCGACGAGGCCACCAAAGCCGTCACGGCGATCGGTGGCGCGCTCGAGCAACTGGTGGCCACCCAGCGGAAGGTCGCAAGTGGCAGCGAGACGGCTGCTGGCGGCATGCAGCAGGTGCTCGGCGTCCTCGCGCAACTGGACAAGGCCTATGCCCGGACCGCGGACGCTGGTGACGCCGGTGCCGCGGCGATCGAACGGCAGAACCGCGCGATCGCCGCCAGCAAGGCGCAGTTCCAGGCACTGGAAGCCCAGCAGCGCGGCGCCGCGCGCGCGGCCGACCAGTTGCGCGTGGCACTGGTCGACGCGCTGCTGACGAAGAGCGACGCCGCACCGTTGCGCGCGCAGATCGCCGAGGTCACCGGCGAGATGAAGCGCCTGGAGTCCGAAGCCAGTCAGTTGCAGCGCGTCATCGCGCAGCAGGAAGCCGGGTACACGCGCGCCGCGTCAGGCATGGCCGAACTTGAACGGCAAACCCGGCTGACGGGTGCCGTCAGCACGTTCGCGTCGAAAGAGGCCGACGATTACGCGCGGTCGCTGAACAACCAGACGTCGGCCGCGGCGCGCAATGCGTCGGTGCTGCAGTCCATCGCGCGCGTCACCGGCACCGACCGCGGGGCGGCAACCGACAACGGCGCGACGTTCAGCGCGCTGGAGAAGCAGGCAGCCGCCACGGAAGCCGCTGCCAACGCCGAGCGCGACCGCGCCGCCGCGGCGGAACTGACGAACAACGCCCTGCGCGCGCGCGGCCGGCTGGACGGCAACGGCGGTTCCGCCGGACGCGCTGCCGACACCGCGTTCGCCGAGCAGTTGCGCGACGAGGAGACCGCGGCGACGGAAGCCGCGAAGGCCGAGAAGGAACTGGTCGCTGCCACCGCGCAGCTACGCGCCGAACTGAACCCTCTGGGTGCGATCCAAGAGCGGCTGAACACGCAACTGGCCGAGGCCAACCGGCTGTATAAAGCCGGTAAGATCAGCGCGACCGAACTGGCCGGTGACGAGATTCTGCTGAAAAACAACGCCGAGAAGGCAGGCAAGGCACTGGCGAACGGCGGGGGTGCAGGCGGCAAACAGGGGCTGTTCGGCCTGAAGCCGTACGAACTGCAGAACCTCGGCTATCAGGTGAACGACGTTGCGACTCAGCTCGCGTCGGGCACGTCGCTGGCGCAGACGCTCGGTCAGCAGGGCGGCCAAATAATTCAGATATTCCCCCGCGTTGGTTCCGCCATCGTCGGTGCGTTCACCAACCCTGTCATTCTCGCGTTCGTCGCGACCGTCGGCGCGGTCGTCATCGCGCTCGACCACGCCGGAGACGAAGCCGAGCGCACGCGGAAGTTCGTCGGTCTGCTGGCCGCATCGGCTGACGGCAGCACGTACGGCGCCGCCGCGCTGAACGACGCTGCGAAGGCGCTCGACCACTACGGGCTGTCGGCTGCCGACGCAGTCACGATCGTCCGGCAGTTCGTGAAGGACGGCGTCGATCCGACCCGCATCGTCGAGTTCGGCAAGGCGTCCGAAGACCTGGCCGACGTCCTCGGCATCAAGGTGACCGACGCCGCGCAGCAGGTCGGCGAGGCGTTCACCGGCGGGTACGATAGCGTCAAGAAGCTGGATGACGCGACGAACTTCCTCACGTCAACGCAGCGCGACAACATCAAGTCCTTGTTCGATCAGGGTAAGGCTGCCGAAGCGCGGAATGAGGCGCTGCGGATCTTCAGCGAGCAGCAGGAAGACGCCGCCCAGAAGTCGCGCGGCCCGTGGGCCGACGCCACGCGAACGCTCGGCAACGCGTGGAACGACTTCCTCGACGTGCTGTCGGACACGGCGCCGATCAAGGAGATCGCGAAAGAACTGGAAGGCCTCGGTCGCATCGCGTCGCAGGTGATCCGCGCGATCGCCGGCGCGAAGAATGCGGGCGACATCACTGCGCAGATCGCGCGCGCCAACCAGGTGATCGCGAATCTGGAGAAGGGCAAGGCTGATCAGCCGCAGCTTGCAGCAGGCATCGACGCCGACATCGCCCGCATCCGCGCGCAGATCACCGGGTGGCAGGCTGACCTCGCAAAGCTGAACGGCGCAGAGCAGAAGATCAACGACACGGTCGCGGTGCGCGGCGAACTGACGAAGAAGCAGTCGGCCGACCTATTGAGCGCAGCCGAGTCCGCGAAGACCGAGAAGACCGCGGCCGAGGCGACCAACGAGGCCCGCCGCACCGCGACCGAATACGTCGAGAAGAACTTCAAGTTCGCCAGCGATGCCGCGAAACATGCGTACATCGGCCAGAAGGCGGAAGAAGCGCGAACGGCTGCCCTGAAGAAGGCTGCCGACGAGCGGAAGCGGGAGGCCGATCAGGCGAAACGCACGGCTGACGAGGCCAAGCGGGAAGCGGATCGTCTGGCGAAGCAGACCGTGTTCCGCGCGCCGGTCGATGGCCGCATCTCGAGCGGGTTCGGCGCGCGTGCGGCCCCGAAGGCTGGTGCGTCGACGTTCCACAAGGGCGTCGATTACGCCGTGCCCGTCGGCACCACGGTGCGTGCGCCGGCGGACGGCGTCGTGATTGAAACCGGGACCGACTCGAAGCTGGGCAAGTTCGTCTACATCGACCACGGCAAAGGAGTCATTTCGAAGTTCGGCCACCTGTCGGACAACAGCGTGGTCGACAAGGGGCAGGTGGTCACCGCCGGCCAGGCGATCGCGAAGTCGGGCAACACCGGCAACAGCACCGGCGCGCACCTGCACTACACGGTGACCGTCAACGGCAAGCCGGTCGATCCGACCAAGGGGCTGTTCCCCGCCGACGGTAAGTCGCGGTTCCAGGTCGATCAGGCGGACGCGATCGGCAACTACGACGACGCGCAGGAGAAGCTGGCCGACAAGCGCGACAAGTATCTGGCGAAAGTGGACCAGACCAGCGCGGCGACGGTGCAGGACACCGAGCAGTTGCGCGAACAGGTCAACCTGACCGGCGCCCTGCTGCTGGCGGCGCAGCGCAAAGCCGCGATCGAGGACGCGGTCCGCAAGGCGACCGACTCCGCGAAACAGGAAGGCGTCGATCCGGAGGACGCCGGGCTGAAACTGCGCCTGGAGGTGCTGAAGCAGGTCACGGGCGCATATTTCGACGCGGCGCACGCGAAGGATGCGTTCCAGGCGAACCAGAACGCCGTCGACAAGCCCGTGGCCGACATCACCGCACAGCGCGACGCAATGCGCGACCAGATCTTGTTCCTGCGCGACAACGGGCTCGACGCGGAGGCCTCGTCGTTGCTGCCGATGCTGGGTGAGGTGAACGGTCAGTTGCAGGCCGCGATCGACAAGGCGGCGGCTTTTTACGCGGCGCTCGAGCCTGGGAACAATCCGCTCGGGCTGACGGCGGCGCAACTGGCCACGATCAATACGCAACTGACGGTCGCGAAGGCGTCATCGGCCGAGTGGGGCACGATCCTCGACATCTCAGCGCAGCAGATTGCCGACGCCTTCGCCAGCAGCCTCGTTTCGTCGGTCGACGGATTCCTTCAGGCACTTGCTGACGGGAAAAACGCGTTCGGCGCGATGAAGGAGGCGTTTCTCGATTTCGCCGCGAACTTCCTTCGGCTCATTCAGCAGATGATCCTGCAGCAGATCGCGCTGAACATCGCGAAGACCATTCTAACCGCGGTTGGCGTCCCCACCGCCATTCCTATCGGAGCAAACCACACCGGCGGCATCGCCGGGCAGAACACATCCGGTACCAGGCTGATGAGCCCCGACGCGTTCGCCGCGGCTGCCCGGTTCCACACCGGCGGCATTGCGGGGCTGCGTCCCGACGAGGTGCCAATCATTGCGCAGAGGGGTGAGGAAGTCCTGACGCGGGATGACCCGCGGCACCGTGGGAACGGTGGCCTAGGCGGCGGCGTCGCGCCGGTGAACCTGAAGGTGGTGAACGCTATCGACGCCGGCGACTTCGTGTCGAAGGGCCTCGATACGGGCGTCGGGGAGAAGGCGCTACTGAACTTCATTCGGGCGAGGAGCGGGGCAGTGAAGCAGGCGCTCGGCTGATCTACCGTTAGCCGGTCGCGTGGTGGGGCAGGGAACAGGGCAGAAACGATCACCTGTCTAAAAATCGAGTAAAATCAATGGCTTATGGCGGAAGAGGTGGGATTCGAACCCACGGATGGCTTGCACCATCGCCGGTTTTCAAGACCGGTTCCTTAAACCACTCGGACACTCTTCCCTGCGGCGCGTTTAGGATGCGGAACTGCGGATCGCAACCTTGCAACCGTGGGACGCGTGCGACATGCGGTGGCGATGGACCTAGACGCGCTGCTCTATCATTATTTCGGGACGGTGGAGCTCGATACGCTCGACGCCGGTGCGATCGAGGCTGGCGCCGACCGGGTCGGGATCGCGTTCGGGACCGAGCGCGATGCGGGGCGGCGGTTTGCGCTCTGGGCGTTGCTGCATGCCCTCGGTCGGGCGCCGGATCCGACGGTTGCGTTCAAGGTACCGGGCGAGCGGCAGGCTGCGCAGGCCTACGCGCGGGTAGTGGCAGGCTCGGAGCTCCCTGAAGATTAGGCAGGGCGGGTACTACGCGCAACGCTAACGGCGCTTGCTGCGTTGAGCCGTCGGGCCATTCATGAGGGGCAAACCGCTGACCACATCTTCCTGCGACTCCGTCCTCGCCGCGGTCCGCCGTCTTGCAGCGGATTGGGACCGCGCCAACAGCGATGAAGGGTTTCCCACCGACCGCATCGCCGCACTGAACGAGGTCGGTGCGACCGCCGCGTTCGTCGAGATGGACGGTCGGACCGACGCTTTGCTGGACGTGTTGCGCGCGGTCGGCGGCGCGGACCTGAGCCTGGGGCGGGTGTATGAGGGGCACGTCAATGCTGTGCAGCTGGTCGCTACCTATGGCTATGGCGGACAGCGCGCGACGCTGGCGGAGGATATTGCGGCGGGGTGCGTATACGGGGTGTGGAATACCGAGCCGCCAGCGGGCCTTGGGCTGCGGGCCGCCGGAGAGGGGCGCTGGACGCTCGACGGCGCGAAGAGTTTTGCGACCGGTGCGGGATACCTCGACCGCATCCTGGTCACCGCGCGCGACGAAGCGGGCGGCAAGCAGCTCGTGCTCGTCGACATTGCCGGCGAAACCGCTCGCGCGGACAACAGCGGTTGGCAGGTTCGCGGGATGCGCGGCACCAACAGCGGACTGTTCGACTTTTCCGGCATGCCGATTGAAACCGGGGGGCTGATCGGCGCGCCGGGTGATTACGAGCGAGAACCGCGGTTCAGCGCCGGCGCCTGGCGATTCACCGCGGTGCAGCTGGGCGCGATCGAAGCCCTGGTCCGCCATCTCCGCACCCACCTCCTCCAGACCGGCAAGGGCGCGGACCCGATCCAGCGCCTAAGGTTCGGTGCGTGCGTTTCCGCGACGCGAAGCGCCGGGCTGTGGGTGCGACAGGCGGCACATGCTGCGGAGGCTTCGGTCGAGGGCGCTATACCTTTGGTACTGATGACGCGCGGAATCGTCGAGGATGCGGGGCTTGCTGTGATGGAGGCAGCGGCTCGATCAGTGGGGACCGCCTCGTTTTTCGCCGAGAGTCGGATCGACCGGATTACACGGGACCTAGGGCTTTATCTGCGCCAGCCGGTGCCGGACCAGGCGCGCGATCGGGCGGCGGCGGCGTGGCTGGAGGCGGATTGCTGGGGCGAGGATCGTTGGTGGTAGCGCCGGGGTACCGGGCGTGGAGCAAGCTGGTGCGACGGGCGCGGCCGCTGTCGAAGCAGGCGGCGGCGCGGGGCGGGGCCTGGCTCGTGCTGGCGCCGCATCCCGATGACGAGAGTCTGGGCTGTGGCGCGCTGATCGCTACGCTCGCCGCCGCGGGGGGCTCAGTTCATACGGTGTTCCTGACCGACGGTGCTGGCTCGCATCCCGATGCGCCGGGATGGAGCGGGCAGCGGATCGCGGGTGTCCGTGCGCAGGAGGCGGGAGCGGCGCTGCGTATCCTGGATGGTGCGCCGGACGCGGTGCACCTCGACTGGCCTGATGCATCGCCGGTGTCGGACGAAGATCCGGTGTTCGAACGCAGCGTGTCGCGGCTCGTTGCCCAGTGCAAGCGTCTTGGCGTCACTCGGATCGCGGTCACATGGGGTGGAGAGCCGCATTGCGACCATGAAGCCGCGGCGATGCTGGCGCGCGTGGTGGCGCGGAAATGTGGGATATCGCTCTATTATTACCTCGTATGGGGGTGGACGTTGCCCGACCTCGCCGAGCGGGTTCGGCGTCTGGCGGTGCGATCGGTAGCGACCGCGACAGGCCGCCCGCAGCAGCACCGCGCTATCCGCTGTCACCGCACGCAGCTGGGCGGACGGATCGCCGGAGCGCGCGAGAATTTCCGCTTGCCGCGCGCGATGCTGCGGCTCGCGGATCGTCCGATCACCCTGTTGCTGGAGGCTGGCCATGCGCCGTGAACGCTCGATCGACCCTGAGTATTTCGAGACGCTGTACCGGGATCAGGGCGATCCGTGGGATTTCGAGACGAGTCCGTACGAGGCTGCGAAATATCAGGAGACGCTGGCCGCACTGCCGGCCGCGCGGTTTGGACGCGTTCTCGAGGTCGGCTGCGCGAACGGCGTGCTGACCGCGCAGCTTGGGCCGCGGTGCGATGCCTTGCTGGCGGTCGACGTGTCCGAAACGGCGCTTGCCGCCGCGAACGCACGATGTGCGGACCAGCCGAACATACGCATCGAAAGGCGCCGGCTGCCCGCGGAAGCACCGGACGAACAGTTCGATCTCGTGCTGCTATCGGAGGTCGTCTATTACTGGGACAGCGCCGATATCGCGACGATGGGCGCGTATCTGGACGGCGCGGTGGGGTCAGGCGGCTATGTGATGCTGGTCCACTGGATCGGCGAGACCGATTACCCCAAGAGCGGGGACGAGGCCGTTGCCGAACTCCACGCCGCGCTCGGTGACCGCGTGACCGTCGAACGCAGCGATCGGCATGAGGCGTATCGGCTCGATCTGTGGCGCCTCGCCTAGCCGACGGATCGCGGCCTTCACCTCGGCAATCGCGGCGGGCAGCGTCAGGAAGGTGATCTGGTCGCTGCGTCGCGCATCGCCGGGGGATAGCGCGGCGGCCATCGTGTAGACTTCGTGGAGCGGCGCGTCGACTGGCTGGTTTATCCAGCGCGCGACCGTGTCTGCCATGCCGCCGGGCGCGCGGCCTTCTATGCGACACGAGGTAAAGACACGGACGTCGAGTGGGTGACGGATCCGACCGCCTGCGCCGCGGATCCGATCGAACAGCGCGCGGTCCTCGGCCACCGGCGGGGTGGGGGCGCCTCCGATCCGACGATAGAGCCCGAGCGTCAGGGCAATGCTCGCGCCACCTTCGTAGAAATGGCGAGGCCAGGGGTCTCGAGGCGTCGCTTCGGTCGTTGCCCGGACATAGTCCAGTGCGGTGTAATAGCGGCCGAGCTGGTTGAGCCGATAGCGACCGACCGAACCCAGGGCGGCACGATCTTCTCGGAGCGTGAACGCGCGTCCAGCCACCGCGTCATATCCCTGGTCGATATGCGCGATAGTGCGGGTGATCCAGTCGGGGGCGACATAGGTGTCGGCATCGGTCGACAGCAGCAGGTCCTCCGGCGACGCGAGCAGATCAGCGGCCGCATCCAGAGCGAGCCGCCGCGCCCAGCCGGCGTGGCGTGCACCCGGCAGCAGTGAGACCGCGCGCCATGCGAGCACGGCGTGGCGCGGACGCCAGTCGTTCAGGATCGCCACGCTGCCATCGTCACAATCGTTCGCCATGGCGACGATAGTGACGCGAGCATCGTGCCGGCCCGCCGCTACGTCGATCGCGTCGAGGCAGGCGCGGAGATGACCCGCCTCGTTCTTGACGGGAATCGCGACCGCGACCGCACGGCCGGGGCCGTACGATCGCGTCGTCATCCTGTCGCGTCCGATCAAGCGGCGTCTGGCGCCAGGAACGCTGCAGCGTCGAGATCGACGTTCAACTCGCGTTCCCAAAGCCGCAACTGGCCGCAGGTTTCGATGAACGCCTTCGCGTCACCGTCGCCAAGCGCAATCACGCCCTCGTCCATGTCCTCGTCCTCGATGCCGGCCTTTTCGAGGAACGGCTTCGCCTCTGCGGTGTACCCGATGAACTTGAGGTGCGCGAAAGCGTCGTTGACGAAGTCCTTCGCAGTCTTGTCCTTCGACAGCAGCTTGGCGCCATCTGCGGACGCCACGACTGCGACCGCGTCATAGAGGATAGAGGGACCGCCATCGACCTTCTGGTCGGCCGGCAGCATCGTGCCGTCGTCCAGTTTAGCCCCGCCGACCTTCGGCGCGACGATCTCGTGGACGGCACCAGCGGCCTTTACCGCCGCTACCAGCGCGTTGACCGTCTTTGCGGATGCGCCGTCGGTCACCAGGATGCCGAGCTTGCGGCCTTCGAAGCTGCCCTTGGCGTTCTTGACGATGCTGAGCGCGTCGGAGGCTGGCAGGTCCTGACGGGTTTCCACGGCTGCCTTCGCGGCGGGCGGCATCTTCGCCAGGCCGAGCCCGGTAGCGACCGTCTTGGCGAGATCCTCGTCGATATTGCGCAGATGGCCAACCATCGTCTCGCGGATATCGACGCGGATCACCTTCGACAGCTCGAACGTCAGCGCATCGCCGATGTGCTTCTTCTCGACATCCGCCTGGCTGATGAAGAACTGCCGCGCCTGGCTGTAGTGATCGGCGAACGTCGCCGAGCGTACCTTGGCCGTGCGACCGGTCTCCTGCGCCGCAAAATGCTGGTAGCCGCGGGTCGGGCTCTCGCGCGGGCCGCCCCAGCTGTTGGGCTCATAGTTCACGCGACCCTTGGGGTTGCGCATCGCCATGTGGCCGTCCTGCTGATAATTGTGCACCGGCACCTTCGGCGCGTTGACCGGGATGTGGGTGAAGTTCGGGCCGCCCAGGCGCTTCAACTGCGTATCGAGATACGAGAAGTTGCGGCCCTGCAGCAGCGGATCGTTGGTGAAGCCGATACCCGGCACGACGTTCTGCGTGCAGAACGCGACCTGTTCGGTTTCCGCGAAGAAATTGTCGACGAGACGGTCGAGCTTGAAGCTGCCGATGATGCGGACCGGGATCTGCTCTTCAGGTATCAACTTGGTCGAATCCAGGACGTCGAATTCGAAGCTGTCGGCGAAGTCGTCGTCGAACAGCTGGACGCCCAAATCCCATTCGGGGAAGTCGCCCTGGTCGATCGCGTTCCACAGGTCGCGGCGATGGAAGTCGGGGTCGGCACCGTTGATCTTGACCGCTTCGTTCCACAATACCGACTGCAGTCCGAGCTTCGGTTTGAAGTGGAACTTGACGTAGGTGCCCTTGCCCTCGGCATTGATCAGCCGGAAGGTGTGGACGCCGAAGCCCTCGACGAAGCGGAAGCCGCGCGGGATGGTGCGATCGGACATGATCCACATGACCATGTGCATCGATTCCGGGGTCAGGCTGATGAAGTCCCAGAAATTGTCGTGCGCGGTCTGTGCCTGCGGGAAGCCGCGGTCGGGCTCCTGCTTGGCGGCATGGATCAGGTCGGGGAACTTGATCGCGTCCTGGATGAAGAACACCGGGATGTTGTTGCCGACGATGTCCCAATTGCCTTCCGGCGTGTAGAACTTTGCCGAGAACCCACGGACGTCACGCGCGAGATCCGCCGAGCCCTTGTTGCCGGCGACCGTGGAGAAGCGGACGAACATCGGGGTGTCGACGCCGACGTCGCTCAGGACCTTCGCAACGGTAATGTCGCCGAGGCTTTCCTTGAGCGTGAACGTGCCGTGCGCACCATAGCCGCGGGCGTGGACAACGCGCTCGGGAATGCGCTCGTGATCAAAGTGGAAGATCTTTTCGCGGAAATGGAAATCGTCGAGCAGATGCGGGCCGCGGTCGCCGACCTTCAGCGTGTTCTGGTCATCGGCGACGGGAATGCCCTGCTGCGTGGTCAGGACGTCACCGCCGTCACGTGCGGTCTGGTGAAGCTCGCCGCCATTGCCGACCTGCGTGTCATAGGTCGGCTCGGGCGCGGTTGCGGCCGGATTCGGATTGCTGTCTGTCATGGGGATTCCTGTGCACGTTCCAGCGTACAAAGCGCGGCGGCGGCGCATAGTTTCAAACCTTGATCGAGATCATCGCGATACCGTGATCGCAATCGCGACGGAGCAACCGCGGGCAGGGCGCGTTGGACAGCGATACATCGACAATCCAGAGGCACATTCGCATGCATATCGATCTGACCGGCCAGGTGGCGATCGTCACCGGCGCCAGTTCCGGCCTTGGCCGCGCCGCCGCGATCGCCTTCGCGAAGGCCGGCGCCCGCGTTGCGGTCAACTTCAACAGCAGCGAAGACAAGGCGCGCGAGGTCGTCGCCGAGATCGAACGCGACGGCGGCCGCGCGTTCATATGCGAGGCGGATACGTCGGACGAGGCCGCAGTGCTGCACCTGTTCGATGAGACCGTCGATCGGTACGGCGCGGTCGATATCGTGTTCGCCAATGCCGGGCTGCAAAAGGACGCGGCGTTCGCCGACATGACGCTGGCCGACTGGCAGAAGGTCATCGACGTCAACCTGACCGGCCAGTTCCTGATCGCGCGCGAGGCGGTGCGACGGTTTCGGAAGCAGGGCGATCGCGGGGTGTCGCGCGCGATCGGCAAGATCCTGTTCAACAGTTCGGTGCACGAGACGATTCCGTGGGCCGGCCATGCCAACTACGCAGCATCGAAGGGCGGCAGCGGGATGCTGATGCGGACGCTGGCGCAGGAGGTCGCCGCCGAGCGTATCCGGGTGAACTCGGTTGCTCCGGGCGCGATCGCCACCGAGATCAACGCCGATGTCGATCCGGCCAAGATGCTCGAACTGATCCCCTATGGCCGGGTCGGCGACGCGGAGGATGTCGCGCGCGCCGCGCTGTTCCTGGTGTCCGACGCGGCGGACTATATCGTCGGCGCCACGCTGGTGGTCGACGGCGCGATGAGCCTGTATCCCGAATTCCGCGACAATGGATAAGGCGAAGGGGATCGGCGATCACGGCGCGATCGGCAATCTTGAGACGATCGCGCTGATCGATACCGCGGGGACGGTCGACTATCTCTGCTGGCCTTGCCTCGATAGTCCCAGCGTCTTTGCCAGCCTTCTCGATACCGACAAGGGTGGGCATTTCTCGATCGAGCCCGACCTGCCGGACGCGCGCACGGTGCAGCTCTATCTGCCCGATACCAACATTCTGCTGACGCGCTGGATGTCGGCATCGGCGAACCTGGAACTGACCGACCTGATGCCGGTCGACGTGGATGGCGGCAATGTGTCGTCGCGGCTGATCCGGCGGGTGACCTGCAGCCGCGGGGCGGCGACGGTCCGCGTGCGGTGTGCGCCGCGGTTCGACTATGGGCGGCAGGGGTTTGCGGCATCGGTCGACGGGCAGCGCGGCCAGTTCGATCATGATGCCGGACTGGGGCTGACGGTACACGGCGACGTGGCGTTGGTCGCGGACGATTGCGACCTGACCGCGGAGTTTCGGATCGAAGCCGGCGACAGCGTGATCTTCGTGCTCGGCAACGTCGCCGATCCGGTCTGCGACCGCGACCAGATCGACGCGATCATCGAGGCGGACATCGCCTTCTGGTCCGACTGGAGCCGCCAGTCCAACTACCGCGGGCGCTGGCGCGAGACCGTGCACCGGTCTGCGCTGGTGCTGAAGCTGCTGACGTCGCGCAAGCATGGATCGATCGCCGCGGCGGCGACCTTCGGGTTGCCGGAAGCGCCGGGCGGGGTTCGCAACTGGGATTACCGCGCGACGTGGATCCGCGATTCCTCGTTCACGGTCTATGCGCTGATCCGGCTCGGCTTCAAGGATGAGGCGGTCGCGTTCCTGCACTGGGCGATGAACCGCGCGCAGGGGTGTTCGGCCGGGCACCTGGGCGTGATGTACGCGCTCGATGGGGGGCCGGTGCAGGACGAGCAGGACCTCGACCATCTTGCCGGGTTCGAGGGCGCGGTGCCGATCCGGATCGGCAACGGCGCCAATGCGCAGACCCAGCACGACATCTATGGCGCGCTGCTCGACGCGACTTATCTCGGCAACAAATACGGCGAGGCAATCTCGCACGACGCGTGGAGGGGGATCATCCGGGTCGTCGATCATGTCTGCGAGACGTGGCGGGAGCCGGATTCGGGAATTTGGGAAGTCCGCGGCGCGCCGAGGGAGTACCTGCATTCGCGGCTGATGAACTGGGTGGCGATCGACCGCGCCGTGCGGCTGGCGCAGAAACGATCGTTGCCGGCGCCGCTGGTGCGCTGGTCGGAGACGCGCACCGCGATCCACGACGATATCTGGAACAGCTTCTGGAACGAGGACCTCGGCCGGTTCGTGCGCAGCAAGGGCGAGACGGTGGTCGACGGCGCGATGCTGATGATGCCGCTGGTCCGGTTCGTCAGCCCGACCGATCCGAAATGGCTGGCGACGCTGGAGGCGATCGGCCGGGACCTGTCCGACGACGGTCAGGTCTATCGCTATCGCACCGATGACAGCCTGCCGGGACGCGAGGGCAGCTTCGTCGCGTGTTCGTTCTGGTACGTCGAGTGCCTGGCGCGGGCAGGGCGGATCGACGAGGCGCGGTTGAACTTCGAGAAGCTGCTCGCGCAGGGCAACCACCTCGCGCTGTTCGCCGAGGAAATGGCGCAGGACGGCCGGCACCTGGGGAATTTCCCGCAGGGGTTCAGCCACCTCGCGCTGATCAGCGCCGCGTTCTATCTGGATCGCGCGCTGAGCAGCGAGGGGCCGGCGGTCTGGGCGTGAGCCCGCTCAGACCGTGAACAGGTCCTTGTACTGACGCGGTTGCGAGCGGAGATACTGGTCCGGTGCCTTCGCATGCCCGCCGAGATGCGCTGCCGCATGCCACGGCCAGCGCGGATCGTAGAGGATGGTGCGGGCCAGCGCGATCATGTCGGCGTCGCCGGTGCCGACGATCGCTTCTGCCTGCTCATAGTCGGTAATCAGCCCGACTGCGACCACCGGGATCCCGACCGCCTGCTTGACCGCCCGCGCCAGCGGGACCTGATAGCTGGGACCGACCGGGATCTGCTGGCCGGCGTCTAGCCCTCCGCTGGAGACGTGGATCGCATCGCAGCCGCGGGCTTCCAGCGCCTTTGCGAAGGCGACGGTCTGGTCGATGTCCCAGCCACCCTCGACCCAGTCGGTGCCGGACACGCGCATCGTCACAGGGCGCTCTGCCGGGAACGCGGCCCGGACTGCGTCGAACACCTCCAGCGGGAAGCGCATGCGGTTTTCGAGGCTGCCGCCATAGTCGTCGTCGCGCCGGTTCGACAGCGGCGATAGGAATTCGTGGAGCAGATAACCGTGGGCGGCATGCAGCTGCACCGCGTCGATGCCGAGCCGTGCCGCGCGCTTCGTCGCGACGACGAACGCATCGCGGACCCGGTCCAGCCCGGCACGGTCGAGTGCTGTCGGCGCGTTCTCGTGCGGCTGGAACGCGATCGTCGACGGGCCCTCGGTCTGCCAGCCATTAGGTTCGCCGGACGCGATCTGTGCGCCACCCCGCCACGGCAGTTCGCAGGACGCCTTTCGCCCGGCGTGCGACAGCTGGATCGCGATCGGCATGTCGGACCAGCGACGGACGCTTTCCAGCGTGCTTGCCAGCGCGGATTCGGTGGCGTCGTCGTACAGGCCGACATCGCCGTAGGTGATCCGCCCCTCGGGCAACACCGCCGCCGCCTCGATCGTCAGCAGCGCGGCGCCCGACAACGCAAGGTGGCCAAGATGGATCTGGTGCCAGTCGGTCATGCAGCCATCGACCGCCGAATACTGGCACATCGGCGCGATCACGATGCGGTTGGCGAGCGCAAGACCGCCAACGCGGGTGCCGGAGAAGAGCACGGGGCCGCTCATCGGCGGGGTCCCCGGATGTCGGAAAGGTGCATGCGATCGTCCTTGTCGGTGGAATCTACCAGGGCCGCGGTGGCTGCCGGCGATCCGGGGCTGAACATTCGTGGGGTCGGAACATAGGGATGGTCGTACGGGTTTCCACCACGCTCCCCGCGGTCACCGGATCGACGGGGCATTTCCGTATCTGGTCTGTACCCCGGGGGTTCCACTTGCATCTTCTGCCCGACACGCTCGAAGCCGGTTCCGCCTATCCGCTCGGCGCCACGTTCGATGGCCTTGGCGTCAATTTCTCGGTCTATTCCGCCAATGCCGAGAAGATCGAGCTATGCGTGTTCGACGAGGGCGGCCGGCGCGAGCTGAAACGCTATGCGCTGCCCGAATGGACCGACGAGGTCTGGCACGGCTATTTGCCCGACGCGCAGCCCGGGCTCAGCTATGGCTACCGCGCTTATGGCCGTTATGCGCCCGAGGAAGGCCACCGGTTCAACCCGCACAAGCTGCTGCTCGATCCCTATGCCAAGCAGATGATCGGCGAGCTGCGCTGGACCGATGCGATGTATGGGTATCAGGTCAAGTCGGCGCGGGAGGACCTTAGCTTCGACCGTCGCGACAACGCCTTGCTGATGCCGAAGGCCGTCGTCACCGATAGCCATTTCGACTGGTCGCGCGACATTCGTCCGAACACGCCGTGGTCGGAAACCGTGATCTACGAGGCACACCCCAAGGGCCTGACCAAGCTGTTCGAGGAGGTCCAGCCGTCCGAGCGCGGCACTTTCGCGGCGCTCGGCAACCCGCGCGTGATCGATCACCTGAAGCGGCTCGGCGTCACCGCGCTCGAGCTGTTGCCGATCCACAGCTACATCCAGGACCGGTTCCTGCAGGAGAAGGGACTGCGGAATTACTGGGGTTACAACACGCTCAACTTCTTCACGCCCGAGCGCAGTTATTTCGCCAGCGACAGCCACGACGAGCTGCGCCGATCGATCCGGAGGCTGCATGCCGCGGGGATCGAGGTGATCCTGGACGTCGTCTACAACCACACCTGCGAAGGATCCGAGCAGGGGCCGACGCTGTCGTGGCGCGGGCTGGACAATGCGAGCTATTACCGGCTCGTCCAGGACCAGCCGCGGTTCTCGATCAACGATACCGGCACCGGCAACACGCTGAACCTGACCAAGGCGCGGGTGATCCAGATGGTCGCCGACTCGCTGCGGTACTGGGCGACGAGCTTCGGGATCGACGGCTTCCGCTTCGATCTCGGGCTGACGCTGGGACGGACGGACACCGGGTTCGATCCCAGTGCCGGGTTCTTCCAGGTGTTGCGACAGGATCCGGTGCTCGGGCGGCTCAAGCTGATCACCGAGCCGTGGGACATCGGGCCCGGCGGTTATCAGCTCGGCAATTTCCCGCCGAGCTTTGCCGAATGGAACGACAAGTACCGTGACACGGTGCGCAAATTCTGGCGCGGCGACCATGCGCAGCGCGCCGACCTTGCCGCGCGCCTGACCGGATCGGCCGACCTGTTCGACCGACGCGCGCGGCGGCCCTGGGCCAGCGTCAACCTGCTCGGCGCGCATGACGGTTACACCCTAGCGGACACCGTCGCGTACGAAGAGCGTCACAACGAGGCGAACGGCGAGGACAATCGCGACGGCCACAGCAACAACTGCTCGCGCAATTGGGGTGTCGAGGGGCCGACCGAAGACGCCGAGATCAATGCGACGCGTGCCCGCGTGATGCGGTCGATGCTGACCACGCTGTTCGCCTCGCTGGGTACGCCGATGCTGGTCGCAGGCGATGAGTTCGGGCGCACGCAGGGCGGCAACAACAACGCCTATTGCCAGGACAACGAGATCAGCTGGCTCGACTGGAACCAGGCGAAGTCGCCCGAGGGGGAGGCGCTGATTGATTTCACGGCGCGGCTGACGGCGTTGCGGCGCGAATACCCGATGCTGCGTGCGGGCAATTTCCTGTACGGCGACGAGACTCCCGAACAGGGTCTGCGCGACATCGAATGGTGGGACGAGCGCGGCGAGCAGCTGAGCCCGGAGGACTGGCACAACCCCAATGGCCGGGCGCTGGCGATGCGCCGCGCGACCGAACTGCCGGGGGGAGAGATCCAGATCGTGTCACTGCTGCTCAACGCATCGGAAGGGCCGTTGACCTTCCATATGCCACCGCCGACTGAGGTCGTCCGCACCGTACTGATCGATAGCGCGAAACCCGACCAGGCCTCGACCGAGATTGCCGAGACCTATGAGGTGGCGCCGCAGGGTGCGGTGCTGCTCACCTGGACGATCGGCGGCGCATGACCTGGGGTGCGCGATACGCCGACGGACGCACCGAGTTCCGGCTTTGGGCACCGGACCGCGATACCGTGATGCTCGAACTCGACGGCGACGATGCGATCGCGATGACGCGGGACGGCGAGGGGTGGTTCTCGGCGGAAGCGGATGTCGCCCCGGGTACGCGTTACCGTTTCCGGCTCGACGCCGACCTGGCCGTTCCGGACCCGGCGTCGCGCGCGCAGTCGGGCGGCGTGCACGGGTGGAGCGTAGTGGTCGACCCCGAGGCCTATCGCTGGCGCAGCGACGGATGGCGTGGTCGTCCCTGGGAGGAACTGGTGATCCAGGAACTGCATGTCGGCACGCTGGGCGGCTTTGCGAGTGTTGCCGATGCGCTGCCGGGACTGGCTGATCTCGGCATTACGGCGATCGAGCTGATGCCGGTCAACGCGTTCGGCGGCACGCGCAACTGGGGGTATGACGGCGTGCTGCCCTACGCGCCGGCCGAGAGTTACGGCACGCCCAAGGACCTGAAGGCGATGGTCGACCGCGCGCACGACCTCGGTCTCGCGGTGCTGTTGGACGTGGTCTACAATCACTTCGGGCCGGACGGGAATTATCTCGGTGCTTACGCCAGCGACTTCTTCGATGGCGAGGTCGATACCCCCTGGGGCGGCGCGGTCGCGGTCGAGCGCGAGCCGGTGCGGCGGTTCTTCGTCGACAACGCGCTGATGTGGCTGCGCGACTATCGCTTCGACGGGCTGCGGTTCGATGCGGTGCATGCGATCGCCGACGATGCGTTTCTCGACGCGATGGCGGCGGAAATCCGGGCTGCGATCACCGATCGTCCGGTTCATCTGGTGCTCGAGAACGAGGGCAACGATGCCGACCGGCTGGCGCCCGCGCATTACGATGCGCAGTGGAACGATGATTTCCACAACGTCCTGCATGTGCTGCTGACGGGCGAGACGAGCGCCTATTACGCCGACTTCGCCGATCGCCCCGCCGAACGGCTGGCGCGGTGTCTGGGCGAAGGGTTCATCTATCAGGGCGAGGGGTCCCCCAATCACGACGGCAAACCGCGCGGCAAGCCAAGCGCGCATCTGCCGCCGACCGCGTTCGTCGCGTTCCTGCAGAACCACGACCAGATCGGCAATCGTGCGCTGGGCGAGCGGCTGACGGTGATCGCCGATCTGCAGAAGCTGCGCGCCGCGACCGCGTTGCTGTTGCTTGGTCCGCAGATCCCGTTGTTGTTCATGGGCGATGAGACGGGCAGCCGGTCGCCGTTCCTGTTCTTCACCGATTTCCACGACGACCTTGCCGACGCGGTCCGCGAAGGGCGCCGCAAGGAGTTTGCGAAGTTCGCGGCGTTCGCCGACCCGGAAGCGCGTGAGGCGATCCCCGATCCCAACGCGCTTGCTACGTTCGAACGCTCGCGGGCCGAGGCGGGACCTGACGGCGACGAATGGCGCGCGCTGTACCGCGAACTGCTGGCGATCCGGCATCGTGAGATCGTGCCCCGGTTGCGTGGCGCGGTGGCGATCGGCGCCGACGCGATCGGATCAGGCGCTGTGGTGGCGCGGTGGCGGATGGGTGATGGCGCAGTCCTGACGATTGCGCTGAACCTGGGCGACGAAAATGTGACGTTCCCCGAGACCGACATCCTGTTCGCGAACGGCGATGCCGGCGCTCCGGGCAGCGTGCGCGTGGGGCTGGACCAATGACGTTGCGCGAACAGGCGGTGGCGGCCGGGTTGCAGCCCGAATGGACCGATGCGGGCGGGCGCGATCACATCGTGCCGGAGGAGGCGTTGCGTTCGATCCTGGATGCGCTGGGGGATGGCGACGATGGCGCGGGCGCGTTCGCGTCCGCCGACGTCGGCACGTCGTTTACGCTGCCCGCCGACTGGCGGGGTCGTGCCGAACTGGTGCTCGAGGGGGGCGATACCCGGTCGGTCGCGGTCGAGGATATCGCGCGGGCCGGGATCGATATCGCCGGATACCACCGACTTCGGCAGGACAGCCGCGAACTCCGTCTCGTCGTTGCACCGGCGCGCTGCTTCACGGTGGATGATGCAGCGCCGGGGGGACGGCTGTGGGGACCGGCGGTGCAGATCCCGTCTCTACGTGGCGCTACACCGCGCGCGTTCGGAGATTTCGGGACGCTGGCGGAGGCGGCGCGAGCGTTCGGCGGGTGCGGTGCCGATGCGCTTGCGATCAGCCCGACCCACGCGCTGTTCCCTGCCGATGCCAGCCGGTTCAGTCCGTATGCGCCGTCGAGCCGCCAGTTCCTGAACGTCCTGTTGGCCGATCCCGCGCTGGCGGGGATCCATGCGGTGCCGGACGAGGCGGAACTGATCGACTGGCGCGGCGCGCTGCCGGCTCGGCTCATCGCGCTGCGCACGTTGTACGACAGTCAGTCCGAGGCGTTTGCGCAGCCGCTCGCCGCGTTTCGGCAGGCCGGTGGCAATGCGCTCGAAGGCCATGCCCGGTTCGATGCGTTGCACGCCCACTTCATTGCGGTGGACGGCGCGCGGGGGTGGCAGGACTGGCCGGCCACGTTCCACGATCCGGACGGGACGGCGGTTCGGGCGTTCGTCGAGGCGCATCCGGCGGACGTCGCGTTCTACGCGTTCCTGCAGTGGCTCGCACGGGAGGGACTGGATGCTGCACAACGCAGCGCCAGGGACGCGGGTATGCGGATCGGCCTGATCGCCGATCTCGCGGTCGGGCTCGATCGTGGCGGCAGCCATGGCTGGAGCCGGCGTGGCGATCTGCTCGCGGGGCTATCGATCGGGGCGCCACCCGATCCGCTCGGGCCTGACGGGCAGAACTGGGGGATTTCGGGGTTCGATCCGCGTGCGTTGCGGCGCTCCGGGTTCGATCCGTTCGTCGCGACGATCCGATCGGCGCTGGCGTCGGCCGGCGGAATCCGCATCGACCATGCGTTCGGGCTGCGTCGGCTGTGGGTCGTCCCCGATGGCGCGTCGGCGGCGGAGGGCGCGTATCTCGACATGCCGTTTGCCGACATGATGCGGATCGTCGCGCTGGAATCGCAGCGTGCCAAGGCGATCGTCATCGGCGAGGACCTCGGTACGTTGCCCGAGGGGTTCCGCGAGGCGATGACCGAGCGCGCAATGATGGGCATGCGCGTGCTGTGGTTCGAGCGCGACGCCGACGGTTTCGTACCCGGCGATGGCTGGGACCGCGATGCGGTGGCGATGACCGGCACCCATGATTTGCCGACGGTCGCAGGGTGGTGGCAGGGTCGCGACATCGACTGGACCTGGGCGCTTGGCCGCCGGTCCGAAGCCGTCGACGAAGCCGCCGATCGCACGGCGCGGGTCGAGGATCGGCACCAGCTGTGGGCGGCGTTCGACACCTGGGACGCCGAACCTGCGCCCGACGATACCGCGCCAGTGGTCGATCTGGCGGTGACGCGGATGGCGGAGACGCCGTGCGCGCTGGCGATCCTGCCGATCGAGGATCTGGTCGGACTTGTCGAACAGCCCAATCTGCCCGGCACGATCGACGAACACCCCAATTGGCGTCGCCGCATGCCCGACACCTCCGACGCGCTGCTCGCGCGGCCGGACGTCGCGGCGCGGATCGACGCGATCAACACAGGCAGGACCGCATGACGCCCCGCGCGACCTATCGATTCCAGTTCCATGCCGGTTTCACCTTCGCCGATGCCGAGGCGCTGGTGCCCTATCTCGACGCGCTCGGGATCAGCCATGTCTATGCCTCGCCGATCACGACCGCGCGCGAGGGGTCGACGCATGGTTATGACGTCGTCGACCCGACCCGGATCAACCCCGAACTGGGTGGCGAGGATGCGTTCCAGCGGCTGGTCGCGGCGTTGCGGGCGCGCGACATGGGGGTGATCGTCGATATCGTGCCCAACCACATGGGCGTCGCGGGGGGCGGCAATGCGTGGTGGAACGACGTGCTGGCAAAGGGCGAGGGGAGCGCGTTCGCACGATTCTTTGACATCGACTGGCGCGAGCGACTGGTGCTGCCGATCCTCGGCGAACCGCTGGCGGCGGCGATCGAAGGCGGGGCGCTGGCGGTCGCGAAGGTCGATGGACGTCGTGTCGTCGTCGCGTACGGCGAGCATCGGCTGCCGATCCGCGACGAGGACCAGGCGGTTGCCGCCGAAGTCGACCTGCCGACGCTGCTCGGCCGCCAGCATTACCGGCTGGCGTCGTGGCGGGTCGCGAACGACGAGCTGAACTGGCGGCGGTTCTTTACGATCAACGATCTGGCCGGGCTGCGCGTCGAGGATCCGGCGGTATTCGAGGCGACGCATGCGTTGATCCTGCGGTTGTACGGCGAGGGGCTGATCGACGGCGTCCGGGTGGACCACGTCGACGGGCTGACCGATCCGGCGGGCTATTGCCGGGTGCTGCGCGCGCGGATGGATGCGATCAGGCCGGGCGGGTATCTGGTAATCGAGAAGATTCTCGCGGCGGGCGAGCCCCTGGCGGCCGATTGGGGCGTCGATGGTACGAGTGGGTATGATTTCATGGAAGAGGTCGCCGGGCTGCTCCACGCGCCGGAGGGGGCCGAGCCGCTGGGTGCGCTGTGGGCGGAGATCAGCGGGCGGCCGGCGGACTTCGCGCCGGAGGAGTTGCGTGCGCGGCAGGAGATGCTGGCGTGGCAGTTCGACGCGCAGCTGCGCGGTTGCGTCGCGGCGTTCGTGGCGCTGGCGAGGTCGAGCCCTGAACTCGACGTTATCACACACGCCATGATCCACCGCGCGGTCGAGCGGCTGCTATGGGTGTTTCCGGTGTACCGGACCTATGGCACCGGCGATTTTGCACCCGCCACCGACGCGGCGATCCGCGCGGAAGCGCGCGGTCGTGTGCAGCGGTTCGTGCCGCCGGGCGAGGGGATGGTGGTCGATCATATCCTCGGCTGGCTTGCCGGTGAGGGGCCGAGTGATGCGGCTGAGGCGGTGCGGCGGTTCCAGCAACTGTCGGCGCCGATCGCGGCCAAGGCGGTCGAGGATACCGCGTTCTATCGGTACGGCCGGCTGCTCTCGCGCAACGATGTCGGGTTCGACCCTGCGCATTTTTCGTCGAGCATCGGTCGGTTTCATGCGGCGATGACCGCGCGTGCAGCCGATTGGCCGCATGCGATGCTCGCCACCGCGACGCACGATCACAAGCGCGGCGAGGATGTTCGTGCGAGGCTGGCGGTGCTCAGCGAACTGCCCGAGTTGTGGCGCGACAGGGTCGCACGTTGGCAGGCGCTGGCCGCGCCGTTCGCGCGGGCGGTCGATGCCGGCGACGCGTACATGCTGTTCCAGACACTGTTCGGGGCGTGGCCGGACGAGGCGCGGCTTAGCGATTATGCCGACCGTATCGTCGGGTGGCAGGAAAAGGCGCTTCGCGAGGCCAAGCTGCGCTCGTCCTGGGAAGCGCCCGACGAAGCCTACGAGACGCGTTGCCACGACCTTGCGCGGGCGTTGCTGCGATCGCCGGCGTTCGTCGCCGACATGACGGACTTCGTGACGTTCGTCGCGGCGCCGGCGCGGGCGAACACGCTGGTGCAGACGGCGCTGCGCTACACCGTGCCGGGGGTGCCGGACCTGTACCAGGGCACAGAGCTAGCCGATCTTAGCCTGGTCGACCCCGATAATCGGCGGCCGGTGGACTATGCGGAGCGTAAAGCGCGGCTGGCGGATGGCGGTGACACGAAGCTTGCGCTGGTCGCGCGACTGCTGAAGCTGCGTCGGACGGATCCGATGCTGTTTGCGGAAGGGGCTTACGAGCCGATCGGCGTCACCGGCGCGCGGGCGGCGCATGTCCTTGCATTCCGTCGCACCGCCGGTGACCGCAGCCTGACCTGCATCGTCGCACTGCACTGTGCGGCGGTACTTGCCGGGCGCGAGGATGGCAGCTTTCCTGCCGACTGGTGGGGCGATACCGCGCTGGCGTCGGGCGAGCGGGTCGGCGAACGCCTGCAGGGTGTTCCGATATGGGTCGGATCGGATTGATATCGTCGATCGGGGGCGTCGGAACATCCAGAACCGTTTTCCCGGAACGTCAGAGACTTAGTCGCGTTAACCTTTTACGGATCCGATATCCGTCGGTACCGAGCCCCTCCGACGGACGGATCCCCAAAGGATCAACGTGACACAGCAATCGACCTACCCCGCCGTTCAGGCCGCCGTGCTGGTGGTGGAGGACGAGCCGCTGTTGCGGATGCTGGCGGTCGATATCGTCGAGGATGCCGGGTTCGTCGCGATCGAGGCGGCCGACGCCGACGCGGCGGTCCGCATCCTCGAAACGCGGTCGGACGTCGGGCTGGTATTCACCGACGTCGACATGCCCGGGTCGATGAAGGGCGACAGGCTTGCGGCGTGCGTCCGGTTGCGGTGGCCGCCGATACGTCTGATCGTTACGTCGGGGCATTGTCTCGGCGCCGACCTGACGCTGCCGTCCGACTGTGTCTTCCTGCCCAAACCCTATGCCGCATCGAACCTGATCGGCATGATGGAGCGGATGCTGCACTAGGTCGCGGCCGGGCTTACTTCATGGCGTATCGCAGACCAGCCCATAGCGTCCGCGGCGTAGCGCGTTCCACGATCCCGGCGCCGGTGACCCCGGCCTCTACGCGCGCGTCGAACAGGTTTTCGCCGCGCAGTTCTACGACTACGCCGCCCGCGATCGGCAGTGCGGCATAGGCGTCCAGCGTCGTCGCCGGGGCCAGCACGCGGATATTCTGGTCGTCCTCGAACTGCCGGGCGATATGGCGCAGGGTCGTCGATAGTGTGGCGCCGCGGTAATGGGCGTCGATCGTCCCCGATAACTGGTCGCGCGGGGTCTGCGCCGGGCGCAGGCCATCTAGCGCGGCAGCGATCCCGGTGCCGTCGACGGTCGAGTTGGTGTGCGACCACGACGCCTGCAGCCCGATCGGCCCCGGACGCCACGATGCGTCGAGTTCGAAGCCGTGTGCGCGGATCGCGTCGAGGTTCTGGCGGATGCGATAGGTGGTGACGCCGGGCAGCACCTGCGGCGGCGTGGCGGTGGTGACGTTGGCGATCGCATCCTGCAGCCGGTTGTAGAAATAGGTCGCGGCGATGGCGACCGACCGGGCGGGGGTGAGCGTGATGCCGCCCTCGACGCCTTCCAGCCGCTCGGGCGCCAGCGCCGCGTTGCCGAAGGTCGCATCGCTGCCGACGCGGAACGGACGGTAGAGCTCGTTGAGCGTCGGCAGCCGCCAGCCGCGATACGCCGCGGTCCGCAGCGTGACGCCGTCGACGACCTGCCAAGCGATCCCGCCGCGGCCGGTCGCCTCGCTGCCGTCACGGTCCGGATAGGCGAAATTGGTCAAGGGCGCGCCGAGGCCGGTCAGCGTCCGTTCGGTCAGATAGCCGCCCTCGATCCGCCACCAGTCGACGCGGCCGCCGAGGCTGAAGGTCCAGTCGCCCGCGACCAGGCTGCCATCGGCGAACAGTCCGGTGGTGCGGGTGCTGCCCCCCGCCTGGCGCCGCCGGGTCGGCAGCGCGCTGACATAGGTGAACAATTCCTGCGTCTTGCCACTGACGTCGCGGATGTCGGCGCCCAGCCGCAGCGTGATGGACTCGCCGAGCGGCGGCAGGATTTCGAAGCGTGCGCCAAGACCGGTCGCGGGGGTGTTGTACTGGTCGAGCGACTGGGTGACGGTGGTGCGCGCGGCGTTGACGCTGTTGAAGCTGCTCGCGAAGCTGCGCGTCTGCAGATAGGCGAGCGCGGAATAGCCCCAGCGACCGCGTCCGACGAGCCGGATGCTGGCGTCCGCGCCGGTGCTGGTGTTGGTCGTGAAGTCGACGCCGCGGTCGCGGGTGTCGGTGAAGGCGCTGGCGTTGACCTGCACTTCGGTTTTCGCCCCGACCCCGATCACGGTCCGGACTGCGCCCGATGCCTGCTCGTACGGCGCCGGCCGATCGACCGGTCCGCGGTTTTCGGCAACCGTCGGGGTGAAGCCGTCGCCGCGGGCATAGGCCCCCGAAAGCGTGGCGAATCCGTCACCGCGGACCAGCGCCGCGGTGCCCTGCGCGTCGACCGCATCCCGGCTGCCATAGGCGACGCTGCCCGACAGCGGCGTCAGTTGATCGGGCGTCGCGCTGTCGAGTTCGACCGTGCCGGCGAGCGCGCCCGGACCTTGATAGCCGCTGCCGCCGCCGCGGGTGACGCGGATCCGGCCGAGCCGACCGCTGGCATAGGCGGGGAACGCGACCCAGCCGCCGAACGGATCGGCCTGTGGCACGCCGTCGAGTATCAGCAGCGCGCGGCTTGAGGCGTTGCCGCCGATCCCGCGCTGGCTGATGCCCTGGCTGGTCGGGTTGGCCGAGCGCGAATCCGACCGGCGGAACTGTTGTAGCCCGGCGACGTCCGACAGGATGCTTTCGAGCCGGCTGCTGGCGTTCGCTTGTATGCGGTCCCGGTCGATCGTGACGATGTCGTAGGCGCGGTCACCCGGTGCTGCGTCGAGACCGCGGCCGGTGACGACGATTTCAGGGGCGGCATCCGCCGTTGTTTGGCCGGCGGCGATGCCGGACCAGGGGAACAGGAGGGCGGGCAGGAGCAGATAACGCGACATCGCGCCCCCTTGGCGGGTTTGGCGCGCGAGCGACAGCCTTTGTCCGTGCCTTCAGGGACTTTTGGGGTCGGCGGGCATCACCAGCCGGAGCACGGTGGGGTCGGGTATGTCGTGGCTGGGCAGGTCGCGGTGCGGCGGCAACGTCGGCCAGGCCAGCGCGATGCCGGACCCTGCGGCATCTTCCGCGGTATTCAGCGTCATACCGGGCGGAACCGCGATCGAGGGCGCCAGCCGCTCGGCGAGCGAACTGCCGGGCGTCTCGCTGATCCGCTTCAGCGTGGCCGCGTCGAGCAGGAAGTCGATCGGCTTGCCGTCGCGGACGACCGAGACGCGGATGCGATCGTTGCCGACGGGTACCGCGCCGGACACGAACAGCCGGCTGTCGAGCGACCCGCCGCCACGGAAATCCCAGCGGAAGCCGCGCCAGTCGCTGACCTGCGCGATCCGCCAGCGTTTCGCCTCGCGCCGCGCGACGTAGATCTGCGTGTTCCCGGCGGCATCGAACTTGTGGAAGGTGATCATCGTCGCGCTTGCGGGGTCGAATCCGATGACGGTGTTGTTGTTGATCATGCCCGCCTCGACCGGCACCGGATCGACGATTTCGGCGGTCTTCAGTGTGATCGGCAGCTTTAGTGGCGTGCCGTCCGAGCGCTGCCAGTGCACCAGGTCGCGGCTCTGTGCATAGGACAGGTCGTGGTTGGTCTCGGCCATCGGCGTCTCGCGCCAGACCCAGGCGATGTGGAACAGCTTGTCGGGGCCGAGCACGGGTCCGACGAAATACGCGTTGCGCTGTCCCTCGCCATCGGTCAGCGGCGTCGCGAGCAGATGCCGCCACGTCTGTTTGGCGGTGTCGTAGATATTGTAGATCTCGTTGCCGTTGCCGCTGCCGCCGTCGCGATACTTGAAGACGAGCTGTCCGTCCGCCCCGCGCAGAAAAATCGGATAGGTCATGCTGCGTTCCAGCTTCGCGTCCGCCATCACCGGTTCGCGGACCAGCGTGCGGACGTCGCCGGCGATCCGGCTGCGGTAATAGACCAGTGGGTCGCGGTGCATGTTGGCGGCGACGTGGAGCTGCCCGGCGTCGTCGATCGCCATCGCGATGTAGTTGTGGCTGTCCCACCCGACCCAGCTGTCGAGCTTTTGATAGACCCAGTCGTTACTCTGCCGCGGGCGGGAGGCGACGGTCAGCTGGCGGTTGGCGTCGTAATAGGCGACGAAGATCCGCGCCGCGGTCACGCTCAGCGCGAACCGCGAACTCTGACCGGCCCAGACCCGGTCGATCGCGCTGATCTCCGGCGCGGAGGCCGGGGCGGGCGGGATCGGGGCCTGCGCAAGGACCGGGGCGGCGAGTGCCAGCGATACCGCGATCGCCGTCCTGATACGCGTGTTCATCATCACTGGTCCTAGAACGAGCCGCGGAAGCTGAGCGTGAAGGTGCGGCCGTCGAAGTCCGCCTGGCGCGGGATATCCTGCACGACCTGATACTGGATACGCTTGGCGTTGAGCAGGTTGAACGCGTCGAGCGACAGCGAATAGCGCTCCGAGAATTTGAGCGACAGCGAGGAATCGATCTGCCCGCGTGGTGCGACGAAGCTTGCCCCGCCGGTGAAGCTGTTGCCGCCGACCAGCGAATATTTGTCACGCCAGGTGTAGATCACGCGCAGACCGATCAACGGGCTTTCGTAGTATCCGATCAGGTTGATGTTGTTCTTCGAAACGCCGGGCAACACCGACTTGGTGCCGTCGGCGTTGGTGCCCGAAATCTTGGTGTAGGAATAGTTGACCTGTCCGCCGAGATTACGGAGCAGACCGGGGAGGAAGTCGAGGTTCTGCTGCGCGGTGACTTCCAGACCCGTGACGGTGATCGGGTTGGGTTGGTTGAAGCTGCCGCTCGCGGTGACGATCGCGGGCTGGCCGTTGACGAGCAGGTTGCTGTAGCAGGTGGTGCCGACCGTGGTCAGCTGGCCCAGCCCGAACGCGCTCGCATCCGCAGGGCACAGCCGCGACAGCCGCGTCTCGGGCGAGATCAGGTTGCGGATCACCTTGCGGTATCCCGCGATCGCGAACAGCCCGCCGGGGCGGTTATACCATTCGAGCGACAGGTCCTGCGACTTGGCGGAATAAGGTTTCAGGTCGGATCCGCCATATTGGATCGCATAGCCGGTCGAATTGGTGCTGACCGTGGTCGACGGCGTCAGGTTGCGCGGTTGCGGCCGGACGAAGGCTTCGTAATAGGCGCCGCGTAGCACGAGCTTTTCGCTCAACTCGGCGGTCAGATAGGCGGACGGCAGCCAGTTGCTGTATTTCTGGCGAAACTGCTGCGGCACGTAGACGATGCTGCCGCCTGGCCCGACCTGCTTCGACTGCGCGTTGATCAGCTGGTCGGTATGTTCGTAATGCACGCCCGCATAGCCGCTGAACGCGACGCTGCCGATGTGGAAGTCTAGATTGGCCTGGCCGTAACCGGCTGCGATCTTGTTGCGCGCGGAGAAATTATAAAGCGCATAGGCGGCGTTGGTCGGATCGTTGATCCAGCCCGTCGGGGTGACGACGTCGCCGGGCGCGGCGGTGACTGGCTGCAGTCGCGACAGGATATGGCCGTAATCTAGCACTGGCCAGCCCGACAGCGCGCCCGATACGTCGCCGCCGAAGAAGTCGTCCGCGTATGGGGTGCCGCCCAGGAAGCCAGCATCGATGTTCTGCGTCTGCACGCCCTTCGCGCTCGTTCGGTAGCCGCGCGACGTATAGGTCAGATGCTCGTAGCGGCCGCCGATCAGGATCGACTTGAGCAGCGGGATGCCGATGTCGCGCTCGATCTCGCCCTGCGCGGCCTTGAAGCGGTTGAGGCCATAGCCCGAGCTGCCGGCGACGATCAGCTGGTCCCCATTCGCGGCGATCTGGGTCGGCTGGTTGCCCGCGCTCCACGTATAGGGTCCGGCCGGGATCACGACCGCGGGAGTGCGGTTCAGCGAGAGCTGATAGTCGTCGATCGATGCGCCACCCGAATTGAACGCGCCGCTGGTGCCGTTGCCGCCTGCGCGCGGCAGGTTGCGCAGATCGATCTGGGTCTGGACCGAATTGTTCTCGCCGCGCGAATTGGTCAGCGTGCCCGACATGCGCCAGCCGTCGTTCTTCCATTCGGCGGTGGCGATGCCGTCCCACATTTTCTCGAGCAGCGGCTCGGCGCGGACGGAGTCGTTGATCTGGACGTTCGAATAGGTGAGACCGTTGACGTACGCGTTGCCGTCACCCTGGATCACCGGTGCACCGGTCGGGCTGATGACCGCGAGGTTCGACCGCATGTCGACCTCGAACAGGTCGGTGCGATTGTTCTTGAGGCTGCGCTTGGTGTAGAAGCCGGTTACGCCCACGCGCAACGTCTCGGTCGGGCTCCATTCCGCGCCGCCCGCGGCGGTGAACAGGTCACCTTCGTTGAACTTGACCGACTGGCGCTGGTCGGATGCGAACAACACGCCGGTGGTTCCCTTCGCGCCGGTGCCGGTTGCGGCGCAGACCTTGCCCGACGGGCAGGTGCCGGTGGCGCTGAACGGCGAATAATAATCGGCATATTGCCCGAAATTGGGCGTCGTCGTCGGCGACAGCGGCGAATAGGCGTTGAAGAAGATGGTGTCCCGGCGGAACCGCTCCTTCTTGTAGGCGACGACGCCGAACACCGCGAGGTTGGGGGTGATGTGCGCGTTGTAGCCCGCGGTGATCGCCGGGCTGCTGAGCTTGCCGAGGGTGTTGTATTCGTCCGCGATCTTGAAGAAGCCGCCGTCCTTGCGACCGAGCGCAGGGGCGATCTGGAGATCGATGATGCCGGACAGGCCGCCGGCCTGGTCGCTCGGCGCGATCGTCTTCTTGACCGCGATCGCGGTGAAGACGTCGGCGTTGAAGGCTCCGAGCGGGGTCGAGCCGTCGAGGATCGGGTCTGCGAACGCCTGGCCGTTGATGGTGTAGCGGGCATAGGTACCCGGCAGGCCCCGCAGATTGACGGTCGCGTCGCGCGATCCGGCTTCGCGGTTGATCTGCACGCCGGGGACGCGCTGCAGCGCTTCGCCGACGTTGAGGTCGGGGAAGCGGCCGAGACCGTCCGACGAGATGCTGTCCGAGATGCCCTGGTCGGTGCGCTTCATGCGCAACGCGTCGATATAGGATTTGCGGAACCCGGTGACGATGACGTCGTCGGTTCCCGGCTCGTCGGCGACCTGCGGCTCGGCGGGAGTAACCGGTGTCATGGCGCTATCGGCGGCGGGCGCGGTTTGTGCGAGCGCTGGCGACAGGCTCAGCACCGAAGCGCCGGTCATGAATACGGCCTGCAACTTTAGCTTCACGGAACATCCCCTCTAGATGAAGCACGTGCGGCCAACTTGCGTGGACGTCTCATGCTGTGACGGGACATATCACGATTTGGGAAGTGTACAATGTATCATACAAGCGCGCACGATTATTATTCTGCGGGGCTGCGGACTAGTCGATTAAGTCGCCCGAATATAACGAGTTGCCGAACTCTGTC
Organism: Sphingomonas sp. R86521; assembly: GCF_042466235.1. Classification (NCBI taxonomy): domain Bacteria; kingdom Pseudomonadati; phylum Pseudomonadota; class Alphaproteobacteria; order Sphingomonadales; family Sphingomonadaceae; genus Sphingomonas; species Sphingomonas sp. R86521. The sequence goes on along the minus strand of NZ_JAXHBY010000001.1, from coordinate 2,250,727 downwards.
GTGCGGCTGGACGGAAAACGTCTGCGGACGCACCCTGATTGGGAGGCCAAACCCCTGGTTTTCGCCACGCGGAATGTCGGAGACGCTGGTGCCGGCTACAGGAGTCGAACCCGTGACCCCCTGATTACAAATCAGGTGCTCTACCAACTGAGCTAAGCCGGCGTCGCCCGAGCCATAGGGTGAGGCGAAAAGTCCGTCAATCGAGCAGCGACGCGGCCGCCCATCGTCGCGAACCCGCCCCCGCGTCGCTCGTCCTATCGGACGAAGCGATCGCGGTGGCGGGGCAGGGGGGCGACGTTCTAGAACCGTGCCCGGACACCGGCGCGGTAGAAGCGACCCAGCGTGTCGTAGAGCGCAGGGTTGACGTCGAGGCCGGTGTTGGTCTGCGGGGCGGGCTCGGGGTCGTGGTCGAACACGTTGTCGACCTTGAAGAACAGGCTGACCTGCTTGGTCACGTTCACCGAACCGCCGAGGTCGAAGTAGAACGCGCCCTTCATCTTGTTATAGTCGATTGTCGGGTTGTTGGCGGTCGAGGCCGGGCACCCGGTGGTGCAGACGACATACTGGTTGCCGAACACTCCGTCCGAGAACCAGCGCTCCTGCAGGTTGATGCTGAAGACGTCGTTGTCGTAGCTTTGCGTCGCCAGCCATTTCCAGTTGGGGGTGGCGCCGTTGTTGGCACCGGCCTGGTCGACGACGCTCACGCCCGCGATGCCGGCGTCGACGAGGAATTCCTTCACATGCGTGCCGAGCGCGCGGAGCGTGAAGTTGCCGGGGATGCCGAGTGGCTGCTTCCACTGATAGCTCGCTTCGATGTCGAACCCGCTGGTCTTCCACGAGGCGAGGTTGAACGGCTGGACGTTGATGAAGTTGCCGCCCTGGACCGGGCTGTTGAGCACGAAGCCGCCGCAGAACGCCTGGTTGCCCTCGAAGCAGAACCGGACGATCTGGTCGGGCGACAGCGTCGAGACGACCCCGTCCAGCTTGATCTTGTAGTAGTCGAACGACAGCCCGAGGCCCGGCGCCCATGACGGGTGCGACAGGACGATCCCGAGTTCGGTATTGCGCGCGATTTCGGGTTTCAGGTTGGGGTTGCCGACGGTGTTCTGGAACGCCTGCACGCCGCCGCCCGGCGGGAACGGATTGGTGAAGTTCGGCAACGTGGTGACGGTCGGTGCGGCGAACAGTTCGGACAGGTTCGGCGCACGGACGTCGCGCGACGTGACGGCGCGCAGGCGGATGCCGTCCAGCGGCGTGTCCCAGGTACCGCCGACCTTCCACGCCCAGATCGTGCCCGATGTGCTGTAATGCGTCACGCGGCCCGCGCCGTTGAGGTTGGCGCGACCTATGCCCTTGCCGTCGAACAGCGGTACGTTGAGTTCGAGAAAGCCCTCGTACACGTCGTACTTGCCGCGGCCGTTCTTGTAGTTGCCTGCCGCCCAGTTGCTGCCCAGCGTGGAATTGAGAAGCGGATCGGCTGGATAGGCGGTGCTGTTGGGGCTGACGGTGGTGACACCGGCGCCATACGGATCGCCGTGGACGCGGTAGAATTCGCGGCGATACTCGCCGCCGAATGCGACCGCGAGCGGGCCGGCCCAAAGTTTGAGCGGTTCGCCGGAAAAGTTGAGGCTGGCGACGTCCTGCGTCAGCTTGGTGCGCTGAAGCGGGCCGTTCGCCGGTGTGACATAGGCCAGCGCGGCCGACGAGGGTTGCGCGCCGCCGAAGACGTTGATCGGCTGGCACCCGGTCGCGCGCGCGGCCGCATCGGCGCAGACGATCGCGCCGTTGAGTGTGATCGCGTTGGTCGCTGCGACATAGCGGGGTTGCAGCACGGTGCTGTCGACGTCGATCGCCGCCAGGGTGATGCCATGTTCGTAATAGGCATCGTAGGACCAGGGCGTGCTGCCGATGTCGAACTTGCCCTTCAGCCCGCCGACGAAGCGGTATTGGCGGCGGTCGGTCTGGACCAGCGGGTCGGGGAAGTTGCCGTTGCTGGTGCCGAAGTTGAACTGCGTGATGCCCGCGGTAGCGCACCGGTCGCGCACCAACTGCGGCAGATAGGGGTTGGCGCACTGTACGGTCAGGTTCGGGCGGTTGTAGCCAGGGCTCGGCTGGTTGCTGGTCTTCACCTGCGCGAGGTTGACCGTGACATAGGCTTCGTTGTTGTCGGCGAAATCGAAGCCGATCCGCCCGAAGCCGTTGAGGCGTTCGAGCGAGGATTTGAGCGATGCGCCCGATCCGGGTGCGCCCGACAGGTCGCCACCGACGCAGAAGCTGTTGGCGGGGAAGCAGTTGGTGACGCCGCCGGTGCCGGTCGGGCGGCCGTTCGAGCCATAGTTGAAATTGTACGGCGCGCCGTTCTGGTCGAACGCGATGCCCTGCAGCGGGCCGTTGTTGATCAGGCCGTAGCGTGCATACTGGTAGGGCTGGGCATAATCGCGGTAGTTGAACTGCGGCAGGCCGTTGTTGGTCTGGCCGGTGTTGACCAGCGTGGTGGCGCGGTACCAGTTGCGACCCTTGGCGAGATCGGTGCCGAAATCGCCTGGGCCGACGCCGTCTTCGTCGTCATATTCGCCGCTGACGATCAGGTGCAGGCGGTCGCCGAACAGTGCGGTGCCGAACGCAGCCTGGACCAGCGCCTGCTTGTCGTCGCCGTAATTGGTGATGCCGCCCTGGACGTTCGCCTTGAACCCGGTGAAGCGGGTGTCGGTGATGAAGTTGACCACGCCGCCGACCGCGTCCGAGCCGTAGGATGCCGATGCGCCGCCGGTGACGACGTCGACGCGCTTGACCAGCAGCTGCGGGAACATGCTGATGTCGGGCACGCCGGTGACGTTGGCGCCGACGACGCGCTGGCCGTCGAGCAGGGTCAGGGTGCGGATCGGGCCGAGGCCGCGGAGCGAGAACGAGCTCAGGCCCTGCGTTCCGCTGGAGGTGCTGAACGTGCCGGTCGAGGTTCCGGTCGAGCCCTGCAGCGAGGGCAATTGCGCGATCGCGGTGAAGATGTTGGGCTGTGCGTTCTTGAGGATCTGGTCCTCGCCGATCACGGTCGTCGGGGTCGGGGCGTTGTAGCCGCTCGACGTGATGCGCGTACCGGTGACGACGACGTCCGCCGCCGACGCCGTGCGGTCGGTTTCGGCGGTCGGCGACTGGATCAGCTGGTCGGGCGCCGCGGGGTCGGCCGACCGGGTGGCGGCGGGGACGTCGGGAGCGGGCGTGATCTGGGCCAACGCAGATGTACCGGCGAGCGCGGTCGCCAGGACGGCGAGGCTCGTCGCACTGCCGCGAATACCGTTGGCGAACCGTCGATTGCGCATACCCATCGTCACATCCCCTTCTTGCGCGCGGGGTGCCGTTTATGGGCTTGGCCGCGCGTTCCTGATGGGTGTTGTACCGGATGTTGGTGACGTTATCATCTACGACCAAGGTCGCAGTCGTCAGGGCCGTGCGACGTACACCGCGTGGTGCGTCAGGATGAAGAGCGAGCGTCCGTCCGGTCCGCCGAACAGCAGTTGCAGCGGGCGATCCGGCACATCGATGCGGCCGAGTTCGCGGCCGTCCGGGGCGTAGGCGAAGACCTGGCCGTTGGCGATGTAGACGTGGCCGTCGGGCCCCGTCGCGACGCTCTCGCCGCCGCGGGGGGCGAACGGGCGCAGGTCGGTCAGTGTGCCGCCGGTGCCCAACATGGCGCTGTAGGTGCGATCCTCCGAACCGTTGGCGACATGGACGCGATCGCCGACGCGACCGGTGATCAGGCCGTAGGTGTCGAGCGTATCCGAGAATCGCCAGCCGCGGTGATCGGCCGGTCCCTGCTGCCAGACGCGATAGGCGGGCAGGACCAGGCTGCCATCGGGGGAGACGTAGTTCAGCGGTTTGGGTGCCGCAGCGTCGCGCGCGAACATCTCGGCGAGGGTCGTGAAATGGTCGGTGGCGGGGTCGTATTGATCGCGGAATTCGCCGTTGTTCCAGACACTGCTCGGGAGAGCGATGCGGGCGCCATCCCGAGCCGCAGCGGGAGTCGCGGGGATGACCTGCACGGTCTGCGGCGCCGCGGGTTTGATCGCGTAGACGGTCCCGGCCGATCCTGCCGAGGACAGCACCATCAGCGTGCCCGATCGATCAATCGCGAGGTTGACCGGATCGAGCGGCGCATCGGTGACGATCGACAGGCCGTCCTTCTCCGACCAGCTATGGATGCGCTGGAACTGGCGATCGACGAAGTAGAGCTTGCCCGCCGCATCGACCACGCCGCCGCCCAGCGAATAGAATCCGTCCGCGACTTTCCGGACCGGCGCCAGCGTCGGGGCAGGCGGCGGGGCGGGAGCATCGGTGACGTCGAGCACCGCGAATTCACGTTCGCGCACGTCCAGCCCGTGGGTGACGTCGCGGACCGCGTTCTCATACGGGTATTTGCTGGCACGCAGATAAGTGCCGCAGCCAATGGCGTCGCAGGTGGAGAAGCCGCTCTCGGCGTTCACATGGACGTTGCGGAAGCGGATGCTAGTCGACCCGTACAGCGTCACGGCAGCGGGGGCGGGCTCGAGCGACCGGGTGACGCGGTAGGCGTGGAAATTGGCGAACAGGATGTCGCGCGAATTGCGCACTTCCAGCGCCACCGCGGTGCGGCTTTCGCCGGCCTCCTCCTCGGTCTGCGGCGCCAGGAACTGCCAGTTGCGCACGCCGTCGAGCACGATTTCCGCGCGGCGGTGATGCTCGGCGGAGATCTGGTAGACATAGCCGGGCGTGCTGGTGTTCGAGACGTGCATCCCGGACTGCGCGTAGGTGTTCGGCGTCCACAGCCCGTTGAAGGTGCCACCGCCCCCATCGGTGACGGTAAGGCTGGCATATTGCCCGTCCCAGCGCTTCGCCGGGTCGGCATCGGCGGTGTGGTCGGCATTGTAGGGATCGACGCGGCTGCCATCGGCGAGGAAGGTGCCGTGACCGCCCTGGAACTTGACGTCGTCGACCAGCGACATCGCGCCCGCGCGCCACAGCAAGGCGGTCGCGCGCGGGTTCCTGCCGCCGGTGGAAAGGCCCAGGCCCGACACGATCGCGGCGCCGCCCTTGGCACTTTCGATCAAGCCCTTCGCGCTGCCGATGCCGCTATAGGCCGGGCTGTCCTCGGCCAGGACGATTTGCGTCATGCTCGGGTGCAGGCCGATCAGGACGCTGTCGGGGCGCAGTGTCAGCGTGTCGGTGACGCGGTAGAAGCCGGCCGGGAAATATAGCACGCGGTGAGTGTCGATCGCGCGCTGGATGGCGGCGGTATCGTCGGTCGCATTGTCACCGCGGACGCCCAGGCTGCGGACGTTGGTCCAGGCCGATACCGGCGGCAGCGCACGGATCGCAGGGTCGCGGGGGCGGGCGGGGGTCGCGATCGGCGCGGCGTCCATGCGGGTCGCGATGCTGCCGGTGGTGCCAAGCGCGGGCAGTGTCAGGCCATGGGTGAATTCGCGGACGCGGTAGCGCGGCGCCGGGCCCGCGACCGTTTTGCCGCTGTCCCGGAAGCTCGCGAATACCGGCGTGCCGGACGCGACGGCGTTGTCGAACCCGATCTGCGTATAGGCGTTGCCTTCGTTGCTGATCACGACGCCGGCCTTCGCGACGTTTTCGAAGCGGACGTCCTTGCCCCACAACCAATCGCCATAGCCACGGTCGATCTCGATCCCGACGGGCACGTTGCGGAACACCGTGTTGACGAGCGTTAGCCCTGCCTCATGCTCGCGGATCGCGGCGTCGCGTTGCCCCTCGAAGGTCGAATCGAGCAGCGTATAGGGCCAGGCCGGCGACGGCTTCTCGGTAAGGATGCCGTAGCGACCGCCGAAGAAGCGCAGGTCCTGGCCGAGGTTGCCGACCTGGTAGATTCCGGCCAGCGCGGAGCCGAGGCGGAAATCGATATGGCTGAGATAGGCGTGCTGCGCGGCGTGGAACCGCACCGCGGTCGCCGACGGGTTGCCTTCGCCTATCTCGAAATCGACGTTCGCCATCGCCGAATAGAAGGTGCCGGAATTGGCGTCGGCGATTCCGGGGTCGAACGGGACGCTGGTCGGCGGCGGGACCGGCACGGGAACCGGACCGCGGTCGGGTCCCTCGGCGGCGGGGCGGTTGCCGGTGAAGAACACCATGTTGCCGACGCCGCGCTGAAATCCTGGCGTCGCCGCGGCCAGCACGAACACCGGTCGGGTGCGGCCGACCCCGAACAGCCGGACGCCCGGCCACATGAAGAGCGTGCGCGTGATCCGGTAGCGGCCGGCGGGCAGGAACACGATGCCCCCCCCTCCGGCGCCGCCGCCCTTTGCCGCCGCCGTGTCGATCGCGCGCTGGATCGCTGGGCCATCGTCGGTGACGCCGTCGCCGCGCGCGACGACGGTGACGGCGCGCGGATCGGCGGGTGCGGAGCCGAATACCGAACGGGAGGGTGCGGCGATCGCCGCCGTGGAGACGCTGGCCAGCAGGGCGGCTGCGATGCGCGTCGCGCGTGTGGCTGTCATGGCTGTCGATCCGTTCCCGAAAGTCGCGGCGGTTTACGCCGACGATAGGCATAGGCGGCGCCGCGCGTTATCGCGACCGCGACAAAGGTCGTAATGGTCAAGCGCGTGACGCGGCGCGATAGCGTTCCCCACAGACATGGCCGTGCGGCCGAAGCGAAAGTCGATCGGTGCAGGCAGAGCGAAAGACGGATGGTCGCCGCGCGATCGTCGTGATGGGGGTAAGCGGAAGCGGCAAGTCGACGCTGGCGTCCGCGTTGGCCAGCAGGCTCGGCTGTCCGCTGATCGAGGGCGACGATTATCACTCCGCCGCCAACGTCGCCAAGATGCACGCCGGGCACGCCCTCGACGACAGCGATCGCTGGCCGTGGCTCGACCGGCTGGGTGCGGCGATCGGCACGGCGTCGGCAGAGACCGGCATCGCGGTGGCGGCGTGTTCGGCGTTGAAGCGCAGCTATCGCGAGCGCCTCCAGGCGGCGTCGGACGTTCCGCTGGCGTTCGCGCTGCTCGATACCCGACCGGACGAACTGGCCCGACGCCTCGAAACCCGCACCGGCCATTACATGCCGGCGAGCCTGCTCGGCAGCCAGCTGGCGACGCTCGAGCGACCCGGTGTCGGCGAGCGCGCTTTGATACTGGATGCGGCACGCACGCCGGATGTGTTGTGCGCGCAGGTTCTGGCGTGGATCGAGGGGCCGGACACGCGCTGAAGCGGTCACGGCATCAGCCGCTTGCGCCCCTGCGACAGATGCCAGCGCATCGCGAGCGCGGCGCCATCGGCATCCTGCGTGCGGATCGCGTCGACGATCGCATCATGCTCGTCCATCATCGCCTTGATTACCTCGGGCGGGCGTGACCGCGAGATGTCGACGCCGGCGCGCAGGATGCGCATCACGTCCTCGCCCAGATGGTCGAATACCGGCAGGAACGCGGCGTTGGCAGTCGCCTCGGCGATCGCGCGGTGCAGCAGCCAGTCCTCGTCATGCGCGGGCGCGTTGGAGAGCAGGGCGGTGCGTAGCGCTTCCAGGGCCCGCTCGATTTCCTCGAGTTGGCGGTTCGACCTGCGTTGCGCAGCCAGCCGCGCGGCCTCGGCCTCCAGTACGAAGCGGACCTCGTAGGTGCCGAGCGTGGTCGCGAGCCCATCCATCGACATGTGCGTGCCGAGCCGTTCGGAGGGCCGGCGCGTGACGTAGGATCCGGCGCCGCGCCGCGCCTGGACGATGCCGTCGGAGGCGAGTCGCGCCAGCGCCTCGCGTACGATCGTCCGCGACATGCCGAACGTCGCCGCCAGCTGCGCCTCGGCGGGCAGACGGTCGCCGATCGCGAGGCCGTCGTCGATGATGATGCGGACGATCGCGGTATAGGCGCGGTCGGCGAGCCGTTCCTCGGTCATTGGTGCGGCCTTCGATCAAATGACATGACTGAGCGCCATGACCAGGGCGAGGCCGACCACCGAGATCGTGGTCTCCAGCAACGACCAGGTGCGGAACGTGTCCGCGGTGCTGGTGCCGACATAGCTTTTGACCAGCCAGAAGCCGGGATCGTTGACGTGGCTGAAGAACACCGAGCCAGCGCCGATCGCGAGCACGACCAGTTCGGGCGACACGCCGGAACTGGCAACGACTCCCGGCATGATCCCGACCGCGGTGATCGTCGCGACGGTCGCGGAGCCGGCGGCGAGGCGGATGCCGACCGCGACCAGCCATCCGAGCAGCAGCGGCGAGATCGCATACATCATCACGGTGCGCGCCAGCAGGTCGGACAGCCCGGCGGTGACGAGCACCTGCTTCAGCGCGCCGCCCGCCCCGATCGCCAGCAGGATGGCGCCCGCCGATGCCATCGTCTCGCGCCACACCGCATCCTGGATCGCGGCGTCGCGCAGCCGGCGGCCGAACAGCAGGGGCAACGCCAGCAGGTTGGTGAGCAGCAATGCGACGACCGGATTGCTTGCGGCGACAAGCCAGGCGGTCCCTTTCAGTGCGGGAGCCATCTGGCCCAGCTCGCCGGTCGCGATCATCAGGACGGGCAGCAGCACGATCAGCAGCGACAGGCCCAGCGGCGGTGCCGGGATATCGAGCCTGGCTTCGGCGGTCACCGACGGCGCCAGACGCACGCCGCGCGTGGTGAATCTGGCGAGCACCGGACCAGCGATGATCGCGGTGGGGATGGCGATGAGGATGCCGTAGAGCATCGTCCGACCGAGATCGGCGCCGAGCGCCTCGACCGCGAGCAAGGGGCCGGGGTGGGGTGGCACCAGCGCATGCACGACGCCCAGCCCTGCCAGTGCGGGCATGATCAGCGACAGCTTGGTCGCGTCGCCCTTGGCATCGTTCGCGCCGGCCATTTCCTCCGCCGCGGCGACGACGATCGGCAGCAGCAGGACCAGGCCGGTCTCGAAGAACAGCGGCAACCCGATCACGATCGCGATGCCAAGCGTCGCCCAGGGCGCGGCCCGCACACCCGTGAGCCGCAGGGCGCCGCGCGCCAGCGCCGCGGCCGCACCCGACAGATGCAGCATCGCGCCGAGCGAAAGGCCAAGCGCGACAACCAGCCCGGTACCGCCGACGATATCGCCGACGCCCTTTTGCACAGCCTTTGCGACGTCGGGAAGCGGCAGTCCGGCGAGCAGGCCGACGGTGAAGGCGCCACACAGCAGGCCGATAAACGGATGCAGCCGGCCACGAACGATCATCAGCACCGCGAGCGCGATGCCCGCCAGTGCGGCGATCACCAGACGCATGTCGGGGCTGATCATGCCCGCGACCATGTCGGTTGCAGCCCAGCGTAACGGACCGGTGTTCGCGGCATTCAGGCTCCCTCCAAAGCAGTCCGACGGCGTGTTCGCCTGTCATGGATCTGTATGACAGATTTTTTGTCGCTGCCAACAAATTTGGCTTGATCGGGTGTAAATAGGGGCGCCATACTCAAAACCTGTCCAACCGAATCCGCATGAACGGACCGGTGGAGCCAATGATTGGGAGGATGCTCATGGAAGCGAATCGGAATTCCGCGTGCGCGCCGTCACCGCAACCGGCGCCGCAGCTGACGCCGACGCAGATCAAGGTCTTGCGCGGGGTTCATTCGGGGCTGCTCAACAAGCAGATCGCCTATGACCTCGGCATCGCCGAGGCGACGGTGAAGGTCCACATGACCGCGCTGATGCGGAAATTGAACGTTCACAACCGGACGCAGGCGGCGATCGTCGCGCAGACGCTGTCGTTGCGCACGCTCTGATGCGGGGCACATGGCTGTTCTGCAGCGCGGCGTTGTTTTTGCCGGCGCCCGCGCTTGCGAAGTCGAGTTCGGTGTATCTCAGCGCGCCGAAGGATCCGCTCGCGGTCACCGTACGAGGCGTCGGCGACGGTCGCGCCGACGACAGCGCCGCGATCCAGCAGGCGATCGATGCCGCTGCGGCTGGCAGCCACGGTGGCATCGTCTTCCTGCCGTCGGGCCGATACCGGATCAGCCGGACGATCTTTGTACGGACCGCGGTGCGGATCTTCGGCGTCGGACCGACCCGGCCGGAAATCCTGCTAGGCGACAATGCCGCCGGGTTCGGGACGGGTGTCGCAGCGATGGTCAGCTTCACCGGCGAAGACCAGTACCGCGTCGGCAAGGCACCGGTGCCACCGCGCACCAGCGTCCCGTTCGATCCGAGCATCTTCGACGCGACGTCGAGCACCTTCTATTCCGCGCTGTCGAACGTCGATTTCCGGATCGGCGCGGGTAATGCCGGGGCGGTCGCCGTGCGATTCCGCGTCGCGCAGCACGGCTATATCCGCCACGCCGACTTCCATATCGGGTCGGGTCTCGCCGGGGTCTATCAGGCGGGCAACGAATTCGAGGACCTCAAATTCTTCGGGGGCCGCTATGGCATCCTGACCGAAAAGACCTCGCCGGCTTGGCAGTTCACGCTGATCGATTCCGATTTCGACGGGCAGCGCGATGCCGCGATCCGCGAACATGAGGTCGACCTGACGCTGATCAACGTCGCATTCCGCAATGCGCCGGTCGGCGTCGAGATCGACCGCGGCTATTCGGATTCGCTGTATGGCAAGGACGTCCGGTTCGAGAATATCGCGCAGGCTGGCGTGGTGGTGTCCGCCGAGAACAGCGTGTTCACGCAGGTCGGCTTCGACAATGCGGTGGCGTCGAACACGCCGATTTTCGCGCGGTTCCGAGACAGCGGGAAAGCCGTCGCCGGAGCAGGGGCCACGTACCGCGTCGCCGACTTCTTCTATGGACTGAAGCTGGCCGGGCTCGGCACGATCGGCGACTACGCGACGGACGTGTCGATCGCACCGATCGGACGGTTGCCGGCCCGCCGCGCGCCCGCGATCCGCGCGCTGCCGGCGGTCCGCGACTGGGCAGACGTCCACGACCTGGGGGTCAAGGGCGACGATACCACCGACGATACCGCAGCGCTGCAACGCGCGATCGACACGCACCGCGTGCTGTACCTGCCGATCGGGCGCTACCGCGTCACCGATACGCTGAAGCTGCGACCGGACAGCGTGCTGATCGCGCTGCACCCGAGCCTGACGCACCTCTATTTGCCCGACGAGACCCCGGCGTATATGGGCGTGGGCGGCGCCAAGGCGCTGCTGGAGAGCGCGAAGGGCGGAAACGCGATCGTCTCGGGACTCGGGCTCTGGACCGGGGGCGTCAACCCGCGCGCGACCGCGCTGCTGTGGAAGGCCGGCGAAGCGTCGATGGTCAACGACGTCAAGATCCAGGGCGGTGGCGGCACCGTGCTGACCAAGGGCAGCCCGATCGGTTTCGGCGATCCGCGCGCGCGCTTCGACGGGCAACACCCGAGTATCTGGATCACCGACGGCGGCGGCGGCACGTTCGCCGCTCTGTGGTCGCCGAACACGCTGGCGTCGGCCGGGTTCTATGTCTCGGACACCAAGACGCCTGGGCACGTGTATCAATTGTCCGCCGAGCATCATTACCGTGCGGAGATCGCCCTCGATCACGTCGAGAACTGGGAGTTCCTGGCGCCCCAGACCGAGCAGGAGGTGCGCGACGGCGTCAACGCGATTTCCACCGAGATGCGCAATTCGCGCAATATCCTGTTCGCGAACTACCACGCCTACCGCGTCACGCGTTCGATCAAGTCGATGGATGCGGCGGTGAAGCTCTATGCGTCCGGCGATATCCGTTTCCGCAACGTGCATGTGAATGCCGAGAGCGGGTTTGCGAGCTGCGACGCCAAGGGCTGCGGCACGTACACCCGGGCCAGCAAATATCCGTTCGAGACCAGCATCAAGGACATGACCCGCCAGCAACAGGTCCGCGAACTGGAATTCGCGAAGCTCGACGTTCCAGCTGCACCCGCCGTCGCGGCCACGGCATCCGCCGTGCCGGTGTCGGCAGGTGTCGAGAAGCTGGCGGACGGGTTCTATTCGATCGCCGGTGGTGCGGTCGATGCCAAGGGCAAGTTGTACTTCATCGATCGCTACTTTCAGCGGATCCATGGCTGGTCGAATGGCGAAGGCTTGTCGATCGTCGCGGATGCGCCGCTGGATGCGGTGAACCTGGCGGTCGATCGGTCGGGCGACCTGCTCGTGCTGTCGTCGGCAGGACGGGACGCGACCGTGTACAGCATCGACCCGGCAAAACCGGCCGAGGTCAGGGTCATCGCGCCGACCACGACCACGCCGCGCCGAGATGCGGCCACCGTGTTACCCGTCAACGTATGGGCGAATGGCGAGTTCGCCGACCGGATCGATCCCACGACGTACCAGTTCCCGACCATCGCCGACTTCTTCACGCAGAAGATGGGCGAGGCCAAGCCGCAGGAATATGTCTCACCCGACGGATCGCTGGCGTTGCCGGCGTTCCGCGTCTGGAACCAGGGGCCGGACGATCATCAGGGCTGGCGGTGGTCCGATACGCTCGATGCGTATGGCTTCGTCACCGCAAAGCCCGGCGAGCGCATCGTGCTGACCAACGGATCGGAGAACCGGACCTATAGCGGGCTGGTCGGCGATGCGGGGCAGGTGACCGACCTCAAGGTGGTCGCCGACCGCGGCGGAGAGAGTGTCGCGAGGGACGCGGCCGGCAACCTGTACGTCGCGAACGGCCAGGTCTTCGTCTATGGTCCCGACGGCAGGATGCTGCGCCGGATCGACGTGCCGGACCGCCCGTTGCAACTCGTCGTCGGGGGTGCGGATCGTCGGACGCTGTTCATTCTGACGCATCATGCGTTGTACGCGATCGGTATCTGACCCGATTCCTCGGATCGCGATGAAGATCGCTCGCCCACCGCCGTTCGACCGGCTACGGCAAGACCATGATGCAAGCAGCCGACGTGTTCACCAAGCTCGACATCGAGCTCAAGCCCGACCCTTCGCGGACCGTGATCCGGCCGTTCGACTTCGCGTATCCATCGGCGTTTGCCGATGGCCGGCCGCCTCGCCCGGAGATGGTCGCGGCGCGGCTGCATGCGCTCGACCCTGACGCCCGGACGCGGATGCTGTCGTTGTTGGCGAAACCGATGAACGAGCGCCACCGCGGCGCCGAGCAGGTCTTCCTGCGGCGGTATGAAGAAGTGAAGGACGAGATCGGCGACATTTCGCCGGACCGGGAGGAGCAGATCCTGATCGGCGCGTATTTCAGCCAGGAATACGCTTTCGAGTCCGCTGCGCTGTTCAACCCGAGCATCGTCCATCTGACGGACGGGGTCCCGAACGACGAGGGTCACGTGCAGTTCCTGCTGTCGCTGCGCGGCATCGGCGAGGGGCATATCTCGTCGGTGACATTCCGTACCGGAATCTGGGGACCCGGCGATACGCTGGTGGTGCATCCGCCGAGCGCCAACGGCGTGCCGCCGCGGATCGACCGGACCGAGAATGATTGGGTGCGGCTGGAGTGCGACGATAGCCAGCACGTCTCGGAGACCGTGATCTTCCCGGTGTTGCCGAGCCAGCGCCAGGGCGTTGAGGATTTGCGGCTGGTCAACTTCACCGACGATGACGGCGTCCGGAGCGTGATCGGCACCTACACCGCGTTCGATGGAAAAACGGTTCGCCAGGAGATGCTGCGCGGGGTCGACCTGCGCACGTTCGAGATGCGGCCGCTGAACGGGGCGATGACCGGCTATAAGGGCATGGCGCTGTTTCCGCGCCGGATCGACGGCAAGTTCGTCATGCTGGGGCGGCAGGACAGCGAGAACATCTGGCTGTTGAAATCGGACGACCTGTTCACTTGGGAAACGGGTGTGCCGATCATGGCGCCGAAATATCCGTGGGAGTTCGTCCAGCTCGGCAATTGCGGATCGCCGATCGAGCTGGACGAGGGCTGGCTGGTGTTCACCCACGGCGTCGGCCTGATCCGCGGATACTGCATCGGCGCGTGCCTGCTCGACAAGGACGATCCGTCCAAGGTGCTGGCGCGCACCGCGTCGCCGCTGCTGTTCCCGAGCGCCGAGCAGCGTGGCGGCTATGTTCCGAACGTGACCTATAGCTGTGGTGGGCTGCTGTCCGGGCGCCGGATCCTGCTGCCCTATGCGATCGGTGACGAATATACCGCGTTCGCGGTCGCCGATGTCGACGATCTGCTGAGCGTCATGGTCCCCGCCTGACCCGCCGGGGATACCGCTACATTAAGCCAAAATGAAATTCTGCTGACACGCGATTCTTAAAACCGTAACGGCGGCGCAGCAACCGCCGCTTATCGCGCCCTCCAAGGCAAAGGTGCCTGAAAAGGGATATCGCGATGTTGAATACGGGCTTGCGCTTGCGACTGTTAGCCGGCGCTGCACTGTCGGTCGTGGTTGCTCACCCGGCCTGGGCGGCGTGCGACGTACCGGCGGCCAAGGATCCTGCGGCTGCTACGGCGCCCGATCCTGCGGTTCCCGACGCCACCGATCCGAACCAGCTCGGCGAGGTCGTGGTCACCGCGACCAAGCGCGAGACCAACCTGCAGAAGACGCCGATCGCGATCAACGTGCTCAGTGCCGCGACGCTTGAGGATCGCCACGTCCAGAGCCTGTACGACCTTGCCGACGGCGCCGTGCCGTCGTTGCGGGTCGCAACGTTCGAGGCGCGCCAGACCGCGCTGACGATCGGCATCCGCGGCATCGTGCCGCTCGACGCCAACCAGCCCGCGCGCGAACAGGGCGTCGGCATCTATATCGACGGCGTGTACCTGGGTCGCCAGCACGGCCTGAACGCCGCGCTGTTCGACGTCGATCGCATCGAAGTGCTGAAGGGTCCGCAGGGCACGCTGTTCGGTCGCAACACCGAAGGCGGCGCGCTGAGCATCGTCACCAAGGGCCCGAGCGGCAAATGGGGCGGCAGCGCCACCGCGGGCATCGCCAATTACGGCGGTTATAACGGCGCGCTTCGGCTCGACCTGCCCGAAACTTACGGCGTTTCGCTCAAGCTCGACGGCGTCGTCCAGTATCAGGGCGCGACCACCAAGAACCCGCTGCAGGGTGAGAAGGGCTGGAACTACTTTGATCGCCGCGGCTTCAAGGCGACCGCACGAATCCACCCGATCGAGGGCATGACCGCCGACTTCAGCTACGACAACGGCTACGACGCCAACTCGCCGTTCTACAGCCAGCTGCTGAACTACAACCCTAACGCTTGCGCGCTCGGTACGCAGGCGGCCTCGCCGAACTGCAAGCTGCCGGGGACGGTCTACACGACGCTGAACGGCGCCGCGGTGCGTCCGCTGCCGTCGAACGTGGTCGTCAACGGCAACACCCGCATGAAGGTCGCCGATATCGGCGTGCCGCAGCAGCCGAGCATCGACAAAACGCACGGCTGGACCTCCAACATCCACTGGAACGTCTCGCCAGAGATCGAACTCCGCTCGATTACCGCGTGGCGCGGCGTGTCTTCGACTCAGTGGGACAACAGCGGCGGCGCGCACCGCGTGCCGATCGAGAATTGCGCCGCGGCGACGTGTAACTTCAGCCGCTACAGCCTCGCCGACCTGTACCAGCATCAGTTCAGCCAGGAATTCCAGGCGGTCGGCACGGTCGGACAGGTCGACTATGTCGGCGGTCTTTATTACTTCAATGAGCATGTCGGTGACGACGCCGCGACGCCGAACTCGAACCAGTACACCCCTGCGACGGGTGTCGTGACCATCCTCGATCCGTGCATCGGTTCGGGCGGGTTCGGTTCGCAGCAGGGCTGCCGCTCGATCGATCGCGCGTCCGAAGTCTGGTCGAAGAGCTATGCCGCATACGGCCAGCTTACCTGGAATCCCACTGACTGGGTCCATCTGACCGGCGGCGGGCGCTACACCCGTGACGAGAAGCAGGGCGTCCTGCATTTCTCGCGCAACCTGAACTATGACACCGCGACCGCGGCACAGCTTGCTGCTGCCGGCTACAAGCCGCTCGATGCGACGTGGAAGCGCTTCAACCCGATGGCGACCCTGGCGGTCGATGCCAGCGATACGATGCATTTCTATGCCAAATACGCGACCGGCTATCGTGCGGGCGGCGCCAGTTCGCGCACGGCGAACTACGTGCCGTTCAATCCCGAGGACGTGAAGTCGTACGAGATCGGCATGAAGTCCGATTTCTTCGACCATCATGCACGGCTCAACCTGGCCGGCTACATCATGGATCGCAAGAACAGCCAGGTCGACATCAGCACGATCCAGACGACCTCGACGGGCAACTTCAACAACCTCGTCACGATCAACGCACCCGGAATCACCAAGATCCGCGGGATCGAGGCTGACCTGACCGTGACGCCGACCACCGGGCTCACGCTCTCGGTTGGCTACGCCTATACGCACACCAAGATCCCGCCGGTTCTGATCACCAATTCGGTCACGACCGCCGGCGTCACGACGCAGACCCAGGCGTTCCAGAACTTCTACATCGTCTACACGCCGCGCAACGCCGCCAACGGTGCGATCGACTATACTGTGCCGGTCGGCGCGCTGGACCTGAAGTTCCACATCGACGGCAACTACGCCCAGGCGACGCAGGCGTTCGACCAGTTCGCGACCAAGGCGGATGCGTCGTTCCTGGTCAACGGCCGGGTCGCGCTCGCCAATATCCAGGTGGGCAACGGCAACAAGCTGACCGTCTCGGCCTGGGGACGCAACCTGTTCAACGAGCAGTATGTGTTCCGTCGCGATCCGTCGAACAGCCTGCCGGGTGCACCGACCACCAACGTCTCGGCCGGCAGCATCAGCAACGTGCTGGGCGATTACGGCAACTTCAACGCGCCGCGCACGTACGGGATGGAAGCTTCGGTCAAGTTCTAGGACGAACCCCGCGCGCAATATCGACCCGGGCAGGCAGGCCGCTTGCCCGGGTCGTTTGCGTTTCACGGCGCTGTCAAAAGGTGGTCCCGTCTACCCCGCGGGCAGATCCATCACGACGCGCAACCCTGGCGCCGCATCCTCCAGCGCCAGCGACCCGCGGTGTAGCCGGACGATCGCTTCGACCAGCGGCAGGCCGAGACCGTGGCCGCCATCGTGCCGGCTCGTGTCGACCTGTCCGAACCGACGTAACGCGAGCGCGCGATCGTCCACTGCAATTCCCGGGCCGTCGTCGGCGACAATCACGCGAGCAACGGTGCCATGGGGTTCGAGGCGGATGGCAATCCGCGTGCCGACCGGTGTGTGCCGCATCGCGTTCTCGATCAGGTTGATCAGTGCCTGGCCCAGCATGTGCCGGTCGCCGACGATGGTCAGCGGGGGGAGCGGACCGACGGCTAGCACGCGGCCGCTATCGGCGATGACCGGGACCAACATCGCGGCGATCTCGTCCGCGAGCCCAGCCAAGTCGACCGGCGCGAACGCGGCGCGGCGGTCGCTGCCTTCGACTTCGGCGATACGCAGGATCGCGGCGAACATCGCTAGCAGGTCGTCGCTGAGCGCGATCGCCTCTTCGATCTCGCGGACCTGTTCGGGTGTCTTGGCGCGACGCAGCGACAGGCCGAGCCGGCTGCGCAGCCGCGCGAGCGGGGTGCGGAGGTCGTGGGCGATATCGTTCGAGATGCTGCCGATGCCCGCCATCAGCGCGGCGATACGGTCGAGCATGCGGTTGAACGCCTGCGCCTGTTCGGCGAACGTGCCACCCGACGGATCGACCGGCACGCGGTGCTGCATGTCGCCGTCGATGATCGCATCGACGGTCCGTCGCATCTCGCCGATCCGCCGCCGGATCAACAGTCCGAACGCGACCAGTCCGGCGACCACGGCTGCGATGATCGAGCCGAAGCCGATCAGGTAGATCCGGTCCCGCTTGGCGTTGTAGTGATCGAACGGCTCGGTCTCGGCGATCGTGACCAGCGTCATGCCGCCGCCGATCCGGCGGACCAGCGCGCGACCCGCAGAGAGCCCGACGATGCGGTCGTCGTCACGCAGCGTCGAGAACCCCAGTGGCAATTGCCGACGGAGTGCGACGTTGCCACCGACCCGGCGTCCTTTTTCGTCGAGCAGTACGAAGCCGATATCGCCGGTATCGCGCTGGCGGGTGGCGAGATCGATCCGGTCTAGCAGCTCGCGGCGGCTATGCGCGGCATCGGCGACGCCGTCGTTGACCGCAGCGATGCGACGATCGACCAGTCGCTCGATCGTCGACAACGTCGCGTGGTGGATCGCGAAGCCGGTCCCCAGCGTCGCCAGCAGGAACGTCAGCAGGAACACCGCGGTCAGCGATCGCAGTGAGCGGGGGACCATGCGGGTCAGCTGCGCATCATGTAGCCGACGCCGCGCATCGTCACGATCGGATCGTCGCCGCCGGCCGCGGTCAGCTTCATCCGCAGATGGCGGACGTGGACGTCGACGATATTGGTGGTCGGTGCGAAGTCGTACCCCCAGACCCGTTCGACCAGCATCGCGCGCGACAGCACGGTGTCGGCGTTGGCGACGAATTCGGCGAGCAGCTTGAATTCCAGCTTGCCGAGATCGAGCGCGACGCCCGCGCGCCAGGCGCGGAACCGGGTCGGGCTGACGACGATATCGCCGGCCTGCAGCGTGTCGCCACCGCCTGCGGTCCAGCGCCGGCCGCGCACCATTGCGTGCAGCCGCGCGTTCAGTTCGCTCGCGGCGATCGGCTTGACGACATAATCGTCCGCACCGGCCTCGAGACCCTCGACCTTTTCCACCGACCGCCCGAGCGCACTCAGCATGATTACCGGCACCGTCATGTCGCTGCGGCGGAGACGCTCCAGCACCGCGATGCCATCGACCTTGGGCAGCATGCGGTCGAGCACGACGGCGTCGAACGAGTCGCTGTCGACCGCCGACAGCGCGGCACTGCCATCGGCGGCGACGGTCACGCTATGGTCGAAACCGCGCAATTCCTCCGCCATCGCCTCGGCAAATTGGGCGTCGTCCTCGACCAGCAGTATCTTCAGATCCATGACACGCGATAGTCCAATTGCAGCGACAGCTCAAACGCGGCGGACGCCGGCCGCGTGCCGCGAACATGTCACAATTCCGTCCTACGCGCGTCGGGTGCGGAGTACCGCTGCGCGATCCAACGACGCAGCAGGACCAGGGCATCCTACAGATCGACCGAAGGGGAATTTCGTGACCAAGATCGCCGCTTTGCGGACCAGCTTGCTGTTGACCGGCGCGTTTGGCGTGCTGGCATGTTCCGGCATCGCCCATGCGCAGGACGCCGGTGCCGCGCAGGCTGCAGCACCAGAGGACGGCGTCGGTGACATCGTCGTTACCGCCGAGCGCCGTTCCGAGAACCTCCAGAAGGTCCCGGTATCGGTCGGCGTGGTCGCCGGCGACCAGCTGCGCGACTTCACCTCGGGTGGCGACGACACCTTGCTGTCGCTGTCGGGACGCGTGCCTGGGCTCTATGTCGAGAGCACGACCGGCCGCATCTTCCCGCGCTTCTACATCCGCGGCCTCGGCAACATCGATTTCTACCTGGGCGCGTCGCAGCCGGTGTCGATCATCCAGGACGACGTCGTGCTCGAGCATGTCGTGCTGAAGTCGAACCCGGTATACGACGTCCAGCAGGTCGAAGTGCTGCGCGGCCCGCAGGGTTCGCTGTTCGGGCGCAACACGACCGCGGGCATCATCAAGTTCGACACCTACAAGCCGACCCAGACGTTCCAGGGCCGTGCGACGATGTCGGTCGGGACCAACTACACGACCAACCTCGACACCGGTTTCGGCGGCCCGCTGATCGACGGGTTGCTGGCGTTCCGCATCTCGACGCTGGTCCAGCACCGCGCGAACTTCATCGACAATCGCTTCACCGGGGTCAGCGCCGACAACACGTCGACGCCGCGCAAGAACGCGATGGGCGGCTTCGACGACCGCAACGTCCGCGGGCAGCTGCTGTTCACGCCGGGCGACAAGTTCTCTGTCGACCTGTCGGGGCATGCGCGCTGGTATGACGGCACCTCGACGCTGTTCCACCGCGGTGCGCTGGTGAAGGGCTCGAACAGCGTCGAGAACGAGCCGCGCGGTTCGGTCTCGCTCGACGAAGGCAACGACAACCCGCAGAGCTACAACACCTATGGCGGCTCGGCGCGGGCGTCCTATGATTTCGGGCCCGCGATCCTGACCTCGATCACCGCGTACGAGACCACTTCGGGCTTCAGCCGCGGCGATACCGATGGCGGCGCGGCGGCGAACTTCGCGGGTCGTCCGTCCTATGGCGAAAGCCAGGGCCAGATCCGCGACCTCGACCAGTGGACGCAGGAAGTCCGGCTCGCGAGCCCGGGCGGCGATCGCTTCAACTGGCAGATCGGCGGCATGTATTTCGACAGCCGCGACATCACCGACTTCTATCAGCGCGGCTATTTCCTGGTCCGTCCCGATCTCAACGGGGTCGGCCCGAACCCGAACAACTGGGTCCGGCTCCACAACGTCAACACCTCGTGGGCGGGCTTCGGCCAGGTCAGCTACAAGCTGGCCGACAGACTGACGCTGACGGCCGGTGGCCGCATCACCGAGGACAAGAAGCGCACGCAGCTGCTGAAGACGTCGGCGACCGCGCAGGGCGTCAACCAGTATCCCGCCAGCGGCCGTCGCGACGTGACGCTCAAGGACACCCAGCCGAGCTGGGACGTCAGCGCGCTCTACGAAGCCAGCCCCGACGTCAGCCTGTACAGCCGGGTCGCGCGCGGGTTCCGCGGGCCGACCATCCAGGGCCGGTCGGCGGTATTCAACTCCGACTTCACGACCGCAAAGTCGGAGACGATCCTGTCGTGGGAGGCGGGGGTCAAGACCAAGCTGTTCGACAACACGTTGACGCTGAACGGCACCGTCTTCGCCTACCGCGTCAGCGACATCCAGCTGAACGGCAACGATGCCAATGGCAACGGCGTGCTGTTCAACGCCGACAAGGCGGATGCCTACGGGTTCGAGGGCGAGGCCAACTGGCGGCCGACGCGCAACCTGACGCTGGGCCTGGGCCTCAGCCTGCTGCACAGCGAGATCAAGGACAAGCGCGTCTATGCGCAGGTCTGCGCGCTCAACGGCGTCGTGGTCTGCACGGTCGAGGATCCGACGATCACGCGGACGATCTTCGGATCGCCCGCGGTGCTGGCGCAGATCAACGGCAACCCGCTACCGAACGCGCCGGAGTATAACGTCGACGTGACCGCACGCTACGACCAGCCGGTCGGCAACGGCGCCAAGGTGTTCATCGCCGGCGACTTCAACATCCAGGGCTATACGCAGTTCGTGCTGTACAAGACCAAGGAGTTCACCGCGAACGGCAACTTCGAAGGCGGCTTGAAGGTTGGCTACGCAGCGCCGGACGATTCGTGGGAACTGGCGGCGTTCGCCCGCAACATCACCAACGAGAAGAACCTCAAGGGTGTGATCGAGAACTACATGGCGGCGGTGTTCAACGAACCGCGCGTCATCGGCGTGCAGCTGAGCGGCAAGTTCCGCTGATCGGGTGAGGTATGGTGCGCGTGGTCGCGAAGGCGATCACGCTCCATCCGCTGTTTGGAAAAGCTGGTGCCCCCGGCGAGATTTGAACACGCGGCCTACGGTTTAGGAAACCGTCGCTCTATCCGGCTGAGCTACGGGGGCACTGCCAGCGGCGTTTACGCCGGGCGCACGGGTCGATCAAGCGGCGGCGTTACCAGGTAACGGCCGCCGCTTGGCGACAGACAGACTTACGCCTTGACGTGCTGCGAGATGTACTTGTTCATCTCGAACATCGTGCACTTGTCGCGGCCGAAGACCTTCTTCAGCTTTTCGTCCGCCAGAATCTCGCGCTTGTTCTCGGGATTCTGGAGGTTGTGCTCCTTGATGTAGACCCACACCTTGCTGATCACCTCGCTGCGGGGCAGCTTGTCCTTGCCGACGATTTCGGCGAGTTCGGGCGAGGGCTGTACGGGGGCGTGGATGCCGCCGGTCTTGGGAGCTGTAGCCATAAGCATTCCTTCCTGTTCGCGCCGCATGCCTTTTTGCACGCGCGCGGTTGGTCACGCTTGTTTGAGCGCGGCCGCCTTGTGCGCCGCCTTGCCGCCCTTGTCACTCTCTACGATGAACTGGGGGTCATCCTTGGAGGCGCGGACGGTGTGACCCTTGATCGTGGTATCGCTGGTCTGCTTCTTCACGACCTTGCCGTGCGCGGTGCCGCCGTGGCTGTTCCAGGTGACCTCGTCGCCCTTCTTGGGGTCTGCGTCCTTCGCCTTCGTCATGCGTCATCTCCTTGGCCTGTAGCGATAATCCTTCTGCGGCCGTTATGGTTGCACGCCGCGGTGGTTGCGGTTCGTGCAGACACGCGGCATCAGGCGCGCAGCCAGGAGACGATCCCCCATGAAAACCCGCGCCGCCGTTGCTTTCGAAGCAAAAAAACCGCTCGAGATCGTCGAACTCGACCTGGAAGGCCCCAAGGCGGGCGAGGTTCTGGTCGAAATCATGGCGACCGGCATCTGCCATACCGACGCCTACACGCTCGACGGGCTTGATTCGGAAGGGTTGTTCCCGAGCGTGCTGGGCCATGAAGGCGCCGGCATCGTCCGCGAAGTGGGCGCGGGCGTGACCAGCGTCGCGGTCGGTGACCACGTCATCCCGCTCTACACGCCCGAATGCCGCCAGTGTAAGTCGTGCCTGAGCCAGAAGACCAACCTGTGTACCGCGATCCGCGCGACGCAGGGGAAGGGGCTGATGCCCGACGGCACGACGCGGTTCAGCTACAAGGGCCAGCCGATCTTCCATTACATGGGCTGTTCGACCTTCTCGAATTTTACCGTGCTGCCCGAGATCGCGGTGGCGAAAATCCGCACCGACGCGCCGTTCGACACGAGCTGCTATATCGGGTGCGGGGTGACCACCGGCGTCGGCGCGGTGGTGCATACGGCGAAGGTCCAGCCGGGTGATACCGTCGTGGTGTTCGGGCTCGGCGGGATCGGGCTCAACGTGATCCAGGGCGCAAGGCTGGCCGGCGCTAAGATGATCGTCGGCGTCGACATCAACCCGGACCGCGAGGAATGGGGGCGGCGCTTCGGCATGACGCACTTCGCCAACCCGAAGGATGTCGGCGATATCGTCGCCCACATCGTCGCGCTGACCGATGGCGGCGCGGACTATACGTTCGACGCGACCGGCAACACGACAGTGATGCGGCAGGCGCTGGAAGCGTGCCATCGCGGCTGGGGCACCTCGATCGTGATCGGCGTCGCCGAGGCCGGCAAGGAGATTTCCACGCGGCCGTTCCAGCTGGTCACCGGGCGCAACTGGCGCGGAACCGCGTTTGGGGGCGCACGCGGGCGGACCGATACGCCGAAGATCGTCGACTGGTACATGAACGGGATGATCGAGATCGACCCGATGATCACGCACCGGCTGACGCTCGACGAGATCAACAAGGGCTTCGACCTGATGCACGCCGGCGAGAGCATCCGCTCCGTCGTGATCTACTGAGGACCGCGCAATGTTCAGCCATATGGTGATCGGCGCCGACGACATCGCGGCATCGAAGGCGTTCTACGACGCCGCGCTAGGCGCGTTGGACGTGCCCGCGGGTGTCGTCGATGAGTGGGGGCGGGTGGTCTATTCGCACGCCGGCGGCCGCTTCCTGCTGACGCGCCCGATCGACGGCGCACCGGCGAGCCGCGGCAACGGTAGCACGCTGGGGTTTGCCGCTGCATCGACTGGGGCCGCCGACGCCTGGCATGCTGCCGGGCTCGCGAACGGTGGTACCGCGTGCGAAGACCCGCCCGGCATCCGCCACGGGACCGCAGGCCGCACGCTGTATCTGGCCTATCTGCGGGACCCGGCAGGCAACAAGCTGTGCGCCACGCACCGGGTGGCGTGATGGAGACGCTGTCCACCAGCAGGGCGTTCGACGGCATCCAGGGGGTGTACCGCCACGCCTCCGACGTCACCGGCACCGACATGACCTTTGCGGTGTACGTCCCGCCGCATGAGGACGGCGCGCGGTTGCCGGTGCTGTGGTATCTGTCGGGGCTGACCTGCACGCACGCCAACGTCATGGACAAGGGCGAGTATCGCCGCGCCTGCGCCGAAGCCGGGATCGTCTTCGTCGCGCCGGACACCAGCCCGCGTGGTGACGGCGTGCCGGACGATGACGCCTATGATTTCGGGCAGGGCGCGGGCTTCTACGTCGATGCGACCGAAGAGCCGTGGGCGGCGAACTTCCGGATGCGGTCCTATATCGAGGACGAACTGCCGGCCTTGATCGCCGCGGAGTTCCCGGTCGACATGGCGCGGCAGGGGATAACGGGGCATTCGATGGGCGGCCACGGCGCGCTGACGATCGGCCTGCGCAACCCGGACCGGTTCCGCAGCATCTCTGCGTTCGCGCCGATCGTCTCGCCGCTGCACTGTCCATGGGGCGACAAGGCGCTGACCGGGTATCTGGGGCCGGATCGGGCTGCGTGGCGCAACTATGACGCCTGCGCGCTGATCGAGGATGGCGCGCGGGTCGCCGAACTGCTGGTCGACCAGGGGCAGGCGGATGGGTTCCTGGTCGAGCAACTGAAGCCGGAACTGCTTGCGGCGGCCTGCGACGACGCCGGAATTGACCTGACGCTGCGGATGCAGGCGGGCTATGATCACAGCTATAGCTTCATTTCGACGTTCATAGCGGATCATGTTCACTGGCATGCGGCGCGCCTGAGTTGAGCTATGCTGACGAAAATCTCTGGAGCCTCGCATGTCCCATATTCCCGCGCCGGATAGCGGCGACCTGATCGACTCGGACGGCAAGATCGCCGTGCCGTCCGACGTCGCCGATGCGATCCGCACGCTGCTCCGCTGGTCGGGCGACGATCCCGATCGCGAGGGGCTGTTGGATACGCCGCGCCGGGTGGCGCGGGCGTGGAAGGAATATTGCGCGGGCTACAATGACGATCCGGCGCAGCATCTTAGCCGCGTGTTCGAGGAGGTCGGCGGCTATGACGAGATCGTGCTGCTGAAGGACATCCCGTTCCAGTCGCATTGCGAGCACCACATGGCGCCGATCATCGGCAAGGCGCATATCGCGTACCTGCCGCGCGATCACGTCGTCGGGATCTCCAAGCTTGCGCGGGTGCTGCACGGTTACGCGCGGCGGCTGCAGGTGCAGGAGCGGCTGACCGCGCAGGTCGCCGACTGCATCTGGGACAACCTGAAGCCGCTGGGCGTCGCGGTGGTGATCGAGGCGAGCCACGCCTGCATGACCGCGCGCGGCGTGCGGACGCCCGGCGTGATGATGGCGACCAGCCGGATGATGGGGGTGTTCCGCGACGACGAGCGGAGCCGCAAGGAAGTGCTGGCGTTGATGGGGGCCTGCGCTTGACGCGAACCGTGCTGGTCACCGGCGGGGGGCGGAGACTGGGCGCGGCGATCGTGCGGCGACTGGCGGCGGACGGGCACCGGGTTGTGATCCATCAGGGCCATGCCGACGATACTGCGGCGGCCGAGCTGGCGGACGAGATCGTGTCGGCGGGGGGCGCAGCGGCGACGATCGTGGGCGATCTCGCGGACCTGAGTGGTGTGGCGGATCTGTTCGCACAGGCGCGCGCGGCGATCGGCGGCCCGATCGACGGACTGGTCAATTCGGCGTCGCGGTTCGCGTTCGATCGGCCCGAGGCGTTCGATCCGGTGCTGTTCGAGGAACTGGCCGCGATCAACTGCGGCGCTCCCGCGGCGCTGGCCTGTGCGCTGGCGGGGCAGGATGATGTGTCGGACGGCAGCATCGTCAATATCCTCGACCAGAAGGTCGCGAACCTGAATCCGGACTTCTTCTCGTACACCTGCGCGAAGGTGGCGCTGGAGGGGGCGACCCGGATGATGGCGCAGGCGCTGGCGCCGCGGGTTCGGGTCAACGCGGTGTCGCCAGGATTGACCTTGCCTAGCGGCGACCAGACCGACGACGAGTTCGCCGCGGTCGCGAGCCGCAACCTGCTAGAGCGGCCGGTCGGCGCGGACGCGGTTGCCGATGCGGTGGCGTATCTGATCGGCGCTCGCGGGGTGACCGGGCAGAACCTGTTCGTCGATTGCGGGCAGCGGTTTCTGGCGAGCGACGGCGACGTGATGTTCGAGGCGCGGCATGGCTGAGTTCACGACGATCCTCGACAGCCTGTCGGTGATGATCCGGCTCGGGATCCATCCGCATGAGGTCGAGCCGCAGCGGGTGGTCGTCTCGATCGAGATGACCGTGGTGTACCCTGGGCCGCTGACCGAGGATGCGATCGAGCAGGTGCTGGATTACGACTTCGTCCGGAGCGGGGTGCTTGCGCTGACGGAGCGGAAATTCGCGCTGCAGGAGACGCTCTGCGAGGCGATTGCGGCGTTGTGCCTGGGGGATGCGCGGGTTCGGCGGGTCAAGGTGCGGACGATGAAGACGGATGTGTATCCGGATGCTGCGGTGGGGTGCGAGATCGTTCGCGGGCGGTGACCGTACTCCCTCTCCCCTTAGGGGAGAAGGTTGGGGTGAGGGGTCGCCAAGCAGTGCTCCGCCCGGAACTGCCCCTCACCCCGACCCTCTCCCCGTAGGGGAGAGGGAGCAGTAGTAAGGTCAAGCGCGGTTGGCGGCGCTTAGGACGGCGCGGACCGAGGCGGTGGCGATGTCGGTGTCGATGCCGACGCCGAACACCGTGCGACCATCGGCGGTGCGGCATTCGACATAGGCGGCGGCTTGCGCATCCGCGCCATGCCCGATCGCGTGTTCGTTATAGTCGATCACGTCCAGCGTCGGCCCGGTGCTCTCGCCGAGCGCCGCGACGACGCCCGAGATCAGCCCGTTGCCGCGCCCCGAGATAGAGCGTTCCTCGCCATCAACCGCGACGCGGCCGACGAAGATGCGCTGGCCGGACTGGCCGCTTTCCTCATAGTCGCGCAGCACGAAGCGGTCGCTCGACTGCGGCAGGTAGGTGCGTTCGAACAGCCCCCAGATGTCGCTGGCGTCGAGCTCGCGGCTGGTCTGGTCGGCCAGCGCCTGGGTGTGGCGGCTGAAATCGGCCTGGAGGCGCTTGGGCAGTTTCAGCCCCTTGTCCTGTTCGATCACCCAGGCGACGCCGCCCTTGCCGGACTGCGAATTGACGCGGATCACCGCTTCGTAGCTGCGACCGAGATCGGCGGGGTCGATCGGCAGATAGGGGACTTCCCAGAACGCGTCGTTGCGCGCGTCCTGTGCCGCGAAGCCCTTCTTGATCGCGTCCTGGTGGCTGCCCGAGAATGCGGTGAACACCAGGTCGCCGGCGTACGGATGGCGCGGGTGGACCGGCAGCTGGTTGCAATAGGTGACGGTGTTGATGATCGCGTCGATGTCGTCGAACTGCAGCTTAGGATCGACGCCGTGGGTGTACATGTTGAGCGCGACGGTCACGAGGTCGCAATTGCCGGTGCGCTCGCCGTTGCCGAGCAGGCAGCCCTCGACGCGGTCGGCGCCCGCCATCAGCCCGAGCTCGGCCGCGGCGACGCCGGTACCGCGGTCGTTGTGCGGGTGGAGGCTGATGACGACGCTGTCGCGGTTGCGGATGTGCCGCCCGAACCATTCGATCTGGTCGGCATAGACGTTGGGGCTCGCCGCCTCGACCGTGGCGGGCAGGTTGAGGATCAGCGGATGCTCAGGGCTGGGCATCAGGATGTCCATCACCGCCTCGCAGACCTCGATCGAGAAATCGAGTTCGGCGGTCGAGAAGGTCTCGGGGCTGTATTCGAAGAACCAGTCGGTGTCGGGCTGCTTGGCGGCCTCGTCGCGCAGCACCTTGGCGCCGTCGATCGCGATCTGCTTGACCTGCGCGCGGTCCATCCCGAACACGATTTTCCGCCAGGCCGGGGAGACCGCGTTGTAGAGGTGGACGATCGCAGCCTTCGCGCCCTTCAGGCTGGCGAAGCTGGTCTCGATCAGGTCGCGGCGCGACGCCGTCAGGACCTGGATCAGGACGTCGTCGGGGATCCGGCCGGTCTGGACCAACCCCGAGATGAAGTCGAATTCGGTCGCGCCGGCGGATGGGAAACCGACCTCGATCTCCTTGAGGCCGACCTTGACCAGCAGGTCGAAGAACCGCGTCTTCTTCTCGGCGTCCATCGGGTCGATCAGCGCCTGGTTGCCATCGCGCAGGTCGGTGGAGAGCCAGCGCGGCGGCTGGACGATGGTCTTCGACGGCCATTGGCGGTCGGGCAGGTCGACCGCAGGGAAGGGTCGGTACTTGGTCGATGGGTCGCGCAGCATGGCCGGTCTCTCGTGTTCGGGAGCGTGTGGGTCAGCCCTTAGGCGCTGGGCGCGCCACGGCGGACGCGCAAAACGGTGACGCGCCTAAGGGCGCGTAAGTCGTAGCGAGAGCAGCGGCTGCGTCATCTGAGGAGACCCCTATCGCGACGGCGCGGGGGTTGTCCAGTGGAGTTGCAGTTTGCTCGACACCCCCGCCGTCACCCCGGACTTGTTCCGGGGTCCACCACGCCGCGTACCAACCGGCCTGAGGGTTCGCGGAGCCGTGGATGCCGGAACAGGTCCGGCATGACGGAGGAAGGAGCGAGGTCGTGGCCTGTCGGAGGCTTACTGCTTCTCGAACGCGGCGTTGATGACGAGGACGGTCTCGTCCGATACCAGCGGGACGTACTTGGTCACGCCGAAGTCCGAACGCTTGATCGCGATGCGGCCGAGGAAGCCGACCGAGGGCTTCTTGCTCATCGGGTTGGTCGCGGTGCCGAAGAAGCGGGCGCGCAGCGTGACCGGCTTGGTGACGCCGTGCAGCGTCAGCGTGCCGGCGATCTCGGCGCCGTCGCCCATCGTCTTCACCGAGGTCGACTTGAACGTCGCGGTCGGGAACTTGGCGGTGTCGAGCCACTCGGCGCTGTTCAGCTCCTCGGTGAGCTTCGGCGCCGTGGTGATGACGCTGGCGGTGGGGATGGTGACCGTGACGCTCGCCGCATTCGGCTTGGCGGGGTCGACCGTCAGCGTGCCGGTGCCGCCGTGGAAGGTGCCGGTGAACGGCGAGATGCCCATGTGGCTGACGCTGAACGAGACCTGGGTGTGGTTGGGTTCGACCGCATAGGTGCCGGCGGGGACGTTGGCGGGGGTGCCGGCGCCCTTGAGCGCGTCGGGCATCGCCATCTGTGCGACGAGGGGGGCTGCGGTGAGCGTGGCGATCGCGAGCGAGGCGGCAAGAACGAGGCGCATGAATTAGTCTCCCTGTTGGTTGCCGCGATGCTGGCCGAGCCGGGGGCTGGCGTCAAACGCGGTTGTGGCAACGGAGCGTTTCCGGGCGGTGCGGAAGGTCGCAAAGGTCACGCCCGAGGGGGATGTTTTCTGGTGGGAGGCGCGGGGGCACTGCGCTGTTGCGGTGAAGATGAGTGGGTATGCGACGACGCTGGCCGAAGCGTGCGGTGTAGGACAGCGGGTTGTTTGCTTGGCGAGGGAGCGCGCGGGAGCGCGCTGCCTGATCACGGCCACCGCGCCACCCCGGCGGAGGCCGGGGCCCAGTTGGGAAAGCCGATGTGATGGAGGATCGTCCTTCGCCAGATGGGTCTCCCAACTGGGCCCCGCCTTCGCCGGGGTGGGTATTGGTTGGCAGGCGCGGGCGCTTCTTAGCTGTTCTCCCGCGAAGGCGGGAGCCCAGGGTCGCGGGCCATGGCGGTTGGAACCCTGGGCCCCCGCCTTCGCGGGGGAACGGCCCGAGGCTGAGGCGGTGACTTTCACCCGCCCGCCCGTCGGACGCGGCGAAGCCGTGCCCTGTGGGCGGGCTCCGTCGCGCCGGCCGGTCTAGCGCGAGGTTGCGCGTGCGCGCTTCCCGCGCTGCGCCTCAGTTCTTGGCTTTATCGACCAACGCGTTCTTCCCGATCCACGGCATCATCGCACGGAGCTCGGCACCGGTCTTCTCGATCGGATGCGCCAGCGCCTGCTTCCGCGCCGCCTTCAGTTCCGGCTGGCCGGCGCGGTTGTCGAGGATGAAGTTCTTGACGAAGCGTCCCGACTGAATGTCGGCGAGGACGCGCTTCATCTCGGCCTTGGTTTCATCGGTGATGATCCGTGGACCGGTCGTGATGTCGCCGTATTCAGCGGTGTTCGAGATCGAATAGCGCATGTTGGCGATGCCACCCTCATAGAGCAGGTCGACGATCAGCTTGGTCTCGTGGAGGCACTCGAAATAGGCCATTTCGGGCGCATAGCCGGCTTCGACCAGCGTCTCGAACCCGGCCTGGATCAGATGGGTGATGCCGCCGCAGAGCACGGCCTGCTCGCCGAACAGGTCGGTCTCGCATTCCTCGCGGAAGTTGGTCTCGATGATCCCCGAGCGACCGCCGCCGACGCCGCTGGCATAGGCCAGGCCGATGTCGTGCGCGTTGCCGCTCTTGTCCTGGTGGATCGCGATCAGGCAGGGGACGCCGCCGCCGCGGACATATTCGCTGCGCACGGTGTGGCCGGGGCCTTTCGGCGCGATCATGATGACGTCGAGATCGGCGCGCGGCTCGATCAGGCCGAAATGCACGTTGAGGCCGTGCGCGAACGCAATCGTCGCACCCTGCTTGAGGTGATCGTGGAGGTCGTCGGCATAGATCGCCGCCTGATGCTCGTCGGGCGCCAGGATCATGACGATGTCGGCCCAGGCCGCGGCTTCGCGGTTCGACTTGACCGCGAAGCCGGCGTCGATCGCCTTCTTGGCGGTGGCGGAGCCTTCGCGCAGCGCGATCGCGACGTCCTTGACGCCCGAATCGCGGAGGTTCTGGGCGTGGGCATGGCCCTGACTGCCATAGCCGATGATCGCGATCTTCTTGTCGGTGATCAGGTTCAGATCGGCGTCGCGATCGTAATAGACACGCATTGGGTAGTCCTTTCGTTCTCGAAATTGGCCGTCATGCTGAACTTGTTTCAGCATCCACCGCGCCACGAGCGGTGGCGGTCGGGGTAAGGTGGACCCTGAAACGAGTTCAGGGTGACGGAGGAAGATTGGGTTAGGCGGCCTCTTTGCCGCGGGCGATCGCGACGATGCCGGTTCTCGCGACCTCGATCAGGCCGACTTCCGCCATCAGCTCGACGAACTTGTCGATCTTGTCGCGGCCGCCGGTGACCTCGAAAACGAAGCTCGACGTCGTCGCGTCGACGACGCGGGCGCGGTAGACGTCGGCGAGGCGGAGCGCCTCGATCCGGTGGTCGCCGGTGCCGCGGACCTTCACCAGCGCGAGCTCACGTTCGACGTGCGCGCCGAGTGCGGTGAGGTCGGTGACGCTGTGGACCGGGATCAGCCGGTCGAGCTGTGCCAGGATCTGCTCCATCGTCGCGGCCGAGGCGGACGTGACGATGGTGATCCGGCTGACCGACTTGTCCGCGGTGATCTCGCTGACCGTCAGGCTCTCGATATTGTAGCCGCGCGCGGTGAACAGGCCGGCGATCCGGGCAAGGATGCCGGGTTCGTTGTCGACGACGACGGCGAGCGTGTGACGTTCGGTGGGGGCGGTGGTGATGTGCATGATTACTTTCCTCCCCTCCCGCTTGCGGGAGGGGGTAGGGGGTGGGCTCGCGGCCTGAGCGAGCGGAGCGTTTGGGGTGAGCGCGCGCCCACCCCCGGCCCCTCCCGCTTGCGGGAGGGGGGAAGACGAAGGGTCATCACACCAGTGCCTTCGCTTCGTCGTCCATCGTGCCCGAAACTTCGTTGGCTTGCAGGATCATGTCGGTATGCGCCGCGCCCGAGGGGATCATCGGGAAGCAGTTGGCGAGTTTCGACACGCGGCAGTCGACGATCACTGGGCCGTCGTGATCGAGCATCGCGGCGATCCCGGCGTCGAGGTCGTCGTTGGTCTCGATCCGGATTCCCTTCCAGCCATACGCCTCGCCGAGCTTCACGAAGTCCGGCAGGGAATCGCTGTAACTCTCTGAATAGCGGCTCTCATAGGTGAGTTCCTGCCACTGGCGGACCATCCCCATATATTCGTTGTTGAGGATGAATATCTTGACCGGCAGGCGGTATTGCGCGGCGGTGGCGAGCTCCTGAATGTTCATCTGGATCGACGCCTCGCCGGCGATATCGATCACCAGCGCATTCGGATTGCCGAGCTGCGCACCGATCGCGGCGGGCAGGCCGTAGCCCATCGTGCCGAGACCGCCGCTCGTCAGCCATTTGTTCGGCAATTCGAATCCGTAATAGAGCGCCGCCCACATCTGGTGCTGGCCGACCTCGGTGGTGATGATCGGGCTGCGCGCGTGCGTCGCCTCCCACAGCGCACGGATGGCGCGCTGCGGTGCGATCTCATCGGCGGTCTCGGGGAAGTCGAGGCACTTGATCGCGCGCCAGCCGGCGATGCGCTGCTGCCACTCGGTCGTGTCGGGCTTCGGGTGCTGGCGCGCCTTCCAGATCCGCACCATGTCCTCGAGCGCATGGCCGACATCGGCGATGATCGCGAGGTCGACGCGCACCGTCTTGTTCACCGACGAGCGGTCGATGTCGATGTGCACTTTCCGCGAATTCGGGCTGAACGCATCGAGCCGCCCGGTGACGCGGTCGTCGAACCGGCTGCCTAGTGCGACCACGAGGTCGGCCTGGTTCATCGCCATGTTGGCTTCATAAGTGCCGTGCATGCCGAGCATGCCGAGCCAATGCTCGCCACTCGCCGGATAGGCACCCAGGCCCATCAGCGTCGAGGTCACCGGCGCCCCGGTGATGCGGACCAGTTCGCGCAGCAGCTGCGACGCCGCCGGACCCGAGTTGATGATGCCGCCGCCGGTGTACAGGATCGGGCGTTCGGCGGCCGCGAGCATGTCGACCAGCTGTTCGATCTGGCTTTGGTCGGCCTTGACCTGCGGGCGATAGGTCTTGTGCTGGATCGGGCCGGGCTTGGTGTAGCGCGCGGTGGCGACCTGGACGTCCTTGGGGATGTCGACCACCACCGGGCCGGGGCGACCCGAAGTGGCGATATGGAATGCCTCGTGGATCACGTCGCCGAGCTTGGCAGGGTCCTTCACCAGGTAATTGTGCTTCGTGCAGTGGCGGGTGATGCCGACGGTGTCGGCCTCCTGGAAGGCGTCGGTGCCGATCAGCGCGGTCGGCACCTGGCCGGTGATCACCACCATCGGGATCGAATCCATCAGCGCGTCGGTGATCCCGGTGACCGCATTGGTCGCGCCGGGGCCGGACGTCACCAGCACCACGCCGGGCTTGCCGGTCGAGCGGGCATATCCCTCGGCGGCGTGCGTCGCGGCCTGTTCGTGGCGAACCAGGATGTGCTTGATCCGCGAGCCGTTCGCGTTGGCGCGGAACAGCGCGTCGTAGATCGGCAGGACGGCGCCGCCCGGATAGCCGAAGACGACCTCCACGCCGAGATCGCCCAGCGCCTCGACCAGGATATCGGCTCCGCTCTTCTCGGCCATGTCATCGCGTCCTTCGTTGTTGTCGGCTGTCCTTACAGCCCTGCGGTGGCTGCGGCTACCCGTATCTAAAATGCGCGTCAAGGCTCTTTATTGTAATATAGTTGCTAATTGCTGCAGGTGCGTCGTGTCGGTAAGGCGGTGCCAGGCCGGGGGTGGCTGGTTGCGGAACCAGGTGTACTGGCGCTTGGCGTAGCGGCGCGTCACCAGGCGGAGCGCGTCGGCGGTGGCGGCGCGGTCGGTGGTGCCCGCGAGGAGCGCGGCGATTTCTGGCACACCGATGGTGCGGCGGATCGGGGCATCGGTGGGCAGGTCGGGGCGGGCGAGCAATGCCGCGACCTCGTCGATCGCACCGTCGTCGAGCATCATGGTGGTGCGGGCGTCGATGCGATCGAACAGCCAGTCGCGGTCGGGCAGCAGGATCGCGGCGCGCAGATCGATGCGGTCGCCGATCCCGCCCGACGGTGCGGCCTGCCAATCGGACAGCGTCCGACCGGTCGCGCGGACCACCTCCAGCGCGCGGGCGACGCGGGTGGTGTCGTTGGCCGACAGCCGGGCGGCGGCTGCGGGGTCTTCGCGGGTCAGCGCCGCGTGGGCTTCGCCCACCGGCAGCGCGCGGACCGCGGCGCGGAGGTCGGCGGGAATCTCGGGGACTGGGGCGATGCCTTCGATCAGCGTGCGAAGGTAGAGGCCGGTGCCGCCGACCAGGATCGGGAGCTTGCCCTGACCGAGTACGGTATCGATCGCGGTGCGCGCTTCGCTGGCCCAGCGGGCGGCGGAATAGCCGGTGTCGGCCGCGTCGACATGGCCGAACAGAATGTGCGGGACATCGGCTTCCTCATCCTCCGAGGGGCGGGCGGTGACGATTCTGAGGTCGGCATAGACCTGCGCGGAGTCCGCGTTGATCACGACGCCGTCATGCGCCTGCGCGGTCGCGACGGCGAGCGCGGACTTGCCGCTCGCGGTCGGCCCTGCGATGAGCGCGACCTTTGGCCGGTCGGAGATATCCATGTTCATCGCCACGTTGATAGCATCGGCCAGCGCATCCGCCACGCTGACCGCAGGGGATATTTCCAGCGCGATGGACCGGCTGGCGGCAGCTGGCTGTGCCCCGGGCGGGCAGGGCTGGATCGACGAGGGCGCCGCCGCGGACCTGATGTTCGGGATGGCGCCGGACGCCGCTCGCGTTGCACTGGAAGGCGTGTTCGCGGGGACCGACGTCGTCGTGCAGCCGAGCCATGCGCGCGCCAAGTCGCTGCTGATCGCGGACATGGATTCGACGATGATCACGGTCGAATGCATCGACGAACTCGCCGACTATGCCGGGATCAAGCCGCACATCGCCGAGATCACCGAACGCGCGATGCGCGGCGAGCTCGATTTCGCGGCGGCGCTGGATGCACGGGTGGCGTTGCTCAAGGGGCTCGACGAGGGCGACATCACGCGCTGCTTGGCCGAGCGCGTGACGATCATGCCGGGCGCGAAGGCGCTGGTCCGCACGATGCGCGCGCGCGGCTGCCTTACGATCCTGGTGTCGGGCGGGTTCACGCGGTTCGCCGACCCGGTCACCGCCGAGATCGGATTCGACCGCGCGATCGCCAACGTGCTGGAGATCGCGGATGGGCGGCTGGCGGGGACCGTCGCGAAACCGATCGTAGGGTCGGACACCAAGCTCGCAACGCTGGAAGCCGCTGTCACGGAGCGCGGGATCGCGATCGAGGCGACGCTGGCGGTCGGCGATGGCGCCAACGACCTGGCGATGATCCGCGCGGCAGGGCTGGGGGTCGCCTATCACGCCAAGCCGGTGGTCGCGGCGGCAGCGGCGGCGCGGATCGATCACGGCGACCTGACCGCGCTGCTCTATGCGCAGGGGATCGCACGCTCGACGTGGGTTCGCGAATAACTAGTCATCCCGGGACTGGCCCGGGATGACGGAGGTCATGCGGCCTTGAGTGGCGTACCCGCGACCTGGCAGACGAAGCTGGCGAGTTCCTCGCGGAGCGGCAGGCCCTTGATCGGGCGGAGCGGACCGTCGTGGACGGGGGTGGTTTCGACGAGCGCACGGTTGGGGCCGGTGCCGAGGACGTGGAACAGGCGCTTGTCGCAATCGACCTCGGCGCGGGCATAGGCGATGCGGTTGTCGTGTTCCTGGCGGATGATCGCGATGTGCGTATCGGTCAGCGCCTTGCGCTCGCGCAGCAGGTAATAGCGCGACGACGTGTCGGACGGCGTCGGGATCAGGCGGCCCTGGACCGTGTAGGACTCGCGCGCAGGTCGGGCGACCTCGGTGTCCGCCAGGTTCCGCAGCGATACGGTGTCGTTGGTGGTCGCGGCGTTATCGGCGGTCGGCGCCGGCGAACAGGCGCACGCCAAGGTAGCGCCGGCAACGGCCAGCGCGAGGGTATTGAAACGCATTACATCTTTCTCCCGGTCGATGTTCGATCTCAACGACCGCGCCGGGAGATTGATCCATATCAGGGCGCGACGACGACGCAGGACTGTCCGGATGCTGCGCAGGCCTTGGCCGCTGCGGCTTTCGAGGCGAACCCGCCGGCCTGCAGGCGCGTGACCGTACCGGCCTTGACGTAATAGGGCTGGGCGCCGCCGAGCTTGCCGCGGACGCGGTTCCACAGGCCCTCGGCACTGCCCGGGGTACCGAACGCGCCGAGCTGGATGCGCCAGTTGCCCGAGGCGGTTGGTTTCGGCGCAGGCTTGGTCGGTACGGGCTTTGCGACCGCGACGGGCTTCGCGACGTGCGTTGGACGGACGGGCTCGGTCCGGGCGGGCGGGGTCCGCACTGGGGTCCGGGGCGGCGGCGTCTGAACTGCCGGAGCCTGGGCTGTCGGAGTCTGGGCTACCTGCGGACGCGAGGCTGAAGCGGGGCGGTCGTTGGGCACGGTCCGGCCGGGACGCGTGCCGGTCGGCGCCGGTGCCATGCTGGTCTGCGCGGCATATTGCCGGGCGAGCATTGTCCCCTTTTCGCGGTCCGCCGGCGAGATGTACTGATCCATCTGCGCCAGCGTCTGCGACGCGGACTGCAGCCCCGATTCCGAGGCGCGGGTCATCAGCGCATACGCACGCGGATAATCGCGCGCGACGCCGTCGCCGTTGAACAGCATCGTGCCAAGCACCAGCTGGGTCCGCGGTTCGCCGCGCGCGACCGATTTCTCGAGCCAAGGCCGCGCCTCGGCCTTCTTGCCCGACTGGAACAGCGCCAGCCCGTAATTGTCCTCGGCTTGCAGGTGCCCCTGGACCGCGGCCTTGCGGAACCAGCTTTCGGCCAATGCAGGGTCGAGCGGCACGCCGCGACCGAGCTTGTAGGCCTGGGCGAGGTTGAACTGCGCGTCGGCGTCGCCGGCGATCGCGAGGGGGCGCCATTCGGCCACCGCCTTGGGGAAATCGCCCTTGGACCAGGCGTCGACCCCAGCCTTGACGTCTGCACCTGCGGGCATCGCCGCCGCCATCAGGCCGCCCGCCACCGCGCTCAAAATCAGCTTCCGCATCGTCGTACCCCACACCCGTCCATCGGCACCCGTCATGCCGCTGTTCCGCCGCGAACGCAAAGGCGAAGGCAAACGCCCGGTTTACCATCGACATGCACCATAGAAGACCGGTCGGCGTTAACTGCATCTTAGCAGCGCGCATGGCATTGCCCCCGTCAATTGATGGAGTTCGGGGGACTATGCGCGTTCTAGCGTTGGCATCGCAAAAGGGGGGGTCGGGCAAGACCACCCTGTCGGGACATCTGGCCGTACAGGCGCAGATGGCCGGGCATGGACCCGTGGTGCTGATCGATATCGACCCGCAAGGATCGCTGTCCGATTGGTGGAACGAGCGCGAGGCGGAGTATCCCGCCTTTGCGCAGACCACGGTGGCGCGCCTGGCCGCCGATCTCGAACTGCTCCGCCAGCAGGGCTTCAAGCTGGCGATGATCGATACGCCGCCGGCGATCACGCTGGC
The DNA here is from genome assembly GCF_042466235.1 of Sphingomonas sp. R86521. Lineage (NCBI taxonomy): Bacteria > Pseudomonadati > Pseudomonadota > Alphaproteobacteria > Sphingomonadales > Sphingomonadaceae > Sphingomonas > Sphingomonas sp. R86521. The sequence goes on along the minus strand of NZ_JAXHBY010000001.1, from coordinate 2,213,551 downwards.
GATCCAGAGCGTGATCGCGGTCGCCGAGCTGATCGTGGTGCCGACCCGGCCGAGCCCGCACGATTTGCGCGCGGTCGGCGCCACCGTCGATTTGTGCGAGCGCGCCGGCAAGCCGCTGATCTTCGTCGTCAACGCCGCGACGCCCAAGGCGCGGATCACCTCCGACGTGGTGGTTGCGCTGTCGCAGCACGGCACCGTCGCGCCGGTGACGATCCACCAGCGCACCGATTTCGCGGCGTCGATGATCGACGGCCGCACCGTGATGGAGGTCGACCCCAAGGGCAAGTCGGCCGCCGAGGTCGCGGCCTTGTGGGTCTATATCTGCGACCGGCTCGAGAAGAATTTTCGCCGTACGGTGTTCAGCGTGCCTGCCGCGCCGGCCGCCTACGGCCAGCGCAACGTCGCGAGCGGCTTCGGTCGCCGGGTGGTGGGATGATGGCGCAGCCAAAGGCCATCGCCTCGCTGTCGTCGTCGCTGCTGGCCCGCAAGGGTGGCGCGCGACCGGCGATGCGTCCGCAGGGGTTCGGGATGCTCGGTGCGCTGCCGTCGACCGCCGACGATCTCGGCTGGAACGACATGGGTGCGCCCGAGCCGGAAAACGCCGGGGTGCCACCGGTGCTGGTCGAGCGCGAGGTGCTGAAGGCCGAGATCGAGGGGTCTCCGGTTGCGATCCTCCCGACGGCTGTCGCTGCGGTATCGGTCGCCACCGCGACCCGGATCGGTCGCGAGAGCGCCAAGCTGACCAAGGGTTCCAAAGCCGCGTTCACGCTGCGGCTCGACGTCGATCGGCATCTGCAGCTGCGGATCGCGAGTGCGCTCACCAATCTATCGTCCCAGAAGCTTGTGACCCAGGCGCTGGATGCATTCCTGTTGTCCTTGCCCGAGGTGGATGCGCTGATCGCGCAGCTGCCCGTGGCAAAGACGGCGAAATAGGGGTTCTTCCGATGAAGACCAAATTCGTGATGGCAGGGTTGTCGGCCCTGATGCTCGGTGGCTCGATGGTCGGGTGCGCAGCCAATGACGGCGGCATCGCCACCGCCAGCGACCGCGCCGGCGCGCTGGCGAGCAAGAGCGCCGCGAGCGAGGCCGGGCGCGCGCAGTCGGCGCTGGGCCGGAAGAACGGCGCGGCGGCGATCGGTTATGCCGAGCATGCGGTCGCGCTGATGCCGGCTTCGGCGGAATATCGCCAGTTGCTGGCACAGAGCTATTTGCAGGGCGGGCGGTTCGCGTCGGCGACGCAGGCGTACCGCGACGTGCTGACGCTGTCGCAGGGCAACGGCAAGGCGGCGCTGAACCTGGCGCTGTCGCAGGTCGCGACCGGCGACTGGCAGGCGGCACGGGCGACGCTCGCAACCTATGAGACGGTGATCCCGGCGGCGGATCGCGGGCTTGCGCTGTCGCTGGCGGGGGATACCCCGAACGGCATCGCCGTGCTGACCGCGCTGGCGCGCTCGCCCGAGACCAGTGCGAAGGTCCGGCAGAATCTGGCGCTGAGCTTTGCGCTGGCGGGGAACTGGCAAGCGGCGCGCGTGGTCGCAGCGGCGGACATGGCGCCGGCGGATGTCGATGCGCGGCTCGAGCAATGGGCGGCGTTCGCACAGCCGGCCAAGGCGTCGGACCAGGTCGCGGGATTGCTCGGCGTGCGCGCGGTACAGGATGCCGGACAGCCGATGGCGCTCGCGCTGAACGCGGCGCCGGTTGCTCGCGATGCCGAGCCGACGGCGATGGCGGCGGTCGAAGCGCCGGCCGGTCCGCTCGTCGTGGCGGCACCGGTCGCGGTGGCGGACGTGCCGGCGGCAACGGGCGGGCTTGCGAAAGTTTCGTTCGGACCGCGGCAGGAGGTGGTGCAGGCCTTGCCGACGATGCTGCTGCGACCGGCTGGCGCAACCAAGGTAGCGTTGGCGCAGCGGGCGCCGATGCCGGTTGCTGCGGTGCGCAAGCCGATGGCGGGTGAATGGTACGTCCAGCTCGGTGCTTTCGAAAGCCCGGGCGTGGCGAAGGACGCCTGGGGCCGCGCCACGCGCCGCTTCGCGGGGTTCGCAGGACGCGCGCCGAACGGCGTCAATTTCCGGGCGAAGGGCGAGGAGTTCTATCGCCTGTCGGTCGGCGGTTTCAGCCGCGCGGACGCGAATTCGGTGTGCCGCCAGTATCGCGCCAAAGGCGGCGACTGCTTCGTGCGCGCCGCCGCCGGAGACCAGATGGCGCAGTGGGTGCGCAAGTCCGGGATGCAGCTCGCCTCACGGTAGGGCTAATCGGCGAGGTCGCTAGCTAGGCCACCTCGCGTCCGCCCTTCCATAGGCGCAACACCTTGCCCTGGACCGGCAGCCCGTCGAACGGCATATTGCCGGCCTTGGCCTTGAACGCCTCGCCGACGATCTGCCACGGCGCCTGCGGGTCGTAGAGCAGCAGGTCGGCGGGCTTGCCCACCTCCAGCGTTCCGGTATCGATCCCAAGGACTTGCGCCGGGTTACGCGCAAGCAGCGCGAACATGCGCGCGACGTCGATCGCCCCGTCGCGGACCAGCATCAGCGCGAGCGGGAGCAGCGTTTCGGCGCCCGCCATGCCGGCGTCGGAGTCGGCGAACGGCAGCCGCTTGGCTTCGGGACCATGCGGGTCGTGCGCCGAGCACAGGACGTCGATGGTGCCGTCGGCGATCGCGGCGATCGCGGCGCGGCGGTCATCCTCTCCACGCAGCGGCGGCGACAGATGCGCGAAGGTGCGGAAGTCGCTGACCGCGATATCCGAGAGATGGAGATAGGCCGGGCTGATGCCGCAGGTTACCGCGACGCCGCGGCGCTTGGCGGCGCGGATCAGGTCGAAGCCGGCGGCGGTCGTGACCTGGCGGACGTGCAGACGCGCACCGGTTTCTTCGGCCAGCATCAGGTCGCGGGCGATCGCCAGCGCTTCGGCGATCGCTGGCGCGGCGGGCAGACCGAGGCGGGTGGCGGTCTCGCCTGCGGTCGCGACTGCGCCGGCGGTGAGGCCACCATCCTCGGCATGCGCGACGACCGCGACGTCGAGATCGCGGGCATAGGCGAGGACGCGGTGCATCACGCCCGTATCGGCGATCCAGCGGCGTCCGGTGCCGACTGCGCGCGCGCCGGCGGACAGGCATATCGCCATTTCGGCAAGGTCCTGTCCGTCCAGCCCGCGGGTGGCCGCAGCGATCGGGTGTATCCAGAGGTCGGGCTTGCCGATCAATGCGGCGCGCTGGACGATGCCGGGATCGTCGAGCACCGGCGACTGATCTGGCATCACGCCGACGCGGACGATCCCGCCGGCGCGGAACGCCGCACGGTCGATCGCGAACACGCCGAGGTCGACGATGCCGGGTGCCAGCGTCTTGCCGTTGCAGTCGATGGTTTCGGCGTCCGAGGGGACATCGAACATTCCGGTCGCGGCGATGACGCCGTCGCGGACCAGCACGCCGCCACGCGATACGCCGCCGACCGGGCAGACCAGTTCGGCATTCAGCAACGCGCGGATCATGCCCAGCCCTCCACGCCGCGCGCTCGGCGGGTCAGCACGTCGAGGCACGCCATGCGGACCGCGACGCCCATTTCCACCTGTTCGGTGATCGCCGAGCGGGCGTGGTCGGCGACCGCGGAGTCGATCTCGACGCCGCGGTTCATCGGGCCGGGGTGCATCACCAGCGCATCTGGCGCCGCACGCGCGAGGCGGTCGAGCGTCAGGCCGTAGCGGAGCCGATATTCGCGCGTGGAGGGGACGTAGGCGCCGGCCATCCGCTCGTTCTGTAGCCGCAGCATCATCACCACGTCCGCACCCTCCAGCGCCTTGTCGAAATCGGTGAAGGGCGTGACGCCCATCCGCTCGATCGCCGGCGGCATCAGCGTCGAGGGGGCGCAGACCCGGACCTCCGCAGCGAGCGCGGTGAGCGCGAGGATGTTCGATCGCGCGACGCGACTGTGGAGCAAATCGCCGCATATCACAACGCGTTGCCCGGCGACGCTGCCACGACGCCGGCGGATCGTCAGCGCGTCGAGCAAAGCTTGCGTCGGATGTTCGTGGCGGCCGTCGCCAGCGTTGAGCACGGGACAATCGACCTTCCCCGCAATCAGCCGCACCGCGCCCGAACTCATGTGGCGGATGACGATGACGTCGGCGCGCATCGCGTTGAGCGTCATCGCGGTGTCGATCAGCGTCTCGCCCTTCTTCACGCTCGACTGCGCGGCGTGCATGTTGACGACGTCGGCGCCGAGCCGCTTGCCGGCGATCTCGAACGAGAGGAGGGTGCGCGTGCTGTTTTCGAAGAACGCGTTGATCTGGGTGAGGCCGGCGAGCCGCTTGTCGGGCGTCGCGTGAGTCCGATTCGCCTCGACCCAAGCCTCGGCTTCGTCGAGCAGGAAGGCGATCTCGTGCGGCTGGAGGCCGTCGATACCGGTGAGGTGCCGGTGCGGAAAAACCGCGCCGCCCTGGATCAGGGTGGCGGGTCGATGATCGGACATGCGCATTGAAGCGGCGAGGTAGCGGGCGTGGCCGCGACGGGCAAGCGATGCGCGTAGTTAACCGCTGGTTAGGCGAGGGGTGGCACTGTGGCGGCGGCAGGGGGATGATGTTGCAGGACGGTTCGTGTTGGTGGGAGCGTCGGTGGGTTTGCGCGGCGCTGGCGTTTGCGTGCGCAATCCCATTGCTTTGGCCGACGCTGCCGCCGCTCGCCGATCTGCCGGGGCATATGGGTCGGTGGCATATCGCCATGACGCTGCACGGTTCGGCCGATTTGCAGCGGTACTATGATTACCATTGGGCGGTGATCCCGAATTTGGGGATGGACCTGCTGGTACCGGCGCTGGCGTCGATCTTCGGGCTGGAACTGGCGACCAAGCTGGCGGTGATGGCGATCCCGGTGCTGACCGCGGCGGGGTTGCTGTGGTCGGCGCGCGAGGCGCATGGCCGGGTGCCGCCGACCGCGCTGTTTGCGCTGCCGCTGGTTTATGCCTGGCCGTTCCAGTTCGGGTTCGTCAATTTCGCCTTGGCGCAGGCGCTGGCGTTCTGCGCGTTCGCGTTGTGGTTGCGGCTCGGGCGGCAGGGGCGGTTCGGGTTGCGCGCGGCGCTGTTCGTTCCGATCGCCTGCGTGATCTGGGTAACGCACAGTTTCGGCTGGGGGATGCTGGGGCTGATGGCTGCGGGGGCGGAGCTTGCCCGGTTGCGGATGGCCGGCAGGGGCTGGGTATTCGCGCTGATCGGCGCGGGGGTGCAGTGCATTCCGCTGATCGTGCCGCTGGCCTTCATGGTCGGGGGTGGTCACGCGGGGCTGGGCGCGGACGACTGGTTCGACTGGTCGGCCAAGCTGTTGTGGCTGCTCGGGATGTTGCGGGATCGCTGGCAGTGGTTCGACCTGGCGTCGCTGCTCCCGCTGATCGCCATGGTCTGCGTTGGCGCGCGCAGCCCAAGGCTCGGGCTGTCGCCGCTGCTCGCCTGGCCCGCCTTGCTGTGCCTCGCGGCGTTCGTGCTGTTGCCGCGATTGCTGATGGGGGGCGCCTATGTCGATATGCGGATGATCCCGGCGGCGACGATGTTGGCCCTCATCGCCATTGCGCCGCCGTCCGCTGCGCGGTTGGGCCGGACGCTGGCGATGCTAGGGCTCGTCTTTCTGCTCGTTCGGCTGGCTGGGACGACGGCGAGCTTCGTGATCCGGTCCGCCGAGCAGCAGAGCGAACTTGCCGCGATCGAGGCGATTCCGCGGGGGGCGACGGTTCTGACGCTGGTCGCACGACCTTGCGGCGACCTTTGGGGCGAGCAACGGCTGGATGCGCTGCCCGGGATCGCCGTGGTGCGGCGCGATGCCTTCGTTAACAGCGGTTGGGCGCTCGCGGGGCAGCAACTGCTGACCGTGCGGTACCGCGCGGCGGGGCCGTACCAAGCGGATCCGTCGCAGCAGATGCAGGCGGCGGGGTGTTCGCTGGGCGGACCGGATTTCGTCCACGCGATCGCGACCTTTCCGCGACCGGCGTTTGGCTATGTCTGGACGATCGGGTTTCCGTCGGGGACGGCGAGAGCCACCGACCTGCGGCCGATATGGAGCAACGGACGGTCGGCGCTGTACCGCGTGGTGCGCTAGATCTGGACCGAAACCAGCGCGTCGATCGCAGCCTGAAGGATGACGGCGGCGGCGTGGTTGTCGATCCGTTCGGCACGTTTGGCGCGGCTGATGTCCTGTTCGATCAATACCCGTTCGGCGGCGACCGTTGACCAGCGTTCGTCCCACAACAGAATGGGATAGCCGAGGTCCTTGAGGTTCTGCGCGAAGGCTCGCGTCGATTGCGAGCGCGGGCTCTCGCTGCCGTCGAGGTTGATCGGCAGGCCGATGACCAGACCGACGACAACCTGCTTGGCGATCAGTTCGACCAGCGCGGCCTTGTCCTTCTGGAACTTGGTCCGGCGTACCAGCGTCGCGGGACTGGCGAAGCTCCAGCCGGCGTCGCACAGCGCGGTGCCGATCGTCTTGGTGCCGACATCGAGCCCGATCAGCCGGCCGCCATTGGGCAGCGCATCGCGAAACTCTGCTGCAGACAGCGTAATCACTTGAAAGCGGCCAGTCGGCGGTTCGCGTCGGCGCGGACGTTGGCCCAGAACAGGCTGTAGTCGTAGACGTGGAAATTGTTGCCGGGCAGCACGTACGGCCCGACGTCCGGGGCGTCCCCGATCGCGAGGAAGCCGCGATCGATGCAGCGCGCCGGCACGCGGCCGGCGACGATCTGCGCGGTGCCGAGATCCTTCGACGGATACAGCGTGCCGAGGTTGGCCGACGCCGGGGCCGGGGTGTCGGGACGACCGAGCAGCGGGTTGGTGCAGACCATCGGCGTATGATCGCGCGGCCGGCCGTCGAAACCTATGGTCTTGTCGTAGGTGTCGACGATCAGCGACGGGTCGGCGGGCTCGGCGAAGCTCTGCCACGACAAAATGCAGCGGATCTGCGCCGGCTCGCGGCATTCGTGCAGGCCCATCCGCGGCAGATCGGTGGTGCGCGACACCGGCCAGCCGACGACATAGGCCGCGACGATCCGCTTCGCGAGTGCGGGGTCGGTGGCGACGCGGTCGCGGAGCAAACGGGTCAGGTGGAGTGCGCCCTGGCTATGCCCCGCCAGAATGATCGGCCGGGTCGGGCCGACCTGTTTCAGGAAGGCGTCGAACGCGGCCGAAACGTCGCCATATGCCAATTGCAGAGCGCGCGCGCTGCTGTCGGCGCTGGTCAGGAACGCGCCGAACGTCGCCTGGCGGTAGCGAGGTGCCCAGATGTCGCCGGCGGCGTTGAACGCGCTCGCCTGGCCACGCAGGAACAGGTCCGCCCGCGCGTTGGTCTCCGGGTCGTCGATCGGCGCGTTCCAGTGGTCGCGGCTGACATAGGAGGTGGGGTGGATGAAGAAGATGGCAGCACCCGTGCCGCGGGCGCCGGCGGTATAGCCGGGCGGGGTCCACAATGCCGGGTTGCCGGGCTTGTCGGGGCGGGCCAGCCACATCGCCGGGCGTTCGTAAAGTGCCGCGGCGACGCGCGGCTTTTCGTGGAACGCCTCGCCCGGCACCATCGCGAACCGCATCAACTGCGTGCCGAACAGCCGATAGGCAAACGCCGCGGCGATCGCGAGGACGATCAGCGCGGAAACGAAATAGAGGAATTTGCGGGCCAAGCGGGACTTTCTGGCGGGGGGCGAGGCTCGCTCGTGGCGCATCCCCCGCTGGCTTGTCCACCAAAAGCGTTGCGCGGGTGGGAAGCGGGATGCTAGCCGCACGGCATGTCCGTAGATACCGCAACCGTAAAACGGATCGCGAGCCTAGCCCGCATCGCGATCACCGAGGAGGACGCCGCGACGATGGCGCCCGAACTCGACAACATCCTCCACTGGATCGAGATGCTCGGCGAGGTCGACACCACCGGCGTCGAACCGATGACCGCGGTGATCCCCAACACGCTGCGCCTGCGCGACGACGTCGTCACCGACGGCGGCATCCGCGACCAGGTTCTGGCCAACGCGCCGGCGGCCGAACATGGCTTCTTCGCCGTGCCCAAGGTGATCGAATAATGACCGAGCTTACCGATCTGGGCATCGCCGGCATCCGCGACGGCGTCCGCGATGGTGCGTTCAAGGCGCGCGAGGTCGCCGAGGCTTTCGTGGCGAACGTGAGCGCTGCCAAGGCGTTGAACGCCTTTCTTGTCGAGACGCCCGAGCATGCGCTGGCCGCTGCCGACGCAGCCGATGCGGCGCGCGCGGCGGGCGAGACGCTGAAGCCGCTGGCCGGCGTGCCGATCGGCATGAAGGATCTGTTCTGCACCGCGGGCGTCGCGACGACCGCGGCGAGCCACATCCTCGAAGGCTTTACACCGACCTATGAATCGACGGTCTCGCAGAATCTGTGGGATGCGGGCGCGGGGATGCTCGGCAAGCTGAACATGGACCAATTCGCGATGGGCTCGTCGAACGAGACCAGCGCATTCGGCAACGTGATCTCGCCGTGGCGGCGCAGCGATGGCGGCAATGCGGCGCTCGCGCCCGGCGGATCGTCGGGCGGCAGTTCGACCGCGGTCGCGGCACGGCTGTGCCCCGGCGCGACCGGCACCGATACCGGCGGGTCGATCCGCCAGCCCGCCGCCTTCACCGGTATTTCGGGGATCAAGCCGACCTATGGCCGCTGCTCGCGCTGGGGAACGATCGCGTTCGCCTCGTCGCTCGACCAGGCCGGGCCGATGGCGCGCGACGTCCGTGACTGTGCGATCATGCTCGGTGCGATGGCCGGGTTCGATGCCAAGGATGCGACCTCGCTGCAGCTCGACGTGCCCGCCTGGGAGGCAGGACTGTCGAGCGACCTCAAGGGTTTGCGTGTCGGTATTCCCAAGGAATATCGCGTCGACGGGATGCCCGAGGAGATCGAGGCACTCTGGCAGCAGGGTATCGCCTGGCTGCGCGACGCGGGCGCGGAGATCGTCGAGGTCTCGCTGCCGCACACCAAATACGCGCTGCCGGCGTACTACATCATCGCACCGGCCGAAGCGTCGTCGAACCTCGCTCGCTATGATGGCGTGCGCTACGGTATCCGCGACCTGCCGGCGGGCGCGGGGTTGCAGGACATGTATGCCGCGACCCGCGCCGACGGGTTCGGACCCGAGGTCAAGCGTCGCATCATGATCGGCACCTATGTGCTCTCGGCCGGGTTCTACGACGCCTATTACACGCAGGCGCAGAAGATCCGGACGCTGATCGCGCGCGATTTCGAACAGGCCTGGGCGAAGTGCGACGTCCTGCTGACCCCGACCGCACCGTCTGCGGCGTTCGCGCTCGGCGAGAAGTCGGCGGATCCGATCGCGATGTATCTCAACGACGTGTTTACCGTGCCGTCTTCGCTGGCGGGCTTGCCGGCGATGTCGGTGCCGGGCGGGCTCGATCACCAGGGGTTGCCGCTCGGGTTGCAGATCATCGGCAAGCCGCTCGACGAGCAAGGCGTGCTGAACGCAGGGCTCGCGATCGAACAGCGGGCAGGATTTACCGCGCGACCAAAGGCTTGGTGGTAACATGAGCGATTATCGTATCCAGGGCGACACCGGCGAGTGGGAGGTCGTGGTCGGCCTCGAAGTACACGCGCAGGTGACGTCGAACGCGAAGCTGTTCTCGGGTGCGGCGACCGCGTTCGGGGCGGAGCCCAACACGCAGGTGTCGCTCGTCGACGCGGCGATGCCGGGGATGCTGCCGGTGCCGAACCGCGAGTGCATCCGCCAGGCGGTCCGCACCGGCATGGCGATCGAGGCGCAGATCAACAAATGGTCGCGGTTCGACCGGAAGAACTATTTCTACGCCGATCTGCCGCAGGGCTATCAGATCAGTCAGCTCTATCATCCGCTGGTCGGCGAGGGCTCGATCGACATCAGCCTCGACGACAAGAACCCCGACGCTGCGGGCAAGCGGATCGGCGTGGAGCGGATCCATGTCGAGCAGGATGCGGGCAAGCTGATGCATGATCAGCATCCGACCCAGTCCTATGTCGATCTCAATCGATCGGGCGTCGCGCTGATGGAGATCGTGTCGAAGCCGGACCTGGCTTCGCCGGCGGAAGCAGGGGCTTACCTGCGGAAGTTGCGATCGATCCTGCGTTATGTCGGCAGCTGCGACGGCAACATGGAAGAAGGCTCGATGCGCGCCGACGTCAATGTCAGCGTGCGGAAAGCCGGCGACGAACTCGGCACGCGGACCGAGACGAAGAACGTCAATTCGGTGCGCTTCGTGATGGCGGTGGTCGAGCAGGAGGCCAAGCGGCAGGTCGAGGTGCTCGAAGCGGGCGGCAAGATTCAGCAGGAGACGCGGCTCTACGATCCCGACCGCAACGAGACGCGGTCGATGCGATCGAAGGAAGATGCGCATGATTACCGCTACTTCCCCGATCCCGATCTGTTGCCGTTGGAACTCGACGACGCGTTTCTGGAAGAGTGCCGTGCGTCGCTGCCCGAGCTGCCGGATGCCAAGCGGCGGCGCTACGAGGCGCTGGGGATCACGCCCTATGCGGCTGCTGTGCTGACCGCGGAGGTCGAGGCGGCGCGTTGGTTCGATGCGTTGCTCGATACCGGTGCGAAGCCGGTCGCTGCGGCGAACTGGGTCAATTCCGAACTGTTCGGCGCGCTCAACCGGCTTGGGCGGAGCATCGAGGATTCGCCGGTCAGTCCGGCGCAGGCGGCGGAACTGCTGGCGCTGGTCGCCGACGGCACGCTGTCGGGGAGCCTTGCCAAGCAGGTTTTCGAGGTGATGCTCGAGACCGGGGACGGCGCCGAGAAGGTGGTCGAAGATCGCGGGCTCAAGCAGACCAGCGACACCGGGGCGATCGAGACGGTGATTGCCGACGTGATGGCTGCGAATGCCGACAAGGTGGCGGATTACCGGGGCGGCAAGGACAAGCTGTTCGGGTTCTTCGTCGGGCAGACGATGAAGGCGATGGGCGGCAAGGCGAACCCCGCGGTGGTCAACGACCTGTTGAAGACCGCGCTGGGCTGAGGCTGCGGCGCGTCGCGGGCTCATCCCTCGACCGCGTCATCCCGGGCTCGTCCCGGGATCCAGGGTCGCGAGCGCTGTGGCCGGAACCCTGGATCCCGGGACGAGCCCGGGATGACGGAAATGAAAGATGACCCTTTGACCGACTATTCGACCGCGTTTTTCGAGAGCTTCGACGGCACGCGGATCGCCTGGCACGAGATCGGCGAGGGGCGGCCGGTGGTGCTGATCCACGGCTATCTGTCCGACGCGAAGACCAACTGGGTCAAATACGGTCATGCGGCCAAGATCGCGGCGCGCGGGTTTCGGGTGATCATGCCCGACCTGCGCGGGCACGGCGACAGCGCGAAGCCGCATGACGCCGCGGCCTATCCCAAGGATGCGCTGACCCGCGACGGGCACGCGCTGGTCGCGCATCTGGGGCTGACCGAGTATGATCTGGGCGGCTATTCGCTGGGCGCGCGGACGACGTCGCGGATGCTGGCGACCGGGGCGACGCCGCGGCGCGTGATCTTTTCGGGTATGGGGCTGGAGGGGCTGACCGACACCGACCGGCGCAGCGGGCATTTCCGCGGGATACTGACGAAGCTTGGCCAGCACGTTCGCGGCACGCCCGAATGGCTGGTCGAGGCGTTCCTGAAGACGACCGGCGGCGATCCGATCGCGTTGCTCGGTATCCTCGACACCTTTGCGGACACCCCGCTGGCGACCGTGAAGGCATTCCCGCAGCCGACGCTGGTGGTGTGCGGGGCGGAGGATTTCGACAATGGGTCGGCGCGCGACCTTGCCGATGCGCTGCCGGACGCGCGCTATGTCGAGACGCCGGGCGGCCATATGAGCGCGGTGGTGAAGCCCGAACTGGGGCAGGCGATCGCCGACTTCCTGGCGGCTTGACCGTCGCGCGCGACCGTCGCACTGCGAGCATCTCTGGAACTAGGGAAGCTGGTAGCGATGGTCATGATATCTTTGGTCGCGGGCGCGCTGGCGGCTGCAAGCGCAACGCCAATCACGGTCGAGATCGTCGCGTCCGGGCATATCGAGACCCCGGCGAGCGCATACCGCGTGTCGGGCAATGTGCTGGCCTGCGCCGCCAGCCAGGTCGAGGCTGACCGGTTGCTCGCGCAGAAGACCGGGGCGATCGATCGGTCGATGGCCGCGATCGGCGTCAGGAATGCGCAGGGGGCCGAGAAGCCGTCGCTGACGGGCATGGTCGCGGGCCTGATGGCGACGCGCACGGCGAGCGAGTGCAACAGCGACATGACCGCGCTGCTCAACCCTATGAAGTCCGGCGACACGTCGGCCGCCAAGAAGGCCGATGGCTCCACCGCTCGGCAGCTGAGCGCGAACGCCAGCCTGTCGTTCGATGCGCCCGACCGCGCGACCGCGGCGCGTGCGATCGCGGCGTTGAAGGCGGCGGACGCCAAGCCGTCGGACATCGTGACGCCGGTCCTGACCGACGATTCCGCGCCGCGGCGTGCCGCCAAGCAACAGGCGCTGGCAAAGGCGCGGACCGAGGCTGACGCCTATGCCACGCCACTGGCGCTCGGCCGCGTGACGCTGTCGGCGATCAGCGAGCGGCAGGACATCGGGTCGGCGGATTATATCGGCCAGATGCTGCGATCGTTCGGGCTGCCGGTGACGGCATCGACCGACACCGTGGCGACGGACGTCACGTTGACCGTGACGTTCCGGCTGGAGCGCTAGCCGACGCGTTGCCGCGAAGGCACGCCGGTCATTCCGGAATCGTGCCTTCGTCGGCGATGCCCGCTTCGAACGACGCCGAGGAGTCGGTGCCATCCGCCTGATGCGCGTGCTTGCCCTTAGTCGGCGCCGCATCGTTGGCAGCAGCGGCGTCCTTTGGCGTGCTTCCGCGTAGCGACAGCAGCGCGCCGACTGCGGCGGCGACACCGCCGGCGATCGCGGCCGCACCCCATTTGCCGCCGACCCTGTCGGTCGCACGCTCGAGCGTCGACTTCGCCGGCACTTTCCGCGCTGCTGCGGGCTTTACGCGGGGCGCGCCGCGCTTCGACGAGCGCGGTTTCGGGGCTTTCGCCGCAGACTTGCGAGTTTGGGCCGACTTGGCCTTCGGCGCCGCCGGTTTCGCAGCGTCGCCGTCCGAGTCTGCCGGAGACTTCGCCGCAACCGGCTTGGCCGCGGCGGGCTTGCGGGTGGCGCGACGCCGTGGCTTCGGCGCGTCGGGGGTCGGCGTTTCGGGCGTGTCGGCCATGGCATGCTTCTCCATCAAGTCCGGATGTCTAACGTATCATCGCCGCTTAGGCACCCCCGTCAACCGGCACCGTCGACCGGCACCGTCGACCACTTACCGGAACGGCGGCTCGTCGAACGCGCGCAGCTTGCGGCTGTGGAGCTTGGGGCCTTCCTTGCGGAGCTGCTCGCAGGTCTCGATGCCGATGCGGAGATGTTCGCTGATCGCGCGCTCGTAGAACCTGTTGGCCTGGCCCGGCAGCTTCAGTTCGCCGTGGAGCGGCTTGTCCGACACGCACAGCAGGGTGCCGTAGGGGACGCGGAAGCGGTAGCCCTGCGCCGCGATGGTCGCCGACTCCATGTCGATGCCGACCGCGCGCGACAGCGAGAAGCGCAGCGCCGACTTCGAATAGCGCAGTTCCCAGTTGCGATCGTCGGTGGTGACGATCGTGCCGGTGCGGAGGCGACGTTTGAGCTCCTCGCCCGACTGGCCGGAGACGATCTCGGCGGCCTTGGCCATCGCGAGCTGGACCTCGGCGATCGCGGGGATGGGAATTTCGGGCGGCAGGACGTCGTCGAGGACATGATCGTCGCGCAGATAGGCGTGAGCGAGGACATAGTCGCCGATCCGCTGGCTGGGGCGCAGGCCGCCGCAATGCCCGATCATCAGCCACGCCTCGGGGCGGAGCACCGCGAGGTGGTCGCAGATCGTCTTGGCGTTGGACGGGCCGACCCCGATGTTGACCAGCGTGATTCCGGTGCGGTTGTCCGCCATCAGGTGATAGGCCGGCATCTGGTGCCGGCGCCATGCGCTGTCGCTGACGATCTTGTCGATGTCGTCGCCCGACGTGATGGTGATGCCGCCCGCGCCCGACAGGCTGGTGAAGCGGCTCGGCGTTCCGTCAGCTCTTGGCCCGAGCTGCGCGCCTGCCCAGCGAACGAATTCATCGACATAGCGGTGATAGTTGGTGAACAGTACGAAGCGCTGGGCGTGTTCGGCGGGTGTGCCCATGTAATGCCGCAGCCGCGCCAGGCTGAAATCGGTGCGCAGGCCGTCGAACAGCGCGAGCGGGCGGGTTTCGTCCTGCGCGATCCACAGCCCGTCGGCGATCTCGTCGCCGATATGCGCGAGCTCGGTCGCGGGGAAGAAGCGCGCGAGTTCGGTCGCCGACACCTCGTCGAGGCTCAGCGCGTGGCCGGGGTCGATGACATAGGGGAACGGGATTTCCTGGCGGCCCTCGACCGCCTCGACGGTGACGTCGTAATCCTCGATCAGCAGCGTCAGCTGTTCGGTGATGTAATCGGCGAACAGCGCGGGCTTGGTGACGCTGATCCGGTAGTTGCCGGGCGTGACCAGCCGACCGAACGAGCGCAGCGGGGTGGGCCGGTCGATACCGCCGGCATAGGTCAGCCGGATTTCGGGATAGGCGAACGATCCGTCGGTGCGCATCGCGGGGTCGGGGATGGTGCCGTCGGCGATATAGGCGCCAAGGGCGGCCTGAAGACGATCGACGGAAGCGCGGTAGAGGCGGTCGAGGTCGGCGACGAGGTCGGAAGCGATTGTCATTGGACAGTGTTATGCGGGGGATGTTGCGGTGGCAAGACGGACGCTGTCGTCGCCGCGGACCTGGTCGACGTCCATCGCCTTCGAGCGCGTAAGACGTGTTTCCCGCGAAGGCGGGGACCCAGACTGGGCTCCCGCCTTCGCGGGAGAACAAGGAGGGGCACGATACAGCAAGACTGCGGGTCGGTGTTCGACAGGGATAGGCACCGGCCTCGTCCTGGGTTCACGGCCTCGCGAACCATTACCCTACCGTCATCCCGGGCTTGTCCCGGGATCCAGGGTTTTCGAGCGCTGCGCACTGTTACCCTGGATCCCGGGACGATCCCGGGATGACGAAGTACGCAGTGCTCAGATCTCGCTCAGCAGGTGTTCGGCGCTGGAGACCTTGAATTCGCCGGGGGCTTCGACGTTCAGCTGCTCGACGACGCCGTCGTTGACGATCATCGAGTAGCGCTGGCTGCGCGTGCCCATGCCGAACTTAGATCCGTCGAAGTCGAGCCCGGTCGCCTTGGCGAATTCGCCATTGCCGTCGGCCAGCATCGTGATGTCGCCGGCGTCCGCCGACTTCGCCCAGGCGCCGAGCACGAAGGCGTCGTTGACCGAGGTGCAGGCGATCTCGTCGACGCCCTTGGCCTTCAGTTCCGCGCTCTTCTCGACGAAGCCGGGCAGATGCTTGGCGGAGCACGTCGGCGTGAACGCGCCGGGGACCGCGAACAGCGCGATTTTCCGCCCCTTGAAGAACGCGTCGGTATCGACCTGGTCGGGGCCGTCCGCGGTTGCCTTGACGAGAATGGTGTTGGGAAGCCGGTCACCGACGCTGATCGTCATAGAAATTCTCCTGTTCGCCGCATGGTTGCCGGCGTCGGCACCGTAGGTCGTCCGAACCGCGGCGTATTTCAAGCGTGGCGGGTCGGCGCGCGGCGCACTATGTCTGCTGGGATGGAGAAAACCGCCTTCCTTTCCGGACAGTTCCTGCTGGCGATGCCCGGCATGAGCGACCCGCGCTTCGCCCGCGCGGTGATCGCGATGTGCAGCCACGACGCCAGCGGCGCGGTCGGCATCGGCCTGGGTGCGACGATCGAGGGGCTCGGCTTCCACGACCTGCTCGAACAGTTCGAGATCGCGCCTGGCGATGCCCCCAACGCGCCAGTGCATTTCGGCGGACCGGTCGAGCCGCGACGCGGGTTCGTGGTGCATTCGCGCGACTGGGCCGGGCAGGGGACGGTCGACGTCGCCGGGCGCTGGGCGTTGTCGAGCACCATCGACGTGCTCCGCGCGATCGCCGACGGGAAGGGCCCGAGCCGCTGGGTGGTGGCGCTCGGTTATGCCGGCTGGGACTCGGGGCAGCTGGAGGGCGAGCTTGCACGGCCGGGCTGGTTCAACGTGCCGGGCGACACCGACCTGGTGTTCGAGACCGACGCGACCGATCGCTGGAGCCGGGCCTTCGCGGCCGCCGGAGTCGATCCGCGGCTGCTTGTGGCGCAGACCGGGACAGCCTGAGCGCGGTCGCCCGACTGAGATATAAAGATATCTTTATATTTGATTTGGAAGCCCCGTTGGCCTAAGGACGCGGCATCCGGCACGGGCATGAGGCTCGCCGATAATAGAATTCCAGGAGACCCATCGTGGCCACCACCCTTGCACCTGCAAAGTCCGACACGGCGACCGACTACGTCGTCGCCGACATCAGCCTTGCCGAATTCGGTCGCGCGGAAATCAACATCGCCGAGACCGAAATGCCCGGCCTGATGTCGCTGCGTACCGAGTTCGGTCCGTCGCAGCCGCTGAAGGGCGCACGGATCACCGGTTCGCTGCACATGACGATCCAGACCGCGGTGCTGATCGAGACGCTGACCGCGCTGGGCGCCGACGTTCGCTGGGCGACCTGCAACATTTTCTCGACCCAGGACCATGCCGCCGCCGCGATCGCCGCGACCGGCGTGCCGGTGTTCGCGATCAAGGGCGAGAGCCTGGCCGATTACTGGAACTACGTCGGCGACATCTTCTCGTGGGATCGTGAGATCGTGGGCCAGACCTCGAACATCATCCTCGACGACGGTGGCGACGCGACGATGTTCGCGCTCTGGGGCGCCAAGCTCGAGGCCGGCCACACGATGCCCGAGCCCGAGAACGAGGAAGAAGTCGAGATGCAGCGTGCGCTCAAGGCGTATGTCGCAAAGAAGCCCGGCTACCTCACCGAGACCGTCAAGAACCTGAAGGGCGTCTCGGAAGAGACCACCACGGGCGTCCACCGCCTGTACGAGATCGCCAAGAAGGGCGAGCTGCCGTTCCCGGCGATCAACGTCAACGACTCGGTCACCAAGTCGAAGTTCGACAACCTGTACGGCTGCAAGGAGTCGCTGGTCGACGCGATCCGTCGCGCGACCGACGTCATGCTCGCCGGCAAGGTAGCCTGCGTCGCCGGTTTCGGTGACGTCGGCAAGGGCTCGGCCCAGTCGCTCCGCAACGGCGGCGCGCGCGTGATGGTCACCGAAGTCGATCCGATCTGCGCATTGCAGGCGGCGATGGAGGGCTTCGAGGTCGTGACGATGGAAGAGGCCGTCAGCCGCGCGGATATCTTCTGCACCGCGACCGGCAACGCCGACGTCATCACCGCCGATCACATGAAGGCGATGAAGCCGATGTCGATCGTCTGCAACATCGGCCACTTCGACTCGGAGATCCAGATCGCCGCGCTGTCGAACTACGACTGGACCGAAGTGAAGCCCGGCACCGACCTGGTGAAGTTCCCGGACGGCAAGCAGATCATCATCCTGGCGAAGGGTCGCCTGGTGAACCTCGGTTGCGCCACCGGCCACCCGTCGTTCGTGATGTCGGCCTCGTTCACCAACCAGACGCTCGCGCAGATCGAGCTCTGGACCAAGGGCGAGAACTACAAGAACGAAGTGTACGTCCTGCCGAAGCACCTCGACGAGAAGGTCGCGATGCTCCACCTCGAAAAGCTCGGCGTGAAGCTGTCGAAGCTCTCCGACAAGCAGGCCGGCTACATCGGCGTGCCGGTCGAAGGCCCGTTCAAGCCGGATCATTACCGCTACTGATCTTAAGGATTTCGTAGGGTTTTCGAAAGCCGCGTCCGCCACCAGGCGGGCGCGGCTTTTTCGTTGCGCAGGCGTGTTGCAGCGATGCAACGTCTCTGTAATGTTTGCTGCCCCTGATTGAAAAACAGGCAGGAAAGGTGTCCTACCGAGCCATCAAGATAATGGTTCAAAGGGTGTTTCACATGGTTGGCATTTCCGTCCGGAAGTCCGGGCTGTTCGTTACGGCATCGACGGTAGCGTTCATGCTGGCGGCGGGTACCGCGGCGGCGCAGACCGCGACTCCGGTCGACGCGCAGACCCAGGCGCCGGGTGTCGATCAGGCTGCTCCGCTGGGGTCGGATACCACGACCGGTGCGGCTGCGCAGACGGCGGCGGCGGACGCAAATCCAGGTGCCGAGATCGTCGTGACCGGATCGCGCATCGCTCGCCCGACGCTCAACTCGCCGATTCCGGTGACGACGTTGACGCAGGCGGACCTGACGCGCACCGGCGGTGTCGTGATCGGCGACGTGCTGAACGACCTGCCGTCGCTGCGTTCGACCTACAGCCAGGCGAACTCGACGCAGTTCATCGGGACCGCCGGTATCAACCTGCTCGATCTGCGTGGCCTTGGGCCATCGCGTACGCTGGTGCTCGTCAACGGTCGCCGCCACATCACCGGTTCGACCGGCGAGTTCCTGGTCGACACCAACACCATCCCGACCGATCTGATCGACCGCGTCGACATCGTCACCGGCGGCAGTTCGGCGGTCTATGGGTCGGACGCGATGGCCGGCGTCGTCAACTTCGTGATGAAGCGCAATTTCGAAGGCGTTTCGCTGAACGGGCAGAGCGGGATCGGCGACAACGGTACCCGCGGGACGTACCGCCTGTCCGGAACCTTCGGCAAGAACTTCGACGAAGGGCGCGGCAACATCGCGCTCGGCCTGGAGTATAATCAGGCCAATCTGCTCACCTACACCGATCGTGCGGAACTGACCGGCTCCTATGTCGGCCGCAACCAGTTCCAGCGGACCGTGCCGAACAGCGCAGGAACGCCGCAGCGCACCTTCCTCACCGGCGTTCACAGCTTCGGCTACGACAATGGCGGCAACTTCATTCCGTACGCCGACGGCAACCTGCTGAGCTGCAACAGCGTCGCTGCCGCCTGCCGCGCGAACGGCGCGCCGCGCGTCTTCGGGTTCGGTTCCGACGGTACGCTTTCGGAATATAACTACGGCACCGACTTCCGCCCCGCCGGCTCGAACAACAACCAGAACGGCAGCGGCGCAACGCTGAACGACACCGGCACGCTCGATCCGTCGCTGAAGCGTTACGTCGCCAACCTGATCGGTCACTACGACGTGTCCGACGCGTTCAAGCCGTTCTTCGAGGCGAAGTTCGTTCGCGTCGAGAGCTATGCGCAGAGCAGTGGCACGTTCAACCAGGGCGGTTCGCAGGGTGCCGACGCAGAGGGCGAAACCTATCTTGGCGGCGGCATCCCGATCGCCTTCGACAACGCCTATCTGAACCCGCAGGCCGCCGCGACGATCCGTTCGCTGCTGCCGGCCGGTTCCGACTATTTCCGCGTCAACCGCAACAACACCGACCTGGGCACGCGGGACGAGGCCGATCGTCGCGACACCTATCGTATTGTGGTGGGTGCCGAGGGCACGTTCAACGACGACTGGAAGTATGATTTCTCGGTGAACTACGGCGAGTTCCGTACCAAGTCGAAATACTACAACAACCAGTTCCAGTCGCGCTTCTACAACGCGGTCGATGCGGTGCGTAACGGCGCTGGCCAGATCGTCTGCCGGATCAACCAGGTCACGGTGACCGACGCGTCGTGCGCGCCGCTCAACATCCTGGGTGAAGGCCGCGCCAGCCAGGCCGCGCTGAACTACATCAACACGACCTCCAGCAGCCGCGGCAAGGCGACCGAATTCGACGTCACCGGCAACATCGTCGGCGACAGCTCGCAGCTGTTCGAACTGCCGGGCGGTCCGGTCCGGTTCGCGATCGGTGGCGAATATCGCCGTGAGACCGCGTTCAACGCGTATGACGACACGATCAAGGGCGGCGACACCTTCTTCAATGTCATCCCGGACTTCAATCCGCCAGCGTTTGCCGTGAAGGAAGCGTATGGCGAGCTGGAGCTGCCGCTGCTGAAGGATCTGGGCTTCGCGAAGGAGCTGACGATCAACGCGGCTGGCCGGGTCGCGGATTACAAGGGTTCGACCGGGACGGTCTATGCCTACAACTTCGGCGGCATCTACGCGCCGATCAACGACATCAAGTTCCGCGTGAACTATTCGCGGTCGGTCCGGGCACCTACGCTGGGCGATCTGTACGCATCGAACAGCCAGGATTTCCCGCAGCTCGACGATCCGTGCGACGTCAACTTCATCAACACGGGCCGCTCGACCCGTGCGGCGAACTGCGCGGCGGCAGGTGTTCCGGCGAATTTCGTCAACAGCACGGCGCGGGCCGGCTCGACCGAGATTTTGTCGGGCGGCAACCCCAATTTGCAGGCCGAAAAGTCGCGCAGCTGGACCTATGGTGCGATCGTGCAGCCCCGGTTCCTGCCTGGCCTGTCGCTCACGGTCGATTATTACGACATCAAGATCAGCAAGGTCATCCAGTCGGTGGATGCCCAGACGATCCTCGATGCGTGCTATGACGCGCCGACGCTCAACAACAGCTTCTGCAGCCTGATCAACCCGCGCCAGGCAAACGGCCTGTTCGCACGACCGGCCCTGCTGCAGAGCGTCGTCAACTTCGCCGCGCTTAAGGCGCAGGGCATCGACTTCGACGCGAGCTACAACTACCGTCTCGGTGCGGATACGAAGGCTGCGCTCCGCGTGGTCGGGACCTGGGTCCGCAACCGGACCGACTATCCGTATCTCGACGAGCCGAGCCGTCCCGACCGGGTCAAGGGTGAGGTCGGCGATCCGATCTGGAACGTCAACGCATCGGTCGACCTGACCCACAAGAACTTCACCCTCGGGTATCAGGTGCGGTACATCGGTCGTCAGTCGATCACCGACTGGGAAGCGCAGCACGACACCAATGGCGTGCCGGCGCTCAACCCGAACTACGCCGACATCGTCTACTATCCGAAGGTGATCTATCATGCGCTGCGTGCGTCGATCGACGTCGAGAAGCGCTTCACCTTCTACGGTGGCGTCGACAACCTGACCGACAAGCGGCCGCCGTACGGTCTGCTGGGCGTCGGTGGGACGGGCGTCGACGGCGATGCGATCTACGACAACATCGGTCGCTTCATGTACGTCGGCGCATCGGTGAAGCTGTAAGGCCTGACGCGTCCCCCAAGGGTTGCGTTGAAAAAAGGGCGGGTCCGGTTTTGCCGGGCTCGCCCTTTTCGTTGACGATGGCTTCCCCGCGGGGCCGGCTTGCGCCTAGATAGGGCGATGATGGCGCAGGCAGGGTTTCAATGATCGCGGGTGGTAGCGCCGCTGCCGTGATCGTCGGCGTCGTCGTGTTCGCGTTCGTCGTGGTCGGCGCGGTGATGCTGTACCTTGGCATGCGCGCCAAATCGCTGGCGACCGCCGCGCGCGACGCGAATGCGCATCTGGTCGCGCTGGTCGAAGCTTCGCCGGCGGTCGCGACGATGATTCGCGGCGACGGGCGGATCGACATGCCGCAGCGGATGGCGGACTGGCTGGGGCTGGCGACGCCGCCGCGGACGCTGCCCGAGCTGGTGGGTGAGGGGTCGGGGTTGTCGCCCGAGGATGCCGCGGCGGTGATCGCGGACGTGTCGGCGGCGCAGCGGGCGGGGCGGCCGTTCGTGCGGTCGGTGCGGCCGCAGAAATCGCTGCGTGCAATCACCTTTCGCGGGGCGCGGGCGCCGGGCGAGATGGGGGCCGCGGGGGCGGTGCTGCTCTGGGCGTTCGACGCGACCGACAGCGAGACCGAGATCGCGCGTCTCAGCGCCGAGACGCGGCGGCTGGGGGCGGCGTATGAGTCGCTGACCGCGCTGATCGAGGCGGCGCCGATGCCGATGTGGTACCGCGCCCCCGACCTGCGGCTGGCGATGGTCAATTCGGCCTATGTCGAGGCGGTCGAGGGGCGCAGCGCCGCCGACGTCGTCGCGCGCGGGCTCGAACTGGTAGAGGGATCTGGGCGCGGCGGGCCGCTCGCGGGTGCCGCCGCGGCGCGCGAGATCGGGCGGCCGCACCAGCAGGTGCTGCCCGCGACGATCGATGGCGAGCGGCGATCGCTGCAGATCTATGACGTGCCGCTGCCGGCTGGCGGCGTCGCCGGGTTCGCGATCGATATCGAGGAGCTGGAGCGCGCGCGATCGGGCGCCAAGCGGTTCGCCGAAGCCCAGCGCGCGATGCTCGACCGGTTGTCGGCGGGGGTCGCGCAGTTCGGCGGCGATCGCGGGCTGGTGTTCTGCAACCAGCCGTTCCGCCGGATGTTCGCGATGCGCGCCGAGTGGCTCGCCGACCGCCCGGAGTTCGAGCGCGTGCTGGAGCGGATGCGCGAGGCCGACCGGCTGCCCGAGGCGCGCGACTTTCCGGGCTGGAAGGCGGAGCGGCTCGGCTGGTTCATGCAGACCGGTTCCACCGAGGCCGGTGGCGCGATCGAGGAGAACTGGCATCTGCGCAGCGGGACGCACCTGCGCGTCGTCGCGCAGCCGTTGCCCGATGGCGGGTTGCTGCTGATCTTCGAGGATCGCACCGAGCAGGTCCAGCTGGCCAGCGCGCGCGATACGTTGCTGCGGGTACGGACCGCGACGTTCGACAATCTGTTCGAGGCGTTGGGGGTGTTCGCGGCGGATGGCCGGCTGCAATTGTGGAACAACCGCTTCCGCGCGTTGTGGGGCCTGGAGGAGGAGTTCCTGGCGTCGCACCCGCGGATCGACGCGTTCGCCGAGGCTGCGGCGGCCAAGTTGGCGACGCCGGGCCGCGCCGCGCTGTTCCCCGACCTGGTTCATTCGGCGACCGTCGAGCGGCAGCAGCGCGGCGGTCGCGTGGCGTTTGCGGACGGGCGGCATTTCGAGTTCGCGGGCGTCCCGCTGCCCGACGGCAACGCGCTGTTCACGATGCTCGACATCACCGCGAGCCGGCGTGCCGAACAGACTCTCCGCGAGCGTGCCGAGGTGCTGGAGGCGGCGGACCGCGTGAAGACGGCGTTCGTCGCCAACATGAGCTACGAATTGCGGACGCCGCTGACGTCGATCGGCGGGTTCGCCGAAATGCTGCATGGCGGTTACGCGGGCAAGCTGACCAAGAAGGCCGACAGCTATGTCGAGGCGATCCTCGAATCGGTCGAGCGGCTCGGGTTGCTGGTCGACGACGTGCTCGACCTGACCCGCGATGCGGTCGAGGGCAACACGCTGGCGCGCGACGACCTGGATCTGGCCGCGGTGGTGCGGGCCGCGGCGGAGAGCATCGTGCCGACCGCCAAGCGCCGGAAACTCGACTTCGCGATCGAGATCGCGCGCTCGACCGGGCGGGTGACAGGGGACGAGCGGCGGTTGCGCGAAGTGGTCGAGCATCTGTTGCGCCATGCCGCCGCGGCGACGCCCGATGGCGGCCGCGTATTGCTCCACGTCGACGGCAACGCCACCGCGGCGCGGATCGTGGTGTCGGACGACGGGCCGGGGATGGAGCCGGATGCCGTCGCGCATGCGTTCGACCGGTTCGCGGAGACCAAGCCGATGGGCGACCGTGCGCTCGGGCTGGGCCTGCCGTTGGCGAAGCAGTTCGTCGAGGCGCATGGCGGGACTATCGAACTGGTGTCGCAGCCGGGCGAGGGCACGCTGATCACCGTCGAGGTGCCGCGGCGATGAGGTGTCGCGACATCGCAACCGCGGGTGCAAAAAGGGCGCTCGGGTCATGAGACTAGCCGACCCGCAAGCGACAGAGGCGTTCGGCGCCAGCCTTGCGGCGCTCGTTCGCCCGGGTGACGTCATCACGCTGCAGGGCACGCTGGGCGCCGGCAAGACCAGCCTCGCTCGTGGGCTGCTCGCCGCGCTGGGGCTGGTCGGCGAGGCGCCGTCGCCGAGCTTCGCGATCGTCCAGCCCTATGCCCCGCCCGAAGTCAGCCTGCCGGTGCTGCACGTCGATCTCTACCGCATCGAGGACCGCGACGAGATCGAGGAACTCGGGCTCGACGACGCCGAACGGGACTCGCTGTTGCTGGTCGAATGGCCCGAGCGCGCCGGTCCGGACTATTGGCCGCATGCGCTGGCCCTGGTCCTGACGATCGAACCTGACGGCGGTCGCGGCTTGACAGCGCGGGTGCCGGCGGCTTGGGACAGGCGATGGCCGACATGACCCCGCCGCCCGGCGCCGCCGCTTTCCTCGACGCCAATGGATGGCCTGGTGCGCGCATCCTGCCGGTCGCCGGCGATGCGTCTTTTCGCCGCTATTTCCGCGCGGTATCCGGACAGCGCCAGGCGATCCTGATGGACGCGCCGCCCGCGCACGAGGATGCTCGGCCGTTCATCGCGGTGGCACAGTGGCTGGCCGAACGCGGTTTCGCGGCGCCCGCGATCCTGGCATCCGATCTCGACCAGGGGTTCGTGCTGCTCGAGGATTTCGGCGACGACCGGTTGCGCGAGGCGGCCGACGCCGCGCCCGGCGCCGAACAGGCGCTGTACGAACCCGCGATCGATCTGCTGGTGGCGTTGCGGCAGTACCCGGCGGGTCCGCTGGCGCCGTACGACCGCAGCGTTCTGCTTCGCGAGGCGGCGTTGTTCGTCGACTGGTATTGCCCCGCGGTCGGGATCGAGCCGGACATGAATGCGTGGGATGCGGCCTGGGACGCGGTGCTCGGCCACTGCATCCCCGCCGAGCCGGTGACGGTGCTGCGCGATTATCACGCTGAGAACCTGATGCTGGTCGGGCCGACGCGCACGCTGGGGTTGCTCGATTTCCAGGACGCGCTGGCCGGCCACCCCGCCTATGACCTCGTCTCGCTGCTGCAGGATGCGCGGCGCGATGTCGATCCGGCGATCGAACAGGCGATGCTCGCGCGCTATGCCGCGGCGACCAATATCGGCGAGACGTTCTTCCACGCCTATCATGTGCTGGGCGCGCAGCGGAACGCGAAGATCCTCGGCATCTTCACGCGGTTGTGGAAGCGCGACGGCAAGCCGCGTTATCCGACATTGTGCCCGCGGGTCTGGACCTATCTCGAGCGCGACCTGGCGCAGCCGGTGCTGGCACCGGTCGCAGAATGGTTCGAGGCCAACGTGCCGCGGGACCTGCGCGGCGATCCGCTGGCGTTGTCGGCGTGACCCGCCAGCGGGTGGTGCGCCCGGTGCCGCGCGGGCAGGTGCCGGAAACCGCGATGGTGATGGCGGCGGGGCTCGGCAAGCGGATGCGGCCGCTCACTGCGACGCGGCCCAAGCCGCTGGTCGAGGTCGCGGGCAAGCCGCTGATCGACCACGTCTTCGACCGGTTGCGCGGCGCCGGCATCAAGCGCGCGGTGGTCAACGTGCATTACCTCGCCGATACGTTGCAGGCGCATCTGACCGACCGGTTCGACGATATCGAGGTGGTGATGTCGGACGAGCGCGGGCGGCTGATGGAGACCGGCGGCGGGCTGGTCCAGGCGCGCGGACTGCTCGGCGATGCACCCGTGCTGGTGGTCAACAGCGACAATCTGTGGATCGACGGACCGGTCGATGCGATCCGGCTGCTCGCATCGCGCTGGGACGACGCCAAGATGGACGCGCTGCTGCTGATGGTACCGCTGGCGCGCGCGCACAATCATCGCGGCCTGGGCGATTTTTATCTCGGCGCGGACGGGCGGATCACCGGGCGGCGTAAGCCCGGGCGGGTCGCGCCGTTCGCCTATACCGGGATCCAGATGCTGCATCCGCGGCTGATCGTCGATTGGCCGGAGGGGCCGTTCTCGACCAATCTGTTCTGGGACCGCGCGATCGCCGCAGGGCGCGCGTACGGCCAGGTCCATCAGGGCCTCTGGTTCGACGTCGGCACGCCGGGCGCGATTCCGAAGACCGAGGCGATCCTCGCCGATGGCTGAGCGGTCAGGTGT
The DNA here is from genome assembly GCF_042466235.1 of Sphingomonas sp. R86521. NCBI lineage: Bacteria > Pseudomonadati > Pseudomonadota > Alphaproteobacteria > Sphingomonadales > Sphingomonadaceae > Sphingomonas > Sphingomonas sp. R86521. Next base: position 2,187,719 of record NZ_JAXHBY010000001.1, on the reverse strand, counting down.
GGGAGGGGCGCCCGCGCTCTTCACCATTCCGGCACACCGGGCGTTCGCCGATGCGATGGTCGCCGGACTGATCCGCCGGGCGGGATCCGATCCGCTGGCGCTGGCCCGGTCGCTGGTGCTGCTGCCCAACAACCGTGCGGTGCACGCCGTGACCGATGCGTTCGTGCGCGCGAGTGCCGGCGGGCTGGTGCTACCGCGGCTGGTCGCGGTGGGCGATCCCGAGATGGGCGAGAGCGTCGGCGCCGCGCTGGACCCGGCGCCCGAGTCCGGCGAGGAGCCGCCGCTGCCCGCGGTGCCGCCCTACCAGCGGCGGATGATCCTGGCGCGGCTGGTCGCGGAGGAGCGGAGCCGGGCGGGGCAGCCGATCGACGCGGCGGAGGCGGTGCGGCTGGCGGGCGAACTCGCGCGGACGCTCGATCAGCTGCTGGTCGAGGAGATCGCGCCGGCGCGGTTGCGCGACATCGACATGGGCCCCGAACTGACGGAGCATTGGCGGCGGGCGCTGTCGACGTTCGAGGTCGTGCTGGAACGCTGGCCCGCCGAGCTGGCGCGGATCGGGCGGATCGATGCGGCGACGCGGCGTGCGGCGTTGCTCGATCGGCTGGAACGCCGGTGGCGTCGCGCGGCGCCGACCGGGCTGGTGTGTGCTGCGGGCGTCACCGATTCGGCACCGGCGGTCGCGCGGCTGCTGCGCTGCGTTGCCGACATGCCGCGCGGGATGGTGGTGTTCGCCGGGCTCGACCTGGCGCTGCCGCCGGAGGAATGGGACGCGCTGGGGCCGCACGCGCCGAACGATGCCGGCCTGACGCGCCGGTCGATCGAGACGCATCCGCAGTTCCACCTCAAGCTGCTGCTCGACCGGATGAGCGTCGGGCGTGACGAGGTGTCGACCTGGCGCGAGGGTGGCGGGCATGATTCCGACACCGCCCGCGGCCGCGCGATCGCCAACGCGCTCGCGCCCGCCGATTTCACCGGCAAGTGGACGCAGATCGGTGCGGAGGATCGCCGGCTGAAGGGCGTGACAGTGGCCGAACTGGCGACCCCGGCCGAGGAGGCGCAGGCGGTCGCGCTGGCGCTGCGCGAGGCATTGGAGGAGCCCGGGCGGACCGCCGCGCTGGTGACGCCGGACCGTGCGCTGGCGCGGCGTGTGGCGGTGCATCTGGGCCGCTGGGGGATCGCGATCGACGATACCGCAGGGCGGCCGCTGTCGAGCTTGCCGCCGGGGACGTTGCTGCTGGCGCTGGCCGAGGCGGCCGCGCAGCGGTTTTCGCCGTTGCCGCTGCTGGCGTTGCTGAAGCATCCGCTGGTGCGCAGCGGGGACGAGCGACTGGCGTGGCTGGACGGCGCGCGGGCGTTGGACAAGGCGCTTCGGGGGCCGCGGCCGGCGGCTGGGCTGGGGGGGGTCAGCGATCATCTGGACAAGCGGTCTTCCGGTGAAGGCGGGGGGCCGGTTACGCAGGTCCCCCAGCTGGGCCCCGGCCTGCGCCGGGGAACGGCTGCGACCTGGTGGGAGGGTGCGTCCGACTATCTCCGGCCGATCGCGGATACGTTCGACCGCGGTTCGCAGCCTTTGGCGGACCTGCTCGCGTCTTTGCGAGAAACGGCCGCGTCGCTGTGCGGCGATGCGTTGTGGTCGGGGCCGGCCGGTCGCGCCGCTGCGGAATTCCTCGCCGATCTCGAACTCGAAGCGCCCGCGGGGCCGGCGCGCGTCGACCCTGCCGAATTGCCGCAACTGTTGCGGACGCTGCTCGACGAGGTCGCGGTGCGTCCGCCGCAGGGCGGTCACCCGCGCCTCGCGATCTACGGCCTGATCGAGGCGCGGTTGCAGACGGCCGACCTGATGGTGCTGGGCGGCCTCAACGAAGGCGTCTGGCCGGGTCGCCCCGCGCCCGACCCGTGGCTGGCGCCGAGGATCCGCGCCGAGCTCGGACTGCCTGGGCTCGACCGGCGGATCGGCACTGCGGCGCATGATTTCGCGCAGGCGCTGGGTGCGCCCCGCGCGATCGTGACGCGGGCGCGCCGCGATGCGAAGTCGCCTGCGCTCGCGTCGCGACTGTGGCTGCGGTTGCAGGCGCTGGCGGGGGACCGGCTGGAGCGGGCGAGCGCGCTGGAAGGCTGGACCCGCGCGCTCGATGCGCCCGGCGAGCATCTGCCCGCCGACCGCCCGGCGCCATCGCCGGTCGCGCTGCTGCGGCCAAAGGCAATCTCGGTGACCGAGGTCGATCGGCTGAAGGCGGATCCCTATGCGTTCTACGCGCGCCGCGTGCTGGGCCTGATGCCGCTCGATCCGGTCGATGCCGATCCGAGCGCGGCGTGGCGCGGTACCGCGGTGCACGACATCCTAGAACAATGGTGGAAACAGGATCGCTGCGACGTCGACGCGCTGCGGCCGCGGGCGAAGGCGATGCTCGACGACGAACGCACGCATCCGATGATGCGCGCGCTGTGGCAGCCGCGACTGCTGGAAGCGATCGACTGGATCGCCGGCGCGATCGTCGCGCAGCAAGGGGACGGCCGCACCGTCGCGAGCGCCGAGGGCAAGGGCCGGATCGAGATCGCCGGCGTCGTGCTGTCCGGCCGCTACGACCGGATCGACCGGCTAGCCGACGGGCGGCTGGCGGTGATCGACTACAAGACCGGCAAGCCGCCATCGCCGACCGCGGTGCGCGCCGGGTACAGCCTGCAGCTCGGCTTGCTCGGGCTGATCGCCGAGCGTGGCGGGTTCGAGGATGTCCGCGGCACCGCCGGCGCGTTCGAATATTGGTCGCTCGGCAAGAAGCGCGATGCGTTCGGCTATATCGAAAGCCCGGTCGACCCCGACGGCAAGCGCGAGAAGATCGCGACGGCGGAGTTCACGGGAATCGCCGCGCACAATTTCACCGAGGTCGCCGGCAAATGGCTGACCGGCAGCGAAGCGTTCACCGCCAAGCTCGTTCCCGAATACGCCCCCTATGCCGAGTACGACCAGTTGATGCGCCGCGACGAATGGTATGGCCGTGACCACTGATACGCTCGCCACGCTGCCGCGGCTGAAGGGCGCGCAGGCCAATGCGAGCGACCCGCGCGCGCATGTCTGGCTGTCGGCGTCGGCAGGCACCGGCAAGACCCAGGTGCTGGCGGCGCGCGTGTTCCGGCTGTTGTTGCGCGGTGTCGATCCGGGGGCGATCCTGTGCCTGACCTTCACCAAGGCTGGCGCGGCGGAGATGGCGCAGCGGATCAACGGGCGACTGGCGGCGTGGGTGCGGATGCCGGGGCCCGCGCTGGGTGCCGATCTCGACGCGCTCGGCGAGAAACCGACCCCGGAGCTGCAGGCGCGCGCGCGGACGCTGTTCGCCAAGGTGCTCGACGCGCCGGGCGGCGGGCTGCGCATCCAGACCATCCACGGTTTCTGCCAAGGGCTGCTCGCGGCATTTCCGGTCGAGGCGGGGCTGACGCCTGGCTTCCGTCCGCTCGAAGCGCGCGAGGAGGCGGGGCTGGCGCGCGAGGCGTTGGCGGGGCTGTTGTCGGACGCCGAGCGTGATGGACGCGAGCGACCGATCGAGATCGTCGGGCGCCTGAGCCTGCGGATGGGCGAGGGCGGCGCGGAAGGGTTCCTGCTCGCCTGCGCGCGCGCACTGCCCGCGCTGGAGGCGTTGCCTAGCGGCATCCAACCGTGGCTGCGGCGCAAGCTCGAACTGCCGGCCGGCGACATCGACGAGGCGGTCGCCGAATGGTGCGACGCGCTCGACATCGACGCGATCGCGCGGATCGGTGCGGCGAACCGGGGCTGGGGGACCGCCACGGGCCTGAAACAGGCGGCGACGGTCGAGGCATGGCTGGCGTCGGACGACCGCGCGGCCACGCTGCAGGATCTGGCGAAGGTCGTGCTCACCGGTACCGGCGATCTCCGGAAAGTGCAGAAGAAGGTGCTCGATCTCGAGCCCGAATACGAGACGCTCGCGCGCGATCTGGGCGAGGCGTGCGGCGACGTGCTGTCGATGATCGAGCGCGCCGCCTATGCCGACCTGCTCGCCGATGCGCTGGAGGTCGGGCGCGACTATGCGCGGGCGTATGCGTTGGCCAAGCGCCGCGCCGGCGCGGTTGATTTCGACGACCTGATCGCGACCACGGTGGCGCTGCTCGACCAGCCGGGGATCGGCGAATGGGTGCGCTACAAGCTCGACCAGGCGACCGAGCATCTGCTGATCGACGAGGCGCAGGATACCAACGGGCACCAGTGGCGGATCGTCCGCGCGCTGTCGGACGAGTTCTTCGTCGGGCGCGGCATCCATGCGCCGGCGACGCGGACGCTGTTCACGGTGGGCGACTACAAACAGGCGATCTTCGGGTTTCAGGGGACCGACCCGCTTAATTTCGAGGCGGCGGAACGCTATTTCAGCCAGCGCGCAGAGGAAGCCGGGGGCGACGACGACTGGCCCGAGGACGAACGCGGGTTGCCGCTCGCACGGCTGTCGCTGACCCACTCGTTCCGTTCGACCCGCACCGTGCTCGAATTCGTCGACGCCGCGATCGAAGCGATCGGCGAGCCCGGCCTGGGCATCGACGGTCCGGTCGAGCGCCACGCGAGCGAGGTCCCGGGCCCCGGCAGCGTCACGATCTGGCCCGCGATCTCGGCAGGCGGCAGCGAGGACGACGAAGAGAGCTGGGTCGACGACGCGGTTCGGAAGCTCGCGGTCGATATCGCGCGTGCGGTAAAGCGCTGGATCGATGGCGGGCTGATGCTGGAGAGCAAAGGCCGGCCGCTGCGCCCCGAGGACGTGATGATCCTGGTCAAGCGACGCGGCGATCTCGCCTCGCTGATCGTCGCGCGGCTCTATGCCGAGGGCGTGCCCGTCGCGGGCGTCGACCGGCTGCGGCTGAACGCGCCGCTGGCGGTGCAGGACCTGCTCGCCGCGATCCGCTTCGTATTGCAGCCGGACGACGACCTGAGCCTCGCGTCGCTGCTGGTGTCGCCGCTGATCGGTTGGACCCAAGACGAGCTGATGCATGCCGCGCCGCGCGAGGCGGGGCCGCTATGGCGTCATCTCGGGCGGACCCAGCCTGCGGAGCGGCTTGCGCCGCTGCTGGCGATGCTCGGGCGCGCCGATATCGCCACGCCCTATCAGTTTCTCGAGGAGCTGCTGTCGGGGCCGCTGGACGGGCGGCGGAAACTGATCCGGCGGCTGGGAACCGAGGCGCGCGATCCGATCGAGGAACTGCTCAACGCGGCGCTGACGTTCGAGGGCACGACGACGCCGTCGCTGCAGCGGTTCCTCGACTGGTTCGATCGCGGCGATGTCGAGATCGTCCGCGACCCGTCCGCGCCGCTCGATGCGGTCCGCGTGATGACGGCGCACGGCGCCAAGGGGTTGCAGGCGCCGCTGGTGATTCTGGCGGACGCGACCGCGGATCCGACCGCGGCACCGCGATCGATCCTGAAATGGTCGCCGGAGCCGGGTGACGCGCCGATCCCGGTGTTCCGGCCACGCAGTTCGGAGCGTGGCGGTCCGCTCGACGACGTGACGAGCACGGCGGAACGGCGCGAGCTGGAGGAGCATTGGCGGCTGTTCTACGTCGCCGCGACGCGGGCGGAAGAGCGCCTCGTGATCGCCGGCGCGCTAGGTCCGAAGGCGAAGGGCGTGCCGCCGGTGTCGAGCTGGTACGCCGCCGCGGACCGCGCCTTCACCGAGCTTGGGCTGCCAGCGGCCGAGGGGGAGCGCACCTTCGTCGGCACCACGGTACAGGCTTCCATCACAGCGAAACCGGACCGCGTTGCGCCCGGGAACGACGATGCCGCGCTGCCCGATTGGGCCCGCCTGCCAGCACCACAGGAAGCCCGCCCGCCACGGCCGCTGTCCCCCTCGGCGCTGGGCGAGGACGCAGTGTCCGATCCTCCCCCGACCCCGGCGATGCGTGTCGCCGCCGAACGTGGACGGCTGATCCATGCGTTGTTCGAGCGCCTGCCCGCGGTTGCGCCGGAGGCACGTGCGGCGGCGGCGGATCGCTGGCTCGCGCAGGCGGGCGGTGTCGAGGATGCGAGTTCACGCGCGGAAATCGCCGGTAGCGTGATCGCGGTTCTCGCCGACCCGCGCTTTGCCGAGTTGTTCGGGCCGGACACGCTCGCGGAGGCGCCGATTGCCGCGACGCTCGGCGACGGCATCGTCGTGTCGGGGACCGTCGACCGCCTGCTGATCGCGCCGACCCGGGTCCGCGTGGTCGACTTCAAGACCGGCCGCCGCGCGCCGCGCACCCTGGCGGAGCTGCCCGAGTATCACGTCCGCCAGATCGCCGCCTATGCCGCCGCGCTGGCGGTGATCTTTCCGGACCGGGTGATCGAGGCGGCGTTGCTCTACACCGCGGGCCCGACGATGCTCGACCTGCCGGCCGAGTTGCTAGCTTCGCACAAGCCGCACTATCGGCCTGCGGAGCAAAGCTAGCGATCCGGTGGTTGAGACGGAGCGACTGCGCGCCTAGATTGCGTACAACCAAGGAGACTTCGTAATGGCTACCAAGCAGATCACCGATGCCAGCTTCACCGCCGACGTGCTCAACGCCGAAGGCCCGGTGCTGGTCGATTTCTGGGCGGAATGGTGCGGGCCCTGCAAGATGATCGGGCCGAGCCTGGAAGAGATTTCCGAGGAGCTGGGCGAGAAGGTGACGATCGCCAAGCTGAACATCGACGAGAACCCCGATGCGCCGGGCAAGTACGGCGTCCGCGGCATCCCGACGATGATCCTGTTCAAGGGCGGCGCCCCTGCAGCGACCAAGGTCGGTGCCGAGCCCAAGGGCCGGCTGAAGGCCTGGCTCGAGGGTGAGCTGGCTTAACCCGTCACAAATACCGTCGTCATCCCAGCGAAGGCTGGGATCTCCCTGTTGAAGCCGATCCTCCAACCAACAGGGAGACCCCAGCCTTCGCTGGGGTGACGGGAGTGGGGCGGGGGCCGGTTCTTCAGCTCCGGTAATCGGCATTGATCGAGATATAGCCGTGCGTCAGGTCGCACGTCCAAACGGTCGCGCGGCCTTCGCCCAGGCCTAGGTCGACGCCAACCTCGATCTCGTGGCCCTTCAAGTGCGCCGCGACCGGCGCCTCGTCGTACCCGGTCACGGCCAGGCCGCCCTCGGCCACCTGCGTATCCCCGAACCGGATCGCAAGCAGGTCGCGCTCGGCGGGTTCGCCGGCTTTGCCGACCGCCATCACCACGCGGCCCCAGTTCGCATCCTCGCCCGCGATCGCGGTCTTCACCAGCGGCGAGTCGGCGATGCTCTTGGCGATGCGGTGTGCGCTGCGGTCGCTCTCGGCGCCGGTCACGCGGATTTCGATCAGTTTCTGCGCGCCCTCGCCGTCGCGGACCACCAGCATCGCCAGCTGGTGGCACATATCCGCAAGCGCGGCACGGAAGGCATCCGCGCCGACGCTGTCGTCGTCCGCCAGCGCCACGTTCCCGGCTTTGCCGGTCGCGAAGGCGAGCACGGTGTCGCTGGTCGAGGTGTCGCTGTCGACGGTGATGCACGAAAAGCTCGGCGCGTTGGCGGCCGATAGCGCTGCCTGCAGGAACGCGGGTTCGACCGCCGCGTCGGTGAAGACGAAGCCGAGCATCGTCGCCATGTCCGGCGCGATCATTCCCGATCCCTTGATGATCCCGACCAGCGTGACGGTCGTGTCGCCGATAACCGCGGTCGTCACCGCGCCCTTGGTGAAGGTGTCGGTGGTCATGATCGTCGCGGCGGCGTCCTCCCAGCCACAGGGCGGCGCGGCAAACGCGGCATCGAGCCCGGCCTCGGCCTTGTCGATCGGCAGCGGCACCCCGATCACGCCGGTCGACGCGACGAACACGTCCGATGGCTGGCATCCGAGATGCGCCGCAGCCCGCGCCGCGATCGCCTCGACCGCCGCGCGCCCGCGCGAGCCGGTGAAGGCGTTGGAGTTGCCGGCGTTCACCACCAGCGCGCGTGCGTTGCCGAGGGTGAGCGCCGCTCGGCACCATTCAACCTCGGGCGACGGGCATTTGCTCTGCGTCAGTACGCCGGCGACCGTCGTACCGGGGTCGAGCGTAACGAACGTCAGGTCGCAACGGTCCCAGGCCTTGTAGTGCGCGCGGGCGACGTGCGGCGTGACGCCGTCGATGGCGGGCGCGGGCGGGAAGGGGAGTGCGAGCGGTGAGGTGTCGGACATGGCGTGGCTCCGGGATTTGCCGCGCGTGTTAGCGTGCAATGCGGGCGGCGTCATGCGGGACGTGGTTCCCACGATCGCTAAGTCCGTCACCCCAGCGAAGGCTGGGGTCTCTCTCGGTTCCTGTCCCGCGCTTGCCGCTTGAGATCCCGCCTTCGCTGGGATGACGGAGAGGGGGGCATGCCGGACTGGGTACGGTCACGCCGCGCCTCCGTTCACCGCATACCGTTTTCGGTTGGACGATGTGCGACGCAATCCCTATGTCCGCGCGTAGCGAACGATATCGGACCCCGCTTGAACCTGCTGCTGCTCCTCTCTGCCCTGCTCTCCGCGCTGACCGGCGTGGTGCCGGGCGTGCGTCGGGCGGAGGCGCCGCAGGCGGTGGCGCAGGCGATCGTCACGGCGCAGGCCGGGCACGCGGCGATAGCGCAGCGGACCGAGCGGCCTAGCGCCGTCGTTCCGACGCTGGTCGCGGTGGCGGACGGCACGGTACGCACGCTCGCGCTTGTGCCGGTCGCGATCTGGACGGACCGCCGACGCGAATAGCGCGCGGCCGATCCACCCTCTTTCTATTCTCGCGCTGGCCCGACGCCGTGGCCGCGACCCCCTTGTATCAGGACCTACGCCCATGTTCGGTGGCCTCGCCAAATCCTTGTTCGGTTCGTCCAACGACCGTTACGTCAAGTCGCTCAACCCCATCCTCGCGCAGATCGCCGGGTTCGAACCCGCGCTGCAGGCGATGTCCGATGAGGAGCTGTCCGCGCAGACCGTGAAGTTCCGCGCACGCTTGGCAGAGGGCGCGACGCTCGACGATCTGTTGCCCGAAGCGTTCGCGACCGTCCGCGAGGCCGCCAAGCGCGTGCTCGGCCAGCGGCATTACGACGTCCAGATGATCGGCGGCATCGTCCTCCACCGCGGCGAGATCGCCGAGATGCGGACCGGCGAGGGCAAGACGCTGGTCGCGACGCTCGCGACCTATCTCAACGCGCTGCCCGGCGACGGCGTCCACGTCGTCACCGTCAACGACTATCTCGCGGCGCGCGACGCCGAGTGGATGGGCCAGGTCTATACGTTCCTGGGCATGACGATCGGGATCATCATCCCGAACCTGACCGACGACCAGCGCCGTGCCGCCTATGCTGCCGACATCACGTACGGCACCAACAACGAGTTCGGCTTCGATTACCTGCGCGACAACATGAAGTACGAGCGTGCGTCGATGACGCAGCGGCCGTTCGCCTATGCGGTGGTCGACGAGGTCGATTCGGTGCTGATCGACGAAGCGCGCACGCCGCTGATCATCTCGGGGCCGACCGACGACAAGTCCGACCTGTACATGCAGGTCGATGCGGTGGTGAAGCAGCTCGTCCCGGGCGACTACGACAAGGACGAGAAGCAGAAGACGATCATCCTGACCGAGGATGGCACCGAGAAGGTCGAGCGGATGCTCGAGGCGGCCGGGCTGCTCGAGGGTGCGAACCTGTATGATTTCGAGAACACCCAGGTGGTGCACCACCTCAACCAGGCGCTGCGCGCGATCGTGATGTTCAAGTCGGACATCGACTACATCGTGAAGGACGGCAAGGTCATCATCATCGACGAGTTCACCGGTCGCATGATGGACGGCCGGCGCTGGTCCGACGGCCTGCACCAGGCGGTCGAGGCCAAGGAGGGCGTCGCGATCGAGCCCGAGAACCAGACCATGGCGTCGATCACGTTCCAGAACTATTTCCGCATGTACCCGAAGATCGGCGGTATGACCGGCACCGCGGCGACCGAGGCGGCCGAATTCTACGACATCTACAAGATCAACGTCGTCACGATCCCGACCAACGTGCCGGTGCGCCGCGTCGACGAGGAGGACGAGTTCTACAAGGACACCAAGGACAAGTTCGCGGCGATCGCCAAGAAGATCAAGCATCACGCCGATCTGGGCCAGCCGGTGCTGGTCGGCACGGTCTCGATCGAGAAGTCCGAGTTGCTGAGCGAGTTCCTGGTCGGCGAGCAGGTCGAGCACAAGGTCCTGAACGCGCGCTTCCACGAGATGGAGGCGCACATCGTCGCGCAGGCCGGGCGTAAGAGCGCGGTGACGATCGCGACCAACATGGCCGGGCGCGGCACCGACATCAAACTGGGCGGCAACCTGGAATTCCGGATGCTCGCCGAATATCCCGACCTGGTGGAGGGCACGCCCGAATACGAGACGGTCGCCGCCGGCATCGCCACCGAGATCGAGGAAGAGAAGCAGGCGGTGCTCGCCGCGGGTGGGCTGTTCGTGCTTGCCACCGAGCGTCACGAGAGCCGCCGCATCGACAACCAGCTGCGCGGTCGTTCGGGGCGTCAGGGCGATCCCGGCCTGTCGCGCTTCTATCTCAGTCTCGACGACGACCTGCTGCGTATCTTCGGGCCGGACACGCTGTTCGCCAAGATGATGCGCAACAATATCGAGGACGGCGAGGCGATCGGCAGCAAGTGGCTGAGCAAGGCGATCGAGACCGCGCAGAAGAAGGTCGAGGCGCGCAACTACGACATCCGCAAACAGGTCGTCGAGTATGACGACGTGATGAACGAGCAGCGGAAAGTCATCTACGAGCAGCGCAGCGACATCATGGATGCGGACACCGTCGGCGACGTGGTGGTCGACATGCGCGCGGAGACGGTCAACGTCATCGTCGGCGAGGCATGCCCGCCGAACTCCTATCCCGAGCAGTGGAACATCGCCGGGATGAAGGAGCGGCTGGCCGAGGTGCTGAACCTGGAGCCGCCGATCGACGACTGGCTGAAGGAAGAGTCGATCGATCCCGAGGTCGTCGAGACCCGCGTGCTCGAAATGGCCGATGCGTCGGTGGCGGAGAAGGCGGCGTCGCTCGATCCGGAGACCTGGACCTCGGTCGAGAAGTCGATCCTGCTGCAGAATCTGGACCATCACTGGAAGGAGCATCTGGCAACGCTCGATGCGCTGCGCCAGGTCGTCCATCTCCGCGCCTATGCGCAGAAGACCCCGATCAACGAGTATAAGCAGGAGGCGTTCTCGCTGTTCCAGCGGATGCTCGAGGCGATCCGCGAGGAGGTGACCAAGACCATCGCGCACGCATCGTTCCAGATGGATGCGCCGGTCGGGCTGCCCGAACTACCCGACTTCATCACCACGCATTTCGACCCGTTCACCGGCATGGACGATTCGAACGACGTCGACGCGGGGACGCTCGGCCACATCACCTCGCAGATGCCGCCGCTGCAGATCCCGCAGCCGCAGGGCGATTTCGGGAGCGATCCGGCGGAGTGGGCCGGGGTCGTCAGCCGTAACGCGCCGTGCCCGTGCGGGTCGGGGCAGAAGTACAAATACTGCCACGGCGCGGTCTGAGGGCTTGGTGCTCTCCGGCAGGAGAGCATAAAAAAAGCCGGGCGCCCGATGGGGCGGCCCGGCCTTTTTCATTCGTCACCCTGAACTCGTTTCAGGGTCCATCGCCCCCCAGGCGCTGCGCCTGCGGGGCAGTGGATGCTGAAACGAGTTCAGCATGACGCGTGGAGGTTACCGCGTTTCCTTCGGGAGAATGATGCTCGGCCCGATGTTGTCGACCACGGCCTTGGCGTTGAACGCGCGGATGTTGTCGCGCGGGATCGGCCCCTTGCGCATCACGATCTCTGCGGTCGCCTCGTAGCGGTCGATCGTGCGGATATCGAAGTCGTTGCCCCACGGGCCGCCACCGAAGCCGCCGCCGCCGAAGTACGGATCCCAGCTGCGCCAGCCGAAGCCCGCGCCGCGGTACCGCCACGACGGACCCCAATAGCCGCCGAAGCCGCCATAACCGCCGAATCCGCCGCCAAATCCGCCACCGAGACCCGGCGTCGAATAGGTGCGCGACTGCAGGTTGGTGTCGCGGTCGGCCATCAGGAAATAGTCGAAGCCGTTCTGCAGCGTCAATTCGGCGGCGCGGAAGAACAGGTAGCGCTCGACGGTATCGCGCGAGGTCACGCTGTTGCCGGCGAAGCTGACGAGGAAGCGGTTCGGTTCGATCCGGCGATCGCTGTAGCCGGTGCGGGAAAAGCCCTGGCCCGTTGCCGGACGATAGGCGGTTTCGGTCGCGCAGCCCGCGACCAGCAGGGTGCTCGACGCCAACGCGGCCAGCGCAATCCTGCGACCCAAAGTGGTGAACATTGCAATGTCTCCATTCGCGGCGAATGCGGCGAACCGCCTGTTATTAGCCGTCAATGGTGGAACGGGCGATGAACAAGATCGCTCCCGTTCAGATAAAATCATTCGCCGATCAGATGCAGCGCCAGCGTGCGGCGGTGCGGGCGGCGGCGATGCTCGAACAGGTAAATGCCCTGCCACGTGCCGAGCGCCAGCGCGCCGTCGACCAGTGGGATGGTCAGCTGGACCTGGGTGAGCGCGGTGCGCAGATGCGCCGGCATGTCGTCCGGCCCCTCGTCGTCATGCGCATAGTCGGGCGATTCGGGCGCGATCCGCGCGAAATACGCTTCAAGATCGGAGCGCACCTCACGCGCGGCATTTTCCTGGATCAGCAGCGATGCCGAGGTGTGGCGACAGAATATCGTCAGCAGGCCGGTGTCGAACCCCTGGGCGTCGACCCAGTCGGTGATGGTGTCGGAAATCTCGACCAGCCCCTGCCGGCGGGTGTCGATCGTGAGGATGGTGGTGGCCTGGCGCATGGCGGTTCAACGACCGGGCCGTCCGCCGGGTCCGCTCACGCGGGCTCGGCGATGTCCTGGCCGAGGTTGATGCCGTCATACAGCTTCAGCAGCGCGTTGACTTCGGCGATCACGGTTTCGTGCTCGGCACGGACGCGCGCGGTGGCGTCGAAGGTCGGCACGCCGTTCTTGCCGTCATGCACGGTATAGCCCTGGTCGATCAGCCAGATCGCATCCACCGCACGCGCGCGCTGGCGCCGCAGATGATAGACCCATTGTTCGATGATCCCGGAGGGGACCAGCCTATCGATTTCGCCCATGACGCGTGCGTAGCCGAGGCGTAGAACGGACGCCAGCCCGCCGATGTTAGGCGGGATGCAGCGTGGAGCGACGAGATGACCGACTGGGACGAAAAGGCCGAAGCCCGCAAATTGCACGACACCCTGCAACTGGTCGGCCTGCGCGCGCACGCGACCGCAGTCGGGTTCATCCAGCTCTGTGCCGAATTGCTGAAGGCCGGCGTCATCGACGACCCCGCGGTATCGCGGATCAAGGATGCGATCGCGAAGGACATCATCGTCACGCGGACCACTTCGCGCGGGCAGGAGGAGTTCGAGGCGTCGCTACGTCGCCGGCTCGATACGCTGCTGCCGAGCGCGGCGACGGCGACCGATCATGACAGCGCGGTGGGGACCCCGGATTCGATGGACTCCGCGCTTCATCCGAGCGACCGCGAGGCAAGCTGACCGCAAATATAGCACCATATCGGCCGGAACAAACGAGGGATGAACAGAGTTAATTGAGCGACCAACTGCGTGCACGCTGGTCGTCTCGTTGTCGCTCAGGAACACCCGAAATGTACGTCCGCCTCGATAATTCGCCGCCTCGCCTGTCGGATATGTACGGCGAGGCGCGTCTTGATGCTCTGTACCGCCGTGCCGCCGCGGACCGCGCGCGTTTTCAGGCGCGGCTTGAGCTACAGGAGCGCCCCGGGCTCTTCGCCCGAATGGTCGAGCGATTGCGCGCCTAGTTCAGGCTAAACTCGGCAGCCGCTCGACCAGCGCGGCGATGGCGTCGCCGTGAAACACCGGCACCGACGCGCCGTCGACCAGGATCGCGCGTTCCGGCGTCAACGTGGCCTGATCGCGGTGTTCCGGGTCGAGCGTAGTCCACGCCACCACCGCCGCACGCAGGTTGGTCACTTCGGGAATATCCTCGCCGCCGCGGACTACGTCCTCCAGTGAGGCGCTCATCGTCCAGTCGATATCGGGCGTCTTGGTCGCATCGCCCCAGGTCGCTTCGGTCATGCTCGGTCCTCGCATCAGGCCCGTCGGGGCGGTGTCTCTATCAAGCGTCGGGCGGCCCGAGCGGTTCCCGTGTCCTCAGGCCGGTTCGGCGGTCCGGCGCAGGTCGCGGATTTCAGGCCAGGTGATCGGCCGGTCGCGACCGACGCACGATATGATCATGTCCTTCGCCTCGTCCGCGCCCATCGCCTCGGCGGCCTCGATCATCTCTTCCAGCGATCCGCTGGCGACCGGTTCGGCATCGGCCGGCGCGTCAGAATCGGCTTTCTTCCGCAACAGCTTGGCAGGCATATTCCACATCGTCTTGAACACAGGTCTTCGCTCCAGCCCCCCGGCTCGGACCTTGCGATGTAGGGTCTCCGGCGCCCGGTCCAGAGCGGCGCGCGGCGGAATGCGCCAAGGTCACCGCTAGGTCGGACGGGCCGATGCGCGGCTAGCTACTATCGCGCGGGCCATCACGAACTCGAACAGCGGCGACGCCAGATGGTGCGTCAGCCAGCGCTGGAGAGCGGGCAGGGGCAGCGCGTCGAACCACGCCCGGTCGACCTGCGCGAACTGACGGACGAAGGGGAGGAGCGCCATGTCGACCAGCGTCCGCCGCTCGAACGCGAGGTTGGCGTGGCGGGCGAGGCGCGTCTCCAGCGGCAACAGCAGCGCGAGCGCGGCATCCCGCGGAACGTCGCGGGCGGTTGGATCGGCATATTTATAGAGGTCCAGCTGTCGCTTGAACGGACCGTCGTTGGTCGCGATCGCCACCGGGTCGCCGCCGGCCAGCCAGTCCTCGGGATCGTTCTGCTCCAGCGTCCAGCGGACGATATCCAGGCTCTCGTCGATCACCTGCCCGTCGGCGAGCACCAGCACCGGCACGGTCGCCTTGGCCGAGGCCGCGATCAGCGCGACGGGCTTGTCGCGCAACGCGACCTCGACGATGTCGACCGCGATCCCGCTGATCGCCAGCGCCAACCGGGCGCGGATCGCGTAGGGGCAGCGGCGAAAGCTGTAGAGGACCGGCGTTGCCGCCACCTTTACGCCGCGCGCCGCGCCATCACCGCCAGATAGGTATCCAGCACCGCGTGGTTGATGATGTCCCAGCGATAGCCCGCGGCCTTGGCGTGTCCCGCTTGCCCCATCGTCTCGCGCAGGCCCGGTTCGGTGACGATCCGCCCGATCGCGTCGGCATAGCCGGCGATATCTGCCGGCGGCACCAGGAAGCCGGTGACGCCGTCGTCGATCAGCCCGATCGCGCCGGATGCCCGCGCCGCGACGACGGGCACGCCCGCTGCCATCGCCTCCAGCGTGACGTTGCCGAACGTCTCGGTGACCGACGGGTTGAAGAACACGTCCATCGACGCGACCGCGCGGCCCAGGTCGTCGCCCGACTGGAACCCGGCGAACACCGCGCCCGGCACCTGTTCGGTGAACCAGTCGCGCGCCGGGCCCTTGCCGATCACCAGCACCTTGTGCGGAATACCGCGCTCGCGCAGCTTGCCGACGACCGCGGCAAAGACGTCGAGGCCCTTTTCCTTGACCAGCCGGCCAAGGAACCCGACCGCGACCTCATGATCGGCGATGCCGTACGCGCGCCGCCAGTCGAGATCGCGGCGCGTTGGCTTGAAGCGGTCGTGATCGACCCCGCGCGACCAGATCGCGGTCGGCGTCGTCACGCCCCATTCGCGGACGATGTCGGCCATGCCCTTGCCGGGCACCAGCACCGTATCGGCGCGATCGTAGAACCGTGTCAGGATCTTCACCATGATGGGCTCGAAGAACGCCATCCGGTAGTAGCGGAAATAGGTCTCGAACCGCGTGTGCAGCGACGCCACCGACGCCAGCCCGCGATCGCGCGCATAGCTGAGCGCACGGTGGCCGAGGAAATCGGGTGCGGAGACGTGGATCATGTTCGGGGCGAACGCATCGAGATCGCGGCGCACGCTGGCCGGCAACCCGCGCGCCATCTTGTACTCGCCGCGTCCCGCCGGCAGCGGCAGCGACGGTACCGGGACCAGATCGCCGGTGGGCGCGAACGCCGGGCGCTTCGATGTCGGCGAATACACGCGCACGGAAACGCCCTGCGACAGCAGGTGGCCGACGAGCAGGTTCAACGCCTGGTTCGCACCGTCGCGCTCATAGTTGTAGTTGCCGCTGAACAGGGCCACGCGGAGGTCGGTCGGCTGCATCGTGCGCGGATAACCGCGACCGCGGCGATGCGCCACTAAATCCCGCGTGACGTCTGTAGCGTCGATACGTCGATCGACCGCGGCCGACGTTTTTCCGGCTGTCCTACCGGCGACGTTCGATCTATGTTCCGAAAATGGAAGCTGATACATTTTCGATGAAACACGCGCCGCGTCTCAACATTGGCAACATTCGCGGAGCTGCGCGTCGTGACTGAGCTCGCAATCGTCGCCGTCCTGTCGCTCGCGCTTGGGGTGCTGGTCGGCTGGCTGCTCGCGTCGCGAAAGGCGCACATCCTCGCCAGCGACCTTGCCGTTGCCAAGACCCGCGCGGCCGATGCCGACCTGGTGCGCACCGCACGCGACGCGGTCGAACGCGAGCGCAACGACGCGCTCCAGTCGCTCGCCACGCTCCGTGCACAGCATGCCGAGCGGGCGGGGGAGGCGGAGCGGCTGCGCACCGACCTGACCACGATCCGCGCCGACCGCGACGCCGCACGCACCGAGCTCGCCACCGAACATGCCCGCAGCGAGGCGTTCGAGGCGCGGCTGCTCGAACTCCGCGACGCCAAGGACGTGATGGCCGCGCAGTTCGGCGACGTCGCCAACAAGCTGCTGAGCGATGCGCAAAAGACCTTCCTCGACCGCGCCGACGCCCGCTTCCGCCAGTCGGAGGAGACCGCGGGCCAGAACCTAAAGTCGATGCTCCAGCCGGTCAGTGATCGTCTGCAACGTTATGAGGAGGGCGTCGCCAAGGTCGAGGCCGAACGTCGCGATGCGTTCGGCGACCTCAAGGGCCAGATCGAACAGATGCGGCTCGGCCAAGAACGTGTGTCGGGTGAGGCGGCAAAGCTGGTCAACGCGTTGCGCAATGCTCCGAAGGCGCGGGGCCGCTGGGGTGAGCAACAACTCCGCAATGTGCTGGAGACATGCGGATTGGCCGAACATACCGACTTTAATATGGAAGTAAGTGTATCAGATGGCGAAGGCGGCCGTTCGCGCCCGGATGCCGTCGTTCGGGTGCCCGGTGGCAAATCCCTGATCATCGATGCGAAGGTTTCCCTCAACGCCTACCAAGACGCGTTCGGAGCGGTTGACGAACGGGAACGGCTGATTGGGCTTACGGCGCATGCTGCGTCGATGCGCGCGCACGTAAACGGCTTAAGCGCAAAGAGCTATTGGGCGCAGTTTAACGATAGTCCAGAATACGTGGTGATGTTTGTCCCCGGGGAGCATTTCCTGTCGGCTGCCCTCGAACACGACCCGACGCTGTGGGACTTCGCGTTCGAGAAACGCGTGCTGCTGGCAACCCCTACCAACCTGATCGCGATCGCGCGGACGGTGGCGGCGGTGTGGCGGCAGGAAAAGCTGGCCGAAGAAGCCAAGAAGATCGGCGAACTCGGCAAGGAACTCTACGACCGCCTCGCCAAGGCGGCCGGCGACCTGCGGAAAGTCGGCGGCGGGCTGACGTCGGCGGTAAACAACTACAACAGCTTCGTCAGCAGCTTCGAAAGTCGCGCGCTGGTCACCGCACGCAAATTCCGCGACCTGAACATCGAGACCGGCCCGCGCGAAATCGAAGATGTTCCGCCGGTCGAGGCCTTGGCAAGATACGGCGATAGTGCGAGGTTGCTCGGCGGGGACGACGGGGAGCGCAAGACTTCCTAGCGTCCGTCAATCGGGGGAGCGACAATGCGATACGGCAGGTTCTATACAGGTTTGATGGCGGTCGCTTTTCTGTCCGTTACAATGCCCGCCGTCGCTGCGGACAAGGCGAGGCGCGAGGACCCGTTGGTCAAGCCGCTGAACGCGGCGATGGTTTTGATGACGCAGGGCCATGCTGCCGAGGCGTCTGCGGCGGTCGATCCGATCCTCGCCGCCTACGAAGCGCAGTTCGCCAGCGAGCAGCGCCAGATGTATTGCGGCATGTCGCCGCCACAGACCCTGCTGTACATGATCATGGCGGCCAAGGAGAAGCGTAGCGCGATCGCGGTTTCCCCGGGGTGGTGCGACGCGCTGTTCCTCAAGGGGTTCAGCCTGATCGATCAGAAGCAGGTCGAAGCGGGCCTGCCGTTCCTGGCGCGGGCGGCGGCGATGGCGCCGGCCCACGCGCATTATCTGAACGAACTCGGCTACGCATACCAGACCTTGCGACGTTCGCCGGAGTCCCTGACGGCGTACGGAAGTGCCGCAGACTACGCCAACATTCTGGACAACCCGGCCAAGACGATCGAACAGACCCGTGCGTGGCGCGGGATGGGCTATATCCTTGTCGAGCAGGGGAAGTGGGACGAGGCCGCAGAGATGTACCGCAAGTGCCTGAAATCGGATCCGAACGATGCCAAGGCCAAGGGTGAGTTGCGCTACATCGCACAGGCCCGCCCCAAGGCGACGTGATCAGCCCGACCTGATCAGAGCTGTCGCGCCAGCACCTCATACGCCATCACCGCGGTGGCGACTGCGGCGTTCAGGCTATCGGCCTTGCCCAGCATTGGGATCTTGACCAGCGTATCGCACGCTTCCGCCATCTCTGGCAGCATCCCCTGCGCCTCGTTGCCGGTCAGCAGAAACGTCGGCGGGCTGTAGGTCGCGGCGCGGTAATCGGTGTCGGTGTCCAGACTCAGGCCGACCAGTTGCCCGGGGCCGGTGCGCAGCCAGTCGATGAACGGCGTCCACTCGCTCTTGACGACAGGGATCGTGAACAGCGCGCCCATGCTGGCGCGCACCGCCTCGACCGAGAACGGATCGACGCTCTCGCCGATCAGGATCAGCCCGCCCGCGCCGACCGCATCGCCGGTGCGCAGGATGGTACCCAGATTGCCCGGATCGCGCAGCCGTTCGGCGACCAGCCAGATGCCCGCGCTGCTGCGGTCGAGGTCGTCCAGCGTGACGGCGAACTCGTCGAATACGCCGACCACCGCCTGCGGATTATCCTTCCCCGACAGCTTCGACAGGATGTCGGGCGTGGTCTGGATCGACTCGCCGCCCGCTTCCTCGACGTCCATCGACAGCGCGTGGACCAGCGGGTGGTTCGCGCTCGCCGCGGCATAGAACAGCGTGCGCGGTAGGCGGCCGGTCTCGCGCGCCTCGGTCAGGATGCGCAGTCCCTCGGCGAGGAACTGGCCGGCGGCGCGGCGGTGCCGCTTGTCGCGTAGATCGCGGACGTGTTTGACGAGCGGGTTCGAAAAGGCGGTGATTTCGCGGGGCATAGTGTCCTCCCCTCCCGCTTGCGGGAGGGGCCGGGGGTGGGCTCCCGGCCTAATCAAATGATCCGATTATGGTGAGCGCGAGCCCACCCCCACCCCCTCCCGTAAACGGGAGGGGAGCACAGTCAATCCTCGCCGAACTTCGCTTCGACCAGATCCGCCAGCGTCGCGACCGCGGCCTCTGCGCCGTCGCCGGTCGCCGAGATCACGATCGAATCGCCCATCGCCGCGCCGAGCATCATCAGGCCCATGATCGAGGTTCCGGTGACGGAGCCAGCTCCGTCCTTCTCGACCTGGACCTCGCACGGCTGCGACGACGCGAGCGTGACGAACTTGGCGCTGGCCCGTGCGTGCAGCCCGCGGCGGTTGGTGATCAGCACCGTCCGCGTCACCGTCATGCCGCGGCCTCGCCCAGCACTTCGGATGCCACCGAGATATATTTACGACCGGCCTCGCGTGCCGCGGCGACCGCGGCGACCACCGTCATCGACTTCCGCGCGGAGCCCAGCCGGATCAGCATTGGCAGGTTCATCCCCGCGATCACCTCGACCCGGCCACGTTCCATTAGCGAGATCGCGAGGTTCGAGGGCGTGCCGCCGAACAGGTCGGTCAGCACGATCACGCCGCGCCCCGAATCGACCTCGGCGATCGCCGCGGCGATATCGGCGCGGCGTTCCTCCATGTCGTCGTCGGGACCGATCGCGATCGTCGCGACGCGCTCCTGCGGACCCACCACATGCACCATCGCCCTGACGAACTCTTCCGCGAGTCGCCCGTGCGTCACCAATACCAGACCGATCATATCCGTCGCTTCATACTCATGTGCCGACCGTTGGTCCCTCTAGCGAGTCCTGCGGCGCGGCCCCCAGGTCGCGATGGCTGACCGTGGGCGAAAATCCCGCGGCGCGCAACCGTGCGCCGACCCGCTCGGCGACGTGAACCGACCGGTGTCTCCCGCCGGTACACCCGAACGCGACGGTAACGTAGCTTTTCCCCTCCGCCCTGTAGCGCGGGAGCAACAGCATCAGCAGCTCCTCGATCCGCCCGACCGCCGCCTCATAGGCGGGGTCCGCGGCGATATAGGCCGAGACGTCGGCGTCCAGCCCGGTCCCCGGTCGCAGCTGCGGGTCCCAGTGCGGATTGCGCAGGAAGCGCATGTCGAAGACCAGGTCGGCGTTGCGCGGCACCCCGCGCGAGAACCCGAACGAACGCACCGACAGGATCGGCGCGCCGAGGTCGTCGCCGGCGAAGCTGGTGCGGATCACCTGCGCGAGTTCGTTCGCGGTCATCGCTGTGGTGTCGATCAGCCGGTTCGCCCAGTCGCGCAACGGCTTGAGCAGCGCACGCTCGCGGTCGATCCCGCCGCTCGCCGGACGATCGAGCGCCAGCGGATGCCGCCGTCGCGTCTCCGAATAGCGGCGTTCCAGCTCAGGGCCCGCGCAATCCAGGAACAGCGTCGCGATATCGGGACCGTTCGGGTCGCGCATGTCGCGCAGCCGCCGGACGATGCGCTCGGGGTCGAAATCGCGGGTGCGCGCGCCGATCCCGATCGCCAGCGGCTGCGAATTGTCCGGCGATCCTTCGGGCAACGGCGCGTCGAGCAAGCGGTCGAGCAGCAGCAGCGGCAGGTTGTCGACCACCTCCCAGCCGAGATCCTCGAGCGTCTTCAGCACCGTCGACTTGCCCGCGCCGGACATGCCGGTGACGAGCAGGATATGCTTGCGCTCGCGGCTCACGCGATCACCTCGACACAACGTAGCACCATCTCGATCTTGATCGGTGTCGACGCGTGGAGGGCATCGACGTGCAGTTCGCGGACCTCGATGCCTGCGACCCGGCGGATCCGGCGGTCGGGCATCCGCTCGACCTGGCGATCGAGCCGCACCATCAATCCGACGGGGACGTCGTCGACATGCGGCATCGTGACGATGCCGATCCCCCGCACTTCGATGCGCCCGGCGATCTCGGTGGGAGCGCGGGCGACCAGGATCTTGCCGGATCGCACCACCAAAGTCTGGTCGTCGCTGATCAGCGCCGCGCCGCGATCAATCAGCCGCAGCGCGAGGTCGGACTTGCCGGCGCCCGACGGGCCTTCGATCAGGACGGCGCGACCGCCGATGGCGACTGCGGTGGCATGCAGCCGGTCAGAGGACAGGACGGCCAGAACGAGCTCCTTCAGCGCGGGTCGGCAAGCGGCAGGCGCACCACGAAGCGCGCGCCCCCCAGCCGGTCTTCCCGCGATTCGACGATGATCGTGCCCTGATGCGCTTCGACGATGGTCCGCGCAATGGCGAGCCCGAGCCCGGAATGCTGGCCGAACGCCTCGCTTTCCGGGCGGATCGACTGGAACCGGCGAAAGATCGCCTCGCGCTCGTCCTCGGGCACGCCCGGGCCCTCGTCCTCGATCCGGACGACCAGCGCGCGGCCCTCGGCGCCCGCCGCGATCGCGATCAGCCCGGCATCGGGCGAAAAGGATACCGCGTTGTCGATCAAATTCTCGAACACGCGTTCCAGCCGCGCGCCTTCGCCGTTGACGATCAGCCGCTGGTCGGGATCGCGGTCGCAATCGATCCGGATGCCGCGTTCGATCCCCCGCGCGGCGCGTTGGGCGAGCAGGCCTTCGATCATGCGGGGGACGTCGACCGGCTCGAACTGCGCACGGCTGAGCTGTGCGTCGAGCCGCGATGCCTCGGATATGTCCGAGATCAGCCGGTCGAGCCGCAGCACGTCGTCGCGGACGATGCCGAGCAACTGCGCCTGCAATGCCGGATCCTTGACCCGGCTCAGTCCCTCGACCGCGGAGCGCAGCGAGGCGAGCGGGTTCTTCATCTCGTGCGTGACGTCGGCGGCGAACGCCTCGGTCGCGTCGATTCGCGCGCGCAGCGCCAGGCTCATGTCCGACAGCGCCCGCGCCAACATGCCGAGTTCATCGCGGCGCGAGGGCAGCCGCGGCACCACGACTTCGCGTGCGCGTCCCAGCCGCACGCGAACGGCGGCGCGCGCCAGCCGTCGCAGCGGCCGGACGATGGTGCGCGCCAGGAACAGCGAGAGCAGGATCGACACGATCGACACCACCAGCAGCACCATGCTCAGCCGGAACCGCTCGATCCGCACCGTCCGCGTGATGTCGCGGGTGTTCATCGTCGTCATCACCACGCCGCCGCCGGACAGTCGCGCCGCGGCGGTGATGACAGGCGTGCGATCGGGCGCGCGCCATACCGTGGTCGCTACGATCGGCTGCGCGCGCACCGCGGCGACGTCGGGCCAGCGCGCGGAATCGCTGCGCTCGCGGTACAGCGGCGGCCGCGGCGCCATCACGATGACGTCGATCGCCGCATCCAGGAACCGGGCCGCGGTCTGGTCCCAAGGGTCCTTGTCGGGATCCTGCAGCACGAAGTTGCGCACCCCCAGCAGTCGGGTGTCTGCGGCTACCACCCCCGCCGGATCGAACAGCCGGATGCGCGCACCGGTATCCGCCGCCAGCCGCCGCAGCAGCGGATCGCGCTTGCCCGGCTCGACCGCGGCGATCGCCTCGGCGATCAGCCGGACCTCGCGGCGTGACTGCGCGACGCGGCTGTCGACGATCCGGCTGCGATAGGAATCGAGATAGAAGAACCCGCCCGCCAGCAGCAGCAGCGCGAAGATGTTGACCGCCAGGATCCGCCGCGTCAGCGATATCTGCCCCGACCAGCGCAGCGCCAGGTCGCGGGTACCGCCTTCGCGCCCGGTATCGTCGGAGCCGTCGTCGGCGTCGAGAAGGTCAGTCGTCAGAGAATCGGTACCCGGCGCCGTACAGCGTCTCGATCGCGTCGAACTCGGGATCGACCTGGCGGAACTTGCGCCTCAGCCGCTTGATGTGGCTGTCGATGGTGCGATCGTCAACATAGATGTCGTCCTGGTACGCCGCGTCCATCAGCTGGTTGCGCGTCTTGACGATGCCGGGACGCTGCGCGAGCGTCTCGAGGATCAGGAATTCGGTGACGGTCAGCGTGACGGTCTCGTCCGCCCAAGTGGTGCGGTGGCGCGCCGGGTCCATGCTCAACCGACCGCGATCGATCGGCCCTGCCGCTTCCGCCGCGGTCGCCATCTCGGGCGACTGGACCAGTTCCGACCGCCGCAGGATCGCGCGGATGCGGGCGATCAACAGCCGCTGCGAGAACGGTTTCGCGATATAATCGTCTGCGCCCATCGCCAAGCCAAGCGCCTCGTCGAGCTCGTCGTCCTTGCTGGTCAGGAAGATCACCGGGATCCGGCTCTTCTCGCGCAGCCGACGCAGCAGCTCCAGCCCGTCCATCCGCGGCATCTTGATGTCGAAGATCGCCAGATCGGGTGGATTGTCGACCAGTGCCTTCAACGCGGTCTCGCCATCCGAATAGAGCCGCGTGACGAACCCTTCGGTCTGCAGCGCGATCGACACCGAAGTCAGTATGTTGCGGTCGTCGTCGACGAGCGCGATCGTTGCCGTCATATCGGGGGCGGGCCTCGTCGGATGGCATTACCGATTAGGGCAAACCGCGTCGCCGCTCAACCTGCGCGGTTCGTCACCCCGCGTCGCCGCGCACACCGACCGTCATCGCACAGTCTTGCGTACGTCGCCGTCACGTCATCGCATCGCCCTAAAGCCGTCGTCGAACCGACAGGGAAGGGGGCGGGGATGGCCTCGATCGCACAGGATATTCCGGGCAACCACGCGGTCCGCGCCGCTGTGCACCGCCACGGCCATCTCTCGCGACAGGGCTTGCTCGAACGCGCGTTCACCTTCGCGTTCCGCGGGCTCGTCTATCCGCAGATCTGGGAAGACCCCGATGCCGACATGGCGGCGCTGGCGATCACGCCGGATTGCCACGTCGCCGCGATTGCGTCGGGTGGGTGCAATATCCTGTCCTATCTGACCGCCGATCCC
Organism: Sphingomonas sp. R86521; assembly: GCF_042466235.1. Classification (NCBI taxonomy): domain Bacteria; kingdom Pseudomonadati; phylum Pseudomonadota; class Alphaproteobacteria; order Sphingomonadales; family Sphingomonadaceae; genus Sphingomonas; species Sphingomonas sp. R86521. Next base: position 2,163,330 of record NZ_JAXHBY010000001.1, on the reverse strand, counting down.
CGCGCGATCACCGCGGTCGACCTGAACCCCGCACATATCGCGTTGAACACGCTGAAACGGGTCGCCGCGACCCGGCTCGGCCAAGCGGACTTCCACCGCCTGTTCGCCGCGGCGGACAGCAGGTCCAACGTCGCGGTCTATCGCCGTGACCTGCGCGCGCATCTCGATCCGCAGACACGCCGCTATTGGGATCGTCGCATCGGCGCGTTCGCGCGGGGCTTCTATCGCGGCGGCCTGCTCGGGCGCTTCATCGGCACCGCGCACCTGCTCGCTCGGCTTCATGGCGTCGATCCGCGCATCATGCTCACCGCGACCTCGCGCGCCGAGCAGCGCCGGATTTTCGACACGTCGATCGCGCCGCTGTTCGACGCCCCGGTCATCCGCTGGCTCGCGCGCCAGCCCGCTGCACTGTTCGGACTGGGTATCCCGCCTGCGCAATATGGCGAGCTGAGCGGCGATCGCCAGATGATCGACGTCCTGCGCAGCCGCTGCGAGCGGCTCGCCTGCGATTTCGATATCGAGGACAATTACTTCGCCTGGCAGGCGTTCGGCCGCGGCTATGGCAAGCACGCCGCTGCGCCGCTGCCGCCCTATCTCCAGCCGGCCCACCATGCATCGGTGACGGCGCGCGCGGCACGCGTCGATATCCAGCACGTCAATTTCACCGACTATCTCGCCAGCCGGCCGGACTCCTCGCTCGATCGCTACGTGCTGCTCGACGCGCAGGACTGGATGACGGACGCGCAGCTGACCGCCCTGTGGAGCGAGATCACGCGCACCGCGAAGCCTGGCGCGCGCATCCTGTACCGCACCGCCGGCGAGCCCGATATCGTCCCCGGTCGCGTCCCCGCCGCGATCCTGTCGCGCTGGCGCTATCAGGCGGAGGAATTGCAGCAGCTTGGCGCGCGCGATCGCTCCGCGGTGTACGGCGCGACGCATCTCTATCTGCTCGGAGAGGCCGCCTGACCCGCGATCATGCGCGCGCGATGGACCGGATGTATGCGACGCAGCGCCATATCTACGACGCCACCCGCAAATATTACCTGCTCGGTCGCGACCAGTTGATCGCCGGTCTCGATCCACCGGCAGGCGGTACCGTTCTGGAGGTCGGCTGCGGCACCGCGCGCAACCTGATCGCAGCGGCGCGGCGCTGGCCGGACGCACGCTTCTACGGGCTCGATATTTCCGAGGCGATGCTGGCGACCGCGCGGGCTCATGTCGCAGGCACCGGTCTGTCGGACCGTATCACGCTCGCCCGAGCCGATGCGACCGCAGTCGAGCCGCGGGCTGCGTTCGGCCTCGAAGGCTTCGACCGCGTCTTCCTGAGCTACACGCTGTCGATGATCCCGGATTGGGAAGGTGCGATCCGCCAGGGCGTCGCGCTGCTCTCGCCGGATGGCCGGTTGTCGATCGTCGATTTCGGCCAGCAGGAGCGCCTGCCGCGGTGGTGGCGCGCCACTATCCTCGGCTGGCTGTCGCGCTGGCACGTCACCCCACGCGCCCGCTTGCACGCCGCGGTCACGGCAGCCGCGCAAGGCTCGCCCAGCGAGTTCGCCGCGCTGTACCGCGGCTATGCCTGGCGCGCGACGATCGTGCGACCAGCGGAATAGGTCAGGGGACGGCCACCTCGACGATACCGTCGCAGACCGCGACGATCCGCATCGCCGCACCCACCGGCGCGTCCGGGCCTCTGGCGGGCCAGCCGCCATCGCCGACCAGAACCCGACCGTGCCCCGCGACGATCGCAGTCTCCACCGTCACTACTTCGCCAACTAACCTAGCCGCGCGGTCGTTGAGCAACGGATCGCCCGCGACCGGGTAATCGAGATACCAGCGCTTCCCGATCAGCACCGTCACCACGCTCCATGCGGCGAACGAGGCGAGCTGCGCTGTCACCGGCAGGTCCGGCAGCGCGAACACCGCGATCCCGGTTGCCGCCGCGGCGATCGCGAGAAACACCAGGAACACGCCGGGCACCGCGAGTTCGGCGATTCCCAGCACCAGCGCCGCGATCAGCCACGCCACCGGTGCGTCGATCACGTCTTGGGCAGCTCAAACGGCCCGCGCTTCGGTTCAGGTTTCGCCTGGGGCGGCGATACGCGGTCGGCCAGCGCATCCTTGGCAAGGTCACCGATGCCACCCAGCGTGCCCATCAGCTGGGTCGCCTCGACCGGGAACAGGATCGTCTTGGCGTTGGGGCTGGTCGCGAACTTGCCGATCGCCTCGACATATTTCTGCGCGATGAAATAATTGATCGCCTGCGCGCCGCCTTCCTCGATCGCGTGCGACACCGCGCGGGTCGCCGAAGCCTCGGCCTCGGCAGCCCGCTCGCGCGCTTCGGCATCGCGGAACGCCGATTCCTTCCGCCCCTCCGACTCGAGGATGCGCGCCTGCTTCTGCCCCTCGGCACGCAGGATCTCCGACGCCCGGCTACCTTCCGCATCGAGGATGTTGGCGCGCTTCTCGCGTTCCGCTTTCATTTGGCGGCCCATCGCGTTGACGATGTCGGCGGGCGGGCGGATGTCCTTGATCTCGACGCGGGTGATCTTCACGCCCCACGGCGTCGTCGCGTGATCGACAACGTTGAGGAGCCGCGCGTTGATCTCGTCGCGCTTCGACAGCGTCTCGTCGAGGTCCATCGACCCCATCACCGTGCGCAAATTGGTCGTCGTGAGCTGCAGCAGCGCCATGTACAGGTCCGACACCTCGTACGCCGCCTTTGCCGAGTCGAGCACCTGGAAGAATACGACCCCGTCGGTCGAGATCATCGCATTGTCCTTGGTGATGATCTCCTGGCCGGGGATGTCGATGACCTGCTCCATCATGTTCACTTTCCGCCCCACGCGGTAGAAAAAGGCGGGGTAGAAATTGAACCCGGGGCGCGCGACCGCGGTGAAGCGGCCGAAATGTTCGATCGTGTATTGATAGCCCTGGCGGACGATCTTGATGCTGGTGAAGAGGTAGAAGAGAACCAGTGCGAGCACGAGTGCGGCGGCGATCAGGCCCATCGATACAATCCCCCAAATTGGTCCCAACGATATAGCACGCCGCGACCCGCAGGGCCTAGCCGTCCGTGTCCGCTTTGGTTACATGGCGCGCCACCTCCCCACGCAGGAACCGGCAGCCTTATGGATATCCGCCTCGGCCTTACATTCGACGACGTCCTGCTCGTGCCGGCGGAATCCGACATCGTCCCGAGCCAGACGAACACGGCGACGCACGTCACCCGCGGCATCGCGCTCGACATCCCGATCCTGTCGTCGGCGATGGACACCGTGACCGAAGCCGACATGGCGATCGTCATGGCGCAGCTCGGTGGGATCGGCGTGCTCCACCGCAACATGGAGATCAACGAACAGGTCGCCGCGGTGCGCGCGGTCAAGCGGTTCGAGAGCGGCATGGTCGTCAACCCGATCACGATCGCACCGTCGGCAACGCTGGCCGAAGCGCAGGCGCTGATGGTCCGCCACAAGATCAGCGGTATCCCGGTGGTCGAGGCCGACGGCAAGCTGGTCGGCATCCTTACCAACCGCGACGTCCGCTTCGCCGAGAACCCCAAGCAGCCGGTGTCCGAGCTGATGACGCACGAGAACCTCGCCACCGTCTCGACCGGCGTCGGTAAGGAAGAAGCGCGGCGGCTGCTGCACCAGCGGCGGATCGAGAAGCTGCTGGTGGTCGACGAACGCTATCGCTGCGTCGGTCTGATCACCGTGAAGGACATCGAGAAGGCGGTCACCTATCCCAACGCGACCAAGGACGATGCCGGCCGGCTGCGCGTCGCCGCCGCCACCACGGTCGGCGACAAGGGCTTTGCGCGGACCGAGGCGCTGGTCGATGCCGAGCTCGACTTGGTCGTGATCGACACCGCCCACGGCCACAACCGCGACGTTGCGCGCGCGGTCGAGCGGGTCAAGAAGCTGAGCAATTCGGTGCAGGTGATCGCAGGCAACGTCGCCACGGCCGAGGCGACGCGTGCGCTGATCGACGCCGGCGCCGACGGGATCAAGGTCGGAATCGGCCCGGGTTCGATCTGCACCACGCGCGTCGTCGCCGGCGTCGGCGTGCCCCAGCTGACCGCGGTGATGGACTGCGCCGAAGTCGGTCTGAAGCACGGCGTGCCGGTGATTGCCGATGGCGGCCTGCGTACCTCGGGCGATCTCGCCAAGGCGCTCGCGGCGGGCGCATCGGCGTGCATGATCGGCTCGCTGCTCGCGGGTACCGAGGAAGCCCCCGGCGAAACCTTCCTGTTCCAGGGCCGCGCGTACAAATCCTATCGCGGGATGGGATCGGTCGGCGCGATGGGCCGCGGCTCGGCGGACCGCTATTTTCAGGGCGACATCAAGGACCAGATGAAGCTGGTGCCCGAGGGGATCGAAGGCCAGGTCGCGTTCAAGGGTCCGGCCCGCGACGTCATCCACCAGCTGGTCGGCGGGATCCGCGCGGCGATGGGCTATACCGGCTCGGCGACGATCCGCGATCTTCAGGCGCGCGCGCAGTTCGTTCAGATCACGGGTGCGGGGCTTAAGGAAAGCCATGTTCATGACGTGACGATCACGCGGGAAGCGCCGAACTACCCGACGCGGTAGGCGCGTCCCCGCGTAGCTGCGTTCTCCTGCGAACGCAGGAGCCCAGGGTCGAAGAGCGCTGCGTTCGGTTACCCTGGGCTCCCGCTTTCGCGGGAGAACAAGGAGCTAGGTGGCAGGCGAGAAAATTCCCCTCCCGCCCGCGGGAGGGGCTAGGGGAGGGCATGACGACTTACGCTCCCCGACACGCCCTGCTCCAACCCCTCCCGCAAACGGGAGGCGAGAAGTGACTCCCCCCGCACGCACCCAGGCCGCGATCGAGTTGCTCGACCAGATCCTCGCCGCCGCGCGCGAAGGCGGCGCCGCGGCCGACACGTTGATCGCGCGCTATTTCGCCACCCGCCGCTATGCCGGGTCGAAGGATCGCCGCGCCGTCCGCGACCTCGTCTACGCCGCGATCCGCGCTGCCGGCGATCGCCCCGAGACTGGCCGCGCCGCGATGCTGCTGGTCGCCGACTCCGACCCCGCGGTCGCCGAGACCTTCGACGGCTCGACCCACGCCCCCGTCGCGATCGCCAAGGACGAGCCGCGCGCAAAGCCGGGTGTCGCCCCGCAATGGCTGTCCAAGGCCCTCCGCGCCTCCGGGCTCGACGGTGCCGCGCTGACCGCGCTCGCCGGCCGCGCGACGCTCGACCTGCGCGTCAACACGATGATGACCACGCGTGATGCAGTCCTGGCCGCGTTGCCCGACGCGGAGGCGACTCCGCATGCGCCCGACGGCATCCGACTGCCAACCGGCACCAACGTCGAGATGCTGCCGCTCTTCAACGAGGGCGCGATCGAGGTGCAGGACGAGGGCAGCCAGATCGTCGGGCTCGCGATGCAGGCGAAACCCGGCGAGCGCATCGTCGACCTGTGCGCCGGCGCCGGCGGCAAGACGCTCGCACTCGCCGCGACGATGCAGAACAAGGGCATCGTTCTCGCCTGCGACACCGACCGCATGCGGCTGTCGCGGCTTACCCCGCGCGCGACCCGCGCCGGTGCGACGATCGTCGAGACGATGCTGCTCAACCCGACCCGCGAGCGCGAGGCGCTGGCGGACTGGCAGGGTCGCGTCGACGGCGTGCTGGTCGACGCACCGTGTTCGGGCACCGGCACTTGGCGGCGCAATCCGGAGGCGCGCTGGCGTCTTACCCCCGATCGCGTGTCGCGGCTGCAGTCGACCCAGCAGCACGTCCTCGGCGTCGCGGCGACGCTGGTGCGGCCGGGCGGCGCTTTGGTCTATATCGTCTGCTCGCTGCTCGATGCCGAGAGTAACGACCAGGTCAGCTGGTTCCTCGGCGCGCATCCCGGCTGGTCGATCGAGCTGCTGGACCTCCCCGCGGGTGCGAAACACGGCCACGGCATCCGTCTCGAACCCGGCCGCGACGGCACCGACGGATTTTTTGTCGCGCGGCTGATTGCCCCGTGATAGCGCGGGGCGTGCCCCGTCTGGAGACCATCATGCGCTTTTCGTCCGTCGGTATCGCTGCCGCTTTGACTCTGGTGTGCGTATCGACCTCGCTCAGCGGCCAGCGGCCCGATACCCAGATCGACGCCCGCTCGCTACAGTTGCTGGCGCAGGGGCGGACGCTGGTCGCGGCCGGCAATCTCGATGGCGCCACCGATGTCCTCGAGACCGCCGCGGCGGTCGACCCGCGCAACCGCGCCGCGTTCGTGCTGCTGGCGCAGGTCGCGAATAGCCGCGGGCTGCCCGGCAAGGCGATCCGGCTGTACCGCGAGGCATTGTTACTCGAACCCAACGACCTCGGCGCGCTCCGCGGCCAAGGCGAGGCGCTGGTCGCCAAGGGCGCGGTGATAAAGGCACGCGACAATCTCGCCAAGATCAAGACGCTGTGCAAGACGAGTTGCACGGATGCGACCGAGCTCGCCGCGGTGATCGCCAAGGGTCCGCCGATCACGACTGCGCAGGTCGCGACCAAGGCCACCACGACGAACGACTAACGTCGTCTTCAGTCCTCCCCCTGGCGGGGGAGGATTTACCTGGTGCCTACCACCCGCGCCAAATTGACGAAATCCTCGACCGACAGCGTCTCCGCCCGTCGTGTCGCATCCACCCCGATTGCTTCGAGCCCGTCGAGCGCGCCCGGCACGCCCTTCACGCTCTGCCGCAGCATCTTACGCCGCTGCCCGAACGCTGCTCCGGTCAGCCGCTCCAGCACCGCGAAGTCGACGCCGTCAGGCGCGGGCAGGGGGGTGATGTGGACTACCGCGGACATCACCTTCGGCGGCGGGGTGAATGCCGAGCGGTGCACCGGCATCGCGATCCGCGCTGCGCTGCGCCACTGCGCCAGAACCGCCAGCCGTCCGTAATGGTCGTCGTTGGTCTTGGCGACGATCCGCTCGGCCACTTCCTTCTGGAACATCAGCGTGCACGATTGCCACCACGGCTCCCACGCACCCGACAGCCAACCGACCAGCAGCGCGGTACCGACATTATAGGGGAGGTTCGACACGATGTGCGGCCGGCCCTCGAACAGCGACGGCGCGTCGACCGCGAGCGCATCGCCCTCGATTACGGTGAGTTGACCCGGATAGGCTTCGCTCAGCTCCGCAAGTGCCGGGATGCAGCGCCGGTCGCGCTCGATCGCCGTCACGCGCGCCCCGGCGGCGAGCAACGCTCGCGTGAGGCCTCCCGGACCAGGCCCGACCTCCAGCACTTCCGCACCGTTCAGGTCACCCGGCACCGCGGCGATGCGCTTCAGCAGCTGGCCGTCGAACAGGAAATTCTGCCCCAGCGCCTTGCTCGCGTTCAATCCGTAGCGCGCGATAACCTCGCGCAGCGGGGGCAGGTCCGTCACGACTTGATCGCGCGCCGATCGGCCGCCGCGCCCGCCATCGCGATCGCCGCGATCATGGCGCCGGGTTCCGCGATGCCCTTGCCGGCGATCCCGAATGCAGTGCCGTGGTCGGGCGAAGTACGGACGATCGGCAGCCCCAGCGTGATGTTGACGCCCTCGTCGAAATGCAGCGTCTTGAGCGGCACCAGCGCCTGGTCGTGATAACAGCACAGGCACGCATCATAGGTCGCGCGGGCGCGGGCGTGGAACAGCGTGTCGGCAGCAAACGGCCCGGCCGCATCGATGCCCTCGGCCTGCAGGATCGCGATCGCGGGTTCGAGGATGTCGATCTCCTCGCGGCCGATCGCGCCCTGTTCGCCGGCGTGCGGGTTCAGTCCTGCAAACACGATCCGCGGGTTCTCGATCCCGAAATTCTTGGTCAGGCCCCGCGCGGTGGCGCGGCCCTTGGCGACCACCAGCTCGATCGACAGCAGCGACGAGACCTGCGCCAGCGGCACGTGGGTGGTGATCGGCACCACCCGCAACGACGGCCCGGCGAGCATCATCACCGCGTTCTCGCCGGCGATGCCGTATCGCTCCGCGACGAATTCGGTCTGCCCGGGATGACTGAAGCCGATCGCATAGAGCTGCGCCTTCGACACGGGCCCGGTGACCAGCGCGCGGGCGGCGCCGTTGCGGACCAGCCCGACCGCGAGCTCCAGCGAATGCAGCGCGCACCGGGCACCCTCGACGTCGGGGACGCCGGGAACGATCTCGCCGGCATCCTCGACCGTCATCACCGGCAGGGCATCGGCAAACGCCGCTTCGGTCTCGGCTAGGTCGCCGATCCGCGCGATTGGTCCCGACCAGACGCGAGCAACCGCACGAGCATCGCCGACCGCGACGAACGGCGGCAGCGCATGCTCGACGCGCGCGCGCCACGCCTTGGCGATGATCTCCGGACCGATCCCGGCGGGATCGCCCATCGAAACCGCGATCGGCGCCGCGACGTCGGGCCGACGATCAGCGATATTCGACAACCGCATCGCGGCGCAGATCGCGCAGCTTCTGCTGGGCGCGCAGGTTGACGCGCTGCTGCTCGAGCTGGCCTTGGATCTGGTCCGAACTCGGCAACGATCCGGCTGCGGCATCGTCGCGTCCACACAGCACCAGCGCGCGGACGCCCTGTTCGGCCGACCCGAACGGCGGGCTCGATTCGCCGACCTGCAGCTTCAGCATGATCTCCTGCAGCTGCGGCGGCAGGTCGCGGACGCGTACCGTGTCGTTGTCGACCACGTCGGCGCCGATCCCGGCTGCGACCTTCTCGACCGTACCGCACCCGCGCAACGCCTTGGTCGCCTCGCCGAACGCCTGCGCGCGGGCGGTCGCCTGTGCAGCGCTGGTATTGGGCGGGAAGCGCAGCGTGAGCTGCTTGAGGCTGAGCCGCGCGTCACGCGGGTCGGCGGTCAGCACCTGGCGCTTGTCGGTCAGATAGATGATCGAATAGCCGCCCGAAACCTCGATCGGCCCGGCAACCTGGCCGACCTGCATCGACGTCACCGCCTGAGCGAGTTCGGCGGGAAGGGTCGATGCCCGCACCCAGCCGAGATCGCCGCCGACGCCCTTGGTCGACGCATCCGAATATTGCCGCGCGAACCCTTCGAACGGCTGCGTGCCCTTCTGGATCTCGCCCAGCAGCTGTCGTGCGTTGGCGAACACCTGCTGGCTGTTGGCGGGGTCGCTGCGCAGGAATATCTCGTGCAGGTTGAACTCGTCGGTGCCCTTCGCCGCCTGCAGGCGATCGAGGATGCCCTTGACCTCTTCGTCGCCGACGTTGACGAACGGCTCGACGCGCTTGCGCAGATAACGCTGCCAAGCGAGCTCGCCCTCGATCTGCCGCTTCAGCGACCGCTCCGACGATCCCTCCTCGCGCAGATAGGCGCGCATCGCGGTGGGCGTGCGGTTGAACTTCTTCGATACCGCGTCGAAGCTCTGATTGATCTCGGCCGGGGTGATCACGACCTCGGCGGTCTTGGCCTCCTGGATCTGTAGCGTCTCGTCGATCAGCTGTCGTAGGACCTGCAGCTTGACGCGGTCGCGATCCTCCGGGGTCAGCTTGGCGTTGTTGGCGACCGCCACCAGCGCGACGCGCTGGTCGACGTCGGTGCCGGTGATGACGCTGTCGTTGACGATCGCGGTGGGCTTGCGGACGTTGGGGTCGAGCTTGCCGAAGATCTGCAGGTTCGCAGGGATATCGAGCCCGGTATTGTCGGGCAGGCTCTTGTCGGGAACCGTCTGCGCGATCGCGGTGGTGGCCAGCGCCGCCAGTACGATGGCACCCATCCAGCGACCGGCCCGGGTCTGAACCCGCGTCTTCAATCGAACGTCATGCTTCAAGATGTCGAAATCCCATCATCGCGTATTCGGCGCGGCTTGCCCCAGAGTAGCTGAACGCGGGCTTAGCGTCCGAGATTGGTCAAGGCCAGCGACAACAGGAAGCTGTTGCCCTTCCGCGCGTCGCCGGTGTCGTTGTAATAGCGCCGCCAGGTCGCGCCGAGACGGATGCAATCGTCCTCGTATTGCACGCCCAGCCGGTGCCGGATCGGATCGAACCCGTCCGACTGCGACAACGGGTCCTCGCCCTTGTTGGTCATGTCGACGACCGCCGATCCGAACGCAGACCAGAACCGTGCGAACTGCACCCGGCCGCCGACGCGCAGCTCTTCGCGGTCCGCCAGATCCTCGATCGCGGGAAAGATATCGCGGTTGAGCCGCAGATAGCCGACCAGCACATAGGTCGAGCGCGACCCGACGGTCGCGTCGACCTCGTTGCGGCGGACCTTGAGATTGTCCTTGTCGAGCCGGTAGCGGTGGGTCAGCGAGACGGAGTCGCGGAACCGCAATTCGGTGCGCCCGACGATGTCCGACCAGCGATCGCTGAGCCCGGTGCCGTTGGCGAAGATCGACGGCCGCGCGTCCAGGCGATAGCTCTGGCCGACGGTCGCATCCAGCGACACGCCCGGCAGGTCGACCGCCCATTCGGCGCCATAGGTCGCGCGCGACGAATCCTCGAACCGGTCGTAGCCGGGGAAGCGATTGAGCGCGAACAGGTTGCTGGTATCCAGGTCGACCGAACGCGAATCCTCGTTCGGCAGCGACTGGTTGGCGAGCTTTGGCGAGGCGACGATCTGGACGCGCGGCGTGAATCGCTGCGTCCCGCCCAGGAAACTGCCGATGAACGGCCATTTGACGTCGACCGCCAGCGCGCCGATCGCCCGCCCGTGGAAGCCTTCCAATCCGCGATAGCTCTCCACCGCGGTCGCCAGCGTATCGTTGGTATTGTACGCATCGGCACGCGCGAACGCGGTGAAGGTGACCTCCTGTCCCCATCTGGTCAGCTTGCGCAGGTCCCATTGCGCCGACGCGAATGCACGCTGGGTGTCCTGTCCCTCGGTCCGGGTCAGCGCCAGCGTGTTGAGCTGCAGCTGCAGCGTGCCGCCCAGCAGCGGGTCGGTGTAGCGCTTGCGATAATCGAGTTCGGGCAGCGCGATCGGCTGCATGCCCTGGCTGTCGTTGACCCGCAGCGTCTGCACGTACCAGCCGGTCAGCGCGAAATAGCTGCTGTCGTCGATCCGCTCCAGGCTGGCGGTGCTGCGCAACCGGTCGTCGCGCGAGATATCGTAGCGGCGCAGGAACGTGCGGTCGGTGGTCAGCCGCAGCGATCCGCTGGCGGTCCAGTTCGACGACAGCTGATACCGCGCGATACCGTCGACGTAGCCGCGGAAGGCACGTTCGGTCTCGGTCGTATTGGCGGTCGACAGGTCGTCGCTGCGGCGGCTTTCGGTGGCATAGGCGCTGACCCGGAACGCACCCCGGGTGCTGAGCGCCGAATAGTCGGCCTGCAGCATCGGCAGCACGCTGGTGAAGACGTGCGGCGTGATCGTCAGCCCCTTGTTGGGGGCGAGCTTGAAATAATAGGGCAGCGCGAATTCCAGCCCGTTCGCGCGGCTGTAGTTGAAGTTCGGCGACAGCAGCCCGTTGTCGCTGCCCCCGCCGACCGGGTTCGAGAAACTCGGCAGCGGCACGCCCGGTAGCCCGAACAGATGCAGCTTCGCGCCCGAATAAAAGATTCGCTGGCGATCGGGCCGATAGGTCACGCGGACCGCGGTAATCTTCCACGTCGGGTCCTTGGGACAGCCGGCGGCATTGGTCACGGCGCACGGCGTATAGGCGGCGGTGCGCAGCTCGACGGTGCCGTTCAGGTCGCGCGTACCCTGTTTCGCCGCCAGCCGTCCGCCCTGTTCGAGCACCACGAGCATGTTGTCGATCACGCCGTCCTTCAGCGAATCGGTGAGGTTGATCTCGTCGCCGTACGCGATGTCGCCCTGCGGATTGGTGACCGCGATGTTGCCGGTCGCGACGACCTTGCCGGTCTTGCGGTTCCACACCACCTTGTCGGCACGCAGGCGGTCGCCCTGGCGGAACATCCTCACTTCGCCGGTCGCGGTGACGACATCGGCGTTGGTGTCGTATTCCAGCCCGCTCGCGCTGAACTGGACCTGGTCCTCGGCGATCCCGGGCGCCGCATTCGGGACCGGCGCGTCCTGGGCTGGCGGCGCGACCGCGCGGGATTGCAGGTCCTGCGCAGCGGCTGGAACCGCCGCCAGCAATGCGAGCGAGAGGGCACAGCCCGCCATCAGGTCGATACGCAACACGGTCCGGAGCAACCCCTTTGGCGGCCTTGCACGGCCACCACGTGGCCGCGTTACAAGCGCTGCCTATCGCATCACCGGCGCCGTGCTGCAATCGTCCCGCTTTGCACGCTCGCCGCATCGGCCTAGAGCGACCCATTAACTCCCAGTACGAAGGCCGTTTCATGCAGATCGATTTCGTTTCCACCGCCGCTTCCGACTCCGCGATCGTTGCGATTCCGGTCGAGAAGGACGGCCTGGCGCGGACGGCATGGGGTGGGATCGACGGCGCGACGCTGTCTGCGAAGGCCGCGGCGGCCGCCCGCTTCACCGGCGAGGCGGGGTCGATCGTCGAGCTGTTCGTCGCGCAGGGCGACACGGTCCACCAGGTCCTGCTGGTCGGGGTCGGCGCCGGCGACGAGCCGGGCTGGGAAAAGGCCGGCGGCGCGCTGGTCGCCAAGCTGCTGACCTCGGGCGCGACCGCGGTGACGCTCGACCTCGCGACGATCCCGGCCAAGCCGACGCCGACCGCGCTCGCGCGGTTCGCCGGCGCTGCCGCACAGCGCGCGTGGCGCTACGACATCTACCGGACCAAGCTCGCCGAGACCGCGAAGCCGACGCTGGAGAGCGTGACGATCGCGGGCGCCCCCGACGGCACCGATGCTGCCTGGGCCTGGCAGGACGCGGTCACGCGTGGCATGGACCTGACCCGCTGGCTGGTCGCGACGCCGCCGAACATCCTCTACCCAGAAAGCTTCGTCGCCAAGGTGACCGAGGATGTCGCGGGGCTCGGCCTCGAGATCGTCGTCGTCGACGAGGCGCAGATGGCCGAATACGGCATGGGCGCGCTGCTCGGCGTCAGCCAGGGCTCGCGCCGCGAAGCCCGCATCCTCGCGCTCAAGTGGAACGGGGCAGGGGCCGACGCACCGCTGGTCGCACTTGTCGGCAAGGGCGTGACCTTCGACACCGGCGGCATCTCGATCAAGGGCGCGGCCGGGATGGAGGACATGAAGTGGGACATGGGCGGCGCCGGTGCCGTCGCCGGCGCGATGAAGGCACTCGCCGCGCGGAAAGCCAAGGTCAACGTCATCGGCGTGATGGGTCTGGTCGAGAACATGCCCGACGGCAATGCGCAGCGCCCCGGCGACGTCGTAACGTCGATGTCGGGCCAGACCATCGAGGTGATCAACACCGACGCCGAGGGTCGGCTGGTGCTGTGCGACTGCATCACCTGGGTCCAGCAGACCTACAAGCCGGCGACGATCGTCGATCTCGCCACGCTGACCGGTGCGATGATCGTCGCGCTCGGGCATGAGCATGGCGGCATCTTCGCCAACGACGACGCGCTCGCCGACGAGTTGCTCGCCGCGGGCCGCGCCACCGGCGACCTGCTGTGGCGCTTCCCGCTGTCGCCGGCGTACGACAAGATCATCGACAGCCCGATCGCGGACGTCAAGAACGTCGGCCCCCGCGGCGGCGGCTCGATCACCGCGGCGCAGTTCATCCAGCGCTTCGTCGGCGCCGGCGTGAAATGGGCGCATCTCGACATCGCGGGGATGGTGTGGGCGGAAAAGGCCGGCACCAACTACGACAAGGGCGCGACCGGCTACGGCGTGCGTTTGCTCGACCGGTTCGTCGCGGATAATTTCGAGGGCTAATTCCCCTCCCGCTCGCGGAGGGATTCATCTTAAGGTCCCCCTCCCGCTTTCGGGAGGGGCTAGGGGAGGGGCTGTAAAGCTACAGGTTGGATGAGGCAGGCCCTCCCCCAACCCCTCCCGCAAGCGGGAGGGGAGTAAAAATGCAGGTCGACTTCTACCACCTCACCGCCACCCCGCTCGACCGCGCGCTTCCCAGGATCGCGGAAAAGATCGTCGCCGGCGGTGGCCGCCTGCTCATCGTCGCCGACCCCGAGGACCAGCGCACCGCGCTCGACCGCCTGCTCTGGTCCTACACACCCGACAGCTTCCTTCCCCACGCGCAGGCCGGCGGCGAGGCCGATGCCGACCAGCCGATCCTCATCGCCGCCGACATCCAGCCCGCCAACGGCGCGCGCCACATTGCGATCGTCGACGGCCGCTGGCGCGACGAGGCGCTCACGTTCGACCGCGCCTTCCACTTCTTCGACGACGACGCGATCCGCGAAGCCCGCCTCGCCTGGAAAGCACTCGCCGACCGCGACGACGTCGAACGCCGCTACTGGAAACAGGACGATGCCGGCCGCTGGGAAAAAGCCGCCTAGTTGCATTCGGGCCGGTGCGGCTCTAGGGCGGCGCCACTTTTCCAGAGCATTACAGGAGCCCGTGACCAGCATGGCCGCGAACCGTACTTTTTCGATCATCAAGCCCGACGCCACGCGTCGCAACCTGACCGGCGCCGTCACCAAGATGCTCGAGGAGGCTGGCCTCCGCGTCGTCGCATCGAAGCGCATCCAGATGACCCGCGAGCAGGCCGAAGGCTTCTACGCGGTCCACAAGGAGCGTCCGTTCTTCGGTGAGCTGGTCAGCTTCATGATTTCGGGCCCGGTCGTCGTCCAGGTTCTCGAGGGCGATAACGCGATGCAGCGCAACCGCGACATCATGGGCGCCACAAACCCGGCGAACGCCGAGCCCGGCACGATCCGCAAGGAGCTCGCCGAGTCGATCGAAGCCAACAGCGTGCACGGTTCGGATTCGGACGAGAACGCCGAGATCGAGATCGCCTATTTCTTCAAGCCTGAAGAAATCGTCGGCTGATGCGCTGGCGGATGCGCCGAGCAGGCTCGGACGATGCGTCCGCGCTGTCGCTGGTCGCATCCGCCACCTTCCTCGAAACCTATGCGACCGTGCTCGAAGGCGCCGACCTCGTCGCGCATTGCCTGAAGAATACCACCACCGACGTGTTCGCCCGCTGGACGACCGATCCGGCAACGATCGTCACGATCGCGGAGCACGAGCCAGGCCACGCGCCGATCGGCTACACCGTGCTGACCGCACCCGACTTTCCCTTCGAGACCCGGCCAAGCGATATCGAGCTGCGGCGGATTTACATCCTATCGCAAATGCACGGCACCGGATTGGGCGCGGCGCTGATGGCGCGTGCCCGCGAAGACGCCGCGGCATTCCAGCGCGAGCGCATCCTTCTTGGCGTCTACGAACACAATTACCGCGCGCATGCCTTCTACGAACGCCAGGGGTTCACCCGGATCGGCGCGCGCCAGTTCATGGTCGGCACCACGACGCACAACGACCCAGTCTACGCTCGAGACGTCTAGTCGCTGAACCTCACCCCGGCGGAGGCCGGGGCCCAATTGGGGTACAGAAGTGATGAAGCGCAGCGTGTTGTCACCGCGACCTTCCCAGTTGGGCCCCGGCCTCCGCCGGGGTGGAGTGCGTTCGCGCAGCTGCCGTTCTCCCGCGAAAGCGAGAGCCCAGGGTTACCGGCGGTACCGGTCGCGACTCCTGGCCCCCCGCGTCCGCGGGGGAACAGAGTATCGCGTCAAGCTTTACGGCTTCGCCCGCGCCCAGATCGCATCCAGCTGTGCTTGGTTCCCCCGGACCTGCCGCACCTTCATCCCGGTCAGCTTCAGCTCCCGCCCGCGCAGCATCCGCCCGTTGGTCTGCCACAACAGGTCATAGATCCCGCTCGTCGTCCGCGTCGTCTCGCCGTCGAGATACTGCAGCGTCAACAGCACCGGCAACCGCCCGGTCCGGTCGTCCGCGCCGCCATCGGTCAGCTTCAGCAACGCGGGCTCGAACGGCGACACCTCGATGACCGGATCGGCCGGCGGATGCTGCGCGGCAACGCCCAGTGCCTTCGGGAAACTGATCACCGCATCCTGGATCTCGTGCCGCGCATCCTTCAGCAGCAGCGACTTGCCACCATCCTTGACCTCGGCGGACAAGTCGACGCGGCTTTCGGCGCGCTGCTCGGACGCCCGCGTCATCGCCTTGTCGGCCTCATCGGCGCGGCGATCGGACCAGTTGATCCACAACGTCGCCGCGGCGATCAGCGCGCCCGTGACGCCGAGCACCTCGGCAAGCGACACCCAGCGCCGCCGGGTCGCGGCGGCTTCCTTGCGCTCGGCGGGGGTCTCGCTCATCGTCCGCCGGCTTCCAGCAGGCGGCGTGGCGCCGCCAGTTCCCAGCTCCTCGCGATCCGGTCCTCGACCAGTGCCCAGTCGACATCACCGGCAAGGTCCATCGCGACCCAGCCCGACGCGCCGAGATAGGCGGGACTCGAATACACCGCCGGGTTCGCCTCGATCAACATCGCCTGTTCGTCCGCATCGCCGGTTTTCACGCACACCACGGTCAGCCCGTCGCCGTGATGGTCGTCGCGGAACTGTGCGAACTGCGTGCCGTCGACGAAGAACGTCGGCTGACCGTGCGAGACCTTCTCCTCCGCCTCGGGCAGCAGCAGGGCGACTTCGCGGACGCGGTCTAGCAGGGATTGGGTCATCGGCTTACGAACTCCGCCAGGACTTTGGGATACAGGGAATGCTCGGCTGCGAGCACGCGTTCCGCAAGCGAATCGGCGTCATCGCCTTTCAGGATCGGCACCTCCGTCTGGCCGAGCACTTCGCCAGCATCGAGTTCTTCGGTCACGACATGCACCGAACATCCACCGACGGCGTCGCCAGCCGCGATCGCACGCGCGTGCGTATCGAGGCCCTTGTACTTGGGCAGCAGAGAGGGGTGGATGTTGACGATCCGGTCGCGCCACTGGTCGACGAACCAGTCGGTCAGCAACCGCATATAGCCGGCGAGCGCGATCGTCTCGACGCCGGCCTCGCGCAGCGCGGCATCCATCGCGGCTTCGTAGATCGGCTTGGCGATACCCTTGGGCGACAGCGCGAAGGTCGGGATCCCCTCCGACAGCGCCCAGCCAAGGCCCGCCGCTGTCGGCTTGTCGGACGCCACCACGACGATCTCATAGGGACAGTCCGGTGCGCGCGATGCCGCGACCAGCGCCATCATGTTCGATCCGCGCCCCGAAATCAGTACGCCGACCCTGGTCTTATTCATGCGTCGCGGACCAGTCCGCACGTGCGCTCCACGTCTCCATCGATCCGCGGACCGTGCAGCCATGCGTGCCTTCGTCGATATGCCCGATCGTGAACACGGTCTCGCCCGCAGCTTCGAGTTCGGCGGTGATCGCCGCCGCCTCGTCCGCCGCGACGATCGCGACCATGCCGATCCCGCAATTGAAGGTCCGCGCCATTTCCTCGGGCTCGATCTGCCCCTGCGCCTGCAGGAACGCCATCAGCCGCGGCTGCGCCCAGGCGTCCGCATCGACCACCGCATGCACGCCGCCCGGGAGCACCCGCGGGATATTCTCGAGCAGGCCGCCACCGGTGATATGCGCCAGCCCCTTGATCCGGCGTTCGCGGAGCAGCGGCAACAGGCTGGCCACATATATCCGCGTCGGCGCCATCAGGTGATCGATCAGCAACCGGTCCTGGTCGAACAGCGCCGGCCGGTCGAGTTTCCACCCGCGATCCGCGGCCAGTCGCCGGACCAGCGAGAACCCGTTCGAATGCACGCCGGAAGATGCCAGCCCGAGCATCACGTCGCCCGCCGCGATCTCACGACCCGTCAGCACGTTCTCGCGCTCGACCGCACCGACGCAGAAACCCGCCAGGTCGTAGTCGCCATCGGCGTACATCCCCGGCATCTCCGCGGTCTCGCCGCCGATCAGCGCGCAGCCGGCCTGCTTGCACCCCTCGGCGATCGAGGCGACGACGCGCTCGGCGATCGCTGCGTCGAGCTTGCCGCTCGCGTAATAGTCGAGGAAGAACAGCGGCTCGGCGCCCTGCACGATCAGGTCGTTGACGCACATCGCGACCAGGTCGATGCCGACGCCCTCGTGCCGGTCCCATTCGATCGCCAGCTTCAGCTTGGTGCCGACGCCGTCGTTCGCGGCGACCAGCAGCGGGTCGACGAACCCCGCGGCCTTGAGGTCGAACATCCCGCCGAATCCGCCCAGATCGGCGTCCGCGCCGGGTCGCCGGGTCGCGCGGGCGAGGGGGGCGATCGCGCGGATGAGGGCATTGCCCGCGGCGATCGAAACGCCGGCTTGGGCGTAGGTGTAGGGTTTCTCGCTGTCGGTCATGCGGCCTGCTAGCCACATCCCGCTTGGATTTCCACGCCTGCTTCGCCAAAAGGCCCGCGTGATCCGTATTCGCCCGCTTCCCGCCGCGCTCGCCGGCGCGCTTTTGCTACTCGGTGGCGGCGCCGTCGTCGCGCAGATCGAAGGCGGCGGCAGCGGCGTCGCGCCGGTCGACAGCGGCAGCGCCTACGAGGTCGCCGGCATTGCCGTCGATGTCGCAGGCAAGACCGCCGACGCGGCGCGGCTCGGCGGCTGGCGGCTGGCGCAGCGCAAGGCCTGGGTCCAGCTGTCGAAGCGGCTTGGCGGCGGTGGTGGCCTGGTCTCCGACGGCACGCTCGATTCGATGGTCTCGGGGATCGTCGTCGAGAACGAACAGATCGGCCCCGACCGCTACATCGCCAAGCTCGGCGTGCTGTTCAATCGCGCCCGCGCCAGCAGCATCCTCGGCATCTCGGCCTATGCCGACCGCTCGCCGCCGATGCTGGTGATCCCAATCGAATGGTCGGGCGGGGTAGGGCGCGGGTTCGAACAGCCGACCGCGTGGCAACAGGCCTGGGCACGCTATCGCACCGGCAATTCGGCGATCGACTATGTCCGCCCCGCAGGCAGTGGCCCGGACGCGCTGTTGCTCAACGTCGGCCAGGTACAGCGTCCCGGCCGCGGCTGGTGGCGCACGATCCTCGACCAGTATGGCGCCAACGACGTGCTGATCCCGGTCGTGAAGCTGTATCGCCAATGGCCCGGCGGCCCGATCATCGGCGTGTTCGAGGCGCGGCACGGTCCCGACAACGACATGATCGGCAGCTTCACGTTGCGCGTCGGTAACGCCGACGGCCTGCCGCAGCTGCTCGACACCGGCGTCAAGCGGATCGACGACCTGTACCAGCAGGCGCTGCGCTCGGGCGACCTCCGCGTCGACGCGAGCCTGTCGCCACCACCACCACCGGAACCCGTGGTCGGCGATGACACGCCGGATGACGGCATCGTCGAGGACGACGGCAGCACGGCGACCGCCAGCGGCGCCGGGATTTCGATCATCGTGCAGTTCGACACCCCACAGGCGACTACGGTCTCGTCGACCGAATCGGCATTGCGCGGCATCCCCGGGGTCCGCTCCGCAGCGACTACCAGCCTAGCGCTCGGCGGCGTCTCGCTAATGCGCGTCACCTATGACGGCGATCCGGAGGCGTTGAAGTCCGCCCTCGAAGCCCGTGGCTACCAGGTGTTCGGATCGGGCCAGACGCTGCGCATCCGCCGCGTATCGCAGCTGCTGCCGGCCGACCTGCCCGTCGACAGCGCCACCACCGGCGGATGAGAATGCCCAGATGAGACCCGGCGCATGAGCCAGATCGCGCTTCCGCTGGGCTGGCCCGCGGACCCCCGCGACGACGCCTTCCTGGTTACCCCTTCGAACACGCGCGCGGCGCACACGCTCGAACATTGGGCGACCTGGCCGGTGATGACCGCGATCCTCACCGGACCACGCAAGTCCGGCCGCAGCCTGCTCGCGCGGATCTTCGCGGCAAAAAGCGGCGGCACGATCATCGACGATGCCGAGCGGGTGCCCGAGGTGCAGCTGTTCCACGCCTGGAACCTGGCGCAGGAAACCCGCCGCCCGCTGTTGATCGTCGCCGACGCCGCGCCGCCCGAATGGAAGGTGAAGTTGCCCGACCTGCGCTCGCGTCTGGCGGCCAGCCCGATCGCCGCGATCGGCGCGCCCGACGACGAGCTGATGCGGGTGCTGCTCGATCATCTGTTCCACCGTCGCAGCCTGGATGCGCGGCCCGATCTGGTCGACTGGCTGGTCGCACGGATCGAACGCAGCCACGTAGCCGTTGAACGCACGATCGACGCGCTCGACCAGCAAGTGATGGAAACCCGCAAGCGTTTGTCGATCCCGCTGGCCCGGACCACGCTGGCGCACGCCGGACTTATCGCGAAACCGCAACAAACCCCCGTTACCCGCGAGGACGTATGAACCGCCCAGCCCATATCGTCCGCATCGCCGAAGACGACGACGCCCCGACCTCCGCGCCCAACGACCGCTATTTCAACCGCGAGCTGTCCTGGCTCGGGTTCAATCGCCGCGTGCTCGAGGAGGCATGCAACCCCGCGCACCCGCTGCTCGAACGGCTGCGCTTCCTGTCGATCTCGGGGTCCAACCTCGACGAATTCTTCATGGTCCGCGTCGCCGGGTTGAAGGGCCAGCAAACGCAGGACGTCGACCGCCGCTCCGCCGATGGCCTGACCGCCGGACAGCAGTTGAGCGCGATCATCGTCGAGGCCGACGCGCTGATGGCCAGCCAGCAGGCGGTGTGGGGCGACCTGCGGCTATTGCTCGACGAGGCGGGGCTGTTCGTGCTGCGCCGCGACGCGATCGACGACGATGCCGATACCTGGCTCGAAACCCATTTCCGCGAACAGATCTTCCCGATCCTGACCCCGCAGGCGCTGGACCCCGCGCACCCGTTCCCGTTCATCATGAACGGCGGGCTTTCGGTGATCTTCGACCTGGTTCGCAAATCGGACGACGAGCCGATCCGCGAGCTGATCATGATCCCGTCGACCGCGACGCGCTTCGTGCGGTTGCCGGGCGAGCCGGCGCGCTACATCGCGATCGAGACTATCCTCAAGCGGTTCGCGCCGGTCATCTTCCCCGGTTACGACGTCCTCGCCGCCGCCAGCTTCCGCGTCCTGCGCGACAGCGACATGGAGATCGAGGAAGAGGCCGAGGATCTCGTCCGCTACTTCGCCAACGCGATCAAGCGCCGCCGCCGCGGTCGGGTGATCCGCCTCGAACTCGAAACCGGCATCCCCGATGCGCTGGCCGCGGTGCTCAAGGACGAACTCGGCGGCGCCGATGCGATCATCACCGAGAGCGGCAATTTGCTCGGGATCGTCGATCTCGACGGCTTGTTCGACGAGGATCGCCCCGACCTCAAATTCCCGCCCTTCACCCCGCGCTTCCCCGAACGTATCCGCGAATTCGGCGGCGACTGCTTTGCGGCGATCAAGTCGAAGGACATCGTCGTCCACCACCCGTACGAGACGTTCGACGTGGTGCTCGCCTTCCTCAAGCAGGCGGCGAACGACCCCGACGTCGTCGCGATCAAGCAGACGCTCTACCGCGCCGGCAAGCAGCCGGCGGTCATCAACGCACTGATCGCCGCCGCCGAAGCCGGCAAGTCGGTCACCGCGGTGGTCGAGCTCAAGGCACGCTTCGACGAGGAGCAGAACATGGTCTGGGCCTCCGCGCTGGAACGCGCCGGCGTTCAGGTGGTCTACGGCTTCATCGACTGGAAGACCCATGCGAAAGTCTCGCTGGTGGTCCGCCGGGAAGGCAGCGCGTTCCGTACCTATTGCCACTTCGGTACCGGCAATTATCACCCTGTCACCGCAAAAATATATACCGATCTCAGCTTCTTCACGGCGGATGCTGCCGTCGGGCGTGATGCCGCGCAGATGTTCAACTACATCACCGGCTATGTCGAACCGGTGGCGATGGCGAAAATGAGCCTAAGCCCGCGCGACCTGCGCCCCAACCTCGTCAACCTGATCGACGCCGAGATCGCCTGTGCCCGCGAAGGCAAACCGGCCGGGGTCTGGGCCAAGATGAACTCGCTGGTCGACCCTGCGATCATCGAGAAGCTGTACGAGGCGAGCGGCGCGGGGGTCGAGGTCGAACTGATCATCCGCGGCATCTGCTGCCTGCGCCCCGGTGTCGCCGGGCTGTCGGACAACATCCGCGTAAAATCGGTGATCGGCCGGTTCCTGGAGCACAGCCGGATCTGGGCGTTCGGCAACGGCAAGGCGCTGCCCAATGACGGGGCGAAGCTGTTCATCTCGTCGGCGGACTGGATGCCGCGCAACTTCGATCGGCGCGTCGAATACATGCTCCCGATCCTCAACCCGACCGTCCACGACCAGATCCTCGACCAGGTCATGGTCGCCAACCTGATCGACAACGAACAGAGCTGGGAGTGCGGACCCGACGGCGACTACACCCGCGTCGACCCCGGCGACCGGCCGTTCAACCTGCATCGGTATTTCATGACCAACCCGTCGCTCTCCGGCCGCGGCGCATCGCTCGCCACCAGCGCCAGCGTGCCCACACTGTCGCTGCGCCGTAAACGGTGAGCGTGCAGATGAACGTTGCCGCGCGTCTGTTCGGCAAGCCCAAGGTCGAGACCGACGATCATCCGCGTACCGGGATCATCGACATCGGCTCGAATTCGATCCGCCTCGTCGTCTATCAGGGGCCGCCACGGCTGCCGGCGATCCGCTTCAATGAAAAGGTCATGGCCGGGCTCGGTCGCGGTCTGGTCGCGACCGGCTCGATCGAGAAATCCGCGCTGAAGACCGCCCGCGTCGCGCTCGCGCGGTTCGCGGCGGTCGCGCGCGAGATGGAAGTGACGTCACTCCGCACCGTCGCCACCGCCGCGGTCCGCGATGCGGCGAACGGCCAGGACCTGATCGACGCCGCCACCGCGCTGGGGCTGACGGTCGAGACGCTGTCGGGCGAGCAGGAAGCCAGCGCCGCCGGCTACGGCGTGCTCTCGGCGATCCCGCAGGCTGATGGCATCGTCGGCGATCTGGGCGGCGGCAGCCTCGAACTCGTCCGCATCCGAGCCGGCCGCATCGAGGACCGCGTCTCGTTCCCGCTCGGCGTGCTGCGCATCGGCCCGATTCGCGCCAAGCGGGGGAAGGTCCTCGAACGCCATGTCGCGAAGCTGATCCGCGAGGCCGGCTGGGCGGGCAAGGGGCAGGGCTTGCCGCTCTACCTCGTCGGCGGGTCGTGGCGCGCGTTGTCGCGGCTCGACATGCACCTGTCCGATTACCCGCTGCCGATCATCCACCAATATATGCTGTCGCCGGCCAAGATCGTCCGCCTCAGCCGCACCATCCCGCAGCTGTCGAAACAGCGCATGCGCGGCGTGCCCGGGCTGTCGTCGGGGCGGACCGGGACGCTCGCCGACGCCGCGGCGCTGCTCGGCGTATTGATCCGCCAGCTTGGTAGTCGGACCACGATCGTCTCGTCCTACGGCCTGCGCGAAGGGCTGCTGTACGAGGAACTCGATGCCCCGACGCGGAAGCTCGATCCGCTGATCGTCGCCGCGCGCGAGGAGGGGCGACTGCTCGGCCGTTTCCCCGAACATGGCGACCTGCTCGAAGGCTGGATCGCGCCCTTGTTCGCCGGCGAGAGCGCTGCAGCCGGGCGGATCCGCCACGCCGCCTGCCTGCTCGCCGATGTCGGCTGGCGCGCCAACCCCGAATTCCGGGCCGAACGCGGTGTCGAGATCGCGCTGCACGGCAACTGGGTCGCGATCGACGCCACCGGCCGTGCGTTGCTGGCGCAGGCCCTGTACACCAGCCTGGGGGGCGGGATGGCCGCGGCGGATCCGGTCGGGCGGCTGATAGGGCCCGCCGACGTTCGTCAGGCCACCGTCTGGGGTCTTGCGATGCGGCTAGGTCAGCGAATGAGCGGCGGCCTCGCCGGTCCGCTGCAACGCTCGCGGCTGGCGGACGACGGCGTGACGTTGGCGATGCATCTCGGTCGGGACGACAAGGGGTTGTACGGCGAGGCCGTCGAACGCCGGCATGCCGCGCTCGCGACCGCGCTGGGGCGGAAATCCGCGCTGGTCCTGACTTGAACCCCGTCATCCTGACGAAAGTCAGGATCCAGGATTACGGGCGGCGCGCTTGGTGCTCTGGGTCCTGACTTTCGTCAGGATGACGAGGAGGCAACGTGGTTACCCGCAACTGACCTGAGTAATTCTGCCCTTGTCGTCGGTATGCACGTTCAGTCGTTCCTGGCGAAAATCCTGCGTCACCATCGTGTTCGGTGCGATCCAGCGCAGCGTGCTCGCCCCCGATCGCTTCAACAGCACGTCGCCGCGCGCATCGCTGGCCCGCTTGCCGACCAGATCGCCCAGCGCCTCGGCCTTGCAGATGCGCGGCTCTTGCGTCCCGCGAAACTCGACCGGCGTGCATCCCGCGACCACGACCGTCGCCAACAGCAGCGCCTTCACGCCACCGCCTCCGTCCGCGTCATCTTGAGCTTGCCGTCGATCACCGCGAACGCGAGGCGCCCCTCGACCAGGTCCAGCGCATCGCGCCCGAACTGGTCGAACCGCCAGCCCTCAAGCATCGGCAATCCGGTCCGCACCCCCGCAGCCAGTGCCTCGAGCTCCTCGGTCCTCGCGAGGAGCTTGGCGGCTACGTCGATGTCGCGTGACCGGATCTTCAACAACAGCTTGAGCAGGTCCGCGACCAGCGAACCCTCCTTGCCGAGACCCGGCTTGCGGTCGTCGCGCGGCGGCAATTCGTCCGCACCCATCGGCTCGGATGCTTCCAGCGCCGCGATCAGTCGCGCGCCGATGTCGTTGCCGGCCCAGCTCGCCGATAGCCCGCGGACCCGCGCCAGATCGGACTGCTTCTTTGGCGGATGGCCGGCCATGTCGCCCAGCGTCTCGTCCTTGACGATCCGCCCGCGCGGCAGGTCCTTGCCCTGCGCCTCCAGCTCGCGCCACCGCGCCAGCGCCTTCAGCCGGCCCAGCACGTCGGGTTTCCGCCCGGAGATCCGCACCCGCTTCCACGCGAGATCGGGGTCGTTGGCGTAGTTGGCGGGGTCGGCC
The DNA here is from genome assembly GCF_042466235.1 of Sphingomonas sp. R86521. NCBI lineage: Bacteria > Pseudomonadati > Pseudomonadota > Alphaproteobacteria > Sphingomonadales > Sphingomonadaceae > Sphingomonas > Sphingomonas sp. R86521. The sequence continues at coordinate 2,138,554 of NZ_JAXHBY010000001.1, read as the reverse complement.
AGCCGCTCCATCTCCTGGTTCAGCCACGCACCGCGTCCGGTGGTGCGCAACCGGTCGAGCATCTTGGGGAAGATGCTCGACAGATGCGTGACGTCGCCGATCGCATATTCGATCTGCCGCGCGTCGAGCGGCCGGCGCGCCCAGTCGGTGAACCGCGCGCCCTTGTCGACCGCGATCCCCAGCCAGCTGTCGACCAGGTTGGAATAGCCGATCTGCTCGCCTTGCCCCAGCGCCATCGCCGCGACTTGGGTGTCGAACAGCGGGTAGGGGGTCTTGCCGGTCAGATTGTAGATGATCTCGATGTCCTGCCCGCCGGCATGCACGACCTTCAGCACGTCCTCGTTCTCGGTCAGCAGGTCGAGCAGCGGCTTGAGGTCGATCCCCGGCGCCATCGGATCGATCGCCGCGGCTTCCTTGTCGTCGGCGATCTGGATCAGGCAGAGCTCGGGGTAATAGGTGCTCTCGCGCATGAACTCGGTGTCGACGCAGACATAGTCGGCTTGCGACAGACGGGTGCAGAGATTGGCGAGCGAGGCGCTGTCGGAAATCAGGTCATGGATATGCATCCCTTGTCCATAGCGAGGGCAGGCCGGGTTGACAAAGGCGGGGTGGCAGGGAAAGCGCACCCCCAACAATTCTCCGTCATCCCGGCGAAAGCCGCGACCCAGAGCCACGCGTGGCGCGGCCCGAACCCTGGGTCCCGGCGTGCGCCGGGATGACGAAATCAAGGTTCAGATGATGCACGCCTATCGCACCCACACCTGCGCTGCCCTCCGCCCCGAGAACGTCGGCGAGGAAGTCCGCGTCTCGGGCTGGGTCCACAAGAAGCGCGATCACGGCGATCTCGTCTTCATCGATCTGCGCGACCATTACGGCATTACCCAGATCGTCACCGACGTGTCGGGCCCGGTGTTCGACGTGATCGAGAAGCTGAAGAACGAGAGCGTCGTGACGATCACCGGCAAGGTGACCGCGCGCTCGGCGGAAGCGGTGAACCCTAACCTCGCGACCGGTGCGATCGAGATCCGCGCGACCAGCGCCACCGTCCAGTCGGTCGCGCAGGAGCTGCCGATGCCGGTCGCCGGCGACGCCGAGTATCCCGAAGACATCCGCCTGCGCTATCGCTTCCTCGACCTGCGTCGCGAGCGGCTGCACGCCAACATCATGCTGCGCAGCCAGGTCATCACCTCGCTCCGCAACCGCATGAACGGGCAGGGCTTTACCGAATTCCAGACCCCGATCCTGACCGCGTCGTCGCCCGAAGGCGCACGCGACTATCTGGTCCCCAGCCGCGTTCATCCCGGCAAGTTCTACGCGCTGCCGCAGGCACCGCAGATGTTCAAGCAGCTGCTGATGGTCGCCGGCTTCGACCGCTATTTCCAGATCGCACCCTGCTTCCGCGACGAGGACGCCCGCGCCGATCGTTCGCCCGGTGAGTTCTACCAGCTCGATTTCGAGATGAGCTTCGTCACGCAGGACGACGTGTTCGCGGCCATCGAGCCGGTGCTGCACGGCGTGTTCGAGGAATTCGCCGATTGGCAGGGAAAAGGCCGTCAGGTCTCGGCATTGCCGTTCAAGCGCATCCCCTACCGCGAATCGATGCTGAAATACGGCAGCGACAAGCCCGATCTGCGTAACCCGATCCTGATCCACGACGTCGGTCATCACTTCGTCGACTCGGGCTTCGGCCTGTTCGCCGGCATCGTCGCCGGCGGCGACGTCGTCCGCGCGATCCCGGCGCCGAACACCGCCGAGAAGAGCCGCAAATTCTTCACCGACATGAACGACTGGGCGCGCGCCGAGGGGCATGCCGGGCTCGGTTACATCACGCAGAAGAACGGTGAACTCGGCGGCCCGATCGCCAAGAACCATGGCGAGGAAGCGACGCGGAAGCTGATCGCCGAGATGGGCCTGGGCCCGAACGACGGCATCTTCTTCGCCGCCGGCAAGGAACTCGCCGCCGCCAAGCTCGCGGGTGCAGCCCGTGCGCGCATCGGCGCCGACCTCGGCCTGATCGACGAGAACCGCTTCGAGTTCTGCTGGATCGTCGACTTCCCGATGTTCGAGTACGACGAGGACGCCAAGAAGGTCGACTTCAGCCACAACCCGTTCAGCATGCCGCAGGGCGAGATGGAGGCGCTCCATACGATGGATCCGCTCGACATCCTCGCGTTCCAGTACGACATCGTCTGCAACGGCGTCGAACTCAGCTCGGGCGCGATCCGCAACCACCAGCCCGAGATCATGTACAAGGCGTTCGAGATCGCCGGGTACAGCCAGGCGGACGTCGACGAGAACTTCGCGGGCATGATCAACGCGTTCAAGCTCGGCGCACCGCCGCATGGTGGTTCGGCACCGGGCATCGACCGCATGGTGATGCTGCTCGCGGGCGAGCCCAACATCCGCGAGGTGGTGCTGTTCCCGATGAACCAGAAGGCCGAGGACCTGATGATGGGCGCGCCGAATTACGCGAGCGCGAAGCAGCTGAAGGAGCTGAACATCAAGGTTACGGTCGACGGCCCGAAGGATGTGGCCAAGGCGGTCGCGCCGAACGCGGGGTAAAGTTCGGGTCTGCTCGACGCCCCCCAAATGCCGTCACCCCAGCGCAGGCTGGGGTCTCCCTGTTGTCGAGTGCTGCGGCCCGAGCGGGAGATCCCAGCCTTCGCTGGGATGACGGCGTCGGGGCTCGGGGCTCAAGGCTCCCATGACATGACCAAGGCCGTCGAGCCCAACGTAGCGTCGCCTTCGGGTCCGCTCGACGCCTCCCAAACACACCGTCACCCCAGCGCAGGCTGGGGTCTCCCTGTTGTCGAGTGCTGCGACCCGAACGGGAGATCCCAGCCTTCGCTGGGATGACGGTAAGGGTACGGATGCGGTACGGGTACGGGTACGGGTGCAAGTACGGGTCACGGCCGCTTGCCGCCCGCCGTTCACCACGCCATCACTCCCCCGACGTAAGGGGACTTCATGCTCGATGACCAGCTGACACCCGCGGCGGCGCCCAAACTCGTCCGCAGCCTCGGCGTCGTCGGCGTGCTGCTGCTCACGCTGTCGGTCGCGACGCCCGCCTCGTCGGTGTTCGTGATCGTCCCGACGATGTTGCAGGTCGCGGGGACCGGCGCGGTCTGGGCGATGATCCTCGCCGCACTGGTGTGCGTGCCCACTGCGTTCATCTATGCGGAATTGTCGTCGGCCTATCCGGTCGCGGGCGGCGAATACGTCATGGTCGCGGACACGCTGGGGCCGATGGCGGGGTTCGCGATGCTCGGCGTCAACGTCTTCAACAATCTGCTGTTTCCGCCAATCCTCGGGCTCGGAATCGCCGACGTGCTGGAAACGCTGGTGCCGGGGCTTCCGGCGATCCCGGTCGCGCTGGCGATCATCGCGGCGTCGACGCTCGTCGCGGTCCTGCAGATTCGTATCAACGCCTGGGTCACCGGCCTCTTCCTGCTGGTCGAGCTGGTCGCGATCGGCGTCATCGTCTGGCTTGGTCTTGCGGATAGTGTGCGGCCGATCGAAGACGCGCTGCTCCATCCGGTAATGCCGCAGGCGGGTGCGCTGGTCCCGACGTCGCTCGCCGCGATCGGCGTCGCCACCTCGATCGCGATCTTCGCGCTCAACGGCTATGGCGCCGCGGTCTATTTCGGCGAGGAGATGCACGAGCCCGAACGGCTGATCGCGCGGACGATTCTCGCGGCGCTGGTGCTGACCTTGCTGTTCGAGGGTTTGCCGCTGGTCGCCGGACTGATGGGCGCGGCCGATCTTCCGGCCTTCCTCGCCGCGCGCAGCCCGTTCATGGACCTTGCCGTCGAACAGGGCGGGGCGGGGCTGTCGACCTGGATGTCGATCGGCGTCGTGGTCGCGATCGTCAACGCGATCATCGCCTGTATCCTCGCCTGTTCGCGCTTCTTCTACGGCACCGCGCGCGATGGCAGTTGGGGCCGGCCGGTCGATCGCTGGATGGCGCAGGTGCACCTGCGCTTCGGCTCACCGGATCGCGACTTTGGTCTGCGGCGGCATCGGGATGGCGTGCTGCTTCGTTCCGATCGCGCTGCTGGTCGTGCTCAGCGGCACCGGGCTGGTCGCGATCTATGCCGGCATCGCACTCGCCGCGATCGTCGGGCGCCGCAGCGGCCGGACGGCGCACGCCCGCTACCGCATGCCGCTCTATCCGCTCGCCCCCGCACTGACGCTGGTCGCATTGGCCTATGTGACATGGACAAGCTGGCTCGATCCGGACGAGGGTCGTCCCGGCCTGATCATGACCGCCGCGCAGATCGCGCTGTCGGTTGCCTATTATCACTGGGTGCTGCGTCGTCGCGGCCCCTGGAACGTTCACGTCCCTAGCAACCGGAGCACGATGCATGACGATCGACCTGTCGGACTATGAAGACGGCAAGAAATACCACGGCCACTACAAGCGCGACCTCGCCAAGCTGCAGAAGCGGTTGGAGCGTATCCAGGTCGCGCACATAGTCCGCCACAAGCGCGCGATCGTCATGCTCGAGGGCTGGGATGCGGCGGGCAAGGGCGGTATCATCCAGCGGATGACCGCAGCCTGGGACCCGCGGTTCTTCGAGGTCTATCCGATCGCGGCTCCTTCGGCGGAGGAGAAGGCGCATGACTTCCTCTGGCGGTTCGAGCAGCGGCTGCCGCCTGCGCGCAGCATCGCCGTGTTCGACCGTAGCTGGTATGGCCGCGTGCTGGTCGAACGGGTCGAGGGTTTCGCGACCGAGGCGGAATGGCGCCGTGGCTATGACGAGATCAACGCCTTCGAAACCGCGCAGGTCGATAGCGGCGCCACGCTGGTCAAGCTGTTCGTCCACACCACGCAGAAGGAACAGGACAAGCGGCTGAAAGCCCGGCTCGACGATCCGTGGAAGCGCTGGAAGACCGGCCTCGACGATTATCACAACCGCGCGCGCCGCGCCGATTACCTGGTCGCGATGGACGAGATGTTCGCGCGGACCGACACGCTGGCGGCACCCTGGATCGCGATCGCCGGAGACGACAAGAAGGCGGCGCGGATTGCCGCATTGACCGCGATTGCCGACCAGCTGGAAGCGGCGGTGCCGATGGATCCACCGTCGCTCGACCCCGAACTCGAAAAAATAGCCCGCCGCGCGCTCGCGGCTTAGGTCTCTGACAATCCAGCTTTTTCACGATCCAATACATCCATTTTGACGTGCGATTTGAGTTGATAACCCGAGTTGGCACGGTAGGTATCGGGGGTGCGGCGGTCCTGTAGGGGCCGCCGCGCTTGACCGAAACCAGAGACCGAAGACCGGGTAGCGAGGGCGAATTCGAACGGCCTGCATGCTGGCATGAGTGGAACGACGATGCCCCGACTGGGAATAGTGGCGATCGACGATGCAGGGACGATCGTCCGGGCGGATCATGATTTTGCGGCCACCATGCGCGTCGGCGCGACGCAGCTCACCGGGCGAAACCTGCTCGACTTCACCGCCCCGGCGGACCGCGAGCGGTGCATCTTCCTGCTCGACAAGTTGTTGCACGACGGCGAGCCGGTCGCGACGACCAAGCGGCTGATCCGCGCCGACGGGTCGCACGAATGGGTCTGTTACCGGATGTCGTGCGGCCTGGCCGAACACGACGCGATCCGGATCGAGATCGACGTGGAAACCGCCGCCGCGCCAAGCGACTGGGTCGACCCCGCGATGCTGCTGCATGTCGCGAAACTGATGATCCATGGCCGGCGCGCCCGTAGCGAAACCTTCTCCGCGGCGCTTTTCGTCGATCCCGCATGGGACATCCTGCTGGCCGCGTATGTCCGCGAAGCCGAAGGCGGGATGCTGACGACGGCGGAACTGGAAGGCGAGATCGGCATCAGCGCGGCTAACGCGGCACGCTGGATGCGCGCGCTGAATGCCGAGGGATTGCTCGAATTCGAGCATGGCGACGGGGTTCGGGCGACCACGGTGTTCCGCCTGTCGTGCGACGCGCATCAGAAATTCGAACGTTTCCTGTCGGACCGCTATCACGACGCGACCCGCTGCATGCGAGACGATCGATCCGAAGACTGAACGCAGCGATGTTGTCTAGTCGGGCCTGCATCGCTATCTCGCGCCCATGAACGAGATGACCCCGCTCGCCCCGATCCAGCCGCGCGTCCGCAAGCCCGACTGGATCCGCGTCAAGGCGCCGACCAGTGTCGGCTTTGCCAAGACCCGCGAATTGATGCGTTCGAAGAGCCTCACGACGGTGTGCGAAGAGGCGGCGTGCCCGAACATCGGCGAATGCTGGTCGAAGAAGCATGCGACCGTCATGATCCTCGGCGACACCTGCACGCGCGCCTGTGCGTTCTGCAACGTCAAGACCGGCATGCCGCGCGCGGTCGACGCGATGGAGCCGCAGAACGTCGCGGATGCGGCAGCGCAGATGGGGCTCAACCACATCGTCATCACCTCGGTCGACCGCGACGACCTGCCCGATGGCGGCGCGTCACAGTTCGTCAAGGTGATCCAGGCGATCCGCCGGTCGAACCCGACCACGACGATCGAGATCCTCACGCCGGACTTCCGCAACAAGGCGCAGGCCGCGATCGAGTCGATCGTCGAGGCCCGCCCCGACGTCTATAACCACAACCTAGAGACGGTGCCGCGGCTGTACCCGACGATCCGACCCGGTGCGCGCTACTACGCCTCGCTGCGGCTGCTGGAGAGCGTCAAGAAGCATGACCCGTCGATCTTCACCAAGTCGGGCGTGATGCTCGGGCTCGGTGAGGAGCGGCTCGAAATCCACCAGGTGATGGATGACATGCGCTGCGCCGACATCGATTTCCTGACGATGGGCCAGTATCTGCAGCCGACCCCGCGGCATGCCAAGGTCGCGGAGTTCGTGAACCCCAAGGCGTTCGACGCGTATGCCTCGATCGCGCGCGCGAAGGGGTTCCTGCTGGTCGCGTCGTCGCCGCTCACCCGGTCGAGCTACCATGCCGGCGACGATTTCGAGCGGCTGCGGTCGGCACGCGAGGTCAAGCTCGGGAGTCGCTGATGCCGAAGCATGCGGAAACGCGGCATCTGCCGTACACCCCGGAACAGATGTTCGACATGGTCGCCGACGTCGCGCGCTACCCCGAGTTCCTGCCCTGGGTCAGCGCGATGCGGGTGCGGTCGGACAGCTCGACCGAGACGCTCGCCGACATGATCGTCGGCTTCAAGGGCCTGCGCGAAACCTTCACGTCGCGGGTCGCGAAGACCCGGCCGGATGCCATCACCGTCGAGTATATCGAGGGACCGCTGAAGTTCCTGCGCAACGAATGGCGCTTCCGTCCCGAACCGAATGGGTGCGCGGTGGATTTCAGCGTCGACTTCGCGTTCAAGAACCGGATGTTCGAGATGATCGCCGGCCAGGTGTTCGGCGCTGCGCTGCGGAAAATGATCGGCGCGTTCGAAACCCGCGCCGCGCAGCTCTACGCGGCGGGCGGCACCGGCAGCAGCAGTTCGAGCGCCCATAGCGCCGCCTGAAGCCGGATACCGCCGCGACCGATGTCGCCGAACTCCTTGCGATCGGCGTGCACGTCGGCCGGGTCGCCGTCCTTTTCCGCGCGACCGAACACGACCGTCCCGACGGGTTTCTTCGCAGAGCCGCCGCCGGGCCCGGCGATTCCGGTAATCGCGACGGCGACATCGGCTCCGGATTTCTGCAGCGCCGACGTCGCCATCGCCCAGGCCACCGCGATCGACACCGCACCGAATGTTTCGAGGACGTCGTTGCTGATCTTCAGCACGCCGAGCTTCGCGTCGTTCGAGTAGGTCACGAACCCGGCCTCGAACACCGCCGACGAGCCCGCAATCTCGGTCAGCGCGGCAGCGACCAAGCCGCCGGTGCAGCTCTCGGCCACCGCGACACGCCGGCCGATCGCGCGGTTCTGTTCGATCACCTTGCGGGCAGCCTCGACCAGGATTTCGGGAAGGATGGTATCCATGGTCAGCGGCTCCGGGCGGTGCACAGCGGCAGGTCGGGGACCGCGACGACGCCGCGCCGCGCCTTGTCCGCCTTGAGATAGCGCAGGGTTTCGACGACGATCCCGGCGGTGTTGCGCGCCGGCAGCGGCTCGAGCAGCGCGACCAGGCGGTCGATCGTCCCGCAATCGCGTGGCGCGATCCGGCCGACGATCTGCGGCACCAGCAACGACGTCAGCAACGGCCGTGCGAACTCCGAATCGAGCAGCGCGTCGACCGCGGGGTCGCTGAGCTTGACGATCGCGGCGCGCGCGGCAGGCCAGGCGCGTTCCGCCTCGACCTGATAGCGCGACAGCAACGGGCTGGACGCCCGCCGGACCAGGCTCGTCGCCGGCAATTGCGCGGCGCAGACCGTCCCGGTCTCGCGGATGATGTCGGGGAGGGCGACCAGCGTCAGCGCCTCCGCTTCAGGGCCCGTGATACACGGTTGCTGCGCCACCGCCGGGCTGGCCAGCAAGGCGATCGTGGCGAAGGCGGCAGCAATCTTCATCGCGGGGCTCCCGGCACACGCACGGTCGCGACCGCCTGCGCGGCGATGCCTTCGCCGCGACCGGTGAAGCCCAATCGCTCGGTGGTCGTCGCCTTCACGCTGACGCGGTCGGCGGTCAGCGCCAGCAGGTCGGCGATCCGCGCGGTCATCGCCGCACGGTGCGGGCCGATCTTGGGGGCCTCGCACATGATCGTCAGGTCGACGAAATCGATCCGTCCGCCCTTGTCGGCAATCAACTTGGCGGCATGTTGCAGGAACTGCGCCGAATCGGCGCCCTTCCACTGCGGATCGGACGGCGGGAAGTGCGTGCCGATATCGCCCGCCGCGATCGTGCCGAGCAACGCGTCGGTCAGCGCGTGCAGCGCGACATCGGCGTCGCTGTGGCCCGACAGCCCCTTGTCGTGCGGGACCAGGACGCCGCCCAGCCACAATTCCTCGCCGACCTCCAGCCGGTGAACGTCGAATCCCATCGCGGTCCGGGTCTCATAGGTCGCGCGCGCATCGGCGGCGGCGAAATCCTCGGGGTGAGTCACTTTTTCGAGCATCGGGTCGCCCTGCACCAACGCGACGCCGCCGCCAACCCGCCGCACCATCTGCGCGTCGTCGGTCGCATCCTCGGTCTGGTCCCAGGCCGCGTGTGCCGCAAGTAGCGCGGCCATTCGAAAACCCTGTGGTGTCTGGACCCGGTAGAGATCCGCGCGCGAAACGGTTTCGCCGAGCAACTCCCCGCCGCGTGCCAGCGTGTCTGCGACCGGCAGCACTGGAATTGCGCCGTCATGCGCCTCCAGTGCGCCGAGCACGGCGTCGATGACGTGGGCGGGCAGGAAGGGGCGGGCGGCGTCGTGCACCAGCACGCGTTCCGCTCCGGCGATCGCGGCAAGTCCGAGCGCTACCGACTCGCGGCGGGTAGCGCCGCCTGCCACCACGGTCACATCGCCCAGCACCGCGCGAACCCGGTCATGCTGGCCCTGCGCCGCTACGACCACGACGGCGTCGATCGCGGCATGGTTCGCAAGTGCCCGATAGGAATGCGCGATCATCGGCAGTCCGGCGACGCGCGCGAACTGCTTTGGAACGGCTCCACCCGCACGGACGCCGGAACCGGCAGCGACGATCAGGGCAATTGTACGCGCAACGTCAGTCATGCCGCTTGCCTAGCGTCTTGCCTGCCTTGCCACCAGAGCCGGCATCCGTTAAGGGATGCCCGTTTTTCAGGCACATCCATGCGACCCTTGTCCCCCATCCAGATCGGTCCCGTCAGGATCGAAAGCCCCGTCGTGCTCGCGCCGATGACCGGCGTCACCGACATGCCGTTCCGCACGCTGGTGCGACGCTATGGATCGGGGCTCAACGTCACCGAAATGGTCGCGAGCCAGGCGGCGATCCGCGAGACCCGCCAGTCGCTGCAGAAGTCTGCCTGGGATCGGCTGGAGGAGCCCGTATCAATGCAGCTGGTCGGCTGCACGCCCTATGAGATGGGCGAGGCGGCAAAGCTCAGCCAGGACCGCGGCGCCGCGATCGTCGACATCAACATGGGCTGCCCGGTCCGGAAGATCGTCAATGGCGACGCCGGTTCTGCGCTGATGCGCGACGTGAAGCTCGCGACTGCGATCATCGAGGCAACCGTCAAGGCGGTCGATGTACCGGTCACGCTGAAGATGCGGATGGGCTGGGACCACGACAGCCTCAACGCGCCCGAACTGTCGCGGATCGCCGAGGATCTGGGGGTCAAGCTGATCACCGTCCACGGGCGCACCCGCAACCAGATGTACAAGGGCAATGCCGACTGGGGCTTCGTGCGCAAGGTCAAGGACGCGGTCGGCATCCCGGTGATCGTCAACGGCGACATCTGTTCGATTGAAGATGCCGAACAGGCAATGGAGCAGTCGGGCGCCGACGGCCTGATGATCGGTCGCGGTGCTTATGGGCGGCCGTGGCTGCTCGGCCAGGTCATGACCTGGTTCGCGACCGGCCGGCGTGTCGAGGACCCTTCGCTCGACGAGCAATATCTGGCGATCGCAGGGCATTACGAGGCGATGCTCGAACATTACGGCATCGAGACCGGCGTCAACATGGCCCGCAAGCATATCGGATGGTACACCCGCGGGCTGCACGGCTCGGCCGAGTTCCGCAACAAGGTGAACCAGATTCCCGACCCGAACCAGGTCAAGGCGATGCTCGCCGAGTTCTACGCTCCCTGGCGCCAGCTTGCCGCAGCCTGACCCGACGCAGCGCAGGCGGCCCGGGTTCGCCGAGCTGTTCGCGTCGCTGCCGGTGGCCGTGGTCGTGGTCGACCCCGAGGATCGCATCGCGCATGCCAACGCGCTGGCCGAGCAACTGCTCAACCTGTCGGAGCGCCTGATGGTCGGGCAGCCGATCGGGTCGATGCTGCCGCCACTCGACTATGCGCGAACCCATGACGGGCAGGGGCTTGCGGTTTACGATACCGAGATCGCGACGTCGCGCGGCGGCAAGATCCGCGTCGATTTCGCCGAGACGCCGATCGCCGATCATGACGGCTGGCGCGTCATCACGCTGCATTCCGCGTCCAACTCGCGGCGCCTGGGTCATTCGGTCGATCGGGCAGCCGGTGCACGCGCTGCGGTAGGGGCCGCGGCGATGCTGGCGCACGAGATCAAGAACCCGCTGTCGGGCATCCGTGGCGCCGCGCAGCTGCTGGGGGCGGGAGAACTCACCACGCTGATCGTCACCGAGGTAGATCGCATCGCTGCACTGATCGACCGCATGCAGGACTTCAGCGACACTCGGCCCTTGCCGCTGGCGAGCGAGAACATCTATCCGCTGCTCGGTCATGCCCGGCGCCTTGCGCTGGCCGGGTTCGCGCGCGGAATCACGATCGAGGAACGGTTCGATCCGTCGTTGCCGCCGGCGATGATCAACCGCGACGCGCTGCTGCAGATCATCATAAACCTTCTGAAGAACGCCCACGAAGCCGTTCGCGACGTGCCCGATCCCCGGATCGTGCTGACCACCGCGTATCGCCACGGCATCACCATCAGCACCGCGCCGGGCCGACCGCGCCACATGCTGCCGATCGAGATCTGCGTGTTCGACAATGGTGGTGGCGCCCCGGCGGACATCGCCGACCATCTGTTCGATCCGTTCGTCTCGGGTCGGCGCGAGGGGCAGGGGCTTGGCCTCGCGCTGGTCGACAAGCTGATGCGCGACATGGGTGGGATCGCCCAATATGGCCGGGAAGGCACCCCCGAAATGACCGTCCTGCGCCTGTTGTTGCCAAGGGCCGCGGCGTGAGCACCGTCCTGGTCGTCGACGACGACGCCGCAATCCGTACCGTCGTGGCGCAGGCGCTGCGGCGTGGCGGTCACGAGGTAACCGTCGCCGATACGCTCGCCGCGCTCGAACGCGCGCTGGCCGTCGCCGTGCCCGACGTGCTGATCACCGACGTGATTCTGCCCGACGGCGACGGCATCGACCATATCCGCGGCGTCGCGACGCGGTTTCCGACGCTGCCGATCATCGTCCTGTCGGCGCAGAATACGCTGACCACCGCGGTTCGCGCGGCGGAAGTCGGCGCGTACGAATATCTCCCCAAGCCGTTCGACCTCGACGTGTTGTCGCGCGCGGTGACCGGCGCGCTGGCGCGGGGCGGCGTGATCTCGGACCAGGGCCCGGGCGAGGACAGCGCACTCCCGCTGATCGGCCGGTCCGCGGCGATGCAGGACGTCTACCGCGTCATCGCCCGCGTTGTGTCGAACGACCTGACCGTGCTGATCTCGGGCGAATCGGGCACCGGCAAGGAGCTCGTCGCGCGGGCGATCCACGACCTCGGGCCGCGGGGACCGGCGCCGTTCGTCGCGATCAACATGGCCGCGATCCCTCGCGAACTGATCGAGGCGGAGCTGTTCGGCCATGAGCGCGGCGCGTTCACCGGCGCAGCGACGCGCAACGCCGGACGCTTCGAACAGGCGGCCGGTGGCACCCTATTCCTCGACGAGATCGGCGACATGCCGATGGAGGCGCAGACCCGGCTGCTGCGCGTGCTCCAGTCCGGCGAGTTCACCAGCGTCGGTGGGGCGCGGACGATCCGCGTCGACGTCCGCATCGTCGCGGCCACCAACCGCGATCTCGCCGCTCAGGTCGCCACCGGGCAGTTCCGCGAAGACCTGTTCTATCGCCTCAACGTCGTCCCGATCATGCTGCCGGCGCTGCGCGAACGTCGTCAGGACATCGCGTTGCTCGCACGCCACTTCCTCGACCATGCGGCATTGCAGGGGCTTCCGCGCCGCCAGCTCGCCAACGACGCGATCGCCGCGCTCGGCAGCCATGACTGGCCGGGCAACGTCCGCGAACTCGAAAACCTGATGCGCCGCCTGGCCGTGCTGTCGCGCGATGACGTCATCAACGCCGACACCATCCGCGCGACCCTCGGCGCGCCAGTCGCTGCCGCGGAGGACGCCGATATCGGCATCGCTGCTGCGGTTCATGCGCTGATCGAACGTATCGCCCGCGAGAGTCCCGCTGCGCTCGACGACGGCACGCTCTATGACCGGGTGATTGGCGAAGTCGAACGGCCGCTGATCGAGGCGATGCTCGCGCGGCATGGTCACAATCAGCTGCGCACCGCCCGTGCGATGGGGATCAACCGCAATACCCTGCGCAAGCGGCTGGATACGCTCGGCATCGAGGCACGCGGCGAACTCGGACGTCCGACCGAGCCCGAGCCACGCTGAATCTTGCATTATGTGGTTTCGCGGCAACGGTTGACGTTGTATTGTAGCAACGATGATCGCCGCCGCGACGCAATCGATGGACGATGAAGGCCCGGCGCATCGCTTCGCGGTGACCCCGGCTGTCGAGCTGCTCGTCGTCGGGATGGCCATCGCCGTCGCGATCGCCAGCTACTTCGTGATCGTCGGCGCCAACGACCCCCAGCGATTGATCGCACCACCGCTGATCGCCTTCCTGCTGGTCGCCAATCTGGTCCCCGACATTGCCCTGATGATGTTGCTCGGGCGACGGGTAGCGCGTCGCCGCGCTGCGCGCTCACCGGTTGGCGGTGGTGGCCGGCTGCATGTCAGGCTCGTCGCGCTGTTCTCGGTCGTCGCGGCGGTCCCCATGCTGCTGGTGACGATCTTCGCATCGCTGCTGTTCCAGTACGGCGTCCAGTTCTGGTATTCGGATCAGGCGCGCGGGATGCTCGAGAACGCCACTGGCCTGGCGCGGACATCGTACGATCAGATGCTCAGCCGCTGGGAACAGGCGGCGGTGACGATGGCGGACGATACCGCCAAATTCCTCCGCGAACGTCCGGTCGATTCGCCCGAATTCCCCGGCTTCTTCTTTCAACAGGTATATTTCCGTAGTCTGTCCGACGGCATCCTGTTCGCGATTTCGCCCAAGAACGAGTTCCAGACGGTCGCGACGATCAACCCGGATCTCGTAGAGATCGGGCATGAGGTATCGGGTCGGGACGTCGCAGCCTTGCGCGGTGGCCGCCCGAGCATCGTCTCGGTCCGCGAGAACCGCATCCAGACCATCACGAAACTGCCCGGGGCGGACAATCTGTTCCTCTACACCGCCACCGTGGTCGACATGCGGACGGTGCTCCGGCAACGCCAGCGCGGCGAGGCGGTCCAGGCAAGCTATCGCGACCTGTTGACGCGGGCGAGATCGCTGCAGCTGCGGTTCAACGCCGCCCTGCTGCTGATCTCGCTGTTGATCGTCGGCGTGGCGGTATGGATCGCGCTGACCGTCGCCGACCGCCTCGTCCGGCCGGTCGGCGAACTGGTCGATGCGGCACGTCGGGTGGCCGGAGGCGACCTGACCGCGCGCGTGCCAGATCCAAGGAGCCGCGACGAAGTCGGGACGCTGGCGAACGCCTTCAACCAGATGACCACGAGGCTGCAGGCGCAGAACACCGAACTCGTCACCGCCAACAGCCAGCTCGACAGCCGGCGTGCGTTGATCGAGGCAGTCATGGCGGGGGTTTCGGCGGGTGTGGTCGCGACCGGCAAGGACCGGACGATCAGCATCGCCAACGAATCGGCGACGGCGTTGCTGGGCGCCGGCGCGGGCGGGCTGGTCGGGCGCAAACTCGCCGATGTCGCGCCCGAACTCGACGACATGGTCGAGGGCACCGACCGCGAGGCGATCGTCGAGGTCGGGCAGGGGGCCGATGTCCGCACGCTCGCAGTGCGCATCGCGCGGCCTGCGACCGGCCCGATCCTGACCTTCGACGACATCACGCAGCAGTTGCTTGACCAGCGCCGTGCCGCCTGGTCCGACGTCGCACGCCGGATCGCGCACGAGATCAAGAACCCGCTGACCCCGATCCAGCTCGCGGCCGAACGCCTGCAACGCCGCTATGGCAGCAAGATCGAGATCGCCGAGGACGGCACCTTCGCCCGTCTGACGGACACCATCATCCGGCAGGTCGGCGACCTGCGCCGCATGGTCGACGAATTCTCGTCGTTCGCGCGCATGCCGAAACCGGTCTTCAAGGAGGAATCGCTGGTCGACGCGGCGCGTCAGGCGATGTTCCTGCACGAGGTCGCGCATCCCGGTATCCGTTTCCAGCTGATCCACGACGATCCCGGACCGACGCTGGTGTGCGACCGCCGCCAGATCGGGCAAGCGCTGACCAATATCGTCAAGAACGCCGTCGAAGCGATCGAAACCCGCGGCGCCGGCGACCACGCGGTCGTGATGACGCTGACCGAGGACCCGGGTCGCAGCATCGGAATCGAGGTCGCCGACACCGGTATCGGCCTGCCGGCGGAGCGCGACCGTATCGTCGAACCGTATGTCACGACGCGGGCACGGGGCACCGGACTTGGCCTTGCCATCGTCAAGAAGATCATCGAGGAGCATGCCGGAACGATCGGTTTCGCCGATCGACCAGGCGGTGGCACGCTCGTCACGATGCTCTTCGATACGCGTGCGCTGGCGGCGCTCGAACTGGATGGCGACGCAGGCGGCCAGAACGGCCACCAGCGGAATTCTTCCCCGGAGCCAGGCCGTGAGGGCCAGCTCGACACGATGACTCGCAATCGGACATGATGTGATGGCGCTCGATATTCTCGTCGTGGACGACGAACGCGACATTCGCGAACTGGTCGCCGGTGTCCTGGAGGACGAAGGCTATCAGACGCGCAACGCTGGCGACAGCGACGCCGCGCTGGAGGCGATCGCAGACCGGCGTCCGTCGCTGGTGCTGCTCGACGTCTGGCTGCACGGCTCGCGGCTCGATGGCCTGGAGCTGCTCGACGAGATCAAGCGGCGCGATCCGTCGATCCCGGTGCTGGTGATTTCCGGCCACGGCAATCTCGACACCGCGGTCGCCGCGATCCGCCGCGGCGCGTCCGACTTCATCGAAAAGCCGTTCGAGGCCGAACGCCTGTTGCTGATGGTCGCACGGGCGACCGAAACCGAGCGCCTTCGCCGCGAGGTCGCGACCCTGCGCGCGACGGTCGGCCGCGAGACCGACCTGACCGGCAGCTCGGGCGCGATCAACGGCGTCCGCGCAACCCTGAAGCGGGTCGCAGCGACCGGCAGCCGGGTGCTGATCATGGGCTCGGCCGGCGTCGGCAAGGAGGTCGCGGCACGGCTGCTCCACGGCTGGAGCCAGCGCACCGACGCGCCGTTCATCATCGTCAGCGCAGCCCGCATGACCCCCGAGCGGGTCGACGAGGAGCTGTTCGGCGTCGAGGAGGGCGGGGACCTCGTCCGCCCCGGCCTGTTCGAACAGGCACATGGCGGCACGCTGTTCCTCGATGAGATCGCCGACATGCCGATCGCGACCCAGGCCCGCATTCTGCGCGCGCTCACCGACCAGAGCTTTACCCGGGTCGGTGGCACCCGCGTCGTCAAGGTTGACGTTCGCGTCGTCTCCGCAACCGCGCGCGACCTGGTGTTCGAGATCGCCGAGGGCCGGTTCCGCGAGGACCTGTACTACCGACTCAACGTCGTCCCCGTGACGATCCCGCCGCTCGCCGATCGCCGCGAAGACATCCCCGCGCTGGTCCAGCATTTCATCGCGCACTACGCCGCCGAACGCCGCGTCCCGACCCCGGAAATCGCGGCGGATGCGATGGTTGCGCTGCAATCTTACGACTGGCCGGGAAATGTCCGCCAGCTTCGCAACGTCGTCGAACGGACCATCATCCTGGCACCCGGCGACCGCATCGGCCGGATCGATCTCGACCTGTTGCCCGCCGAAGTGATGGGCGATCAGGGCGACCTGGGCGGCGGCGGCGCTACCGCGATCATGGGATCGCCGCTGCGCGAGGCGCGCGAAACGTTCGAGCGCGAATATCTGCGCGTCCAGATCCGGCGCTTCTCGGGCAACATCTCGCGGACGGCGAGCTTCATCGGGATGGAGCGCTCGGCATTGCACCGCAAGCTGAAGCTGCTCGGCATTACCGAGACGCGGGACGAATAGGGCTCCGATTCATCCGGTTACTCTGGACGTAGGCGCCTCGCGATCTTAGATTGGCGATCGTGGCCGGCAAACGGTCCATCTCCGACGCCGGGAAACGGCGCCTCGCGGGCAAAGTCCCGCCAAAAACAAGGGTTATCCCATTGGCCGAAAAGCAAGGCTCGCTTCAGGATCTCTTCCTGAACGCACTCCGGCGGTCCAAGACGCCGGTCACGATGTTCCTCGTCAAGGGCGTCAAGCTCCAGGGCATCGTCACCTGGTTCGACAATTTCTCGGTCCTGCTGCGCCGTGATGGCCAGTCGCAGCTGATCTACAAGCATGCGATCTCGACGATCATGCCCGCCGGCCCGATGGACATCTCCGCGCTTATCGAAGCGGTCGGAGAAAACCAGAAGAAGCAGCCGTTGTTGCAGGAGATTTTCCTCAACGCCGTGCGCAAGTCCGAAGACAGCGTGACGATGTTCCTGATCAACGGCGTCATGCTGCAAGGTCAGATCGCCGGCTTCGACCTGTTCTGCATGCTGCTGCAGCGAGAGGGCATGGCGCAGCTGGTCTACAAGCACGCGGTGTCGACGATCCAGCCGGCGCGGCCGCTGAACCTGGCAGGCGAGGCCGATGACGAGTCGGAAGAGGATTGAGTAGCGGCTTCGATCGCGACCGCGACGAGTTCGCGCGTGGTACCAAGGCGATCGTCGTGCTGCCCGACCAGGGCGACGCGACCCGCGATGCCGATGCGCGCCTGGCGGAGACCGCCGGGCTCGCCGCGGCGATCGGTGTCGAAGTCGTCGAGCGCATCGCATACCGTGTCCGCGCGCCGAAACCGGCGACGCTGATCGGCAGCGGGCAGGTCGAGATGCTCGCCGCGCAGGTGCGGATGGAAGAGGCCGGGCTGGTCGTGTTCGACGCCAGCCTGAGCCCGATCCAGCAGCGCAATCTCGAAAAGGCGCTCGGCACCAAGGTGATCGACCGCACCGGGCTGATCCTCGAGATCTTCGGCGAGCGCGCTGCGACCGCCGAAGGCCGATTGCAGGTCGAACTCGCGCATCTCGATTACCAGGCCGGGCGCCTCGTGCGCAGCTGGACCCACCTCGAACGCCAGCGCGGCGGCTTCGGCTTCCTCGGTGGTCCGGGCGAGACGCAGATCGAGGCGGATCGCCGGCTGATCCGCGACCGCATGGCGAAACTGAAGCGCGAGCTCGAACAGGTCAGTCGCACTCGCGGGCTGCACCGCGAGCGGCGCCAGCGTGCGCCCTGGCCGGTGATCGCACTGGTCGGCTACACCAATGCTGGAAAATCCACGCTGTTCAATCGCTTGACCGGCGCCGACGTCATGGCCGAAGACCTGTTGTTCGCGACGCTTGACCCGACGCTGCGGCAGGTTCAACTGCCGGGCCTCGACAAGGCGATCCTGTCCGACACCGTGGGCTTCGTCTCCGACCTCCCGACCCAGCTGGTCGCGGCGTTCAAGGCGACGCTCGAGGAAGTCGTCTCAGCGGACCTGTTGATCCACGTTCGCGACATCGCGCATCCCGATACCGAGGCGCAACGTGCCGATGTCGAGGCGGTGCTGGCCGAGATCGGCGTCGACGAATCGACGCCGCGGTTCGAGGTCTGGAACAAGCTCGACATGCTCGATCCTGCCGACCACGACGAGGTCGCCGGAGAGGCGGCCCACCGCGAAGACGTCGTCGCTATCTCCGCACTCAGCGGGGAAGGGGTGGCCGGCCTGATCGACCAGGTCGCGGGCAAATTGACCGGCACGCACCGCCGCTATTGGCTGAAGCTGGATGCGACCGACGGCGCGGGCGTGGCTTGGCTGCACGCGCACGGGGATGTCATCGATACGCATGTCGACGGACTTGAGACGACGTATGAAGTACGGCTGTCGGAGGCGGATTATGATCGCTTCACCCGCCGCGATGTTTGACAACCTGCCATAACGCTTCCTTCGCGGCGAGATCGAGGTCGGCGAAGCCATCGCCGGCTTCGGTCTCCATGGCGCGGAAACGGGTTTCGAACTTGGCGTTGCCCTGACGTAACGCCGCCTCGGGATCGATGCCGAGGTGTCGAGCCCAGTTCGTGACGGCGAACAGCAGGTCGCCGATTTCCTCGGCAACGGTGTCGGGACCGGCGTCGACGACTTCGGCGATCTCCTCATGGACCTTGGCGAGCGAGCCGCTGGCGTCGGGCCAGTCGAACCCGACCCGCGCGGCACGCTTCTGAAGCTTTTCCGCTCGCAGCAATGCCGGCAACCCGATTGCGACACCGGCAATGGCGCTGGTATCGACCTTCTCAGCCCGCTCGGAGGCCTTGATGGCTTCCCAGCCTGGGGAGGCGTCGGCGTCACCGAAGATATGCGGATGGCGGCGTTCCATCTTGTCGCTCACCGCAGCAACGACATCGGCAAGCGTGAATGCGCCGGCTTCTTCGGCGATCCGGCTGTGAAACACGACCTGCAGCAACAGGTCGCCGAGCTCGTCCTTGAGGTCGCCCGGATCGTCACGCGCGATCGCATCGGCAACCTCGTACGCTTCCTCGATCGTATAGGGCGCGATCGAAGCCCAGGTCTGAGCCCGATCGCATTCGCAGCCTGTGACGGGGTCGCGCAACCGCGCCATGATTGCGACCAGACGTTCGATCACGACCGGCCAAACTCCAGACTGATAATATACATTATGTAAAACCTATACCGTTCTTGGTGTGAGAATGAGCGTCCGGCGTTCGACGCTCCACGACTCTAACCTAGACAGGAAGTTCATTCCGATCACGTCGGTATCGCCGAACGCCGCCGACGTGACGATCCCGAGATCGGTCGCCGTCACGCTGCCGATCACGACACGCCGCGCGGTTGCGGTCCGCGCCGTCACCGCGCCGTTCGCAGTATTGACGACCGTCGCGAACGGGCTTTCCTCGGGATCCAGTCCAGCAGCCGTCGCTGTCCCGACCGACAGCGCCGTGGTGGTCGCGCCACTGTCGATCAGCATGCGTCGCCGCACGCCGTTGATCTCGACGTCGGCCCAGAAATGCCCGTCGCCTGCCATCCGGATCCGCGTATCGGTGCCGCTGACCTGCTGGTCGCTGAGCATCGCGGTAATGTTGCCAACCCGGTGCCACTGACTGGCCACGACAAGCGCCAGGCCGAAGATCCCGATCCACGCCAGCACCATCTTGACGGTCTGCCCAAGCGGCGGTCGGCGCGCGACAAGCGCAGCGAGCGGCAGGATCAGCAGGATGCCGTAGAGCAGCAGGTCGGCGCCGCGTTCGTTCACCGGCCTAGCACGAGGCCGTCGTAGCCAGGCTCGACACCAGCGGGTAGTTCGCCGACCAAGGTGGCATAGTCCATCGTGTTGTCCATATGGATCAACGCGGTACGAGCGGGTCTCAGTATTCCGACCCAATCCAGTACCGCCGCGAGTTCGGGATGCGACGGATGCGGCCAGCGTCGCAACGCATCGACGACCCAGATATCGAGGTCCTGATACAGCGTCATCATTTCATCGGTCATGACGTTGAAATCGGTCGCATATCCGATCGCGACGCCGTCCGCCTCGAACCGCAATCCGGTCGCGCTGATGCTGCCATGCGGTTGATCGGTGACCCGGATGTCGATCCCGCCGATGGTCAGCCGATCCGGCAGCGGTTCCGCGACGATGGTCGAGGGATAGCCATGGCGACCATGAAACGCATAGGTGAACCGCGCGTCCAACGCCGCCAGCGTTGCGGGTCGCGCAAACCCCTTCACGGGTTCGCCCATCGCGTGGAAAACCTGCCGGAGATCGTCGATCCCGTGGCAGTGATCGGCATGGTCATGCGTCCAGATGACCGCATCCAGCGTGTCGATATCCGCCGCCAGCAACTGCTCGCGCATGTCGGGGCTGGTATCGATCAGGATCCGCGTGCCCTCATGCTCGACGATCGCGGAGGCTCGCGTACGCCGGTTGCGCGGTTCGGATGGGTCGCATTCGCCCCAGTCGTTGCCGATCCGCGGCACCCCGGACGACGTCCCCGACCCGAGGATCCGGATTTTCACGCGCGGGTCTTGGCAAACAAGGTGTGGAAATTCTCCGCCGTGCGCCGCGACAACTCCTCGACGGACTCGCCGCGCAACTCGGCCAGGAACCGCGCGGTATCGGCGACGAACGCGGGCTCGCCACGCTTGCCGCGATTGGGGACCGGCGCCAGGAATGGCGCATCGGTCTCGATCAGCAGCCGGTCGATCGGCAGGCGCCGCGCGGTCTCCTGGAGGTCCTTGGCGTTCTTGAAGGTGACGATCCCGGATATCGAGATATAAAGCCCCATTGCCAACGCCTTGTCCGCGAAAGCTCCGCTCGCGGTGAAGCAGTGGATGACGCCGGGATAGGCGCCCTTCCCCATCTCCTCGGCCATGATCGCCGCGGTATCGTCCTCGGCGTCGCGGGTATGGACGACGATCGGCAACCCGGTCTCGCGCGAGGCGGCGATGTGCGCGCGGAAGCTGGCCTGCTGGCGAACGCGGTCCGACGTGTCGCGGTAGTAATCGAGCCCGCTTTCGCCGAGCCCGACGACGCGCGGATGCTTGGCCCGCTCGATCAGCGTGGCGGCATCGATCGCCGGGTGCTCGTCCGCTTCGTTCGGGTGGATGCCGATCGTCGCCCAGACGTCGGGCTCGCGCTCGGCGGTTGCGACCACGTCGTTCCACTCGCGCTCGCGGGTGGAGATGTTGAGCATTGCCGTCACGCCGCGTGCGCGGGCGCGCTCGAGCACCGCCTGCTGGTCGTCGACCAGACCCTCGTAATTGAGGTGGCAATGGCTATCGGCGAGCATCAGGCAACCGCCGGCATGTCTAGGCGCGGAAACACCGGCGAAGGCGGTGCGATCCGGAAGCCCGCGGTCGCGATCCGGTCATACCAGCCATCGTCGTCGATCGCGGCATGGTCGCGTTCGTCCGCACCGACCTGGTCGAGCACCTTGCCTGCTGCGCCCGGCACCACCGGCAGGATCGCGATCGCGAGCATGCGGATCGCCCTGACCAGGGTCCGCAACACGGCGTGCATCCGCTCGGGATCGGTCTTGCGCAACGCCCAGGGCGCCTGCGCATCGATATACTGGTTGCACGCGAACACGCCGCGCATCCACGCCTCGATCCCCTGCGACAGCGCCAGATCGTTGAACCCGGATTTCAGTGCGGCGCAGGCGACGACGACCTCCTCGATCAGCATGCCATCCGCCGCGTCGACCGTACCCACACCGGGAAGAACGCCGTCCAAATTCTTCGCAATGAACGACAATGTCCGCTGCGCGAGATTGCCGAAGCTGTTCGCGAGCTCCGCATTGACGCGGGTGACGATCGCCTCGGCCGAATAGCTGCCGTCCTGTCCGAAGCTGACGTCGCGCAGCAGGAAATAGCGCAGCGCATCGACACCGAATGCATCGGCCAGTTCGCCGGGATCGACGACGTTGCCGACCGACTTCGACATCTTCTCGCCGCGGTGGAGCAGGAAACCGTGTCCGAAGACCTGTTTCGGCAACGCGATCTTCGCCGACATCAGGAAGGCCGGCCAAAAGACCGCGTGGAACCGGACGATGTCCTTGCCGATCAGGTGCAGGTCGGCCGGCCAGTAGCGCCGATCGGCGACGTCGTCGGGATAGCCGATCCCCGACAAATAGTTGGTCAGCGCATCGACCCAGACGTACATGACATGCCCTGGGCTGCCCGGCACCGGTACGCCCCAGTCGAAGCTGGTCCGCGACACCGACAGGTCGGACAACCCGCCTTCGACGAACTTCACCACCTCGTTGCGGCGCCCCTCGGGCCGGATGAAGTCCGGGTTCGCGGCGAAATGATCGAGCAGCGGCTGCTGATATTTCGAGAGGCGAAAGAACCAGCTCTCCTCGGCGGTCCATTCGACCGGCGTCCCCTGCGGCGAGCGGCGATCGTCGCCCTCCCCGGTCAGTTCCTTCTCGTCATAGAACGCCTCGTCGCGGACCGAGTACCAGCCCTCGTAGCGGCTGAGGTACAGATCGTCATTGTCCGCCATCGCCTGCCACAACGCCTGGCTGGCACGGTGATGCTCGGACTCGGTGGTGCGGATGAAGCGATCATAGGATATCTCAAGACGGTCGCACATCGCCTTGAACATGGACGACATTTCATCGGCGAGCTCGCGCACGCCCTTGCCCAGGTCACGCGCGGTCTGGACCATCTTGAGGCCATGCTCGTCGGTGCCGGTCTGGAACCGCACGTCGCGGCCCGCCTGACGCTGGAACCGGGCGATGGCGTCGGCGGCGATCGCCTCGTACGCGTGCCCGATATGCGGGCGACCATTGGGGTAGCTGATCGCGGTCGTGATATAAAAGGGTTCGGCCATGCCCGGCTCCTAGAGCATCGGCCGAAGCAGGTGAAGCCCGTCAGGCCTTGAGCGAGGCGACAAGACCAGCCATTTCGAACACCGTCGCCTGCGCATCGAGCGACAGGCCGATCGCCGCGCCAGCAAGGTCCCGCGCTGCCGCGTGCGCATCGAGCGCAGCACGCAAACGCGGTCCTGACCGCGATCGCGCCGCACTGGCGATATAGGCCGGCGCGCGATCCAGGAACGCCTCGTAACGCGGCTGCGCAGCCTTCGCGCCTAGCGACTTCGCAAGCCGCAACCGACCGACATTGTCGCGGTCGCCATCCTCGGCGATGCGGACGATGGCGTCGTCGATGCCTGCGATATCCAGCCCGGCGTAGCGCAGCGCCCGCCCCGGCGCGCCGTCGCTGACGCGGACCAGTGCCTGGACTTCGCCATCGTCCGCGTCGGGTTGTGCGGTGCGGATCGCCATCGCGACCTCGTCGTCGGACAGCGCCTCGAACCGCAGCAACCGGCAGCGCGACCGGATCGTCGGCAACAGACGTCCCGGCGCGTGGCTGACGAGCAGGAAGATCGTCCCTGCCGGCGGTTCCTCGAGGTTCTTGAGCAGCGCATTCGCACCGCCGCGCTCGAGATCGTCGATCGCGTCGATCACGACGACGCGCCGGCTGCTCATCGACGGCGTGGTCGCGAACAGCGGTTGCAGCGTGCGGACCTGCGCGATCGTGATGCTCCGCGCGATGTCCTGGTCGGGCTTCTCCGCATCCTTGGGCAGCCGCGCGAGTACGCGAAAATCGGGGTGCGATCCCGCCTCGACCAATGCCCGTGTCGGATTGCCCATCGGCACGTCGAGCCCGACCGGCAACCCCGTCGCGCCCGCGCCTTCGGCCAGCATCCGGATCGCCGCCGCCCGCGCGAAACTCGCCTTGCCGACGCCTTGCGGGCCGGTCAGCAGCCAGGCGTGATGCAACGATCGCCCGGCCATCGCCGACAGGAACGTAGCCTGCGCCGCCGCATTACCGACCACCGATGACGTCATGCCATCAGCCGAAGAAGCCGGTGAGCCCTGCCCATGCGCGGCCGAAGAACCCGGCGGTGCCGACGTCCTTGTCGGCGACCAGCGGCATCGTCTGCGTGACGCCGTCGGGGGTGCTGACGACCAGGTCGGCGATGTGCTGGCCGGCCTTGATCGGGGCCTTGATCGGGCCGTCATAGACGACCTTGGCGGTCAAATTGGGCGAGGTCCCGGCGGGCAGCGTCGCGGTCAGTGCCTTGGGTGCGATCAGGCCGACGGTCGAGGAATCGCCCATCTGGACGGCCGCGGTCTCGACTTTGCGCCCCTTCGCGACGATCGGCTTGGACGACCAGGCGCGGAAGCCCCACTCCATGAACCGCACCGACTCCTCGCTGCGCTCGCCTGAACTCTTCAGCCCCGCGACGACCATGACGAGGCGACGACCGCCCTGCTCGGCCGACCCCGTAAAGCCGTAGCCCGCCTCTTCGGTATGCCCCGTCTTCAGGCCGTCGGCACCCGCCACGCGACCCAGGATCGGATCGCGATTGGCCTGCGTGATGGCGTTGCCGCCCATCGTCTTGCCCCAGG
This sequence comes from Sphingomonas sp. R86521, assembly GCF_042466235.1. Taxonomy (NCBI): domain Bacteria; kingdom Pseudomonadati; phylum Pseudomonadota; class Alphaproteobacteria; order Sphingomonadales; family Sphingomonadaceae; genus Sphingomonas; species Sphingomonas sp. R86521. The sequence goes on along the minus strand of NZ_JAXHBY010000001.1, from coordinate 2,113,728 downwards.
TAAAATCACGCTTGGAGTAGAACTGCTTGTACAGCGCCGGATGGTTGGTGATCGTCGCAGCAGCGAGATTGGCGAGATCGTGCGCGGTCACATAGGTGACGCCGTTGTCGGGCCAGCCGTTCGAGGTGCCGAAATGGCTATTCTTCAGGCCGATCTCCGCCGCGGTGCGGTTCATCCGCTCGGTAAACGCCTGTTCGGATCCAGAAATGCCCTCCGCGAGCACGACGCAGGCGTCGTTCCCCGACAGCGTGACGATCCCGTAGAGCAGGTTGGCAACGCTGACGCTCTCACCCGACGACAGGAACATCGTCGAACCTGCTGCCGGGCCATGCCATTTCGCCCAGGTCTCTGGACGCACGGTCATCATCTGGTCGAGCTTCAGTTCGCCTTTGCGGACCATGTCGAACGCGACGTAGACGGTCATCATCTTGGCCAGCGATGCCGGCGGCATCCGGCGATCGGCGTCGCGCGCGAACAGCACCGCACCCGACGACAGGTCCTCCATATACGCGATCGGCGCGGCGGTCTGGAACTGCGGCGCGGCGGCGACCGACGGGTTCGCGAGCATCAGGGCGACGAGCGGAGCGGCGATCAGCGTCTTCATGGCAATTCCGTAGCTGGGAGTAACATTTCAATCCTCGGGCAGGACCTGAGCATCGCCATAGCCGCGCTCCGCGACCGCGTCACGCGCGCGTTGCAGGCGGGCGGCGTCGTCGAACGGTCCCAGGCGAACGCGCCACAATCCGCCGCCGGCGACGACGCGACCGTTCAGGCGTTCGGCAAGCGCTCGCGCGCGTGCCTCGTTGGAGAAGGTGGCGACCTGGAGGATATAGCTGCGACCCGGAACCAGATGTGAAACTGGCGTCCGCACCGGCGCCATAACGCTGGCAGCGCGCGCATAGCCGGGATCGCGCGCCGCGACCGATCGGCCGGCGTGTAGCGTCGTCGCGTCCTGCGCCGACGGTATGATCGCGCGCACGCGGACATTCGCCAGCGGCCGCCGGTCGGTGCCGAGCAACCGCGCCGCGCCGCGCGAAAGATCGATGATCCGGTCCCGCCGACCCGGCCCGCGATCGGTGATCCGCACCAGGATCGACCGGCCAGTGTCGAGCGACGTGACCTCGACGAACGATCCCAGCGGCAGCGTACGGTGTGCTGCCGTGATGGCGTTGGCATCGAACAACTCGCCCGAGGCAGTTCGATTTCCGGACATTTCCTCGCCGTACCAGCTCGCTAGACCGGTATCCTGATATCGTCCGTAGGATCCGCTGAGCGGCAGAGTCGCCCCGACGCTCTCGCGTGTGCCGCCGCATGCTGCCAGCGCGAAGGCCAGCGCGAGGACGCTAGCGTTCGACCGCATCCGCCAGCAAACCGACCGAAAGGGCGTAATAGTTCGAGCAATTGTAATCGAGGATCACGCGGTAGTTGCTGGTGAGCAGATACGCCGTTGCGCCGGGGCCATCGGGTTCGAGCAATGTCGCCATGACCGAATCACCGGGCCAGTTCCGCCCCTGAGGAACGATACCAAGCCCGCGCCACTCGGCCATCGTCCGCCAGCCGCTGTGCCGTTCGAACACCCGCGGGCAGCGCGGCGAGACCAGTCGGTTGCGGACCTGCGATCGGTCGAACTGCGCGGGCACGCTGACCGCGAAGCCCCAGGGCTGGCCAGCGCGCCAGCCGGCATCGACGAAGTAATTGCCGATCGACGCCAGCGTATCCGCCGGGCTGTTCCAGATGTCCGCACGACCGTCGCCGTCGCCATCGCGCGCCAGACGCAGATAGATCGACGGCAGGAACTGCGGATTGCCCATCGCGCCCGCCCAGCTGCCCTTCAGCTGCTCGCGCGAGATGCCACGGTCGAGGATCTTCAGCCCGGCGATGAACTCGCCCGCGAACAGGCTGCGCCGCCGGCCTTCATAGGCGAGCGTCGCCAATGACCGCAGCAGGTCGAAATTGCCGGTGTAGCTGCCGTAATTGGTCTCATGGCCCCAGATCGCGACCATCACCGATTCGGGTACGCCGGTCTCGCGTTCGATCCGCTCGAGCCGGAAGCGCTGCGCCTGATAGGCGCTCCGCCCGCGCCCGATCCGCGCCGCATCGACATGCTGCGCCTTGTACGGCGCAAACGCCGGCACCGCGCTGCTGGTCGTCGCGGCGCCCGGCTGGGCACGGTCGAGGGCGATGACGCGGTCGTTGAGCGTCAGCGTCGGGAACACCGCATCGGCGGTGCGTTGCGTAACGCCTTCGGCAAGCGCCTGCTGCCTGAGCGTCACCAGATAGGCCTGAAAGCCCGCGTCGTCCTGCGCAACGGCCGGACCCCCGCCAGAGAACGTCACGGACAGCACGATCGCGCTACGGCGCAGCCAAACGGCCGCTTTGGTTTTCCCCCACATGGCATCGATGTGCCACACCCTCCCCCCATTCGGAACCCCGCGTCGTCGCATCCCGGCCACGCGCCAGCGCAGGCCTTCATTCGGTTATGGCGGTCAACGCGCTTGCACATCTCGCCGACCCGGCCTAACCGCACGGCGTCGGGGAGTGGCGCAGGCTGGTAGCGCACCTGGTTTGGGACCAGGGGGTCGCAGGTTCGAATCCTGTCTCCCCGACCATCGTTTAATGTGGCGAGACATCTAGGCTGCTCGGCCGGGTGCAGTTCTCGCCCCGGACGATCGCTGCACCATTAATCAGAGCTGCACGCGCTGGGAGCTTGATACGCTTCTCTGCGGTCACGTGGCTGTCATTCCATCGATTTCGAAAAGCCGTCCCGATATCCGGCAAACGCCGCGCGTACGGCGTGTAAGGCCGTCCGCTTGCGTGCCGAGAACCGAAGTTATTTCAGGATTGGCTGGGGCGGCAGGGTTCGAACCTGCGAATGGCGGCATCAAAAGCCGCTGCCTTACCACTTGGCGACGCCCCACCGGGAGGCGGCCTTATAGCGGGGCAGGTCCGCGTGGAAAGCCCCGATCGGACATGCCGCCCCGCTATTCGCCCGCAGGCTCAGTCGAGGCGGTGCAGCCAGCCATGCGTATCGGGCGCCGTGCCACGCTGGATCGCCACGAGCGCGGCATGCATCCGCATCGTCAGTTCGCCCGGGCCACCATTGCCGATGACGAACTCGCCCTCGGGCGATGCGACCTTGCCGATTGGCGTTACCACCGCCGCGGTGCCGCACGCGAACGCCTCGACCAACCGGCCGCTGGTCGCATCCGCGCGCCACTGGTCGATCGAATAGAGTTCCTCGCGCGCGTCGATCCCCTGCGCGCGCGCCATCGTCAGGATCGAATCACGCGTGATCCCGGGCAGGATCGTGCCGCCCAGCGGCGGAGTCACGATGCTGCCGTCGTCGAACACGAAGAACACGTTCATGCCCCCCAGCTCCTCGACATATTTGCGCTCGACCGCGTCGAGGAAGACCACCTGGTCATAGCCGCGGCGGATCGCCTCGGCCTGCGCGACGAGACTGGTGGCGTAATTGCCGCCGCATTTCGCCTCGCCGGTACCGCCAGGGGCAGCGCGGGTGTAATCCTGCGACACCCACAGCGAGACGGTCGACGCGCCGTTCTTCCAATAGGTGCCGACCGACGACGCCAGCACCATGTACAGATATTCCGCCGACGGCTTCACGCCCAGGAACACCTCGGACGCGAACATGAACGGGCGCAGGTAAAGCGCGCCGCCGTCGCTGTCGGGGATCCAGTCGGAATCGACGCGGACCAGCCGCTCGATCGATTCGAGGAACAACGCCTCCGGGATCTCGGGCATCGCCATCCGCTTAGCCGATCGGTTGAACCGACGCGCATTCGCCTCGGGGCGGAACAGCGCGGTGCCGCCATCCGCCAGCCGATACGCCTTCATCCCCTCGAAGATCTCCTGCGCGTAATGCAGCACCGACGACGCCGGATCGATCGACAGCGGCGCGCGCGCGGTGATTTGCGCATCATGCCACCCCTTGGCGTCGCTGTAGCGGACCAGCGCCATGTGATCGGTGAAGACCCGCCCGAAGCCGGGATCGATCAGCCGCTTGGCGCGCTCGTTGGCGGCAACCGGTGTCACGTTCGGCTCGTGGCGGAACGCGGCTGAGATGGCGGATGTGATCGCGGACATCATTTTCTCTCTCGTGACGGGTTGCCGACGCCTACGGGCGATGGCTAAACCGGTCAACATGGCTGCCCAAGCATCACCCGCTTCCCCCCTGTTCCTGCGCGAAGCCGAGCTGCGACGAGGCATGGAGCTACTCTATTTCGGTCACAGCCATCTGACCCGCTCGGTCGATCAGGGACTGGCCGACGAAGGCTTGGGCCGCGCCCACCACCGTGCGCTCTATTTCATCGCGCGCAAACCCGACATGACGGTCAGCGAACTGCTGTCGCTGCTGGCGATCACCAAGCAGTCGCTGGGCCGGGTGCTGAACGAGCTGATCGACCGGAAACTGGTCGAGATCAGGCCTGGGGAACGCGATCGTCGCCAGCGGCTGCTGCGCCTGACGTCGGATGGTAGCAAGATGGAGAGCGAATTGTTCGAGGCGGTACGCGAGCGCATGTCCGCGGCCTATGCCAGCGCCGGCCAGGCCGCGGTATCGGGGTTCTGGGCGGTCCTGGAAGGGCTGGTCCCCGAAAACGAGCGGACCCAGGTCGTTAACCTGCGCGGTTAGCTCCCCCGTTTTGGAGGTCGCAAATTGCCTAGCGTCGCGCTGCCGCCGCCATCTCGGCGTTACGCGCCGCCGCCGCCGCCAGCGTATCGGTCAGCAATCGCACTAGCGCGTCATTACGGTCGAGAACATTCAGCCCTTCGCGTGTCGATCCGCTTGGGCTGGCGACGCGGTCCGCCAGAACCGCGGGTGACACGTCCGCATCCGCCGCCATGATCGCCGATCCCTCCAACGTCGCAATCGCCAGCCGCGCCGCCTGGTCCGCCGGCAATCCCAACGCGGCGCCGGCCTGCGCCAGCGCATCGGCGAAGCGGAACACGAACCCCGGCCCGCAACCAGCCAGCGCGGTCACTGCGTCGTACTGCTTCTCGTCGCCGATCCATTCGTAAAGACCGAGCGGCGCAGCCAAGGCTTCGACTTGCGCAATCGCCGCGGCATCGGCGCCAACCGTGTATAACGTCGTCACCCCCTTGCCGATCGCGACCGGCAGGTTCGGCATCGCCCGCACGATCGCCTCCGCCGCGAACCGCTCCGCCAGGGTCGCGTGATCGACCCCCGCGAGGATCGACAGCAACAGCTTCGGCCTGCCCTGCAGCGGCGCGATCATCGCCTGCGCTGCGTCGATCTGTTGCGGCTTCAGCGCCAGCATCAAGGTATCGGGCGCAGGCTCGTCCGGCACCGCGCTCAGCGACCGGACACCGTCGGGTGCCCCCGCTCCGCTCCGCGTGATCACCGTCACCCGCTGCGGGTCCAGCCCGGCGGCGATCCAGCGGCGGAGCATCGCTCCGCCCATGTTGCCACACCCGATCAGCCAGATCGGGCCACCCGATCCGATCACGCCTCGCCCTGCGTCTCGATCAGTGCGGCCGCCAGCGCGTCCTTGGGGCTCTTGCCGCCCCACAGCACGAACTGGAACACGGGGTAGAAGCGCTCGCACTCCTCGATCGCCGATTCGACCAGCAGTTCCGCGCTGGCGAGCGACATCGTGCCGTCATCGCCGCCGTCGACCATCGCGGCGTGGCGGAACAACAGGATGCCGCTCGACGACCAGAGCTCGAAATGACCGATCCACAGCTGTTCGTTGACCAGCCCGATCGTCTCGTACACCGACGCGCGGCGTTCGTCGGTCACCTTGATGTCGGGGAACGCCAGGAACTGCAGCACGCTGTCGTCGTCGCGCCACAGCGCGCGCAGTTCGTACGTCGTCCAGCTGCCCTTTACGGTCGCGACGATTTCGTCGTCGTGGCGCTCGTGCTCCCAGCCATGCGCGGCATAATAGGTTTCGAGCATGTCGATCGGTGCAGCGTCGTCGGGGTCATGGTCGGCTTGATCGAGCATCATCACGTCCGGGCGGTCCTTGTCACGCGCCGAAGGGTGCCGCCACGAACCCGCGGCGACAACCCCTTGCGGCTGACCGTCTGTAATACCTGTGGAAAAGTCAGGCGTCCGTCCTCGTCCGCGCCTCGATGGCGTCGAGTCGCGCCCTCAGCACATCGGCTTCGTCGCGTGCGGCGGCGGCCATCGCCTTGACTGCCTCGAATTCATCGCGGCTGACGAAGTCCAGTCCGCCGATCCATTCGCGCGCGCGAGTCCGCGCACCGCTTTCGGCTTCGCGGCCGACGCCGGCGATAGTACCGGCGGCACCGTTCACGAACTTCACCAAATCATCGAAAACGCGGTTTTCGGACTGCATGCGCTGTACCCCAAATCTAGTCTGTCACAGCATTTGGGACGTACGCGCCGCGGGCACAAGGGTTTCTGCATCCGGGTTGAGCCGCCCGATACCGAAGGTGAGCACCCCGGCAAAGCTGATCCACACCATATACGGGACCATAAGCCACGCCGCTATCGTACGGATTCGGCCGAACATTATCGTCGTGGCGATCGACAACGCCAGCATCACGACGATCACCAGCAAGGCAGCGCCGATGCGGTGCGCACCGAAGAAAAGCGGCGTCCATGCCAGGTTGAACGCGAACTGCACCGCAAACACCGCGATCGCCGTGCCACGGCCGCGCGCGCCCCGTGCGTGCAGGATCATCGCCAGCGCCAGACCGAGCATGATATAGAGCGACGTCCACGCGACCGGAAACACCCAGGGCGGCGGCGTCAACGCGGGCTTCGCCAGCGCGACATACCAGGGATTGGCGCTGCCGACGCGTACCGAAGCCCCCGAAAGGAAGCCCAGCAGCACGATCAGCGGAACGGTCACGATCGCCCAGCGCAGGAACGACATCCGCAGCTGGTTCTTCGAAGCGATGCCGCCCACGCAATTCCTTCCGCCGTTCTTCCGCGTCGTCCTGCCGTGCGCGGGCCGATCCGTAAACCTCGGATCGGATGCAATCGTTCCGCTAGTGGTTCATTCCAGCACAGTCGGCGCGCGGTGGGCGGCAATCAGATACTCGACATTGCCTTCCGGCCCCGTGATCGGGCTTTCCACGATCCCTGCAACCTGCCAGCCCTCGCCGGTCAGCCATGCCGCAACCTCGTCGCAGACTCGCGCGCGGACCGCGACGTCGCGCACCACGCCGCCCTTGCCGACCTCTTGGCGGCCCGCCTCGAACTGCGGTTTCACCAGCGCCATTAGCCGCGCGTCCGGTTTGGCGAAGGTCATCGGCCGCGCTAGCACTTTCGCCAGACCGATGAAGCTCGCATCGCAGACGATCAGGTCGACCGGCTCGGTGATCTGTGCCTCGGTCAGGATCCGCGCGCTGGTCTGTTCGTGAACAACGACGCGGGGGTCCTGCCGCAGCTTCCACGCCAGCTGGTTGGTGCCGCTGTCGACCGCGAACACCCGCGCCGCACCGCGGCTGAGCATCACGTCGGTGAAGCCGCCGGTCGACGACCCCACGTCGATCGCGACCGCGCCGCCGATGTCCCAGCCGAAATGATCGAGCCCGTGCGCCAGCTTGATCCCGCCGCGCGACACCCAGGGATGATCGCGCCCGCGGACATCGAGCACGACGTCGTCGGCAAGCGTCTGCCCCGACTTCTCGACCTTGGTGGTACCGGCAAAGACCAGTCCCGCCATGATCAGCGCCTGCGCGCGCGTCCGCGATTCGACGAGCCCCCGATCGACGAGCATCTGGTCCACGCGCTGCTTTGCCATGCCCCCCTATCGCCGCCGCATCCGACCGCCGCAAGCTGCCTTCGTTCGGCCGCAATTGCATTGTCCCCCGATACGGTAGGATTATCTTCAAATCAGAAGACGAGCCTTGGAGAAGGAGAATCGCTGTGGGTAGTTTCGCTCCGTACGATGCCGACCATCCGACGATCCTCACCGTGCCGGGCCTCGGTGGCTCCGGGCCTTCGCACTGGCAAACGTTGTGGGAGGACGCACGGCCCGACACCGTCCGCGTCGAGCTCGGGATGTGGAACACGCCGCACCGCAACGCCTGGGTAACGCGCCTCGACGAAGCGATCCGCCGCGCCGATGCCCCCGTCATTCTCGCCGCGCACAGTCTCGGCTGCCTCGCGGTCGCGTGGTGGGCCGAACTCAGCCCGCAACCCTATGGCTGGCCGGTCGCCGGTGCGCTGCTGGTCGCGCCGCCCGACGTCGACCGCCCGGACGCACAGGCCGAACTCCGCGGCTTTGCCCCAAGCCCGAGGACGCCGCTCCCCTTCCCGTCGATCGTCGTCGCCAGCAGCGACGATCCGTGGGTCACCCCCGACCGTGCACACAGCCTGGCGGCGAACTGGGGCAGCCATTTCATCGACGCCGGACCGCAGGGCCACCTCAACGCGGCTAGCGGGATCGGCTGGTGGCGCGAAGGCCAGGAACTGCTCAACCGGGTGATCGCGTCGGCCGGATCTAAGGGCCATCCGCTCAGCCCTGGTGATGCGCGGTCGATCTTGGCGATCAACGGGACCGATGCGGCGCACGACCATTATCTCGGGGGCTGAGGAAGCGCGTCACCACCGCGCCGTCGTTAGACACCACGCCGGCATTCAATAGATGACGTCATCCTGACGAAAGTCAGGACCCAGAGTTACTCAGCGCACCGCCTGGTTACCCTGGGTCCTGACTTTCGTCAGGATGACGGATCGGCTGGATAACGGACCGAGCGGCTGACGGATTGGGTGAATACCGGATCGCACGGATGACGGATCGGGCGGATAACGGATCGTACGGTTGACGGACCAGGTGCGTGACGGACCGAGCGCACGACGGCCCGGCCCAACGACGCTCAGTTCGCCCCGCAGCACTTCTTATGCTTCTTCCGCGACCCGCACGCGCAAGGATCATTGCGACCAACCTTCGCAACAAGCTCCGGAGCGCCCACCACCGGCACCCCCTGTCGCTCGCGCCACGCAAACAACGTCGCCACCCGCGGCGGGATCTGCGTCGCCGCCGCATCGTACAGCGCGTTGATCTCGTCGCTGGTCAGGTCGCTGCTGTCGTCCGCGATCCCGATCAGCGTCCGGAGATCAACGAGCGCTTCCTCATCCACCGCCGCCCAAGCTTCGGGCCGCAGGTCGATCGCGGTGGCAAACCCCTCGATCCACGCCTCCCACAGCACGTCGCCATTACGCTCGTCGACCTCGAAGAACGGCCGGAATTTGCCCCGACCCAGGTCGCGCGCGATCTCCGCGTGCCGCGCGACCAGCATCGTCTCGAAATCCTGCACGTCGAGCGGATCCTCGAACGGCGGCCCTGCCTCGATCCCGCCCCATTTCACCGGCAGCCATTCGGCGGGCGGCACGATCTCCGGACACAGGATCAGCCCGGTCAGATACCCGTCGAGGTCGCTCAACAGCATGCAGTCGTCGGGCAGCGCGAACAGCGCGTCTTCGAGGCGACGAAGGCGGGAGGGAAGTTTGCTCATGGCAACGGGCGGTAGAGCACCCGCCGATCACCGCCAAGCCTCAGTGCGGGGCGGCGTCTGCGATCCGCTGCAAGGCCTCGCCCTCGATCTTCTCGAGCTCGGCCAGCGTCTGCGCGATCGCGGTCTGCTGCTGCGCAAGGTCGTCGATCCGCTGGCGGCACCGCTCGGCAAGCGCGCGCATCTGCTCCACATGCTGCGGATCGCTGTCGTAGAGCCCCAGGAACTCCTCGATATCGCGCAGCGAGAACCCCAGCCGCTTGCCGCGCAGGATCAACTGCATCCGCCCGACATCGCGCCGCGTATAGATCCGCGTGGTGCCGATCCGGCAGGGCTCGATCAGCCCCTTGTCCTCATAGAAGCGCAACGTCCGCGCGCTGACTCCCAGCGCACGTGCGACGTCCTGTATCCCCGTCAGGTCGTCCTGCCGATCGTTCAAACCCGCTCTCCCCCTCCCGACGCTTTTGCTGCTTCCTCGGCGACAAGTTCCTTTTTGGATAGCTTGCCGATCAGCGTCTTGGGCAGAGTGTCGCGGATTTCGACCTCGCGGGGAAGCTCGATCTTGCTGATCTTGTCGCGCAGGAAATCGCGCAGCTCGGTCGGGGTGGCGGTCGACCCCGCGGTCAAGGTCACGAATGCTTTCGGCGCTTGCCCGCGATACGCATCGGGCACGCCGATCACGATCGCCTCGGCAACGTCGGGATGCTCGTACAGCGCATCTTCGATCACGCGGGGATAGACGTTGTAGCCGCCCGCCAGGATCAGGTCCTTGATGCGGTCGACGATGAACAGATAGCCGTCCTCGTCCAGATGCCCGACATCGCCGGTGCGCAGCGCACCATCGACGAACAGGTCGGCGGTCGCTTCGGGCTTGTGCCAATATCCGCGCGTAACCTGCGGACCACGCGCGCAAATCTCGCCGTTCTCGCCAATCGGCAGCCGCTTGGTCGGGTCCTCCCGATCGCGGATCTCGATCGTCGTGCCGGGAAAGGGTACGCCCGCGGACCCCGCCTTGCCGGAGCCATCGAACGGGCTGCAGGTGATGATCGGCGAGGCTTCGGACAGGCCATAGCCCTCGACCACCAGCGCGCCGGTCGCCGCTTCGAACGCCTGGCGGACTTCGGCGGGCAGCGGCGCGCCGCCCGATATGCAGGCGCGGATCGAGGACAGGTCGACCGTCTGCGTCGCCGCCGCGGTGGCGATCGCCGCATAGATCGTCGGCACCGCTGGGAAATAAGTCGGCCGCGTTCGCACGATCGTCTTCAGCACCTGCTGCAGGTCGAAGCGGGGCAGCAGGATCATCTCCGCGCCGGTGCGGATCGAATAGGTCAGCACGGTGGTCAGCGCGAAGACGTGGAACAGCGGCAGCGCACCCATCACGCGGTCCTGCTCCGGCCGTTCGCCGCCGACGAACACCACCATCGAATTGGCGTTGGAGACGAGATTGGCGTGGCTCAGCATCGCCGCCTTGGGCTCGCCGGTCGTACCGCCGGTATATTGCAGCACCGCGACCTCGTCCGGCGTGACCGCCACCGGCGTCGGCGCGCCCTTGGCCGACAGCAACGCATCGAACGTCAGATGCCGAGCGTCCTTGGGGGCGTGCCCGATCTCTGCACGCTTCAACAGCCGATAGGCGATGCTCTTCAGCGGTGGCAGCGCACCCGCGATCGGGCAGGTGATGACGTGCCGCACGCCCATCTCGCCCGCGACCTTCAGCACGCGCGCGTGGATCTCGGCGATGTCGCAGGTCGCGATAACCTCAGCACCCGAATCCTTGATCAGGTGGCACAGCTCGCGCTCGACATAGAGCGGGTTGACGTTGACCACGATCCCGCCGGCCTTCAGCGTCGCGAAGAACAGGATCGGATAATAGGGCGTGTTCGGCAGGCACAGCGCCACGCGCGTCCCCTTTTTCACGCCCAGGTCCTGCAGTCCCCGTGCCGCATGCGACACCGCATCGCCGAGTTCGGCATAGGTCATCCGCCGCCCGAGAAAGTCGAGCACGGTCCGCGTGCCGAACCGCGCCACGGATTCGTCCAGCATATCGCCGAGCAACCGCGGTGCCTGGGTCATCGGCACGCCCTGCGCGCTACCCGTGATGTTCTGCATGGCGTTCGACTCTCCCAATCCGGCGTTCCATACCGACTCATATTGTGAGTGGCGACACCTTGACGTATAGGTCAGGTATCGCACCTTTAGGGCAGCGCGCAAGCGCCTGACCAGCCGGACGTTATGTTCGGGCGATCGATTAGGAGAGGATTCCCATGACCAACGTCGTCATCGCAGGCTATGCCCGCTCGCCGTTCCACCTCGCAGGCAAGGGCGAACTCGCCCGCGTGCGTCCCGACGATCTCGCCGCGCAAACGATTCGCGGTCTGCTCGACAAGACCGGCGTCGATCCCGCCGAGATCGAGGACATCATCCTCGGCTGCGCGTTTCCGGAAGGTGAGCAGGGCCTAAATGTCGCGCGGATGATCGGGCTTCTCGCCGACCTGCCGCTGTCGGTCGGCGGCATGACTGTGAACCGCTTCTGCGGGTCGTCGATGAGCGCGATCCACATCGCGGTCGGGCAGATCAACATCGGCGCCGGCGATGCGTTCATCTGTGCGGGCCTCGAATCGATGAGCCGCGTGCCGATGGGCGGCTACAACCCCCTGCCCAACCCCGAGCTCTTCAAGATGAATGCCGGGGCGTACATGGGCATGGGCGAGACCGCCGAGAACGTCGCGCGCGACTATCAGATCACCCGCGCCGAACAGGATGCCTTCGCGGTCAAGAGCCAGGACAAGGCCGCCGCCGCGCGCGCCGATGGTCGTCTGTCCGACGAGATCGTGACGATCCAGACCAAGGCCGGCCCGGTCAGCCAGGACGGCGCGATCCGCGCAGGCACCACGGTCGAAGCACTCGCCGGCCTCAAGCCCGCCTTCTCGGCTGACGGTTCGGTGACCGCCGGCACCTCGTCGCCGCTCACCGATGGCGCCTCCGCGGTGCTCGTCACCTCGGAAGAGTTCGCGACCAAGCACGGCCTGACGATCCTCGCGCGCATCAAGTCGGTCGCGGTATCGGGCAACGAGCCGTCGACGATGGGCCTCGGCCCGATCTATGCGTCGCGCAAGGCACTCGAGCGCGCCGGGATCACCGTCGCCGACCTCGACGTCGTCGAGATCAACGAGGCGTTCGCGAGCCAGGCGATCGCCTGCATCCGCGACCTCGGCCTCAAGGACGAGACGATCAACCTCGACGGCGGCGCGATCGCGATCGGGCATCCGCTCGGCGCGACCGGTGCGCGGATCGTCGGCAAGGCGGCCGCGCTGCTGGCCCGCGAAGGCGGCCGCTATGCGCTCGCGACCCAGTGCATCGGCGGCGGTCAGGGCATCGCGACGGTGCTGGAGCGCGCATGATGGACACCGCTGTGAAACCAAAGGGCGTTACGCCCGTCTCGATCAAAAAAGTCTGCGTCATCGGCGCGGGCGTGATGGGCGCCGGCATCGCGGCGCAGGTCGCCAATGCCGGCATTCCCGTGCTGCTGCTCGATATCGTGCCGCGGGACCTGCCCGAGGGCGGGGATCGCGACGCGGTGGCCAAGGGCGCGGTGGCGAAGATGCTCAAGACCGACCCCGCCCCCTTCATGTCGAAGCGTGCGGCCAAGCTGGTCGAGACCGGCAACATCGACGACCATCTCGACCGGGTCGCCGAATGCGACTGGATCGTCGAGGCGATCGTCGAGCGGCTCGACATCAAGCAGTCGCTCTACGCCAAGCTCGAAACCCTCAAGCGCCCCGGCACCGCGGTGTCGTCGAATACCTCGACGATTCCGCTCGGGCATCTGGTCGAGGGTCGCTCGGACCAGTTCAAGGCCGACTTCCTGATCACGCACTTCTTCAACCCGCCGCGCTACATGCGGCTGGTCGAGATCGTTCGCGGTAAGCACACCGATGCGACCGTTGCCGGCAAGGTCGAGGATTTCGTCGACCGCTTCATGGGCAAGCGCATCGTCCGCGCGAAGGACACGCCCGGCTTCATCGCCAACCGTATCGGCACCTATTGGCTGGCGGTCGCGATCAACGCGGCGATGGACCAGGGCCTGACCGTCGAGGAAGCCGACCAGATCGGCGGCCGTCCGATGGGCGTGCCGAAGACCGGGATCTTTGGGCTCGTCGATCTCGTCGGCGTCGACCTGATGCCACTGCTGACCAAGAGCCTGTCGTCGACGCTGCCTGCGGGCGATCCCTATTTCGACACCGTGCGCGACATGGCACTGGTCGACAAGATGATCGCGGAGGGCTTCACCGGCCGCAAGGGCAAGGGCGGCTTCTACCGCTTCGACAAGGCGACGCGGACGAAACTGTCGCTCGATCTCGCGACCGGCGAATACCGCCCCGAGGCCAAGCCCGCCGACCTGCCCGGCAAGACCGGCAAGGATATCGCCGCGCTGATCGCCGAACCCGGCAAGATCGGCACCTACGCATGGACGATCCTCGGCAGCGTGCTGTCCTATTCCGCAATGCTGGTCGGCGAGGCGACCGACGACATCATCGGCATCGATGACGCGATGAAGCTCGGCTACAACTGGAAATACGGCCCCTTCGAGCTGATCGACCGCATGGGCCCCGGCAAGCTCGCTGAACGCCTGGCCGCCGAAGGTCGCGACGTGCCGGCGATCCTGAAGACCGCGGGCGACCGCCCTTTCTACCGCGTCGAGGACGGCAAGCGCCAGTATCTGACCACCGCCGGCGACTATGCCGACGTCCCGCGCAGCGAGGGCGTCGAACTGCTCGAGGACGTTAAGCTCCGCGCGCAACCCATCCTGACCAACGCGTCCGCTTCGCTTTGGGATGTCGGCGACGGTGTGGCAGCACTCGAATTCCACACAAAGATGAACGCGCTCGACGATCAGGTCATCGCGCTCATCCAGGAAGCGATCCCGGTCGTCCAGGATCGCTTCAAGGCGCTGGTCGTCTACAACGAAGCCAGCAACTTTTCCGCCGGCGCCAATCTCGGCGCAGCTATGTTCGCGGTCGGAGCCGGGCTGTGGGACATGGTCGAGGCCAGCGTCGCCAACGGCCAGGCCGCGTACAAGGCGCTCAAATACGCACCCTTCCCCGTCGTCAGCGCGCCGGCGGGCCTTGCGCTCGGCGGTGGCTGCGAGATCCTGCTGCACTCGGACGCGGTCCAGGCGCATGCCGAAACCTATGCCGGCCTCGTCGAATGCGGCGTCGGTCTCGTCCCGGGCTGGGGCGGCAATGGCGAGATGCTCGATCGCTGGACCAAGTCGGGTATGGTGCCGAAGGGCCCGATGCCGGTGCTGTCGAAGGTGTTCCAGATGATCTCGACCGCGCAGGTTGCCAAGTCGGCTGCCGAAGCGCGCGAGATGATGATCCTGCGGAAGGACGACGGCATCACGATGAACCGCGATCGCCTGCTGGCGGACGCCAAGGCCAAGGCACTGTCGCTGGTCGATGGCTATGTCGCACCCGACAAGCCGACGTTCCGGATGGCGGGCGCCAGCGGCCGTACCGGCCTCACGATGGCGGTCGCCGACTTCCACAAGAAGGGCGTGGCGACCGATTACGACGTCGTCGTCGCCGATCGACTGGCGACCGTGCTGACCGGCGGCGAGGCCGATCTGGTCGACACCGTGACCGAGGACGAGATTCTCGTGCTCGAACGCGCCGCGTTCATGGATAGCGTCAGGGACCAACGCACCCAGGCGCGAATCGTCCACATGCTGCAGACCGGCAAGCCGCTACGGAACTGACGATCGACCCGGCCCCGGCGGGCGTATCCTGAACGCCAGCGTTCCTTCGTCACCCCGGACATTGTCCGGGGTGACGGGGGCTTGGGCCAGGCGCGCGCACATGACCGTTTTTTAATCCCGCAAATGGGTAAGATCGCTTGACTTGCCCACGCACGAAACTAGGCGGTAACCAATTGCCGTATACGGCAAGAGGCTAGCGTTAAGTTGCTGCCCCATCCCGGTGACCGTACGCATACGGCGCCGCCACGATTAGCGTGACCCCCGTTCCGACGGGCATTGGAGAGGAAGATTTATGTCCCTGTTGATCGCCGCTGCGCTCCTGGCTGGCGCACCCGCCACGGCAGACACCGTGATCGGTCGTTGGAGGACCGAAACCCACAACGCCATCGTCGAGATCGCCCGCTGCGGCCCGTCGATCTGCGGCAAGATCCTCACCTCCGACATGCTCCGCGCCAATCCGACGATGAAGGACGCGAAGAACAGCAACGTCGCGCTCCGCAACCGCCCGATCCAGGGCATGCAGATGCTCTCCGGCTTCAAGCCCGACAGCGACGGCGTGTGGAGCAGCGGCCAGGTCTACAATGCCGAGGACGGCAAGACCTATAGCGGCAAGATCACCCCCCTTGGCGCCAACCAGCTGAAGCTGCGCGGCTGCGTGTTCTTCCCGCTCTGCAAGACCCAGACCTGGACGCGCGCGCGCTGATCGCAGCCGTCTGTCCCGTATTCAGTATCTCAGCTTAGGACTTTCCCATGTCGTTTCGTACCAAGGCCTCCCTCCTCGCCGTCTCAGCGCTCGTCTCTGCGTTCGGCTTCGAAAGCGCCGCCTCCGCCAACGCCTATTATCTCCAATCGCAGTCGGCGCGCGGCACCGGACGTGCCTTTTCGGGCGAAGGCGCCGACACCGGGGCCGCGTCGTTGTGGTGGAACCCTGCCGCGATCGCCGGCATCCGCGACGGCAGCGCCGCGATCGCAGCGACCGTGATCCGCCCCAAGGGCAATGTGATCGACAACGGCACCGTGATCGGTCGCCCGACCTTTAACCCAAATATCGCGCCAACCTATCGCCCGGTCGGCGGCAACAGCGTTTCGCGCGATCCGATCAACAACGGCATCGTGCCGTCGGGTTCGATCGCGTATCCGCTGACCGACCGCATCGCGATCGGCGTCGCGGTGACGTCGCCGTTCAGCTTCACAACCAACTACGAAGCCAACAGCTGGGCCCGCTACAGCGCAGACAAGACCCGGCTGCGCACGATCGATATCCAGCCGTCGATCGGCATCGCGGTCACCGACTGGCTGCGCGTCGGCGGTGCACTCAACGTCGAATATACCGATGCAGACCTGACCAACGCGCTTCCCAACGTGCTGGCGACGCTTCCCGATGGCCAGCAGTCGCTCAGCGGCGACGGCTGGGATCTCGGCTGGACCGCAGGCGTGCAGTTCCACAACGACTTCGCCACCGTCGGCGTCAGCTACAAGTCGAGCATCGAGCACAACCTGAAGGGCAACCTCGTCGTCAGCGGTCTCGTCGGTCCGCTCGCCGCATCGAACCGCACCGTGGACGGCGCCACCGCGCGCTTCAGCACGCCGGGCCAGGTCATCGTCGCCGGCCGCGTCCGCGCGACCAACCAGCTGACGCTCAACGCTCAGGTCGTCGCGTATAACTGGTCGAAGTTCGACGCGATCCGCCTCGGCGCGCCGCTCAACGTCGCGCTGCCCGAGAACTACCGCGACAGCTGGAGCCTTGCCGGCGGCTTCGATTACGACATCACGCCGAAGGCCACGCTCCGCGCCGGCATCCAGCGGGCCAAGACGCCGACCCAGGACGGCCTGCGCGATGCGCGCGTGCCCGACTCCAACCGCTGGACCTATGCGGCCGGCGCCAGCTACCAGCTGACCCCGCACATCGCGCTCGATGCCGGCGCGAACTATATCGACTTCGCGAACACGACGATCGACCGCGTGACCGCGGCGTATGTCGGCACCGCCGCCGTGACGCCGATCATCACCAACGGCTACCTCAAGAACGCGCACGCCATCGAAGCCTCGCTCGGCGGCCGCCTCAGCTTCTAAGGTCCTGCCAGACCTCGCCGTCATCCCGGGCTCGTCCCGGGATGACGGACCGTTACTTGACCGGCGCCAGCCGGATGTTGGCCCGGCCCTGCACCTGCACCGGCAGGAACAGCCCGCTGCCGGTGACCTTGATCTGGCCGTTGACGACGCTGTCGACATCGGCGGACAACACGAAATCGCCTTCGCGATGCCCGGCGATCGCGCGCTGCGCCGCCACCAGCACCTTCTGATAGTCGTGCGCGAAATCATGCGTCAGCGCCGCGCGTATCCGAGCCTGCACGGTCTCGTCGTCGAACAGCGTGAACAGGATGTTGACCGCCTGGCTGTCGCTCTCGCCGGCGATTTGCATGTCGCGGACGCGGACGACCTGCGACCCGGGGTCGTTATATGGTACCGCCGACAGCCAGATCTCGCCGCGCGTGGGCTTCAACAGGCCGTTGCGCGGCTTGACCGTCGCCTGCACGCCGACGGCCAGGCGCCCTCCGTCGGTCGCATAGATCGTGACCTTGCCGAACTTCGCATCGACCGGCCCGATCCCGGTCAGCGTGATGCCCTTCGCCGCCAGTTTCACCAGCGCACGCGACACGACCGGCTCAAGCTGGCGAAAATCGGCCAGCACCGGAATGAAGAAGCGCAGTCCCTTGGGTCCGATTGCCCTGGCCGCGGGCGGCAGCGGCAGCGGCGTCGGCACCGGATCGGCCGGCCGGTTCCCGACGAAGGTCTGGGTCAGCGCCTCGGCCGCGAGTTCCAGCTCGATCCGGCCGCCACCGATGCGGTAGCCTCCGACGCCGAGCCGCCGAGGTATGATCCGCATCCACGCCGGCGGCCGGTCGCGGTTCAGCTGGATCGACGTGAACCCCTTGCGCCACGCCGCCTCCAGCTGTTGCCGCGTCCTGAGCTTTGCCAGTTCCTTGGGCAAATCGCGTTCGAGGCCGGCGATCACGCCCTTCAGCTTTTCATCGGCCTTGTCGGCGAAGCGGATGCGCTGGCCGAGGAAATCGATCCCCGGCTCCTCGGTCCAGTCATAGTGGATGTCGACCTTCGCGACCGGGGTCCAGTTCGCGTCGACCGACAGCCGCGCGGTGGCCCGGACGATCGCAGCCCCGGTCGCGGTCTCCTGCCCGATGATCCCGCCGACGTCGCGCGCGCTGATCGTCGCGTGGATCGGCAGCGTGATCGTCAGCACATTGCCATGCCCGCCGAGCTGCATCGGCCCGCGCACGACCTCGCCGACGATCCGGCAACCAAGCTGCGGCGTCACCTTCAGCGTCCGCCCAAGCAGTTTGACCTGCTTCGCCGGCACGCACCGCGGCTCTTGCTTGTCGATCTGCCACAGCCGCCTCGGCGTCTTCGCGTTCAGCTCCGCCGCCAGCGTCGACAGAGGCGCGGACACCGGCACGACGATCGTCGAGCTCAGCTTGGGCAGTTCGGCGGGCGTATCGACCCGCGGCGGGGCGGGGTTTCCGGTCGGGCGGTGGCAACCGCTCGCAGCGAAAGCGAGGATGAGGAGAATGACGGGCCGGTTCGCCACGATCATATCTCGCGCGTGAAATAGCGCGCGAAAACCGTATCGCGGTATGCTGCGAACGGCGGACATTCGACGAACCCCGCGCGCGCATACATCGCATGCGCCGGTTCGAACGCGGCATGGCTTCCGGTTTCGAGACTCAGCCGGGTGATACCCCGCGCCCGTGCCTCTGCGATCAGGTGGTCGAGCATCGCCGCCCCTACCCCTCGCCGTACATGGTCGGGCGCCGTCCGCATCGACTTCAGCTCGGCATGGTCCTCGCCGAGCATCTTCAGAGCGCCGAGCCCCAGCAACGCGTCGTCCTGCCACACCGCCCACACCGTGACCGCGGGATCGCGCAGCCCGCTGATGTCGAGCGCAAACACGCTCCCCGGCGGGGAATTGGCATGCGCCGCCCGCAAGTGAAGGTCGAGCAACGCGATAACCTGCGGGTCCGCCAGGTCGGCCGGCACGATCCGCCAACCGGCGCGATCAACCGCCGCGCTCAAGGCAGCGTCTCGCCGACCTCGACGCCCCACAGCGCCCCGGTGTCGACGAACCCCGCCTGGCCCTTCACGTCCAACCGGCACCAGCCATTGCCGCACTGGCTCACCCTGCCGACCACGCCCGGCGCCGCACGCCACAGGACGCGCCCCGAACCGTTTGGCTGATCCCGCAGCTCGACGGGTACGGCGCCGCGGACGATCGCGGTGCGGGTATCGCGCAGCAGATTGGCCTGCATCCACCCTTCGGTGCCGTCGGGATCGGCGACCTTGCGCCACTCCTTGAACACCGCGACCACGCGGATCGGCAGGTCGGGCCGCTGGTACAGCCAGCTCGCGGGATAGGTGCGCGCGGGGCCGGTCCGCATCCGCGCGCGGCCGGCGCCGATCGACGCGTAATAAGGCGGCTTGCGCTTGGTTTCGGCAGCATCCGACGGTGCGCTGGCCAGCGCCACAACACCGAGCGCACCAAGCGCGTAAGCCGAAAAGCGCATCATCATGTCCTGTTGCCCGAACCCGCTCTAGCGTGATGGATTGTTGACGCAATCCTCCCGTTTCGCCAAGCCTCGTTCATGTCCGACACCAGCCGCCGCCCACACCCGAAGGTCGTCGTCACGCGCGAACTCGCCGATACGGTGATGGAGCGGATGGAGGCGCTGTTCGACACCGTCAACGCGCGCGGCGATGCCGCGATGACGCGCGAACAGCTCGCCGCGGCGATGGCGGATTGCGACGTGCTCGTGCCCACCGTCACCGACGATATCGACGCCGCGCTGATCGCCGGCGCCGGTCCTCGCCTGAAGCTGATCGCCAACTACGGCGCCGGCGTGAACCACATCGACCTGAAGGCGGCGCGCGCCCGCGGGATCATCGTCACCAACACGCCCGGGGTGCTGACCGAGGACACCGCGGACATGACGATGGCGCTGATCCTGTCGGTCCCGCGGCGCCTGGCGGAGGGCGAGAAGCTGGTCCGGTCGGGCGAGTGGAAGGGCTGGAGCCCCGGTGGCATGCTCGGCCACCGCATCGGCGGCAAGGCGCTCGGCATCGTCGGCATGGGGCGGATCGGCCAGGCGGTTGCGCTGCGGGCACGCGCGTTCGGCCTGACGATCCATTACCACAACCGCCACCGCCTCCCGGCCGTCCGCGAGGCAGAGCTTGCCGCCACCTGGCACGCTTCGCTCGACGAGATGCTGGCGGCGATCGACATCCTGACGATCCACACCCCGCTCAACGCCGACAGCCGCGACATGCTCGACGCCCGCCGGATCGCGTTGCTGCGGCCGCATGTCTATTTGATCAACGCGTCGCGCGGCGGGGTCGTCGACGAGGATGCGTTGGTCGCCGCGTTGGAAGCGGGCGCGCTTGCCGGCGCCGGCCTCGACGTCTGGCGGCACGAACCGCGCATCGACCCGCGCCTGCTCGCGCTCCACAACGTCGTGATGCTGCCGCACATGGGATCGGCGACGTTCGAGGGCCGCATCGCCACCGGCGACAAGGTCATCCAGAACATCCGAACCTGGGCCGACGGCCATCGCCCGCCCGACCAGGTCCTGGAAGGCTGGGCCTGAGACCCGCCCGCCCGCTGCTAGCGGCCGCGAATCCAGCTCGTCCGCGTTACCGGTCCGGTCATCACCTTCGACCCGAACGCCTTGGCAATCACGGCGGCTTCGTCTGCGGTCGTCAGCACAACGCGGGTGCCACCCGACGTGAGCGTCTCGATCGCGCTGATCACGACCTTGTGCTTGTTGCAGACCGCGACGACCTGCGCCTCTTCGGCACGAATATTGATCGCGCGCGAGACCTGGACGGGCGGTGCCGTCCCTGCGGGGGCCTTGAGTGTCATGGGTAACGGCGTGCGCAAATACGCGTAGAGGGCCTGGTCATGGCGGCATCCCGATCGGAGCGGGAGCGCGAAGCCTCTCTCAGTCACTGGCCAGCTCATATCGAAGCGCCGCGATGGCCGGACCATGCGCGCAATATCGAAAAATTACAACCGTTTCGGTCCCGGCGAACGCGATGCCTGAAGCGACAGACCCCATCGTCTGCACGTCATCACCGTCGCCTCCGCCGGGACCGTCGCCCTCAGTCCCCGGTCAGGATTCGGTCGACCAGCTGCCCGACGGTGGGCACGAAGCCGTTCGAATAGAACGGGTCCTTCTTGAAGTTATACGCCGCATGACCCGCGAACATCAGGTTCTGGTCGATGTCGCCGCCATGCGCGATATCCTGCAGCGTCTTCTGGATGCAGAAGCTGCGCGGATCGGCCAGCCGCCCGGTCGAGTTGGTCTCGGTATCCGCCCAGCTCGAGAACGAGCATTGCGACAGGCAGCCCATGCAGTCGGCCTGGTCCTTGCGGATCATGCCCTTCTCGGTCGGGCTGACGAACACCAGCGTGTTGTCGGGCGTCTTGAGCGCATCCGTATGCCCCTCGCCGAACCACGCGCGCGCGCGCAGCAGGTCGTTGCGCGTGACCCAGAAATTCTTGCCTTTCACGCCGACGTCGAGCTGGAAGACATGGTCGCCGGCCTCCTGCGTCGAGAACGCGATCTGCCGCTCGGACCGCGCCTCCAGAGAGCGCAGGAACGGATTGCGCACCGCGGACGAATAGAAGCCGGTCGGCGAGAATTTGTGGAGCAGCACGTCGCCGGGCTCGATCTGCGTCAGCGCGTCCTTCCACTGCGTCGGGATCGGGCTCTCGCGCGTGAGCAGCGGCCGGGTGCCGAACTGAAACGCGATGCTGCCGAGTTCGGGGTTGTCGATCCAGTCGTTCCAGTCGCGCAGGTACCAGACGCCGCCCGCCATGATGATCGGCACGTCGTCGGAGATCCCCCCTTCGCGCATCACGTCGCGAAGCTCTTTCACGCGGGGATACGGATCCTGCGGCTTCAGCGGATCCTCGGCGTTCGACAGGCCGTTATGCCCGCCCGCAAGCCACGGATCCTCGTACACCACTGCGGCGAGCCACTGCGACGCCTTCGAATAGGCGCGCTTCCACAGTGCGCGGAATGCCCGACCCGACGAGATGATCGGCAGGTAATGGACGTCGTAGGACGCTGCGATCTCGGACAGCTTGTACGGCATTCCGGCACCACAGGTAACGCCCGCGACCATGCCGCGGGTCCGCTCCAGCACGCCGTGGAGGATGCGCTGCGCACCGCCCATTTCCCACAGTACGTTGATGTTGATCGCGCCCTTGCCGTCGGCGATCTCGTACGCCCGCTTGACCTGCTGGACGGCGCCCTCGATCGCGTATTCGACGAGCTCCTCGTGGCGGTCGCGACGGGTCAGCGCGCTGTAGACCTGCGGGATGATCTTGCCTTCGGGATCGTAGCTGTCGGCGTTGACCGCGGACACCGTACCGATACCCCCGGCCGCCGCCCAGGCGCCGGCCGACGCATGGTTGGTCGCTGCAACACCCTTGCCGCCTTCAACCAAAGGCCAGACTTCCCGGCCATTATAGACGATAGGCTTCAGGCCCTTGAACACAACGTCACCTCTCCCGGAAAATACGGCCTCCTATAACGCAAGGACGCAGGGCGCGAGCAAATTACATCCTAGGTCAACGACCCCGGCCGCCCGATCGCCCCTTCGTACAGCGTACGGTAGCGGCCGATCATCAGTGCCTCGTCGAATTCGGCCCGCGCTTTCGCCTGGTTCGCCGCGCCGACACTGGCCCTCAGCGCCGGATCGGCGACCAGCGCCTGCAACGCATCGCGCAACCGAACCTCGCTCGGCGCCTCGGTGATGAACGGCAGATTCTCGGGCGCGACCATCTTCGCGACGTCGCCGACCGGATAGCTCGCGATCGGCAGTCCTGCTGCCATCGCCTCGATCACCGCGATCGGGAACTGCTCGCTGCGCGACGATACTGCCAGAATGTCGAAATGGCCGATATAGCGGTACGGCCGATCGAGGAACCCGGGCAGCACCACCACGTCGGCCATGCCCATTGCCGCCGCCGCCTGCAGGATATTCGCCCGCTCCGGCCCCTCGCCGACGATCACCAGCTTGATCCGTCCCGACACGCCGCCGACCGCGCGGACGAGGGCAGTCAAATCCTTGACCTCGCGGAGCCCGGCCAGCGCGCCGATCACGACCTGCTTCGCACTCGGCACGAACCCCGGGATCGCCTTCGGTTCGGGCTTCTGCGCGTAATAGGCGGTGCCGATGCCGTTGACGATCCGGTGGACGCGTTCACGCGGCTGCTTCCAGATCCTGAGCGCGATGTCCTCGAGCACCTCCGACGGTACCGCCAGTGCATGCGCCGCACCCAGCGCGAGCCGCCGATACATGTTGCGCTCGATCTTCAGCCCGCCCGCCTCGTCGGCGTTGAACCCGTCCTCGTGATGGACCAGCGGCGGCGCGCCCTTCGCGAACACGCGCCGCGCCATCACCCCGTCGATCGCGCCCCAGTTATACGTCAGCACCAGGTCGAACCGCCGCATGTACTGCGCGATCGCCTCGTAGCGCTTGACCGACGGCTTGCCGGTCAGCGGTGGCGGCGTCTGCGCGATCTCATAGGCGATACCCTTGGCGATCGCATCCCGCGCGCCCAGCGCATCCGGCACCCCCGATACGATGGTATGCCGCGCACGGTCGCCGAATGCATTCATCAGGCGAACCGCCCGCGCCTCCTTGCCGCCAAGGCTGAACGCGGAGTGCAGGTGCAGGATCTTGATCGGTGCGGCCATGATCCGCGCGATGCCGATTTATCCGCCACGTTTCAAGAGCGGGACCGGGTCGGGGTGACATAGAGCAAGTTGCTAACCATTTTCGTCGACTATGCCCGCAAGTTCGCAAAGAGAACGATGGGGGATCAGAGGATGGAGGGCACGAGAACCGCGGCGTCGGATGGCGCCGTGCTGGCGACGATAGGCCGCAAGCGTATCGGCATCGCGCTGTCCGACGCCGACGGCGCCCTGCGCACCGGCACGATCCGCAACTACGATACCGAGGCGACCACCGGCGTGACCGCCGCGCTGCTCGCGTTCCAGCAGGATTTGCAACTCACGCGATTACCGACGCGGTCGGCGATCGCCGTCGCCGGGCTGGTGCGCGGCGACGCAATCTCGATCACCAACACGCGATGGTTCCTGTCGCGATCCGGGTTGCAGGCTATGCTGGGAGAACCGCCGCTGATCCTCAACGACTTCGCCGCGGAAGCATGGGCGATCGGCAGCGCGCCGGTGCGTGCGGATGAGGCATTCGGCAGCGGGGCGACGCCTGCGATCCAGGCCCCGGGGTGCTATGCCGTTATCGGCATCACCTCCGGGCTGGGGGTCGCGGTGGTGAACCGCGTCGCGTCGGGCGCGATGACGGTCCTGCCGACGGAGGCGGGGCACGGCGCGTTCGCGGCCGCCACGCCCGAACTCGCCGCGATCGCCGCGGACCTGTTTCCCGGCCGCCATCCGGCCGCGGAGGAGCTGGTCTCGGCACGCGGGCTGGTCGCGATCCACAATCGTCTCGCGCAGCAACGCGGCGGCGCCGCCCCTATCACGCGACCCGAGGACGTCACGCGGTCGGCCGCAAACAACCCGGTAGCGCGCGCCGCGTGCGAATTGCTGGCCAAGGCGTTCTGGGCGCAGGCCAGCAGCCTGGTGATGACGTTCGGCGCATGGGACGGGCTGGTGGTGACCGGCGCACTGGCAAACGCGATCCGCCCGTTCCTGCGCCGCCCCGACGCGCAGGCGCTGTTCGTCGCATCGGCGAAGCACCAACGCACCCTGCAAGCCGTGCCGCGCGTCTTCGCCACGGTCGACAATGCCGAACTGATCGGCCTGGCGCAGGCGCTGCGAAACGAGCGGAGCTAGGCCGAGAACACTGCCTTATCGATATGCGTGATCCGGCACGCCAGATCGGCTTCCCCGCTCGCGACCACATAGAAATCGCCCGCATCGGCGATCCCCGTCGTGAACACGACGTTATCGATGTACATCTGGTCCTTCAGCGGCTCGGTCAGTGCAGGGTCGGCTTCCAGCAACGCCGCATGGTCCGTGACCACCGTGACGCTGGGATCGTCCTTGTCGAGGATCGACCAATAGGTCCGATAGATCCCGACCACGCCCGACGGCTCGACGCCGTGCCACAGCGTCAGCCAGCCGCGGTCGGTCAGGATCGGCGGTGCGCCCCCGCCCATCCGCGCGGTCGACACCGTGGCGGAATGCGGACGGATGCCGGGCTCGTCGTGGGGCTTCCAGTAAAGCGCGTCGGGCGAGCGCGACAGGTTGATCGACGGTCCGCTGCGCCATTCGCTGCCCGGCGGATAGGCGAAATACAGGTCGCCGAGCGGCCGGGTCTGCGCCCAGTACTGCCCGCCGATCAGCCCCTCGAAGATCAGCATGTCCTTGTTCTGATGATCCAGGACGATACCCTTCAGCGTCCAGTCGAGCCCGTCGTCGGAGGTGTACAGCGTCGTCGAATGCCGCTCCGGGCTGACCGAACACGTCGTCATCAGATAGCGGTCGCCGACCTTCGATATCCGCGCATCCTCGACGCCGTAGCATTGGTACGACGTGCGCGGCGCGATCGCGCGGTCGTAATGCACCGCGACGACGCTACGCCCCTCTGCGTCCAGCTCGACCGGCAGCAGCCACGACAGCGACGTCAGCGCCATCACCTTCCACCCGCCGCCGGGGATCAGGAATTTGCGCGGGTCCTTGGTATCGACCATCTCCAGCGGCCAGCCATCGAGATGGTAGGCGCCGTCGTCCCATCGGATCGCATGGACCTGCCCGTCGAAGATCGGCTTCCGCAACGCCTCCGCCACCCGGACCATGAGCAGCAGGTTGCCGTTCGCCAGCCGCGTCATCCCCGGGTTGAACGCGCCGAGCACATAGGTCTCGGCGTCGATCTTGCCCGCCAGCGGCGAGCGCGAGAGGTCGATATCGGCGGGCGTGAAGATCAGATGGTCGAGCATCGAACGCTATCCTCGAAACTTGTTACCACCCCGGCGAAGGCCAGGGTGGTTATGTGCGCGGCTACTCATCCAGCGCGCGCGGCACGATGGTCAGCTGCTGCACCACCGTCCGCGTCGGCTGCGTCAGCAGATAATGCACCCCGACCGCGATATCCTCGCCCCGCAGCATCTCGTCCGCGGCGATCATCGCGCGCTGCTTCTCGTCGGAAACGTCGGGATACTGCATGTTCGATCCGACCTTGCCGGGTTCGATCAGCGAGACCTTGATCCCCTTCGGCCCGAGTTCACGCCGGAGTGCCTCGGAGAAACCGGCGATCCCAGCCTTGATCCCGGCATAGACCGTCGAGCTGGGCCCGAGCACATGCGCGCTCATCGATCCCATCAGCACCAGGTCGCTGACCGGCTTCATCCGCGCGGCCGCGGCGTGTGCGCTGAGCAGATAGGCGGTGAAATCGAGCGCGATCGCATAGCGGAGGTCCGGCTCGCTCATCTGGGTAAGCCCGCCGGCCGCGACCGCCGCGTTGATCACCGCGACGTCGATCCCGCCGAGATAGGCTTCCGCCGCGTCGAAGAACGCGAGCACGTTGTCGGGGTTGGACAGGTCGACGACGATCCCGTCGCCCTCGCCGACCGCGCGGATCCGCGCGAGCGCGTCGGCCAGATGCCCTGCGTCATGCCCACAGATGAAGACCTTCACCCCCTCGGACGCCAGCAATACGGCGATCGCGCGGCCGATCCCCGTGGTCCCGCCGCTGATGATGGCGCGACGGCCCTTCAGGGCGCGCATCCGGGTATGCGCGTCAGCGATGTCGGTCATGAGAAACTCCCGTTATATAATGATTCCAGCGCGTCAGGCCGCGACCGGTTCCGCCGCCATCGCCAGCAACCGGTCGATCGGCGCCTGCAGCACCTCTTCGCTCAGCGTCGGCGCATGCCCTACCCCCGGTACCGTCACAAGCTCGGCGCGGTCGAGCGCCGCGACCATCCGGTCCGCCACCGCCGCCGACAACAAGTCGGACCGACCACCCCGCACGATCAGCGTCGGCACCGCGCGAAGGGTCGCGAGCGCCGACCACATATCGGGCCCCGCCTCACCGCCCACCACGCGGAACGGCTCGGCGATCTTCTGGTCGTAGTCGAGCACGATCCGCCCCGAACTGTTCAGCCGGTACAGCCGCTTGGCCATCGCCAGCCAGTCCTCGATCTCGAAGTCCGGATAGACGTCGGCATGCGTTTCCGACACCGATCGCGCTGCGTGCATCCAGGTCGGGAACACCCCGCCGCGCCCGATATGGCTGCGGATCCGCGCCAGCCCGACCGGCTCGATCTCGGGCCCGATATCGTTGAGCAGCACGCCCGCGACCCGTCCGGCCTCGAGCCCCGCCAGCAGCATCGCGACGATCCCGCCGAGCGAAGTCCCGATCGCGACGAACCGCCCGATCCCCAGTTCGCCGAGCATCGCCTCGACATCCTGGACATAGGTCAGCGGGACATAGGACATCGGATCCTTCGCATAGGCACTCTCGCCGCGCCCGCGAAAGTCGATCGCGATCACCCGCCACCGTCCCGCAAGCCGCGCCGCCAGCGCATCGAAGTCGCGCGCATTGCGGGTCAGGCCCGGCATGCAGAGGATCGGCGGGCGGCTGTCGTCGCCCCCTGAAACCATGGGATAATCGCGCGCGTGCAGCCTCAGCCCGTCCTTGGACCACCAATATCGGTTTTCATATGCGGCCATGGTTGCGTCCTTCGGGTGGCGGTCTCCATATCACCGCATGCCTACAGACCCGCAAGCCTATCACCCCGAAGCCCGCCTGCTGACGCTCGGAGACCGTTTCTACGACCCGGTCGCCGCCGCCGACTTCCCCGAGACCCGGCTGCGCTTCCGCAACGACCGCGCCGCGGCGCAGGTCGGGCTCGCCAGCCTCGACGACGGCGAATGGATCGCAGCGTTCGGCCGTTTCGACCCGCTGCCCGGCACGCTCCCCCAGCCGCTGGCGCTCCGCTATCACGGCCACCAGTTCCGCTCGTACAATCCCGATATCGGCGACGGCCGCGGCTTCACCTTCGCGCAGCTCCGCGACGGCCGGGGGCGGCTGATGGACCTCGGCACCAAGGGCTCTGGCCGGACGCCGTGGAGCCGCTCGGGTGATGGCCGCCTGACGCTGAAGGGCGGCGTCCGCGAGATCCTCGCGACCGAGATGCTCGAGGCGCTGAACGTCCCGACCTCGCGCACATTGTCGATCATCGAGACCGGGGAGGCACTGGAACGCGGCGACGAACCGAGCCCGACGCGCGGCGCCGTCATGGTCCGCCTCAACCACAGCCACGTCCGCATCGGCACCTTTCAGCGCCTCGCCTACGAACGCGACGAGGAGTCCCTGCGCGCGCTCGTCGGCTACACCCTGCGCAATCTCTACGACGAGGACAGCGACGACCCGGTCCGCCTGCTCGACCTGGTCGTCGGCCGCACCGCCACCCTCGCCGCGCGCTATATGGCGGCGGGCTTCGTCCACGGCGTGCTCAATTCGGACAACATCAACGTCACCGGCGAGAGCTTCGATTACGGCCCGTGGCGGTTCGCGCCGACCTGGGACCCGGCTTTCACCGCCGCCTACTTCGACCACCAGGGCCTCTACGCGTTCGGTCGCCAGCCCGAGGCGATCCACTGGGACGTCATGCAGCTCGCAATCAGCCTGCGCCAGATCGCCGAGAGCGACCCCCTCGTCGAAGCGCTCGACACCTTCGGCGACCGCTACATGGCTGCGGTCACCGAAGCGATCCTCTGGCGCCTAGGTGTCGTGGCCCGCGATCCGACCGAAGACCGCGCCCTCGTCCAGCACGTCGAACGCGCGCTGCGTACCACCGGCGCGAGCATCGACCGCTTCTATTTCGACGCGTTCGGCGGCACGCTCCCCGACACTTACGGCAAGCCCTGGACCGAAGTCCGCAACGCCCTCGCCCCCTACGCGCCGCGGAAAGATCGGTCGCACCCCTATTGGTCGGGCGAACCGTGCAGCATGCTGATCGACGAAGTGGAGAGCATCTGGTCCGCGATCGCCGACCGCGACGACTGGTCGCTGCTGGACGCCAAGGTCGCGAGCATCCGCGCGATGGGCGAAGCGCTGGCCTGACGCCCCGAAAAATCCGTCACCCCAGCGCAGGCTGGGGTCTCCCGCGGCTCCTGCCCCGCCCTCGCCACGGGAGATCCCAGCCTTCGCTGGGATGACGGCAAAGGCAGGACGAGGTCGCACGCCATCACCGAGCCCGGGGGTTGGTGACTTCCCCGTACCACACGCTAAAGAAAACACATGGCCGAAGAGCTCCCTATCCTACGAACCCGCCACCGGCGCGCTGCTCTGGCGCGCCCCCCTCAGCGACGTCGACGCCGAAGTTGCCGCGGCACGGGGCGGCTGGGCGATCTGGGCGTCCAAACCGCTCGCCTTCCGGATCGAGACGCTGCGCCGCTTCGCCAACGTCGTTCGCCAGCGCGCCGACGCCTTTGCCGACCTGATCGCGCGCGAAACCGGCAAGCCCGTCTGGGAAGCCCGCACCGAAGTCGACACCGTGATCGCAAAGGTCGACATCTCGGTCACCGCCTATGCCGAGCGCACCGCGCAGCGCCGGATGGACGCGCAACTCGGCAGCCGCGTCGCGCTCCGCCACAAGCCGCACGGCGTGCTCGCGGTGCTCGGCCCCTATAATTTCCCGGCGCATCTGCCCAACGGCCACATCGTCCCCGCGCTGATCGCCGGCAACGCGGTGGTGTTCAAACCGTCCGAGAAGACCCCCGCGAGCGGCGCCTTCATGGTCGACTGCTACCGTGCCGCCGGTGTGCCCGAGGATTGCATCCGCCTCGTCATCGGTGGCCCCGCCGAAGGCAAGACGCTGGCCGCGCATTCCGGCATCGACGGTCTGTTGTTCACCGGATCGGCGCGCACCGGCCTGGCGCTCAACCGCGCCTTCGCCGACAAGCCCGACAAGATCCTCGCGCTCGAAATGGGCGGCAACAACCCGATCATCGTGTGGGATACGCCCGACCTCCACACCGCCGCGGTGCTGGTGATCCAAAGCGCGTTCACCACCGCCGGGCAACGCTGCACCGCCGCCCGGCGCCTGATCGTCAATACGAAGCTCTACGATCCGCTGCTCGACGCGATCAATAAAATGATCGGCCGCATCATCGTCGGCGATCCGCATGCCAACCCCGCCCCGTTCATGGGCCCGGTGATCGACAACGAAGCCGCCGACCAGCTGACGGAGAGCTACCTCGCGCTGATGATGCGCGGCGGGCGCCCGATCCGCCACCTCGAACGCCCGGTCGCGGACCGCCCGTTCCTGATCCCGGCGCTGATCGACGTCACCGACATGCCCGACCGGCCCGATCTCGAACTGTTCGGCCCGATCCTGCAGGTCATCCGCGCTGACGACTTCGACGCCGCGATCGCCGAGGCCAACAACACCCGCTACGGCTTGTCCGCCTCGCTGATCAGCCAGACCCCCGCGCTCTACGACCGCTTCTGGGCCAACGCTCGCGCCGGCATCGTCAACTGGAACAAGCCGACCAACGGCGCCTCCAGCGGCGCGCCGTTCGGCGGCATCGGCTGGTCGGGCAACCATCGCCCCAGCGCCTATTACGCGGCGGACTACTGCGCCTATCCGGTCGTCAGCAGCGAAGCCGAAAGCGCCCGCGCCAGCATTGGGATCGGTCTGCGCGACGCCTGAGCGCGCTCCCCGGAAAAGCTCTCCTACCGCCCTCCCAAGCATCATTCCGTTGCGCCGCAGCGCGGCCCCGCCCATCTCCGGTCCATGGCAACCCTTCTAGACCCGACCGCCCGCGGGCGCGTGATCCTCGTCGGGGCGGGCCCCGGCGACCCCGGCCTCCTCACGGTTCGCGCGGTCGAGGCGTTGAAGACCGCCGATGTCGTCGTCCATGACGGCCTGATCGACCCCCGCGTCCTCGACATCGCACCGCCACAGGCACAACGCATCTCGGTCGCCAAGCAGCGCGCGCGCCACACCCTGCCGCAGG
Organism: Sphingomonas sp. R86521; assembly: GCF_042466235.1. NCBI lineage: Bacteria > Pseudomonadati > Pseudomonadota > Alphaproteobacteria > Sphingomonadales > Sphingomonadaceae > Sphingomonas > Sphingomonas sp. R86521. The sequence continues at coordinate 2,082,468 of NZ_JAXHBY010000001.1, read as the reverse complement.
AGGCGATCAACGCGCTGATCATCGCGCACGTCCGCACCGGCGCGATCGTCATCCGGCTGAAGGGCGGTGACCCGTTCGTGTTCGGCCGCGGCGGCGAAGAGGTCGAGGCGGTCCGTGCCGCCGGCCTGCCGGTCGAGGTGATCCCCGGCGTTTCCGCCGCGCTCGGCTGTGCCGCGGAAGCGATGCTTCCGCTCACCCACCGCGACCATAGCAGCGCGGTCAGCTTCGTCGCCGGCCAGTGCAAGGGCCTCAGCGAGCAGGACTGGGCTGGCCTCGCCGGACAAGGTCGGACTTTGGTCATCTACATGGGCGTCGCCACCGCGACCGACATCGCCGACAAGCTGATGGCCGACGGCGTCGCCCCCGACATGCCTGTCGCGGTGCTCGAACGCGGCACGTTGAAGGGCAGCCGGGCGCTGCGCACGCTGCTCGCCGATCTCGGACCGATGGTGACGCGCGAAGCGGTCGCGAGCCCGGCGATCATCGTCGTCGGCGAAGTCGTCGAACTGTCCGACGCACAGGACAAGCTGGCCCGCTGGGCGCGCGTAGCAGAGGCGGCATCCGCATGAGACTCCTGACTGGCAACGATCTCCCGACCGGCGACGTCGTCTGGTGGAACGGCACCGGCTGGTCGCGCCACCTCGAGGACGCGGTCGACGTCGGCACCGCGGGCGAATCGATCCTGCGCACGGAGGAAGGCGCGCGCCGCGTCAACGTCCCCTATCTGATCGAAGCGACCGCGACCCCGGACGGCCCGCGGCCTGCGCACATCAAGGACCGCATCCGCGCGCTTGGACCGACGATGCGGCCTGATCTCACGTTGAAACCGGCCGATCCGAATGCGGGGAGTTGGGTGATATGATTCACGCAAAGACGCTAAGGCGCGAAGAGAAGCAGAGAGTGGTTCACGCGGAGGCGCGGAGACGCGGAGGTGTCATCCTTGCCGCGCAGCGGCCCTCATCATCACTGGCCGCGCAAGGATCATTAGCCGCTGGCGCGGGCGTTCTCCTCAAACGCAACTCCTCCGCGTCTCCGCGCCTCCGCGTGAACACCCTTCTTCTCTTAGCGTCTTCGCGGCTTAGCGTGATCCAACCTTCTGTCGGGCATACCCATGTATAAATACGACGAATACGATCAGTCGATGGTCGACCAGCGTGTCGACGAGTTCCGCGACCAGGTCCGGCGCCGCCTGTCGGGCGAACTGACTGAGGACCAGTTCAAGCCGCTGCGCCTGATGAACGGCCTCTATCTCCAGCTGCACGCCTACATGCTGCGGGTCGCGATCCCCTATGGCACACTCGACGGTCGCCAGATGCGCATGCTCGGCCACATCGCGCGCAAATACGATCGCGGTTACGGCCATTTCACCACCCGCCAGAACCTCCAGTTCAACTGGATCAAGCTCGACGAGACCCCAGACATCCTTGCCGAACTGGCGACCGTCGAGATGCATGCGATCCAGACGTCGGGAAACTGCATCCGCAACATCAGTTCGGACCAGTTCGCCGGCGCCGCCGCGGACGAAGTCGCCGATCCGCGTCCCTGGGCCGAGCTGATCCGCCAGTGGAGCACCTTCCACCCCGAATTCACCTACCTCCCGCGCAAGTTCAAGTTCGCGGTGATCGCGTCGGACGAAGACCGCGCGGCGATGCGCCTGCACGACATCGGCATCCAGCTGACGACGCGAGACGGCGAACTCGGTGCGAAGATCTTCGTCGGCGGCGGCATGGGCCGCACCCCGATGATCAGCCACGAAATCAAGGACTTCGTGGGCTCCGACGACCTGATGAGCTACCTCGAGGCGTGCCTGCGCGTCTACAATCGCTACGGCCGGCGCGACAATATCTACAAGGCTCGGATCAAGATCCTGCTCCACGAGATCGGTCCCGACGAATATCGCCGCCAGGTCGAGGAGGAGTTCGTCGCGGTGAAGACGCTCGGCCTCGACCCGCCGCGCGCCGAGCTGGACCGCATCACCGCCTTCTTCGGCGCGCCCGATTTCGACACTATCCCCGCACCCGCGATCGACCGCAGCGACCCCGACTTCGCGGTCTGGATCGACCAGAACGTCAAGACTCACAAGCAGGACGGCTATGCGATCGTCACGATCAGCCTGAAGCCGGTCGGCGGCATCCCCGGCGACGCCAGCGCCGATCAGATCGACCTGATGGCCGAGCTCGCGGAACGCTACAGCTTCGACGAACTCCGCGTCAGCCATGCGCAGAACATCGTCCTGCCGCACGTCCGTACGCGTGACCTTTACGACCTTTGGACCGCGCTCGCCGCTGCCGGGCTCGCCGAGCCGAACCTCGACCTGATCAGCGATATCATCGCGTGCCCCGGCCTCGACTATTGCAGCCTCGCCAACGCCCGCTCGATCCCGCTTGCGCAGAAGATCGCGACGCGCTTCGGCAGCCTCGAACGCCAGCGCGATCTCGGCGAGCTGAAGCTCAAGATCAGCGGCTGCATCAACGCCTGCGGCCATCATCACGCCGGCCACATCGGCATCCTCGGCGTCGACAAGAAGGGCACCGAGAACTACCAGCTCTCGCTCGGCGGATCGGGCGCTGAGGACGTCAGCCTCGCCAAGATCACCGGCCCCGGCTTCTCGGAGGACGGCGTGGTCGACGCGATCGAACGCGTTACCGATCGCTACATCCAGATCCGCGAGCCGGGCGAACGCTTCCTCGACACCTATCGCCGCGTCGGCTTCGAAACCTTCAAGGAGGCGATCTATGGATGAGCAACTGCTCCGCTTCCGCGACGACGAACCGCATGACGAACCCGCGGTCACGCTCGATTCGTTCATCGGCCAAAGCAACGCGACCGCGGTCCGTCTCGAAGCCGGCGACGATGCCCGTGCGCTTCTCCCGCAACTCGACCAGCTCGCGCTGATCGAGGTCAGCTTCCCCGGCTACCGAGACGGTCGCGGTTATTCGACCGCGCGCATCCTTCGCGAGGCCGGCTATGCCGGTGAGCTGCGCGCCGCTGGCGACGTGCTGGTCGACCAGATTCCGCTGATGCGTCGCTGCGGCTTCGACAGCTTCGCGCCCGAAGCGCCGATCGACATCGATGTGCTGCGCGCCAGCCTGGCCCGCTACGACACGCCGTACCAGAAGGCCGCGGACGACCGTGTCCCGATCTGGAAGCTGCGCCATGGGTAACGCCGTGCGCCAGCTCGACATGATCGACGTCACGCCCGCCTTCACGATCGTCGATGCCGCCGCGATGGAGGTCCGCTTCGCCGGCCGTTCGGCGCAGGAGATGCTGCGCGAATTGCTGAGCGGCGAGCTTGCTGGCCGCACCGCCGCGGTCTCGTCGTTCGGCGCCGAGTCGGCCGTCCTGCTGCACATGGTCTCGGAGATCGACCGCGACATTCCGGTGGTCTTCACCAACACGCAGAAGATGTTCGGTGAGACCCTCGCCTACCGCGACGAACTCGCCGAGCGCCTCGGCTTCACCGACCTGCGCGTGTTCCGCCCCGACCCACGCCTGCTCGCGATCAAGGACAAGGCTGGCTTGCGCTGGTCCTACGATCCCGACGGCTGCTGCGACCTGCGCAAGGTCGAACCCCTCCGCCGCGCCCTCGCGCCGTTCGATGCCTGGATATCGGGCCGGAAGGGGTTCCAGTCCGGCACCCGGCAGGCACTGCCGCGGTTCGAGGAAGACGAAGGCCGGCTGAAGATCAACCCGCTAGCGGACTGGGACAAGCCGCGCCTCGACGCCTATTTCGCCGAGCACGACCTGCCGCGTCACCCATTGGAAGCGCAAGGCTACCTCTCGATCGGCTGCGCCCCCTGCACCACCAAGGTCGCCCCTGGCGAAGACCCGCGCGCGGGGCGCTGGCGCAGTTTCGACAAGGTCGAATGCGGTATCCACGCCCCGACCAGCTACGACCCGATCATCTGATCGATTGCCCTCTCCCCTTCGGGGAGAGGGAGGGAGGAGCGTAGCGACGGAAGGGTGAGGGGTGTGAGGCTCGGAACGCTCGTCCCAACGCCCCTCACCCTTCCCACGGCAAGCGCCGCGGGCCCCTTCCCTCTCCCCGAGGGGGCGAGGGAGAGTTTAATACTCCGCGAGATCCGAGAACTTCGTGATCGTCGGATCGAACTTCATCCGCACCTTGCCGGTCGCGCCGTGACGCTGCTTGGCGATGATCAGCTCCGCCAGACCGTACACCCGCTCCATCTCGGCCGCCCAGCTGTTGTGATCCTCGAAGATCTTCGCGCTATCGCCCTCAGCTGGCCGCTTCGGCTCCTTCGAGGCGACGTAATAATCCTCGCGGTAGACGAACCAGACCATGTCGGCGTCCTGCTCGATCGACCCCGATTCACGCAGATCCGACAGCATCGGCGTCTTGTCCTCGCGGCTTTCGACCGCACGGCTCAGCTGCGACAGTGCCAGGACCGGCACGTTCAGGTCCTTGGCCATCGTCTTCAACCCGCGCGAAATCTCCGAGATTTCCTGGACGCGGTTGCCGTCCTTGCTCTTGCCCGATCCGCTCAGCAGCTGGAGATAGTCGACCACGACCAGCCCGATCTCGTTGTTGTGCCGCCGCTGCAGCCGCCGCACGCGCGTATGCAGCGCGCCGATGCTCAGGCCACCGGTATCGTCGATGAACAGCGGCAAATTCTCCAGCTCGGCCGCCGCCGCCGCCAGCTGTGCGAACTCGGTCCGGCTGATCTTACCCATGCGGAGCGATTCAGACGAGATTTGCGACTGCTCCGCCAGGATACGCGTCGCCAGCTGATCCGCGGACATTTCCAGCGAGAAGAACGCGACCTTGGCGCCGACCGAATCCGCCGGCGCAATGCCGTCGGCCATGTCGCGCATCCAGCGTCGCGCCGCGTTGAACGCGATGTTGGTCGCGAGCGAGGTCTTGCCCATGCCCGGACGACCCGCGAGGATCATCAGATCGCTGTGATGCATGCCGCCGATCTTGGCGTTGATCGAATCGATGCCGGTCGTCACGCCCGACAGGTTGCCGCCGGAATTGAGCGCGCGCTCGGCCATCTTGACCGCCGCGGTGGTCGCCTGCGCGAAGGTTTTCACTGCATTCTCGGTGCCGCCATCGGCCGAAACCTTGAACAGCTCCTCTTCCGCGAGCTCGATCTGCGCGCGCGGATTGACCTCCTCCGACGTATCCATCGCCCGCTCGACGAGCGTCCGCCCGACCGACACCAGCGACCGTAGCATCGCCAAATCATAGATCTGCGCCGCGAACTGCCGGGCGCCGATCAGCCCCGCACCGCTGCCGGTCAGGCTTGCCAGATACGCCGGGCCACCCAGTTCGCGCATGCCTTCGTCGGCGTCGAACATCGGCCGCAGCGTCACCGGCGTCACCAGCATGTCGTTGCCGCGCAGCGTCTTGATTGCGGCGAAGATACGGCCGTGGACCGGCTCGAAGAAATGCGCCGGCTCCAGCCGGTCGACCAGATCGTCCGCGAGCCGGTTGTCGATCATCATCGCGCCCAGCATCGCGGCTTCGGCCTCGACATTGCGGGGCAGCTGGGGGGCTTCGGGGACGGGAGCGGGGAATGCGAGCGTTGCCATCCGCTTCGTGTACGCACGCGACCCCCGCGTTCCAAGCCGGCTGCGGCGGAATGATGGGGATAAGTCGGGCAAGTGACACGCGCCGCGCGCGTCGCTATCGCGGGTCATGGCCGACCCGCGGATCATCGCTGTAGAGCTCGACGAGCATACGCTCGGCTGGCGTTCGGCGGATATCGAGCAGGAGCGCCGGATCGCGATCTTCGACCTGATCGAGGGCAATCACTTCGCGCCGCAACGTCCGCAGGCCGATGGCTATGCCGGCCCGTACCGGATCAAGCTGGAATCGTCCGAAGGTCGGCTCGGGATCCACATGTACCGCGAGGATGGCACGCATATCGAGACGCTGGTGCTGGCGCTCGGCCGCTTCCGCCGTCCGATCAAGGATTATTTCGCGATTTGCGACAGTTACTACCAAGCGATCCGCGCCTCGACGCCGCAACAGATCGAGACCGTCGACATGGCGCGCCGCGGCATCCACAACGAGGCGGCGGAGTTGCTGCGCGAACGCCTGGCGGGCAAGATCGACGTCGATTTCGATACCGCGCGGCGGCTGTTCACGCTGATCTGCGTCTTGCACATCCGTTGATGGACCGGCGCTGATGTACGGACTCTGGAAAACCGCCAGCGTGTTGGTCGCGATCGGAATCCTCGCGATCGTCGGATGGCATTACGCCACCGGCTGGCACCCATCGGTCAAGGACTACACGCTGCAGGGCGTCGACTTGGGCGAGAACCCGGGTCCGGTCGAATGGGGCACCGTGCGCGCACGTGGTGCCGACTTCGCCTATATCGTCGCAACCTCGGGCGCCGACCGTCGCGACCCTGGCTTCGAAGCCAATTGGGCCGCGCTTCCCGAAGCCGGCCTGCGTCGCGGCGCGGTCCACGTGTATTCGCTGTGCCAGAGCGCCAGCGACCAGGCTAACGCCTTCAACACCTTCGTGCCGCAAGCCGGCGACGCGCTGCCCGCCGCGGTCGATATCGCGTTTCACGACGACTGCACCGCCCGCCCCGATCGCGCCGCGCTGATAGAGGAGGTCGCGCGCTTCGTCGCGATGGTCGAGACGCACACCGGCAAACCGATGCTGCTGCGCATCGCGAAGCCCGTCGATGTCGCGTACCGCCTGTCCGATGCGCTCGCGCGCCCGATCTGGGCGGTGGCGAATGTGATGACGCCGCATTATGCCGCCCGGCCCTGGCGGATGTGGCGTGCGAGCGACTTCCGCCGTATCGACGGGATCGAGGGACCTGTGAACTGGAACGTGGTGGCATCATGAACGAAGCAACGACACTCGTGGCCGCGGCCCGCCGCGCATCAGCCCACGCGCACGCCCCCTATTCGCGGTTCGCGGTCGGCGCTGCGCTGTTGCTTCGCGACGGCAGCATCGTCACCGGCGCCAATGTCGAGAACGCCAGCTACGGCCTCTCGCTCTGCGCAGAAACCGTCGCGGTCGCCACCGCCAGCGCCGCCGGTCGCCTGCGCGAGATCGTCGCGATCGGCGTGATCGGCGGCGCGATGGACGCCGACGGCAACGCCACCGGGACGACCCCCGTCAGCCCGTGCGGCCGCTGCCGCCAGGTTCTCAACGAAGCCGCTCAAATGGCCGGTGTCGACCTGCCCGTCCATTGCGGCGCCGCGGAGGGCGATGCGATCCGGACTTACCGCCTGTCGGAGCTGCTGCCCGATGCTTTCGGGCCGGCCGATCTCGGCATCGGCTAAACGCCTGGCGCGGCGCCAGCGCCGGTCATCGCCCCTGTAAGCTCGCCGGAACGGCCACGGTCGCGAGAGGATGTTTCGACCGCCAGCGGAGCCCGCGAAGATCACCAACGTTAGACGCGGCCGGTGCGCAACGCTCTAGCCCAGTCGGCGCGACCATTGGCCTCAGCATCACGAGCCGCCTGCTCCCAATCATACTCGACCGCAATCAGCTCGACCGTCCAGCCGTGGCCGTCGTCGGACAAGATAGCGTACCGCGCATGCGGCGACCCGCTCTCCGCCACATGCGCATAGGGGCGGTCGTCGTCGTACGCCGGAAGGCCTACGCTTCCCGGGTTGACGATCAAGTGGCCACCATCGAGCCGTACCACACGTTGAAGGTGGGTGTGGCCGCACAGGATCACCGAAGCATCGATGTCTCCGATACGGCGTTCGATTTCGGCGGTGGTTGCCGGACGAATGCCTGTCTCGTCGACGGTTTCCAACAGATAGGTCAGGTCGCAATCGGGCGTGCCATGGACGAGAAGCACGTCTTGGAACAGACGAAGGGTCGCCGGCAGCGCTGCAAGCCACCCACGCTGTTCCGGCAGCATCGTCATCGCGGCGTGACGGTCCGACAGGCCCATCTTATCGAGGGCGTGCGTGGAAAGCTGACGTTCGTGGTTGCCGCGTATCGTCGGGAACTCGAGCGGCATCAGTCGGTCGGCGGTTTCCCTTGGGAACAGGCCCCCCGAGCATATGTCTCCTAGGTTGACCATCTTCTCGACCTTCCGCCCGGCGGCGTCGGCCAGGACGGCGTCGAGAGCGGCGACGTTACCGTGGATATCGGAGATAACACCAAGCTTCATCGCGGCATTCTAGCGAAGCAAGCGCTCGCCGATAACCCCGCGCTGGCAAACGGCTCCGGGACTTCCACGAAGCCGGCAACTACGGGAACAGCACGTCGTCGTACGTAGGCCCCGTCAGCCCCGCCCCCTTGCCCTCGTCCGACATCCGGGCGAAAGCCGCAGCGAAGGGGAACTGCCATGTCCGTCCTGTCCGACCGCTGGATCCGCGAGCGAGCGCTTGCCGATCGCATGATCGAGCCGTTTCACGAGGCCCAGCGCCGCGACGGCTGCATCAGTTATGGGCTGTCCTCGTACGGCTATGACGCGCGCGTTGCCGACGAGTTCAAGATCTTCACGAACGTCGACAGCGCGATCGTCGATCCCAAGGATTTCGCCGCGAACAGCTTCGTCGATCGCAAGACGGACGTCTGCATCATCCCGCCGAATAGTTTTGCACTGGCGCGCACCGTCGAATATTTTCGCGTGCCACGCGACGTACTGGTCATCTGCCTCGGCAAGTCGACCTATGCGCGCTGCGGGATCATCGTCAACGTGACGCCGCTCGAGCCCGAATGGGAGGGCCATGTGACGTTGGAGTTCTCGAACACCACGCCGCTGCCGGCGAAAATCTACGCCAATGAAGGCGCCTGCCAGTTCCTTTTCCTGCAGGGCAACGAGCCATGCGAGGTGAGCTATGCCGACCGCGCCGGTAAATACATGGGCCAACGCGGCGTAACCCTGCCGCGACTCTAGGGGCTTACCCGCCCGCCGAACGTGGGCTCCGCGTGAACCGTTGGTTACGTTCCCTCACACTGGTAGAAGCGGATACCCCTCAGCGTTCAGTCGCGCTGGCGGCTCAGCGCGTCGCCATCTGCGGCGCGAACCGCGCCAACCCGCGCTGTGCGAGATCATGCGAAGACACCACAGCGCCCGACGGCATGTCGAGCGCGACCGCCGGCTTGTCGAGAACGGCCGCATACAGCGCCTTGGCTTCTGCCGCGCGTCCCGTGTTCCGATAAACCGCGGCGAGATTGAGCATCAGCTCCGGCCGGTCGGGAAAAATCCGGCGCTCGGCGACGATGCTTCGTTCCGCAGCCCCCATGTTGCCAGCCGCGATCTGCGAATAGCCGGTTCGCTCGGCGGCGATCGCAGGGGTCGCCGCGACGACCAGGCTCAGAACGATCAGGGGAACTACACGCACATCCGATCTCCTCATGACCTTCCTCTTCGGAAAGGTTTCACTTTTGTGACATCGGTGTGTCACTTTCGTTACGCGCGTGCAAGTCTAATCGCAGACTCCCGACGTCGGAGTGACCAAAACGAAAAAGGGCGGCCCCGCAGGACCGCCCGTAGATATTCGACGCTATCGTTCGACTTAGAAGTCGTTGCGATACTGCTCGTTGCCGATGAAGCCGAGCTTGGTGATCGCGGAGCGCTTCACCACGGCCAACGTACGGTCGACCACCTCGTAGCGGGCCTGCGGATCCGGCTGGAAGTGCAGTTCCGGCTCCGGGCTCATCGTCGCGGTCTGGTCGAGATACTGACGCAGCGTTACCTCGTCGACCGGCGAACCGTTCCAAGACACGACACCGGCTGGGTCGATCGAGATCTTGTTCTTTTGCGGGTCGATCGGGTTCTGCGGCGGGTTCGGGCTGTTGACCGGAAGGTCGACCTTGACCGCGTGCGTCTGGATCGGAATGGTAATGATGAACATGATGAGGAGAACGAGCAGGACGTCGATCAACGGCGTCATGTTCATTTCCATCATCGGGCCGTCGTCTTCTTTGCCGCCGCTCATTGCCATGTCATGCTACTCCTAAATAGGTCCGAGCGATCGTCAGCGTTCGGTTGTGCCGCCGGCGGGCGGCTGTGAGATGAAGCCTACGCGGGCAAAGCCGGCGCGCTGCATCGTGTAGATGGTGCCGCCGATGCACTTGTACGGCGTGTTCACGTCGCCGCGGATATGTGCTTCGGGAAGCTCCAGACCGGCAACATTCGCGCCACCCTGGCGATCGATCTCGGCCTTCAGCTTGACCACGGCACGATCGAGCAGCTCGGTCGAGGTGACCGGGCTCATGCCCCAGAACACCGCGCAGCTGCCGTCGGGCTTGGTCGTCACCGACAGCGAGACGTTCTCGGGCTTGGTCGTCGTCGGATCGAAACGGACATCCGGAAGCTTCAGTTGCACCGCCTGGACCGCGACGGTCGTCGTCACCAGGAAGATGATCAGGAGCACAAGCATGACGTCGACCAGCGGCGTCGTATTGATGTCCGATATCGATTTCTCGGTGGAATCGCCACCAACGTTCATCGACATGTGCGAGTTATCCTATCCGTATCATTTATCGCCACCGGATCGCCCGGTGGAATGGGGCCGCCACACCGGCAGCCCCATCATATGCCGTTACGGGCGGGTCGGAACGCCACCGGTCTGGCCGGCAGTCGTCGTACCAGCAGCCGAAACCGGCTTGGCAACCGGCTTGGCCGCACCAGCAACGACCGGGCGCACGGCGCCGTTCGATGCCAGGAAGCCGAGCACGTCGTTCGAGAAGGCCGAGAGGTCCTCCGAGATCGACTTGTTGCGACGCTGCAGCCAGTTGTACGAGAGCACGGCAGGAACCGCGACGACCAGACCCAGAGCGGTCATGATCAGTGCTTCACCGACCGGGCCTGCGACCTTGTCGATCGATGCCTGGCCCGATGCGCCGATCTTCACCAGTGCGCGGTAGATGCCGATAACCGTACCGAACAGACCGATGAACGGCGAGACCGAACCGACCGTCGCGAGGAAGGCGAGACCGCCACCCAGCTTCGAGTTGATCGCGGCTTCCGAACGCGCCAGCGAACCGTGCAGCCAGTCATGCGCCTCGACCGGATCGGTCAGCTTGGCGTGCTGCTCCTGCGCGGCCAGGCCGTCGTCGACGATCTGCTTGTAGGCCGAGTTCTTCTCGAGCTTGGCCGAACCCTCGCGCAGCGAGTTCGACTGCCAGAAGCTCTGGCGGACGCGCTTCTGTTGATTGATCAGCTTCTGCTGCTCGAACAGCTTCGAGAACAGGATGTAGAACGAGACGACCGACATCAGCACCAGGATGCCGAACACGGTCTGCGAAATCAGACCGCCTTCCTTCAGGGCCTGCGTCAGGCCGTACGGGTTCTCGGGAGCGGCGGCGCCCGCCGCGGCAAGGATAGTGGTGAACATGATGGGTTGGTCCTCTGACTAGTCAATTTCGTTCGTGACGAAGAAGATTCGGAATGCGTGGTACGGCGTGCGATTACTGCGGGGGCACCTTCCAGGTGACGCTGAAGCTCGACGTCGCCACCATCGGGTTACCGTTGGTGTCCTTTGCCGCCGAATAGCGGCCGCGACGCTTCGCCACAGCGCAGGTCTGGTTATCCAGCGCCGTGTTCCCGCTCGACGAGGTCACGGTGCAGCCGGAAACCCGCCCGTCGGTACCGATCGTCACCTTGATGCTCGTCCGGCCCTGCGCCTCTTCGCGCAACGCAGACGGCGGATAGTCGTCGTTGGAGTACCACGAAATCGGGTTCCCCTTCGCGACGGCGCCCTGCGAGATCACCGGTGCCGGCGGTGCCGGCGGCGACGGTGGAGCAGGCGGTGCCGGCGGTGCCATCGGCTGGCTCAGCGGAATGATCGTCGAGGTCTGGATCTGCGGAGCAGGAGACGGCGTGACGACCAAAGGCGGCGGCACGACGACCGTGGTCGGCGGCGGCGGCAGGTTTGGCTGGTCAGGCGGCGGCGGCGGGGGCTCGTCGGGCGGAGGCGGCGGCGGCGGCGGCTCCACGTCGAACGTGTTAAGCTTTTCTTGGGCCTTTTTCACGTACTGGTACGCGAGGCCGGTGACGAAAGCATAGCCCAAGGCCGCATAAATCAGCGCGACGATTACGATCGCGGCGATTTTGCCTCCGGACATCTTTTGGTCAGTATAGGCCATTCAGAAACGACACTCCCTCAATCTGCCTGTCCCGGACGCTACGCGGCGTCGGAGGCACAAAACACAAAAACGTCTTCCGTGGGCCGGAGCATCCACGGGGCAGCGTGCAAGTCCTATCGCCACGCCTTGCGACACGCAAACGCTTTGTCGGACGCAACAAACGTACAAGCGCATGATGACACCAATATTTCTGTTTCGTTCAGGTGCAATGGGGTAGCGGACAGGCATGATTGCACCACGCCACCGTTCCGCCGCGCTGGTAGCGCTCGCACTTCTCGCCGCGCCGGCTACCGCGCAGGGCCTGCCCCAAGGTGCAATAGCGTCCGAAGTGATTCGGTCGGGTACAGCCGGGCTTGGCTATGCCGATCTTACCGATCTGGTGCTGGCGGCACCCGTGATCGCCGATGCCACAGTACGTTCGGTCAGCCGAATCAAGGGAGTCGAAGCCGCCGGGGTCGCGCCAGACCGGGTACGGCTCTACGTCGAGGTCGACGTGACCGCGCTGATCCGCGGCGCGCAGGGCCTGCCGCCACGGATCGGGTATCTCGTCGACGCCCCGCTCGACGCCCGCGGCCGCGCGCCGAATTTGAAGAAGACCCGCGTCCTCGTTCTCGCCCGCCCGGTCGCCGGCGCGATCGACCAGGTCCAGCTCGTCGCGAGCGATGCGCAGTTGCCGTGGACGCCCGAAACCGATTCGCGGCTTCGCACGATCGCCCGCGAGGTACTGGCTGCCGATGCACCGCCCGTGATCACCGGCGTCGGCAATGCCTTCCACGTCGCGGGTGCATTGCCCGGCGAAGGCGAGACGCAGGTGTTCCTGACGACAGCCGACCAGCGTCCGGTTTCGCTGTCGGTACTGCGCCGCCCTGGCGAGCAGCCGCGATGGGCGGTGGCGCTGAGCGAGATCGTTGACGAAGCCGCAGCACCACCGGCGCGCGATACGTTGCTCTGGTACCGCCTCGCCTGCGCGTTGCCAGCGACCCTTCCGGCGCACAGCACCTCGGCGCTCGAAGCGGCCGATGCGCAGGTCGCGCAGGAGGATTACAGCTTCGTCATTGCCGCACTGGGGGATTGCGCCCGGACCCGGCGCTGATCTCCAGCACCTGTCCGGTCGTCGACCACGCATCCTCGAGGAAGGCGATCGCCGCGTCGACATCGCGGGTGTCGGCACCCTGTTCCGGCACTACCGCGTTCACCCGCATCCCGGGCGCGCGCTCGATCGCCAACGGCCCGACGGCCGCGCGTGCCAGCGCCATCTCCAGCGGACTACGCGCCGCAATCACAACGACGAGCGAATCATCCGTCGCGGCTCGCACGAGCGCCGCGATGTCATGCTCTGCCGCAAGGTCCAACCGCATCAGCGGCGATGCCGCACCAGCGTCACACCGATCAATTCACCCGCCTCGGCAATCGCCAGCTTGACGATCTTCACCATCACCCGCGTCACCCGTGCATCCTGCAGGAACACCGTCTCGCAGATATGATCGGCGACGGCCTCGATCAGCGTGAAGTGCACGCCAGGTGGCAGCGCTTCGGTCGCGGCGCGTTTCAGCTCCATATAGTTCTTCGAAGCCGACAACGGCGTGTCCGGTGCGAAATGGCGCGGGCAGACAAGATCGACGGTCAGCGAAATCCGCAGCGGCTGCGGCAGATGCGTCTCCTCCGAATATATACCGGTCAGGACCGGCACTTCGATGTCGTGCACTTCGAGTTGAAGACTGTCTTCCATCCTCGCGCCTCTAGGATCACGCGGTGCGCGCGGCAATCCACTTGCGTTCACGCACCCGACCGGTAATGCGCGCGGCGATCGGCGCCGCGGGCGCCCGAGCGGGAAATACCGATGATCACGATCGTACGTCTGGATAGCATCGCGGCGGCCGACGTCGAAGCCCTGCTCGATCGTGCCTTCGAACCCGGACGCCACCGCCGCACCGCCTATATCGTACGCGGCGCAGCGCATGCGATCCCGACCCTCAGTTTCGCCGCGCTCGACGACGGCATGCTGGTCGGCAGCATCCAGTGCTGGCCGGTCGCGCTCGTCGCCGACGATGGCGTCGCGCAGCCGCTGGTCATGGTGGGCCCGGTTGCGGTCGATCCGACGCATCAGATGCACGGCATCGGGCGGCTGCTGATGACCGCCGCGCTGGATGCCGCGGCCGCACATCGGCTCGACGACGCGATGATGCTGATCGGCGATCCCGAATATTACGGCCGCTTCTTCGGCTTCAGCGCGGAGCGTACCGCGGACTGGATGCTGCCCGGCCCGGTCGAGCGCCACCGCCTGCTTGCGCGCGGTCCCGGCGTACCCGCGGTCGCCGGCACGCTCGGGCCACGCATCGCCGTCGCCGCCTGACGCCAATACGGCGCGGCCCGCTTTACGGACGAGCCCCGCTTTACGGAAGAGGTCGCCGCGCCTACCTCGCACCGATGCCCATGGACGCCCTTCCCGACCTCGCCTCGCTCAGCCTCGCGGAAATCGCCAAGCTGGTCGAGGACGCCAAACTGCCGCCCGTCGATACCTGGACCCCGACGCATTGCGGCAACAGCGAGATGCGGATCGCGCGTGACGGAACCTGGTATCACCAGGGCTCGCCGATCGGCCGCCCGGCGATGGTCCGGTTGTTCTCGACGATCCTCCGACGTGAACCGGACGGTGGCTATGTTCTGGTCACGCCGGTCGAAAAGCTCGACATCGAGGTCGAGGACGCGCCGTTCGTGGCGGTCGAAATGAAGGCCGAGGGACAGGACCGCAATGCGCGGCTCGCCTTCCGCCTCAACACCGGCGACCTCGTCACCGCGGATGCAAACCATCCTCTGCGCTTCGTCGACGATGCAAGCGGCCCCCGCCCCTACCTGACGGTTCGTGGCGGCCTGGAGGCGCTGGTGGCGCGCCCGGTCTATTACGAACTCGCCGAGCGCGCGATCGCTGGTGGTGAGACGCCCCCCGGCATCTGGAGCAACGGCGCCTTCTTCGCGCTGGACGCCGCAGCATGAGCCTTGCCGATCGGTTGGCAACCGCCCTCGCCCGCGATGTCGATCCCGGCATCGTGCTGTTGAGCGGCGACCGCGAGGACGCCCAGCCCGGCGAATCACTGCACGAAGCCGCAGTGCTGGTCGCCATCACCGACCGCGCCGAACCCGGCATCATCCTCACCAAACGCACGGACACGCTACGCCGCCACGCCGGCCAGATCGCGTTTCCGGGTGGCCGGGTCGATCCGGGGGAAGATGCGACCGCCGCGGCCCTTCGCGAAGCCGAGGAAGAGATTGCGCTTCCTCCCGCCGCGGTCTCGGTGATCGGCGCGGTTGATCGCTACCGCACCGGCACCGGCTATCACGTCACGCCGGTGATCGGCGTCGTCCCGCCCGATCTCACGCTGCATCCCAGCGAAGCCGAGGTCGCCAGCGTCTTCGAAGTTCCGATCGCCTTCCTGTTCGATTCCGCGAACCAGATCGAAGCCAGCGCGCAGTGGAAGGGTGAAACCCGGCAGTATTACGAGATCAACTGGCAGGATCGGCGCATCTGGGGCGCGACCGCGGCGATGATCGTCAACCTGTCGCGCCGGCTGGCACGCCTGTGACGACCCTTCCCGATGCACCCTGGCGCAACCGCGTCGGGCTCGAGCAGCTCGCTACCGCGCTCGGCGCACAGGACGGCCAGGCGCGCTTCGTCGGTGGCGCGGTGCGCGACACGCTGCTCCAACTCGACGTCGCCGATATCGACATCGCGACTTCGCACGCCCCCACCGAGGTCATCGCCCGGCTCCAGGACGCCCGCATCAAGGCGATCCCCACCGGCCTCGCGCACGGCACGATCACCGCGATCGTCGAGGGTGCGCCGGTCGAGGTGACGACGCTGCGTCGCGATGTCGCAACCGACGGCCGCCACGCGATCATCGCCTATACCGACGACTGGCGCGAGGATGCCGCACGCCGCGACTTCACGATCAACGCGCTCTATGCGGACCCGGCGACCGGCGAGGTGTTCGACTATTTCGGCGGGCTCGACGATCTCGCGGCACGGCGGGTTCGCTTCATCGGCGACCCGCTGCAGCGGATTGCGGAGGATCATCTCCGCATCCTGCGCTTCTTCCGGTTCCAGGCGCGGTTCGGCGAAGCGATCGACCAGGCCGGGCTCGACGCCTGTACGGCACGCGCCAACGACCTGATGGCGCTGTCCCGCGAACGCATCGCCAGCGAGGTGATGAAGCTGCTGGTCGCGACCGGCGCAGTAGCGGTCGTCCGATTGATGGTCGAACGCGGCATTTTCCGCGCCGTGCTGCCCGAAATCGATGAGGCGGGGGCGGACCGGCTTGCCGAACTCGCGCAGCGCGAACAGGCGGCGGGCATCGCGCCCGATCCTATCCGCCGCCTCGCCGCGGTAATTCCGGCGGCGGATGCCGAATCGGTCGGCGCTCGCCTGAAACTGTCGAATGCGGACCGCAAACGCCTGATCGCGGCCACGGCCGGCCCCGGCGAAGAGGGCACCCGCGGGTTGGCCTACCGCGCTGGTATCGTCGGTGCGACCGATCGGCTGTTGCTGGCAGGCGGGGACCTCACCGCGATCCAGGGCTGGACGCCCCCCACGCTCCCCATCAACGGCGGGGCGCTCGTGGCGCGCGGGTTACGCAAAGGCCCCGACGTCGCGGCCATGCTGCGCCGGATCGAGACGCTGTGGATAAACGAAGGGTTTCCGGACGCAGACCGCCTCTCAACAGTCGCCGACACATTAGTCGCCGAGGTACTGGCAGCCCAATCAGCGCCGGAATAATCAGCCTCAACCGAACCCCAGCATTGCGAACGCCGCGTCCGGATCGAGCGGCCGGGCAAAGAAATAACCCTGCCCGTACGTGCACCCCAGCGCTGCCAGCGTCTGCGCGAGTTCGTGGGTCTCGACGCCCTCGGCGGTCGTCTCCATGCCGAGCGCCTGCGCCAGGCTGAGGATAGCGCGCACGATCGATACCTTGTCGCGGTCGGCAAGCATTTCGGTGACGAAGCTGCGGTCGATCTTCAGCACGTCGATCGGCATCTGCTGCAGATAGGCGAGGTTCGAATACCCGGTACCGAAATCGTCCATCGCGAGCGTTGTGCCCAGCGCCTTCAGCGCGTGCATCGCCGATGCGATCCGCTCCGGGTCGCTGCCGATCGCGCTTTCGGTCAGCTCCAGCGTGAAACGGTCGCCGGTCAGCCCCGTCGCCGCCAGCGCCGCCTCGACCACCGGTGCGATATCGTCGCGCTGCAGCTGGATCGCCGATAGGTTGACCGCGACCCGGACGCCGCAATTCCCGCCAGCGGCAGCGTCCCACGCCGCCAGCGTTCGCGCCGCCTCCTCGATCGCCCAGCGGCCCAGCGGCACGATCAACCCGGATTCCTCGGCGACCGGGATGAACGCGTTGGGGGAATATTCACGGCCGTCGTCATCGGTCCATCGCGCCAGCGCCTCGAACGAGGTCACCCGGTTGGTGGCGAGGTCGCAGATCGGTTGATAGGCCAGATGCAGCCGGCGCTGTTCGATCGCCCGCCGCAGCGCCGTCTCCATCGCGAATGCATCGCGCGCGATCGTAAAGTCCTGCGTCAGATAGGATTCGGACCGGCCGCTGACCTTGGCGCGCTTCACCGCAAACTGCGCGTGGCGAACCAGTTCGGCGACCTCGTCCGGCTGGTCTGCGCCGTATGCGATGCCCACCGAGCATTCGATGCTGATCTCGTAGCCCGTCAGCCGAAACGGCGTCGCCAGCGCCTGACGGATCCGTCGCGCCAGTTCGTGGGCTTCGTCACGCGAATCGTCGAGCGCCATCAGGATGCCGAACTGGTCGCCGCTGAGCCGCGCCAGCGTATCTCGCGCGCGCAACGCGCCCTTGATCCGGCGCGCAACGGTAATCAGCAGTTCGTCGCCCGCCAGGCTGCCCAGACACGAATTCAACCGGCCGAACCGGTCGAGATCGATCGCCAGCACCGCATGGCCGTTGCGATCCGGCAGCCGTTCCAGGGTCTCCTCGAACCCCTCGCGATTGGGCAGCCCGGTCAGGCTGTCCGTGGTCATTTCGCGCCGCATGCTGCGCTCGGTATGCACCTGCGAGGTCTGGTCGACGAACGTCACCGTACAGCGATCATGCACCGCAACCGACGAACGCGCGAACGTCACCCGGTAATAGCGGCAGTCGACGACCTCGCCGAGCGTCCATTCGAAATCGACGCGGACCAGGCCTTCGTCGAGAAACAACGCGATGCGGTCGCCCAGTTCCGCCAGCATCGGCGATCGATCCGCCACCACGCCCAGCCCGGCCAGGCGATAGGCGCGGTTCGTCGCGAACACCGTCAGCCGCCCCTGCTGGCGATACACGTGCACGGCCGGGATCGGGACGAGCTCGAGCGCCAGCGTCACCAACTCCGCGGTGATGATCTCGGACGTCTCGGTCTGGGGAGCAGTCGATGCCATCAGGCCCGCCTATCTCCTTTTAGTTAAAACCCTCTGAATGATCCAAGATGGCGAAGTCATTCAAGAAAACCGTTTTATCCAAAGTGATTATCGCGCGGGAAGCCGGTCGGCGGCATCCGTCCGGCCGCACCCCGCGCCGCGCGCCACGGGCCAAGATCGGGCTCGGTTCGAATCCGACCGGTTCCCCCGCCCATCGGCCAGCTCAACCCGTCGGAAAACGCGAAGGTGATCGCATCGGCAAGCCCGCCATCGCGGTATCGCTGCATCTGCAGCCCCTGCCCGCGCGTCATCTCGACCAGCTCGGCCAGCGGAAACACCAGCATCTTGCGGTTGTCGCCGATCACCGCGACGTAGTCGTGCGTCGCCGCGATCGGCCGGACCAGCTTCAGCGTCTCGCCGGGCCGCGGCGTCACCACCGTCTTGCCCTTGCGCGTCTCGGCGACGACGTCGGCGGCGTTGACCACGAACCCGCGTCCGTCGGTCGCCGCGACCATCAGCCGGGTCTGCTTGGTCGCGGGCAACAGCGCGACGATGCCGACGCTGCCGTCGAGGTCGATCATCGCGCGCACCGGCTCGCCGAACCCGCGTCCGCCGGGCAACTTGTCTGACGCCAGCGTGTAGAACCGGCCATTCTCCGCCGCCAGCAACAGCTTGTCGGTGGTCTGCGCATGGAACGCGAAGGCCGGACCGTCGCCCTCCTTGAACTTCAGCGCCTCCGGGCTCGCGAGGTCGTTATGCCCACGCATCGCCCGGATCCAGCCGCGCTGCGACAAGATCACGGTGATCGGCTCGCGCTCGATCATCGCTTCCAGCGGTATGTCGCGGGTCGGTGCAGCCTCCTCGATTGTGGTGCGCCGCTTGCCGAGTTCGGTCTCCGAACCATAGCGGTCGCGGATCTTGCCGAGGTCGCGCTTCATGCGGTTCTGCTGCTTCTTCGGCGACTCCAGCAGCGCGGCTAGGTCGGCGCGTTCCTTGTCGAGCTTGTCGCGCTCGCCCCGGATCTCGAACTCCTCGAGCCGCCGGAGCGACCGCAGCCGCATGTTGAGGATGGCTTCGGCCTGCCGATCGGTCAGCGCGAACTCGGCGATCATCACCTTCTTGGGTTCGTCCTCGGTCCGGATGATCGCGATCACTCGGTCGAGGTTGAGATACGCGACCAGATAGCCTTCGAGCAGTTCGATCCGGTCGGCGATCTTCGCTAGCCGATGTTCGGTCCGCCGCCGCAGCACGACGAACTGATGCTCGACCCACGACGACAACGCCTCGCGCAAGCTCATCACCCGCGGCGTGCGATCCTTGTCGAGCACGTTGAGGTTCAGGCTGACCCTCGTTTCCAGGTCGGTCAGCCGGAACAGCCCGTCCATCATCACCTGCTGGTCGACGGTGCGGCTGCGCGGCTCGAGCACGATCCGGACCTCGGTATCCGATTCGTCGCGGACGTCGGCCAGGATCGGCAGCCGCTTGGCGTTGATCAGGTCGGCGATCT
Source organism: Sphingomonas sp. R86521 (assembly GCF_042466235.1). Lineage (NCBI taxonomy): Bacteria > Pseudomonadati > Pseudomonadota > Alphaproteobacteria > Sphingomonadales > Sphingomonadaceae > Sphingomonas > Sphingomonas sp. R86521. The sequence continues at coordinate 2,062,499 of NZ_JAXHBY010000001.1, read as the reverse complement.
GCTCGATCAGCTTGCCCTTCTGCACGCCGTACGGGATCTCCGACACGATGACCTGCCAGCCGCCCCCCTTCTCCCGCTCGATCGTCCAGCGCGCCCGCACGCGGAAGCCGCCGCGCCCGGTCGCATAGGATTCGCGCATCACCGCCGCCGGGTCGACGACCAGCCCGCCGGTCGGAAAATCCGGGCCCGTGACATGCTCCAGGATCATCGCGTCGTCGGCATCGGGCCGGTCGACCAGCATGATCGCGGCATTCAACAGCTCGGCGGCGTTGTGCGGGGGAATGCTGGTCGCCATGCCCACCGCGATTCCGCTGGCACCATTTGCGAGGAGATTGGGGAACAGACCCGGGAACAGTTCGGGCTCGTGATCCTCGCCGTTATAGGTCGGGCGGTACGAGACGGCGTCCTCGTCTAGGCCATCCATCAGGTCCATCGCGACCTGCGTCAGCCGGGCTTCGGTATACCGGTAGGCAGCGGCGTTATCGCCGTCGATATTGCCGAAATTGCCCTGCCCATCGACCAACGGATACCGCATCGCAAACGACTGGGCGAGCCGCACCATGGCATCGTACACCGACTGGTCGCCGTGCGGGTGGTATTTGCCGATCACGTCGCCGACGACGCGCGCGCACTTCTTGTACCCCTGCGCCGGATCGAGCTTCAGCAGCCGCATCGCCCATAACAGGCGCCTGTGCACGGGCTTCAGGCCATCGCGGACATCGGGCAGCGACCGCGCCGTGATCGTCGACAACGCATAGACGAGGTACCGCTCGCTGAGCGCGCTGTCGAACGGGGCATCGACGATGCTGTCGAACGGGTCTTTGAAGTCGGTGGCCATCGGCTGCCACGCTAGCACCCGCGACCGTAACGATCAAAGGATAGCCACGCCTCCGTCACCTTTTGTTCTCCCCCCGGTCCCCACCGACCCGCCGAAGACCCGGCTGGTTGGCCGGTTCTCCGTATGGGCGCGGGACCGGGGTCCGCCGTCCGGCGCGGTTCGGCAAGGCGAGACGCGTCGGTATCCGAGGTACCGCGTTGGTGCCCGCAACGGCTCAGCATTCCTCGCGCGCAATTGCGCCTCCCCCTCCGCACGGATATAGGCCGCGGCATCGACCTTCATTGCCCAGCGATACGCGCGCCCGGGCCTGCTCAATTTTGAAAGGGTGCACATGGCTCGTCGCCGCCAGATCTACGAGGGCAAGGCCAAGATCCTCTACGAGGGTCCCGAACCCGGCACGCTGATCCAGTATTTCAAGGATGATGCGACCGCGTTCAACGCCCAGAAAAAGGGTACGATCAACGGCAAGGGGGTGCTTAACAACCGCATCTCCGAACACATCTTCACGCTGCTCGACCATATCGGCGTGCCGACGCACTTCATCCGCCGTCTCAACATGCGCGAGCAACTCATTCGCCAGGTTGAGATCGTTCCGATCGAAGTCGTCGTCCGCAACGTCGCCGCCGGCTCGCTGTCGACGCGCCTCGGGATCGAGGAAGGCACCAAGCTGCCGCGCACGATCATCGAATATTACTATAAGGACGATGCGCTCGGCGATCCGATGATCTCGGACGAGCACATCGCCGCGTTCGGCTGGGCCAGCCAGGAGGAGATGCACGACATCGCCGACCTCGCGATCCGCGTGAACGATTTCCTGTCCGGCCTGTTCGCCGGCGTCGGCATCCGCCTGATCGACTTCAAACTCGAATTCGGCCGCATCTTCGACAACGACTATGGTCGCATCATCCTCGCGGACGAGATTTCCCCGGACGGCTGCCGGCTGTGGGACATGGAAACCAACGAGAAGATGGACAAGGACCGCTTCCGTCGCGATCTCGGGGGCGAAGTTGAGGCCTATCAAGAGGTTGCACGCCGTCTTGGCCTGCTGCCCGAAGGTGGCGACAATTCGGTGCTCGACCTCGAAAAGCACCGCAAGAACCGGGGCAAGTAAATGAAGTTGAAGGTATTCGTGACGCTGAAGCCCGGCGTCCTCGACCCCCAGGGCAAGGCGATCCACCACGCGCTCGGCTCGCTCGGCTTCGCCGGCGTGCAGGATGTCCGCCAGGGCAAGCTGATCGAACTCGAAGTCGCCGACGATACCGACGACGCGGCGATCGATTCGATGTGCCGCAAGCTGCTCGCCAACACGGTGATCGAGAATTACCGGATCGAGAAGGCATGAAGGCGGTACTGTCATGAAGACTGCGGTGGTCGTCTTCCCGGGGTCGAACTGCGACCGCGATATCGCCGTCGCCCTCGAGGCCGTGACCGGCGTCAAGCCGGCGATGGTCTGGCATGCCGATACCGAACTGCCCGATGGCACCGGTATCGTCGCGGTCCCCGGCGGCTTTTCCTATGGCGACTATCTGCGCTCCGGCGCGATCGCCGCTCGTTCGCCGATCATGCGCGCGGTCGTCGAGGCGGCGGGCAAGGGCCTGCCCGTGCTCGGCATCTGCAACGGCTTCCAGGTCCTGACCGAAGCCGGCCTGTTGCCGGGCGCGCTGATGCGGAACGAAGGGCTGAACTTCGTCTGTCGCAACGTCGCGCTGACCGTCGACAACGCCCAATCCAGCTTCACCTCACGCTATGCCGCGGGCGAGCGGATCACCGTCCCGGTCGCGCATCATGACGGCAACTACTTCGCCGACACCGACACGCTCGACCGCCTTGAAGGTGAGGGCCAAGTCGCGTTCCGCTACGCCGAACAGGTCAACGGTTCCGCGCGCAGCATCGCCGGGCTGATCAACGACGCCGGCAACGTGCTGGGCATGATGCCGCACCCCGAACGCCGCATCGAAGCCGCGCACGGCGGGACCGACGGTCGCCGCCTGTTCGAAGGCCTGCTAAAAACCGTCGGCGCGTAATACCGGGCGCTCCCGAGGGAGCGCCCGTCCGGGTCAGGCCGCCGCGAACATCTCCGGCGGCAGCGCCATCAGCGACTCCGCACCGCCCTCGATCTTCCGACGCAGCGCGCCAGCATCCGGCAGGATACGCTCGGCAAAGAACCGCGCCGTCACCAGCTTGGCGTCGAGGAACGCGGCGTCGCCCTCACCGGCTGCCTTCAGCTTGGTCGCGGCGATCGCCATCCGCAGCCACATCGCGCCGACCGCGACGATCCCCATCAGCGTCATGTAGCTGTACGCGCCGGCGCCGACATTCTCGGGGTTCTTCATGCCGTTGGCCATGAACCACATCGTCGCCGCCTGCAGCTGGCCGTTGGCCTTCTCCAGATCGGTCGCGAAGACGGCGGTCGCCTCGTTCTGCTTGGCGGCGGCAACGTCGTCGGCGACCAGCTTGAAGAACGCCTGGATCGCACGGCCGCCGTTCATCGCCAGCTTCCGCCCGACCAGGTCCATCGCCTGCACGCCGTTGGTACCCTCGTAGATCTGCGCGATCCGGGCATCGCGGACATATTGCTCCATGCCCCATTCGGCGATGTAGCCGTGGCCGCCATAAACCTGCTGCGCGTTGGTCGCGATTTCATAGCCCTTGTCGGTGCCATACCCCTTGATGACCGGGGTCAGCAGGCCGATCAGGTCGCCAGCCAACTGGCGCTCCTCCTCGGTCTCCGCCGCATGCTCCAAATCGGCCTGCAGCGCAGTCCACATGATCAGCGCGCGGAGACCCTCGGTCTGCGCCTTCGCCTCCATCAGCATCCGGCGGATGTCGGGATGGACGAACAGCGTATCCGCCTTCTCCTGCGGCTCCTTCGGCCCGGTCAGCGCACGGCCCTGGCGGCGGTCGTGCGCATACTGGACGGCGTTCTGGTACGCGACCTCGGCGATGCCGAGACCCTGCAGACCGACGCCGAGGCGCGCGGCGTTCATCATGATGAACATCGCGGCGAGTCCCTTCATCTCCTCGCCGACCAGCCAGCCGGTCGCACCGTCATAGTTCATCACGCAGGTCGAATTGGCGTGGATGCCCATCTTGTGCTCGATCGAGCCGCAGGTGACGCCGTTGCGCGCCCCCAGCGAACCGTCCTCGTTGACCAGCACCTTGGGCACCACGAACAGCGAGATGCCCTTCGAGCTGTCGGGCGCACCTGGGGTCTTCGCCAACACCAGATGGATGATGTTCGGCGTCAGGTCATGCTCGCCCGACGAGATGAAGATCTTGGTGCCGGTGATCGCGTACGATCCATCCGCCTGCGGCTCAGCCTTGGTGCGGATCAAGCCCAGATCGGTGCCGCACTGCGGCTCGGTCAGGTTCATCGTGCCGCCCCATTCGCCCGACACCATCTTGGGCACGTACATCGCCTTCTGCGCGTCCGATCCCTTGGCGATCAGCGCGGCGATCGCGCCGTGGGTCAGGCCCGGATACATCGCGAACGCCATGTTCGACGAGATCATGTATTCCTGGAACGCGGTCGAGACGACGTGCGGTACGCCCTGGCCGCCATATTCGGGCTGGTTGCCGAGCGTCGCCCAGCCGCTCTCGACATACTGCTTGTATGCTTCCTTGAAGCCGTCGGGCGTCGTCACGCTGCCGTCGGCGTGGCGCGTGCAGCCCTGCTGGTCGCCCGACAGGTTGAGCGGGAACAGCACTTCCGCGACGAACTTGCCGCCCTCTTCCAGCACCGCGTCGACGACGTCGGGGGTGGCGGTGTCGAAGCCCGGCAGGTTGGCATAGCGTTCGAGCCCGACGACATGCTCGAGCACGAAACGGGTGTCACGGACGGGGGGCGTGTACTGCGGCATGATATTATCCTCTGTCCTGGGCGCGGCCGGCTTCGAGCACGGCGACGAAAGCGGTAAGTTCGGTGATGGCGGCGTCGATGTCGCGCTTCTGCGCCTCAAGCAGGTCGATCCGGGCGCGACCGCGATCGATCGCGACCTGGCGCTGCAGGCGACGACCGTCGCCGACGTCGTACAGGTCGATCATCTCGCGGATTTCGCCGAGGCTGAACCCGACGCGCTTGCCGCGGAGGATCCAGGCCAGGCGCGCGCGGTCACGGTGCGAATAGATCCGCTGCGTGCCGCGCCGTTCGGGGGTGATCAGCCCCTCGTCCTCATAGAAACGCAGCGCACGTGCGGTGACGTCGAACTCGGCCGACAGGTCGGAGATCGTGAAATTCTCCTGCCCCTCGCGGGCATCGATCACGGCATAGGAGGCGAAGGTCGTCATCGCCGCGATATCTAGGTCACCTTTACGTCAACGTCAATCCGCGCACAGGAACCGCCCCTTTGACGATCGCAGCGCGCTTGCCTCCGATCGCGACTCGCTCAGGCGGTCGACGGCAAGCGCGACGAGCGAGGCGCGTCCGGTGCACAACGACTCGCACGCGTCGGGAATATCGGCGGGAAACACAATCCGGTCGCCGTCGAACTTGGCGTTGAACCGGCACGCGCCGAACGCAAGCTTGAGCGTATCGCCCGATCGCGCCACCGTCCCCGTCGCGGCGCACGCCTGATCCTCGCCGTAATCGACGCTGACCCCGATCCGGGCGGTCTTGTCCGTCCCGACCACGCAAACCCGGTCGGTATCGCGCGCCCACGATCCCTGCAGCAGCGCGTGCGGGTTCGGCACGATTCCCGCCGTCTCGGCCGCCGCCTCCAGCCGCGCACCCGCGCTGTCCGCCACGGTGTTCGACGGCGCTTGCCCGCAACCGCCCAGTACGACCGCGAGCAGCAGCACGCGTTTCATTCGGCCGGGACCAGCCCGTCACCCTCGATCCGGCGGTAGAAACAGCTTCGTGCACCGGTGTGGCAGGCCGGGCCCGCAGCATCGGCGATCACCCAGATCGCATCCTGGTCGCAATCGACCCGTAGTTCGGCGACGCGCAGCACGTTGCCCGACGTCTCGCCCTTCTTCCACAGCGACGCCCGGCTCCGCGACCAGAAATGCGCCTCGCCCGTCGCCTGTGTCGCGGCCAGCGCCTCGGCGTTCATATGCGCCACCATCAGCACGTCGCCCGACACCCGGTCGGTCACCACCGCGGTGACGAGGCCGGCGGAATCATATTTGGGGTCGAGCAGGAGCCCGGTTTCGCGCGAGTCAGGATGGGGGTCGGTCATACCCCTTCATAGCCCAGATCGGCGCCGATGCGACGGGCCGCATGACCTGTTCGTGACAAACAGGCGACAAGTCGCACAACCGTTCCTATATGGCGGCCTCCGCTGGACGTGAGACCCCGCCATGCTGACGACAAACCCGTACGATGACGACAAGCTCCGCGAGGAGTGCGGAATTTTCGGCGTTTCCGCGACCGACGGCGCTGCCGCCCTGGTAGCGCTGGGGCTCCATGCCCTGCAGCACCGCGGGCAGGAAGCCGCCGGCATCACCACGTTCGATGGCAAGCATTTCCATACCCACCGCGCGATGGGCCATGTCGCGGGCAATTTCGACCGCGACGACGTCATCCGCGCGCTGCCGGGAACGATCGCCTGCGGCCATGTCCGCTATTCGACCAGCGGGGACACCGCGTTGCGCAACGTCCAGCCGCTCTACGCCGAGCTGTCGACGGGCGGCTTCGCAGTCGCGCACAACGGCAACATCTCGAACGCGATGCGGCTCCGCAAGGAGCTCGTCCGCCGCGGATCGATCTTCCAGTCGACCAGCGACACCGAGACGATCATCCATCTGGTCGCCACCTCGAACTACCGCACGCTGCTCGATCGCTTCATCGATGCGCTGAAGCAGGTCGAGGGCGCCTATTCGCTGATCGTGATGACGCCCGAGGGCATGATCGCCTGCCGCGATCCGCTTGGCATCCGGCCGCTGGTGATGGGCAAGCTCGGCGACGCGATCATCTTCGCGTCCGAAACGGTGGCGCTCGACGTGGTCGGCGCGACCTTTGTTCGCGCGGTCGAACCCGGCGAACTGGTGATCGTCCAGGGCTCCGAAGTCCGATCGATCCGCCCGTTCGCGCCGATGGCGGCGCGCCCGTGCATCTTCGAATGGGTCTATTTCTCGCGCCCTGATTCGATCGTCGGCGATCACTCGGTCTATTCGGTTCGGAAAGCGATCGGCGCGCAGCTCGCGATCGAATCGCCGGTCGACGCCGACCTCGTCATCCCGGTTCCCGACTCGGGCACGCCCGCAGCGATCGGTTACGCCCAGCAATCGGGCATTCCGTTCGAGCTCGGCATCATCCGCTCGCATTACGTCGGCCGCACCTTCATCTCGCCCGGCGACAAGGTCCGGCATCTCGGCGTCAAGCTCAAGCACAACGCCAACCGCGCGCTGATCAAGGGCAAGCGCGTCATCCTGGTCGATGATTCGATCGTTCGGGGCACCACGTCGCTGAAAATCGTCCAGATGATGCGCGAAGCCGGCGCCGCGGAGGTGCACATGCGCATCGCCAGCCCGCCGACGCGGCATTCGTGCTTCTACGGCGTCGACACCCCCGAACGCGCCAAGCTGCTGGCGGCGAAGCTCGATCTCGGCGGCATGACCGGCTTTATCCATGCCGACAGCCTGGCGTTCATTTCGATCGACGGGCTGTACAAGGCGCTGGGCGAGGCGAAGCGCGCCGATATCCGCCCGAAATACTGCGATGCCTGCTTCACCGGCGATTATCCGACGACGCTGACCGATTACGACGAGGGCGCCGAAGTCGACCAGTTCGCGATGCTCGCCGAACGCGTGGTCTGACGGAGCGCACGGATGAAGCCCCTCGCTGACAAACTCGCGCTGGTCACCGGCGCCAGCCGCGGCATCGGCGCCGCCACCGCGATCGCACTCGCCGCGCAGGGCGCGCATGTCGTCCTCACCGCGCGCACCGTCGGCGGGCTCGAGGAAGTCGAAGAAGCGATCCACGCCGCTGGCGGCTCCGCGACTATCGCGCCGCTCGACCTAGCGGAAACCGATGCGATCGCCCGCCTCGCCACCGCGATCGGGGGCCGCTGGGATGCGCTCGACGTCCTCGTCCTCAACGCGGCGATGCTCGGCTCGCTGTCGTCGGTGCCGTCGATCGACGCCAAGGAACTGGCGCAGATCCTGACGCTCAACGTCAGCGCGCAGGCCGCGCTGATCGCGGCGTTCGATCCGATGCTGAAGAAGGCGAAATCGGCGCGGGTGATCGGCGTGACGTCCAGCGTCGCGCGCAAGCCCCGTGCCTATTGGGGCATGTACGGCGCCTCGAAGGCGGCGTTCGAGACGCTGCTTGGCGCGTATGGCGACGAAATGGCCGAGATCAGCGGCATCCGCACCGCGATCCTGGACCCCGGCGCGACGCGGACCAAGATGCGCGCGCGCGCCTATCCCGGCGAGGATCCGCAGTCGGTCAAGGAACCCACGGTGGTGGCGGATCGGATCGTGCAGTTGGCGATCGACGGGTTCGAAAACGGATATTTCGAGCGGGTCGGCTGACTCTAGTCATGCCGGGCTCGTCCCGGCATCCAGGGTTACGCGCGCTGTCGTTCGTGGCTCCGGGTCCTGACTTTCGTCAGGATGACGGAGCGCGCTTTACCAAAGTCACCTGCGCGACATCGATACCGCCGCCGCGAAACCCACCCTCGCAGTACATCAAATAATAGCGCCACAACGCGACGAACTTCGCATCCAGCCGCTCAGGCAAACGTCCCTCGGCAACCGCCGCATCGAACGCCACCCGCCAGCGCCGCAGCGTCTCGGCATAATCGAGTCCGAACGCGTGAGGCGCCTCCCAAGCCAGCCCGCGCGCTTCCGCCAGCGCGCGAAACTTGCGCTCGGACAGCAGCAGCCCACCAGGAAACACATAACGCTGGATGAAATCGACGCTGGTCGCGTAGGCATCGAACACCGCATCATCGATCGCGATATACTGGATCGCCGCGCGCCCGCCGGGTTTCAAAACGCGGGCGATGGTGTCGAGATAGGCCGGCCAATATTCCTCGCCGACCGCCTCGACCATCTCGATGCTGGCGACCGCGTCGAATTGCCCTTCAGCGTCGCGATAATCGGTCAGCGCCACGGTCACGTCCAGCCCCGCCGCCGCCATCCGGTCGTCGACATAGCGCTTCTGCTCGGCCGACAGCGTCAGCGCGTGGACGTGCACCCCTGCCCGCGCGGCGATCTCGGCGAACGAGCCCCAGCCGCAGCCGATCTCCAGAATCGTATCGCCAGCCTGCACCCGCGTTCGGTCAAGGATCGCGCGCAGCTTGGTCTGCTGCGCGCTCTCGAACGGCTCCGCCGGATCGGCGAAGATCGCGCTCGAATAGGTCAGGGTCGGGTCGAGCCAAGCTTCGTAGAAGTCGTTGCCGAGGTCGTAATGCGCGGCGATGTTGCGGCGGGCGCCGCCGCGATCGTTGCGGCGCAGGCGATGCCATGCGCGCGCCGCAAGCTTGGCGATCCCCCCCGACCGCGCCGCATCGCCCAGCGGCACGCGGTTGCGCATGAACAGGTCGAACAGCGGCACCGGGTCGGGGCTCGACCAGTCGCCGGCCGCCCAGCCCTCGTACCAGCCGACCGACCCCGCCATCGCCAACCGGACGAGCGCACGCCAGCGATGGAGGACGACGACCGGCACTGGCCCCGCAGCCCGACCGCCGAGCAGCCGCCGCGTGCCGTCGGGCAACCGCGCCTCGATCCCGCCGACCTCGAGCCCCGCGTCGATACGGTCGAGCAGCTTGTGAAAGATCGGCGCGACCGCACGCGCAATGCGATTGCCCTCCGGCAACGTCGTTATGGCAAGCCCCGCATTCATCGCGGCGCTCCATGCAACACGGCGCGGACGGAGGAAAGCCGATACTCCTCGTCCTTGTCATCCTCCCGCCTTCGTCATCCTGACGAACGAGGCGTCAGATCTGCCGCCCCGCCGCCAGCGCCCGCTCCCGCGCCTCGCGGTGCCCGATGATCTTCGCAGGATACGCCTTCGGCCGACATCCCGCCTCGTCCGGATCGTGGATCGCGGCGTCGGACACGCCCTTCAACTCCGGCACCCAGCGCCGGATATAGTCCCCAGCATCGAACTTCTCCGACTGCGTCAGCGGCGCCATGATCCGAGAGAACATGTTCGAATCGATCCCGGTCCCTGCGGTCCACTGCCAGTTGACCGAATTGTTGCCGTAATCCGCACACAGCAGGCAGTCCCAGAACCATCGCTCGCCGCGCCGCCAGTCGATCAGCAGATGCTTGATCAGGAAGCTGGCGGTGATCATCCGCACCCGGTTGTGCATCCAGCCGGTGGTCCAGAGCTGGCGCATCCCGGCGTCGACGATCGGATAGCCGGTCTTGCCCTGCTGCCACGCGGCCAGGTCCGCATCGGCCGCCTTGCCAGTCCGCCACGGCAGCGTGTCGAATTTCGGACGGCCGTTGGCGTCGGCATAGTCGGGCATCGCCATCACGACGCCGTCTGTGAAGTCGCGCCACGCAAGCTCCTTCCGGAACTTCTCCGCATCGTGATGGCCGTCGACGCCGTGCCACACCGCGCGCGGGCTGACTTCGCCGAAGTGGAGGTGCGGCGACAGGCGCGATGTGCCCTCCTCGCCCGGCAGGTTGCGCGTGGCCTCGTACTCATCGACCTTGTCGGCGAAGTCGTCGATGCGCTTCAGCGCCGCCGCCTCGCCGGGTGTCCAGTCCTCGCCGAAACCGGTCGACCAGTCGGGCTTGCTCGGCAACAGGTCCCAACTCGAAAGCGTGTAGCTGTGCGGCCAGCGGTCTGGAGCCTCGATCTTCCGGGGCGCCGGCTCGGGTTTCGCAGGCGGCATCATCTGCGACAGCGCGCGCCAGAACCCGGAATAGACCTTGAACGGCGTGCCCGCACCGGTGCGAACGTGCTCTGGCCGGGCAAGATGGTTGCCGTCATGCAGGCACAGCCGCTCGCCGAGCGCCGCTTCCGCCTTGCGCCACCAGGGTTCGTAATGGCGGATCGCATGGATCCGGTCCGCACCGGTCTCTTCCATCAGCTTGGTCAGGATTTCGACCGCATCGCCGCGCCGCAGGATCAGCTTCGAGTGCTTTGCCTCCAGCGCCTTCGACAAAGCGTCGAGCGTGTGATGCAACCACCACCGCTGCGCACCGCCGATCGCCCACGCACCTGGCGCATCGTCGTCGAGGATATAGACGGGCACCACGGCGCCGGCCGCGGCGGCGGCGATCAGTGCGGGCTGGTCGTGAAGGCGAAGGTCCTGGCGCAGCCAGAGGAGCGTTGTCATGCCCGGCTCTACGCGCCGAGCCCGCGCTGCGTTCCGGCGCCACCTCCGAACGCATCGCCGAGGGTCAGGATCGCGGCGACGTGCCGCTCGGCAATCGCCAGCGCATCGTCGCCGTATCCGCCGCCTACCGTACTCGCGAGCGGGATGCCGCGCGCTGTCGCCAGCCCCGCCACCAGCCGCTCTCGGCGCTCCAGTCCGCCCAGGGTCAGCGAAAGCCGCCCCAGCCGATCGTCCACGAACGGATCCACCCCCGCCTGGTACAGGATCAGGTCGGGCCGGACCTCGTCGAGCATCGGCGCCAGCGTCGATTCGAGTGCAGCGAGATAGCCGTCGTCGTCCACCCCATCGGGCAGCGGGACGTCGAGCGTCGAACAAGCCTTCCGCACCGGAAAGTTCTTTGCGGCATGGATCGAATAGGTCGCAAGCCCCGGTCGGCCGGCGAGCAACGCCGCGGTGCCGTCGCCCTGATGAACGTCGCAGTCGACCACCAGGACGCGCTCGACCCGCCGCTCCTCGACCAGTCGCACCGCCGCCACCGCAAGGTCGTTGAACACGCAATATCCCGCGCCGGTATTGGCGAGCGCGTGGTGGCTGCCCCCTGCCGTATTCGCCGCGAAACCGTGCTCCAGCGCCAGGCACGCCGCGACCCAGGTTCCGTTCGGGACGATCGCCGCCCTTTGCGCCACCGCCGGCGTCACCGGAAAGCCGATCCGCCGCTCCTTCTCGCGCGGGACGCGGGCCTCCAGGACCTCGGCGACATAGTCCTCGTCGTGCACCGCCTCCAGCCACTGGCGCGGGGTGGTATCGGGCAGATGCCATTCGACGGTTGCACCCTGTGCCAGTAACAGGTCGCGGATCAGTCCGTTCTTGTTCCAGCGATAGGTGGATTTTGCCGGTGCCGGGGTGACATAGGCGGGGTGATGGACGACGCGGATCATCGACCCTAGTTAGGCATTCGAAGCGCCCGGAGACAGATGTGATCGACCTACCCTATCGGCCCTGTGCGGGCGTGATGCTGATCAATGCCGAGGGCAAGGTGTTCGTCGGCCAGCGCCTGGATACCACGATCGAGGCTTGGCAGATGCCGCAGGGCGGGATCGATCCCGGCGAGGACGCGCAAGCCGCGGCGTTGCGCGAACTCGGCGAGGAAACCGGCGTCGCGCCCGAGCATGTCGAACTGATCGCCGAGGCGCCGGGCGAATTCACCTATGATCTGCCGCCTGAACTGATCGGTAAGGCGTGGAAGGGCAAATGGCGCGGGCAACGCCAGCGCTGGTTCCTGTATCGCTTCCTCGGCACCGATACGGATATCGACATCGCCACCGCCCATCCCGAGTTCCGCAGCTGGCGCTGGATGGAGCCCGAAATGCTGCCGGCTACGATCGTGCCGTTCAAGAAGACGCTGTACGAAAAGGTACTCGACGCCTTCGCGCCACACCTCGGCGCAACGACCGGCCGCTGAATGGTTCCCAAGCCAGTCGGCGCTCGCTAGGGCAAGGCGTGCGCCGACTGTTGCTTATCCTCGCCCCGCTGCTGGTGGCGCCGCTGCTGATGGGCAATGCGGCGGATCCCGGCTCCGTCATGATCCCCGAGAACATCCGCGCGATGCTCGATGCTGCGCTCGAGTCCGGTAACGAGGCCGATGTCTCGACCATCGTGAAATACGCCCGCGCGGCCGATCCGCTGAGCGGCGACGCGGTCCTCGCGATCGCGGAGAAGTGGAAGGCGGATCGCGCCGCGCAGCGAACCGCGGTGATCCGCCAGGCGAACTTCCTCGATCTGTGGCGCGGCAAGGCCGAGGTCGGCGGGTATCTGACGACTGGCAACTCCGACACCGCGGGCGGCAGCGCGGTGATCGACCTGACCCGCGAGGGCCTGCGCTGGCGGCAGAAATTCCACGCCCAGGCCGACTTCCAGGCCAACAACGACATCACCGTGCGTGAGCACTACCTCGCCTCGTACGAACCCAATTTCAAGATCGACGATCGCGCCTATATCTACGGTGCGGCGCAGTATGAGAGCGACCGGTTCCTCGGCTACGACAACCGCTATTCGACCTCGGTCGGTGCCGGCTACAGCGTGCTGAAGACGCCGCGGACCAAGCTCGATCTCGAGCTCGGACCGGCGTATCGCTACACCGAATTCACCGACGCGGTCGTGCAGAGCAGCATCGCCGCGCGCGGGACGGTCGACTTCAGCTGGCGCCTGACCAAAGGCCTGACCGTCAGCCAGCTCGCCTCCGCCTATGTCCAGCGCGACAACAGCACGGTCAGCGGCACCACCGCGTTGACGGCGAAGTTGATCGGCCCCCTTTCGGCCTCCGTGTCCTACAATTTCCAGTATGAAAGCACCCCGCCGGTCGGGTCGGTGTCGACCGACACCACCAGCCGTGCTGCATTGGTCTATAGCTTCTGACGGTGGCCTAGCGTGCCGAGCGCCGCTAGGTTGATCGGATGACGGGACTTTCAACTACCGAGCGGGACGCCGTGGCGCATGCTGGCGCAGCGCCGATGCTGGCGCAGGTCGAGGCCTGGGCCAGTATCAACAGCGGCACGCGGAACCTCGACGGACTGAAGACCATGGCGGCGATGCTCGCGGATGAGTTCGCGGTACTCCCCGGTGATGTGACGTTGGTTCCCCCCGACCCTGCCGAAAGCGTTGGAGCGGACGGATCGGTTCTGGCGCTCGATCATGGTCATCACCTCCGCGTTACGGTCCGGCCGGATGCCCCGGTACGCATGCTGCTTACGGGTCACATGGACACGGTGTATCCGGTCGATCATCCGTTCCAGACGCTGCGGACATGTGAGGACGGTACGCTCAACGGTCCGGGCGTCGCCGACATGAAGGGCGGGCTGGCGGTGATGCTAGCGGCGCTGCGTGCGGTCGAGGCGAGCGGATCCGAGCTCGGTTACGACGTCGTGATCAATTCCGATGAGGAGACCGGCTCGTTCTCGTCCGCCGCGCTGCTTGCTGCCGCCGCGCGTGGCAAGGTCGCGGCACTGACTTACGAACCCGCGCTTGCCGACGGGACGCTGGCCGGGGCACGCGGCGGCACGGGAAACTTCTCGATCGTCGTCCGGGGGCGCAGCGCGCATGCTGGGCGCAACCCGGAGGACGGCCGCAACGCGGTCGTCGCCGCGGCCGATATCGCAGTGCGCCTCGCCAAGGCCGCCGGACCTGAGCTCGCCGTGAACCCGGCGCGGATCGAGGGTGGTGGACCGAACAACGTCGTCCCCGATCTCGCGGTGCTCCGCGTCAATTTCCGCCCTGCGACGCTGGACGATATCGCCCGCGCCCGCTCGCACGTCGATTCGGTCACCGCGACGGTCGCCGCAGACCATGACGTCACGGTCAGCGTGCATGGCGGCTTCAACCGTCCGCCGAAACCGATCGACGCCGGCGCCGCGCGGTTGTTCGGTCTCGTCAAGGCTTCGGGCGGCGACCTGGGGCTCGACATCGCGTGGAAGGCGACCGGCGGTGTCTGCGACGGCAACAACATCGCCGCCGCCGGCGTGCCGGTGGTCGATACGATGGGCGTCCGCGGTGGCGCGATCCATTCGGTCGACGAATTTCTCATACCCGACAGCCTGGCCGAGCGCGCCGCGTTGTCCGCGGTCACCATCCTGCGCATCGCCGAGGGACGCCTGTGAGTTTCCGCATCCGCGCCGCGGTCGACGACGACCTGCAGCATCTCTACGAAATGGCGAAGCTGACCGGGGGCGGGTTCACCAACCTGCCGCCCGATCGTCGGGCGCTTACCGCGAAGCTCGAGCGCAGCCACGCGGCCTTCGCGCGCACCGACCAGGGGGTCCGGGACGAGCTGTTCGTCCTCATGCTGGAGAACACGCAGACCGGAGAGGTTCGCGGCACCTGCCAGATCTTCACGCAGGTCGGGCAGAGTTGGCCGTTCTACAGCTACCGGATCGGCACGCTGACGCAGCACAGCAAGGAGCTGAACCGCACGTTCCGCGCCGACATGCTGACGCTGGCGACCGATCTGGAGGGCGCCAGCGAAGTCGGTGGCCTGTTCCTGCATCCCGGCGAACGCGCCGGGGGCCTGGGCCTGCTGCTCGCGCGCAGCCGCTATCTGTTCATCAAGGCGCATCGCGCGCGCTTCGCCGACCGGGTGCTGGCCGAACTGCGCGGGATCATCGACGAAGCCGGCGGATCGCCGTTCTGGGACGGTCTGGCAGGACGCTTCTTCGGGATGAATTTCCAGGACGCGGACCAGTTCAACGCGGTCAACGGCCACCAGTTCATCGCCGACCTGATGCCCAAGCATCCGATCTACACAGCGATGCTGTCCGAAACCGCGCGCGCCGCGATCGGCCTGCCGCATCCCTCGGGCCGCGCAGCGATGCGCATGCTGGAGAACGAGGGATTCTCGTTCGACAATTACATCGACATCTTCGACGGCGGCCCGACGATGACCGCGCGCACCGACACCGTCCGCGCCATCGCGGACGCACGAGAAGCGCGGGTGGCCACGATCACGAGCGATGGCGGCGTGGCATCGCTGGTAGCGTGCGGCACGCTCGGCGATTTCCGCTGTGCGTTCGGGGATGTCCGCACAACGGAGGACGGCATCGGATTGAGCGAAGCCTGCGCGAACGTGCTCGGGGTCGGCCCCGGCGATAAGGTGCTGCACGTGGCACGGTTGTAATGCTGGTTACGCACCCCCCATCGTCATCCCGGGCTCGACCCGGGATCCAGGGTAACAGGCGCTGCCACCCGTTACCCTGGGTCCTGACGTTCGTCAGGATGACGACGGTTTGATTCGCGGGGTTTCCATGACGGCTGAAATCAACTTCGACGGGCTGATCGGCCCAAGCCACAACTACGCCGGGCTCAGTCCCGGCAACCTCGCCGCAACGCGCAACGCCGGCGCAGTCGCATACCCGCGTGCCGCCGCGTTGCAGGGCATCGCGAAGATGCGCGCGAACCTGGATCTGGGTCTGGTCCAGGGGATTCTGCTCCCACACCGACGACCGAACCGGCTGTGGTTGGGATCACTGGCGACAGACTACGCCACCGCGCCAGATCATCTGCGCGCGCAGGCGATGTCCGCCTCGGCGATGTGGGCCGCGAACGCAGCCACGGTCAGCCCGGCAGCCGATACCGCAGACGGAATATGCCACCTCACCGTCGCCAACCTGATGACGATGCCGCATCGCAGCCATGAATCGCGCGAGACACTGCAGCAGCTCATCGTCGCGTTCGCCGACCCCGCCTTCCGAATCCACGGCCCCGTGCCGGCGCCGTTCGGCGACGAAGGTGCGGCGAACCATATGCGGCTTTGCGCCGCGCATGACGCGGCCGGCGTCGAGATCTTCGTCTACGGCGTCCCCGGCGGCCCCTTCCCGGCGCGCCAGCACCGCGAGGCGAGCGAAGCCGTCGCGCGCGCGCATCGCCTCGACCCGACGCGCACGCTGTTCGTGGCGCAGTCCGAGGCAGCGATCGCCGCAGGCGCGTTCCACAACGATGTCGTCGCGGTCGCCAACGAGCGCGTGCTGTTCGCGCACGAGCAGGCCTTTGCAGACAAGGACCGTTTCTACGCGGAGCTGACTCGCGCGATGCCCGAGGTCGAGATCGTCGAGGTACCGGCGGATCGCGTGAGCCTCGCGGACGCCGTCTCGTCCTATTTGTTCAACGCGCAGCTGGTGACGACCGCGGACGGCCCGACGCTGGTCCTGCCCGAGGAAGCGCGCGACAACCCGGCGGTATGGGCCTGGCTGCAGGACCATGTCGCCGGCAATGGTCCGATCCGCCAGTTGAAGATCGTCGACGTTCGCGAATCGATGGCCAATGGCGGCGGCCCGGCCTGCCTGCGTCTGCGCGTCGTCTGCGATCCGGCAACGGTCGACCGGCGGTTCCTGGTGGACCACGCCAAGCTCGACAGTATCGCCGAGGTCGTCACCGCCTATTGGCCAGAGCATATCGCGCCGGACGCGATCGGCGAGGCCGACCTTATCGCGCGGATCGAGCGCGCGCGCGAGATGCTGCTGGAAACGCTCGATCTTGTCGGGTTAATTGACAGTTAACCATTCGGGGGAGCTTGCAAAGCACGCGTTTCCGCCACTGGCACGCGTGTTGCATAGCCGACGGCATGTGGCACCGTGTCAAACGCCTGTTCATCATCAAGACCAAGTTCGAGGCGTTTCTCGTGATCTACGGCCTCGGCCTCGGGGCGGCGGAACGCGGTGTTCACTACCTCCAGCAATACCCTGGCTATGGCGGCTGGATGCTGTTCGCCTGCTGCCCGATCGCCGTATTCATGGCAGGCGGCATGATCTTGGATTCGCTCGACCGGCGCCATCCCGACTAGCTGGCTTTTGCGGCCAACAGGATTAATTGGTCGCGTGCGCCGGAATGGTGCTTATCTGCGGTCAGCAATGACTCTGACTCACCTCCAGCGCCTCGAAGCCGAGAGCATTCACATCCTGCGCGAAGTCGTTGCCGAGGCTGAACGCCCGGTGATGCTGTATTCGGTCGGCAAGGATTCCGCGGTGATGCTGCATCTGGCGAAGAAGGCGTTCTTCCCCGCGCGTCCGCCCTTCCCGCTGCTGCACGTCGACACGACCTGGAAATTCCGCGCGATGTACGATCTGCGCGACCGCGCCGCGGCCGAGGCGGGGATGGAGCTGATCGTCCACACCAACCCGGAAGCGCGTGAACAGGGCATCAACCCGTTCGACCACGGCAGCCGCCACACCGACATGTGGAAGACCGAAGGGCTGAAGCAGGCGCTGACCGCGGGCGGCTACGACGCAGCGTTCGGCGGCGCGCGGCGCGACGAGGAAAAGAGCCGCGCCAAGGAACGCATTTTCTCGTTCCGCTCGGCCAGCCACGGCTGGGATCCCAAGGCGCAGCGTCCGGAACTTTGGCGGCTCTACAATACCCGCATTGCGAAGGGCGAGAGCATCCGCGTGTTCCCGTTGTCGAACTGGACCGAGCTCGACATCTGGCAGTACATCCTCGCCGAGGGAATCGAGATCGTGCCGCTGTATTTCGCCGCGCCGCGCCCGACCGTCGAGCGCGACGGGATGCTGCTGATGGTCGACGACGAGCGCTTCCGGCTCGCGCCAGGCGAAGTACCGGTCCAGCGATCGATCCGGTTCCGCACGCTGGGCTGCTATCCGCTGACCGGCGCGGTGGAGAGCGAAGCAGCGACCCTGTCCGAGGTGATCCAGGAAATGCTGCTCACCACCACCAGCGAACGCCAGGGCCGTGCGATCGACCATGACCAGACCGCAAGCATGGAGAAAAAGAAGCGCGAGGGGTATTTCTAATGGCGTCCAACGATATTGCGAACCGGCCGCCCACCCTTTCTCAGGCAACAGGCGAAGGCCGGGGTTACACCCCCGAAACCCTCATCGCGTCCGATATCGACGCCTATCTCGACACGCATGCGCACAAATCGATGCTGCGGTTCATCACTTGCGGGTCGGTCGACGACGGCAAGTCGACGCTGATCGGCCGGTTGCTGTATGATTCGAAGACGATCTTCGAGGACCAGCTGGCCGCGCTGGAAGCGGATTCGAAGCGCGTCGGCACCCAAGGCCAGAACATCGACTTCGCACTTCTCGTCGACGGCCTTGCCGCCGAGCGCGAACAGGGCATTACGATCGACGTCGCCTATCGGTTCTTCTCGACCGAGAAGCGCAAGTTCATCGTCGCCGACACCCCCGGGCACGAGCAATACACCCGCAACATGGTCACAGGCGCCTCGACCGCCGACCTCGCGGTCATCCTGATCGACGCGCGCAAGGGCGTGCTGACGCAGACCCGCCGGCACAGCTATCTCGCGCACCTCGTCGGCATTCGCAAGATCGTGCTGGCGGTGAACAAGATGGACCTGGTCGGCCACGACCAGGCGACCTTCGACGCGATCGTCGCAGATTATAGCACCTTCGCGACGTCGATCGGCATCGAGCGTTTCACCGCGATCCCGTTGTCGGGGCTGACCGGCGAAAACGTCGCCGAGCATGCCGCGACGATGCCCTGGTACGCCGGGTCGCCGCTGCTCGCGCATCTCGAGACCGTCGCGATCGATGCCGATGCGCGGCAGGCGAAGCCGTTCCGACTGCCCGTGCAATGGGTCAACCGCCCCGACCTCGACTTCCGCGGCTTCGCCGGGATGATCGCGAGCGGCGTGGTCCGGCCGGGCGACGCGGTACGGATCGTACCGTCGGGCAAGACGACCACGGTTGCCCGGATCGTCGCGATGGGCGGCGACCGTCCCGAAGCGGTGGCGGGCGAGTCCGTGACGCTGGTGCTGGCCGACGAAGTCGATTGCTCGCGCGGCGACGTCATCGCGGCGGCCGACGCGCCGCCGCAGGTCGCCGATCAGTTCCTCGCGACCATCGTCTGGATGTCGGACACCGCGCTGACGCCCGGTCGTGGGTATGCGCTGAAGCTCGGTACGCAGGTCGTCGGCGCCACCATCCAGCCGCCGCGCCACGTCGTCGACGTCAACACGCAGGCCGAACTGTCCGCCAAGACCCTGCAGCTGAACGATATCGGCGTGGCGGAGGTCTATACCGACCGCGCGATCGTGTTCGAACCCTATGCCGAAGGGTCCGATCTCGGCGGTTTTGTGCTGATCGACCGCGCGACCAACGCGACCGTCGCGGCGGGGATGCTGCACTTCTCGCTGCGCCGCGCGCAGAACGTCCACTGGCAGTCGATCGACATCACCCGCGACGCGCACGCCGCGCAGAAGGGGCAGACGCCGAAGGTCCTGTGGTTCACCGGGCTGTCCGGCTCGGGCAAGTCGACGATCGCCAACCTCGTCGAGAAGAAGCTGCATGCGCTCGGCCGCCACAGCTTCCTGCTCGATGGCGACAACATCCGCCACGGCCTCAACAAGGACCTTGGGTTCACCGATACCGATCGTGTCGAGAACATCCGCCGCGTCGCCGAGGTCGCCAAACTCATGACCGATGCGGGTTTGATCGTCCTGACCGCGTTCATCAGCCCGTTTCGTGCCGAGCGGCAGATGGTTCGCGAACTGGTCGGCGCGTACAATTTCGTCGAGATCTTCATCGACACGCCGCTGGAACTCGCCGAGGCACGCGACGTGAAGGGCCTGTACGCCAAGGCGCGGGCCGGCGAGATCGCGAACTTCACCGGCATTTCCAGCCCTTATGAGCCCCCGCAGAACGCCGATATCCGTGTCGATACCCGCCGTGAAAGCCCCGAAGCGGCGGCCGAGCGGATCGTCGAGCATATCATGGGTGTATGGAGCCACGACCTTTGACCGACGCCGAACTCGCACGATTGATCGCGCTCGAAGCCGGGGCGTTGCTGCAGGATATCCGCGCACGTGGCGGGGCGTCCGGCAAGGAGCTGGGCAATATCGGCGACCGCGAGGCGAACACGCTGATCATCGCGCGGTTGCGCGAGGCGCGTCCCGACGACTTCGTGCTGTCGGAGGAAGCGCTCGACGACCAGGCACGTTGTGCCGCCAGCCGGGTGTGGATCGTCGACCCGCTCGACGGTACGCGCGAATATGCCGAAGGGCTCGATGACTGGGCGGTGCATATCGGCCTAGCGATCGACGGACGGCCACGGGTCGGGTCGGTCGCGGTGCCGGCGCGGGGCGCGGTGCATACCACCGACGACGTACACCTCCCACTTCCCGCCGCACAGACCCCGCCGCGCATGGTCGTCAGCCGATCGCGCGCGCCGGAGATCGCCCGGACCGTGGCGCTGGCGATGGGCACGCCGATGATCGCGATGGGATCGGCCGGGGCGAAGGCGATGGCGGTGGTCGATGGCCGGGCCGAAATCTACCTGCACGACGGCGGCCAATATGAGTGGGACAATTGCGCGCCCGCCGCCGTCGCGCTGGCGTCGGGTCTTCATGCATCGCGGATCGACGGGTCGCCGCTGGTTTACAACTGCGCCGACCCGCTGCTGCCCGACCTGCTGATCTGCCGCCCCGAACTCGCCGCGACGGTGCTCGCGGCGATCGCACGGGCGCGTTAGTTCGCGTGCTCCAGATGAAGGTAGCGGGTCGAGAAGTCGGCGAGGTCGCGTAGCGCGTCCCAGCGCGGGAAGCTGATCCGCCGCCGATTACGGGTGATCAACCCATCCGTTTCAAGCGACTTGATCGTGCGGTTCACATGCACCGCGGTCAGCCCCAGCGCGTCGGCGAGCTGCTCCTGGCTCATCGGCAGCTCATAGCCGTGGTCGCCGGACAGCCCGAGCACGTCGAGCCGGACCGCGAACTCGCATAACAGGTGCGCGAGCCGCGACCGCGCGTCGCGCCGGCCGATATTCAGCACCCATTCGCGCGCGATCGATCCCTCGATCAGCGTGGCGACGAAGATCGCGTTGCCGATCGCCGCGTGCGATCGTGCGAGCTCGCGTAATGCTGGGCGCGGGATCGTCGCGACATCGGCGCGCGTGAGCGTCTGAACGTTATGATCGGCGACGGCGAGAAACAGATGCTGGAAGTCCAGCGCGTCCCCCGGTACGTGCATCGACACGATCTGCCGCATCCCCGATCCGGTCAGCTTCTGGCGATAGGCGAACCCGGACAGCAGCACCGCGCAATGCTCGGGTGCCTCGCCCTCGCGCACCAGATAGGCGGACGGGTCGTACGTCCTGATCGTATGCGGCAGCGCCAGCAGCGCGGCACGATCGGAGGGCTGTAATGGCGTATGAATCTCAAGCTTGCGCACCATGAGCGCAAGCGGACTGGTCGAGTCATCCAACTCAATTCTCCCGCTGTATTAGGGCGGGAGCGCACGTATCCACCAGCCGACAGCGCCCGAGGCATAGCCGTCGATATCGTTACGTTAGCATGCTTTGTCGCGCCGTCTAACCCATGGCGTGCGGCGGCGTGTCCGCGGCGCGGCCGGTTAGCGACGACGGCGGTCGAGTGCTATGCCGGCGAGGTTCTGCGCTCGACCGATCTGCCGGATGCGCACGCTGGACAGTTGGCCGGCAAGTGCCAGGAATTGCGCACGATAGGCGGCAAGTTCGGGTGTCCGGCATTTGCGCGTGCCGTTCACCTGACCAACGATCAGCGCGGAATCGCCCAGTAGCCGGACGTCGCGCTCGCCCAGTAACAGCGCGACCTTCAGCGCGTGTATCGCCGCCAGCCATTCGGCGTCGCTGTTGGTGCCGTGGCCCAGATCGTCCTCGATATAGGCGACACCGCGCACGACGACCGCGGTTTCCATCCGCCCTGGATTGGGCCGGCATCCGCCGTCGAAGAAGATTTTCGGGCTAGGCATTTCGTTTGGGGCTTTTCGGGCGTGCCGGACGCGTGGTCCAGGCCAGGATCGCGCCGGCCGCGAGCAGCAGCAGACCGTTGCGCGGCGATCCCCGCCGTAACGCGCCCAGCCCGCCTGCTGCCAGCAGGGTGGCCGGGACGCCGATGCGCGGACCGATCAGTCGGGTCGCTGCGCTGACCTGGGCGCTGGTGAGCACGAGGCCCGGCTGCTTCGGAACCGGTGCAGGATCCTCTGCGATAGCAGCGCTCGCCACCGTGTCGGCGACGACCGCGCCGCGTTCGCCCATCGGCCGCGCCGGGCCGGTGGTCGTATCGCTGGACGTCTGGCGTTCGAGCTCGGCGTTGAGTTCGGCGCCGAGCAGAAAGACGTACGCCGACAGCCACAGCCAGGTCAGCAGCACGATCACGGCGCTCAGCGATCCATAGGTCGCGCCGTAATTCCCGAACCGGGACACGTAGAAGCCGAACCCCAACGTCGCCGCCAGCCAGACCAACGTCGCCGCGACCGATCCCGGCGTCAGCCACACCCATTTCGCCTTTTCGCGATTCGGCCCGAACCGGTAGAGGCAGGCCGCCGCCGTCATCGCGAACAGGGCCAACACCGCGTAGCTGGCCAGTCGGACGCCCGTCAGCACGATCTCCGGCGCGCCGGGGATCAGACTGTCGATCAGCGCGAACGCGGCGGTGGACAGCGCGGCCGCGAGCGCCAGGACCACTGCGCCGATCGTCACGCCGAACGCGAGCAGGTTCAACGCGACGAAGCCGCGCGTCTCGCGTTGCTCATAGGCGATGTTGAGCCCGGTGATCGCCGACGAGGCACCCTTGGTCCCGCCGTACAGCGCGATTCCGAGCGCGATGATCAGGCCAAAACCCTTCTTGCCTTCGGACGTGCCGACCACGGTCGCCAACTGATCGCCGATCAACCGCGCGGCGTCGTCGGGCAGCACGCCGAACAGCGCGCGGATGTTGGACACCACCGTGCTGGTGTCCGCGACGAGGCCGTAGATCAGCACGATCGACGCGAGCACCGGGACGATCGTGGTGAAGCCGTAGAACGCGATCCCGGCGGCGATCAGGCCGATATTGTCGTCGTTCGACTCGGCCCAGGCGCGCTTCAGCACCTGCCACCATGTGCCGCCGGACATCTTCAGCGGGCTGTCAGCCGCACGATTTTCGGCGGGATCGTTGGCAGTCGTCGTCACATCGTTTTCCCTGTCATCCCGCGTCCAAGCGCCGGGCCTGCCAGCCAACGCTGCGTGCGGCGCTTATGTCCGTGCCGCGGTCAAAGTTGCCGCAGCGCGCTGGCGGGTCGCGCGCCGAGGATCGGCCACGCGCCGATCAGTCCGATCGCCATCGTCATCACCGCGCCGCCGACCAGGGTCGCAAGCACCACGCCGTAGTCGGGCAGCCACTGAAAGCTGAACAGCTGGGTGACGACGTACCACGCCCCGCCGAGCCCAAGCAGCAGCGCCAGCGCCGACAGCACCACGCTGAGGAATGCATATTCGAGCGCCTGGACGCCCAGCACCTGCAACCGCGTCGCGCCCAGCGTCCGCAGGATCACGCCGTCATAGGTGCGCGCCTCCCGCGCCGCAGCGATCGCGCCGATCAGCACCGCGATGCCGGCGAGGATCGCGACCGAGGCGGCGGCGGTGATCGCGGTCGCCATCTGCGTCACGATGTCGCGGATCTGGCCGATGACGCCGCGCACCTCGATGACCGACACCGACGGGAAGCGCGGCAGGAGCGCCCGCATCACCAGGCCCTCCTGCCCCGGCGCGAGGTCGATCGTCGCAGCCAGATTATGCGGCGCGTCACGAATCGCGTTGGGCGAGAACACCATGACGTAATTGAACCCCAGCGTATCCCAGCTGATCCGCCGGAACGACGCGATCCGTGCGCTGCGCTCGACGCCGAGCAAGCTGTAGCTGATCGGGTCGCCGATCTTGAGGTGCAGTATCTCGCCCAGCTTCGAGTCGATCGACACTAGCGGCGGGCCGGCATAGTTGCGCGGCCACCACCGGCCGGCGGTCAGTTCGCTACCCTCGGGCAACGTCGCGGAATAGGTCAGGCCGCGCTCGCCGCGCAGCGCCCACGCCCCCTCGGGCAGCGTCTTCAGGTCTGCGACCCGCGTGGTGCCATAGCCGGTGATCGTGCCGCGCATCGCCGGCACGGTGCGGATCACCGGATGGATCGCGACACCCTCGATCGTGCGGCGGAACTCGGCTTCTCGGTCGGGCGGAACATCGAGCGCGAACAGCGCCGGCGCGCGCTGCGGCACGGTGCGCGCGATATTGGCGTCGATACTGGTGCGGATCGCGGCGAGCAGCACGAACAGCGTGAGACCCAGCCCCAGGGCCACGACCAGTGTCCCGGTCCGTGCGCCCGGACGGTACAGCGCCGCGACGGCAAGCCGCAGCAACGGCCTTCGTGGTCGCGGCAGGAGGGCTGCACCGCGACGTACCGCCCAGCCGAACCCCGCCAGTACCAGCAGCACGCCCGTCACGGCGGCGAGGAACCCTGCGCTCAACCAGGGCTGTTCGGCGGTACCCAGCGCCAGCGCGACGATCGCCGCGCCTGCGCCCAGCACCCAGGGCAGCGTCCGCCGCAGCGGCACCGGGCGCTGCCCGAACGTCCCGCGCAACAGCCCGGCGGCCGGGATGCTGCCGGCTTCGATCAGCGGCGGCGCGGTGAAGGCGAGCGCGATCAGCATGCCATAGGCGGCGGCGAGCGCGAGCGGCACCGGCTGGACCGCGAAGCTCGGCGCGACCGGCAGCACGTCGCCGGCCAGCGTGACCAGCAACGGCACCGCCAGCGCACCCGCGACCAGTCCGGCGGCGATGCCGATCGCCGACACCACCGCGACCTGCAGCACATAGATCCGCGCGATCATGCCCGACGTCGCGCCCAGCACCTTCAGCGCGGCGATGCTGCTGCGACGCGCGGCGAGGTACGACGACACCCCGTTGCCGACGCCGATGCCCGCGATCACCAGCGCCGACAGTCCGACCAGCAGCAGGAACTGGCCCATCCGGTCGATGAAGCGTTCGGCACCGGGCGCGGCGCGATCGCGGGTCTTGGCCTCCCACCCGGCCGCCGGAAATGCCGCCTTCATCCGGTCCGCTGCGGTCTGGGGCGAGGCCGCTGAGGGCATGCGGATTCGGTATTTGCTTTCGTACAGGCTGCCCGGCTGGATCAGTCCGGTCCGTGCGATCCCGGCCAGCGATACGATCGCGACCGGGCCCAACGTGAAGCCCTCCCCCAGCCGGTCGGGCTCATCCGTGACGATGCCGCCTACCGTAAAATCCGCGGAGCCCAGGCGGACGGTCGCACCGGGCGCGACGCCGAGCCGCTGTGCCAGTGCCGGCACGATCCATACCGTGCGCGGATCACGAACGGCTGCCGACCCACCGCCACGCACTGCGAGCGTGCCGTACAACGGATAGGCGGCATCGACGCCCTTCAGCTCGATCGGGACGCTGGTCGTGCCGCGGACCGCCATCGACTGCATCCGCACGGTATCCGACACTGTGCCGAACCGCGCCATCGCCGCGTGCTCGGTCGGTGTCGCGGTGCGTTGCGACGCGGCGAATTCGACGTCGCCGCCCAGGATCGCGCTGCCGCGTCGCGCCAGTTCGTCGTCGATCGCGCGCGTCAGGCTGCCGATCGCAGCGAGCGCGCCGACGCCGAGGAACAGGCACGCCAGAAGCAGCCGCAGTCCCCGGAACCGCAGGTTGAGTTCACGCCGCGCGAGTCGCCACGCCAGCCGCCAGTCGTTCATGCGGCGCGGTCCGCGACGATCCGGCCATCGCCAAGCTCGACGACCCGGTCGCACCGTGCCGCCAGCACCGGATCATGGGTGATGATCACCAGCGTCGCCCCGGCTGCCGCGCGACGCTCGAACAACAGATCCATCACCGCCGCGCCGGTCGCAGCATCGAGGTTGCCGGTCGGTTCGTCGGCGAAGACCAGTGCCGGACGCGGTCCGAGCGCGCGGGCGATCGCTACGCGCTGTTGTTCGCCGCCCGACAATTGCGTCGGATAATGGTGGATGCGATGCGCCAGCCCGACTGCAGCGAGTTCCGCCTCGGCCCGCGCGAACGCATGGGCGATCCCGGCCAGTTCCATCGGCACCGCGACATTCTCCAGCGCGGTCATCGTCGGCAACAGGTGAAAGGCCTGCAGCACGATCCCGATCCGCCCGCGCCGCGCGATCGCCAGCGCATCCTCGTCGAGCGCACCGAAATCGAGACCGGTCACCGACACCTGCCCTCCGCTGGCACGCTCCAGTCCGGACAGGATCGCCATCAACGACGACTTGCCCGACCCCGACGGGCCCAGCAGCGCCACGCTGGTCCCGCGCCCGACCTCCAGGTCGATACCCTTCAGGATCGCGGTCGCGGCGGTGCCGGTGCCCAGGGTCAGCGTGACATCGCGCGCGGCGATGACCATATCGGGTGCAGGTTCGGTCATGGAGATCATCATCTTGCAGCGAAAGCGCCTCTATGCGGCGGCAGCCCTACTTGTCCAAGCGGCACTGTTGGCCGGGTGCGATCGGACCGTGGAAATTCCCGCGCCGGTCCCGACCGCAGTGACCGGCCCGATCGTTACGCCGGTTGCCGCGCCGAAGGGACCGTCGCGGCTGATCCTGGCATTCGGCGACAGCCTGTACGCAGGCTACGGGCTCGATCGGGGGCAGAGCCTGCCCGACGCGATCCAGGCGCGACTGCGGCAGGGCGGCGTCAATGCGACGATCGTCAACGCGGGAGTGTCGGGCGATACCAGCGCGGCGGGGCGGCAGCGGTTCGTCTTCGCGCTCGACAATCTGCCGCGCAAGCCGGACCTGGTCCTGATCGGGCTGGGCGGGAACGACGTGCTGCGCCAGATCGCGCCCGCTGAGACGCGCGCGAACATGACCGCGATGCTGGAGGAACTGCGCCGCCGGAATATCCCGGTGATGCTGACGGGGATGATGGCGCCGCCCAACCTGGGCGTAGATTATACGAAGCAGTTCAATGACATTTGGACCGATCTTGCGGCCAAGTATCAAGCGACGTTGTATCCGTTCATCCTCGACGGGGTGATCGGCAACGCCGGGCTGATGCAGGCCGACCGGGTCCACCCCAATCCGAAGGGCGTCGCGAAGATCGCCGATCGCATCACGCCGATGGTGACGAGCGCCCTACCCACCCCTCCGTCATCCTGACGAAAGTCAGGACCCAGAGCCAAGCAGCACAGCGTCCGTAACTCTGGGTCCTGACTTTCGTCAGGATGACGGAAGTAGTACGTCAGTATGACGGGGTTGGGCCAGCCTCCGTCAGACCACGAACAGCGTCACGCCATCATATTTGATGTCGTTCGCGTTGAAGATCTTGTCCGGCTGGAACGACCGATCGGTAACCTCGACGTCGTTCAGGCCGGCAATCTTGAACGTGCCGATCTTGAACTCCTTGGGCGGCTGGCCATCGCGCTCCAGCGCAACCGCGTCGACGAACACGTCGTCGTGGCGGGTGTACAGGATATGCGGCGCCAGGATCATCCGCGTCTTGTTGTAGGTCACGCCCACGCATTTGCGCAGCGCGATCGCCTGCAACAACAACGTGTTCGTGTTGGCAGGCGCGTCGGGTGTCGTCGTCATGTTGTGCATCGCAGCAATTTAAGTCGCGTCGCCGTTCGCACGAACCGCCCTCCCCTCACAAGTCAAATCCGCGTCAGTCGCGGACCTCGTCGGTATGCACGTCGAACCCGACCAGCCGCGCTGGCCCGAACGTCGTGGTCAGCGCGGTGTCGGTAGCATCGCGACCCCGCGCCATCAGCACGCGTCCGATTCGAGGCATATTATGGCGCGCATCGAACACGTGCCAGGCGCCGCCCAAATAGACGTCGAACCATGCCGAGAAGTCCATCGGCGCATCCGACGCCGGAATGCCGATATCGCCGAGATACCCGGTGCAATAGCGAGCCGGGATGTTCATGCACCGGCACAGCGTGATCGCCAGATGCGCAAAGTCGCGGCACACCCCCTGCTGTTCCTGATAGGCGTCCCATGCGGTCTTGGTCGGGCGCGCGAACTGATAGCCGAACCGGACATGGTGGTGCGCGAAGTCGACGATCGCCTGCACCCGCGCCCACCCCGCGGGCATATGCCCGAACAGCGACCACGCGGTCTCCGACAGCCGATCGGTCTCGCAATAGCGGCTGCCGAGCAGGAACATCAGCACGTCGTCGGGCAGGTCCTCGACCGCGTGCTGGATCGCATCGGGCACCACCGCATCCGGCAGCCCGTCGTCATGAACCGTGAAGTCGCACGACAGCGTCAGGCCGCCCGCGGGCACCGTCGCGCGGGTGCAGACGTTGCCGAAGCCGTCGAGATAATCGTACATCGGAACATCGGGGGTGGCGACGATCCGGTGCGAGGTGACCAGATCCTTGTTGCGCGATGGATGCAGGCTCAGCATCGCCATCATCGGCGTCGCGACCTCGGTCTCGTAGCGAATATCGTACCCGGTACGGATCAGCATCGATTCGGTCCCCCTACGCCTGCTCTGCCCGCGATATGTGTTCCACCGTGCCCGGTTCGACCGAAATGTCCACCGAGACGGTCATGTCGAGGAAACTGCCGGGGAAACCCGCCCAGGTACCGGAGATCGGTACCGCCTGGTAAATGTCGCGTGCGACCGCGACCCTAATGAGCCCGCGGTTGCCGACGATGCCGTTGGTCGGGTCGAACTCGACCCAGCCCGAGCCGGGCAGGTAGACCCGCACCCAGGCATGGGTGTTCCCTCCGCCGGTGCGATGCTCGCCGGGCTGCGGACTATAGACGTAGCCGGACACGAACCGCGCCGCGAAGCCCAGCGCACGGACCGCCTCGATCATCAGCATCGCGTAATCGCGGCACGTCCCCTTGCGGCGGGTCAGCGTCTCGATCGGCGACTGCGTGCCCTTTTCGGCGCGCGAAACATAGGTGAACTCGCGCTTGATCGCGGCGGTCATGTCGGACAGCATGCCGAGCGTGTCGGTCTGCCCCGTCGTTCCGACAAAGCGCCGCGCCCAGGTGTCGATCTGCCGCTGCGGATCGTGATGCTGTCGCTCGATCGAGCGCAGCAGATCGGGCATTTCCTCGGACGAATAGGTGAAGGGGTAGACCCGCGCATAGTCTTCGATATCGACATGCTGCAGCTCGGCCGGGGTGTGCTGCAGGCGAATCTGGCTGTCGAACACCAGCGTCTTCGCCCGCTTGTCGAACGTTGCGATCGCCACCGAATTTCCGAACACGTCCTGCAACCAGCGCACGTCGCTCGGCTCGGGACCGATCGTCAGCTGCGAGTCGATCAGGTGCTGGTCATAGCTCTCACGGGGCCGCACCATGATGCGATGCTCGCCAAAAGCTACCGGGTTGCGGTAGGTATAGGTCGTAACGTGGGAAAGAGTGAGCAATGGCATTGCCGATGGGTGTCGCATGAAAATCCGGCCG
Organism: Sphingomonas sp. R86521; assembly: GCF_042466235.1. NCBI lineage: Bacteria > Pseudomonadati > Pseudomonadota > Alphaproteobacteria > Sphingomonadales > Sphingomonadaceae > Sphingomonas > Sphingomonas sp. R86521. The sequence goes on along the minus strand of NZ_JAXHBY010000001.1, from coordinate 2,032,701 downwards.
AACCAACCGTTGCTTGGACCCGACGATGCCCCGCCGGTCCGCATCATCAACCCCGGCGGCGGCTCGCCCTTCCTGTTGATCGGTGACCATGCCGGCAACGTCGTGCCGCGCCGGCTCGACACATTCGGGGTCAGCGACGCCGACATGGGCCGCCACATCGGCTGGGACATCGGCATCGGCACGCTGGGCGAACTGCTCGCCGCGCGGATAGACGCGACCTTCATCCGCCAGACCTATTCGCGGCTCGTCATCGACTGCAATCGCAGCGCAGCGCAGCCCGATGTGATCGCAGAGATCAGCGACGGCACACCGGTTCCCGGCAACCACGGCCTGTCGGACGCCGATCGCGCGCACCGTTTCGCCGAGATCCACGAACCCTATCAGGCTGCGATCGGGGCCGAACTGGTGCGGCGCGACGACGCCGGGGTGCCGACCACGCTGGTTGCGCTGCACAGTTTCACGCCGTCGATGCGCGGGCACGATCGCCCCTGGCATATCGGCATCCTCCACGATCGCGGCGACACCCGGTTCGCGCAGGCGATGCTGGCGGTGTTGCGCGACGAGCCCGATCTGGTGGTCGGCGACAACGAGCCATACCGCATGGACCAGATCGACTACACGATCCCCCGCCATGCCTATCCCGCCGCGCGACCCTATGCGGAAATCGAGATCCGCCAGGACCTGCTCGCCAGTCCCGACGGCTGTGCGCACTGGGCGGACAGACTGGCGCGCATCCTGCCCACCGCCTCGGCGATCCTCGACCAGCGCTGACCGACCCACCGACGGCGGGCATGAAAAAGGGCGGCTTCCGAAGAAGCCGCCCTCCATTTCTCATCGTCCGCGTGATCAGAACTTGAAGTTCGCACCTGCACGGAAGGTCCGCCCGATCAGCCCGGCATAGTGCCAGGTGGTCAGATAGTTGGGCGAGCTTGCATAGGATGCCGGTGCGATCGGCGCGCGCGCGCCGAAGACGTTGCCGACATTGCCGAAGAACGAGAAGTCGTCGTTCACGGCGACGGTCGCGTTCAGGTCGACGTTGATGAAGCGCTTGACGTAGCAGAACCGGTCGGTCGGCACGCCGGCGGCGGACGACTTGTACAGGCTGGCGGCGCACGACGTGTCCAGGCTGCCCTGGTCGGTCGCGATCGCCTTGATCTTGCCGACATAGTAGGTCGTCGCGGTCAGCGAGAGCTTGCCGAGGTCGAGCGTGTTCTGCCAGTTGCCGCGCCAGTTCGGCGTGCCGTTGCCCGACGACAGGTCGTACGGACCCATCGTGCCGGCATATTTCTGCACGCCCTGCGCGGTGTGGCGATCATACTGGATGATGTAGGTCGCCTCGACGCGGCTGGTGAAGCGAAGCCCGTCACCCAGGGGAACCCGCGCCTGCGCCGCGAAATCGAGCCCCGACGTCTTGTCGAAGTTCACGTTCACGAACGGTGCGTTGATGATCAGCAAGCGCGGCAGCGCGTTCGGGAACGCCGGATCGACACCGTCGATGGTGTTGACCGTGTAGCCCGGTCCGACCGCGGCGACCGCTGCGGTTGCCGCTGCCAGCGTCGACTGCTTGTAATAAGCGACGATGGCATCGCCCGCGAGCGGGCCGTTGGCGATCAGGTTCGACTTCTTGACGTTGTAGTAATCGACCGTCGCGCTGAACCACGAGGTCGGCTCGACGATGATGCCGCCGGTAAAGCTACGCGACGTCTCGGGCTTGAGTTCGGGGTTGCCGACGAAGCCGCGACCGACCGAATAGGACAGGTTGTACGGGTTGCCGCCGGTCGTGCAGGCGTTGGTCGCCGTCGCGGCACCACCGTGCAGCGCGCAGAAATTGCCCGGGGGCTGCGTGGTGACGAAGCCGGCATATTGCGAACGCGGACCGGATTCGGCGAAGGTCGGTGCGCGGAAGCCCTGCGAATAGGTGCCGCGGAGTGCGATCTGCTTGATCGGGGTCAGCTTGAAGCCGATCTTCGGCGAGAAGCGCCCGAAGCCTTCCGAATAATGATCGTAGCGGCCCGAACCATTGACCTCGAGGATGTTGAGGATCGGTGCCTGGATCTCGAAATAGCCGGCCGAGACGGTGTGCTTGCCGAACGCCGACGAGGTGGTCAGGCCCCAGGTGTCGAGGAGTGCGTTCTGGTTGTTGTTCTCGAGAGATTCACGACGAACCTGGCCACCGACCGCGACCATCAGCGGGCCACCGGGCAGCTCGAACAGCTGCTTGGTGATCGCCGCGTCGAGCGAATACATCTGCGAATGCGACGGCGTGATCTTGTCGGGCGAAACGAAGTCGCGGACCGCCTGCGAGTTCAGCGACGGATTGACGAAGTTGTAGGCGCCGGTGTTGATCGCGTTCAGCGTGTTGGCGATGTTCAGGTAACCGCGCTGGACGATCTCCAGGTTGTCGCGGGCGTAGACGCCGTCGACCTTCCAGGTCCAGTCGTCACCCACCGTGCCGTGCAGGCCGCCGGCGAAGCGGTAGACTTCGTTGGTACGATCGCTGCCCGCGTCGATGTCGCCGAACTGATAGTAGATGCGTGCAGCGCCAGCGCCAGGCGTGTTGGCGTTGGCGGCCGCGAACGGGTTGTTCGGGTTCAGCTGACGCCCGGGTGCGCCCGCAATCGCGCAATTGATGCCGGCCGTGCAGATATAAACCGGCAGGACGATGCCGGGGTTGCTCGACGCCAGCGACGGCGCGCCGCCGTAAGGCTGCGTGTTGCGCAGCGAACGCGGGCCATTGTTGATGCTCACATAGCTGTTCGAATAGCTGCCGGTCAGGTAGCCCTCGACGTTGTCGGCAAGACGTACGCTGATGCGGCCGTTGATCGAGTATTTGCGCTGGAACGGCGCGATCTGGAAATACTCGTCTTCCAGATTATGCTTGCAGCCGACGCCGTTGGCGCCGCCGGTCTGGGTATAGGTGCCACCGACGCAATCGGTCAGGTTCAGCGTCCGGTAGTTGGTGTTGGTCAACGCGGTACCGCCGCTCAGCGGGTTGTTGAGGTTCGTCTGCGTGGTCTGCACGACGACCGCGTTCGGCGTTGCGGTGGTCAGCGAGTTGTCGGCGCCGTTGTTGTCGTTGCCGCCGATCGAGGTCAGGTCGCGGTTGTTGTACGGGAAGCCACGGCTGTGGTTGCTGACGCGGCCGTCCTGCTGGAATTCGCCGTTGAGATAGACGTTGAAGCCCTTGTCGGCATAATCGCCGTAACCGATCGTCAGGTTGGCGCGCTGGCGGGCGGCATCACCGCGGCTGCTGGCGCCAGCTTCGACGGTGCCGGCGATCCCGGTGAACTGCTTCTTGAGGATCAGGTTGACCACGCCGCCGATCGCGTCCGCGCCGTACGTCGACGAGGCGCCGTCCTTGAGCACCTCGACGCGGTCGATCAGGCTGAACGGGATCGAGTTGAGATCGACATAGGCGTTGTGGCCATCGTCGTTGATCGGGAAGTTGGCCGAACGCAGACCGTCGACCAGCACCAGCGTCGACGACACGCCGAGGCCGCGCAGCGACACTGCGACGCCACCGGCCGAGAATCCGCTCTGGAAGCCGACGCCGATCGAACCGCCGCTATCGGCCGAGACCGAACGGATCGCTTCCGCAGCCGTGGTGATACCGGCCTTGGCGAGCGTGTCCGCGGTCAGGACCGTGACGGGGGACGGCGTCTCGGTGTTGGTGCGGCGGAACAGCGAACCGGTGACGACGACGTCCTGCGCCTCGGGATCGGCAGCCTGGTCGGTCTGTGCCAGCGCGGGATCGGCCGGCGCGGTCTGCGCGAAGGCAGGGCAGCTGAGGCTCAGCAGGATGGCGAGCGGCGCAGCGCCGGTGCACAGGCGAGCGTGGGCGCGATTGAACGAGCGCATAAAAGGATGTCCCCCAAATCTATTGATCGGCCATGAGCCGAGCCGGACGCCCCCAGCGTCCGATGCAGCGTTTCCTGTCTGACGACGTCAGGATTGTAAAACGCTTTGGGTCCGAAGCGTAACTTTATTGCGTACTGTTACAATTCCGCAACAATCCAATCGATGCCTATCGCGCGACCCAAGAAGCGATCCCCGCGATGCCGCGGAAATCGTCGACTGCGCGCACGTCCAGCGTCGGATAGGTCGACCTGACCATGTCGGCGAGCGCCGTTCCCGGGCCCAGTTCGAGGATCCGGTCGACCCCGCGTTCGACCATCGCCTCGAGCGTGGCAGCCCAGTCGATCATGGTGTCGATCTGCCCCGCCAGTCCGGCCAGCGAGCGGGCGCCGTGAACGATCGATGCGTCCGCCGCACCGATCAGCGTTCGTCCTGCAACAGGCCGTCGAAGCTCGGATGCGTCCAGTGCGGCGCGGAACGGTGCCACGGCATCCGCCAGGCGCGGCGTGTGGGATGCGACGCGCACTCCGATCGGTCGCGCCGACAACGCTCCCATCGTCAACGCCGCCTCGCAGCAAAGGCCGACCTGGCGCTGTTCGCCACCGATCACGAACAGCTGGCCCGGATTGACGATAGCGATCGCGCACCCGAACCGCGCAACGAGTGCCTCCACCGTGTCGCGAGGCAACCCCCGGACGAACCCTAAGCCGTCGTCCGCCCCCCCGGCGGCATCCATCGCCTCGGCCCGCACCGCCGTCAGTTGCAACGTCTCTTCGGCGGACCATAGCCCCGCCACGCCCCAGGCGGTCATCTCGCCGACGCTGTAGCCGGCGACCAGCAGCGGTTCTCGCGAAGCGATGCAGGCAGCCGCCGCCAACCCTCGCGCGACGCAGAGCATCTGACTGGTCCGGTTCGTGTGAAGCGTGGCGTCGTCGGCATCACGCACGAAAGCGACGACATCATGCCCCAACATCGCGCTCGCTGCCGTCAGGATCGGCGTTGCCGCCGACGCATCGGCAAACAGGTCGAACATCTCGCGACCCTGGCGCCCCTGTCCCGAACACAGCAGGGCAAGGGTCATCCACAGGCCTCGACGAACAGCGCCATCGCGAGCAGGTCGGCGCAACCGCCGGGGCTCAGCCGCCGCACGGTGAACGCGCGGTGGATCGCGGTCGCCCGCGCCAACCAATCGGCGTCAGCGACGCTTCCGGCTTCGAGGAACGCGCGCGCCTGGGTCTGCGCGAACGCAAGCCCTTCGGGACCGCCGCGGTAGAGAAGATTGGTGTCGCCGACGCTGGCGATCAACGCGAACACCGCATGAACGCGGTGCGCATCGCCCGCCGCGGCCAGCCGCCGCCCTTCGGCAAGCGCTGGCAACGCGGTCCGGTAGAGCGACGGGAAGCCGGCGACGGCCTCCGCGCGGGCGCCGCCGGTCGCATGGCGACGCGCGACGATGCTGCCATGGCTGTGGAGCGGCACCGGCCCGCGTCCGATCTCGGCGCCCCAGCGCTGCGCGACGATCGCTCCCAGCGTACCGGCGGCACCGTAGCGCGCTCGGAACCCGGTAGCCGCGCACAGCAATCCCATGCCGAAGATCGCACCGCGATGCGTGTTGACGCCGCCGGTCGCCACCATCATCGCAGCCTCGGCCTCGATCCCGATCGCTCGGAGGCGGTCCATTCCTGCTCCCGCCGCGCCGGCTTCGACGAGCATTGCGAAGAACGGTTCGAGCGCATCGGCGCTGCGGTCCATCATCACCGCGTCCATGTCGTCGTGCGCACCGGTATCGACCGGACTGACGAGGCCCGGCTTGGGATAGGTCGCGACCTCCAGCTTGAGGCAGTCGGTCGCGATCCGGGCGACGCCGTCACTGTCGATAGCCGTCGCCGAGCGGGCCAGCGCGGTCATGCGAACATCTCGATACGCGCGACCATCCGGTTGCCATCCGCCGCCTTCGCCAGCACCTCGGGCGCATCCGACGCCCATTCGCGCCACTGCACCGCCAGACCCGCCGGCGTCACGATCTCTCCGTCCAGTCGCATCGGCGCCTCCGTGTCGATCCGCTCCAGCGCCGCGGCGAGCCGCGCTGCGTCATCGGCGTGCGCGACCTTCCATACGACATCCAGATCCGACGTCTCCGACAGATACGGTAGGCCGGTCAAATACCCCCACGCCAAACTACCGAAGCAGCGTGTTTCGGGACCGAGCGCGACAAGAGCCGCGATGGTGTCATGCCACGCCGCTGGCGCGCTCTGCATTGCGTCAGCAAGCAACGGCAGCGGCGCATCGGACACGATCGCATCAGCGGGCGCGGCGAAGGCCAAACGCTGTTTGCCGAGCGATGGCGGCAGCGGCAGACCGAGCGGCACAAGCCCCGCCGCGTCTTCGCAAACCGGACGTCGCGCGATCAGTGGGCAACCCGCCGCGACCCAGTCGACCACCACCGGCATCTCCCGGAGCGCTGGATACGCGGCCAGTATCTCGTTCCAGCGAGCCGGATCGAGATAGATCAGCCGGTGACGCTCGAACTGCATCACCCCTGCGCGGCCCGTGCGACGTCGTCGGCGATCCGCGCAGATTTCGGCCGTCCGCCTCGCTCGCCGCCAAGTGCTGCCCGGTCGTCGCCCTCGCGCGGGCGGGCGAGCAACGCCTGCAACTGGTCGGCAAGGCTTGCGCCTGCATCCCAGACCGCCGCGATGCCGCCGACGCTGACGAGGTTGTCGAGACCCGGCGCGAACACCGGCGTCGTCTTCGCCTTCGACTCCAGCACCTCGATCGGCAGCTTCGTCACGCGTGCCATCGAGGCAAGGTCCATCACCTCGGGATGCGCGCCGGGCAGCGCCACCAGCGTCCCGCAGGCGAGTGCCGTGGCAATGAACGCGCCCGCCGCGCTGCCGCCGTACAACAACCCGATCGTGCGATGACCACGCGCTTCCGTGAGCAGCAGCGATTTGGCGAGATGCGCGAGATACTCGCTCAGCCCAAGCAGTTCATCGCGGCGGCTCATCCGCTGGCTTGCGCTGTCGACGAGGAACAGGATCGGCGCGGCGTCGTCGCTGCGCGCGACCTCCAGCACCGCGGCGGATAGCCGGATCGCCTGCTCGATCCCGATCGGCGCGCGCGCGGTAGCGCCGACGACATGGACCACCGCACCACCCGGCAATGTCCCTTGGCCGAACAGCAGGTCACCCTCGGCAGTCACCGAATGGCCGGACGGGAACAGCGAGGCAAGGATCTCAGCGGGCGTCATCGGCGCTCTCCCGATACTGGGCGGCAAGGGTCGCGAAGGCGGTGGCCGGCATGTCGGGGATCCCCTTCGGATCGTCGATCCCCAGCACGCGCCAGATATCGGTCGCATCGGCTGCCTCCCCAAACCGCGCGATCCGTCGTTCGAGCCGCGCCTGCTCGGCCGCCAGCGTATCCCCGTCGAGCTTTGCCGGACGCGCCAACGCTGCCCGCGCCGCGTCGCGGAACGCCGCCGCGTCGTCGTCGACGAACACGTCCGCGCCGCCGATCAAGGTCCGATGCTTGCCGCCCATCGTCCGCCACACCAGCGCGCGATCGCGCGAGTCGAACTCCTCAACGCCCATGTTGGTCTCGATCACCTCGGGCCCGGTCACGCTGATGCGGCCCTGTTCGGACACGATCAGCGTCGAGCAGCATCCCGCGATCAACCCGCCGCCGCCGTAACAGCCGGCGCGGCCGCCGATCAGGCCGACCACACGGACGCCCGCCATCCGCGCTTCCGCGACCGCGCGCATGATTTCGGCAATCGCGATCTCGCCGGCGTTGGCCTCCTGCAAGCGCACGCCGCCGGTGTCGAACGCGATCACCACATCGCGCCCGAGCGCCTTTGCCGCGCGCAACAGCCCGGTCAGCTTGGCACCGTGCACCTCGCCGAACGCGCCGCCCATGAAGCGGCCCTCCTGCGCGGCAATGAGCACAGGCGTACCGTCGAGCGTCGCGCTACCGACCACGATCCCGTCGTCGAACTGCGCGGGCAAGTCGAAGATGCCGAGATGCGGGCTTGTCTCGCGCTGCTCGGGCCCGACGAACTCGGCGAAGCTGCCGGTGTCGACCAGCGCCGCGATCCGCTCACGCGCACCCGCTTCGTACCAACTCTGGCGGATATTGCTCATGCCTCGGGCTCCTCGATCATACGGACGCCTTGGGCGAGCCGCAGCGACACGGTGTCGGGTCGCGCGCCGCCATCGTTGATCGCGATCCGCAAGCCGCCCGCCGCGCGCCTGCCGACGAAATCGGCGACCACCGCGTCCCACAGATCGCGAAAGCCGTGTGCCGCGGTGCTGATCTCGATCGCGCACCGATCGGGTGCGTCGCCGCGCTCGACCAGTACCTCGAGATTGCCCGACGCGACGACGCCAACCAGCGCCATTTTCCGCGTGCCGCCTGCCGGGGTCGGCGCGGCGATATCGAAATGGAGAATTTCCATGATTGTCCTACCAGTTCCGGAAGCGGCTCGGCGGCCGGTACAGCCCGCCGGAAGCGAGCATGAGGTCCTTGATCGATCGCGCGGCGAGCATGTTCCGGTTCGCATCAAGCGGATCGATGCCGAGATCCTCGGGCCGCTGGATGATCTTCCGTTCGCGCAATCGCTCGACCATCGCCTTGTCGCGGCCGCGACCGATCTCCGTAAAACCCGCGACGCCGCGGATCGCCTGCTCGCGCTCGTCGGCGGTGCGACACAGCAACAAATTGGCGATGCCCTCCTCGGTGACGATGTGCGTGGTGTCGTCGGCGTAGACCATGATCGGCGCCAGATCGAGATCGAGCTTTTCGGCAAGTTCGAGCGCGCCGAGCTTCTCGACGAACAGCGGCGCGTTGCCTTCGCCGAACGTCTCGCCGATCTGCACCACGAGCTTGCGCCCGCGCCTCAAAGGCGCCGCGGTATCGGGATCGGCCTCTGCCCCGGCCTGGAGCCAGGGTGCGCTCGGATGGCGCCGACCGCGCGCGTCCGATCCCATGTTGGGCGCGCCGCCAAATCCTGCGATCCGGTTCGCGGTGATCGTCGAGCTGTGCCCGGCGAGATCGATCTGGAGCGTCGAGCCGATGAACATGTCGCAGGCATACAGCCCGGCGGTCTGGCTGAAGGCGCGGTTCGAGCGGAGCGATCCGTCGGGGCCGGTGAAGAAGATATCGGGCCGCGCGGCGAGGTAATCCTCCATGCCGACCTCGGAACCGAAGCAATGCACCTGCTCGACCCAGCCCGCCTCGATCGCCGGGATCAGCGTCGGATGCGGGTTGAGCGCCCAGTGCGTGCAGATCTTGCCCTTCAACCCAAGCTTCTCGCCATAGGTCGGCAGCAGCAGTTCGATCGCGGCGGTGTTGAAGCCGATGCCGTGATTCAGCCGGCGCACGCCGTACGGTTGGTACAGCCCCTTGATCGCCAGCATCGCGGTCAGGATCTGCGTCTCGGTCATCGCCGCGGGATCGCGTGTGAACAGCGGCTCGACATAAAAGGGCTTGCCCGCGTCGAGCACGAAATGGACCTGGTCGCCGGGGATATCGACGCGCGGCAGCGTATCGACGATCTCTCCGACCTGCGCGATCACCAGCCCGCTGCCGAAGCTCGTCGCCTCGACCACCGTCGGCGTGTCCTCGGTATTGGGGCCGGTGTAGAGATTACCGTGGCGATCCGCGCTGACCGCGGCGATCAGTGCGACCTGCGGCGTCAGGTCGACGAAATAGCGCGCGAACAGTTCGAGATAGGTGTGGATCGCGCCCAGCTCGATCTTGCCGCCGAACAGCATCTTCGCGATTCGCGCCGATTGCGGGCCCGAATAGGAGAAGTCGAGCCGCTTCGCGATCCCGCTGTCGAACACGTCGAGATGCTCGGGCAGCACCACGCCCGACTGGACCATGTGCAGGTCGTGGATCCGCGCCGGGTCCATCGCCGCCAGCCCCCTGGCGAGCACGTCCGCCTGCTTCTGATTGTCACCCTCCAGGCAGACCCGGTCGCCCGGCCGCAGCACCGCCTCGAGGAAATCGACCAGTCGTTCGGGGTCGATCTGTTTGCCGGTCGCGAAGCCACGACCGGCCTCGATCCGTTCCTCCCGCAACAGCTTGCGCGTATTCCATTGCCGCACCGCACCGCCTCCTGACGTTCGTTCTATCTGCATCCTTGTATTCCTTGTTGCATCAAACGCAACCCTGTGCATACTTTAAGGACGATACGGCGACAGACCGAATACAATCGAGAGGAATTGCGATGCGCTGCTCCCTACCCCTCACCCACGCGCCGGACCGCGTCGCATGATCGCCGGCGTCGCGCTGCTCGCGATCTGTACGCTGATCGGGCAATTGCTCGGCGAGGGCCTTGGCGCGCTGCTCGGCGTGAAGGCCAATGTCGGCGGCGTCGGCATCGCGATGATCCTGCTGATCGTCGCGCGGATGTGGCTGAAGTCGCGGGGCCGCTACGTCGAGGGCGTCTCGCGCGGCATCGGCTTCTGGGGCGCGCTGTACATCCCGATCGTCGTCGCGATGGCGGCGCAACAGGATGTCGTCGCCGCGGTCGAGGGCGGACCAGTGGTTCTGATCGCCGGCGTCGGGGCGCTGCTGGTGTGCTTCAGCGCGGTCGCCATCATCAGCCGGCTGTCGGGCGCAACGGAGACGATGGACGAGATCGAGGCCCGCGAAGCGCGTGAGGCAGAAGCTGCGCTCGCCCCCTCCCCTGCAACGACGCACTGAGGAGCGGACCCATGGAAATGATCACCAAAGTCCTCACCGCCAACGCGCTGCTCACCGCCTTTGCAGTCGTCGGCATCGTCATGTGGCTATCTAACATCCTGTCCGCGAAGCTGACGATGGGCCGCGTCCACGGTTCGGCGATCGCGATCCTGATCGGTCTTGCGCTCGCCTTCTGGGGCGGGATCGCGACCGGCGGGCACAAGGGGCTCGCCGACCTGCCGATGCTCGCCGGGATCGGGCTGATGGGCGGCGCGATGCTGCGCGACTTCGCGATCGTCGCCACCGCGTGCGAGGTCGATGTCGAACAGGCCAAGAAAGCCGGGCTGATCGGCGTAGTCGCGCTGCTGCTCGGCACCGTGCTGCCGTTCATCGTCGGGGTGCTGGTCGCTGCCGCGTTCGGCTATACCGATGCCGTCTCGATGACCACGATCGGCGCGGGCGCGGTTACCTACATCGTCGGGCCCGTCACCGGCGCGGCGATCGGCGCCACCTCCCCCGTGATCGCGCTGTCGATCGCGACCGGCGTGTTCAAGGCGGTGATGGTGATGGTCGGCACCCCGCTGGTGGCCGGGCTGATCGGGCTCAACAACCCGCGCAGCGCGATGGTGTTCGGCGGGCTGATGGGCACCGTCAGCGGCGTCTCGGGCGGGCTGGCTGCGACCGACCGCCGGCTGGTCCCGTACGGCGCGCTCACCGCCACCTTCCACACCGGGCTCGGCTGCCTGGTCGCGCCGTCGATCCTTTACTTGATCGTGCGCGCGATCGTAGGAGGCTGACCATGGCGGACAGCGATCCCGAAGACACCGGCCTGCTGTCGGACCGCATCCGCAACGCGCTGACCGACGCGATCTCGTCCGGAGAGCTGGCGCCGGGCACCACGCTCGACGAACAGCAGCTGGCCGATCGCTACGGCGCCTCGCGCACCCCGGTCCGCGAAGCGCTCCGGCAACTCGCGACCAGCGGCATGGTCGAGGTCCGCCCGCGCCGCGGCGTCATCGTCCGCCACGTCACCGCGGACGAGGTAATGGACATGTTCGAGACCATGGCCGAGCTGGAAGCGGTCTGCGTCCGCCTCGCCACCTATCGCATCACTCCGCTGGAGCGCAGCCGCCTGCTCCGCATCCACGAAGCGAGCGAAGCCGCGGTCCTGAGCAACGACGTCGATGCCTACGACGCGCTCAACCGCGAGTTTCACGAGGCGATCTACCGCGCCGCCCACAACGACTTCCTCGCCGACCAGGCGATCGCGGTCCGCACCCGCCTCAACGCCTTCCGCCGGATGCAGCTGCGTCAGGACCACCGCCTCGCCAGCTCGCGTGAAGAGCATGACGCGGTAATGCGCGCGATCGCCGAGGGCGACGGCGAGCTGGCGGCGCGGCGGATGCGCGCGCACATGCTCAATGCCGCCAGCGCGCTCGACAGCTATATCGCGCACCAGGATATCGCCCTTTCCACTCCCTCAAGACCTTGAGGCCTTCATGACCACCGTTTCCGACCCGACATCCCGCACCGACAGCTATGCGCGTTCGCTCGCCGACCCCGACGGGTTCTGGCTCGACCAGGCGCAGCGGCTCGACTGGATCGCCGCGCCTGCCAAGGCCGGCGACTGGTCGTTCGCGGAGGCGGATTTCCACGTCCGCTGGTTCGAGGACGGCGTGCTCAACGTCTCGGCGAACTGCATCGACCGCCATCTCGCGACCCGCGCCGACCAGGTTGCGATCGTCTGGGAACCCGACGATCCCGCCGAGGAGCCGCGCCGCTACACCTATGCCGAGCTCCACCGCGAAGTATGCCGGTTCGCCAACGTCCTGAAGGCGCAGGGCGTCGCCAAGGGCGACCGCGTCACGATCTACATGCCGATGATCCCCGAAGCGGCGTTCGCGTTGCTCGCCTGCGCGCGGATCGGCGCGGTGCATTCGGTGGTGTTCGGCGGCTTCTCCGCCGATGCGCTCGCGAACCGGATGGAGGATTGCGGATCGACCGTGGTCGTCACCGCCGACGAAGGCCGTCGCGGCGGCAAGCGCGTCGCGCTCAAGGCCTGCGTCGACGAGGCGGCAAAGATCTTCGCCGGCATCGAGACCGTGATCGTGGTGCGCGCCACCGGCGCCGATGTTGCGATGCAGGACGGCCGCGACGTCTGGTACGACGCCGTCGCAGCGACCGTCGCCGCCGACTGCGCGCCCGAACCGATGGCGGCGGAGGACCCGCTGTTCATCCTCTACACCAGCGGATCGACCGGCAAGCCCAAGGGCGTCGTGCACAGCAGCGCCGGCTATCTGCTCTGGGCCACGCTGACCCACGCCACGGTGTTCGACTACCGCGCGCCCGAAGTCTTCTGGTGCGCTGCCGATGTCGGCTGGGTCACCGGGCACAGCTATATCGTCTATGGTCCGCTCGCGAACGGCGCGACGACGCTGATGTACGAGGGCGTGCCGAACTGGCCGACCCCGTCGCGGATCTGGGAGGTCGTCGACCGCCACCAGGTCGCGACGCTCTACACCGCCCCGACCGCGCTGCGCGCGCTGATGAAGGAGGGTGATGGCTATGTGACCTCGACCTCGCGGAAGTCGCTGCGGCTGCTCGGCAGCGTCGGCGAGCCGATCAATCCCGAGGCCTGGCGCTGGTATCACGACGTCGTCGGCGAAGGCCGCTGCCCGGTGATGGACACCTGGTGGCAGACCGAGACCGGCGGCCACATGATCACGCCGACCCCCGAGATGATGCTGAAGCCGGGCTCCGCCACCCTGCCCTTCTATGGCATCGAGCCGAAGCTGCTCGACGGCGACGGTCGCGAACTGGAGGGCGAGGCCGAGGGCAACCTGGTCATCACGCGCAGCTGGCCCGGCCAGATGCGCGGCGTGTGGGGTGACGAGCAGCGCCATTTCGAAACATATTTCCGCACCTTCCCCGGGGTATACACCACCGGTGACGGAGCGCGGCGCGATGGCGACGGCTATTACTGGATCACCGGCCGGGTCGACGACGTCATCAACGTCAGCGGCCACCGCATGGGCACCGCCGAAGTCGAATCCGCGCTGGTCCTGCACCACGCGGTCGCCGAGGCGGCGGTCGTCGGCATGCCGCATGACGTCAAGGGCCAGGGCATCTACGCCTATGTCACGGTCAATGCCGGGGTCGAGGTCGACGATGCGCTGGCAAAGGCGTTGCGCGACTGGGTCCGCCACGAGATCGGCCCGATCGCGACCCCCGACGCGATCCAGTTCGCGCCGGGCTTGCCCAAGACGCGCAGCGGCAAGATCATGCGCCGCATCCTCCGGAAGATCGCCGAGGGCGACGTATCGAGCCTGGGCGATACCTCGACGCTCGCCGATCCGGACGTGGTCGAGCATCTGGTGGCGAACCGGGTCGGAGGTACGGGCTGACAACAGTCCCACTGGAATGCGCGGATGCCCCGTCCGCAGCGAGGGGCAACCGCGCAAATCATCGAGAAACGCGCGCTTGTTACGGCGCTGCAATAAAAGTCGCATCAAACTGTCAGCACCGACTGCGAAGGCCCCGCTCGAAACGCGTTAAGGGGACTTCCGGTGGTTACGAGAAAATTGATGATCTGCGCGGCGTCGGCGACGATGCTGACCCCGCTGTCGGTCGGAGCGCAGACCGTCCCGACCTCGCCGCCGGTCAATTTCGTCAACGAGAGCAACCCCGCGATCGGCAGCATCGTGCCCAAGCTGCTCGACAGCTATGTCGCGCTGGTCCGCGATCACCCCGAGGTACTGGTCCAGAACTACAATACCGTCATCACGCTGACCAAGGCGCGCACGACCGCGCAGACGCTGAACGCGATCCACGACGATCGCACCAACCAAGCCTACAGCATCCTCAACGGCCTCGGCGCGCTGACCAACCTCTACATGGCAGGCGCCGGCGCCTCGACCTCGGGCAACGCTCCGACGACGTTGACGCCGACCAGCTACGCCGCCGCGACGCTCGCCGACTATGTCGCCAACATCAATCTCGGCAACAGCTTCAGCCCGGGCAGCGCGACCTTCGCGAACGGCACCGCGACGCCGCTGGCGGGCGCGGTGAACTTCATCAACAACACGGTCCGCGCGAACAGTTCGACCGAACCGGCGAAACGCACCTTCGCACGCTATCAGGGTACCAATCCGCCGATCGATCCGCTTGATCCGCGCTTCGCCAACTACAACGTCAACACCAACCGGGGGGCGCTGACCGCAGCGGATACCGCGGCGATCATCGTACCGTCGTTCCTGTCGAGCTACACCGTCCCGGCCCCCTATGCGACCACCACGCAGTGGGTGCGCGGCTTCACCGTCACTGCCGCAATGATCGCGGCGAATGGTGGCAACCCGATCACCGCGCCCAATCTCGGCAGCTTCGACGCTGCGGGCAAGTTCACGGCAGCGACGTTCAAGGTCGGCGAATACGTCCCCGGGATCGGCGCATCGCCGCGGCCGTACCGCGTGTCGGGCGACGTCAACGTGCCGGCGCCGATGCTGCAGATCATCAATTCGACCAACCCCTATGCCGATGGTGCCTATCCCAGCGGCCACACCAATTCGGGGCTGCTCCAGGCGCTCGGCACCGCGTTCCTGATCCCGCAACAGGGTCAGGAACTGCTCGCGCGCGCGGCCGATCTCGGCACCAACCGCATCCTCGCCGGGATGCACTCGCCGCTCGACATCATGGGCGCGCGGATCGAGGCGACCGCGCTGGCTGCGACCAACATCTACGCCGCCCTGTATGACGCGAAGGGCAACCGACTCGACTGGACCAATCCGGCCAACGCCGGTGCCTATGCGGTGTACCAGGCTTATACGCAGACCCAGGCGTATCTCGCCTCCGCGTGCGGCACCGCCACCGTTACCGCATGCATCGCCGCGGCGACCGCGTCGGGTGCGACCGCGGCCGACCCGTTTGGCAACGCCGCGCAGAACAAGGCGACCTATCTGGCGGACATGACCTATGGCTTCGCGCCGATCGGTCCGGTCAAGGCAATGACCGCCGCCGAAGTGCCAGTCCAGGCGCAGGTCCTGCTGCTGACTCGGTTCGGCTATCTGACCGACGCACAGCGTACCGAGATCCTGGCGACGACGGCGTTGCCGTCGGGGTATCCGGTGCTGACCGGCAACACGCTGGATGGTTGGGGGCAGCTCAATCTCTATGCCGCTAACGACGGTTATGGCGCGTTCAATGGCCAGGTCGCGGTGACGATGGACGCGGCGCAGGGTGGGTATGCCGCGGCGGATAGCTGGAGCAACGACATCGGCGGCAGCGGCGGGCTGACCAAGAACGGCACCGGTAGCCTGACGCTGACGGGCAAGAACACCTACGCCGGGCCGACGATCGTCAATGGCGGCACGTTGGCCGTGACAGGGTCGAGCGTATCGGCGACCACGGTCAACGGCGGCGTCTTTGCAGGCACCGGCACCACCGGCGCCGTCACCGTCAACAGCGGCATCCTGCAGCCTGGCCTGGGCACCACGCCGGGCACGCTGACTATCAACGGTGGTTTGACGCTCGCCAGCGGCGCGACTCTGGTCGAGACCGTGTCCGGAGCACTGGCCAGCCGTACCATCGTATCCGGCGCCGCAGCGCTCGGCGGCACCGTTCGCGTACAGGGCACCCCGACCGCACTGCCGGTCACTCGGATCGCCCTCGTTACCGCAGCCGGCGGCGTAACCGGCAGCTTCGCGGCGGTGACCGGGTTGAGTGCCACGCAGCGCGGGGTGATCGATTATTCGGCGAACGCGGCCACGCTCAATCTCAACCGTACCGATATCGACTATCGCCCGCTCGGCATCACCGCGAACCAGCGCGCCGTTGCCGGTGCGCTGACCACCGCACTTCCAGCCGCCAGCGGCGTGGGTGCAGCGACCGCGCTCAACGCGGTCTATGCCACCGGCCAGGCATCGTCGGCGGCCGGCGCGGCATTGCTCGATCGTCTGTCGGGCGAAGGTCTCGCGGATGCGAACAGCGCCGCGCTGTTCACCGGCCGGATGTTCGGCGATGCGGTGACCGACCAGCAGCGCGCGGTCCTGACGGACAGCCAGACGCACCTGTGGGGCGGGCCGCTTGGCGGACGCGAATGGACCGACGGCCGCACCAGCGACGGCACCGCGGATCGCCGCAGCAACGCCTGGGGTGGCCTGGTCGGGCTAGACGGCGAAGTCTCGCCGGGCTTGCGCGCCGGATTCGTCGCCGGTGGCCTCGATACCCGTTTCAACACCACCGCGCGGGCGACCAAGGGCAAGGCTTCGAGCTTCCACGTATCGGCCTATTCGTCGTTCGCGCTGCCAACCGCGGGCAGCTATTGGCGCGGGTCGGTGGCTTATGGCCATTACGCGATCAACACGACGCGGATCGCCGGCGGGATTGGCGGCGTCGCCGCCGAGACGGAAACCGCGCGCTATAATGCCTCAGAGCTGCGGTTGCGTGGCGAAATCGGACAGCGCGTTGCGACAGGCAGCTTCGACCTGACGCCGTTCTTGGCGGCCGAATTCGCGCGGCTCGACACCAACGGCTTTGCGGAACGCGGCGGTGCGCTGGCGCTGCAGGCGGACCGTCAGCGCACGACGTCGCTGCCGGTCAGCGCGGGGCTCCGCGTCAGCGGCGCCTTCCCGTTCGGCAACGGGCTCTCGCTGCGGCCGATGATCGAGGGAAGCTATTCGCACGAGTTCCGCCGCAACCGCGACATCGGCGTCGACTTCGTCTCGCTGGCCGATACCGCGTTCACGATCGAGGGTGCGCGTCCGTCGCAGAGTGCGTTCGTCGGCAAGGCCGGTGTGCAGTTGCCGCTGGCGCCTACGCTGGTGCTGTACGCCACGGGCACGGGTGTCGCATCGTCGCAGCAGCGATCCTATGCCGGCAATCTGGGCGTGCGGATCGGCTTCTAACCCGCATTCTCGGACGGAGCTTGGTTCGTCAGGACCAAGCTCCGTGCGAAAAACGTCGCGATCAATAGTCCTTCGAATAGCGCAGGCTGGCGTTCGATCCACCCGAACCACCCGCCGACGACAACAGGCTGAGCGCCTTGGTCAGGGCAATCTCGAGCTGCGTCGAGGTGAAGCCCTTCGCGTCGGTCACGACCTCCACATAGATGTTGTCGGTCAGGTATTTGCCTGCCGCGAGGCTGGTGCCCTTGCCGGTCGCCTGGTCGGCGCCGACGATCCGCAGCCGGTCGAACCCGGTCGCCGAACGCAGCTTGCCGAGCGGGTTCAACCCGCCGCCACCCGACCCGCGCAGCGAGTTGAGCGCCGCGGCGAGCTGGATCGCCTCGGTCGCCGACAGGTTGGTCGGGCTGCTCCCGAACAACAGCCGGCTCAGCACCTCGTCCTGCGGCAGGACCGGAGTCGAGGTGAACGCGATCTGCGGGTGCTGGCCAGTCCCGGTGATCGCGATCACCGCGGTGATCCCGTTGACGGTCGTGGTCGCGGTGATGTTGATGTCCGGATCGGTCAGCGCGCCGCCGCGGAAGCGCACCGTGCCCTTGGTCACCTCGAAGCGCTTGCCCGCGAACGAATAGGCGCCCTTCACCACGTCGAGCCCGCCGGTGATGATCGGCGCCACCGACGTCCCGCCGATCCGCATGTCCATCCGCCATTCGGAATCGAGGCCCATGCCCGATACGAACAGCTGGTTCGGCGCGGTGACGTGCAGGTCGAGCTTGAACAGCCCGGCAGGAGCCGCCTTTGCCCGGTCGGTCGGTCGTGCGACGCGGATGTCGCTCTTGCGCCGCACGCCGGTCAGTTCCGACACCTCCGCCTGGCCCTGGCGGATGATCTCGTAGCGC
Organism: Sphingomonas sp. R86521; assembly: GCF_042466235.1. NCBI lineage: Bacteria > Pseudomonadati > Pseudomonadota > Alphaproteobacteria > Sphingomonadales > Sphingomonadaceae > Sphingomonas > Sphingomonas sp. R86521. The sequence goes on along the minus strand of NZ_JAXHBY010000001.1, from coordinate 2,014,364 downwards.
GCTTCCGGGATCTGGAGCTCGCCTTGAATCAGCCCGCCGCCGGGCCCGTTGGTCAGGTGGATCGTGCCGCTGGTCGTCGCGCTGATCGCGTCGCTCTTGGCGAGCTGCGCATTGTCCAGCGTGGCGCGTAGGTCGATCGGGAAACCGCTCGCCGCTGCCAGACCGATCGATCCTGTCGCCTGCACGGTACCATCGCCGGCCTTCGCCTTCAGGGTCGTGATCTCGAACCGCTCGTTGTTGAAACGCCCGGCAAGCTGCATCCGCGACAACCGAGTCCCATAGGTCTCGTTGTCATACGTCAGATTGTCCGCCCGGATCAGCCCGTTCAACCGCGGCGCCTGGACCCGGCCGGAGAAATCGGCCGCGATCGCGATCGGTCCCGACAATTGCTGGTTCGGGATCGCCGCAAAGCTGAACAGCACTGCCGACGGACCATTGTAGCGGATGCCGCCCGACAGCGGCGCCGCCATCAGACGCTCGCTCCAAGTCGCACCGGCACCAAGCGGCCGCAGGTTCGCGACCATCCGCCCGACCACGGTCGGCCCGCGCCGGACCAGCGCCCGAGCCGTGCCACCGGCGCCGTCGAGCGTACCGGCGAAGACGATGTCGACCGGCTCCGATACCGCGGCCAACCCTGAACGGGTGAAGTTCGACACGGTCATCCGTGCATCGACGACGGGAACCGCGTTGCTGTTCGCCTGCGCGAAATCGAGGCTGCCGGTTGCCTGCCCACCGATACCTAGGTTCGGCATCAGCGCACTCAGCACCGACAGGTCGAGCTTGTCGAGCCGCGCCTTGGCGTTCAGTCCGCGGCCATAGCTGCCGGCCAGTCGCGTCGACCCGCCGTTCGCCCCGCCGAAATCGATCCGGGTCGGGGCCAGCGTGTACACGCCCTTCGCCGCGCGGATCCGCGCCGGGTTGATCGTGCGGAACGCGATGCCGTTCGCCTGGCCGGTCAACGCGGCCAGATAATCGTTCGGGCTCAGCTTGGCGTTCAGCGCGATCCGGAACGGCACGCCGCTCGACCCCGTCGCCACCGCCTGCGCGGTACCGCGACCGCCGACATAGTTCACCTTCGCGCGCGCGGCCGACAGGACGACCTCGCCGTAGCGGAGGTCGGCGACCTGCGCGTCGGCGACGATCTGCGGCGTCGGGGTCAGCACCGCGCTGGCGGCGATGATCGCGCGCCCGATGGTGAAGTCGACCATCCCCGGAATCGTCGCGCCATTGGCGCGCGCGGCGACATCGGCGCGCTGGTACCCGCCCTGGTTGCCTAGGCGGACGTTGCCCGACAGTCCCTGCCCGGCGAAGTCGAGCGCACCCGCAAACGGACCCACGGCAGTCTGCACGACACGGCCGTGCGCCGCGATTCCGGCGAATACGACGCGGCGGACATCGACCGCCAGCTGTGTGCCGGGCGTGACCAGCACGTCGGCGGTGAACGGTCCGTAATTGGTGCCGCCGCTGGCGGTGACGGCATAGGCGCCGCCACGGCCGACGACCCGAGCGTTGAGGTTGACGAGACCGACGCCGACGCCGGGTCGCGGTGCGCGCAGCACGACGACGGGTGCATCGGCGCTGCCGGTCACGCGCGCGGACAACGGACCGTACGCGGTCGAATAGGCGTCCGCGTTGACCAGCACCGCGCCCGTCGCCGGATCGAACCGGCCGTCACCCTTCGTGATGCGGAACTGTGGCGCGTTCATCCGCAAATTGCGGAACGTGACGATCCCTTCGGGGCTGTAGCCGATGTCCGACCGCACGATCGCGTTGCCGCCCAGGAAATTGCGCGCACCCTCGTTGAACAGCTGCGTGGTCTGCGCGGCGACGCGGCCGACGATGCCGAAGCCGCCGTTCGGGCCGGGCACCAGCTTGGCGTCGGTGGTCAGGTTGAGGATGCCGATGCCGTCGACGCGGTAATTGTTCACCCGCCCCTTCAGCGCACCGGTGTAGCGGCCGGTCGCCATGTTCGCGACGATGACCGCGGTCGCATCGATCTTGTCGGACCGGATCTTCAGATTGTCGGACAGGATGTTGGGCATCGCCACCGCGATGTCGCCCTGGATCCGGACGTTGGTGGTCAGCCCGCCGACCGCGGCGTTGAGCCCCGTCACGCGTGCGGCGCGGGCGTTGAGCGGGACCAGGATGCGATCCGCGTTCACCCGCGCCAGCCCTTCGGCATAGACTTTTTCGACCGTGGTCGTGCCAAAGCCGATCGCGGCCGCGCGCACCTTGTAGTCCACCGTCGGCGTCGCGAACGCGCCGTCGAGCACCAGCCGCGCGGTCACGTCGCGACCGCGCAGGTTCGGTGCGATCGCGCCCGGCGTCAGCAGCTTGGCGTTCACCGCGAAGTTGGCGAAGCGGCTGTTCGCCAGATCGATCAGTCCGCCGGCATCGACCGCCAGCGCGTCCGACTTCAGCGTCATCCGCGTATCGGCCTTGCGGTCATTGAGCGTGGTATCGATCGCGACGTCCAGCTGCGGCGCGGTCAGGCGCTCGACCGGGCCTTCGAGATAGAGACCGGGCCTGGTCGGCCCGCGCACGGTGATGTGTCCATTGGTCGCGGTCAGCGCGAGATTCGCCAGCTGCCCGCCGCCCAGCGTCGCGACCGCGTTGCCGCGCCACGATGCCCAGCTGCCACGACCGTCGACAGTCGCGGTCAGCGGCGCCTTCAGCGACCCCATCGTGGCGACGACGCCGCCGACCGGCGCGTTCAGCCGGACGTTGACGTCGAGCTTGTTCTGCGCCGGTACCGCATCCAGTTTCAGCATCAGCGTATCGCCACCGGCGATCCCCGGACCGACCAGCGCCGCGGCGTTGGTGGTCAGCTGGGCACGCTTGTCCGCGATATGCACCGCGCCGTCGATCTTCACGATATGCGTCGCGCCGGTCACCGGCTTGGCGATCACGAAGCGCGCGATCTGCAGGCGGTTCACGTCGATGTCGAGATCGGGCAGCAACGGCGCGTTGGGATCGCTCGGCGTCGCCTTGAGCTCGGGGCGGCGCTGCAGCGTGACCAGCGGCGTCGACAGCGAGCGCACGTCGACATGGTTGTGCGCAAACGCGAACGGGCGCCAGTCGACCGCCAGCTTGGGGCTGGTCAGGAACACGCCCTTGGGATCCGACACGCGCACGTCGCTCAGCGTCATCGCGCCATAGATCGACCCGTCGATGCGCCCGACCTTGATGTTCAGCCCGGATGCGGTGGTGTAGCCGCCGATCTGGTCCGCGACGAGCCGCCGGCCAGGATCGGTGTTGATCCCGAACAGCACGATCAGCACCAGCGCGATCACGCACAGCACCGCGATGCCGATCCACTTGAGGATGCGCTGCCACAGCGGCGCCCGAACGATAACCGTCTCGGGCTGCCCGTTCTCGGCCGGATAGGTGTCTTCGGCCATCAGAATGCCTGCCCGATCGAGATGTAGAGGGCGACCTTGCCGTCACCCTTGCGCGGGTTGAGCGGCGTCGCGACGTCGAACCGCAGCGGCCCGAAATTGGTGTAGAACCGCCCGCCGATACCCGCGCCGATCTTCAGCGCGCTCAGGTTCGGCGTGCTGCTCTCATAGCTGTTGCCGGCGTCGACGAACGGCACGATGCCGAAGTCGCCGAACCGATACCGGGCCTCGAGCGCGAATTCGTTGAGGCTGCGCCCGCCGACCGGATCGCCGTTGGGATCGAACGGCCCGAGCCGCTGATAGCCATAGCCGCGCACCGAACCGCCGCCGCCGCCATACAGCCGCCGCGAAGGCGCAATGTCGTCGCGCGCGATGCCCTGGATCGTCGCCGCCTTCGCCCGACCCGCGATCACGATGCTCTGCGAGACCGGGTAGTAGAACGTGCCCTCGACCTGCGCGCGGACATAGGGGCTGACCGATCCCTGCACCGACGTCTCGGGACTGATGTTGACGCGCAGCCGGTAACCCTTGGCCGGGTTCAGCAGGCTGTCCGAACGGTCGAACAGCACCTGCGTCGGCAACGCGACGATGCCGTAGGTGCGACGGACGTTCTTGCCCTGCGCGAAATCATAGACGCTCTCGTTCGTGCCAACGAGTTCGCCGCCGTAATAATAGGTCAGCTTCTTCTGCCAGATCGGCGTCGAGTCGTAGCTCCAGCGAACGCCAAGCGTGCCGGTGAACGCGGTGTACGCGTCGTAGTTGCTGTGGTTCGCCGACGCGATCACGTTGAAGGTGCGATCGCGCTTGCCGGCATTCGAACGGCGGAAGGTCGCCGATGCGCCCTGCTCCTGGGTGCCCGCGATGACCGAACCGATCAGCGCACCCTCGGGCGCGAACAGGTTGCGGTGCGTCCAGGTCCCCTCGGCGCGGATGCCCTGCCCGGTCGAATACCCCGCATTGCCGGCCAGCGTGCGCGCCGGCCCCTTGGTCTGGCGCACCAGCAGGTCGACCGCCTCGGTCCCATCGGCATTGACCTGCCCGGTCCGCACCGGCTCGACCGACACGGTCGAGAACAAGGCGGTGCCAACCAGCGCGTCACGCAAATCGTCGGCGAGACGGTTGTCGTAGAGTTCGCCGCCCTTGAACCGCGGGAAGACGTTCAGGTGATCGAGGTCGAACACCGCGTCGCCCTCGGTCCGCAACTGGCCGAACGACGACCGCGGACCGGTATCGACCGGCAGCGTATAGGCGCCCGTCGGCGTCTGGTCGTCGAGCAGGATATCGCGGTCGCCGACCTTGACGAACGGGTAGCCGCGCTGCGGCAGCACCAGGCTGACGTTCGCCTCCGATCCCTGGATGCGCTCGGCCTCGATCGCGTCGCCGACCTTCAGCGGTAGCTGGCTGCGGACGAGATCGGGGGGCGTGGTCGGCCCCGCCTCGACGGTGATCGACGACAGGGTATACAGTCGGCCCGGCTGCGCACTGACCGTCGCCTTCAACCGACCCGGCGTACCCGGCACGGTCTCGATCGTCGACACCGCGGCGGCGTCGTAATAACCGAGCGACTTCAGCAGCCGTACCGCGAGCGCCTCGTCCTCTTTGGCGCGCGCGGAAACCTGGGTTGCGTTGGCCGCCTTGCCGCCGCCTTCGCGCAGCGCCGACAACGCCTTGTAACGCGCTTCCAGCCCATCGGCCGCCTTATCGAGCCCGACGATCGCGGTGTCGTAGCGGATCTGCGGCGCGTCCTTGTCCTTGATATCGGCCGCGGTTTCGAATGGTACGGTGTCGTAGCTCGCGAGCGGGGTCAGCGGCTGCGCGAGTTGGGGATCCTCCGGCCCGGTCGGCGGCAGGACGTTGCCGGCGACGGCCGGCGTCGTCGTCGTCGCCGGGGCATTCGGCATCGCTTCGAGCGGCGCGTTCAAATCCCCCGAAAGCGGCGGCAACGCGCTGTCGAATTCGGCTTCCGGCACGATCGGCGCATCGCCACGCGGGTCGGCGGATTGCGTGCTGTTAGGCCGATCCTCGGGCTTGGGCGCGGATGGCCCCTTTGCCGGCGCGGTGCCGGGCTTCGCAATCTGAGCGAACCCTGGCGATGACGCAACCAGCGCCAAGGCGAGCCAATAATGCCGGCTTGTCGAAGCTATCACGCTGTACACGATCCCCATATCAGGGTGCGACCGCGTTCGATTCACCCCCACCCGACTTCTGTAACGCAAAGCCATAAAGATGGTTTCGGTTAATTATTCATTTTTCATACGCAGCCGATTAAGCCGCCGACCGCGACGATAACGGTGTCACGCCCAGGGCGATCGATCCTGAGCGAAGCCGGCAGCACCGAGGCGCCTTGCGACATGTCGCCGCGCGTGGTGATCGTCATGTCGAGCGTCGCGGTGACGTCGCCGCCGCGATATTCGGTGACCGCGGCAAACCCGAACCCGCCGGGCCCGGTCTGTGTGGTCCGGGCATAATCCTTCGTGACCCCGTCGATCGCGATCCGCAGCAGGGCGGGGTCGGCACCCGCCATCGCCACCAGTTGCCGCGTGCCGGCGACGTTCCACAGATACGCCGCGCAGCCCTTTGCGGGCAGCGCCTGCTTCGCGATCGGTCCGATCGGCAACCCGTCGATGAGCGCGGGCGGGGTCGCGGAGGGGGCAGCGGCTTGCAGCGCGATCGCGCTCAACAGGGCTATCATGGCGCATGGGCTACCATGAACAGCCACGCGGGATAAGCCGCGATCGCCAGCAGCGTGCCCAGCGGCAGCGCGGTATCCGCCGCAACCGCGCGGCCGCGAAGATGCGCCGCCAGCACCATGCCGAGCCCGACCATGCTCGCGATCAGCAACACCGCGGGCAGCATCTGCCACCCGAGCCAGAGCCCGATCGCGCCGAACAGTTTGGGATCGCCGCCACCCATCCCGTCGCGGCCGCGCACCCGGCGATAGAGTGTCGCGATCAGCCACAGCGCTCCGAACCCAGCCCCGCCACCGATCGCGCGGTCGATCGGCGACGGTTCGAATGCCAGCGCAGTCAGCACGCCGGTCGCCGCCAGCGTTCCCGTCAACCGATCCGGCAACCAGAACGCGATCAGGTCGAGCGTCCCGAGCGCGAGCAGGAGCCATCCGAATACCGCCCCCGCCAGCGCGGCCGGTCCCGCGACGACCCAGCCCGCACCGGCGCCGATCACCAGCGCGCCGAGCTCGACCCGCCAATGCAACGGCGCGATCGGCGCGCTGCAGGTGCGACACCGTCCCCGTTGCACCAGCGCGCTCAGCAACGGCACCAGTTCCCATGCGCGCAACGTCGCCCCGCAGGAATCGCACGCCGACCGCCCGCGCATCACCGACCGATCGTCGCTCCACCGCACGACCAACGCGGCAATGAAACTGCCGATGATCGCGCCGAGAACCCCCAGCCCGATCGCCCATGCGAGCCGCTCAGACACCGGTCTTGCGGATCAGATAGCGATAGACGCCGAGCAGGTTGATCCCGAACAACACGGTATTCTGCGTGCCGAGCGCGAAATCCCTGGTCAGCCAGGCGCCGGCGAACCAGCAGATCGACGACCCGACGAAGATCACGAACCCCCATCCCGTCACCCGCCGTCCGGAATCGAGCGAGACCATGAACGCGGCGAGCATGCCGGAGATCGACGCGGTCCATTTCAGGACGGTGATGAGGGTTTCCATGCGCCATCCCTATCCGCTGCCGAGCGCCGGCGATAGAACAGGTGCGTCCCGATCTGCGCGACCTTGACCAGCGAGTCGCGCCAATAGGGAACCATCCAGTCGGTATGGTAATGCGTCGCCCGGCCGACCGGCGCATAGACGTGGCCGTCCAGCGCGCGCCGTGCCGCCCGCCGCGCCTGCTCCCACCCGTCACGCTCGGGGCGGCGCACCACCGATCCGTCGCACGAGAACGAGAACTGGCATCCGGTCGGCCGGTTCGCGCCCTGATACACCACGCCGCACACCGTCTTGGGAAATCCCACCGCCTGGACGCGGTTGAGCACGACCTGGACCACCGCTCGCTGGCCATCACGATCGTCCCCGGCCTCGTAGAGCGCGACCGTCGCCAGGCACTCGATCGCCTGCGCCCGCGATGCCGGCCCGCCGCTGAAGCGGAACCGCTGCGCCGGGCGGCCGGTCGTCACGATCGGGACCAGCGCGTTCGAGGCGCGCGCCGCGGCCATCGTCAGCGGGCGGACCCGCCGGTCGTCGGGCTCGATCGGCGACCGCATCAGGCCACTGGCAATCGCGACCGCCGCCGCGACCCCGAGCAGCAGCAGCCAATGTTCGGACGACGCGCCGCGCCCCCAGGTTCGGTTTCGCCGAGGCGCCGGGGGTCGCGTGCGCGCTCTGGTCATGGCCGATCGTCTAGCCAAGGACCGGCGTGTTGGAAAACGACGATGGCGACCTCACCGGATCGTGAAGCGGACCTGGTCGACCACCCGCCCGGCGACGTCGACCAGCCTCAGCAAATGTCGCCCCGGTGCCGCCAGCACCAGCGGGCTCGCCGCTGCGGGTCCGAGATCGCGGTTGTCGAGCAGCAACCGGTGGCTCGCCACGCTGCCGGTGACGCCGACCGCGAAACGCTGGCGATCGGGCGGGATGTCGGGGTCGATCGCATAGACCGTGCCGGCGATCGGGTTGACGATCCGCGGGCGGCGCGCTTCGCCCGGCGCCGCGGCGATCAGCGTCTGTCCCGTGCCGGCAAGGAAATACTCGCGCCGCGGCTGTTCGACATGATCGGCAAACGCGATCGACCGCGTCTCGATACCCGTCGGCATCGGCGGCGCGCGACTGGGCAGGCGGGCGTGCAGCGCCAGCATCAGGTCGCGCCATACCGGTGCCGCGCCGCTGGTGCCCGACACCGCGCGCATCGGATCGCCCTCCAGGTTGCCGACCCACACCGCGACCGTGAACCGATCGGAAAAGCCGACGCACCAATTGTCGCGCATCGCCTTGGACGTGCCGGTCTTCACCGCGGTCCAGAACGGCAACCGCAGCGCCGAGTCGAGCCCGAACGTCGCCGCGCGCGCATTGGGGTCGGCGAGCATGTCGGCGACGATCCACGCCGCCGCGGGTGTCGTCACCGCGCGCGACCCCGGATGCTGCGCGCGCCGCAGGATGCGCAACGGCGACCAGCGGCCGCCATTCGCAAGGCTGCGATAGGCGTCGGCCTGTTCGAGCAGCGTCACCTCCGCCGAGCCCAGCGCGAGCGAGAACCCGTAATATTGACCGTCTTCGACCAACCCCCGATACCCGGTGTCCCACAGCCGGTCGCGGAACGGATCCACCCCGACCAGCAGCAGCGTGCGCACCGCGGGCACGTTGAGCGACCCCGCCAGCGCAGTCCGCGCCGACACTGGTCCCTTGAACCCACGGTCGTAATTCTGCGGCACGTACAGCCCCGACGCGGTGTCGAGCTGGACCGGCGAATCGTCGAGGATCGACGCCGGCGTCAGATAGCCGCGCTCGATCGCCTGCGCGTAGAGGAACGGCTTCAACGTCGATCCCGCCTGGCGATAGCTGTTGGCGCCATCGACCGCCGCCGCGGTCGAGGCACCGCCGATGCCGCCGACATAGGCGAGCACGTCGCCGCTGGCATTGTCGACCACCACCACCGCGCCGTCGCGCGCGCGACTGCCGCCCAGCCCCTGCAGCTGCCGGCGGAGCGCAGCGATCGCGAGCCGCTGCACCCCTGCGTCCAGCGTGGTCGCTACCCGCAGCCCCGGCCTCGTCAGCAGCCGATCGGACAGATGCGGCGCGAGCCCCGGGTCGAGCGCGAGGCTGCGTGCCGGGCCGAGCATCGAGGCGGCTTGCGACTGGAACCGCGCACAGTCGCGGGCGTGCGCCAGCCGGCACGCGCGCGCGCCCAGCCGACCGGCCGACACCTGCGTATCGGGGAGCAACGCGGCGAGCAGCACCGCGTCGTCGGCGGCAAGCGCGGCGGGGGTCTTGCCGAACAGTCCCAGCGCCGCCGCGCCGATCCCCTGCGCCTCGCCGCGGAACGGCGCGAGGTTGAGATACGCCTCGAGGATCTGGTCCTTGCTCCAGCGCGACTCGAGCGCGCGTGCGGCCCGCAACTGGCGCAGCTTGTCGCGCCAGCTGCGGGCGCCCGGGCGTGCGAGATCGGGCGCGAGATAACCGGCGACCTGCATCGAGATCGTGCTCGCGCCGCGCGCCGGACGGCCTTCGAGCCGGTTGCGGATCGATGCGCCGAGCGCGAGCCAGTCGATCCCGTGATGCCCGGCGAAGCGGTGGTCCTCCGCTGCGATGACGGTCTGCGGCACCACCGGCGCGATGCGGTCGAGCGGTGTCCAGGCCAGCCGACGGGTCGCGAAATCGACGCGGGCGCTGTCGATCAGCACGCCGTGGCGGTCGTAGAGCCAGGATTCGGACGGGCGGTAGGCGGCGCGGGCGGCGGCGTAGTCGGGGATCGGCGGGGGGTACGTGGCGTAGTCGAGCGCTCCGAACACAATTGCTACCGCCAGGATCGCGCCGACCGCCCATCCCCTGGTTCCCCGGCGAAGGCCGGGGCCCAGTCGGGAGAACCAATCTTGTAGTACGTGGAGCGTCGTCACGTCTGTGTCTCAGCTGGGCCCCGGCGTCCGCCGGGGAACACGCTACCCTTTCTCCCGCGAAGGCGGGAGCCCAGGGTTACGCGTGCTATGCGCGCGACTCCTGTTCTCCCGCCACCGCGATAGAACCCGCTCACCGATCCCCCACGACGACCACCGCATTCGGCACAGCCGCGCGGATCGCCGGCGAGTACATCGCCTCGACCCGGCTCGGCGGCAACCCGAACCGTCCCGCACCGTTCAAACGCAGCGTGTACGCCACCGTGAACCGCCCGCGCGGCACCCACGCGAAGTATCCGCGCCAGGCGTCGCGGCCGCGCTCGACATAGGAGGGCTGTACACCCTCGCCGCCTTCGCCCGACTGCAGCATCGCCGACTGCCCGCCCAGATCGCCGACGATCGTCGAACCTGCCGGGATCGGATCGTTGACGACCACCCAGTTGCGCTCAGCGCTCGCGTCAACGGTGATCGTCACCTTCACCACGTCGCCGCGGGTCAGCCGGCCCGGGTTGCGCGCCTGCACCACGGACACCTGACGGGTCATCCGATACCCCGCCGCCAGCGGCCGGGTCAGCGGCACCGCAGCCGACACCGAGACGGTCGCCCACGGCCCCGCCCCGCCCGCCTGCGCCATCCGCAGCGGCGCTGGCGATGCGGCAAGCGGGAACGACGCCACACGCTGGTCCGACGCCAGCGGCCAACCGCGCGAGATCTGCCGCCCGGCATAGGCGAGCGTCGTCGTACCCGCGATCGCCTCCGCCGGATACAGCCCGGCGAATTTCCGCGCGGCAACCGTGCCCCAGGCGTTGGCGGTGGTCGTATCCCAATGCCCGCGCGACTGGCGCAGCGCGGTCCCGACCATCATCCGCGGCGCATCGTCCTGCCAGCCCGGCCGACCCAGCGTCACCAGCACCGACTTGATCGCCGCCTCGTCGCCCGACGACATCAGCCACCACGACGCCGAACCCTGATCCGACAGGTCCAGCCGCGTACCCTCGTACACCAGCCGCGTCCGCAGCACGCGCTCGCCCTCGGCGCGCAACGCGGCACCGTTGGCGAGACCCGGAATACGGTCGAGCGCTGCCAGATAATCCGCCAGCGTCGCGGTCGGCATGTCGGCCGGCGGCATCCCGATCTGGCCGAGCATCGCCGGTGTCGCCGCCCCGGCACGTGCCAGCGCGGTCAGCGCCGCGACGCGCTGCAGACGGACATCGCCGTAATCCTCGCGCCGCAACCGGCCGTCGAGCACCGCCTTCATCGCCTCGACCATCTTGGTCTTCGCCGCTTCGGGAACCGCGAGCCCGGCCTCGCCGGTGATCGACAGGACATAGGCGGTCAGCGCCTCGGACCCGTTCAGCCCATCGCCAGGGAAATACCGCAGCAGCCCGTCGGACGCCTGATAGGTCGGGATCTCACCCGCCAGCCGCGCCCAGCCCGCCGCATCGCCCAGCACGACGATCCGCGACAGCCGCTGTTCGAAGCAGTTGTACGGATACGCGGTCATGTAATCGCGCACGCCCTTGAGCGGTGGCGCGAGACTGTCGTCGAGGCGGATGTCGACGCTGCCACGACCGACGATCGCGCCGGCCGGTGCCGCGATCGGGATCATCGATCCCTCCCCGACACGCGCCAGCGTCGCCGCCCAGACCTCGACCGGAATCGCCGGCACGACGTCCTGCGACACCGTCACCTTGTCCGCCGCACGGCCGTTTGCCGTGCGTGCGCTGACCTGCCAACGCAGCGTGCTCACGCCGTCCGGTGCGGTCAGGTTCCACGCGATCGGCGCCGCGCCCCCCGCCGGGATCGTCACGGTCAGCGGCTTGCCCGCCGCGACCCGCGGGAAGACGTCGACGGTGGCGGTGACCGTCATCGGCTTGGTCGATCCGTTGCGCAGCGTGAACTGCGCCGCATACAGATCGCCGGTCCGCACCAGCGGCGGCAGCCCGGCATAGATCGACAGGTCCTGCGCGGTCCGAATGTCGGTGCTGCCGGTGCCGAACAATTGCGCACCATCGGTGGCGATCGCGACCAGTTTGAACGACGACAGCGCGTCGCTGAGCGGCACCGCGACCTTCGCACGACCCTGCGCATCGAGCGCGACGCGGCCACGCCACAGCAGCACCGGCTTGAAGTTCTCACGGTTGAGGCCGGACACGTCGCCAGCGCCCCCGCCATCGCCGCCCGCCTCGACCGCCTTGCGGCCGTAATGCCGCTTGCCGACCACCTGCATCTGTGCGGTCGAGGTCAGCACCGACAACGGGCGCTCGCCCATCATCGCGGTCAGCACGTCCCAGCTCGGATTGGGCGCAAGCTGCATCAGCGCCTGGTCGACCGCGGCGAAGGCGACGTCGGCGGTCCGTGCCGGCTTGCCGTCAGGCGTGCGGACCTGGACCATCACCTGCGCGGTGTCGCGCGGGGCATAGCGTTCGCGGTCGGCCTTCACCGCCACCTTCAGCTGGTGCGCTTCCCACCCGACCTTCACCTTGGCGATGCCGATGCGGTAGGCGGGCTTGGCCAGGTCGACCAGGGCGGTCGGTTCCTGTGCCTCGTCGGGGCCACTGGACAGGCCCAGCGAACGCGCGATGCCGTGCACCCAGCTCCAGAACCCGCTCTCGACGCGTCCGCGCACGACCATCACCGACACGAACACGTCGGGCGCATAGGCACCGTCCATCGGCACCGACACTACCGGATCGGTGCCCGACAGATGCGTGACGAAGCTCGACAACACGCCCTCGCGCTCGACCGTCACCAGCGCCGTCGCCTCGCGGAACGGCATCCGCACCTGGAAGCGTGCGGTCTCGCCCGACTTGTACGTCTGCTGCTCGGGGACCAGGTCCATGCGGTCGCCATTGTCGCCGCCGAACCACCAGTCCTCGTCGCCCGCCAGCCACACGCTGCGAACCGCGCGCGCGACGTGGCCGTCGGCGTCGACGGTGGTCGCGACCGCATAGACCTCGCCGGAGACGCCGGGATCGACCTTGCACATCGCCAGCCCCTGCGCGTCGGTGGTCGCCGAACAGGTCGCGGCGATCTTGGTCGTGCGCATCTGGTTGTCATAGGCATAGAAGCCGCCGATCAGCCGCCGCCGCGCGGTCAGGATCTGCCGGCTGTACAGCGCGACCGAGATCTTCTGGCCCTTGATCGGTTTGCCCGCGGTATCCAGCGCGACGAAGCGCAGCCGCAGATCGTCCTGCTTCATCAGCCAGCCATCGGTTTTGACCCCCAGCTGCACGCCCGACGCGAAGATCGGGATCGTCCTCGACGCGGTCAGCGTCTCGCCGTTGGCATCGCGGTAATCCATCTCGACCTGCATGTCGGCATTGCCGTCCAGCGACTGCGGCACCTCGACCACCTGGCGCGCGGTACCGTCCCCACCCAAAGTCGCGGGCAGCGTCTGGGTCGGCGGCAGTTCGGTCTTTTCCTCTTCGCCGTCGCCGTCGAGCGGCTTGACGCCCTCGGTCACCGCGCGACCGCCGAACGTGTAGCCGTCATAGCCCTCGGGCGTGGCGCTGTGCGCGAACCAGCCGACGCGCAGGTCGACCGCGAGGTTTGAGGCCCCGCCGCCCGACAGATAGCCGACGAACAGGTCGAGCGGTAGGTTCGCCGGGCGCACGGCTGCACCCTTCGGCCCGGTCACCGTCGCGCGCATCGTCGGCAGCTTGTATTCGTCGACGCGGAAAGTCTGGTCGAGGGCGATAGTGCGTCCCTCGGCCTCGATCGACAGCGCATAATCACCCATAGGCGCACCCTGCGGCACGCTCCACGCATTCTCGCCGACGCCGTATGCGTCGATCGACAACGGCAGGTCGAACTGCGTGTCCGACCCGCGATGCGTCAGCCGCAGCGTGCCGGTCACGCCGGGCGCCAGCGCGAACCCACCGCCGCCCGGTTTCCGCAGGATATGCTTCATGTGGATCGTCTCGCCCTGCCGGACGAGCGCGCGATCGAACAGGGTGTGGACCATCTCGCCGCGCGTGGAATACCCGTAGGGCAGGTCGAAGTCGTAGGGACTGATCCCGTTGCCCCATTCGGTCAGCGTGAAGCTGTAGTCGCCGCCGCGTCGTGCCGACACCATCAGCGGGTGCGGCGCGCCCTCGGACTCGCAATTGCCATAGGTCTCGGGCTCGGGCAGCCCGGCCGGCACGAACAGCCCGCCGGTGCGGTCGGTGACGCCGCGCGCGAGCAGCTTGCCGGTGCAGCTGTCGGTGACCTGGACGTCGGCGTTGGCGGCGGGCTTGCCGTCGGACAGTTGCGTGACCCAGGCAAGGCTGCGCTCGCGGCCCCATTTGAAATGCACCGCCATGTCGGTGACCAGCGCCGCGCTCGCGACGTAGCGCGGCACGTTGCGCCCGAGCAGCGCGCGGCCCAGCACCGGGCTCGCCAGTTCGACGACGTAGAAGCCGGGGTTGGTCAGCGGAATGCCGACGACCTCGAAATCCTTGCCCTTGCCCGGCAGCGCGACCTTCATCGGCGCGCCCAGCCCGGCGGCTAGGATCGGCTTCTCGCCGGTATGGTTGATATGGATGGTCTGCTTGTTGCCCTCCGGGCCGCGCTCGATATCCTCGATATCGGTGTCGCCCGCCTTGGACACGGTGCGCAGCCATTTCGCGATCTCGCCGTCGGACCCTGCGACGCGGACGCTCTGGCCGTTCACGCCAAAGCTGCGGCCGGCCAGTTCGGGCTCGATCGCGCGGACCGTGACCGGCAGCACGCCGCCCTGCTTCGCCTCCAGGATCCCGAAATTCGCGGCGAACTTCACCAACGGGGGCGCGGCGTCGAAACGGACCTCGAGCGGGAAACGCTCGGCATTGGCGAGCGCACGGCCGCTCTCGTCCTTGACCCCGGCGGGCAACACGACCTTGCCGGTGGTGCCGAACGCCTGGCGCGCGGCGAAGGTGATCGTGTCGATCGTCGCCTCCTTCTTGTCGTCCGTGTCGAACACCGGGGCGATCGACTTGCCGTCCGCAGTCTCGATCCGGATCGCCGCCGCCTGGCTCATCGCGATGGGCGCGGAAAAGCGTACATAGGCCTTCTCGACCGGGCTGCACCCGCCCTGCGCATTGACGCGCGAACATTCGAACCGCGCGGTGAAGGGCTTGCGCACCGTATAGTCGAAGCGCTGGTCGGCGCCCGCGAGCTTACCGCCCACGCCGGAAATCTTCGCGCCCCAGACCAGCGCCATGTCGCGGCCGGGGGGCAGCGGACGGCGGCATTTCAGCGCGGTGACGCTCGACAGCATCTTCGCACGCTCGGCGGCGACGGTCGGGATCGTCGTCGGCAGGCCGGCGGATTCCAGGAAGTTCCGGACCTCGTAACGCTCGGTCCCGAGTTCGCCGAGCAGTTTGGCAGGCAGCTCGGCAGGCAGCACGTCGACCGCGATCTTCTCGCCGATCCCGTCGACCGCGCAATAGGCGTTGGCGGCGACTGAAGCGCGGGTCGCGGCCATGTTCGCGGCGACCAGGAACACCTGGTCCTCCTCGATGTCGCTGTCCTCTCCGCCGGTCAGGACCGCGCGCGCGACCGGACCACCGGCATCCACCTTGAAGCTCTGCTGTCCGCCCAGCGCATAGCCGCCAGCGCTCTTCAGTCCGGCGCGCGTCTTAATCTCGCAGGCGGTGCCGCCGGGCAGCGGCGTCGCGAAGTCCCAGACATAGGTCTGCTGATCGACCCAGCGTCCCTCGCCACCGATCGGGCAGGTGACCTCCAGCGGTCCCTGCGCGCGCGGATCGCCGAGCGCGACCATCGCCTGGCTGAAGCGGATCGTGAAGCGCTCGATCGCACCATTGCCCAAGCCGGGGGTCGCGAGCACGACCTGCGGGGTCGCATCGCCGAACGCCGCAACCGGCGCGATCGCAAGCGCCAGGCACGCCAACCGAAGTTTCAAACCCATTCCCGTGCTCCCCTGCCCGGCGCGAACCTAGTCCGGCGCGCAGACAAGTCCAGTGCGATACGCTACGGCAAGGCTGCCTCAGGGGCGACCTCAGGGCCGGCCTCAGGGATCGACGAGCAGCCGGTACCCCACGCCCAGTTCGTTCGCGATCACGCTGCCGACGCCGGCGCTTCCCTCCAGCTTGGCGCGCAGGTTGCGGATGACGATGCGCAGATACTCGACACGGCGATCATGGTCGTTCGGCCACGCGGCTTCCATGATCTTCTGGTGCGTCACCACCCGCCCCGGCGCGGTCGCGAGCGCTGAGAGCACGTCATATTCCTTGCGGGTCAGATGCGCTTCCTCATCACCACGACGCGCTATCCGATGCTCGAAATCGATGGTCAGATTACCCGATTTCAGCACCGTCGGCTTGACGAACACGGTACCGCGCCCACGCAGCGCGACGCGCAGCCGCGCCAGCAGCTCCTCGGTATCGAACGGCTTGGTGACATAATCCTCGGCACCCAGATCGAGTGCCGCCACCTTCTGGTCGGTGGCGTCGCGCGCGGACACCACCAAGATGATCGGGTCGCCCAGCCGCTTGAGCAACGGCACCAGTTCCAGCCCGTCGCGGTCGGGCAGGCCGAGGTCGAGCATGATCGCGGTCGGGCGCAGCGCGGCGGCGACCTTCAGCGCATCGGCGCCGTCGACCGCTTCGCTGACGTCATAGCCGGTGCGCTCCAGCGTGTTGCGCAACAGGCGGCGGATCGCGAGTTCGTCGTCGACGATCAGGACGCGGGGGCCACTCATGCCAGGATCGCTCCTTCGCTGTCGCGGATCAGCAGGCCCTTGGGGAAGCACAGGCTGAACCGCGCGCCTCCGCCGCCTTCGCGGTTGGCCGCCTCCACGGTCATCCCCATCGCCTCGGCGAACGCTTTAACGATCGCGAGGCCGAGCCCGGTTCCGCCGATCGCGCGGTCCGATCCCTCCAGCCGGCGGAACGTCTCGAACACTTCGGCTTCGCGACCGGGCGGCAATCCGGGGCCTTGGTCGATCACCGACAGCGTCAGGATGCCGTAACGATGCTCGCCGCGCACCACGATCGGCGTCCCCGGATCGGCATAGCGTCCGGCGTTGTCGAGCAGGTTGAGCAGGCAGTGATGCAACAGCTGCGGATCGACGTTCACCAGCGGCAGATTGGGCGGCACGTCGAGCTGGATCGCGTGGCCATCCAGAGCGCGCTTGGTATCGTGCACCGCGCCGGCCACCGCATCGGTCAGGTCGGTCGGCTCGACGCGCAGCCGAAGCGCGCCCGCCTCGACCCGCGCCATGTCGAGCAGATTGCCGACGAAGCGGTTGAGCCGTGCCGCTTCGGTCTCGATCGTCGCGATCAGTTCGGGGGTCGCGCCGCGGTGGAGTTCGGCGGCGGCGGCCATCACCGACGTCAGCGGGGTGCGCAGGTCGTGGCTGACCGACGACAGCAACGCCTGCCGCAGCCGGTCGCGTTCGCGGACCGCATCGACATCGCGCATCTCGACCTCCAGCCGCAATCGCTCCAACGCGAGCGACGCCTGGTCGACCAGGCTCATCAGCAACGGCAGCTGGTCGGCGCGGAGCGGATCGCCGCCGCTTTCGCGCGCCAGCCCCAGCACCGCCAGCGTCCGGTCGCCCGATCGCAGCGGCTGGAACAACCATTCGGACGCCGCCAGCGTCGCCGACCCGCGCCCCGCCGGCACGCCGTTGTCCCACGCCCATTGCGCCGCCGCGAGTTCCATCGTCTCGAGCCGGTGATCCGGCGCGTTGGCGGCCTGGACGACGAGGCCGGTCTCGCCGGCGACCACCATCACGGTGCGCAGGTCGAACAACCGGCCGATCTCCTCGCACACCGCTCGGGCCAGCGCGACGGGTTCGGTCAGCGACGTCAGCTGGCGCAGGAACCCGGCGAGCGCGGCATTGGTCCGCGCGCTCGCGGCGGCGATGTCGGCCTGCGCGCGGACCCGGGCGGTCAGCTGGCTGGTCGCGAACGCCACGCCCAGCAGGACGAGGACCGATATAACGTTCTCGGGGTTGCTGATCGTCAGCGTGCCGGTCGGCGGCAGGAAGAAGAAGTTGTAGGCAAGGCTGGATGCGATGCCCGCGAACAGCCCGGTGCGAAGCCCGAACAGGCTCGCCGCCGCCATCACCGGCAACAGATAGAGCAGCGCCACGTTGCCGAGATCGAGGATGTGGAACAGGCCGCTGGCAAGCCCGGTGACCGCGCCGACCATCGCCGTGGTCCAGGCATAGCCGGCCCCGCTGCCCCACTGGCCGCGCCGGTGCGGCTGGCGGACGGCCACGCCCGCGCCGACGATCGGCAGGACATGCACCGCGATCCCAGGCGTATCGCGGACCAGCCGATCGACCACCGATCCATGACGGAACTCGAACCATCGCGACCGTGACGACTTGCCGACGACGAGCTGCGTCGCACGCGCTTCGGCGGAGATCGTCTGCAACCCCTCGACGACCGAGATCGCCGGAACCGTCGCCACCGCGCCGCCGAGCTGGGTCGCGAGCGCGAGCACCGCCGCCAGTCGCCGATGATCCTCGTCGCCGAAATGCTGCGCGCGCGGCGTCTCGATATAGACCGCGGTCCACGGCGCATGCAGCGCATCCGCCAGCCGCTTCGCCGCGCGCACCAGTCCGTCGGCACCGGGCAGTTCGCTGACCGCGACGACGATGCGCTCGCCCCCCGCCCAGGTCCCGCCGACACCCAGCGCGCGGACATGGTCGAGCATCTGCGCATCGACCGCCTGCGCGGCGCGCCGCAACGCCAGTTCGCGCAGCGCCGACAGGTTGGACTTCGAGAAGAAATGCGACAGCGCGCGCGTCGCCTCCTGCGGCAGATAGACCTTCCCCGCCTTCAACCGCTCGATCAGTTCATCCGGCGGGATGTCTACGACCTCGATCTCGGCGGCCTCGAGGATACTGTCGGGCACGGTCTCGCGCACGCGGACCCGGGTGAACGAGGCGACGACGTCGTTGAGGCTCTCGATGTGCTGGATGTTAATCGTCGAATAGACGTCGATACCCGCGGCCAGCAGCTCCTCGACATCCTGATAGCGTTTGGGATGGCGGCTGCCGGGCGCGTTGGTGTGCGCGAGTTCGTCGACCAGCACGAGCCGGGGGCTGCGCGCGAGGATGGCGTCGAGGTCCATCTCGTCGATGCTGTGGCCTTCATAGTCGACGCCGCGTCGGGGCACGATCTCCTGCCCGCGGGTAAGCGCCTCGGTCTCGATCCGGCCGTGCGTCTCGACCACGCCGATCACAACGTCGACGCCCGCACGACGCCGCTCGGCGCCTTCGGAGAGCATCTCATAGGTCTTGCCGACCCCGGGTGCGGCGCCAAGGAAGATCTTCAAACGGCCAAGGCCCTCCTGCGACGCCTGTCGCAGAAGGGCCTCGGGAGACGGTCGACCGGACGCGTCGCTCAACGCGCGGTGCCGCTCGCATCGAGCGCGCGGTTGAGCGCCAGGACGTTGACGTGCGGCTCGCCGAGAATGCCGAACAGCGCGGTCTGGGTGTTCGCGGTCACCAGCGTACGGACGCGCTCGACCGGAAGCCCGCGGACCCGCGCGACGCGTGCCACCTGCAACAGCGCGGAGTCGGGCGAGATATCGGGGTCCAGCCCCGAACCCGAAGCGGTCACCATGTCGGCGGGCAACGGCCCGGCGTTGCCACCGGCGCGCTGCTTCGCGACGTCGGGCTTTATCCGGTCGACCAGCGCCTGGCTGGTCGGCCCAAGGTTGGAACCCGACGAGGCGAGCCCGTCATAGCCCTTGCCCGCCGCTGACGGCCGGGTCTGGAAATACCGGTCGCTGGTGAACGCCTGCCCGACCACGGTCGAGCCGACGACCTTGCCGTTGGCGACCACCAGGCTGCCGTTCGCCTGGGCGGGGAAGATGGCCTGTCCGATCCCGGTCATGGCGAGGGGATAGACGATCCCGAGCATGATCGCGAACAGGATCGTAAGGACGAACGCCGGACGGAGCGCGGAGGTAAAATCTTTGGTCATATGCTAACTCCCAGGGTTCAGGCGAGACCAAGGCCACCGACCGCGAGGTCGATGAGCTTGATCCCAACGAACGGCGCGATCAGCCCGCCGAGGCCGTAGACGGCGAGGTTGCGCGCGAGCAGCGGGCCCGCCGCCATCGGCTTGTACGCGACGCCCTTCAGCGCAAGCGGCACCAGCATCGGGATGATCACCGCGTTGAAGATGATCGCCGACAGGATCGCCGATTCCGGGCTGCCGAGCCGCATGACGTTGAGCACCCCCAGCCCCGGATAGAGCACGACGAACATCGCCGGGATGATCGCGAAGTATTTCGCGACGTCGTTGGCGACCGAGAAGGTCGTCAGCGCCCCGCGCGTCATCAGCAGCTGCTTGCCGAGCCCCACGACCTCGATCAGCTTGGTCGGATCGCTGTCGAGATCCACCATGTTGCCGGCCTCGCGCGCGGCCTGCGTGCCCGTGTTCATCGCCACGCCGACGTCCGCTTGTGCCAAAGCCGGCGCGTCGTTGGTGCCGTCGCCGCACATCGCGACCAGCCGCCCGCCCTGCTGTTCCTTGCGGATCAGCGCCAGCTTGTCCTCGGGAGTAGCCTGGGCGAGGAAATCGTCGACCCCCGCCTCGGCTGCGATCGCCGCGGCGGTCAGCGGGTTGTCGCCGGTGATCATCACCGTGCGGATGCCCATCGTCCGCAGTTCGCCGAAGCGTTCGCGGATGCCAGCCTTGACGACGTCCTTGAGGAAGATCGCACCGAGCAGCTTGCCGTTCAGCGCGACCGCCAGCGGCGTACCGCCGGCCCGCGCGATCTCGTCGGTGATGCGGCGCAGTTCGGTCGCCGCAGCGGTCGTCCCGGCGCCTGGGTTGGCCTTGAGGATCGAATCGACCGCGCCCTTCTGGATCAGCGAACCGTCGACCTGCACGCCCGAGATACGGGTCTGCGCGGTGAACGGGATGATCTCCGCACCGTCCGGCAACACCGAAATGGTGACCCCGAACTTCTCGCGCGCCAATACCACGATCGAGCGGCCTTCAGGCGTTTCGTCGGCAAGACTGGCGAGGCTGGCAGCCTCGGCCAGTTCCTGCTGGCTCGTTCCCCCGACACTGCGGAACTCGCTCGCCTGGCGGTCGCCGATCGTGATCGTGCCGGTCTTGTCGAGCAGCAGGACGTCGATGTCGCCCGCAGCTTCGACGGCACGGCCCGACTTGGCGAGCACGTTGAACCGCACCAGCCGGTCCATGCCCGCGATACCGATCGCCGACAGCAACGCCGCGATCGTCGTCGGGATCAGCGTGATCAGCAACGCCGCAAGGATCGGGATCGGCACCTTGCCACCCGCGTACGACGCAAAGCCCGGGATCGTCCCGACCGCGATCAGGAAGATGATCGTGAGGCCGACGAGCAACAGCGTCAGCGCGATCTCGTTCGGCGTCTTCTGCCGCTCGGCGCCCTCGACCAGCGCGATCATGCGGTCGAGAAAGCCCTCGCCCGGGTTGACCGTCACGCGGACACGGATCTCGTCGGAGATGACGCGCGTGCCCGCGGTCACCGCCGAACGATCGCCGCCCGCCTCGCGGATCACCGGTGCGCTTTCACCGGTGATCGCCGCTTCGTTGACCGATGCGACACCCGCGACGACGTCGCCGTCGGACGGGATCAGGTCGCCGGTCTCGACCAGGACAATGTCGCCGACGGTCAGCCGGCTCGATGGGACCAGTTCCCAGGTCCTGCCGACCCCGGTCAGCAGCTTGGCGCGCAGCTCGGCCTTGGTATCGCGGAGCGACGCGGCCTGCGCCTTGCCACGCCCCTCGGCGAGCGCCTCGGCGAAGGTGCCGAACAGGACGGTCAGCCACAACCAGATAACGAGCTGGAGCTTGAAGCCGGTGCTGAGCCCGTCATGCCCGACGACCAACAGCACGGTCATCAGCGCGGCGACGGTGGCGGTGACGAACATCACCGGGTTGCGGATCAACTGCCGCGGATCGAGTTTGCGAAAGGCGTCGCCGATCGCGGGTGCGATCAGCTCGGCCGTGAACAACGATTTTGTAGGGGTGCGTGCCATCAGGACAGTCCCGTCAGAAGGTTTTGCCGCTGATCATCGCAAGATGATCGGCGATGGGGCCAAGCGCCAGGCTCGGCAGGAAGGTGAGACCGCCGAGGATCGCGATGATCCCGATCAGCAGGCCGACCCACAGCACGCCCGTGGTCGGGAACGATCCCGCGCTTTCCGGCGTGTATTTCTTGGCGGCGAGCGACCCGGCGATCGCCAGCATGGGCACGATCACGAAGAACCGGCCAAGCCACATCGCGACCCCCAGCAGGCCGTTGTAATAGGGCGTGTTGGCGGTCAGCCCGGCAAACGCCGACCCGTTGTTCCCGACCGCGCTGGTGAAGGCGTAGAGGATTTCGGTGAACCCGTGCGGCCCCTTGTTGAGCGGCCCGGCGAGCCCGTCCGCCAGCACCGCGCTGAGCGCCGTGAAGCCGAGAATGACGAGCGGCAGGATCGCGATCGCGAGCACCGCCAGCTTCACTTCGCGGGCTTCGATCTTCTTGCCCACATATTCGGGGGTGCGGCCGACCATCAGGCCCGCGACGAACACCGCCAGGATCGCGAACAGCAGGAAGCCGTAGATACCGGCACCGACGCCGCCGATGACGACCTCGCCCAGCTGCATGTTGATCAGCGGCACCATCCCGCCCAGCGCGGTGAAACTGTCGTGCATCGCATTGACCGCGCCGCACGACGCGGCGGTGGTGACGACCGAGAACAAGGCCGACGCGGCGATCCCGAAGCGGACCTCCTTGCCTTCCATGTTGCCACCCGCAACGCCCAGGCTGTGGACGATCGGGTTGCCCGCGGCTTCCTGCCAATAGGTCAGGGTGACGCCCGCCAGGAACAGCACGAGCATCGCCGACAGGATCGCCCAGCCCTGCCGGGTGTTGCCGACCGCCTTGCCGAACGTCCAGGTCAGGCCGAAGCCGATCACGAAGATCGACAGCATCTGCACCAGGTTGACGAGCGCGGTCGGGTTCTCGAACGGATGCGCCGAGTTCGCGTTGAAGAAGCCGCCACCGTTGGTGCCGAGCATCTTGATCGCTTCCTGGCTCGCGACCGGGCCGAGCAGCAGCGTCTGCTTGACGCCTTCCAGCGTGGTGACGTCGACCGTACCGGCCAGTGTCTGCGGCACGCCGCTGGCGATGTAGAAGATCGTCACGACGACGCAGATCGGCAGCAGGACGTAGAGCGTGACGCGGGTCATGTCGGCCCAGAAATTGCCGATCGTCGTAGCCGATCGCCGCGCGAACCCGCGGAACAGCGCGAACGCCAGCGCGATGCCGGTCGCGGCCGACAGGAAGTTGTGGATCGTCAGCCCGAACATCTGGCTGAAGTTCGACATCGTCGTCTCACCGGCATAGCTCTGCCAGTTGGTGTTCGCCGTGAAGCTGATCGCGGTGTTGAACGCCAGATGCGGACTGAGCCCCGCCAGCCCCTGCGGGTTACCCGGCAGCACGCCCTGCAGGCGCAGCACCGCATAGGTCAGCGCCATCAGCACGACGTTGAACATCAGCATGTGGACCGCGTACCGGCGCCAGCCCTGCTCCGCCTTCGGATCGATGCCGCTCAGCTTGTAGAAGCTCGTCTCGACCGGGCCGAGAATGGCGTGGATCGGCGTGCGGCGGCCTTCGTACAAGGCGAACAGCCACAGGCCGACGGGTTTGGTCAATGCCAGCAATATGCCGACGAAACCGAGGATTAGGATCCATCCCTGGATAGTCATGGGGGTGCGCTCCTAAAAGCGTTCGGGACGGATGAGCACCGCCACGAGGTAGAAAAGCAGCCCGAGCGCGACGATCGCGGCGAGCCAGAGGTCGAGATTCATGATGTCGTCCTTGGGCTCAGGCGTTGTCGCACAGGCGGACATAGGCCAGCGTCGCCGCCACCAGTCCCACCATGATCGCTATCCAGAGTAGATCCTGCATCGGATAGTCCTTTGTATTCAGAAGGAAGCAGTGAGGGACGCGACGAAAGTACCGTCGGCGATCGATCCGGTCCCGTCCTGCCCACGACTGAAGCTCGGCTGGAGATACGCAGCACTGCGACGCGTAATGTCGGTGTCGATATAACTCACGTTCAGTGTCAGATTCTTATACGTAGTGTCCGCACCCAGCGACCAATCCCAATAGTCGCCGGTCGGTGCCGCACTGGTCGCGTTGGGGCCAAGGCCGTCATTGCCCCAGCTATGGCCGATATGCGCCTTCGCCGTGATCGGCGTGCCGGGAAGCGCGAACGCGCCGTCGCCAGTGAGGTACAGATTGTCGGTCTTGGCGCCGGGATTGGTGTAAACCCCCGCGGCGGCATCGGCGCCGGTGCGATACCATTTGCCGAGCGCCTGCTGCTTCGGCGCGTAGAAAGCGCTCGCGGTCAGCGTCGCCGGACCGGTCGTGCCGCTAAGCTTCACATAGGGCTCGGCATAGTCGGTCTTCGATGCGCCGCCCGGATACATGTACCAGGTCAAACCGACGTCGATCGTCGCGTTGTCGGCAAGCTTGTGCTTGTAGCCCCCGATCAGGTCGAGCTCCATGTTCGATCCGCCGAACGTGCCCCAGCCCGACAGGTTCGAACCCCAGGCGCCGACATACACGCCGCTCTGGTGCGCGATCGTCAGCCCGCCCTGGATCGCGCCGTCCTTGTCGGACTGCGAAACCCCGCGCAGGCGGTAATCGGTGGCGAGCGTCACCGATCCGCTGACGGTCACCGGGGCCGGCGGCGCGGTATCCTGGGCAAAGGCAGGCGTCGCGGTCGCGGCGATGATACCGAACAGCGCAACACGTCGAAGGTCGTACATACATGTCCCCATAAGCGCGCGATCGTCGCCGGCCGTGTTCGACCGGTGCGTCGCGAGGACATGCAATTAGGCTTCGATCGCGTAGCGTTTCGAGGCCGATTCAGGCAAACCGCATAGGATTTGCGTAGTATTTCAGCTCAGAGGCTCAGGTTGCGGCGCCTCACTTCAGTGGTTGCGACCTCGCCGAGCCAAGTCTGCGTCTCGCCCGAGAAGATATCGGCTAGGTCGAGCAGGTCGTCGTCGACCAGGCCGGCGATGGCGGCGCGAATTTCGGCGAGCTGACGTACGGCACCCGCACCTTCGGCGGCGCGGCGTTTGATCTGGGTCTTGAGCATCTGCGTCCGGTAGCAGGACCTGCTTGGAAATGGCAGCCCGTTCGCCCCGAACGCTGCGCAGGCTTCAGGCTGATCCTTCCGCTGCATGCGCGATACCGCGTTCCAGCCCACGCAACTCGGCCAGCCCGCGCATTCGCCCCAACAGCGAATAGCCCGGATTGGTGGTGCGGTTCAGGTCGTCGAGCATCTGGTGGCCGTGGTCAGGGCGCATCGGGATGCTGCGCGCCTCGCGCACCGAAAGACGGTGCACCGCCGCCACCACGGCCGCCATCCCGGCGTCGCCATCCAGATGCGCGGCTTCGTGGAAGGCGCCGTCCGGCTCGCGCTGAACCGATCGCAGATGCAGGAAGCCGATCCGGCTACCCAGCCGATCGACCATTCCGGGCAGGTCGTTGTCGGCACGCACCCCGAGCGACCCCGTGCACAGGCACAGGCCGTTCGAAGGATTTGGGACGCGCGCGAACAGCGCGGCGATGTCGGCTTCGGTGCTGACGACCCGCGGCAGCCCGAAGATCGGGAATGGCGGATCGTCGGGATGAACGACCAGACGGATGCCGAGCGTATCCGCCAGCGGGCACACCGCCTCCAGGAATGCGACATGGTTCTCGCGCAGCTGCGCCGCGTCGACGTCCGCATACGTCTCGATCGCCCGCAGGAACGCGGCCGACGTGAAGCCTTCCTCGCTCCCCGGCAACCCGGCGATGATCGTCCGCTCCAGCGTCGCGCGCGCCGCATCGTCCATCGCTGCAAACCGCGCTTCTGCCGCTGCGCAGGTCGCGTCGTCATAGCTCGCCGCCGCATCCGGCCGGCGAAGGATGAAGATGTCATAGGCCGCCACCGCCACCGCTTCGAACCGCAACGCCCGTGCGCCGTCCGGCAGCGTCCAGGCCAGATCGGTCCGCGTCCAGTCGAGCAGCGGCATGAAATTGTAGGTGACGACGTCGATCCCGCATGCCGCCAGGTTGGTCAGGCTCTGCCGATAATGATCGATCAGCTGGTCCCAGTCGTTCGACCGGATCTTCACGCCCTCGCTGACGGGCAGGCTCTCGACGACGGTCCAGTCGAGACCCGAATCCTGCACGACGGCCTTGCGCGCGGCGATCGCGTCGCGCTGCCATATCGCGCCGTTCGCCACCTCGTGCAGCGCGGTCACGACCTCGGTAGCGCCGGCCTGCCGAATACCCTGCAACGGTACCGGGTCGTTCGGCCCGAACCACCGCATCGTCTGCGTCATCAGCACGTCTGTCGGCCTCCCTGAATGCCACGCGGCCAGTGCTGCGAACGGCGGACGTCGTTCTCGTGCATCTGTGGCCGCGTTTTGCCCCTATCGTACGGCGGTTAAAGGTGGTCAACTGGCCTTACCAGTTTCCCGAGGTTGTCGGGCTAGTAGCCGTGGCGAGTTTTGATGGTGGCAGAGACGATCTTTCCCGGCGATGCGCCGAGCTCGGGCGCAGGGCTTCCGGCCGGGGGGCGGCTGTACCAACGGCTCGCGCGCCTGTTGTTCGATCAATTGTCGTCGGGCCGCTATGCGATCGGCGACCGCCTGCCCGCCGAACGCGAATTGTCGCTGGAGCATAATGTCAGCCGCCCCGCGGTCCGCGAGGCGCTGATCGCGCTGGAAGTCCAGGGCTACATCGTCGTTCGCCTCGGTTCGGGGGCGTTCGTGCGCAAGCTGCCGGGCCAGGGCGATCGGCCGGGGTTCGCGATCACTGCGTTCGAATTGACCGAAGCGCGGATCCTGTTCGAGGGCGAGGCCGCCGCGCTCGCCGCCGTGCATATCGACGACGGCGAACTGGCGCAGCTGGCCGAACTGGTCGAGCGCATCGACCAGGAGAATTTGCTGCCCGACGTGACCGAAGACGCCGACCGCGATTTCCACATGCTGATCGCGAGCGCGACGCGGAACGCCGCGGTACTGCGGACGATCGAGAGTTTCTGGCTGACTCGCGCCACCTCGCCCGAATGTGCGCTGCTCCACGACAAGGCGCGCAGTGCCAATATCGGCCGGTGGTCGCCGAACACAGCGCGATCCTGGATGCGTTGCGCACCCACGACCCGGTCGCCTCCCGGCTGG
Organism: Sphingomonas sp. R86521; assembly: GCF_042466235.1. NCBI lineage: Bacteria > Pseudomonadati > Pseudomonadota > Alphaproteobacteria > Sphingomonadales > Sphingomonadaceae > Sphingomonas > Sphingomonas sp. R86521. The sequence continues at coordinate 1,987,210 of NZ_JAXHBY010000001.1, read as the reverse complement.
CGATGCGCGCGCATCTGTCCGCGGTGATGGAGCATCTGTTGTTCACCACCGAAGAGCGCGCGGTCGAGGAGGCACGGCGATCGATCGCCTCGACCCACGCCCGTTACCGCGCCAGCACCCGCACGCTCGCAGGCCCCGGTTCGAACGACGATCGCGCCTGACCCCGAAACGGGCTTGCCTCGCAAACCACGTTCGTCGATCTGGTTCGACGCATCGAACAGGGGACCGGTATGCAGCGTGGGACATGGATGGTTACGGCAGCGGCGGCGATGTTGCTCGCCGGATGCGGGAGCAGCGACGTCGATCAGCGCAAGGCGTTCGTCGCGTTCCTGCAGACCCGCGTGCTCGAAAAGCCCGGTATGCACGTCCCGCAGCTCACGCCCGACGAGCGCGCCTCGTTCGGGCATTATGCCGACGACTATGCAATCATCTCCGACTTCAACAAAACGATGACCGAGAGCGTCTCGCCCAAAATGAACGCGGCGATGAGCGTGGGATCGATCAGTTCGCTGGACGAGCTGGTTGCGCAGCGCTCGCGAATGCAGACCGTGAAGTCGTCTTTGGGTGCGATGGCCACCGCGTTGCGCGACGATATCGCGCAGGCCGATGCCGCCCACGCCAAGCTCGCCCAGCCCGCCGACGTCAAGGCGGTCTATGACAAGGCGTACGACCGGCTGGTGACGAAGCCGGCCGAGGCGTTCGGCGGCATCGTCCCGGTGACAAACACCATTCTCGGCCAGGCGATCGACCTAAGCGACTACATTCAGTCCCATCGCGCCGCGGTGCAGCTGTCGGGCTCGACGGTGCAGACCGCAGATCCGGCCGTTCGGTCCGCCCTCAACGATCGGTTGCAATCGTTGCAGTCGAGCCAGAAGTCCGTGATGGCCGCCCAGGCGAAGTTGCAGTCGGTGGTCTACGGCGGGCCATCCTGAACCGACGCCGGCGCATGGCGTCGCCGGCGTTGCTCCTGCAATCTGGCGGACCTCCGCGCGTCAGAAGGTATACGACGCGCGGACACCGCCATAGCGCCGGAAATCGCGGGGCAGATAGCTCTGGGTCGCGAGCGCGTTGCCCTGGTTGCCGTAGGAGTTTGCGAGGTTCGCGAAATACTGCTTGTCGAACACGTTATTGACGAACGCCACGATCTCCCACCGCCGCGCGCTTTCGCGGATACCCGCGGACAAATTGAGGATCGTGTATTTCGGCTGCACGCTCTGCGGATCCTGCGAAATCGAATAGTTGATCCGCGTCTGATAGGTTGCCGACGCCTGTAGCAGACCGTCGAGCGTGTCGGTCAGATGCGGCGTGAAATCCCCGCTGACCGCCGCCTTCCACTTCGGCGCCTGCGCCGGGCGGAACCCCGCAAGGTTCTGCCGCGACGGCGATCCGACACAGCCTTGCGCGGCGGTCTGCCCCGGATAGCATTGGCCGAGCGGGAAGGACGTGATCTCCGCGTCGTTGTACGTCACGCCGCCGGTGATGTTGAGCGTACGCGCCAGCCGGACGCTGCTCTCGACCTCGACACCGCGCGTGCGCAGCTTGCCGACGTTGGCGAGGCGGAAATTGATCGTGCCGTCGGGCAGCGTCTCGATCCCCTGCGCCTGAAAATTGTCGAACTTCGTATCGAACAGCGTGACGTTCAGCGTCACCCGACGGTCGAGGAACTGGCTCTTCACGCCGAGCTGCCAGTCCTTCGAGGTCTCGGGCTGCACCGGCCCGGTCCGCTGGCGCAACAGGTTGAACCCGGTGCCGATGTCATAGGCCTGGCCCTTGTGCCCGGTGGCATAGGTCAGGAACGCCATCACATCGGTCGCGAGATGCTGCTGGAGCCCAGCCTTGTAGGTCTCGAACGTCTCGCTGTCGGCCCCCGCGAACCGCGCGTCGCCGTTGAGGATATCGTGGAACGTATAGTCGATCTCGCCGCGTCCCGCACGCGCGCCGCCGATCAGCGTCGTACCCTCCAGCAGGTCGAATTCGAGCTGCCCGAACGAGGCATATTGCTTGGTGCCGTTGGTCGCATACCAGCGTGCCTGCGAGAAGAACGGCCCGCGCGTGAAATCACGCGTCAGGTTCAGGTTCGAATAGAACAGCCCGAGCGTATAGCGGAAGCGATCGCCGCCGGGCGAAAGCAACCGGAATTCCTGCGAGAAAGCCTTGGTTCGGAACGTGCCGAACTGGCTGTTGTCGAGCGAGGCGATCGCCGATTCGTCCTGGTCGAGGATGTCGAACTGCTTGAACTTGTCGTACGCGGTGATCGACATCAGCGTCGCGAACCCAACATCGAGCGAGGCACGCAGCGATGCCGCGTAATCGCTATAGTCAGTACCGGAATCGATGTTGTTGACGACCGACTGGTTGGCGTCGGTGAAGCTTACCCCGGGCGCGAACACCGCGGGCGTGTTGGCCGCGACGCCGCGTAGCCGGGCATTGGGCGACACCCGGATGAACGGCCGCCCGATCGTGGTCTGGCCATCGATGTATCCGGCCTGCGCGGTCAGGTTCAGCGTGTCGGTCGGATCCCAGACCAGCTTGCCCTTGAGCGATAGCGTCTCGAAGCCGCTGACCTTGCGACCATTGTACAGATTGTCGACGTTGCCGCGGAACTTGTCGAAATTGCCGCTGACCCGGAACCCGAGGTTGCTCGTGATCGGTCCCGATCCGGCGATGTTCCAGCCATATTCGTCGTCGGTCGTCGCCAGCACCGCGACCCGCCCTGTCAGCGTCTTGCTCGGCCCCTGCGTGACGATGTTGATCAGCCCCGCGGATGCCGACCGGCCATAGAGCGTGCTCTGCGGCCCGCGCAGGATCTCGACGCGCTCGATATCGGACAAGTCGGCGAACGCGCGCGCCAGGAACTGGACGGGGACGTCGTCGATCTGAACCGCGACGCTCGGCTCGACGCTGGGCGAGAAGGCGAAGGTGCCGATGCCGCGGATCGAGATCGAGTTGTTGACCGGTTGCTCGGACGGCTTGATCACCAGCGACGGGCTCGCCTTGGTCAGGTCGGCGAACTGGCGCACGCCCTGTGCCTGCAACGCATCGCCGGTCAGCACCTGCACCGCGAGCGGCACGTCCTGGACGCGCTCTTCGCGCTTTTGCGCGGTGACGATGATGTCGGTGCTGCTCTCGTCCGACGGCGTGGTTTGCGCGGCGGTCTCGGGGCCGGCGGGCGCGACCTGCGCCGAGATTTGGCCGCTCGCCAGCAGCGCGGATGCGACCAGCGCCGATCGCGCGAGAATCGTGGTGCCGAGCAAGTGCATCGCATCCCCCTTACTGAATGCCGGTTTCGTCCGGCTTGGCCGATACGTACCATCCAGGGCGGGGCGTCGCAAGCGTTGTACTACAACACCGAGCAGTTTCATCGGGCTGGTCTTGGTCCTCCCCCGCCGAGGGGGACGAATTCGAGGTCGCTCAGTTCTTGCCCAGCGCATCCATCGCTGTCGCGGCGAGCAGGAACGCGCCGACACCGTAATATTGCGTATCCGTCGCCTCGACCTTCTCGGGCCGGTCGCTGACCTGCTGCACCCAGCCGAGCCGCCCGTCCGGCTGGATCGAGCGCGTCAACGCAGCCCAGCCGCGATCCGCCACCGGGCGGTACCGGCGCGCATCGAGCAGCCCGGCCTTTACGCCCCACGCCATGCCATAGGTGAAGAAGCCGGTGCCGCTCGATTCCGGCGGAGAGCCTTCGGCGGCAAGCAACGACGGCGCCCAATAGCCGTCGGGCTTCTGCAGCTCCGCGAGCCGCCCCGCCATCTCGACGAACAGCGCCTCCATCCGCTTGCGATCGGCGCTGCCCTTGGCGAGCATCGGGATGATCCGCGGCATGCTGGCGAACACCCAGCCATTGCCACGCGCCCAGAACTGCTTCCGCGCGCGATCGTCGCGGCGGTCGAAGAACCGGCTGTCGCGGTAGAACAGCCGCTCGGCGGGGTCGTAGAGGAAGTCCACCGTCGCCCAATATTCGCGCATCGCGTATTCGCGGTAGCGTGCGTCGCCGGTCTGCGCCGACAACGCCAGCATCGCCGGCGGCGCCATGAACAGCGCATCGCACCAGCACCACCGCTTCAGGCATTCGGTGGCGTCATACCCCTCGGGCGGCTGATAGAACGGCAGTCCCACGCGCGGCGGATTGGCCAGGATGAAATCGAACGCTTTCTGCGTAGGGGCCAGCGCCCCCGCCCCCGCCCCGTGGCGCGCCGCCCATAGATAGGACTGCGTGATCACCAGGTCGTCGGCATGATAGGGGCGCCGCGCCGGCAACCACTCGTTAGTGCGCCCCATGTCGAGCACCGCCTGCCGGATCGCCGGCGGTCCGCCCGCATCGGCAAGCGCGGTCATCCCGACCCAGAACACCGCCTGTTCCCACGCACGCGGGTTCTTGGTCTCGGTCGTCACCCGCGAGACGTGCGCCGCATCGAGCCGCGCTAGCTGCCACTCGGCGAGCCGAGTCGCGAGCACGATCGGCTCGCCCCGAACCGCAGCCGCCCCCGCAGCGGTGCGCGCCGCGGGCGCCTGCGCGAACGACGGTACCGACGCGGCGAGCATGGCGAGGGTAGCAAGGGGTCGCACGATCATGCGGTGGTCTCCGGGAAAAGGGATGAAATCGCTCTCGGCGTCAGTCGACGGCGCGCAGTTGCGCCACTTCGCTCAACTCGCTGTGCCGGCTGAGGCTTTCCTGCATGTGATGGCGGGCGGCATCGCGCGCACGCGACGGGTCCATGCGGACGATCGCGTCGAGGATCGCGTCGTGCTCGATACGGACCAGCGCCGCATAGGCCTGATGCGCCTCGGCGGACTGGTCGCGCAGGTACAGGCTGCGCGGCGGCACCAGCCTGAGGCCGAGAAAGTCGATCAGTCGGACGTAATAATCGTTCTGCGTCGCGCGTGCGATCGCCAGGTGGAACGCGATGTCGGCCTGCGCCGCGGCCTCCGGATCCGCGCTGACGTCGGCCATGCGTTGCAGCGCTTCGCGAATCTCGCCGATGTTTCCGGTGGTGCGGCGCGCCGCGGCCAGCGCGGCCATCTCGGTCTCGATCGCCAGCCGCATCTCCAGCAGCTTGATGACGTCGGCCAGTTCACCCAGCTCCTCGCGCGTGACCTGGAAGGCGCGATACGCGGCGGTGGCGGCGACGAACACGCCCGATCCCTGTCGCGATGTCGTCAGCCCCTGCGCCGCAAGCCGCGCCGATGCCTCGCGCACCACGGTGCGGCTGACATTCTCGGTCGCGCAGATATCCTTCTGCGCCGGAAACCGCGAGCCCGGCGGCATTTCGCCCGATCGGATGCGGGCCTCGAGTTTGACGAACAGGTCGTCGGTCAGTGATGACGTGCGTCTTGCCACTGTCGTTCCCTTCGGCACCGCAGTCCGTCATGGCTGCGGACCGGACTTGTACTATCGACTGTCGCTTGTATGACTAATCCATCTTTGATCGGATATCCAGCGGTCCCTGTTTCGGGGAAAGCAGCGTGGAAACGGTCGAACGCCGATGACCAGGGAGAGAGTATTTTGCATTCGCGCCTATCGCTGATCCTGACCGGATCGTTGCTGAGCCTGGCCGCCGCGATGCAGGCATCGGCGCAGAACCGTCCGGTTCCGCCGGTCCAGCCACAGGTCGCTCCGGCGCGCCCCGATTGGGAGAACCCGGCGGTGTTCGCGATCGGCAAGGAGCCCGCGCGCGCCACCGGCTTCCCGTTCGAAACCCGCGCCAGGGCGCTCGCCGGCCACCGCACCAAGTCCGATCGCTTCATGTTGCTGAGCGGCCTGTGGCGGTTCGCCTTCTCGCCCGATGCCGACCGCCTGCCGACCGGGTTCGAGCGCCCCGATTACGACGTCTCGAAATGGAAGGAGATCAAGGTTCCCGCCGACTGGCAGACCGAGGGGTACGACCAGCCGCGCTACAACAACATCGCCTACCCCTTCCCCGCCAACCGCCCGCTGATCCCGCATGCGACCAACCCGGTCGGGTCCTACCGCCGCGACATCGACCTGCCGGCGGGCTGGTCGGGCAGCGACGTCATCCTCCACATCGGCGCGGCGGGATCGGCCTATTACGTCTGGGTAAACGGCGTGAAGGTCGGTTATTCCGAGGACAGCAAGCTGCCTTCCGAGTTCGACGTTACGAAGCAGTTGAAGCCCGGGCGCAACACCGTCGCGATCCAGGTCTATCGCTGGTCCGACGGCAGCTATCTGGAGGACCAGGATTTCTGGCGGGTCTCGGGGATCGAGCGCGAGGTGTTCCTGATGGCCGCGCCGAAGACGCGCGTCCGAGACTTCTTCGTCCATGCCGGGCTCGATCCGAGTTATCGCGACGGCACTCTCGCGGTCGACGTCGCGGTGACGCCGGGTGCCGCGACTTCGGCACGGATCACGTTGCTCGATGGCGACAAGCCGGTCCTCACGCGCTCCACACCCGTCGTCGCGGGCGCAGCCGAGCGCAAGGTGATGCTGACTGGAACCCTGCCCGGCGTGAAGCCGTGGACCGCGGAAACGCCTGCGCTCTACATGCTGCTGGTCGAACTCTACGACGCCAGGGGCGCGATCATCCAGTCGACCTATAGCCGGATCGGCTTTCGCACCGTCGCGATGAAAAACGGGCTGGTGACGGTCAACGGCAAGCCGATCACGATCCGCGGCGTCAACCGCCACGAACACGACCCCGACACCTTCCACACCATCTCGCTGGAATCGATGGAGCGCGACATCCAGCTGATGAAGCGCAACAACATCAACGCGCTGCGCACCTCGCATTACCCCAACGATCCACGGCTCTACGACCTGGCCGACCGCTACGGCCTGTACGTGATGGACGAGGCGAACATCGAGAGCCACGGCTATATGGACTATGCCAACAAGCATCCCGAGGATCGCGGCAAGTATCAGCTCGGCTTCGATCCCGCCTGGGACGCCGCGCACGTAAGCAGGGTTTCGAACATGGTCGAGCGCGACAAGAACCACCCGTCGATCATCTTCTGGTCGCTGGGCAACGAAGCCGGGATCGGCCCCGCCTTCGCGCACGCCGCCGCCGCCGCGAAAGGCCGCGATCCGGGCCGGCTGATCAGCTATCTCGGCTGGGGCACCTGGGTCGGCGAGCCTCGCCCCAACGACTATGCCGACATCTATGCGCCGATGTACGACACCCCCGACCGCATGGTCGACTACGCGACCAACTGGAATTTCCGCCAGCCGATCATCCTGTGCGAATATGCGCACATGCAGGGCAATTCGGGCGGTAACCTCAAGGAATATTGGGACGTCATCTACGCGCATCCCGACAAGATGCAGGGCGGCTTCATCTGGGACTGGGTCGACCAGTCGACCAACCAGAAGACCGCGGACGGCAAGCATTACTGGGGCGATGGTGGAGTCTATGGTCCCAACCCCAACGGCGACATAGAATTCGGCGACGGGCTGAACCAGCCCGACCGCACCCCGAACCCGCATCTGTTCGAGGTGCAGAAGATCTATGCGCCGATCCAGTTCGCCGACTTCGACCCGGCCAGCGGCAAGGTGACGGTGGTCAACCGCCACGATTTCGTCGACCTGTCGGGCTACGACCTGTCGTGGGAGGTGCTGGAGGACGGCGTAGGCGTCGCGAAGGGCGCGCTGCCTATGCTGCACACCGCCGCGCATGGTCGCGAAGCCGTGACACTGGCGCTGCCGGCGCTGACCCGTAAGCCCGGTGCCGAATACTTCGTGACCCTGAGGGCACGCGCGAAGGCGGGATCGGTGCCTCAGGTCCCCGCGGGCCAGGTGATCGGCTGGGACCAGTTCGCCTGGGGTCCTGTAACGCCTGCCTCCACCGCAACCGCAACCGGTGCGGTTACGCTGGCCGACAAGGGTGACACGATCCGGCTGAGCGCGGCCGGCGCGACGCTGGCGATCGATCGCCGCACCGGGCTGATGACCGATTATGCCGCAAACGGCCGGACACTGCTCGCCGGCGGCACACCGCATTTCTACCGCGCGCTGATCGACAACGACATCGGCACCGGCGCCGAGAAGACCAGCGGCGTCTGGAAGACCGCCTCCGATGCTCGCCACGTGGACGGGATCGAGGCGCGCGGCGCCACCGTCACGGTCCGTCATTCGGTCGGCGACGGCGTCGCGACGTTCGTAACCCGCTACACCATGCGCGGCGACGGATCGGTCGCCGTCGAGGGCAGTTTCACCCCGCTCAAGACCGATCTGCCCGACCCGCTGCGCATCGGCCTGGCGTACCGCATGCCGTCGGCGATCGACACGGTCGAATGGTATGGCCGCGGACCGCATGAGAGCTATGCCGATCGCAAGACCAGCGCCGCGATCGGGCTGTGGCGTGGGCGGATCGCGGACCAGAACCACGACTACATGCGACCGCAGGAAACCGGCAACAAGACGGATGTCCGCTGGATGGAGCTGTCGCAGCCCGGCACGGGCGGCCTGCGCGTCACCGGCGACGCACCGCTGTCGATGAACGCGCTCGCCTTTCCCTATGAGGACCTCTCGCGCCGCGCGCCGGGCACGCGCAAGAGCAGCGACATCGTACCCCGCGACCATGACACGCTGCTGATCGACGCGGTGCAGTCGGGCGTCGGCGGCAACACCAACTGGGACGCCACCGGACAGCCGCTGCCGGCCTATCGCGTACCGTTGGCGCCGCGGACCTTCGGCTTCGTCCTGCGACCGTTCGCCGGTGACGGCACGACGCCGACCGCCTCACAGCCCGCCAGCGCCACGGTGGTCCAGTGACCGCCCGCCTCGCCATCGTCCTGCTGGCGCTGTCGGCTGGCGCTGCAGGCGCGCAGGACTCCGTTACGATGCCGCCGATCGTCAAGCCGATGACCCCGCCGACCGGCGCCGCCCGCGAGCCCGCCGCGCGCGCGCAACTGGCGAACTATCGCTACGACGACATCCTCTGGGAAAACGACCGTACCGCGCACCGCATCTACGGCCATGCGCTGGAGGCGGCGGAGGCGCCGTCCGGGTCGGGCATCGACGCCTGGGGCAAGAACGTCGCCTGGCCGTTCGCCGATCGCCAGCTCCGCACTGGTGACCAGCATGGCTATCACGGCGAAGGCATCGACTTCTACAATGTCGGCACCGGGCGCGGCATGGGTGGCCTCGGAATCTGGTTCGACAACAAGCTGTGGACCTCGCGCAACTACCGCTCCTATCGCATCCTCTCGAACGGCCCCGCCGCGGCGGACTTCCGCGTCGACTACGCCCCCTGGCCGGTCGATGTCGGCCGGAAAGTCTGGGAGACGCGACGCTTCACGCTGCCGCTCGGGACCAATTTCACGCGGATGGTGTCGACTTTGTCCTCCGACAAATCGGGCGAGCTCGTTGTCGGCATCGGCATCGGCAAGCGCACCACCGGCCCCGGCGGCGACCTGACCGTCGACCGGACGAAGGGCGTGCTGTCGTGGTGGGGTCCGCAGGACGGCGAGCACGGCCGGATGGGGATCGCGGTGCGGGTCGATCCCGCAACGATCGTCGATATCCGCGAGGATGCCGACAATCACCTCGTGCTGGTCAAGGCGATGCCCGGCAAGCCGTTCGTCTATTATGCCGGCTCGACCTGGGACAAGGGCATTGCCGGCATTCGTACCCGCGCCGCCTGGGACGCCTATGCCGCCGGCGAACGCCTCGACTTCTCCGTACCGAAGGATCGCAAATGAGCGACGGCGTAGCACGGCGCGGGGTGTTGGCCGCGATCGCCGGAGGAGCGGCGCTGGCCGCGACGCCGGCGATGGGCGCAACACCGCAACCCGACCAGGCGCCGCTGCCCGACGGCCCCACCGACCGCGCCTACATGCTGGCGCTGCTCGACAAGATGGCGAGCCCGGTGCTCGACCGGATGGCGCGCGGCAGGCTGCAAAGCGAGTGGAAGCTCGAACTCAGCCCGACCTGGGACGGTCGCAATCCGAAGAATGGCTATCTCGAGGGGTTCGGCCGACTGATCGACGGCATCGCGCCGTGGCTCGCGCTGCCCGACGACGCCACGCCCGAAGGCCGCCGCCGCGCGACGCTGCGGCAACAGGCGCTGCAAAGCTATGTCCACGCGGTCGACCCGAAGAGCCCCGACTATCTGCTGTGGAGCGGCAATGGCCAGCCGCTGGTCGATTCCGCCTATTTTACCAGCGCCTTGCTGCGCGCACCTGACACGCTGTGGAAGCCGCTCGACGCCCGGACCAAGGCGCGGATCATCGCCGAGATCCAAAGCCTGCGCCGGATCTCGCCGCCCTACACCAACTGGCTGTTGTTCGCGGCGATGAACGAGGCCTTCCTGCTGGCGGTCGGCGCGGAATGGGACCCGGTCCGCCTCGACCTGGCGATCCGCAAATTCGACGAATGGTATGTCGGCGACGGCTGGTATGCCGACGGCGTCCATTTCCATTTCGACCTGTACAACAGCTACGTCATCCATCCGATGCTGACGCAGATCCTGCAGGTGCTGGTCGCGACCGATGCCCCGTTCAACAGCCTGAACCCGAAGACCCGGCTGCCGGTACAGATCAAGCGGATGCAGCGGTACGCGACGCAGCTCGAGCGGATGGTCGGCCCCGATGGCGCCTTTGCCGCAGTCGGCCGGTCGCTGACCTATCGCACCGCGGCGCACCAGCCGCTCGGCCAGCTCGCATGGAAGAAGATGCTTCCAGATACTCTGCCCCCCGGACAGGTCCGCGCCGCGACCGTCGCCGCACAACGCCGCGTGTTCGCCGATCCGTCGAACTTCGACGCCGACGGCTTCCTGACGATCGGCTTCACCCGCCACCAGCCGACGCTCGGCGACTGGTATTCCAACGCCGGCAGCATGTACCTCGCCGCCGAAAGCCTGCTCGCGCTCGGCCTGCCCGCCGACGATCCCTATTGGACCAGCCCGCCCCTGCCCTGGACCATGCGCCGCGCCTATGCCGGCCAGGACTTCGCCAAGGATTACTACGTCGACTATTGATGCCGCGGCTCACCGCGACCCCGCCAACGCTTCTGCCGGAGACTGTCCGAGAGTATAGATGCCGTGCATCACCGTATCATAGTGATTCTCCACCGCCGACGTGCCGTCGTTCATCGTGATGCCGAACGCCGCCATTGCGGGGCCGCACGGGAACCACGTGAGCACGACCTCCTCGCCCGCATGTTGCAGGACATCCTGCGCCTTCAGATCGGAGACGATCATGTGCCTTGCAAGCGCTTGCGGTCGGCCTCGTTGAGCGTTCCCAACAAGACGTTGTCCGACAGCGCTTCCGGGGACGGCCCTAGCATGGCAGCGCACGGCGGCGGCTTGCGTGGATAAAATCGAACCGTACACAAATGGACGGACAGCCGATTGCCGCTATGTTACTCGTGAACAATCAATTGTCCCTTGGGTTTCCCGCTCCGCCAGATCGGCGATCGGCGTGACAGCCTGTCCTGGTTCCGGATCCTGCCATTGCGCTCACCGACCGAGTCTCGCTGTCCTTCCGCGGCCTGTAACGTGCAGGGGACACCTGTGTTTCCACGGCGGCATCTCGACCAGGCGTTCGGGGTGACTGCCGGGGGCGGCCGATGAGGAACGACCAGGAACAATCCAGGATCGAGCATGAACTGGTCCGCAAGGATCGGGGCACCGATCCCTTCTCGGCGGCGGTCCGCGCGACGCGGATGCCGATGGTGATCACCGATCCCAGCCAGCCCGACAACCCGATCGTGTTCGTGAACGGTGCGTTTTCGAAGCTCACCGGCTTTGCCGAACACGAAATTCTGGGGCGCAACTGCCGTTTCCTGCAAGGGCCGGAAACCAATCGCGACGATGTCGACCGCGTGCGCGATGCGGTCGCCAGGCTTGAACCGATCGAACTGGAACTGCTCAATTACCGCAAGGACGGTACGACGTTCTGGAATCGACTGCTGATATCGCCGGTGTTCGACGACGACGGCAACCTCACCTATTTCTTCGCCTCGCAGTTCGACGTGTCGATGGAGCGCGAACGGCTGTCCCGGCTGCAGCAGGACCGCGACGATCTGGAAGCCGAGATCGGGCAGCGGACCAGCGATCTGGTTCAGGCCGAGAACCGGCTGCGCTTTGCACTGGAGGCTGCCCAGCTCGGATCGTGGAGCCTCGACCTTGCGACCGAGCGCATGACCGTCACCGACGGCTGCAAGGACAATTGGGGCAGGCCGCGGTCGGAGCCGTTCCGGTACAGCGACCTGAGAGACTCGGTTCACCCCGAGGATCGGGCGCATCGCGACGAAGCGTTACGGCTCGCGCTGGAGCAGACCGACAATTACGAGGTCGAATATCGCATCCTTACGCCCGACGGCGACGAGCGGTGGCTCTTCGTCCGTGGTCAGGTCTTCAGACGCGCCGATGGGACACCTTTGCAACTCGTTGGCGTTTCACAGAATATCACCGATCGAAAGCGGGCCGAAGAGCACCGTACCCTGCTCGCGCATGAACTCAGCCACCGCGTCAAGAACATGCTCGCGACGTTGCAGGCTATCGTCGGCCAGACCCTGCGCAATGCGACGTCGCTCGAAGGCGCAGCCGATACGCTCGCGGGGCGAATCCAGGCGATGGACGCCGCCAACAGCCTGCTGGTCGACGACCGTTGGGAAGACGCCGCGATCGGGGACCTCGTCGGTCGCGCGCTGGCGCCGTTCCGCACCGACGACGGTCGCCGTATCCGGGTCAGCGGTCCCGATGTTAGCCTGCCCTCGCGGGTCGCGGTCGGTTTGGCGCTCGCGCTTCACGAACTCGGTACCAACGCCGCGAAATACGGCGCGCTGTCCAACGCCGACGGCCATGTCGAGATCGACTGGAAGATCGTCGGCGGCACGAAACCCGAACGGCTTCACTTCAGCTGGACGGAGGTAGGCGGCCCCCCGGTCTCGCCACCGACCCGCACCGGGTTTGGATCGAAACTCATCCAGCGCGTCCTGGCTAGCGAGATCAGCGGCACCGCGAATGTCGACTATCGCCCGACCGGCGTGGTGTTCTCGGCGGTCGCTCCGTTGCCGAAATCCGGCGACGACCTGAAGGCTTGAGCGCCCCACGCGCACTTCGGGACACGCCATCATCACGCGTCATCTGAGTTTCCGTGGCGGCGGCTGCAACCGCAGTCGCCGTTGCTGCGTTTCCGATCATTCATGATCAAGGTCGCCAGCTACAACATCCATAAGGGCATCGGCCTGGATCGTCGCCGCAATCCCGAACGGGTGGTCGAGGTGCTGCGCGAGATCGACGCCGACGTCATCGCGTTGCAGGAAGCCGACCGGCGCTTCGGCGAAAAGGCGTGCGTGCTGCCGTTCCACCTGCTCGACGAGCATAGCGACTGGAAGCCGGTGCCGCTCGGCGCCCGCACTACCAGCATGGGGTGGCACGGCAACGTCATCCTGATCCGCAAGTCCGCGCAGCTGGTGGACAGCGAAGCCATCCACCTCCCCTCGCTCGAACCGCGCGGCGCGGCGATGGCAGATGTCCGCACCGCCGGCGGCATGATCCGCGTCGTCGGCATGCACCTGGACCTGTCGGGACTGTGGCGGCGCAAGCAAGCCGCGGCGATACTCACGCATGTCGAAAGCTGCACGCACGCGTATCCCACGGTGCTGATGGGCGACCTCAACGAATGGAGCGCCGGCTCCGGCTGCCTGCGCGATTTCGGCCGCGATCATGCGTTCGCGCCGACCGGCCCGAGCTTCCATTCGCGCCGAGCGATCGCCAAGCTCGACCGGATCATGGTGTCGAAGGCATTGCGGGTCGTCGACTGCGGGGTGCACGACAGCCCGGCATCGCGTAAGGCCTCCGACCATCTGCCGATATGGGCGATGCTGGAGCCGGTATGACCGGCGGTGCTGGAGCCGGTATGACCGTGTTGCTTTCCTTGCCCCGGGGTTCCGCGCCGAGCGCCGTCTGATGATTCGCGAAAAGGAACTTCGGCTCGCGCTTGTCTGCTACGGCGGCATCAGCCTCGCCGTGTACATGCACGGCATCACCAAGGAGATCTGGCGCCTGGTCTGCGCCAGCCGTGCATTCCACGACGGCGACACCCCGGCGGGCGGCAGCGAAGGCGTGTACGCCGCGCTGCTTGCCGAAATCGAGGCGGAAGGCGGGGACCGCGTCCGCGTCCTCGCCGACATCATCGCCGGCGCCAGCGCGGGCGGCATAAACGGCATCTTCCTGGGCCAGGCGATCGCCACCGGTCAGAGCCTAGACCCGCTCACCGACCTGTGGCTCAGCGCCGCGGATGTCGAGGCGCTGATCGACACCGGCAGTGCGCCGCAGTCACGCTTCTCGAAGGTCTGGGCGTTGCCGCTCGCCTGGGTCGCGGCGGGCCGCAGCGCGGAGAAGGTCGAGGCGCTGGAGGAAGCCACGCGCGACGAGGTGCGGTCGAAACTGTCGCACTTCATCCGATCGCGCTGGTTCGAACCCCCGTTCGGTGGCGCGAGCTTCACCAACCGCCTGCTCGACGCGTTCGATGCGATGGCGTCCAGCACCCGTGGCGCCCGCCTGCTGCCACCGGGACAGCCGCTCGACCTGTTCGTGACGGTCACCGATTTCACCGGTCACCCGGAACGCCTCGAACTGAATTCGCCCCCCGAAGTGGTCGAGACCGAGCACCGCCTGGTGTTCGACTTCACCGACAACGGCACCGGCGTCGACACCCTCGCCCCGCTCGCCGAACTCGCCTTCGCGGCCCGCGCGACGTCGAGTTTCCCGGGCGCCTTCCCGCCGTTCACGGTCGCGGAACTCGACGGCGTCCTCGACGACCGCGGCATCGCCTGGCCAGAACGCGCGACCTTCCTCGAACGCGCGCTGCCGCGTCAGTGGGCGGCGGGCTCCGCCGAGAGTGCGGTGTTGATAGACGGGTCCGTACTCGCCAACGCGCCGTTCCGGCCGGCGCTCGACGCGCTCAAGGAACGCCCGGCGCGACGCCAGATCGATCGCCGGATCATCTATATCGATCCCTCGCCCGGCGTGAAACTGACGCTGAACCGCGGCCAGGGTACGCCGGGATTCTTCCAGACGATCGTCGGCGCGATCAGCGACATCCCCCGCCAGCAGCCGATCCGCGACAATCTGGAGGCGATCGCCGAACGATCGGCACGGATCGACCGGATGCGCGGGATCGTCGCCGCGATCCGTCCGCAGGTCGAGGCGGAGGTCGAATCGCTGTTCGGCCACACCCTGTTCCTCAACCGGCCGACGCCGGCTCGGCTGGTCGCGTGGCGCCGCCGGTCGCAGAAAGCGGCGATCGCCAGTGCCGGTTATGGCTATGCGGCCTATGGTCACCTGAAGCGCAGCAACGTCGTCGACGCGATCGCCGGTCTGCTGCATCACGCCAGCGACGACCATGCGCCGCACCGGTTGCGGCGCATCCGCAGCGCGGTCGAGGCCTTCCTCGCCTCAACCGGTGCGGACCAGATCGGGCCCGGCTTTCCCGGCGGCGCTAGCCCCGCCGCGATCGACTTCCTGCGTCGCTTCGACATCGGTTTCCGGATCCGCCGCTTGCGGCTGATGGCGCGACAGCTCGCCGAGATCGAGGTCGATGTCGACGAACCCGAACTGGCGCCGATGCGCGACGCGATCTACGCCTCGCTCGCGCCCTATCTCGACGCGCGCCGGGCGGATGCGCATCCCGCCATCGACGTTCCCGCTCGCGACATCGCGCCTGCGCTTGATGCGCTCTCGGCATCGCTCGACCTCCACGCGCTGGATGCGGCTGCCGATATCCAGCTCGCCAGCGGGTTCGCCGCGCTCGGCAAGCGCGCGCGCCGTACACTGCTGCTTGCCTATCTCGGCTTCCCCTATTTCGACACCGCCACCCTGCCGTTGTTGCAAGGCGAGGGCCTCGACGAATTCGACCCGATCAAGGTTGACCGGATCGCCCCCGACGATGCCACCGCGATCCGCTCCGGCGGGGTGGAGGCGACGTTGAAAGGCATTCAGTTCAATAGCTTCGGCGCGTTCTTCAGCCGTGCCTACCGCGAGAACGACTATCTCTGGGGGCGGCTGCACGGCGCCGAGCGGATGATCGACATCACCGTCTCGACGCTGCGTAAAAGCGCCCGGATGAAGCCGGGGCGCGTCGCGCTGATCAAGCGCGCGGCGTTCGTCGCGATCCTCGACGAAGAGGAGCCGCGCCTGACCGCGATCGCGCCGCTGTTCGCAGAGTTGCGCCGCGAGATCGGCTGAAGGCTGGCCAAGCGCCGCCATCGCGGTTAGCCTTGTCGCATTAACGAGGTGTCGCAATGCAGTTCCTGAAAATCTTGTTCTGGTGCCTGCTGGCGTTCATCGCCGCGGTCGCGACCATCGGCAACTGGACCACCGTGCCGATCAAGCTGTGGGGTGGGCTGATCGCCGACGTGAACCTGCCGCTGCTGCTGCTGGTGACCTTCCTGCTCGGGTTCGTCCCGACGATGCTCTACAACCACGCGATCCGGTGGCGGTTGCGCCAGCGTCTCGCGACTTGCGAGCGCCAGCTGGCCGAACTGCGCCTGCCCAAGCCGGAGCCGGTGTACGTCGCGACGCAGCCTGACCCGGTCGTGCCCGTTGCTGTGCCCGTTCCCGCACCCGCGCATCTTCCGTCGGGCGCGATCTGATGAACCGCATCTACCTCGCCCTCGACACCCCCGATCTCGACGCCGCCAAGGCGATCGCGACCAAGGTTCGTCACCATGTCGGCGGGCTCAAGCTCGGGCTCGAATTCTTCGCCGCGCACGGCCAGGCCGGCGTCCATGCGATGCAGGCGCTCGGCCTGCCGATCTTTCTCGACCTCAAGCTCCACGATATTCCCAACACCGTCGCGAAAGCGATCCAGGCACTGGCGACGCTGGAGCCCGCGATCCTGACCGTGCACGCCAGCGGTGGCCGCGCGATGCTCGAGGATGCCAAGGCGGCAGCGCCGAAGGGCACCAAGGTGATCGCGGTGACGATGCTCACCAGCCTCGACGCCAGCGACCTTGCCGCCACCGGTGTCTCCGGCAGCGCGCATGACCAAGTGGTCCGGCTGACGGAACTGGCATGCGCGGCGGGGGTCGACGGTATCGTCTGCTCTGGTGCCGAAGTCGCCGCGGCAAAGGCGATCTGGCCCAAGGGGTTCTTCGTGGTGCCGGGGGTACGCCTGCCCGACGGCGTGATCGGCGACCAGAAGCGCGTCGTCACTCCGCGCGAGGCGATGGACGCCGGCGCGTCGATCCTGGTGGTCGGCCGCCCGATCACCAAGGCGGACGACCCCGACGCCGCCGCGCGCGCGATCAGCGCGACACTTTGATACGCCCCGCCATCCTGACGCGCTTCGTCATCCTAATACGCTCCCGTCATCCTGACGAAAGTCAGGACCCAGAGTAAAGAACGCTGACGGCCTTGGCTCTGGGTCCTGACTTTGGTCAGGATGACGGAAGATTGCAGTGTATGCCGCAACCGACTCCCGCAGTCGCGACCAAAGGACCACGATGACCACCGCCAAGATCTGCGGCCTTTCCACGACCGCCACGCTCGACGCCGCGATCCGGCACGGCGCGAGCCATGTCGGGTTCGTGTTCTTCCCCGCCTCGCCGCGCCACGTCACCTTCGCAAAAGCCGCCGAACTCGCCGCGAACGTTCCTGGCCACGTCGCGAAGGTCGGCGTGTTCGTCGATCCGGAGGACGAGATGCTCGAACAGGCGGTCGCATCCGCAGCGCTGGACGTCCTGCAACTCCACAAGGTGACGCCCGCGCGCACCGCCGCGATCCGCGCCAAATTCGGCATCGAGATCTGGGTCGCGGTGGCGGTTCGCACGCGCGGCGACCTGGATGTGGCGCAGGGGTTCGCCGGCGTCGCCGACCGTATCCTGTACGACGCCAAGACCCCGGAGGGCGCGGCGTTGCCCGGCGGCATGGGGTTGCGGTTCGACTGGGAGCTGCTCCGCGGCTTCCGCCATCCACTGCCCTGGGCGCTGTCCGGCGGGCTCGATCCGGTCAATGTGGCGGAGGCGATCCGGCGCACTGGCGCGGACCTCGTCGACGTGTCTTCGGGCGTGGAAAGCGAACCGGGGATCAAGGACGAAGCCAAGATCGCGGCGTTCCTGAGGGCCACTACCACCTGAACAGTTCACCCGCGAAAGCGGGTGCCCAGACTGGTCCGGGATACAAGGGCTTGGCGCACCGTACCGAGGTGCTAAAGCGCTCCGCATGAACGCTCCCTCTACCCTCGCCCCCAACTCCTATCGCGCCCAGCCCGACGAGCGCGGCCATTTCGGCGACTTCGGCGGCCGCTACGTCGCCGAGACGCTGATGCCGCTCGTCCTCGAACTCGACGTCGCGTATCGCGCCGCGAAGGCCGACCCCGCCTTCAAGGCGCAGTTCGACGACCTGCTCGAACATTATGTCGGCCGCCCGAGCCCGCTTTACTACGCCGAACGCCTGACCGAAGCGCTGCGCGAGTCCGCCCCCGAGGGGATGGGCGCGCAGATCTGGTTCAAGCGCGACGAGCTCAATCACACCGGCGCGCACAAGATCAACAACTGCATCGGCCAGATCCTGCTGGCGATGCGGATGGGCAAGACGCGGATCATCGCCGAGACCGGCGCCGGCCAGCACGGCGTCGCCACCGCCACGGTCTGCGCGCGGTTCGGCCTCCCTTGCGTGATCTACATGGGCGCCAAGGACGTCGAGCGTCAGGCGCCCAACGTGTTCCGTATGAAGCTGCTCGGCGCCGAAGTCCGGCCCGTGACGAGCGGCGCACACACGCTGAAGGACGCGATGAACGAGGGCATGCGCGATTGGGTCGCGAACGTCCACGACACCTTCTACATCATCGGCACCGCCGCCGGCCCGCATCCGTATCCCGAGATGGTCCGCGATTTCCAGTCGGTGATCGGCACCGAGGCACGCGCGCAGATGCTGTCGCGGGTCGGTCGCCTGCCCGACATGCTGGTCGCGGCGATCGGTGGCGGATCGAACGCGATCGGGCTGTTCCACCCCTTCCTCGACGATGCCGACGTGCAGATGCTCGGCGTCGAGGCGGCGGGCCACGGCCTAGACAAGAAGCACGCGGCTAGCCTCGCGGGCGGTTTCCCCGGCGTCCTCCACGGCAACAAGACCTATCTGTTGCAGGACGAGGACGGCCAGATCACCGAGGCGCATTCGATCTCGGCCGGGCTCGACTATCCCGGGATCGGTCCCGAACACGCCTGGCTGCGCGACATTGGTCGCGTCCAGTATGACAGTGCTACCGACGTCGAGGCGCTCGACGCGTTCCAGCTGCTGTGCCGCACCGAAGGCATCATCCCCGCACTGGAACCCTCACACGCGATCGCAGCCGTGACCCGCAAGGCACGGAAAATGCGGCAGGACCAGATCATCCTGGCGAATTTGTGCGGTCGCGGTGACAAGGACATCTTCACGGTGGCGGAAGCGCTAGGAGTGGCGATATGACCGCTCTGTCCTTCCCCCCTCCCGCAAGCGGGAGGGGCCGGGGGTGGGCTCGCGCTTCCGTCGTTAGCAACGCACGTTCGCGCCACGTGGGGGCTCTAACTACCGACGCCGTATGCTTAGGCCGGGAGCCCACCCCCAGCCCCTCCCGCTTGCGGGAGGGGAGCAGAACATGACTCGCCTCGCCGACACCTTCTCCCGCACCGCCGCGCAGGACCGCGCCGCGCTCGTCGCGTTCGTCACCGCGGGCGACCCGACGCGCGATGCCACCGGCCCGATCCTCGACGCGATCGTCGCCGGCGGTGCCGACATCATCGAACTCGGCATGCCGTTCACCGACCCGATGGCCGACGGCCCCGCGATCCAGGCCGCCAACATCCGCAGCCTCGCGGCAGGCACGCGCACCGCGGACATCCTCGCGATCGCCACCGCGTTTCGCGCGCGGCATCCCGACACCCCGCTCGTGCTGATGGGTTACGGCAACCCGATGCTCCGCCGCGGCGCCGACTGGTTCGCCGAGGCTGCCGCGAAGGCAGGCGTCGACGGCGTCATCTGCGTCGATGTACCACCCGAGGAGGACGACGCGCTCGGCCCCCAGTTGCGCGCTCAGAATATCGACCTGATCCGCCTCGCCACCCCGACCACCGACGCCGCGCGGCTGCCGCAGGTTCTCGATGGCGCCAGCGGCTTCCTCTATTACGTCTCGGTCGCCGGCATCACCGGGCTGCAGCAGGCCGCGCAGGCCTCGATCGCCGACGCCGTCGCCCGGCTGAAGGCGGCGACCGACATCCCCGTCGCGGTCGGCTTCGGCATCCGCACCCCCGCCCAGGCCGCCGACGTCGCACGCGTCGCGGACGGTGTCGTGGTCGGCTCGGCGATCGTCGAGCTCGTCGCGCAGCACGGCGCCGATGCGCCCGAGCCGGTCCGCGCCTATATCACGTCCCTCGCCGATGCCGTGGCGAGCGCAAGGAAAGAAGCATCCATGGAGATCGGCGCATGAGCTGGCTCAACAGCGTCCGCAACGCGATCCCGTTCGTCGCCAAGCGCGAGACGCCGGAAAACCTCTGGCACAAGTGCAAGGGCTGCGGCCAGATGGTCTTCACGCGCGAGCTGGAGGACAATCTCTACGTCTGCCCGAAGTGCGACCACCACGACCGCATCGGTCCCAAGGAACGCTTCCACCAGCTGTTCGACGACAGCAGCTGCAGCGAACTCCCCGCGCCGAAGGTGCCCGAGGATCCGCTCAAGTTCCGCGACCAGAAGCGTTATGTCGATCGCCTCAAGGCGGCACGGACCGACAACAGCGAACAGGATGCGCTGGTCAACGCGCGCGGCGCGATCGACGGGCATCACGTGGTCGTCGGCGTGCAGGATTTCGGCTTCATGGGCGGATCGATGGGCCTGGCCGTCGGCGAGGCGTTCGTCCGCGGCGTCGAGGCGGCGATCGAGGACCGCTGCCCCTATGTCATCTTCACGGCCAGCGGCGGCGCGCGCATGCAGGAGGGTATCCTCAGCCTGATGCAGATGCCGCGCAGCACGGTCGCGATCCAGATGCTCCACGATGCCGGGCTGCCGTATATCGTCGTGCTGACCGATCCGACCTCGGGTGGCGTGATGGCGGCGTATGCGATGCTCGGCGACGTCCAGATCGCCGAGCCCAAGGCGACGCTCGCCTTCACCGGCCGCCGCGTGATCGAGAGCACGATCCGCGAGAAGCTGCCCGAGGATTTCCAGACGTCGGAATATTATCTCGAGCACGGGATGATCGACATGGTCGTGCACCGCAAGGATCTGAAGGCGCAGTTGGGTACGGTGATCGGATACCTGACGGCACGCGAAGCCGCCTGACCTGCTGCTCCCTCTCCCCTCCGGGGAGAGGGACGGGGAGAGGGGCGCCCCAAAAGCCAGCGCCCGGAACGGCCCCTCACCCCAACCCTCTCCCCGAAGGGTAGAGGGAGCAGGATAACGCAATGCCCGACCACGCCGTCTCTTCGTCCCCCGCCGTCCAGGCCCAACTCGACCGCCTGACCGCGCTGTCCCCCGGCGTCGACATCCTCGGTCTCGAACGCATCACTGCGCTGATGACCCGCCTCGGCGACCCGCATCTGAGCCTGCCCCCGGTGTTCCACGTCGCTGGCACCAACGGCAAGGGCTCGACCTGCGCCTTCCTCCGCGCCGCGATCGAAGCCGCGGGGCACAGCGTCCACGTCTATTCCAGCCCGCATCTGGTCCGCTTCAACGAACGCATCCGCCTCGCCGGCCGACTGATCGAAGACGACGCGCTCGCCGCGTTGCTGTCCGAAGTCCTCGACGCCGCTGAAAATGGGGCCGACGATCTGCAGGCGAGTTTCTTCGAAGTGACCACCGCCGCCGCGTTCCTCGCCTTCGCCCGCACACCCGCCGCCGCGACCATCGTCGAGGTCGGACTCGGCGGCCGCCTCGACGCCACCAACGTCATCCGCACGCCCGCCGTCACCGGCATCGCCGCGCTCGGGATCGACCACCAGTCCTTCCTCGGCGACACGCTGTTGCAGATCGCCGGCGAGAAGGCCGGAATCGCCAAGTCCGGCGTACCGCTGGTCACGATGGACTATCCCAAAACCATCCGCGCAAAGATTGCCGCGGTCGCCGATGCAGCCGGCGCGCCGGTGTTCGCGCGCGGCACCGCCTGGACCAGCGAGACCGCGCGCAGCACGATGCGCTACCAGGACGAAGGTTTCGCGGTCGTCACCAACCGCCCCCGCCTGGTCGGTGCGCACCAGTCGCGCAACCTCGCACTCGCGATCGCGATGCTTCGTCATCAGGGCGCAGTGCACGTCCCCGAAGCCGCGATGCGCGCCGCCGCCGACTGGGCGCACTGGCCCGCGCGGATGCAGCGCCTCGGCGACGGTCCCCTCCGTGCGCGCCTGCCCGAGGGAAGCGACCTGTGGCTCGACGGCGCGCACAACCCCAACGCCGCGCAACCCGTCGCGCGGGCGCTGCGCACGCTCGCCCGCGGGCGTCCGGTCACGCTCGTCCTCGGCATGCTCGCCAACAAGGATGCCGATGCGGTCCTGCGCATCCTCGCGCCCTCGGTCCAGCGGCTGATCGCGGTACCTATTCCGGGCCACGCCCACCACGCTTCGGACGCGCTCGCCGCACTCGCCCGATCGTTCGATATCCCGGCCGAGAGCGCCACCGCCGTGCCTGCCGCACTCGACCGGGTCGACACCCCCAGCCTCGTCCTAATCGCCGGCTCGCTCTATCTGGCCGGCGAAGTGCTCGCGGAGAACGACGAGATGCCGGACTGACGGC
Source organism: Sphingomonas sp. R86521 (assembly GCF_042466235.1). NCBI lineage: Bacteria > Pseudomonadati > Pseudomonadota > Alphaproteobacteria > Sphingomonadales > Sphingomonadaceae > Sphingomonas > Sphingomonas sp. R86521. Next base: position 1,964,546 of record NZ_JAXHBY010000001.1, on the reverse strand, counting down.
TTATTGATATTGACTATCAATAACCGATACGCGACGATCCGGTCATCACCACGGAGTCGCGTTAATGACCGATACCCAGGCCGCCATGACCCTGCTGCCGCACGCCCTGCCCGAATGCGAAAACGCGCGGATCGCGTTGTTCGCGATGCGTCGAATGGGGGCGAACGGCCTGTCGGATGCCCGCGCGGCACATACGATGTTCACCGCATTCGGCCAAGGTTTCCGCCGGCCGCTGGTCCTGCTCCGCGCCCTGATGGCGGATCTCGCCTGCACCGCCGCGGGGACGATCGCGGTCGCGCCGTGCTGCTGCGCGCGGATGACGCCGGCCGAATCGGCGTTGCTGACGATCCTCGCGCGGGTCGAGACCGCACCGGAGATCGCCCGCTATCTGATGGCCGACCTGCTCGGCGTCCGCCGCATCGACGGCGTCCTCACCAGCGCCGCCGCGGTCGCGATGGCGTTCGCCGATGAGGGGCGACCAGTCGTCATTTAGGCCGCGGGTCCTTCCCGCGCGTCGCCCGGCCCTTCGACGCCCGCGCTGCCGATCGAGCGGTCGATCACGCCCGACCGGCTCATCCACCAGAACAGCAGCACGCCGGGCAGCGCGACCACCGTCGTCAGCCAGTAGAAATCGACATAGCCGAACCGCTCGACCAGCGCGCCGGCGGTGGTCGCGGTCAGCAACCGGCCGACTACGCTCGACGCCGCCGAGATCAGCGCATATTGCGCGGCGGTGTAGCGCAGGTCGCACAGCGCGGAGAAATACGCGATCACGGTGACGCCGCCGATCCCGCTGGCGATGTTCTCGAACCCGATCGCCGCGGCGAGCCCCTCGTTCGAATGCCCCGCGCCTGCGAGCAGCGCAAAGCTCGCGTTCGACACCGCCATCAGCACCAGGCTGATCAGCACCGACCGCTTCAGGCCCAGCCGCGCGTACAGCACGCCGCCGATGAAGATCCCGACCAGATACGCCCAGAACCCGACGCCGACGTCGTAGAGCGCGATCTCGTCGTTGCTGAACCCCAGGTCGTTGAGCATCAGCCGCAGCACGATCTGGCCCAGCGTATCGCCGATCTTGTGGACCAGGATGAACACGAGGATGATCGCCGCACCCTGGCGCCGGAAAAATTCGGCGAACGGGCCGACGATCGATCCGACGATCTCGCCGATTCCTCGCTTGGCGGTCGGTTCGCGGTGACGATCGGGCTCGCCCAGCAACAACCCAGTCAGCATCGCCGGCAACGCGAACGCCGCGCACGCCGCGTAAGCGCCGCTCCAGCCGATCCGCGAGGCCAGCACCAGCGCAAGGCCACCCGCAGCGACGTTGCCGATCCGCCAGCCATATTGCGTCATGCCCGATCCGACGCCGAGCTGATACGGCTTCAGCGTCTCGATCCGATAGGCATCGATGACGATGTCGAAGGTTGCGCCGGCGATCCCGACCAGGATCGCGGCGACGATCGTTCCCGACAGGTTGGTGGCCGGGCTGACCAGCGCGAGATTGACCACTGCCGCCATCACCAGCAGTCCGGCGAACACCAGCCACGACACCCGCTGCCCCAGCCGTCCCAGCACCGGCAGCCGCACGCCGTCGATCATCCACGCCCATAGCGGCTTCAGATTATAGACCAGGAACCCCAGCGTGAACGCGGTGATCGTCTTCTTGTCGAGCCCGTCCTGCGCCAGCCGGCTGGTCAGCGTCGCGCCGATCATAGCGTAGGGAAAGCCCGACGATACGCCGAGGAAGAACGCGGCCAGCGGCGCCTTCTCGACATAGGGGCGCACCCCATCAACCCAGCGCGTCCCCGCGGTCCGTTCCATAGTCTAGTCCCTGCTCGATACTGGCGGGGACCCTAGGGAGGCTCGGCCGCAGCGGCAACACTCGCAGGCCGCGCTGCTGGTTCAGACCGTCCCGAACAACCGGAACCCGAGCGGCAAGCGCTTGGTCACCTTGCCGTCCAGCAACGCCTCGATCGCCGCGATCGCGGCCAGCAGGTCGCGCGGCGAATACGGCTTCGACAGGCATCCGCTCGCCCACGCCTCCGCCTCGTCCGGGAAGCTCCCGGTCACGAACAGCACCGGCACGCCGCGCGCATGCGCCGCCCGCGCCAGGTCGACGCCCGACCCGTCGGCCAGGTTCACGTCGACCACCAGCATGTCGATGCGGTCGTCATCCTCGATGATCGGCATCGCCTCGGCGACGCGGTCGGTGGTCGCGACGATGGTGAATTTGGCTTCGGTCAGCGAATATTCGGTATCGAACGCCACGAGCGGTTCGTCCTCGACGAGCAGCAGCCGGACGATCTGGCGTTTCTTCTTCCCGAATAGCATTGGCTACAGCCCCGCACGCCTGAACGATAATCGTTACGCCCTTGTACCTTAACGCGCGCGTTGCCCTTAGGTCGCAAATATTTTCGCGCGTGGCGTCATTCGGCTGTATCAGCGCCCGATGACGACTTCCAAAGACTCCGACACGCCGCCGGAAGGCACCCCTGTCGGTACCCCCACCGCGGCTCCGGCCAGCGCCCCTACCGGCGACCGCATTGCCAAGCTGCTCGCCCGCGCCGGCATCGCCTCGCGCCGCGAGATCGAACGGATGATCGAGGAGGGCCGCGTCGCCCTCAACGGGTCGACCGTCGATACCCCCGCGACGATCCTCCGCAACCTCAACGGCGTGACCGTCGACGGCGACCCGGTCCAGCCGCCCGAGGCCGCGCAGCTGTTCCTCTATCACAAGCCGCCCGGCCTGCTCGTCACCGAGCGCGATCCCGCCGGCCGCCCGATCATCTACGACAAGCTGCCCAAGGACCTGCCGCGCCTCGTCCCCGTCGGCCGCCTCGACATGAACACCGAGGGACTGTTGCTGATGACCACCGATGGTGGCCTGAAGCGCACGCTCGAACTGCCCGCCAGCGGCGTCGAGCGCGCCTATCGCGCGCGCGCCTATGGTCCGATCACGCAACAGCAGCTCGACGAACTGATGGAAGGCGTCGAGATCGAGGGCGTCCGCTACGGCGCGATCAACGCCAATATCGAACGCCGCACCGGCGCCAACGTCTGGATCGAGATGATCCTGACCGAGGGCAAGAACCGCGAAGTCCGTCGCGTCCTCGAATATCTCGGCCTCCAGGTCTCACGCCTGATCCGGACGCGCTACGGCCCGTTCGTGCTCGGCGACCTGATGCCCGGCCAGATCGGCGAAGTGACGCAGCACGACGTCGTCGCCTTCCAGAAGGACATCGCCAAGGGCAAGCCGGCCGGTCCCGCCGAGCGCGCCAACATCGGCATCAGCGCCAGCGCGGCGGCCGGCGCCGGTATCGGCGGCCGCCCGAAGACCGCGGCGATCCCCGTCGCCGGCCCGATCCGCGCGCCCCGCGCGGTCGCTGAACGGCCCGCCCGGGTGAAGCCGCAACGCATCCGCCCGACCGCACTGCAGCAGCGCGGTGACACCACCAACCCCTGGACGCGTCCCGAAGCCGGCGAACGCAGCGCAGCGCGCCCACCGGCGCTGCATTCGGCACGACCGACGGCGCAGCGCAGCGACCGCCGCGACGACGATCGCGACCGTGGCGAGGCGCTGAGTACCAGCCCCAAGATCAAGCATTTCCGCGCTGCCAAGCCACCGCGCAATGCGCCGCCAGCGCCGACCCGCGTCGCCGGCAGCGGCCCGCGGCGTACCGACGCGCAACGGACGCCCTACGACGCCAGCCGCCCGCAGCGGACCCGCGACGATACCGCGCGGCCACAGCGGACCCGCGACGATGCGGCACCGCGTGCGCAGTTCGATACCCGCCCCGCTCGCGGCGCACCCGCTGACCGCGCTGCCCGCAGCGCGCCAGGCGACAACCGCGCTCCCCGGAGCGCACCGACGGACAACCGCGCTGCCCGCAGCGCACCGATGGACAAGCGCGCCGCCCGCAGCGCAGGCGGCCGCCCCGGCGCCGAGCCGCGCGCCTTCCGTCCCGATACCGGCGGCAAGCCCGCACGTCCGGCCGGCAAGGGCCCGTCGGGCGGCCGCGGCCATCCCCCCAAGGCACCCCGCGGAGGCAAGAAGTAATGCGTATCATCGCCGGCCAATGGCGTGGCCGTCCCATCGTCGCTCCGAAGGGCGAGGACACCCGCCCCACCGCCGACCGCACACGTGAGGCGCTGTTCTCGATGCTGATCAGCCGCGTCGGCAGCTTCGACGGGTTGGCGGTCGCCGACCTGTTCGCGGGCTCCGGTGCGCTCGGCATCGAAGCGCTGTCGCGCGGCGCGGCGTCGTGCCTGTTCGTCGAACAGGACCGCCTCGCGGTCGACGCGCTCAAGGCCAATCTCGCCAAGCTAGAGGTCCGCGCCGACGTCCGCGCGACATCGGTGATGGCGCTCGGACCCGCGCCGGCGGCCCTCGACGTCATCATGATGGACCCGCCTTACGGCACCGGCGCCGGCTTGGTGGCGCTCGACAAGCTCGCGCGCCTCGGCTGGACCAACGCCGCGACCTGGATCAGCATCGAGACCGCGAAGCAGGAACTGGTCGAACTCGCGGGCTTCGAAGTCGACGCCACGCGCGTGCATGGGAAAGCCCGGATCACATTGCTGCGGGCAATCTAGTCCTCCCCTTGCAGGGGAGGTGGCAGTCCGCAGGACTGACGGAGGGGTGTCACCCTATCGATGGCGGGTTACCCCTCCGTCTGGCTACGCCAGCCACCTCCCCTTTCAGGGGAGGATTTACCCAGGATCAGCAATCCTCCCAAACTCAACACCCCCGCCGCCATCAGATACAGCCCGACCATCCACAACCCGTGCGGCGCGAGCGCCTCCGCCACGATCGGCGCCAGCGCGCCGCCCAGCACCCCGCCAAGGTTGAACGTCATCGACACCCCGGTATAGCGCACCCCCGCGGGGAACAGGCTCGGCAGCCATCCGCCCAACGGCCCGTACGCGAACCCCATCACGAACAGCGCGCCGGCCAGCCACAGCCCGACCACAGCCAGCGATCCCGACCCCAGCATCGGCCCCATCAGCGCGCCGACCACGACACACCCGGCAAACCCGATCGCCAGCATCCGCTGTGCCGACTGCCGGTCCGCCAGCACGCTCGCGACGATCACGCCGGCCGCCAGGAACCAGATCGCGACCAGTTCGACCGCCAGGAAAGCCTCGCGGCTGTAGCCGAGCGTCTTGGTGCCGTAGCCAAGCGCAAATGCCGTCGCGAGATAGAACAGCGCGAAGCACGAGATCACGCCGAACGTGCCCGCGAAGGTCGGCCGCAGATGCTCGCGGAGCAACGTCGCGATCGGCACCTTCGGGATCGCCTCGGCACGCTCCGCTTCGAGGAACGCCGGCGTCTCGACTAGTTTCAGCCGCACCCAAAGCCCCAGCGCCACCAGCACCGCGCTGACCAGGAACGGGATCCGCCAGCCCCAGGCGAGGAACTGCGCCTCATCGAGCACCAGCCCGAGCAGCAGGAACAGCCCGTTCGCCGCTAGGAACCCGACCGGCGCACCCAGCGGCGGGAACATCCCCCAGGTATTCCGGCGATGCGGCGGCGCGTTCTCGACCGCCAGCAACGCCGCCCCGCCCCATTCGCCGCCCAGCCCGAGCCCCTGCCCCAGCCGCATCAGGCACAGCAACGCCGGCGCGATCCAGCCGACCTGCGCATAGGTCGGCAGGAACGCGATCGCGACCGTCGATCCGCCCATCAGGACCAGGCTGGCGACCAGCGTCGACTTGCGCCCGACCCGGTCGCCGAAATGCCCGAACAGCACAGCGCCCACCGGCCGCGCGACGAACGCCAGCCCGAACGTGGCGTAGGACAGCAACAGCTGCGCGCCCGCCGACTGCCCGCTGAAGAACAGCGACCCGAACACCAAAGCGGCAGCGGTCGCGTAGATGTAGAAATCGTAGAACTCGACCGCGGTGCCGACCAGGCTGGCGGCGAGGATGCGGCGGTGGGAGCGGAGCGTCGTCATCCACGCTGCATCCGTCGATCCACCGCCCCGGTCAACCGCCCCGTTCACTACGCCATTCAACCGCCGCGGTGGACAGCGCACAGCTTGTTGCCGTCCGGATCGCGCACATAGCCGAGGTCGATCCGCCCCATGCCGGTGTCGCGCGGCCCAGGCGCCGCTTCGATCGATGTTCCGCCATTGGCGACGGCGGCATCGTGAAACGCCTGGACCTGCGCCAGCGACCCGCATCGGAAGCCGATCGTGCAGCCGTTGCCCGGCGTCGCGGTCTCGCCGTCGATCGGCTCGCTGACCCCGAACGAATTGCCGTCGTGCCGGTAGAACAGCCGGACATGCCCGCTGTCCGCAACGTGGCGAAACGCTTCGCCCGCCCCGAGCACGCCGAGGACGGCATCGTAGAACCGCTTCGACCGTTCGATGTCGTTCGATCCGACCATGACGTGATTGAACATACAGTCTCTCCTGTCCGCGCAACGTCGCGCCCGGCGATCGCTACACCTCAGGGCTGCGGATTCCACCCGGCATTGCCGTTCCACTGCGCGAAAACCTTCGTCCGGGTGTTCAGCCCCGTCAGGTCGGCGTTGCTGGCGGCATAGCGCGTCTCGCGCCCGGCGAGCGGCAACGGCGTACCGGCGGCGGTCAGCGACCCGCTCTCACGCCAGCCTTCGCGCGCGGTCGGCAACTGGTTCGGCACCGGATTGATGAACCACCCCGCGGTCGCGATATGCTCGCCCATCCGGACCCCCAGGAACGCGACCGTATCGCAATATTGGTTCGCGTTGCCTGGCGATCCGCCGCCCACCGCCAGCGGCGTGGTGCAGAAGCCCTGCGCCTGCGTATTCCCCCCCGAGCGCGCCAGATAGGCCGAGCCCGCCGGCACGCCACTCGCAGCGGTCAGCGACCCGCCCAGCACCACGAACCCCGGATAGCCCTTCGCACTGCGCGCCTGGAACAGGTAACCGCCGGACGTCGGCGCCGACGGATCGAAGACCGTGCGCAGTTCCGAATTCTCGATCAGTTCGGCGAACGGATAGCCCCACAGGAAGTCGACATCGCCCGCGATCAGGCTGTTGTAGATCCACACCCATCCCTTCATCTGCAGCGTATCCTGCGTCCCGATGAAGTTCATGTCGGTGCCGATGAACCGCGATCCGTTCAGCGTCGCGGAGTTATAGTAGATCACCTCCGACTGGCTGTTCTGCGTGGCGTCCTTCTGATGCGTGTTGGTCATCGTGAAGTTGGTCAGCTTGAGCAGGTCGCCGCCCTCGACCAGCAGCAACGCACGGCCGCCGCCGAGCGACAGTCGATTGCCCAGCGTCGTGACGCCACCGATATTGGTGAAGGTCGTGTTCGGCGTCGCGCGGCTGCCCCCGGTGCCCGGATTGAACGCTTCCCAGTTGCTGTTCTGCACGACCGTCCCCGCGCGGTTCTCGCCCGCGATCGTCAGGTTGCTGACGTTGCGCAGGAACAGCTGCTCGTCATAGACGCCGTTCTTGACGGTGATCGTCTTGGCGGTCGCAGCGCCCGCGCACGACAGGCATCCGGTCGCCATCACATAATCCAGCGCACCCTGTACCGACCGAAAATCCGCCGCGCCGTCGTCGTCGACGACCAGGGTGCTCGTGGATGTCGGCGCCGACCGGGTGCGGAACGTCCAGCCCGTGGTGCCGCCGATCCCCGGAAAGCTGCCCGCACCGGCAAACCCGCCGTTGAACACCGACTGGTCGACCTGCACGTAATAGCTGGTGTCATACGCCAGCACGCCGTCGTGCAACTTGATCGTCGCGCTGTTGCCGGCGATCCGGATCGGGCGATAATAGGTGAAGCGATACTGCGTCAGGCTGGCCACGCCGTTGCCGATCTTGTCGATCTCGGTGTTCGCGGCCCCGATCGCGACCTGGGTCTCGCCCCCCGCGGCGACCACGTTCGGCGAGGTGTCGATGGTGTCGACCAGCGTCCCGTCGCTCTTGTACACCCGGATCTGGCCCAGGCCCGTCACCACAGGCGCGGTATCGAAGGTCAGTTTGAGCAGCGTATCCTTGTACGCGGCGGTCTCTCCGGTCGCGGGCAGCAGGCTCGCGCTTGCCGGAGCAGGCGGTGTGGTCGCCGTCGGCGTCGGCGTGGCCGCTCCGCCATTATCGTCCCCACCACATCCCGCCAGCGCGAGGACCAGCGCAATACCCGACGTCGCGACACGAACCTTCATGCTCTCTCTCCCGGTCACATGGTCGGGTTGGCCCGATCCACAATTACGCGATAAGCTGACACCGGTGTCAGATTAAGTCAACGGGAGCGGAGGCACTGGACCGACGACCAAGCGATTACGGCAAAGAAAAAGGCCCCCACCGCGAGGTGGAGGCCTTCCAAAGTCGGCAGATGTACCGGCTTACTTCTTCACGCCGACCGTGGGCACGTCGACCGTCTCGGTCTCGGTCTTGACCTTGGGCACTTCGACCTCGGTCTTCTTGGTACCGACGACGACCTGCTTCGAATCCAGATCGACCTTCGGCAGTTCGCCGCCCTTGACCGAGACCTGCGGCAGCGCGCCGTCCTTTTTGACGTCGGCGCTCCAGAACCCGGTGGCGAACAGCACGCCGACGATGACGGCGATCACGACCAGGATGATCACGATCGTCGACGCGCCGCTGCGGCGCTTTGGCGGGATGGTCTCGGTGGTGCGATAATCGGACATGATACTCTCCCTGTTATAACGGGGAAGTAACGACACCATCGCGAACTTGTTCCCGCGCGCGGCACAGGGCCTAGCGCTCAATACCCCAGTACGTGCGCCAGCCCTAGCAGCGCCCAGTACAGCACGCCCGCCAGCAACATCGCCACCGGCAGCGTCATAACCCAGGCCAGCACCATGTTGCGCACCGTGCGCCGCTGCAGCCCGCCGCCGTTCGCGACGCTCGCGCCCGCCACGCCCGACGACAGGATGTGCGTCGTCGACACCGGCAGGCCGTAGCGGTCCGCCAGCATGATCGTCGCCGCCGCCATCAACTCGGCCGATGCGCCCATGCCGTAGGTCAGGTGCGTCTTGCCGATCCGCTCGCCGACCGTGACCACGATCCGCTTCCACCCGACCATCGTCCCCAGCCCGAGCGCCAGCGCGACCGTGACCTTCACCCACAACGGGATGTAGCGCGTGCCGTGCTCCAGCTGCGTGCCGTACGCCTTCAGGACGTCGGCCTCCTGCGCCGTGAAGCGCGCGTTGGCGCTCTTGTCGTTCGCGACCAGCTTGGTGGTGTCGAGCACCAGGTACATGTCGTTGCGCAGATTGGGGGTCGCCGCCGCGGGGACCTTGCCCAGCGATCCATAGCCGGCGATCCGGTCCGACACGTCGTTCGACAGCGCCGCCAGCCCGCCATAGACCGCCGGATCGTCGATCCGCTTGGTCCGCAGCGCCTGCGTTACCACCGCGCGAGCGGCAGGCAGGTCGGTGACCGGGCCATTGGCATGCGCGGCGTACGCGGTCGACGCGGCTCGTGCGGCCTGCACGAACCCCGGCGTCGCGCTCTCGGGCACGGTGCGGTTCAGCGCATAGGCGGTCGGCGCGCAGCCGATCAGGATCAGCATGATCAGCCCCATGCCCTTCTGGCCGTCGTTGCTGCCATGCGCGAAGCTGACCGCGGTGCAGGTCGCGATCAGCAGCGCGCGGATGCCCTTGGGCGGCGGCGACTGGTTCTTCGGCGCCTCATACAGCGTCCGATCGCGCACGAAGCGCTTCATCACGAGCAGCAGCAGCAGCGCGCCGGCAAACCCGATCAACGGGCTGAACGCCAGCGCCGACAGCACTTTCCAGACCTGCGCCATGTCGACGCCCGACGTGCCATCGGCGCCGCCGCGAAGGATCTGGTTGGCGAGCCCGACGCCCAGGATCGACCCGATGAGCGCGTGGCTCGACGAATTCGGCAATCCGACGAACCACGTCGCCAAATTCCACAGGATCGCGGCGAGCAGCAACGCAAAGATCATCGCGAAGCCGCCGGCGCTGCCGACGTTGAGAATCAGGTCGACCGGCAACAGCGTGACGATCGAATAGGCGACTGCGCCGGACGACAGCACCACGCCCAGGAAATTGAAGAACCCCGACCACACGACTGCCAGCGGCGCCGGCATCGAATGCGTATAAATCACCGTCGCGACCGCGTTTGCGGTGTCGTGGAAGCCGTTGACGAATTCGAACCCCAGCGCGATCACCAGCGCCAGCGCCAGGAATGCGAACGCCCCGAACGCCAGGCTCTCGCCGACCTGCGCGGTATCGACGAACACGCTGAACCCGGCATAGCCGAGCCCGCCGATCAGGACCGCCAGGAACACCCAGCGGCTAGCCGGATGAAGCGAATGGTCGAGGCGCGGACCCGCAGGAGCGGATGCAGGCTGCGGCACGGTCGATTCACCGCGCGATGTAAGGGTGGTTGCCATGGCCCATCTGCCTTCGCCGTCGATGGTGACGTTTTTATGACATGGGCGTGCGTTTGGATCAGCAGCCCTGTCGCGCTTCGATGGCGGCGGCACCCTGACGGCGCTTGCCCCCGTCGCCGCCGTTCCCTACCTGTTCGCTGGTGACCGAACTCGCTCAAACCGCCCAAGCAGACCCGCCCTATCTCCGCGGCCTCAACCCACCCCAGCGCGAGGCGGTGCTGACCACCGACGGCCCGGTGCTGATCATCGCCGGCGCCGGTACCGGCAAGACCGCCGCGCTGACCGCCCGCCTGGCGCACCTGATCTTCACCAAGAAGGCATGGCCGAGCGAAATCCTGTCGGTCACCTTCACCAACAAGGCCGCACGCGAGATGCGCGAGCGGGTCGGTCGGCTGGTCGGCGACGCGGTAGAGGGGATGCCGTGGCTCGGCACGTTCCACGCGATCGCGGCCAAGATGCTGCGTCGCCATGCCGAACTGGTCGGGCTGCAATCCAATTTCACGATCCTCGACACCGACGACCAGCTACGTTTGCTGAAGCAGCTGATCCTGGCGGCCGATATCGACGAGAAGCGCTTCCCGGCGCGGTCGCTCGCCGGGCTGATCGACCAGTGGAAGAACAAGGGGCTCATCCCTGCCGACATCGATGCCGGCGAGAGCGAACGCTATGCCAACGGCCGCGGCGGCGAATTGTACGCGCAGTACCAGGCCCGGCTGATCGCGCTCAACGCCTGCGATTTCGGCGACCTGCTGCTCCACATGCTCGTCATCCTGAAGCGCCACCGCGACGTGCTGGAAATCTATCAGCAGCGCTTCAAATACATCATGGTCGACGAGTATCAGGACACCAATTCGTCCCAGTATCTCTGGCTTCGCCTGCTCGCGCAGGAGCGCAAGAACATCGCCTGCGTCGGCGACGACGACCAGTCGATCTATTCCTGGCGCGGCGCGCAGGTCGAGAACATCCTGAAGTTCGAGAAGGATTTTCCCGGCGCGAAGATCATCCGCCTCGAACAAAATTATCGCAGCACCCCGCACATCCTCGGCGCCGCGTCCGGCGTCATCGCGAACAACGGCGGCCGCCTCGGCAAACAGCTCTGGACCGAGCGCGACGTCGGCGAGAAGGTGAAAGTCATCGGCGTCTGGGACGGCCCCGAGGAAGCGCGTCGCGTCGGCGACGAGATCGACCTCGTCCGCCGCAGCGGCAAGACCCTCGACGAGGTCGCGATCCTGGTCCGCGCACAGCACCAGACCCGCGAGTTCGAGGACCGCTTCATCGCGATCGGGATGCCGTACAAGATCGTCGGCGGCTTCCGCTTCTACGAACGCGCCGAAATCCGCGACGCGCTGGCGTACCTGCGCGTCGTCAACCAGCCCGCGGACGACCTCGCCTTCGAACGCATCGTCAACGTCCCCAAGCGCGGCCTAGGCGACAAGGCAGTGGCGCGCATCCACCAGCTCGCCCGCGCCACCAACGTACCACTGACCACCGCCGCCGCCCGTATCCTGGACACCGACGAACTGACCGGCGCCGCCAAGAAGTCGCTCGGCCGGCTGGTCGGCGACATCGCCCGCTGGCGCGACATGGCGACCAGCCTGCCGCACGCCGAACTCGCGCGGCAGTTGCTTGACGAGAGCGGCTACACCGCGATGTACCAGGCGGAAAAGTCGGTCGAAGCCACCGGCCGCCTGGAGAATCTCAGCGAACTCGTCCGCGCGATGGAGGAATACGACTCGCTCGGCGCGTTCCTCGAACACGTCAGCCTCGTGATGGACAACGAAGGCGGCGCGCAGGATCCGCAGGTCACGATCATGACCATCCACGCCGCCAAGGGCCTCGAATACGACACCGTCTTCCTCGTCGGCTGGGAAGAAGGCCTGTTTCCTTCGCAACGCTCGCTCGACGAAGGCGGGGTGAAGAGCCTCGAGGAGGAACGCCGCCTCGCCTATGTCGCGATAACCCGCGCCCGGCGCCTGGCCGTGATCATCCACGCCGCCAACCGCCGCATCTACGGCCAGTGGAACTCGTCGATCCCGAGCCGCTTCGTCGCCGAACTCCCCGACGAGCATATCGAGGCCGAGACGACGATGTCCGGCGGCGCGAGCCTGTGGCAGGCCAACTGGTCCGAAAAGGCCGATCCGTTCGCCGACGTCGCCCGCGGCACCGGCCGCGGCCCCGGCTGGCAACGCGCGGCCAGCCCCGGCAGCAGCTTTTCGGCCGGGCCCTCGCGCGTCGTCGAATCTCGCGCCAGCGCCGTCAGCCTCGGCAACAAGGGCCGCGACGACCTGTCGGTCGGCATGCGCGTGTTCCACCAGAAGTTCGGCTATGGCGCGATCCTGGTGATCGAAGGCAACAAGCTGGAGATCGAGTTCGAGAATGCCGGCCAGAAACGCGTGATGGACAGCTTCGTGACGATCGGCGGCTAGACGCGCGCTCGGCGATACGCGGTATCGTCGAGCTCGCCCTCCCAGCGCGCCACCACGGTCGCCACCGTCAGGTTCGCGCTGGCGCTCGGCACCGTCCGCGTCATGTCGAGCAGCCGGTCGAACGGCAGCACGAAGCCGACCACCAGCGCGGTCTGTTCGGGCGCCACCCCAACCGCGGACAGCACCGCCGCCAGCATGAACAGCGACGCCGACGGCACCGGCGCGGTGCCGAACGCCGCCAGCGCGCCAGTGACCAGGACGATCCCGTACACCCCGGCATCGATCGGCACCGAGAACGCCTGCAGGCTGAACACGCTGAGCAGCCCGACATACATCGCGGTGCCATCCTTGCCGATGCTCGCGCCAAGCGGCAGCACCGTCGAATAGACCGGCTTGCCGATCCCGAGATTGCGACCCGCCACCGTCATCGCGACCGGCAGCGTCGCCGAAGACGACGCGGTCGAGAACGCGACCGCCAGCGCATCGACGATCCCGCGGAAGAACGGCACCACCGGCACCCGCGCGAGCAGCCGCAGCATCAGGCTGTGCACCACGACGATCTGGATCAGCGAACCGATCACCACGCTCAGCGCCAGCCAGCCGATGTTGAGGAACACCCCCGCGCCGTTGGTCACGACGGCGTTCGCGATCAGCGCGAACACGCCGAACGGGGTCAACTCCATAACCACGCCGACGATCCGCAACAGCACCGCCGACAGCGACTGCAGCACCGCCGCGAACGGCTTGCCCGCCTCGCCGCTCAGTACCGTACCGATCCCGAACAGTATTGCGACGAAGATCAGCGCAAGCATGTCGCCCTTGGCCAGCGCATCGACGATGTTGAGCGGGACGATGCCGACCAGCTGGTCGTACATAGCGACGGGTGCGCCCAGCGGTTTCGGGATCGCGCTGCCGATCGGTGCGCCCACGCCCGGGCGGATCACCATCGCCACCGCCATGCCGACGGTGACGGCGATCGCAGTCATCACCGCGAACAGCCCGACCGCACGACCGCCGAGCGGCCCCAGCCGCTTGGGATCGGCAAGCGAAGTGATCCCCGACGCGATCGTCACCAGCACGATCGGCGCCACCAGCATCCGGATCGCACGGATGAACAGGTCACCCATGAACGCCACTTTCGGCGCCGCGCTCGGCCACACCAGCGCCAGCAGCAACCCAAGCGCGAGCCCGCCCAGCACGCGCTGCCACAACGGAATCGCGAACCAGCGTCGCATCATACTTTGTTCGTCCCGGCCATGATCGACGACCCTATGCCATCCCCGCCGAACCTCACAGCTTGAACCGGACGCCGACGCGGTAAGTCCGGCCGAGCAGGTCGTACAGCGACTGGTTGGTCGACGGCGTCGCATACGCGCTACCGGCGGGCCCTTGCGCGACCACCGGCGGATCCTTGTCGAACAGGTTGGTGACGTTGGCGAACAGTTCCAGACTGCGGTCGCCCATTGTGATCGCCTGCGACGCGGTGGCGTCGAGGTAGAACGCGCCATCGATATGGTTGTCGTTGATCGTCCGGTTGGTGACGGTCGAGACCGGGCACGCCGTCGTGCATTCGACGAAGCTGGTGTCATAGACCCCGGCGCTCACCCCCCGCCCGATCAGCGTCAGGTCGGTGCCCCCGTTGCTGTAGCTGCCCCGCACCCGGTACAGCCATTTGGGGGTCCCGCCGGATGCGTTCTGCCCGACGGTATCGGTCGGCGCGTCGATGCCGTTGTTGAAGTAGTTCTTGATGTAGCGTGTCGCCATCGCCCGCACGGTGACGTCGCCGGTCCCGACCGGCACCCGGTACGAGCTCTCGATATCGAGCCCCCTGGCGCGTTGCTGCGCGAAGTTGAACGGGCTTTCGAACACCTGCAGCGTGCTGCCGAACGCGTTGGGCCCGCGCACGATCGCGGTGCAGAACGCCTCCACCCCCTCGTTGCAGCGATCGACGATGGTCTGCGCCGCGACCGAACCGATCGCGTCCTGGATCTTGATGTCGTAATAATCGACCGACAGCGCGAACCGCGGCAGGAACCGCGGCTGCAGCACGATTCCTACGCCCCATTGGTCGGCACGCTCCGGATTCAGCAGCGGGTTGCCGCGGGTCGTGCCGGCAAAGCTCACCGACGCGTTGTTCTGCGACGAATCGATCAGCGTGTTGATGCGCGTCGACCCGGCCGTGTAAAGCTCGCCGAGGTTGGGTGCGCGGATGTCGCGCGAGCGTGTCGCGCGCAGCCGGATGTCGGGGATCGGCTCGAACGTCACCCCCGCCTTCCATGTCGTGACATAGCCGGACGTCGAATAGTCGGTCGCGCGCACCGCGCCGTTGAGGTCGAGCCCCTTGATCACCGGCACCAGCAATTCGAGATAGCCCTCGGTGACGTCATAGCGGCCGAAGGTGGGCAGGAAATTGCCGACGAACCAGCCCGACTGGAACTCGGTCGCGACCGAGCCCGACACCTTTTCGCGGCGATGCTCGCCCCCGATCGCGACCGACACCGGCCCCGCCGGCAGCCTGAACGCGTCGAACGAAAGGTTCGCGGCATAGACGTCCTGTTCGAACTTCTGGCGCCGAAACGGATTGCCGATCACATAATCGAGCGCGGCCTGGCTCGCGACGCCGATCCCCATCCGGTTGAGCGGGACGCAGCCATTCGTCGGCGCGGTCAGCGTCGAACGGCAGACGATCGTTCCCGCCGCGACGCCGATCGCATTGCCTGCCGGCGCGAACACCGCATCCTGCGCCAGCGCCAGCCGCGCGGTATTGGTGATGTCGCGCGCCATCTCGCGCGTGCGGCTGATCCCCTTCTGGTAATAGACGTCCCAGCGTGCGTTTCCTGCGAACAGCCCGAACTTGCCGTTCGCGCCGAGGACATAACGCTGCACCTCGCGCTCGGTATCGTTCTTGCGGATCGGCAGGTCGGCGTTGGTGGTGCCGAGCGTGAACTGCGCGATGTTGCGCGCTACAAGGTCGCTCCGCACCGAGGCCGGGATGAAGGCGTTGTCCGACCGGATCGTGATGTTCCCCTGGTTCGGTTGCACGCCCAGCCAGCCCAGGTTCTGCGACTTCGCATAGGATGCCTGGCCGAACACGTTCAGCCACGACGCGACGTCGAAGCTCAGCCGTCCGAACGCGCTCTTGCGGTTCTCTGCCGGGTCGAGCGACTGCAGCCCGTTGACCTGCGTCGCCTGCCAGTCCCCACCGATCTGCCACGGATCGCGCACGGTGCCGAAATTATACTGGCTGACCTGCCCGCCGACGCCGAACTGCGTGCCCCGGAGCGCCGTGTTGGTGATCACCCCGCCCCGCGTCGCCTGGCTTAGACCCGCATTCGCCGTGACCAGCCGCTCGGGCTGGCCGTTGCCCGCGACGTAGGCAGGGTTGTTGATCATGTACCAGCCGCGGTTGTTCCAGTCGCGAGGCACCCCGTTCAGCCCGTCGCGGACCGCGATCTCGCCGTTCAGCAGCAAGTGACCGCGGCCGCCTGCGAACCCGGTGCCCGCGGTCAGGCTGAAACGCCGACTGGGCGCGTCGCCATAGTCGGTGATGCCGTATTCGGCGGCGCCCTTGATCCCCGAATACTCCTTGTCGAGGATGAAGTTGACGACGCCCGAGACTGCGTCGGAGCCGTAGGCCGCAGACGCGCCCCCGGTGACGATCTCGACGCTCTTGATCAGCCCTTGCGGGAAGGTGTTGACGTCGACCAGCCCGCCCAGCGTCGATCCTACCGATCGCTGGCCGTCGAGCAGCACCAGTGTCCGCGCGGTGCCCAGCGAGCGCAGGTTCAGCGCGTTGACGCCGGCGTTGCCCGCGCTGATGTTGAGGTTGGAATTGGCGGGCGTCACGCTGCCGACCAGCGACGGGATGTCGTTGACGAAATCGGCGACGTTGGCGGGCGCACTGGCCTGGATGTCCTCGCTGTTGAGGACCGTCAGCGGCGTCGGGGCGCGGTACCCGTCGCGCTGAATCCGGCTTCCGGTCACGGTGACCTCTGCCGGTTCGGCTGCCTCCGCCGAAGCCGTCGGCGGAGTGTCCTGTGCGAAAACAGGTACGCTCCATGCGAACGCCATGGCCAGCGTCGATGCGGAGGCGATCCATCGTGATCCGGTCATTGCAGTTCCCCTTTTGATTAGACGTGCAGATCCCGTTCGGTCGCCGGTCGTTGCCGACGACATCTCTCCTGCTTTTTCCGCCCACCTGTTTTCAGGGCCCACCTGTTTCAGGGTCGTCGCGGTCGTCATGAACTCAGGGCGTGCCCCAGAAACCGGGCGACGGCGGCGAGAGCACGCCGTCGACGCCGCGAACCCCGCCCGGCAGGTCGGCGGACAGCCACAACGGACCGTCCAGGTCGACGAACGACGACCGCGCCGCCACGATCAGCGCGGGCGCGATCGACAGCGACGATGCGATCATGCTGCCGGTCATCACGCCCAGCCCGGCAGCGGCCGCGGCGTCGGCGAGCGCGAGTGCGCCGCTGAGACCACCGGTCTTGTCTAGCTTGATATTGATGACCTGGTATTTGCGGCGCAGCGCGGCGACATCGCCAGCGACGTGCGCGGACTCGTCGGCGGCGATCGGGACCAGCGGCGCGAAGCCGTCCAGCGCATCGTCGGCATCGGCCGGCAGCGGCTGTTCCAGCAGGTCGATCCGCAGGTCGACAAGCAACGGCTGGAGCCGTTCGACCTCGGCGATGGTCCAGCTTTCATTGGGATCAACGATCACCCGCGGTCCCGGTGCCGCGTCGCGGACGGCGCGAATCTGGCGTTCGGGATCGCTGCGATCGACCTTGATCTTGATGAGCGGAACGCCGGCCAGCGCGCGCGCCGCGATGCCCATCGTCTCCGGAGTATCAAGCCCCACCGTCATCGCGGTCGCCGTCGGCCCGATCGCCGCGACGCGCAAGATGTCGGTCACCGCGCGGCCTTCACGCTTGGCTTCCAGGTCCCACAGCGCGCAATCGACGGCATTGCGCGCGGCACCGGCCGACATCAGCTGCTGGAGCTCGGCAAGCGTCGCTCCCTCCTCGATCGCCCCGCGGACCGCCGCGATCGCGGCCAGCGCGCCCTCGACCGTTTCGCCGTAGCGCGGATAGGGGACGCCCTCGCCGCGACCGACGACGCCGTCCTGGGCGATCTCGACCGTCACCACCTCCGCGACGGTCTTGACCCCGCGCGAGATGCGGAACGGCGTGGCTAGCGCGAAAGCGTCGCGACGCGCGACGAGGGTTCGAAGCATGCGTTGATCCAGTCGATGATAGGGTCGACGCCCATTGCGAAGGGGTCGGTGCAGGGCAGACCGAGCAGGTCGGATGTCTCGGCGCACAGGCGTTCGGCCTGCGCGGGCGACAGCTTCGAGGTGTTGAGCGCGACGCCGACCATGCGGACATGCGGACTTGTCAGCCGCGCGACGCTCAGGTTCGCGTCCATCGTCTCCCTCAGTCCCGGCATCGCGTAGTGCGGCAGGCCCCGCATGTGCTCGCGGACGGGATCGTGGCACAGCACCAGCGCATCCGCCTGCGCGCCGTGCAGCAGCCCGGTCGACACCCCCGCAAAGGACGGGTGGAACAACGACCCCTGCCCCTCGATCAGGTCCCAGCCGTCATCGTCGCGCGCCGGCGAAATCTGCTCGATCGCGCCGGATATGAAATCCGCCACCACCGCGTCCAGCGGCACGCCGTCGCCCGCTATCAGGATGCCGGTCTGGCCGGTGGCGCGGAAATCGGCGGCCATCCCGCGCGCGCGCATGCCGCGTTCCAGGCATAGCGTGGCGTACATCTTGCCGACCGAACAATCGGTGCCGACGGTCAGCAGCCGGCGACCCGCGCGTGGCTTGCCGTTGCCGATCGGCAGGTCGGGGCGGGGATCGCGGACATCGTGGAGCAACCGGCCGTGCTGCTTCGCCGCAGCGACCAGCGTCGGTTCGTCGCGCAGCCGGTTGTGCAGTCCGGACGCGACGTCCAGCCCGGCCTCGATCGCGGCGATCGCATCGCGGACCAGATCGTCGCCCAGCTTGCCACCGGCATTGGCGATACCCAGCACGAGCGTCTTCGCGCCCGCTGCCACCGCCTCGGCGAAGCTCATTCGCGGCAAGTCGAGCGTCAGGCCGCAATCGTCGTGACGGAATTCGCCGACACAGGCCTCGGGTCGGAACACGGCAAGCCCCCGCGAGGTCTTGATGCCGACCTCGTCGTTGGAATGGCCGAGATAGAGTAGGTACGGACTGCGGATCATCGAAAACCTCTCGGTTCATGTGCCGCAGACTATGGCCATGGTAACGGAAACACGCCCGTTCGATTGCGCGCCCGCGACATAACCGCGGGTTATGTCGGTATCAGACGGCGGGCTCGAAGCCGGCCAGCCTAAGCGCGCCGTCGATGGCGTCGCCCAGCGGCTCGCTCAGTCGCTCGACGGTGCGCGCACGCAACCACGGGCTGATCCGCGGCGCCAGGCCGCCGACCAGCGTGCAACGCGCCACGCCGCGCGCGAAAATCGTCTCGATGAAGCGTTCGATATGCTCCGCGGCATCCTCGACGATAGACCGCGCGATCGGGTCGTTGGCCTCGGCATAGTCCATCACCAGCGGCGCGAACATGCCATAGTCGCGCGGCGTCGCTTGATCCATCCACGCGATCGCCTTGGCGGTGTCGTGGTCGAAGCGTTCGGTCACCGCGGCACTGAGCGGGGTCTGCCGCGTCCGGCCATCGAGCGCGCGCAGCGCATGCCGCATCGCGCTGAGCCCCAACGCCGCCGCGCTGCCTTCGTCGGAGATCGGGAAGCCATAACCGCCGATCGTGAAATCCTGCCCGCCGATCCGCAGTTTCGCCGCGCTGCCCGTGCCGATGATCAGGATCGCGCCATCCCGCCCGGCATGCGCGCCGATATTAGCGATCTGCGCATCGGTCGCGAACGCGGTCGAGGCGAACCCGAAATCGAGCGCCTCCAGCGCCTCGCGCATCCCCAGCCGCGTGATCCCTGCGATCCCCATCCCGGCGCGGATCGTGGCGCGCTCGGCCGGTGACAGGCCGGCTTCGGCGATGGCCTGTGCCGCGGTCTCCATGAGGGTGGCGTAGAGCGCCTCGATCCCGATACGCGCGTTCGCCGGCCCCGATCGCCCCTGCCCGATCACGACGCCCTGCGCATCGACCAGCCGCGCGCGGCAATTGCTGCCGCCCGCGTCGATCCCGAGGAAATAGGCGCCACCGGTCATTGGGTCTGAACCTCGTCGTCGGTCATCAGGTCATCGCCATCGATCCAGCGGACGATTTCGCGCGCGGCGGGGTGGTCGATCGCAGCGTAACGCGTCCGCAACCGCACAGCACGGGCGCCCAGCCGCTCATGCCCGACATCCTGCAGCGCCGGCAGATCCTGCTGCAACACCGCCGCGAACTCAGCGCCGAGCAGCTGCCGGGCGGCGGCGGCAAAGACCGCGCCATACGAATAGCCGTCACCCTGCGCATAGATCATCGGCAGCGTCAGCGCCGGGATGCACCCCAGATGCGCCTGGATCGCCGGGTTGATCGCATGCCCCGAGACGTGCCCGGCGATCCCCGCCGGCCGCCCGGTAAAGCCACGCAGGTGCAGGAACCGCGACATCCGCGAACCGTCGTTGACCGGATAATTGTCCCATAGGCAGACCGGACGCCCCAGCTCGCCAGCGACCCGCGCCAGATGCGCCGGGCCGATCTCGCGCGCGCAGACCTCTTCGCCGGTCCAATACACCTGCACCGCCGGATCGAGCAGCCGCCCGAGATCGTGGAGATACCCGTCCGGGCGCTCGCCGAACACCAGGTCCAGCACCGGATCGTCCGAATAATAGGTCGGGCAGGTATAGACCCGCGTTGCCCGCGTCAGCCCCGCGCACATGTTGACGATATCGGCCTGATGCCGCGCCAGATCGGGAAGGTCGCCGCGCAGATCGTCGAACAGCACCGCCAGATCGTCGATCCCGATCGCGTCGAGGTCGGCGATGCGCCGCGCCAGATCGACGCGCGTAGCGTCGTCGAACGGATGGCTCGCGCCCACCGGCGTGATCGCGATCCCGAACCGCAGCCCCGCCGCGCGGCATTCCGCCGACAGCCGGGCCAGCGCCGCGGTCTGCGCGGCATCATGCCCGACCCGCCAGTCGCGCCGCAGCGCCCGGTCGGCCTTGGGCCCGTAATGGTAGAAACCATATCCGGCCCCGGCCAGCGTCGCCACCACATGGCTGCGCTCGGCTTCGCTCCAGAGCCGGCCGAACCGTCCCTCGATCAGCCCGAGATCGGGTGTCATGCGCAATGCTCCTCTCGCGATCCACCGATCCAGGTCGCACGGACGCGGCGGTCGGCACCCAGGTGGACCAGGTCGGCGCGCAGCCCCGGCGCGATCGTGCCGGTCTCGTGCTCGAGCCGGAGGAACCGCGCCGGGTTGCCACTCGCCATCCGCGATGCCGCGACCAGCCCGCAGCCGAGCATGTCGACCGCGTTCCACAGCGCGTCGACCATCGTCAGCGCCGACCCCGCCAGCGTGCCGTCCGGCCCGCGACAGGTGCCGTCGACCGCCGCGATCTCGCGCCCCATCAGCGTGAACCGGTCGCGCGTGCCGCCCACCGGCGGCATCGCGTCGGTCACCAGCATCGCGCCGTCGATACCCCGCGCCGCCAGCGCCACGCGCAGCGTCGCGGGATGGACGTGCAGCCCGTCGACAATCAGCCCGAAATGGCTCGCACGGTGCTCGAGCGCGGCACCGACCATGCCGGGATCGCGGCTGAGAAACTGGGTCATCGCGTTGAACAGATGCGTGAACCCCGCCAACCCCTCGGCCAGCGCGGCGCAGGTCTGGTCGTAATCCGCCAGGCTGTGCCCGGCACACACCAGCACGCCCGCATCGGCCAGCGTCCGCACCGCACCGTGCGGCGCGAGTTCGGGCGCTAGCGTCACGATCCTCCGCCCCGCGCTCGGCGCCGCCAGCCGTGCCAGCACCGCGTCGTCGATCGCGGCGAACCGCGACTGATCGTGGATACCCTTCTTGGCGACGTTGAGATGCGGCCCCTCGATATGCACACCGAGCACCCCGGGGACCCGCGCCGCCAGCGCATCCTCGCCCGCGACGATCGCGGCGTCGACGACGTCGGGGTAATCGCTGATCAGCGTCGGCAGCAGCCCCGTGGTGCCGAACCGGCGGTGCGCCGCGGCGATCGTGCGGATGCCGTCGATATCGGGCCGGTCGTTGAACAGCACGTCGCCGCCGCCGTTGACCTGCGTATCGATGAACCCCGGCAGCAGCCAGCCACCACCCAGGTCATGGACCACGCAGTCATGCGGGATGGTTTGCGGGGTCACCACGCCGACGATGCGGTCGTCGTGGATCAGCACCGCCTGCCCCTCGACCACGATGTCCGTCAGGACGATATTCGCGCCCACCAGCGCCTGGATGGTCATCGCGCACCCGTCATCTGGCCGGCGTCCGGGTATGCGCGTTCCCTACATTCCGGGGTCGCGTCATACGGCGCGCACGATATCGGAAATCCTCGACGGGGCGGCGTTGCGACGGCAATATCGGGATGGATCGAACTCATCGTACGAATAGATACCAGTCGAGGCTAACAGGCAAGTGGCATTCGATTGGTCGTGCGTTACCCGAAAGCCGCCGTACGGGCCAAGCGACATGAAACGCGGCAAGCCCGGATTCGCCCGTTTTATCGCAAAATCATCCAGCGGCACACTTGATACCATTTCTAATACCACATCTTTACACGTCGATGACAGGTATGCATAACGCCCCGCAGCCAGCCGGGGCATCGTAACGACGATCGCGCTTGAGCAGGCCACGAACGGATCAGGGGACAGCGAATGGTAAAGTCGTATCGACACAGCGCAGCGATGGCAGTGCTCGCCTTCGCCCTTGCCCAGGCCCCCGGCATCGCGATCGCCCAGACCGCGCCCGTAGCTACGCCACAGGACGGTGCCACTCCCGCCGCTGCCCCCGCCGATCAGGACACGACCGACGTCGTCGTAACCGGCACGCGTATCCCGGTCCCCGGCCTCACCTCGAGCAGCCCGGTTGCATCGATCGGCGAACAGCAGATCAAGCTGCAGTCCGCGCTGACCATCGAGGATTTCTCGACCAAGATCCCGCAGCTGTCGGGCGGCGTCCGCCAGGGCTCGCAGGGCAGCGACGCGTTCGGCGCGCAGGTCCTCGAACTCCGCAACTTCGGCCAGAGCCGCTCGCTGGTGCTGATCGACGGCACCCGCGCGGCACCGTTCAGCTTCCGCAACTCGGTCGACGTCAACGCGATCCCGGCATCCCTGATCAAGCGCGTCGACGTCCTGACCGGCGGCGCCGCCGCGGTCTACGGTGCCGACGCGGTCGCCGGCGTCGTCAACTTCATCCTCAACGACGATTACGAGGGCATTCGCGGCACCGCGACCAGCCGCCTGTCGGTCAATGGCGGCGCGCAATATGGCGGCTCGCTGATGCTCGGCACCGCGCTTGGCGACCGTGGCAACATCGTCGTCGCTGCCGACTACACGCAGCGCGACGGCATCCGTGCCGGCCAGCGCGACTGGGCGGCGACGCCGAACCAGACCATTCCCAGCATCGGCGGCGTCTTTACCGACGTCGCGAGCGGCCGCCGCTTCGGTTATACCGATGACGGTGCGTTCACGACCAACCCGTCGGCGACTTCGAACGTCTCGGCCAGCTATCCGTTGATCTCGCCGCTGAAGCGCATCAACGTCGCCGCCCTGTTCAAATACGAGATCACCCCGCAGATCGAATATTACGGCCGCGCGATGTACACCAACACGCGCACCGAAGAGACCGGTACACCCGGCGCCACCCCGGCCTCGGTCAGCCGTGTCGTCTCGATCAGCCAGACCAACCCGTTCCTGACCGACGCGATCCGCAACCAGCTGACGTTCGTCAACGGCGCGGCACAGGTAAACGTGTCGCGCTCGCTCGCCGAACTCGGGCTCGTCACCTACGAAACCGAGCGTAACACGCTGCAATTCCAGTCGGGCCTGCGCGGTCCGCTGACCGATGCGACGCGCTGGAACATCTATGCGCAATATGGCCGCTCGACCGAGAATTCGCTGATCCGCGGCGATGGCCTGGTCAACAACGCTGCGGGCGCCAACAACTTTGCGTCGATCGTCAACACCGTCGACATCTTCGGCCCCCGCCGGCCGGGCTTGGCGAGCGCGCTCGGTAGCACGCTGAACGGCTTCAACCGCAAGCGCGACCAGTTCGTTACCGCTGCGACGATCAGCGGCACCTCGGCCGACCTGTTCTCGCTGCCCGCTGGCCCGATCGGCTTTGCCGCCGGCGTCGAATATCGCCGCGAAACCGCGAGCATCGACCAGGACAGCGCGCTGCTCAGCGGCAACTCCTACCGCCAGGGCGTCCAGGCCGCGTATAGCGGCTCGTTCGACGTCGCCGAGCTCTACGGCGAAATGCTCGTCCCACTGATCCACGACACCCCGCTGATCCGCAAGCTCGACATCGGCGGTGCGTATCGCCTCTCCGACTACAACCTCTTCGGCACCCACGGCACCTGGAAGGTCGAGGCGAACTGGGAAGTCGACCGCAACCTGCGCGCGCGCGGTACCTATCAGCGCGTGCTGCGCACCCCCAATTTCGGCGAATTCGCTGCCAGCACCTCGTCGCTGCCGTTCAACAACCTGGTCACCGTCGACCGCCTGAAGCCACGTTATGGTGGCGATCCGTGCGTGATCGGCACGGGCAATGCCGCACAATGCGCACGCTTCGGCGCACCGGCGGTCGGGTCGACGAATTCCACCGCCGCCAGCTACCTGACCGGCAATTACTATTACGGCGGCAATCCCGATATCAAGCCGGAGACCGGCTACACCACCACCGCGGGCGTGGTCTTCACGCCGACCTTCATACCCGGGCTCAATGTCACGGTCGACTGGTACGAGCTCGATCTGCGCGGCGCGGTCGGCGTGATCCAGCCGATCGCGGCGATCACCAGCTGCTACGTCACCAATCCGACCGCGAGCAATCCGCTGTGCGGGCTGGTCACGCGCAACGCGAACGGGACGTTCAAGGACGCGTTCGTCAACAACCAGAACCTCGGCCGCCTGCTTCAGCGCGGGCTCGACATCACCGCCAGCTACACGCTGCGGGCCGACTGGCTGCCCGGCAAGGGGCTCCGCGCCAGCTATCAGGGCAATATCGTCACCTCCTACATGATCCAGGCCAACGCGACGGTCGCCGGGATCCAGTGCAAGGGCACGTTCGGCGCGACCTGCTCCAGCGACGGCACCACGCTGGTCCAGCCGGCCTATCGTCACACCGCGGGCCTCGGCTGGCAGTTCGACGGCGGCGTGATCCAGTTCGACTGGCAGCGCATCGGCAAGGTCAAGTCGAGCGCGGTCGGGTCGACCGAGACGCTGTCGGCGCAGAACACCTTCGACCTCTCGGCGTCGCACGACTTCACCGACGTGATCACGATGAGCGCCGGCGTGTACAACATGTTCGACAAGGCCCCGCCGCGGGTGTCGTCGGGCGGCGTGTTCAACACCTTCCCCGACACCTACGACATCCTGGGTCGCACGATCGGCTTCTCGCTGACCGCACATATGTGATCGGCAGCGCGCTGTGCTGCGCGCTAACCCCACCAATCCGTCATCCTGACGAAAGTCAGGATCCAGAGCCCCACCAGACAGCGTTTGGGGCTCTGGATCCCGGGTCAAGCCCGGGATGACGGATAGGCCGTCAGGATGACGGTCGATAAGATGATGTCCCTTCCCCGCCCTACGGCCGGAGTTCCCTTCGATGATGCTGCCATTCTCGACGGCCGACTGGCTGGTGATCGGTGCCTATATTCTGCTGCTGGTTGCCGGCGGCTGGATCTTCACCCCGCGCAAGACCGCGTCCGCGCGCGACTATTTCCTCGCGGGCGGCACCGTGCCGGCATGGCTCGCCGCGATCTCGGTGCTGTCGGCGACGCAGTCGGCCGCGACCTTCCTGGGCGGTCCGGACTACGGCTATCACGGCGACCTGACCTATCTCAGCGGTAACATCGGCGGCCTGATCGGGGCGATCTTCGTCGCCCGCATCATGATCCCGCGCTTCTATGCGATCCAGGCGACCACCGCATACGAGCTGCTGACGCTGCGGTTCAGCGAAAAGGCGACGCGCTGGGCCGGCGGCATGTTCCTGGTCGGCCGCGTCTTTGCCGGCGGTGCGCGCGTCTATCTCGCCGCAATCGCACTGGCGATGGTCATCACCGGCAGCGTCGGCGCGCAGGGCATCGTCATCGCCGCCGCGATCCTGATCATCGCCAGCGTTCTCTTCACCTTCGTCGGCGGACTGAAGTCGGTGCTGTGGAACGACCTCATCCAGTTCGTCGTCTATATCGGCTCCGCGATCGCGGTTCTGGTGTTCCTGCGGCTGTCGATCCCCGCCTCGAACGCCGAGATCGTCCAGGCGCTCGCGAACACGCCGGAGGGCGTGAACAAGCTGAGGCTGTTCGACTTCTCGCTCGATCTGTCGCGGCCGTTCTCGATGCTCGCGATCGTCACCGGGCTGGCGCTGCTCTACATCGCCAATGCCGGAATGGACCAGGACACCACGCAGCGCCTGCTGTCGTGCAAGGACGCCAAGACCGGCGCGCGCAGCCTGTACCTGTCGGTGTTCGCGACGGTGCCGGTGGTCGGCATGTTCATCGTCATCGGGCTGATGCTCTACATCTTCTACGACCGTCCCGACCTGATGGGCGGCACCAGCGCGGCGGCCGGCAACCGCTTCGGCGGCGAGAAGATCAGCATCTTCATGCATTACATCCTGACCCAGCTGCCGGGTGGGCTGCGCGGGCTGGTGACGGTGGGGATTTGCGCCGCTGCGGTCGCGACCACCAATTCGGCGCTCAACGCGATGTCGTCGGTGCTGGTGCAGGATTTCTATCGCCCCTGGCGCGACCGGCGCGGGCCGGTCGACGAGCATCATTTCGTCCAGGCGGGGCGTGCCGGCATGGGCGTGATCGGGGTCGCGATGTTCGCGATGGCGGTGGTCTCGTTCTACTGGCAGCGCTATAGCGACATGGGTCTGCTGGAGTTCGCGCTGCAGGTCATGATCTTCACCTATGCGGGCATATTGGGCGTCTACTTCACCGCGCTGTTCACGCGTCGTGGCACCACCGGGTCGGTGATCGCCGCGTTGCTCGTCGGCTTCGCGGTCATCGTGCTGCTGCAGCCCGGGATCGCGCGGGCGATCGGGTTGCCGGCGATGCTGACCGGGCTCGCCTTCCCCTTCCAGCTTTGCATCGGCACGCTGATCGCCTTCCTGGTCTGTGCCGCACCTGCCCCCAAACGGGAAAAACGATCATGATGACCACCGAAACGCTCGATCCGCGTTATCTCGACCTCGACTTGTGGCCCACCGAGCTAGCGGTGCAGGCGATGCTTGAAGGTCAGATGTCCGCAATAGCCGCCCTCCACTCCCAAACTGCGGCGATCGCACGCGCCGCCGACGCCGCCGCCACGCGCCTGGGTCAGATCGGACGGTTGATCTTCGCCGGCGCGGGCACGTCGGGCCGCTTGGCGGTCCAAGACGGCACCGAGCTTCACCCGACCTTCGGATGGCCGATGGAGCGGCTGGTGTTCCTGATGGCAGGCGGCGTCGGTGCGCTGACCGAAGCACAGGAAGGCGCCGAGGACGACGAAGATGCCGCTCGCGCCGACATCGACGCGCACCGGGTCGGAAGATCCGACGTGGTGATCGGTGTCGCTGCCAGCGGGCGTACGCCGTTCACGGTGGCGGCGATCGAACACGCGCGCGCTGCCGGTGCGCTGACCATCGCGATTGCCAACAACCCGGACAGCATTCTGGTCGACCGCGCCGAGCATGCTGTGGTCGCGGCGACCGGCAGCGAGGTGCTGGCGGGATCGACCCGAATGAAGGCGGGCACCGCGCAGAAGGCCGTGCTGAACCTGCTCTCGACCGCGATCATGCTGCGGCTCGGGCTGGTCTATCGCGGGCGCATGGTCGCGATGCGGATCTCCAACGCGAAGCTCTTGCACCGTGCGCATCGCATGGTTCAGGATATCGCGGGGGTGGATGCGGACATGGCAGAACACGCGCTGAATGAAGCGGATAACGATATTCGGCTTGCCGTGGTCATCGCAACGGGCATCCCCGCGTCACAGGCGGCGGCGCTGCTCGACGCGCATCACGGCAATTTGCGCGACGTCCTGCAGGGTATGCGACCGCGATCATGACTTCGACGCTCGACCTCGCCCTGACCCGCGATGGCGAAGGCACGCCGCTGTACATGCAGCTCGCGCGCAGTCTGCGCGACCATATCAGCGGCGGTGGCATCGATCCCGGCAGCGCGCTGCCGTCCGAACGCGACCTCAGCGAGATGGCAGGCCTGTCGCGCGTGACTGTGCGCAAAGGCATCAAGCAGCTGATCGACGAAGGCGTGCTGATCCGCAAACAGGGGTCCGGCACCTTCGTCGCACGCCGGATCGAGGCGCCGGGCACCAAGCTCAGCAGCTTCAGCGACGATACCCGGTCGCGCGGGGAAGACCCCGGCGTGGTATGGATCTACAAATCCTATGCGCTGCCGACCGAGGAGGAAGCCGCGGCGCTTGGCGTCACGGTCAGCACGCGGGTGGCGCGACTGGGTCGCGTCCGCCTTGCCGGCGGCGAACCGCTGGCGATCGAGCATGCGGTGATCCCGGCGATGTTCATGCCCGACCTCGATAGCCTGGGGGATTCCCTCTACCAGGCGCTCGACGCGCATGGCCATCGCCCGACATCGGGCACCCAGCGCGTGCGGGCCTCGTTGGCGACCCCGACCGAGGCAGGCATCCTGTGCGTCCAGCAGAATTCCGAAGTGCTGCGGATCGAACGCCGCACGCGCGTTCCCGACGGCAGCATCGTCGAATTCACGCGCTCGGTCTATCGCGGCGACCGCTACGAGTTCGTCACCGAACTTGACGTCGTCTGAGGCCGGATCCTCCCCCATGCGGGGTGAGGGCCAGCCCCACTGACTACCGCATTTCCATCCGGATCCCGACGCGGAACGCGCGTCCCAACAAGTCCGAATAGGTGCTGTTAGCCGCCAGCCCCGTCTCGGGCACCAGCAGTGGCCAGCGATCGAACAGATTGGTGACGTTCAGGAACAGCTGTGCATCCGCGCCGCCCATGGCGATCTTCGCAGTCAGGTTGAGATCCGTGTAAAACAGGCCCGACACGTGGTTGACGTCATAGGTCGGGAACTGCGTGGTCGAGACCGGGCAGCCCGTCTGGCATTCAATGCCGTTGCCTACATATTTACCCGAGCTGACCCCGCGACCGACCCCGGTGATCGAGAAGCCGGGAGTGTCGTAGGTCAAGCTGCCGCGATAGATCCATTTGGGCGTGCTCGCCTGACCGCCGTTCACACCGACCGAGTTGAGCACCACCGAGCTCGGTACACCGCTGTTGAACAGGTTGTCGATGTACCGCGTCGCCGACCCGCGCAGCGTCACCGCGCCCTCGCTATCGCCGAACAGCTTGTCGAGCGGCAGGCGGTACGACCCGTCGATATCGACGCCGCGGACCAACTGGCTGGCGGCGTTGAAAGGCTGACTGCGGAACTGAAGATAGGGCTGGCCCGGCGACGAGCGTGCCGGATCGGTGACATAGGCGTCGCAGAACTGCTGCTGCCCCTGGAAGCACAGGTTGATGATGTCCTGTGCGCCAAAGGTGCTGATCGCGTCCTTCACGTTGATCCGGAAATAATCGACCGACAGGTTGAAGCCCGGCAGGAACCGCGGCGTCGCGACGACGCCGGCGTTCCACGTATTGGATTTTTCGGGCCGCAGGTTAAGATTGCCGGTGACCGTGGCGGAATAGCCGATCGAGGCCGGACCGTTTGCGCCGTCATTAGTGAAGAAGGGATTGCGTACTGAATCGCTGTTTGCGGAACCGGCTGCGAACAGTTCGTTGAGGTTGGGCGCGCGGATGTCGCGCGACCGCGTGACGCGGAAGCGGATGTCCTCGATCGGCTGCCAGGTCGCGCCAGCCTTCCACGTCGTCACATAGCCCGCGGTCGAATAGCGCGTCGCGCGCGCGGCACCATTGAACTCGATTCCCAAGCCTAGCGGAACAACGGTTTCGAGATAGGCCTCCTTGACGTTGTAGCTGCCGTTGGTGGGTAGGTAGTTGCCGACCGACCAGCGGTTGGTGGTCGCCGGGCGGCCATTCGCATCCAGCGCCGACAGCGGCTGGAACTCGGGCGGGACATAGCCGCTTATCTGTTCCTTGCGATATTCGGCGCCCATCGCGACGCTTACGTCGCCGGCCCAGGTCCGGAACGGCGTTACCGACAGGTTGAACGCGGCGTTATACTGTTCGACCAGCTCGTCGCGGTAGGGGCTGCCGAGCACATAGCCGAACGCTCCCGGGTTCGCGACGCCCAGGCCGAGGCGGTTGAGCGGGATACAACCGGGGTCGTTGTTGGTGGCGATGGAATCGACGTTTATCAGGCACTGGATCGACCCCGTGGCGTAACCACCGGGGTTGCCGGCCTGCGCGAACACCGCCGCGGTCGCATTGTTCATCTTGGCGATGTTCATCACGTCGCGCAGCTGCTCGCGCAGCTTGGCACGACCGTATTGGCCGTAGATTTCCCAGGTTGCGTTCTTGCCGAACACCTCCGTCGTGCCCTCGGCGCCGACGGCATAGCGCTGCACCTCACGCTTGTTGTCGACCCCGCGGAACGGCAGGTCGGCGGCAGTGCTCGCGATCGTCACGCTGGTGATGCCCGCAAGCTGCGCGCGGCCCAAGGTGTTGTAGAGGAACGCGTTGCAGGTCTGCGGTGCAGTCGCCGACGTCAACGCGGCGCCGCACCCGGTAGCCGACAGCGCGACGCCGGTGGCGAGGTTGGGGCCGGCGTTGAAGAACACGTGCTGCTTGTTGTACGCGCCTTCCGCGAACAGTTCGATGCCGTCGGCGATCTCGTAACTGGCGCGACCGTACAGGCCGTGGCGGTCGTCCTGCGGGTCCAGCCCGATGCGACGCCCCGAATCATTGACCTGCCAGTCGCCGCCCTGGGTCAGCGTCGGTGCGGCGGCACCGGTCGGCGACGGGAAGGTCAGTGCGCCATACTGGAATTGCTGGATGGCGCCGTTCTGGCCGAAATACACCCCACGCAGGCGGTTCGCGGTACCGCCGGCGGACCCGGTAATCAGACCGCCCGGCGTCGAGTTGGCCGCGCCGACCTGCTTGCGGATCAGGAACTGCGGTACGCCCGAATTTATCGTGGCGTCATAGGCTGGGTTCTGGATGCGGACATAGCCGGTCGCGTTCCAGTCGCGATCAACCTTGAAGATGCCATCGCGGTGCGCGACCTCGCCCGACAACAAGATATGGCCACGATCGTCGGCGCCGAAAGCAAAGCCGCCCGCGACACTGAACGAATAATTCTGGCCATCACCCTTGTCTGTGATGCCGCTGTCGATTGCAACTTTCAGGCCCTTGTACTTCTTGTCGAGCACGAAGTTGACGACGCCCGCGACTGCATCCGAGCCGTAAGCCGCCGACGCGCCGCCGGTGACGACCTCGACGCTCTTCACGAGCTGCTGGGGAATGGTGTTGACGTCGACCAGCCCGGTGATGGTCGAACCTACCGAGCGGCGCCCGTCGAGCAGCACCAGGGTGCGGGTCTCTCCTAGGTTGCGGAGGTTCAGAGCATTAATGCCCGCCTGGCCGCTGGAGAGATTGAGGCGCGAGTTGGCGGGGCGGGTGGATCCGGCCAGTGCGGGCATCTGATTGACGAAATCGGCGATGTTATTCGACGGCGACGAGTTCAGGATCTGCTCCTGCGTCAGCACCATCACCGGGGTCGGCGCCTGGAAGCCGTCGCGTGCGACGCGCGATCCGGTGACCGTGACCTCGTCGCCACCGCCCTCCTGCGCAGCATCGGCGGTCTTGGCAGCCTCCGTTTCGGTCTGCGTCTGAGTCTGGGCAGCGGCCGGTGCGGCCATCCCGATCGCGACGGCCAGCACGACCCAGCTGGAAACGCTCGCGAGGTCCCGGAGATGCCGCTCGAAATGCACAGGATTCGTCATTTTACCCCCAAATATATCCGTTGTCGCGCCGGTCTGTTCGCCGGCTTTGTGTCGAGTCCCTGCGGGTCCTCCGATCCGGTCGCCCCGCTGTTTCAAGCGGAAACGCCGATCGTGTCGGACGGGTGAAGGTGCGCGGTTGCGGCAACACGCGTCAAGGCCAAGCGAGCGTCCATCGCTTCATCGACCCATAACCGCGGACCATAGGCCGCAACCGGTAAACTTGCCCTATGATCGGTCGAAGCACTTGCCATGCCGACACCGATGTCGGCGATGAGCGACCGGGGCGCGGCTGGCGTCGACGCCGGCCACAGCAGGGGACATCGTCCATGATCGACCGCCGCCTATTCCTCCACGGGTCGGTCGCGACCCTCGCGCTTGCCCCCGTCACCATCGCAAGGGGAGCAACCGCCGTGGCGCACAAGGACATGGACGGGCTCACAGCCCCGATCGAGATCGTCGACGACGTCTACGGCATCCCGCATATCCGTGCCGCCTCGATCCCCGACGCGTTCTTCGGCCAGGGCTATGTCGTGGCACGCGACCGGCTGTTCCAAATCGACCTAGCGCACCGCCGCGAACTCGGGCGGCTCGCCGAAGCGTTCGGGCCCGACTTCGTCAAGCACGACGCCGTCGCGCGGCTGTTCCACTATCGCGGCGATCTCGATGCAGAACTGCGCCGGGTGCCGGCCGACGTGCTGGCCTGCGCGCAGTCTTACGTCGCCGGGATCAACGCGCGGATCGACGAGCTCGCCGCCGACCCGTCGCTGCTACCGCTCGAATACGGTATCCTGGGGGTCGTCCCGATCAAATGGGACGTCCGCACATTCGTCCTCGCCCGCGGCGCCTCGATCGGCAACGCGGACGATGAGGTGCGGCGCGCGCAACTGGCGGCACTCGGACTCCTAGATCTCGACGCGGTGGTCGCCCCGCTGCGCCCGGCGTGGACCATGACCGTGCCCGCCGGGCTCGACGTCGCGGCGGTGTCCGACGCCGACCTGGGCGTGCTGCGCCAGGGCGGGCTGCCGTTCGGTCCGGGCACACCGACGCTGGAACCGACAGAGTCCCCGGTCGAGCGCGCCAATGCCGGTAGCAACGCCTGGACGATCGCGCCGAGCCGCAGCGCGACTGGTCGCCCGATCCTTGCCAACGATCCGCATCTCGGCATCGGCGGGTCCGGTCCGCGCCATGTCGCGCACCTGACCGCGCCGGGGCTGGACGTGATCGGCGGCGGCGCACCCGGGCTGCCGGGGATCATGCAGGGCCATACCGATCGCTTCGCGTTCGGCCGGACCAATTTCCATATCGACCAGGAGGACCTGTTCGTCCTCGAACTCGATCCCGCCGATCCCGAACGCTATCGCCATGCCGGCGGCTGGAAGCGCTTTACCCGGGTCGAGGTGGCGATCGCTGTCAAGGATGCCGCCGCGCAGTCCGCGACGTTGCGCTACAGCGTGCAGGGCCCGGTGATCTCGCACGATCCGGCCCGCCACCGCGCGACCGTGCTCGGGTCGATCGCGATGCAGCCCGGCGGTGGCGGTTCGTTCTCGATGATCGCGATCAACCTGGCACGCGACTGGACCTCGCTGCGCCAGGCGTTCCGCCTCCACCCCTCGCCGACCAATTTCCATTATGCCGATATCGACGGCAATACCGGGTGGCAGGTGATCGGCTTCGCCCCCATCCGCAAGACCGGCGAGGGCCTGTTGCCGGTGCCGGGCGACGGCCGCTACGACTGGACCGGGATGCGCGATTTCGCGTCGTTGCCGCGCGAGTATAATCCGAAAAAGGGCTGGTTCGCGTCCGCCAACCAGAACAACCTGCCGCCGGGTTGGCCGCGCGACCGGATCCCGGCCTTCTCGTTCCGAGACCCCTATCGCTACGACCGCATCGCTGACGTGCTCGCGGCGCAACCGGATCACAGTCTGATGGACAGCGTCGCGCTGCAGCACGACACGCTTTCGACGCCGGCGCGGCAATTGCTCGCGCTGTTGCCGAAGCGTCCGTCGAAGGCCGCCGACATGCTGCGCAGCTGGAACGGTCGGATCGACGCAGACAGCGCACCCGCCGCGCTGTTCGAGATCCTGTGGCGCGACCTGGGCGCGCGCATGCTCGCGGTGATCGTGCCCGAACGCGCCAAGGACCTGGTCACCGAGATCGCACCGTCGTTGCTGCTTGGCCTGCTCGCGCATCCCGACGCGCGACTTGGCAGCAATCCCGCCGCGGCGCGCGATGCGATGTTCGATGCCGCGCTGACCTCGGCCTGGGCGACCGCGCAGTCGTTGCTCGGACCCGATCCCGCCAAATGGCGCTGGGGGACTCTGCATCAGGTCCGCATCACGCATCCGCTGTCGCGGGTGCCCGCAATCGCCGCCGCCTTCCCCGCGATCGAGGGCGAGGGCACCGGGGGTGATTCCTACACCGTGATGGCACGGTGGCTCGGCAATGGATCGAGCTGGAGGGCGAGCGGCGGGGCCAGCTATCTGCAGGTCATCGATGTCGGTGCGTGGGACAATTCGCTGATGCTCAATTTGCCCGGCCAGTCGAACGATCCGCGATCGCCGCATTACCGAGACCAATACGCGCCGTGGATCGCCGGCCGCATGCAGCCGATGCTGTTCAGCCGCGCCGCCGTCGATGCAAAGGTTGCCTCGCGCACCGCGCTCACCCCCTCGGGCCGCACAGGGAACCGCCGATGAACCGCCTCGTCCTGTCCACGCTGGCGTTGGCCATCGCCGGCCCCGCGGTCTCCGCTCCAGCAAATGTCGACGTCGTGATCCGCGGCGGCACGATCTATTCGGGCGCCGACGCCGCGCCGATCACCGGCGACGTCGAGATCAGCGGCGATCGCATCGTCTATGTCGGCCCCAGCCGCCGGACGCCGGCGGCGCGCGTGATCGATGCGAAGGGCCAGATCGTCGCGCCAGGCTTTATCGACGCGCATACCCACCCCGACACCTATATCCGCTCGACCGACGCGACCCAGCGGCTCAATTTGCCCTGGCTGGCGCAGGGCGTGTCGACGGTCGTGATGGGCGTCGATGGCGGCGGCACGCCGGACGTCGCGGCGGACGCCCGCTCCCTGACCGCGGCGAAAGTCGGCACCAATCTGATCCCGTTCGTCGGGTTCGGCGCGATCCGCAGCCGCGTGCTTGGGCAGGACGACCGCGCGCCGACCCCGGCGGAACTGGCGCAGGAAAAGGCGCTCGCCGCCAAAGGCATGTGCGAAGGCGCCTACGGGCTGTCGACCGGGCTGTTCTACGCGCCGCAGAGTTTCGCCAAGACCGACGAGGTGATCGCGGTGGCGCGCGAGGCGGGCAGCCGCGGCGGAATCTACGACACCCACCAGCGTGACGAATCCAACTACACGATCGGCCTGATAAACTCGACGAAGGAAGCGATCGAGATCGGCCGCGAGGCGAAGATGCCGGTGCACTTCGCGCATCTGAAGGCGCTGGGCGTCGACCTGCAGGGCCAGGCACCACAGCTGATCGCGACGATCGAAGCGGCGCGCGCGGCCGGCCAGAACGTCACCGCCGACCAGTATCCGTGGCTCGCCTCGGGCTCCAGCGTCGACGCCTCGCTGTTACCGCGATGGGCCAGCGACGGTGGTTATGCCAAGCTGATCGCGCGGTTCGACGATCCGGCGACGCTGGTGCGGATCAAGCGCGAGATGGTCGAGAACCTGCGACGCCGCGGTGGCAAGGAGTCGATCCTGCTGACCAGCGCGGACCAGCCCTGGACCGGCAAGACGCTCGGCCAGATGGCGACGCAATGGGGCGTGGACCCGGTCGATGCCGCGATCCGCATCCTGCGCGTCGCCAATCCCGAGGGCACCGGGCCTGCAGGCGTCGGTATCGCCAGCTTCAACATGGCCGACCGTGACGTCGACCTGCTGATGAAGCAGCCGTGGATCGTCACCAGCTCGGACGGATCCGACGGCCATCCGCGCCAATACGCCACCTTCCCGCGCAAATATCAGACCTATGTCCGCGAACGGAAGGTCATCACGCTGCGCGATTTCGTGCGTCGCTCGACCGGGCTGACCGCCGATATCTATCGGATCGACCACCGCGGCTATCTGCGCACCGGGTATTTCGCCGACGTCGTGGTGTTCGACCCGGTCAAATACGCGCCTCGCGCGGACTACATCCATCCCCGCGTCCCCAGCGTCGGCGTCACCACGCTGCTGGTGAACGGTCAGCTTGCGCTCGCGAACGGCGCGACGACCGGCGCCGCGCCCGGCCGCGTGCTGCTGCGTCCGGCTCCCGCGGGCTGCCCCGCCTCTTGATCGGCCGCTTGACCCGACACCCGGGCGTGGCCGACACGGTCTCATGAACCTGCGGCACATCGAGATCTTCCACGCGGTCTATGTCAACGGATCGGTCAGCGCGGCGGCGCGCGCGCTGAACATCTCGCAGCCTTCGGTATCGAAGACGCTGCGCCACGCTGAATCGCTGCTCGGGTTCGAACTGTTCCAGCGGACAAACAGCCGGCTGGTCCCGACCGAGGACGCGCACGCGCTGTTCGAATCGGTCGCAGGGATACAGGACCGCGTCCACGGGCTGCGCGAGGCGGTGCGCAACCGTCGGGCGGGTGCCGGTACCACGCTGCGTATCTCGGCACTTCCCAGCTTGGCACTCGGCGCGCTGCCGACCGCGACGGCACGGTTCATGACGATGCGACCCGATGTCCGCTTCGACCTGCAGACCGTGCATCACGACGACCTGCTGCGGAAGCTGTACGAGCGCGAGACCGATATCGCGATCGCCGCCGAAGTCCCGCGCGGTGCGCCGCTCGGGCAGGTCTGGCTTGGCGAAGGCGAGCTGGTGGTGCTCTACCGCGAGGCCGACATGCCCGATGCGCCGTCGCGCGTCGAACTGACGCAGCTGGCGGGGCGGCCGTTCATCACGCCTGCGGCCAGCGGGCCGATCGGGCAGATGTTTAGCACCGAACTCGCGCGCCTCGGGCTCAACCTCGACGAGGTGGCGTCGGCGCGCACCTTCTACATCGCCGCCGCGCTGGTCCGCGCCGGGGTCGGGCTGACCATCGTCGACAATTTCACGGCCGAAGCGTCGATGGCGCCGGGGCTTGCGATGCGATCGCTGAAACCGCCGCTGACCTTCGACGTCCATGCGATGCACCTGCTCGATCGCCCGCCCAGTGCGCTGGCGAGCGAATTCCTGTCGCTGCTCAGCGACGTCATCGAGGCGCCGTGATGCCGAGGATATTTCCGCTCCTGCTCCCTTTGTTGATCGCCGCTGCACCCGGTGATCGCGCGGTCGAAGACGCGTTGGCGAGCGCAGGTCCTGGCACGCGGATCGGGCTGGTGGTGGCCGACGACACCGGCCGCGAAGTGGTCGCGATCCGCCCCGACGATCGCTTCGTTCCGGCGTCGAACACCAAGATGTTCACGACCGCCGCGGCGTTCGCGTTGCTCGACACCGCGGCGGCCGATGGCGGCGGGGGCGCGACGGTGCGGATGGAGGGGCGCGACGTCGTCCTCGCGGGACACGGTGATGCGCGACTGTCGAGCGCGGCGGACTGCGTTACCGACTGCCTGATCGAGCTGGCGCGCGCGGTCGCCGCCCACACCCGGGTGGTGCATGACGTGATCGGCGACGACACCGCGTTTTCCGACGAACGCTGGCCGCAGGGGATGAGCTGGAACAACATCCCGAGCCGCTCGGGCACCGCGATCTCGGCGCTGACGATCGACGACAATGTCACGACGATCACCGTGACGCCCGGGGCACCGCCCACCGTCACCGGCGATGGTTATTACCGGATCGACGATCGCACGACGGCTGGCGGCACGAAGGCGGCACTGGGCGTCTTGCGCGCGCCGAACGACGATTTGGTCCGCGTCGGTGGCACGATCCCGGCGGGCGCAACGCCGGAGACGCTGACGCTCGGCATCGACGATCCGGCGCACCGCGCGGCTTGGCGCTTGGCGGCGATGCTGCGTGGGTTGGGCGTTCGCGTCACCGGTGCGATCGCGGTTCGCCACCGTCCGCCTTCACCTTCCGACGATCCCGCAACCCGTGGCACGGCCCCTGCCCCGCGGCCGCCGGAACCGCCGGTGCTTGCTCGGCTCGCGCCCCCGCCACTGGCTGCGGATCTGCGCGTGACCAGCAAGATCAGTCAGAATCTCCATGCCGAACTGTTGCTGCGCCGGATCGGTGCGATCGGGGGGACCGGATCGGTCGCGGACGGGCAGCAGGCGGTACACGCGATGCTCGACGGCGCTGGGGTGCCGCGCTGGTCTTATGATTTCGCGGACGGGTCCGGAATGTCGAGCTACAACCGGCTTACTCCCCGCGCGGCAGTGCGGTTCCTGCGCTGGACGCAGGTCCAGCCCTGGGGCGCGGCGTG
This sequence comes from Sphingomonas sp. R86521, assembly GCF_042466235.1. Classification (NCBI taxonomy): domain Bacteria; kingdom Pseudomonadati; phylum Pseudomonadota; class Alphaproteobacteria; order Sphingomonadales; family Sphingomonadaceae; genus Sphingomonas; species Sphingomonas sp. R86521. Next base: position 1,926,308 of record NZ_JAXHBY010000001.1, on the reverse strand, counting down.
GCGTGGGACGCTGCCGGTCGGCGGTGTCGACGGCACCGTCGCGCGTCGGTTCCGCGGTACCGCGCTCGATGGGAAACTGTTCGCGAAGACCGGCACGCTGAACGGCGCCAACGCGCTGTCGGGGTTTTTGATCGCCGCCAGCGGGCGGACGCTGACCTTCTCCGCGCTGGCCAACGACATGCCGGGCGATAGTTCGGCGACCCCGGCGGTGGACAAGGCGCTGCTGGCGATCGCCGCGGCGTACTGACGGCGCGTTACAGGACGGCCAGCACTTCGCCGAGCGAAGCGTTCGCGACTCCCCGCCGCGCCAGATGGTCGGCCATCGCCCGCCACCAGCCGTGAAACTGCGCGAGATCCGCCGCGTCGCGAACATAGGGCGTGTGGCCGGCCGCCAGCGAGGGGGAGTGGAACGAGAAGTTCAGCAGCCGCGCGCCATCGTCCAGCGCGACATCGACCGCGGCGATCGTCGCTTCGATCGGCATGTCCTCGGGCGTCAGTGCGATCCGCGACAGCAACCCCAGCTGCGCGGCCGCGCCGCGCGCCTTGGCCAATGGGGCGAGAGCCGGATACAGCCAATTCGCATGACCGCGCAGGCGTCCGGTGAAGACCGTGGTCAGCGGTAGCTCGACGATGCCGCCGGTGCGGTAGGCTGCGCTGTCGAGCGCGGTAAAGTCCGGTCCGCCATCGCCGCGATAGTCGTAGCCGGGGCGGACCGAGCTATCGATCCGGTAGCCACGCTCGGCGAGCAGCGCCAACGTGCGCGGCCCGATCCCGTAGCGCCCGGCGCGATAGGCGCGCGGACGGTGGCCGAACGCGCGATTGACCGCGTCGGTCAGCACGTCGATCTTCGCCGCCTCCAGATCGCGGATCAGGTTGCCCGCGTAGCTCGTGACGGGTCCGACCGGCTCGTCGAACGGCGGATTTACCCAGGGGTGCAGCTGTGTGCCGATCTCCGACCGGCCATCCTCGATCACGCGGGACAGGATCTCGACCGATGCGGGATCCGTCGCGATCGGGTGGTCGATCATGCAGGTCAGCGCGATGCCGTGGTCCACGAACCGCCGGTGCGCATCGGGAAACGCCGCCATCGCGGTCGTCGCGCGGGAGGCGCGGTCGAGCGGCTTGCGCCAGTCGAACTCCTCCTCGACATCGACGAAGACGGTGAACCGCGTGCCGAACGCGTCCGGCCAGTCGATCATCTGCGCGGTCGAGGGCCGCGGTACGCGGTACCGGGTGTCGGCAATCACCGGACGGTGTCGAACGCCTGCCCGGTGTCGCGCTGCAGCGCCGAAGGCAGGCGCAGGGTCAGGCGGTCGGCATCGATCGCCAGCCCACCGCCGAGTTCACCCGCGAGGTTCTGCACCAGCCGCAGGGTGAAGCCGGTGCCGAGCAGCGGCGCACCCTCGATCTCGTCCTCGGCGTCGATGCTGAGCAAGGTCTCGGTCGCGTGCGCGGCCAGCGCGCGCGGGCGATCGAACGACAGCAGCACCTGATCCGAACCGGAAGTCGCCGTGATGCCGATCCGCTCGCCGCGCCCACACGCCGAGACCAGCGCCGCGAGCAGCCGCCCGACGAGGCGTTCGACCGCGCGGTCGTCGGCGGCTATCTCGCAGTCGTCGCTGCCCGGATCGACCAGCAACGTCGCGCCACGCAGCCGCGCCAGCGGCGCGAGATCGGTGACGACGCGGTCGATCAGGGGCAGTACCAGCACCATCGTCGGCCGCAGGTCGAGCGCGTGTCCCTCGATCCGCGCGGCGGTGTCGAGATCGTCGATCGCGGCGAGCAGGTCGCCGGCCTGCGTCCGGATCGCGGTGGCGCGGTCGCGGTAGGTCGGCGACACCGGACCAAGCAACTCGGTCTCGATCAGTTCGGCAAAGCCGGCGATCGCGTTGGTGGGCGTGCGAAGCTCGTGGACCAGCTGGCGGAGCGAATCCGACACCGTCGTGGTCGCGGCATGGCGCTCTGCAACCTCGTCGTGGCGTGGCCGGCGCGCGGTGCCGCGGATACCGGTGAACCGGCCGCTCTGATGATCGAACACCGGGATACCCGAGATCCGCCAGGAGCCCTTTGCATCCGAGAGGCCGCCGACCTGCAGACGCGCGTCGGCGAAGCGCGAGCGGCGGCGGACTGCGCCGGCTACGACACCATCCACCTGAGCGTCGCCCTGGAGGGTGGCGTGGGCGAGTGAAACGCCGATCAGGGGTGCGCGGGTAACGCCCTCTATCCAGCGGATCACGCCGGTCGAATCGGTTTCGAACAGGAAGCTCTCTCCGGGTGCCTTTGGTGCAGCCGGTTGTTCGGGTGGTGCGATGCGCTCGCGGTTGAACGCGTCGATCCTGGCGACCAGATCGGAAATCTCGAAGCGCGCCGGATCGCTGGAGCGTTCGCCGGCGATGTGGCGGAACGCCTGGGCGACGACCGGCAGCCCGCGGGCGATGTCTCCGACCGCCACAAACGGCGTTTCGCTTAGCGGTCCGGCCAACACCGGCGGCGGAGGGGGCGCGGGAGTAGGTGCGGGCGCGAGGACTGGCTCGGGTGCAGCCTCGGCGACGATTTCGGGCGCGGGCAGCACGAAGTCGATCGTGCCGAACGTCTGCAGCCCGCGCGCGACTTCGGACGGCAGGTCGCGGCGGTGTCGCAGGACCGAGCGGCCGGTGGGCGAAAGCGCAGGCAACAGCGTCAGCCAGTCGGCCGTGGGAAGCCGAACCATGCGCAACACCGGCGCAGCGATCGCGAGTTCGTCCTCGGCGAAGAAACCGACCAGCGCGACTCCCGGCGATGCGAATGCCAAAGACCGCGCGCTGGCGGCCCGGACTGCGGCCGGAACCGCCTGACGCAACAGCCGCAGACGTGCGATCGCAGGTTCGTCGACGGGCATGCGACCGCGGCTCATCAGGTCGACCAGTTGGCGCCAGGCGGATTGCGCGCCGAAGCCGGTCGCCATGTCGGCGGACAATACGGTCTTCAGGCTGTCGTCGAACCGCACGGATACCCCCGGATGGACGCTTTGGAACCGGGCGTCGCTGCCCTCCACTACCGCGGGAGGGTCTCATAAGGAATAACGGAATTGGTAACTGAATACACCCATCGTCCCTCACGTCGCATTGTGGGACAATTGCGTTTCGCCGCAATAATCTTATCGCTATGGGGGTAGCAACGCGCGGAATCGCGATGTTTCAGGAGTATGAGCGAAATGAGTTTTGACCGGATCGATCGGCAGATCCTGTCGCTGTTGCAGGCCGACGGTCGCATGACCAACGTCGACCTCGCCGACCAGGTCGGATTGACAGCACCGCCCTGCCTGCGACGGGTTCGCGCGCTGGAAGAAGCGGGGGCGATCCGCGGTTATCACGCCGACCTCGACGCCGGAAAGCTGGGCTTCCCGATCACCGTGTTCGCGATGGTCAGCCTGCGCAGCCAGGCCGAGCACGACCTGACTGCGTTCGAACAGCACATCGCCAACGTCGCGGAAATCCGCGAATGCCATATGCTTAACGGCGAGATCGACTTCATCCTGAAGATCGTCGCGGCGGACCTGAAGAGTTTCCAGGAAATCCTGACGACGCATCTGACGCCGGCGCCCAACGTCGCGAGCGTGAAGACGTCGCTGACGATCCGGACCGCAAAGGCGTTGTCCGGTATACCCGTGACGCTGGACTAGTCCAGCGTATCGACGGCGGGCGCGGGATGATCCCGCGCCCGCCGTAGGGTCAGGCGACCGGTGCTGCCATCCAGGTCGACCACAGGTCCGCGGTTTCCTTCCGCGGCGATGCCTGGATTGCGCCAAACGCAGCCGCCGCCCCGGCCTTGTCGCCGGACTTGGCGAGCGCGATGCCCAGGTGCAGGTTGACGTCGTCGGCGGCCACACCGCCCTTGGTCAGCGCGAGCCGATACATCGTCGCGGCCTTCGCGTAGTTGTCCTGGCCGAGATAGACGTCGCCGGTGCTGGCTGCGAGCTTGCCGTTGGCAGCAGCGCCGGCACGCTTTTCGATCGTCGCGATCGGGCTGTCACCGCGAATCGCGGTCGCGGTCTCGGTCAGCAGCGTCTTTGCCATCGAGTTCGCGGCCGGGATCTTGCCCGATGCGATGCCTTCCTTGACGACGGCCTGCGCCTCGCTCGGCAGGCCGCGACGGTTAACGCTGTCGGCATATTGCAGATAGTCGGTCTGATCGGCCAGCGACTTGGTCGCCCGCATCAGCCGGAACAGATCGATCTTCTGCGTCTCGTCCATCGGCACCAGCGCGTTCTGCTGGATGCCGACCAGCACGATCGTGTCGCGCCAGTTCTTGGACGTCGGATAGGCGCTGACCCACTTCTTCAGCCATGTCAGCGTCTCAGGCTTCAGCTTGGCGGCATAGGACTTGGCGACCGCGTAGCGATAGAGTTGCTCGTCGGGCTTCTGGCCGCCTGCGGACTGCGCTGTGATCGCCGCTTCGAGATCGGCGGTGCCGCCAGCGACGTCGCCGCTGTTCATCTTGGCTTGGACGATCTGCAGCGCCAGGTTCTGATCGGTGTAGCCGAGCTCCTTCGCCTTGTTGAAATACTGCAGCGCCTGCGGATACTGCTTGCCGTTGAAGGCCAGCGCGCCACGGCGATAATTGTAGCGGCCGCGGTCGGCGGCGGGGGTGCTGGGGCTGGCGATCAGCGCATCGAGCGGCTTGGCGAGCACGGTCTCGTTGATCGGCGCGTTCGGGTTAGCCGCCTGTGACACAGCCAGCTTCTGCTGCTCGAGATCGTAGCGCATCGCTGCAGCGATATACTTGTCGTCGTCCGTCTTTGCGGCCGTCTCGACCTGGACGACGGCGGGCTCGGCGGTAGCGAAATCCTTGGCGGCGATCGCGGTCTGCGCACCCTGGGCGGCCTTTAGGACGTCGGGGCTCAGCTTCAAGCCGGGCTTGACGTCTTCCTTCTTGTCCTTGGCATAGGCCGGGGCGCTAAGCGCCATACCGCTGACGCCGGTCGCAAAGATGGCAGCCAGCGCGAGCTTGGAAACGGTCTTCATACGTGCACTCTCCTGATGCGTCGTCGACGCGCCCGCGCCGCTATATGTGTGGGGTTCGACCGGTTCAAGCGAACTGCCGGCGTTAAGTTCCCTGATAGATCCTTTGCCGGCGTCCGGTGAACCGCGTTTGAACGGTCGCAGAACGGCAATTGAACGCGACCGCCGGGACGTTTAGTCGACGGCCATGATCGCCGTTCTCTCCCCCGCCAAGACGCTAGACTATGAGACGCCGCTGCCGTCGCTGGTCCCCACGCAGCCGCGCTTCGCCGACGAGGCGGCGACGCTCGCGCATGCCGCCGCTAGGCTGCCGCAGAAGAAACTGCGCGAGCTGATGCATATCTCGCCGGCGCTGGCGAAACTGAACGCCGACCGGTTTCGCGACTTCGATACGCTGCCGGAACGGCCGGCGCTGTTCGCGTTCGCTGGCGACGTCTATACCGGGTTCGACGTCGGCTCGCTCGACGAACAGGGGGTCGCGTTCGCGCAGGGCCACGTCCGGATGCTGTCGGGGCTTTACGGGCTGCTCCGCCCGCTCGATCTGATGCGCCCTTACCGTCTGGAAATGGGCACCCGTTGGGCGCCGCGGAAGACCAAGCTCACCGACTGGTGGGGCGACCGGATCGCCAAGGTTCTGGCGGCCGATGTCGAGGAGGACGGGTCGGGTGTCGTGCTGAACCTCGCCAGCCAGGAATATTGGGCGTCGGTCGACGGCCGCCTGCCCGGCTCGGTTCGCGTCGTCGCGGTCGATTTCCGCGAGGGCGCGGCAGAGAAGTTCGTCAGCTTCCACGCCAAGAAGGCCCGCGGCATGGTCGCGCGCTGGACGGCCGAGCACCACATCGAGGATATCGAGGCGATGAAGGGATTCGATACCGACGGGTACGCCTATGACGCCGCTGGCAGCACCGACGACGTCTGGCGGTTCGTCCGCAAATGAGCGCGGTGATCATCGGTGCGTCGGGCGGGATCGGCGCGGCACTGGAAGCAGCGCTGATCGACGAGGGCATCCCGGTCCAGGGTTTCGCGCGATCGGAAACCGGCGACCGGCATATCGATCTGGAGGACGAGGCGAGCATCGTCGCGGCGGCGGGGCGGATCACGGGTTCTCCCACGCTGGTCGTCGTCGCCACCGGGCTGTTGCACGACGGCGACCGCGGCCCGGAAAAGGCGATGCGCGAGATCGATCCGGTGTGGATGGCGCGCAATTTCGCGATCAACGCGATCGGCCCGGCGCTGGTGGCGAAGCATTTTCTGCCGCTGATGCCGAAATCCGGGCGGATGGTGTTCGCGGTATTGTCGGCGCGGGTCGGGAGCATTTCGGACAACAAGCTGGGCGGCTGGTACGGCTATCGCGCGTCGAAGGCGGCGGTGAACCAGCTGGTCCGCACGCTGGCGATCGAGGACAAAAGGCGCAATTCGAGCGGCATCGTCGTCGCGCTGCATCCCGGCACGGTCGATACCGATCTGTCGCGACCGTTCCAGGGCAATGTCTCGCCGGGTCGGCTGTTCAAGCCGGACCGCGCGGCGGTGCAGTTGCTCGACGTGATCGACGGGTTGCGGGCGCCGGACAGCGGCAAGCTGTTCGCATGGGATGGGGTCGAGGTTTCTCCGTAATCGTCGCTCCGGGACGCACGCGGAGATGACGCCAATGTCATCGATCCGCCATTCGTCCGTCAGGCCGATCGGCGCAGACTTCGCGCATCGTTCACCAGGAACGAGCTGATGAGGATGCTGTCATGACCAAGTTCCTTTCCTCTGCGGTCCTCGCAGGTGCGGTCTTGCTGTCGGCGACGGGCGCGACCGCGCAGATGCAGGCGAAGCCCAAGACCGTCGCGACCTCGACAAAGACGACCAAGACCACGACGCCGATGGGCAACACCAAGATGGCGACGCGGACGACCACGACCCGGAAGGGCCGTATGGTCAGTGCCAAGCTCGCGAACGGCAAGACCGTGACCTATGACTGTTCGCTCAAGGGCAACAAGACCAAGACCGCCTGCAAGTAAGCGGGCGCGCCCTACCCCCGTGCGCACGCATGCGCGTACGCGCGGGGGTGGTAAGGTCTGCCCCCCTCGGCTAGGGTGTGTCATCATTCCGACACAAGCCGAAAGCCCATAGATTTGACCGACGAGACCATCCTCGCCGAACCCACCGGCGGCGAGCCGGCCGGCATCTCGACCATCTCCATCGTCGACGAGATGAAGACGAGCTACCTCGACTATGCGATGAGCGTGATCGTCGCCCGCGCGCTGCCCGACGTTCGTGACGGGTTGAAGCCGGTGCATCGGCGTATCCTGTTCTCGGCGCATGAAAGCGGCTTCGTCGCGGGCAAGGCGTATCGCAAATCGGCGCGCATCGTCGGTGACGTGATGGGTAAATATCACCCGCACGGCGACAGCTCGATCTACGAAGCCTTGGTCCGGATGAGCCAGGACTGGTCGATGCGCGTGCCGCTGGTCGACGGCCAGGGCAATTTCGGGTCGATGGATCCCGACAAGGCCGCGGCGATGCGCTATACCGAGGCGCGGTTGTCGAAGGTGGCGAACTCGCTGCTCGGCGATCTCGACAAGGACACGGTCGACTTCATCCCGAACTATGACGGGTCGGAGCGCGAGCCGTCGGTGTTGCCGGCGCGCTTCCCCAACCTGCTGGTCAACGGCGCCGGCGGCATCGCGGTCGGGATGGCGACCAACATCCCGCCACACAATCTCGGCGAGATCATCAACGCCTGCCTGGCGTACATGGAAAACGGCGCGATCACGGTCGACGAGCTGTTCGAGATCGTCCCCGGCCCCGACTTCCCGACCGGTGCGATCATCCTCGGCAAGGCCGGTGCGCGGTCCGCGTACGAGACCGGGCGTGGCTCGGTAATCATCCGCTCGCGGCATGTCGTCGAGGAAAACCGCGGCGACCGCCGCTCGATCGTGCTGACCGAGATTCCGTACCAGCAGGGCAAGAACGCGCTGGTCGAGAAGATCGCCGAGGCCGCCAAGGACAAGCGGATCGAAGGCGTCAGCGACATCCGCGACGAATCGAACCGTGAGGGCGTGCGCATCGTCATCGACCTCAAGCGCGATGCGTCGCCCGAGGTCGTGCTGAACCAGCTGTGGCGGCACACGCCGGCGCAGGGATCGTTCCCCGCGAACATGCTGGCGATCCGCGGCGGCCGGCCCGAGCTGCTCAACCTGCGCGACATCATCGGCGCGTTCATCACCTTCCGCGAGGAAGTGATCACCCGGCGGTCGAAGTTCGAACTCGCCAAGGCGCGCGACCGTGCGCACATCTTGCTCGGCCTGGTCATCGCGGTGTCGAACCTCGACGAGGTGGTCCGCATCATCCGCGGGTCGTCGAGCCCTGCCGAGGCGCGTGCGAAACTCATCGCGCGCGAATGGCCGGTCGCCGAGATCGCGCCGTACATCGCGCTGGTCGAGGCGGTCGAGGACAAGCAGGAGGGCGGCGTCTATCGCCTGTCCGAGATCCAGGTCCGTGCGATCCTGGACCTGCGCCTGCACCGCCTGACCGCGCTCGGCCGCGACGAGATCGGCGACGAGCTGAAGGTGCTGGCGGCGTCGATCGGCGAGCTGCTCGCGATCCTAGCCGACCGGGTCAAGCTGTACGACGTCATGCGCGAGGAGCTGATCCAGGTCCGCGACGAGTTCGCGACCCCGCGCCGGTCCGAGATCGCGCTGTTCGCCGGCGGAATCGAGGACGAGGACCTGATCGAACGCGAGGACATGGTCGTCACCGTGACCATGCAGGGCTATATCAAGCGTACCAGCCTCGACACGTTCCGCGCCCAGGCGCGTGGCGGCAAGGGCCGTGCGGGGATGTCGACCAAGGACGAGGACGTCGTCACCGAACTGTTCGTGACCAGCACGCACACGCCGGTGCTGTTCTTCTCGAACCACGGGAAAGTCTATCGCTACAAGGTCTGGCGGCTGCCCGAGGGTGGCCCCGCCACGCGCGGACGGCCGATGGTCAACCTGCTGCCGCTGGCACCGGGCGAGACGATCTCGACGGTGTTGCCGCTGCCCGAGGACGAGGCCGAATGGGGTGCGATGCACGTCATGTTCGCGACCGCGAAGGGCACCGTGCGCCGCAACGCGATGGATGCGTTCACCAACGTGCCGTCGAACGGCAAGATCGCGATGCGCTTCGAGGAGGGTTCGGAGGACAAGCTGATCGGCGTCGCGCTGCTCAGCGCGCATGACGACGTGCTGCTCGCGACCAAGCTCGGCAAGGCGATCCGCTTTGCCGGCGACGACGTCCGCGAGTTCCAGAGCCGGACCTCGACGGGCGTGCGCGGCGTGACGCTGAAGGCGGACGACGAGGTGATCTCGCTGTCGGTCCTGCACCGCGTCGAGGCGACCCCGCAGGACCGCGAGACCTATCTGAAGTTCGCGCCGTGGAAGGCCGAGCGCGAGGGTGAGCACGACCTGGGGCTCGAGCGGTTCAACGATCTCAAGGACCGCGAGCAGTTCATCCTGACGGTCTGCGCCAACGGATACGGCAAGCTGTCGAGCGCGTATGACTATCGCCAGACCGGCCGCGGTGGCCAGGGCATCACCAACATCGACAACATCGCCCGCAACGGCGAAGTCGTGGCGAGCTTCCCGGCGGCCAAGGGCCATCAGCTGATGTTGGTCACCAACCAGGCCAAGCTGATCCGCACCACGCTGGCGTCGCTTCGCGTCATCAGCCGCAACTCGGCCGGCGTGAAGCTGTTCGACGTGGCGAAGGGCGAGAAGGTCGTGTCCGCGGCGCGGATCGAGGAGACCGAGGAGGACGCCGAGATCAACCTGGCCGACACCGCGCCCGAGATTGCGCCCGATACCGGTGCGGTGATCGGCGACGATGCGGCCGAAGGCCCGAAGGACGGCGAATGACCGATGCGCCCATGATTGCGACCGCGTACAAGGTGCTGACGGGCGAGCAGATGGCGACGCTGGAAGCCGGCAGCTTCGCCGGGGCGCCGGTCGATCTCGCGGATGGCTATATCCACCTGTCCACTGCCGACCAGCTGACCGAGACCGTCGACAAGCATTTCGCCGGGCAGGACGACCTGCATGTCGCGGCGATCGATCTCGATGCGATCGGCGACGCGGTGAAGTGGGAGGAGTCGCGCGGCGGCGCACTCTTCCCGCACATTTATGGCGGCCCGCTGCTGCTCGAGACGGTGATCGCCTATGGACCGCTGGAGCGCGGTGACGACGGCAAGGTAAGGCTGCCCGTCGCCGGCTAGATCAGCGGGCTAGATCGGTCGTTCGACCGCGGCGACGCTGCGTTCGCCGCGGACGACGACGATGCTGCCGAGGATGATCAGCCCGCCACCGAGGATCAGCGGCAACCCGGCGGGGTCGCCGAACAGCCCGATACCGAGCATCGATCCCATCAGCGGTTCGATGTTGATGAACACGCCGGCGGTCGCACTGTCGACCCGCGACGCGCCATATTGCCAGGCGGCGGTGGCGACGAAGGTCGAGAGCAGCCCCTGCCCGACGATCCCGCTCCACGCGACCGCGCTCAGTGCGATTGGCGGGGGGCCGTGGAGCAACAGCGCGACCGGCAGGATCGCGAGCGTCGCGACGATCAGCATCACCGCCGGCACCGCCATTGCCGACCGAGTGACCGGCACCCGCTTGAGCACCAGCAGCCAGCCGAGGAAGACGAGCAGCGACACGAGCGACAGGATGATGCCGATCGGCGTACCGGCCGATCCAGGCTTGCCGGCGATCAGCGCGGCGCCGATCGTTGCCGCAGCGACGCCCGCCCATGACGCGCGGCTGACCGGTTCGCCCATCAGCCGCGCGGCGACCGCGATCAGCGCCGGCATCGCGCCGACCAGCAGCGCGGCGAGCGTGACGGTGACGCTTGCCAGCCCCTCGAACTGGATCAGGAACCCGGCGCCGTACAGTACGCCGGCGAGCAGCACGACCGGCGACCGGAACAGCGCGCGTGCCTCCGCGGTGGCGAACGCGAACGGCAGCGACACCAGGCTCGCCACCGCGAACCGCAGCAGGATCATGTGCGCCGGCTCGAGTTCGCGCAGCGCGAGCTTACCGAGCGGGAAGCCGAGGCCCCAGAATACGCCGGCGAGGATGAGAGCGATGAAGGGCAGACGACGGATCCCGGTGATGGCTGGTCGCCGTCCGATACCGACACGCCGGCGCACGTCAAAGGCCGTTCTGCCGTCGCGGTTCGCCGCGAGATTTGCTAACGGGCGGCGATGACCGACATTCTGGACACCCCGGCGACGGACGCGATGCCGATCCGGGTCGCCGCGCTGTATCGCTTCACGCCGTTCGCGGACATTGCTGCGATCCAGGGACCGCTGGCGAAGGTGTGCTGCGCCAATGGGGTGAAAGGTACGCTGCTGCTGGCGGCCGAGGGGATCAACGGGACGATCGCCGGGACCGATGTCGCGGTGGACGCGGTGCTGGCGCACATTCGCGCGCTGCCGGGGTGCGCGACGCTGGACGTCAAGGACTCTCGCGCCGCGGATATGCCGTTCCACCGGATGAAGGTGCGACTGAAGCGCGAGATCGTCACGATGGGCGAACCGGACATCGATCCGCTTGCCGGCGTCGGTCATTATGTCGAGCCGGAGGACTGGAACGCGCTGATCGCCGCACCGGGGACGATCGTGATCGACACGCGCAACGAGTACGAGGTCGCGATCGGGACGTTCGCCGGGGCGACGGACCCGCGGACGAAGACGTTCCGCGACTTCCCGGCCTGGTTCCGCGAGCACCGCGACGAAATCGTCGGCGATGGCCCTGCCCCGACGATCGCGATGTTCTGCACCGGCGGCATACGCTGCGAGAAGGCGACCGCGTTCCTGAAGGCGGAGGGGTTGGACGACGTTCATCACCTCAAGGGCGGTATCCTGAAATATCTGGAGACGGTGCCGGCAGCGGAGAGCCTGTGGGAGGGCGAGTGCTTCGTGTTCGATCAGCGCGTGGCGGTCGGGCATGGGCTGGCGCCAGGGACACATGCGCTGTGCCATGCGTGCCGGATGCCGGTGAGCGAGGCGGACCGGGTTTCGCTTTTGTATGTCGAGGGGGAGAGTTGCCCGGCGTGTCATGATGTGCGCGATGATGTGCAGCGGGCTGGGTATGCGGAGCGCGAGCGGCAGGTGCGGCTGGCGGCGGCGCGGGGCGAGGCGCATGTGGGGGCTGTGTTGGCTTCCACGGCTCCCCTCCCTGAAAGGGAGGGGTCGGGGGTGGGTCGGCCGGTTGACGAGCGCGGCACCAGCCCCGAGCCGACCCGCCCCTAACCCCTCCCTTTCAGGAAGGGGAACGCGTCAGGCGAACCGCGCCGCCAGTTCGGTGTTACCCTGGGTCATCGCGAGCGGCCGCCCCCTGTCACCCTGAGCTTGGTGGACGCCTATCCTCGTCGGACATGGCCTAGCCGCAGTCTTTCGCTTCCTTGTTCTCCCGCGAAGGCGGGAGCCCAGTCTGGGTCCCCGCCTTCGCGGGGAAACACGTCTTACGTGCAGGGATAGGTGTCACCGTGGTTCGGGGTCCGCCGCACCGCGAGCGCTGGCGTTCGCGACACGGTGGATGCTGAAACGCGTTCAGCATGACGGAGAAGGTCAGTGGGCGAACCGCGCCGCCAGTTCGGCGTTACCTTGCGTCATCGCGAGCGTCCTCACGCTATTGCCGGCCGCGTCCGTGAGGTCGGCGTCTGCACCGGCGGCGAGCAGCAGGTCGATGATCTCGCCCTGGTTGAACAGCGCCGCCATCATCAGCGCGGTTTGTCCGACGCTGTTGCGGCGGTTCACGTCCGCGCCCGCATCGATCAGCGTCTGCGCGATCGGGACATAACCCTTGAAGCAGACGCCCATCAGCGCGGTATTGCCCTGTGCGTCATGGGCGCCGTCGACCGCGGCACCGTGCTCCAGCAACAGCGCGGTCGTGCTCTGCTGGCCGTTGTAGCTGGCCAGCACCAGCCCGGTATAGCCCTTCGCGTCGGTGACCTCGATATCGACGCCGGCCGCGAGCAGCGCCGGGATGACGTCGTCGCGACCCATGCGGGCGGCGTCGAACCAGAGCTCGACGAGCCGCTCCATCGGCGGCAGTTCGCGGACGTCAGTCATTCGCGGTCTCGATGTAGTGCGGGACGAAGCGCGCGAGGTTGCGCGTGACCACGTCGTCGTCCTCGCGCACGCCGATCCCGGCCGCGGCGTCGCCGACGATCCAGGCGCCGATCACCGGGTGGCGGCCGTCGAAGGTCGGTGGTGGGGCATAGGCCTGGCGGATGAAGCCTTCCGCGCCGTAGCCCTCGTCGAGCGCGGTGCGGGTGCCCGATTGCTCGACCAGTTCGACATTGGCGCCCTCGCGCGAGAACAGCGGTTTGCGGACGTAGCGCGGGCCGAGGATGCTGGCCGCCGGATCATCGTCGAAGAACGCGGGGAGCAGGTTCGGGTGGCCCGCATGGCGCTCCCACAGCAGCGGCAGGATGCCTTTGTTCGAGAGGACCGCCTTCCACGCGGGTTCGATCCAGCGGACGTCGGCCTTGGCGAGGTTCGGCGCATAGTCTTCGCGGAGCATGAACTCCCACGGATAGAGCTTGAACGCCGCCTGCAGTTCGAAGCCGTCGTCGTCGACGAAGCGGCCGTCGCCGTTGAGGCCGATCTGCTTCATCTCGACGAATTTGGGCTCGATCCCGACCTGGATCGCCAGATCCTCGAAGAAGCGGACGGTCTGGCGATCCTCGATCGCGGTCGCGTCGGCGGCGAAATGGACGAAGCCGCCGGTCGGGAAGATCGCCGCGAACCGGTCGCGCAGCTTGTCGAACAGGCTGTTGAACTGGTCGGATCCCGGGGGCAGCGTGCCCTTGCCGATCAGTTCCTCCAGCCAGATCCACTGGAAGGTCGCGCATTCGAATACCGATGTCGGGGTGTCGGCGTTGTATTCGTAGAGCTTGGCCGGGCCGGTGCCGTCATAGGCGAAGTCGAACCGCCCGTAGAGCGACGGTTCGCGCTTGCGCCACGAGTCCGCGACGAAGTTCCAATGCTCGCGCGGGATCGCGAGGCGTTCCATCAATTGCTGGTCGCGGACCACGGTGTCGACCAGGTCGAGGCACATGGCGTGCAGCGCTTCGGCGGCCGGCTCGAGATCGGTCTCGATCTCGGCGAGCGTGAAGGCATAGGCGGCGCTCTCGTCCCAATAGGGGGCGCCGCCGGTATCGTGATAGACGAAGCCGATCGCGTCGGCCTGGGCCCGCCAATCGCTGCGGGGGTCGAGCGCGATCCGCTTCATGGGGTCAGCTGTCCTTGGTGTCGTCGCGCTGCTCGATCTGCAGCGTGGGTTTGGCGGGTGCGCTGAGGCGGGCAAGCACATCGTCGGCGGAGGACTGGCCGGGCATGATGCCGGCTAGGCGCAGCTTCTCGTCGAGGTCGGCGCCGGTGCGGCGATCCTCGAGTTCGCCCGCGGCCTTGATCCGTTCGCCGCGGATCGCCTGGCGTTCGCGGATCCGTGCGAGGCTGTCGGCGGCGGACCCGAGCTTGTTGCCCGCGCCCATGCTGCCCGATGCGACCGAAGCCTGCGCCTTCTGGACCGATTCGTTAACCTTGACGACGTCGACCTCGCGGCGGAGCTGTTCGATCTTGCGGTCGGTCTGCGCGACCGCGGTATGGATCTGCTCCTCGGCGCCGCGCATGTCCTCGACCTGCGGGCTCTTCAGCGCGATGTCCTGTTCGAGGTCGGCGATCCGCTGTGCGACCTGGCGGGCGAGGTCCATGTTGCCCTTGTCGACCGCGACGCGGGCAGACGCCTCGTATTTCGCGACCTGTGCGCGGAAACTCTCGACCTCGGTCTCGAGGATGCGGCGGCGGGCGACGAGGCCGGCAAGGTCGTCACGCGCCTTGCCCTGCGCCTTGTCGGCGTCACGGATTTCCTGGTCGAGGATGCGCAGCGCGTTCGCGTCGACGACCGCCGCACCGGCTTCGTGCGCACCGGCACGACCGAGGGTGAAAAGCTTGCTCCAGATGGCCATGCCAGTCTCTCCAATTCGTTGAGTTTATGCGCCGCGCAGGTCGGTCGCGGCGGCGATCGCGTTCTCGGCAAGGGTGTTGAGTTCGATGATCACGGTGTCGAGCGGACTGGACGTCGCCAGCTCGCCGAACAGCTCGTAATAGTCGCGGCCGTCGAGCGTGCCGATGCCGAAATTGGACAGCGGCACCAGCTTCTGCGTGCGCAGCAGCCGTTCGTTGAACGCCGCGCGGTCCGCTTGCTCGTCGCACGGCCACAGCAGGACCGAGGCCGAGATCTGCGCCTCGCTGACATTGACGAACAGTTCGAGGTCGCCGTGGTTGTGCATGGTGACGAGTAGCACCGGATCGCTGCCCTCGACGATGCGCGCGGTGAATTCGCCGGCGCCGACGGGCACGGACGAATCGAGCGCGGCCTTCAGGCTGCGGACGGTCCAGGTTTCGGTCATGCAGGAACTCCCCGTGGCGTTGCGTGTCGCTCACATAGGACGGCTGGCGGGCGCATACCACAGTGTTGCCAACGTTCGCCTGCGAAGGCGGAACGGAGGCTTTGCGGACGTGTCGGATCTGCCCTATGCTGGTACCACACACGCATCCGATGAGGTTCCCATGTTCGATCGCCTGTTCGGTCGCAAGCAAGCGCTTGAAACGTCCGAACTTCCTGTCATCCGCAACGTGACGCTGGGCCGCACCGTGATGCTCGACCCGCTGGCGTGGCGGCGGTTCGGCTCGGAGCTGCTGTTCCCGTTCGACCGCGACACGCTGGTGATCGTCGCGCAGGGGCTGGTCGACCTCAACGAGGGCGGGTTCGTCCACCGGTTCTACACCGACGACGACATCATGTTCCAGGCGGTGTCGAACGACCGCCAGGGCCAGGACGTCACCGACGTCACCGTGTTCGCGCCGTGGGACAGTGCCTATCCGTCGTCGTCCGCCGAGCGCCCGGCGTGGAAGTCGCGGCTGTCGGCGCGGACCTTCACCGCCGAGGGGTTGCCGGAGTATCGCCGGGTGTGGTTCGGCGACGAGGCCAGCGAGCAGGATCCGGTGACGTTCTGGGAGGAACTGCACGATGACCGCGACGGCATCGTCGACCGGCGGATCTTCCAGACCTGCATGCTGTTCGGGCGCGACCTGCCGGGCGACGGACGCGAATTGCTGTTGGCGATCGACCAGGAAAGCGAAGCGGGCGAGGTATCGTTCGAGATCATGCTAGGGGTGGCGCTCGAGCTCGGCGAATTCCGGGCCTGACGGGGGATAGCATGATCGATCAATACGGTTTCGGGGCAAGCGCGCTTGCCTTCCTGATCGCCTTCGTCGCGGCGGGGGCGTTCACGATCGCGTTCAAGATCCTCTATCAATGGGCGACGCCGTATCACGAGCGGACGCTGATCCGCGACGGCAACACCGCGGCCGCGATCACGCTGGGCGCCGCCCTGCTCGGCTATGTCCTGCCGCTCGCGTCGGCGCTGGCGCATACCGTCAGCCTGGCCGAGTTCGCGGTCTGGGCGCTGCTGGCCGGCGTGATCCAGATCGTCGCCTTCTCGGTCGTCCGCCATTTCCTGATGCGCGACTTCAGCGACCGGATCGTCCGCGGCGAGATCGCGGCGGCGACCTATATGGCCAGCATCTCGCTGTGCGTCGGCATCCTCAACGCCGCCTGCATGACCGCCTGAAGGACCGCAGATGAAACGCTCCAGATCCATCGTCCTGACCAGCCTGATCGCCGGCAGCGGCTTTTCGCTGTCCGCCTGCGACGGCGATGTCGGCGGCAAGCCGGTCGACGCGCTGAGCTACAAGACCGTCGCCGAATGCCGCCAGGCCGGCACGATCCCGGCGGCGCAGTGCGACACCGCGTTCGCGCAGGCGCAGAAGGCGAACGACCAGAACGCGCCGCGGTTCGACAATCGCGCATCGTGCGAGGCGCAGTTCGGCGAGGCGCAGTGCCAGCCGCGCAACAACGGCAGCTTCTTCACGCCGCTGCTGACCGGCTTCATCGTCGGTCAGATGCTCAACGGCGGCGGCGGATACGGCTATCGCGGGGCGCCGATGTACCGCGACCGCGACGGCAATTATCTGGGTGGCGCAGGCGGCCGGATCAGCCGTGATTACGTCACCGGCCGCACGCAGATCGGCTCCGACGCATTCAATCCGTCGGCGCGCTCGGCCCCTACCCGCGTCCAGTCGCGCAGCTCGGTGATCTCGCGCGGCGGCTTCGGTGGCGGCTTTGGCGGACGCGGGTTCGGGGGCTAGCGGGAACGCGCAGGCGGCCCGGCGGTTGTGCTAGCTCGCCGGAATGCTCCGGAAACGGAGACATTCATGGACGACCTCACGTGCGACGTCGCGATCATCGGCGCCGGGACCGCCGGGCTTGCGGCCGAACGTAGCGCGCGCAGCAACGGCGCGACCACGCTGCTGATCGACGAGACTTTCGGCGGCACGACATGTGCGAGCGTCGGCTGCATGCCGTCGAAACTGCTGATCGCCGCGGCCGACGCGGCCTATGGGGTGCGGCACGCGGCGGTGTTCGGTATCGGAGCGACGGCGACGATCGATGGTGCCGCGGTGATGAGGCGGGTTCGCAACGAGCGCGACAAGTTCGTCGCCGGCGTCGAGGACTCGATCGCGAAGATCCCGGATGCGGTGAAGATCTGCGCGCGCGCGAAATTCACCGGTGCGACGACGCTCGAACTGAGCGACGGGCGGACGGTGCATGCCAAGGCGGTGGTGATCGCGACCGGGTCGGCGCCGATGATCCCCGAGACGTTCGACGCGGTGAAGGATCGCGTGCTGACCAATGAGACGATCTTCGACCTAGCGACGCTGCCGGGATCGGTCGGAGTGATCGGCGCGGGACCGCTGGGGCTCGAACTGGCGCAGGCGCTGGTCCGGCTCGGAGTCGAGACGATGGTGTTCGACAAGGGCAATGCGGTCGCGGCGCTGAAGGATTCGCACGTCGCCGATGCGCTGCATGCGATCCTGGAGAAGGAACTGCCGGTCGTGCTCGGGGTCGAGACGCAGGTCGTGCCCGACGGCGACGGCGTTCGGTTATCGTGGTCCGGCGAATCGTCGGGTGAGCGGCACTTCGAGTATCTGCTGGTCGCGACCGGACGCCCGCCGCGGCTGGAGGGGCTAGGGCTGGAGACCACCGGGCTGGCGCTCGACGACCACGGCACGCCCACATACACGCGCGAGACGATGCAGTGCGGCGATGCGCCGGTCTTCTTGGCGGGTGATGCCGATCACGACCGCCCGGTGCTGCACGAGGCGTCGTCCGAGGGCACGATCGCCGGGCGCAACGCGGCGAGCTTCCCCGACGTCACCGCGGCCGAGCGGATGGTGCCGTTTTCGATCATGTTCACCGAACCCAATGTCGCGGTGATCGGCGTGGTGCCCGAGGACGGTGCGGCGGACGTCGTGGTCGGCACCGCGTCGTACACCGACCAGGGCCGCGCGAAGGTGATGGCATGCAACGCCGGGCTGGTGCGCTTCTATGCGGACGCGGCGGACGGCTGCCTGACCGGCGCGACGATGGCGGGGCCGGGCGTGGAGCATAGCGCGCACCTGATCGCGTGGGCGATCCAGTCGGGTTGGACCGCAACCGAGACGCTCGCCCTGCCCTTCTATCACCCGACTTTCGAGGAGGGACTGAAGCCGGCGCTGCTCGCGATCTGCCATGCGGTGCATGCCAAGCCGCCGCCGTTCCGCGACGACGGGTTTCTACCGGGGACGTGAAGGCCGCTTGCGTCGTCCCGGGCCTGTCCCGGGATGACGGAAGTCAGTCCAGGTCCAGATAGGCGACGACGTCGTTTTCCGTCGCGAGATACAAGCCCGCCTGCATATCCTCGGGCTGCTGCGCCGCGATCTGCAGCGCGTCGCCCATCGGGCCGTAGAACAGCGTCGTCACCGCCCCGCCCTCGCCTGCATCGTCGAGGTGATACAGGCGGACCGAGGCGGTTTCGAACGTCGTGCGCATGCTATCGGCGCGCGAGCCACTGGGTGACGGCGGGGCGGAGACGCTCGGCGGCAGCCTTGCGGACCGCGATCGCCGAGATCACGCGCCTGGAGCCGCCGCGTGACGCCTCGGGCAGGTTGGCGGCGGCATAGGCGGTGATCTTGCCGGGCATCGCCGGATCGTTCGATCCGCCGCCCAGCCCGACGACGTAGCCCGACCGCGAACTTTCCTCGACGAAGCCGTCGACGATTGCCTTGTTCGCCACCGCCCAGTCGAACGCCATGTCGGGGTGCCGCCCCGCGACCGCCTTCAGCAGCGCGGCCTTTTGCGGCGTGGTGACGGTGTCGGTCTTGAGCAGCGCCAGCGCCCGCGTCGCGAGCGCATCGTCGCGCGCGCTGCCGAGTAGCGAGACGAAGCGGTTCTTGGCGACCGGGCTGGTCTCGGCCTTGGTCAGCGCGAGCAGCGCGTCCCATTCGGCGGGGGTCGCGTTGACCGCATAGGTGGCGAGGATCGGCTGGCGGATCGCGGGCGGGATCGCGGTCGAATCCTTGGCGAGCGCCGCCACATAGGTACGCGCACGCGCCATCACCGCCGGATCGCCGCTGGTGCCGAGGACGCCGACCAGGGTTTCGCGGAGGTTGCCGACCAGCGGGGATTCGCCGGGCTTGGCGTCGATCCCGATCCGCGCCAGCACCGGCGACAGGATTGCCAGCGACCGGGTCCGCAGCTGGGTTTCGAGCGGCGTGTGGGCGTAGAGCCCCGCCAGGCTGCCGAGCCCCCCCGCGACCGACGACCATTCGAGCAAATCGGCGGTCGCGCCGACCTGCGCCGTGACCGCGAAGTAGCGCGACAGGTCCTGATAGCCGCCGGCCGCGAGCGCGAAATCGTCGCCGATCGTCCCGAGCCGGTCGGCGAGGTCGAGCTTAGCATAGTCCCGTACCAGCGCGGCGTGACCCGCCTCGTCGTACAGCACCCGCGTGTAACTGCCCTTGCCGCGGTTGATCACCAGCGTGCCGCAGCCCTTGACGGTGACGCGGGTCGCCGAGCCGGTGACGATTGCCGAGGACTGGCCACCGCCCAGCGTCGCGACGACCAGCGGAACGTGCCAGGTCTGCGGCGCCTTCGATGCGGCGTCGAGGCCGAAGCGGCCCTGCGCGAGCGTCGCGGTGGTGGTGCCGCCCGAGCAGGTCGCACCGGTCAGCGTGACCAGGGGTACGCCGCCCTGCAGCGTGAAGTCGTGCGCGATCTCTGCGACCGGCTTGCCCGCCGCGGCCGACAGCTCGGTCCAGAGCTGCTCGGTGACGGTGTTGCCGTATTTGTGCTTGGCCATGTAGCTGCGGATGCCCTGGCGGAACACGTCCGGCCCCAGCGTCGATTCGAGCATGCCGATCACCGCCTGGCCCTTCGAATAGGTGATGCCGTCGAACGCCTCGCCGATCTGGTCGACGGTCTCGACCTTGCGGATGATCGGGTGCGTGGCGGCGGTCGCGTCGATCCCCATCGCGGCCTCGCGGTCGCTGGACACCGCGGCGGCGTCGGACTTCCAGGCCGGTACCAGGTCGCTGCTCGACTTGCCTTCCATCCAGGAGGCGAAGCCTTCGTTGAGCCAGAGGTCGTCCCACCACGCCATCGTGACTAGGTCGCCGAACCACTGGTGCGCCATCTCATGCGCGACGACGGTGTAGATGCGCTGCTTGTTGCTCTCGGTGGCGCGCTTGGCGTCGAACAGCAGTTCGTTCTCGAAATAGAAGATCGCGCCCCAATTCTCCATCGCGCCGAAGAACTGGCTGGAGCCCGGGCCGGCGATCATGTCCATCTTGGGCAGTGGGTAAGGCTGGCCGAAATAGTCGTTGTAATAGCTGAGCAGGTTCTTCGCGGCGGCCAGCGCATAATCGCCCTGGTCGACGACGCCGCGACGCGAGATGATGCCGATCTCCGTGTTGCCGGCCTGCACCGTCTTGCGTTCCATGTCGCCCATGCCGAGGAACAGCAGGTAGCTGGACATCACCGGGGTCTCGCCGAAGCGGTACAGCTGGGTGCCGTCCGCCTGCTTGGTCACCGACGTCGCGGGCATGTTGGAGAAGGCGAGGTCCTTGCCCGGCGCGGTCGCGGCGAGGCGGAACTTCGCCTTGAACGACGGCTCGTCCCACATCGGCGCGAAGCGACGCGCGTCGGGCGCCTCGAACTGCGTCGCGAGCATCCGCGCGGCGGAGCCATCGGTGTTGGTGTAGTCGATCGCGAACAGCCCGGAGGCGGAGCGGCCGATCGTACCGGACCATGCGAAGGTCAGGGTGTGGCGGCCGACGCTCGCCGCTTTCGGCAGCGTTACGGTGAGGAGCTGTGATGCCTCGTCCGCCTTGAAACTGGCAGCACCGCCGTCGAAGGTCGCCGACGAGATTTTCAGGCCGGCGGCGTTGAGCTGGATGGTCTGCGTCGCCTGCTTGACGTCGACCGTCACGGTCTCGCTGCCGGTGAAGGTCAGCGCCTTCGCATCGGGCTTCACGTTGATGTCGTAGAGGATCGGAACGACGGTCTTGGGAAGCTGTCCGGCGGCGAGCGCGGGGGCGGAAACGGTCAGCGACAACAGCGCGGCAACGGCAAGCTTCATGGAAACGGTGACTCCGTGACAAGATATCATGCGCCTGTACGCCTTTGGCGCGACGACGCAATTGCCGACTATGGTATGCGTGCGCTAAGCCGCCCGGCATGACCGTACCCGCTCTTCTAAACCGCCTGCGTCTGCCGATCATCGGGTCGCCCCTGTTCATCATATCGGGGCCCGAGCTGGTCATCGCGCAGTGCAAGGCCGGGATCGTCGGATCGTTCCCCGCGCTCAACGCGCGACCGCAGGCGATGCTCGACGAATGGCTGCACCGGATCACCGAGGAGCTTGCGGCGCACAACCGCGCGCATCCGGATCGGCCGGCGGCGCCGTTCGCGGTCAACCAGATCGTCCACAAGTCGAACGACCGGCTGGAAAGCGACCTGATGACCTGCGCCAAATGGCAGGTGCCGATCGTGATCACGTCGCTTGGCGCGCGCGAGGATCTGAACACCGCGGTGCATGGCTGGGGCGGCATCACGCTGCACGACGTGATCGACGACCGGTTCGCACGGAAGGCGATCGAGAAGGGCGCCGACGGGCTGATCGCGGTCGCGGCCGGCGCCGGCGGGCATGCCGGCCGGCTGTCGCCGTTCGCGATCATCCAGGAGATCCGCCAGTGGTTCGACGGTCCGCTGGCGCTATCGGGGTCGATCGCGACGGGCGACGCGGTACTCGCTGCCCAAGCGATGGGCGCCGACTTCGGGTATATCGGATCCCCATTTATCGCCACCACCGAGGCGAATGCGGACCAGGCGTACAAGGACGGCATCGTTGCAGGGCGTGCGGCGGACATCGTCTATTCGAATCTGTTCACCGGCGTGCACGGCAATTACCTGCGCGCGTCGATCGCCGCGGCGGGGATGGACCCCGACAACCTGCCCGAGGGCGACCTGAAGACGATGGACTTCGGCGGCGGGTCGAACGCATCCGGGGGCGCCAAGCCCAAGGCGTGGAAGGACATCTGGGGATCGGGCCAGGGCATCGGCGCGGTTACCGCGGTCGAGAGCGTCGCGGACCGGGTCGACCGGCTGGAGCGCGAATATCGCGCGGCGCGGGTAAGACTGGCGCTGTAAACCGCGGAGCGCAGACCCGAGCCGGGGTCAGAATACCGAGGACAGCCGCCGTTGCATCGACAGCGCCGGGCTGTCCGAGGGCGTCGAGTCCCCCTGCGCCAGATCGAACCGCGCGACCCGGCGGTGAAGGTCGATGCTCGACCCGATCAGCGTCCGGGCACGGTGCGGCAGGACCACGAGCAGCGCATCGTCGGTGGCCAGCGCGACACCCAGACGCCGCGACGGATCGAGCGCATCGCGCGGGCGGAGCTCGCCGACCTGCACCGCACGCTGGGTCAGCAGCCACGCGATCACGTGCATCAACCGGGTCGTCACCTTCAGCGATTCGCAGGAGAAGCTGACGCGGATCAGCGGGTCCAGCGTCTCGCGCTCGGCGCGGCCGGCCTCGTCGAAATAGGCGCGCGCCTCGTCCGCCAGCAGCATCGCCTCGACATAGAGGGAATCGATCAGGCGATGGTTCAGGCGGTCATGGGATCCGGCAGTCATGCCACCGCCATCGCATGATGCGGCCGCACCGGACAGAAACCAAAGCACACCGCCGCCGCAAAACCGTGCCAAAACGGTGCGGTTGGCGGGGCGGTCTGGGGATCGGTCACGCGATGATGTCGGGGATCAGCTGATCTTCGAGCATCGCGATCTCGTCGCGCAGCCGGAGCTTGCGGCGCTTCAGTCGCGCCATCTGCATCTGGTCGGGCACCGTCAGCAGCGACAGCGCGGCGATCGCATCGTCGAGATCGCGATGCTCGATCCGCATGCCGTCGAGCCGGACCTTGATCTGCGCTTCGTCCATCGTTGCTCCCCAATGCCGTCGCTCCTTAGCAAACGCCGCAGCGCATGCGAGGATCAAATCGGCACAGGATTCCGCGCCGGATCGGGTCGTCGCAGGAAACCGCTCGACCAGTCGATTCGATCGGAATTGGATGCAGACATTCGACCGCGCCGGTGGTTTACT
Source organism: Sphingomonas sp. R86521 (assembly GCF_042466235.1). Taxonomy (NCBI): domain Bacteria; kingdom Pseudomonadati; phylum Pseudomonadota; class Alphaproteobacteria; order Sphingomonadales; family Sphingomonadaceae; genus Sphingomonas; species Sphingomonas sp. R86521. The sequence continues at coordinate 1,902,732 of NZ_JAXHBY010000001.1, read as the reverse complement.
CAGTCCCCCAACCCGAATGCAGGAGGTATCCCACCATGCAGACGACGCATCAGACAGCCCTGGAGACCAAGCACGCCGTGCTGGATCGGCGAATCGCCGAGGAAACCCACCGCCCGATGCCCGACGCCATCATCGTCGCGGGGCTCAAGAAGCAGAAACTGCGATTGAAGGAAGAACTGACGGGTCTCTAGCCGGTCCGGCGCCTGCGGCAATTTTTGCCGGAGGTGCCGCCCCTGGCGCGGCGATCAAGCGCCGAGAGTTTAGCGGGGCGCCTTCGCATAGATCGGTGTGGCCGACGATTTCGCGCCGCTGATCGGCTTGCGCGCCTTTTTCGGATCGATCGCGGTATCCAGCGCGATTCCCAGGCGCCCTTCGGTCCCCCAGGCGACCTTGCCGGTGACCTCGCCGATCCCGCGCAGTTCGAGCCGGACCGCGGTCCCGACTTCGACCATCCGATCGAGTTCGATCATCAGACCGCCCTCGGACAGGTTGCGGACGCGGACCTCGCGGGCGGTACGCGCATCGTCGAGCCACAGCTTGGCCACCAGGAACAGGCTGTCGCGACCGCGTGCGCGCTTGGTCCTGGGCTCGGCGTCGACGTCCACCGCCTCCCCCTCGACCATATCGCCGTTCACATTGTCCATTCGCCGTCCCTGTACGCCGCGTAGCCCTAGGTCCACGCGTAGACCGGAAAGCATGTCGAAATGCTTACGCTTCAGTCCTCGCGGGAAACCTTCTCGTTCCGTTCGTGGCGTTCCTGCGCCTCGACCGTCATCGTCGCGATCGGTCGTGCTTCCAGCCGTGCCAGGCTGATCGGCTCGCCGGTCACTTCGCAATAGCCATATTCACCCTCGTCGATCCGGCGGATCGCCGCCTCGATCTTCGACACCAGCTTGCGCTGGCGATCGCGGGTGCGCAGTTCGATCGACCAGTCGGTCTCGCTCGACGCGCGATCGGTCAGATCGGCCTCGCGCAGGGAATCGACCTGCAACTGCGACAGCGTCTCCTGCGAGTCGCGCAGGATGGCATCGCGCCATGCCTGCAGCTTGCGCCGGAAATACGCCTGTCGCGCCAGGCTCATGAACGGCTCGTCGGCGTTCGGCCGATAGCCGTCGATGGCCTCATCAGCCGCGTCGTTGGCTGCCTCTCGCTCGGTGTCGTTCACACGATTCATTACCGTTGCCATACCACTCTCCCTCTGGCCCCGCGGCTCGACCACGCCGAACCTTGAAACCGCCCCCAAATGGTGAACGGGCCTATAGTCGCCCGTATTGCCGATCACAAGCGGCTGAAATTGCCCTTGGATCCGCATCGGCAACCGATTCTTGCGTAGCCAGAGCGGCGAGTTGCAAACTGTGTGGCAAAACCGATCCGGTTGATCCGACGGCTTTGTTGGGAAGCTCACGCAGCGGGCAACGGCCGTTTCTGTCCCACGTCGGTACGTTAACGCTGACAATGGCCGCGTTCCCGTATCATTTCGGATGAGATGCATGCAAAAGGCGGTTAATTGGATTGCACTTAACCGATTGTTTTGCACTTGGTCCGATACGGGGTCGCAGTGCCGTGACCGGACTCTGGCACCGAAGCCAGCAACGAGAAAGTGACGATATGTCAGTGCGGATGGCCTTGGCCAAATTGTGCGCTTGTGCATGCGGTGGTGCAATCATCGGCGGGGGCGCCGTGCACGTGGCCGAAACGCCCAAGCGAACCCAGTATACCAAGATGACCAAGCAGGTGGTGCGTCGCCCGATGCGCATCGCCTCCGTGCCGAAGCGCCGTCGCGTTGTCACGACCACGCGCACGACCTGCGCGCCGACCGTCGTGACGGTCGCGAACCAGGCGCCGGTCCCCTATCCGCCGGCCGCGCCGGTCGGTGAAGGCTTCCTGGGCGGCGGCGGTGGCGGCGTCCCGGTCGTGGTCGGCGGCAGCGGCGGCTTTTTCGGGGGCGGTGGTTTCGGTGGCGGCTTTGGCGGCGGCTTCGGCGGCAGCGGCGGATCGAGCGGCAGCATCGTGATCTCGTCGACGTCGAGCGGCGGCAACGTCTCGTCGGCGAGCGGCGGCAGCGGCGGTAGCAGCGGCAACATCTCATCGGCCAGCGGCGGCAGCAGCGGCGACATCTCGTCCTCCTCGTCTTCGGCATCGAGCAGCAGCGCGTCGTCGGCCTCCTCGGCATCGAGCAGCGGCAGTTCGTCAAGCGCGTCGGGCGGCGACGGCGAACCCGGCAAGCCGGGTCACGGCGGCCACGGCGGCAAGCCCGGGCATGGCGGCAAGCCTGGCCATGGCGGCTGGGGCGGTTGGGGCGGCAGCACCGGCGGGTCCGGCAGCAGCGGGTCGAGCGGGTCTTCGGGCAGCAGTGGCTCTTCGGGCAGCAGCGGGTCGTCCGGATCTTCGGCATCGTCGGCCAGTTCGGCGTCGTCGGCCAGCAGCGCGAGCAGCGGGTCGAGTGGCTCCAGCGGCTATGGATCGAGCAGCAAGGGCTGGAGCTCGAGCGGCTACAGCTCGACCGGCGGATGGAGCTCGAACGGCAGCAGCGCATCGGGCAGCAGCGCGTCGAGTGCGTCTAGCGCATCGAGCGCGTCGAGTGCCTCCAGCGCATCGAGCAGCGGGTCGGGCAGCACCGGATCGACCGGCGGCCCGCCCGCGCCGGTACCGGCACCGCCGATGGTGCTATTGTTCGGCGCGGCCGCGGCGGCGCTGGTGGCGCGCAAGCGGTTCGCGAAGTCGGCGGCGGTCGCCGCCTGACGCTTCGCCCGGCGACGGGCGGAGTCTCGCAGAAATCAGGGCTCGTCGGGTAACCCCCGGCGAGCCCTTTTTCGTTTACGCGGCCTTTAGCGCCTTTTCGATGTCGGCGATCGGATGCCCGGTGAAATCCTTGTCGAGCTCGCCGGCGAGGCGGCTGACGACCTCCTTGTGGTAATGTTTCCGCAGTTCGCCCAGCGTGCGCGGCGGCGCGACGACGATCAGCGTGTCGAAGTCGTTGGACAGCGCGCGGCGCTTGAGCATGTCGGCGGCGCTGGCCGCGAAGCGATCCTCCTCGATCTGGTGGAAGTCGGTCGGCTCGAACGAACTGCGGGCCGCGCCCTGTGTCGACGAGGCGCCACCGGCGGCATCGGTCGCCTGATCGCGGGTCGCGGGATTATCCTGCTCCTGCGCCGTCTCGACGATCAAATTGGGGAATTCGGTGTCGCCTTCGTTGCGCAGGAACAGCAGCTTGCGGCCATCCGCGACCAGTACGACGGCATTGTGGGGAATCTGCACGGGGAAGTTCTCCTTTTTCTGTGCGTCCATATGGCCAACGCGCCGGCTGGGCGCCGGGTTGCGCGCCTCCCTTCTGCTGGCACGGTTGCGCGGCTTCGCGCGGCTGGGCATAGCGCAGGCATGCACGACATCCGCCTGATCCGCGACGATCCCGCCGCCTTCGACGCCGCCCTCGCCCGCCGCGCCCTGCCGCCCCAGGCCGCCACGCTGGTTGCGCTCGACGAACGGCGCCGGTCGATGATCGCCGAGGCGCAGGCGATGCAGGCGCGCCGCAACGAACTGTCGAAGGCGATCGGGCAGGCGAAGGGCCAGAAGGATCACGCCAAGGCCGAGGCGCTGATGGCGGAGGTCGCGGGGCTGAAGGAGGCGCTGCCGGCGCTGGAAGCCGACGAGGCGCGACTGGGTGAGGAGCTCGATACCGCGCTGGCGATCATTCCCAATTCGCCGCTGGCCGATGTCCCGCAGGGCGGCGGCGAGGACGACAACGTCCTGGTCCATGCTCTTGGCACCAAGCCGGACCTCGCGTTCGCGGCGCGTGAGCATGATGCGATCGGGCCGGCGATCGGCTTGGATTTCGAGACCGGCGTGGCGATGGCAGGCGCGCGCTTCACCCTGCTCCGTGGCCCCGCGGCCAAGCTGCAGCGCGCGTTGGGCCAGTTCATGCTCGATCGGATGGTCGAGCACGGTTTCGAGGAAGTCGCGCCGCCTTTGCTGGTGCGCGACGAGGCGCTGTTCGGAACCGGGCAGCTGCCGAAATTCGCCGAGGATTTGTTCCGCACCACCGAGGGACACTGGCTGATCCCTACCGCCGAAGTGAGCCTGACCAACATCGTTGCGGGCAAGATCCTGGCGGAGGGCGAACTGCCGCTGCGCTTCACCGCGCTGACCCCGTGTTTTCGCTCCGAAGCGGGCGCCGCGGGGCGCGATACGCGCGGGCTGATCCGGCAGCACCAGTTCGACAAGGTCGAGATGGTCTCGATCGTCACGCCCGACCAGTCCGAGGCCGAGCACGAGCGGATGACGCAGTGCGCGGAAGGCGTGCTGGAGGCGTTGCAGCTGCCGTTCAGGCGAATGCTGCTATGCACCGGCGACATGGGCTTCTCGGCGGCGCGCACCTATGATCTCGAAGTCTGGCTGCCCGGACAGGATCGTTATCGCGAGATTTCGAGCTGTTCGACCTGCACCGATTTCCAGGCGCGGCGGATGAACGCGCGCTATCGGCCCGAGGGCGAGAAGGGCACGCGGTTCGTGCATACGCTCAACGGCTCGGCGCTCGCGGTCGGCCGGACGCTGGTCGCGGTGATCGAGAATTATCAGCAGGCGGACGGATCGGTCGCGGTACCGGCGGCGCTGCAGCCGTATCTGGGTGGGCTCGAGCGGCTGGCGCCGCGGTGAAGCGGACCGCCGTCCTGCCGCTCCTTGCGCTGGCGGCGTGTATCCCGAGCGTCGATCGCCCGCCGAGCGAGGCGCCGCCGCCCCGGCCCTATCGCGCGCCGCCGCGGATGGTGCAGGAGGTGCCGCACCAGGAACCGGTGACGCGCGAGGGCAGCGACGTCGCCGCCCTCCCCGCCCCGCGCCCGGCCTGGGAAGCGCGGCCGGTCCGCGCCGACGCGCGGCGCATCGATCAGTCGATCTATGTCGTCCAGCCCGGCGATACGCTGAGCCGCGTGGTCGACCGCAGCGGCGCCAGCCTGGAGGCGATCGCCCGCGCCAACGACCTGGCGGTGCCGTACACGATCCGCACCGGGCAACGGCTGACGATACCGGCCGGGCGCTATCACCAGGTCCAGCGCGGCGAGACCGGGATCGCGATCGCGCGCGCCTACGGCGTCGAATGGTCGCGGATCGTCGCCGCCAACGCGCTGGTCGAACCCTATGTGCTGCGCGCCGACCAGCGCATCGTGATCCCCGGCGACGGGGGCTCGGACAGCCCTAGCCGTACCCATCGCGCTGCCGCGTTCAGGCTCGACATCGACGACATCCTGACCGGTGGCGAGCCCGCGCTGGCGAGCAACCAGGCACCGGCACGACCGGTCGCAACGCCGCGCCGCGTGCTCCCGTCCAACGCGGTGGTCACTGCGCCAGCGCGGCTGGCGGGCGGCGGTTTCCTCTGGCCGGTCGACGGCCGCGTCGTGAAACGGTTCGGATCGGGCGCCAGCGGCGAGCGCAACGACGGCATCAAGATCGCGGTGCCGATGGCGACGCCGATCCATGCCGCGGCGGACGGCGTCGTCGCCTATGTCGGCGACGGCATCGCCGCGCTCGGCGGGCTGGTGATCGTCAAGCATGGTGGTGGCTGGACCAGCATCTATGGCCATGCGTCGAAGCTGCTGGTGCAGCGCGGCCAGGCGGTGAAGCGCGGGCAGACCATCGCGCTGTCGGGCGACACCGGGTTTGCGGACCGGCCCGAGGTGCATTTCGAACTGCGCAAGGGGCGGACCCCGGTGGATCCGACGAGCCAGCTGCCACGGACGTGATTCTCCCGCGCGTGATGCGTCACCGTCGTCATCACAGCGAAGGCTGGGATCTCCCGGTTGGAGGTCGCGAACCTCTCCAAAGATCCCAGCCTTCGCTGGGATGACGGAGCCCGGCGTGCATGCTAACCGCCGGGCCATGACCTACCAGTCCGACCTGCTCACGACGCTCGCCACGCGCGGCTATGTCCACCAAATGACCGATGCGGCGGCGCTCGATGCGCTCGCGGTGAAGGGCGTGGTGCCCGGCTATATCGGGTTCGATCCGACCGCGCCGTCGCTCCACGTCGGCAGCCTGGTGCAGATCATGCTGCTGCGGCGGCTGCAGCAGACCGGGCACAAGCCGATCGTGCTGATGGGTGGCGGCACCGGCAAGATCGGCGATCCGAGCTTCAAGGACGAAGCGCGGAAACTGCTCGGCGAGGACGGGATCAAGGCCAACGTCGCGTCGATCCGCCGCATCTTCGAACGCTTCCTGACGTTCGGGGATGGCCCCACCGACGCGGTGATGCTCGACAACGCCGAGTGGCTCGACGCGCTCGAATACATCCCGTTCCTGCGCGACGTCGGCCAGCATTTCTCGGTCAACCGGATGCTGGCGTTCGATTCGGTCAAGCTGCGGCTCGACCGCGAACAGTCGCTGAGCTTCCTCGAATTCAACTACATGATCCTGCAGGCCTACGACTTCCTCGAACTGTCGCGGCGCACCGAATGCCGGCTGCAGATGGGCGGATCGGACCAGTGGGGCAACATCGTCAACGGCATCGAGCTGGCGCGGCGGATGGATTCGACCGAGGTCTACGGGATCACCACGCCGCTGATCACGACCGCGGACGGCGGCAAGATGGGCAAGACGATGGCGGGTGCGGTGTGGCTGCACGAGGACCAGTTGCCACATTTCGACTATTGGCAGTTCTGGCGGAACACCGACGACCGCGACGTCGGGCGGTTCCTGCGGCTGTTCACCGACCTGCCGCTGGACGAGATCGCGCGGCTCGAGGCGCTGGAGGGCGCGGAGATCAACGCCGCCAAGATCGTGCTCGCGAACGAAGCCACCGCGATGTGCCGCGGCCGTGCCGCCGCCGAGCAGGCCGCCGACACCGCGCGGAAGACGTTCGAGGAGGGCGCGTCGGGCGATGCGCTGCCGAGCTTCGCGGTTGCAGGCCCCTCGATCGGGTTGGTCGACGCGCTGGTCGGCCTCGGCTTCGTGACGTCGAACGGCGAAGCGCGGCGGAAAATCGCCGAGGGGGCGGTGCGCGTCGATGGCGAACCGGTGCGCGAGGCCGCCGCGGTGATCGATATCGCCGGCCCGGTCCGTCTGAGCCTGGGCAAGAAACGCCACGGGATGCTGACGCCAGCCGGCTAACTGCACGCGTTCTGGTTAAAACGGCCGTTAACCAAGCGCGTTAGTAGCCGCGTCCCCGTGCAGACCCTAGGACGGGCGCGGGCAATCGATCGGGGCACGCATGGCGAACCAGACGGAGACGAACATCGACGCACGGGGTGCGCCGCGGGACGAGGTCATGCACCGCACCCGCGCGACCGATGCCGAGGGCGTCGTCACGAAGCTGGTGATCGTCAATATCTCCGCGACCGGGCTGATGGCGCGGTGCGAGCTGGCGCCGGAGGTCGGCGCGGCGATCGGCGTGGAGCTGCCGATCCTGGGGCAGGTTCAGGCCAATGTGCGCTGGGTGCTGGGCGGGCGGATCGGCTGCGAATTCGCGCGGGCGATCCCGATGGCGGAATATTACGGGATGCTGTCGACGCTGTTGCGGAGCGTCTAGTCTTTCCCCAGAATCCATAGTTACAGGCGTGACGCTTGGGGCTCTGGATCCTGACTTTCGTCAGGATGACGGTGCGGTTACCCCGACCGGAGCAGCGCGACGCCTGCATCGCGATCGAACAGATAGAGGGCTGTCCTCGCCGCCTGTCCCCTCGGCCCCTCCAGCCCGCCGTCGCGATCGATGAGCAGGCGTGCGTCGTCGTGGGCGCATTGCAGCAGGTCGGCCATCATCTCGGGCGTCGCGAGCCGGAACGCCATCTCGCCCGACTGCTTGGTGCCGAGCAGTTCGCCTGCGCCACGGAGGCGGAGGTCCTCCTCGGCGATGCGGAAGCCGTCGTTGGTCTCGCGCATCAGGGCGAGGCGCGCGCGCGACGTTTCGCTGAGCGACGACCCGCGCATCAGCAGGCAGATCGATCGCCCGGTGCCGCGCCCTACCCGGCCGCGGAGCTGATGGAGCTGGGCGAGGCCGAAGCGGTCGGCGTGCTCGATGACGATCAGCGTGGCGTTGGGGACGTCGACGCCGACCTCGATCACGGTGGTGGCGACGAGTACGGCGGTCTTCGCGGCGGAGAATTCGGCCATCACCGCGTCCTTCTCCGCCGGCTTCATGCGGCCGTGGACGAGCGCGACCTTGTCGCCGAAACGGGCGCGGAGCGTCTCCGCGCGCATCTCGGCGGCGGCGAGGTCGCTCTTCTCGCTCTCCTCGACCAGCGGGCATACCCAATAGGCCTGCCCGCCGTCCGCCAGATGCCGGCCTAGCGCGTTGACGACGTCGTCGAGCCGGTCCTCCGAGATCACGCGCGTCTCGATCGGCTGGCGCCCCGGCGGCATCTCGTCGAGGCGACTGACGTCCATCTCGCCGTATTGCGCGAGCGTCAGCGTGCGCGGGATCGGCGTCGCGGTCATCGCGAGCAGGTGTGGCGGGGCGATGCCTTTCGACTGCAACGTCATCCGCTGTGCGACGCCGAAGCGGTGCTGCTCGTCGACCACGACCAGCCCCAGGTCCTTGTAGCCGACCGCATCCTGGAAGATCGCGTGCGTGCCGATGAGGATGTCGATCTCGCCGCTCGCCAGCGCCATCAGCGTCGATTCGCGCACGCGGCCCTTGTCGCGCCCCGTCAGTACGCCGACGTTGATAGGCAGATTGCCGAGCAATTTGCGCAGCGTCTCGTAATGCTGACGCGCCAGGATTTCGGTCGGCGCGAGCATCGCCGCCTGCGCGCCGGCCTCGACCGCGATCAGCATCGCCATCGCCGCGACCAGGGTCTTGCCCGAGCCGACATCGCCCTGCAGCAGCCGCAGCATCGGCGCGGTCTGCGCGAGATCGCCCTCGATCTCTGCGACGGTCCGCGATTGCGCGCCGGTCAGCGTGTACGGCAGATCGAGCATCGCGCGCAGCCGGCCGTCGCCGCTGAGCGCACGCCCCCGCCGTTTGCGCGTATCGGCGCGGACCAGCGTCATCGCCAACTGGTTGGCGAACACCTCGTCATACGCCAGCCGCTCGCGCGCCTTGGCGTCGGCGGGGTCGGCGTGGATGCGCGCCAGCGACTCATGCCAGTTCGGCCATTCCCGCTTCGCCTTCAGCCCGGGTTCGATCCATTCGGGCAGGTCCGGTGCGCGCGTGACCGCCTGCGCCGTCAGCCCGGCCAGCTTGCGCGACGTCAGCCCCTCCGACAACGGATAGATCGGCTCGCGTTCGGGCAGCGTCTCGTCGGGCTCGGCGAGCTCGGGGTGGACGATCTGCAGCTCCTGGCCATATTGATCGAGCCGTCCCGAGACGCGCTTGGCCTCGCCGATCGGGAGGAGCTTCTTCGCCCAGCCCGAATTGCCGCCGAAGAAGACCAGGCTGACATAGTTGCCGTGGACGTCGGTCGCCTGCACGCGGGTCGGCCCCCGCCCCGCGCTCGAGCGGTAGTCGCGGGGGGTCAGCGTGATCGTGATCATCCGCCCCGCGTCGCTCGTCATCAGCTCGGTGCGCGACACGCGGTCGACGTAGCCGGTCGGCAGATGGAACGCAACGTCGACGACGCGCGCCAACCCGAGCCGGTCGAGCGGCTTGGCGAGCGCGGGGCCGACGCCTTTCAGGACGAGGGTTTCGGCGAACAGCGGATTGAGGATTTCGGGTCGCATGACTATCTGCGTCCTATAGCCCAGCCGACGACCGCTTCCAGTGGTCGCCGGCTTATTGGCGTTGGAGATACGATGGACCACGAGACCCGCCTCAAGCGCCTGGGCTTTCGCAGCTCGCACCGCGGCACGCGCGAAGCCGACATGATGATCGGCGGCTTCTTCGCGACCTATGGCCGGACATGGACGGCCGAGCAGCTCGACTGGTTCGAGGCGCTGCTGGAGGAACAGGACGTCGACATAATGGGCTGGGCGATCGGCTCGATCGTGTGTCCGCCGGAGTGGGACGGGCCGATGATGCAGGCGATGCGCGACATCGATTACGTGACGGTCGTGAAGTAACATACTCCCTCCCCCCTTTGGGGAGAGGGTCGGGGTGAGGGGCAGCCAAGCAGCGCAGCGCCTAGAACAGCCCCTCACCCAACCCTCTCCCCGGCGGGGAGAGGGCTTTAGGAAGCCGATGCCAGACCTGAACACGATCCTTTCCGCGACGAGCCCGCTGACGCTGTCGGGCGTGCCGTCCGGTTTCCAGCCGTCGCTGCTCGCCGACCTCGCGCGCGCCGCGAAGACGCGCGCGGTGTTCATCGCGCCGGACGACGCGGCGATGCGCGCGGTCGCCTCGACCGCGGCGTATTTCGCGCCCGATCTCGAAGTGCTGAGCTTCCCGGCCTGGGACTGCCTCCCCTACGACCGCGCCTCGCCCACCTTGCGTATCATGGCCGAGCGCGTCGCCGCGCTGCAACGCCTCCAGGGCAAGCCCAAGGGTCCGCAGCTCCTGCTGACCACTGCCAATGCCGCGACTCAGCGCGTCCTCACCCCGTTCCGCATCCGCCAGCTCGTCGCGCGGCTCGCGCCCGGCGAACGGATCGGCCGCGACAAGCTGGCCATGCTGCTCCAAGCGAACGGCTATGTCCGCACCGACACCGTCCACGACCAGGGCGAGTACGCGGTGCGCGGCGGGATCGTCGATCTTTATCCGTCGGGCGAAGACCATGCGCTCCGCCTCGATTTCTTCGGCGACGAGATCGAGAGCGTCCGCACCTTCGACGCGACCGACCAGCGCACCACGGGGCGGATCGACGGCTTCGTCCTGCTCCCCGCCTCCGAAGCTTTGCTCGACGAGGATTCGATCAAGCGCTTCCGCACCCGCTACCGCGACGCGTTCGGCGCGACCGCGACTGGCGATCCGATGTACCAGGCGATCTCCGAAGGCCGGCGCATCGCGGGCATGGAGCATTGGCTGCCGCTGTTCGAGGAAAAGATGGCGACGTTGTTCGACCATCTCGGCGCCGATGACGTGGTGGTCCGCGACAACGGGGTAGCCGCGGCGGTGGAAAGCCGGCTCGAATCGATCGCGGACTATTACGAGAACCGCAAGCGCGCAGAGGCCGCCCAGCCCGGCAGCTACCGGCCGATGCCCGCCAAGGCGCTGTATCTCGACGCGCAGGAATGGTCCGGCGGGGTCGCGGCGTTCGCGGCGCACATCACCTCGCCGTTCCACGAACCGCCGAGCGACACCGTGCTCGACTTCGACGTCGACGGCCCGCGCGATTTCGGCCCTGAACGGGCGGCACAGGCGAACATCTACGAAGCCGTCGCCGATCACGTCGAGAAACTGCGCAAGCAGGGCCGGAAACCGATCCTCGCCAGCTACTCGATCGGCGCACGCGAACGCCTGGGGAGTTTGCTCGCCGACCACGGGATGAAAGGCGGCAAGCACGCCGAGACCTGGCAGGAGGCGCTCGGCATCGCGGATACCGCGCGCAGCTTCGGCGTCGCGCTGATCGTCCTGCCGCTCGACCACGGCTTCACCGCGCCGGGGATCGCGGTTCTCACCGAGCAGGACATGCTCGGCGACCGCCTCGTCCACCGCAAGAAACGCAAGAAATCCGCCGACGCGTTCCTAGCCGAACTGGCGACGCTGACGCCGGGTGATCTGGTCGTCCATACCGAGCACGGCATCGGCCGCTACGAGGGCCTGACCTCGATTCCGGTCGGCCAGAGCCCGCATGACTGCGTCGCGCTGAGCTATGCCGGCGGCGACAAGCTGTACGTGCCCGTCGAGAACATCGACGTCCTCTCGCGCTACGGCTCGTCCGAGGAAGGCGCGACGCTCGACCGGCTCGGTGGCGAAGGCTGGCAGCGCCGGAAATCGAAGATGAAGGAGCGGATCCGCGAGATCGCCGGCGAACTCATCGCGACCGCCGCCGAACGCGCGCTGCATCCGGGCGACGTGCTCGAACCCGATGCGAGCGGCTATCCGAGCTTCGTCGACCGCTTCCCGTACGAGGAAACCGAGGACCAGGACCGTGCGATCGAGGACGTGCTCGGCGATCTGGCCGCGGGCAAACCGATGGACCGGTTGGTGGTCGGCGACGTCGGCTTCGGCAAGACCGAGGTCGCGTTGCGCGCCGCGTTCGTCGCGGCGATGGGCGGCAAGCAGGTCGCGATCGTCTGCCCGACGACGTTGCTCGCGCGCCAGCACTACAACAACTTCGTGAGCCGGTTCGAAGGTTTCCCGATGAACATGGGCCGCCTGTCGCGACTCGTCACCGCGAGCGAGGCGAAGGCGACCAAGGAGGGGCTGGCGAACGGCACGATCGACGTCGTCATCGGCACGCATGCGCTGCTTGCGAAGAATATCGACTTCAAGCGGCTCGGGCTGGTGGTGGTCGACGAGGAACAGCGGTTCGGCGTGACGCACAAGGAGCGGCTGAAGGCGCTGCGGGCGGACGTCCACATGCTGACGCTGACCGCGACGCCGATCCCGCGCACGCTGCAGATGGCGATGTCGGGGATCCGCGAGCTGTCGGTGATCCAGACCCCGCCGGTCGATCGTCTCGCGGTGCGGACGTACATCATGCCGTTCGATCCGGTCGTGCTGCGCGAGGCGCTGCTGCGCGAGCATTACCGTGGCGGGCAGAGCTTCGTCGTCACCCCCCGCGTGGCCGACCTGCCGGAGATCGAGGATTTCCTGCGCGAACAGGTGCCCGAGATCCGCTTCGTCGTCGCACACGGCCAGATGTCGCCGACCGAAGTCGAGGAGCGCATGTCGGCGTTCTACGACAAGAAGTTCGAGGTGCTCGTCTCGACCACGATCATCGAGAGCGGGATCGACATCGCGTCCGCCAACACGATGATCGTCCACCGCGCCGACCGCTTCGGCCTAGCCCAGCTGTATCAGCTGCGTGGTCGCGTAGGCCGCTCGAAGACGCGTGCCTATGCGTATCTGGTGACGCCGCCCGAGCGGCAGATGACGGTAACGGCCGAGAAGCGGCTGAAGGTGCTGTCCGATCTCGATTCGCTCGGCGCGGGGTTCCAGTTGGCGAGCCACGATCTCGACATTCGCGGTGCGGGCAACATGCTCGGCGACGAGCAGACCGGGCATATCAAGGAGGTCGGGTTCGAACTCTACCAGGCGATGCTGGAGGAGGCGATCATGGACGCCAAGGCCGGCGGCATGACCTCGTCGCGGCCACGCGATTTCTCGCCGCAGATCACGGTCGACGCGCCGATCCTCATCCCCGAGGATTACGTGCCCGATCTCGACCTGCGGATGGGGCTTTATCGCCGCCTCAACGATCTCGACGAGGGTCAGGAGATCGAGGCGTTCGCCGCCGAGATGATCGATCGCTTCGGTCCGCTGCCCGACGCGACCGAGAATCTGATCAAGGTCATCGAGATCAAGCTCAACGCCAAGAAGGCTTGTGTGTCCAAGATCGACGTCGGGCCGAAGGGCGTGCTGGTGTCGTTCCACGGCGACAAGCCGCCCAACATCGACAAGCTGTTGGCGTATGTCGAGCGCTTGAACGGCGTCGCGCGGTTGCGGCCGGACAGCAAGCTGGTGCTGCAGCGGGCGTGGGGCGATCCGAAGGCGCGGCTGCATGGTGCGCTGCAATTGTCGAAGGGGTTGGCGAAGGCGGCGGGATAACCGCCCCTCGCCCACCCTCCGTCATCCCAGCGCAGGCTGGGATCTCATTCGGCAGGGGCGGGACAGGAGCCGCAGGAGACTCCAGCCTTCGCTGGGGTGACGGAATGCTGGTGGCGCCGCAAAATCAGCGCGCCATCAGCTCCACCAGCGCATCCTCGCCGACCGGCTCGGACAGCAGGAACCCCTGGTAGATCTCGCACCCGCCCGCCGCGAGCAGCGCGAGTTGCGCGGGCGTTTCCACGCCTTCCGCGATCACCGCCATCCCCAGCGACCGCGCCATCGTGATCGCGCCGGCCACGACGACGCGGTCGCGTGCGCTGCCGTCGATGTCGCGGACCAGCGACTTGTCGATCTTGACGTAATCGAGCGGCAGCGACTTCAGATAGGCGAGACTCGAATACCCCGTCCCGAAATCGTCGATCGCCACGCGACACCCTGCCCCGCGCAGTTCCGCCAGCAGTGCGGACGCGGCGGCAAGGTCCTCGATCAGCCCGGTCTCGGTAACCTCGATCGTCAGCCGCCCGCGTGGAAAGCCGCTCGCATCGACCCGCGCGAGGAACAGCGCCGCGAAGCCCGGGCGTGCGATATCCGCCGCCGACAGGTTCAGCGACACCCGCAGATTGCCCAGCACCGCGGGCCACGCCATCGCCCGGGCAAGGACCAGCTGCTGGATGTGATCCGACAGCGCCACCCCCAGATCGGCGCGGTCGGCGGCGGCGAACAGCGCGTCGGCGCCGAGCGGCCCCAGCTTGCGGTGGTTCCAGCGCGCCAGCGCCTCGACCCCGGTGATCCGCCCGCTCGCGATCTCGACCTGCGGCTGGAAGCGGATATCGATCTCGTCGCGCTCGATCGCGTGATGCAGGTCGATCGCCAGCGCGTCGAGCGGCACCACGCCGTCGGGCAGCGCCAGATGCAGCATCGCGCCGTCGCTCGCCTTTGCAGCTACCAACGCCTCGCTGGCCCGCCGCAGCAGTGCCGCGGCATCCTCACCGTCCTGCGCCTCCGCCACGCCGAACCGGCAGCCCAGCACCGCCAGCGCATCCGCCACCGCAAACGGCCGCGCCAGTGCTGCGTCGAGCGCGGTGATCGTCCGCGTCAGCGCGTCACCTTCGGCCTCGGCGACGAGCACGAACTCGGCGCCGCCGAGCCGGGCGACCATAGCGGACTCGCCCAGATCCGCAGACGCGATGGCATCCACGCGGCGCACCGCCGCCTCGATCAGCGCATCGACCGCGGGCCTGCCATGCGCCGCATTGACGATATCGAGCCGGGACAGCGCCACCAGCACCGCCGCCACCGGTCGCCCGTCCGCGCGTCGCTCGTCGATCCAACGTCGCGCGTCGCCGGCATCGCGGTCGTGCCGCCAGCCGCCGGGCACGACCCGCCGCTCCGCCGGAACACCGCGCGCTCGGGTCGCGTACCGATCGGCAAAGCGCAGCGCCTGGATCAGGTCGCCATCGCGGTACGGGCTCATCAGGAACTGCGTCGCGCCCCGGTCGAAGAAATCGCCGATCGCATCGGCATCGGCGCGCGACACGAGTACCAGCAGTGCATCACCGTTCCCCGCGATCGCGCCACCCAGTGCCTCGGTCGCCGCCAACCCCTGGTCCAACGCATCGCGCGCATCGACCACGGCGATCGCAGCCCCGCTCGCCAGATACGCCGCGGCGACGTCGTCGGCATCCCCCTGCATGTCCGCCTGCCACCCCGCGCCCGCCGCGATCCGTGCGATCTCGTCACCGTGACGGAACGATAGCGCGAACAGCGACGTTGCCCTTGCCATGTCCATCAAATCGATCGCACCATCATCCATCGGTGCGAGCCTAGCCGCGGCATCGGCCTCCGCCAATGCAGGAACGCACTTGTTCGACACCCCCGCGCACCTTAGCTCCGATACCATGAACGCCGCTCCCGCCCTGTCCGAAAAGCCGATGGTGGACACGCACGGCCGCACGATCCGCTATCTGCGGATCTCGGTCACCGATCGCTGCGACCTGCGCTGCCGCTATTGCATGGCCGAGACGATGACGTTCCTGCCCAAGGCCAAGCTGATGAGCCTGGAAGAGATCGCGGTCGTCGCCGAGCGCTTCATCGCCCGCGGCGTGACCAAGATCCGGCTGTCGGGCGGCGAACCGCTGGTCCGGCGCGATGTCGGCGAGCTGGTCCAGCGGCTGGGGCGGCATGTCGGTGCCGGTCTCGAAGAACTGACCATGACTACCAACGGCACCCGGTTGGCCGAGCATGCCGCGCAGATGGTCGATGCCGGCATCCGACGCGTCAACGTCAGCCTCGACAGCCTCGACCCGGATCGCTTCCGCTACATCACCCGTCACGGCGACCTGTCGCAGGTCATCGGCGGGATCAAGGCGGGTCGCGACGCGGGCCTCGCGATCAAGATCAACATGGTCGCGCTGAAGGGCCTGAACGAAGACGAGATTGCGCCGATGCTGGCCTGGTGCCGCGACGAGGGGTTCGACCTGTCGCTGATCGAGACGATGCCGCTGGGCGCGGTCGACGAGGATCGCACCGACCGCTTCCTGCCGCTGACCAAGGTGTTCGAAGATCTCGGCACGCGGTTCGCGCTGACCCGCGATGCGCGCACCACCGGCGGCCCCGCGCGCTACTGGAGCGTCGATGGCGGCACGACACGGCTAGGGCTGATCTCGCCGCTGACCGCCAATTTCTGCGACGGCTGCAACCGGGTCCGGCTGACCACCGAGGGCAAGCTGTACATGTGCCTTGGCCATGACGATCAGGTCGACCTGAAACAGGCGTTGCGCGACGGCGGCATTGCCGGGCTCGACGAAGCGATCGACGCCGGGCTTTATGCCAAGCCCAAGCGCCACGACTTCCAGATCGGCACGCCCGCGGTCGCGCGACACATGAGCGTGACCGGCGGATGACCTACGCGCGGCGGGCGCTGGTGGCATCGTCGGCACCGTCTGCGCGCGAGGCTGAGGCTGCGCTGGCCGAGATGGGCGAGTGGGTCGCGGTCGAGGACGCCGACGTCATCATCGCGCTGGGCGGCGATGGCTTCATGCTGCAGACGCTCCACGCAATGCTCGAGCGCCGCCAGCCGGTCGTCCCGGTGTTCGGGATGAATCTGGGCACGGTCGGCTTCCTGATGAACGAATGGCGCCACCACGGCCTCGACGACCGGCTGGAGCGTGCGAAATCGTTCAAGGTGACCCCGCTCAAGATGACCGCGACAGGTGTCGACGGCCGGGTCCATACGCTGCCCGCAATCAACGAGGTGTCGCTGCTGCGCGAGACCCGCCAGACCGCGAAGCTGGAGGTGACGGTCAACGACCGCGTGGTGCTGCCGGAGCTCGCCTGCGACGGTATCCTCGCGGCCACCCCCGCCGGATCGACCGCGTACAATTTGTCGGCCCAGGGACCGATCCTGCCGCTCGGTTCGGGCATGATCGCACTGACCCCGATCAGCCCATTCCGCCCGCGGCGCTGGCGCGGCGCGATCCTGCCCGACAAGGCGCGCATCGGCATCCGCGTGCTCGATGCCGGCAAGCGCCCGGTCTCCGCGGTCGCCGACCAGCGCGAGATCCGCGACGTCGCGCAGGTCGATATCTGCATGGACCGCGCCCGCGAACTGACGCTGCTGTTCGATCCCGAACATGCGCTCGACGACCGGATCACGATGGAGCAATTCGTTGCCTGATTGTGGGCCTGATTACGGGGCCTGATCATCGGCGCACAACCGTTTCAGTCGAAACCCGCTTGCATCCTCCGTTCGGCCAGTTATAGAGCCGCCTCCGGCAACGGTCCCTGATAGCTCAGCGGTAGAGCTCTCGACTGTTAATCGAGTGGCCGTAGGTTCGAATCCTACTCAGGGAGCCAGTTGCCGGTCTCATAAGTCCTCGCTTTTAGGCAGTTGAGGCAGCATTCGGCAGAAGCCGGTTCTGACCCATGGTATTACACGCGGCCGAGCATCCCCGCGGGATCCTGCTGCACCGGGGCGTCGTCTATCGCGAACATGAAAGCGCCAGAGATCCGTTGCCGGACGCGCTTCGCCGTCTCGAGCCGGCCCCGCGCCTCGATCATGCATAGGGCGGTCAGCACGACGGGCGTCGCAATCGTGCCGATCGCTGAAAAGACATCGCGTTCGAGGCTCGCGGGGGCGTCGGTCGCGTGCGCCAGCGTCCAGCGCTAAAGCATGTGCGCGTGGCAGCGTCTGCCGATGTCCTCGAACGTGCAAATTTGCACGGCCGCTGCCGCGGCCGACTTGCTCGATGGATCCACGCCGCGGGCGAAGCTGCTCGTGCGCCAGGTCGCACCGGGCCCGGGCGTCGACCAGCGACACCTCCGGCCAGGTGCCGATCGTCAGCAGCTTCTCGCGCCCCTCGAACTGGAACTTCATGCGCAGCGACTTGCGGCCGTTCGTCGCGACGTAGAGGTGCAGACCCCGCTCGTCGAAGATCTTGTAAGCGGCCGCGCGCGGCCGCGCGGCTTTCACCTCTGCGTTGGTCAGCATATGAACCGCATTCGGTCGGGGAGTGAAAATGGTGGAAGGCGAAGGGTGGCGGCCGCCTACGGCGACGAGCGTGCATTTGAGCGACCATCATCTCGCCCAACTCGGCCTGCTAGCTTCGATGGAGGCGATTTCGATCGCGCATATTTGTATGGCGTCGAAAGGTCTCCACGGCTTGAGCTTAGAAAGCTGGAAGCGTCTCGAGCGGGCTCAATTCGATCAAGTTCTATCGAGACTTAGCGACACGGCCTTAGCGATGGACGCAGAGCTATTTGGTCTCGCCAGCGACGTTAACAACGAAAAAACATGTACTGACTTTGCGTCACCAACATCTTCACAGCGTTTTGGGCGCTTGGTTTGAACGATGAACCGATGATATGAGATCTGCGGCGAGACATTCGCTTGCCTGCCACCCTCCAAGCGGCCGTTGAGCAGGTTGCGCATTTTACCTTTACGACGAAGCAATGTGCCTACCGCGTTGCCGATCTGATTCTGGACGGTGTGCTGCCCGGCGCCGGAGATGGTCCGGGCCCCAAAATGCGGTGGCGCGATCAGCTTGTTTCGTTCTGAGAATGACGCCGGTTTGTGCGGTGCTACCGGATTACACGGCGGATACACCCTCCGCTGTGCAACCGCGTACCGCACCGTTTTCGGCCACTTTCGTGATGTCCGTCGGGGTTCGATACCCCGACCGACACCCCTAGCCGCAACGGCTATCGGACTACTGCTAACGCCCATAGTCCGGCTTTTGGCTCGCTTCTGCCGCCCGCAAGAGCGGACATACGTCATCAGTAAATGGTCGACAGGGAATTTGCGCCTCCTCTGCCAGAGCCCTGTTCGACGATCGTCGCGATGTTATCGTCGAATGCGCATACCGCCTGCCGCGAGGGCGTAAATTCGTTCCATCGCCGTGGGGCGCTGCAAATCTATTTTCGCAGGGAAGCTGGGGTGCTGCCGTCATAGCGGCGTCATCCTTGTGTCACGTCAGGGGGTATTTACATGACTTTCAAGTTCGAGCCGTTCCTTTCTCGTAAACACGCGCAGAGTGTTCGACACTCTTCAGCAAACCCCTTGGCCGAGTGGAACGAACTGGCTTCCCCCGCGAGCGCACGAGCGGCGGTGCGCCTGCTCCGACCCGCGGACTGCAAGCCGACGCGTTTCGGGAGCGTAGCTTTGCTGTCCTGTGCCACCGCTTTCTGCACCGCGACGCCGGCAATAGCCCAGTCATCGACCTGGGGCACCGCCGGCACCGTAGCGACAGGCGCGTTGGTCGGCGCCGCACTCGGCCTGCCTGCACTGCGCCACGATAGCACGGGAGATATCCAGGCCGCCGGAAGCATGGGTGCCGCGTTCGTGCTAACCCAAGGGCTTAAGCAGGCATTTCCCGATCGGCGTCCCGACGGCAGCGATGCCAAAAGCTTCCCTTCGGGTCATGCCTCCCTCGCGTTCTCGGCCGCCGCCACACTTCAGAACCGCAATGGTTGGAAGGTCGGCATACCTGCACAGCTCGTCGCGGCGTTCGTCGCGGTTTCGCGCGTTGAGGCCAAGAAGCATGCCTGGGACGATGTCGTCGTCGGCGCGGCAGTTGGTGAGTTGTGTGGATTCGTCATCACGTCGAAGGCAAATGCCTCCGTTCGAGTCATGCCTTGGGGCGGCACCAAGAGCGGCGGGGTCGGTCTGGCGATGCGATTCTGACATAGGCGGCGTCAGCCAACCCGCCGTAACAAATCGGTTTGTCGAAGAAATAAGTTGCCTGCTATCGCCGTCCAACATCCGAAAGCAGGCGATCCGCTGTCCACCAAACTCTGACATTTGCGGATCCGTCGCGTCGAATGTCCGCCAACGCCCAAGAGTTGCCGTTTGGGCAGCATAACAGCGCAGAAGAATTGGTGACGATGCACGTCACTGCGCATCGCAGATCAGAAAACGAAGTCACTCGTGGCGTAAATATGACCTAAGATCTGCAGTTGGAAATCCGCCACCGCATCGCCATTCACGTCGAGCGACAAGGTTGTCGTGTCGGCGTTGGTGTCGTAGTAGAGCACGGCTTGCTCGGCGGCGCCACTAAACGCGCCGACGAAGTGGAAGCCTTGATCGCCGGCCAGCCGGCTGTTGCCATCGAGCGCGATCACATCGACGCGATCGCCATCCATCTCGCTGAAATCCAGGATATGGTCGAGCGCACCAAGCTGCGAGTCCGACAGATCGGTGTACAGGAAGCGGTCAGCACCGCCGCCGCCCGTGAGCAGGTCGGCACCGCCGAGACCTTGGAGGATGTTCGCGCCCGCATCGCCGACGAGCACGTCCCCATAGCGTGTGCCTTGCGCGTTCTCGATCGATTTCAACTGATCGTTGACTGTGCCATCCCACGTAAGCTGCGCGGCCAGATCGATGATCACCGAGACGCCGGCATCGATGTAGCTGACCGTATCGGACCCGCCGGCGCCACCGTCCAGCACATTGGCCAGCGCGTCGCCGCGCAGGTTATCGTCGAATCCCGAGCCGCTGGCGTTCCCGATCCCGGCGAGATGATCGTTCACGATCCCGTCCCAGGTGAGCTGATGCAGCAGATCGACAACGACGCCGCGCTGCGATGTCGCATAGCTCACCGTGTCCATGCCGCCGTTGCCGATCAGCGTGTCCGCGCCACCCGCACCGCCGTCCAGCACATTGTTGCCGGCATCGCCACGGATGAAGTCGTCGAAGCGGGAGCCGATCGCATTCTCGATCGACAGAAGCCGATCATTCCTGGAGCCGTCCCAGGTCAGCTGCGCAGCCAGATCGATTGTTACCGCTGTAACCGAGGAAGCGGAACTGACGGTATCGCTGCCATTGCTGCCGTCGAGGACATCCGCACCGCCTGTACCGCCATCCAAGATGTTGTCGCTGTCATCGCCGGTAAGGCGATCATTCCCGATTGACCCGCTCAGATTCTCGATTGAGACGTACATGCCACTATCAAGGCGTTGACGCAGATCGACGTCGACGGGACCGTCGATGCTCGCGAAGCTCACCGTATCCGAGCCTTCGCCGCCGTCCATGAGATCATTGCCCCCGCCGTACAGGAGTATGTCGTTACCGTTGCCGCCGTACAGGCTGTCCACACCAAGATAATTGTACTGATCTACGCCACTGTCCAGAATGTCGTCGCCGTCGCCGCCGAATATCTGATCGTTCCCACCGAGTCCCTGCAAATAGTTCGAACCCGCATCCCCTATGATGTAATCGCCGCCGATGCTGCCGATCGCGTTCTCGATCGACGTAAGATGCGTATAAACGGTGCGGTCCCACGCAAGTTGACTCGACAGATCGATGTTCACGCCGGGCAGAACAAGCGGGTATGCATATCTTTCGGGTATATGGACAGAATCCTGCATTGAGATGGTGTCGGAGCCGCCACCGCCATCAATGATGTCTGCCCCACCATAGCCGTTGAAGACGTTCGCCCCGTCATCGCCAATCAGAGTGTCCGCGAGGCTCGTACCCCGGACGTTCTCGATCGAAACGAGGCGATCTACACCGCTAGTATAGCCAGTATAGACCGCCTGCCCAAGTCGGAGGTCGACACTTACCGGCTGACCGTCCTTGAACGTGACCCAGTCGACTCCCGACCCGCCATCGAGCACGTTGAAGCCACCGCCGCCGTTCAGCGTGTCCTCTCCGTCGCCGCCCAAGAGGATGTCATTGCCCGTGCCAGTAGCGATAAGGTCGTTCCCGGGGCCACCATCAAGCACGAGGTCGATAGTGACATTACCGACAGTGAAGTAGTCCGATGCCGATGACAGGACGAAATGGTCGAAGTTTTGCGCATAGATCGACCCGTACTTGATGGCGTTGTTTGGAAACGAGTCCGTGACAAGGACATAAGGGAATGCAAACGAGAATGCCGCCTGACTGAAATCGAGCGTGTTGTGCCCGGCGCCGCCGTCCAAAATCGCGGACACGCCCTGGTCGAAAGAGACGACGCTTACCACGACGCGATCATCGCCGTCGCCGGCATCAACCAGGTCGGAGCCGTTGCCGGGGTATATCAGGTCGTCCCCGCCCAGCGCGTTGATCACGTCAGCACTATCAGTCCCGCGCAGAATGTCATTGCCGCCGGTGCCCGTAATCACAGCCATGTCGCTCTCCTCTTCAAAGATCGTACCGGAGGCATGGCCTTGCAGCAACGAGCACCACAGGACGCGATGAAACGCTTTCGTGGGGCTTAAAGGAAATCGTTGCCGCGCCTAGGTCGGCTTCTCGAATGGTCAGGCCGGCTTAGCCAAACACTTATCAGCCAAATACCGCTGGCGAAATCCGGGGGGGCGCATCGACAAGCGAAAGTTTGCTTTCCACCACAACCGGACATTCAGCCATCGCGGAGTTGAAGTGCGATCGGGAGCCACAAGAGCGTTCTCGCATTCATCGACGCGTCACCGCGCTCTCGCGACCTTCGCACTTACGGGTCGTACCGCCGTCAGCCAGCGAGCAGCTTGGCCGCGACGTCCTCCATATCGCCAACGACCAGCAGCGCGTCGCCACCGATCAGCCCGACCTTTGTCTGCCCGTTTTCGTCTTTCCGAAGATACGCGACGTTCTCACCAACGACGAGGTAATTGCCGCCGTGGGATTTTAGCTCAACGAACTTCATGATGGAGGCTCCTGACCCGGCGGCGATACGGGCAAGAAACGAGAATCCCGTTAATGGTTCGACGTCAGCCGCTGACGGCAGGCTTCGTGCGGGTCGGGAAAACCGGACCACGCTTTGTCATTCGCACGGCGGGGTACGGACGCTGCAGCGCGACCACGTCGTCGTAGCTGCCGGTCAGCCACCGCTCGTGATCTTCCGGCGGCAGGATCGTAATCATTGCCTTCGGGTGGATAGGCGCGACTAGTTCGTTCGGGTCGCAGGTCACCATCGTGAAGCCCGCGCCCTTAGCCGTCTGCTGCCAGAACCCGGCGACCGCGAACACTGGCTGGTCTGGCACGTCGAACCACATCTCTCCCTTGACCGGCGCTCCGTCGCCCACCTTGTGTTTGTCGGGCGTCCATTCGCAGAACTCGGTTAGCGGGATCAGGCACCGGTTAGGCGGCTCGGCTGCAAGACGGCGCCACTGTGGCAGCGCGAGGTTGCGCACGTTCGTCATCGGCCACGCCGCCTGGCCGCCCAGCACGTCCCACGCCATTACGTCGAGGACGCGCCGATCGCGCTCATCTCGAACGATGTAGGCCTTGCTCTTCGGGTAGAGTTCAACCGGGTCGGCGTTCGGGCGGACGACGTCGTGCGCCCAGCTGGCATTGAAGCGGGCGAACAGCGTCTCGGGCTCTCCGCGGTTGCGTGCGCGGTTGCACATCAGAGGTAGCTCCACACGCCAACGGCGGTGCCGGCCATCATAAACACTGCGACAGCGATCATTTGCAGCCACTACCATATTCTCACCGGGCGCTCGCGCGGGTTGCGCATCTATCGCTCGACGGGAAGTCGTTCACGAATGCGATTACCACGTCGAGGTCGTCCGCGGTAAGGCTGCTCTCTACATCGATCACGTCGCCTGGATTACAAGTCACGGCGAACGCGGCCAGCCGGGCGAGCGCGTCGTTAAGGTCAGGTGTTTGGTCGGCCATCATCAGCCCTTCGCGGTGATCGGCATAGACGCACGCCCATAGCGACGCGCTGCCTCGTCCATGCTAAGCGTCTCGATCTGCCTTTGCTGCCGGGTCGCATGCAGATGCCGCAGAGTGCATGCAGCACCAAGGTCGGGATCCGCGGCGTCGTCAAAAGGACCCACCTGAGCAGCCTGGGCGCGCGCGCGATCCGGCCAAGGTGCCTCCATGGGCGAGCTGGCCACCTCCACCGTCGGGATCGACTTCTCCAACCCCGACAAGAGCAAGTCGAACAGACGCCTGGAGATCATGCTCTGCGCCCCCGGCGGCCCGGTCGATCTACGCCCCGAACCCAACAACGAGTTCGACAGCAACGCTATCGCCGTATGGTCCGACCGTGGGGTCCAGATGGGCTATGTCAGCGCAGAGCGAGTGCCCCTGATCGGGAAGCGGATGCAGTTGGACGAGGTCGCCGCAGTGTTCGAGGGGTTAGCGCATAGCGGGACGTATATCAGGTTGAGGTTCGAAGGCGGGCTCCCTATCCTGCTACCGGCGCCCGCGGAGCCGCAGCGCGCGCCGGTCTGCGGCCAGTCTTCGATCCCCACGCCTTTTACCTAACCGAAGAGAGTACAGAATGGGGCGCCTAGTAGTAGCAGCGGTGATCCTTCTCATGTCGTTGGCCGCCTGCGCGTATCGCGACGCTGGCTTCGTGACCCCGGGCATGCCCGCGCCGAACTGCGACGGTATCGAACACCCCGACGATAACCCCGCCTGCCCTGACTGGGCAGTCCCTTGGCAGAAACCGGCGTCCGCTACGCCGGCGCCCGCTACGCGAAAATAACGGACTGGGGCGAATGCGCACAAGGCGGCGGAACTGGTTCGGGAGCAGCAACGCTACTTTGCTCCCGTTGACGCGTTCTATCCGGACGAGGAAGGGTCAAAGCTCGGCCTAGCCCTGCCCATCATCGTCCGGGTCAATCGTCGGAGCACCTGACCGGGTTCGCCAGAAGGCGCTGAGAACAGCCACTACGAAGATGACCGCGAAGATGGCCAGCACAATTGGGAGGCCGGCGCCCCAATCGCTTGAAGTTGAAAAATTCATACGTGTCACTCCCTGCTAGGGTAACGCTCGAGAGGCGATTTGATCCCTTTGCGACGTACGATGTCGCGGCCCAGCGTCAGCGCTCGCAATGCGTTCCGACCCGCGGCCGGCGTTCGATCGGCATGCGTTCTATCCGGATGACGAGGGGCCTAAGTTCGGCACCTAGCGCGCGTCGAAAATGCGTCAGGGCTGTGACGCTGTTGCGCCGGCAAATCCCTGGTATACGATCTTGGGAAACGCAATGGAGTCACTTGATGAAATTCTGGGTCGCAGCCGCATTAATGGTGAGTTCTGGGGCTGTAACAGCTCAAAACTCGAACGACGTTGCGAAGCCGTCCGACACGCCGGCGCATGAGAAGAAGACCTGCCGGTCTATGAACACGACAGGCTCAT
Source organism: Sphingomonas sp. R86521 (assembly GCF_042466235.1). Taxonomy (NCBI): domain Bacteria; kingdom Pseudomonadati; phylum Pseudomonadota; class Alphaproteobacteria; order Sphingomonadales; family Sphingomonadaceae; genus Sphingomonas; species Sphingomonas sp. R86521. The sequence goes on along the minus strand of NZ_JAXHBY010000001.1, from coordinate 1,877,592 downwards.
TCATGGCCACGCGGGTATGCAACACGGCCGCCGCTTGGCGGCAGTTCGACGGTAATACTGCAGATGGTGCTCAGCAGACTCGCGATGCGTATCGGATGACCAGTGCAGGTACGCTGAATACTAAGCGATAGGCCGGCCACAGCGGCGAGACGGAAGCCCGGCCCCCGAAGAGCTACACCAACTCCCGCTCGAGGTGATCGTTGGCGCACAGCGTTGGTGTCCGCGCCTGCTCGATAGCCTATGAAGGTATCGAGATACCTAACGGCAACTTACGCCAATACGGCTGGGTGTCCTGAAAGCCCGACTGGTCTACTTCAGGGTTGAGGCCGGCGGTCATGGGCTTGCAACCGTTCGGTAACGACCGGATCGCCTGCACGATCCCGCTCGGCCTCGGTGAGGTGCAATTCAGCAAGCGCGCGTTGCGCGCGCTCGGCGCTTTCATTTTCAGCCCTCTGAGCCGTCAATTGTGCCTCGAAGGCGAGGTCTGGGGCATATGCGCTATAGGTTGTCATCTGAGTGTTCTCACGGGAGTTCAGGAGCTACAAAAAAGCAATGTTTATTTAAGTTTGGCCAACCTCGGTGAAGGCGGCCTGGTCGCGATTTAACGTCTTTCGTCAGCTTGGGTTCCTCCTGCGGCATTGGTCGCTGATGCGCCGCCAGGCCTAGATGGCGGCGGTTTGGATCACCGAAACTACCTTAGACCGTGCGCGTCTGCCGAGCCGTACCGGTACGGTAAAGACCGCCCACTGAGGCACCGGCTGCCGCCGTGGCCGCCTCAGGCAGGTGCAATCAGGAGGGGCAGATGATTCAGATTCGTAACATCATAATGATCGCTGCGGAGGCGGCCATCGCAGCGGTATTCGCTTCGTCAGCTGTGGCGCAAACCATAGAGACGAACTGCCAGACTGGCTATGGCAACGTGCGTTGCACGTCGATGCCGACCGGCGCGGACTATTCACGGCGACAGTCAAAGCAGCGGTCGTACGAAGAGAACGAGGTTCTGACACCGCGGTCGCGAGCCCTTGCCGAAAAAGCACGTGCGCTTCGGATTACGAACGATCGCGCCGAGTTACCGAGCCTGGTGGGTGGCTTGGTTGCGAAGGGCACATGCGGCGAAGCAGAGCAGGTTGCTTTGAAAACGGGAGACTTCGAACTCGCACAGCGCACCCATTCTTACTGCGCTGGAGCGCTCAGCGGCACGGTCATTAAAGGTAGGGTTCGCACGACGGTCATCGGGTTCAGCGCTTTCGAAGTCAGGCGCTCGAACGCCGGCGATCAGAACCTTGATGCCGTTCGAGCACCGAGCGGTTCGTCGCCGTCATGCGCGCGCGTAACCGTACAAGAGAACGTCGTCGCTGGTGCAAGGACGATCATCGGGCTGCCTGTCGCATCAGTGCTTCGTCCGGTTGGCGTCCGCTACAGCGTTCAGGCAGTCGGCTAACGATTGCCACCGGCGGTATTGTTCCGTCTGTCCAAGCGGCAGCTATGTCCGCTACCGCCCAAAATCGGACGTTCGCCACTTCGTTGCTCTGCGCAATAACTGACCTTGCTACCGGCTGGTCGCGGTAGCGGACGGCTCAACAGCTGACACCCGCTTGACACTGCCTTAGATTTCGATGCTTTTTCTAAAACGCCAACGTCGGCGGACTTGGCACGGTGCAGCATTCATGGACACGACCCGCAGAGAGTTAGTTGCCAGATTAGCCGGTACCTGTTGCGCGTTAACGCTTGTGAGCGGCTGCGGGGACGGAGCAAGCGGCGCTGGCGGGACAACGTCGCCTACGCCTACGCCTGCTCCCACTCCGACGCCTGCTCCCACTCCGACGCCGACGCCGACGCCCATGCCGAGCTATGCGTCTGCGGCGGACTTCACATATGACCGGTCTTTTACCGCTATCGGCCTTTCGCTGACAACGCCGGGCGGATCGACACCACCGACCGCGCATCTTGATCAGGCATCCCCGGCGATCGGTTTAGACTTCACAGCGGCGACGCGAACGTATCGCGCGCGCTACAACGATGCGTCGATCACGGTTGTAACGCAGCCGACGGTCACCGCCGTTCCCACAACGGCGGGCAGCGTTCCCACCGATATATATTCGAACGGCCCCATCTCATTTCTGCGGTCACCGGTCGTTTTATTAGCCAATAATACAAGCAATCAACCGACGAGCGCGACTTATATCGGCTATATCAAATGGGTGGATCAGGAACGAGTACGCTATCAGTTGTTCGGTGCGCGGACGGTGCCTGCCAATATCCCGACGCAAAACCCCGGACGCCTACCGTTAACACATCCCGGCTCGTGTATGGTTACCGTTATCTCCAAAACCGGCCAACAAACTGAATACGCCACCATATCAGGCGTGACGATAGATTTTCGTACGAACCAGGTCCAAGGCGGAGCTAATTGGGATCAGACGACCGGTTTGGGCGGTTTCGCAATTGACGGCGTACTTGATTCGACGACCGGTCGGATCAGTGGTACCGCGTCAGTGCCGCGGTTCGACGGGAAACCCTCGGACTCCACAGGCAGTTTTGAGGGTGCACTTTTCGGATTTAGCTACAGTGAGGTTGCGCTACTCGTAACAATCTCCAATCCTGACGGATCATTACTTTACGGCCTCATTGGCTGGACCGCGCAATAGTCACCGCGCGATTACGGGACTGCTCTGCGTCTCCAAGAGATATCGCATTGCCGTAGTCGTGCAGACCGGTCCGCGCGCCGCTATACTCTGATTCTGGCGAAACCGGTCCTCCCGCTATCCACCAGGATACGACATTGGGGCCAGCGATCGGTCGAGGGCCCAGTTGCGGACGTCGAGGTTATAGAGGCGGGTTCTCACAATCGGGCGGCCGCTGGCCTTACCTTCACGTTTATGCTTCCGAGTGGATCAAACAGCTAGCTGCGCGCGACGTTACTTGGAATGCCGCTGACTTTCAGCATTTCGTAATCGCGAGCAGGAATATGCATTTACATGTGCCACGCCGCGGGTCGCAGGTCGTCATATCCCGGCCCACCACGCACCAGCCTGATCGCGAACGTCTGCTTTCCCCAGTAATCAGACATCCAGCATCGTAGAGGCGGCGTGCGAGATGCCGAAAGTTACCCACGACTGGTGGCCCGCCTGCATTAACCACACCGGACGCGCCGTCAGCCATGGCGGGGGGTCCTGCTTTTTGATGCACCAGTAGTCATTAAACAGGGCGGATCCGTCTAAATCGGTAGCGCTCGAACGCTATCCGCATCCATCAGCAACGGTAGATCGAGCGTCCGGTCGAATACCTTAGTCGCTGATCGTCCAGCCTTGCTTCGGCTCTCGTCCACGCACGGGCTGGGCTGCCTTCAACGCACGCTCGAAGCGTTCATTCGGCGTAGCGCTTACTGCGCTTCTAGGGCCAACGTCGACCGGCATGTAGCCGCGCGTTGGGGCGGGCCTTTCGGCCGGCGCCGGAACCGACGGAGCGGCGACCGGAGCAGGAACAGCTAAAGTGATCGGTGCGACCTTCGAGCCGCGAGAGTTTGATCGATTCTCGATCACCGTCGTCATGTAACTGCGGGCCCTGCCACCTGGCACTAGCGACGCAACCGCCCCAGTTCCGTAGCCTGACAAGAAGACATCGCGACCAAATTCGTCGCGGCTAGCTAGGATGGGTATGCCGGGTTGCGTGCCGTCCGGTCCGCCGAGGATGCGCATTACCTCCATCACGTCCGCGGTGTAGCAGGTCGTGACCTTCTTCGACCGGCAGCCGGTCGGTGGCACTGCCTCATGGCTCGGTCGGGCGTAAACGGTTGCGGTATCAAGGCCCGGCATCTTTGCCCCTTGGCCGCCCAACAGGAACAGATAGCGGTAGCCTAGCTCATGGGCGCGCTGGGCGGCGCGATAAAGCGCCATGTCGATGGCGTCGCTTCGACCGTGGATAGCCGCGTCAATGCGCCACGATCCGTCTTTCTCCGTGCGATCCTCATAGCCAATCTTGTAGCCGATCCCGTGCCAGCGCTTCATCGGTCCGTAATAGGGCGCGTCGTCGCCACCCGCCCATGCGGGCTGCGCGGTCGCTATCAACAAGACGCAAAGCCAGTAGCGCTTCATCACAAATCCTTACAGTGGATCGCTTCGGCGTAATGGGGGGACGTTAATGTCCGGTTATGCCCCACATCCCCGCGGGTGAGCACCTCGACCATGCCCGACACCACCGCGTCACCAAGCTGTTGCCCCATGCTTCTCAAGCCATTCCGCTGCCGCGTCTTCAGCAATCAATCCGTGCAGGTTGGAGCCGCCCTCACCACGTTCGGCGTCTAGGCTGACGAACGATGTTGGCGGGCGGTGCTAGGCTCGCTCAATCTCGTTTTTTGAAAAGCCGCGACGTGTGCGCCAGCCGTGAACTACGCTGAGCGACAGCCCCATTTCCCAGCTAAGTTCGACATCCCGAAAGCCATGCCGGTATAATCTCATGCGTTTATCTTCGTCGGCGCTGTCCAGACGCCGTCGCGATCTTGAGCACCAGGCCTAAATTTCCGGGCGAGCTTGTATTTTCTCACCACTTTCGAATTACTCCAAGGAGTATGCCGCAGGCTTTGGCGATCCGTCCATCCAGCAGGTGCAGCCCCCCGCCGTCGCCGTGCCGCCCCGGCTTGGCATTCTTGACCGACAGCACGTTGAGCTTCCCCATGACGCTCCCTCCATTGTTCCCACCAGACAGCCGGAACAATGGGGAATGTCCACGAACTGGCGCGGAACGGATGCGAGCTTTACAAGGCGCCGCAAGAGGGAGCGAGGCACGGCAGAGAATAATGGCAAACGGCTAATTATACTCCTACTCAGGGAGCCAGTTGCCAGTCTCATGAGTCCTCGCTTTTTCGAGCTTGAGGCAGAGCATTCCACGGCAAGATCGTCGCGTCCAACGGTAGTCGAAAGCGTCTGCGGTGTTGCCTTAGCTCCACGACGAACACGCCAAACTGTTACGAGACGGAGAGCGTCCGGATTTCTCCTAGTAGCCGCCATCCCTTTGGGGTTCGGCCATATCTACCCTCGGACCGGCTGCCGCAGAGTCCGGTGCACATGCAGTCGAAGTGAACGGTAGCGGTTTTCCCATCTGCGCTGATTTTGGTGACGCTGATCGTGTAGATGAATGCGGACTTTGTCGACTCTCCCGGGATCGGCGCACCGACATGCGCGCGTCTTAGCGCGTCGGCATCGGCGAGCGGATATCCCGCCGGAACCTCGTTTCGCAGCGTAGGGCAGACCTCAAGGATGTCCTCGCGAGAACGACCCAAACCCGCGTAGTAGCTATCGGACTTAGGGTTCTGGTTGACCATAGGCAGGTCGCGCAGGGCGGCACGGCCCACATCGCACAGTGCCGCCGATGGTGCCGCGCTCGGTGGCGCGGCGGCCGCGAGTAGAAGGCCGGTGATGACCGTAAGCATGTCGACGCTCCCCGACGGTTAGGACGCCGTTGTAGCCCGGTATTTATGCTAACCGCTAGCAAGTCTATCCGGCTGCTTGCTGCGCCTTGGCGGCGGCGCGGAAGCGGTGGAGGAGCGGTTCGGTGTAGCCGTTGGGTTGCGTGCCGCCCTCGAACACCAGCGCGCGGGCGGCCTGGAACGCCAGGCTGTCGTTCTCGCGGCCCGCCATCGGGCGATAGGCAGGGTCCCCTGCGTTCTGCGCGTCGACCCGTGCCGCCATCCGGCTGAGCGCCGCGTCCGCTTCCGCCGCGGTGGCGACGCCGTGGAGCAGCCAGTTCGCGATGTGTTGCGACGAGATTCGCAACGTCGCGCGGTCCTCCATCAGACCGACGTCGTGGATGTCGGGCACCTTGGAGCAGCCGATCCCCTGGTCGACCCAGCGCACCACGTATCCGAGGATGCCCTGCGCGTTGTTGTCGAGCTCCGCGCGGACCTCGTCCGGATGCCAGTTGCGGCCCGCGGCGACCGGGACGGTCAGTAGCGCGTCTAGCGACGCCATGCCTTCGGCAGCGCGCGTGGCCTGACGGGCGGCGACGTCGATGTCGTGATAGTGCGTCGCGTGCAGCGTTGCCGCGGTCGGGCTTGGTACCCAGGCGGTGCTGGCGCCGCTTGAGGGGTGTCCGATCTTTTGCGCCAGCATGTCGGCCATGCGGTCGGGCGCGGCCCACATCCCCTTGCCGATCTGCGCGCGGCCGCCGAGGCCGCAGGCGAGTCCGATCTGGACGTTGCGATCCTCATACGCGCCGATCCACGCCGCACTCTTCATCTCGCCCTTGCGGATCATCGGGCCTGCCTGCATCGCGCTGTGCATCTCGTCGCCGGTGCGATCGAGGAAGCCGGTGTTGATGAACGCGATGCGGTCGCGGACGGCGTGGATGCAGGCGGCGAGGTTGGCGCTGGTGCGGCGTTCCTCGTCCATCACGCCGACCTTGATGGTGTACCGCGCGAGCCCGAGCATATCCTCGACCGCGTCGAACAGCCGATCGGTGAAGGCGCATTCCTCCGGACCGTGCATCTTCGGCTTGACGATGTAGATCGATCCGGTGCGGCTGTTGGCGCGTGCTCCGGCGATGTCATGGAGGCCGCACAGTGCGGTCACGACGGCGTCGAGGATGCCTTCGGGGGCTTCCGATCCGTCGGGCAGCAACAGCGCGGGCGTCGTCATCAGGTGGCCGACGTTGCGGACGAACATCAGGCTGCGTCCAGGCAGCGTGAACGCGGTGCCGTCAGGGGCGACATAGCTGCGGTCGGCCGCGAGCCGCCGGGTCATGACGGTGCCGGCCTTTTCGAACGACGCTTCCAGACTGCCCTGCATCAGCGCCAGCCAGTTGGCATAGGCCGCGACCTTGTCCTCGGCATCGACCGCGGCGATCGAGTCTTCCAGATCGGCGATCGCGGTCAGCGCGGATTCGAGGATCACGTCGGCCAGCCCCGCCGGATCGTCGCGGCCGATCGGATGCGCGCGGTCGATCACCAGTTCGATGTGCAGGCCGTGGTGGCGGAGCAGCAGCGTGTTTCCTGCCCGGCCGACCAGTTGCGCCGGGTCCGCCAGCACGGGATCGCCGCCGGCCCAGTCGGCCCAGGACCCGTCCGCCAACGGCACGGCGCGGTCGAGGAACGCCTTCGCCCACGCGACTACCGCGCCGCCGCGCTCGCGATCATAGCCGGATCGGCTGACCGGCGCCTCGCCCAGCGCATCGGTGCCGTAGAGCGCGTCGTACAGGCTGCCCCAGCGCGCGTTGGCGGCGTTGAGGAGGAACCGCGCGTTGAGGATCGGCACGACCAGCTGCGGCCCGGCGGTCTGCGCGACTTCGGTATCGACGCCGTCGGTCGTGATCGTGAACGGCGCGGGTTCGGGCACCAGGTAACCGATCTCGCGGAGGAACGCCTGATACTCGGGCTGATCGGACGGTGCCCCGGGATGCGCGGTGTGCCAGCGATCGAGCTCGGCCTGCAGGGTGTCGCGGGTCGCCAGCAACCGAGCGTTCTCCGGGGCGAAACGGGCGAACAGGGCGGCCAGATCGTGCCAGAATGCGTCGGGATCGATCCCGGTACCTGCGAGCGCGCGCGCGTCGATGAAATCGGCCAAAGCACGGTCGACCCTGAGCCCTGCGCGATCCTGGTAGTTGCCCGTCATTGCCGTATCCCGTCCTGCCATAGCTGCTGGTCCAAACGTAGCTGTCCGGCGCTTGCTGCAGTAGAGTGAAAAAAGGCGAAGCACCTGTTCCGTGAGGGACAGGATCGTGCCTGATCGGGCGTCCAGGCGATGCCGAGACTGCGCCCGAGCCAAACCCGATTATTGGCCTAACCAATATCGTTGACAGCGTCCGAAATTGGGCGGAGATAGCGCTATCAACCAACCTGCGCAGATGGGTATCTTGGAGATGGGGATGACCTGATTGCTAGGCTTTTGGAGGAATGCGACGTTTGACCGTCGCGATCCGCTAGCCGGCACGACCCACGTGAATTGAAGTTTTGGCAATACCGATCGCAAGCGTCCTCCGAGCCGCAACGTCGGTGCCGTCCCGTCAAAGACCTGTACCGAATACCCCCGGCCGCAACGCACGACCGGGGGGCTCCAGAGAGGAACCTGAAATGATCCCGTATCGTACGGCCCATCGCCTGACCCGCGCCGCCCTGTTGGGCGCTACCACCCTTGCCGCGCTGACCGCCTCGATGGCCACCGCGCAGACGGTCGCGCCGCCGCAGGCACAGACCCCGGCCGATGGGCAGGACAACGGCCCGCCCGTGGCGCCGACCGCGCCGGCGGATGCGACCCAGGGCACGCCGGACGAGGATATCGTGGTCACCGGATATCGCTCGAGCCTCGCCAAATCGACCGAAGCGAAGCGCGCCTCGACCGGGTTCACCGATTCGATCTTCGCCGAGGATATCGGCAAGTTCCCCGACACCAACATCGCCGAATCGTTCAACCGTATTCCCGGCGTCACGATCACGCGCGACATCACCGGCGAAGGCACCAACGTCGCGATCCGCGGGCTCGGGTCGAACTTCACCAACGTCACGCTGAACGGCGCGCCGATCGCGGTTGCGTCGTCGGGCGCGACCGACGCGCAGGGTACCGATCGCTCGGTCGACCTCAGCTTCTTCCCGACCGATCTGTTCACCAAGCTGACCGTCAACAAGAGCTACACCGCGGACCTGCTGGAAGGCGGCGCGGCGGGCAATGTCGACCTGCGGTCGGCGCGGCCGTTCGATCGGTCGACCTCGTTCCTCAACTACAACATCCAGGGATCGCAGCAGGGCGACGAGAACCGCATCGGCGTGCGCGGGTCGCTGATCGGCAGCTGGCGGAACGACACGTTCGGTATCCTGGCGGGCGTGTCGGGGCAGCGGCTGTTCACCGACACCAAGGGCTTCGAGACGATCGGTTATACCAATCCGGCGTTGAGCGCGGCGCAGTGCGGCGCGACCACCGGATGCAACGCGACCGGCGGCGGCAACTGGACGATCCCCGCGGTAGTGCCGGTCGGCGCGGGCGCCGGTCTGGTGGCGGGCACGCCGATCGACCAGGCGTTCCTGCTCGCGCACAATCCCGGCGCGACGATCCAGCAGATCGACAACGCGCTGCTGCCGCGCCTCGGCCGTCCGTCGGACAACCGCGGCTCGCGCGACCGCATCAACGCGATCGTCAGCGCCGAATGGCATCCGTCGGATACGCTGCGCTTCTATGTCGACGGCCTGTACGGCTACAAGAAGAACGACCTGATCCGCGAGGACATGGCGTGGATCGTCCGCAACAGCGCGATCATCCCGTTGAATTTGACCTTCGACAAGTCCGATTGCTCGGTCGGCTGCACGGTCACCGGCGGCACTTTCGCCAATGCGCAGTTCTTCGATGAATTCCGCCCCTATATCGAGACGACGAAGCTGTTCAGCGTCAATCCTGGCGGCGAATGGGACGTGTCCGACACGCTGAAGCTGTCGCTGCAGGGCAATTACGCGCGCTCGACCTTCCACCGCGAGAGCCCGACGGTCGGGCTCAGCACGCCGCTCGGGGTCGGCAACACCGTGACCTATGCCAACACCGGCAGCGGTATCCCCGACATCACCAGCAACATCGACCTCAACAACCCTATCAATTTCGGCTGGAACACCGGCAGCCGCGTCAACATCCAGGACGAGAAGCGGCTCAACAAGACCAAGGGCCTGCGCGGCGACCTGACCTGGGGCGGCAAGGCGCTCAACCTCAAGGTCGGCGGCGCGTTCGACGATGTCTCGCGGCGGATCACCGGTCTCGACAACAGCCAGGCCTGGCAGAACGCGGTCTGCGGCAACAACCCCAGCGTGTTCGTCGATTCGCCCAATACGCAGCCACCCTGCGCAGGGCTGAACGCAGCGGGCGCGGCACCGGCGGGCTATCCGACTTACCCGGGGTACGGCACCGGATCGACCGCAGGGCTTGCAGGCCCGGTCACCTATGGTGGTTCGCTGATCCCGAACGGTGCGGTCCCGACCTATCTGGTGCCGGGGCCGGCCGGCTTCGTCACCGTCAACTTCCCGGCGTTCGCGACCGCCAGCAAATACGACTTCTATCATGACAACGCGCCGGAGAGCGGCGGTTCGAACACCGGCGCCAGCGGCGGATCGATCCGCGAAATCGTCAAGTCGGCATTCGCGACGCTCAACGGCGAACAGGAACTCGGCGGCAACACGCTGCGGTTCAACGTCGGCCTGCGCTACGTCAACACGATCCAGAAGATCGCCGGCCGCGTCTCGTTGCCTGACCCACGCAACACCGCCGCCGGCGGCGCGTCGATCCCCGACGGCAGCCGCTTCCCGAACATCGTCAGCATCGTCTCGACGCGCAACGACTACACCAAGTGGCTGCCCGCCGCGACGCTGGCCTATGACGTCAGCGAGCATGCCGTCGTCCGTGTCGCCGGATCGCGGACGATGACCCGTCCCGATCCCTCGGCGCAGCTGCCGGGCGTCAATTTCGGCTCGCCGTCGGCCGATCAGGCGACCATCGGCAACCCGGCATTGCAGCCGTACATGTCGACCAACCTCGACCTCGGCTTCGAATATTATACCGGGCGCGAAGGCGTGATCAGCTTCAACGCGTTCCGCAAGTCGATCCAGGGGTTCACCACCACCGCGATCGATACCGTGCCGTTCGCCAACCTGGCGCAATACGGCATCACCTACGACACCCTGAACGGCAACCAGCAGATCGCGCTCAATTCGCGTGGCGGCCCGACCGTCGCGCAGGTCCAGGTCACGTCGCAGGTCAACGTGCCCAACAAGCTGACGATCAACGGCCTGGAATTCCAGTGGGTCCAGCCGCTCGACTTCCTGACGCGGGCGATCGGCATCACCGGGTTCGGCTTCAACGCCAACGCGACGTTCGTCGACCAGCGTAGCGATGGCCCGGCGACGGCGTTCGGCGTCGCGCCGTTCACCTACAACATCACCGGTTATTACGAGAAGAATGGCGTGATGCTGCGGGTCTCGACGACGTCGCGCGAAGGATCGCAGAACAGCGGCGCGGCGCAGAACGGCATCCCGGCTGCGGCTTTGTTCGGGAGCGACTATACGACCTACGACTTCTCGTCGTCGTTCGATCTCGACAAGCTGCTCGGCATCGCCCACGCGCCGCAGCTGACCATCAACGTCGCGAACTTCACCAACGCGACGCTGCGCTCCTACTTCCAGTTCGAGAACGCGACCTTCACGCAGTACAAGCCGGGCCGTCAGTTCCTGGTCGGCCTGCGCGGCACCTTCTAGGCGCGGCGTTTCGCGGCAAGAGACGGGGCGGCTGCGTGGTGTGGCCGCCCCTTTCGTTCGTCCTGACGCGACGAGAACCGAAGCCTGCTATCTTGGACCACAGGCGAGTGGCCGGCTATGATCGCGGTCTGAACCCGGTACTGGAGCCGCGATGACCGAGCTGATCATCCACCCGAACGACGCGCTCGTCATCGTCGATCCCCAGAATGATTTCTGCCCGGGCGGATCGCTCGCGGTGGAGGGGGGCGACGCGATCATGCCGGGGATCGTGGCGCTCGCCGAGCGTTTCGCGCACGTCGTCGTGACGCAGGACTGTCATCCGGCGGGTCATTCCTCGTTCGCCAGCAACTTTCCGGGGGGCGTGCCCTTCGAAACGGTGCGGATGGACTATGGCGATCAGGTGCTGTGGCCCGATCACTGCGTGCAGGGGACGTCCGGCGCGCTCTTTCACCCCGCGGTGGCGGACGCGATCGACCGCGCGCAACTGATCGTGCGCAAGGGGTACGACCCCGCGCTCGATTCCTATTCCGCGTTCTACGAAAACGACAAGCGGACGCCGACGGGGCTGTCGGGGTATCTGCGCGACAAGGCGGTGCGGCGGTGCGTGTTCGTCGGGCTGGCGTTCGACTTCTGCGTGGCGTGGTCCGCGCTGGATGCGGTGCGCGACGGGTTCGCCGCGGTGGTGGTGCGGGATCTGACGCGGTCGATCGGCATGGTGCTGCCCGGTGACGGTACGACGACGACCGCGGCGGAAGCGGCACTTGTCGAAGCTGGCGTGGCGCTCGTCGGGTAAAACGCGCCCCGCCGTCCGTGTGACTGAACCGTGCGGGGCGCTGAAGGTACGCAATATGCAGGCGATGCCTCTGCCGTAACCAGGCGCCAGGCCCGCTGAATCCCGCATGAACCGTGAGCGCTGGCGGTTAGCGCTCGGCGCGCCATGCCCGCAGGTCGGCGTCATAGGCGTGCTGCTCCGCCTCCAGCGCGGCCTGCGTCTCTCGCCGCGCGGTCTCGTGCTCGCGCTCCAGGCTGCGGCGTTCTCGTGCCAATGCCGCCTCGCGCTTCGCCAGGTCGGATAGCTGCCGTGCCTGGTCGCGCTGCATCGCCTCCAGCGCCTCCTCGGCTTTCTCGACCGCTGCACGATCGGGCTTGGGCCGCCTGGGTTTGGGTGGCTTGGGCTTGGCGGGCTTCGGTTTGCTGGCGGGGGCAGGCTCGTCGGCCGGCGTAGCGCGCGGCTTGCGGTCCGGCAGCGCGGCGATCTGATCGGCTGCACTGCCGCGCGATCGTTTTACCACGACGCCGGGTGACGCCAGCGGCTCGGCGGTCAGTTCCGGATCGGTCACCAGTTCGGCGATACCGCGCGCGAACAGGTCGTGATCGCTGCCCCACGCCGCGAGCGCGGCCTTCTGGCTCGGCGCCGCGACATAGGCGTCGTGGAACCCGGCGGCGGTGCGATAGACCTTGAGGTTGGGGGCGCGCGCCATGCCGTGCGCTACCGGCAACGCCGCGGTCGAAAAAGATCAAGGCCGGCGGGATACGGCTCCGTCTTCGTCCCGGGACGGCGGCGTTCCTGCTCGTCCGTGCGCCGTCCCACCGTCAGGCTGTCGGGCGACCGGCCGACGGGATCGGTCGGCGATGCGCGATGACGGGAATGCGCGCACGGACGTCCGCCACCCGCGCCGCATCGATATCGACGAAGGCCAGCCCCGGCGTCTCGCCCATGTCGAGCAGGACCTCACCCCAGGGATCGACCACCAGCGAATGACCATGCGTGGTGCGCCCGTCGGCGTGCTGACCGGTCTGCGCGGCGGCGACGACGAACGCGGCGGACTCGATCGCACGGGCGCGCAGCAGCACTTCCCAATGCGCTGCGCCGGTCGGGCGCGTGAACGCCGCCGGTACCGCCAGCACCGTCGCGCCCGCATCGCTCAGCGCCGCATATAGTCCGGCAAACCGCAGGTCGTAGCAGATCGACGCGCCGAGCTTGCCGACCGGCGTGTCGACCACCACCGCGGCCTCGCCAGCCACATAGGACGCGGACTCGCGCCAGCTCTCGCCGGTAGGCAGGTCGACGTCGAACAGATGCATCTTGTCGTAGCGCGCGCGGATCGTACCGGTGCGGTCGATCACGAAGCCGCGATTGGCGAAAAGCCCGTCAGGCCGGCGTATCGCCAGCGATCCGAGGTGGACCCATAGCCCCGCTGCCGCCGCCGCCTCGCGGACGCGACGCAGGACCTCGTCGTCCTCTTCGAGCACGATGTTCGCCGCGGCCCGGGTTCGGTCGCGATCGATCAGCCCGGACATTTCCGGCGTGAAGAGCATCGTCGCGTCGTTGGACGCCGCGGTACGGATCGCCTCGACCAGCGTCGCCGCATTGACCGCGGGGTCGATCCCGCTCGTCATCTGCAGCACGCCGATCCGCATCAGCCGAGCAATGGGTCCAGGCCGCCCCGCGCTTCGAGCGCCGCTAGGTCGTCCGATCCGCCGATATGCTTGCCGTCGATAAAGACCTGCGGCATCGTCATGCGGCCGCCCGAACGCTGGACCATCTCGGCCTTTTTGGGGCCGCCCATGGTGACGTCGAACTCCTCGGGCGTGACGCCCTTCGCGGCGAGCAGCTTCAGCGCGCGGGTGCAATAGGGGCAGAACGCCTTGGTGTAGATTTCCACTTTTGCCATGCGCCGCAGGTGAGGATTGCCGCCGCGCTTGTCAATCGTCGGTGGTCGACAGCACGCGGGTCCAGCACAGGATCGTCACCGACGCGGCCCCGCCCTTCAGCAGCACGCGCGTGCAAGCGTCCGCGGTCGCGCCGCTGGTGTAGACGTCGTCGACCAGCACGATTGCCTTGTCGCGCAACCGGTCGCGTCCGCCCGCGGCGATCGCAAAGGCACCCGCGACCATCTTCGCGCGTTGCCGCCCGCCAAGATTGCGCAGCGGCGCCGTCCGCCGCGTCCGGATCAGCGCGTCGCGATCGTGCGGTACGGTGGACAATCGTCGTAGCGCATCCGCGATCAGCGCCGCCTGGTTGAACCCCCGCGTCCAGATCCGCCAGCGATGCAGCGGCACCGGCACCAGCAGGTCTGCGCCATCGGGCATCAACCGCACCATCTGCCGCGCCATCGTTTCGGCGAACGCGATCCGCCCGCCGTATTTGAGCCGCAGGGCCAGACTGCGTGCGACCGGCCCGTACGCCACCGCCGCCCGGACTCCGGCATGGCGCGGGGGGTCGGCGAGGCAGGGACCGCACAACACCCCATCGCCGCGATCGAACGCGAACGGCAGGTTGCAGCCCCCGCACCAGGGCGGCCCCAGGAAGCGCAGCGCGCTCCAGCACGACACGCAGAACCGGTGATCCTCCGCGACAGGCATGCCGCAACCCGCACACCGGGGCGGCAGCGCCAGGGCCAGGATCGCGTGAAACGGCCGTGCGAGCATCGCGTGTCCCCCCGGATCGGAGCCGCCCCCCGCCGCCCTGCCCCCTTGTCGTCAAAGCCCGCGCCCGGCACAAGCGCGCCGGTGGACAATCCCGATCTCTTCGACCGCACCGCCCGCCGCCTTCGCCGGAACCGCGCCGCGCCCGATTATGCCGCGCACGATTTCGTCCGCGCGACAATGCTCGACGGTATCGCCGAGCGGCTCGACGCGGTGACGCGCGAATTCACGGACATTCTCGACCTGGGGTGTTTCGACGGCGCGTTCACCGTGCCGGGGTCGCGGATCGCGCGGTGCGATGCGGGCTTCGCGTTCGCCAAGGGTGCGGGCGGGGTCCAGGCCGACGAGGATCGGCTGCCGTTCGCGGACGCGTCGTTCGACTGCGTGGTCTGTGCCGGCGTGCTCGACCAGGTCAACGACCTGCCGGGCGCGCTGACGCTGATCCGCCGGGTCTTGCGTCCCGACGGTCTGTTCCTCGGCGCGTTCGTCGGCGCCGGCAGCCTGTCGGCGCTGCGGACCGCGCTGCGGCTTGCCGAACAGGACCGCCCGGTTGCGCGGCTGCACCCGCAGATCGAGGTGCGATCGGCGGGCGACCTCTTGATGCGGGCGGGGTTCGCGTTGCCGGTCGCCGATGTCGAGACGCTCAACGTCGGCTACCGCGATGTCGGCCGCCTGCTCGGCGATCTGCGCGGGATGGCCGCGACCAACATCCTGGTGGATCGCCACCCGCTCGGCAAGGCGGCGCTGACGGGGCTGGCCGAAAGCTTTGCCGCGGCGGCAGACGACCAGGGCCGTACGCGTGAAAAATTCGAGATCGTGTTCCTGACGGGGTGGTCGCCCGATCCTTCGCAGCCCAAACCGGCACGCCGTGGCAGCGGTACTGCCTCGCTGACGGCCGCCCTGACGCCGAAGCCGTGAGGCGCTAGCCGATCATCCCGTCGGCGTCGCGCGCCAGGATACGGCCCATCGCCTCGAACAGCTCGTCCATCGCGACCGGCTTGAAGATCACGTCGTCGGCCCCCGCCGCCAGGCAACGCTCGCGCAAATCCGGCGCGATATCGGCGGTGACGACGATGATCGGTACCTTGGCCTTGGCGTCGCCCCGCGCACGGATATGTTCGATGGCGGTGACGCCGTCCATGCCGGGCATCCGCAGGTCGACCAGCACCATCTGGAAGTCCTGTTCGTCGAGGATCTGCAGCCCGAGTTCCGCACTCTCCGCCTCGACCATCGACGCGCCGGCAACGTCCAGCATGTCCTTCACGACGCGCCGGTTCATCCGATCGTCCTCGATGAAGAGGACGTTCAAGGCCGGGTCGATTTTGTAAGGAAAATCTGTTTCGGATGCGTAATCATCTGTTGCGCATACCCCTCATGCAGCCCGGGACACAAGGTCCGGAATTGCGTGGTCTTTTGCAACTGGTGTGCCGAATAACGCCGTCGTTAGTGCAGCGCCACTAACCGGCTTGGCGACGATCCGATCGATCCCCGTCGCCAGCAAGCTATCGCGGTCACCCTCTGCCGCCGCCGGCCACAGCAACGTGACTTCGGCAGCGCCGCTCCGGACCGCGACCGTGGTCAGACCGGCATAGGTATCGTCCCAGCTGCGCAGTGTCGCGTCGTCGATCAGCACCCGGTCGATGCCGCCCTCCGACAGCCGCGCCAGGGTTTCGTCGATCGTGCCGGCAAAGACGACCTCACCGCCATGCGGCGCGAACAGCGAGCGGAACATGCTCCGCGTGATGGGGTTTCGATCGACCACGAGCATCCGGTCTCCCTCTGCACGGCGCTCCTGCACCGGTACCTCTCCCGCGCGCACCAGCGGCAGCAGCAACGTGAACGTCGCGCCTTCACCGACCACGCTGCCGACCGACACGTCGCCGCCCATGGCACGCGCCAGATTGCGGCAGATTGCAAGCCCCAGTCCGGTACCGCCGAATTGCCGCGTCGTCCCGGCATCCGCCTGGCGGAACGATTCGAAGATCTCCTTGAGCTTTTCGGCCGGAATACCGATCCCGGAATCGGACACCGTGATGCACAGCGAATCGTCGGCCGTCACCGTCGCCGCCAGCGCAACGCGGCCCGCCGAGGTGAATTTCAGCGCGTTGGACAGCAGGTTGAAGACGATCTGGCGCACCCGTGTCGCATCGCCCAGGATCATCGTCGGACACTCGGTCAGGTCCACGTCGAAGCCCAGCCCCTTCGCGCGCGCCTGCTCCTCCCACATCCGGGTCGCTTCGGTCACCGTCGTACGCAGGTCGAACGGCGCCGATTCGATCGACAGGTTGCCGGTTTCCATCTTCGCGACATCGAGGATGTCGTCGACCAGCGCGCGCATCGTCAGTCCGGCGCCGTGCACGACGTCGAGCCGGTCGCGCAGGGCCGGCGCCAACCCGGCGTCGGCCAGCATCACTTCGGTCATGCCGAGAATACCGTTGAGCGGCGTCCGAATCTCGTGACTGGTGGTCGCCAGGAACTCGGTCTTGGCGGCCAGCGCCTTGCCGAGCGCGCTGTTGGTGATCGCCAGGTCGTCGTTGGCGGCCCGCACCCGGTCGCGGCTGCGACGGGCGGTGAACAGCGCGAAGGCGAGCAAGCCGATGACGATCGCGATCGCCGCCGACGCCCCCAGGAACGCATAACGCTGCGTCCGTGCCCGGGCGCGCTCGAACGCGATCCCCCGCTCCAGTTCGTCGGCCTTCAACTGGCTGATCTTCAGTTCCTGGTTCGCGAAATCGAACCGCGCGCCCATCAGCGCGGTGCTGGCATCGATCGCCAAGCGGGTGGCGTTGTCGTCCAGTCGTTTCAGCGCCCGAAGATGAACGACGGCCGCATCCATGTCGCCGACCGCCAGGAATGTCTGATACGCCGTATTATGGATATCGCGGAACGACAGGGTCGTGGTCGATGGATCGACGCCCACCAAGGTGCGGACGATCAACTTGAGGGCCTGCGCCGGATGGCCGCGCTGCAAAGCCGATTGGGCCGCCGTGGCTGTCAATTCAATACGCCAGTCCACCGTATTTCCGGCGGCAGCGGCTTTCGTTCCGGCAGTAATAGCGACGTCTGCAGCATCTAGCTCGCCCTGTAAAAGCCGAGTGCGGGCGATGTTATTCCAGATCTGGGCCTCTAGATCTGGACTCTTCAAATCTTTTGCGAGCGATAGCGCCGCATTGAACCGAACTACTGCCTTATCGTAATCGCCGGCATCCTTTAGCGCCATCCCTATATTGTTATACGTGGATATCGATATATTGATGTCATGCGTATATAACTCGAGTGCCTGACCATAATATTTCAGCGCGTTCGTCTGATCCATTGCCTCATTGTAGAGGGAGGCGATCGATATCAGGGCGATAGCCTGGCTGCGATTGTCCGCCAGTTTGCGGTAAATCGCGAATGAATCCTGATAGTCACGCAGCGCGCTGCCGACCTTCGTCGTCTGCTGTTCGATACCGCCACGCGATAACAGGATGTCCGCCTGAAGCTTGGACTTGGGCGCGAACCTTGTCGCGGTCGCAAGCGCGCGCTCGATCAGAGGCACAGCCTGGTCGACGATGTTCATCCGCAGATAGGCTTCGCCCTGAAGCCACTGTGCCGTCGCGACAGCCACACCCCTTGCCTGCGATTCGGAGATGCCGCCGGCCTGGTGTTCCGCCTTCGCAGCGGTCGCCCGCGCCGTCGCCGGATTGATCAGCATTGCCGCCTTTGCATCGGCGATCGTTTTCTCGAAATCCAGCTTGGCACTGGCGGTTGTCGCGGGCTGCGCCAAGACCGACTGCGGAACGCAAACAGTTGCGACCGCAATCAGTGCGAGCATCGACGCGCGTCCGCGGACCATCGATATCAACCGCGTTGCCACACCGTCGCCAGACGGTTGAATGGCGTACGAAGTTCGGCAGGCGCCGGGATGTGCGCGTTGGACTGCAAAAACCGTATCAGCGCATCGAGATTGATCGGTCGACTTATCAGGAAGCCCTGGATCATGTCGCACCCCATCACCGACAGCAACGCCATCGCCGCGGGAGTCTCGACGCCCTCTGCGACGACTTCCATATCGAGCGCATGCGCCAGATCGATGGTCGAGCGCACGATCAACGGATCGCGGTTCGAACTGGTCAGCTGCGTGATGAACAACTTGTCGATCTTGAGCTCGCGCGCGGGCAACTGCTTCAAATAGGCCAGCGACGACAAGCCGGCGCCGTAATCGTCGATCGCGATGGTGACGCCAATGTCCGCGAACACCTTGAGGTTCGCAATCGCGCTCTCCGGATCGCGGATCACCGACGTCTCGGTAATTTCGAACCCGATCCGCGCGCCGCTCGACTCGACCAGCGCACAGACCTGACGAACGAATCGCGTGTCCGCCAGCAGGCCACCTGCGATGTTGATGAAGATGCGCAGGTCGTGCCCGCGATCGGCCAGCAGTTTCTGATCGGCGATCGACCGCCGGATCGTCCACAGCGTCAACGCGACGATATCGCGCGACTCCTCGGCCATCGGAATGAAATCGCCGGGCAGGACCAGGCCTCGGGTCGGATGCTGCCAACGCACCAGCGCCTCGACGCTGGTGACTTCCTGGCGACGGACATGCACCTTCGGCTGATACTGGAGAAACAACTCCTCGTTCTCGATCGCGCCGGCAAGGTCGCGCGCCAGCGCTATGCGGTCGATCGACGCGGTCGACCGCGCCACATCGCGAACCACCGATATGCGCTCGATCCGAGCGTCGACCAGCGCCCGCTCAGCCTCTTCGACCAGCCGAACGTCATCGGCATGCCCGGAAGCCGTACCCGCACCCAGCAGGAGATGGACCTTGTGCAATTCGCCATCGATGTCGAACGGCGTCTCGAATGCAGCTTCGAGCGCGATCAACGCGATATCCAGCGAAAGGCGCACCTCGCTGACGAACGCCACCTCGACCAGGTGACGTCCGGCCACCATCGTTCTGGCGTTCGGCAGCAGAGTCGCGATGCGTTCCGACACGTCGCCGATCAACAGGTCTGCGCGTGGGCGACCGAGATGCCGGCGGAGGACCGCAAAATCCGCGACTTCGACCAGCACCAGGAATTGCCATCCCAGTTGCACCACCGGTCGCCCGCCTATCGAGCGCACGGTCGCGGGCGGCACCGCCACATCGCACGCGGTGGCGTCTTTCGTCACCGACCGATCGAACTGCGCGTGCGAAAACTGCCTCATGTGAACCGCGATTATCGGACAGTCTTAAAGATACTCTTAAGCATGCCCGGGCCGGCCCCAACTTCATGGTTAACCAAAGGATACCGGTATTGTTTAACGACCTGTTAACTGATAAATAGATCGGGCATCCGAAAGGGTGCGAAAAAAATAAGGGAGCTAAAAATGCTGAAGTTCATTCTCGCGCTCATCGGTAGCGGCAACATTCGCCCCTGGTGAATTGACCCGGTCGGTCTGAATGGAATCGTTGATGGTCATACCGTTGGCGAGGTCGTCCGGACCGACCACCCGTCTAGCGCGAGCCGGCGCTTCGCATGTTATTGGGTCTGGTGCTGACGCTTCGCCGCCACCAAGTACCCGGCCATACTTGGCCCAGATTTATCCCAATTGGTAAATAGATTGAACCAATTTGGCGCTAGCCGTTCGGCGCGCGCGATGGTTCGTCGCTGTCTGCTCGATGCGACGGACGCCCATTGCATGGCCTAACCGTCGCTGAGCGACGCGCGCCTATGCAAGGTGTTTGAAAAAGCCGGGCTAAATCTGGCGCCTAGGCTTATGGTATTGTGGCTATACGTTGGAAGCCAAACGGGGCGATCGCTGCCAGCGGGGCATGCGGCCTTGCCCCCGTCGCTGACGGGTTCACCGGCAATCCGAAGATCGGCGAACCCGTCGAGTTCGGTCCCCTCCCGAACGGGAGGGGCGTTTCGTCAGCCCTTAACCTTGGCGTAGCGCTCGGACACGACGTCCCAGTTCACCAGGTCCCACCAGGCCTTTAGATAGCCCGGGCGATCGTTCTTGTACGTCAGGTAGTAGGCGTGTTCCCAGACGTCGTTGCCGAGCAGCGGCGTGCCCGGCTCCTTGGCGTCGTCCATCAGCGGGTTGTCCTGGTTCGGCGTGCTGGTCACCTTCAGCGCACCGCCGGCATCGGCGATCAGCCATGCCCAGCCCGACCCGAACTGGCCCGCACCCTTGGTGTTGAAGTCGTCCTTGAGCTTGTCGAGGCCGCCATACGCGTCGATCGCGTCCTTGAGCGGACCGGACAGCGTCGTCGCGTTCTTCGGTCCCATCGTCTTCCAGAAGAAGTCGTGGTTCCAGAACCCGCCGCCATTGTTGCGCACCAGCGGCGGCTGCGACGAGATCATGCCGAGGATGTCCTCGATCGTCTTGCCCTGCAGGCTGGCGTCCTTCTCGACGCCCTCGTTCAGCTTCGCGGTATAGGCCGCGTGATGCTTGTCGTGGTGGAAGTGCATCGTCTCCTTGTCGATCACCGGCTCGAGCGCGTCATAGGCATATGGCAGCGGCGGGAGTTCGAAAGCCATCAGGATTCTCCTTGTGAATGGGGTCGGACGTCAAACGCCCGCGCGCTCCAAATGGTCCCGGTAAAGTCGTTACGCAAGCGTGGCGCCGATGCATCTCCGGCCCGTCATCCCGGGCTTGTCCCGGGATCCAGGGCCCCAGGCGCTGGCGTTCGTAACCCTGGATCCCGGGACGAGCCCGGGATGACGGACGCTTAGGCCCCTGCCCCCAGCAGTTCGTGCCGCCGGAGCGCGTGGCGGAGCTGGTCGTAGGTCAGACCCAGCGCCTCCGCGGTCGCGCGCTGGTTGAAGCGGTGTTCCGCCATCGCCTTTGCCAGCAGTTCGCGCTCGAACCGCGATACCCGCGACTTGAAGTCCGAGGGACCTTCCTCGCACGCTACCACTGGATCCTCGATATCGGCTACGGGGGCCGCAGAGGGGGCGGCGACACGCGCAGTGCGTGCGCCGGGCCGATGCGGCGACTGGAACGGGTCGATTTCGATCTCGTCGATTTCGCCCGCCTTTTCCCAGCGATAGACCGCGCGTTCGACGACGTTGCGGAGTTCGCGGACGTTGCCCGGCCAGTCATAGGTCGTCAGCGCATCGAGCGCGGCGGGACCGAACCCCTCCCACCGCTCGCGGCCCAGCTCGGACGCCATCCGCCGCCCGAAATGATCCGCCAGCACCACGACGTCGCCGGCGCGCGCACGCAACGGCGGCAGCGTCACCACCTCGAACGACAGCCGGTCGAGCAGATCGGCGCGGAATTCATGCGCGGCGACCTTGTCGGGCAGATGCTCGTTGGTGGCGGCGACGATCCGGACATCGACCCGCATCGGCCGCGACGATCCGATCCGCGTGATCTCGCCATATTCGACCGCGCGAAGCAGGCGGTCCTGCGCCGCCATCGACAGCGTACCGAGTTCGTCGAGGAACAGCGTGCCGCCATCGGCTTCCTCGAACCGCCCGGCGCGCGCCTTGGTCGCGCCGGTGAACGCGCCGGCCTCGTGCCCGAACAATTCCGCCTCGATCAGCGTCTCGGGCAGCGCGGCGCAGTTCATGATGATCAGCGGCTGGTCCCAGCGCGGGGACAGCCGGTGGAGGCGTTCGGCGACCAGTTCCTTGCCGGTACCGCGCTCGCCGATCACCAGCACCGGGCGGTCGAGCGCGGCCGCACGACTGGCGCGTTCCAGCGCACCCATGAAGGTGTGGGACTGGCCAATGACTTGCGTGGTGCGCTCCATGCCGCAAGGTTTGGCGCGGTTTCCCAACTCTTGGCAAGTGCCATGCGAGGCCGTTGCTGTCTGCAAAAGCTATAGCATTGTAATCGCACGATACTCGAAACTGGCACGACTGATGCAATGCTTCAGGCAACCCGCCGGGAACGGTGGAAACGACATCAGGACCAAGGAGCCACGCCATGTTCACCACCGATTTCGCCCGCACCGTCGCCGCCACCGTCTGCACCATCGTCCTCAGCGCCACCTGCGTGCTGGCCGCGGTCGCACCGGCAACCTCGGCAGCGGTGGCGAGCCCGACGCATATCGTGGCATAAGGCGGCAACGCCGACCCCCCTGGAGTAGGATTTACATGGGCATCTTTTCCCGCACCCGCGACATCGTCGCCGCCAACTTCGCCGATCTCCTCGAAAAGGCCGAAGATCCTGCGAAGATGATCCGCATGATCATCCTCGAGATGGAGGAGACCCTGGTCGAAGTCCGCGCATCCGCCGCGCGCACCATCGCCGACCAGAAGGAGATGCGCCGGCATATCATGAAGCTCGACCAGCTGCAGGACAACTGGACCGAGAAGGCCGAACTGGCGCTGTCGAAGGACCGCGAGGACCTGGCCAAGGCCGCCCTGGTCGAACGCCAGAAGGCGGTCGACATGGCCGACCAGCTGAAGGCCGAGGTCGGCGTGCTCGACGATGCCCTGAGGGCGTCCGAAGAGGATATCGCCAAGCTGCAGACCAAGCTGCGCGAGGCGCGCACCAAGCAGAACGCGGTGCAGACCCGGCTGGAAACCGCGAACAATCGCACCCGGCTGCGCGAGATGTACAACGGTCCCAAGACGCACGAGGCGTTCAGCCGCTTCGACATCCTCGACCGCCGCGTCGACGAGGCCGAAGGCCGCGCGGATGCGATGGGCCTGGGTGTCGTGAAGACGCTGGAGGAGGAAATCTCCGAACTGCGCGCCGGCGACAAGGTCGATGCCGAACTCGCGGCGCTGAAGGCCCGCATGAAGAAGGACGGCTGAGATGGAAGATATCTTCGTACCGGTGATCGCGATCACCTCGATCTTCATCGGCCTGCCCTGGGTCATCCTGCACTACATCACCCGGTGGAAGCAGGCGCCGCGGATCACCGAGGAGGATGAACGCCTGCTCGACGAACTGCAGGCCCTCGCCCGCAGGCTCGAGGACCGGGTCGTCACCGTCGAGCGGATCATTGCCGCCGACAATCCCGACTGGAAGCCGGGGCTGACGAGCCAGCCAACCTATCAGAGCGACCGCATCGTCGATCGCAACGCGCCCTTCGAACGGAGGAACTGAGATGTCCGCCAGCCGCACCAAATTCTACCTCGACAAGCAGAACGCCAAGTACAAGGGCGTCTGCGCCGGGATCGCCGACTATACCGGCGTCGAAGTTCTCTGGGTCCGCGTCGCGATGGTCCTGCTGACCTTCGCCGGCGGCTTCCCGTGGACGCTGGTCGCCTATTGGCTGGTCGCCTGGATGGGCGAAGCCAAGCCGAGCGGCCTCTACGAGACGCCCGACGATGCCAAATTCTGGCAGGGCGTCCGCTCCAACCCGAAGCGCTCGACCGCCGAGGTTCGCAGCAAGTTCCGCGACATCGACCGCCGGCTCGCCGACATCGAGACGCACTACACCAGCCGCAGCAGCAACAGCCTCGCGGCCGAGATCGACAGCCTGCGCTGAGACGCTGCGTCGGTAGAAAAAAGGGGGATTATCAATGCCACCGGAAGTAGGTTTCATACTCGGGCTCATGCTCGGCACCATCGCCACCTTGCTGATCCAGGCGTTCGGTCGCCGCAAGGCGCGGATCGCGGTCAAGGCCGCGAACCTCGATGCGCAACGCAGCATCGCGCTGCTCGACAGCGAGAACGAACGCCGCACCGGGCAGATCGACCGGCTGCAGGAGCGGATCCAGGTGCTCGAGAGGATCACGACCGATCCCGCCGAGCGCACCGCCCGCGAAATCGAGGCGCTTCGCCTCCAACCGAACTGAAGGGACAGCGTGATGGATTGGGCTTTGATGATACCGGTCGTGGCAATCTCGGTTGGGCCGATCGCGTGGGTTGCGAACAACTGGATCCGCGCCAAGCACGGGTTCGAACCCGAAACTCGGGCGCGCAGCAGGCGGCGAAACGGCGGTCTCGACGATGATCGCAAGGTGGCGTTGCTCACCAACGAGAACGAAAAGCTGACCGGACAGGTCTCCCGTCTCGAGGAGCGGATCGCGGTCCTCGAACGCATCGCCACCGATCCCGCCGAGCGCACCGCCCGCGCGATCGAAGCACTCCGCGACACCTGAGGAGACCGACGATGGACGGATTTACGGTCTTCATGCTCGCGATCGTCTGCATCGGCCTGCCGGTCACGCTCGGGATCGGCGGCGAGATGTTCAAGCGCTGGCTGAAGCACAAGGAAACCATGGCGAGCGCGCTCAATGCGCAGACCGCCGAGAAGGCGGCGCAATATGCGGCGCATACCGAACGCCTCGAACAGCGCGTCCGCGTGCTGGAACGGCTCGCCACCGACCGCGGTATCGGCGTTGCCGACGAGATCGAACGGCTCCGCGACGAGCGTCCGTTCAACTAGCCTCGAATTTCAGGAGAGTATGATGAACCCCTTTTCGATGGTCGTCTGCATCGTGCTGATCGTCGCGATCGCCCGGGTGCTGCGCGAACGATACCGCCATCAGGGACCGCAGATCGCCTCGACCGAAAGCGTCGACACGCTGCGCCTGCGCGACGACGTCCGCCAGATGAAGGAGCGCATCCAGGTGCTGGAGCGCGTCATCACCGACAACCACAAGAGCGTCGATCTCGAATCCGAGATCGAGCGGCTCCGCGACCGCTGAGGGAGGCGGACATGACCGATCCGAACGTCTATATCACGCTGGCGCTGGCCGGCCTCGCAGGGCTCGCGATGGTCGTCGCGGGCGGGCTTTCCGGATGGCGCGGCTGGCTTTCGCTGCGGCGGATGGAGCTTGCAACCCACGACGGCGGAACGCCGATGGCCCCGACCGCCGGCGCCCGCATCGAGATCGCCGACCTGAAGGAGCGCATCAAGAAGCTGGAGGCCATCGCCGCCGGGGTCGACCTCTAGCCTAGCGCGTCTCGAACGCCCGCAGCCCCGGCCCGAGCCGGTTCGTCCCCAGCGCCAGCCGATCATGGCTGTAGTCGGCGACGAAGGCGGGGCTGCTCTTGTCCCCCGGCGACAGTCGAGCGTCGTTATCCTCGACCCGCAACCCGGTCGATCGATAGGTCTTCGCTTCCGCCGCGACCACGATCAGCCCGGTGTGGTTCTCCTTCGCGGTCCCCTGGACGAACGCGTTGCGCGCGATCAGCCCGGTCCCGCCGTCGGGCAGGTCGATCATGTAGTTGGTCTTCTTGCCCCCCGTGTCGTCGAAGCTGTTGTCGGTGATCGAGACGTTGGGCACGCGGAGCTTGACGTAATGCCCGCCGGTGCCGCGTTCGAACCGCGAATGGGTGATCGTGACACTGCCCTTGTTGGCCAGGTAGATAGAATGCGAGCAGCCCGGCAATTCGTCGCACTGGCCGAGCCCCGAGAAGGTCGAGCGGTCGATGACGATCTTTTGCCCGGTCGGTTCGCCACCGAGGATCCCCTCCTGGCTGTCGAGGAACATCGCGTTGGTGACGGTCAGGTCGCCCATCTCGGTGCGGATTCCCGCGCCGTTGCCGTCGCGGACCCGCAGCTTGCGGAACACGATGCCGTCGACCACCGATCCCTGCCCGCGCAGCACCAGCACCGCCTTGTCCTCGCACGTCACGCCGTCGAAGATGACGGTGCCGGGCTCGGCCGCCTTGAAGGTGATGTGCCCGCCCGCCTGGACCGCGCATTCGCGGTAGGTGCCGGGCGCGATCAGGATCGTCGCGGTGCCCATGCGGACCGAATCGACCGCGGCCTGCAATGTCGGGAAACCCTGGCCTCCGATCGTGAACGGCGCCGGCCTCGCGGCAAAAGCTGGGGCGGCGAGCAGCGCGAAGGCGAGCATCGATCGTTTCATGGGAAGAATCCTTTCTCCGACCACCTGCGCAAGTCCTGGCGCGGTATGCTAGACCAATTCGGGGTCAGCCGCGGCCGCGATCGTCGGAACCGGTTGCCGCACGGCGTAGATGTCCCGCAATGGCGCAGCTTGTTCCGCGCCGGAAATGTTTGATGCCCTCGCGTGCCGATGGTATCGCTACCGTAATAAAGCCGGCGGAACACCCGACCGGCCGCGACGGGGGACGCAAATGCACGCCATGACGCCGACGGAGGTCTTCCTCCTCGCGATGCTGATTATCTTCACCGTACCGTATCTGGTATGGCGGTTCGGGCGCACCGATTACTGGGCGCCGCTCGTCGTCGTTCAGATCATCGGCGGCATCCTGCTCGGGCCGGGCGTGCTGGGCGCGGCCTATCCCAACTATTACGCGATGATCTTCACGCCCGCGACGCTGGGATCGTTGAACGGCATCGCGTGGTGGGCGGTGATGATGTTCGTCTGGGTCGCCGGCATCGAACTCGACATCGGTGAGGCGTGGCAGCGGCGCGGCGAGACCGGCATCACCGCGGGGCTGGCGCTGGCGGTACCGCTCGTCACCGGCAGCATCGCCGCGGTGCTGATGCTGCGCTATCCCGGCTGGCGCGGCCCCGACGGCGCGACCTGGCAGGTGGTGCTCGGCATCGGCATGGCGTGCGCCGTCACCGCGCTGCCGATCCTCGTGCTGTTCCTGGAAAAGCTCGACATCCTGCGGGCGCCGATCGGCCAGCGCATCCTGCGCTATGCGAGCCTCGACGACGTCGCGATCTGGGGCGTGCTCGCGCTCATCCTGCTCGACTGGGAACGGGTCGGGCGACAGGGCGCGTTCCTGATCGGCTTTGCGGTCGCGACGCTGTTGGTCCGCCGGCTGATGGCGCGCATCCCGGAGGGCGACCGCTGGTATGTCAGCCTGATCTGGCTCGCCGGGTGCGGATTCGCCGCCGACTGGGCCGGGCTGCACTTCATGGTCGGCGCGTTCCTGTCGGGCGCGGTGCTCGACGCGAAATGGTTCACGCTCGCGAAGATGGACCAGTTCCGCCACTTCGTCCTGCTCGCGGTGATGCCGGTGTTCTTCCTGTCGACCGGGCTCAAGACGCAGTGGGCGGTCGGCGGCGTCACGGTGTTCGCCGCCGCCGCGCTGCTGCTGCTCGCCTCGGTCGGCGGCAAGCTCGCCGGGGTTCACGCCGCGGGCCGGATCCTGAAATGGCGGCCCGGCGAGGCGTCGGCGATCGGCTGGCTGCTGCAGACCAAGGCGCTGATCATGATCATCTTCGTCAACATCCTGTTGGACAAGAAGATCATCACCAACGAGACCTTCACCGCGCTGCTGCTGATGGCGCTGGCGAGCACGATGCTGACCGTACCGATGGTCGCGCCGAAGCTGAAGAAGCTGGCGGGGCTAGTGAAGCGGACGCACTGAGAGAAGCGTGTTCACCCGCGAAGGCGGGTGCCCAGACTGGGCACCCGCCTTCGCGGGTGAACAAACTTCTAGTCGAGGTTAGGTCGCAACCAGCGTTCGGCCGTTTTGAGGTCCGCGCCACGCCGCGCGGCGTAATCCTCGAGCTGGTCGCGACCGACCCGGGCGACGCCGAAATACTCGGCCTGCGGGTGGCCGAAATAGAAGCCGGACACCGCCGCGGTCGGGAACATCGCAAAACTCTCGGTCAGTTCGAGGCCCGTCGCAGTCTCGGCGTCGAGCAGGTCGAACAGGATCGGCTTGAGACTGTGGTCCGGGCATGCGGGATAGCCCGGCGCGGGGCGGATACCGCGATATTGTTCCTTGATCATCGCCTCGTTGGTGAGCTGTTCGTCCGGCGCATAGCCCCAGAGATCGGTGCGGACGTGCTTGTGGAGGCGTTCGGCGAAGGCCTCGGCGAAGCGGTCGGCGAGCGCCTTCAGCAGGATGTCGTTGTAGTCGTCATTGTCCGCCTTGAAGCGGGCGATGTGCGGGTCGATCCCGTGGATACCGACCGCGAAGCCGCCGAACCAGTCGTCCTGCGTGTCGACGAAATCGGCCAGACACATGTTGGCGCGACCCTCGCGCTTGGCGATCTGCTGGCGGAGCATGGGTAATCTGACGTCATCCTGACGAAAGTCAGGACCCAGAGCCCCAAGCGCCGCGTCCCGTAACTCTGGGTCCTGACTTTCGTCAGGATGACGGGCGTTCGTGACGATCACATCATCACCCTCGCGCCGCGCCGGCCAAAGCCCCGCGACACCCCGCGGGGTCAGCCACTTCTCCGCGACGATCGTATCGAGCATCGCCTGTGCATCCGCATACAGCGAACTCGCGCTCTCACCGACAACTTCATCAGTCAGGATCGCCGGGAAATTGCCCGCGAGCTCCCACGCGCGGAAGAACGGCGTCCAGTCGATATAGTCGCGCAGGTCCGACAGGTCCCAGTCCGCGAACACATGCACGCCCGGCTTCACCGGCGCGGGCGGCTTCATTGCGAAGTCCGCCACGAACCCGCGCTCCCGCGCCGTCGCGAGCGGCAGCAACTCGCTCTGCCCCTTGTTCGCCCGCGCGATCCGCACCGCCTCATATTCGTCCGCGGTCTTCGTCACGAACTCGTCGCGGATCGTGTCCGACACCAGGGTCGACGCGACACCCACCGCACGGCTCGCATCGAGCACATGCACCACCGGGCCATCATAGGCCGGCGCGATCCGCAGCGCGGTGTGCACCTTCGACGTCGTCGCGCCGCCGATCAGCAGCGGCATCGTCATCCCCGCGCGTTTCATCTCCTCGGCGACCGTCACCATCTCGTCGAGCGACGGCGTGATCAGACCCGACAGTCCGATCATGTCCGCGTCGTTCTCGTTCGCCGCCGCCAGGATCTTCGACCACGGCACCATCACGCCCAGATCGACCACGTCGAAGCCGTTGCACTGGAGCACCACGCCGACGATGTTCTTGCCGATGTCGTGCACGTCGCCCTTGACGGTCGCCATGATGATCTTGCCCTTGCCGCGTGCGCCGGGCTCCTTCATCGCCTCGATATACGGCAGCAGGTGCGCAACCGCCTTCTTCATCACGCGCGCCGACTTGACGACCTGCGGCAGGAACATTTTCCCCGATCCGAACAGGTCGCCGACGACGTTCATGCCGTCCATCAGCGGGCCCTCGATGACCTCGATCGGCCGGCCGTTGTTGCCGTCGATGATCAGCCGCGCTTCCTCGGTATCCTCGACGACGTGGAGGTCGATGCCCTTCACCAGCGCATATTCGAGCCGCTTGTTGACGCTCAGCGACCGCCATTCCGCCGCCGCCTTCTCTGCGACGACGTCGGTGCCGCGATAGCGTTCGGCGAGCGCGACGAGCCGGTCGCCGGCCTCGGGATCCTTGTTGAGCACGACGTCCTCGACCGCCTGGCGCAGTTCGGGATCGATGTCGTCGTAGATGTCGAGCTGGCCGGCGTTGACGATCGCCATGTCCATGCCCGCGGGGATCGCATAATACAGGAACACGCTGTGCATCGCGCGGCGCACCGGCTCGTTGCCGCGGAACGAGAAGCTGAAGTTCGACAGCCCGCCCGAGATATGGACGTGTGGGCAGCGCGCCTTGATCTCCTTGCACGCCTCGATGAAGTCGACGCCGTAATTGTCGTGCTCCTCGATTCCCGTCGCGACCGCGAACACGTTGGGATCGAAGATGATGTCCTCGGGCGGGAAGCCGATCCCGACGAGCAGCTTGTACGCGCGCTCGCAGATCTCGACTTTCCGCGCCTGCGTGTCCGCCTGCCCGACCTCGTCGAACGCCATCACGACCACTGCGGCGCCGTACGCCATGCACTTGCGCGCCTGCGCGAGGAACTGCTCCTCACCCTCCTTCATGCTGATCGAATTGACGATCGGCTTGCCGCTGACGCACTTCAGGCCGGCCTCGATCACGCTCCATTTCGAGCTGTCGACCATGAACGGGATGCGCGCGATGTCGGGCTCGGCGGCGATCAGTTTCAGGAACGTCGTCATCGCGTGATGCGCGTCGAGCAGCCCCTCGTCCATGTTGACGTCGAGCACCTGCGCGCCGCTCTCGACCTGCTGGCGCGCGACCTCGACCGCGGCGGGATAGTCGCCCGCCATGATCAGCTTCTTGAAGCGCGCCGAGCCGGTGACGTTGGTGCGCTCGCCGATGTTGACGAAAGAGGTGGAGGAAGTGGTCGTGGTCATCGGTTCGTTTCTTCTAGCCCCCTCTCCCCTCCGGGGAGAGGGTTGGGGTGAGGGGTAGTTCCGGGCGGTAGCGCTTGTGGCGCCCCTCACCCCGGCCCTCTCCCCGACGGGGAGAGGGAGCGGTGGCCTAAGCCGCCATCGTGAACGGTTCGAGGCCGGCGAGCTTCGTCCGCACTTCCGGCCGAGCGACCGCGCGCGGCTCGAGCCCGCGCACGCCATCCGCCATCGCCTTGATATGCGCCGGCGTCGACCCGCAGCAGCCGCCGAGCACGTTGACCTGCTTGGCCACCGCCCACTCGCCGACCAGCCCCGCCGTCGTCGCCGGCTGCTCGTCATACTCGCCGAGTTCGTTGGGGAGGCCCGCGTTCGGATACACCATGATCAGCGTGTCCGCGATCGCCGACAACGTCTTCACATGCGGCCGCAGCTGCTCCGCGCCGAACGAGCAATTCAGCCCGATCGTGATCGGCTTGGCGTGCCGCACCGCATGCCAGAACGCCTCGACCGTATGCCCCGACAGGTTGCGCCCGCTGAGATCGGTCAGCGTCATCGACATCATGATCGGTACGTCGCGTCCGAGATCGTCGCCTGCCTCGATCGCGGCCATGATCCCGGCCTTGGCGTTGAGCGTATCGAACACCGTCTCGATCAGGATAAAGTCGACGCCGACCCCCTCGCCGCCTTCGAGCAGCGCGTCGATCTGCTCGCGGTACACGCCCTTGAGGTAATCGAAGTCGATCTCGCGAAAGCCGGGATCGTTGACGTCGGGCGACAGCGACAGCGTCTTGTTGGTCGGCCCGATCGCGCCGGCAACGAAGCGCGGGCGGCCGTCCTTCGCCTGATATTCATTGGCGAGCCGGCGAGCGATCCGCGCGGACTCGACGTTGATCTCGCGGACCAGATGCTCGGCGCCATAGTCCGCCTGCGAGATCACGTTCGCGCTGAACGTGTTCGTGGAAACAATGTCCGAGCCGGCTTCGAGATACTCTCTCGTAATCGTCTCGGGGACTTCCGGCTTGGTGATCGCCAGGATGTCGTTGTTGCCCTTCTGGTCGTGGCTCAGCCCCAGCGACCCCGCATAGGCAGCCTCATCGAGCTTCCAGTTCTGGATCTCGGTCCCGAACGCGCCGTCGGTGATCAGGATGCGCTTGGCGGCTTCGGCGTTGAAACGGTCACGTGGTGTCATCGTCAATCTCCTCCCCTCCCGCTTGCGGGAGGGGTTGGGGGAGGGCCTGTCAGACCCGCCAGCGGAGCGCCGGAGGAAGGTGCAGCCCCTCCCCTAGCCCCTCCCGCAAGCGGGAGGGGAACTACGCCGCCGCGACCTTCGCGACCGGCTTCGCACGCACGCCGAGCATGTGGCAGATCGCGTAGGCCAGCTCCGCGCGGTTGAGCGTGTAGAAGTGGAAATCCTTCACGCCGCCCGCATACAAGCGCCGGCACATCTCCGCCGCGATCGTCGCCGCGACCAGCTGCCGCGCGGAGGGATGATCGTCGAGCCCCTCGAACAACCGGTCCATCCACGCCGGGATCTCCGCACCGCAGAGCCCCGCGAATTTCCGCGTCTGCGCGACGTTCGACACGGGCAGGATTCCCGGCAGGATCTGCGCGGTGATCCCCGCCGCCGCGACCCGGTCGCGGAACCGGAAATACGCCTCGGGCGAGAAAAAGAACTGCGTGATCGCACGGGTCGCACCGGCATCCAGTTTGCGCTTCAGGTTATCGAGATCGGCATCGTGGCCGCCGGACTCCGGATGGCATTCGGGATACGCCGCAACCGAAATCTCGAACGGATGCAGCTTCGCCAGCCCGACCACCAAAGCCGCCGCATTCTCATACCCGCCCGGATGCGGCTGATACGGCTGGCCCAGCGTCGGCATGTCGCCGCGCAGCGCGACGATGTGGCGAACACCCGCCGCCCAATATTCCTCGGCGACCTGATCGATCTCGGCCTTGGTCGCCTCGACGCAGGTCAGATGCGCCGCGGCGTTCATCGACGTCTCGCGCTGAATCCGCGCGACCGTGGCATGCGTCCGCTCGCGCGTGGAGCCACCCGCGCCGTAGGTGACCGACACGAAATCGGGCGCCAGCGGCTCCAGCGTCCGCACGGCTTCCCACAATTGCGCATCCATCTTGTCGCTCTTGGGCGGGAAGAATTCGAAGCTCAGCCCGACATCGCCCGCCAGATCCGCGAACAGCGGTTCCTCGAGCGCCCGGCGCGCCTCGCCCAACTGGGTTATCGAAATACTCATGCCGCCTTCACCTCCCGCAAGCTCGCACCGGGCCTGCGCCCGAGCCATAATTTCACCGTCAGTTCGCCGCCTTCGAGCGTCGTCACGCCGGGTTCGCCCAATCCCGCAGCCGCGAACCACGTCGCCATCTGCGCATCCGCAAAGCCAAGCCGCGCATGCGCATCGCCGAGCCGGAGGTCCTCGCGGTCGTGCGAATCGAAATCGGCGATCAGCAGCCGTCCGCCCGGCCCCAGCACGCGCGCCGCCTCGGCGATCGCGGCGCCGGGCTGCTGCGCGAAGTGCAGCACGTGATGCAGGATCGCGACATCCGCGGCGTCATCCGCCAGCGGCAACGCGTAAAAGTCCGCCTGGCGAAGCTCGGTGTTCGCCCGCCCCTGCAGCTTCGCGCGCGCCAGGCGCAGCATTTCCGAACTGCGATCGATCCCCATTGCGGCATCCGCGCGGCCCGCGAACAGCTCGAGCATCCGCCCGGTCCCGGTACCGATGTCGATCAGCATCCCCATCGGACCATCGCCCAGCACCGACGCCATCGCCGCCTCGACCTCGCTCTCCGCGACGTGGAGCGACCGGATCGCGTCCCATTCGCCGGCATGCCCCTCGAACCATGCCGCGGCACTCGCCGCACGATCGGCACGCACCGCCGCCAGCCGCGCCGCGTCGGCGGTCGCCCAGTGATCGGGATCGACCTGTGCCCAGCTGTCGATCGCGGCAGCGGCCGGCGCGACACGGTCGGACCGACCGAGCGCGACGAACACCCAGCTGCCTTCCTTGCGGCGCTCCGCCAGCCCGGCATCGCACAGGATCTTGACGTGACGGCTGACCCGCGGCTGGCTTTGCCCCAGCACCTGCGCCAGTTCGCCGACCGACAGCTCCATCCGTCGCAGCAGCGCCAGGATGCGCAGCCGGGTCGCGTCGGCAAGGGCACGGAAGATGTCGAGGGCGAGCGTCATGCCGTGTCATATAAAGAATTCTTTATATGCGGTCAACGAAGTCGCGGGACCGAAACTTGGGGCTCCGCGTTTGAATGCGCTATGGACCGCCGTCGCGCCCGTCCAATCCGGATTGGCCCATAGGAGATCATCGATGAAGAAGACCGTTACCCTCGCGCTCGTCCTGTCGGCTGCGCTCGCTGCGTGCAGCAACAACGCCCAGAACCAGACCAGCGAAGCCGCCGATGCGATCGCCGCCGATGCCAACGCGACCACGCGGAACGCGATCAGCGACGTCGACGCCGCCAGCGACCGTGCGCTCGGTGCCGCCGAGACGACGATGGACAATGCCGGCGTGAAGGCCGACCGTGCCGGTGACCGCCTGGACGCCAGCGCCGATCGTGCCGGCGACCACATCGCGAACAGCACCGATCGTGCCGGTGCCGCGATCAGCAACGGCGCCGACCGCGCCGCAGACTCCGCCGGCAACGCGCTAGAGCGTGCCGGCAAATCGCTGAAGGACTGACACCGATGACCGTCCCTCTTCCCGTCCCGCCTCGCTCCGTCGCCCCGACGGAGACCGGACTTGTCCGGGGCCGCGGGAAGAGGGGCATTGCGGTCAATACCGCGCTGGCGGCGGGGCTGTTTCTCGCCGCCTGCTCCGCGCAGCCCGACACGCCCGGCGGCGTCACCGCGGACGAAGCCCGCCAGCTCAACGATGCCGCCGCGATGCTCGACGCCAACAGTGTCGACGCCAACGCCGTCACCCAGAACGAAAGCGACCTATGACCCTGCGCCGTCTCGGTTCGACCGATCTCAAGATCGCCCCGCTGGTATTGGGCGGCAACGTCTTCGGCTGGACCGCCGATCGTGCCGCCAGCTTCGCCGTGCTCGATGCGTTCGTCGCCGGCGGCGGCACCATGATCGACACTGCCGATGTCTATTCGGCGTGGGTCGACGGCCATCAGGGCGGTGAGTCCGAGACCATGATCGGCGAATGGCTGAAGGCCAGCGGCAAGCGCGACGACGTGCTGATCGCGACCAAGGTCGGCATGCTGCCCGGCGAAGGCGGCGAGAAGCTAGCGCCCGCCCGCATCGCCGCCGCTGCCGAGGCGTCGCTCAAGCGCCTCGGCACCGATCGCATCGACCTTTACTACGCGCACCAGGACGACGACGCGGTACCGCAGGACGAGGTCCTGACCGCGTTCGGCAAGCTGGTCGACGCCGGCAAGGTCCGCGTGATCGGCGCCTCCAACTTCCATGCCGCACGGCTGAAATCGGCGGTCGACCTCGCCAAGGCGGACGGCCTGCCGCGCTATCACGTGCTGCAGCCCGAATATAACCTCGTCAGCCGCCACAAGTTCGAGGGCGAGCTACAGGATTATTGCGTCGCCGAGAACATCGGCGTGCTGCCCTATTACGGCCTCGCCTCGGGCTTCCTGACCGGCAAGTATCGCAGCCCCGACGACTTCGGCCAGAGCGTCCGCGGCGGTCGCATGGCGGATGTGCTCGCGGGCAACGGCAAGCCGGTGCTCGCCGCGATGGACGCGATCGCCGAACAGACCGGCGCGACGCTCGCGCAGATCGCGCTCGCCTGGCTGATCGCGCAGCCCGGCGTCACCGCGCCGATCGCCAGCGCAACCAGCGTCAAGCAGATCGAGGACCTGATGCCGGCGATGACGCTGGAGCTGACCGACGCGCAGCTGGAATCGCTGACCAACGCCGGCGCGTAACTGCATCGGCCTTCGCGGTCAGTCGCCCGCGAAGGTCAGCGCCGATGTCCGCCGCTCGCGCTCGTTGACCAGCAGCGCGCGGCCGGCGGGCGCGGTCGAGCGCTGCGGACAATCGCTGCGGAAACATGCGCGGCACCCCAGCCCGATCGGCATCGCCACGCCGCGCAGGTCGAGCCCACCTGCCACCGCGAGCACGCCGGCCAGCGACGCCTCGACCCCCAGCCCGACCGCGAACTCGGCGTGGATCGCACCATATTGCCGTCCCTGCGGCGTCACCGTCCGCGCCATCGTCAGCCAGCGCGCGCCGTCCTCCAGTTCGACCAGCTGGACCATCAGGCTGCCCGGCCGGTCGAACGCATGGTGCAGCCGCCACAACGGACAGCGTCCGTCCGCCTCCGCCAGTGCCGCACCGCTGGCGCCGGGATAACGCTTCGACGCCTGCCCCGCGCGGTCGATCCGGATCATGAAGAACGGCAAGCCGCGCGCGCCGACCCGCTGCAGCGTCGTCAGGCGGTGCGCGACCTGTTCGAACCCGGCGCCGAACCGTCGCTGCAACAGTTCGATATCATAACCGGTCGCCTCGCACCCGCGCAGGAACCGCGCATAGGGCATCATAAGCGCGGCCGCGAAATAGCTCAGCAGATGCCGCCGATACAGCCGTTCCGCCGATCGGTCCGCGAACCCCGCCCCCTTGGCCAGCGCATCCACCTCGGCCCGGGCCTCGATCTGGCCGAGCTGGAACGCCACCGCGAAGGTGCGCGACGCCGGATCGAGCACCTCGCTCAGTTGCAATTGCCGCGCGTGCAGGTCGAGCCGCCGCAGCGTGTCGGGCAGCACGTCCGCCGGCAGCACCCGGATCGTCAGGCCGTGCTTGGCGCGCAGTCGTTCGGCGATCGCGCCGTACAGGTCGCCCGCGCCCATCCGCAATTCGTCCGCCAGCGTTTCGGCCGCAGCATCCAGGTCGGCGAAGTGGTTGCGCCAGCGCTCGATCTCGCGCCGCACCAGCGTCACCGGATCGTCGCCAGCCTCGACAGTCGTGCCGCCGCCGAGCCGGTCGAACACCCGTGCGAACGCCTCCGCCCCGCCCGGCGCGCTGGCCAGCCACTCCTCGACCTCGTTGCGGTCGATCTCGAGATCGGCGAACATCGGATCCGCCAGCCGCCGCCGCACCGCATCCGCGCCGCCGCCGGGCTCGCCCGCCGCTAGCGCGCGTGGATCGAAATCGAAACTCTCGGCCAGCTTGACGATCAGCGTCGCCGACACCGGCCGCTGGTTGCGCTCGACCAAGTTCAGATAGCTCGGGCTGATCGCCAGCATTTCGGCCATCGCCGCTTGGGTCAGCCCGGTGCGCCGCCGCAATCGCCGGATCGCATGCCCCGCCAGCAGTTTCCGTTCCGCCATGACGCCCTCCTGTCAACAGGTTTACAACACAACAGCGCGCTTGCAATCGCGAACTACCAGCCGACCCCGAGAGGAGCGCCCAGGCTCTCGCGCGCATGACCTTTGCGGCCTTATGACGTCCGCATCGCCACCAACCGTAAAGCCGGCGACAGCGCAGGAGCCCGTATGACCGAACCGAACCGTACCCGTGCCGTCTTCTCGACCGACGACTTCGCGCTGCTCAAGGAAGCGCTTGGCGAGCTGATCAGCAAGATCTCGATCGACGACACCCGCCTGACCCGGCTCAGCGCGCTCTACCACCGCCTGGGTCGCGTCGGCGGCTGACGCCCCGCCCCGGCTGGCCGGCCGGCCGCCGGGGATCCCGCTTTCCAACCCCGCCGCGTCGTGTAGGACGTGGCCATGGGACTGAACATCAAGGACAACATCGTCCTCTACGGGGCGCTCGCCGCCAATCTCGGGATCGGCGTGGCGAAATTCGTCGCGGCCGGAATCACCGGATCCTCGTCGATGCTGACCGAGGGCGTGCATTCGGTCGTCGACAGCTTCAACCAGGTCCTGCTGCTCTATGGCCAGCGCAGCGCGAAGCGGCCGGCGGACGAGGCGCACCCGTTCGGCTATGGTCGCGAGCTGTATTTCTGGGCGTTCGTGGTCGCGATCCTGATCTTCGCGATCGGCGCCGGCATCTCGGTCTACGAAGGCTGGCGGCACATCCAGCAACCGGAGCCGCTGTCGAGCCCGACGATCAACTATGTCGTCTTAGGCATCTCGTTCCTGCTCGAGGGCAGCAGCTGGACGCTGGCGGTCCGCGAATTCTCCGCCGGCAAGGGCGAGGACGGCTGGTGGCGCGCGATCCGCCGGTCGAAGGATCCGGCCGGGTTCATCGTGCTGTTCGAGGATTCGGCGGCGCTCGCCGGGCTGATCATCGCCGGTATCGGGATCTGGGCGAGCCATGCCTTCAACGACCCGCGCATCGACGGCGTCGCGTCGATCCTGATCGGCCTGATCCTCGGCCTGGTCGCGATTCTGCTGGCGCGCGAATCCAAGGGCCTGCTGATCGGCGAGCGCGCCGACCCGGTGGTGATCGAGACGATCCGCGGCATCGTCGCCGCCCACCCCGCGATCGTCTCGGTCAACCACGTCCGCACCATCCACACTGCCCCCGACAGCATCTTCGCGGCGATCAGCGCCGATTTCGAGGATGCGATTACGATGGGCGAAGGCGAGACGATGATCGAACAGATGGAAACCCAGCTCCGCGCCGCCGTCCCGATGCTCGCCTCGATCTATATCCGCCCCGAAAAACGCGCCGACGCGATTTTGGTGATCGACCATGCGACGGTCGACCCGTGAGCTAGTGATGCATTCGGCAGAGATATTGCGGGCGCGGGAATGCTGCAAACTTTCCCTTGCGAATACCTTGCTAAGCAATTCGAGCCGTCGAATGTAGCCATTCATTCAGCGCGACTGTCCGCTTTTCGATTTCCGAGTGGGAATTCGAGAAGCAGGACCGCGGCAGGATCCTGAGAAATTACGCCTGTAATATCTACCTGCGCGCTGCCGACATACAGCCTGGCAATTAAGACATCGTCATATCGCCTCCAGTGCCATGACGCACAGTTCTTTGACATTGCCCGATTTGAACAGCGATAGGTTCGCCTCCGCGGCACAGGTTGTGCGGGCCAGCTTTCTTGACGGCATCACTGCTTGAGATCACGCCGACGATTCGGATATCGACACTGCGTTAAATTCGGCCATGCGCGGCCACACAGAACAATTCATTTGGATCTTCCAAAGCCCTTGACGATGGTCGCCGCGTCGCCGCCGAACGTGGCGTACCGATGGCGTCGATCCGACCGACCACCGCCGGCCCGGATCAGTCGGGTAGCGCTGCCTTAAGACGCGGCGCGGTAAAATCGAGGAACGCGCGTAACTTCAGCGGGAGCAGCGATTGCGCGGGATAGACGAGATGGACCGGCAACGGCTCTGGTTCGAACGGCTCCAGCAGCGGGCGCAGCGTGCCTTCGGCAAAAGCCTCGGCGACCTGGTAGGACAGCACGCGCGTGATACCCGTTCCGGCGACTGCCGCCGCGATCGCCGCATCGGCGGTATTGACGGCGAAGCGCGGCTTGATCGGCACCGCGGCCGCCCGCTCGCCACATCCGAAGTTCCAGACCGTGCTCGAATACAGCCCTTCGAACATCACGCAGTCATGGTCGGCGAGCATCTCGAGCGTTTCGGGCGTGCCTCGCTTCGCCAGATAGTCGGGGCTGGCGCATGCGACCCGGCGGATCGTGCCGAGCCGCGTGGCGACCATCGCACTGTCCGGCAGTCGACCGATCCGGATCGCGACCTCGATATGATCGTCGACCAGGCTGACGACGTGATCGGCGAGGATCAGCCGCGCCTGGATATCGGGATATGCCTGCAGGAAGGCGAGCACGACCGGCTCGACGTGGAGCCGCCCGAACATGATCGGCGCGGTGATCGTCAGATGGCCCTGCGGCGCGCCGTATTCGCCCGACGCCGCACGCTCCGTTTCGTCGATCTCCTCGAGAATGCGCCTGCTGGCAGCGACATAGGCGCGACCGGGCTCCGTCAGCATCAGCTTGCGGCTGGTCCGGATGACGAGCTTGGTCCGCAGGTGTGCTTCGAGTTCGGAGACTTTCCGGCTGACCGTGGCAAGCGGCATGCCAAGATTGCGCGAGGCCGCCGACAAGCTGCCGCCATCGACCGCCGCGATCAGGGTCGTCATCGCATCGATGCGGTCCATCGAACATTCCAATAAATGATAGGATGATTTCTGATGATGCCGGGTGCTCCATAAAAATGGAAGCGCCTATTTGACGTTCAGCGGGCGATCAAGCTCGCCACCGCTGAACAGGAATACCGCCATGTCCCGTATCGCAACGCCCGCCACGATCGCCGATGCCCCCACCCAGTCGCAGCCACTGCTCGACGCGGTCAAGGCCCAGCTCGGGGTGGTACCGAACATGTTTCGCCTGATCTCCACCAGTCCGCAGGCGCTCGAGGGCTATCTCGGCATGTCCGGTGCGCTCGGCAAGGGAGCGTTGCCCGCCCCGACGCGCGAACGGATCGCGCTGGCGGTCGCCGAAGTGAACGGCTGCAGCTATTGCCTCTCCGCCCACACCTATCTCGGCAAGCATGTCGCAAAGCTCGACGACGCCGAGATGACCGCCAACCGTAGCGGTGCGTCGAACGATCCCGTCGCAGATGCCGCCGTCCACTTCGCCGCCAAACTCACGCAGGAGCGTGGCCGCGTCTCCGAGGCGGACCTCGCAGCGGTACGGCTCGCCGGCTACACCGACGCCCAGCTAATCGAGATCGTCCAGCACGTCGCCCTGAACACCTGGACGAATTATCTCAACGTGGCGTTCGCCACCGATATCGACTTCCCCGTCGTCGAGGTCCGCAAGGCCGCATGAACCTGGCGCCGGGCGCGCAAGATTGCTGCCCGGCCGCCGACCGCCTGTTGTTCGCGTCTGCTTCCCCTCTTCGAAAGGCTACTCCCATGACTCGCAAATCACGTCTTTTATCCGCCGCCTTCGGCGCCCTGGCCGCAACATCCTCGCTGTTCGGCTCGGCGTCCGCCTATGCCCAGTCGGCAACCGTCGTCACGACCCCCGTCGCCGCCACGCAAGTCCGCTACGGCAGCATCAAGGTCGACGGCCTCAATATCGCGTACCGCGAAGCGGGCGACCCGCGCAGCCCGAAGCTCGTGCTGCTCCCCGGCTGGCCCTCGTCGTCGCATCAGTACCGCGATCTGATCCCCAAGCTGGCCAGCCGGTTCCACGTCATCGCCCCCGACTATCAGGGGTTTGGCAACAGTGACCATCCGGATCCCGCGACCTATCACTATTCGTTCGATGCGATCTCGGTGACGGTCGAGAAGTTCCTCGCCGCCAAGGGCTTCGATCATTATGGCCTGTTCATGCAGGATTATGGCGGCCCCGTCGGCTACCGTATCGTCGGTCGCAACCCGAAGGCGCTCGACTGGCTGATCGTCCAGAACAGCAACGCCTATGAGAATGGTTTCACTCCCGCATGGGACGGCTTCCGCAAGGCGCTTTGGGTCGACCGCACGTCGGCGAACGAAGCGGCACTCGCCGCGTTCAATACGCTCGATGCGATCAAGAACACTGTCTATCTCGGCGGTGCCGGCCATCCCGAACTGATCGCGCCGGAGAGCTACGAGAGCGATGCGGCGTCGGTCGCAGGGCCGACGAACCTGCGGATCCAGCTCGACCTGTTCTACGACTACCGGAACAACGTCGCGCTCTATCCGGCGTGGCAGGCGTTCCTGCGCAACCAGCAGCCGAAGACTCTGATCTTCTGGGGCCAGCACGACGTGTTCTTCACGCCCGAAGGCGGTGAATCCTATCTGAAGGATCTGCCCAATGCCGAGATCCACCGGCTCAACGCCGGACATTTCGCGACGGAGGACAATCTTCCCTACATCGCCGACCACATCATCAGCTTTTACGACGCCCGCGTGAAAGCCAGGAAGTAACCCCAAGAGCGCGTGGAGGCGAACATGACCAGACCATCGAGCGACATCGCCTTCACGCCCTCTGTAAAGGCGTTCCAGACCGCGCGCGGTTCGCGCGAAGCCTACGCCAAGCAGGAAGCGCGGGGCGGGTTCAACACCGTGATCGACGAGAATCTCGCCGAGTTCCTCACCGAAATCGATACCGCGTATCTCGCCACCTCCAACGCCGCGGGGCAGCCCTATGCCCAGCACCGCGGCGGCCCGAAGGGCTTCATCCGCGTAATCGACGCGCAGACCATCGGCTTTGCGGACTATGCCGGTAACCGACAATATGTCTCGACCGGCAACCTCGCCGACAACGACCGCGCGTTCCTGTTCCTGATGGACTATGCGAACCGCCGCCGCGTCAAGATCTGGGGTCGGGCGCGGGTCGTCGCGGATGATCCCGCCTTGGCGGCGGCGCTGATGCCCGACGGGTACCGCGCTCGGCCCGAGCAGGTCATCCTGTTCGAGGTCGAGGCATGGGACGTCAACTGTCCCCAGCATATCCCGCAAAAGATCGATGCGGCCGCCGTCGCGGCAGGATTGGCGAAACGGGACGCACGCATCGCCGAACTCGAAGCCGAACTTGCCGCCCTCAAACTACGATCAGGAACCCCATCATGAGCCGTCCACCGCTGCCTCCCTTCACCGATGCGACCGCCGCCGACAAGGCGCGGCTGGCCGAGGACGCCTGGAACAGCCGGGACCCGGCCCGCGTAGCCCTCGCCTACACCACCGACAGCCAGTGGCGGAACCGCGCGGAGTTCGTCACCGGGCGCGACCAGATCAAGGCGTTCCTCACGCGCAAATGGGCCCGTGAGCTGGACTACCGCTTAATCAAGGAAGTCTGGACGCACGCCGCCAACCGCATCGCCGTCCGCTTCGCCTATGAATATCGCGACGACAGCGGTCACTGGTTCCGCGCGTACGGCAATGAAAACTGGCAGTTCGATGCCAACGGCCTGATGGAACGCCGCATCGCCAGCATCAACGAACACCCCATCGCCGACGCCGACCGCAAGTTTCACTGGCCGCTGGGCCGTCGTCCGGACGATCATCCCGGCCTGACCGCATCGGGGCTTTGAGGCCTGGAAGCAACCACCGTAGCGCGCGCCGGATGATCACCAACACCGCCCCCGTGTCATCAACGACGGCAACGATCACCTTTTAGAGAGTCCAGGTCGATGCCACCGATATATTACTGCACCAAGACCGTCACTTACCGGGTGTGGCAAGCACGGCCTACAGTCACAAACCGCGGACGGACAAAACTCAGCGGTGAAGCGTACGCAATATCCGGCGCGTCACGGCGGAGTATAGCTCCATCGCCTTGAGCGGCAGACTGTGGTGGCGATCGAAGGGTTGGAGGTCGATCGTCATGAACGGCGCGAGCTTGGCGGCGACGGCTTGCGGGGATATCCGGGTGTTGCTCTGCACCACCGCGAACAGGCCCTTGCCCTCGTCGCCCATGTGTTTGGCGGCGTCCCAGCGGTCGAGGCCGTGGCCGTCGCGGCCTGCGAACCATACGCTCTCGTCGGCATGCAGTTCGGGCATGCCGGGCGCGGGCGG
Organism: Sphingomonas sp. R86521; assembly: GCF_042466235.1. NCBI lineage: Bacteria > Pseudomonadati > Pseudomonadota > Alphaproteobacteria > Sphingomonadales > Sphingomonadaceae > Sphingomonas > Sphingomonas sp. R86521. The sequence continues at coordinate 1,834,568 of NZ_JAXHBY010000001.1, read as the reverse complement.
GGTGTGGAAGCGGTCGAGCAGGCCTTCACGCTCGGCGTTGAGCCAGTAGAGCGTGTATTCGGTCCAATCGACCATGTAGCGCGAGAGCAGGACGCGCATCCACGGCTCGCCGTGCTGCTCTTCGAGACGGTGATGCAGCGACCGGCAGATCGTCGCCGAGAGCAGCGCCGGCGTCCACCAGATCGCATCGCGCTCCAGATGCGGGTCTTGCCCAAGCAGCGTGCCCGATGCCTCCCAATACCGTGCCTCCCGGGCGCGCGGCTGGTAGTGCGTCAGCGCCTTGCCACCCGGGAGCAGCGTCGCCTCGTCGAACGCGCGCAACGCGAACACGTCGGGGTCGAACACCATGAAATATTCGGTATCGATCAACCCGGCGGCGGCCAGCTTGATGATCTGCTGGCGGTGCCACGGGCGGATCTGATGCGGTGCGCTGAACTCGCGGAACATCGCGAAATGCACCGATTCGTCCATCACCTTGACCGGGAAATCGCTCCACGCTTTCGCATAGTGCTGCGCCGCCTCGAGCTCGTCGTTCGGCACGACGATCAGGATCCGGTCGAACAGCGACGGGTCTGTGAAATGACGCAACGACGAGAACAGGATGTCGCAGCGCGCGACGTTCTCGGCGTAATGGCGGCCCTTGGTCTTGAGCGGCAGGATAGCGCTGATCTTCATGAGGCAGACAACCGACGTTCGATGAGCAGGCGATACAGGACTTGCGGGATATGCTGTCGCCTGCCGAGCAACATCACCCCGAGGATCTTCGCGCCGGTATATTCGACCTGCGTGACCAGGTCGCGCGCCACCGGCCGGCGCGTCTGTTCCGCCTCGATCACCAGCAGCACGACATCGACGATCGACGACAGCTCGATCGTCTCGAACGACGCCGTGGTCGGCGGCCCGGTGACGATCACATAGTCGAAGTGCGCCGAAAGGTCCGCAAGCAGCTTCGCATCCTGGCGACGCGCCGAGCACGCCGCGGTCCCGATCACGCAGGTGGCGAGACCCTCGACCGGCTCGATCTCGATCTCGCTGCCATCGGCGGGTACCGTCGCGCCCTCGGCGAAGCGGACCAGTACGACGCGCCGCGGGGTGCGGTGATCGAGCGCCATGCCGAGGCCGAGTGCGGCCGACTGCAGGCTCTTCCGCGAACTCGGCGCGAGCAGCAGCAGCGTCTTGCCGCCCTGCCCGCCCGCGCGCCTGGGTTGCGTGTCGATCCCCGAGATCAGCCGGCCATAGTCGCGGTTGCCGGCCTTGCCGCCGACACGCGCGAGCGGCGCATAGGGCACCGGCAGGCCGAGCGTACGCTCGACGTCGGTCGGCGCCAGGAAGGTATCGCGCAGGCTGGACAGCACCAGCAATGCCGATCCGGAGATCAGGATCGCCGCCAGGATGCTGCCGGCGATCAGCAGCATCGGCGGATTGCTGCGGCTGCTCGGCGGCGTCGGAGCCTCGATGATGCGGACGTTGGGGCTACCCGCGCTGGTGGTCTGGTTGAGCTGGACGCTGGCCTGTTCGACCTGCGTCGACAGCGTACGAAAGGTATCGGCCAGCACGTCGCGGTCGAGCTTCAGCCGGGCGATGGTGTCGGATACGGCGATCAGCTGTTTCAGTCGCGCCGCGGACGCGGCGATCTGGCCGTTGAGCGTGCCGCTGCGCGCGGATTCGCCTGCCACCGATGCGCGCGCCTGGATCAGCCGATCCTGCGAGGTGTCGTAGACCTGGTTGCGGCCAGTGCGGCGCGTCATCACCAGGCCGCCCTTGTGCCGCGCAATCGATCCCTGCAGCCCGGCGATCTGCTTGTCGACCTGCACCACGATCGGCGCACCCGCCATGTAGCGCGACGCGAGGTCGGCGCGCTTGCTCTGCAGTTGCAGCACCTGCGCCTGCATCTCGCCGAGCGTGCGGGCCGATTCGGTGTTGTCCGAATAGAGTTCCACCTGCGCCGGCACGCCTTTTGCGCCCGACTGCAGGCTGGCGACGCTGGTGCGGCCATCGGCAAGCGAGGCTTCGGAATCGAGCTTGTGCTGGCGCAGCAGGTCGTCCTGCTGGACCGCGCCGGCGATCTGCGCGGCGATGTCGACAACGTTGTTCTGCTGCTGGTACGCGACGATCTGCGCGTTGGCCTCATCGAGCTGCGCCTTCACCTTGTCGCGCTGGCCGACCAGGAACTTGACGCGGCCCGAGGTCAGCACGTTGGCGCGATTCTCGAAATACTCGCTCAGCAGGCCGCGCAGGACGCTGGCGGCGGTATCGGGATCGCGTGCGGTGTAGGTGAGTTCGATGACGTTGGCGTCGGTCGCCTTGGTCACGTGCAGCTTCGATTCGAGCTGGTTGAGCCCCCGGTTCACCTCGGCGTCGGTCGCGCGTGCGCCGAGTTGCTTGCGAACCAGCGCGCGGTGGATCTCCAGGCTGCCGAGCAGCTGCATCTCGACGTTCACGACGCCGACCGGGTCGAGCACCTGGGTCGGCGAGGTCGCGCCATTGGCCGACTGCATGTCATAGATGCCGGCGCTCAGGGGGAGCAGCCGCGCCTCGGCACGATAGGTCGGTGGCAGCAGCAGCGCGGCGAGCAGTCCGAGCGCAACGATACCGACGAAGATGATCGCCACCGCACGGCGATGGTAGAAAATGCTGTTCAGGAAATCACGCAGCGCAACCTGGCTGGTGCCGCTCGTTCGGTCCTGCATCTTGATCAAGGCCGGGAATTCCAGCATCTACATATTCGCCCGGTCTCTAGCGCCTCGAACGGGTCGCGGTGAAAGCGCTTATCATGCGCCACGCTTATTTTTCCGTTAAACCTTCACGGGTATCGCGGTTACGTCAACGGCCGCTGTCGAAAGGATCATCGTGCGCGTCCCAATTTCGAACGCCCGGCGATGGGGTTTCGGCCTGTTCGCTGCGCTGCTTTTCGCGGGCGCTGGCGTCACGCCGGGCATCGCGCCAGCCGGGGCGCAGGACATCGCGGCCACGGCGGCGATCGCCCCCTCGCCCGAATATCGAATCAGTCCTGGCGACGAACTGTCGGTCAGCTTCCCCTATAATGCCGAGCTCAACCATGACGGGCCGGTCGGCCCCGACGGCCGCTTCACGATGCCGCAGGTCGGCAACATCCTGCTCGCCAACGCGACGATCGCGCAGGCGACCGCGACGATCGCCGCGGCGCTGCGACGGTCGGGCATCGTCGAGGACGCCCGCCCCTCGCTGACGATCCGCCAGTACGGCGCGAGCGTCTTCGTCGGCGGCGAGGTGCGATCGCCCGGCGCGATCAAGCTGACCGGCGGCATGGATGCGCTGCAGGCGGTGATCGTCGCCGGCGGGCTGCTCGACACCGCGCGGTCGAAGAAGGTGGTGGTGATCCGCCGCGACGCCAACGGCATCCCGGTCCAGCGCTATATCGACCTGCGTCACTATGTCCGCCACGGCGGGCCCGGCGGCGCCGAGCCGCTGCTGTCGCAGGACATCGTGTTCGTCCCGAAATCGTCGATCGCCGAGGCCAATGTCTGGGTCGACCAGTATATCAACCGCCTGCTGCCGTTCAGCCGCAGCCTCAACTACAGCATCGGCAACGGCAACGTGAACACCGTCACCGGAAGATGACGCCGGACGCCGTCTGGCCGGGCCTCGGCGACACGCGCCTGCCGGCCCGCGACGTGTCCGGGGTCGTTCCCGGCATCGAATGGCGGCGCGTGCTGGTGCTCGCCGTCGTCCTGCCGCTGTTCGGGCAGAGCTTTCACTACATGAAGGACGCGGCGCCGCTATGGGCGCTGTCGAAGGTCTTTCCGCTGCTGTCGCTGCCGCTGGCGTTCCTGCTGTTCCGCGGCGCGCGACCCGAGGCATCGCGACAGATCCTGATCAGCTTCGTCTGGCTGACGCTGGTGCCGACCTTCATCGCGATATCGACCTTTCAACAGACCTTTTTCGTCGGGCTCGCGGCACAGGTCAAACTGCTGCCGATCCTGTATTTCTTCTCGTTCCTGGGGCTGCTGCGCTGGATGCAGCCACCGCTCCGCGAGATCGCGATCGCGTTCCTAATCTGGGGCGCGGTGACCTATGTCATCCTGCTGCTGACCTGGGGCGCGGCGCCGCAATCCTGGTACAAGGACAAATACGTCCTCGGAGAATCGCCGCTGCTGAGCCACGACAGCCGCGGCAACCGTATCCGCATGCCGATGTATTTCGGACTGATCGGCATCTTCTACGCCTATCGCCGCTTCTTCGCGACGCGGCGCTGGCTGTGGCTGGTGGTCGCCGCGATCGGGTTCGGGCTGGTGGTCGGCCTGGTCCGGACGCGGTCGACCGTGCTGGGCATCGCCGCGGTCGCCGCGATCACCGCCTTTACCGCCGCCAGCGCGCGCACCCGTCTGCTGCTCGTCGCGTTGTTGCCGCTGGCGTTCATCGCGCTGTTCTCTGTCCCCTATGTCGCGTCGGTGTTCAGCACCGACTCCAATTCGGGGTTCGACGTCCGCTGGATCTCGACCGTCAAGGCGGTCGACTTTCTGGGGCTGAGCCCGTTCCGCTGGCTGTTCGGCGTCGGCACGATCAGCCCGATCGATCCGGCGGGGTTGATGACCTATTTCAACCATTTCTTCTTCCTGGCGGACATCACCTGGGTCGGCGTGGTGTTCGAATTCGGGCTGTTGGGCGCAGCGCTAATCCTCGCGATCCCGGCGCGCGCGTTCGTGCTGGTCCGCCGGGCGCGCGATTTGGCGGACGATCCGTTCCTCGGCGCGTTGCAGGACTATGTCGTCTATGCGGTGCTGATCTCGGAACTCTACCCGCTGACGATGGCGCCGGGCGAGTTCGGCGTGATCCTGGCGATCGCGGTGTATGTGCTGGAACGCCGACGCAGGCCGCAGCGATGCTGATCCGCGCGGCCCTGATGCCGGCGCTGCTGTGCGCGACCGCGTCGTTCGCCCCGCCCCCGTCCCCGCCACCTCCCGACAGCGGCGTTACCCAGATCGCGGTCGACGCCGCCGCCGATCGTCACGCGATCAGCCCGCTGATTTACGGCGTATCCTTCGCCGATGCCGCGACGATCACCGACCTCAACCTGACGCTCAACCGCGCGGGCGGCAACAGCGCGTCGCTCTACGACTGGCGGCACGAGGCGCGGAACGCCGGCCGCGACTGGTATTTCGAGAGCATGGCGATCGATCCCGACGAGCCCGCGCAATATGGCACGCGCTTCGTCGAACGCACGCGAGCCGGTGGCGCCGCGGCGATGGTCACGGTGCCGATGATCGGCTGGGTCGCGAAACTCGCGCCCGATGGCGGCAAGCGACCGAGCTTCTCGGTGGCCAGATACGGTTGGCAAAAGGCGGTCGAGGATCCCGGCTTCCCCGATGCGGGCAACGGGCTGCACACCGACGGCACGCGGATCACCGGCAACGATCCGCACGATGCCGCCACCCCCGACACGCTCGCCAACCAGCGCGCGTGGATCGCCAGCCTGGTCGCGCGCTGGGGCACCGCGGCGAAGGGCGGCGTGCGCTTCTACGCGATGGATAACGAGCCGAGCCGCTGGCACGACATCCACCGCGACGTCCACCCGGTCGGGCTCCACGCGGCCGATCTCGCGCAGCGCATCGTCGCCTATGCGCGGATGGTGAAGGCGGTCGATCCGTCGGCGATGGTCGTAGGGCCCGAGGAATGGGGCTGGAACGGCTATCGCTACAGCGGCTTCGACCAGCAGGTCGGCGATGCGCACGGCTATGCCGATTTGCCCGACCGCCGCGACCAGACCGGCGGGCTCGACCTGATGCCGTGGCTGCTGGGCCGATTGAAGCAGGCTGGACGTACGATCGATGTCATCAGCGTCCATTATTACCCGCAGGGCGGCGAATATCGCGAGAACGGCGACGACGTCTCCGCGGCGATGCAGCGGCTGCGCAACCGGTCGACCCGGTCGCTATGGGATCCCGACTATGTCGACAGCAGCTGGATCGATGACCGCGTCGCGCTGATCCCCCGCATGCGCGGCTGGGCGCGCGATCACTATTACCCCGGCACGCCGCTCGCGATCACCGAATATAACTGGGGAGCCGAGCGCCACATGAACGGCGCGACCGCGCAGGCCGACGTGCTGGGCATCTTCGGCCGCGAGAACCTGTACATGGCGGCGCGCTGGGCGGCACCGGCACGCGGCACGCCGACCTATCTGGCGATGAAGCTGCTGCGCAACTACGACGGCAGGAACAGCGGCTTCGGCGACACCAGCGTCGCCGCGCGCGCGCCCGATCCCGACTCGGTCGCGACCTTTGCCGCGCTGCGCCGCGACGGCACGCTCACCGTGCTGGCGATCAACAAGCAGATCGACCGGCCGGCGTCGATTGCAGTCGGACTGTCCCATTTCGCGGCGAAAGGCACGATCGGCGGGGCGCGGCTGGTCAACGGAGCCCTCGCGCCGCTCGCCGTCACGCGCTATCGCGCCGGCCGGCTCCCCGCCGTCCTCCCGCCGCAAAGTGTTACCCTGTTCGTGCTTACCCCAGATGCTCGCTGACCGACTGACGCGCCTGCGTGCGCAATATGGCAGCGCACTCGTCACCACCGGCACGCGCCTGATCGACCTGCCGTTCCGCTACGGCATGCACCTGCTGATCGCGCTGCAACTCACGCTGGACGAGGTCGGCGCGTTCTACATCGTGTTCGGCACGATCACGTTCGTGTCGGGGCTCGGCCGTCTCGGCATCGACAAGGCGTTGACGCGTGAGATGGCCCGCGCGCTGGCCCATGGCGACACCGCGTCCGCGCGCGCGTCGATGATCCGCGCGTTCCTGCTGGTCGGGCTGTTCTCGACCGGGATCGCCGCAATCATGGCCGCGATCGCCTGGCCGCTCGCGGTCCACGTCCTGCACAAGCCAGCGATGGTGCCGCTATTCCTGATTGGTGCGGCGATCGTCGTGCCCCAGAACATCACGACGGTATGCGCGGGCGCGCTTGCCGGGCTGCACCGGGTGACGCTGAGCCAGGTCGTCTATACCTGGCTGTGGCCCGCCGCGTTCTGCGCGATGGCCGTGGTGTTCGAGATGAGTGATGCACATGCGCTGACCGCGGTCGCGGCGAGCATGGTCGTGTCGACGCTGATCGGCGGCGGCCTGCTGATCGCCAGCCTGCCCGCCAGGCGCGACGACGTCGTGCACGCGTACACCCGCCCCGCCCCGCTGGTCGCGACGGGGCTGTCGCTCTTCAGTCTCGAGATCGTCCAGCTGCTGATCAGCGCGGCGCCGACCTTCGTGCTCGGCATCGTCGCCCCCACCGCCGAGGCCGGGCTGTACTCGATCGCATGGCGCGTCGTGCTGGTGATCTACATGTTCGTCGGCGGGGTCGCATCGATGGTGTCGCCGCGCTTCGCCCGGCTCTACGCGCTCGGCGACAAGGCCGGGCTGGCGCAGGAATCGGCCAAGGCGGTCGGCTATGCGTTGGCGCTGGCGATCCTGCCGATCGCGCTCGTCACGATCGAGTCCGGGCGGATCCTGGGGCTGTTCGGCCCCAGTTTCGTCGGTGCGACCCTCACATTGCGGATCCTGCTGATCGGCCAGCTCGCAGCGACGCTGTCCACCACCACGCCCGAACTGCTCGGGATGACCGGCTATGCACGGTCGCTGGTCCGGGTGAACACGGTTGCGCTGGTGATATTGCTCGCCGGACTCGCGATTCTCGCGCCGCCGTTCGGTGCGCATGGCGCCGCCGCCGCGGTGACGCTGACGATGGTGTTCAGCGCGATCGCGGTGACGATCGTCGCTCGGCGCCGCCTGGGCTTCGTGCCGCTGGGTGCGCTCTACGCGTCGATGCGTGGCCGGCCCGCATACCACGCCGCCGAATCCGCCACACCCTCGGCGAGCGAGGTCCAGGACATCCCCAGTACCGAAGAGGCGCGCGCAGAACTCAGCCGGATGTCCTGACGCCACAGCCGCGCGAGCGATGGCGGTATAGGTGGCGGCAACCGGCGCGACGCGCGCTCGCCGAGCTTCAGCGGGATCGCCGCCAGCTTCTCGACCTTGAGTTGCCAGCCCGGCACGCGCCGCACCGGTACCGCGCCGATCGCCTGGGCGAGCGCGAGGAAATAGCCGTTCCAGTCGGGTGCGCCGGGCATCGCGAGATTGAACGCCCGCCCGGCCGCTTCGGGGGATTGCAGGCTCGCCAGCACCGCCGCGACGACGTCGTCGACGTGCACCAGATTGCTGCACCCGTCGCCCGCGGCGCCAAGATCGCCGATGCGGTTCGCGACCAGCAGGTCAGCGATACGCTGAGTCCATTGTGGGCTGCCAGGTCCGTAGATGCAGCCGGGTCGCAGCATCACCGCGTTCGGCAAAACCGCCAGCCGGCGCTCGGCCTCGGCCTTCGCGACGGCGTAGGCGCCATTGTCGGCATGCATCGGTGTATCCTCGTCGACGACCCCCGTCGCCGCGCCATAGACCGCCATCGAGCTGAGATGGACGAGACGCTTGTCGCCGATCGCGGCGGCGAGCGCTGCGGCGTTGGCGACGATCGCGGGGCCATCGGCGGCGATGCAGTTGACCACCGCGTCGACCTGTCCGACCGCTTGCGCGACCGCGGTGTGGTCAGTCGCGTCGAGCACGATCCGCTCGACGACGCAGTCGGCCCGTGCACGGCGTCCGCCCGCGACCGGCACGGCCCAGTCGGCGGCAGCAAGCGCGGTCACGACCCGCCGTCCGACGAAGCCGTCGGCGCCCAGTACCAATATCCGCATCACAGACCCTTCAGATGGTCGGCGAGCCGCAACGCCAGCGCGACCGCGGTCAGCGTCGGGTTGGCCTGGCTCGAGGTCGGGAACACAGCCGCACCGGCGACGTGGAGATTGGCGACCCCGTGCACCCGGCAATCCGCATCGACGACGCTGGTCCGCGGGTCGCTGCCCATCCGTGCGGTGCCGATATGGTGGCCGGGATAAGCGCCGTAGCGCGTCATCTCGGTCTCGACCGCGTCCGGGTCGTAGTCGAACGTACCGCAGCCCGACCGTGCCAGATCGCGCGCCAGCAGGTCCAGCGAGGCCTGCACCGTGACGACGTCGCCGCGCGTATATTGCCAGTCGACGAGCAGCCGCGGCATGCCCCAAGCGTCGACATCGGACCCGAGCCGGACCCGGCTGTCCGGATTGGGCTCTTGCTCGGCATGGAAATCGAGACTGAACGCCCCGCTGCGCGGCGTCACCACGATCGACGGGAATTTCCGCGCCGCCAGCTTGCGGCCGAGCAGCATGCCCTGAGCGAACCGCGCCACGCCGATCGGATCGCGCGCGACGTTGGCCAGATGGCGCAGCGTGCCGGAAAAGCCGTCGGGATCGGCATCCCCTAGCCGCTTGCGATATTGCTTCGGCACCAGGCTGCGGCCGAGATACAGCGCCGACAGCACCGCGGTATCGTGATGCGAATCGGCGATCCGCGGGTGATGCAGCCGCGCGACGAAATTCCCGACGCGGTGCGTGCGCTGGACCTCGGGCCGCAACGCGAGGCGGCGCCGACAATAGCTGCCATCGTCGGCGACGTCATAGCCATGCCACACCGCGTCGCGCCCGCCGGCAGCACGAAAGACCCCCATCGTCCCCGCCAGGTGACACATGTAATAGCGTCCGAGCACGCCGTGGCGATTGCCGATGCCGTCCGCCTGCACCCGCCGGCTCGCCAGCAGCAGCCGTGTAGTTTCGAGGCCACCCATCGCCAACACGTACCGATCGGCGTTTACCGCGATCGTGCCGCCGCTTGCGGTCCGGACCGTCAGGCCGGTCACGATCGCCCCGCCCTCGTCGAGATCGATCTCGGTGACCGCGGCGTTAAGCACCACCCGGAGCGTTGGCGCCTGCGCCAGCCGATCGCGGTAGCGTGTCCCGAAATCGGTCGGGCAACTGAACCGCTCCAGCGTGTCGGTGGTGAAGCTTTCGCCGTCGAACCCCGCGATCATCGGTCGCATCGGCCGACCGAACGCGCTTTCGGTGGTGTAGGCGAACGCACCCGCCTCGCAGAGCCTGTTCGCGCCTGGGTAATAGGGCGCGAGCGCGTCGGGGCCGATCGGCCAGCCGCTGTGCGGTATCCAGTCGCGCTGTTCGAAGTCGATCGGATCGAACGGCATGCAGCGCCCGCCCCAGATCGTCGTCGATCCGCCGAGCCGGCGTTCGCGATATTCGTCGAGCGGGCTGTGCATCGCCGGATCGGCCACCGCCCCCTCGTAGAACGCCTGGCTGGCGTCGCTCTGCTCCGCACCACCCGCTTCGAGCAGCAGTACCTCGACCCCGGCTTCAGCAAGCGAGAGCGCCAGCGAGATCCCGACCGGGCCAGCGCCGACGATGCACACCCGGGCGGACAGCGTAGCGTCGGGCAATTCGGAGGCATCGATGATCATGCGCGCTCGGTAGCCGCAAAACGCTGCCCACGGGTTAACCGCCTGTAACGATTCCTTACATTCGCCTGAACCGTAAACATGTCTTAATAACCGGCGCGTAACCGGCAGCCTGTCGAAATCTCGGCGGCGTTGGCAACATCGCATGCCTCGTTCGGGACGGTCTATGGAACAGCTCTCCGGTGGCCCGAAGCCGCCGCCCCCCTATACCGGCGTCGAGCGTCGGGTGCGCAAGCCGCTGCTGAGCATGCGCCTGCGCGATTTCGACGTCGCCCAGGCGGCCAGCTATATGCTCACCACCCCGCGCACCGCGCATGAGGGGGTCGGGCTGTTCGTCACGCCGAACATCCAGCACATCGCCGACATGCGCAGCAACCCGGAGTTCGCCGCGGCGATGCAGGGTGCGCAGATCGTCGTCGCCGACGGCTTCCCGGTGTTCCGCTACGCCCAGCTTCGGGGGCAGGCGCTGCCGGGCCGCATCACCGGTCGCGAAGTCGTCGACGCCATGCTCGCCGAGCCCGATCGCCTCGCCGCGCACCGCATGGTCTTCGTGGTCGACGGCGAGGAGACCGCGGAGGCGATCCGGGCGTGGATCGCGGACCATATCCCCGACGCCGCGTACGACATGCTGATCCCGCCGTTCGGGTTCGAGAACGACCCGGCGTACGGCGTCGGCCTGGCCGAGCGGATCGCCGATTTCGAGACGACGTTGCTGTTCCTGTGCGTCGGCGCACCCCGCAGCGAGATCTTCGTCCATCGCCACCGGCCGCTGCTGCCGCCGTGCTGGGCGCTGTGCGTCGGCCAGTCGTTCAAGATCGCGCTCGGGCTTACCGTGCCGCCGCCGGCGATGATGGTCCGGCTCAATCTCGAATGGCTATGGCGTATTCTGCTCGAACCGCGGCGGATGATGCGACGTTATGGGCCGAGCAGCGTTGGCTTCCTGGCGTCGGTCGTGACCGATTTACGTCGCAATCGTCAGCGTCGCCCCTAAGGGGTGACGCAATCTTAACCGCCGGCGCGTAGCCGCGAAGGCGGGATCCGGCTGATGGCCTCAAGGTCCTATCGCCGGGAAAATCTCCAGTTCGAGGGCGTTACTATGGAAGATCAGCTTCGCGGCATTCTGGAGGACGTCGGCGGACTCGCCGTCCCCGTCGCCACTGTCGGGTCCGATCAGGACCTCTTTGCCGCAGGCCTCACCTCGTTTGCGACAGTGACGGTGATGCTGGGCATCGAGGAGGCCTTCGATGTCGAATTTCCCGACGCGCTGCTGAACCGCGCGACGTTCCGCACCATCGACACGCTCGTGGCGGCCATCGCCAAGCTGCAGGGCGATTCCCTTGCTGCATGACCGCGCGCTCATGAGCCAGGCATCGCAGTCCGCGATCGATCGCGTCGTCGCGGTCGCGGCGGCGCATGCCGATGCGGTCGACCGCGAAGGGCGCTTTCCGACCGAGGCGATCGCCGCACTGCGCGAAGAGGGGCTGCTCGGGGCGATGATCCCGGAGCCACTCGGCGGCGACGGCGCGACGATGGGAACGCTGGTCGGCTATTGCCAGCGACTGGCGGGCGCCTGCGCCTCCACCGCGATGATCTTCGCGATGCACCAGATCCAGGTCGCCTGCATCGTCATGCACGGCCTCGATCAGGACTGGTACGAAGCCCTCGCACGCCGCATCGCCAGCGACCAACTGCTGCTCGCGTCGATCACCTCCGAAGTCGGGATCGGCGGCGACATGCGGTCCAGCCTGTGCGCGGTCGAGATCGACGAAGATCGCTTCACGCTGACCAAGCATGCCACCACCGTCTCCTATGGCGGCTATGCCGATCTGTTCCTGCTGACCGCGCGCGCGGATCGCGAGGCCCCGGCGTCCAGCCAGGTCCTCGTCACCATCTCGCGCGGCGATTGCACGATGACCGCGACGAGCGGCTGGGATTCTCTCGGGATGCGGGGCACCTGCAGCACCGGGTTCGAATGCGTCGCTGCCGGCGTACCCGACCAGGTCTTCGCGACACCGTTCGCCGATATCGCCGCAGAAACCATGCTTCCGGTCTCGCACCTGCTGTGGGGCGGCGTCTGGACGGGGATCGCGGTGGCCGCGGTGACGCGGGCGCGCAAGTTCCTCCGCGCGCAGGCACGCCGCCAGCCGAACGCGCCGACGCTGGGATCGACCCGGCTGATGCAGGCGGTCGGACTGCTCGAATCGATCCAGTCACGGCTTGCGGTCCTGATCGCCAGCTACGACGCCAGCCATGCACTCGGCTCTGATCGCGACGTGATGTCCGAAGCGGACGCCCGCTGGCCTGTCGGCATCGCCCGCGCGACTGTGCTCAACATGCTCAAATACGACGCGTCGGAAATGTGCCATCAGGCGGTGCTGCACGCGATGCTGATCTGCGGTATGGCGGGCTACAAGAACGACACCGAGTTCAGTGTCGGTCGCCATCTGCGCGACATCCTGTCCGCACAGCTGATGATCAACAACGACCGCGTCGCGGCGAACACCGGCGCTTTGCTGTTCGCGCAACGATCCGAGCTGGGGAGGCTCTGACAGTCATGGACACCGGGTTTCGCGAACGGCTGATCGCCGAGGGTATCCTGTTCCAGACCGGCGTCGACGGCGTCTGGGGCCGCAGCGGCGTGTTCGAACGCATTCATGACGGGATCGAACAGGCGATCACGCGCGCCGGGCTGGACCAGCAGGCCGAGGTGATGCGCTTCCCGCCGGCGATGGCGCAGGCGGTGTTCGAGAAGAGCGGCTATATGAAGAACTTCCCGCAACTCGCGGGAACCGTGCATTGTTTCTGCGGCGACGAGCGCGCGCACCGTACCCTGCTCGGCCAGATCGAGCGCGGCGAGGACTGGCTGCAGGACCAGCAGCCCGCCGACCTCGTGCTGACCCCGGCGGCCTGCTACCCGGTCTATCCGATCGTCGCCAAGCGCGGCGTGCTGGCGGACGACGGGCATGTCGTCGACGTCGCCTCCTATTGCTTCCGTCACGAACCCTCGCTCGAACCGACGCGATTCCAGATGTTCCGGATGCGGGAATATGTCCGCATCGGCACCGCCGAACAGGTCATCGCCTTCCGCGAAACCTGGATGGAGCGCGGCCAGGCGTTCGTCGCGGCGCTCGAACTGCCGTTCGAACTGGAGGTCGCCAACGATCCGTTTTTCGGCCGTGGCGGCAAGCTGATGGCGGAGGCGCAACGCGCGCAGGCGCTGAAGTTCGAGCTGCTGATCCCGGTCAACGACGGGCTCGAGGCCACCGCGTGCCTCAGCTTCAACTACCACATGACCTATTTCGCCGACACCTGGGGGATCAAGACCGCCGATGGCGAGCAGGCGCAGACCGCGTGCGTCGGGTTCGGCATGGAGCGGCTCGTGCTCGCGCTGATGCGCCATCACGGGTTCGACATCGCCGCCTGGCCGGCCGGCGTTCGCGACACGCTCGAACTGGGCTGATCCGGGGGTGCCGTCCTTCGTTTCGACCGTGCGACGGCGATCATGACACCGATCTTCTTCGAAGGGCGGTTCGGCTGGCTGCATCTGCCGCCGACCGGCGCCACGACGGCCGCGCCCCCGCTGGGGGTCGTGCTGTGCGCCGCGTTCGCGCAGGAGGAGATGTGCACGCATTACGGGCTAATGATCCTTGCCGATCGGCTTGCCGCGCGGGGCATGCCGACGCTGCGGTTCGACTATGGCGGCACCGGCGATAGCGCCGACGGCGAGGTGACGCTGGCGTCGTTGCGCGCCGATGTAGTGCGCGCGGTCGCCTGTCTGCGCCAGGAGAGCGGCGCCGGCGCGGTCGCACTGTGCGGATTGCGGCTGGGCTCCGCGGTCGCAGCCGCCGCCGCCGCCGAGATCGAGGGTGTCGTCGGCGTGGCGATGCTCGCGCCGATCGTGACCGGGCAGGCGTTCCTGCGCGAAACGCGTGCGGCGGCGAGCGTCTCCAGCCTGGCGAACCTCGATCCGGTGCCAAAGCTCGACTCCGATCGTCCGCTCAATACCAACGGCTTCCTGTGGAGCGCCGCGCTCCAGCGCGATATCGCGACGATCGACCTGACCGCCATTCCCCCGCCCGCGCCGCATATGTTGCTGGCGCCAGGCCGTCCCGACCGGAAACTGCCTCCCTTCGCCGCCTCGCTGCGCGCGCAGGGCACCGCCGTCACCGAAGTCCCCTTCGTCGACTATGACGCCTATATGCAGGACCCGACGACGCACGAGGTGCCCGCGGCTACCTTCGCCGCGGTCGAGACCTGGCTCGCCGCCCTGCCCCATGCGGAGACGGTCGCCGCAGCACCGGTATCGGTCGCGCCGGTGCTGACGCTCGACGGCTGCGAGGAAATCCCGCTGCGCTTCGGTTCCGGCAATGCGGTGTTCGGGATGCTCTGCCGCCCGACCGGCCACGCCGCGCCGGTCGCCGCGCTGCTGCTGCACGAGGGAAGCAGTCACCACATCGGCGACGGCCGCGCCTATGTGGCACTTGCCCGGCGGCTCGCGCAGGCGGGAATCGCATCGCTGCGGATGGACCTCACCGGGATGGGCGACAGCCCCGCCGGCGCGAACATGCGCAGCCCGTATTTCGATCCCGAACGGCTAACGGAGGTGTTCGCCGGCATCGACCTGCTCGAACGCCATGGCTATCCCAAGGTGGTCGCGTTCGGCCTGTGCTCGGGTGCCGATGCCGCCTGGAACGCCGGGCTCGCCGACGAGCGCGTGGTCGGCATCTTCATCATCAACCTGCAGAAATTCCTGTGGAACTACGGCGACGACCTTCGCGTCATCGCGCGCAACAGCAAGCGGACGCTACGCTCCTACGCCCGCTCGATGCGCAACCCGGCCGAATGGCGGCGTGCGCTGAGCGGCAAGGGCGATCTGCTCGGGATCGCACGCGTGCTCGCCAAGCGCGGCCTGTCCCAGGGTTTCCACGCGGTGAAGGGGCTAATGCCGCCCGCACCGGGGTCCGAACCCGCGATCGTGCGCGAGCAGTTGCGGATGCTGGCGGCACGCGACGTCGAGACGCTGTTGATCTTCAGCGATGAAGATCCCGGACTTGGCGAGATGGGCCGGCATTTCGGCCGCAACGCGCGTCGGCTCAAGCCGCCCGCGCGGGTGGTGACGATGACGCGCGCCGACCATCATTTCAACGGCCGCGACGTCCGCCGCCGCTATCAGGCGATGATCGAGACGGCGATGGCCGACCTCGTCGCGCGGCATCGGGCCGACGGGTGAGCCGCGTATGAAGATCGACGTCGTGACCCGCCCGCCCCCCTCGCCGTCCCCGGCGTCTGGGCGCAACGGCAAGCGCCACATCCGGCTGCGCACCTATGGCACGCTGATCCTGGCCGATTGCGCCGCGATCGTGGTTGCCTTCCTGGTCGCCAGCCTCGTCCGGTTCGGCTTCGTCTGGGACGACCTGGTGGCTATCCCCGGCACCCGGATGCTCGTCCTGATCCTGCCGGTCTATCTGGCGATCGCCGCCGATCGTCGGCTGTACTCGAGCCAGTTCTTCCTCAACTGGCGGCGCAACGCGTACGGCGCCGTGAAGACGCTGGGCGCTGCGCTGCTGGCGGTGCTGCTGATCGGTTTCTACCTCCATGCCGCCGCCGACGTGTCGCGCATCGTCATCTCGCTCGGCGGCGTGATCGGTGCACTGCTGCTGATCGGGGTGCGCATCGCGCTTCATCGTCGATCGATGCACCTGATGCGCGGCGAGCCGATCACCACGCTCGTGATTCGCGATGGCGTCGACCTGGTTGTCCTGGACGCCGCGATCGTCGATGCCGCGGAGTGCGACATCCGCCCGACCGTCACCGATCCGCACATGCTCGACCGGTTCGGATCGCTGGCGCGCGGCGCGGAACGCGTGATCGTCTCGTGCCCGGTCGACCGCCGCGCACTGTGGGCGGCGATGCTCCAGGGCGCCAATGTACAGGGCGAACTGGTCACCCCGGAGCTTATCGACCTGGGGATGCTGCGGTCCTCGTCTTACGCCGGCCAGCCGACGCTGATCGTGTCGCTCGGACCGCTCGACACGCGCAACCGGGTGTTGAAACGCAGCTTCGACCTGCTGACCGCCTTGGTCGTGATAACGCTGGCACTGCCGCTTCTCGCGCTGGTCGCGCTCGCGATCCGACTCGACAGTCCCGGGCCGGTGCTGTTCCGCCAGCCGCGGATGGGCCGCGGCAACCGGCTGTTCTCGATGTACAAGTTCCGCAGCATGCGCACCGACGCCTGCGACATCGCCGGTGCGCGGTCCACCGAGCGCGGCGACCCGCGCATCACGCGCGTCGGCCGCATCCTGCGCTCGAGCAGCATCGACGAACTGCCCCAGCTCTTCAACGTGCTGCGCGGCGACATGAGCATCGTCGGCCCGCGGCCGCATGCGCTGGGAAGCCTGGCCGGGACACAGCTGTTCTGGGAGATCAGCGAGCGCTACTGGGACCGCCACGCCGCCAAGCCGGGGATCACCGGGCTGGCGCAGATCAACGGCTTCCGCGGCGCGACCGATCACGTCGCAGACCTCGAAGGCCGGCTCGATGCGGATCTCGCCTATCTGGTCGGCTGGACGATCTGGCGCGACCTTCGGATACTCGTCGCGACGACGCTAGTCGTGTTTCACCGAAATGCCTTTTGATCCGGTTACAATTCGTCAACATTTCGGGTGGATATGCACAGGGTAGCTAGTCTGATGGTGCCCTGCCGATGCTCAAGAATGTCTTCCATGAGCGCCGACGCTCGCTCGCGGTAAAGGGCCTCGGCGTTCTCGACACGCCGGCGGAGCCGAGCTTCGACCGCTTCGTCAACGAAGCCGCAGCCGCCTTCGACGCGCCGATCGCTCTTCTGTCCCTGATTCACAGCGACGAACAATGGGTCAAGGCGAGGCACGGGCTGACACTGTCCTGCATCCCCCGCGACAGCGGCTTTTGCGGACATGCGATCGACCATGAAGGCGCACTCGAATGCTGCGATCCGCAGAGCGATCCGCGCTTCGGAACGCTCGCGGTCGTGACCGGCGATCCCTTCATTCGCTATTATATCGGTGCGCCGCTGCGCCTGCTGAACGGCATCGACGTTGGCGCCCTGTGTGTCGTCGACACCGTGAGACGGCCACCTGCATCCCCCGACCAGCGCGCCTACCTGCTTGGCCTGGCGCGCCAGGCGGCGATGGTATTGGAAGCGCGTGCCGATCTGCACCGCGCGGGTGTCGCGGCATGATGAAGATCGCGTTGTGCATCACGCAGGAACATGACCTGCGGCTGGTCGTCATGGCATTGCTGGTATGCCTGGTCGGATCGGCCGCAACGGTGCAATTGTTCGGCCGCATCAGGTCCGCGATCGGCCGCAGCATGGCTGGCTGGATCATGCTGTGTGCGGTCAGCACCGGGACCATGGTATGGTCGACGCATTTCGTCGCGATGATGGCATTTCGGACCCATGCGCCGGTCGTCCTGGATCCGATCCTCACCATGGCATCGCTGTTGCTAGCCATCGTCGTCGCGGCACCCGGACTCGCCTTGGCGGCGATGGCGCGGCGTTGGGCCGGCGCTGCGGGCGGCGCGATTATCGGCGTGGCGATTTCCGCGATGCATTATCTCGGCATGTCGGCGTACCGCATCGACGGCATCGTGACGTGGGACTGGCACTACATCGTCGCCTCCATCATCCTGTCCTCCGTCTTGGCGGCGGCCGCCTTCCATACGCTGACGGGCGCAGGGCGCTGGCGACGCGCACGCGCGGGCGCGTTGCTCGGCCTCGCAGTGGCGGCGCTGCATTTCACCGGGATGGCGTCGATGCACATCGCCGTGCTGCAACTGGGCAATGGCCTGTCGGACGGCACGCTGTCCGCGCTCGCCATCACGACCGCGGTCGCGGCAATGCTCGTGGTGGGCTGTGCGGCGCTCAGTGCCCTGATCGACGGCCATAGTCAGGGCGAATCCTATCGTCGCCTGCGGCGAATGGCCTTGCACGACGGCCTGACCGATCTGCCGAACCGGATGAGTTTCAACGATGAGCTGGGACGCCGTCTGGCAATGAAGTCGGGCTATGCCTGCATGGCCGTCGTCATGCTCGACCTGTCACGGTTCAAGGCGGTCAACGACACCTATGGCCACCAGGCCGGCGACCAGTTGTTGATCGCACTCTCCGCCCGGTTCTCGGCAGCGTTGAGGGCTGGAGAATATATCGCCCGGCTGGGTGGCGACGAGTTCGCCGGGCTGATCTCCTATACGACCCCGGCGGACCTGTCGGCGTTTCTCGATCGCCTCCGCGATACGTTCGCCGCACCGTTCGAATTCGATCGGTTCACCGCCTCGGTCGGTGCGAACATCGGCGTGGCGTTCGCCGTCCATGACGCACGCAATGCCGATACGCTGCTCGCGCGCGCCGATCTGGCGATGTACCGCGCAAAGTCGCTGCATTCCGATGAGCCCTGTTTCTATCAGGCGGACATGGACGACGCCGTCCGCGATCGGCGCGAGCTGGCCAGCGATCTGCGCGCTGCCGTTGCCGCCGGCGACTTCGAGCTTCACTATCAGGTCCAGGCATCGGTCACGACCGGCGAGATCTCCGGGTATGAAGCGCTGATCCGATGGCAGCATCCAACGCGCGGTGCGATCTCTCCCGTCACCTTCATCCCGGTCGCGGAGGAATGCGGGCTGATCGTGCCGCTTAGCATCTGGGTGCTGCGACAGGCGTGTTTCGAGGCGGCACTGTGGCCTCATCGCCAAGTCGTGGCGGTCAATCTCTCGCCGCTTCACCTGTCCGATCCACGACTGGTCGATACGGTACGATCGGCCCTGACCGACAGCGGCCTGCCGGCCGAGCGACTCTCGCTCGAACTGACGGAGAGTGCGATCATTCACGACCGCGATTTCGCCCTGGATCAACTCGGTCAGCTCAAGGCGATGGGTATCGCGATTGCGCTCGACGACTTCGGTGTCGGCTATTCCTCGCTCGACGTCCTTCGCGCCTTTCCGTTCGACCGGATCAAGCTGGATAAATCCTTCGTCGCCGAGATCGAGCACAGCGAGCAGGCGGTTTCGATCCTGCGCTCCGTCACGGCGCTCGGCACCAGCCTGAACATGCCGGTACTGGCGGAAGGCATCGAGCAGCCGGCCCAGCTGTCGATCGTGGCCAGGGAGGGGTGCGCTGCGATCCAGGGGTATCTGATCGGCAAACCGTCCCGCACGCTCACCACGCCGGAACAGGTCCACCGCGCGATGCTGCTGGCCCCCCGCGCGGTCGAGGCAGATGCTGCGTTCGGCTGACGGGTGACAAGCCTACCGCATGTGCGACCAGGCTGGGCCGACGCGTCCGATCACCTCGAACGTTCCGACACGACGGCCCCGCCCTTCATGACCAGCTGAACACGGCGGACGGCGCCGATGTCCGCGGTGGGATCGCCCGCCACTGCGACCAGGTCGGCGAGCAGCCCCGGTTTCACCATGCCGAGCTTGTCGGCCAGGTGCAGCCACCGCGCATTGCCCGAGGTCGCCGCGATCAGGACCTGCGCCGGGCGCATGCCCGCGGCGACCAGCAGGTCCATCTCGCGGGCGTTCTGGCCGTGCGCGAACACCCCGACGTCGCCGCCCATGCAGATCGGCACCCCGGCCTTGATCGCCAGCTTCAGGCTCGTCCGGCTGAGTTCGACCGCGCGCGGCGCCGGGTCGCTGCCCGTCCAGCCGCGATAGCGCGCGGTCGCGTCCGACGCCGCGAGCGTCGGGCACAGCGCGATCCGCTTTGCCGCCATCGCCGCGAAGATATCGGGGGTCCCGCCATAGCCATGCTCGATCGTGTCGACGCCGGCCGCGATCGCGCGGCGCATGCCCTCGGCGGTCGCGGCGTGGACGGCGACAGGCCGCCCTGCATCATGCGCGGCCTCGACCGCCGCCACCATTTCGGCGAGGCTCAGCGTCGCGCGACTATCCTCGCCCGGCCGCCAGCGATAGTCGGCATACAGCTTCACCCAGTCGGCGCCCGCGGCGATCTGGCGGCGCACGCCCGCCACGATCTGGTCGACGCCCGATACTTCCTCGGCACCCTGCGGCACCGGAACGCCGGGCTCGAAGCCTTTCGGGCCATAGGCACCCAGCGCCACGATCGCGCGCGTCGCGACCGACAGCCGCGGTCCGGGCACGATGCCCTGGTCGATCGCCGCCTTCAGCCCGACATCGGCATAGCCCGCCCCCTCGGTGCCGAGATCGCGCTCGCTCGTGAAGCCGGCCAGCAACGTCGCCTTGGCGTTCGCGACCGCACGCGCGGTACGCAGCGCCAGCGGCTCGTGCAGGACCTGATCGTCCCAGCTCGTCTCATTATAGGGGTGCAGGAACAGATGCCCGTGTCCCTCGATCATGCCGGGCATCAGCGTATCGCCGGCCAGATCGACGATCCGCGTATCGGCGGGTACCGGCAGGTTCGGACCGACCGCGACGATCCGCTCGCCGGTGACCAGCACCTGCCAGCCGACATGCACCGTCCCGTCGACGCCGTCGAAGACGCCGGCGGGCTTCAGCAGGATCGACGCCGGAACCGCTGCTGGCCCCGCCGCAGACGTGGCGCTCGCCGGTGCCAGCAGGATCATCGCCGCCAACAGCATTTTGGTCGTTCGCCGACGCATGGTCTTTCCCCTTTTCCCGCCTTACGCTGCCGCCATGGATAAGGTCCTTCGGCGCGCGCGCAATCCGGTGATCCTGTTGGCGATGCTGACGACCGCCCCCAGCCCTCCGCCGACCGAGGCGGCGCGGTGGCAGGCGCAGGCCGCCCGCGTCACCATTACGCGCGACGACTGGGGTATCCCGCACATCCGCGGGAAGTCGGATGCCGACGCCGTGTTCGGCCTCATCTACGCCCAGGCCGAGGACGATTTTCCCCGCATCGAGGCTAATTACCTGACCGCGCTGGGCCGTACCGCGGAAGCACAGGGCGAAGACGCGCTCTGGGCCGACCTGCGCCAGCGGTTGTTCGCGGATCCCGCCGAGCTCCAATCGCAATATGCCGCCAGCCCGGCCTGGCTGCGTACGCTGATGCAGGCCTGGGCGGACGGCCTGAACTATTATCTCGCGACGCACCCGCAAACCAAGCCCAAGATCCTCACCCGCTTCGAACCCTGGATGGCGCTCAGCTTTACCGAGGGCAGCATCGGCGGCGATATCGAGCGGATATCCCTCAGCGACCTGAAGACCTTCTACGGCACGCCGACACCGCCGACCCCCGAGGAACTCGGCATGGTACCGCGCGAGCCGTCGGGGTCGAACGGCATCGCGATAGCGCCGCGCCTGACCGCGAACGGCAGAGCGCTGTTGCTCATCAACCCGCACACCAGCTTCTATTTCCGCTCCGAAGCGCAGATGACCAGCGCCGAGGGCCTGAACGCCTATGGCGCGAGCACCTGGGGCCAGTTCTTCATCTATCAGGGCTTCAATCCCAAGGCGGGCTGGATGCACACCTCCTCGACTGTCGACAATATCGACGAATTCGCCGAACGGATCGTGCGGCGCGGCCAGGGCTATGCCTATCGCTACGGCGCCGAACGGCGACCGGTCGTGACGCGGCCCATCACGCTGCGCTATCGCAAGCCCGACGGCACGATGGGCGAGCGGCGCTTCACCACTTATCGCACGCATCACGGTCCGATCGTCGCGATCAAGGCAGGGCGCTGGATCGCCACCGCGCTGATGTGGAAGCCCGTTCCCGCGCTCGAACAAAGCTATCTACGTACCAAGGCTACCGATCTCGCGAGCTACATGGCCGTCGCCGAGCGCAAGGCCAACTCGTCGAACGACACGCTGTTCGCCGACAGCAAGGGCGAGATCGCGTTCCTGATGCCGCAGTTCATGCCGGTCCGCAGCGACCGGTTCGACTATACCCGCCCCGTCGACGGCAGCGATCCGGCGACCGACTGGCACGGCCTTCACAGCATTGCCAGCCTGCCCAACGTCGCTGTGCCGCGCACCGGCTGGGTCCACAACACCAACGACTGGCCGTGGAGCGCGGCAGGTCCCGACAGCCCGAAGGCCGCGGAGTATCCCCGCTACATGGACCAGGTTGGCGGCAACGCGCGCGGCGTGCATGCCGACCTGCTGCTGACGGGCAAGACCGGCTGGACCTCCGACACCCTGCGGGCGGCGGCGTTCGATCCCTATTTGCCCGCCTTTGCGCGGTTGCTGCCCGGGCTCGTCGCGGCATGGGAGGCCATGCCCGCCAGCGACCCGCGACGGCGGACGCTCGCGGCCCCGATCGCCGTGCTGAAGGGCTGGGACCACCGCTGGGGCTACGACTCCACCGCGACGAGCCTCGCGGTATTCTGGGGCGACCAGCTGTGGCGCGAGGTCGGCAGCTTCGCGCAGGCGGAGCGACTGAACGTTCCCGACTATATCGCCACCCGTGTCGGGGCGGACGCCAAGCTGGCCGCGCTTTCGGCTGCGGTCGATCGATTGAAGCAGGACTTCGGCGACTGGCGCGTGCCGTGGCGCGAGATCAACCGATTCCAGCGGCTCGACGATGCGATCGCGCCGCATTTCGACGATGCCAAGCCGTCCATTCCCGTACCCTTCACCTCCGCGCAATGGGGCAGCCTGGCCTCGTTCGGGGCAAAGCCGTGGCCGGGCACGAAGCGCTATTACGGCACCAGCGGCAACAGCTTCGTCGCGATCGTCGAATTCGGTCCGCGTGTGAAAGCGATGGCGGTGATGGCTGGTGGCCAAAGCGGCGACCCTGCGTCGCATCACTTCGCTGACCAGACCGCGCGCTATGCGGAGGGCAAGCTGCGCCCGGTCTATTTCTATCCCGACGACCTCAAGGGCCATGTCGAACGCAGCTATCGGCCCGGGCGGTAACCTGCCGGTCGAGGGTTCAAGCGTTCGACGGAGGGCGGCGATGTCGCCGCCCTCCGGCCGATCAGGCCAGCGCCAACCCGACGTCGACATTGCCCCGCGTCGCGTTCGAATACGGGCAGATCTGATGCGCCGTATCCATCAGGCGCTGGGCCTGTTCGCGGTCCAGCCCCGGCAGGTCGACGACAAGATCGGTGGTGATCCCGAAGCCGCCGGCGTCGCGTGGGCCGATCCCGACCGTCGCGGTGACCTTGGTGTCGTCGGGCACCTTCACCTTCAGCTGCTGGCCCGCCACCTTCAAAGCGCCGATGAAGCATGCGGAATAGCCTGCCGCGAACAGCTGCTCCGGGTTCGTACCGTCGCCGCCGGCACCGCCCATCTCCTTGGGCGTCGACAGCTTCGCTTCGAAGCGCCCGTCATCGCTTTTGGCTGAACCTTCGCGGCCACCGACTGCAGAGGCGATGGCGGTATATTTGACGTCGATCGACATGGTGAACTCCTTGCGCGGTAATCTTTATCGCGATACACAATTAGGCGCGTGATGGCCTCCCGTCCAGAGCCCTGACCGCTGCCACTTACAAATAGGTCCGCTCACTGTGATCGACGCTGCACCCACTCCTCCTCGAACGCTCGACGGACAGCTGTGCTTTTCACTCTACGGCGCCTCGTTGGCGATGAGCCGGGTGTACAAGCCGATGCTGGATCGGCTCGGCCTCACCTATCCG
The DNA here is from genome assembly GCF_042466235.1 of Sphingomonas sp. R86521. Classification (NCBI taxonomy): domain Bacteria; kingdom Pseudomonadati; phylum Pseudomonadota; class Alphaproteobacteria; order Sphingomonadales; family Sphingomonadaceae; genus Sphingomonas; species Sphingomonas sp. R86521. Next base: position 1,810,656 of record NZ_JAXHBY010000001.1, on the reverse strand, counting down.
CAATATCTCCTGCTCCACGTCCTGTGGGAGCAGGACGACCGCACGATCGGCGCGATCGCCGAGAGGCTGTCGCTCGAGTCGAGCACGATCACGCCGCTGGTCAAACGCCTCGCCGCGGCCGGGATCGTGACGCGCGAACGCGATCCCGGGGACGAACGGCAGGTGCGCGTCCGCCTCACCGACAAGGGCCGCGCGCTCGAGCGGGAAAGCGAATGCGTCGCGCAAAGCGTCTTCGCGCGAACCGGACTGTCCGCAGCACAGCTCGAACTGCTGACCGACCAGATCCAGACGTTGCGGCGGACCCTTGTCGAAAGCGCCGAATGACCGCGCCGGCCAGCAGCATAGTCTAACGCCTGAGGCGAACCTCTAACGCGCTTCCGGCCAATCTTCGAAGACGGTCTTTTTTATCGAGCGAATGTCGCCAAGCCCAGTCGCCGGCATCCCGATATCGCGATGCTTCGCGCCCGGCCCGGTCGAACCGCGTTCGAAAAATCGCGCATCCTGCGGGCGGAAGACGTCGGACATCGTGCCGCTCCGTGCCGTGCCGTTCATCGTCGCCCAGTGGTCCGGGGCGATGTGCGCGTCCATGATGCAGTCGATGAACGAGACCTGCCCGACCGCGCGCGGATTGGCGTAGCGCCCGTCGGGGAAGCGCTTGGTCGGATGCCACGGCCTGGCGAGCGCGACGCTCCGGTCCGGAACGCCCGCCTCGCGGGTCAGCCGCGAGCGATAGAACACGATGCCGACCGGTTGATCGAGCAGCGTCGACGGCGCGGCGATGAACGACTGGAACGGTTCGCCGCGCGTATCCGCGGCGCGGACCCGCGATCGGATCTCAGATCGCTCGATCAGCACCATGCCGTTGCCGAAGATGAAGTCGATGTTGCCGGCGACGAGGCTGTCGCTGACGACGAGGCGCTTGCCGTTGGCGAACAGCGTATCCTGGTATCCCAGCAGCGCGCTCTTGCGGATACTGACCCGGTCGCTGTGGATATCGGCGAGCAGCGCGACGGCTTGCGGGTTGCCGATCCTGGCCTTGTCGCCGGCAGGTAGGCGATCGTTCGCGAGGTAATCATAGTCGTTCTCGATCGTCATGCCCGAGACGACGACATCGCTGCCGTCGATCGTCAGCGTCGCCGATCCCGCGGTGCCCCAGCCATCGCGGTGATAGTGTCCGGCGGTCTGCGCGACGGCGTCGAAGTGGAGTTTCGTGCGCGATACGCCGCTGCCGATCACGCGGACCTTGCTCCGCGCGATCGTCACCTTCTCGCGGTAGGAGCCCGGCCCGACGCGGATCGTGACCCACCCGGTGTCGCTGTCGCGGTTCGCCTGCTCCAACGCCGCCCCTAGCGATGAGAAGCAGTTGCGCGCAGCGGAGCAGGTCTGGCTGACGGTCAAGCCCTGTCCCGCCATTGCCGCGCCGGGGGTGGCGGCGGAGACGGCAAACACTAGGGCGCCGACGAACGGAAAGCGGGTCATCATCATCTCCTGGTCTTGCGCGCCTGATCGGCATCGACGGCCTGCAGAAACGTCGTAATCTGGTTGACCGCCTGATCGAGGAACGGCTGGAACAGCCAGAAATCATGCGGCGCCACGGCGTAGACATAGGTCGTCGTTCGGATGCCGTTCCGCTTGAGCACAGACGTTACCTGCTCGCGCCCGGCGGTAAAGCGGGGCGCGCCACTGCTGACGATCAGCGTCGGCGGGGACCTGGCCCCGACATGGCTCGCCGCGCTCGCATCGCGCCAGGTATCGGGCACCTGCTCGAACGATCCGCCAAGCCACTGCGCCAGCGGCGCGGCGGCGTTCTCGTATTGCAACGCCAGCGGGCTGCTCGCATCGAGCACGCCGTCCAGATCGATCAGGGCGTTCGCCGGCCGCCCCGCGCGGCCGCCGCGATAGGCGAGCAGCGACGCCATCTGCCCGCCCGAGGACGCCCCCCCAATCGCGATATCATCGGCACGCAAGCCGTAGCGCGACGCTTGGTCCTGCGCCCAGGCCAGCGCATCGGCGATGTCCTCCATGCCCGCCGGATAGCGCTGCTCCGGCGTCAGGCGATATTCCGGCAGGAAGACGGTGTAGCCACGTTGCGCCAGCAGGTTGGCGAGTGCGTAGAAATGCGTCTTGCTGCCCGACCGCCACGCGCCGCCGTGGACCAGCACCAGCCCCTGTCGAAGGTTGCGCTGCTGTCCCGGCCCGAACACGTCGATGTGCAGATCCCGGCCGCCCACCGTCTTGTAGGCGAGATCGAAGGCCATGGTCTGTCCGGTCCGGGGCGCAATCACCGGCAAGGCAATCCCCAAATATTGCGAACGATACCCGTCCAGGCGACGCGCGACCGTATAGCTGTCGTCGACGACGTGATTGGCGATCGCTTGGCTCGCTATGGCCAGCAACAACACTGCGATCAGTCCGCGTCTCGTCATCCTTGCATCACCGCGCCCCCCTTGATGCCCTGAATAGACCACCGGCGCATGATAGCATCAGTGGCCTTCGCCTTAGATCTGATAACGCAAGGCTCCAACACCATACGGCCGGTCTCGGTGTACTGGAGTACCAATACTTAGTATCTCCACAGGTGTGAAAATAGCGCTTGTGCTGGTTCTCAATGTTCACGACTGAATGCCAAAAGGCCTTCGCTAATGTCGAGAACAGCACGTGGCGGTCCGCTCGATACCTTGACGCGGTTGCAGTTCGCAGGCCCAGCGATGCCTTTCTGGGACCATCCGTATTCTTCCTCAGTCAAACAATGTTGCCACTCCTTTCGGGCAGTTGCCCGATCAGTTTGAACATCGCGCTTTACGTCGTCCTGCGGCGAGGTCGGTGCACGCCACAGCCAGGCTCAGACTTGGGTTCGGAAGGTAACATTTTGCTGGCAACTCACAATGCAATGCAGCCTTTGCTAGGTCCGACCGGCTAGACGTCAGTTCAGCCGCGCACTCATCAGGAACCGCGCTCGGCTGGCCGCCGCGCGATGCTTGGTCTCCTCGATCTCGCGTTCTTCAGTCGCGTCGAGCATCGCTTCGAGCAGCCGGCTGAAATGCTGTCGCATCGCGACGCGCGCCGCCTGCGGATCGCGGCGCGCCAGCGCATCGACGATCGCGGCATGCTCGCGCTGACGCGCGGTTCCATCGCTATGGCAGACCGAGGCATGCGTACGGCGCACCTCGGCGATTTCGGTTCGCAGCCGCCACAGCGTTTCGATGACGTGGATGATCGCCTTGTTGCCCGACGCGGCGGCGATGGTCAGGTGGAACAGCCGGTCGATCGCGGTCACCGCCTCGTCGTCGAGGCCGTCCTGCGCCATCTGCGCGAGCAGGTCGCGCAGCGTCGCCATATCGTCGTCGGAAATGATCGGCGCGGCCAGCGCCGCGGCTTCGGATTCGAACAGCGATCGCGCCTCGGTCAGTTCGAACGCGCTGACCTGCGGCAGCTGCCCCGCCTCCTGCGGCACCATTTCCGAGACGTACACGCCGGATCCGGTCTTGATCCGGATCCGCCCGATCGCCTGCAGCGCGATCTCGGCCTCGCGGATCGTGACGCGGCTGACGTTGAAGCGCTCGGAAAGCTCGCGCTCGCCGGGCAAGCGCGAACCCGGCGGGAACGCACCGTTTTCGATCAGCGCGACGATCTGGTCCGCAACACTCTGGAAAAGACGACGATCCGCCATTGGCCTAACAATTCCTCTGCCTTGCGCTTGGATTGTCATACCATTTGGCCCGGGCCGCACAAGCCGTCCGGGCCGCCCAAGGCCATTATGGCTACAGGCGCACCCTGATCCCGACGAAGTATTTCGGTCCGTAATAATGATATTGGCGGCTGTTGCCGTACACCGGCATGTCGGTGACCTTGGGGTTGTTGAACACGTTGAGCGCTTCGAACCGCAACGACGCGTTGCGGTTGATGTCGTAGGACGCACGCAGGTTGATCAGGTTCGACGGACGGACGTAGCGAAGCTGCGAATTGCCGCCGACGAAGTCCTGATAATAGCGTGAGCGGTAGGTGTAGATCGCCTCCAGCGACAGGCCCTTCAGCTGATAATAGAGCTGCCCCGAACCGGTGTGCTTGGAATAGCCGGACAGGTTCGCGGCCGGGATGATCCCCGGCGTGACCACGCCGGTGGTCGGATCGACCACGTCGCCGAGCCGGATATCGTAGTTCTTGAAGTTGGAATCGGCGTAGTTGTAGCTGACCTTGGCGCCCAGCCCGTCGAACGGCGCCGGCAACCAGGAAAAGCGGTTCGAAAGCGTCAGCTCGAGCCCGTAGACGCGGCTCTTCTCCGCGCTGTTCTGGCGCTGCGTGACCGGCACGACGACGTCCTGCCCGCCGATCGTGAACGTCTCGTCGATCAGCACCGGTGTGAAGCCGCCGCCGAAACTCTTGTAGTAGAGCGTGCCCGCGACGATCGTGTCCTTGTTGGGGTACCATTCGAGCGCGACATCGCCGTTCCACGACATGATCGGCTTGAGCGAGGGCGAGCCGTCGGCGACGACCTGCCCGATCGCGTCGGCGACGTTGGTGAAGGCGGTGCCGTCCTCCAGCGCGATCGTGCGCCCGGCGGCGAGATCGCTCGGCGCCGGCCGCGACATCGCGCGATAGGCGGCGACGCGCGCGACGACGGTGTCCGACACGTCGAAATTGGCGTTGATGCTGGGCAGCGCGCGGAAATAGCTGTTGGTCAGCGTCTGCGTCTCGAAATTGTCGTTCTCGACCAGCCGGACGGAACCGTCCGAATTGGTGATGACGTTCAGGCCCGATCGCAGGCCCAGTGAGACGACGTCGGTCTGGACCACGCGCACGCCGAAATTGCCGCGAACCGGCGTGCTTCCCAGCTGCCCCTCGTACGATCCCATCGCGTAACCCGACCAGACTTTCTCGGTGACGTCGGCATTGTCGACCGCGCGGGTGTCGGCCCCGATCCCGGGGTCCTCGGTGCCGAGATAGCCGCGGAACTGACATAGCGTATCGAAGGTTGCCCAGGACGTGATCGACTGGCCGGGCGCATCCTTCAGATACCCCGCCTGCGGAAAGGCTGTGCGGCAGGCATTGTTGACGCGCTGGTCGACGGTGCGATCGTCCTGCGTGATCTCGACCAGATCGTTGATGTTGAGATAGCGCCGCCGCGAATAGCGCCCACCGACCTCGATCTTCTTCAGAAGCCCCTCGAATTCATAGGCGGCGTCGATCCGCGAGGCGAAGATCGTGTCCTGCTTGTACTCGTCGTCGCGCCGTAGCCGGGCGTCGTCGCTGAAGAGCGACCAGTCGTTGACGTTGAAGCGCGGATCGAGCGTGATGTTGGTCGCGAACCCGCCGCTGGTGTCATAGGTGAAGGGGATGCGCTGGTTGTTGATCGCGGTGCGGACGTTGTTGACGTCGAACGGATCGGTGCGCAGCCGCACCGTACGTTGCAGCGTCCGACGCTTGGTCTGCGAATAGGACACGTCGGTGCTCAGCGTCAGCCGGTCGGTCGCCTTCCAGTTCATCGAACCGCCGCCGCCGAGATATTCCTCGCTGCGCGTCAGATAGTTGCCGACCGTATCGATCGACGAGCTGCCGGTCGCCGAGACCAGCCGATGCTGGTCGTCATACACCACGTTGCGCAACGAATAGGCGGTCTCCGCGATCGTCAGGTCGTGGCGATCCTCGGAATAATTGCGCTTCGAATATTGGACGTCGAGGTTGATATCGACCGTCGGGTCGGGTTTCCATTGCAGCGAGCCGATGATCGCGTCGCGCTTGTCCTGCTCGGTGATCTGCCGGAACGTCGCCGAGTTCGGCGCGAGGTAAAAGGCTGCCCCCGCCGCGCCCTGCTGTCGCGTGACCTGCGCGCAGGTGCCGGTCGACACGACCAGCGGATTGCACGCGTAATAGGTGCTGCCGGCGGCGTAGGTTTCCTCGGGATTGTTGACCTGGTTGCGCTGCACGCCGATCGCGATGCCGATATCGCCCAGGCTGCCGAGGTTGAACTGGTCGACATAGCTCGCGGTGCCGCGCCAGCCCCAGGCACCCTGCCCGCGGATCTTGTCCTGATACGGGTTGTAGTTACCCTTCACCTCGGCCTGCAACGATCGCTTGCCGTAATCGAGCGGGCGCAGCGTCTCGAGCTCGATGGTGCCCGCGACGCCGCCCTCGATGATGTTGGCCTGTTGCGACTTGTAGATCTTGATGCCGCTAACGAGCTCCGACGGGAACTGGTTGAAGTTGACCGCGCGATCGCCGCTGCCATTCGAGGCTTCGCGCCCGTTGAAGGTCGTTGCGCTGAGGAACGAGCCGAGCCCGCGCAGCGAGATTTCGGTCGCGCCACCCTTTTCCTGGTGACTGGTGGCGCCGGTGATGGTCTGGATCGCCTCGCCGATCGACAGCGCGGGCAGGTCGCCGATATCCGACGACGTCAGCACGTCGACGATCGCGTTCTCGTTGCGCTTGGTGGCGATCGAGGTCTCGATGGTGTTGCGGATGCCGGTGACGATGATGTCGGAATCGGTCGGTTCGGCGGGTTCGGCCGGGGTGGCCGCACCGTCGGCGGGGGGTGGCGCGGACGTAACCTGCGCCGCCGCGGGCGCGGCCATCGCCAGGCACCACAGCGCAACGCCGCCTCCCAGCAATCGCGATCGCACCGTGAACCTGGATTGCGGCGTAACGTCCCTCATCATGCTCTCCCAGCCTGTAGTACGCCCGCCGTTGTTCCGGTCGTGACGATCTGACAAGACACTTTGCTATACCAGTTGTGCGGCATGCTCAATACATATTGCTGGTCCAATTTTATCTGACGACAATACCAGTACATCCGAGCGGTGGACGTGAGTCCGCGATGCTCGACGTCGAGCAAGGCGCAACAAGCGAATGGCAAATGTTCTGCCGCGCGGCTTCGGCGGCTTGGACGGCAGGCGGCGGTTACGGGACCAACTGGCCTCGCAACGCCGGCACGACCTTGGCCAGACCATTGGCGACCAGCGTCGAGAACACCCGCGCGCCGGCATCGCCGACATGCGTATAGTCGAATTTCCGTCCGACCTGCCCGCGCGGACCATCCGGCGTGGTCGGCGCATCCGGCACCCGCGCTGCCGCCGCCGTGCGCGGAGGCAAGGTCGTACCGGCCTTCGCCGCCTCGACTTCCGCAGCGATCGGGTCGGCCATCGCCATTTTCATCGCCGCCACCGGCCCCAGCCGCTGCACGACTTGCGCGCTCTCCGCGTTGAGGTCGATCAACGGCGTTTTGGTGGCCGTGGCGACCTTGCGCACCTGATCGGACCACACGTCCAGCGTGTTGAGCAGCCTGCCGTCCTTGAACTCGCGCCGCGACAGCGGCGTCAGCAGCACCGGAATGCCGCCCCCTGCGCGCACCTCCTGGACGTACCGGGTCAGGTTCGCGGGAAACTCGCTGTCGATCGCGGTCCAGCGCTCGGGCGCGGAGGACTGATCGTTGTGCCCGAACTGGATCAGCACATAGGTGCCGGCATAGCCTCTGGTCGCGATCTCGTTCTGCGCGATCGCCCAGGATCCCTCCTGTCGATAGCTGCGCGTCGAACGCCCGCCGCGCCCCAGGTTGAGGCAGGCGACGCTCGACTTCACATGCTCCGCGCAGAACACCGACGCCCAGCCGCTGCCCGGCGCCATCGTCGAATCCCCGACCAGGATCAGCTTGTACGCCTTGATCGGCGCGGTATCGCTGCGCGTCTTGGGCACCTCGCCCGCAACGCGCGGATGTGCCGGCTCGTCCTGGGCCAGCGCCGGTGTTCCCACCAGCGCCAGCGCGAGAATCATGTGTCGCATCGGATGTGTCCCTCCGTGTCCGTGTTACGAGAAGAACAGGCCGCCGTTGATGTCGAGGTTGACGCCGTTCAGGAACGACGCGTCCTCGGACAGCAGGTATGCGACCGACGCCGCGACCTCGTCCGGATGGCCCTCGCGGCGCAGCGGGGTGTTGCTGGCGACCGCGGCGCGGCCTTCGGGCTTGGAGAAAATGTCGTGGAAGCTGGTGCCGATCAGCCCCGGGCACAGCGCGTTGACGCGGATGCCCTGCGGCCCGAACTCCTTGGCCCAGCCGCGCGTGATCGTCATCAGCGCACCCTTGGCGGCGGCATAGATCGAGGCGCCCGGCCCGCCACCATCGCGGCCGGCGAGCGACGCGATGTTCACGATCGCACTACCGCGTACCAGATGCGGCTGTACGGCCTTGGTGACGAGGAAAGAGGAGCGGAAGTTGAGCGCCATCACGTCGTCGAAGAAATCGACGTCCATCTCGGCCAGCGTCTTCCGCGCGATCATGCCGCCCGCGCAATTCACCAGATAGTCGATGCGTTCGCCGAATTTCGCGGTCGTCGCCGCGACCATCGCCGCGACCTGGCCTGGGTCGGTGACGTCGGCTTGGTACAGGAACGCGGTGCCACCGGCCGCGGCGATGGCGTCGGCGGTCGCCTGTGCGGACGCTTCGTCGCTGCGATAGTTGACGACGACGGTGGCGCCCTCGCTCGCGAGGCGCAGCGAGATCGACTTGCCGATGTCGCGCCCGCCGCCGGTAACGATGGCGATCTTGTTGGTGAATCTCATGTCTCAGACCTTTTCGATGGGATGTGTGGAGGGCCGTGCGACCGGCGCGGTGCGCCCGCCGAACAGCCAGATGGCGAGCACGCCGAGCGGCACGATCGCCGCCGACAGAGCAAAGATCGGGCCGTAGCCATGGACGGTCATCACCGGCACCAGCCAGGTGGTGACCAGCGTGCCGGCGACCGCGGCGGTGCCGCCGATCCCCGCCAGCGACCCGACCGTGCCGCCGGCGAAATAATCGCCCGGCAGCGTCTGGACGTTGTTGATCGCGATCTGGAAGCCGAACAGCACGACCGCGATCAGCAGCACCGCATAGAGCGGCGTCGCCGCGGTCGCGGTCAGCAACAGCGCCGGCAGCATGATCGCGCCGCCCGCGGTGATCGCCACCTGCCGCGCGCGCAGCGCCGACCAGCCACGCCGGATCAGCCTGCCCGATGCCCAGCCGCCCAGCAGGCTGCCGAACATCGCGCCGACGAACGGCACCCAGGCGAACAGGCCGATCTGCTTGACGTCGAACCCGAAGGTCTCGGCGAGATAGATCGGCAGCCACGACACGAACAGCCACCACACCGGATCGAGGAAGAAGCGGCTGACCAGGATCGCCCAGGTCTCGCGGTGACGGAGCAGTTGTCCGAGGTTCGGTGCATAACCGGCGGGCTTCCGCACCGCGTCGAGCCCCTCGCCCGCGATATGCGCGCGCTCCGCCTCGCTCAGCCAGGGATGCGCGCCGGGCTCACCGCGATACAGGAACAGCCACGGCACCAGCCACAGGAAGCCGAGCACGCCGATCAGCAGGAAGGTCGCGCGCCAACCCAGCCCCTCATAGAGGATCGCGACCAGCGGCGCCGAGATGATCGCGCCGATCGCGGCGCCGGAGTTGAAGATCCCCTGCGCCAGCGCGCGTTCCTGCGGCGGAAACCAGGCGGCGTTGGCCTTGACCGCGCCCGGCCAGTTGCCCGCCTCGCTCAACCCCAGCGTCACGCGCAACACGCCGAGCAGTCCGAGCGAGCGGACCATCGCATGCCCGGCAATCGACACCGACCAGAAGAAGATCGACGCGACGAACCCCATACGCGTGCCGATCACGTCCAGGATGCGACCGAACAGCGACTGGCCGACCGCGTAGGCGATCATGAATACCGTCACCAACAGCGCGTAGTCGGACTTGTCCGCGCCGATGTCCTTCGACACCGCCGGCCACATCACCGCCAGCGCGTTGCGGTCGATATAGTTGATCACGGTCGCCAGCCCGATCAGCGCGATGACGAACCAGCGCAGGCCCCCAACTTTACCTGGCATCTTGCCCTGCATCATTTCGATCCGGCTTCGATCCGCGCGATATGCCCGGTCCAGCGCACCGTGCGGCCATCGATCGTCGCGGTGTGCGGCTTACCGGCGGTGACGTCGTCGGCGACCGCAATGGTCACCACCGGCCCCTTCAGCGGCTCGATCGCGATCACGTCGCTATCGGCGGCGCGGACGTGGTGCAGGCTCCGGATCTGGCTGACGCTGGCGACCGTGGTCTCCGCCGCCGGGTCATAGGCGCCGTGCGGTTCGAGCAGCGAGACGAAGGTCGCGTCCTTCACGCCCTGCACGCGCTGGATCAGCAGCGGCTCGCGGCGCAGGTTGAACCGCGGATCGTTTGCCCCGCTCTCGCCGAGGATCATCGTCGTGCCGGCGGGCGGCAGCATCCGATAGGTGTAGAAGGTGCCGCCGTTGATCCAGGTCAGCGTCGCGGTGTCCGCGGTCGGCGTACCGGTCGCATCGACCCAGATATGCTGATAGCCATTGGCCTTGCCCAGCACCGGCCGCGCCGCGGCGTTGGACTGCAGCGGGAAGCCGACATCTGTGATCTGCCCGGCATAATGCAGCGGCAGGTCATAGATCGCCGGCGCCGCGCCGGTCGCGCGCAGCAGGTCGAGCACGATCGGCCCGCTTTTGCCCCAGTCGAGCTGGACCAGCGTACGGCGGAAGGTGACGCCCGGCCACGCCCCCGCCATCTCGGCGGTGCTTGCCTTCAGTGCCCCCTCGCCCGAGAAATAGAGCTGCTTCGGCGCAAGGTCCTGCCCGATTTTCCACTTGCCGCCGAAGTTCGACGTCTCGTTCACCACCAGCGTGTTGTGCGCGACGGTCTGCTTGGCCCAGCTCTCGTTCTCCTTGAGGTAGCGGCCGCCGTCCTTGCTCTCGATGTTGAGGAACCGCGCCGCGCCGTAATCGGTGACGATCGCGGTCCCGGCGTTGTAGAAAATCCAGTTTAGCTTGTCGAAATGGCCGTGCCCCATGCCCATCGCGCTGTTCTTCGCGACCAGCACCTGTGCGTCGTCGCCCGTACCCGATCGCATCACCGCGAGACCGCCTTCGTCGCCGTTGGGGCCGTCGCGGAACAGCTGCGAGGTGTAGGCGAACGGCTGTGCCTTGCCCGCCGCCAGATCGCGCGCGACCGCGAGGCCCGCGGGCGTCAGCACGGTGCGCCCCTGCCACTTCGCGATCGACAGGAAGCTCGGATCGCGGGTCGCCGCATAGCCGATCGCGACCGCCTGGTAGAGCTCGTCGGTCTTCAGGCTCTTGTCGGGCATCGCGTCGTTGAGCGGGAAGAAATAGCCGTCATAGGTCAGCTGGATGGTGGTGCGGATCGCCTTGGGCAGCACCCCGCCATGCCGCTCCCAGATCTTCAGTTCGGGCTGGTTCGCCTGGATCGCATCGGCGAACACCACGAACGGCTGGATCGCATAGCGCTGGTAATAGGGCCCTTCGGTATAATAGCCGTCGGGCGAGAACAGCTGGTCGACCTGCGCCAGGAAGCCCGCCTTGCCGCTCTTGTCGGTGCCCTTCAGCGCGCGTGCGACCAGCTCCGGATCGTGCAGCACATACCCGGTCATGCCGACGCCGGCCGCGGCCCAGGTCGCATGGTTGTGGATCAGGTTGAAGGTCTTGGCATTCCCGACCGACAGGAATTCCGCCATCTTGCGGAACATGTTGGTATCGATCGTCTCGCGGTCCGCCGCGCTCAGCGTGTCGCGGATCGCGTCATAGCCCTGGATGCCATAGACCAGCCAGACGCTGTCGTTGAGGCTCTGCCAGAACAGGCGCCCTGCGGCTTCGTTGGCGGCGGCCGGGTGCGGCCCGAGCGTCGGATACAGCTTGGCGTATTCGAGCAGCATCGCGCGCGCGAAGTCGGCATAGGCCTTGTCGCCGGTGATCCGGTACAACAGCCCCGCGCCGTACAGCGCCGTGTAGTTGCGCTTGTGCTGTTCGTGCGTGAAGCCGCCGCCCGGATCCTTGGGGACCGGCACCTGGATTCCGGCGCGCATCGCCTTGTCGACCGATTTGCGGGTGCGCTCCACCTCGGCGGCGAACAGCGGATAGCGCTTGGCGTCCGCCGCCATCAGCTTCAGGCCAGCGCCGTCGAACAGCACCGGCGCGGTCTGCGCGTGCCCGATGCCCGGCGTCGTCGTCGCCAGCACGATGCCCAAAGTCCAAAGCGGAATACGCATCAAAGGCCCTTTTCATTGTCGGCGATCACTTCTCGGGGCGGCCCCCGATAGGTGAGTTCGCGCACCGCCGGCGACGGCGTGCGCGTGAAGATGTTGTGGCGGATAAGCGTGTGCGGCGATCCGACGCTGTGCGCGATGCGGATACCGGTCGCGTGGCGGAAGCGGTTGCCGGATATCGTCGTGTCCTGGACGCCGGACAGCATGATCGCGCCACCACCGGTGATCGTCGAGCCGGACAGCGTGAAGCGTGGCCCGAAGGTACTTTCATCGGTACCGGCGCGCAGCATGTCGGCGATCGTGGCGACGCGTTCGAACTGCGCCCCGTCGATCGTCACCTGCTCGGCGCCGTACCAGCCCTTGCCACCCGTCTCCGCTGCCAGCGCGAGCACGGCGCCCGAGACACCGGCGATACGGCTGTCGCGGATCGTGATGTCGCCGGCCAGCGTTCCCGGGGTGGTCGCCAGCACGCCGAATCCGGGCGCGCCATCCATGTGTTCGAAACGGGCGTTGGTGACGAGGATACGGTAGTTGGCGAGCATCGACCGTGCGCTGGTGCGGATCACGGCGTTGCCGGCGATTTTGGGCGCACCGGTGCCATCGATCACGACGCCGTCGAGCGCCAAGCTGCCGCCGTCCTCCAGCTGGAACAGCGTCGCCGCTTGCTGCCGTAGCGTCGCGCCGCCCGCAGGGGTCGCGCGGACCGTGAGCGGGTGCCGGACGATCAGCGGTACCGCGACCGGATAGTCGCCGGGCGCCAGTTCCAGCACGCCGCCGGGGGGCGTGCTGGCGAGTACGCCGCCGGATGCCACGCGAACGACCGGCCCGGTGCCGAATGCCACGGTTCGCGACGCCGGCTTCGGGTACCAGTCGACGCCGACCTGCGCACGGGTGATCGGCGCCAGATCGCGGCCTGCTCCCACCCCCGCGAGTGCGGGATCGACCGGGTAGAGCAGGCCGTTCTTTGCGCGCACGAGCTTGACCGCGCGCTGGGCCAGACCGGGCGCGGACGGGCTGGCGGCATCCATGACGTTGCCCTCAAACGTGACGCCCGCTGCGTCGCCCTCGAGCCGCAGCGGATCCTGCCCGCCCGCGCCGGTGATGAGGTTGCCTGCCATCCGCGTCTCGCGCGGCGGCTGCGACCGTTCGGCATCCGCGCCCGCACCGATCGTCACCTGCGCGACCTGGATCAGGCTGTTGCGCTCGATCGTTGCCAGCCGCACCGGCATGTAGCGGTTGACGGGCGAGTTCGGGACGCCGTTCATGACCGCGATCGCGCTGGTGAAGTCGACCCCGGCGAGCCCCTCCATGTAATTGTTGCGGATCGTCTGGCGCTCGTTGATCACGCGGATCCCGCCGGTATGTGCGACGCCCTGCCCCAGGAACACATTGTCCTCGACGCGATTGCCGCTGCCGTGGCGCAGCACGACCGAGCCCTGCGAGCGCAGGAACAGGTTGCGGCGGACGCTGTTGCCGCCCGACTTGACCGAGACGATCTCGACCTCGCCGTCGCATTCCTCGAACAGATTATCCTCGACGATTGTATGCGAATCGCTGCCGGATTCGGTGCTGGTGCCGATCCGGATCGTCTCGCCGCCGTTGGACCCGAGCGGCGGGCGCGGCCCGAAATAATTATGGTCGATGCGCAGCCGGTTATCGAGCGGCATACCCTTCTGCCGCACCACCACCATCATCGCGCCAGCGTTCTGCTTGCCCTCGAAATGCGAATGATCGACGCGATTGTCGCTGCCGTAGATCGCAATCCAGTGATCCTCGCGCCGGCGATCGGGGTTGTTGAAGCGATCGATGACGACGCCGGTCAGGCGACTGTGATCGGCCCAGTGCTTCGCATCGGTACGGAACGCGATGACGTCGCCGCCCGTTGCGTGGCCGTCCCGGAAGACGAGGTTGGCAACGACGAGATAGCGGCCGGCGAGCTTGAGGCTCGACGTGCCCGTCAGGACGACCCGACCGGGATGCTGCGCGGTCAGCGTGATCGGCCGATCCGCCGTCCCGTTTCCGACCAGAACCAGCGCAGCGTCGCGCCACTCGCCATCGGCCAGCGCGATCGTATCGCCCGGCTGCAGCCGCGGCACCGTGTCCCCGAACTGCGCGACGTCACCGACTAGCCAGTCGCGCGCCAACGCCGGTGCCGCCCCCGCCATCAGGGCCGATATCGCGATGATCGATAAAACGCGCAAACCTCATCCCTCTGACGCGGCCGTTCGCGGACCTGCTATTGGACTAGCAGATATATGCCGATCTGCGGGACGCATGTCCATACCAGATTGTCGCACCAGAAATCATCGAAGGGAGCAACGCTTATCGGCCGTGGTCGCGATTGCCCCTCTCTAGTGCGGCGTACCGCGAACGGCTAAGGCCCCGTCGACAGACCACCAACGCGGTCTGCGCACTATTCCCGTTTGCCCGATCGGTTCTTGAAGATGGACGACGCACACCCGCCTTCATGGCGTGTCGCCGGTTTCGCGCTGTCGGCGGCGGGCGCGATGCTGTTCGCGATCAAGGGCGTGCTGATCAAGCTGATCTATCGCTACGGGATCGATACGACGAGCCTGCTGGCGATGCGGATGGTGCTGGCGGTGCCGGTGTTCGCGCTGGTCGGCGCGCACCGGTGGTGGCGGCTGGATCGGCACGCGCGACCGGACGCCCGCACGCTCGGGCTCGCCATGCTGGTCGGCATCATCGGCTATTACGTGTCGTCCTGGCTCGACTTCCAGGGACTGCAGACGCTGGATGCGCAGATCGAGCGACTGATCCTGTTCACCTATCCGTTCTTGGTGATCCTGTTCGGGCGCGTGCTGCTGGGGCATCCGCTTCGCGCGCATGCCCTGACCGGCGCCGGCTTGAGCTATGTCGGCCTGTTCGTGATGTTCGCCGGCGAACCGACGCGGCTGGGGACGGCGGCGCTGATCGGCGGCGCGTTCGTCGCGACCGCAGCGGTGACCTTTGCGCTTTACCAGCTGTTCGCGCGCGAACTGATCCTGCGCTGCGGGCCATCGCTATTCACCGCAGTCGCGATGAGCGCGGCCGGCGTGACGGCGTTGCTCGCGTTCTTCCTGACGCACCGCGCCGCGGCGCTGGTGCCGCCGTCGGGTGCGTGGGCCTTGATCATGGCCTTGGCGGTGTTCGCGACGATCGTCCCTGCGTTCCTGATGTCGGCGGGGACCGCGAGGATCGGCGCGCAGGGCACTGCGATCGTCTCGACGATCAGCCCGGTGGTGACGATCGGCGTCGCGATCATGGTGCTGGGCGAACCGTTCGGCTGGCCGGAGGCGGTTGGGACGGTCTGCGTGCTGGGCGGCGTCGGTTTCTTCAGCGTCATCGAAAGCCGCACGCGCATGAAACCGGCGGACGAAGACGTACCCGCCTGACCGGGAGCAAGCTGCTTTACATCGGCAATACACCTGATAGCTTGGGCCCTACGGGGGACCATCGATGCTCGAACTTACCAATGTCACGCACGTGTACGCCAACGGCACGCGGGCGCTCGACGATGTGACGCTGAGCGTGCCCAACGGGATGTTCGGGCTGCTCGGGCCCAATGGCGCGGGCAAGTCGACGCTGATGCGGACGATCGCGACGTTGCAGACGCCGACCGCGGGCTCGATCCGGTTCGGGGACATCGACGTGATCGCGAACCCGGAGGCGCTGCGCGAGACGCTCGGTTATCTGCCGCAGGATTTCGGCGTGTACCCGCGGGTCAGCGCCTATGACATGCTCGATCACATGGCGGTGCTGAAGGGCATCGCCTCGGCGCGCGAGCGCAAGGAAACGGTCGAGACGCTGCTCAACCAGACCAATCTCTGGGCCGTGCGGAAAAAGGCGATCGCGGGGTTTTCGGGTGGCATGCGCCAGCGCTTCGGGATCGCACAGGCGCTGATCGGCAACCCCGCGCTAATCATCGTCGACGAACCGACCGCAGGGCTAGACCCAGAGGAGCGCAACCGCTTCCTCAACCTGCTGGCGGAGATCGGCGAGAACGTCGTCGTGATCCTGTCGACACACATCGTCGAGGACGTCGCCGACCTGTGTCCGCGCATGGCGGTCTTGGCGGCGGGGCGGATTCAGCTCGAGGGCGCGCCGCTCGACCTGATCGAACGGACCCGCGGTACCGTCTGGGCCAAGACGATCGGTCGCGACGAGCTCGACGAAAGCCGGCTGCGCTACGAGGTGATCTCGACGCGGTTGTTCGCCGGCCGGACGATCATCCACATCCTGTCGCCCGACGATCCCGGCGACGGCTTCACGGCAGCACGCGGCGGGCTGGAAGACGTGTATTTCTCCACCCTCGCGCGGTCGCGGCGCGTGCCCGCGGCGGACATGACCTCCTCGACCATCGCGGCCTGAGCGCGATGTTCGGCCAGATCGCCCGCTTCGAACTCCGCTATCAGTTGCGCAACCCGGTCTTCTGGACCGTCGCGATCCTGTTCTTCCTGCTGACCTTCGGGTCGATGACGATCGACCAGATCAAGATCGGCAGCGGCGCCAACATCCACAAGAACGCGCCGGTGGCGATCGCGCAGATCCACCAGATCATGTCGCTGTTCTTCATGTTCGTGACCACCGCGTTCGTCGCCAACGTGATCGTGCGCGACGACGAAAGCGGGTTCGGCCCGATGGTGCGATCGACCCGGGTCGCGAAGTTCGACTATCTGATGGCGCGCTTCCTCGGCGCGTTTACCGCGGCGGCGCTGGCGTTCGCCGCGATCCCGCTGGCGATCTGGCTCGGATCGCTGATGCCATGGGTCGATCAGGAGGCGCTGGGGCCGAACCGGCTGCACGACTTCGCCTATGCGTATTTCCTGCTCGCGCTGCCCAACGTCTTCCTGACCTCGGCGATCTTCTTCGCGGTGGCGACGATGACGCGGTCGATGATGTATTCGTACCTCGGCGTGATCGTGTTCCTGATGCTGTACCTCGCGCTGATGTCGATCATCCGCGCGAAGCCCGAATGGCGCGCGGCGGGCAGTTATGTCGAACTGTTCGGGATGGGCGCGTTCGGTTCGACGACGCGCTACTGGACGGCGAGCGAGGCGAACGCCGGGATGCCGCCGTTCGTCGGCGTGCTGATGTGGAACCGCGTGATCGTGATCGCCGTCGGGCTGGTCGCGATGGGCGTCGCCTATGCCCGCTTCTCGTTCACCGAACGCGGCGTCTCGAAACGACGATTGCGCCGGCAGCAGCGCGCGACCGAGAAGCTGGCCGCAACCGCGCCGCTGACCGTAGATCGCCTTCCCGCCGCGCGTCCGGCAGAAGCGAACTGGACGCGGCTGATAGCGCGCTGCCGGTTCGAGATGGCGCTGGTGTTCCGCAGCCCGGCGTTCGTCGTGCTGATGCTGGTCGGGCTGTTCAACGCGCTGGCCGCGTTGCTGTTCGCCAACGAGATGTTCGGCGCGCCGATCCGCCAGCTCACCTTCGCGGTGATCGGCACGCTGGAGGGCAGCTTCAGCATCATCCCGCTGATCATCGCGATCTATTATTCGGGCGAGCTGGTCTGGCGCGACCGCGAACGGGGGATGCACGAGATCGTCGACGCGACCTCGCTGCCGAACTGGGCGTATCTGGTGCCGAAGGTGCTGGCGATCACCGGCGTGCTGTTCGCGACCGCGGTGATCGCGGCGCTCACCGCCTGCGTGGTCCAGCTGGCACGCGGGCAGACCGATCTCGCGCTCGGCCATTATCTGGCCTGGTGGGTGCTGCCGATGACCGCGGATGCGGTGATCCTCGCGGTCCTCGCGGTATTCGTCCAGGCGCTGAGCCCTAACAAATATGTCGGCTGGGCGATCATGGTCGTCTATCTGGTCGCCACGATCACGCTGACCAATCTGGGGTTCGAGCACCCGCTGTATCAATATGGAAGCACCGGCACGGTCACGCTGTCCGACATGAACGGCGCGCAGGTCGGCGGCCCCCGCGCGTGGTGGCTCAGGCTCTATTGGGGATCGGTCGCGTTGGCGTTGTGCGTGTTCGCGCACCTGCTGTGGCGCCGCGGTACCGAGACCCGGCTCCGGGTCCGCCTTGCGCAGATGCCCCGCCGGCTGCTCGGCGCGCCGGGCGCGGTGATGGCGAGCGCGCTGGTCGTGACCGCGGCCAGCGGCGCATTCCTGTATCACGACATGGATGTCATCAACCGCTATCGCACCACGCAGGACGGCGAGGCGCGGCTGGCGAGCTACGAGAAGAAATACCTCCGATACGCCAAGCTGAAACAGCCGTCGGTCACCGACATGCGGCTGAACGTCGCGCTCTACCCCGACCAGCGGCGGATGGAGTCGAGCGGCAGCTACGCGTTCGTCAACGACACCGGCGCGCCGTTGTCTGACCTTCACGTCCGCCTGATGAACGATCAGACGCATCTGGGCAAAATCGTCATCCCCGGCGCACGGCTGGTGATGAACGACGGCGATCTGCAATACCGCATCTACCGGTTCGCGACCCCGCTCGCGCCCGGAGCACGCGGCACGATGGCGTTCCAGGCAACGCGGTGGCAGCGCGGTCTGGTCGCCAACAACGACGATACGCGGGTCGTCGGCAATGGCGTCTTCCTGCAGAACGCCGAGTTCGCGCCGCAGTTCGGGATGAGCCAGGACGGCCTGCTGCAGGACCGCGCCAAGCGTCGCAAATACGGCCTGACGCCCGAACTCCGCCCGGCCAAGCTGGAGGACCGTTCGGCGCAGGCGCGCAACCTGATCAACAACGCGCCGTGGGTGCGGTCGGACATGACCGTCTCGACGATCGCCGGCCAGGTGCCGGTGGCGCCGGGTCGCAAGGTCGCCGACTCCACGGCAAACGGACGCCGGACCGCGCGGTTCGTGTCGACCGCGCCGATCCTCGCCTTCTTCTCGGTGCAGTCGGCCGCCTATGCCGAACGATCGCGGACTGTCGACGGCACGCAGCTGACGGTGTTCTACGATCCGCAACACGCCTTCAACGTCGATCGCATGCTCGACGCGATGCAGCGCTCGCTCGCCTATTACCGCGCCAATTTCGGGCCGTACCAGTTCGACTATGCGCGCATTCTCGAATTCCCCGGTTACGCCAGCTACGCGCAGGCCTTCGCCGGGACGATCCCCTATTCGGAACGCATCGGCTTCGTCGCGGACACCCGCAATCCCGACAAGATCGACTATGTCAGCTATGTCACCGCGCACGAGCTGGGACACCAATATTGGGGCCATCAACTGGTCAGCGCCGACATGCAGGGCGGGTCGATGCTGATCGAGACCATGGCGCAATATTCCGCGCTGATGGTGATGAAGCACCAGTACGGCGACGACAAGATCCGGCGGTTCCTGAAATACGAACTCGACAGCTATCTGCGGTCGCGCGGCGGCGACGTGGTCGAGGAACTGCCGCTCGATCGGGTCGAGAACCAGGGTTACATCCATTATCGCAAGGGGTCGCTGGTGATGTATCTGTTGCAGGACCGGCTGGGCGAGACGCGCGTCAACGCGATGCTGCGCGGCCTGCTCGCCCGCTACCGGTTCAAGGGCAAGCCGTTCCCGCGCTCGCTCGATCTCGTCGCAGGCTTCGTGTCACTGGCGCGCACGCCCGCCGAACGGCAGTTGGTGCTTGACCTGCTCGATCGCATCACCGTGTACGACCTGAAGACCACCGCCGCGACCACGCGCAAGCTGGCCGACGGCAATTTCGAGACGGTGCTGACGATCGACGCCGCCAAGTTCTACGCCAACGGCACCGGCGTCGAGAAGGCCGCACCGCTTCTGGACACGATCGACGTCGGCGTGTTCGACCAGCGCCCCGGGCTCGGCAGCTTCGCCGCGAAGGACGTGATCCTCAAGGAACGCCGGCCGATCGTCTCGGGCGTCCAGACCGTCCGCATCGTCACGCGCCACAAGCCGGCGTTTGCCGGGATCGATCCCTACAACATGTACGTGGACCGTAACGGCGACGACAACGTCGTCGCGGTTACGGCCCCGTCATGATCCCCCGCCCCGCTTATTCGGACGCGGTCTTGCGGTAATCGAGTGGCGGTTTGCGATCGCCCAGCATCGCCTTGTAGGTGAAGTTCGGCCCGCGACGCTTCTCGAACTCCGCCTTGGCCGCTGCGATCTCGGCAGGATTGCGGAACAGTTCCGCCGCGGTCAGCGCCAGCGTCTTGGTGGCGACGATCGCGCCCTTCACGCCGATGCTGGAGCCCGCCGCGGCGACGTTCTGCCAGCTATGCCCCGCCGATCCCGGCACGAAGGTGGCGGTCGACAGCCCCACCGTCGGCGTCACCCAGCTGACGTCGGACACGTCGGTGGATCCGCCGATCGCCTTGGTCTCCAGCTGAGCAGGCTCGATCTCGGCGACGCTTGAAAGCGCAGGCGCGCCAGCTGGCATCGATTTCTGCAGCTCGGTCGCGAACGCGGTCTCCTCGGGGGTCCAGGTGATGCCGCCCGCAGCGTGCAGCCCGCGGTCCATCGCCTTCATCAGGACCTCGTTCGACAACAGGCTGTAGACGCCGCCGGTCTGTTCGAAATCGACCGTCGTCTCGGTGCCCATCGCGGCGCCCTGCGCGGCCTTCTTGACGCGGTCCATCACCGACTTGACGATCTCGGGGTCCTGGTCGCGGACATAGTAATAGACCTCCGCCTCGTCCGGCACGACGTTGGGCGCCTTGCCGCCGTTGGTGATGACATAGTGGATGCGGGTGTGGTCGGGGACGTGCTCGCGCATCATGTTGACCATCATGTCCAGGCCCTCGACTCCGTCGAGCGCCGACCGGCCCTTTTCCGGCGCGCCCGATGCGTGCGACGATCGGCCGTGGAAGCGGAACTTGCCGGAAATGTTGGCGAGCGACGGCGCCTGCGACGCCGAGTTGGTGTTGCCGGGGTGCCAGTGCAGCACGGTATCGACGTCGTTGAACAGCCCTTCGCGAACCATATAGACCTTGCCCGATCCGCCCTCCTCGGCGGGCGTGCCATAGACGCGGATTTCGCCCTGGACCTTAGACTTGACCATCCACTCCTTGACCGCGATCGCAGCATAGGTGGAGGCGGTGCCGAACAGATTGTGCCCGCAACCATGCCCTGCATCACCGCCCAGCGGCGTGCGCACCGGGGATGCCGCCTGCGACAATCCGGGCAGCGCGTCGTACTCGGCTAGGATGCCGATGACCGGTCCGGTGCCGACCTTGAAGCTGGCGACGAACGCGGTGGGTTCGCCGGCAACGCCTGCCTTCACGGTAAACCCCGCGGCCTTCAGGCGCTGTTGCAGCAACGCCGAACTCTGCGTCTCGAGATAGCCCATCTCGGCATATTTCCAGATCGCCAGCGCGGTGTCGGAGATCGGCTTGGCGTTGGCGTCGACCGCCCCGATCAGCGCGGTACGGTCGGCGGGCGCTAGCTCCTGCGCGGCGGCAGGCACGGCGACGGTCGCCATCAGCGCCGCCCAGAGCATCTTCGTCTTCATGGATATGACTTTCACAACAGGGGGACGGGCGGATCGAAAGGTCAGAACTTCTTGGTAATGCCCATGAAGAAATACCGGCCGATCACGTCGTAGTTCTGCGCGTCGTAATTGGCCTCGGTGTCGCCGACCTGCGGTGGCTTCTTGTTGGCCAGGTTGGTGATGCCCATCCGGAACTCGGTCTTCTCGCCGGTCTCGAACCGCGCGTTCAGGTCGAACACGTTATAGGCAGCGACGCCGCGCGTGGTGCTCGCGGGGTTCACGACCTTCGCGGACGAGATCATGCTGTCGATATAGCGCCAGCGCAGCCCCAGGCTGGCCCCGCCCAGCGAATAGGTGAACGACGTCACCGACTTCCATTCGGGATGCGCAAGGCCCGCCGTGGTCTCGACGCCGGTGCCGATGCTGCCCGCATAATTGTAGCTCGGTGCGCCCGGCAGTGCCTGGATCTTGAACGATTCCAGATAGCTGACCGCGGTGTTGAGCGCGATCGTGCCGGAGTCGCCACCCAGCCCGATGTCGGACAGGTTGACCTTCCAGTCGAACTGCACGTCGATGCCGCGGACCTTGAACGTGCCGAGGTTGAGCAGCGGCTGCAGTGGATTGACCGGCACGCCGTTCGCGGTGTTGCGCGAGATCAGCGAGCAGTAATAATTGCTGGCGGCGTATTGCGGGTTGTTGCCGCCCGAGTTGAAGCAGAACTGGAACGCCTGCGCGATCGACAGCGGACCGACCGCCTGCTTGATGTCGATGCGGTAGTAATCGATCGACAGCGACATGTTGCGGAACACCGGCGACGAGAAGGGCGACTGGATGACGCCACCCGCCGAATAGGTGTCGGCGATCTCCTCCTGCAGGTCCGGGTTGCCGCCGGTCAGCGCGAACACCTGCGCGGTGCCGAGCTGATAGCTGTCGATGATCGCGGTCGGGATGCCCTGCGACAGGCACAGCGCGCGGACCTGCCCGCCGTTGGCGCCGACGCGGTAGGACGAACGCACGTCGCACGGATCGCCGGTCGACGTCGTCGCGGTCGGGCTGCCGATCGCGACGCTGCCGGTCGACACGGGGGCGTAGAGCTCGCCCACGCTCGGTGCGCGGATCGCGCGGTTGTATCCGCCGCGCAGGCGCAGCGCGTCGAACACCTGCCAGTTCGCATCGGCCTTGTACGCATGCACGCCGCCGACCGAATTGTAGTTCGAATAGCGATAGCCGAGATCGAGATCGAACTGCTTGATCAGCGGGATGTCGTGCAGCAGCGGCACGAGCAGCTCGCCATACGCCTCGCCGACCTTGACCTTGCCACCAGCGGCGCGGAGCACGCTGTAGCCGAGGATGTCGCTGGTGCCGTCGGGCAGCGACAGCTGCGAATCCGGCTGGAAGGCGTAGGAATTCTCGCGGTAATCCGCACCGACCGCGAAGCGCAGCTCGCCCGCGGGCAGGCGCGCGATGCCACCCTGGATGTTGCCCTCGACGGTGCGCTGCTTCAGTTCGTTGGTGTTGAGCGTCCGGCGCGAGATGTAGCTGATGCACTCCTGCGACGGCGTGATGTTGCCGAACGGGTTGAAGCCCCCTGCGCACAGGTCGGCGCCACCGGTCGGGCTGTTGAGCAGCCGCGCGACCGCGCCTGCGCTGGCGCCGCCGCTCTGCGCATTCTCGAACTTCGCACGGCTGGTGTTGGCATAGAGATCCCAGGTCCAGTCGCGCACGCCGATCTTGCCGGATAGCCCCGCGGTGATCTGGTACACGTCATACTCGTAGCTCTGGATCCGCGGACCCAGGATGTTGAGCGCCTTGTAGAAAGTGACGGGCGCGCCCGGCGTCGGCCGCGACGCGAGAATCGATCGGAACGCCGGCGAGATGAACGGATTGGTCGTCGGCACGGTCAGGCCGTAGACGTTCGAGGCAAGCGTCGGATTGGTCAGCCCGGTCGAGCTATAGGTCGTGTAGCTGAACTGGGTGAACGCCTTGATGTTGTCGGTGACGTCGTAGTCGACCTTGCCGAACACCGAATACCGATCGAGATCGGCTTGGATCGACCCGCCGTTATAGCCGAAATTGACCTGCTGGCTGTTGGTGCCGCTGTTGACGATATAGGCCTCGTCGGTCTGCGGATCGCGGTAGTTGAGCACCGGCACGCCCGAGCTGCTGAACAGCGTCTGGTCGGTGTTGAACCCGATCTGCCCGGTATAACGGCCCGCCGCGTTGCCGGTCAGCGCCTGGGTACCATATTGCCCGACGAACACCGAGTTGACCGCGGCGAGCGTCGGCAGGTTCGCGCCGAACAGCGCGCTGCCCTGCGGGATCGTGCTGAGCCCCGGGGTCGTGGTGCGGAAGGTGAAATAGTCGCGCTCGGCCTGCTGCGCGGTGTCGCGGCGGGTATAGTCGATCGACAGCACGGCATGGCCGCGTTCGTCGGCGAACGCCGATCCCGCGGTGGCGGTGATGCGATAGGTGTTGCCGTCGCCGTAGTTGCTGACGCCGGTCTGGCCGTTCAGCTCGATCCCCTTGAAGTTGCGGCGCAGGCGAAAATTGACGACACCGGCGGTGGCGTCGGACCCATAGGTTGTCGACGCGCCGCCAGTGATGACCTCGATATTCTCGATCAGCGCCTCGGGGATGGTATTCAGATCGACCGAGCCGTCGGGGTTGGACGGCTGCAGGCGACGACCGTCCATCAGGATCAGCGTACGCTTCGAACCGAGCCCGCGAAGGCTGGCATTGGCCTGCCCACCGTTGAGTCCGGTGCTGGTGCTGCCGGTATTGCCTTGCCCGAACGCGCCGGCGAACTGCGGCATCTGCGACAGCGCGCTCTCGACGGTGATGCGGCCGGTATTCTCCAGCGTATCGCTCGACAGCGAAACGATCGGGCTGTTCGCGACATAGTCGGACCGGGCGATACGCGACCCGGTGACGGTGATCTCTTCGGCGGGTGCATCGTCGGACTGTTCGGCCTGGACGCTGGCCGGCGGCGCGGTCGGCACGCTGCTCTGCGCGTGCGCGGTGCCGGCGACGACTGCGATGGAGGCGCAGCTCCCGACGAGAAACGCGCGCGTGATACCCCGTGCAACCATGTCGTATTTCCCCTTGAACCAACCGCATCGTTGGCGGCCTCAAGGATCAAGACGCGGTCGAAGGACGGCCCCTCACGCACGACGTGTAAAAAAGTTGCAACAAAAAGGGAGCGGCCGTTTCCAACCGCTCCCCAGATGCTATCCTCGTGTACTATTATATCATGGTGTCAGCGCGTGGCAGCCACCGACGGTCCGTATAGCAGCCCGTTGAACAGCAGCTTGAACGTCGCATAGGGCTGCGCACGCTGGGTGACCTCGGGGCCCATCGCGAACAGTTTTCCCTTGCCGAGATCGACGTCTGCCACCGCGACCGTCCCGTCCAGTTTCTCCTGCCCGACTGCCCAGCCACTGCGCAACGGCGCCTTCCCCTCGAACCACGCCACCCGCTTCGCGCCGGTTCCCGTCAGCGTGAACGGCTGGCTCTCGTCGAAGAAGATATCGACCGTCGGGGTCATGCCGTACGCCAGCGGCTGGCGCGTATCGATCCGGGCGGACAGCAGCGAACCAGGAATGTAGAACTGCTTCTTGTCGAGCGCGGCCAGCGTCCCGTCGGCCTTCTTGGTGACCAGCGCAGGCTGGATCTGCGGATCGAGCAGCGTCGCCAGCCGGTTCGCGCTGCCGACCGTCAACACGGTGCCGCCCGCCTTTGCGAACGCCGCGATCGCCGGCAGCGTCTTTTCGGGCGTCACCTCGCCCAGCCAGCCGCGATAGGCCGCCGGGATGTCCTTGGCGTCGGGCATCCCGAACCGATAGCCGCCCGGATACGGGCCGCCCGCCGTCGTCGGCACGGTCCCATCGGCGAACAGCAGCACGTCGTATTTGGCGTTCAGGTTCCCGGCATCGAGCTCCTGCGGATAGACCACGCTGAACGGGAACTCGTATTGTTCGAGCAGCCAGCGGGTCCAGCCGGCGGGGATGACGCCGCCATAGCGATCGACCAGCCCGACGCGAACCGGCTTCAACGCCAGTTTGGCGCCGACCGGCGCGCGGGCCACCGCATAGGCGTCGATCCCGAGCTGCGTCGTCGACGACGCCAGGATAGCGCTCGCGGCCGGCGACGCCGGAATCCAGATCGCGCCGGGCGCCAGATCCTTGCCGCCCGCCTTGGTCGCGGACTCGATCCACGACACCGACACGCCAGCCTTCAACAGCCGGTTGGTCAGCATGAAGCTGTTGTTCGCCTCATGCCCGACGATCCACCCCGCCTTGCCCGATCCGACCACCCGGCCTGGCGTCACCGCCAGCAGGTCCGGCACGCGTTCGAACGTCCCCGAAAAGCCGTCGAGCACGCGGTCGAAAGTCACCCCCATCTGGTACGCCAGCGTATAGCCGGTGATGTCGTACGGCGCTTTGGGCGGACCGCCCGGGAATTCGGGATCATGCGGATGATCCTGCGGTTCGAACATGTCGATCACGTGCGGGCGATAGGCTTGCGCGGTCTTCACCACGTACGATCCCGCCGGGTAACGCTTGCCGCCGGCGGTGAACGGCGCGGTGGCGCGATCGACGTCGACGCCGTTCTTGATCAGCGCGTTGAGGAACGCGATCGTCGTCGGCATGTCGCGCTGGTCGGGCGCCAGCACATAGCCGCGCGGATCGCGCCTGGCCGGGTCCTGCAGCACCGTGGCATAGAGCGACGATGCGACCATGCCGTCCTTGGCGCGGCTGTTGTACCCGACATAGCCCTCGTCGGCCTTGGCCCCCTTGCCCGCTTCCTTCAGCGCATCGACGCGTTTGGGCGTGGTGGTCCAGCTGTCCTTGCTGCCCCGTGCGACAGCCTGGCTGCCCATCCGCCAGATGTTCATCAACAGCCGCTCGCGGTTGCGCGACGCGTAATCCATCACCGCGCGATCCAGCGACCATTGGTATTCCAGGCTATCCTTCAGATGCCAGTCGCCCGGCGCGATCGGCAGCGGCTCGTCGCTACGCGCCAGCTGGGTATCGGCGATCAGCGGGATCTTCTCCGGCGTCGGCCCGCCGATGATCTCGGTCAGCAACCCGATCGAGTTGTGGAAATACGCCACCGATCGCTCCATGCCGTTGTGCCAGGTCGAATAGGGCGCCGCGCTGCGCATTCCCGATCCGCCCTTCTGCTCCGACACCAGCCGGCTGTGCATCGCCGACCCGACCTCCTGCAGTTCGGTCATCACGATCGGGTTGTAGTTGAAATTGAACGGATCGCGGAACGGCGGCACGAACACCACCATGCCCGCGGGACCGGTCTGGTGCTGGTTGAACACGATCTGCGGAAACCATTTGCGGAACAGCATCGTGTTGACCGCTTCGGTCTCGGGCATCTGCACCATGAAGCTGTCGCGGTTGTTATCATGGCCGATATACTTCTGGTACAATCGCGGAAGCGTCTTGAACTCGCGGGTACTCTTGTCGGCGTTGCGCATGTACCAGTCGGCGACCAGCTGCAGCCCGTCCGGATTATCCTGCCCGAACAGCACGATGTCGTCGTTCAGGATTCGCATCGTCTCGGCATCGGTGCCGGTCAGCATGCGGTACAGCACGTGGATCTGGCTCTGCGTCGTCACCGTCTCGGACGCGTGCATGCCGGCGTCGATCCAGACGATGGCCTTGCCCTCGTCGGCCAGCGCCTGCGCCTCGGCTTCGGTCCGCACCTCGGCCTTGGCGAGTTTCCGCGCGATATCCTGGTAATGGTCGAGCTTCGCCAGGTTCGCGGGCGAGCTGACGATCGCGACCCACATCGTGCGGCCCTCCGCCGACTTGCCGATATCGACCAGCTTCATCCGGTCCGACTGGCTCGCCAGCTTTTTCAGATACGCTTCATAGGCATCGTAGTTGGCGAGGAAATAGTCGCTGCCGGGCTCCTGCGCGAACGCCTCGAACGGCGCGGTGATCGTGCCGACCTTGGGGGTGATCGGTTCGGCGGAGGCGGCACCCGCGAGCGCAAACACCCCCGCGCCCAGAAGCAGCATGGTCTTCGTCATACGATATCCCCCTTGTGCCGCCGGACGTTGCCGGCCCCGTATCGATCAAGACGCACGCGCGAACCGCCCCCTCAGCAGGCCGCGACAATAAATCAGCCGGGCAACAGGTCGAACGCCACCGTCAGCCGCGAAGCCTCGCCGGAGAACGGTTCGGTGCCGTGCCAGAGATAGGACGGGAACAGCACCAGCTGCCCCGCCACCGGCCGGACATGCCGCATCGGCGGCAGCGCGGGGCTGGTCGGCACGCCCGGCCGTCCGAACGCCAGCCAGCCCTGCGGTTCTTCCGCCACGGACTCCGGCAGGTCGACATAGAAGGCGGACGACAGCCAGCCGCGCGGATGGACGTGATCGGTGTGATAGCCGCCGGGCTGCAGCAACACCGACCACGCGCCCGCGAACCGATACGATCCCGTGTTGCGTCGCCGCACCGGGTCGTCCCCTGCTCCCAGCTGCGCCAGATGCGCACGGATCGGTTTGTCGAGCGCAGCGAACAACGCGCGCAGCACCGGATGATCGACCCGGCTCAGATCCTCCTGCGTCTGGCTGCCGTGACGCAGCGACTGGTCGAGCGGATGCGTCCGCCACGCGTGCCGCTCGCAGAGGCTGACGGCGACATCGCGCAGGAACGCGGCAAGCGTCGCCCATCCCGGCGGCACGTCGATACTCTGCGCGGAAATCAACGCCGGATCGTCGCAGAGTGCCGCATGGCGCGGATCGCCGAGCAGCCGCCAGCCGGTGGTGAGCAACGCAATCACGCCCTGATCGTCCGGTGCCGCCACCCCGATCCGTTCCGCCAAGCCGGCGCCCTCCGCGACACGACCGAGGTGGAGCAACGCCTCGACCGCCGCCTTCGCCGCTTCGGTCGACGACGGCGCGAGCCGCAACGCTGCGGTCGCGTGCGCAAGCTGAGCCTCGCCATCCCCCAGAGCCGCGCGCGCATTCGCCGCGAGCAGGTGCAGTCCGGCATCCGGCGAACGTGCGATCGCACGGTCCAGCACCGCCGCCGCCCGCGCCGGTTCGCCCGCACTCATCAGCACGACCGCCTCGACCGACGCCAACGCCGGCACCCGCGCCGCATCGACCGAGGCCAACGCCGCGCCGACATCCGCGGTCCGCATCCAGCGCAACTGCGCCAGATCGCGGTGCGCGGTCACATAGTCCGCGCGCATCCCGATCGCCGACAGGAACGCCGCCTCCGCCGCATCCAGATCGCCTGCCCCCTGCAACGCACGGGCATGAACCAGCCAAGTCTCGGGCGCCTTCGATCCCTTGGCGAGCGCCCGCGCCGATGCCGCCGCAGCAGCGGTGAACTCCCCCAGATCCCCCAGCGTCGAGGCCAGGTTATGCTCCGCCACCGCGCTTTCGGGCCGTTCCGCGGCGGCGCGGGCATACAGCGTCGCGGCGGTGCGCAGGTCGCCCGCCGCCTTCGCCTGCCGCGCCTGCTCCATCGCGGCGGATGCGGTCACTTGGGCTCGGTCACCATCAGCACCGCGAGCGCCAACGTGCGGATCCCGGTGCGGATCGCCTTGTCATGATCGGGTGCGAAGAACGGCGAATGGTTGCTCGGCACCGCCTCGCCCTTCGCCTTGTACGCAGCCAGCGTCGCGGCATCATAGCCGCCGATCGTGAAATAGACCGAGGGCACGCCGGCATCGACGAACGCCGACCAGTCCTCGCTCGCCGACCATCCGGGCGCGGTCGCAGGCAGATAGGTGACGCGGTCGCCGCCCGCCGCCGTCAGCGCCGCCGCCGCGCGCTCGGCGAGCGCATGGTCGTTGAACACCGCCGCGGTGCCGTGCAGCCATTTCACCTCGGGCGCGGGCGCCATCGACATCGCCGCCGAGGCGTCGGCGGTCCGCTTCACGCCGTCGAGCAGCAGCTGCCGCACATCCTTGTCGAACGAGCGCAGGCTAAGCTTCAACACCGCGGTGTCGGGGATGATGTTGCCGACGGTGCCCGCCTGGAATGCGCCGACGGTGACAACGCCGAACGCGTTCGCGTCCTTCTGGCGGCTGATCACCGCCTGCACGTCGGTGACGAAATGCGCGCCCATCACGATCGGGTCGATCGTCGCGCTCGGCATCGATCCGTGCCCGCCGCGACCCTTGAAGGTCACCTGCACGCTGTCCGAATTGGAACTGGTGACGCCGTCCTTGACCAGCACCGTCCCCGCCTCGCCCGATCCGACATGCGCGGCAAAGCCGTAATCCGGCTTGGCGAATTTGGTGAACAGCCCGGCGTCGAGCATCGCCTTGGCGCCCTTCAACTGTTCCTCGGCGGGCTGGGCGATGAACATCAGCGTGCCCTTCCACTGCGCCTTCATCGCCAGCAGCGCCTGCGCCGTCCCGACCCACGCCGCCATATGCACGTCATGCCCACAGCTGTGCGCGACGAACGTCGTCTTGCCCTCGAACTCGGTCTGCGCGCGGCTGGCATAGGGAAGCCCGGTCTTCTCCTCCATCGGCAACCCGTCGAGTTCGGTGCGGACCATCACGGTCGGCCCGGGACCGTTCCGATAGATCGCGACCACCCCGGTTCCGCCGACCTTCTCGGTCACGGCAAAGCCCAGCGCCTTCATTTTGCCCGCCAGCAACGCGGCGGTCCGCACCTCCTGCATCCCGATCTCCGGATGCGTGTGGATATCGCGGTACAGCGTGTCGAGCGCGGGATAGGCCTTCTCGATCTGCGCATCGATCGTTGTACGGTCGCGCGCCGGATCAGCCGACGCCGCGCCGACACTCGCCATCATCGCACACCCGGTCAGCAGCAGCCGCATCGTCTTCATCCGAAATACCCATCGTTCGAGACCGGGGACGCGCGTCCCCTTGCCATGCAAGACGCGGTTGTGCGCGATGCCCTCACCGCTGCAAAGCCGCGCGGATCAGAAATCGCGATCGAGCGACAGCATCACCGTGCGCGGCGCGCTGCTGTAGAGTTGCCGCTCGCCGAACGCGCTCGACGTCAGCCGGTTCGCACCGATCGCGTTCAGCAGGTTGCGCACCGCGATCCCGGCGCGCCACTGCGCCAGCCGGATATCGGCGTTGGCGTCGATCACGAACCGCGCCGGTGTCACCTCGTAATAGGTGCTGCGATCGTTGAACGCGGTGCGCACACGCGTCGCGCCGACCGCGTCGACGCCGACCGTGACGATCTTGCCGCCCGCCACCAAAAGACTGGTCTGCGCCCCAACCGCATAGGCGAGCCGCGGTACGTTGGGCAGCGGATCGCCGCGCCGCCCTGCGCCGTCGGTGGTATTGACCGGCTGATCCTCGCCCAGCCGGGCATAGGTATAGTTGGCCGACCCGGTCAGCCGCACGGCGCCGATCGCCAGGCTCGCCTTCGCCTCGACCCCATCGATCCGCACCGTGCCGATATTGGTGTTGTACCCGAACGCGCCGTTGACGCTGGATGCCGCATAGATCGTGTCGGACCAGTCGATGTGATAGACCGCGCCCTCCAGCCCGATCCGCCCGCCCGCGATCCTGGTCCTGGCGCCCAGTTCATAGCTCCAGACATGGTCGGCGTCGTAACTGCGTTCCTGATCGGTCAGCTCGGGCGTGATGTTGACCCCGCCGGGCCTGAACCCCTCCGCTGCGATCGCATAGACCAGCGTCTCGCCCGGCAGGCGATAGGCGAGCTCCGCCTTCAGATTGGTGCCGTCGTCGGCGCGCGCGTAGCGGTCGGTGCCGATCGCGCCGGTACCGGTGATAATGTTGGGGACCGGCACCGACCCGTAAGCGGTGCGCGTGTAATGGAAATACCGCAGGCCCAATGTTGCCGACAACCGCGGCGCCAGCCCCCAGCGCGTCTCTGCGAACAGCGCTTGCTGGTCGAGCGCGCTGTGCAGCAGCCGCAATCCGGTGATGTCGAGCGGCACGATGAGCAGTCCGGTCGTTGCGTCGGCACGAACCGTATAGCTCTCCGCCGAATCGCGCCGATGCTCGATGAACGCCCCAACCGTCCAGGCCAGCGTGCCCTGCCGGTCGGACGACGCACGGACCTCCGCGGTCGTGCTCTGGACGTGGAACGGCTGGTACAGCACGCCCGGCAGCCGCGTCTGCAGATAGGCCTGGAACGCGCTGCGCTGATCGGCCGTGCACCCGGTATCGCCGGCGAGCATCGCATAGCGCCGGCAGCTCGCCTCGCTCGTCGCCTGCCGCGCCAGCACCTGCGTGAAGTCTGCCTGCTTCACGATCGTCCAGTGATAATGCGATCCCGTCGCCACGATCGCGACATCGCCGGTGGTCCAGTGCGCGGTGACGCTGGCCAGGTCGAGCCGCTCACGGTTGGGCGTGCGCACCGGCTGGTCGTTGCGATAGCGGCCGAGGTCCGGGTACCAGAACCCGGCATCGTCGATCCGCGTGTCCTGATGCAGCGCCAACGCATCGACGCGCAACCCCTGCACCGGCATCCAGGCGAGGCCCAGCCGGACGCCTTCGCGCAGTATGCCGCCGGTGTCCTTCAGCCCGAGCCGATCGTTGTCGACATAGCCGCCGGTGGTCCGCCGGTGCACGACCACCCGCGCCGCCAGCGTATCGCGCACGATCGGCGCGTTGACGACGGCCGCGACGTTGCCGCCCATCCCACCGCCCTGCACCGCGGAAACGCCGGTCTCGACATGCCCCGTCCAGCGCGTCGCATCGGCCTGGTTGAACAGCACCCGCAGCGTACCACCCATCGAACTGGCGCCGTACAGCGTCCCCTGCGGCCCGCGCAGCAGCTCGATCCGGTCGACATCGACCAGGTCGACATCCGGCGTGCTCGCGGCGGGATCGAAGGTCGTCCCCGACGGTCCGCTGATCGGCGTCTCCCCGTAATAGACCCCGACGGTCGACTCCCCGGTGCCGGTGACGCCCCGGATCGCGATCCGCTGCTGCAGCGGCGCGGTCGCGATCGGTACGAGCCCGGGCAGCAGCGCGGCGGCACTGCGCAGGTCGTACGCACCCCGCGCCATCAACTGCGCGCCGGTCACCGCGTCCATGCTGATCTCGGTATCGCCGAGCGCGGTCGGCCGTTTCAGCGCGGTGACGACGATATCAGCCAGCGGTGGCGCGACCTCGACCATGACCGCAGGCGATCGCGCTGCGGGTATCGCGCGCACGACAGTCCGGGGAACGATGATGATCACCCCGGCGCGCCCGTGCTTTGCGACCAGCCCGGTATCGGCCAGCAACGTCTTCAGCGCACGATCCGGATCGATCGGCCCGTGCAGCGCCGGGGTCGTGCGGCGGCCGATTATCATCGGATCGAACAGGATCTGCTGCCCGGTCTGCGTCGCCAGCTGACGCAGCGCGACGTCGAGCCGCCCCGCCGGAATCGCCAGCACCACCCGGTCGCGCGGAGAGGCCGCGGCGACGCTGACGGCGCCGCACGCCGCGACGATCGCGATCGTTCGTGAAAGGCCACGGGCATGCATCAGGACGTGTAGTTCGACCCCCCGGTTAACGCGGTTGCCCCTCCCGCCCGTTCTTATGACGGTTTCGTCACACTGTCCGCTTGACGCCCGACTGGCAACATGATCGATTATGACAGATATATAAAAGGGGGATGCCACGGGCTCGGGTGGATAGAAAACGGGGCGCGATCATGCGGAATTCCAGTGCGCGCATAGCTGCGGATGGCGGCGATACCGTCGACCTGTCCCGTCATCTGAGCGCGGTCCGCCGGTTCCTGATGAAGCGCGCGCCGATCGGCGAGGTCGACGATCTGGTCCAGGAGGTCGCGCTGCGCATGCAGACCCGCCGCGCCACCGATGCCATCGACAATATCGAGGGCTATCTGTTCCAGGTCGCGCAAAGCGTGCTCACCGATCGCGGCCGCCGCGACACCGTGCGCCACCGCTCGGCGCACGACAGCCTGGAAGAATTTCATCATCCCGTTGAGGACCGCTCGCCCGAACGCGTCCTACAGGGCAAGGAACATCTCGCGCAGCTGATCGCGGCGATGAACGACCTGCCCGACCGCACCCGGCTGGCATTCGTTCTTCATCGCTTCGAGGAAATGAGCTACGCGGCGATCGCCCGACACATGGGCATATCGGTGAGCGCGGTCGAAAAGCATATCATGAAAGCCATCAAGCACCTCGCAGGTTCGCTGCGCTGATGGACTCCGCATCGGCGGATCCTGACGCCGCTGCAGCGGCAGCGGCCTGGTATGCGCGCCTGCATGCCGACGATGCGACGCCCGCAGACCGCGCGGCGTTCGGACGCTGGCTGTCGGCCGAGGACGCGCATGACCGTGCCTGGCACGAACTCGTATCCGCAACTCGCGTCCTCGATGACGCGCGCAACGATCCAGCCCTCCTCGCGATGATCGCGGCGACCCGCGGCGACGTGCGGGCAGCTCCGGCGCGTCGCCGGTGGCCGATGGCGGCCGCCGCGGCGGTGCTGCTGTCGATCGGCGGCACCACGGCGCTCGTCCTCGACAAGCATGCAGCGCCGGCGGCTACTGAGGTTGCGGCGGTACGCTATGTGACGCCGGTCGGCCGATCGCGCGATATCACGCTGTCCGACGGGACGCTGATGACGCTCGACGCCGACTCCGCCGTCCGCGTCTCCGCCCCCGGTGCCACGCGCCGCGTCGCGATCGATCGCGGCCAGGCCTTTTTCCAGGTCGCGCATGACGCGGCGCATCCCTTCGTCGTGTCCGCCGCCGGCAACAGCGTCACCGCGCTCGGCACCCAGTTCGCGGTACGCACCGCCAGCGACCGCGTCGTCGTCAACCTGGTCGAGGGATCGGTGCGCGTCGACACCCCCGTCCTCGGTCGCACCACAACGCTGATCCGCGGCAACACCCTGACGATCGGCGCATCGGGGCTGCACCTCACCCGCGCCGGCGCCGATATCGCGACCGGATGGCGCAAGGGCGAACTGACGTTCGACGCGACGCCGCTGGGCGAGGTCGTCGCCGAACTCAATCGCTATTCGGTGCAGCGCATCGAACTGACCGACCCGCGGCTCGCGAAGCGCGTGTTCAGCGGCGTCCTGCGGACCGGTGGCGGCGGAACCGCGCTCGCCGATGCGCTATCGGCGTACGGCATCGCGCGCGTCGATCATGCCGACCGGACACGACTGGTACTTGCACCCTTGTCCTGAAGGGTGGCGGGCGCTCTCGCCCGCCAAGCCCAGACCACCTTACACGGTCAGAACGACCTTCCCGCCGCCGCCCTTTTCCAGCAGTGCATGCGCGTCGGCGGCCTCGCTCAGCGGCATGCGCCGGCTGACCGGCAGCACGAAACTGCCGTCGGCAATGTCGTCCGCAAACGCGCGGAGCGTGACGGCATCGGGTTGCGCGAAGACGCGGCTGATCTCGACCGAGTCCTTGGCAGCGCCCTCCGGCAGCACCGAGGCATAGCCAAACCGCCCGCCGGGCCTGACCTTGCCGAGAAGCTTCGCCGCCACCGCGCCGCCAACCGTATCCGCGACGCCATCGACGGCATCAAGCTGCGCGATGGCGTCGTCGTCGTCGAGCGCCAGCACCGCATGCGCGCCGAGACTCTCGGCCTCGGCGACCTGCCGGCCGCGGACGCCGACGATCACCTTGGCGCCAAGCTTGAGCGCGGTATGCACCGCTGCGCGGCCCACGCTGCCGAGCGCGCCGCTGACGATGATCGTCTGGCCCGCGGTCACGCGCGTGGCCCCGCGGACGAGCTGATCGCCGGTCAGCACTACGAGGGGAATCGCCGCGGCATCGACCGGGTCGACCCCGTCGGGCAGGTGCGCCACCTGCGCTTCCGGCACCGCGACACGCTCGGCATAGGTCGTATCGGCCATCGCGATCACGTGATCGCCGGGCTTGAAGGTCCGCACCTGGTCTCCGACCGCCAGCACGACGCCGCTGACGTCCCTGCCGAGGATCGCCGGCAAGGTCAGCGGGAAATCCTTTTGCCGCGCGCCGGATCGCACCTTCCAGTCGATCGGGTTCACGCTGGTCGCGATCGTCCCGATCAGGACGGTGTCGGGACCGACCACGGGATCCGGCACGTCGTCGTCGTAGCTGAGCACTTCCGGGCCACCATATTGATGCATCCGAACCGCTTTCATCGTCTTCTCCTCCGTCGTCGGTGGCGCCGGATATAGGTATGGTCGGGTCGCGGTGCCACGAACGCCCAGGCCTGTGCCGCGCGCGTCAGTCGGCGACGTCGACCGGGTGCGTGACCACGATCTCGGGGCGGGCTGCGGCGATGTCGCGGGCCGCCATCCCGAACGCCTTGAAATGGTCGGACGCCATATGCTGCTGGACCGCGGCATCGTCGACATACAGTTCATTGAAGACGAACCGGCGGTCGCCCTCGGTCTCGCGCCACAGATCGTAGTGCAGCACGCCAGCCTCTTTGCGCGACGCCGTGACACAGGTCCGCGCGGCGGCGACGAACGCATCGTCCTGGCCCGGCTTGACGGTTACGAAGGCGACGATCTTGACGGCCATGATTCACTCCTGCGCTGGTTGGCGGTATCAGGGCCTATACGCACCGCACGCCGGATCGGCCGCCACATAACGACGCACGCTCGTGGGTACGGCCTAGAGCGCGAGGTCCGGACTGCGATCCGGCTTGACCCGTGTCGCCGCGGGCGCAGTCTTCGTCGCGATATGAACGGCGGGCGACGGGACGCTCAGTTGCAGCGTATCCGCGGTGCTCGCCCAATGCGCCGCCAGCATCTCGGGATGGTCGTTCAGCGCGATCCCGTAACTCGGCACGATCTCGCGGATCTTCGCCTGCCACGCCGGTGTCGCCAGCTGCGAGGCGAAGACCTTCTTGAGCAGGTCCAGCATGATCGACGGTGCGGTGGAGGCACCCGGCGACGCGCCGAGCAGGGCCGCGATCGATCCGTCCTTCGACGCGACGATCTCGGTGCCGAGCTTCAGCACGCCGCCCTTCTGGGGATCGCGCTTGATGATCTGGACGCGCTGGCCCGCCTGCCACAGCCGCCAGTCGCCCTCCTTGGCGTGCGGGAAATACTCGCGAAGCGCGGCCATCCGGTCCGCGTCGGACATGATCAGCTGTCCCGCGAGATATTCGACCAGCTCGAAATCGTCCCAACCCACCGCCACCATCGGGCGGAAATTATCGATCGTCACCGACTTCGGCAGATCGAAATATGACCCTTCCTTCAGGAACTTGGTCGAGAACGTCGCGAACGGGCCGAACAGCAGCGCCTGCTTGCCATCGAGATACCGCGTATCGAGATGCGGCACCGACATTGGCGGCGAACCCACCGCGGCCTTGCCGTAGACCTTGGCCAGATGCCGCTTCGCCACCGCCGGATTGTCGGTTACCAGGAACGATCCCCCGACCGGGAAGCCGGCATAGTCGTCGGCTTCGGGAATACCGGACTTCTGCAGGATCGGCAGCGCCCCGCCACCGGCACCGGCGAACACGAATTTCGCGGTCACCACCTGCTTGTCGTCGGTCTTCATGTCGCGGTACGTCACCCGCCACGTGCCGTCGGGGTTGCGCTCCAGCTCGCGGACCTCCTTGCCGGTGCTCAGCGCGAAACCCGGCTGTCGCTGCAGCGACGCGATATACTGCCGCGTCACCTCGCCCCAGTTGCAGTCGGTGCCGAGCGGCGATCGCGTCGCCGCGACCTTGGTGTTGGCGTCGCGACCCTGCATCATCAGCGGGACCCACTGCGTGATCTGCGTGGGATCGTTCGAGAACTCCATCCCCGAAAACAGCGGGCTCGCGGCCAGCGCCTGCCAGCGCTTGTGCAGGAACGCGACATTGGCGTCGCCCCACACCAGGTTCATGTGCGGGGTCGAATTGATGAACGATCGCGGGTCGTGGAGCATGCCCGTCTTGACCTGATGGCTCATGAACTGGCGCGTGACCTGGAACTGTTCGTTGATCTCGATCGCCTTCTTGATCTCGACCAGCCCGTCCGCCTTGTTCACCGGCGTGTAGTTGAGCTCACACAGCGCCGAGTGCCCGGTCCCCGCGTTGTTCCACCCGTTCGAACTCTCCTCGGCGACCTTGTCGAGCCGCTCGACCATCTCGATCGTCCATGACGGCTCGAGCTGGCGCAGCAACAGGGCGAGCGTCGCGCTCATGATGCCGCCGCCGATCACCAGCACATCGACCTTCCGCTCGGGCGCGGCGCCCTGTGCCTGCGCGAGCGGCATCAGCGAGGCCGAGCCGCCGACCAACGCGGATCCGAGCAGCCCGCGACGGGTCATCCCGCGGTCGGCGACCTCGTCGTTACCGCCTGCGCCGTGACCCTCGTTTGCTGATCCAACCACGTGTTCGTCCTTCCGGTTCGGTGAGCGCGCAAGCCGCTCACCAAGAGCGCGACGCGACGACATGGCACCCCACGCAAGACGCGACAGTTGAGCCGGATACGATATGGCGGCCGCACCCATGCGGGCCACGGAGTTTTGTCGCATTACGCTATACCACTGAATATGTGGCACTTTCTGCGGCCTCCGCGGGATTTCGCAGCGTCTCGCGGGCAGGTTTCGGGACACCAATCCCGCGCAATGTGCCGAAAGTTGCATACCGGGCCGGCGATGCTATTCACGTCGGATGCGACGGACGGGGAGCGTAGAGGATCGGCTCTGGCTGCTGGCAACACTGGCCGTTGCCGTCGCCGCGTTCCTGATCGCGGGGCATCTGGCGGAGCGTCGCGCGATCGACGAGCGGCGGTCGCAAGCATCGATCGACGCGCGGCTCCGCGCCGCGCTGCTCGACAGCGAACTCGCGCGGTTCCGGTTGCTGCCACTGACGCTCGCCGACGACCGCGACGTGATCGCGGCGATCGATGGCTCGGCTGCCGCGCAGGCTGCGCTCGACCGCAAACTGGAAGCACTGGCGCAGATAACACGCGCCGCTGCGATCTACGTGATCGGATCGAACGGCATCGCGGTCGCCGCGAGCAACTGGCGATCGCCGCAGAGTTTCGTCCGCAACGACTACACCTTCCGCCCCTATTTTCGCGACGCGCGCGCCGGGCAGGACGGCAGCCAATACGCGCTGGGTACGGTCAGCCACCGCCCCGGCCTCTACCTCGCGCGCTCGACCGCCAATCGCGGTGCGATCGTCGTCAAGCTGGAGTTCGACGCGATCGAGCGCGAATGGGCGCGCGCCGGCGGTGTCTCGGTCGTACGCAATCCGATCGGCATCGTTCTGGTGACCAGCAAGCCGGGATGGCGTTTCGCTGCGACGCATCCGCTGTCGACCGACGACACCCGCCGGTTCCGCGCCGAAACGCGGGTTCCCACCACCGCCTTGTCGGCTCTGCCCCTCGCGCCGTCGAGCAAGCCCGACCTTTTCACGGGCGCTCGATCGACGATGGTCGCGCAGTCGGCACCGACGACGCAGCCCGGCTGGCGCCTCACGGTCTTCGCGCCGATCGACGCGGCGGTTGCTGCGGCAAGGCGGCTCGCGGCGCTGGCCGCATTGGCGACGATCGCGATCGCGGCGATCGCCTGGTCGATACGCCAGCGCGTGCTGAACGCCGCGCGGAGGACCGCCGAACTGGAACGGGCGGTGGCGGAACGCACCGCCGACCTGCGCCGCGAAATGGACGAGCGCGCCAGCAGCGAAGCCCGCGCCGCCGATCTTCGCGAAGGTCTGCGTCAGGCGAACCGGCTCGCCGCGCTGGGGCAGATCACGGCGAGCGTCGCGCACGAGACCGCGCAACCCGTCACCGCGATCCGCACCTATGCGCTGTCGAGCGAAGCGCTGCTCGACAGCGGCGCGCTCGACGACGTGCGCAGCAACCTGACCGCGATCGGCCGCCTCGCCGACCGCATTGCGACGATCACGACGCAGCTGCGCGGTTTCTCGCGTCGACAGGCCGGCACACTGCGACCGGTGCTTGTCGCCGATGTCCTGGACGGCGCGTCGCTGATCATGAAAGACCAGCTGCGCGACGTGACGCTCCAGCTTCCCGCGATCGAACCCGGGCTTGCCGTCATCGGCGGCAAGGTGCGGCTGGAACAGGTGCTGGTCATCCTGTTGCAGAACGCGGTGGAGGCGATCGCAGACCGTCCGTCCAGACGGATCGCGCTCGATTTGACGTCCGACGACATCACCGTGCGGCTATCGATCAGCGATTCCGGCCCCGGCATTCCGGCCGAGCTGGCCGCACGGCTGTTCACGCCGTTCGTCACCACCCGGCCGCAGGGGCTTGGGCTGGGACTGGTGATCGCGCAGGATATCATGACCGAACTCGGCGGATCGCTGCGGCTGATGCCGGCGGATTCGGGCGCAATGTTCGAGATCGGGATGCGACGGGCATGACGCCGGACCAGAAACCATCCGCCGTCCTGATCGACGACGACGACGACCTGCGCATCGCGACCGCGCAACTCCTGACGATCCGCGGGTTCGACGTCCGCGCCTTTGCCGACGCCACGACCGCGCTCGCGCATATCGATGCCGACTTCCCGGGCGTGGTTATCACCGATGTCCGCATGCCGGGGATGTCCGGGATCGCGCTGTTCGAGACGCTGCACGACCGCGATCCCGACCTTGCCGTCATCCTGATCACCGGCCACGGCGACGTCGCGATGGCGGTCGACGCGATCAAGGCAGGGGCGTGGGATTTCCTGACCAAGCCGTTCGATCCCGAAGCGTTGATCGCGGCGGCGGCCCGCGCGGCAAAGGCACGGTCGCTGACGCTGGAGAACCGGCGGCTGCGCGCCGCCGCGGATGCCGAGGCCGGCGCGGCGCTGATCGGCGACACCGCGGCGATCGTCCGCCTGCGTGGGATGATCCCGATGCTGGCGGACGCCGCGCTAGACCTCGTCATCGAAGGCCAGTTCGGGACCGGCCGCGAGCATTATGCGCGACTGATCCACCGCGCCGGCCGCCGCTCGCGCCACCGGTTCCTCAAGATCGACTGCGCAACCGTCACCCTGCCCTCGCTCGAACGCGAGCTGTTCGCGCGCAACGGCGTCATCGCACGCGCGCACCGCGGCACGGTCTTTCTCGACAATCTGTCGCGCGCCAGCACGACGCTGCAGGATCAGCTGGTACGCCTCGCCGAGACCCGCACGGTGGCGTTCGAGGGCGTCGATCCCGACCCCGTTGACGTCCGCATCATCGCCTCGCTCGACGAAGGCCAGCGCGAGCGGGTATCGGCGGCGCTCTATCACCGTCTCGCCGGCGTCCCGCTGCGGATGCCGCCGCTCGCCGAACGCACCGCCGACATCCCGGTGCTGCTCGCCCATTTCATCGGTATCGCCGCCCGCCAGCATGACGTCCCGATGCCGTCGCTCGCCGATCATGTCCACCGACTGGCGACGCGCGAATGGCCGGGCAACGTCCTCGAACTCGCCCGGACAGCGGAGCGAATCTGCCTCGGCCTGGAGGAAGACGCCGTAACATGCGACACCCCGCCCGCTCCGCTGCCCGCACGCCTCGACGCATTCGAACGCACCGCCATCGTCGAAGCGGTCACCGCATCCGACGGCGGCATCGCAGGCGCGATCGAGCGCCTCCAGATCCCGCGCAAGACGTTCTACTACCGGGTCAAGCGGCTCGGCATCGACCTGCGCGCGCTTCGCCAACGACGTCCGTGACGGTCCACCGGACCATCACGGACGGCCAAATCAGCTTCCGGTCTTGCCCGCCACCGGCGCTTCCGCGGCGACCCGCGAGCCATCCGCGTTCAGCCCCAGATCCTTCAGCAGCGGTCCGACCTGCGGGTCGGCGCCGTTGAAGTTGCGGAACATCGGGGCGTAATCCTCGGTGTGCCCCTTCGACAGGATCATGTCGCGGAAACGCTGGCCGTTGGCGCGGGTCATCCCGCCATGCTGCTCGAACCAGTTGAATGCGTTCTCGCTCAGCATCTTGGTCCAGCTATAGGCGTAATAGCCCGCGGCATAGCCGTTGCCCCAGATGTGCAGGAAGTAGCTCGACCGGTAGCGCGGCGGCACGTCC
This sequence comes from Sphingomonas sp. R86521, assembly GCF_042466235.1. NCBI lineage: Bacteria > Pseudomonadati > Pseudomonadota > Alphaproteobacteria > Sphingomonadales > Sphingomonadaceae > Sphingomonas > Sphingomonas sp. R86521. The sequence goes on along the minus strand of NZ_JAXHBY010000001.1, from coordinate 1,769,273 downwards.
GCGACGTCCAGCCCGGTGGCGGCGAGCGCCTGCGTCTCGAACACATCGGGGTTCTGCTTGCCCTGCGCCGCGGTCAGCGAGTGCCAGCTCATGTCCATCTCGGCGGCGGCGAGCGCCTCGCCGAACGAATAGCCCGAATTGAACGTCCCCGCGCGCTTGATCTTGTCGACCAGGGTCTGCGGGATGACCTGCCCGCTGCGGTAGTTGACCGCGTAATGCGGCAGCACCTTGGGATCGAGCGCCCAATGCTCGTTGAACTGCGACGGGAACTCGACGAAATCGCGCGCGGTGTTGGTGCCCGAGACACTGGGATAGGTCTGGTTCGCGAACAGCCCGTGCAGTGCGTGGCCGAATTCGTGGAACATCGTCGTCACGTCGTCGAAGCTGATCAACGCGGGCTGCCCCGCCGACGGCTTGGTGAAATTGCCGACGTTGTAGATCACCGGCTTGGTACCGATCAGCTTCGACTGGTTGACGAAGTTCGACATCCAGGCGCCGCCATTCTTGTTGTCGCGCTTCCAGTAATCGAAATACATCAGCCCGACCGACGCGCCGTTCGCCTCGGTCACTTCATAGACCATGACGTCCGGCTGATAGACCGGAATGTCGGTGCGGCGCTTGAAGTTGAGCCCGTACAGCTGGTTGGCGGCGTAGAAGACGCCGTCGTTCAGCACCTTGTTGATCTCGAAATACGGCTTCAGCTCATCCTGGTTGAGGTCGTATTTCGCCTTGCGGACCTGCTCTGAATAAAAGTCCCAGTCCCACGGCTTGAGCTGGAAATTACCGCCGGTCGCCTTGATCTGCGCCTGCAGCTCGGCGGCTTCGCGGTGCTGCTCCGCCGCCACCGGCGTGCCGAGCTGCTGCATGAAGCCGAGCGCGGTCTTCGGGGTCTTCGCCATCTGGTCCTGCAGCACATAGTCGGCCCAGGTCGCAAAGCCGATTAGCTTGGCCTTTTGCGCCCGCAGCGCGGCGATCTGCGCGATGGTGTCGCGGGTGTCGTTGGCATCGCCCTTTGCGGCACGGGTCCAGCTGGCGTTGAACAGCGCCTCGCGGGTCGCACGGTCCTTCAGCGTCGCGAGTTCGGGCTGCTGCGTCGTGTTCTGCAGCGTCAGGACGTACTTGCCCGCCATCCCGCGCGCCTTGGCGGCATCCGCAGCGGCGGCGATCTCGCCGTCGGACAGCCCGGCGAGCTTGGCCTTGTCGTCGACCACCAGCGCGCCCGCCTTCGCCGACGCGAGCAGCTTCTGCTGGAACGCCGTCTCCAGCGTCGAGAGCTGGCTGTTGTAGCGGCTCAGCGTCAGCTTGTCGGCGGGCGACAGCTGCGCACCGGCACGGACCATATTCTCATAGGTCAGCGTCAGGACCTGGAGCTGCTCGGCGTCGAGGCCCAGCGACTGGCGCTGGTCGTACAGCATCTTCACGCGGGCGAAGAGCGCGGGGTCCAGGTTGATCGCGTCCTGGTGCGCGGCGAACGCCGGTGCCAGGTCGGACTGGGTCTTTTGCAGCGTGTCGTCGGTGTTGGCGCCGACCACGCCGTAGAACGCCATGCTGGCGCGCTCCAGCAAGCGACCCGACCGCTCCATCGCGGCGATCGTGTTCTCGAACGTCGGGGCACTGCGCGCACGTGTGATCGCGTTGATCTCGGCGCGCTGCGCGGCCATCCCGGCGCGGAGTGCGGGGGCGTAGTCGGTGCTCTTGATGCGGTTGAACGGCGGCGCCTGGAACGGCAGCGTGCTCGCCTGCGCAAACGGATTGGCCGCGGGCAGCGGCGCGGTTGCGACAGCAGGCGCAGCCGTCTGGGCGAACGCGGTGGTCGACATCAGCAGGATCGTGGCAGAGGCGGCAAGAAGGCGCATGGATGCTCCATAATCGGGTGTATGACGCGTCAGATGCACCCGTGCGGATCGCAGGGCAATGGCCGCAAGCGCGCTATCTCAACCTGTTACGCACCGCGGCGGACGCGCCCCCGGCACCGACCGTCGATCATGTCGGCGAATTCACGAAACCCGGCCTCGTCTGACCGGTTCAGCCTCAATGAAAACCTTCGAAAACCAGATCGCCATCGTCACCGGGGGCGAATCCGGGATCGGCGCCGCCTGCGCCAAGACGCTCGGCGAGGGCGGCGCGCGCGTCGTCATCACCTATTTCAAGGATGCCGCAGCCGCGCAGGCGGTCTGCGACTCGATCGGCGGCGCGGATCGCGCGATCGCGGTGCAGGCCGACGTCGGCGACGAAGCCGCGGTCGAGCGCCTGTTCGCCCGCGCCGAGGAGGCGTTCGGCACGGTCACGCTGCTGGTCAATTCCGCGGGGCTCAACATGAGCGGCGTGATGCTGGTCGACATGGCGCTGGCGCAGTTCGACCGTGTCATCCGCTCCGACCTCTACGGACCGTTCCTGACCTGCCGCCGACTGGTCCGCGCGCTCGAGGCGAAGCAGGCCAAGGGCCGCATCGTCAACATCTCGTCGATCCACGAACGCGCCCCCCGCCCCGGCGGCGTCGACTATGATTCCGCGAAGGGCGGCCTGTCGCAGCTGACCGCGACGCTGGCGCTCGAACTCGCACCCAAGGGCATCGCGGTGAACGGCGTCGCGCCCGGCATGATCCTGACGCCGATGAACCAGTCTGCGCTCGACCACCCGGACGAACTCGCTGCGAAGGAAGCGGCGATCCCGTGGAAGCGCGCCGGGCGTCCCGACGAGGTCGCGGCGCTGGTCGCCTTCCTGCTGTCGCCGGCGGCGGACTATATCACCGGCACCACCGTGACGATCGACGGCGCGCTGTCGCTGACCGTGGCGCAGGGCGCGTGACGCTCACCTACGCGGTCGAGCAGCTCGACACCGTGACGATCTCCGCGGCGTCGATCATCGACGGCATGGACCTGATGAGCCCGTTCGTCTGGCGCGAAGGCGACCTCTACCGGATCATGATCCGCGGCGTGCCCTACCCGCTCGGGCCGCACGATCCGACCGGGATCATCGCGCGCGGGGCGAGCCGCGACGGGCTGGCGTTCACGATGGATGCCGGCCTCGCGATCACGCCCGGCCCCGGTGCCGAGGATTTGGGCGGATGCGAGGACCCGACCGTGCTCGTCACCGCGCACGAATATCTCGTCTATTATACCGGTGTCGATGCCGCCCGGGCGCAGGGCTGCATGATCCTCGCGGCGGGTCCCGACCTGACGATGCTGGTCAAGGAGGACCTGGTCCTCAAGGCACCGCCGGGCGAAGGCAATATCAAGGAGGCGACGCTCGCGCAGACTTCCGCGGGCGACTGGCGGCTGTTCTACGAATATGCCGCGGACGGCGCGTCGCGGATCGGCATGGCCAGCGGCCCGACCGCAAAGGGCCCCTGGACCGTCCAGCCCGATCCGTTCGGGATCCGCGAGGACAGCTGGGACAATTGGCACCTCTCGACCGGGCCGATCTGGCAGGAGCCCGGCGAGGACCCGGTGATGTTCTACAACGGCGCAACGCACGACGCGCGGTGGCGGATCGGCTGGATCAGCTTCAGCCCGGATTTCGCGACGGTAACCGGGCGCGGGCTGGAACCCCTGCTGGTCCCGCCCCCCGCGGTCACCCGCGAGGCCACCGACATCGCATTCGCCGCGTCGACGGTCGCGCACGGCGACGCCATCGCGCTTTATTACTCGCTGGAAGACCGCATGCTGCGGCGCGCGTTGATCGGACGATACCGGCGGTAGATACACGTGCCGGATCTCAGAGCCGAGACCGAATTATCCCGGGTAGGTCTGAACCAGCAGTCGGGGGAATACCGTCTCGATCGGCCTGGTATCCGGCAGGACATAGACATAGCCGCCCTTGCGCTGGAACAGCGGGCGTATCGTCTTGGCATAGGCCGCCGCGGGGACGTTGATGCAGCCGAAGGTGATGCGGTTGTCGGTCGGCGTCGGCGACAGCATCCGCTTGCGGCGCTGTTCCTTCTTGTTCGCACCCGGCGGGATCGGGTGGATCGCGACCGACGTCGCGTAATCGACCCAGAGTATCCTCTCCTTGCCGATCGGACGGCCGAATTTGGCGAGGAAGCGGCCGGCGGGCGTGGTCTTCTCGGCGGGGCCGATCTCGGCAAGGTTCTTGCTGCCGATACCCGGCGTGGCGTCGTCGCCGACCGCGATCCCGATCAGGACCGGAACCTGGCCGAGCGGTTTGCCCTTGCCGTCGAACATCAGCATCGCCGCCTGCGTCTTGTCGACGATGACGTACGGCAGCGCATGATTGTCGTTCGAAGCGGCCACCCAATCGGCAACCCGCGTCGCCTCCGCCGACGGGCCTGGCGGCGCTTCGGGGTCCGCAGTCACCGGTAGCAGCTGTGCGGGTTCGGCCTGCTGCGCGCTCGCAGCGGTCGAGACGAACAGCGCGAACCCGGCCAGCGCCCGAAAGACATCGTTCATTGCAATGGCGCTCAACGTAAATCGGCCGTCCCGGGAAGGAACGGCCGATGGATAGATCGAAAAGGTCGGTGGGTGATCAGTTGCGCGGGCGCTTCGCAGGCTTGCGCTCCTGCGCCTGAAGCCGCTGGTCGATGCCGTCGACGCGGCCAGTCAGCTGGTCGAGCCGCTGGCCGCTGTTCTGCAGCTGGCCCGAGGCGGCCTGGGCTTCGGCCAGCGCCGACTTGGCGGTGCCGTCGGTTTCCTGCAGCTTGGTCTCGAGCGTGTCGACGCGCTGGCTGACAGGCGCGATCTGCTCTCTCACATACGACTTGGTGGCGCAGCCGCCGAGGCCGACGGCCCCCGCCAGGAGCACGACTGCAGGGGTAAATTTCGACGCGAATGAGGACATCGTTTCTTCCAATCACTAAATACGCCCCCAAACTGAAGCCCAGCGCCGCCGGTTCGACAATCCGCATTGTGTCCGGCCGTGCATCTCGCGGGATCAGCGGATCGCATCCGCGCCGTGGCTATCGCTTTCGTTTGCGGGGCTGGTCGGGCGCGAACGGGTCCGTCGGGATACGCTCGCCGCGGTTCTTCGCAGCCGGTCCGGCCGCAGGCTTCGCCGACAAGACGCCGACGCACTCACGCAGTGCCGCAACCGCTGCGCCGCTCCCTTCGAGGTTCAGGCGCTCGACCGCGACGTCCCCGCGCGAGATGTCGAAGGCCTTGGACGCGGCGAAATACCCCGGAAATTTCGCTTCGAAGCTGGTGACGAACCCCTGCTTGCCATCCGCAGCGATCCCGACCGCGCCGTGCTTGGCATAGCCGCCGCTCGACAGGCGAAAGTCGAGGCTGAGCTCGTCGCGCGGCTTGATCGACCAGTTCGCGTTCAGGACCGACACATGGTTGGTGCCATCGCGATCGAGGCCAAGGAGCAGCGTAGTCTTCCCGGCGCGGTCATACTCGCGGGTCAGGAAACAGCCATTCTTGTCCCGGCTCACCGCGACCGTCCAGTCGCCGACATCGCGTGCCGGGTACTCCTGCGCCGACGCCGCCGCGCCGATGGACAGTCCGATCAGGCCGGCGAACGCGAACAAGGCCCGCGCGGCACGCGTTCGCGACTGGCCATTACGCCTGGTGACGGCGACGGGGTGTTGCACTGGCATAAGCATATCTCCTCGGTCGCATTAACTTGCTCCCGCGACCTTGGCCACGGGGTCGCGCCGGCCGACGCGAAAACCGTAACAACCCCCATTTTCGACCATTGATCGAATTCAGGAATTTGAGTATATGCGACCTGATCTTACTATGTGAGACTACGGACCTGCGGAAAACGTGGGCCATTTGGGGAGAGCCTGATGAGCAAATTCCATACCATCGCCCAGCTGTTGGTCGCCTCTGCATTGCTCGCGGCTCCGACCGCGATCGCCGCGCAGCAGACCGAGACCGCGCCGACACCCCGCGAATGGGTCGATCCCCTCACCCATCACCGCATCGTCCGCATCTCAGACGAACCCGGCAGTTCCAGCCTGTACTTCAATTACAACGGCTTCACCCCGCAGGGCGACAAGCTGCTCATCTCGACCCCCAAGGGCATCTCGGCGTACGACCTCAAGACGCGCAAGCTCGCGCCGGTCGTCGCGATCCCGCAGCCGTTCCGCCTGCTGTTCACCGGCCACAAGACGCGGTCGGTCTATTACCAGACGCTAGGGACAGCGGGCGACCGTTCGGGCGCCAAGACGGTGTTCGCGGTCGACATCGATACCGGCAGATCGCGGAAGATCACCGACGTGCCGAACGGCGACATCCAGACGATCAACGCGGACGAAACGCTGCTCGGCGGTGTCCTGACCGATCCAGGCGCGACCGCGGGCGTGCTGCAGACCTTCGCCAAGCGCGACGCCCGCTTCGACCAGTCCGACTACCGCGCCAACTGGCCCGACGGCCGGCCGATGAGCTATGCGGAATCGAAGGAAGTCCGCATGAACGAGCGGCTGGAATCGGCGATCCCGATGTCGATGTTCGTGGTCGACACGCGGACCGGGCAGCACCGTACCATCCGGCGCGCGACCGACTGGCTCAACCATTTGCAGTTCTCGCCGACCGATCCGAACGTCCTGATGTTCTGCCACGAAGGGCCATGGCACAAGGTCGACCGGCTCTGGCTGATGCGCGTCGACCAGCCCGACGCGGCACCGGTCAAACTCCACACCCGCACCATGAACATGGAGATCGCCGGGCACGAATGGTTCAGCCATGACGGCAAGACGATCTGGTACGACCTGCAGACGCCGCGCGGCGAGGATTTCTGGGTTGCCGGCTACGACGTCGCCAGCGGGCGGCGCACCAAATACCATCTGCAGCGCAACGAATGGTCGGTGCACTTCAACAGTTCGCCTGACGGCACGATGTTCTCCGGCGATGGCGGCGACGCCGAAATGGTCGCGCACGCCCCCGACGGGAAATACCTCTACGCGTTCACGCCGCACGGCATCCCCGACGTCGCCGGGCTGAAGGCGCCGAATGCCGAGACGCTGATCCATCCCGGCTTTTTCACGTCCGAGAAGCTGGTCGACATGGCCAAGCAGGATTACCGGCTTGAGCCCAACGGCGTCTTCACGCCCGACGGCAAGTGGCTGGTATACCGTGCAAACATATCCGGCGCGACCCAGGTCTACGCCGTCGAGATCGCCAAGACACGATAACGACCACCAACCCGTAGCCGTGAAAACACGGCACGGTCTTGCACGACAACAAGCATCCAACAGGGCGCTCAGAGGGGAATATCATGCGTAACGTCTATCATCGTCGCTTCGCCACCGGCTCGGCCACCGCGGCGCTCGCGATCGCGCTGGCGATGCCGGCAACGGCCGTCGCACAGAACACCCTCGTCAGCCCGCAGGACCCGGCGATAACCGCCCCCGCGCAGCAGCCGACGCCGACCGATCAGCAGCCGCAGGCGACCATCGCCGCCGACCCCGGCGCGCAGGGCCCCGACATCGTCGTCACCGGGTTCCGCCAGTCGCTCGCCTCCGCGATCCAGATCAAGAAGCAGTCGGCCGGCGTCGTCGACGCGATCAACGCCGCCGACATCGCCGACTTCCCCGACGCCAACCTCGCCGACTCGCTACAGCGCATTCCCGGCATCTCGATCGAACGCGACGGCGGCGAAGGCCGTACCGTCACGGTGCGCGGCCTCGGCGGCGATTTCAGCCGGACCCGCTTCAACGGGATCGAGGCGATCTCGGCGACCACCGGCTCGACGCTCGGCGCCGGCGTCAACCGCGGCCGCGCGTTCGACTATTCGGTGTTCGCCTCCGAGCTGTTCAATTCGATCATCGTCCGCAAGACCCAATCGGCCGAAGTCGACGAGGGTTCGCTCGGCGCAACCATCGACCTGCAGACCGGCCGCCCGTTCGACAATCCGGGGTTCCAGGCCGCGATCTCCGGCCAGGCCGCCTATTACGACATCAACGACAAGGTCGCGCCGCGTCTGGTCGGCCTGATCAGCGACACCTTCGCCGATGGCCGCATCGGCCTGCTGCTGTCGGCGGCGTACAATACCCGCGTCACGCAGGAGGATGCCTATAGCAACACCTCGCTGACCGATTACAGCGATCTCAACAACGGCTTCTGCCCGGTCGTCCCGAACACCCCGACGACCCCGGTCAACCCGCTGATCGGCACCGCGCCGCGCACCTCGCCGTGCATCGCCGCGACCGGCGCCAATCCGGGATCGACGCCCGCCGCGTACAACACGATCAACCAGCCGGGCGTCTTCGTGCCCCGCCTGCCCGGCTATGGCCGCTTCCTCAACAAGCAGGAACGCCTGGGCCTCACCGGTACGCTGCAGTTCAAGCCGAGCGACACCAGCGTCATCACGCTCGATGCCGCCTATTCGCGTTACAAGCAGGACAAGAACGACCTCGCCACCAACCCGATCAGCCTCAACCGCGGCGCCGGGGTCGCGGCAGCAGGCCTGACCGCGGCGCAGCTCACCGGCCGGCCGAACATGAAGGTCCGCGACGCGGTCGTCGAGAACGGCCAGCTGGTCTACGGCGTGTTCGACGGCACCGACTTCTCAGTCACCAACAGCCACGATATCTCGACGACCAAATTCTACCAGGTCGACCTGCACATCGAGCAGGAGATCGGCGACCGCGGCCATGCCTCGATCCTTTACGGCCAGTCGGACTCGGTGCTCGACAACCCCTATTCGCGGCTCGTCACGTTCAGCCGCTTCGACGGCAACGGCTTCGTCTACGACGCCCGCGGCGACAACAAGACCACGCCGCTGGTCAGCTATGGCTTCGACGCGACCAATCCGTCGAACTGGCAGTTCCAGAACGGCTACGACAATATCCGCGAATTCACCTCGCGCGTGACCAACCGGCTGCGCAACCTGAAGGTCGACTTCAAATACGAGCTGACCGACGAACTGACCGGCAAGATCGGCATCGCCGCCAAGCGCTTCACCTTCATCTCCGAACGCCAGCAGCGCATCGCCGGCACCACGGTCATCCCGACGCTGGCCTCCGCCGGGTTGAGCATGGCCGATGTCAGCCTGCCCGCGATCACGATCGACACGATCGGTATCCCGAAGGGGTCGAGCAACAGCTTCATCGTGCCCGACATCGACAAGATCATGGCGGCGTACAATGTCGATTGCTACTGCATCAACCAATATGGCGACTTCCGGATCGGTAGCGTCGGCACCGGTGCGCAGGGCGACAACCGCGCCGTCGTCGAGCAGGATATCAGCCCGTACATCCAGCTCGACTGGAAGATCGCGCTCGCCAACGGCATGACGCTGCGCGGCGACGCCGGCCTCCGCTATGCCAAGACCTATCAGCGCTCGCGCGGCTTTGTCGGCACCGGCACGCTGGTGCGGGTCAAGCGCAACTACGACGACTTCCTGCCCGCACTGAACGCCGCGCTCGACATCACGCCGAAGATCACCGTGCGCGCCGCGGCCGCCAGCGTGATGTCGCGGCCTTCGCTCGGCTTCCTGACGCCCGGCGGCTCGATCGGCACCGCACAGTCGCCGTTCACCGCGACCGTCGGCAATCCGCAGCTCGACCCGTACCGCGCGACCAATATCGACGCGAGCGCGGAATGGTATTTCGCGCCCGGCGCGATCCTGTCGGCCGGCTATTTCTACAAGGATATCGCCAGCTTCGTGCAGCAGATCAGCTCGACCACGACCTATGCCGCAGCGGGCCTGCCGCTCGGCCTGCTGACCGCGTCTCAGGACCCCAACACCACCACCAACATCACGTCGTACGTCAACACCACCGGCGGCAAGATCAAGGGGTTCGAGCTGCAGTACCAGCAGCCCTTCACGTTCCTGCCGAGCTTCCTGTCGAACTTCGGCACGATCCTGAACTACACGCACATCAAGTCGAACATCCGCTACATCCTGACCACCAATGCCAACGGCCCGACGCTGATCGCGCCGCTGACCAACGTGTCGCCGAACGCCGCCAATGCGACGCTCTATTACGAGGACAGCCGACTGTCGGCGCGCGTCTCGCTCGCCTATCGCGACGAATATGTCCGCCAGGTCCCGCTGCGCTCGGGGCTCGCCGACTATACGGGGTCGTACAGCACCACCAACGTCGATGCCTCGCTGTCGTACAAGCTGACCGACGGGCTGACGCTGTCGTTCGACGCGATCAACCTGACCAACCAGGCGACCAGCTATTGGGACGGCGTCGGCCTGCGCGACCAGCAGGTCTATTCGAAGACCGGCCGCCAGTTCTTCGCCGGCGCGCGGTACAAGTTCTAGCACCGTCCGGACGACCTCCGACACACCCCCAAAGCGTCATATAAAGAATTCTTTATATGACGCTTGACCCCGCTCGCCGAAGCTGGGACACACGTCGCGTCAAGGTTCTTCGGCCGTGAGAGCGCGCCGAAGCTAAGACGGGAAGCCGGTGCGGATCTCCTTTCAGGAGCCAGATCCTATGCCGGCGCTGCCCCCGCAACTGTAAGCGGCGAGCGGCGGTCATCGAGTGTCACTGGCGGTGCGAACCGCTGGGAAGGCCAGACCGTCGTTACGACCCGTGAGCCAGGAGACCTGCCTTCGACGCGATAACGTCCACCGGCGGGGATCCCGGGCTGGCTGCTTGCATGCGCACGGCCGGGCCCTGTCCGGACGCGTGTCGATGCCTGTGACCATCCGTCTTCCTCGCCCTTCATCGGGGTATGAAGACCATGACCGTCACTGTTGCCACACTGGGCTTTCCACGCATCGGCCCACGCCGCGAACTGAAAACCGCACTCGAACATTATTGGGCGGGCAAGTCGTCCGAACCGGACTTGCTGCAGGCCGCATCCGGCCTTCGCACCGCCGCCTGGACGCGACAGCGCGCGCTCGGTGCCGACTGGCTGCCGTCCAACGACTTCTCGCTCTACGACCACGTCCTCGACACCAGCGTCATGCTCGGCGCGATCCCCGACCGCTATGGCGCCGGCGATGGCCAGGCCGATCTCTCAACTTATTTCGCAATGGCGCGCGGCACCACGGACGCCGGCGAAGGCTGCGGCCATAGCCACGCGAGCCTGACCGCCTGCGAGATGACCAAGTGGTTCGACACCAACTATCACTACATGGTCCCCGAACTCGCCGCCGGGCAAAAACTGGCGCTGAACCCGCTCAAGATCGTCGACGAATATCGCGAGGCCAAGGCGCAAGGGTTCGAAACCCGGCCGGTCCTACTCGGCCCCGTCACCTGGCTCAGCCTCGCCAAGGGCCGCGATGTCGATCCGTTCGATTTCCTCGAGGAGGTACTCGGCCTCTACGCGGTGATCCTCGGCCATCTCGCGCGCGCAGGTGCCGAATGGGTGCAGATCGACGAGCCCGTGCTGGTGCTCGATCTCGACGACCGCCAGCGCAGCGCGCTCACCCGCGCCTATGCCCGGCTGTCGCGGTCGGGCGTCAAGGTGATGCTCACCACCTATTTCGGCGGCCTCGGCGACAATCTCGGTTTCGCCACCGCGCTTCCGGTCCAGGGGCTGCATGTCGATCTGGTACGCGCGCCCGATCAGATCGACGCGGTGCTGAAGACCGCACCGGCGTCGCTGCTGCTGTCGCTCGGGATCATCGATGGCCGCAACATCTGGCGCGCCGATCTCGAACATCTCCTCGCCCGGCTCGCCCCGATCGCCGCGACCCGCGACGTCATCCTCGCGCCGTCCTGCTCGTTGCTCCACACCCCGGTCGACCTCGCGCTGGAACGGAAGCTCGATGCCGAGGTGACTCAGTGGCTCGCCTTCGCCGTTCAGAAGATCGAGGAGCTCGCGATCCTGAAGCGCGCGCTGAACGAGGGCCGCGACACGGTTGCGACCGAGCTGGCAGCATCCGCTCAAGCCGTCGCCAACCGCAGGACCTCCCCGCTCGTCCACAACCAGGCGGTCGCGGAGCGCATCGCCGCAGCGACGCCGGCGATGCGCGATCGGCAATCGCGTTACCCGATACGCAAGGTCGCACAGGCCGCGGTCATCGACCTGCCGGCATTCCCGACCACGACGATCGGATCGTTCCCGCAGACCGCTGAGGTCCGCCACGCGCGCGCCGAGCATAATCGCGGCAACCTTGATCACGCAGCCTACCTGCAGTTCCTCCGCGAAGAAACCGAACGCGCGATCCGCTGGCAGGAGAAGGTCGGACTCGACATGCTCGTGCACGGCGAGTTCGAACGCAACGACATGGTGCAGTATTTCGGCGAACAGCTGTCGGGCTTCGCCTTCACGGTCAGCGCCTGGGTCCAGTCTTACGGCTCGCGCTGCGTCCGCCCGCCGATCCTGTACGGCGACGTATCGCGGCCAGAACCAATGACCGTCGACTGGTGGCGCTATGCGCAGGGCCTGACGACCAGGCCGGTCAAGGGCATGCTCACCGGGCCGGTGACCATCCTCAACTGGTCGTTCGTCCGCGACGACCAGCCCCGCGAGGCGACCTGTCGGCAGATCGTCCGAGGCCGAGATGGTCGCGCTGATGCGGCTCGCCGGGCAGTATCTGCGGCCCGAGCAGCTTTGGGTGAATCCCGACTGCGGACTGAAGACGCGGAAGTGGGACGAGGTGAAGCCGGCGATCGCGGCGATGGTCGCCGCCGCCAGGACGCTGCGGGCCGACCTGATGGCGCAGGGCTGAACCGATGGTGACGAAGGACGCGGTGGCGGTACATGACGTCGTCCGGTTGATCGACATGGTCTTCCCGGGCGACACCAACCACCACGGCACGCTGTTCGGCGGCGTGGCGCTCGCGCACATGGACAAGGTGGCGTTCCTCGCGGCGTCGCGTCATGGCCGCGCGCCCTTCGTCACCGCCTCGTGCGAACGAATCGACTTCGCCGCACCCGCGCTGAAGGGCGAACTGATCGAGGCGACCGGGCGGATCCTCCGCGTCGGCACAAGTTCGATCGACGTCGAGGTCGAACTGGTCGCCGAGACCTTGCTCAGCGGCGACCGTCGCCTGTGCACTCGCGGCCGCTTCACGCTGGTCGCAATCAAGGGTCCGACAACCCGGCTGCCGTTGCCGGCGATGCCGCTCGGCCAGGATGCGCCCGGCGGCCAATCGCTGCGGATGATGGACATGGTCTTCCCGCCGCAGACCAACCATTACGGCACGCTGTTCGGTGGCGACGCGCTGCGGATGCTCGGCAAGGGCGCGTTCATTGCCGCGACCCGGGCATCGCGTGCTGTCATGGTCATGGCGGCATCGGACCGCGTCGATTTCCGCGCCCCGGTCCGGGAGGGCGACATGACCGAGATCATGGCCGACGTCGTGATGACCGGCAGGAGTTCGATGCGCGTCCGTGTCGCCCTGTGGTCGGAAGATTTGCTCACCGGCGTCCGTCAGCACGCCGCATCGGCGGAATTCGTCATGGTCGCGGTCGACCCGAACGGCAAACCAAAGCCGATCGACCGCTAGACGAGCCGGCGCAGGCAACGCGCGCCACTGCGGCCACACGTCAGCGACGACCGCGTTGTACTAGGTCGATAGTATAAAAATCAGTCGAGGAATCAGTCCCGCTCGATCAAATACTCGCGATAGACTCTTACCTTGTATACTTAACGTAAGTTATATTTTCGAGACGTGCATCTTTACCGGTCAATAGCCGTTTATCCTATACGACCAACATAGGTTAGGTAGGTTGCGCGATCTGATCGCACCCCACCCTCATGGATGCGCAAAGTCGCACCACGCCAAAGAGTTCGGAAACATCCTCTGCTCCGCTGCCGGCGGAAGCCACGGATGACGCGGTTTCACGAACGTCGGCGGAGACACTTCATGCAACCGATCTTTCGTTCGGACATAGGCGATGGCGCGCGTGCGCGCATCCGGTTCGTCCCGATCCACAATGCTGCGTTCTGTGCCGAACGCGCTCGGACATCTCCTTTCGACTAGCAGTCGCACAGGATCCACCGTCGGCTTGCGGACGGGAAAAACCACCAGAACTTAGACACTTGCACGACCCTGCGCTTCGCGGGGCCAGGATCATCATGCTCAAAAAATTCCTCGTCGGCGCTACCGCGTCGGTGCTCGCCCTCTGTCCCCAGCCTGCGCCCGCGCAGACGTTGATCCTTCCCGGTGCATTGCTGCTCGCCGGATACCGCGCGACCTGCGGGCCGGTCGACACCGTGATCCAGCCGATCAACGACATCGCCGCCGCGTATAAGGCCGCATCATCCTCCATCCGCGCGTCCTCGACCTGCCCCGCGCCCAACAGCTCTTCTGGTACACGCATGAATGCGCGCACCAGATCTTCGGTCCCGGCGAAGCGGCGGCGGATTGCTGGGCGGTGCAACAGGGCAAGATCCAGGGCTGGCTCTCCCGCGCCGAACTGACCGGACTCGGCGTGTCGATGCGGCAGTTTCCGGGTGATGCCGACCACGCCGATGGCCCGTCGCGCCTGGTCTACATGAACAAGTGCTATGCGGCCTGAAGACGGGGGGGACTGACCGCCAGCTCGTTCGGCTGCAAATTCAGGTACGGCTGATGCACTAGGGCTATGCATCCATGCCCTGCACGACTTCTTAGCTGGTCGCGCCATCGGGCAGCGCCGCCCGAACGGGCGCCACGCCCTCAAACTGTCATGCACGCCGCGTAACGCGCTCCGACAAGGGGGCGACATGGCCTGGCTTCGCGATATAGACCGATGGCTGATCGACGCAGTGCTGCCCGGAGCGGTGCGTTATCGTGCGCTGGCGGCGCGGCTAGTCGGCGCGGCCGATGCCGAGGATCTGGTCCAGGAGGCGTATGCCAAGCTGCTTGGCGCACCCGACTGGCGGGCGATCGGCAACCCGGTCGGGTTCACGATGCGCGTCGTCCACAACCTCGCGCTCGACCGGTTGCGCCGCGCGCGCATCGTCCGGATCGACCATATCGCCGCTGCCGACCTGCTGGAGATCCGCGACGACGGCCCCGACGCACTGGCCGTGCTGTCGGGCAAGACCGAACTTGCCGCGCTGGTCGCGGCGGTGGACCGCCTGCCCTCGCAATGCCGAAAAGTGGTGCAGATGCGAAAATACGACGGTCTTTCGCCGCAAGCGATAGCGGACATGCTCGGCCTGTCCGTCTCTACGGTAGAGAAGCATCTCGCCAAGGGGCTTGCCATGCTCGTGGCCGGGCGAACCGCCGACTTGGCGGCCCCGTACCAGGAAGATAAGGTCGGTCCATGGAAAGGACGCAAACGCCAAGTCTGACCGAGCAGGCCGCAACCTGGCTCGTCGCGCTAGACGGCGGCAAGGCGGACCTGCCCGCGTTCGAGGCCTGGCGTGATCGCGATCCACGCAACGCCGCCACCTTCGCGCAGGTCGCTGCAGTCTGGACGAACCTGTCGGATGCAAGGTCGCTGGCGTCGACCGATCCGATCGCCCCGTCGCAGCCGGCGGCGCGCCTGTCGCGTCGTCATCTGCTGCAGGCCGCGTCGGTGATGGGCATGGTCGGCGTCGGCCTGACCGGAACGCGGCTTTGGGCACGGTCGTCGGCAACGACGGCGGTCGGCGAACGGCGGACGATCCTGTTGCGCGAAGGCACGCGGCTGGATCTGAACACCGACACTGCCGTCGAATGGACCGACGGTGCGGACGGCGCGCGGGTCTGGCTGAACCGCGGCGAGATCGCGCTCGATATAGCACGCGGCGACGGCGCGTTGACCACGGCCAGCGTGCAGGCCGGCCTGACGCCGGGACGGTATAATGCGCGCGTCCAGGGCCCGACGAGCACCGTGCTGGTTCTGGCCGGCGCACTCAGCGCGCCAAACGCGACGCACGTCGAGGCAGGGCAGCAACTGACCGCTGGTGTCGGCAAGGCGACGATCACGGCAGACGTCGGAGACACCGCACGCGACCGCGCAGCCGGCTGGCGTCGCGGCGAAATCGTGCTCTCGGGCCAGCCGCTGGACGCGGTCCTCGCCGACTATAACCGCTATTTGACCCGCAAGCTCGCGATCGGCGATCCGAGCCTTCGCGCGATCCGCATCGGCGGCCGCTTCACCTCGAACGACCCCGACGATTTCCTCGCGGCACTGCACGCGTCGTTCGGGATTACGGTGCGTCGGCAAGGGTCGCTGACGGTCCTCTATTCGCAACCGCACAAAATTGTTCCCGCCTAACTAGCGGTTTCGCCGGCCTCCCCCGTCAGCAGGGTACAGACCCTGGGGGATCGACATGCGAAACTTGATGATGGCGGGCGCAAGCCTGGTGGCGTGCGTCGCGCAACCGGCACTGGCGCAGGATGCACGACCGAAAAGCTTCGACATTCCCGCGCAGGATGCGACGCAGGCGCTCAACAGCTGGAGCAAACAGGCGGGGATCCAGCTGCTGTTCCCCTATGACGGACTGCAGGGCCGCCGCACCGTCGCTATCCGCGGGCGCTATACATCGCGCGCCGCGCTGCTGCGGTTACTTACCGGCCTGCCGCTGCAGATCGCGACCGAAAGCCCGTCGACGATCGCGCTCAGCACGCTCACGCCGGCCACCAAGACCATCGCGCAAAACCCCGAGGGTCCGTTGGACGACATCGTCGTGACCGGGACGAACACCCGGCTGACGCAGTTCCGCGCGCCCTATTCGATCAGCACCATGCGCCGCGAGGACATCGACCAGCAGAGCCCGCTCAGCACCGCCGACCTGATCGGTTCGCTGCCCGGCTTCTATGCCGAGGCGACCTCGGGTGAGGTATCCGCGACGGTGTACACCCGCGGCCTGCCGCTCGGCGGCTACCGCTTCGTCCAGTTGCTCGAGGATGGCCTGCCGATCTTCAACGAGAACCAGGAGGGCACGATCCTGCCCGATGTGTTCGTCCGCGACGACCTGATGACCGAACGGGTCGAGGCGGTCCGGCTCGGCACCTCGCCGATCCTGTACAACAACGCGCCCGGCGGCGTGATCAACTTCATCACCCGCAAGGGCACCGACCGCTTCAAGGGCGACATCCGGCTGACCGCGCAGGACAACGACGCGCAGCGGATCGATGGCTATGTCAGCGGCCCGATCGCCGACCGACTGACGTTTGCGACCGGCGGATTCTACCGGATCGGCGACGGCCTGCGAAAGACCGGCTTCACCGCCGACAAGGGCGGGCAGCTGCGCGCCAACGTCACCTATCGCGACGATCGCGGCGAGCTGACGGTCTATGCGAAATACCAGAACGACCGGAACATATTCTATCTGCCGATCCCGCTCAACGACCCGCGCGATCCCAGCAGCAGCCTGAAGGACCTGATCGACCCGTTGCGCGGCACGCTGGCGTCGACCAACGTCCAGTTCCCACGGCTGCGGATGGTCGACGGCAGCCCCGCCGGAACGACGATGACGCGCGACCTGTCCGACGGCCGCCACCCCGACGTCTTCACCGCAGGCGCCGACGCCACGGTCACGCTCGGCGGCTTCACCTTCCGCAACCTGTTCCGGGTCACCGACGGCACGCTGAGCGGAGACTCGCTGTTCTCGACGACCGCGGTGCAGGACGCGACCACCTATCGCAACGCCGCGCTGACTCGCGCGCGCGCCGCGTTCGGCACTGGTGTCGCCGGCATCCGCTACGCCTATGCCGACAGCGCCACGCCCGGCCAGCAGAGCTTCGACCCCGCGACGACCCGCAACCTGGTCGTCCAGGCACAGTATCAAACCGCCGATACCAAGTTCAACAACGTGTTCGACAGCCTGTCCGCCAGGCGTTCGTTCGAGACCGGGTTCGGGTCGCACGAGGTCTCGATCGGCGGCTATTTCTCGCGCTACCATTTCGACCAGACGCAGTACGCCGCGGACATGCTGTTCGAGGTGCGCAACCGTCCGCGGCTGCTCGACCTGGTCGCGGTTGACGCCGCCGGCAATACGGTGGGCATGGTCACCGATCACGGGGTCGTCCGCTACGGCGCATCGACGTTCGTCGGCGGCGGCGTCGACAGTACCGCGCTCGCCTTCTACGTCGCCGACACCTGGCGCCTCGGCAAGCTGCAGATCGACGGCGGCTTTCGCCACCAGTCCACCCGGCAGTCCGGCTATGGCATCAACACCGTCACGCAGAACCTCGGCACGCGGGAAACGCTGGCCGACGATGCGGTGATCGGCTCGGCGGGAACGCGCACCAACCGCCGGGAACGGTTCGGCGGCAACTCCTACACGATCGGCGGCCTGTACGAATTCGCCGACAATTTCGTGATGTTCGCCCGCTACACCCGCGGCCTGCTGACCCCCGCCTTGTCGAACATCACCCGCGGTACGGTCGTCACCAACAGCTATGTTGACCAGAAGGAGATCGGCGCGCGCTATCGTAACAAATTCCTGTCGGCGAGCGTGACCGCGTTCACCAACAGCTTCGACAATCTGTCGGTCACGACGGCGGTGGTCGATCCGAAAACCAATCTGGTCCGCAGCTTCGTCCTGGTCGGCAAGAGCGATACGCCGGGGTTCGAGGGCGAACTGACGCTGAACCCCACCGCGTTCTTCTCGCTCACCGGCAACCTGACCTACCAGGAACCCAAGCAGGTGAACCTGCGCGAACAGGGCAGCACGCAGCCGTTCGCGTTCAAGGTCGGGCGCAACGTGGCGCGGATCCCGAAGCTGATCTTCAACGTGACCCCGGCGGTGAATTTCGACATCGCGGGCAGCGCGACCCGGCTTTACCTCAACGCTGCGCATGTCGGCCGCCGCTTCGTCGATGCCGCCAACACCACTCTCCTGCCAGCCTATACCGAGTTGCAGGCCGGGTTGATCGTCGATCGTGGCCCGGTCCGCGCGCAGCTCAACGTCTCCAACCTCACCAACGCGTTTGGCCTTTCGGAGGGCAATCCGCGGCAGGACACGCTGACCGGACAGGGCACCCCGGAGGCGATCTATGGCCGGCCGCTGTTCGGCCGGCTGGTCAAGCTGAGCCTGCAATACAGCCTGTAGCCCACCGCGACCGTCATCACGGTGTCGCCCATCCACGACATGCAACGGCAGACCGGCAGCGATACGCGCCGATACCTGCTTGAAGAGAGTGAAGTCTCATGCTGACCCGGCGTACGATCATCGGCGCGGCCGCCGCCGCCCCTGCCCTGCTCGGCTTCGGACGCGCGGGCGCGCTGACACCCGAGCGGCTGTTCAGCTTCGGCGTCGCGTCGGGCGATCCGACCTCCGACGGCGTCGTGTTGTGGACCCGGCTCGCCACCCGACCGCTCACCGGCGACGGCGGCATGGGAAGCGCACGCGTGCCCGTGCGGTGGGAGATCTATGACGACGATGGCGCGCGCCATCTCGTCCGCGCGGGCGATGCAGTCGCCGAACCCGTATGGGGCCATTCGGTGCATGTCGAAGTTAGCGGGCTCCAGCCGGGCCGCCCCTATTGGTACCGGTTCATCGCCGGTGGCGAAGCGAGCGCGATCGGCCGCACGCGCACCGCCCCTGCCCGCCATGCGCTGCCCGATCGGCTGCGCTTCTGTTTCGGGTCGTGCCAGAAATACGAGGACGGGCAGTTCGGCGCCTGGGCCAATACCGTCGCCGAGGATCCCGACCTGATCGTCTTCCTGGGCGATTACATCTACGAGGAGGATCCGTCGGTCGGCACGCCGCGGGTCCACCTCAACCCCGCCCCGGTCGATCTCGACGGCTACCGCGTGCGCTACGCGACCTATCGGCTCGATCCGCTGCTGCAGGCGGCACACGCGGTCGCGCCGTGGATCGTGACGTGGGACGATCACGAGGTCATCAACGACTATGCCGACCTGGCCGACCAGCATAACAGCGATCCGGCGGTGATGGCCCGGCGGCGGGCGGCGGCGTATCAGGCCTATTACGAGTTCATGCCGCTGCGCGCCTATTCGCGTCCGCACGGCCCCGACATGCGGCTGTACCGGACGCTCGACTGGGGCCGGCTCGCCCAGTTCCAGGTGCTCGACGACCGGCAATATCGCTCGCCGCGTGGCTGCCAGACGCATGTCCGCGGCGAGATGTCGGTGTCGGTCGTCAAGGATTGCCCTGACCTCCACGATCCGAAGGCGTCGATCCTCGGCATGCCGCAGGAGAAATGGCTGCTCGATACCCTGTCGGCGACCAAGGCGCGCTGGAACATCCTGACGCAGCAGACGCAGATCACGCCCTATCCGCGGCGTGATCCGGCGCACCCGGATGGTCCCGCCGACATGCAGACGGTGGATACCTGGCAAGGCTATCAGGCCTCGCGCAATCGCCTGTTCGCGCGCTGGCAGGATGCGGCCGTGTCGAACCCGCTGGTGATCGGCGGCGACATCCACGCCTTCGTCGCCAGCGACATCAGCTACCGCGGCAAGGCACTCGCGCCCTGCTTCGTCGGCGGGTCGATCACCACGCAGGCGGGCGACAAGTTGCTGGTGCAGAACACCGCCGACCTTCCCGCCTATCGCTTCGCGCGCAACGACGTGCGTGGCTATGGCCGCATCGACGTCACGCCGACCCGGTGCGACGTCGCCTTCCGCGCGCTTCGCAATCCGCTCGATGCGCGGACCGAGGCGTACGACCTGACCAGATACGTCGTCGAAGACCGCCGGCCAAGGATGCAGGCGGCCTGACCCGGCGCGCCACCGCGGCGACGCCTCACTCATCACCGACATCTGACCGGCAGCCGAAAGCGTGCGCCGTTCCAAGGGGACCATCATGAACCGCCTCCGTACCGCCATATCGCTGACGGCCTCGCTGCTCGCGCTTACCACCGCCACGACGCTCGCAGCGCAGACCGTACCGCCAACCGACGATGCACCCGAAGCCGATATCGTCATAACCGGCCAGCGCGCCAGCCAGGCCCGCGCGCTCGCCGCCAAGCGTGACGCCATCGGCGTGATCGATGTCGCCGCCGCGGACGATATCGGCCGCCTGCCCGATCGCAACGTCGCCGAGGTGATCGAGCATCTGCCCGGCGTCGGCGTCACCTACGACCAGGGCGAAGGGCGTTATGCCTCGGTCCGCGGCGTCCCCTCGACGCTCAACGGCTACACGCTCAACGGGCTCGAGATCGGCAACCCCGACGGCACCACCCGCGCCCTGCCGCTCGACATCGTCTCGGGCCAGCTGGTCAACCGCGTCGAGGTCGCGAAGGTAAAGACCGCGGACATGGACGGCCAGGGCATCGGCGGCACGATCAACCTGGTCACCGAGACCGCGTTCGACTTCAAGGAACCCTTCGCGCTCGCCGCCACCGCGAAGGCCGGGTACCAGGAGCTCAACGGCAAGGTCCCGTACCAGGCCGACGCCAGCATCGCGAAGCGCTTCGGCGCCAACGAACAGTTCGGCATCGTCCTCGGCGGCAGCTATTCGAAGCGCGATTTCACCAGCGACGGCTTCTACCCCGACGACTGGCGCCCGGTCGCAGGCGCAGCGCGCGGCGGCGTCCCGACCAACATCAAATACACCGAGTACAACCTCACCCGCACCCGCATCGGCGGCGCCGGCTCGCTCGACTGGCACCCGAGCGACCACCAGACCTTCTACGTCCGCGGCGTCTATTCGAAGTTCATCGAGGACGAGGTCCGCGGCCGCTACCGCCTCGATTTCACCAGCACGCCGTTCACCTTCGATGCGGGCGGCCTGACCGGATCGGCGCCCGGCACGCCGAGTTCGCAGACCGGCGTGGCGGGCACCGGCACCGAACGCCGCCAGGACCTGCGGCTCGACTACAAGGTGAAGACGATCGGCACCGCGATGGTCGGGGGCTCGACCGAGATCGACAAACTGAAGCTGGAATACGCCGGCTCGCGCAGCCGCAACACCGTGCTCGACCGCTTCAGCACGTGGCAGTTCCGCTGCAACCCCGGCCCGGTCAGGTTCGACTTCACCGATACCATCTACACCGCCGCACCGCTCACCGACTGCAACGCCAACCAGCTGCAGTTCCGCCAGTACAACCAGCAGACTCAGCGCGGCGTCGAGAAGATCTGGCAGGGCAAGCTCGACGCGACCTACGACCTCGGCGGCGAGAGCTTCTTCAAGGTCGGCGCGAAATACCGCACCTCCGACCGCGACTTCGACCAGAGCAACCCGGTCTATGATCGCGGTGCCAATGCCGCCACCCGCTTCACGCTAGGCCACTACAACCTCCAGGGCGGATCGGTCACGGTGCACCCCGACAACACCGATACCGACAAGGGCTATGTGAACACCCCGCTGATCGACCCGGCCGCGATCAAGGCGTTCACCGCCGCGCAGCTCGCCGGCAATCTGTTCGTGCTCAACCGCGCGACCTCGCTGACCAACGACACGATCGCCGACTTCCAGCTGAAGGAGGACGTCGGCTCGGGCTATGCGATGGCCAATCTGGCGTTCGGCACGATCACCGTCACGCCCGGGCTTCGCTTCGAACACACCCGGCTGACCGTCACCGGGTACCAGTTGCAGAACACCGCGACCGTGGTCCCGCTAACCCGCAAGACCGATTACAACGACTGGCTGCCATCGCTGATCGTGCGGATCAAGCCCAGCGAAGAGACCGTCCTGCGCGCCTCCTACTCACGCAGCCTCGGCCGTCCCGAATACAACACGCTTTCCCCGGGCGGCTCGATCGACACCGGCAACGGCATCGTCACGCTCGGCAACCCCGACCTGAAACCGTATCGCGCGGACAATCTCGACGTCTCGGGCGAATGGTATTTCGCACGCGGCGGGCTGTTCAGCGTCGGCGTGTTCGCCAAGCTGATCAAGAACCCGATCTTCACGCAGACCACCACGCTGACCAACACCGTCTACAACGGCGTCACCTACGCGACGCTGGCGATCGCGCAGCCGTTCAACGCCGACAAGGGCGACATCGTCGGCATCGAAGCGCAGTTCCAGCAGCAGTTCACCTTCCTGCCGGGTGTGTTGTCGGGGCTCGGCATCCAGCTGACCGGCACGCTGACGGACTCGACGCTGCGGCTGCCGACCGGACGCACCTCGACCTTCCCCAGCCAGTCCGAATATCTCTACGGCGCCGAGCTGTTCTACCAGCGCGGGCCGGTCGAGGCGTCGGTCGCCTATCACAACACCGGCCACGCGCTGCTCGCGGTCGGTGCGCTCGACTATCAGGACCAGTCGAACGACGATCTCAAGCGGCTCGATGCCAAGGCGAGCATCGCCCTGCTCGAGAACGTCACCGTCTTCGCCGAGGCGCAGAACCTCACCGACGCGCCGACCCGCCAGTATCAGGGCAACCGCAAGGACTGGATCATCCAGAACGAACGCTATGGCCGGACCTTCTACGGCGGCGTGTCGGTGAAGTTCTGATGCGCACCGCGTTCGCCCTGATCTCGACCGTGCTGCTGGCTACCGCCGGCATCGCACAGGACACCGTCCCGACGCTCGCCCCCGCAACCGTGGTGTCGCGCTTCGTCGCCGAGGAAGCCCGACAAGGCGTCGCGGTCGATGCGCGCTTCTTCTACCCGCTGAGCAACAACCGCATCGGCAAATACGACAAGGCGACCGGCAAGCGCGTCGCGCAATGGGAGGGGCCGCGCGCGCTCTACCCGCACATGAATTCGTGCGTCGTCGACGGGGCCGAGCTGGTCTGCGCCGCGTCCAACTATCCCAGCGTACCGATGTCGAGCGCGGTGGAGATATTCGACACCGCGACCCTGCATCACATCCGCAGCATCAGCCTGCCGCCAATGCCAGGATCGCTGACCTGGATCGAACGCCGCGGCGATGCCTGGTTCGCGGGCTATGCCAACTACCCCGAAGCGCGCGGCGGCGAACCCGGCCACGACCACCACTGGACGCTGCTGGTGCGCTTCGACGCGCAGTTCCGCAGCACCGGATCCTGGCATTTCCCCGACACCGTCCTGGCCCGCTTCGCGCCGATGAGCTGCTCCGGCGGATCCTGGGGCGACGACGGGCTGCTCTACGTCACCGGCCACGATCGCCCGGAACTCTATGCGCTGCGCCTTCCCGAGGCCGGCACCGTCCTCGAGCACGTCGCGACCATCCCGCTCGCCACCGGCGGCCAGGCGATCGCGTGGGACCGCTCGACACCGCGGATGCTGTGGTCGCTCGATCGCCAGACGAAGAACGTCGTGGCGAGCCGGGTGCCGCCAGCGTAACTTACGCAACCCGCGTTATTTCGCCAACGCGACAGAATAAGTGATCCGGTCGGCCGTCGCCGACTGCACGGTGATGGCGAGGTCGTTGATCCGCACCGGCCGTTCTCGCGGGTCGGCCTCATGGATCTGGCCGGAGCCAGGATGGACAAGGTCGTCGATCGAATAGCCGCGGATTTCGAACTGGTACTGCCCGTCCTTGATCCCCTGATACGCGACATCGTAAATCCGCCCGACTTCGTTGGACGGATACTCGGCCGGGTTCGGCACCTGCGTCCCCTTCGCGTAATCGCGCGGCGGGACCATCGGCTGACCACGCGCCACGGTCTGCGTCCGGCCGAAGGTGGAGGGCGCCGGGGCGGTCGAGCGAACCACGACGGTCGCAGGCGCCGCCGCCATGCTGTCGTGCAGCGCCCGCGGGGTACGGCCCTTCCCGGCATCGCCGAGCAACGCCTCGGTAAAGGCTGCATCGTCGATCCCGATCGGAAAGAACCCCGCCGCAGCACGCGCGCCTTCGTCCGCGCACACGAAATCCAGCGCCGCGCTATCGAGCGGATCGACCGCGTTCGCCATTCCGGCCTTGGGCCGCGTCGACGTATCGATCACCGCCTCGTCATACCCGAATTGCTGCACGCCCACCCAGCCGATCTGTCGCCTGGCGCAATCGGCCTGCAGGATCTTGACCGCCATCGCGACCGGATTGCCGTGTTTGCGGATGACGTCCTTCGACGAGAAGCCGATCATACCTTTGTGATGCTCGATCGAATTGGCGTCGATAAACACCGCGCGCCTGTCGTCATGCGCGACATACCACCACGGCGCGGCAACCGCCGGCGTCGCCAGCACGAACGCGAGCGCTGCCAACGGATAGTATCGGGCCTGCCGCATGTCAGCGCACCGACCGGTAGAGTGTCGGCCAGTCCCCCGGCTCGATCCCGCCGCACGATTGTTGCAGGTTCATCTCCGACAACTGGAAGGCCTTGCCGTCCCATATCCAGCTCGCCGACATGCCGCAGTCCGCCATGCCGCGTCCCTTGGCTGCGGTGCTGAGCGTGCCGGTCTTCGGATCGAACGACGCTTCGGTGAAATACGCCACGTCGCTGCGGTCGGGATCGTTGCCGAGATACGGCGTCGGCGCGACCAGACGTTGGGCGCGCCCACCCTTGCGCGGCGCAATGAAGCCGAGCGACGATCCCTGGTACGCGCCCATGATGCACGGAACGAAGACCAGCGCGCGACCGGCGTCGAGCGCATACGCCTCCGGCTTCTCCGGCGTGTCGCCGCAGTCCTCCTTCGCGAACACCGCTTTCTGGTCCGCGCGAATAGCGGCGATCAGGCGATTTGCCTCGCCGGCCGCGAGCGTGGCGGTAACCGGACGGTTGGGCACGCGCGGCACCGGCGGCGCCTTGGGCACGCCGGATGCGGGCAACGCGCCCGGCTTCAGCAGCGCCGTTACGCCGCCCGAACGCCCCTGCCGATCGTCCATCCGCAACATCGCGGCCGCAAAGCCGTCCAGCGAGATCGCTTCACCCCCCGTGATCGTCACCTTGGTCGCGTTGCGCAGCCGTTGCACCAGCGCGCGGATCGCGACCAGATCGTCGCTGGTCGCCGCGTTCTCGTCAGCGGAGGCCGACACCGACCAGCTTCGTGCGTCGAGTCCGGCGGGCTTGCCGTCGATCATGATATCCTTGAGCGCGAACCGGTGCGGAACGCTGATCGACGCGGCGAGTGTGCCCTTCGCGCCGGCATCGCGCTCGATCACGATCTCCGCGCCCTGGCTTTCGTCGCCGAACCCCTTGGCGACGCAACTCAGCGTATTGTCGCAAACCACCAGCCACGACCGATAGCCGTCATAGGACTGCATCGTACCCGCAGGCGATGCCGCCAGCGTTGCGGTGGCCGTCATCATCAGGGCAGCAGCTTTGCCGATTTGGCCGATCATCGCGAACTCCTTGCCTCATGCCTGTACCATAAGCGTGGCGATGCGGCGCGGCCAACCCGCTACGCGGCGGCCGATCCGATCGATGCGCGCAGCGACCGATATCCGTTGACGGATGATCGGCGATTGGCTTGGAAGGACACAATCGCAAATAGCGAACATGCCGGGGGAGAGAATGATGCAGACGAAGATGTCGGTCGCGAGCGTACTGGCCCTGTTGGGCGCCGGTGCGGCACTTGCTCAGACGCCTGCCCCCACGGTCACAACCGCGACTTTGTCGCCCGTCGCCCACCCCGAGCTGTGGCCCAAAATCGTGTCGCGGCCCGCACTTGATCCCGCAATCGAGCGGAAAGTCGGCGCGATGCTCGCCGCGATGTCGATCGAGGACAAGGTTGGCCAGATCATCCAGGCCGATATCGCCACGGTGAAGCCCGACGACCTCCGCACCTACAAGCTCGGATCGGTGCTGAACGGCGGCAATTCCGCGCCCAATTCCGACGAACTCGCCCCGCCCGCGGAATGGCTGAAGCTCGCCGACGCGTTCTACGATGCGTCGATGCAGCGCAGCGATGGCCGCCCCAAGGTCCCGGTGATCTGGGGTACCGACGCGGTCCACGGCAACAATAATATCATCGGCGCGACGCTGTTTCCCCACAATATTGGGCTGGGCGCGACCCGCGATCCGGCGCTGATGGAAAAGATCGGCCGCATCACCGCCAAGGAAACCGCCGCGGCGGGGCTCGACTGGAGCTTCGCGCCGACGCTCGCGGTCGTACAGGACGACCGCTGGGGCCGCACCTATGAAAGCTATTCCGAGGATCCGGCGGTCGTCGCCAGCTATGCGGGCGCGGTCGTCACCGGGATCCAGGGCAAGGTAGGCACCCCCGACTTCATGACCCCGGGCCACGTCATCGCCACCACCAAGCACTTCGTCGGCGACGGCGGCACCGGCGGCCGCGACCAGGGCGATGCGAAGGTCTCCGAGGAGACGCTCCGCGACGTCCACGCCGCCGGCTATCCGCGCGCGATCGAGGCCGGAACGCTGACAGTGATGGCCAGCTTCTCGAGCTGGAACGGCGCCAAGATGCACGGCAACAAGAGCCTGCTCACCGACGTGCTCAAGGGGCGGATGGGCTTCAACGGCTTCGTCGTCGGCGACTGGAATGCGCACGGCCAGATCGCCGGCTGCACCAACGAGAACTGCGCGGCGGCGATCAACGCCGGGCTCGACATGTTCATGATGTCGGGCGACTGGAAGAAACTCTACGCGAACACGCTGGCGCAGGCCAAGTCGGGCGAGATCGAGCCCGCGCGCCTCGACGACGCGGTCCGCCGCATCCTCCGCGTCAAGATGCTCGCCGGCACCTTCACCGCGGGCAAGCCGTCCACCCGACAGTTCGCCGGCAAGTTCGACCTGATCGGCTCCCCCGAGGGCCACGAGATCGGCCGCCAGGCGGTCCGGGAATCGCTGGTACTGCTGAAGAACAATGGCAACGTTCTGCCGCTCAAAGCCTCGGCGCGCATCCTGGTGGCCGGCAAGGCGGCGGATGACATCGCCCAGCAGGCCGGCGGCTGGTCGATCACCTGGCAGGGCACCGACGTCCCACGGCGCGGCTTCCCCAACGCCACCTCGATATGGAGCGGGATCGACCAGACGGTCCGCGCGAACGGCGGCACCGCGACCTACTCCCCGACCGGCGCTTATACCGCGAAGCCCGACGCCGCGATCGTGGTGTTCGGCGAGACCCCCTATGCCGAGTTCATGGGCGATCGCCCGACGCTGGAATATTCGCCCGGCGACAAGAGCGATCTGGCGCTGCTCCGCAAGCTGAAGGCGGCAGGCATTCCGGTCGTCGCGGTGTTCCTGTCGGGACGCCCGATGTGGGTGAACGCCGAACTGAACGCCTCCGACGCGTTCGTCGCGGCGTTCCTGCCGGGCAGCGAAGGCGCCGGCGTCGCCGATGTGCTGTTCGCCGGCAAGGGCAAGCCCGCCTACGACCTCCACGGAAAACTCGCCTTCTCCTGGCCTCGCCGACCCGACCAATATGTCCTGAATGCGCGCGACCCGCACTACGACCCGTTGTTCGCGTTCGGCTACGGCCTGACCTATGCCAGCCGTACGACGGTCGCCGCGCTCGACGAGACCCGGCCGGCGGGCATGGCGGTCGACAGCGGCGGCGTGTTCTTCGCCAAGGGCAAGGTGCCCGAGGCGTGGAGCCTGTCGCTCGGCGAAGGCAGCGGATCGACCCGCATCGTCGGCAACGCCGGCCGCAGCCCGGCGGGCGCGCTGACCATCGCCGGCGTCGACCGCAACGCGCAGGAGGATGCGCGCCGCTTCACCTGGTCCGGCACGCGCGAAGCGGAGATCGGCATCACCCCCAACAAGGCGCTCGACATCGCCCGCGAAGTGAACGGCGAGCTGAGCCTGATCGTCCAGTTCCGCGTCGACGCAAAGCCGAGCGCCGCGGTCGCGCTGGCGATGGCCAGCCCCGGCAAGACCGCCGCGCTGCCGGTAACCACCATCCTGCGCGCCGCGCCGATCGGCCAGTGGCAGACCCTCGCGGTCCCGCTCAAATGCTTCGCGGTCGCCGGCGTCGATCCGCGCACGGTGACCGATCCGTTCCAGCTCTCGACCGCGGGCACGCTGACACTGTCGATCTCCGACATCCGCCTCGCCCATGCGGATGCCGCGGCGATGCAGTGTCCGACTGGCTGATCGACCTTCCCGCTCTCCCCCTGACCGGCCCAGACGCAGGGGGAGACCGCGGCATCGGCTTTGCTAGCCCGGCACGACGTATGAGGTTGTGGTGATCCGGTACACAAGGCTCGCGTTCCCGCCGGGAAGCGCGACCGGCCCCTCCTCCGTCCTGCTAGCGACCAGCAGATAGCGTCCCGGCTTGGCGGCACTGGTCTCGACCGTACCGTCGGCATCGGTCGTCAGCTCGGTCTTCGACCGATCGGGCGCATACAGCGCAACCTTCGCGCCGGGCAGCGGCTTGCCGTCGCGCGTCAGCACGAAGCGCGATCCGTTCGCGGTGACCGGGGCAAGCTCGAACGGCAGCTTCGCCCGCGGCTCGGCACGCCCGGCGCGCGCGTAATAGACCACGCCCTCCTTCTTCCCGTCCGGTCCCCAGAGTGCGAACACCGTATCGTCCCAGGCGCGAACGTCGCCGGCGGGTAGTTTCGTCTCCAGGAACCCCGCCCGCCGAGTCAGCACGGCGCCGGGCCGCGCGAGGATCCGCGGCGCCTTCAGCTTGGCGAACTCGGGATCGCCGCCGACGGGCATCGGTTCGCCCGGCTCCCCCAGATAGACGCGCGCAGGCCCCGAACCGTCGCGCTCGATCCAGATTTCATGCGCCTGCGCCGCGGCCGGCAGGCAGAGGACGAGGGCGGCGAGGAGCGGAATACGCATAAGCTTGGGTCCTTGTACGGAAGATCGCGAAAGACGGATCGGATTGGGCGCTCGCAGCGGCGTCACGCCGGTGCTCTGAAACCCCACGCTAAAGATGACTGCTACCTCAGCTGCTGTTGCGAGTCGATATCAATCTAAATTTTCTGTCATCTTGTCTTAGTCATAACCCAGCCGCAAAGGCCCGCACGGTTACCGGCACGCCGATCTCATACGGTGTCGGAGCGAAACCAAAGCGGCGGACGAACTTGCCGCCGTCGACGACATACGGCCGGTCCCAGGTGAAGCCGACATCGGCGACCTCCTTGGCAAACCGATAGACCAGACCCAGCGGACGGAGCAGCGCCAGCGGCACGCCCCACACCCGCAGCTTGCGACCGTCCACGGCAGCCGCCATCGCGAGAAGCGCACGCGGCGTGCGGGTCGGCGCGCAGGGCATGTTCCACACCTGACCGAAATCCTCGTCTTGCGCGTCCAGCAACATCACCGCGGCGCGCGCGATATCGGGGACATAGGCGAAATCGTGCGGGGTATCGGCGGGCACCAGCAACTGCGCGGGTTTGCCCTTCGCGACTTCACCGATCGCGAGCGCGCCGAGGTGCGACACCGTGACGCCGGGCCCGTAGAAATCGGTGCACCGCAGCGCCGCCACCCGCACGCGGTCGCGCGCGGCCTGCCAGATCCGCGTCACCTCGGCGAGGATCACCGGTTTCTCGCCGACGGTCCCGAGCGGCATGTCCTCGGTACGCGGCGCGGTCTGCGGCCCGAGCTGGTAGAGGTTGTCGATGAAGACCAGCCGCACGCCCGTAGCCGCGCACCCCTCGACGACGTTCGTCATCGCCAGCGGCCAGACCGTACGCCACAGCCGCGCGTCGTAGGCGAACCCGACCGCCAGCACCGCCTGCGCGGCACCTTCAAGCGCGTCGCGAACGTTGTCGGCGTCGAGCACGTCGCACGGCATGTGCTCGACCTCCACGGCAAGGTCCGCCGGACGGTGCCGCGTGGCGACCCTGACATGGTCACCGCGCGCCACGAGCTGCGCGACGATCGGCTTGCCGACCGCGCCGTATCCGAACACCGTTATCTGCTGGGTCATGATCTATCTCCGTTGCTGTGCAACCGGATTAGACGATGGCTGGACCCTCGAAAATTGCGCAACGGCGTTGGCCTGCTATACGCAAACCAATGAACACAAACCCTGACTGGGCGCTTTACCGTACGTTGCTAGCGGTCCTTGACGAGGGCTCACTCTCGGCGGCCGCGCGGCAACTCGGGCTGACGCAGCCGACCGTGGCGCGTCATGTCGACGCGCTTGAGGCCGCCTTGGGCGCCGATCTGTTCGTGCGGTCGCAGCGCGGACTGGACCCGACCGATCTCGCCCAGTCGCTTCGGGCGCACGCACAGGTCATGGCGACGACCGCCGCCGCGCTGCTGCGCACCGCCAGCGGGACGTCGGGAACCGTCGCGGGCACGGTGCGGGTCAGCGCCAGCGACGTCGTCGGGGTCGAACACCTGCCGCCGATCCTGGCGCAGCTGCGGCGCGATCATCCCGCGCTGGCGATCGAGTTGACGCTATCCGACCGTGTCGAGGACCTGCTCGTCCGCGAGGCCGATATCGCCGTGCGCATGACCGAGCCGACCCAGACGGCGTTGCTCGCGCGCCGGCTGCCCCCGGTCGAGATCGCGTTCCACGCGCACCGCGACTATTTGGCGCGGCGCGGAACGCCCGCCAGCATCGCGGCCCTCTCCGCGCACGACATGATCGGATACGACGCCGAAACCCCCGCCCTGCGCGCGATGGCCGCGCAGATACCGCAGCTCGATCCTCGCAGCTTCGCGCTGAGGACCGACAGCAATCTCGCCCAGCTCGCCGCCATTCGCGCGGGCTTCGGCATCGGCCTGTGCCAGTCCGCGGTGGCGCAGTGCGACCCGGCGCTGGTCCGAATCCTCCCCGACGTCGCGCTGCCGCTGCCGCTCTGGATCGTCATGCACGAGGACCTGAAGACCAGCGCCCGGTACCGCGCGGTGTTCGACGCGCTGGCCGCCGGACTGGCCTGACGCGCCATCCGGATCGGCCCTACGAAAGCCCCTATGAACCGTGTCGATAGCGCAGCGCGTCGACCAGCAGCGAGAATGCCGCGGACGGCTGGCGGCGACTGGGATAATAGAGGTGGTAGCCGGCAAACGGCGGGCACCAGTCCGAAAGCACCCGCACCAGCGCACCGCTCGCGAGTTGCTCCGCCACCAGATCCTCGAGCACGCAGGCCAGGCCGAGGCCGTCGAGTGCGGCACGCACGATCATCCGCATGTTGTTGAAGACCAGCTGGCCGTCGACCCGAACATGCAGATCACGCGCGCCCTTCTCCAGTTCCCACGCATAAAGGCCGCCCGCGGTCGGCAGGCGCAGGTTGATGCAGCGCTGTTCGGACAGGTCCTGCGGCGTTTTGGGTTTTGGATTTGCAGCGAAATAGGCCGGCGCGCCGACCACCGCCATGCGCAATTCGGGGCCGATCCGGACGGCGACCATGTCCTTCGCGATCGACTCGCCAAGCCGCACGCCGGCGTCGAAGCGCTCGGCGACGATGTCGGTAAACCCGGAATCGATCGCGAGTTCGACGTGCAGATCGGGATAGCGGTGGAGCAACGGCGCGATCACCGGCCACAGCACGGTGTGCGCCGCATGCTCCGATGTGGTCATCCGGATCGTACCCGCCGGCTTGTCGCGCAGGTCGCTCAACGCCGCGAGCCCCCCGTCGATGTCTGCAAAAGCCGGGCCGATCGTCCGCAGCAGGCGCTCGCCCGCTTCGGTCAGCGCAACGCTGCGCGTGGTTCGCGCCAGCAGGCGCAGCCCAAGGCGGGTTTCCAGTCGCCTGACGGTATGGCTCAGGGCCGACTGCGACGTGCCAAGCTTCGCTGCGGCACGCGTGAAGCTGCCCTCTCCGGCGACTGCCATGAACGCCAGCAGGTCGCCGGCTTCCTCGCGCTGCATTCATGATCCTGGAATATGACTTCATGCCGAATATAGCGGCTAATCGGGAAAGTCTGCAGCCACTATCTTCACGTCATCGAAGCCGACTTTGCAGGAAGAGACCGACGATGGAAAAGCGTATCCTTGGGACTAGCGGGCTGGAGGTTTCGGCACTCGGCCTCGGCTGCATGGGGCTGAGCTATGGCTACGGCCCGGCGACCGACACCGCCACCGGCCTCGCGCTGATCCGCGGCGCGTTCGACCGCGGTGTCACCTTCTTCGACACCGCGGAGGCATACGCGCAGGGCGCCAACGAGGCGCTGGTCGGCGAGGCCGTCGCCGGCTTCCGCGACGAGGTCGTGATCGCCACCAAGTTCGGCTTCCTCGACGGCGAGGTGATGAAGGGCCTCGACAGCCGCCCCGAAACCATTCGGGCCGTGACGGAGGCGGCCCTGAAGCGCCTGCGCACGGATCGGATCGATCTGCTCTATCAGCACCGGGTCGATCCGAACGTCCCGATGGAGGATGTCGCGGGGGCCGTGAAGGACCTGATAGCGGCCGGCAAGGTGAAGCATTTCGGCATGTCCGAAGCCGGCACAGCCTCGATCCGCGCGGCACATGCGGTGCAACCCGTCGCCGCGTTGCAGAGCGAATATTCGCTGTTCTGGCGCGAGCCCGAGAAGGAAATCCTCCCGCTGCTCGAAGAACTGGGCATCGGCTTCGTACCGTTCAGTCCGCTCGGCAAGGGCTTCCTGACGGGCAAGATCGACGCCACCACGACGTTCGGCGAAGGCGATTTCCGCGCCGTCGTCCCGCGTTTCGAAGCCGAAAACCGCAGGGCCAACATGGCACTCGTCGATCGCATCGGTGAACTGGCGACGAAGCACGGCGTCACCAACGCGCAGATCGCGCTTGCCTGGCTGCTCGCGCAAAAGCCGTGGATCGTGCCGATTCCCGGCACCACCAAGCTGCACCGCCTCGACGAAAACATCGGGGGTGCGACCGTCGCGCTCTCCGCCGACGATCTGCACGCGATGGACACGGCGCTCCTGCAGGTCACACTGGTCGGTGAGCGCTACCCGACCGCGATTCGGGACCGCCAGGGGCGGTAATTCGCGGCCGATAAGTCGCAGGCGTGTCGACCTGCCAGTCTGCAAACCAGGAGGATCATATCATGCATATCACGCGTAGCGGCGACATCGCCTCGGCCGCCGGGCCGGCCGACTATTTCACCGGCCAGGTCCGGATCGATGCACCGTTCAAGGGAAGCGGCGCGCTCAGCGGCGCGACCGTGACGTTCGAGCCCGGCGCGCGCACCGCCTGGCACACCCACCCGCTGGGGCAGACGATCATCGTCACCACCGGACTCGGCTTCGTCCAGCGCCAGGGTGGTGCCGTCGAGCAGGTGCGACCGGGCGACATCGTGTTCTTCGAACCCGGCGAACGCCACTGGCACGGCGCAGCCCCGACCTGCGGGATGAGCCACATCGCGATCGCCGAAGCGCAGGACGGCAAGGTGGTCGACTGGCTCGAGCAGGTCAGCGACGCCGATTATACCGGCGGACAGCGCTGATGGCGGGCACCGCGACAGCCGTCACGCAAGCCCCAATGACCTCGGTCGTCGTCGTCATCGGAGTTGGATCGGTGCGGGACGCATATCCTGCTGGACGGCGGCGTCACCGCGAGCTTCTTCTACGAAAGCTCGCGCCCCGGTAGGGCGAACCCTTGCTCTGATACGGACGCGGCGATCGTCGGCGCGTCCTCTGCTGTCATAAAAACATCGAACTCATCGCGGCATGATGTACGCGTCCCCGATCAAGCGGCGACTGTGCCAGAAAGACAATGAGTATGATGCGTTCGATCGGATGGATGACGGCGGCACTGGCGCTGGCGGGATGCGCGAGCACGGGGCAGCCGGGGGGGCCGATGGTGGCTGCGCCCGCGAAGCCGCAGATCCGGAGCCTGACCTACGCGACGACGCCCTGTCACGGATTTTGTCCGGTCTATACCGTGACCGTCGCGGCCGATGGCGCCGGCGTGTTCACCGGTACCCGCAACACCACGGTGCTGGGCGAGCGGCGTTTCACGGCGACGCCGGCGCAAGTCGCGGCGTTTTTCAACGGGCTGCAACCCTATCTCCCCGTGGGCGAGTTGCTGCTGGCTGGCCCGGACGCCTGCAAGAGCTATGCGACAGACCTGCCTTCGGTCGACGTGACCTGGACCGGCGGGACCGGTTCGGGTCACCTGCTGTTCGATTATGGCTGCGATCGGACCGAGCACCGTGCGCTGGCCGACGCGTTGCGCGCTGCGCCGCAAGCGCTGCCGATCGCCGACCTGATCGGGAAGCGCTGACCGTGCCGAGGAACGTGCGCCTGCTCGCGGCGGTCCTGCCGCTGCTCGCAGGCTGCGCGTCGACCCGCCCGATCGAGGGGCCGGTGCGGCTGGGGCAGATCGCGTCGGTAAACGGCCCGCGAGTCCGGCCGGACAGCGTCGTCGAGGACAGCCGCTGTGCGCCAGACGTGCAGTGCATCGTCGCCGGACGCCTGGTCGTGCGCGCCACCGTGCTCGGCGGCGGCTGGTCGAAGCAGTTCGACTTGACGCTCGGCACGCCCGTCAACGTCGCGGACGGCAGCCTGACGCTGATCGCGGCAAGACCACCCCGCCCCCTCACTCGACGGAACGCGAAGCCCCTGCCCTACCGCTTCACGTTCCAGTTCCAGGGCGGGCTTTAACCGTCCTCAGGCGGCCATCGCCGCCATGCGGGCAGCGTGCTTCTCTTCCTCGGTCCACACCTTGCGCTCGCGCGGCGCCTTCTCCGGCTTGACCTGTTTGACCGGGCCGCCACCCAGCACCGGGGCGCGCTTGGTTGAATGGCGCGCGACTTCGCAATGCCAGGGGTGATCGTCCTGGACGGTCAGGGGCTGGCCGATCTCGCGCTCGACATCGTGCAGCCAGGCGCGCTGCTCGGCATCGCACAACGTGACCGCGAAGCCGCTGCGCCCGGCGCGCCCGGTGCGGCCGATGCGGTGGACATAGCTTTCGGGCAGGCTCGGCAGGTCATGGTTGAAGACGT
Source organism: Sphingomonas sp. R86521 (assembly GCF_042466235.1). Classification (NCBI taxonomy): domain Bacteria; kingdom Pseudomonadati; phylum Pseudomonadota; class Alphaproteobacteria; order Sphingomonadales; family Sphingomonadaceae; genus Sphingomonas; species Sphingomonas sp. R86521. Next base: position 1,733,966 of record NZ_JAXHBY010000001.1, on the reverse strand, counting down.
GCGTCACGGTGTCGACGTCGATCCCGCGCGCCGCGATATCGGTCGCGACCAGGACCTGCACGGTGCCGGCGCGGAACGCGTCGAGTGCGCGCTCGCGCTGGCCCTGCGACTTGTTGCCGTGCAGCGCTTCGGCGGTGATGCCGCCCTCCGTGATGAACGCGCAGACCTCGTTGGCGATGTTCTTCTGCAGCGTGAACACGACCGCCTGGCCCATTTCCGGCGTCCGCAGCAGCGCCAGCAGCGCGGCCTTCTTGTCGGCGGCATCCAGGAACATCACCGACTGCTCGATCCGCTTGGCGGTGGTCGACGGCGGCGCGATCTCGACCTTGGCGGGGTCGCGCAACAGGCTCTCGGCCAGCGCGGCGATCGACTTGGGCATCGTCGCCGAGAACAACAGCGTGTGGCGGTCCTGCGGCAAGGTCGCGACGATCTGCTCGATCGGCTTGGCAAAGCCCATGTCGAGCATCTGGTCGGCCTCATCGAGCACCAGCGCCTCGAGCGCGGACAGGTCGCACAGCCGCTGTTCGATCAGATCCAGCAAGCGACCCGGGGTGGCGACGATGATGTCCACGCCGTCCTTCAACGCCGCGACCTGATGAAACTGGCTGACGCCCCCGAAGATCGTCGTCACGCGCAGCGGCTGGTGGCGACCGAAGCTCTCGAACCCGGCAGCGATCTGCGACACCAGTTCGCGCGTCGGCGCCAGGACCAGGACGCGAGCGCCACCCTTTGGCGCCGGGCGAGGATTCACGGCCAGCCGGTGCAGCAGCGGCAGCGCGAACGCCGCGGTCTTGCCGGTCCCGGTCTGCGCCATGCCGAGCATGTCACGCCCGGTCACCAGCATCGGGATCGACTGCGCCTGGATAGGCGTCGGGTTCGCATAGCCCTGCTCCGCGAGCGCCTGCAGCAAAGTCGGTGCGAGCGAAAGATCGGCGAAAGTCATGGTCATCGTCACGCGGCGCCTCCAGCGCAGAGCAAGGCCGCGCCGGGTCTGGCTTAGCGTAGGAGCGCGGGCGTTAGATTTTATGCTGCACCGCGTCAACGTCGAAGGCCGCGCTACCCCTCGCGAAAAGGACCATAGTTCAGGTCCGTACGACCTTCAGATGAACGAAAAGATATAAACAGGACCTGGGAGTTGGTGTAGATCGGCTACGCGGGCGCACCGCATCGAAGCGGAGATTGCCAATGTCGCTCATCGTCAACGGAAACACCGTCGCGGGGCCGCTCGACCCCAGGGTGTCGTTGCTGGATCACCTCCGCGAGACCCTCCACCTCACCGGCACCAAGAAGGGCTGCAACCAGGGGGCGTGCGGCGCCTGCACCGTGCTCGTCGACGGCACCCGCATCCTGTCCTGCCTCGCCCTGGCGGTCCAGTATGACGGCCGCGCGATCACCACGATCGAGGGGCTGGCCGAGGCCGGCACGCTCCATCCGCTGCAGGCCGCCTTCATCGAGCATGACGGCTTCCAGTGCGGCTATTGCACCCCCGGCCAGATCTGTTCCGCGATCGGCATGGCGGCAGAGGCACGTCGCGGCGTTCCCAGCCATGTCAGCGACGACCTCACCGCCACGGTGACGCTGACCCGCGAAGAGGTCCAGGAGCGTATGAGCGGCAATTTGTGTCGCTGCGGCGCCTATAACGGCATCGTCGACGCGATCCGGGCAACCGTCGCCGCGGAGCCGGCTGCATGACCCCCTTCACCTACGCGCGCGCCAGCGACATCGCCGATGCGGTACGCCTGGGCGCCACCGAAGCCACCGCGTATCTCGGCGGCGGTACCAACATCGTCGACCTGATGCGCGAGACGGTGGCGCGGCCGGAACGCCTGGTCGACGTCACCGGGCTGTCCGATGCGATCACCGAGACTCCCACCGGCGGGTTGCTGATCGGCGCCGGCGTCCGCAACACAGCGCTCGCCGAACATCTTGGCGTACGGACGCGCTACCCGGTGCTGTCGCGGGCGATCCTGGCAGGCGCCTCCGCGCAGATCCGCAACATGGCGACGGTCGGCGGCAACCTGTTGCAGCGGACCCGGTGCACCTATTTCTACGACACCGACGGCGCACGCTGCAACAAACGCATGCCCGGCACCGGGTGCGATGCGCGCGACGGCTTCAACCGCATCCACGCCGTCCTCGGCGCCTCCGATGCCTGCGTCGCCACGCATCCGTCGGACATGTGCGTCGCGCTGACCGCACTCGATGCGATCGTCCATGTCGAGGGACGCGACGGCACCCGGACGCTGGGCTTCGGCGAGCTGCATCGCCTGCCCGGCGAACGGCCCGACCTCGACACGATGCTGGCACCGGGCGAGCTGATCACCGCCATCGAACTCCCGCCGCTGCAGGTCGCCGCCAATTCGACCTATCGCAAGGTCCGCGACCGCGCGAGCTATGCGTTCGCGCTGATCTCCGTCGCCGCCGCGCTGGAGATGGAGGGCGATCGGATCGCCGACATCAGAATCGCGTTCGGCGGCGTCGCCCACAAGCCGTGGCGCGCCTCCAAGGCCGAGGCAGCATTGCGCGGCGGCCCCGCCACCGAAGCGGCGTTCCGCGCCGCCGCAGCCGCGGAGTTCGCGGACGCCCGGCCACTCAGCCACAACGCGTTCAAGCCCGCACTGGCGGCACGAACGCTGGCCGCGGTGTTGGCCGATCTGGTGAAGGGAGAGCGCGCATGAGCATCGTCGACACCGCAAAACAGGCCACGCAGGGCCTGGTCCAGGGCGCGATGCAAAAGCTGGTCCCGCTGGCGCCCGACAGCTGGATCCCCGGCGGTCGTCCCGACCCGCTGATCGCGCGCAAGCACGGGCTGATCGGCAAGCCGACGTCGCGGCTCGACGGCGCGCTGAAGGTCACTGGTGAGGCCGGGTTCGCCGCCGAGTTCCGCTTCGACGCGATGACCTATGCCGCGCTCGCCTATGCGACGATCCCGCGCGGGCGGATCTCGGCGATCGACAGCATCGCCGCGGAGAATGCGCCCGGCGTGGTGGTGGTGATGACCCACCGCAATGCGCCGCGGATGAACACACCCGGCGTGTTCGGATCGTCGCCGACCGCGGTCGGGCCTGCGGACCTGCCGATCCTGCAGGACGACCGCATCCACTGGAACGGCCAGCCGATCGCCTGCGTCCTCGCCGAAACGCAGGAACAGGCCGATCACGCCGCGTCGCTGCTCCGCTTCAGCTATGACGAGGACCCGTCGACCACCAGCCTAGCGGGCGCGAAGGCGAACGGGATCGAACAGGGCCTGTTCATGGGCCAGCCGCTGCTCAACCACGTCGGAGATGCCGAGGCCGCGCTCGGCACTGCGTCGCACGTCGTCGACCAGGTCTATCGCACCCCGCGCCACAGCCACAATCCGATCGAACCCCATGCCGCGACGATCGCGTGGGTCGACGGCGAGCTGATGATTCACGACGCCAGCCAGATGGTCACCGCGCAGGCGCAGACGATCGGTGACGTGTTCGATCTCGACCCCGGACAGGTCCATATGACCTCGCCCTATGTCGGTGGCGGCTTTGGCTGCAAGGGCCTGTGGGACCATCAGATCATCGGTGCGGCAGCGGCAAAGCTCGCCGGTCGACCGGTCCGTATCACCCTGTCGCGCGAGGGCGTGTACCGCGTCGTCGGCGGCCGCACGCTGACCGAGCAGCGCGTCGCCCTCGGCGCCAATGATGACGGCGACCTTGATGCGATCATCCACACCGGCCTGTCGATCATGACGCCGCACAACAACATGCCCGAACCCTTCATCCTGGGCACGCGCGCGGCCTATGCCTGCCCCAACATCACGCTGCAGGTCGAGGTGGCGCGGATGAACATGCTCGCCAACACCTTCATGCGCGCACCGGGTGAGGCGGTCGGCACGTTCGCGCTCGAATGCGCGATCGACGAGCTTGCCGTCGACCTGAAGATGGATCCGGTCGAACTGCGGATCCGCAACGAACCCGACAAGGACCCGGTCTCCGGTATCGCGTTTTCCTCGCGCAACATCGTCGAGGCGTGGCGCGCCGGCAGCGAACGGTTCGGCTGGGCTGAGCGCAGCGCCCTGGCCGGTGAGACGCGTGACGGCGAATGGCAGGTCGGCATGGGCTGCGCGACCGGCACCTATCCCTATTACCGGATGCCCGGCGCTCAGGCGCGCATCACCCTCTCCCGCGACGGCGACACCGTGCGCGCGAAGATCGAAGTGGCGGCCGCCGAAATGGGCATGGGGACCGCGACCACCACCGCCATCGTCGGCGCGGAGCGGCTGGCGCTGTCGATGGACCAGATCGAAATCGGGTACGGCGATACGTCGATCCCCGGTGCGATCATGGCCGGCGGATCGCAGCAGACCGCCGCGATCGGCGCCGCCGTGATCGCCGCGCACAACGCGCTGGTCGCCGAACTGCTCAGGCTGGCGGGCAACGATTCCCCCCTCGCCGGCCTGTCGGCGGACGCGGTGGGCAGCGTGGACGGCGGCCTCGCAAAGCTCGACGATCCATCGTGCCGAGAAAGCTATGCCTCGATCCTGGCGCGGGCCCAGCGCGACAGCGTCACGGTGACCGAGGCGGCGTCCCCTCCCCTCGAACTGATGCACTGGTCGATGCATTCGCACAGCGCGATCTTCTGCGAAGTCCGCGTCAACGCGGTCACCGGCGAGATCCGCGTCAGCCGCATCCTTGGGTCGTTCGACTGCGGCCGTATCCTAAATCCGAAGACCGCCAAAAGCCAGTTTCGCGGCGGTATCATCATGGGTCTGGGCATGGCGCTGATGGAGGAAACCCAGTTCGACGAACGCAACGGCCGGATCATGAACCCCAGCCTCGCCGAATATCATGTCCCCGTGCATCTCGACGTGCCCGAGATCGACGTGCTGTGGACCGACATCGCCGATCCCCATACCCCGATGGGCGCGCACGGCATCGGCGAGATCGGCATCACCGGCGTCGCCGCGGCGGTCGCGAATGCGGTCTACAACGCCACCGGCAAACGCATCCGCGACCTGCCGATCACGCTCGACAAGCTGCTATAGAAAGGCGTCGAAGGACTTCCCTCCCACCCGCCGACGCGAACACGCGTCACGGTTCGATCTGCATCACCCTCAGGTCGGCTTCGAGCTGAAGCGCGCGATCCCGCACGGCGATGGTCTCGGCATGCGCCTGCATCGGAACGTACATCGTCCCCTGTCGCGTGCCGTACAGCGCCGACCGTGCCTCCGCGTCGGCGGCGCGGAAAGCGAGCCATGTCCGCTGTGCCTGTCGTAGCTGTTGCGCCGCCGCGGGCGGAAGCATCTTGAGCAACCCCTGATAGGCGATGTTGAGCCGGTGGTCGTAGCTGCGCGCCGCCTGGGTTTCGCAAGTCGTCTGGCCACCGGTGCTGCTGTTCGCTGGATCGCCAACGCATTTATCGAGCACCATGGCGGTGCGATCGGTAGCAATCGCGAAAGACGGCGTCGCCGCCATGATCGAGGCGATCAGGAACAGTGTTCGGCGCATGCAGGAAAGTCCATGATCATTGGCGTCGTTTTGCGCTACCCGTGGTGATCGAGAATAGAACAGACCGACCGTGGAGGATAGAATGAAGAAGAGTCCGCTGGTGTTGCTGATCCTTGGCCTTGTGCTGTTGGCGGCTGGAGGCTTCATGATGTTGAATGGCGGCCCGCCCAAGGCCGACCCGGCGATCGTCGCGCAATGCCGCGATCGGATGCGCGACCAGGGGGCGGACATGCTCGCAAAATGCCAGGAACAGGCGTTCGCCACCGCGATGACCGCGACCGACGCCAATGTCGCCGCGCGCGCGATCAGCACCGCGAACAACGCGGAAGTCGGGGGGACCATGCTCGGCATGTTCTTGCTGGGACTGGGCGTGGTGCTGACGATCGCCGGCGCGATGATCGCGCGGCAACTGGGGCGGGCGACACGGCGCTGAACCGCAGCGCCGAGCCAGGACTGTGCCTGTGCCCGTGCCTGTGTCCATGATCGCGTGGCTGGTGTCCGTTGCCGTGTGCATCGCTCTGCTGATCAGGACATCGCGATACGGCATCGGCCTCATCGTCCGACGCGCGACCGGCGCAGTCGTCGGGGCCATGGTGCTGCTCGTCGCCATCGCCCTGGTGTTACGCGCCCTGAGCATCCAGCCAACGCACGGCGTCTCGACCGCGCTGTTCCAGATGTTGTTCACGATCGTCGTCACCGCGATGCTCACCGCCATCAACCGTATCTTCCACGGCATGGTCGATGCGCAGATCGCGTTCCACACCCGCTACAACGCCGCAAACCTGCGCCGCTTCCCGATCAGCGTCCTGATCGGCCATGCGCGGCAGCTGAAACTGTTCGGCACGACGATGTGGTGCTTCGGGTCGGCCTTGATGCTCTACGGCGTCTGGTTCGACATGACGGTGTAAGCGACGGCGCGCCACGCGAGGAGGTTTTATAGGGTCAATGACATGACGCGTATCCTGATTGCCGGCGCAACCGGACTGGTAGGTCGCCACGTCCTGTCCCAGGCATTGGCGGATCGGCGCGTCGACGGCATCGTCGCACCGACGCGTCGGGCACTACCGGCGCATCCTAAGCTCCTGAACCCGGTGTCCGACATGACGGCGCTGCCCGCCGATGCCGACTGGTGGGCGGTCGATGGCGTCGTGTGTTCGCTCGGTACGACCAGAGCCGCAGCCGGTTCGGCAGAGGCGTTCAGAGCGATCGATCTGGATCTTCAACGCGACGTTGCGCGGCTTGCCCGAGAGCACGGCGCGGAACGGTTCGCGCTGACGTCGTCGACCGGCGCCAATGCCCGATCGCGGTTTCTATACCTGCGAACGAAGGGGGATCTCGAGGCAGCCGTCAGGCACCTCGGATGGTCATCGCTCACGATCCTCCGCCCCGGAGCGATCCTCGGCGATCGCGACGAGGTGCGGACCGCCGAACGCGTGACCGCTGCCGCGCTCCGTATCCTCGGACCGTTCCTTCCGCGCGCCTACCGCGGTAATCCTGCCCATGACATTGCGGCCTCGCTGCTCGACGCGGCGCTGAACGGATTGCCGGGCACGCACATCGTCGAAGCGGGCGAGATACGCTGAAGACCCGCCGGTACGATCATGCGACCCGGTGTCGGGCGTCGGCATCCGCGCCATTCAGTGCGAACGCCGCCATATCACGCTCCGCCTACATTCCCGCAGCCGTCGGCCGCACGATGACCTCGTTGATATCGACGCCATCGGGCTGTTCCAGCGCATAGCGTATCGCCCGCGCGATCGCGTCCGGCGTTAGCGACTTCTGCCGCCACGTCGTCAGGGCGCTGGCGATATCTGGATCGGTGATGTCGTTACCCAGTTCCGTCGCGACCACGCCCGGCGAGATGATCGTCGTGCGAATGTCGTCATGCTCCTGCCGCAACCCCTTGGTGATCGCCCACACCGCATATTTGCTCGCGCAATAGACAGCCGCGCTGGGCGGACACGACCCGATCACCCGCCCGCCTATCGGCGCGCGCAACTTCGAGCCCGTTGCGCTGGCCACCATTGAGAGTGCAGCGGTGCTCCGCTTCCTGATGGCGCAACCCGCCCCCTCGCCCGCGATCCGCCAGCGGTCGCGGACGGCGCCGCTTGGTTCGCCGCACACGGCACTACCGGCGTGGCATGGACCGCGCCGGGCGGACCCGACGGCAACCGCCTGGCGGCCAGCCCGGCGCCGGACCAATCTGGGTCCGCTTCTACGACTCCGCGACCGGCAAGCCTATCTTCGGCGACCGCGACCGATCGATCGACGACGACGTCAACAAGATCAGCGTCGAGCGCCGCAACGGCTATAGCTGGTGGGGCAACGCAGGCACGGAGTTTGCTAGAGCCTATGCGAAATGGCGGTGACCGGAACCTCATGCCCTACAGCATTTCGATGATCGCCGCTATCGTGGCGCGCGTCGACGATGAGTGCGCGAAGGGGGAACTGATGGCCAGTTCCCCGCCCGCACCCGTATCAATCCGGGACCGCACCTCGATGCCCTCGAACGATCCTGCGAGATCGGGCATATCGCCGGCATAATTAAACGGAATGGCAACGACGGCGCGCGTGGTTGCCGGCGTTCGAACGGGGCGAGCCGACACGCGGTAAGGCATAACCTGACGCACTTCGGAAGCGTTCAATGTCGTCCACCTTCGCCCGATGTTCGACGTGCATGGTCCGACCGAGGGATCATTGGCGGCGCCGTTGAAGGCGGTTACGGACCTGCAACGCCAGGGTCCGGTGCGCCAAAATTGGCCTCGGCAACGTCACGGTCACGCAATTCGACGAAGCGCGCGGTATCGCGAGATCGTCTGCGTTCAGAGTCAGTATAATATTGCCTATCGCGGTGCCGATACATGGATCACCATGCTGGCTGGCAAGGGGGTTGCCGATGCCCCGTTCTTCCCGCTTGGTGGGTTCCGCCCTCTCCAGTCGGCTGCGCTTTCCGAGGTCTCGTCGAGACTGCACGCGACGCCGATGCAGGTCGCACTCGCCTGGCTCTGCAACGAGCGCCCACCATCCTGCTGATGAGCACGTCTCGGTGTCGAATCTGCACGAGAATCTCGCAACCGCATCGTTGACGAAACCAAACGATGCGCTCGGCGACCTACGCGATTGGATTGGAAGAGGGACACCGCCACGCCGCTTCGCTCGGAGAGAATCCAACAGCAGACGTACGCATCTGGTCTGGGCTACCCGCTGTCGTCGCTGCAGTTGCCGATAGTCCTGCGGCGAGCAGCGCTTCCTCTATGGTGATTAAATATGGCGGTGCGGAACACCGCTATCAGGAACTGCCATTGCCTTCGATATTAGCTGAGACGGCAAAACGCCCGTCGGTCGATATCAAACGTCTTCGTCGGCGACTTGTCACTAAAGCGCCACCATTCCGTAACCGCAATGACCTGCATTATGGCTAGCCGCTGGGACGGGGGGCGGCCGTTGGGCCGCTGCGACGGGGTATTGCAATGATCTATCTTTTGCGCTGCAAATCGCGCTACGGCCGCGCCGTTCTGATGGCCGCAGTCGCGCTGACCGCGTTCGCGCCCGTAGCACATGCACAATCCGTCGAGACCCACACCCTAGCCGCCGATACCGCAGCCGAAACCGACACCGACACCGATATTGTCGTAGTCGGCGCCGGTGAGACCCGCTCGGTATCGACCCTGTTGCCCGCGAACCTCGACGCGCTGCCGCCAGGCACCAGCATTCAAAAGGCGCTCAACATGCTGCCCGGCGTCAGCGCACAGTCGATCGATGCGCTGGGGCTCAACGAACAGTCGATGTCGCTGCAGGTGCGCGGTTTCAGCACCACGCATCTCGGCTACACGCTGGACGGCATGCCGCTCGGCGACGGCGCCTACAACAATTACAATGGCCTTACGATCAGCCGTGCGTTGATCTCGGAGAACCTCGGCCGCGCCGACCTCGCCACCGGGATCGCCGGGCTCGGCATCGCCTCGACCAGCAACCTTGGCGGCGCGGTGATGTATACCAGCAGCAACCCAAGCAAGGCCCTGGGGCTGAAGATCAGCCAGACCGTCGGCAGCGAGAATGCGCTGCGCACCTTCGTCCGGCTCGACACCGGCGAATATGAGGGGCTGTCGGCGTACGTCTCGGGGCAATATGCCCGGCAGGACCTGTTCGTCGACCAGGGCGCGTACACGCGGTCGACCAGCAAGCAGGTCAACGCCAAGATCATGTACAAGACCGACGGCTTCCGGCTCACCGCCTTTGCCGACATCTCGCGCACCAACCAGGCCGACGACGCCTATCTGTCGAAGGAGATGCTCGGTCGTCGCGGTTGGGATCTCGGTGGCTACGCACCCGACTGGCAGACCTATCTCGGCCGCAATGCCTGTGCGGTGACGACGACGCCGACCAAGTGCGCGCCCTCGGTGCTGCCGGAGAAGATCGGCGACGTCACCTATACCAACGGCCAGATCCTGCGTAACGACGAGCTGTTCTACCTCGCCGCGGACATCGACATCGCCAAGAACCTCAGCGCCCGCGTCCAGGGGTATCGCCACACCGACAAGGGCGCCGGCAACAACTTCATCTCCGGGCTTTCGACGCAGGGCACGGCAACCACCGCCGACGACCTGCCGGTGCAGATCCGCGACACGCGCTACACCATCGACCGCGATGGCATCCTCGGCAGCCTGAGCTGGCGGATCGGCTTCAACCATTTCGAAGCGGGCGTCTGGACCGAGGGCAACACCAGCAGCGCGTCGCGCTACATCCGCAACGACGTCAGCGGACCGTTCGATCTCGGCCGGTTCCTGGGCGGCCAGCCGGCGACGGCGCAGTGGGTGCAGGAGACCGACTGGACGACCCGGCAATTCTATCTGCAGGACACGGTGTCGCTGCTCGACGATGCGCTGAGCTTCGACTTCGGGTTCAAGGGCACCTATTCGCGGTCCGAAGCGCGCGCCGTGCCAGGCATTGCCAAGGCCGCGCCGCCCGCGTCCACGCAGTTCGCGACCGGCACGCTGGTAGCCAAGGATTACTTCCTTCCGGAAGCGGGCGTGCGCTACGAAGTCGCGCGCGGGCACGAGCTGTTCGCAAGCTATGCCGAGAACATCGCGATGTACCAGGGCGGCTTCAAGCTCGGGCCGCAATCGGTGACGCAGGCGATCTGGAACGTGCAGGGGGCGACGCTGAAGCCGGAGACGTCGCGCAGCGTCGAGGGCGGCTATCGGTATGTCAGCCGGCTGCTGCAGGTGTCGATGACCGGCTATTGGGTCAAGTTCGACGACCGGTTGCTACAGTACAACCCGTGCCCGACCAACCAGCAGCAGAATCCGGGCTGCGGCAACTCCTTCCACAACGCCGGCAGCGTCACCGCCCGCGGCGTCGAGCTGGGCGTTCTGGTGAAGCCTTTGCCGTGGATGACATGGTATAATTCGGCCTCGCTGAACAAGACCACGTACGACCAGGATCTGAACTTCTGCACGACCACCTGCGTGCTCTACGCCACCGATGGCAAGCAGCAGGTCGATACGCCGAAACGGCTCTATTCGAGCATGCTGACGCTGACGCAAGGCGGCTTCTCGGCGTCGGTACAAGGCAAATACACCGGGAAGCGCTTCTACACCTACACCAACGACCAGGGGTTCGGCGGCTATGCCACGGTCGATCTGGGGCTCAGCTACAGCTTCGACGACTTCGGCCCGTTGAAGGCCACCAAGCTGTCGCTGAACGTCACCAACCTGACGGACAAGCGCTACGCCTCCAATTTCGACAGCAGCGTGTTCGCGCCGAACGACCCCACGGGGTCGATCCTGGTATTCCATTCGTCCGCACCGCGGCAGGTCTTCGGGACGCTCGGTGTGGCGTTCTAAACGCCTGCTTTGAGCCTATGACGACAGTCTACCGACCTTCTCCACCGGCGGCGGAGGTTCCATACACGGTAGCAGCCGGACCGGACCGTCGTCGCTCGTACCGCGAATCGAACGGGAAAGCCGCTACCGCCGGCACGCGCACGTTCCTCGATGCCTGACGCCTCGCATCCGTCGCAGCCCATTAGAGAACACATGGCCGGGACAACTTATCTCTCGGCCGCACCCGACGGGTGGCGTCGATCTTTACTGGTGACATTCCGCCGGCGATGACACCACTACTGACAAGAACGGCCGCACTTCGACGATCTCGGGCATGCCGAGCTTGTCGCCTCCCCTCATCGGCCCGGTTCATGACGGCTAAGCGGCTATGTCACTTTGACATCGCCTGCGAAAGGCGCCGGACGAGACGACGAGCCGGTCGCTACTCACCGATCCGACCTTCGCGTTGCCTTATTAGAACTGCATGCAAGCGAGTCAGCGCACGCTGGCCGCCGCGTTCCGCCAAAAAAGCACCCAATTTCCGGCCGGGTCTACCGCGGCACGTCCGACGCCGCAGTCAATGCAGGCGCTGCTATCGACGCAGGCCTTGCCGGACCTAGCCCGATTGACGCGACTGCACTGACAACGACCACTTACGCGCCAACCGATCTTGGGCATGGTTTCTGCCACTGCATCAACCGATAAGGGGACACCGCGCCTGGAACAGCAATCCCGGAGCATACGATGGAGCTTGAACTGCACAAACCTGCTGACCTAACATTGTCTTACATCACTAGCGTCCCGAGCGACGCCAGTAAATTTAGACGAGCAGTAGAATTTGTCGAGAGCAGTCGAAGTACTCGATCGATCCGTACGGCGATGTCAACCTGCTACCGCGTAACGGCGCTGAGTTTGTCGACCCGGCGCTGCCCCACCAGCAGTCCGCCCTCCAACCTTGCGCAGAGCGCGGCATAATAATCGGCGAGGAAGCCGTCGTCGTCGCCGTCATCGGCAAGCCCCGCCTTGCGTCGGATTGCTGCCGCGACGGTGATCCGGGCAAGGTCGTCGCCACCACGGATCACGTCCTCTAGCGCCTGCAATTCGTAGATCCCGTACAGAGACAGAGCCTCCTCGGAGAATACATGGCGAGGCCGATCGGTGGCCGGCGCGAGATCGGCGGCCAGAGTGCTGATGCGGGTCTGCACCACCCACGTTCCGGCGACCAGATCGCCGATACGCAACCGGTCGCGGTTGAACAACGGAAAGAACAGAAAGATGCCGCTCCACAGCAAGGCGAAGATCGTCAGGAACGCATCCGCAGTTCCCGCCGCCGCTTGCGCGCCGAGGAACGACAGCGGCAGGAACACCTCGATCTCGCGCATCGCATTGCGCGCCAGCACCGCCCCCGCGGTCAACCTCGCGCCGTCGCGCGCGACGACGCGCAGTCCCATCAGCCGCTTGCCCGGCGTCGCGCCGCGCCCGCCCATCTCGAACAGGACGAACCAGCCGTTACGAAGCATGAATGCGCCGATCAGCCACAGGATCTTGGCAACATCGGCGCGGGTTGCCCGATCCAGCGCGTACAGCGCGGCCGTCACGGCGATCATGAAGACCAGCATGGCCGTGACGTCGATCAGGAACGCCGCAGCGCGCGTTCCCGCCCCGCCGAGTTCAAGCTGCAGATCGACGCCCTCGGGCGTGACGAAGCTGCGGCGCCGCGCAACGGGCGCGCTAGTCCGGCGAGCGGTACGCATAACGCCTCCCGATACCGTAATAATAGATCAACCACGCCCCCAGCATCGCCGCGCCGATAACCATGCGAGTCACGTCGCCGTTAACGACCTGCCGACCGACGCCCTCCAGGATCGCCGCGACGGCGAGCATCAGTACGACGCCCGCCGTCGCAATTGCGGCGGTGCGGCCGGCGGCGACCACCGCCTCCAGTCGCTCCAGCCTGCCGGGAAAGGCGATCGCGGTGCCGATCCGCATCCCGGCCGCACCGGCGATGATGACCGCGAACAATTCGGTCGTGCCGTGGATCGCGAGCCAAGCCAGGAAGTTCAGCCCCAGTCCCTTGTCGGCGAACACCGCGATCATCGCGCCGAGCATCAGCCCATTGTAGAAGATCAGCAGCGCGGTCGGCACGACGAAGGCGAAACCGAGCGCGAAGGCAAAGATCGCAATCTGTGCGTTGTGGCCGAACAGGAAGCTCGCGAAGACGCCGAGCCCATCGTCCTGGCTTTTGTATAGCGTCGCGCGCAGCGATTCCACCGAAGCCGCAGGATCGCGCCCGCCCGACAGGCCCTGGGGGACGATGCCCGCGTACCAGGACGGATCGGCCCGGACGAGCATATAGGCCGCGACCGCGCCTGCGAACGTCAGGAACGCCATGACCAGCGTCTCGCGCCACAGCGAGGCGACGGCACCCGGCCACCCCATCGCGAAGAATCGCCCAAGATCCCGCCACGCCGAATCCGAGACACCGTAAAGCTGGAAATAAGCGCGCGCGCACAGTTGCTCGAGATAGGCGACCAGCGCGCGATCGAGCGAGGTCTCGCGCGCGACCGACAATGACGACAACGTGGAGCGATACAGCAGCGGCAAAGCCAGCAGATCGTCGTCGGACAACGCGCGGACCGAGCGCTTCTCGATCCGGGCGATCAGCGACTCCAGCCGTGCCCAGTCCGCTTCATGCGCGGCGCGGAAGCGGCTGGCGTTGAGCACGGGCGGTGCGATATCGACGAACGCGCTCACAACAGGCTCCTACGCTTGAGGTCGACATAGCCCTCGACGAGCCGCTCGGCGAACTGATCGTATGGGCTTTCGATGACATGGACGCCGAGGTGGCGCAGCCGCAGCAATACCAGCCGTCGATCACGCAGCAACGCCGCGGCCGTCACCGCGCGGGTCACGTCGGCGGCCTTTCCAGGTGCGCGATCGACGATCGTCTCCAGTTCGTCGTCGCGCAGGACGACGATCAGCACGAGATGGGTCTTGAGCAGGCGCGCGATCGCCTTGACCATGAAGTCGGCGGAGATCGGATCGGTAAATTCGGTGAACAGCACGATCATCGACCGCCGCTTCAGTCGCGCCGCTAGGGTGGTCAGCGCGAAGGTATAGTTGGTCTCGTCGCCACTATAGTTGATCTCGGCGGCAAGGTGCTGGAGTTCGGTGAAGGCCCCCGCCCCGCCGATGAAGCCGCTGGCCATCCGCGGACGCGAATCGAACGCATGGAGTGCCACCCGGTCACCCAGTTTCAGCGCGAGCCACCCCGCCAGCAGCGCCGCCGATACCGCGCGATCGACGCGCGGGATGCCATCGACCGGCTCCGACATCTGCCGCCCGGAATCGATCGCGAAGACGATCTGGCTGTTGCGTTCGGTGCGGTATTCCTTGGCATAGAGCTTCATGTGCCGCGCGGACTGTTTCCAGTCGATCGCGCGCCGGTCTACACCCGTTCGAAACTCGACCAGCGCGTCGAAGTCGGTGCCGTCGCCGCGATCGCTTTGCGCCAGCAGGCCCTGCACCGCATGGCGCTGGAACACCTGCGCGCCCTGCCGACGCACCGCCTCGATATCGGGCAGGATCGGCAACGTCCGGTCCGCGTCGATCCTCGCCTGTCGCCACGCCAAACCCAGCGGCCCCGCCCAGCGCACCCAGATCGTGCCGAGCCGAGCGGTTCCGCGGCGCTGCGGCGTCAGCGCGATCGTCGCGGCGCCCCGACCCTCGACCAGCGCGATGTCCAGCGGCGCGGCGTCGGCAAACGCCAGCAGCGGATCGGGCGCCAGCGCCACCTGCGCCGCACGCACCGCCCGACGCGCCATGATCCGGATATCGATCGGCACGCTCAGGGCAGTCCCGACCGATGCCGACCTTGGCAGTGCCAGCACGACACTCGCCCCCGCACGGCCGAGCACCGCATCGGCGAACACCAGCGCCAGCACCGCAAGCGGCCAGCCAAGACCCGCATACCAGGTCGCCGGGAACAGCATGGCGACCAGCAGCGTGACCGGGGCCCCGATCGCCGCCGCCAGCACCGCCATGCGGGTAGGATAGATCAACGCGGCGCCTCGATCGTCTCGACGATCTGCGCGACGACATCCTCGATCGCCCGCCCGCCGATCTCCGCCGCGGGCGACAGGATCAACCGGTGGCGCAGCAATGCGGGCGCCAGTGTCTTCACGTCGTCAGGAATGACGAAGTCGCGGCCGTCCAGCGCCGCCCGCGCGCGTGCGGCCCCCGCCAGCATCGCGCCCGCCCGCGGGGAGGCACCGCTCTCCAGATCGGCGATGTCGCGCGTTCCACGGACCAGCGCGACGATATAGTCTATGACCTCGCCGACCAGCCGCACGTTCGCGACCGTCCTGACCGCCGCATCGATCGTCGCTGCGTCGGCACGCGCCTCGATCCCCCAGTCCGCGGGCGACATCGCCGTCGACCGCGCGCCGTGGTCCGCGACGATCCGTCGCTCCTCCGCTGCGGTCGGGTAGGACACCGTCTGCTTGAACAGGAACCGGTCGAGCTGTGCCTCGGGCAGCGGGTACACGCCCTGCTGCTCGATCGGGTTCTGCGTCGCGACGACGGTAAAGCGAGCGCTCAGCGCCAGGCTTTCGCCGTCGATCGTGACGGTCCGCTCCTGCATCGCCTCGAGCAGCGCCGCCTGCGTCTTGGGCGAGGTACGGTTGATCTCGTCCGCCAGCAGCAATTCGGTGAAGATCGGGCCTCGCGTGAGCGTGAAGGTCGACGTCTGGAAGTTGAACAGATTGGCGCCGATGATATCGCCCGGCATCAGGTCGGGGGTGAACTGGATACGACCGAACTCCAGCCCGACCGTCCTGGCGAACGCGTGCGCGAGCAACGTCTTGGCCGTGCCCGGCGGCCCCTCCAGCAGGATATGCCCACCAGCGAACAGCGATACCAGCAGTAGGTCGACGGTGTCGTTGTGCCCGATCACGGCCTTGCCGATTTCGGCACGGATCGCCTGCCCGAGTGCCTGAACCTCTTCTACCGTCACTGTGTCTTCTCCTGTTGCCATCGGTACAGCGCCTGCGCTGCGGCGAGCATGTCGGTGCGATGCTCGGCGCGGGTCGCGTCGGCAACCAGCGTACTGAACCGCGTCGTTCCCCCGAGATTGTCGAGATAACGATCGGCTTCGTCATCGGTCAGTCGCGCGGGAACGCCGAAGATGGTCCGTGCGTGCCCGCGGATCAGTGCGGCATAGCGCCCGCCTAGCATCCCTTCGCGTCCCGCCTTGCGGACGATCATCGCGCTGTTGTCGATGAGCGCGGTCTTGCCGAACGCGATCGCTCGTATCCGCGGTTGGGGCGCGCCGAAGCGGACCAGCGCTTGCCATCCGACCAGCGCCAAAGCCGCGACGATCGCCAGCGTCATCGCCAGAAACGGCGGTTCGAAGGCCAGCTTCAACGCGCTGCGTCCGCGCCCCAGGCCGTTCAGCGTCACGTCGAACGCGATAGCGTGGGAGTTGTTGGAATTGACGAAATCGAGCAGGTCCAGCGCCGCCCGGGCATGGTCCAGGCGGCGGATGCCGTGGTTGTCGAGCAGGTCCGGGTCGGCAAGGATGTACGTGTTGCTACGGCCGATCTGCCCCAGCACGATCCGCCCGGCATCGTCGGTGATCAGGGGTGTCAGCGCCGCAGACGTGACCGTCTGCAATGGTCGCGGCGCCGATACCGCGAGCGATTGCGGCGCCCCGTCACCGACGTGCAGCACGCGCGCGCCGCTCGGCCGGCGGGTCACGGTCATCACGGTCGAGGGGGCAAGGACGCCCGCAGGGTCGAACGACGGCAGCAGCCCACTGACATCGACCCACCCGCCCGTCTCGTCGTCCGCGATCGTCGCCCATTTCGGCAGCACGATCAGCGTCGCCTTGCCGTGCCGTGCCGCCATGAACTGGCTCATGTCGGTCGTGCCATGCTCGGGCGTCGCGACAACCAGATCCTCGGTCTTCCAGCCGTCATCGGCGCGCAGCACGCGGGGGTGGCGTCCGGTCGCACCCGCCAGTTCGACGATACCGGCATAGCCGGTAGCCGCGTTGGAAAGCGCGTGCGATCCGGCATTCCGCCCCGACTTCAGTTCAGGCGCATAGGCCCCCAGGAGCAACGACCCGGCAAAACCGATCAGCCCGATGATCAGCAGCAGTGCCACCGTCAGCGGCGAGAATACCCTGTCCGCGGTGCTCGTACGGCTGTCTCCTACGTCACTCACGCGTGCCACCGCCCCGGCAGTGCCAGGTCGGCATAGGCCGTGCGGGCAGTCTGCCAGTCTGCGTCCGTAACCAAGCGTCCGCCGAACAGGCTGCGCTCGACCAGCCCGGCGATGCTCGCGAACAGCGGACGGACCGCCGACGGCAACAGCGGCGCCGACGCGAGTTCGCGGCTGGTCAACGACGGTCGCCGCAGCGCCGGGCGGCGCCGAGCGATGTCGTCGATCGAATGGAACAGCAAATAGTGGATAGCCTCGGCATGGCAGCCCTCTGCGGCGAGCCGGTCCGCCTCGCGCAGCCACGCTCGCGCCGGCGCCGCATCGGGCATCCAATCGTCCTCATTGGCGTCCGGGGTCGGACCAGCGGGGCGTCGGCGCGCGGGAAGACGCCATTCGCCCGACCGGATACGCTCGACTAGCATCCAGATCACCGCCGCCCCAGCCCCGGCAAGCAGGGTCCACAGCAGGATGCGGGCATAGGGTGCATCAGGCATGAGGTTCGAAAGCCAGCGCAACAGCCGCCCGATCGGCCGGAACAGGTCGGCGAGCCAGCGCCCCAGCGCCTGGAACCATGCCGGCGCTTCGGGCGGCACCGGCGGGCGAGTCAGATTGAACTGGATCGACGGGTCGGCACGCAACGCGGCATGGGCAGCAGCCAGTCGGTCGGTTCCCACCGTCGGATCAGGTCCTGAAACTCCGATGATACCCCCCCGGCGATGCGACGCTGTCCCCGGGCCAGACTTAGCCGGATCGGCCACCGGCGCAATCCGCCATTCTTCATTCCGCCATTTGTGCAACATGATCGAACTGGACAGCGCGAAGTTCGCTTGCCACCATCAACTCCAGGGACTTTTGGGGGAAAGACAATGGCCAGCCACACCACCGTCGCGACGGACGTCGCGACGGGCCGCGGAATATCCGTGGGGAACGTCTTCGGACGCAGCGCAAACGTCATCAAGGCAAATCCGCTTGCGACGCTCGGCACCAGCTTTGGACTGATAGCGTTGCCGCAGATCGTGCTTGGACAGATCGGCCTGAGCGGGGCGGTGTTCCAGAATGTCCGCGAGGGGCGATATGCGCTGGTCGGCGTCTACGCAATCATCGTCGGCTTGCTATGGCTGATCGCCAGCGGAGCGCTGGTCCAGGCAACCGTCGCGCATCATCAGGGCCGACCGGCGAACCCGCAAGAGATGCTGCAGGTCGGGGTGTCGCGGTGCCTCCCGCTATTCGCGGTCTATCTTCTGCTCCTGATCGGCGTATGGGTAGGCACCATCTTCCTCATCGTACCCGGGATCATGCTCGCGGTGATGTGGTCGGTATCCCTGCCGGCGATCGTAGCGGAACGTCCGGGCGTGTTCGGTGCCTTTGGTCGTAGCCAAGCCCTGACAAAAGGCGCGCGATGGCACGTATTTGGTATCCTGCTACTCGCCTGCGTCATCTACCTTCTCGTCTCAATTGCGATCGGGGTCGCGAGCGTGGCCGGCTATGGCTCGCTGAGCGCGCTTACCGGCGGGGGCCAGGTACAAATGCCCGTGCCGACGCAGCCTTCATTGATCGTCCAGTTGCTGCAATCGATCATCACGACCGTCGTGCTGACCTGGTTCACCACAGTCGGCGCCGCGCTATTCATCGAATTGCGCGACTGGAAGGAAGGCCCCGACGCCGAGCGGCTCGCCGACATATTCGCCTGATCATGACGCGGCCGAGCGGACCGCGGGCCTATTATTGTTCTCACGCCGTCCAGCGGATGAGACACACTACGAAGATTTGTTTTGCGACGAATTGCAGTTGCGTATGGCCAATGTGACGCGGCTCTTACAGCCGCCCGCAAAGTATTCGGCACTAAGCCAATCTACGCAAAACGCTTACCTATTTCTAAATACCGGGGCAAAGGAACGGCTAAGTCGCCATTTGGAAATTCCCAGGCCTCCGCCTAGCGAGGACGCTTGCCATGAAACCGTCGCGCTCACGTATTACCGCGCCAAAACCGTTTCAGAGGTAACTCATTTTTTGTCCAACCACCGGGCAGCAGCCTCGCTGCTGCTATCCGGGCTCGAATTGAAAGCAATTGGCGTTTGCGGCGCCCCTTGGCGAACAGCGTCAATGACCTGTTCAAACTCGGCTACATGCTTGGTCGTCATACGGACCCCAGCGCCGATCACGATACAATCGAAAGCCTCGCGTGCGAGGCGGTTCAAGATGTCGTGACGCAAGTTTGCAGCTGCTCGAATTGGAAGATGCACTGCCTCCCAGCCGCGATCGTGCATCAACTCCACGTCCTTTTTATACCCTCGGTCACAATGACTTCAGTCAGGCCAGGCGGAATGGCCGGATCGGTGAAATCGACTGCGTCGGGCGCATACCCAATTACCAACACGCGAACCATCTGTTTCTCCTTTGCGAACTTTAGCTATTGAGCATAGATCGCCGCATCGAACGACTCTTCAAATTCGTACCATCTGCGCAGGCTCGCTTGCTGCGAAGCAAAGACCCGCATGCCCCGGTCCCGGATGGCGGAGCGGCACGGCACGCCCCTCGCCGCGCATCCGTTCGATCGCCTGCGGCCAGGACGGAATGTCGGCGCTGTCCTGAATCCAGCGAATGGTGCTGGCCTCGTCGCCCCATTCGCTCATCCTGGGCATCGCGTCGCGGTGGGCACCGCCGGTGACATAGGCGAGGAGCGCGGCCTCGTCGCGCCATACGCTCATCGTCCAATAGGCGCGGTCGCGATCGTGGCGCAGCGCTCCGGCGATGTAGCCGTCGCTTCGCCTGATCTGCGCAAGGCAGCGCTGCGCATGAATCAGGAAGAAGGGCAGGAACCGCAGGCTGCGAACGCGGAAGCGGGTGACGCTGACGACGAAGCTGCTCACAACGTCACCACCAGCTTGGTCGCCGAGACGCCGCGGCGCTGCCGCGCGAGCGCCGCCGGTATCGCCGCCAGCCCGTGCCCAACGACCTCGACTGCCGGGGCTGCCAGGTAGCGACCGTCGGCCAGCGCTTCGGGCAGGAACGTGTCGAAGATCATCGGCCCCACTTCGTTGCTGATCAGCGTGCTGCCCCAGATCATTTTCAGCGTCACCTTGTTGCGGCGTGCGCTGAGAGCGAGTCCGATGTTGCCCGCGACCGTGCCGGCCATCGCGGCGATCAGCTTGCGCCAATGGCCCCGCCCCGCCGGGACTGCGTCGAAGGACGCAGGCGGCGTCGCCATCGCGATGAAGCGATTGCCGTTGCAAAGTCCCAGGATGTCGATGCACGGCTGCACCGATCCCGCGCCGATCGCGACCGCGCCTGCGACCGTTTTCCCACGCAACGCCGCACCGATGTCGGCAACGACGGTCGGGCTGCGATAGTCGAACACAGCGGCCGCGCCGAGCCGCATGAGCAGATCGAAGTTGCGGGGAGAGGCGGTGGCGATAACCTCATAGCCCGCGGCGACGGCCAGTTGCACCGCGTTGACCCCGACGCTGGTCGACCCTCCCCACACCAGGACGATCTGACCGGTCGCCGGCGCTCCCTTGGCGGGCGCGTTCAGCGCTAGGAAATTCCGCTGGAAGAGCGCGCACGCTGCCGTCGAGATGCCGAGCGGGAGAGCGCTCGCATCTTCGAAGGTCAGCGTATCCGGAATTGCCGCCGTCATATGCGCGAGCAGGACGACATAGGTCTGGAAGGCGCCCTCCGCAGCGCGGTTACGCGTCTTGTCGGTGCTGCCGGCAAAACCCACGACGCGGTCGCCGAGCTTGAACCGTGTCACGTCCGGGCCGACGGCGACGACATCGCCGGCGACGTCGGAGCCGACGATGGCCGGGTAGTGCAGATAAGGGGTCATCAGGTCGCCCGCGGTCTGCACCAGGCGATCCATCGGGTTCACCGCGATCGCACGGGTGCGGATGACGATTTCGCCCGACTGTACGCTCGGAAACGGCGCCGCCCCCAAGGTGAAGGCGGCGCGCCTGGAGGAAAGCCACAGGGCGGTGTTGTCGGTCATGATCTATCTCCCGCGGTGCCAGGTGAGATGCATCGCTGGGATCCGAAATACGCCAGTGACATTGGACGGCCCATGCTGCCAAGTCCGTCAATTCATCGCCAGCGTCCAGGAATTGCCGTTATGGATCCTTTGTCGGATGTACTCAGCCTGCTGAAGCCGAGCAGCTACGGATTCCGAGGGCTCGATGCCGGCGGGGACTGGGCGCTTGCCTATCCCCCGGCCGAGGGCGTCAAATGCTTCGCCATTCACACCGGGACGTGCTGGATCGCACTCGATGGCGTAAGCGAACCCATGGCGCTGCACGCAGGCGACTTCATCCTGCTTCCCGGCTGCACCGCGTTCAGCCTCTACAGCGCGATCGGCGCGCCAGTGACCGACGCCTTCGCCTTCTTCCCGTCGTTCCCCGCCGGCGAGACCGGAGTCCTGGGTGGCGGCAGCAGCTGCTCCGGCGTGGGCGGCTTCTTCGACTTCACCGGGCTCCACACCGACCTGCTGCTCGGCATCCTGCCCCCGATCGTCCACATCCGGGCAGAGGCGACCAAGGCAGCGCTTGGCTGGCTGATCGATCGGCTGATGCGCGAGCTGCGCGACCCGCAACCGGGCGGCACGCTGATGGCGGGGCATCTGGCACAGACGCTGTTGATCGAGGCGCTGCGGCTCCACCTCGCCGAGCGCTCGCCGCGCAGCGCAGGCTGGCTGTTCGCACTGGCCGACACGCAGATGCGCGCCGTGATCTCGGCGATGCACGCCGAACCCGCTCGGCGCTGGACGCTGGCCGACCTCGCCCGTGTAGGCGGCATGTCGCGATCGAGCTTTGCCGTCCGGTTCAGGCAAACGGTTGGCGAGCCGCCCATGGACTACCTGACCCGCTGGCGGATGATGCTGGCAGCGGATCGGCTGGCAGGCGGGCGCGTCTCGATCGCGACCGTCGCACCGGCGGTAGGCTACGAATCCGAAAGCGCGTTCGGTGCGGCATTCAAGCGAACGTTCGGCCACTCGCCTCGGGAGTTCGCCAGGGCGGTGGCCGCGTAGCTGAACGGATGGACGCTAGCAATGATCTGGCGGACGCTCTTGCCGCCGATTTCAGCCGCCCCGCGCAGTCAGTCGACAGGAGCGGCGACCGACAATCCTGCTGTTTCCGTCTGCACAGAGTAAAGCTGTCGTCGTCCGCCGACATTGACTTACGCGTGCACGGCATCTGCACAATCGGCGTGAACGAGGGCGATAGTGTACCGAATTCGCTATAATAGCAATTGAGTACGAAAAACCATGGACCGCTGTAATTACAAGTCATTACGCTAGATAAACCGGAATGAATGTACGAACGATTTGCGTTTACCTAGTGTTCTCGCATCGCAATTCGCCTATCTCCCTTAACTAAAAGTTTTTTCACGGGGAGGGTATCAATGACTTGGACGTCCCTATCAAGTTTCAACGACTCGGTACTAACGAAACGCCATTTGTCGCCGAGGCTGAACTCAGCCCCGTATAGCCTTCGATCCTCGAATGCGCGGTCGCGAGAACGTGGCGATGCGTCGCGTTTACTACGATAACGTCGCAGCCTGCTGCTTCGGCGGCGGCGATGCCGGCGGGGGCGTCTTCGAAGACTAGGCAGTCGGCCGGTGCGACGCCGAGGCGTTCGGCGGCGAGCAGGAAGCAGTCGGGGGCAGGTTTGCCGTTCGCGACGTCCTCGGCGCTGATCAGCAGCGCAGGCAGCGGGATACCGGCAGCGGCTAGCCGGACCTTGGCGAGCGCGCGCGGCGCCGAGGTGACAATCGCCCAGCGGTCCGCGGGCAGCGAGGCGAGGAATGCGTCCGCACCCGGGATCGGCTCGACATCGCCCACATCCTCCATCTCGGCGGCGGTGATCGCGGCGGCTTCGGCGACCGGATCGACTCCGGGCAGGTTCAGACGGCGGATCGTCTCGACCGACTGGACGCCGTGGATGGTCGGCAGGAATGTCGCGACGTCGAGCCCGTGCGCGATCGCCCAGGCGGTCCAGCTACGCTCGGCCGACGCGATCGAGGTGAGGATGGTGCCGTCCATGTCGAAGAGGAACGCGGCGTAGGTGCGGGTGGGGAGATTGGTCATGATTATCCGTAGTGGAGGTGAGCCCTTCAACACCGTCATCCCGGGCTTGTCCCGGGATCCAGGGTAACGGACGCTGCGGTCTTGGCCCTGGATCCCGGGACAAGCCCGGGATGACGTTTCACCCAGTACCGGAACGACGGGGGACGCGAAAAAGCCGCCCCGGTTACCCGGAGCGGCTTGGTCGTTCAGCTGGAGACCAGCGTCAGATGTCGTCGCCGAGTGCGCCCTTGACGCTGCCCTTGACGTTCTGCGCGGTGCCCTTGACCTGCTGGGCCTCGCCCTCGGCTACCAGCTTTTCGTTGTCGGTTGCCTTGCCGATGGCTTCCTTGACGTTGCCTGCGACCTTGTTGCCGGCTGCTGCGACCTTGTCGGTGAATTCGCCCATGATGGCCTCCGATTACCTATTCGCGGACCGACGATCGGGCCGCTTGAAATGATGCAAGTAAAACCACTTGAGCCCGGTATCGGTTCCATGAAAATTGCTTCAGATCAGTCCCGCCAGCGGGCTCGACGGATCGGCATACCGGCGCTGGCCCATCCGCCCGGCGCGATAGGCCAACCTGCCCGATTCGACCGCGGCCTTCATCGCTGCTGCCATCATGATCGGATCCTTGGCCTCGGCTATCGCGGTGTTCATCAGCACGCCGTCGCAGCCGAGCTCCATCGCGACTGCGGCATCCGACGCGGTGCCGACGCCCGCATCGACCAGCACAGGGACCCCTGCCCCCTCGACGATCAGCCGGATCGTGACGCGGTTCTGGATGCCGAGCCCTGAGCCGATCGGCGCGCCCAGCGGCATGATCGCCACCGCGCCGGCATTCTCCAGGCGCTTCGCGGCGATCGGATCATCGACGCAGTAGACCATCGGCTTGAAGCCCTCGTTCGCGAGCACCTCGGTCGCGCGCAGCGTCTCAACCATGTCGGGATACAGCGTCTTCGCCTCGCCCAGCACCTCGAGCTTCACCAGTTCCCAGCCGCCCGCCTCGCGCGCCAGGCGCAGCGTGCGAATCGCCGACTCGGCGTCGAAACAGCCTGCGGTGTTCGGGAGGTAGGTGATCTTCTTGGGATCGATGAAGTCGGTCAGCATCGGTGCGTTACGATCCGACACGTTGACGCGGCGGACCGCGACGGTGACGATCTCCGCGCCGCTCGCCTCGAGCGCGGCGGCGTTCTGCGCGAAATCCTTGTACTTGCCGGTGCCGACGATCAGCCGCGAGCGAAAGGTCTGGCCGGCCACGCTCCAGCTGTCCGTATCGATCGCCGCGGCGTGATCGCCGCCGCCGACGAAGTGGACGATCTCCAGGTCGTCGCCATCCTCGACCATCACCTGCCCCAGCGTCGACCGCGGCACGACCTCCATGTTGCGCTCGACCGCGACCTTTTCGGGGACGAGCCCGAGTTCGCTGGCGAGCTGCGCCAGGGTCAGCCCGGCCGCGACGCGCTTGTGCTCGCCGTTGACGGTGATGGTAACGGTGCCGTCGGTGTGGGGCATGGATCAGTCCGCCGTGAGGACGTGTCTCGACTTCGCGCGACACGAGCTTGTAAGGATGGTGGCATATAGGGGGCCGTTCGCTGGCCCCGCAACCGCCATGCCCGAAACGGGAGCCCGATTTGCCCGACACCATTTTCGTCCTCAACGGCCCCAACCTCAACCTGCTCGGCACGCGCGAGCCCGAAATCTATGGCGACGAAACGCTCGACGACATCGCCGGCCAGCTCGAGGATCGTGCCCGCGAGCTCGACCTGACGATCGACATGCGCCAGTCCAACCACGAGGGTCATCTGGTCGACTGGATCCAGGAAGCGCAGGCCCGCGGCGCGAAGGCCGTGATCCTCAACGCCGGTGCGTTCACCCACACCTCGGTCGCGGTCCATGATGCAATCAAGGGTGTGAAGACTCCGGTGATCGAGGTCCATCTGTCGAACCCGCACGCGCGCGAATCCTTCCGCCACGTCAGCCTGGTCGGACAGGCCGCAAAGGGCACGATCGCGGGATTCGGCGCGCTTTCCTATCTGCTCGCGCTTGAAGCCGCCGCACGCTTCTGACAGGAGACCACGCCATGACCGATACCAATGATACGGGCGCGATGCAGGTCGACGTGAACCTCGTCCGCCAGCTCGCCGAACTGCTCGACACCACCCAGCTGACCGAGATCGAGGTCGAGGATGGCGCACGCCGCATCCGCGTCGCGCGCAAGGCCGCGCAGGCCGCGCCGGTGCAGCATTATGCGCCCGCCCCCGCCGCACCGCAGGTCGCGCCGCCGCTGTCCATTCCGCAGGCGGAGGTCGGCGCGTCCGCCCCTGCCCCGGCCGCCAACGCGGTCAAGTCGCCGATGGTCGGCACCGTCTATCTCTCCGCCAACCCCGAGGCCAAGGCGTTCGTCACGATCGGGCAGAAGGTCGCTGCCGGCGACACGCTGCTGATCATCGAGGCGATGAAGGTGATGAACCAGATTGTCGCGCCGTCGGCCGGGACCGTCACCGCGGTGCTCGTCGAGAACGGCCAGCCGGTCGAGTTCGACCAGCCGCTCGTCGTGGTAGAGTAACGTGCCGCAGATCAAGAAGCTGCTTATCGCCAACCGCGGCGAGATCGCGCTGCGGATCCACCGCGCGTGTCACGAGATGGGCATCAAGACCGTCGCGGTGCACTCGACCGCCGATTCGGACGCGATGCACGTCCGCCTCGCCGACGAGGCGATCTGCATCGGACCGCCGTCCGCGACCGACAGCTATCTGAACATCCCAAACATCATCTCCGCCGCCGAAATCTCCGGCGCGGACGCGATCCATCCTGGGTACGGCTTCCTCAGCGAGAACGCGCAGTTCGCCGAGATCGTCGAGCTCCACAACATCCTGTTCGTCGGGCCCAAGCCCGAACACATCCGCACGATGGGCGACAAGGTCGAGGCCAAGCGCACCGCGGGTGCCCTGGGCCTGCCGCTCGTCCCCGGTTCCGACGGTGCGATCAGCGACGTTGCCGAAGCCAAGCGGATCGCCGCCAACATCGGCTATCCGGTGATCATCAAGGCGGCGAGCGGTGGCGGTGGTCGCGGCATGAAGGTGTGCGAGAGTGAGGACCAGCTTGAGACGCTGATGCAGCAGGCGGGGTCCGAGGCGAAGGCTGCGTTCGGCGACGCCACCGTCTACATGGAAAAATATCTGGGCAATCCCCGGCATATCGAATTCCAGATCTTCGGCGACGGCAACGGCAACGCGATCCATTTGGGCGAGCGCGACTGCTCGCTGCAGCGCCGCCACCAGAAGGTGCTCGAGGAAGCGCCTTCGCCGATCATCACCCCCGAAGAGCGCGAGCGGATGGGCGGCATCGTCGCCAAGGCGATGGCCGACATGGCCTATCGCGGCGCCGGGACGATCGAGTTCCTGTGGGAAGCGGGCGAATTCTACTTCATCGAGATGAACACCCGGCTACAGGTCGAGCATCCGGTGACTGAGATGATCACCGGCCTGGACCTTGTTCGCGAACAGATCCGCGTCGCCGAGGGTCATCCGCTGACGTTGCGCCAGCAGGACGTCCAGTTCCGCGGTCACGCGATCGAATGCCGGATCAACGCCGAGGACCCGCGCACCTTCGCGCCGTCGCCGGGGCTGGTGAAGGCGTATCACGCGCCGGGCGGCATGCACGTTCGCGTCGATAGCGGACTGTACGCCGGCTACCGCGTGCCGCCATACTACGATTCGATGATCGCCAAGCTGATCGTCTATGGCACCACCCGCAACGGCGCGCTGCGCCGCCTGCGCCGTGCGCTCGACGAGATGGTGATCGACGGCATCACCACGACGATCCCGCTGCACCGCGCGTTGCTCGACGATCCGGAATTCCAGGACGGCGCGTATACGATCAAGTGGCTGGAAGAGTGGTTGGCGAAGCAGGGGGCGTAGCTTCACCCTGCCCTTGCCGAACCTCTCGCCGTCATCCCAGCGCAGGCTGGGATCTCCCCGGGGCAGATGCTGCGGCCCGAACCGGGAGGCCCCAGCCTTCGCTGGGGTGACGGAACGGGTAGTGAATTAACGGCGGTATGACGGAGCATTCGTGAAGGCGACGATCTACCACAACCCGCGCTGCTCGAAATCGCGCGACGCGCTCGCCCTGCTGCAAGAGGCCGGGGCGGACGTCACGATCGTCGAATACCTCAAGACTCCCCCTTCCCGTGCCGAACTCGTCCGCCTTTACGACCGCGCCGGCATGACCCCGCGGCAGGGCCTCCGCATGGCCGAGGACGGCGCGAAGGCGGTCAAGCACGCCGATGCCGAAGCGATCCTCGATGCGATGATGATCGATCCGTCACTGATCGAACGGCCGCTGGTCGAAACCGACAAGGGCGTGCGGCTCGGTCGGCCGACCGCGAAGCTCGCGGACATCCTCTGAACCCACTGCCGCTTCGATGGGCAGTATGCCGCCCGCTGCCGCTATTTCAGGCAGCGTTCGGCCGTGAAATCGGCGGTTGCCCGAGAGGGCGGACGCTGGCACGTTTGGTGCAAGGCGCCCGCGGGCGAGGGTCTGACACTCACATCACAACCGGGGGCATAGCCGCGTGAAAAAGATCGAAGCCATCATCAAGCCGTTCAAGCTGGATGAGGTGAAGGAGGCGCTGCACGAGATCGGCGTCAGCGGCATCACCGTGACCGAAGCCAAGGGCTTTGGCCGGCAGAAGGGCCACACCGAACTCTATCGCGGCGCGGAGTACGTCGTCGATTTCCTCCCCAAGGTGAAGCTCGAGGTCGTCGTCGAGGACGGCCTGGCGCAGCGCGTGGTCGAGGCGATCGCCGCGGCGGCGCAGACCGGCCGGATCGGCGACGGCAAGATCTTCGTGATCCCGGTCGAGAGCGCGCTGCGCATCCGCACCGGCGAACGCGACGACGACGCGATCTGAAGAACTCCCCTCCCGCCTGCGGGAGGGGTCGGGGGAGGGCCGGTCACACGGCGCTCCCCGAAATTTACAGGCCCTCCCCTAGCCCCTCCCGCAGGGCGGGAGGGGAACAGCAAGGAAAGAACACAATGGCGAATTCGGCAACCGACGTTCTCAGCATGATCAAGGACCAGGAGATCGAGTGGGTCGATCTGCGGTTCACCGATCCCAAGGGCAAGTGGCAGCATCTGACGATGGTCGCGAGCCTGATCGGCGAGGACGAGCTGACCGACGGCCTGATGTTCGACGGTTCGTCGATCGAGGGCTGGAAGGCGATCAACGAGAGCGACATGACGCTCAAGCCCGATCTCGACGCGATCTATATCGATCCGTTCTCGGCGACGCCGATGATGATCCTGATCTGCGACATCGCCGATCCGGTCACCGGCGAGCTCTACGCCCGCGATCCGCGCTCGACCGCCAAGCGCGCCGAGGCGTATCTGCTCACCACCGGCGTCGGCGACACCGTGTATGTCGGCCCCGAGGCCGAATTCTTCATGTTCGACGACGTCCGCTTCGAGAACAGCTATTCGACCAGCTATTACAAGATCGACGACATCGAGCTGCCGGGCAATTCAGGTCGCGAATACGAGGGCGGCAACATGGGGCATCGTCCCCGCGCGAAGGGCGGGTATTTCCCGGTCGCGCCGGTCGACAGCGCCGTCGACATCCGCGGCGAGATGGTCTCGACGATGATCGAGATGGGCCTGCCCTGCGACAAGCATCACCACGAAGTCGCGGCCGCACAGCATGAGCTGGGCCTGACCTTCGGCACGCTGACGCAGACCGCGGATCGCATGCAGATCTACAAGTATGTCGTCCACCAGGTCGCGCATGCGTACGGCAAGACGGCGACGTTCATGCCGAAGCCGATCAAGGAAGACAACGGTTCGGGGATGCACACGCATTTCTCGATCTGGGAAGGCAAGACCCCGCTGTTCGCCGGCAACGGCTATGCGGGCCTGAGCGAAATGTGCCTGTATTTCATCGGCGGCATCATCAAGCATGCGAAAGCGGTCAACGCGTTCACCAACCCGTCGACCAACAGCTACAAGCGCCTGGTCCCCGGCTACGAAGCACCGGTGCTGCTCGCCTATTCGGCGCGCAACCGCTCAGCCTCGTGCCGCATTCCGTACGGCACCGGCCCGAAGGCGAAGCGCGTCGAAGTGCGTTTCCCGGACGCGCTGGCCAACCCGTATCTCGCCTATGCGGCGCTGATGATGGCGGGCATGGACGGCATCCTGCACAAGATCCATCCGGGCGAAGCGATGGACAAGAACCTGTACGATCTGCCGCCGGCAGAACTCGCCCAGGTCCCGACCGTCGCGGGTTCGCTGCGCGAGGCGCTCGACTGCCTGGCGGCGGACCACGACTTCCTGCTCAAGGGCGACGTATTCTCGGCCGACCAGATCGAGGCGTATATCGAGATCAAGCGTGCGGAGGTCGCCCGTTGGGAGATGACGCCGAGCCCGGTCGAGTATGACATGTACTACAGCGGTTGAGCTGCCGGGCCGGCAGCTCAACCGCTGTCGGCCGGCGGGCGCAGTCCCGACCGACGGCGTGGCTTCGCCACGACGTGGTATGAGAAAAGGGGCGTCCGGCAAAACCGGGCGCCCTTTTTTCGCTTCCGCTACTCCCCGGCCCCTCCCCCGTCCGTCATCCCGGGCTCGTCCCGGGATCCAGGGTAACACGCGTCGCCGTTCGTGGCTCTGGATCCCGGGACGAGCCCGGGATGACGAAGCTGATACAGACTGCAGTTACCCTCGAGCCCGCGACAACGAAGCTGGATCGATAGCAACCGGCGGGCGTTCGCCCATATAAGCATCACACCCCGTCCCAAGCCCGACAGCCACAGCCCGAAAGTCCCCATGAACGCGCTTCTCGACACAGACGCCCTGCCCCGTTTCGACGCCGTCACTCCTGCCGACGTAGCCCCCGCGATTGAGACGCTCATCGCCCGCCAGACCGCAACCATCGATGCGCTGATCGAGAGCAAGCCAACCGCCTTTGACGCCGCCTGGCTGCCGCTCGAGCGGATCGACGTCGCGATGGACAATGCCTGGTCGACGGTGTCGCACCTCCACGGCGTCGCCGACACGCCCGAGCTTCGCGCCGCGCACGCCGCCGGGCAGCAGAGCCTCGTCGAGCAGGGCCTCAAGGTGGGCCAGAACCGCGACCTGTTCGACGTGCTGAACGCGCTCGCGACATCGCCCGGTTTCGCCGATCTGCCGCGCGCCGATCGCACCGCGGTCGAGCGCGCGCTCCGCGACTTCCGCCTGTCGGGCGTGGCGCTCGAACCCGCACAGCGCGAACGCTACGCCGAGGTCCAGATGGCGCTCTCCGGCCTGTCGAACGCGTTCGGTAGCGCGTTGCTCGACGCGACCGAGGCGTGGACCGAACTGGTCACCGACGAGGCGCATCTCGAAGGCCTGTCGCCCGCCGACAAGGCGATGCTCGCCGCCGCGGCCAAGGCCACCGGACAGGACGGCTGGCTGGTCACGCTGCAACAGCCGAGCGTCAACGCGATCCTCGGTTTTTGCGAAAACCGCGACCTGCGCTACCGCGTCTACCACGCCTATGGCACCCGCGCCTCGGATCAGGGCCCGAACGCGGGCGCGTTCGACAACGGCCCGCGCATCGCCGAAATCCTGAAACTGCGCCGCGAATCGGCGGCGTTGCTCGGCTTCACCGACCCGGTCGCGCTGTCGCTGTCGACCAAGATGGCGAGCG
The DNA here is from genome assembly GCF_042466235.1 of Sphingomonas sp. R86521. NCBI lineage: Bacteria > Pseudomonadati > Pseudomonadota > Alphaproteobacteria > Sphingomonadales > Sphingomonadaceae > Sphingomonas > Sphingomonas sp. R86521. Next base: position 1,702,705 of record NZ_JAXHBY010000001.1, on the reverse strand, counting down.
ACCCGCACGAGGTTCTCGCCTTCCTCCGCGACCTCGCGAAACGCGCGCGGCCGGCGGCCGAAGCCGATGTCGCATCGCTACGCGCGTTCGCGGCGGAGTCGCTCGGGATCGCGGACCTTCAGCCGTGGGACACCGGCTTCACCGCCAACCGCCTCCGGCTCGCGAAGCACGCGATCGACGAGCAGGCAGTGCGCGCCTATTTCCCCGTCGACCGCGTCGTCGCCGGCTGGACCGCGCTGCTGGAACGCCTGTTCGGCATCCGCCTGGTCGCGCGCCCGGACGTCACCACCTGGCACCCGGACGCGCGCTATCACGACCTGGTCGACGCCGACGGCACGGTGTTCGCCGGGCTCTACACCGACCTGCACGCGCGAACCGGCAAGCGCGGCGGGGCGTGGATGGCGCAGGCGCGGTCGCGCGTCACCGATGGCGAGACGACGACGCTGCCGGTCGCCTATCTGACCTGCAACTTCGCCCCGACCGGCGGTGCGGTGCCGCCGCTACTGTCGCACGGCGACGTGATGACGCTGCTCCACGAGACCGGGCATTGCCTGCATCATCTGTTCGGGCTGGTCGATCGGCCGAGCGTCGGCGGGATCAGCGGGTTCGAATGGGACGCGGTCGAACTGCCGAGCCAGTTGATGGAGGATTTCGCCTGGGACCGCGACGTCCTGACCGCGATGTCGGGGCAGTACGAGACCGGCGAGCCGCTGCCGGGCGACCTGTTCGACAAGCTGGTCGGCGCGCGCCACTTCCTCGAAGGGATGGCGACGCTGCGCCAGGTCGAATTCGCGATGTTCGACCTGTTGCTGCATCTGGGCACGTTGGGGGACGACCCCGTCGAAGTACTCGACGCGGTGCGTGACGAGGTCGCGGTGACGCGGCCGCCGGCCTGGCACCGCTTCCCGCAGAGCTTCTCGCACGTCTTCGCGGGTGGGTATGCGGCAGGCTACTACAGCTACCTATGGGCCGAAGTGCTCGCCGCGGACGCGTTCGGCCGGTTCCGCGACGCCGGCCTGGTCGACCGCGCGACCGGCGATGCGCTGCGCACGCACATCCTGTCGCAAGGGTCGGCACGCCCTGCGCTAGAGAGTTTCCGCGCGTTCATGGGGCGCGATCCCGATCCGGCCGCGCTGCTGGTCCGCCGCGGCTTGGCCACGAGCTAACCGCCGGGCGAAAGAGCTTAACCTGCTGCAATACGCCGGGTCCGATCGTGTTTTGCACGCGTTGGGCGCGCGATGATCGATCTTTCCCACGAATCTCTGTTGCTCGGCTTCGGCGCCATGATCCTGATCGGGGCATGGCTGCCGTTGCTGCTCAAGAAGCTGCCGCTGTCGCTCCCGATCATCTGTCTCGGCCTCGGCGCGCTGCTGTCGCTGACGCCGTGGCTGCGCACCAATCCCGAGGCGCTGAGCCACAACCGGCTGCTCGAGCAACTCAACGAAGCGGTCGTCCTGATCGCGCTCATGGGCGCCGGGCTGAGGCTCGACCGCAAGTTCGGCTGGCGGCGCTGGGGGTCGACCTGGCGGCTGTTGCTGCTGGTGATGCCGCTGACGATGCTGCCGATCTTCGCGGTGGCGCACTATGCGCTCGGGCTGAGTGTCGCCGCCGCGCTGCTGCTGGCGGGGGCGCTGGCACCGACCGACCCGGTGCTGGCCGCCGATGTCCAGACCGGGCCGCCAGCCAGCGGCGAAGACGGAGAGACCCGGTTCGCGCTCACCTCGGAAGCCGGGCTCAACGATGGCCTGGCGTTCCCGTTCATCCTGCTCGCGCTGGCGATCCAGACGCACGACATCGACTGGGGCCATTGGCTGCTGGTCGACTTCCTCGGTGACCTCGCGATCGGGTCGGCGATCGGCATCGCGGTCGGCTGGGTGGCGGGCTATCTGATGTTCCGGCTGCCCAGCTGGAAGCTGTCGGACACCGGCGACGGACTGATCGGCGTCGGCGTGACGCTGTTCGTCTATGGGTTCACCACGCTGATCCACGGCAACGGCTTCGTCGCGGTGTTCGTCGCGGCGCTGACGATCCGTTCGACGCGGCCCGACGACGAGTTCCACGGCGCGATGGCGGAGTTCTCGGGCCAGATCGAACGGCTGCTGCTGGTGATCGTGATGCTGACGCTGGGCTGGGCGATCGGCCGCGGTTTGCTGGCCTCACTGACCTGGGCCGGCGCGCTGCTGTCGGCGGCGATCATCCTTGTGTTCCGCCCGCTCGCGACGCTGATCGGCTTTATCGGCTCGACCGCCAAGCTGCCGTCGAAGCACCTGATCGGGTTTTTCGGCATCCGCGGAATCGGCACGTTGTTCTATCTGCAATACGCCCTTAACCGCGCGGATTTCGCCGAGAACGCGCATATCTGGGCGATCGCGGGGACGACGGTGCTGGGCTCGATCCTGATCCACGGCGTGTCGTCGACACCGCTGATGGCAAAGGCCGACGCGCTCCGCCAGAAACCGCACCACTAGAGCGCGTCAATAATCCTTCGACACCCGCACGTTGGCGCTCTGTCGTCCCAGCGTCGAGATGCTTGACAGCAGCGACAGCCAGCGCGTGACCTGGAACTCGACCTGCGTCGCGCTGTAGCCCTGACCGTCGGTGACGATCTCCGCATACAGCCGCCGGGTAACGTATTTCCCCGCCGCGATCGAGGTGCCCTGCCCGGTCTGCGGATCCGCGGGCAGGATGCGCAGGCGGTCGAGCCCGGCCGCACGGCGCACCGCATTGATCGGGTTCAGCCCGCCGCCGCCACTCTGCAACGCCGCGACCGCCGCCGCCAGCTGCAGCGCCTCGGGCGCCGACAGGTTGGTGATCGAGGTCCCGAACAGCAGCCGCGACAGCAGTTCGTCCTCGGGTAGCGCAGGCGTGCTGGTGAACCCGATCTCAGGCTTCAGCGCATAGCCGGTGACGCGGATCGACGCGTTCAGCCCGGTCGAATCGGCATTCGCTTCGATATCCAGCGCCGGGTTGGCGGGCACCTCTCCGGCGAAGCGGATGATCCCGCGCGCCAGTTCGAACTGCCGGCCGGCGAAGTCGTAGTCGCCGCGGATCAGCGTCGCGCGGCCGGTGATCGCAGGGTTGTCGGGCTGCCCGGCGATCTGCAAATTCGCGGACCATTCGCTGGTCAGGCCGAGACCGCTGACGAGCAGCTGGTTCGGCGCGCGCGCGTGGATCGCCAGCGTCCACGGCGCGGTCGGCCGGGCAACCTCGTCGTCGCCGTCGGGCAGGTTGATCTCGCGGATGTTGAGCTGCGGCACCGCGCTCGCCGCGGTCGCCTGGCCGAGCCGATAGCGGCTCTTGTCGAGCACGACCTCGCCCGCGATCCTGCCGCCCGATCCGTCCGAGGTGAAGGTCAGCGGCCCGCTGACGGTCGCGCCGATATCGTCGCGGTCGATCATCACCGCGTGGTCCGCCTGCAATCGCAGGTCGAGGCCCAGCCCATGCGCGGCGGCGAAGTCGAACTGCCCGGTCCCGGTCACCCGCCCGCCCTTGCCCGCGTCGGCCGCGAACCGGTCGATCGCCAGCCGCGATCCGCCGAACCGCCCGCTCGCCTGGACGTTGGTCAACACGGTGCCGGTGGTCGCGCTCTCGATCCGTGCGCCGTTCGCCTGGACGACGCCGCGGATCACCGGGTTGGCGACGCTGCCGGTCACGTCGGCGCCGATCGCGACCGGGCCGGACAGGTCGAACAGCTCGACCCCCGTCAGCCGCCACAACGTATCCGCTGGCCCGGTGTAACGCAGTTGCGCGAACAGCCGCGCGTTGGTGATGCGGCTCGCCAGGTCGCCCTGCCCGAGCGGCGCGAGCTGCGCCTGCGCGCGGCCGATGGTCTTGCCGCCGGTGGCGATGACCGCGCGGACGCCCAGCTTGTCGGGCGACAGCACCGCCGCCAGCCCGACATCGACCGGCCGCGACGACAGCACCAGCCCGGCGCGGCTGAGCCCGCGGATCGTGAGGTTGGCCTTGCCGGTCGGCGCCGCGCCGTCGCTGGTCGCGACATCGAAGCTGCCCGACGCGGTGCCGCCCAGCCCGAGCCCCGGATAGCCGATGTCGAGTATCGCCAGCGGCATCCGCGTCAGCGTCGCGTCGATCGCGGTCGTCGCGCCGGTGAAGCGGCCGCCGACCTCCGCCTCGCCACCCGAGAAACTCAGCTTGGTCGGCGCGAGCCGCCAGCCGTCGCCGTCGCGGGTCACCACCGCAGGCGTGAGCAGTTTCAGCGGGCGGCGATCGAGCGTGCCCTGTGCGGCGATGCTGTAGCTGTCGGCGGTCACCTGCGTGACGCTCTGGATGTCGAACGCGCGGCCGCGCGATCCGGCGATCGACGCACGCATTTCGCCGATGCCGCCGCGCAACCGCGCGCTGCCGGTGAACCGCGCGAGATTGAGCGAACCGCGCCGCACCCCGCGTCCGGTCACGCTCGCGTCGATCGAGGTCCCCGCCGGGTCGAGCAGCGTGACAAGGTCGAGATGCCCTTGCCGCAACGTCACGCCGTCGAGCTGCGCCGCGGTCGCATCCAGATGCGCCTCGATCCGCTGAATGTCGCCGACCGGACGGAAAAGCAGCTCGCCGGACAGGCCGCCACCACCGACCCCGAGGCGACCTGCGAAACCGCCATCGACCACCGTCAGGCTGCCCGACGCGCGCGTCCCGCTGACGTTGAGCGCCGCGATCTGGATCGTCGCGGGCTGGCCCGGCGGCAACAGGATCGCGCCGTTCGCGGTGAACGGTCCCAGCCGCGAGCCACCGGCCGCGGTGAACGCATAGCCCTGTGCGGTCGGATCGAGATGCGCGCGGACCGCCTTCAACCCCAATGTCGCGTTCGGGGTTGCAAACACCAGGTCGAGGGTCGGCTTGTCGATCTTGCCGTCGAGTACCAAAGTCACCGGGCCATAGCTCTGCTGACTCCCGCCCCCCTCGAAGTGGAAGCTGCCGTCGCGCCGGCGGTAGCCGTTGCCGGCAAGCCGGATCTGCGGCGCGGTCAGTACCAGGTTGGTGAAGTGCAGGATGCCGTCGGGCGTGCGTTCCAGATTGGTGACGATCCGCGGCAATCCGCCCGCGAGGCTGCGGAAGAACGCGTTGTCGAGCCGCACCATCTGCGCGGTGCCCTGCCCGATCACGCGGGTGCCGTGGCCGCCGGGTCCCGGCACCACCCGCAGCGTCGACTTGACGTCGACGATGCCGAGCCCGGGGATCAGATAGCGGCCCAGCGCGCCGTTGATGCCGACCTCGAACTGTCCGGTCTTGAGGTCGAGCTGGAGGTTGATCCGGCCGCTAAGCTTGTCGGAGCGCAGCACCAGGTCGTTGCCGATCAGCGTCTGGGCGGTCACCGACAGCTTGCCGTCAACCGACAGGTTGCGCAGGATTCCGCCCGCGACGTCGCCGACCCCGGTCACGCGCGCGGCGGTGAAGCGGATCGGCACGGTCACCGGTGCCGGCGACAACCGCCCCTTGCCCGCGGCGTGGGCGTTCTCGAACCCGGTCTGGTCGAACGCGAAGCGCGCCGCATCGAGCCTATAGTCGAACGCCGCGGTGGCGAACGGTCCGTCGAGGATCGCGCGCAGTTCGATCGCGGTGCCGGTCATGTTGCCGAACAGCGCCGGCGGACGCAGCAGCCGCGCCGTGATCCGCACGTTGCGATAGGCGTTGGTGCCTAGGTCAATCGCGCCGGTGGTATCCACCGCCAGCGCCGGCGTCCGCAGCGAGAGTCGGCCGTCGAGCCGGCGGTTCTCGAACTGCGCCGCGCCGTTCACCAGCACCCGCGGCGCGGTCAGCCGCTGCAGCTTGCCGGTCAGCAGCGACGACGGCGCCAGCACCCCCGACAGCGTGTAGCGTCCGGCATTCTGCGCCAGCGCGAGGTCAACCACCCGCGTCCGACCGACCGAACCCTTGGCGGTGCCGCGCCAGCGTGCCCAGTTGCCGTCGCCGGTGACGTCGAACGCCACCGGCGCGCGCGCCTTGATCATCCGGGCCAGAACGCCGCCCGATGCGCCCCGCGCGGCGACGTCGATATCGAACGCATCGCGCGCCGGCTCCGCATCGATCCGCAGCGCGAGGCGATCGCTGCCGGCGACCAGCGCATTCAGTTCGACCAGCGCGCGGCCCGAGCGGATGTCCGCCTGCCCATTCAACCGGCCGACCCGCGCGGTGCCGAGGACCGGTTTTGCGAGCGTCAGCCGGTCGACCGCAAGCTGGCCGATGCGGATATCGAAATCGGGCAGGATCGGCCCGCGGCGCTTCGACGGCCGGGTCCGCGGGGTGTGGAGCAAGGTCGCCTGGGGAATCGCGAGCCGGCGGATCTCGAGCCGGTTCGACAGCCATTTGAACGGCGACCAGTCGAGTTCGACCTGCGGCGCCTGGAACACCAGGCCGTCGAGATCGTACACGCGGAGATCGACCAGCCGGGTATCGCCGTACAGCGACCCATCGATCCGCCCGACCGCGAAGCGCAATCCGTTCGCGGTGCGGATCGCGGCGATGCGGTCGGCGACGTAGCGATGACCGATATCGGTATCGACGACCAACAGCGCCGCGCCGAGGATCGCGACCAGTGCGAGCAGCGCGCCAACGATCCAGCGCCACCAGCGCCGGCGAGGTCGCTCTTCGCTCAAAACGCCTGTCCCAGCGACACATAGACCGCGACGCGGCTATCGCCCGAGCGCGGGTTGAGCGGGGTGCCGACATCCAGGCGGATCGGACCGAAGTTCGAATAATAGCGCACGCCCAGCCCCGCGCCGTACTGCAGCCCAGTGAATTTCGGCAGCGCGGAGGTATAGATGTTGCCGGCGTCGAAGAACGGTACGACGCCGAAATTGCCGAACGCCTTGACGCGCGCCTCGACAGCGAACTCGGTTAGGCTGCGTCCGCCGATCGGGTCGTTGTTCGAATCGCGCGGACCGATCGCCTGATAGCCATAGCCGCGGACCGACGCCCCGCCGCCCGCATAGAACCGCCGCGACGGCGCCACCTGGTCGCGCGGCGCACCCGCGATCGTGCCCAGCCGGGTCCGTGCCGCCAGCACCACGCCGTCATGCACGGTGCGGTACACGCTGGCATCGATCTGCGTCCGCGCATAGCCGAACACCGATCCTTGCAACGACACTTCGGGGCTGAGCCGGCCACCGAGCCGGAAGCCGCGCGTCGGGTTGAGCAGATCGTCCGACCCGTCGTAGTTCAGGCTGGTCGGCAACGCGCCGATGAAGAACGTGCGGCGCCGTGGCAGCCCGGTCGCCAGCAGCACGTCGCGCTCGTCCGACGCCACCAGCTCGCCGCCCAGCGACCACGTCCAGGTCTTCTGGAAAAAGATGTTGGTCTGTTTCTCCAGCCCGGCCGACAGCGTGAAGGTCCGCGCGTCATAGGCGTCGCGGTTGGTATGCGCAGCGGATACCTGCGCTGTCAGCACCCGGTCGCGCGCCTGAAAATTGCTCCGCCGGAACACCACGGAGCCGAGCTGCTCGCGCGTGCCGAGCACCGATCGCAGCGTCAGCGCACCCTCGGGCGGGAACAGGTTGCGGTGGGTCCAGCTGAGTTCCGCGCGCGCGCCTTCGCCGGTGCCATAGCCGAGCTCGCCCGCGACGGTATGCGGCGGCGCGGGGTCGAGCTTGACGGCGATATCGACGACATCCGGCGTCGCGCCCTGGACCGGCTTCACCGATACCGCGGAGACCAGGCTGGTCTGGATCAGCGCGCGGCGCAGGTCGTCGATCTTCGCGGCATCATAGGGCTGGCCGGGCGTGAACCGTGCGATTTCCTGGACGTGGTGCGCGTCGAACACGCGGTTGCCGGGCAGCGCGACGACCTGTCCGAACCGCCGCGCGCCGCCCGGCTGCACCGACAGGTCGAGCGTCGCGGTGCGGGTCGCGTGGTCGACGACGATCGCCGGATCGCCGACCGTGGCAAAGGGGAACCCCTCGCGCCCGATCTGCGTCGTCAGCTTCGCATCGCCGGCGACGATCGCGTCGGAATTGACCGGATCGTCGGCTTTCACGCCGAACGCGCTGGCGAGCCCTGGGGCCTTGTCGCCCGCAGCCGCGATCCCGTCGATCGTCACGCCCTTGAACCGATACAGCGTCCCCGGCACCGCCTCGATCACCACCAGCGGCTTCGCACCGGCCTCGACCCGGGTGGTGACGCTGGCGTCGTAATAGCCCTCGGCGCGCAACAGGCTGTTCAGCAGCGCGGCGTCTTCGCGCGCACGGCGGTCGAGTTGCGCGGCGTTGGCGGGCTTGCCGTCGTTGGCGTTCAGCGTCGACAACTGGTCGAACCTCGGGCGCAGCAGCGTGCTGGCGATATCGTCGATGCCGTCGACCCGCCAGCCATACCGGCGCGCGGCATCGGCATCGGTAGTCGTCGCGACGGTCACGGGATCGGCCGGCGAAGCTGCCAGATCTGGCCAGGCGACACCGATATCGGGCAGTGCCGCCAGCGGTGCGTTGGGGTCCAGCGACGGTGACGGATCAGCCGGGGCCACCTGCGCCCCTGCGCGATTGCTCGCGACGACAGCCAGCAAGGCCGTGGCCGCGCAAAAGCCGGCACGCCGAACGCGAAACACCATGACGGTCTCCTAGCCGCGCTTTGCCGCCCGCGACAGGCCCTTGTCGCGCGGCCCGCCCCCGCTTCCCGTCATCCTGACGAAACCGGTGAAGCCGGTACGGTGAGGCTGGCGTCCCGTCGCATGAGGTGGCATTGGCGCGGCATGTCGGATCCTCGCCCCAACGCCGCAGGCGGCGCGCTCATCGCGCTCGGTATGATCGGCGGCGCCGCGATCGGCTTCGCGGTCGGCCAGGCTACCCCTGGGTTCCTGATCGGGACCGTTGTGGGCGTTGTCGTGGCGGTTCTGGTCTGGCTCCGGGACCGGCGCTGAACTGCGCGGGCCATCGGCCTCTGCAGCCTCCGCCGTCCACCCCACTCTTCGTCATCCTGACGAAAGTCAGGACCCAGAGTTCCAAGCGCAGCGTCCGTAACCCTGGATCCTGACTTTCGTCAGGATGACGGAGTGGGGATGAGAAAGCGGCAGCTGCGGCCCATCAAACCGCGCGGACACTAGCGCAGCACGCGCATCTGCCAGACCACGCGCCCGACAATCGCCACCTCCCCCGTCGGAACCGCGCCGGCCTCCGGATTGTCGCTGCTGACCAACAGGCCATCCACCCCCGGCACCACCCGCTTCACCATCGTCGCGGAGTCGATCCGGATCACGAACACGCCGCCGCGCGGCCCCGGCCACCGGTCCGCGGTGTCGACGACGATATGATCGCCGTCGAGCAACCCCGGCGCCATCGAATCGCCGCGCACCCGGATGATCGCCGCCTGCCCGTCGCGTAGCCCCAGCCGGTCCGCGAGCGCCGGGTCGATCGCGTCCGTTCCCAGCACGATCTCGCCATCGACCAGCGCGCCCGGGCCGGCCGACGCGGCAACATCCAGCCTTGGCAAACGGAACGGCGCCGGACGCGCGATCGCGCCCAGCATCGTCTCGTCGACGCCGAAATACGCGGCCAGCATTCGTCGATCACGCTCGGCGAGTGTCCGCGGGGAGCCCCGCCGGACGAACTGCTGCAGATACGCCGCGTTGCGCCCGAGTATCGCCGACAACGCCGCCAAGCTGTCGCCTCGCGCCGCCGCCAGATCCGCCAGCGCGGCTCTCGGATCGGTTTCGACCATAGCCGACCCTAGCGTAGGATTTTTCCTAGACAAGTTGGAAATGCGAGAACAGATCAAGAACACATTCAGAGAATCGAAAGGAGTAGGCCATGTCCGTTCTCATCAAGATCGACCGGTATCTGCGGCGGACGGGCATGCCGGTGAGCAAGTTCGGCCGCCTCGCGGTCAACGATCCGCGACTGGTCCACGATCTGAAACGCGGTCGACAGCCCGGCCACGGCATCGTCGCGCGGATCGAAGCGTTCATAGACGGCGGTGCGGCATGACGCCTTCCCCCCGTGGGCCGGACGCCGGAACGCTGCTGGTCCGCGCGCTGCGAACGATGGGGGCCACCTTCGCCGTCAGCATCGATTCGATCAGCGGCCGCCCCTGGGCCAGCGCGACCTTCGCCGGCACGCGCTATGTGGTGACGCTTGCCGCCGCGGCCATACCCGGTGCTCGATCATGGTTGGACGCCCTCCCCGAAGCGCCATTCGCGCTGCGCGGTCATATCGTCGTCGACCTTTGCATCGACGCGGTCGAAACGATCGACGCCACGCTTCGCGCGACTCTCACCGTACTCACGCTGGAGGACTCGTGACCGACCGCTAGGGGTGGACTTTCAGCCGTTGAACTCCGAATTGGGCAGTACACCAAGGAGATGATGATGGCCGGAATGGGCAAGTTCGACTGGGCGGATCCGTTCCTGCTCGACGACCAGCTGAGCGAAGACGAACGCATGATCCGCGACAGCGCGAAGGCCTATGCGGACGACAAGCTCGCGCCGCGCATCGTCGACGCGTTCCAGCACGAACATACCGATCCTGCGATTTTCCGCGAGATGGGTGCGCTCGGCCTGCTCGGCCCGACCATCCCCGAGGAATATGGCGGCGTCGGTGCGTCCTATGTCGTGTACGGGCTGGTCGCGCGCGAGGTCGAGCGGATCGACTCGGGGTATCGCTCGATGATGTCGGTGCAGTCGAGCCTAGTGATGTACCCGATCCACGCCTTCGGCTCCGAAGCGCAGAGGCGCAAATACCTGCCCAAGCTGGCGAGCGGCGAATGGATCGGCTGTTTCGGGTTGACCGAACCCGATGCCGGATCCGACCCCGGCGGCATGACGACGCGCGCGAAGAAGGTCGACGGCGGCTACGTCATCTCGGGTGCGAAGACGTGGATTTCCAATTCGCCGATAGCCGACGTGTTCGTGATCTGGGCGAAGTCCGACGCGCATGACGGCGCGATCCGCGGCTTCGTCCTCGAGCGCGGGATGAAGGGGCTCGAGACACCCAAGATCGAGGGCAAGCTGTCGCTGCGCGCGTCGATCACGGGCATGATCATGATGGACGAGGTCGAGGTAAGCGACGACGGGATCCTGCCCGACGTACAGGGGCTGAAGGGTCCGTTCGGCTGCCTCAACCGCGCGCGTTACGGGATCAGCTGGGGTGCGATGGGCGCTGCCGAATTCTGTTTCCACGCGGCGCGCCAGTACGGCCTGGATCGCAACCAGTTCGGCACGCCGCTCGCCGGGCGGCAACTGTACCAGAAGAAGCTGGCGGACATGGAAACCGAGATCGCGCTCGGGTTGCAGGCGTCGCTGCGCGTCGGGCGGCTGATGGACGAAGGCCGGTTCGCGCCCGAGATGGTCTCGATCGTCAAGCGCAACAACGTCGGCAAGGCGCTCGATATCGCGCGCATGAGCCGCGACATGCACGGCGGCAACGGCATTTCCGGGGAGTACCACGTGATGCGGCACATGATGAACCTGGAGACGGTGAATACGTACGAAGGTGCGCACGACGTCCATGCGCTGATCCTGGGGCGGGCGATTACGGGTATCGCGGCGTTTTGAGGGTGGCTCCTGCCCCCTTGTTTCCCCGCGAAGGCGGGGACCCAGACTGGGCTCCCGCCTTCGCGGGAGAACATAGTTGGTAAGGGAAACGCCCCTCGCCGGCCTGAAGGTCGTCGAACTCGCCCGCATCCTCGCGGGTCCGTGGGCGGGGCAGGTCCTCGCCGATCTCGGTGCGGACGTCACCAAGGTCGAGAGCCCCGAGGGTGACGACACCCGCCGCTGGGGCCCGCCGTTCATCGACAACCACGACGGTAGCCGCGACGCCGCCTATTTCCACGCCGCCAACCGCGGCAAGCGATCGGTCATCGCCGATTTCGCCACCCCAGAAGGCCAGGCGATCGTCCACGCGCTGATCGTCGACGCCGATGTCGTGATCGAGAACTTCAAGGTCGGCGGGCTCGCGCGCTACGGGCTCGACCATGCCAGCCTGTCCGCGATCAACCCGCGGCTGGTCTATTGCTCGATCACCGGGTTCGGCCAGGACGGGCCCTATGCAACCCGCGCCGGCTACGACTTCATCGTCCAGGGCATGAGCGGGATCATGGACCTGACCGGCGAGCCCGCTGGGGCACCGCAAAAGATCGGCGTCGCCTTTGCCGATATCATGACCGGGCTGTACGCGGTGATCGCGATCCAGGCGGCGTTGAGCATGCGCGAGCGTACCGGGCGCGGGCAGCACATCGACATGGCGCTGCTCGACACCATGACCGGGGTGCTCGCCAACCAGGCGATGAACTGGTTCGCGAGCGGTGCCGATCCTTCTGACAGGGGTCCGTCCCGCGTCGGCAACGCCCACGCCAACATCGCGCCGTATGCGGTGTTCCCGTGCGCCGACGGCTGGTTCATCCTGGCGGTCGGCAACGATGGCCAGTTCCGGCGGTTCTGCGACGCGCTGGGGCTGGATGCACTGCGCGACGATCCGCGCTTCGCCACCAACGCCGGCCGCGTCGCGTTTCGCGACGACCTTACCGCCGGGATCGAGGCGGCGACGGTGCAAGTCGCGAAGGACGAACTGCTAGGCCGGCTAGAGGCGGTCGGCGTTCCGGCGGGCCCGATCAACAGCGTCGCCCAGGCCTTCGCCGACCCGCAGGTTATCGCACGCGGCATGGCGGTGACGGCGGCCCGGCCGGATGGCACGACGGTCGCCGGCGTGCGCACCCCGATCCGCTTCTCGGATGCCGAACTAGCCACCGACCGCGCCGCACCGTTGCTGGGTAGCGACTCGGATCAGGCCTGATCCACCGCCGCCGCGATCGGCCAATACGTCGCATAGCGTCGATGCGCGACGCGGTGATACGGGATCAGGTGCACGGGCTGCTGATCCGCCGCCGCGATCGTGAACGCCAGTGGCGCGTCGCCAGGACGGACCGCACCCGCGATCGTCGCCGCGCTCCCGACCAGCGTCGGCACCACGAACGGCTCCGCATTATACGCGCCATATTTGCGCTCGTTCACGACCATATCCGCGCCCGGCGCCACCGGATCGAACACCCCGGCGAGCACCAGCGGCCCATAGGTGAACGCGACGATATCCGGCGCGGCCGGCGCGCTTTCGACGGCGACGTCCATCGCCAGCCGCAATTCCACCGCGTCCCCCGTCCGCCACAGCCGCGCCAGCGTCAGGTACCGCCCCGGATCGTTCGACCGCAGCACTTCGAGACCGTTGACCAGTACCACCGCGCTCCGGCTCCAGCGCGGATGCCGCAGCTTCAGCGTCAGATCGGTCGGTCGCGCCAGGGTCCAGCGCAGCGTCGTCGTCGGCGCCTCGGGAAAGGTCGTGACCTGCGTCAGCGTCGCGCGCTTGTCTCGCCACATCATCGCCGACGGCACGAACAGGTTCACGTACAGCGCGTCGTCGTCGTGGAAATAGATCGAATCGCGGTATTTGACATGGTTCTCCATGCCGGTGCCGGTGCAGCACCAGAACGAGTCCTCGGGCGTGTGATACAGCTTCATGTATCCCGGCCGCGCGCCCTGGAAATAGGTCGCCATCCCGCTGTCCGGGTCCTGCGACGCGAGGATGCCGTTATACAGCGTCCGCTCGTAATAATCGGCGTAACCGACCTGCGGATCGTGCAGGAACAGCGCCCGCGTCAGCTTCAGCATGTTGTGCTGGCAACACGTCTCCGACCCCTTCGCCGAAAAGACATGGTCGGCGAAATTCGCCATCGGGAAGAAATGCTCGTTGTCGCCGTGCCCGCCGGTCGCGAACGAGCGCTTCAGCGCCACCGTCTTCCAGAAGAACGCCGCGGCGTCGTGATATTCGGGTTTGCCGGTGACTTCCCAGACCCGCTGGAAACCGACGAACTTCGGCACCTGCGTGTTCGCGTGCATGCCGTCCAGCGGATCGCGGCCGGCGGCAAGCGGCGCCATGATCGCCTTATGCGAGAACCGCTCCGCCAGCGTGCGATAGTCGGCATTGCCGGTCATCGCGTGGAGATCGGCGAACACCTCGTTCATGCCGCCATGTTCGGTGTCGAGCATGGTCTCGAACTGCGCATCGCTCAGCGGCCGGGTCGCCACCACCGCCCAGTCCGCGAGCCGGAGCAATACCGCGCGCGACGTATCGCTGTCGGCCAGCAAGGTCGCGTCGCGCAGGCCGGCAAAGACCTTGTGCAACGTGTACCACGGCACCCCGGTGATCTTGTCGCCGCGCAGATGTGCCGCGACCAATGCGGGGCCATCCGGAAACGCGCAAACCAGCCCCGATTTCGCCGCCGCCTGGCACGCCGCCAGTTCGTGCGCGATATGGTCGATCCTCGCCCGGAACCGCGCGTCGCGAGTCGATCGATAGGCGAGCGCGCACGCCGACAAATAGTGGCCGAGGGTATGGCCGTGGCAGTTGATGTCCGCCCACAACGGTGCGGACTCCCAGCCGCCATAGACAGGCGCCTTGGGCTTCAGCCCGGCGTTGACGCAGAAATTGTGGAGCATGCGGTCTGGCTGCAGCGCCAGCAGATACGCCTCCGTCTGGCGTTGCGCATGCAGGAACGGGCCGTCGTCCAGCGTCACGTCGGCCAGATCGAACGGCTTCAGCCTGGCCGTCGGGAGCGAACCGGACTGTAGTTCAGCGGCTGCCGATTGCGGAACGACCATCAACGATCCCGCGATCAGCGCGCTCGTCCCGGCGCTGGCCAGGATGTCGCGACGGGAATGGCCCGCACAGCAAGGGTCGGTCATCAGGTATCCCCTCGGGTCTGCGCGTTGCCGATGTCTCGGTCATGCTCGCGGTACTGGAAATAGGCGAAGTCCGCCGGATGCCCCGCACCCGACAGATCCTGGCACGCCATCCCCACGAAGGCACCCGTGAAGTTGGGCAGCCCCGGCACCGTCGCCTCGTCCGACAGGATGCTCGCATCGAATGTTTCGGGCAGCCAGCACCAGTCCGCGGACTCCGCCAGCCGATAGTCGAACCGCAGCGCTTCGTGATCGACCTGGACCCGCAACACGACCGCCCCTGCGCCGATCCGTACTGGAGCGGACAGCAGGGTGCTGCCCTGCCCGGACGGGATCGCCGACAGCACCTGGATCTGCCGCTGGCCATCGTCGTCGGCGGTGATGTGCAGATAGTGGAATTTGGTCGAGTTGTAGTAGCAGACCAGCCCCGCCGCCTGCTGGAAATGCCGCGGATCGAAGTCGACCTTAGTTTCCGCGGAATAGCGGAACGCCTGCTGTCGCCGTGCCACCAGCGCCTGGGTGAAATGGCTGCCGATCGTCTCGCGACCGTAGAGGCGCAGGTGCCCCGGCCGCTCGGTCAGGCTGAACAGCTGGTCCGGATACGGCGTGCGGAGCCACTGGAACGCAGCCGGCAAGTCGACTCGGTCGAAATCGTGACGTTCGTCGACCGGCGTCTCGCGGCCACCACCCGAATCCGGGTTCGCGCTGCCATCCACGGTCCTCAACCAGCCGTCGTCGCCCCAGCACATCGGCTGGATCGCAGTTTCGCGGCCCAGTACGCAGCGATCGCTCGAGGGAAGCGGACGCCCGCACAGATAGACCATCCACGTCTCGCCCTGCGGCGTCTCGACCAGGTCGCCGTGCCCGGTGCGCTGCAACGCCGCGTCCGGCTTCCCCATCGCGGTCAGCACCGGGCCATCGGGATGCGCCTCGTACGGCCCGAACAGCGAGCGCGACCGCGCCATCACGACGGCGTGGTTCCGCTCGGTGCCGCCCTCGGCGACGATCAGGTGATACCAGCCGTCGCGTTTGTAGAGGTGCGGCCCCTCGGTGAACCCGAGCGCGGTTCCCTCGAAGATCAGCCGCCGATCGCCGAGCAGCGCGCCGCTGCGCAGGTCCATTTCCTGCGCGACGATGCCGGCGAACCGTCCCCGACCCGGTCGGTGATCCCACAGCATGTTGAGCAGCCAGCTACGCCCGTCGTCGTCGTGGAACAGCGCGGGGTCGAAGCCGCTGCTGTTCAGATGCACGGGGTCGGACCAGTCCCCGTCTATGCGGTCGCACGACACCCAGTAGTTGTGGAAATCGCGGAGCGATGCGCCGCTCGCACCGTCGACCGTGGTCTGCCCGTAGCGCTTCACGTCGGTATAGATCAGGTGGAAGCGATCGTCGGCGTAGCTCAGGTCCGGTGCCCAGACCCCGCAGGAATCGGGATTGCCGCGCATGTCGAGCTGGCTCGCACGGATCAGGGGACGTCCGATCAACTGCCAGTTCGTCAGGTCGCGCGAATGGTGGATCAGCACGCCCGGATACCATTCGAAGGTCGAGGTCGCGACGTAGTAATCGGCGTCGACGCGCACGATCGACGGATCGGGATTGAACCCGCGCAGGATGGGATTGCGGGGGGTCATGCGGGCTTTCGTATCAGGGTCCAGAGGATCGCAGCGCCGACCAGGTCGAGCAGCCCGAGCAGGATGAAAAAGGGTTGGTAGCCGACCTGGGCGACCAGCGACCCGAGCACGAGCGTGAAGATCAGCACGCCCAGATTGGCGGCGGTGCCCGACACGCCGGTGGCGGTCGCGACCTGATCCTGCGGGAACAGGTCGGACGCCATCGTGATCACGGTGACCGACAGCGTCTGGTGCGCGAACCCGCCGACGCACAGCAACGCGATCGCCGCGACCGGGCTGGTCACGGTGCCGACGAACATCATCCCGGTCATCAGCACCGCGCCGAGCGTGAAGGCGCCGCGCCGCGCATCGATCAGCACGACGCCGCGCCGCTGCAGCCACGCCACCACCGCCGGGCCGAACAGGCATCCGAGATCGGCGGCGAGGAATGGCAGCCACGCGAACAGCGCGATCTGCTTGAGGTCGAAATGCCGGACTTGCACGAGGTACAGCGGCATCCACAGAGACAGCATTCCCCACACCGGATCGGCCAGGAACCGCGCCGCCGCGATCGCCCACAGATTGCGCCGCCGCAGCAGGTCGCGCAGCGGTGGCCGCCCCCGCTTGGTCGCGAGCGCGGCTTCCTGCCCGTCGACGATGTATGCATGCTCGGCCGCCGACAGCCGCCGGTGTCGCGCCGGCGGAGCGTACCAGGCGAGCCATGCGATTACCCACGCGAGGCCCAACCCGCCCGCGACGAAGAACGCGGCGCGCCAGCTGTGGTTGAACACCGCCCATGCCACCAGCGGCGGCGCGAACACCGCGCCGAACGACGCGCCGATCTGATAGATGCCGCCCGCGACGCCGCGCTCGCGCGCCGGAAACCATTCGGCGACCAGCTTCATTCCCGCCGGCTGCGCCGATCCCTCGACGAGCCCCAGCGCGCCGCGAAGCCCTGCGAACCCCAGCCAGCCGCTTGCCAAGCCGTGGCCCATCGTGATCAGCGACCACAAAGTCACGAACAGCGTGAAGCCGATCTTCAGCCCGATGCTGTCGAGGATGTAGCCAGCGATCGGCTGCGCCATGATCCCGACCTGGAACGCGCCGGTGATCCACGAATATTGCTGCGACGAGATGTGCTGCTCGGCCATGATCGCAGGTGCGGCGACGCCCAGCACGCTGCGCGCGAGGTAGTTGATGACCATCGCGACCACGAACAGCCCGATGATGGTCCACCGGATCTTGCCAAGCCGCCTCGCCATCCTCTCCCCCGCTCCAGTTCCCGGTAACGTTATCAACCCCGTGGTAGGCGGTCGGACGGAAGCGTGGCAAGCGCCGATATTGCATCGCCCGGGCAAACCGTTACGCCCTGCGGAGGATCGGTATGGGGGAGCACGATGTGAACGACCGCGCTCGGCGCCCCCGCAGCCCGACGATCATCGACGTCGCCGCGCACGCCGGCGTCTCGCCGATGACGGTGTCGCGCGTGATCAACGGCCGGCCGGGGGTCGACCCGGCCACGCGCGCCGGCGTGCAGGCGGCGATCGTCGCGCTCGGCTATACTCCGAACCTCGCCGCGCGCAGCCTGGTGACGTCGGCCGAACTCCGGATCGGCGTGATCTATTCCAACCCCAGCGCCGCGTTCATGAGCGATTTCCTGACCGGCGTGTTCGAGGAGGCGTCCGTGCGCGGCGCCCGGCTGATCCTGTTGAAAGGCGAGAACGGACACCCGCCGGACCGGAGCGCCCTGGAAGATCTTGTGAACTCGGGCATCTCCGGCCTGATCTGCGCGCCGCCGCTGGGGGAATGGCCCGCGGTACTCGAGGTCCTGCAACAGGCGCGCGTGCCGGTCGCGGCGGTCGGCGCACACGGGGTCGCGGGTGCGATCTGCGTGCGGATCGACGACCGCCTCGCCGCCTATGAGATGACGCGGCAGCTGATCGCGATCGGCCACCGCCGGCTGGGCTTCGTCACCGGCAACCCCGATCAGGTTGCCAGCCGGCAACGCCGCGACGGCTTCGACGCGGCAGTCGGCGAACGCGACGACGTCACGGTCACGATCGCACAGGGCGATTTCAGCTTCGCATCGGGCCTGACCGCGGCCGACGAGTTGCTGCAGGTGGACCCACGCCCGACCGCGATCTTCGCCAGCAACGACGACATGGCCGCAGCGGTCGTCTCGGTCGCGCATCGTCGGCACCTCGACGTTCCGGGCGAACTGACCGTGGTCGGCTTCGACGACACCACCGCCGCCGTGACTCTGTGGCCGCCGCTGACGACCGTCCACCAGCCGGTACGCCGGCTCGCCGCAGAAGCGCTCGGGCTGCTGGTCGCGGAGATCGGAACGCCGTCGAACACCGAGGCCGGACAGTCCGACCATGTGCTCGACCACGCCATCGTCGAACGCCAGTCGACCGCGCCGCCTCAGGACGCCGACCAAGTCTAGCCGCAATCGGGCGTTTCGATCGCCGGATCGCCATGGTACCGATACCACCAACCGCGAGTCGCGGCTCGTTCACCTGTCGTGACCGTGCCGGGCATCGCGGAAGAACAGCGAGGACCCGTGCGGCGCGGCCTTCGATCGATACAGCCGCTAGGGGAGTTTGCATGCGCACCATCACGACACGCCTGGCCTTGGGCGCCCTGCTCCTGGTCTGTACGAAGTCGGCGTTCGCGGGTCCGCGTCTGGACGGCGTGATCGGCGACCATGCGGTGATCCAGCGCAGCCAGCCGGTCGTCCTGACCGGCGTCGCGGCGGCCGGCGAAACGGTGATGATCACGCTCGCCGGGCACAGCGCCACTGCAAAGGCAGCGCGCGACGGCCGGTTCGAGGCGACGCTGCCCGCACTGCCCGCCGGCGGTCCCTACGACCTGACGATCGCAGCGCCCAGCGGTGCCGCCGTGCTGCGCGACATCCTGGTCGGCGACGTGTTCCTGTGCTCGGGGCAGAGCAACATGGAGCTCGCGGTCGAGGACGGGCAGACGCTGTTCCCAGACGCGCACCCCGCGGTCGACGACAAGCTCCGCCTGCTGACGATCCCGAAAGTGTCCGCCGCCGCACCGGTCGCGCGGTTCGCCGAACAACCGCGCTGGGCGGTGTCCGGACCGACCACCGCCCCCGCATTTTCGGCGGCGTGCTTCTACATGGTGCAGGCGCTGCGCCGCACCGCGGGCGTGCCGATCGGCGCGATCCATTCGAGCTGGGGCGGGTCGCGGATCAGCGCGTGGATGAGCGATACCGCGTTGCGACAGGCCGACATGGCCGACGCCGCCGACCTGCTCGCGCTGTATGCGCGCGATCCGGCGGTGGCCAATCGCAAGGCGTCGACGATCTGGGAAGGCTGGTGGCGCGCCGGATCCGGCGATGCTGCGGGCCGCGAGCCGTGGCAGCCGGACGCTGCGCTCGACTGGCGGCCAGTTCCGGCGATGACCAATTTCGAGACCTGGGGCGTGCCCGCACTCGCCGACTATAACGGCATGATCTGGTACCAGCGCACCGTCGAACTGACCGCCGAACAGGCGCGCGGCGCCGCGACCGTCGTGCTCGGCACCATCGACGATGCCGATCGCACCTGGGTCAACGGCATCGGCGTCGGCGGCGGCAGCCTCGCCTCGCAATCCCGCGTCTACGCGCTGCCGGCGGGCACGCTGAAGGCCGGGCGCAACGTCATCACGGTCAATGACGACGACGTCTATGCCTATGGCGGAATGACCGGTCCCGCGGACACGATGCGGCTGTCGTTCGCGGATGGTAGCAGCGTCGGCATCGGCACCGAATGGCGCTACGCGGTCGCCAAGCGGCTCGCCGGCGCCGCACCGCGCGTGCCGTGGGACGACATCAACGGCGCCGGCACGCTGTACAACGCGATGATCGCGCCGCTCGGGGCGACCAAGCTCGCGGGCATCGCCTGGTATCAGGGCGAATCCGACACCGGCATCCCGGGCTATGACAAGCGCATGACCGCGCTGATCGCCGACTGGCGCCACCGCTTCGGCACGCCGGCCACCGGCTTCGGTATCGTCCAGCTCGCCAATTACGGCGGACCCGCGATCGCGCCGGGCGAAAGCGGCTGGGGCAGCGTGCGCGATGCACAGCGCCGGGTCGCGGCGGCGGATGCGCATGCCGGGATCGCGGTCGCGCTCGACATCGGCGACGCGCTCGACATCCATCCCGGTGAGAAGCACGAGGTCGGCCAGCGCCTCGCTCGCGTCATGCGCGCGGCGGTGTACGGCGAAGCGATCGCCCCCTCCGGCCCCGCCATAGCCGATGCGCGACGCGGCGCAGACGGCGGCGTCACGCTGCGCTTCACCGGCGTGACCGGCGCGCTGCACCCGCGCGGATCGAACCAGGCGATCGGCTTCGAACTGTGCGGCGCCGCGATCGGCAGCTGCCGCTACGCCGCCGGACGCGTCGCTGGCGCAGAGGTGACGCTGCCCGGCGACGGCCAGCCGGTCACGCGGGTTCGCTATGCCTGGGCGGATGCGCCCGTAACCAACCTTGCCGACGACGCGCCGCTGCCGGTCGGCACCTTCGAGATACCGGTAAAGCCATAACCGCGGGCGCCCGAGCGCACCGCACTAAAGGGGGAGAATGACGATGGGCAAGACGATGAAAGCCGCATTGCTGGCGACCGCGGGCCTCGCGCTCGCGGCGTCGCCACTGGTTGCGCGCGAACCGGCCGCTGCATCGCAAGCGTCAACCGATCCGGCGATCGCGATGGCGCGCGCGATGGTCGCGAAGATGACGCTCGACGAGAAGCTGCCGCAGTTGCTCAACGTCGCGCCCGCCATCCCGCGGCTTGGTGTCCCTGCATACAACTGGTGGACGGAGTCGCTGCACGGTGCACTCGGCCCGCTGGCGACCACCAACTTCCCCGAACCGATCGGCCTCGCCGCGACCTTCGACGCCCCGCTCGTCCACGACGTCGCCGGCGCGATCAGCGAAGAGGTCCGCGGGCTGCATACGCTGGCGCGCCAGACCGGGCGCAACGGCCATATCGGCACCGGGCTCGACACCTGGTCGCCCAACATCAACATCTTCCGCGATCCGCGCTGGGGTCGCGGGCAGGAGACGTATGGCGAGGATCCTTTCCTCACCGCGACGATGGGCGTCGCCTTCGTGCGCGGCATGCAGGGCCCCAACCCCGACCGCCCGCTGGTGATCGCCAGCCCGAAGCATTTCGCGGTGCATAGCGGTCCCGAGGGTACCCGCCACGCCGCCAACGTCTTCGTGTCGGCGCACGACCTGGAAGACACCTACCTCCCCGCCTTCCGAGCCGCATTGGTCGATGCCCGCGCCGGATCGGTGATGTGCGCGTACAACCGCATCGACGGCCAGCCCGCCTGCGCCAGCGACAATCTGCTCAAGGACCATTTGCGCGGCGCGTGGAATTTCCAGGGCTATGTCGTGTCCGACTGCGACGCGGTTAAGGACATCGCCGACAACCACAAATACGCGCCCACCAGTGCGTCCGCGGTCGCCGCTGCGGTCCGCGCGGGCGTCGACAACGAATGCAACACCGAGACACTGGGCGATACCGCAGGACTGGAAACCCGGTACCGCGAGGCGTTGAGCCGCGACCTGATCACCGAGGCGGACATCGACGTCAGCCTCGTCCGGCTGTTCGCCGCACGCTACCGCACCGGCGACCTGCCCGGGCTCGCGGGTGCGGCAAAGGCGATGCCGACCAGCGCGGTCGGCGCACCCGAGCATCGACGGATCGCGCTCGCCGCGGCCGAGCGATCGATGGTGCTGCTCAAGAACGACGGCGTCCTGCCGCTCAAGCCCGGCGTGAGGATCGCCGTGATCGGCCCGCTCGGCGATGCCACGCGCGTCTTGCGCGGCAATTATTCCTCGGGGCTGTCGGGTACGCCGGTGTCGGTCCTCGAAGGCCTGCGCACCGCGATGGGTGCTAGCCAGGTCACGCTGGTCCCGTTCGGTGAATCCGTCACCGATGGCGACCGCGTACCGACTTCGGCGTTGCTGACCCCCGACGGCAAACCCGGCCTGCTCGCGCGCTACTACAACACCGTCACGCCGATGCCCGCGCAATACGCCCCCGGCACGCGCGAGAAACTGGTCGCCGCCGCGAAGTATCAGACCACTCCCGTCGCGACCCGCATCGAACCCGATGTTGGCGACCGCAACCTGACGCTCGCGCAGGTCGCCGACGTCCACCGCACCGAATGGACCGGCTTCCTCGTGCCCCCCGAAACCGGCACCTACCGCGTCGGCCTGACCGGCGCCGGCGGCACGCTGACCCTCGATGGCAAGATCGTCTCCGATCGCCGCAAGGCGCGCTGGAACGACCTTGCCGGGGTGACCACGCTGAAACTCGAAGGCGGCAGGCGCTATGCGATCCACGCCGAGGGCAGCGGGATCGATCTGGTCTGGAAGCGCGTGTCCGACTCACCCGCGACCGAGCTGAAGCGCGCAGCGGCGGCGGCGGACGTGCTGGTCGCGGTCGTCGGCCTGACCTCCGACCTGGAAGCTGAGGAAACCGGCGTATCGGTTCCCGGCTTCTCGGGCGGCGACAAGACCACGCTCGATTTGCCCGCCGACCAGATCGCGATGCTCGAACAGGCCAGGGCGACCGGCAAGCCGATCGTGCTGGTGACGATGAACGGCAGCCCGATCAACCTCGCCTGGGCCAAGGACAATGCCGCCGCGATCCTCGAGGCCTGGTATCCCGGCGAGACCGGCGGCACCGCGGCCGCCAACATCCTGACCGGGCGGACCAACCCGTCGGGTCGCCTGCCCCTCACCTTCTATCGCAGCACCGCGGACCTGCCGCCGTTCGGCGACTATGCGATGACGGGGCGGACCTATCGCTACTTCACCGGCACCCCGGTCTATCCGTTCGGGCACGGGCTCAGCTACACCCGCTTCGGCTACACGACGCCGACCGTGACGCCCGCGCGGGGCGGCGCCGAGACCGGCATCCGGGTGACCACGCGGCTTACCAACCAGGGCGAGCGGCCGGGCGAAGAGGTCGCGCAACTCTACCTCAACTTCCCCGACCGCCCCGGCGCGCCGCGGATAGCGCTCCGCGGATTCCAGCGTGTCGTGCTACGTCCCGGCGAAGCGCGCCAGCTGACCTTCGACCTGTCGCCGCGCGACCTGAGTTCGGTGACGCTCGACGGTAACCGTTCGGTCGCCCCCGGCACCTACCGCGTAACCGTGGGATCGGCCCAGCCCGCCAGCTTCACCGCGCGCCAGTCGAAGGACCTGCCGAAATGAGGCGCGCCTATTGGACGATGATCGGTGCGGCACTCGCGGCGTTTTCCGTTCCCGCTGCCGCCGACCCGCTGACCCCGACCGGACGCTGGAGCGCCAACACCGACGGTTTCGCCCCCGTCCCGCCGATGGGCTGGAACTCTTGGAACGCGTTCAACAGCGACGTCGATGAGGAAAAGGTGCTCGCCTCCGCGCAGGCGTTGATCGACACCAGGCTGGCGGCACTCGGCTATCGCTACGTCAACATCGACGACGGCTGGTGGCTGAAACGGCGCCAGCCCGACGGCCGCATGCTGATCCGCACCAGCCATTTCCCCTCCGCCGCGACCGGCGCGGACACCAGTTTCCGCCCGCTGACCGACCGACTCCACGCGATGGGGCTCAAGGCAGGGCTCTATTCCGACATCGGCCGCAACAGCTGCGGCCAGATCTACACGCCCGACTTCAAGAACCAGCCCGAAGGCAGCGTCGCCGAGCGCGAAGTCGGGCTGTACGGTCATGTCGACCAGGACATCGCGCTGTACTTCAAGGACTGGAATTTCGACTATCTGAAGGTCGATGGCTGCGGCGCGCGCGGTCTCCCGGCGGACGCAGCGCGCGTGAAATCGGGCCTTTACCGCGCGCTGACCCCGCTGGTCGACATGCAGTCGCTCGGCGGATCGGACGTCGCCGGCATCCGCACGCTCTACGAAGAGGTCCACGTCGCGCTGCACAAATACGCCGCCGACCGGCCGTACGTCTATTCGCTGTGCCTGTGGGGCGCGGGCGACGTCCGCGCCTGGGGCAAGGATGTCGGCAACAGCTCGCGCACCAGCGACGACATCCAGCCGGTGTGGGGCCGGATGCTGACCAACCTCGACACCGTCACCCACCGCGCGCTCTATGCGCATCCCGGCTCGTGGAACGACCCCGACATGCTGTTCGTCGGCACCGGCGATTTCGACGAAGCGCATCTGACCGAAGCGCGCTCGCACTTCGCGATCTGGGCAATGGTCAATTCGCCGCTGATCATCGGCTATGATCTGCGCAAACTGACGCCCGCGCTGCTGGCGATCTTCGGTAACGCCGACATCGTCGCGCTCAACCAGGATCCGGCCGGCAACCAGGCCGTGCTCGCCTATGATTCCGAAGAGGTGCAGATCTTCGTCAAGACGCTGGCGGACGGCAGCAAGGGCGTCGCGATCCTCAACCGCACCGCGCTGCCGGCGAAAGCGGTGCTGACCGCCGATCACTTGAAGATGCTCGCCACGGCCGACGTCGCGCTGCGCGATCTGTGGAGCAAGACGTCGCAGACCTTCCGCGGCGAACTCGCGGTCACGCTGGCGCCGCACGAAACGCTGGTGTTCCGCGCCACCGGCTCGCGCCGTTTGGCAAATGCGCGCTACCTTTCGGAACTGACCGGCAGCGTCAATCCAGCCGCGGACGGCGTCGTGGTGCCCGAAGCCGACCCCACAATCTATCGCTCGATCACCCCCTGGACCAAGACCCGCGGCCCGGGCGATCACCCGCAATATGGCGGCTGGGGCGGCGCGGAAGCGGACCGCGCGCCGTACGGCAAGGTGATGCGCATGGCGGGCAAGACCTTCGACACCGGCATCGGCGTGCTCGCGAACTCGCGTCTCGAGGTGCGCAACGCGGGCTATGCGCGGTTCGCCGCCACGGTCGGGATCAATGATTCGGGCCAGCCGCGATCGGGGACGACGGTGTTCGAAATCTGGGGCGACGCTCGCCTGCTCGCCACATCGCGCGCGGTGGCGTTCGGCGAACCGGCGGTGCTGATCGAGGCGAAGGTGACCGGCGTGAAGATCATCGAACTCGTCGCCCGCGCCAGCGCGACGGCGCGTCCGGTGCAGCCCGCGATCTGGGCGGATGCTGCGCTTTACCGGTAGCACCGGGTGGCGGGCGTACGCTGCCCCCCCTCCACGTCCGTCATCCTGACGAAAGTCAGGACCCAAAGCCACGGACGACACCGTGCGTTACCCTGGGTCCTGACTTTCGTCAGGATGACGGGGAGTGGGTTGCGGTGAACCCGCCTCCTCAAGCCTGCCCTCAGCGGACCCGCTCGGGCTTGGCCGGTGGCAACGCGGAGAGCGTGAAGCGATCGACGTCCAGCCATCCCCGGCTCGGCCCCGGCGCGTAACAGAACACCGCCAGTTGCTCGCCTTGGAACGTCCCCGTCCGCCATGCGAACGCCAGCGGAAAATCGCCACCAAACCCGGTCCAGCGCTTCCCGTCGAGACTATAGGCAAGCCGGCCGAGATCAGTTGTGAAGTCCATATCGGTGCGCAGCCACAGCGCGTCGCCAGCCGGAAGCGGGACAGTAGCGCGGGTCTGTGTACGCGGGCCACCGGTGGTGTCCTCGATCACCTCCATCGCCACCGCCGCCTTGCCGTCCCCGCCACGCTGCACCGTCAGGTTCGCACTGAACTGCCCGAACGTCCCGAACCCGCACCGATCGCCGGGCGTCAGATGCCGGATATCGAGCTTCACTTCGGCACGGCTTGCCGGCCCCTGCCCCTTTTGCACCAGCGTGTTGCGCGCCGACCAGAAGCCGGTCGCCACCGTCGGACGCAGCCGCAGCCAGCCAGGTCGCTCGGTCAACGACCAGCGGCGGGGTTCCGAATTGTGGTTCCACTGCCATTGCAGCCCGAGGTTCGGCCGCGCGAAATCGTCGGACGTCGCCGGCTCCGCAAAAGCACCACCGGGGATCGGCTTCTTCGCCCGACGCGGCACCCGACCCGGCGCGTCCGGCGTGCCCCAGACCGGCCAGTCGTCCTGCCAGAACACCGGGCTCAGGTTCGTCATCCGCCCAATCGCGCCGCTGTCCTCCATCACGAAGCCGAACCAGCGGCCATCGGGCAGGTCGACCAGCGCACCCTGATGCCCGCCGGTCTTGTCGTCGATCTGGTCGCGCGTCTCCCACGGCCCGAACAGGCTGTGCGACCGCGACACACTGAGCGCGAGCCGCGGCGGCAGCGCGTTGAACAGGTAGTAATAGTCCCCGCGCCGGATGATCTTCGACCCCTCCGCGCCCTTGATGTAATGGATTTTCCGCGCATCGGCGACATGCGCCAGTCCGGCATCGAGCGTCAGCAGCGTGATCGTGCCATCCGCGGTGCTGGCGGTGGCGAGATACGCCTTGCCGTCCGGCTCGATGAACAGCCCGGGATCGAACGCCTCGCGCTCCAGTTCGTGATAGCGCCACGGCCCGCGGACGTCCCGGGCGTACCAGATCCGCGTCTTTTGCCCGACTGGCGTGTTGGCGAGGTAATAGGTGCCGGCATGATAGCGCAGGCTGGAGGCGTAGAGCCCGTGCCGATACGCGTTGCCGCCCTTCAGGTCGTATTCGGGCTTGCCCTCCAGCCGGTCGACCAGATGCGACGCGATCGTCCAGTTCACCAGGTCGCGGCTGTGCAGGATCGTGATCCCGGGCGTGTTGGCAAAGGTCGTGGTGGCGAAATAATAGTCGCTGCCGACGCGGATGATGTCCGGATCGGGATAGTCGGCGAACAACACCGGGTTGCGGAACGTCCCGTCGCCCTGGTCCGATCGCCAGACCTGCGCGGACGCGAGCGAGGCGCTGAGCAGCAGCGCCGCAGCGATCGCCGCTCTCATGTGCCGAACGCCGGATGCTGCGAGAATAACGGCACCAGCTCCGGACCGCGCAGACGCAACACCTTGCCCGGCTTCAGATCGACGTCGATGTGGTGGGCGCCGAGCCCGACGCGCCGTCGTCCCGCCCGATCGGTCCGCACCACGGCTTCGGCGAGGACACCGTCGTGCCAGCGGACATCGACAGTGCAGCGCCCGCGGGCGCGCAGGCCGGTGATCGATCCACTGGGCCAGGCGCGCGGCATTGCGGGCAGCAGCAGGATTTCGTCGCCGCGGCTCTGCATCAGCATTTCCGCAATCGCTCGGGTGCCGCCGAAATTGCCGTCGATCTGGAACGGCGGATGCGCGTCGAACAGATTGGCATAGGTGCGCGCCGGCCCGAGCAGGAAGGCCAAGATGCGGTGTGCGTGGTCGCCGTCGCGCAGCCGCGCCCACAGGTTCGCGCGCCACGCGGTCGCCCAGCCGGTGGATTCGTCGCCGCGCAGCTCGAGCGAGCGCCGCGCCGCCGCGGCCAGCGCAGGGGTGCGATCGAGATCGATCTGGTCGCTCGGGAACAGCCCGTAGAGGTGCGAGACATGGCGGTGGCGCGGCTCGGGCGCGTCGGCGTCCCAGTCCTGCAGCCATTCCTGCAACTGCCCGCCCTTGCCGATGCGGTCGGGCGCGAGCCGTGCGCGTGCCGCCGCCACCTCGGCCGCGAACGCCGCATCGGTACCCAGCAGCTTGGCGGCCTGCCCCACCTGATCGAACAGGTCGCGCAGGATCTGCTGGTCCATCGCCGGCCCCGCGCAGATCGACGCGCCCTTCGGATGGACGTTCTCGGGCGACAGCGACGGGTTCGTCACCAGCGCGCCGGTCGCCGCATCGACCTGCAACGTATCGAGGAAGAACAGCGCCGCGCCGCGCATCAGCGGATAGACCGAGCGCAGGAGCGCAAGGTCGCGACCATAGTCGTAATGCTCCCACAGATGCGTGCACAGCCACGCCCCGCCGGTCGGCCACAGCCCCCATTGCGCACCGTCGATCGGCGCGGTCGCACGCCACAGATCGGTGTTGTGATGACAGACCCAGCCGCGCGCGCCGTACATGTCGCGCGCCGTCCGCGCGCCGGTCTCCGCCAGTTCGCGCACCATCTGCACCAGCGGCGCGACGCATTCGGGCAACGCCGTCACCTGCGCCGGCCAGTAGTTCATCTCGGTATTGATATTGACGGTGTACTTGGACTCCCATGGCGGCTTGACCTGATCGTTCCAGATACCCTGCAAGGTGGCAGGCTGGCTGCCGGCGCGCGACGATGCGATCAGCAGATAGCGGCCGTAATCGAAATAGAGCGCGACGAGGGCGGGATCGGCACCGGCATCGTTGGCACGGACGCGCTCGTCGGTCGGTCGGTCGGCGATCGCCGTGCGGCCGAGGTCCAGCGTGACGCGGCGGAACATCAGCCGATGCGCCGCCACCGTATCGGCGCGGATGGCGGCGATCCCGCGCCGCATCGCGCTATCGAGCGTCGTGCGCGTCGCCGCGTCGGGATCGCCGCCGACATCGTCGTACCGGCGATAGCTCGTCGCCAGCGCGACCAGCACCGTGACCGCGCGAGCACCGCGGACGTGCAGCCGGTCGCCCTCAACGATAATCGACCCGCCTGTAGTCGACACCCCCGCCCGTCCCGCGAACCGCAGTCGCCCCGCTACCCCCGCGCGGTCGCCGTTGCGCCCGGTAAGCGTCAGCGTTGTACCGCTTGCCTGGACGGTCGCGTCGGGATGCGGCGATTGCAGGCCGATCTGGATATCGAACGGCCGATCCGCGGTCAGGTGCACCGCGATCACTTGATCGCCGAGGGCTGCGAACACCTCGCGGCGGAACCGCGTACCGCCGGCGGTGAAGCTCGTCGTCGCAACCGCGGTGTCGAGATCGAGTGAGCGCCTATAGCTTTCCACGGGGTCCGTCCCCGGCATCGCCAGCAGGAGATCACAGAATGGCTGGTACGCCATCTGCGTCTTAGGCACGCCCATCAGCCTGGCGTTGGCGAGTACCTGAGCCTCTGCGAACGCCCCCGCGTCGATCAGCCGGCGGACTTCGGGCAACGCAGCGTGCGCCGCCGGGTTCACCGGATCATACGGCCCGCCGGTCCACAGCGTATCTTCGTTCAACTGCAGCCGCTCGCTGGTGGTACCGCCGAACACCATCGCGCCGAGCCGCCCGTTGCCGACCGGCAGCGCCTCGGTCCAGGCAGTCGCCGGCTGGCGATACCAGAGCATCTGCGCGTGGGTCGGCGCATCCGCCCAGGCCGGCATCGGGACCGCGAGGGCAGCGACGCTTGCCGCCGCCCCCTCCAATACCGTGCGCCGCGAGAGGTCGCCGGTCACCGCCGGTCAGCGCAGGTCGAGTACCAGCACGGACTTCGCCGGTAACGTCACGGTCAGCGTCCCGCCCGTCACCTGCGCCCCCGTGAACGGCTGCGGCGTCACCACGTTGGGCGCGTCGAAGCTGTTGTGCGCATCCATCGCGGTGCCGGTGATGATCCGCCCGCTCGCCTGTGTCGCCTGCAACCCGGCGAGCGACACCGTCACCGGCATCGCGCGATTGGGATCGAGGTTGACCAGCGCGACATGCACCTGCCCCGCAGTGTCGCGCACCGCCGATGCGCTGACCGCGGGCACCGCGACCTCGTCCTTGTGATACCAGGGTGAGGTCAGCTCGATCGGCAGCGAGGTCGCGCCCTGCCAGGGCTTGTACAAATCGTACACCCAGTAAGTCGGCGTTTTCACCATCTTCGCGCCGTCGGTCAGCAGCATCGCCTGCAGCACGTTCACCATCTGCGCGATCGCCGCCATCTTCACGCGATCGGCATGATGCGCGAAGATGTTGATGTTGAGCCCGGCGACGACGGCATCGCGCAGCGAATTCTGCTGTTCGAGAAAGCCCGGGTTGGTCCCTGGCGTCGGATCGTACCAGGTGCCCCATTCGTCGACTGCGAGCATCACGCGCTTGGCAGGATCATATTTGTCCATGATCGCCGAATGCTTGGTGATGAAGGTTTCCATCTGCAGCGTGTGCGACATCGTCGTCGCCCATTCGCGCTCTGGGAAACCCAGCGCCGCGCCCTTGTCGCTCCATTTCTTGTCACGCGGGCGGGTGTAGTAATGCAGCGCCAGACCGTCGATGTTCTTGCCCGCGATGCGCATCATCGCATCGGTCCATTCATAGTTGGACTCGTTCGGGCCGCTCGCGATCTTGAGCATTTTGCCGTTCGCCGCCTTGGCGAACTGCGCGTAGCGGTTGGTCATGTCGGCGGCGAATTCGGCGCGCATGTTGCCACCGCAACCCCATAGCTCGTTGCCGATGCCGAGATACTGGATGCTCCACGGCGCCGCATGGCCGTTGCGCTCGCGCTCCTTGGCGAGCACCGTCGTGCCCTTGGCGGCGGTCATGTATTCGACCCATTGCGCGGTCTCGGCGGGTTCGGCGCTGCCGACGTTCGCCGAGACGTAGGTGCTGGCGCCGAGCCGCTCCATCAACCCCATATATTCGTGCGTGCCGAAGCTGTTGTCCTCGTTGACGCCGCCCCAGTTGGTGTTGACCTTGGTCGGCCGCGCCTTGGTCGCGCCGATGCCGTCCCGCCAGTGATATTCGTCGGCGAAGCAGCCGCCGGGCCAGCGCACCATCGGCACGTTCACGGCCTTCAGCGCGGCGATCACGTCGCTGCGGTAGCCACCGTCATTCGGGATCTTCGAACCCTTGCCGACCCAGATCCCGCCATAGATGCCGTGGCCGAGATGCTCGGCGAACTGACCGAACACGTCACGGTGAATGACTGCACCGGGCGTGTCCGCGCGCAGCGTCGCGGTGGCCGCGGGGTTGGCGTCGTCCTGCGCAAAGGCCGGCACCGTGGTGGCGCCCGCGAGCAACACCGACAATATCAGGCGCCGCAGCGGTCGCGCGGATTTCGGCTGTATGGTGCGATGGCTCACGGTCAGGCTCTCCCTCTCGACCGCTTGACGATGCGGCCATGTTTCTTGCGTACTTGTAGGAGTAGTAGAAACCCCGCGTCCGTCAACGGCCAAAGATTCCCGCTTGGCGATCATCCGTACGCAAACGCTGGCGCAGCGGAATGTTAGCGCTATAACGGTGTGATAGCCGGTGGATTCAACACCGCATGACGACAGAGAGGGGATGATAATGGCGGCCAAATCCGCATCGAGCGTGATCGCACTGTTGCTGGCGAGCGTGACACCGGTGATCGCGCAGACAAATGCACCGCCCCCGCCCCATTTGACGCTGAACGCGGCGGGCTATTACGAGGCCCCCGCCGCCAACGTCCTGGTGTTCTCCAACTGGTATGACGGGCTGTTCGCGGATTCGAAGATCAGTGGCGTCGAGATCATCCAGCAGGGCGAACGGATCGCGACTAACGGCGATGTCCGGCTGTCGTCGACGCCGGGCCAGTGGGACGCGATCGGACGATTGGTCGACCGGAAAGTCGATGCCGCGACCGGCGCGATCACCGTGACGCTGGAATATCCGGACTATAAATGGCGCTACCAGGTCCGCTCGGAAGCACGCGGCGGCGCGGTCGCGGTCTCGGTGATCCTCGACCAGTCGGTGCCGGCCGCGCTGGCGGGGAAAGCCGGGTTCAACATGGAATTCCTGCCCGCCGCTTATTTCCACCACAGCTTCATGGCCGACGGCAATGCCGGCACCTTCCCGATCTATCCGGCCGACGCGATGACGCGGACGCCCGAGCGCAACGCCGCGAGCGGTCGTGCCGAGGGGCCGGGCGCCGAACCGACCGCGATCGCCAGCGGCAACCGCTTCGTCTTGGCGCCCGAGGATCCGGCGCGCCGGGTGACGATCCGGTCGACCGCGCAGGTGCAATTGTTCGACGGTCGCAACCAGGCGCAGAATGGCTGGTTCGTGCTGCAGTCGATGCTGCCGACCGACCGGACAGGGAAGGTCCTGGAATGGACGATCCAGCCGAACAGCGTCCCTGGCTGGCTGCGCCCACCAGTGATCGCGCATTCGCAGCTCGGCTACACGCCCGATGCGCGGAAAGTCGCGACGATCGAGCTCGATCGCAACGACCGCCGCGTGCAGTCCGCACGGCTGCTGCGCGTCGGCGAGGACGGCAGCTTCACGCCGGTGCGGACCCCGCAGGCGACACGCTGGGGCGATTATCTGCGCTACAGCTATCTCCAGCTCGATTTCAGCGCAGTGCGCCAGCCGGGCACCTACGTCCTCGATTATGGCACGACGCGAACCGCCCCGTTCCGGATCGGGGCCGACGTCTATGCCGGGGCGTGGCACCCGACGCTCGACGTCTATTTCCCGGTCGCGATGGACCATATGTTCGTCAACGAGGGCTACCGCGTCTGGCACGGCGACGCCCACCGCGACGATGCACGCCAGGCGCCGGTCAACCACGAGCATATCGACCTGTACGCGCAGGGGCCGACCACCGACACGCCCTACAAGTCGGGCGAGCATATCCCCGGGCTGGCGGTCGGCGGCTGGTTCGACGCCGGCGACTACGACATCCGCACCCAGTCGCAATATCAGGTGATCCGTTCGCTGGTCGACAGCTGGGAACGCTGGCACCCGATGCGCGACACCACGTCGATCGACTGGGCCCGCCGCAAGACCGAGATCCACGTCCCCGACGGCACCCCCGACCTGGTCCAGCAGATCCGTCACGGCACGCTGCAACTGGTCGCGCAGTTCGATGCGGTCGGCCACGCGATCCACGGCATCGTCGAGCCCGACGTCGCGCAATACACCCATCTGGGCGACGCTTCGACCAAGACCGACGGGCTGGTCTACGACCCTGCCCTCAAGCTGGGCGAGGAACGCGGTGGGCGCAGCGGCACGCCGGACGATCGCTGGGCGTTCACGACCAAGGCGTCGGCGCTGAACTACGGCTCGATCGCCGGACTCGCCGCGGCATCGCGCGCCCTCGCCGAGGTCGATCCGGTGCTGTCGAAGAAGGCGCTGGGGATCGCCGTCCGAATCTGGACCGAGGAACAGGGCCACGCCCCCGATTTGTACCAGCACGGCAACACCACCGGTGGCCCAATCGAGGCGGAGAAATTCGCGGCCGCGGTCGAGTTGCTGCGATCGACGCGCGATCCGAAATACGTCGCGGCGGTCCAGGCGCTGTGGCCGGCAATGGAGAAGAGCTTTGCGTTCAACCTGCGCGATGCGGTCGCCGCGATCCCGTCGATGCCGCCGAGCTACCGCGCCGCGATGATCCCGGCGGTGCGCGCCTATGCCGCCGCCACGGAGACCGCGGCGAAGGCCAATCCGTTCGGCGTGCCGATCACCACCGGCGGCTGGGCGGGCAGCGGTACGGTGATGGCGACCGCGCTCAACGCCTATACGCTGCACAAGGCCTTCCCGGAGATCATGCCGGCGGACGCGGTGTTCCGCGGGCTCGAATTCCTGGTCGGGCATCACCCCGCCTCGGACGTGTCGTTCGTGTCCGCGGTCGGCACCGTGTCGAAGGAGGTCGCCTACGGCAACAACCGCGCCGACTTCTCGTTCATCGCGGGTGGCGTGGTGCCGGGGGTGCTGGTCATCAAGCCGGACTTTCCCGAAAACCATGAGGACTGGCCGTTCTTCTGGGGCGAAAACGAATATGTCATCCCGGAGGGCGCGATGTGGATCGAGCTGGCGCAAGCCGCGCAGGAACTCGCGACCGCTCCGGCTGCACAAGGGACCGCCAAATGAAGATCGCCCTCAAGATCGCCGCGTTATCAGTCCTGTCGCTTTGCTCGGCGGCATCGGCAAGCGATGCACCGCGGTTCAGCCAGTTCGCCTATGACGGTCACGCGCAGGAACAGGTGAAGGTCGGTCCCGGCCAGTACCGCAACCCTATCCTGTCAGGCTATTACCCCGATCCGTCGGTGACCCGTGTCGGTAACGACTATTACCTCGTCCTGTCGTCGTTCGCGCACTTCCCTGGCCTGCCGATCTTCAAGTCGAGGGATCTGGTGAACTGGACCCAGATCGGCAACGCGATCGACCGGCCGGAGCAGCTCGACTTCACCGGCATGCGGACGTCGCAGGCGGTGTTCGCGCCCGACATCTCGTTCCACGACGGCGTGTTCTACATCGTCAACACCTGCGTCGCGTGCAAAGGCAATTTCGTCATCACCGCGAAGGACCCGGCGGGGCCGTGGTCGAACCCGACATGGCTGCCGTTCGAGGGCATCGACCCGTCGATCTACTGGGAGGGCGACAAGGCCTATATCGTCAACAACCGCGCACCCGCGGAGGCCCCGCGCTACGACGGCCACCGCGCGATCTGGATCCAGGAGTTCGACTGGCGCGCGGGGAAAATGGTCGGCGAGAGCACGCAGCTGATCAACGGCGGCGTCGACATTGCGAAGAAGCCGGTCTGGATCGAAGGCCCGCACATCTTCCGCAAGGACGGCTATTACTACCTCACCGCGGCCGAGGGCGGGACGAGCGTCAACCATTCGCAGGTCGTGCTACGGTCGAAGGCGTTGCGGGGGCCCTACATCCCCTATGAGGACAACCCGATCCTGACGCAGCGCGATCTCGATCCGACGCGGGCGAACCCGGTCACCTCGTCGGGTCATGCCAAGCTGGTGCAGACGCAGAACGGCGACTGGTTCGCGACCTTCCTCGGCGTGCGTCCCTATGAGGGCGACTATTACAATATCGGGCGTGAGACCTTCCTGCTGCCGGTGACGTGGCGCGACGGGTGGCCGATCATCCTGCCAAAGGGCCAGCCGATCCCGTTCGTCGCTACCCGGCCGCGCCTGCCCTTGGGGACGCCCGGACCGATCCCGACCAGCGGCGATTTCGGCTATGTCGATGGCTTCGGCGGCAGCACGCTCGGGCTGCAATGGGTCGGCATCCGCACGCCCAAGACGCCGTTCTACCGGCTCGATCACGGCAACCTCGTCCTCGGCCGCGGCACCCGGCTGGGCGACCTGACGGGTGTTCCCGCGTTCGTCGGGCGGCGCCAGCAGCATGCGATCGCGACGATGACGACCACGGTCCGCTTCACCCCCGACAAGGACGGCGACTGCGCCGGCCTCGCCGCGGTGCAGAGCGATGCCAACTATGTGTTCTTCGGCGTCACGCGAATCGACGGCAAGCCGGTGGTCGCGCTGTACACCGCGGACCAGGGCAAGGAACGGCTGGTCGCCTCCGCCCCGATGACCGCCGGTCCGGTCACGCTGACGATCCGCGCCGATGGCGGCACGATGGCGTTCGACTATGCTGGCGCCGGCGGCAAGCGGACGCTGGCCGGCACCGTCGACGCCCGCATCCTCAGCACCAAAACCGCCGGCGGTTTTGTCGGTACGCTGGTCGGGCCCTATGCTTGGGTCCAATGACCGCGTTTCGACTTCCCCCGCCGCCGACCAGCCGTTAGCGGTACCAGCCACCGCCGCCCCGACCATGGAGTAACATCGTGCCCATATCCTTCGATCCCGCCGACGCACTCGGCAGCGACTGGCGCACCGGCCGCTGGCTCGGTCGCATCGATCGCGGCGACGGCCCCTGCCCGGTGCTGGTCGTTGATGGCATTGTCCATGACATGGTCCGGGTCGCGCCGACCGTCGCCGAACTCGTCGCGAACGGCGCGTTCGATCCCGCGCAGGGCGAAGCGATCGGCGCGCTCGATACGATCGGCCTGTCGGTCGACGGCGACGTCAAGCTGCTCAGCCCGATCGACCTGCAATGCGTCAAGGCGGCAGGCGTCACCTTCGCGGTGTCGGCGATGGAACGCGTGATCGAGGAGCAGGCGCGCGGCGACGCAGGCGCCGCTGCCGATGTCCGCGCGCGGCTGGAAGGGCGGATCGGCGGCAGCATGCGCGCGGTCGTGCCCGGATCGCCCGAAGCCGCGGCGTTGAAGCAGGCGCTGATCGACGAAGGCCTGTGGTCGCAATATCTCGAGGTCGCGATCGGTCCCGATGCGGAAATCTTCACCAAGGGCCCACCGCTGTCGAGCGTCGGTTGGGGCGCCGAGGTCGGCATCCGATCGGACTCGAGCTGGAACAATCCAGAGCCGGAAGTCGTGCTGCTGGTCGAGCCGAGCGGTCGCGCGGTCGGCGCGACGCTGGGCAACGACGTCAATCTGCGAGATTTCGAAGGCCGCTCGGCGCTGTTGCTCGGCAAGGCCAAGGACAACAACGCGTCCTGTTCGCTCGGCGCGTTCGTGCGGCTGTTCGACGACGGCTTCACGATGGACGACGTCCGCCAGGCCGAGATCACGCTGCGGATCGAGGGCACCGACGGCTACACGCTCGACGGCGCCAGCTCGATGAACCAGATCAGCCGCGATCCCGACGACCTGATCCGCCAGTCGCTCAGCGAGCATCAATACCCCGACGGCTTCGTGCTGTTCCTCGGTACGCTGTTCGCGCCGACCCAGGACCGCGACGTCCCCGGCCAGGGCTTCACCCACAAGGTCGGCGATACCGTCGCGATCGCAACGCCGAAGCTGGGGCGGCTGGTCAACGCCGTCACCACCTCGAAGGCCGCGCCCGCCTGGACGTTCGGCCTGACCGCCCTGATCCGCAACCTCGCTGCCCGCGGACTGCTGTCGGCATGACCCAGATACCGGAGACCCCCGTGACCGAATCCAACCGCGCGACCTACCCTTCCCTCCGCGACAAGCGCGTGATCGTCAGCGGTGGCGGATCGGGCATCGGCGCGGGACTGGTCGAGGCGTTCGCGCGGCAGGGCGCCAAGGTCGCGTTCGTCGACGTCGCCGAAGAGGCGAGCCATGCGCTGATCGACAGCCTGGGCGAAGTCGCGTACTTACCCATATTCCGCCGGCTGGATCTGACCGAACTCGATGCGCTCGTCAGCGTGTTCGCGGAGTTGCAGGCCGAACTCGGCGGCGTCGACGTGCTGATCAACAACGCCGCCAACGACGACCGCCACACCATCGCCGAGGTCACGCCCGCCTATTGGGACGAGCGGATGAACGTCAATCTGCGCCACCAGTTCTTCGCCGCGCAGGCGGTGATCCCGGCGATGAAGGCGGCCGGCGGCGGATCGATCCTCAACTTCGGATCGATCAGCTGGCATCTCGGCCTGCCCGAACTGATCCTCTACCAGACCGCCAAGGCCGCGATCGAAGGCCTGACGCGCAGCCTGGCGCGCGACCTCGGCCGCGACAACATCCGCGTCAACGCGATCATCCCCGGCAACGTGAAGACCCCGCGCCAGGAGAAATGGTACACGCCGGAGGGCGAGGCGGAGATCGTCGCCGCGCAGTGCCTCGACGGGCGCATCATGCCCGCCGACATCGCCGCGCTGGCGCTGTTCCTCGCCTCCGACGACGCCCGGATGTGCACCGCGCACAATTACTGGATGGATGCCGGCTGGCGCTGAACGACCGGCAGCCCACGAACCGCCCCCACGAACCGTGAACCACATTCATCGTACGGGGCCGCGCGCCGCTTGCTAGATCGCGGCGCGGTTCGTATGGTAGCGCTATCCAGACGCGTAACGCGTTGCAGCCTCGTCAGAAGGCGACCTAGGAAGGATACGGAAATGCGCTTCACGCTTGCCCTTACGCTGGCCGGAGCGACCATCGCGGCTTCCGCGACGGTCGCGATCGCCCAGACCGCGCCCCCCGCAGGCCAGGCGCCGCGCAGCCCCGACGGCAAGCGCTATCTGTCGCAGCCGCTGGTGACGAGCATCTACACCGCAGACCCGTCGGCGCATGTTTTCAACGGCAAGATCTACGTCTATCCCAGCCACGACATCGACGTGAAGATCGCCGACGACGACCTCGGCAACCAATATGCGATGCGCGATTACCGCGTACTGAGCATGGACCGGATCGGCGGCCCGGTGACGGTCGGCGGCGTCGCGCTCGACGTGAAGGACGTGCCCTGGGCGTCGAAGCAGATGTGGGCACCGGATGCCGCCTACAAGAACGGCACCTATTTCCTGTACTTCCCAGTCCGCGACAAGCAGCTCGACAAGAACGGGCTAGGCACCTTCCGGATCGGCGTCGCGACCTCGAATAGCCCGGTCGGCCCGTTCAAGGCGGATCCGAAGCCGATCGCCGGCAGCTTCTCGATGGACCCCGCGGTGTTCACCGACGCCAACGGCACCAGCTACATGTACTTCGGCGGTATCTGGGGCGGCCAGCTTCAGCGCTGGAAGGACGGCAAGTTCGACGCCAACGGCTCCGACACCGATCTGAAGCAGGACGACCAGCCCGCGCTCTCGGGCAAGATCGCCAAGCTCAATCCCGACATGAAGAGCTTCGCCGAAACCCCGCGCGACGTCCAGATCCTCGACGAGGCCGGCAAGCCGGTGCTCGGCGGCGACCATGAGAAGCGCTTCTTCGAGGCGTCGTGGGTCTTCAAGCGCGGCGGCAAATATTACTACACCTACTCGACCGGCGACACGCACTTCCTGAACTACGCCACCGGCGACAACCCTTACGGCCCGTTCACCTACAAGGGCCACATCCTCAAGCCGGTACAGGGCTGGACCAGCCACCATTCGATCATCGAATGGAACAAGAAATGGTGGCTATTCTATGCGGATACGCAGCTCAGCAACAAGAACCACCTCCGCAACGTCAAGGTCACCGAACTGAAGTTCGCGCCCGACGGCTCGATCCCGACCATCGATCCGTTCGTCAACTGATGTTCCTGGGTATCGATATCGGCACCTCGGGCGTGAAAGCCGTGGTGCTCGACGAAGCCGGCAGCGTCGTCGGCCAAGGCACCGCCGCGCTGACCGTGCAGCGCCCCCACCCGCTCTGGTCCGAACAGGATCCGGACGCGTGGTGGCGCGCGACTACAGCTGCGGTCCAGGCGATCGACCCCGCGGTCCGCCGCTCGGTCCGCGGGGTCGGGCTCGCCGGGCAGATGCACGGCGCGACCCTGCTCGACGCCGACGACCGCCCCTTGCGCCCCGCGATCCTGTGGAACGACGGCCGCAGCTTCGCCGAGTGCGAAGCGATAGAGCGTGCGGTGCCGAACCTGCGCGCGATATCGGGCAACATCGCGATGCCGGGCTTCACCGCGCCGAAACTGCTCTGGGTGCGCGATCATGAACCCGACATCTTCGCCAAGGTCGCGACGGTGCTGCTGCCGAAGGACTATGTCCGCTTGCAGATGACGGGCGACAAGGCATCCGACCTGTCCGACAGCGCGGGCACGCTGTGGCTCGACGTCGCCGAACGCCGCTGGAGCGATGAACTGCTGGCGGCGTGCGGGCTGACGCAAGCGCAGATGCCGACGCTGTACGAAGGGTCGCAGGTCACCGGCACGCTGACCGCCGAGATCGCCGAACTCTGGGGCATGCCACAGGTGCCCGTTGCAGCCGGTGGCGGCGACAATGCCGCGGGCGCGGTCGGCGTCGGGGTGGTCGCGGACGGCGACGCGCTGCTGTCGCTCGGCACCTCGGGCGTGATCTTCGTTGCGACGAAGGAGTTCCGCCCCAATCCCGACCGTGCCGTCCACGCCTTTTGTCACGCGCTGCCCGGGATGTGGCACCAGATGTCGGTGCACCTGTCCGCGGCGTCCTGCATCGATTGGGTCGCGCGGATCACCGGCGCGTCCGGCCCGGCCGAACTGTTCGCGCGCGCCGAGGCAGCGGGCCCAGCCAGCGGTCCCGAACTCTTCCTCCCCTATCTGTCGGGCGAACGCACCCCGCACAACGACGCCGAGGTGCGCGGCGCGTTCCTCCGCCTCGACAACGACACCGATGCCGGTCGCCTGTCGCAGGCGGTGCTCGAGGGCGTCGCGTTCGCGCTCGCCGATGGCGTCGACGTGCTGCGCGAAGCCGGCACCACCATCGATCGCCTGGCGGTAATCGGCGGCGGTGCGCGATCGCGCTACTGGGGCGAGACGCTCGCCGCTGCGATGGAGGTCGAGCTCGTCTATCTCCAGGGCGGCGAAGTCGGCCCCGCACTCGGCGCCGCGCGTCTTGCCCAGCTCGCGGTCGACGGCGGCGATCCCGCGACCGTCTGCGTCGCGCCCCCCGTCTCGCACCGCATCGCCCCCGATCCTGCCCTCGTCTCGGCGCTCGCCGAGAAGAAGGCGGCGTTCCGCCAAGCCTATTCCCGCATAACCCCCAAAGCCTAGGAATCACGATGTCCGACTTCTTCGCCGCAATCCCGCAAATCAAATACGAAGGCCCCGACAGCAGCAACGAGCTGGCCTATCGCTATTACGACAAGAACCGCGTCGTACTCGGCAAGACGATGGAGGAGCATCTGCGCTTCGCCGCGTGCTTCTGGCACACCTTCTGCTGGCCCGGCTCCGACGTGTTCGGCGGCGGCACCTTCGATCGCCCGTGGATGCACGGCGCCAACGACAGCGCGGCGGCAGCGCAGAAGCGCGAGGTCGCGTTCGAGTTCTTCCAGAAGCTCGACGTGCCCTATTACTGCTTCCACGATACCGACGTGATGGCCGATGCCGCCAACGTCGCCGAGCATCGCCGCTTCTTCGCCGAAGCCGTCGACCATCTGGAGCAACTTCAGGCCGCAACCGGCCGGAAACTCCTCTGGGGCACCGCCAACGCGTTCAGCCATCCGCGCTATGCGGCAGGCGCCTCGACCAACCCCGATCCCGAAGTGTTCGCGTTCGCCGCGATGCAGGTCCGCGACGCGCTCGAGGCGACGCATCGCCTGGGCGGCCAGAACTACGTGCTGTGGGGCGGTCGCGAGGGGTACGAGACGCTGCTCAACACCGACATGAAGCGCGAGCTCGACAATTTCGGCCGCTTCCTGAACCTGGTCGTCGAGCACAAGCACAAGATCGGCTTCACCGGCACGATCCTGATCGAACCCAAGCCGCACGAGCCGACCAAGCACCAGTATGATTTCGACACCGCCACGGTGTACGGCTTCCTCAAGCGCTACGGCCTCGAGAACGAAGTGCGCGTCAACATCGAGGCGAACCACGCCACGCTGTCGGGCCACACCTTCGAGCACGAGATCGCCACTGCGAATGCGCTCGGCATCTTCGGTTCGATCGACGCCAACCGCGGCGACCCGCAGAATGGCTGGGATACCGACCAGTTCCCGAACTCGGTCGAGGAACTGACGCTGGCGATGATCGAGATCATACGCGCCGGCGGCTTCACCACCGGCGGCTTCAACTTCGACGCCAAGGTGCGGCGCCAGAGCATGGACCCGGCCGACCTGTTCTACGGCCATGTCGGCGGCATCGACGTCGTCGCCAAGGGGCTGCTCTCGGCGGCCGCGATCATCGAGGATGGCCGCGTCGATGCGATCAAGACCAAGCGCTATGCCGGCTGGGATGGCGACTTCGGTAGCACCATCGGCGGGCTCGACCTCGCCGGCATCGCCGACCTCGCAGTCGAGCGCGCGATCGATCCGAAGCCGGTCTCCGGGCAGCAGGAGCGGATCGAGAACCTGATCAACCGGTTCCTCTGATTGACGCGGCGTCGCGGTCCCGGATCGGACCGCGACGCCGCCTTCCTGTGAACCAAATCTTTGTCGTTCCACGAACATCATGCGACTGATACGCTTGGTGTCGGGAGCCAATGATGACACAGACGACCGCCGATCCGACGCCCCTTTCGCATGACGCGGCCGCGGTCCCGCGGGTGCCGCGGGGAACCGGCCGGCGGCTTCACGGCGCTATCGCGAACAAGCTCGGCACCGCGATCCTGTCGGGCGAATACAAGCCGGGCGACGTGCTGTCGGGCGAGGTCGCGTTCTCCGAAGCACTCGACGTATCGCGCAGCGCGTACCGCGAGGCGGTCCAGGTCCTGACCGCCAAGGGGCTGGTCGAAAGCCGCCCCAAGACCGGTACGCGGGTGCTGCCGCGCAATCGATGGAACCTGCTCGATCCCGACGTGCTGGCCTGGGCATTCGGCGGCGTGCCAGACATCGGGCTGGTCCGCAGCCTGTTCGAACTGCGCGCGATCGTCGAACCCGCCGCCGCCGCGCTGGCCGCGGAACGCCGCGATCGCGCCGACCTGACCATCATGAAGGACGCGCTGGCGGCGATGCGTCGCCACACCCTGGCGACCGAAGCCGGGCGCGCCGCCGATCGCGAATTCCACGACGCCGTGCTCAGCGCGACCCGCAACGACGCGCTGGTGGCGCTCAGCGCGAGCATCGGCGCTGCGGTCAGCTGGACCACGCAGTTCAAGCAGCGGGGGCGGAGCCTGCCGCGCAACCCGATCCCCGATCACGTCCGGGTCTATGACGCGATCGCCGCCGGCGACCCGGTTGCGGCCAACGCCGCGATGCGCGCGCTGGTCGATCTCGCGCTCGACGATACGCAGATGGCGATGGCACTCCAGACCGTCGAATAACGATCGCTACCACCCCCATTGCGCTGTGGTAGCGCTATCTGTAGCCTCCCTAAAATAATGATAAAACAGGGAGAGCGATGATGATTCGCACATTAGGCATGAACTCGGTTCGCCGTCCGTACCGCCGCGGGCTGCTGTGGCTTTCCGGCTGCGCGCTCGCGCTCGGTACGGCCGCCCCCGCGCTGGCACAGAACGATCAAATGAGCGCGATCGCCACGCCTGCACAGCCCGGCGCGATCGAGCTCGGCACCGGCAAGCTGCCCGGCGCGACTGCCCCCGAGGCTTGGCATAGCCAATATGGCAGCGTCTTCACGCGCAACGTCACCGTCGCGACCCTCACCCCGTTCCTGCCCGATCCGGCCAAGGCCACCGGCACCGCAGTGATCGTCGCACCGGGCGGCGGTTTCCGCACGCTGTCGATGCAGAACGAGGGCTGGGACGTCGCGCGCGCACTCGCCGCCAAGGGCGTCGCCGCGTTCGTGCTGAAATACCGCCTCAACCCGACGCCGCAGGATCTGGCGACGTTCGCGCGACCGGCCTCCGGGCCGCCGATGCCGCGTCCGTCGGCGGATGCGATGATGGCCGGCCTGGAGCCGCAGATCGCCGACGCGCGCGCCGCGTTCGCGCTCGTGCGCAAGCGTTCGGCCGAATGGCATGTCGACCCCGCCCGGATCGGCATGGTCGGGTTCTCCGCCGGCGCGATGCTGACGATGGCTACGACCATGAGGGGCCAGGATGCGAAACCTGCCTTTATCGGCGACATCTATGGTCCGGTCGGCGCGATGACCGTCCCCGCCGACGCGCCGCCGATCTTCGTCGCACTGGCCGCGGACGATC
The DNA here is from genome assembly GCF_042466235.1 of Sphingomonas sp. R86521. Classification (NCBI taxonomy): domain Bacteria; kingdom Pseudomonadati; phylum Pseudomonadota; class Alphaproteobacteria; order Sphingomonadales; family Sphingomonadaceae; genus Sphingomonas; species Sphingomonas sp. R86521. The sequence continues at coordinate 1,659,450 of NZ_JAXHBY010000001.1, read as the reverse complement.
CGCTGTTCGGCAATGGCGGGTTCGGGTTGATCGACAGCTGGCGCGCGGCCAAGCGTCCGGTCGAATTCCACCTGTTCGAACAGGGCGGCCACGGCTTCGGGATGTACCCGAAGACCACGACCAGCACCGGCTGGTTCGAGGAATTCGCCCGCTGGATGGCCATGCACGGCTGGCTGAAACCCGCGCAGTAACGCCGCGATACCATTGACCGACAGGAGAGACGCATGCGCCACAAGGTCCTGACCGCCTTGCTCATCGCGGTGGGCGCTTCCACCGCGTGCGGCGCCGGGGTTGCCGCGTCGCCGGTGGCGCAGGACCCGGCGCCCGAACAGGCGCCTCGCTACACCGCCATCAAGCTGTGGCCGAACGGCGCGCCGGGATCGTCCGCGCGCCGTAACGAGGCCGAGGTCGCGCGCGATTACTGGGTGCGCAACATCCACGATCCGTCGCTGATCGCCTTCCCCGCCGATCCCGTGCACCGCAACGGCGCCGCGGTCGTGATCATGCCCGGCGGCGGGCACAAACTGCTGGTCTGGACCAACGAGGGCACCAAGGTCGCGACCGCGCTCAACCGGATGGGCATCACCGCGTTCGTCCTGAAATACCGGCTCGCGAACGAACCGGGCTCGAAATATTCGGTCGAGGGCGACGCCGCGGACGATGCCCGACGCGCGATGCGATGGGTACGAGCACACGCCGCCGATTACGCGATCGACCCGGCCCGCGTCGGCGCGATGGGCTTTTCGGCGGGCGGCGAACTCGTATCGCTGATCGCGGACAATCCGCAGCCGAGCGGCCGCCCCGCGGTCGACGCGATCGACCAGCAACCCGCGCGCCCCGACTTCCAGGTCTTGGTCTTTCCGGGGCCCCGCGGCATCCCGGCGACCGCGGTCAAGGACGCGCCACCCGCGTTCCTGATCGCCGGCAGCCGCGACCCATGCTGCGCCACGCCCACCGTCGCGCTGTACGAGCAGCTGCGGAAAGCCGGGGTATCGGCCGAACTGCACATGTATGCGGACAGCGGCCACGCTTTCAATCTCGACGAATCCGATCGCATCTCGATCCTGCACTGGCCCGATCGGCTCCACGACTGGCTGTCCGACGGCGGCTGGCTCTCGACCAGACCGAAATCGAACCAGAAATAGCGCGCTAGCTCAGGCCGGCAGCGCTTGCGGCCGATCGGTCCGCGGGCGTGTCAGCGTCGACCCGATCGTCGCCGCGACCACGCTCGCCATACCCAGCCATTGCCAGCCCCCCAGCCGCTCGCCGAGGATCGCGAACGCCGCCGCGGCGCCGATCGCCGGCTCCATGCTGACGACGATCCCGAACACCTGGTTCGGCAACCGCTTCATCGCGAACATCTCTAGCGAATACGGCAGCGCGCTGCTGAAGATCGCGACGACGAACCCGATCATTAGCACCCGCGGCTCGAGCAGCGCCGCACCCGCCTGGGCGATCCCCGCGGGGACCGCGATCAGCGCCGCGGCGCACAGCCCCAGGCAGACGATCTGCCGCTCGGGAACGACCCTCGTCGCGCGCTTGCCGACGACGATGTACAGCGCCCAGAACACCGCCGCGAGCAACGCGAAGCCGACGCCGATGGGATCGATCGGATGCCCCGACGCACCCGGCAGCACCAGCGCGACGATCCCGACCGCCGCCAGCGCGACCCACAGCGCGTCGATCCGCGACTGAGAATAGGCCACCGCGACGCCTAGCGGGCCGAGGAACTCGATCGCGATCGCGACGCCCAACGGCAGCCGGCTGAGCGCGGCGTAGAAACTGAGGTTCATGCACGCCAGCACCACGCCGTAACCGATCACCGCCCGCGCCTGCACCGCATCGATCCGCCACCGCCACGGCCGCTGCACCGCGATCAGCAACAGCGCCGACAGCCCGATCCGCAGCGCGGTCATCCCCGCCGGCCCCGCGATCCCGAACAGCGTCTTTGCAAACGACGTCCCGACGCACAGCGACACCATCGACAGCACCAGCGGCGCGATCGGACCGATCAGGGTGACGGTGTTGCGCTCGCCGCTCACGCCCCGTCATCCTGACGAAAGTCAGGACCCAGGGCCTCGAACGCCGCGCCCCGTAACCCTGGATCCTGGGTCGAGCCCGGGATGACGAAGGCTCGCACCATTACTTCAACCTCAGCGGTAGCCCGGCGGCGACCAGATCGACCCGGTCGACGACCGCCGCCACGCGCTGGTTGAGGATCCCCGCGACATCGCGGAACCGCCGCGCCAGCGCATTGTCGGGGACGATGCCGTAGCCGACCTCGTTCGACACGAACACGATCCGCCCGCGCGCCGCGGCGACCGTCGCGACCAGCATTTCGGTCGCCGCGTCGATGTCATGCTCGCCGAGCAGCAGGTTCGACACCCACAGCGTCAGGCAGTCGACCAGCATCACCACGCCCTCGCCGTCCGCCGCGCGGATCGCCTCGGCCAGCGCCAGCGGTGCCTCGATCGTCCGCCAGCGCGCGTCACGATCCGCGCGGTGGCGGGCGATGCGGTCGCGCATCTCGCCGTCGAAGGCCTGCGCGGTGGCGATGAAGACATGATCGCCGCCACCAGCCTCGGCGATCGCCTGCGCATGCCGGCTCTTGCCCGATCGCGCACCGCCGAGCACCAGCCATGTCCGATGTTCGATCTGCATTCGCGTGTTTGCCCTTGTCGCATCGCCCTCGATTGGCGATGGCGGCGAATGATCGACAAGTCGAGGTCCGTTCCCGCCGAAATGCCGACGACGCACGGCGGACGCATCGACCTCGCCGCGCTGCGCTTCCCGCAGGCGCGGCAATCGTGGATCGACCTCTCGACCGGCATCAACCCGCATCGCTGGGACCCGCGCGGTGTCGATATCGACTGGGCTCGCCTGCCCGACGTTACCGCGCTCGCCGCGCTGGAAGCGGCCGCCCATGCCGCGTTCGGGATGACCAGCGGTGCGGTCGCCGCGCTGCCCGGCACCGAGATCGGCTTGCGCCTGCTGCGCGACGTCGGCCTGCCCGCGCCCGCGTGCCACGTCGTGCCGAGCTATTCGACCCACGCCGCCGCGTTGCCGGACAGCCTTCCAATCGCGCTCGACGGTATCGGTCCCGACGGCACGATCCTGCTCGCCAACCCGAACAACCCCGACGGCCGTATCATCGCGCCTGACCGACTGCTGGATATGGCTCGCGGACGCAGCGGCTGGCTGATCGTCGACGAGGCGTTCGCCGACGTCGATCCGGCGGTCTCGGTTCTGCCCCATTTGGGCGAAGACGATCCGGTGCTGGTGTTCCGATCGTTCGGCAAGTTCTTCGGCCTCGCCGGCCTCCGCCTCGGGTTTGTCTGCGGGCCCCCGGCGATGATCGCGCGGTTTCGCGAGCGGCTCGGCAGCTGGCCGGTTTCTTCCGCCGCGATCGCGATCGGAACCGCAGCGTACCGCGACACCGACTGGATCGCCGGGACCCGCGCGACCCTCACGGCATCGGCGGACCGCCTCGACGCGCTCTTCCAAAGCAACGGTTTTCACCCGCACGGCGGTTGCCCACTGTTCCGCCTCGTCGAGCACGACGCCGCCCCCGCTCTGTTCGAACGCCTAGCCGCCGCCGGCATTCTGACCCGCCCGTTCGACCATGATCCGCGCTGGCTGCGCTTCGGACTTCCCGGCGACGAACTCGCCTGGACCCGCCTGGCCGAGGCACTGCGTCATGGCTGACCCGGTAGCGCTTCTCGCGCTGGCGATCGACGCGACGGTCGGCTGGCCGCCGAAGCTCTACGCGCGGATTGGTCATCCGGTCGGCGCCTTCGCGCGGATCATTGGGTGGTGCGAACGCTGGAACGCCGGATCGGACCTCAAGCGGCGGATCCTGGGCATTGTCACGCTGGTGCTGGTTGCAGGCTTCGGCGCCAGCACCGCTTGGTTCGCGCAGACGGCGCTGACCGCATGGCTTGGTCCGTGGGCGTGGGTCGGCATCGCGATCCTCGCTGCGCCCGGCCTCGCGCAACGGAGCCTCGAAGCGCATGTCCGTCCGGTCGCCGCCGCGCTGCTCGTCGGCGATATCGCCGGCGCTCGCCGCGCGGTCAGCATGATCGTCGGACGCGACACCGCCACGCTTAACGAAGCCGGGATCGCGCGCGCCGGGATCGAAAGCCTCGCGGAAAGCTTCTGCGACGGCATTGCAGCCCCGCTGTTCTGGCTGATGTTGCTCGGTCTTCCCGGCCTGTGGGCGTACAAGGCGATCAACACGGCGGACAGCCTGATCGGCCACCGCGAGCCGCGCTGGCGAGCGTTCGGCTGGGCGTCCGCGCGTGCCGACGATATCGCCAACTGGGTTCCCGCGCGGATCGCCGGCGTCATCGTCTGCATCGCCGGCGCCAAGGGGTTCGGCATCATGTGGCGCGATGCGCGGAAACACGCGTCGCCCAATGCCGGCTGGACCGAAGCGGCGATGGCCGGCGCGCTCGATCTGCGGCTGGCCGGCCCGGTCGCCTATGACGGCATGACACATATCAAGCCGTGGCTGGGCGACGGACGCGCCGCTGCCAACGGCCACGACGTGATGCGCGCGCTCGCGGTGTTCCGCCGGTCCTGCCTGTTGCTGTGGATCATCGCCGGGGGGATCGCATGGGCGCTGTGATGCTGCAGGGCACAGGGTCGGACGTCGGCAAGTCGGTGCTGGTCGCCGGGCTGTGTCGCGCCTTCGCCAATCGCGGGCTCCGCGTCCGCCCGTTCAAGTCGCAGAACATGTCGAACAACGCCGCGGTCACCGCGGACGGCGGCGAGATCGGTCGCGCGCAGGCCACCCAGGCATTTGCCGCGCGTGTCGAACCCAGCGTCGACATGAACCCGGTGCTGCTGAAGCCGCAGGGCGACCGCACCTCGCAACTGATCGTCCGCGGGCAGGTCCGCGGGATCCTGGCTGCGTCGCGCTGGCGCGAGGGGCGCGAAGGACTGCTGGTCGACATCCTCGACAGTTATCGCCGGTTGCGCGCCGACTCCGACATCGTCGTCGTAGAAGGCGCCGGCAGTCCCGCAGAAATCAATCTGCGCAGCGGCGACATTGCCAACATGGGCTTCGCGCGCGCCGCCGGCGTGCCGGTGATCCTGATCGGCGACATCGACCGCGGCGGCGTGATCGCCTCGCTGGTCGGTACGCGTGCGGTGATCGATCCGGCCGACGCAGCGATGATCCACGGCTTTTTGATCAACAAGTTTCGCGGCGACCCGGCTCTGTTCGACGACGGGTATCGCGCGATCGAGGAGCGCAGCGGCTGGCGCGGGTACGGCGTCGTCCCCTGGCTTGCGGACGCGGCAAGGCTGCCGAGCGAAGACGCGGTGATCCTCGAACGCCTTGCGGCGAGCGCGGATGGCCGAATAGTTGTTGCCTGCCCGATCACCCCGCGGATCTCGAACTTCGACGATCTCGATCCGCTGAAGCTGGAACCCGGCGTCGACCTGGTCATGGTCCCCCCCGGCACGCCGATCCCCGACGCTGCGCTGATCGTCCTCGCGGGCTCGAAGGCGACCATCCCGGATATGGCGTTCCTCCGCGCGCAAGGCTGGGATATCGACATTTACGCCCACCACCGTCGCGGCCGGCCGGTGCTGGGCCTGTGCGGCGGCTACCAGATGCTCGGTCGCACGATCGCGGATCCCCACGGCATCGAGGGCCCGGCCGGCACGATCCAGGGCCTGGGGCTGCTCGACGTCGACACCGTCCTGACCGCGGACAAGGCGCTGGTCCGTGTCTCGGGCAACGCGCTTGGCGCGCGGTTCGACGGGTACGAGATGCACATGGGCCGCACCACCGGTCCCGCCACCGAGCGCCCGGTCGGCCGCTTCGACGACGGTCGCAGCGACGGCGCGATCAGCGTCGACGGGCTCGTCGCGGGCAGCTATGTCCACGGACTGCTCGCCGACGCCGCCCAGCGCGGCGCCTGGCTCGCGCGGATCGGCATCGCGGGGTCGGGCCCGGACCACCGCGCCTCGATCGATGCCGCGCTCGATGCGATCGCCGAAACGCTAGAACGCCATGTCGATATCGACGCGATGCTGGCGCTGTCAGAAACCGCCGACGACTAAAGCGAGCATCAACCCGGTCTCGACCAGTTCGATCCCGGCACCGTGGCAGTCGCCCGATACGCCGCCGATCCGCGCCTTCAGCCACCACCACCACGCGGCGATCAGCACCGGTGCCACCACCAGCGCCGGAACGAGCGCAACCGCGGCCGCCAGCACCAGCGCCCACCCGCCCACGTCGCGCGGCCGAACCGCGCCCGCGACTGCGGACCCAAGCCCCTCCCGCAACGGCGCCAACCATCGCGCCCAGACCAGCGGCCCGAGTCGGCCCGCGAACGGCACCAGGATGATAGGCCACCACGTCGCGACCGCGTGCATCAGCACCAGCTTCGCCAGCAGCTGCAGCACGATCGCGACCACGCCGAAGCTGCCGACATGCGGGTCCGCCATCACCGCCAGCAACCGCGTCCGGTCGATGTGCGCGGCGCCGCAGCCGTCGGCCAGGTCGGACAGGCCGTCGAGGTGCAGCGCACCGGTCACCGCGACCCACGCCACCAACGCGGCCAACGCGCCAACCCATGGATCGACCTGCGCCCCCGCCCAGCCCGCCAGCGCGACTATGCCGCCGATCGCCAGCCCGACCACCGGATACCACCGGATCGCCGCCGCGAAATCGGCCATGTCCGCCGCGACCTGCGGCATCGGCAGCCGGGTCAGGAACCCAAACGCGACTACCAGCCGCTTCACCACAGCCCGACGATCTGCGCCGTCGGCGTCGGTTCCCGCCAGATCTTCAGGGCCAGCACCGATGCATAGGGCAGGTCGAACGCCCACAACTCGCGCTGCCCGAACCCACACAGACCGGCCAGCGCAGCGCGCATCGCACCACCGTGCGTGACGACCAAGGTCGGTGCCACAACCTCCGCGACGGCAGCGGCGACGCGCGCGGTCAGCGCCGACCAGCGCTCGCCCCCCGGCGGCGGGTTCGCATCGGGATCGTCCCAGAAGAGGCCGAGCGCCCCCGCATCGACATCCGCCGCGGCCAGCCCGTCCCACGCACCGAAATCGAGCTCACGCCACCGCGCATCGGTCGCCACGGCACGCCCCGCGATCGCCGCAGCACACGCCGACGCCCGCTGGAGGTCCGACGACAAGATCGCCGCCACCTCCAGTCCCTCCGCCTGCCCCACGCACGCCGCGACCCCCGGTTCGGTCGCCGCGCTATCCGTCCGCCCGAGCAGCCGCCCGGTCAGCACCGGCGCGCCGTGCCGCATCAGATACAGCGGCACCGCATCGCTCATCCGGTCGACACACCGGCTTCGGCGAACGTCGCCATCTCGGCATGAACCGCGACCGCCGCGCGGATGATCCCCGCCGCCAGCGCCGCGCCGCTGCCTTCGCCGAGCCGCATGTCGAGGCAGAGCAATGGCTCCAGCGCGAACTGCCGCAACACGCGCCGATGCCCCGGCTCGGCCGAGCGATGCCCGGCGATGCAATGCGCGACGATATCGGGTGCCGACGCCACCAGCGGCGCGATCGCCGCACAGCAGATGAACCCGTCGAGCACCACCGGCACGCCCGCGATCCGCGCTGCCAGCACGGCGCCGGCGATCGCCGCGGTCTCGCGCCCGCCGACCCGCCGCAGCGTCTCGAACGCGGTGGCGGGTGCGCCGGCGTGGACCGCCAGCCCCGCATCGACCGCCGCGATCTTCCGCGCCAGCCCGTCGCCATCGACCCCCGTCCCCGGCCCGACCCAGGCGGCGCCACCGCCGCCGAAACTGCGCGCGCATAACGCCGCCGCAGCGGTCGAATTGCCGATCCCCATCTCGCCGAGTACGAGCAAGTCCAGCCCTGGTTCGACGACCGCCGCCCCCGCCTGCAGCGCGGCGAGGCATTCCGCCTCCGACATCGCCGGACCCTCGGTGAAATCCGCGGTCGGCGCGTCGAGCGCGATCGGCACCACGACGAGCTCCAGCCCCACCGCCTTCGCCAGCGCGTTGATCGCAGCCCCCCCGCGCTCGAAATTGCCGACCATCTGCGCGGTCACCGACGCCGGGAACGCGCTGACACCGCGCGCGACGACGCCGTGATTGCCCGCAAACACGACCGCGCGCACACGGTCCAGCCGCGGGATCGCACGGCCCTGCCACCCTGCCAGGAACAGTGCGATATCCTCAAGCCGGCCGAGCGACCCCGGTGGCTTGGTCAACTCCCCCTGTCGCAGCGCCGCCGCGGCTCGCGCATCGGCGTCCGCGGCGGGCAGGCTCGCCAGCGTCGTCTCGAACGCCGCGACCGTGTCGAACATCGTCATTCGACCACGAACCCCTGCGGCGGGGTGCGGGTGATGAAATGCCCTTTCACGCCTGCGGGCCATTGCTTGAACGGCACCTGCCCAATCTCGCTCTCTGCATAGAGTCGGGCGTAATCGAGGATCGCGCGCGCCGCGTCCTCGCCCGGCTCGAAGCGGCCGAGCACGTAGCCGACCTTGCCCGCGCCGCGCAGGTGCACCGTGCAGAAGTCCTGGCACGCGAACAGGCACGGCATCTCCTGCACCGCGACCCCGGCATAGGCCGGGTCGCTCGCCTGGACCGCGCGCAACGCCTCGACCAGCCGCGCGCCGCCGCGCAAACCTTGCACATCGTCGCGCTCCTCGACCGAGAAGCGGCAGGTGTTGCACGCGACCACAGCCGGCCCCTCGGCGACCGGTTCCAGCGTCATGCGAACGCCCGCCGCGGCTCAGGCACGCCCGCCGCGGTAAGTGCATGATACAGCGCGAGCAGACCGATCAGGATCGCACCGTTGCGGACGAACTGCCGCGCCATGATCTCGACCGACAACGCCGTGCCGATCCCGCCCAGCGCCAGCGACTCCACCAGGATCACCAGCTTGAACGCCACGAACGCAGCGACGTACGCGAGCACCAGTCGCACTGCCGGGCTGCCCCGCGCGGCCGCATCCGCCGCCAGCACACTCGCGATCGCGGCCACGCCGATCGCCACGCCCCACGCGATCGTCGACGCGTCATGCGGATAGCCGAGCGCGCAGAACCCGACCGCCTGGCTCGCGACCCATGCCGCGATCATCAGCGCGACGCCGTCGCTGCGCCGCATATGCACCGCCGCCAACGCAGCCAGCGCGGGGAACGGCGTCGCACAGGCGAACACCAGCGTCGTCGCGGTACTCGCGATCGTCAGCAACAGGATCCACGTCGTGGTCGCGCGCGCCATATTCATGTTCCCCATCAGAACCGCCCCCGCAGGCCGGCATAGACGCTGCGCCCCAGCGTACCGTAGCGGTACGTGGTCTGGTATTTCTCATCGAACACATTCTCGGTCCGCGCGAACAGCCGCACCGTATCGGAGATCGGCAGCTCGGCACGCAGGTCGACCAGCGTATAGTCGTCGAGCCGCGTGGTGTTCGCGGCGTTGTCGAACGTCATCCCCGACCAGCGCACTGCCGCGCCCAGCGACGCACCGCCTGCCAGCGTATAGGTAGCCGACGCATTGGCGGCGTGACGCGGCCGCCGCGGCAGCCAGTTGCCATAGGTCGCGCCCGGCGAGCGATCCTCCGACACCGTCCAGCTATAGTTCGAATCAAGGCTCAAGCGGCCAATCTGCGCGCGACCGACCGCCTCGATCCCGCGCGCGAACGCCCGCGATATGTTCTGGTAGAACCCGCTGCGAACGGTCGTGGTGCCCGGCTGGAAGCACAACGGGTTCGCCGCGACCGTCGGTCGTGCCGGACAGCTGGAGAAGATGATCTGGTCGCTGGTCCGTCGCTCGAAATAGGTGCCCCCGACCGCGATCCTGCCGCCCAGGAAACGCTGCTCGGCGCCCGCTTCCCAACCATGCGCCTGCTCTGGCGCCAGCGCCTGGTTCCCGTATTCGGAATAGAGCTGGTACAGCGTCGGCGCCTTGAACCCCTCGCTGTAGTTGCCGCGCAGAACGGTGCCGGTCGGCAGCACCCAGACGCCGCCGCCGGAGACCAGCGTCTTCGCGCCATACCGGCTATGGTCGTCGTTGCGGATCCCGCCGGTCAGCGTCAGCCCCTCGACTACCTGCCCGCTGAGCTGCCCATAGATTCCGGTGATCTCGGCCTTGCCGCGCGCCGGTGCCGGAACCGGGACGGCGAGCGATGCGGACGGCGACACGCTGCGGAACCGCGACCGCTCGTTCTCGACGCCGAAGGTCGCGTCCCAGCCCGTGGCGATGGCGAAGCTGCCCTGATATTCGAGTCGCTGATTGCGCCCGGCGGAATCGAACGACTTCTGGCGTGCGCGCGCCGGGCCGTAATTGTCGCGGTCGGTGTCGGTATAGCCGTACGCCACCCGGTTGCGCAGGCGGGCGTCGAACAGGTCTACGTTCAGGCCCGCATAGCCGACGAATTCGCGGTTCAGCGTGTAGTCGGCGGTGTCGGCAGTGGTCGAATCGAGGTCGGCGCGACCGCTGGAGTAATAACCGCGGACATCCGCGCTGACGCCGTGCGCGATGTCGAGCACCGCGCGGCCGGTCATGCTGCGGTTGGTGTAGCCATCCTTCTCGCGGCCGCCGAACGCCGGTGCGATTACCGAAATGCCGTCGGTCGTGAAGCTCTGTCCGCCGATCCGCCACGCCAGCGGCCCGGTCCGTCCGCCGAGCCCGGCGCGGGCGCTGACCGTCTGGCGTGATCCCGACTCGACGTCGAAGCTGCCTTCCAGCTCGCGCGTCGGCAGCGGCGTGACGATATTGACGACGCCACCGATCGCCTGGCTGCCCCACAGGATCGACTGCGGTCCGCGCAGCACCTCGATACGGCTGGCATCGCCGACCAGCAGGTTCGCGAAATTGTAGCCGCCGCCGGCCGCCGACGGATCGTTCAGCTTGACCCCGTCGATCACGACGACGGTCTGGTCGGCCTCCGCGCCGCGGATGCGCAGCGAGGTGTTGGTGCCGTATCCGCCGTTGCGCGACAGGCTGACGCCCGGGGTGCGCAGCAACAGGTCGGCGACGGTCAGGTCCTGGTTGCGGTCGATCGCCGCCTTGTCGAGGATGGTGACCGATGCGGCGACGCGGTCGATCGTTGTCGGTGTCCGGGTCGCGGTCACGACGACCGTGCCGGCCTCGCTCTCGGCGGTGGTCGCGGTAGCGGTGGCGGCAGCATCGGGCTTCGATGCCTCCTGCGCGAACGCGGATGTCGATGCGAACAGGCCGGCCAGTATGATTGTCTTCACGTAGATCCCCCTCAAGACGTCGGGACCCGAGCCACGAGGGAGAAGGCACAACACCTCCTCCCGCGGAACGCAGGTCGGCGATGTCGTCACGCGGGTTTTCCCCGTCCGTTCGGCGCACCCTGGCCGGACGAAAGACGACTGCGCCGGGCAGGTCTCCTGGCTCGCGGGTCAATGTCGTCCGGCGCCGGCAAAGGTTACTTTGCCAGGGACCGGTCCGTGCCGCCTTCTCAGGTCCCTGGGGTCCCAATGGCATGTGGCACGGCGACTCGCCGCTTACAGTTGCAGGGGCAGCCGGGGTTTTCCCGTTCCCTTTTCATCCCCGTCACCGGGGAACCTGACGCGCTCGCCTGCTAGGGCCGGCCCGGCCGGACGTCAATCAGGCGATCAGATGGAAGAACGATCCGGTGACGCGCGCGATGCGGTGGCCGGCGGGTGGCAGCGGATTGCCCTCTCCGTCGGTTAGGTCGGCGAGGTTGGCGGGTGCCCCGCCAGTGATGGTCGCATAGTGGAATTCATGCCCGCGACGCATCTCGCCGCGCTCGGCGAAGCCGGTCGGCTCGCGCCACGCGACATGGCGATAGCCGAGCGTCATCCGCCGCTGCGCGAAGCTGGTCTCGACCGGCAACAGTCCGGCCATCCGGTGCACCTTGCCCTCTGAATCGGCCAGCGTCTGCCCGAGCACCATATAGCCGCCGCACTCACCGTGCACCGGCCGGGTCGCCGCAAACTGCCGCAGCCCAGCGAGGAACCGCGCATTGCCCGCGAGCCGGCCGGCATGAAGCTCGGGATAGCCACCGGGCAACCAGCAGCTGTCGGCATCGTCCGCGGGCGCCTCGTCGTTCAGCGGCGAGAACCACGCGATCTCCGCGCCGGCACGACGCCAGCCGTCCAGCATGTGCGGATAGAGGAAGGCGAACGCCGCATCCCGCGCGACCGCGATCCGCTGGCCCGGGGGGCGCAGCCGGCTGGGCTCGGTCATGTGCCGATCCCCCTCCACGACCGTCACCCCAGCGTAGGCTGGGGTCTCCCGCGGCTCCTGTCCCGCGCTCGCAACGGGAGATCCCAGCCTTCGCTGGGATGACGGTATGCGCTGGGCTCGCAAACGCCCAGCCCCCGCTACGACCGCGTCCAGATCCACACGCTCGGCGATGCAGTCCGCCATCGCCTCGATCCGCGCCTCCAGGTCCGCAGTCTCGCCCGCCTGCACCAGCCCCAGGTGCCGCGACGGCATTTCCAGCCGCGCATCGGTCGGCAGAAACCCCAGCAACGGCACCGCGATCCGCGCGAACCCCGCCTCGATCATCCGCCGATGCCGCGGACTCGCACATCGGTTGACGATCGCCCCCATGATCGGCGGCGCGCCGGGAAAGGTCGCAAGCCCGTGCGCGACCGCGGCCAGCGAATGCGCCGCGCCCGACGCGTCGAGCACCAGCAGCACCGGCCAACCCAGCAGCGCCGCGATATCCGCGGTCGCACCGGTCGCCGCGCCGCGCGCGAGACCGTCGTACAACCCCATCGCGCCCTCCGCGACGATGAGGTCAGCCTCTGCCGCGATGCCCGTTGCCAGCGCTTCTATCGTCGCCGGCGCCATCGCGAACCCGTCCAGGTTGCACGACGGCCGCCCGGTCGCCGCAGCGTGGAATGCCGGATCGATATAATCCGGCCCGGTCTTCGCGCCGCCGATACGCAGCCCCCGCCGCGACAGCGCGCGCTGCAGCCCGATCGTCACGACCGTCTTGCCGCTGCCCGATCGCGGTGCCGATACGATCAGTCCGCGCGCCAGTCCCGTCATGTCCGTCTCCCGATCGCGGTCGCCTGCCATGATGCCGACTGGTGCACAACCGCCACACTGCGGACAAACCTGACGCAGTGCAGCAATGTGGCTTGATACGTTATACCATTAACAGCTAGCAGGCTCGCGACGTTCAGGAGTTCAGTATGAAGATGATTCTCGGTGCCAGCATGCTTGCCATCCTCGCGGCGACGCCTGCGCTCGCGCAGACCGCACCCGCCGACCCCGGCTCCAGTCCCGACCCCGGTTCCGCGACGGCGCAGCGCGAGATCATCGTCACCGCGCCGGTGTCGCGCAGCGAAACCGACGTGCTGCAGGGGACGTCGGTGCTGACCGGTGCCGAACTCACCCGCCAGCTGCGTCCGACGATCGGCGAGACGCTCGCGCGCCAGCCCGGCGTGTCGGCGACGTCATTCGGTCCCAATGCCTCGCGGCCCATCCTGCGCGGGTTCCAGGGTGAGCGCATCCGCGTGCTCACCGACGGCATCGGCTCGATCGACGTGTCGAACACCAGCGTCGACCACGCCGTGATCATCGACCCGCTGCTCGCCGAGCGCATCGAAGTGCTGCGTGGCCCGTCGGCTCTGCTGTTCGGGTCGTCGGCGGTCGGCGGCGTCGTCAACGTCATCGACACCCGCATCCCGCGCACGGTGCCGGAGAACGGCTACCGCGTGAACGGCATCGCCAACTACGGTTCGGCGGCGAACGAACGCTCGGGCGGCATGGCGGGCGACGTTGCGGTCGGCCCGCATCTCGTGCTCCACGCCGACGGTTCGTACCTTAAGTCCGACGACCTTCGCACCGGCAAGGACTATCTGCTCTCCGCCCCGGCGCGCGCTGCCGCACTCAGCCAGGTCGGCCTGCCGCAGGACACCGACGAGCCGATCGACTTCGCCGCCAACGCCGCGCTGCGCAACAAGCTGCCCAACTCCGCCAGCGAGACCTGGACCGCAGGGGTCGGCGCCGCGATCATCACCGACACCGGCAATCTCGGCGTCTCCTACAGCCATTACGACAGCCTCTACGGCGTCCCTGTCCGCTACGCGACCGCGGTCGGCCAAGAGCAGGAAGCACCGCGGCTCGACGTCGTCCAGAACCGCGTCGATGTCCGCGGCGAGGTCCAGACCGGCGGCGGCTTCCTCGACCGCATCCGCTTCCGCGCCGGCGAGGCGAGCTATCGCCATTTCGAGCTCGAGGAGGATAACTCGGTCGGCACCGCCTTCTACAACAAGGGTCTCGAGGGACGCCTCGAACTTGTCCAGGCCGACCGCGGCGGATGGCAGGGGGCGTCGGGCGTCCAGTTCTTCAACCGTATCTTCAATGTCGTAGGCGACGAGGCCTTTCTGCCCAAGAACGAGACCAACCAGACCGGTATCTTTACGCTGCAGCAATATGCATCGGGCCCGATCCGGCTGGAGGGCGGGGTGCGCTACGAACATACCGACCTGTCCGCGCGGACGCCCGACAACGACCTGCGGTTCTTCCGCGGCACCCGCGAATTCGACGCGGTCTCGGGCTCGGTCGGCGGCTCCTACGGCCTGACCGATCGCATCCGCCTCGGCCTCAACGCATCGCATACCGAGCGTGCGCCGTCGGGCGAGGAGCTGTTCGCCAACGGTGGCCATGCCGGCACCCAGGCCTATGAATTCGGCAGCCCCGACTTCAAGCTCGAGAAGAGCTGGGGCCTCGAAGGCACGCTCCACGCGCACGGCGACGGGTTCAGCTTCGACGCCTCGGCCTATTACAACTGGTTCTCCAACTACATCTCCGAGAACCAGGTCGGCCAGTCGGTCTGCGACGCCGCCGCCGCGCCATCGGGCCGCACCGTCGAACTGCCCTGCTTCCAGTATCAGCAGGCGGACGCGCGCTATTACGGGTTCGAGGCCAACGCCTCGCTCCGCGTGATGCGGGTCGGCAGCTATGTGATCAACGTCGATGCGCTCGGCGATTACGTCCACGCCAACATCGTCGACCAGGGCCCGGTACCCCGCATCCCGCCGATGCGCGTGCTTGGTGGGATCGAGGCGCAAGGCGACCGCGCCAACGCCCGGCTGGAGGTCGAGCACGTCTTCGACCAGAACCGCATCACTACCTTCGAGACCAGGACCGACGACTACACGATGGTCAACGCCTCGATCGGGTTCAGCCCGTTCGGCAAGGACAGCAAGACGAGCATTTTGCTCAGCGCGAACAACCTCTTCGACGTCGTCGCAAGGCGCCACGCGAGCTTCCTGAAGGACTTCTCCCCGCTCGCCGGCCGCGACTTCCGCGCGACGCTGCGGTTCGGGCTGTAACCATCCGTCATTCCGGGCTTGACCCGGGACCCAGGGTTACCAGCGTTGCCCTCCGTAACCCTGGGTCCTGACTTTCGTCAGGATGACGGTGTGGCTCAATCTCCCGTCATCCCTGCGAAGGCTGGGATCTTCTGCGGCAAGGGCGGGACGCCGCCGCGAGAGACCCCAGCCTTCGCTGGGGTGACGGAGCGGCAGCACAACGAAAAAGGGCGGAGACCGAAGTCCCCGCCCTGAAATCTCGTCGATCGCGAAGCTAACTCAGCGTGGCGCGCCATGCGGCGGCATCCCCGGCATCGCACCGCCCGGCATCGGCACGCCACCCGGCCCACCGGGACCGGCGGCACCCTGTTGCGCCTGCATCTGCCGCACGACGCTCTCGGGCAGGAAGTCGAGCAGCTTCACGTCGAACACCAGTGCGGAATTCGCCGGGATCGGCCCGGTGACCTTGTCGCCGTAACCAAGCGAAGGCTTAATCCACACGCGGTACTTAGAACCCTTCGGCATCAGCTTCAGCGCTTCGCTGAACCCGGGAACGACGCCGGCGACCGGCATCGGCATCGGCTGCTGCGACTTGTCGAAGGTGGTGCCGTTGAGCAGCTTGCCCTCATACTCGACCAGCGCGACGTCGGTGTCGGTCGGTTTGGCGGTACCGGTGCCCTTTTCGAGCACCTTGTACTGCAGGCCCGACGGCGTCGTGATCACGCCCTTCGCCCGCGCGTTGCGCGCCAGCGGATCGTCGCCCTGCCGTGCCAGCGCGAACGCCGACACGACCAGCAGGGCGATGCCGATCCACAGATAGATCAGGTAGCTGCGCTTGACGGGCAGCAACGGAACGGCGGTCACGGTCGACATGAAAGGCCTCGATATCGTGGCGCCGCGATCCGCGGCAATCCGGCCGGCGCGGCTGCGCACCGGCAAAAGGTCGGCGAGCCTCGCGGCCCGCCAGTTACCTTACCGTGCGCCGTCGCGCTCGGCGCGCTTGCGGTCCATCTTGCGCGAACGGCGAACCGCTGCAGCGCGCTCGCGGGCACGCTTTTCCGACGGCTTTTCGTAATGCCGGCGCAGCTTCATTTCGCGATAGACGCCCTCGCGCTGCAGCTTCTTCTTGAGCGCGCGCAACGCCTGGTCAACGTTGTTGTCGCGAACGATAATCTGCATAGTCTGACATAGCTCCGATCAATGGAAAACGGCGGGCACGAACTATCGTCCGCCCCGCGATTGCGTCGGCCTTAGCGCAAGCCTCTTTTGGAGGCAAGCGCCGGACCAAGGGAGGACCGCAGCCCTCCCCCTAAAAATCAGCCCCGAAAGCTCAGCCCTCGCCGCCGAGCGTCTGCTTGGCTGCGTCGAGTGCAGCCTTGCCGCCCTTGCGGACGCCCTTGACCGCGGACTCGGCAGCCTTCTCGACCTTGGTGCCAGCCTTGCGGCCGAGACCGATGGACTTGGCCATCGCACGGCGCGCTTCCGAATAGGTCGCGGCGACCATCGGATAGTCCGCCTTCAGGTTGAAGCGCTCGCGATACTGTTCCGGTGTCAGGCCGTTGGTCGACAGGTGACGACGCAGCGTCTTGTACGGCTTACCGTCCAGCATCGAGATGATATAGTCCGGCGACGCCAGCGACTTGCGCGACGAAACGGCGGGCTCATAGGTCTGCGCAGGGGCCTGCTCGACTTCGGCTTCGCCGCCATCGGCGAGCTTGCTCACCGCCGCATGCATCGACACCAGGAACGCGGGCACGTCATCGGCGGAAGTGCGGGTGTTGGGATTGGCGAGCCATGCTGCGGTCAGTTCGGCTGCGAGTTCTACGGTGTTGATTGTGTCGTTCACGTCATATTCCTTGAAACTACTCGCCCTGTTGCGGCGCGACTACACGCAGTTGCCGCGTATGAATACCCGCCAATGCTATAATTCTGGCAGTTCAACTGCCTTTATCTGCTTTCGGGCCGGCTCGATTTGATCTCAGGCGGCCGCGACGCCGTCGACGCTGACCAGATCGGGACCGCTGAGCGTACCGATAACGCGTACCCGCTTCTCGACATGGTCGACGGGTACGCGCTGCAGTTCCAGCAGATAGATGCCGCCAAGATCACGCCGCAGTGCAAACGCGCCGCCCTGGCGAATCAGCGTGCCGGTCTCGTCGATCCGACTGCCGTCCAACCCGGGCATATCAGGCGAGGTCTTCAACCTGGTCGAGATAGTCGCCATAGCCCTGCGCCGTCATGTCCTCGCGCGCCACGAAGCGCAGCGAGGCGGAGTTGATGCAGTAGCGCAGGCCGCCGCGATCGCGCGGGCCGTCGTCGAACACATGCCCCAGATGGCTGTCGCCATGCGCGGACCGTACTTCGGTGCGAACCATGCCCAGCGTGGCGTCGCGCAGTTCAGCGACGTTGGCAGGCTCCAGCGGCTTGGTGAAGCTCGGCCAGCCGCAACCGGACTCATATTTGTCGGACGACGCGAACAAAGGCTCGCCCGACACGATGTCGACATAGATGCCCGCCGCCTTGTTCTTCAACAGCGCGCCGGTGCCGGGGCGTTCGGTCCCGCTGTTCTGCGTGACGTGAAATTCTTCGGGCGACAGCTTGGCGATCGCTTCGTCGGTCTTTTGATAGGTCGGCATGGGGTTCTCCTGATCCCACCCTATTTGGGGTCGCGCGCCCTCGCCCGCAACATTGCCCCCGTCCGCAACTGTGCCAATGCGCCCTTCGGCACGACCGACAGCAGCGCAACCAGCACCACGGCGGCCAGCGCGCTGCCGCCGAGAAACCGCACCCATCGCTCGCCGCTGATCGGCGCGCCGCATCGGACCAGCGCCAGCATCAGCAGCATCGCCGCCGCGACGCGCAACGCGGTTATCATCGCCGGTGCCGATATGCCCAGATCGCGCCGATATTTGTACGATGCCGCGGCCAGCAACAGCCACGCGACGAAGCTCGTCACGACGATCTCAACCATGCGCCATCTCCCGCACCCGCCGTACCACCGGCGCCTTTACCGTCCGTCCGGCACGCCACGCGCCGATCGCCAGCAACGCCGCAACCGCGACCATCGCCAGATCGAACGCCGCGAACAGCGTATCGCCGTCGTACAGCGATCCGGGCAGCCCCCGGGTCGTCGTCACCGCGTTGACCACCGGGATCGCAGCGAATGCCGCAGCCCCGATCGCGAACCCTTCCGCCCAGGCCCGTCTCGCCGGTCGCGCCAACTGCAGCACCGCCAGCACGCCCCAGGTCCAGAACATCGCCGATACTTCCAGGTCCGCGCGCCCGACAGCCTCTGCAGGGATCAGCCGGTTGGCGAGAAGGTACGCCGCCATCGCCGGCGGCAACCCCGCGACCACCGCGATGTTGAGCCGCTCGACCAGCACCAGCCCGAAGAATGGCACGGCCCCCGGTTTGCGACGCTTGGCGGTCCACAGCAACAGCCCGGTCCCGACCATCGCCGCGCCGGTCAGCCCGAGCGCGAAATAGGTCCAGCGCAGCGCCGTCCCGGCGAACTGCGCGACGTGCAGCCCCAGCATGACGCCGGCGGTGGCGATCGCCGGTCCGCTGCCGCCAGACGCCTCCAGCACGCGCCCGTCGCTGCCCGAATAGGTCACCGACGGCCCACGCGCATTGAGCGACGCACTCGGATGGCGATAGACCGTCACGGTCGCCGCCGAATTGTTCGGATTGCGCACCACCAGCCGGGTTGCGGGCGCCCCGAACCGCGCCTCGGCCTTCGCGACCAGCGGCCCGATATCGACCAGCGGCGCGGGCTTGCCGGTCGCCACCCGGTCCGCGGGGATCCCGAACGCCACCGCCCCGAAATCGAGCGGCTTGGCGTAGTTCGCCATCACCGGCCACGGCATGTACATCGCCACCAGCGTGATCAGCCCGGTATAGGTGATCATCGCGTGATAGGGCAGCGCAAGCACCGCCGAGACGTTATGCGCGTCGAGCCAGCTGCGCTGACCCTTGTTCCAGCGCATCGTGAAGAAGTCCGCGAACATCCGCTTGTGCGTAATGACGCCCGAGATGATCGCGCCCAGCATGAACATCGCGCACAGTCCGGCCAGCCAGCGTCCCCACGGGTAGGGCAGCTGCAACTGGAAATGAAACCGGTAGAAATGCTCGCCGCCCTGCGTCGCCCGCGCGCGCAGCGGCTGCCCGGTCGCGGGGTCGAGCACGATCTCCGCCGCGACCGCAGGGACCTTCGATGCCGGATTGCGCTGTTCGTAGATCCGCGTCGCGCTGGTCCGCGCGTCGGGCAGGTAGACGAACCACTGCACGTCGTCCGCGCCGACCCGCTGCATATACGCCGCCGCGGTCTGCGCGGCGCGCGGCGCGCCAACCGGCACGCTGCGGAATTCGGGTTGCATCCACTGGGTGATCTCGGGCCGGAAATAGCTCGCGGTCCCGGTCAGGAACATCGCGAACAGGATCCAGCCCGCGATCAGGCCCAGCCAACCATGGATCCACGCCATGCTCTGTCGCAGCGTCGCCCTCACGGCCGCACCCCGAGCAGATAGGCGAGGCTACCCGCCAGAACGGCCGATCCCCAGATCACCAGCGCGACTCGTGCCAGACGTCGTTCCTGGAACGCCCACAGCGCCAGACCGGCATAGACCAGGAACGACAGGATCATCGCCCAGCTGGTCGCCTCGGCGCGGTCGATCGGCAGCAATCGCGCGGCGAGCGTCGCCAGTGCCACCGCCGCCGCATAGCCGCCGACCAGCGCGGTCGCGATTCGCCCGGCCATCGCAAGCGCCACCCGCCGGACGCGGGGACGATGATGCTGCCGGCGAGCGGATAACGCAGGATGCTGTGGAACGGACACGGCATCGCCCTAGCGGAGGTTGCAAGTCATTCGCAATAGCGAACTGAACGACGGTGTGCTGCGGCCGCTGTCCTACACCGCCAGTATCTGCGAGGCTGCGACCGCTGTCCGATTCGTCCCTTGCCTACCGCCAGAGACGCCAACGATTTCATGGGCCTTCGACGTGACTTTTGTGACCTTTCGCACCGCAGCCACCGATTATGATTGCGATACAGTGTATCATCCTGTCTTAGGACGCTGTCGGTGCAGATGACGGAAGTGACACGGAATTGAGACTGGATCGTCACGCGCGACAGGCGCAGCCATGAACGGACCCTTGTTCATCCCGCTCGCGTTCGGCCTGGCGGCGAGCCTCGCGACGCTGTTCGGCGGGTTCCTCGCGCTGAAGCTCGCATCGCGGATCACGCTGATCGCCGCGTTCACCGCCGGCATCGTCCTCGGCGTGTCGTTCTTCGACCTCGTTCCCGAGGCGCTTGGTCTTGCCGCCGGGGTCTACGACGCGCGCACCGTGATCGGCTGCACCGCGGTCGGGTTCGGCGGCTATATGCTGCTCGACCGCGTGCTCGGCGCCAAGGGCGGCTATGAAGGCGACTGGCGCGCGCATCTCGCCCCCGCCAGCCTGACCCTGCACAGCCTGCTCGACGGCATGGGCATCGGCCTCGCCTTCCAGATCTCGCCGCAGATCGGCTGGGTGATCGCGTTGGCGGTGCTGACCCACGACATCGCCGACGGCGTCAACACCGTCAGCCTGTCGATGATGACCAGCCGCCGCACCACCGCGATTCGATGGCTTGTCGTCAACGGCTGCGCGCCGCTGCTCGGCGTCATCCTGGGCCTGCTCGTGCATATCCCGAGCGCGATGCTGGCCCCGCTGCTAGCCGCGTTCGCCGGCGCCTTCCTCTACATCGGCGCTTGCGAACTCGTCCCTCGCAGCCACCTTCGCGACCCCCGGCTTCGCACCACCTTCGCCAGCCTCGCGGGAATGGCGCTGATGCTCGCGGTCACGACCTGGGCCAAATAGCCAACGTCCGCGGGATCGCTCCCACGGACGTCGGTCGTGTCACATCGGGAAGGCCGCGGACCGTCAGTCCTTGGCGGTACCCGGCTCGGCCATCTTGCGATGCTGTTCGGCCAGCACGGCATTCGGCGTGATGTTGGCGACCGCAGACTGGATCTTGTTCTTCCAGCCCGACACGATCGCCGCCTTGCCCGCCATCACCGCATCCCAGCCGTCCTTCGCGACGTCCGCCGGATCGCTCTTCTTAGGATCGGTCCCAACCGACGTGTCCATCATGTGCGCGCGGTCGAAGAACTCGGTCTCGACCGGCCCGGGCATCAGGTTGGTAAGCGTGACGCCCTCCGACTCCTTGATCTCGTTCTGGATCGCCGCGACGAAGCTGTCGACGTAGCTCTTGGTGCCATTGTACACCGCCTGGAACGCACCCGGGATGTAGCCCGCGATCGACCCGGTCACGAGCACCTTGCCGTCGTTGCGCGCTACCATGTCGCGCAGCACCTTCTGCAGCAGGTACGACGTCCCGACGACGTTGGTGTCGATCACCTTGCGCCACTCGGCGACATCCTGGTCGAGGAACGCCTTGCCCAGCCCGCGGCCCGCATTGGCGCAGAGCAGGTCGATCTGGCGTCCACCGGCCGCGGCCAGAAGCTGGTCGACACCCTCGAACGACGACAGGTCCGCCTCGACCGACTGGACGTCGGTACCGAACTGCTTGAAGTCTTCCGCCGCGGCGTTGATCAGCGGCTCGTCGGCGACGACCAGAATGTCGTATCCATCCTTCGCCGCGAGCGTAGCGAGTTCGAAGCCGATCCCGGTCGAAGCCCCGGTAATGATCGCGAATTTATTGGCCATGTCATTCTTCCTTTTTCCCCCCTCCCGCTTGCGGGAGGGGTTGGGGGTGGGCTGGCGCTCTCGATCGAGCGGAACTTGGGAGGCAGGCGCGAGCCCACCCCCAGCCCCTCCCGCGAGCGGGAGGGGAGCGAGATCAATTGAAGCCGGGTTTCAGAACGACTTTGGTGACTTCGTTCTGATTGTTCTTGAACATGTCGTAGCCCTTGGGGGCGTCCTCTAGGTCCATCCGGTGCGATATCAGGAAGGTCGTATCGATCTTGCCCTCCATGATCGCGTTGAGCAGCGCCGGCATGTAGTGCTGGACGTGCGTCTGCCCGGTCTTGAGCGTGAGCCCCTTCTCCATGAAGGCGCCGAGCGGGAACTTGTCGATGAAGCCGCCATAGACCGCCGGCATCGACACGCGTCCGCCCTTGCGGCACGCGATGATCGCCTGGCGGATCGAATGCGCGCGGTCGGTGCCGAGGAAGGTCGACGCCTTGATCTGGTCGATGACATTGTCGACGAAGAAGCCGTGTGCCTCCAGCCCGACGCTGTCGATCACCGCATCGGGTCCGATCCCGCCGGTCATCTCCATCAGCGCTTCGTACACCGCGGACTGTTCGAAATTGATCGTCTCCGCGCCGAACCGCTTCGCAAGCTCGAGGCGGTGGGGGAAATGATCGATCGCGATCACGCGCTCGGCGCCCATCAGGAATGCCGACTGCACCGCGAACAGTCCCACCGGGCCGCAGCCCCAGACCGCGACCGTGTCACCCGGTTCGATCTGTGCATATTCCGCCGCCTGCCACCCGGTCGGCAGGATGTCGGAGAGGAACAGCACCTTCTCGTCGTCCACGCCCTCGGGGATGACGATCGGTCCAACGTCGCTGAAGGGAACACGGACATATTCCGCTTGGCCGCCGGCATAGCCGCCGGTCATGTGGCTGTAGCCGAACAGGCCCGACATCGGCTGGCCGTACAGCTCCTGCGCGATGTCCTGGTTATCCGACGGCAGGCCGTTGTCGCACGCCGAATACTGGTGCTTGCCGCAGTGATAGCAGCTGCCGCATGCGATCGTGAACGGCACCACGACCTTCTGGCCCTTCTTCAGCGTCGACTTGGCGCCGACCTCGACGACCTCGCCCATGAATTCATGGCCCAGGATGTCGCCCGCCTGCATCGTCGGAATATAGCCGTCGTACAGATGCAGGTCGGACCCGCAGATCGCGGTCGCCGTCACCTTAATGATGCAGTCGCGCGAATTGACGATCTCGGGGTCGTCCACGGTATCAACGCGGACGTCATGCTTGCCGTGCCATGCCAGTGCGCGCATCAGGCGAGCTCCTCTTCACGTTGTTTCGGGTTCATCGCGGCGGTTGCGATCTCGCCGGTTTCCATCAATTGCTTGAAGCGCCGCAGGTCGCGGCGCGCCTGGATCGCGGGTTCGCGCTGGAACATCTTCGCGATCAGCTTGCCGACCACGCCGCCCGGCGGATCATACATGATCGTCGCGGTCACGACGGTGCCGCGTGCGCCGGCATCGCGGAACTCGACGCGGCCGCTGTTGTCGACATCGGCACCCGACTGCGACGTCCATTCGATGTAGCGGTCCTGCACCTCGTCGGTGACCAGCGCATCCCATTCATAGGTCAGCTTCGCCGGGCCCTTCACGACCCAGTGCGAGCGCTTCGCGTCGATCACGTCGATCCGCTCGAGATTCTCCATGAAGGTCGGAAGGTTGGCGAAGTCGCGGAAGAACGCGAACAGTTCGCCGACCGGCTTGTTGATCGTGACTGCGCGTCCGACGATGCTGCTGCCTTTGGCGTCGGTGAACTGATCATGCGCGATCGCGGTAGCGTCGCTGCGTTTCGAGGCGCTGATCGGCGCATCGTCCCTCGGGTGCTCGTTGGCCATGGGGGTCTCCTGTCTGGAAGGCCCTCAACCGCGCCATCGCGGCGAATGTTCCGACCAAACCAGGCCGAAACCCACGTGGTAAACACAGGTTAATCTGATCTGCCGGGCGGCCCGGTGGCGGGCGTTGTCGCGATATTGACAGCGTTACGCGCTGACGCCGGCGCTGACGGACAGTCCGACCCGTTCGCAAGCGGGTACCGGCACCGCGGTTGCCCTGATCCCGCTACACCCGCGACACAGACGCAGCGAGGATCGCCCATGACGTACCAGACGAGCATCACCACGATGACCCAAACCATCGCCGCGCGGGACGGCACCTGGGCCGGCATCGACGCCGAGTCTGTCGCACGCATGCAGGTCCAGAACCGGTTCCGCACCGGGCTCGACATCGCCCGCTACACCGCCGCGATCATGCGCCGCGACATGGCCGCGTATGATGCCGACCCGGCGAACTACACCCAGTCGCTCGGTTGCTGGCACGGGTTCATCGCGCAGCAGAAAATGATCAGCATCAAGAAGCACTTCGGCACCACCGACCGCCGCTATCTGTATCTGTCCGGCTGGATGGTCGCAGCGCTACGCAGCGAGTTCGGGCCCCTGCCCGACCAGTCGATGCACGAGAAGACCGCCGTCCCCGCGCTGATCGAGGAACTCTACACCTTCCTCCGCCAGGCGGACGCCCGTGAGCTAGGGATGCTGTTCCGCGACCTCGATGCGGCACGCGCCGCCGGCAACGCGATCGAGGAACAGCGGCTGCTCAACGCGGTCGAGAATTACCAGACGCACGTCGTGCCCGTCATCGCCGACATCGATGCCGGGTTCGGCAATGCCGAGGCGACCTATCTACTCGCCCGGAAGATGATCGAGGCCGGCGCCTGCGCGCTGCAGATCGAGAACCAGGTGTCGGACGAGAAGCAGTGCGGCCACCAGGACGGCAAGGTCACCGTCCCGCACGAGGACTTTCTCGCGAAGGTCCGCGCGTGCCGGTACGCGTTCCTCGAACTCGGGGTCGAAGACGGCATCATCGTGACCCGCACCGATTCGCTCGGTGCCGGCCTCACCAAACAGATCGCGGTCAGCACGACCCCCGGCGATCTCGGCGACCAGTACAACTCCTACCTCGATTGCGAAGAGATCGATCCGGCGACCGCTCGGAACGGCGACGTCATCCTCAACCGTGACGGCAAATTGCTGCGGCCAAAACGGCTACCCTCCAACCTGTTCCAGTTCCGTGCCGGGACCGGCGAGGATCGCTGCGTGATGGACTGTATCGCCAGCCTGCAGAACGGCGCCGACCTGCTATGGATCGAGACCGAGAAGCCGCACATCGAACAGATCGCCGGCATGGTCGATCGCATCCGAGACGTCGTGCCGAACGCGAAGCTCGTGTACAACAACTCGCCTAGCTTCAACTGGACGCTCAACTTCCGCCAGCAGGTGTTCGACGCCTGGGCGGCGGACGGTCGCGACGTCACCGCCTATGACCGCGCGCGGTTGATGAGCGTCGATTATGACTGCACCCCGCTGGGCGACGAAGCAGACGAGCAGATTCGGACGTTCCAGGCCGATTCGGCCAAGCGCGCCGGCATCTTCCATCACCTGATCACGCTGCCGACCTATCACACCGCCGCGCTCAGCACAGACAACCTGGCCAAGGAGTATTTCGGCGAGGCTGGCATGCTCGGCTATGTGAAGGGCGTGCAGCGCAAGGAAATCCGCGAGGGTATCGCCTGCGTGAGGCATCAAAGCATGTCCGGATCGGACATCGGCGACGATCACAAGGAGTATTTCGCCGGCGAGGCTGCGCTGAAGGCCGGCGGCGCGCACAACACGATGAACCAGTTCGCGGCATGATCCGGCGCTACGCCGGCAGTGCGAGGCTCTGCAGGGTCAGGGCATTGCCGGTGGCCGCGCCCGACGCCGTGTTGTCGAAGATGCACCATGTGGAGACATCGATATCCACAGCGTTGGCAAGCATGGCGAGACGAGCACTGTCATACGCCGAGTAATAGACGCGCGGCGTGCCGTGCAGCCGATGATAGTGCAGGCCGGTCCAGCCACCCGGCTGTTCGCCGCCGGGTACGAGAACAGATCGGCGGCGACACGGGCGACGCGGTGGCTGATCATGCACGCGGTTGCGGTCTCGGCGAACCAACTCACGTGCCGCGGCTCGCAGGCAGTTTGCGTGGCCTTGGCGAGCCGATCGCGCAGCGCGCCAAAGAAGACGTCAGCGATCCGCTCGTCATAGACCAGGCTAGGCGGCATCTGGAGCAGGACGATTTCGAGTTTCCCAGCCAACCCGCCGGTCTCGTTGACAAAGGCATCCAGCAGATGGTCGCAGTTGACGAGACGCGCGGTGTGGGAGACCGTCTTCGGAATCTTCACCGAGAAGCGGAAGTCCGGCGGAACGCTGGCCGCCCAGCGTTCATAGGTTGCCCGGCGATGAGGCCGGTGGAACGACGAGTTGATCTCGACGGCAGAGAACACGCTTGCGTAGCGTTCGAGATGCGAACCGCCGGAAGGGAAATCGCCGGCGAAGGCAGTCGGGATTGACCAGCCGGCGGTTCCGATTCTCACCCTATTCCCACTCGATCGTGCCGGGCGGCTTCGACGTGTAGTCGTAGGTCACGCGGTTGATACCCTTCACCTCGTTGATGATCCGGGTCGCGACCCGCGGCAGGAAGTCGCCGGGGAACTGGAACGCCTCGGCGGTCATGCCGTCGGTCGAGGTGACGGCGCGGAGGGCTAGGACGTTGTCGTAGGTTCGACCGTCGCCCATCACGCCGACGCTGCGCACCGGCAACAGCACTGCGAACGCCTGCCAGATCGTGTCGTAGAGTCCGGCGTTGCGGATTTCCTCGAGATAGATGGCGTCAGCCTTGCGGAGAATGTCGCAGCGTTCCTTGGAGACTTCGCCGGGGATGCGGATCGCGAGGCCAGGTCCGGGGAACGGGTGACGGCCGACGAAGATTTCCGGCAGCCCGAGTTCGCGCCCCAGGACCCGGACCTCGTCCTTGAACAACTCGCGCAGCGGTTCGACAAGCTTCATGTTCATGCGCTCGGGCAGGCCGCCGACATTGTGATGGCTCTTGATCGTCACCGACGGGCCACCGGTGAAGCTGACGCTCTCGATC
This sequence comes from Sphingomonas sp. R86521, assembly GCF_042466235.1. Classification (NCBI taxonomy): domain Bacteria; kingdom Pseudomonadati; phylum Pseudomonadota; class Alphaproteobacteria; order Sphingomonadales; family Sphingomonadaceae; genus Sphingomonas; species Sphingomonas sp. R86521. The sequence continues at coordinate 1,632,436 of NZ_JAXHBY010000001.1, read as the reverse complement.
ACGTCCGGGTACAGCGTGCCCTGCGCGAGGAACTCCGCGCCGCCGAGCTTCTTCGCCTCGGTATCGAACACGTCGATGAAGGTCTTGCCGATGAACTTGCGCTTCAGCTCAGGGTCCGTGATCCCGGCCAAGCCGCTGAGGAACAGCTCCTCGACGTTCACGTGGATCAGCGGGATGTTGTAGGCGCCGCGGAACAGGCTGACGACCTGTTCGCTCTCGCCGGCGCGCATCAGGCCGTGGTCGACATAGACGCAGGTGAGCTGCTCGCCGATCGCCTCGTGGATCAGTACCGCGGCGACGGCGGAGTCGACGCCGCCCGACAGGCCGCAGATGACGCGGCCCTTGCCGACCTGAGCGCGGATCTCGGCGATCTTGGTCTCGCGGAACTCGGCCATCGTCCAGTCGCCGCTGAGGCCGCAGACGTGGCGGGCGAAGTTGGCGATCAGCTTGGCGCCATCGGGCGTATGGACGACTTCCGGATGGAACTGCACGCCGTAAAAGCGTCGCGCCTCGTCGGCGACGATCGCGTAGGGCGCGCCGACCGACGTCGCGACCGGGGTAAAGCCGGGGGGGATCGCGTCGACCTTGTCGCCGTGGCTCATCCAGACCTGATGGCGCTCGCCCTCGGCCCAGAGGCCGTCGAACAGCGAGCAGGGGCTTTTGATGTCGATGAAGGCGCTGCCGAACTCGCCGCCGTCACCCGAGACGACGACGTTGCCGCCGAGCTGCGCGGACATCAGCTGCTGGCCGTAGCAGATGCCGAGGATCGGCACGCCGGCTTCGAACAGGCGCTGCGGGATCCGGGGGGAGTTGTCGGCGGTGACCGAGGCCGGGCCACCCGAAAGGATGATACCCTTTGGCTGCATCCGGTCGAACGCGTCTGCGGCGGACTGGAAGGGGGCGACTTCGCTGTAGACTCCGGCTTCGCGGACGCGGCGCGCGATGAGCTGGGTGACCTGGCTGCCGAAGTCGACGATGAGAATGCTGTCGGGATGCTCCATCCGGGGCGCATAGCCGGATGGGGACCGTAACGAAAGAGGCCGCGCCTCCCGGATGGGAAACGCGGCCTCTTTCGGCACTAGCGAAACAGCAATTACGCGGCTTCGTTATAGTCCTCGTCGTTCATCACCGGACCCGAATCCTGGCCCTTGGCCGAGACGTCGCGGTCGACGAACTCGATGATCGCCATCGGCGATGCGTCGGACAGGCGGATGCCGGCCTTAATCACGCGGGTGTAGCCACCGTTGCGGTCGGCATAACGCGGAGCCAGCGTGTCGAACAGCTTGATCAGCTGCGCATCGTCGAGCAGCTTGGCGTGCGCGAGACGACGGTTGGACAAGCCACCCTTCTTCGCGAGCGTGATCAACTTCTCGATGTACGGGCGCAGTTCCTTCGCCTTGGCGACGGTGGTGGTGATCTGCTCGTGCTTGATGAGCGCGGCGCTCATGTTGCGGAAAAGAGCAAGACGGTGGGCCGAGGTCCGCTGAAGCTTACGGCCGCCTACGCGATGGCGCATGTGTCATTCCTTACGTTCGTTATGGGGCCGTGTGAGGTACCCCGTAGCAGGCAGTGTTGAAGGCCACCGCCCATCGCCTTGTCGAAAAGTCACAAAGGTCATGCCCGAGGGCATGTCATTTGTTGGCCGGATGGCGCCGCGGCAAAGCAGCGTCGTCGGTCGGGTGAAACCCGCCGGCCGGGCTGGCGTCGCACCGGATTAGCTTGCGCCAACCCGGTGCGACTTGGCCTTAGCCCATTATTTCCTGCTCGAGCTTCTTGGCCATCTCTTCGATGTTCTCGGGCGGCCAGCCCGGGATTTCCATCCCGAGGCGAAGACCCATCGACGAGAGGACTTCCTTGATCTCGTTGAGCGACTTGCGGCCGAAGTTAGGCGTACGCAACATCTCGGCTTCGGTCTTGCCGACCAGATCGCCGATATAGATGATGTTGTCGTTCTTGAGGCAGTTCGCCGAACGCACCGACAGCTCCAACTCGTCGACCTTCTTGAGAAGGTAACGGTTGATCTGCTGCGTGTCGCCTGCTGGCTCCGCACCACCGGCAGCAGGTGCTGCCTGGCCGATCGGGGCCGACGAGCGCGTCACCGACGAATCGTCGAAGTGGACGAACAGCGCGAGCTGGTCCTGGAGGATGCGACCGGCATAGCCGACTGCGTCTTCCGGGGTGATCGTGCCGTCGGTTTCGATCGTCAGCGTCAGCTTGTCGTAATCCAGGTCCTGACCGACGCGAGTCGGGTCGACCTTGTACGACACCTGACGTACCGGCGAGTACAGTGCATCGACCGGGATCAGACCGATCGGCGCATCGGCCGGGCGGTTTGCGGTCGCGGGCACATAACCCTTACCGATGTCGGCGGTCAGCTCCATGTTGAGCGTCGCACCCTCATCGAGGTGGCAGATCACGAGATCCTTGTTCATGATCTCGATGTCGCCCGAGACGGCGATGTCGCCGGCCTTGACTTCACCCGGACCCGTTGCCGAGAGCTGGAGGCGCTTCGGCCCCTCGCCCTGCATGCGGATCGCGATCTGCTTCACGTTGAGGACGATGTCGGTCACGTCCTCGCGGACGCCGGCCAGAGACGAGAACTCATGCAGCACGTTCTCGATCTTGATCGAGGTGACGGCTGCGCCCTGCAGCGACGAGAGCAGCACGCGGCGAAGCGCGTTGCCGAGCGTCAGGCCGAAGCCACGCTCCAAAGGCTCGGCAACAAAGGTCGCCTTGCGCTTGCTGTCGGAGCCGGCCTTCTTTTCCAGGCCGCTGGGCTTCTTGAGTTCCTGCCAGTTCTTTGCGTTGACAGACACTTGCTTCCCCTAATTTGGGGGCCGGCGGACAGGACGCCCACCGGCCGTAGAACATGGTCCGTGCGGCGTGGTAGACCTGATCAGGGACAACCGCGCACGGAGAAAGCCGAAATCAGACGCGACGGCGCTTCGACGGGCGCACACCGTTGTGCGGGATCGAAGTCACGTCACGGATCGACGTGATCTGGAAACCGACTGCCTGCAGCGCGCGCAGGGCCGACTCGCGACCCGAGCCGGGGCCCTTGACCTCGACTTCGATCGTGCGGACGCCGTGCTCGGCGGCCTTCTTGCCAGCGTCTTCCGCTGCGACCTGGGCCGCGTACGGAGTCGACTTGCGCGAGCCCTTGAAGCCCATTGCGCCAGCCGACGACCACGAGATCGCGTTGCCCTGGGCATCGGTGATCGTGATCATGGTGTTGTTGAAGCTGGCGTTCACGTGCGCGACGCCAGAGGTGATGTTCTTGCGCTCGCGCCGCTTAATGCGCTGAGGTTCGCGTGCCATGGGTTCGTTCCTGACCTATATCTTTGGGTAACGCCGCGCTGCGAGAGGCGGCGGAGAAGCAAGCGTTGCTTACTTCTTCTTGCCGGCGATCGGCTTGGCCTTGCCCTTGCGGGTGCGCGCGTTGGTGTGCGTGCGCTGGCCGCGGACCGGCAGGCCCTTGCGGTGACGAAGACCACGATAGCAGGCGAGATCCATCAGGCGCTTGATGTTCATCGACACTTGGCGGCGGAGGTCACCCTCAACCGTGTAGTCGGCGTCGATCGCCTCACGAATGTGCAGCACTTCCTGGTCCGTCAGGTCCTGGACGCGCGCCGTGTCGGCAATGCCGAGCTTTGCCGTGATTTCCTTGGCCTTGGTCGAACCGATGCCGTGGATATAGGTCAGCGCGATAACGACGCGCTTGTTGGTCGGGATGTTAACACCCGCGATACGTGCCATGAACTTGGTTCTCCTGCTCCACGGGCCCCGGCATGGCTGCACGGCGCCCATCTCCTAGCGATGATCCGAAACGCACGATAGCGACGAACGCAAACGAGCGTCGCCGGAAACCGGGTTGTCGGGAGGAACTCAGGTAAGGGCGCGCAAACGCTCTGTCAAGCGGCGGGTTCCCCAAGTTGCGGCTTGGCCGACATCTTGGCCGGCGTCTTCCACCACCGGTGCATCGCGACGACGAACCAGATCAGCTCGACCGCGCCGAACGGCCAGGCGCCCTGCAGGAAACCATAGGCCGATCCGAGCAGGCAGCCAAGCGCGAACCCGAGCTGCCACCAGTGCGACCGTGATTCGAGGACGTAGCAGACGAGCATGAAGGTGACGGCGAACAGGCCGAAGATGGTGAGTGCGTCCATGCGGGTATATTGGCCGGTATGCCGGTCTGGGGCCAGCCCGATGATCGGCCGTGCGTCGCACGGTCGCCGACGGGATCGGCTATGTTCGGAACCAACTGGCAACGAACTGTCATGGTACGAGGCCCTCACGGCAGTGGGGGGACACGCACCACTTCTCCGTCATCCCGGGCTTGTCCCGGGATCCAGGGTTACGACAGGTAGCGCCAATAACCCTGGATCCCGGGACAAGCCCGGGATGACGTTGTGGGGCGACGGAGGGCCGAACGGCGCCTAAACCGGCAATACGATCCGCGCGATCAGGCCGGGCGCGTTGTCGGCGAGTTCGAACCGCCCCTCGTGAAGTCGCGCGACCGCCTCGATCAGCGCCATGCCGAGCCCCGCCCCCGGGGTCGAGCGCGCGCTGTCCAACCGACCGAACCGTTTCATCGCCTGCGCCCGGTCGGCTTCGGCAATACCGGGGCCGCGGTCCTCGACCTGGACCGCGATGCCATCGGTGCGGTGGACGAGGCGCAACGTCACTTCACCACCCCCCGCACCGTGGCGCAGTGCGTTGTCGATCAGGTTGGTGATCGACTGGATCATGAGTTCCCGGTGTAGCGCCATCGGTGGGGGGCGGTCGTCGATCGCCACGGTGAAGACCAGCCCGGCATCCTCGGCGACGGGCGCGTACAGTTCCGCGATCTCCTCGAGCAGGTCGGCAAGCGAGACCTGGATGAAGCGATCGCGGGACACCGAACCCGAGCGGCTGATCTCGATCACCATCGTCAGCATGCGCATGACCAGGTCGGTCTCAACCAACAGCCCACCGAGCGCGGCTTCGCGCGCGTCGGGGTCGGCGATCAGCACCGCCTGCTCCGTCTTGGTGCGCAGCCGGGCGAGCGGCGAGCGCAGATCGTGCGCCAGGCTGTCAGTGACGATGCGCAGTTCGGCCATCACCCCTTCGAGCTTGCCGAGCATGACGTTGAGGCGCGCCGCCAGACGGTCGAACGCGTCGCTGCCATCGGTGACGAGGGTCACGCGGCGAGACAGGTCGCCCTCCCCCGCCGTCTCGACGACGCTGGCAATGGCATCCAGGCGACGCCCGACATAGCGGGTCAGGACAAGGCCGCCGAGCACGCCGAGCCCGAGCGACAGGAGCACCGCAACCGCAAGCGCGCGTTCGATCGCGCGCTCCTCGGCAGCGATCAGGTCGAGGTTGCGACCGGTCAGCAGCCAGTCCGGGCCGATCGGGTGGAGCGCATACCCAGTCTCGCGCGCCGACCACAGCTGGTCCCGACCGAGGCGGGCTATGCGAAAGGACGTCGGCTTTAGCGGGACGGCAAGGCGGGCCGGGGCGATGCCCGCCAGCGGTCGTCCATCCGGGCCGACCACCGCCAGCACCAGCGAAACGTCCCCAGGCACCACCGCGCTGTCGATCGCCTGGCGCAGCGCAGGCAGCCCACCACCGCGCCAGACCGCGCGCAGGGCATCGGACTGCTCCGTCGTTTCCAGGTGGATCGCGTCGATCGCATCCGCACTGGTAGTTTTCCAGACGAAGCCGACCAGCGCGAGATTGGATACCAGCGCCAACGCGATCGCCAGCAGCGCGATTCGCGCGGTAACCGAAAGGCGGATCACGCCGTGCGTCAGCCTTCTACGGCGAGCCGGTATCCTGCCCCGCGCACGGTGTGGAGGATCGGCGTCGGGAAGCCGTCCTCGAGCTTGCGGCGCAGGCGGCCGATATGGACGTCGACCACGTTTGAGCCTGGGTCGAAGTGATAGTTCCAGATTTTCTCCAGCATCATCGTGCGGGTGACGACCTGTCCGGCGTGGCGGGCGAGGAATTCGAGCAGGTTGAATTCGCGCGCGCCCAGCGGGATCGTGCGGCCGGCGCGCGAGACTGCGCGCGCGAGCAGGTCGATCTCGAGGTCGCCGACCGACAAGCGGGTCTTTTGCGGCTCAGTCCCGGCGCGATCGGCACGACGCGCGAGGGCTTCGACGCGTGCCGAGAGTTCGGCGAACGAGAACGGCTTGCACAGATAATCGTCGGCGCCGGCCTTCAGGCCATCGACGCGGTCGTCAACCGCGGCGAGTGCGGACAGGATCAGGACCGGAGTAGCGATGCCGGCGGCGCGGATCGCGCTGACCATCGACAGGCCGTCCAGCCCCGGCAACATCCGGTCGGCGATGACGAGGTCGAAGATGCCTTCGCTGGCCAGGAACAGGCCGTCGCGGCCATCGGCACAGGCTTCGATGGCGTGCCCCGCCTCGGACAACCCCTTGGCCAGATAGGCGGAGGTGGAGGCGTCGTCCTCGACGATCAGGATCTTCACGGCGTCATCGCTTTCACCTGTCACCATATAGGAAAGGCCGGCGGAGAGAAGCCTCCCCGCCGGCCTCCACGGCACCCCCGGGAGTGTCGGGCACCGATCTCTGGAAACTGAAGCGCCTGCAGTGCAGACACGGATTGCTTCTAGAGATCATGCACGACCGCCCGGGTGACCGCGGGGTGACAATTTCGTCATCCTCGCAACTCCCAGCACGGCGGGCGCCCGAGCTTGCCGCGTTATTGCGCGTCCAGGATCGCTGCGATCGCGGCGGCGACGTGCGCAATGTCCGCCATCCCGTCGACGCGGCGGACCAGGCCCCGCGCTTCGTAGATCGGGAGGATCGGCGCGGTCTTGGCGCGGTATTCGGCCATCCGGGTATGGACGGTCTGGGCGTTGTCGTCAGGCCGACGCTTGAACTCGGTCGAACCGCAAACGTCGCAGACCCCGGCAACCGCAGGCTTCTTGAAGCGGTCGTGATAGCCGGTGCCGCATTTGGCACAGGTGTAGCGACCGACGACACGATCGATCAGCGCAGCCTCGTCGACGTCGAGTTCGATGACGTAGTCGAGCGTGCGGCCGCGCGCGGCGAGCAGTCCGTCAAGCGCCTCGGCTTGCGCCGCGGTGCGCGGATAGCCGTCGAAGATGACGCCCGACACGGTGTCGTCCTGATCGAGCCGTTCGCCAATGATCCCCGAGACGATCTCGTCCGAAACGAGACCGCCCGATGCCATGACCGATTTGGCCTGAAGCCCGACCGGCGTACCAGCCGCGACCGCTGCACGCAGCATGTCGCCAGTCGACAGCTGGACCATGTCGCGGGTGTCGACCAGCGTCGCGGCCTGCGTGCCCTTGCCCGCGCCAGGCGGTCCCAACAGGATGATATTCACGAAACGCACTCCCTCGTCCGTGCGGAGTTAAAATCGACCGTCGCGCCTCAGCGCAGGCGGCCGCCCTTCAGCTTCGCCTTCTTGATCAGGTCGCCATACTGGTGTGCCAGCAGGTGCGACTGGATCTGCGTAACCGTGTCCATCGTTACGTTGACCACGATCAGGAGGCTAGTCCCGCCGAGGTAGAACGGGATCGACAGCGCGGTGACGAGATATTCCGGCAACAGACAGATGATGGTCAGGTACGCCGCACCGATCACGGTGATGCGCGTCAGCACGTAATCGAAATAATTCTCGGTGTTCTTGCCCGGACGGATGCCGGGGATGAACCCGCCATGCCGCTTCAGATTGTCCGCGGTCTCTTCCGGATTGAAGACGACGGCAGTGTAGAAGAACGAAAAGAACACGATGCCCGCGCCGTACAGCAGCATATACACCGGAGAACCGTGCTGGAGGTACTGGTTGAGGGTGATGATGAAATCGCCCCACTTGCTCTGCCCGGCGGCATACTTGCCCGCGAACTGCGTGATCGTCAGCGGCATCAGCAGCAGCGACGACGCGAAGATCGGTGGGATCACGCCGGCGGTGTTGATCTTGAGCGGCAAATGGCTGCGATCGGCCTGCATCCCGCGTTGGGTCTGGCGCTTGGGATACTGGATCAGGATGCGGCGTTGGGCGCGCTCCATGAAGCAGATGAACAGGATCAGCAGGACGACGGCGATCACGATGCCGATCAGCTTGATCGGATCAAGGCTGCCGGAGCGACCGCCTTCGAGCAGGTTGACCAGCGTGGTCGGCAGATGTGCGACGATGCCGGCCATGATGATCAGCGAGACGCCGTTGCCGATGCCGCGGCTGGTGATCTGCTCACCCAGCCACATCAGGAACATCGTGCCGCCGATCAGGCTGACGACCGCGGTCATGCGGAACAGCATGCCGGGTTCGATCACCGCCTGGACACCGGCGTTGGCGCCGAGCGTCTCGAGGCCGACGGCGATGAAATAGCCCTGCACCGCGGTCAGTCCGACGGTGCCGTAGCGGGTGTACTGGTTCAGGCGCTTGCGGCCCGATTCGCCGTCCTTCTTGATCGCGGCGAGCGTAGGGCTCAGCGAGGTCGCAAGCTGCACCACGATCGAGGCGGTGATGTAGGGCATCACGCCGAGCGCGATCAGCGACATCCGGCTGAGCGAACCGCCCGAGAAGGTGTTGAAGAAGTCGAGGACGCCGCCCTGAGTCTGTTGCCCCAGCACGCCGAGCGCGGTCGGGTCGATCCCCGGCAGCGGCACGTAGCTGAGCAAGCGGAACACGATCAGCGCACCGATCGTGAACCACAGACGCTTCTTGAGGTCGGTCGCCTTCGCGAATTTCGAAAGGCTGATGCTTTGCGCCATCTGGTCGGCTGCGGATGCCATGCGTCAAGATATCCTGGAAACAAGAACGGCGGGATGCGTTGTTACGCCCCCGCCGCTCATATAGGCGCCCAAGCGGGCTTGTCTAACTTTCCCAGAAATTGTTCCCCCGCGAAGGCGGGGGCCCAGTCTGGGTCCCCGCCTTCGCGGGGACACATAAGTTACGCCTTGAACGACGCCTTGTGCGCCTGGCGCTCCTTGTACTTCACGCCCTTCTTGGCAGCAGCCTTGGTAGCCGGATCGATATATTCGATCACGTCAACCTTGCCGCCGGCCTTCTCGACCGCTTCGATCGCGCCCTTGGACGCGCCGTTGACGGTGAAGGTGAGGACCGTGGTCAGCTCGCCCTTGCCGAGCAGGCGCACGCCGTCCTTGCCGCCGCGTGCCAGGCCAGCGGCCTTCAGCGCGTCGTGGTCGAGCGTTGCGTTGGCTTCGATCTTGCCGGCGTCGACCGCGAGCTGGATCGCACCGAGGTTGACCTCGGCGAAGTCCTTGCGGAAGATGTTGTTGAAGCCGCGCTTAGGCAGACGCATGTGGAGCGGCATCTGGCCGCCTTCGAAGCCGGCGATGGACACGCCCTCGCGGCTCTTCTGGCCCTTCTGGCCGCGGCCGCCGGTCTTTCCCTTGCCCGAGCCGATGCCGCGTCCGACGCGCATCTTGGACTTACGGGCACCCTGGTTGTCGCGGAGTTCGTTGAGTTTCATGGCTGTTGCACTCGCTTTCGCTTTTGTCGCGCTGATAGAAAGAAGAAGGGGGCCGTTAGCCCCCTTCCCCGTGTTTGTCACTAGTGTCCCTTACGTTCCTGCGAAGGCAGGAGCCCAGGGTTACCATGGCGGTCGTTTGTGATCCTGGGTTCCTGCGTTCGCAGGAAAACAGAAAAAGCTCAGCCCTCGACCGACACCATGTGCTGAACCTTGCGGATCATGCCGCGGACTTCAGGAGAATCCTGAAGCTCGCTGGTACGATGCATCTTGTTCAGACCGAGACCGATCAGCGTTGCGCGCTGGTCCTTCTCGCGGCGGATCGGCGAACCGGTCTGCGTGATCTTGATGGTTGCCATCTGATCTTACTCCGTGATCGCGGCTGCATCAGCCTCGGCGGTCTTCGACCCACCGTGGCCGAGCAGGTCGGCGATCTTCTTGCCGCGACGCTGTGCGACGGCCTTGGGCGAGGTCTGCTCGCCAAGGGCCTCGAACGTGGCGCGGATCATGTTGTAGGGGTTCGACGTACCGACCGACTTGGTCACAACGTCCGCAACGCCCAGCGACTCGAAGACGGCGCGCATCGGGCCACCGGCGATGATGCCGGTACCCTGAGGCGCCGACCGCAGCGTCACGCGACCGGCACCGAAGTGACCGTTGCCGTCGTGATGCAGCGTGCGACCATCCTTCAACGGAACGCGAACCATCTTCTTCTTGGCAGCAGCCGTAGCCTTCGAAATGGCTTCCGGCACTTCGCGTGCCTTGCCATGACCGAAGCCTGCACGACCCTTGCCGTCGCCGACGACGACCAGCGCTGCGAAACCGAAGCGCTTACCGCCCTTGACCGTCTTCGAGACGCGGTTGATGTGCACCAGCTTCTCGATCAGCTCTTCGCCACCGTCATCGCTGCCGGGACGACCGCCACGGTTGCCGCCGGGGCCACCGCGACCGCCGTCACGACCGCCACGGTTGCCACCAGGGCCACCGCCGCCGCGATTGCCGCCAGGGCCGCCGCGACCACCGCCGCCGCCGCCACCGGGACGACCACGACCACCGCCGCCGCCCTGATAACCGGTGCTCTGCTGAGGAGCTGCCTGCTGCGTGACGTCCTGCGCGGTCGTCTCGGGAGCGACAGTTGCCGGAGCTGCGGCCGGCGTGTTGTTTTCGTCAGCCATGTCTTAGAACTCCAATCCGGCTTCGCGCGCGGCGTCGGCAAGAGCCTTCACGCGACCATGGTAGAGGAAGCCACCGCGATCGAACACGACCTGGGTCACGCCCGCCGCCTTGGCAGCCTCGGCGACGCGCTTGCCGACCGAAGTCGCCGCGTCGATGTTGGCGCCCGACGTGCCGCGCACGTCCTTTTCCAGCGTCGAAGCCGATGCGACCGTCGTGCCGGCGGCATCGTCGATCACCTGGGCGTAGATGTGCTTGCCCGAGCGATGCACGGACAGCCGAGGACGGCTGCCAGCGCGAGCGCGAAGCGCGGTACGGTTGCGGCGGCGCCGCTTGGCGAAAAGAGAAAGTCCCTTGGTCATTACTTCTTCTTCCCTTCCTTGCGGAAGATGAACTCGCCGTCGTACTTGATACCCTTGCCCTTGTAAGGCTCAGGCTTGCGCCACTGACGAATTTCCGCGGCCAGCTGGCCAACCATCTGCTTGTCCGAACCCGAGATCTCGATCGTCGTGTTGTCCGGCGTCTTCACCTCGATGCCCTCGGGCACGTTGATGTTGACGTCGTGGCTGTAGCCGAGCTGGAGCTTCAGGTTTCGCCCCTGCGCTGCGGCACGGTAGCCGACGCCGTTGATCAGGAGCTTCTTGGTGAAGCCATCCGACACACCGGTGATCAGGTTCTGCACCAGCGTACGCTGCATGCCCCAGAACGCGCGAGCACGCTTGGTGTCGTTGGCCGGCTGCACCGAAATGCCGCCGTCCTCGAGCGTGTAGCTGATCTCTTCGCGCAGCGGCATCACGAGGGTACCCTTGGGGCCCTTCACGGTCAGCTGCTTGCCATCGATCGTGGGCGTGACGCCCGCCGGTACGGTGACCGGCTTCTTACCAATGCGGCTCATCAGAACACCTCTGCGAGGATTTCGCCGCCGACGTTCTGCTCGCGTGCTTCGGAATCCGAAAGCACGCCGCGGGGCGTCGAGACGATGGTGATGCCGAGGCCGTTGCGGACGCGGGGAAGTTCCTGCGAACCGGAATAGACGCGGCGGCCGGGCTTCGAGACGCGCGCGACATGCTTGATCGCAGGCTGGCCCTCGAAATACTTCAGCTCGATGCGGATGCCCGCTGCGGGGCCCATCTGCTCGTCGCTATAGCCACGGATATAGCCTTCACGCTGCAACACGTCGAGCACGCGGACGCGCAGCTTCGACGCGGGCGAAAGGACGGAGTCCTTCTTCGCGCGCTGGCCATTGCGGATGCGGGTGAGCAGGTCACCCAGGGGATCGGTCACTGCCATGATATGTCCTTACCAGCTCGACTTCGTGACGCCGGGGATCAGGCCCTTGTTGGCCAGATCGCGCAGCATGATCCGCGAGAGCCGGAACTTGCGGTAATAGGAGCGCGAACGCCCGGTCAGCTCGCACCGGTTACGGATGCGGGTGGGGTTCGCGTTGCGCGGCAGAGCCGACATCTTGAGGCGGGCCATCAGGCGCTCGCCGTCATCGAGGGTCTTGTCCTTGGCCATCGCCTTCAGCGCCGCAAACTTCGGAGCATACTGCTTGACCAACGCCTTGCGACGCTCGTTCTTGTTGACTGAACTCAGTTTCGCCATCGACTTAAGTTCTTTCTTTCTTCTGGTCCCTCCCCGCTCCGGAGAGCGGGTTGGGTGAGGGGCAATCCAGGACTGCGCCTCGTTTCTCTACGTAGGGAAAGGGAGACTCACTCCCCCTCTCCCCTGCCCTCTCCCCGAGGGGAGAGGGAGTTGGTTACGCTGCCTTCTTCTCGTCGGCAGCGTCGTCTTCGATCGGGAACGGGAAGCCGAACAGACGGAGCAGCTCGCGCGCCTCGTCGTCGGTCTTGGCCGTCGTCGTCACGATCACATCCATGCCGCGGACCTTGTCGACCCGGTCATAGCTGATTTCTGGGAACACGATCTGCTCCTTCAGGCCGCAGGCATAGTTGCCACGGCCATCGAAGCTCTTCGGGTTGAGCCCGCGAAAATCGCGGACGCGGGGAAGAGCGATCGTGATGAAGCGGTCGAGGAATTCGTACATGCGCTCGCGGCGAAGGGTGACCTTCACGCCGATCGGCATGCCCTCACGCAGCTTGAACTGCGCGATCGACTTCTTCGCCTTGGTGATGACGGGCTTCTGGCCGGCGATCAGCTCCATTTCAGAAGCGGCCTGGTCGACCTTCTTCTTGTCCTGGGTAGCCTCGCCAACGCCCATGTTCAGCACGATCTTGTCGAGCCGAGGGATCTCCATGACGTTCTTGTAGCCGAACTTCTCGGTCATCGCCTTGATGATCGTCTCGTCGTACAGCTTGCGCATGCGCGGCGTGTAGACGACCTCGGTACCGGTGCTCTCGGCTCCAGTGTTCTGATCAACCATTGATCTTCTCCCCGGTCTTGACCGCGACACGGACCTTCTTGCCGTCCTGCTCCTCGAAGCGGACGCGGGTCGGCTTGCCGTCGGCGGTCACGTGCGCGACCTTCGAAACGTGCATCGGCGCTTCCTTGCGGACCAGGCCACCCTGCGGGTCGCCCTGGGTCGGCTTGGTGTGGCGAACAGCGATGTTCACGCCTGCAACGACGACCTTGTCGGCCTTCGGCATCGACATGGTGACTTCGCCGGTCTTGCCCTTGTCCTTGCCGGACAGGATGATGACCTTGTCACCCTTCTTGATACGAGCGGACGCCATTACAGCACCTCCGGCGCGAGGCTGATGATCTTCATGTGCTTCTTGCCACGCAGTTCGCGAACGACTGGGCCAAAGATACGGGTGCCGATCGGCTCCTCGTTCTTGTTGACCAGCACCGCGGCGTTGCCGTCGAAGCGGATGACCGTGCCGTCTGCGCGACGGATGTCCTTGGCGGTGCGGACGATGACGGCGCGGTGAACGTCGCCCTTCTTCACGCGGCCGCGCGGCTGCGCTTCCTTGATGGAGACGACGATGATGTCGCCGACACCTGCAACACGACGCTTGGAACCTCCAAGCACCTTGATGCACTGCACCCGCTTCGCGCCACTGTTGTCAGCGACGTCGAGATTGGACTGCATCTGGATCATGGATCCGTATCCCTTCTCTCTTTGGGGCCGATTCCGACCGGACCCCGCCTAAAAAATCACCCCGGCGCGGATAAACCGCACCGGGGGGAGCGGCCCTGTAGCCGCCCCAGCGATGGGACGCAAGCGTCCCTCTTCGTTCCGTCATTCTGGCGGAAGCCAGGACCCAGGGCCACGAGCGTTACGCCCTTGGCTCTGGATCCTGACGTTCGTCAGGATGACGGCAGCAGGGTTACCCCTCGGCGGAAGCCCGCTCCGGCGTCGCGTGGGTGTTGACCCGCTCGATCACCTTCCAGGTCTTCAGCTTGGAGATCGGTGCGGTCTCTTCGATCCGCACGGTCTCGCCCTGCTTGAACTCGTTGCTCTCGTCATGAGCATGATACTTCTTCGAGCGACGGATGATCTTCCCGTAGAGCGGGTGCTTCACCTTACGCTCGACGTTCACGACCACCGTCTTGTCGCCCTTGTCGGACACGACCAGACCGGTCAGCACGCGCTTCGGCATGATGTGTTCCTTACTTCGCGGCCGCGGCGCTGGTGCGCTGCGACTGCAGGGTCTTGATCCGCGCGATGTCGCGACGGACTTCACGAACGCGGCTGGGCTTTTCGAGCTGGTTCGTCGCCGCCTGGAAGCGGAGGTTGAACTGCTCGCGCTTCAGCTCGCCGAGCGATTCCGACAGCTGGTCGTCGCTCTTGGTCTTCATGTCGTCGATACGAGCCATGATCTTACTCGCCTCCCAGATGCGAGGTGTCACCCAGACGGGCAACGACCTTTACCTTGATCGGCAGCTTCATGGCCGCCCGCTCGAACGCCTCTGCGGCGATCTTGCCCTCGACACCGTCGAGCTCGAACAGGATCCGACCCGGCTTGACGCGGGCGGCCCAGAATTCCGGGGCACCCTTGCCCGAGCCCATGCGGACTTCGGCAGGCTTCGACGAGACCGGAAGGTCCGGGAAGATGCGGATCCACAAACGCCCCTGGCGCTTGATGTGACGCGTGATCGCGCGGCGAGCCGCCTCGATCTGACGCGCGGTGATCCGATCCGGCTCCATCGCCTTCAGCCCGTACGAGCCGAAGTTGAGAGAGAAGCCGCTCTTCGCGTCGCCGGAAATCTTGCCCTTGAAGGCCTTCCGGAACTTGGTCTTTTTTGGTTGCAGCATGTCTGTTCCTGACCCTTAGCGACGATCGTCGCGCTGCGGACGCACGCCGGAGGTCTGAGCCTCCATCATGATCCGGTCATACGACGTGGGATCGTTGCCGAGGATCTCGCCCTTGAAGACCCAGACCTTGACGCCGCAAACGCCGTAAGACGTGTGCGCCGTGGCTTCGGCATAATCGATGTTCGCGCGCAACGTGTGCAGCGGAACGCGGCCCTCACGGTACGATTCCGACCGTGCGATCTCGGCGCCGCCAAGACGACCACCGCAACCCACGCGGATGCCTTCGGCACCCAGACGCATCGCCGACTGAACCGCACGCTTCATGGCGCGACGGAAGGCGATACGACGCTCGAGC
Source organism: Sphingomonas sp. R86521 (assembly GCF_042466235.1). Taxonomy (NCBI): domain Bacteria; kingdom Pseudomonadati; phylum Pseudomonadota; class Alphaproteobacteria; order Sphingomonadales; family Sphingomonadaceae; genus Sphingomonas; species Sphingomonas sp. R86521. The sequence continues at coordinate 1,617,217 of NZ_JAXHBY010000001.1, read as the reverse complement.
TGGTCGGCGATGCCCTGCGCAACCAGCTTGGCATCGACTTCCGGCTTGCGGATTTCGACGATGTTCAGCGAGACCGTCGAGGACGTCATCTTGCCGATCGTCGACCGCAGCTTCTCGATGTCCGCACCCTTCTTGCCGATGATCACGCCGGGGCGTGCAGCGAAGATGGAGATGCGTGCGAGCTTGGCCGGACGCTCGATCACGACCTTCGAGATCGCGGCCTGCGGCAGCGTCTTGAAGATGAACGCGCGGATCTTGAGATCCTCGAGCAGGAGCCGACCATAGTCGGCGCCTTCGGCGTACCAGCGGCTGTCCCAGGTACGGTTGATCTGCAGACGCAGACCGATGGGGTTGCTCTTCTGACCCATTATGCTTCTTCCTGCTCGCGAACGACGATCCGCAGCCGCGAGAACGGCTTGAGGATGCGCGTCGACTTGCCGCGACCACGGGTCGCGAAGCGCTTCATCGTGATCGATTTGCCGACCGAAGCCTCGGCGACGACGAGTGCGTCGACGTCGAGGTTGTGGTTGTTCTCAGCGTTGGCGATGGCCGAAGCCAGAACCTTGCGAGCTTCGATCGCCATACCCTTGGTCGAGAAGGCGAGGATGTTCATCGCATCGCCGACCTTCTTGCCGCGGATGAGCGCGGCGACAAGGCCGAGCTTCTGCGCGGAACCGCGGATCTGGGTGCCGACCGAGAGCGCCTCGTTGTCGGCGACCTTGCGGGGTGCTGCCTGCTTAGACATCAGCGCTTGCCCTTCTTGTCGGCGGCGTGACCCGGGAAGTAGCGCGTGGGCGCGAATTCACCGAGCTTCATGCCGACCATGTCTTCGTTCACCGAGACGGGAACGAACTTGCGGCCGTTGTACACGTTGAACGTGAGGCCCACGAACGACGGCAGGATCGTCGAGCGGCGCGACCAGGTCTTGATCGGCGAACGCGCGTTGGTGTCCTGGGCGGTTTCTGCCTTCTTGAGCAGATGAAGGTCCACGAAAGGGCCCTTCCAGACTGAACGAGCCATGTTAGCCCTTCCTCTTCGTCGAGTGACGCGACCGGATGATCATCTTGTCGGTCGACTTGTTATGACGCGTGCGCGCACCCTTCGTCGGCTTGCCCCAAGGCGTGACCGGATGACGGCCACCCGAGGTACGGCCTTCACCACCGCCGTGCGGATGGTCGACCGGGTTCTTGGCGACGCCGCGGGTAAGCGGACGAATACCAAGCCAGCGCGAACGCCCTGCCTTGCCCAGGTTCTGGTTCTGGTTGTCGGGGTTCGAGACCGCGCCAACCGTCGCCATGCAATCGCTGCGGATGTAGCGCTGCTCGCCCGAGTTCAGGCGGACCATCACCATGCCCTTGTCGCGACCGACGACCTGCACGTACGTGCCGGCCGAACGGGCGATCTGGCCACCCTTCATCGGCTTCATCTCCACGTTGTGGACGATGGTGCCGACCGGCATCTGACCGAGTTCCATGGCATTGCCTGGCTTCACGTCGGTCTTCTTGGCCGCGAGGACCTTGTCGCCGACGGCCAGACGCTGCGGCGCCAGGATGTAGGCAAGCTCTTCGTCCGGGTACTTGACCAGGGCAATGAACGCGGTGCGGTTGGGATCATACTCGATCCGCTCGACGATGCCCTCGACGTCCCACTTGCGACGCTTGAAGTCGATGTAACGGTACTTCTGCTTGTGACCGCCGGCGATACCGCGCGAGGTCACATGGCCCTTGTTGTTACGACCGCCGGTCTTGTGCTTGCCTTCGGTCAGCGCCTTTACGGGCTTGCCCTTCCAGAGCGACGACTTGTCGACCAGGATGAGACCGCGGCGTGCCGGCGATGTCGGATTATAATGCTTGAGTGCCATGGCCTCAGATCCCCGTCGTCACGTCGATGGACTGACCGTCCTTCAACGTCACGATTGCCTTTTTCATGTCCGAGCGCGAATAGTTCGTGCCCTTCCACTTCTTGGTCTTGCCCTTCTGGACCAGCGTGTTGACGCCGACGACGTTGACGTCGAACAGCGCTTCCACAGCGGCCTTGATCTCGGGCTTCGTGGCGTCGTTGGACACCTTGAACACCACCGCGTTGTGCTCCGACAGAGTCGTCGTCTTCTCGGTGATGTGCGGCGCGAGGATAACGTCGTAGTGACGGTTATCGATCGTGCCGTTCTGCTTCTTAGCCATGGAAGCGCGCCTCCAGCTTTTCGACAGCGGCGCGGGTCAGCACCAGCGTGTCATGCTTCAGGATGTCGTAGACGTTGGCACCGGCAGCCGGCATCACGTCCACTTCGAACAGGTTGCCGGCGGCGAACGCGAAGCTCGTCTCGACCATGTCGCCGTCGATCACCAATGCGCGCTTGCCGAAACCGAGCTTGGCGAGATCGCCGAGCAGGGTCTTGGTCTTGCCGCCTTCGACGACCAGGCTGTCCATGACGAACAGCGTACCAGCCTTGGCATGGCTCGACAGCGCCATCTTCAGACCGAGCGCGCGAACCTTCTTGTTCAGGCCAGGGTTGAAGTCGCGGACGCGGGCGCCGTGTGCCTTACCACCACCGATGAACACCGGAGCGCGGCGATCGCCGTGACGGGCGGTACCGCCGCCCTTCTGGCGACCGAACTTCTTGCCGGTGCGGGCAACGTCTGCACGCTCGCGGGTGCCACGAGCCGTCTCGCGACGCTTCTCGAGCTGCCAGGTGACGACGCGGTGCAGGATGTCGGCGCGCGGGTCGAGGCCGAAGACCTCGTCGTTGAGCTCGATGTCCGCTGCGTCAGTACCGGCGAAGGATGAAATCTTGACCTTCACGTTCAGCCCTCCTGGCCGTCGGCTGCGGGTGCGTCGGTCGTTTCGGCCGGCGTATCTGCTGCAGTGTTGCTGTTGGTGGTCTTGAGACCGGCGGGGAACGGTGCGTCGGCGTGGCGCGCGACCTTCACCGAGTCCTTGACGAAGAGCCAGCCGCCCTTGGAGCCAGGAACCGAACCCTTGACGAACAGGAGACCACGCTCGACGTCGGTCGATACGATCTCGAGGTTCTGCTGGGTGCGATACTTGTCGCCCATGTGGCCGGCCATCTTCTTGTTCTTGAAGACCTTGCCGGGATCCTGGCGCTGACCGGTCGAACCGAGCGAACGGTGCGAGACCGAGACGCCGTGGGTCGCGCGCAGACCGCCGAAGCCCCAACGCTTCATGCCGCCCTGGAAGCCCTTACCCTGGGTCCGGCCCTGGATATCGACGATCTGGCCTGCGACATAATGGTCTGCCGAAATCTCGGCACCAACGTCGAGCAGGCCGTCAGCGTTCACGCGGAACTCATGGACGACAGCCTTGGGCTCCACTTCGGCCTTGCCGAAATGGCCGCGCTGCGGCTTTGCGACATTCTTCGACTTGGCGACACCTGCACCAAGCTGGACGGCGGTGTAGCCGTCACGATCCATTTCGCGAACGGAAATGACCTGATTGCCTTCGAGTGCCAGAACCGTGACCGGCACATGCCGACCATCGTCCTGGAACAGGCGGGTCATCCCCATCTTCTTCGCGATCACGCCAGTACGCATGATCTTGTCCCTTCCTCGACAGAGGCCCCCGCGAGACGATTCTCCGGGGGCTTGCGGCACCCGCCGCGGATCAACCACGACAAGGCGCCAAATACGAAACGCCACCGAAGCGAATGCCTCGATGGTGCCCCTTCCAGCCCGGAATATGCGATGCGAGCCCCCGTCCCGGGCTGGGATCCGGCGAACCGGACGAAACGGGAGACGCAGACCCGGTAGCAAGCCACCAGCGGTATCTCTTTTTCAGTCGGACGCTGGCCGAAGCCGGTTCCGAACTGGATCCCCGCCTCCGCGGGAACACGAACCCGGCGAGATAACCCGCCGGGGAAGCGAGGCCCTTAAGCCAGCCCGTTGACTACGTCAACAGGCCACCCCCGCCTTCGCGGGGGCTAAAGGCAAACTCGCTCAGGCGAGCTTGATCTCTACGTCAACGCCAGCGGCGAGGTCGAGCTTCATCAGCGCGTCCACCGTCTGCGGGGTCGGCTGCACGATGTCGAGCATGCGCTTGTAGGTCCGAACCTCGAACTGCTCGCGTGACTTCTTGTCGACGTGAGGACCGCGCAGAACCGTGAATTTCTCGATGCGCGTCGGCAACGGGATGGGACCACGGATGAGCGCGCCGGTGCGGCGGGCGGTGTCGGCGATGTCGCCAGTGGCCTGATCAAGCACGCGATGATCGAACGCCTTCAGACGAATGCGGATATTGCTGTCCATAGTCCCTACCGATGCGAAAGAGCGGGCCCGTTTCAGGGCTCTTGCTGATTGATGTTCAAACCGAAGGCGGGCCTGTACGGGAGGCCGCGGGGGAATGCAACCGGGGGTGGGTGATTTTCGCGGCGTAGTACGGCCGCGCCGCCCTCCCCGGCCGGAGTCCTATGCCGCGACCTGAGGTCCCGAAACGAGCTTTACGCTTTCCAGGATAACGTCCACTGCCGCATCACCCATGCGCTTGGCGGTTTCCAGCGCAGCGGCCGGCGTCAGGATGATGTCGACGTTCGACGGGCCGCGGACATGCACGGTGAGGCCCTCGGGCTCCACCCTGCTTGGCTGGTCGTGGATGGTCGTGCCCAACCGCATGGCGGACGCTTCCGTGATCCATTCGCGGGCGAGTCGCATCGACGCGAAGATCCGGTAGTCGGGACTAGCCGTGCGCTGCGCCCGTAGCTCGCGAATACCAGACGACGATACCACCGCGATCCGGTCCGGCCGCAGGTGGCCGAGGCGCGCGACCATCGCCCTCAGTGCGGCACCGACATCATGCGCCGGCGCCGTGGTCGAGCGAATATCGAGGATGCAGCACCGCGGGCGACCCGATATCTCCAGCAGGGCGAGCTCGCGGCGCAGGAGCGGTTCATAGGCCATCATCGTGTCGACCGACCACGACCCGGAGCGCGTGACCGTCAGCAACGGTATCTCGGGTTCAAGCTGGAAATCGAACATCGGTCGTGCCCCCTGGCGGTGAAAGCCCGTCATCGTCTCTAAGCTAACACGATATCGTGCGTTAATGATCCAGGTTGGTCATCCCTAGGTTAACATATTGTGCGCCCCCATGCGGCTAGGCGACGCTGCATGATCGATCGCGGAGGCTTGGGTGACCAGTTCGCGAGCCTATCCGCCCCGCCGCGCCCAGACGCAAAAAAACCCGGCCTATCTTGCGAGAAGCCGGGCTCTTTCGTTCGACGCCCGAAGGCGTGGAAGATTACTTCGAGATACCGCTGACGATACCCGAACCAACCGTACGGCCGCCTTCGCGGATCGTGAAGCGCTGGCCCACGTCCATGGCGATCGGTGCGATCAGCTTGATGCCGAGTGCGACGTTGTCGCCTGGCATGACCATCTCGGTGCCCTCAGGCAGCTCGACGGTGCCGGTGACGTCCGTGGTGCGGAAGTAGAACTGCGGGCGGTAGTTGGCGAAGAACGGCGTGTGACGGCCACCCTCGTCCTTCGACAGCACGTAGACTTCCGATGCGAAGTCGGTGTGCGGCTTGATCGAGCCGGGCTTGCAGAGAACCTGGCCACGCTCGACTTCTTCACGACCAACGCCGCGGATCAGCGCGCCGATGTTGTCGCCAGCCTGGCCCGAGTCGAGCAGCTTGCGGAACATCTCGACGCCCGTGACCGTGGTCTTGCGGACCGCCGGGTGGATGCCGACGATCTCGACTTCCTCGCCGACCTTCACAACGCCGGTCTCGACGCGGCCGGTGACGACCGTGCCGCGACCCGAGATCGAGAACACGTCCTCGATCGGCATCATGAACGGCTTGTCGAGCGGACGCTCCGGCTGCGGCAGGAACGTGTCGACGGCTTCCATCAGCTTCAGAACGGCGTCATGGCCGATCTCGGGCGTGACGTCGTTCAGGGCTGCAACAGCCGAACCGCGGATGACGGGGATGTTGTCGCCGTCGAAGTCATACTTCGAGAGCAGCTCGCGGATTTCCATCTCGACCAGCTCGAGGATTTCCTCGTCGTCGACGAGATCGACCTTGTTCATGAACACGACCATCGTCGGCACGCCGACCTGGCGTGCGAGCAGGATGTGCTCGCGGGTCTGCGGCATAGGACCGTCGGTCGCGGACACGACCAGGATCGCGCCGTCCATCTGGGCTGCACCGGTGATCATGTTCTTCACATAATCGGCGTGGCCCGGGCAATCGACGTGCGCGTAGTGGCGTGCGGTCGTCTCGTACTCGACGTGTGCGGTCGAGATCGTGATGCCGCGCTCGCGCTCCTCGGGAGCCTTGTCGATGTTCGCATAGCTGGTGAACGTGGCGCCACCGGTCTCGGCGAGGACCTTCGTGATCGCTGCGGTCAGCGACGTCTTGCCATGGTCGACGTGACCGATGGTGCCGATGTTGAGATGCGGCTTGTTCCGCTCAAATTTTGCCTTGGCCATGATTTCCTACCTTCTGATTCGAATTCCGGTGCCACCGGGGGCCACGCGAACGCGGCCCTGTAGCGGCTCAATTTCAGTTGCGCCAGCCCCCTGCCCTGCGGACGGGTCGACGCGGAAGTAAATTCCGCGTCGTCGGACCTCGGGGAAGCCCGCAGCCGGCCGGCCCTTCAGCGTCTCCGAGCCAAGCGAACTTGGCTCGGTGCGCCTTGGGCTTAAGCCAACTTCGCCTTCACCTCGTCCGCAACGTTCTGCGGCACTTCGTCATAGTGCGAGAACTGCATCGAGTAGTTCGCGCGACCCTGCGTGAACGAACGGAGCGAGTTCACGTAGCCGAACATGTTGGCCAGCGGGACCATCGCCTCGACCGTCTGCGCGTTGCCGCGGCTGTCGGTGCCCTGGATCTGGCCACGACGGCTGTTCATGTCGCCGATGACGTCGCCCAGATAATCCTCCGGGGTAACGACCTCGACCTTCATGACCGGCTCGAGCAGCGTGATGCCCGACTTCTGTGCCACTTCGCGCATCGCGCCACGGGCACAGATTTCGAACGCCAGCGCCGACGAGTCGACGTCGTGATAGGCACCGTCGTACAGCACGATCTCGAAGTCGATGATCGGGAAGCCGACCAGCGAACCCGACGCTGCGGTTTCGCGGAAGCCCTTCTCGATCGCCGGCAGATATTCCTTCGGAATGTTGCCGCCCTTGATCTCGTCCTTAAAGATGATGCCCGAACCGCGCTCGCCCGGCGTGACCTTGACCTTCACGCGACCGAACTGGCCGGTGCCGCCCGACTGCTTCTTGTGCGTGTAGTCGACGTCGACCGGCTTCTTCAGATATTCGCGATATGCGACCTGAGGAGCACCGACGTTCGCCTCGACCTTGAACTCGCGCTTCATGCGATCGACCAGGATCTCGAGATGGAGCTCGCCCATGCCCTTGATGATGGTCTGGCCCGACTCGGGGTCCGACGAGACGCGGAACGACGGATCCTCGCGCGCCAGACGATTGAGCGCGACGCCCATCTTTTCCTGGTCGGCCTTGGTCTTCGGCTCCACCGACAGCTCGATCACGGGCTCGGGGAATTCCATCCGCTCGAGGATGATCGGTGCGTTCTGCGCGCAGAGCGTATCACCCGTGGTGGTGTCCTTCAGGCCCGCCAGCGCGACGATGTCGCCGGCGAATGCCTCCTGGATGTCCTCACGGCTGTTCGCATGCATCAGCAGCATGCGACCGACCTTTTCCTTCTTGTCCTTCACCGAGTTGGTGACCATCGATGCCGCTTCGAGCTTGCCCGAATAGATGCGTGCGAAGGTCAGCGTACCGACGAAGGGATCGTTCATGATCTTGAACGCCAGCGCCGAGAACGGCACGTCGTCCGACGAGGCACGCTCGTCCGGCGTCACGCCGTCGAGCTTCAGGCCCTGGATCGCGGGAACGTCGAGCGGCGAAGGCAGATAGTCGACCACGGCGTCGAGCAGGGGCTGCACGCCCTTGTTCTTGAACGCCGAGCCGCAAACGACCGGCACGAACGCCATCGCCAGCGTGCCCTTGCGGATCAGCTTCTTGAGGTCGGCCGTGCTCGGCTCGTTGCCCTCGAGATAGGCTTCCATCAGGTCGTCGTCCTGCTCGACGGCCATCTCGATCAGGTCGCTGCGATACTTCGCGGCCTTTTCCTTGAGATCGTCGGGGATCTCGGCATATTCGAACTTCGCGCCCAGGCTCTCTTCGAGCCAGATGATCGCGCGGTTCTCGACGAGATCGACGAGACCCTTGAAGCCGCCTTCCATGCCGATCGGCAGGTACAGCACGGCCGGACGGGCACCGAGGCGCTCGATGATCGAGTTGACGCAGAAGTAGAAATCGGCGCCGGTGCGATCGAGCTTGTTGACGAAGCACATGCGCGGCACGCCGTACTTGTCTGCCTGACGCCACACGGTCTCGGACTGCGGCTCGACGCCGGCAACGCCGTCGAAGCATGCGACCGCGCCGTCGAGCACGCGCAGCGAACGCTCGACTTCGATCGTGAAGTCGACGTGCCCGGGGGTGTCGATGATGTTGATCAGGTGCTCTTCGCCCTTGCCCTCTTCGGCGCGCCACTTGCACGTCGTCGCGGCGGACGTGATCGTGATCCCGCGCTCCTGCTCCTGCTCCATCCAATCCATCGTCGCGGTGCCTTCGTGCACTTCGCCGATCTTGTAGGACTTGCCGGTGTAATAGAGGATACGCTCGGTCGTCGTCGTCTTGCCGGCGTCGATGTGCGCCATGATGCCGATGTTGCGGTAACGGTCGAGCGGATGGCTGCGGGCCATGATCGTGCTTCCTTAAAGATATGGGGAGCCAGCGGAACCGGCTCCCCATGATATAGGCGTTATATGGTTCGGGCGATAGACCACCCGCGCCATGTTACCAGCGAAAGCTGGTAAACACCGCTGTTACCAGCGGTAATGCGAGAATGCACGGTTGGCCTCGGCCATACGGTGCGTGTCTTCGCGCTTCTTGACCGCGTTGCCGCGGTTGTTGGCGGCGTCCATCAGCTCGCCCGACAGCCGTGCGGCCATCGTGTTCTCGCTGCGGGCGCGTGCTGCGCCGATCAACCAGCGGATCGCCAGGGCCTGGGCACGCTCGGGACGCACTTCGACGGGGACCTGATAGGTCGCACCACCGACGCGACGCGAACGGACTTCGATGCCCGGCTTCACGTTGGTCAGCGCGTCGTGGAACACGCCGATCGGATCGCGCTTTGCGCGCTGCTCGACGGTTTCGAACGCACCGTACACGATCAGCTCTGCGACGGACTTCTTGCCGTCCAGCATGACGCTGTTCATGAACTTCGACAGAACCTCATCCCCGAACTTGGGATCAGGCAGGATGACCCGCTTTTCGGGACGACGACGACGTGCCATTTTGTATTCCTTCTAAACTTCAGCCTTGATGGGTCAGATACCTGCCCGGCTTACTTCGGACGCTTGGCGCCGTACTTGGAACGCGACTGACGCCGGTCCTTCACACCCTGTGTATCGAGCACGCCGCGCAGGACGTGGTAGCGAACACCGGGAAGATCGCGGACACGACCGCCACGGATCAGGACCACCGAGTGCTCCTGAAGATTGTGGCCCTCGCCCGGGATGTAGCTGATGACTTCGCGCTGGTTGGTCAGGCGAACCTTAGCCACCTTGCGCAGAGCCGAGTTCGGCTTCTTCGGGGTCGTCGTGTAGACGCGGGTGCAAACGCCGCGCTTCTGCGGGTTGGCTTCCATCGCAGGGACCTTGGACTTGGCCTTCTGCGGATCGCGGCCCTTGCGGACCAGCTGGTTGATCGTCGGCATTGAAGCCTTCACCTTTCAAATGGTTACTTTGCTGGAGCCATGGGCGCCTAGGAATACAAAAAGGACCATAGGAAGCGGTGACCGCACCCTTAGGCCCTGGAATGCATCCAGCAATGTTCAAGCATGTCCGGCAGGAACGGTCCTGTCGAGCAGCGCCGGCCTATACGCATCGACAGGTGTCCGGTCAACCGGGGGATCGGGCCGCCCTCATCAACCGCGCAAGATGCGTAACGGACAAGAGTTGTGCCGAGAAGTCGGATGGCGGCTTGCCCTGCCGCAAACTGCGCGCTAGGGGCGGCGGGCGCGGAGGAGTGTAGCTCAGTTGGTAGAGCATCGGTCTCCAAAACCGAGGGTCATGGGTTCGAGTCCCCTCACTCCTGCCACGTTCTGAAAGGCGCAGCGCGCCTCGGACGTGGCCTCAGCGCTTCCGCAGCTTTATACATCACCCGGTCGTTACCCTGCATGCGTTCGGTATGCGCGATGCGACACGGGAGACGACAATGCGATTCGTTCAGATCGAGATGCTGCCTGCGGGCAAGGCGCTAATCGACATCGACAAGCTGACCCATGCGGTGCCCGAGGGCGAGGGATCGCGGCTGTTCCTGGGGGCGCAGCATATCGACGTCCCGCATTCGCTGTCCGAGCTCGAGAACGTCCTGGCCGGTCGCGAGCGGACCGACGATGGCGAGAACAGCCGGGCCGGGTTCGGCGTTCGCTAGCGCCCTGGCCGCTTGGTGCCTCTTCGGTCGCGCGGCGCACGACCGAAGAGGCAGTCGTTTAGGACCAGCCTAGTTAGAACTGGTAGCCGATGCCGCCGCTTGCACCGACGGTGTCGCGCGAATCATAGGATCCGGCGAGCTTCACGACCGTGTGGCCGTCGTTGAACGCCTTCGAAAAGCCGAGCGCGACTGCCGAGCCGGTTCGATAGGTGCCGCCGCCGATCGCGATCATGCCCTTTCCAGCCTCATACGCCTGCGGCAGCCCCGCCGCTGCCAGCGCGTTGGCGGTCCCGGCATTGGCATCGCGCCGGACCTGACGCAGGTCGAAGTTCAGCGCCGACACCCGCGAGTCGGTATAATTGTTGGACTGTGCCACGGCCGAGTTGATGCCGGTGCCCAGCTGCATGACGTTGACCGCGTCCATCGGCGACGTGCCCGCCGCGACATTGTGGAGCGGGATCGCGCTGCCACCCGGGTTGATCGTCACGCCCGACCGTCCGCTGTCATACTGTACGGCGTTCTGGCCCAGCGTGAGCGCGGTGTTGGCGGTGTTCTGGACAGTCGTGACGGTCTGGTTGGTGGCATAGAGCTGCGCGCCGTTGACCGCGTCGGTCGAGTTCGCGGCCAGCGTACCCGCCGCGACGTTGTTGATCGCGACCGGCGCCGCCGCATTGCCGCCGACGAGCGTGACGACATTGGTGCGTACGCCGTTGACCGAGTTGTAGGTCACCGCGTTGGCCGTGACCTGTGCTAGCCCGGCGATCTGCCCGCCGTTGACCGCATCGGTCGACCCCGCCTGGATCAGCCCGTTGCCGACATTGTGCAGCACCACCGGCGCCGCTGCGGCACCGACCAGGGTCAGGTCGTTGGTCCGCACCCCGCCATTGGGCGTCGTCGGTGTGCCCGGATTGGAGAACTGCACCGGCCCGACCGCGCCGTTGGCGACAGTGTTGCCCAGGTTCGTGATCGCGGTGGTGTTGTTGGCGACCTGGACGTTGGTCGCGTTCAGCTGCGATCCGTTCACCGCGTCGGTCGAGGTCGGGCTGAGCGCGCCGGCCGCGACATTGGTGATCGTCGTGCCGCCCGCCCCCGCCAGCGTCACCCGGTCCCGCGTCGTGCCGTCGTATTTGACCGACGCGTCGCTGAGCGCCCCGACCTGTGCCGCGACTCCGGCAACCTGGCCGACGGTAGCCGCATCGCTAGCCGCGACGCCCGCTGCGACGTTCGTGAGCTGCCGTTCGGCACCGGGCGCGCCGATCGAGACCTCGCCGATCGCGTTCTGCAGGCCGGCCAGCCCCAGCGCGGCATAGCCGGTGGTCGCGCCGCGTACTGCGGCGGCACCGGCGCCCAGCGCAACACTATTGCCTGCGACCGCGTTCGCTTCGGGGCCGATCGCGATGCTGTCGGTGCCGCTGACGGTTGCGTCGGGGCGTGTCGACAACACGCGGAAGTAGCGGATGCCGGCGCCGCCGTTGACCGATGTGTTCACCTGATCGAACACCGACTGCAACGTGGTGTATTGCGCGCCGCCATAGGCGATCGACGCCGCCAGGCTGTTCGTCGTCGGGTTATAGGTCGTCAGCCCACCATAGCTGTTGGCGATGCTGGTACCGAGCCCGGCGAGTTGCCCGCCGTTGACGGCATCGGTCGACCCCGCCCCCAGCACGCCCGCCGCGACGTTATGGATGCCGACCGGCGCCGCGGCGGCACCGACCAGGGTGACGTCGTTCGACACAACACCGCCATTCGGCACCGTCGGCGTGCCCGCGTTCGCATAGCGCACCGGACCGATCGCGCCGTTGGTCACGTTGGTCGTCAGATTGGTGACGTTGCCGTTGGTCGCGAACAACTGGCTACCGTTCACCGCCTCGGTCGAGGTCGCACCCAGTGTGCCCGGCGCGAGATTGGCGAGGGTCGTACCTGCCGGCCCCGTTAGCGTGACCCGGTCATGCGCGACGCTGTCATAGAGCACGGCAGTGCCCGCGACGGCACCGACCTGCGCCGCGACGCCGGCCAGTTGCCCGACGTTGACCGCATCGGTTGCGGCAAGCCCTGCCGCCACGTTGGTCAATTGCCGCTCGGCACCCGCAGCCCCGATCGAGACCTCTCCCGCCGAGTTCTGCGGTGCGGCCAACCCGAGGACGGTATAGCCAGCTTGCGGCCCGCGTGCCGCGACGCTGCCGGCGCCCAGCGCGACGCCGTTAACGCCGGTCGACTGCGCGCCGGTCCCAAGCGCTACCGCCCCGGTCGCACCGGCGCCGACGCCGGATCGTGCGCCCAGCGCGATCGACCCAACCGCCGTCGCATCGGTCAGCGCGGCATTGCCGAACGCGATCGAGCTAGCCTCGCCCGCAAACGCCTCCTGCCCGGTCGCGCCAAGCCCGGTGATGCGATTGCCGCCGATCGCGATGCCCGCCGGCGTGCGCAACGTGAACGAATCCGCCTGGGTGTCGCAACGATCCGCCGCGCCGACGACGACGCCGTTCGCATTCAAGACCTGAAGCGTAATCGGATTTCCCGCCGCGGCATTCGCCAACAGTCCGGCGGCATCGATGCTGAGCGGCGGCACCAGCGGCAGCACGCCGCCGACCACGCCCAGGATCGGGTTCACGGTATTCTGTATCGGGGCGACCACGCCGGTGACGACGGAGGACATGATGTCGGTGACGACCGACCGCGGCAGACTGACACCCGAACACGCGCCGACGATGTTGGGCGGGGGCGCAACCTGCGCGAAGCCCGCTCCCGGCGTCAGCAAGGCGGCGGCGGCAGCAAGGCCGGCGAGCGACGCGCCAGCGCCAAGGCGCGCACGCGTAGAGGTCGAGGTGGAAGGCAGATAGACGACAGGGTCGACGATAAACTCAGACATGGCGGCATCCTTTCCCAGACTGCGGAGCTGCAGTTCGTTTTTCTGAGTTCAGCGATAGGCTCGAACTCGATGGGTCAAGGCTGGCCTTCAATCGATAACGAATAGTTACGACAAAAACATAGTTGTCGACCTGAAACAAATCTCACCGTCATCCGTTTTACTCATGAAATAACCAAAATGCTTCGTAATTGATCGTCGATACTGTTACATACCTAATCGGACACTTGTTATGCTGCACCGCAGCCACGCAACGCGGCATATATAGCGCACTGTTGTTCGAATTCAGGTTAGCCCGCGGGAGAAAGTCTTACGCAGGCGGCGGGCGGCCAGGGCGGGGCGAGAGAGAGGGCGATGGCATCAGGCGGACCGGCGGCGACGCATTGCAGCGAGGTTTGATATCGCCTAGGCGCTCACACGGCCGGCCAGGGCTTCAGAATTTTGCGATAAGGCCACCACGCCAGGCGATAACCTACCCACTTCGCGCGAGCCCGAACCTACGATTGCAGAAAACGCATTCATGGTTGCGCAACCAGCAATTGCCTTGTCCTCTGCTGCGACGCACAAGGACGACGCCTTTCAGGCATCCTCTCCTAAAAACTTTTACGGCCGGTCGCATGACCGGCCTTTTTTTTGCTCTGCTCAGGCGGTCGCCAACGCGCCGTCTTTTCGGTCCGTCCGAGTCGTTACCGACGGCGCGATCCGGCTCCCCTGCCCCCACCCTTGCTTTCACGTGGCAGCGAAGCTATCTGCCCGGACTTCCGACGGCCAGCCCGACCGCCTTCCCAGGCGATGCGGCTTGCCCTCCTTTCTCTCAACATGCGGGTGCGAAGAACATCGTGGCGAAAACGTCCCCACTCGAATTCATCCAGCAGGTCCGCACCGAGACCTCGAAGGTCACGTGGCCGACGCGGCGCGAGACGGTGATGACCGGCGTTATGGTGGTGATCATGACCACGATCCTCGCGGTGTTCTTCTTCGCGGTGGATTCGATCCTCCAGGCGATCGTCACCATGCTCCTGAAACTCGCTCAATAAGGTCCGCACATGGCGCGCTGGTACATCATTCACGCCTATTCGGGTTTCGAGGGCAAGGTTCGCGATTCGATCATGGCGGAGGCGACCCGGATGGGTCTCGAGCAGTTGGTCGAGCAGATCGAGGTCCCGACCGAGACGATCACCGAAGCCCGTCGCGGCAAGAAGATCGCGGTCGAGCGCAAGTTCATGCCGGGCTATGTGCTCGCCAAGCTGAACATGAACGACGACGTCTATCACCTCGTCAAGAACACGCCGAAGGTTACCGGCTTCCTGGGTAGCATGGGCAAGCCCCAGGCGATCAGCGAGGCGGAAGCCACGCGGATGCTGAATTCCAAGGAAGAAGCCGCCGCCGCACCGAAGCAGAAGATCAAGGTCGACTACGAGATCGGCGATTCGGTCAAGGTCCTGGACGGTCCGTTCGCGACCTTCACCGGGCTGGTCGAGGAGCTCGATTTCGACAAGTCGAAGGTCAAGGTTTCTGTGTCGATCTTCGGTCGCGCCACGCCGGTCGAGCTCGACTTCGAGCAGGTCGAGCGCTCGAAGTAAGTCGAAGGCTTGCGACCGCACGCGGATAGCAGCGCTATCTGCGTGTCGGGCGGGCCTTCGAGAAGCGAGGTCCGACGACGCGGGATTTAGTCACGCGACACCGCGATATGCCGATAGGCGAACCTTCGTTTCCTCGCCGGAACAAAACCATCCGCCGGCCATTACCCCCTTTCGGCGTACGCGCCGTTCCAAACAGGGGGTTTCCTATGAAGAAGACGATCGTTCTCGCACTCGCAGCTGGTCTCGCATCGCTGTCGGCCTGCAATTCCAGCCCGCGCGAAAACGCTGCGGACACCATCGAGTCGAACACCGAAGCAGTCGCCGACAATCTGGAAGACGCTGCCGACAACGCCTCCACCAAGGCTGGAGAGAACGCGCTTGAGAACAAGGCCGACGCGGTCCGTGCAACCGGCCAGAACCAGGCCGACGACATGCGCACGAACGATCCGGACACCAACCTGGCGAACGGTATCTGATCAGTCGCGAGAAACCGTGACGCGCTGCTCCCAAGCACGGCGCGTCCGGCGGGGCGTTCGAGGCAACTCGAGCGCCCTTTTTCGTATCTGACGGGTCGCGCATTGAACGGCGACGTCAGACCGTCCGGTTTGCGGCTATCAGCTACAAAGCCGTCCAGACGTTGGCGTTGATGAGGATGTCGTTGAGGGTCTCGGGCCAGACTTGATCGGCCGTGGTTTGAAGATCGGCCTGGCTCCACCAACGGTAGGCCACCATCACGTTACGCTCCACCTCGGTCCAATTGGCGTTGCAAACGATCCCGTCACTGTTTCGAACCAAAAAGTACCGCTCGTCGGCTTCGACCAACTCCCCCGTTGGCAGCGTGAAGGACGCGACGCGACGCGCAACTTGTGGGCCGGGGTTTTCGATAACGAGCCCAGTCTCCTCGAACGCTTCACGGACCGCGGCGTGTTCGAACGTCTCGCCGTCGTCGAGGCGGCCACCGGGAGTAGCCCAGAATACTTGTCCGGCAAGAACGCCCTGTTTGTGCTCGAAGCGAAACAGCAAGATACGATCGGCCGCGTCCAGAACCAGCACACGCGATGAAGGACGATGAAGCACGGTTTCGTATAATCGCGGACTAGCTTGCGCCACAAGCAACGATCGCCGCCGATGATCCTCCCGTAGGCCGACGACTTCAGGGTCTGGCCCCCGACGGCGCGCGCTCCGGCCTTACCGCGCTTTAGCCGCGTCGATGTCTGCGCCCCAAGGATCCTTCCTGGCGACCGCCTTGCCGTCCGCACCGAACTCCATCAGCTGGTCGCTGGCGCGCGCATAAGTGGGCCAGGCCGGCAGCCCGGCGCCGTTCGGATTGCCCGTCCTGGCGAAATTGACGAGGTAGCGGCTGATCGTCCTGCCGACTGCGATGTCCTTCGGCGTGGTCGCGTCGCCATATTTGATCTTGGTCGTGTCGAAGAAGAACGGGATGTCGGTGGCGTGCTGCGCGCCCGGCTTGCCGACCGAGTCCGCGACGTAGGAGAAGCGGTATTCCCAGACCGGCACGCCGCGGTCCGCGATCGCCGCCGATGCTTCGCGGGCGCCCGCGACCATGAAGCCCGTCTTGCCGCCCATGTCGGCATCGGTCGCGCCGATCACGATCGGCACGCGCGCGAACCGGTCGGCGGCATAGGCGTCGCCGATATTCACCACCACCTCGCCGTCGACGAACGGGCCGGTGTTGGTGACCGGACCGGGCTTGGGCCGGAACAACTGCATCATGCTCA
Source organism: Sphingomonas sp. R86521 (assembly GCF_042466235.1). NCBI lineage: Bacteria > Pseudomonadati > Pseudomonadota > Alphaproteobacteria > Sphingomonadales > Sphingomonadaceae > Sphingomonas > Sphingomonas sp. R86521. The sequence continues at coordinate 1,600,547 of NZ_JAXHBY010000001.1, read as the reverse complement.
GCCCGTCGGTGACCTGGTCCGCCGACAGCGCGCGCAGCTTGGCTAGCGCGTCCGGGGCAGCGGGATCGATGTTTTTCGAGCGGGCGAAATCGGCGCCGATCTGCTCGACATCGGCGAGCGTCTTCTTGTCCGACTGGCCGTTGCCGCCCGACATCACGAACGCCTTGGCGAACAGGCCGCGCGCGAGCGGCGATGTGTTCAGCATGTGCACCGACATGCCGCCCGCGCTTTCGCCGATGATCGTCACGTTCGACGGATCGCCGCCGAACGCCGCGATGTTGCGCTTGACCCATTCGAGCGCCGCGATCTGATCCATGATGCCGTAATTGCCGAGCCGGCCGCCATCGGCATTCTGCTTCGTCAGCGCCGGCAGCGCGAACGTGCCGAACCGGCCGACGCGGTAGTTGAAGCTGACGAACACCACGCCCTGCCTGGCGACTTTGGCGCCCGCATAGGTCGGCGGCGACGCCCCACCGTTGACGAACCCGCCGCCATAGATCCACACGATCACCGGCAGTTTCGCCGCTTTGGACGCCGCTGGCTTCCACACATTGGCGTACAGGCAATCCTCTGCCGGTTGCGTGCCGAGCGGCGCGGCGTCGCTGGGGAACGGCACCTGCATGCAGTCGTGCGCGTAGGCGCTCGCGTCGCGGATACCCTGCCATGCCGGCGCGGGTTGCGGAGCACGCCAGCGCAACGCTCCGATGGGGGCGGCGGCGAACGGAATACCCTTCCAGCTCGCGATGCCGTCGGCGAGCGTGCCTCGGACCTGCCCGCGGTCGGTGGCGATCACCGGTCCGGCAACGGTCTGGGCGGTGCCGGCTAGCGGCATTGCCAAGGCAACGGCGGCGGCGGTCGTCAGGAACAGGTGATACGATGTCATGGGATTAAGCTCCGTACGGACCGGTCTGGCCGAGATTGACCGGATCGGAAGGCTTTTGTCACCTGGAACGTGATGAGCGACCTAGAATGTCGGCGCCGTCGGGACAGGTCGGTCGAAAGTTTTGGATGGACGCGCGCACCGCGATGCGCATGAATACGCCCAACGGCATCGTTCAGGAATGCCGAGCCGCTCGTCGCAGCGGCAAATCGAACCAAGGGGGATGCCGACATGATGACGACACGTACCGGAGCCGCCGCGATCGGCACGCTGCTGATCCTGTCGAGCGCCGCGAGCGGAGCGATGCCCGCCGCCGCGCGGGCGCCCGTTGCTGCCGCAAAGACCGCGCAGCCGTGGATGAACGCGACGCTGGATGCGCCACGCCGCGTCGCGCTGCTGCTGCCGCAGATGACGCGCGCCGAAAAGCTGCTGCTGGTGCACGGCTATTTTGCGACCGACTTTCCGCCCAAGCAGTTCAAGGCGCCGGTCGAAGGGCGCAACGGATCGGCCGGCTATGTTCCGGGCGTGCCTCGGCTCGGCATTCCGGCGCAGTGGCAGGCCGACGCGGGGATCGGCGTCGCGACGCAGGGCGGCGCACCGCGCAAGCGCGAACGTACCGCGCTGCCGTCGAACATCGCGGTCGCAGCGACCTGGGACGTCGCGCTGGCGACCCGCGGCGGGGCGATGATCGGTGCGGAAGCGCGCGCGTCGGGCTTCAACGTGATGCTCGCGGGCGGCGTCAACCTGACGCGCGAACCGCGCAACGGCCGCAACTTCGAATATGGCGGCGAGGACCCGTTGCTCGCCGGCACGATGGTCGCGGCGCAGATCGCGGGGATCCAGTCGAACCACATCATCTCGACGATCAAGCATTACGCGATCAACGACCAGGAGACCGATCGCAACGCCGGTAATGCGGTGATCGACCGTGCCGCGGCGCGGATGTCGGACCTGCTCGCGTTCCAGTTCGCGATCGAGGCGTCGAACCCGGGGTCGGTGATGTGCGCCTACAACCGCGTCAACGGGCCGTTCTCGTGCGAGAACCCGTGGCTGCTCGGCGACGTGCTGCGCCGCGACTGGGGCTGGAACGGCTATGTGATGTCGGACTGGGGCGGCACCCATTCGACGCTGCCGGCGATCACCGCAGGCCTCGACCAGCAATCGGGCTATCCGTTCGACAAGGAGCCCTATTTCGCGGCCAACCTGGAAGCGGGGCTCGCGTCCGGTGCGGTCAAGGAAGCGCAGCTGGACCGGATGGTAGGGCACATCCTGTACGCGATGTTCGACCACGGCTTGTTCGATCATCCCGTGACCGCGGCGCCGATGGAGCTGCCCGATGCGATGCTGGCGGACCATGCCCGCGTCACTGCGCAGGCCGCGGCGCAGGGCATGGTGCTGCTGAAGAACGCCGGCGCCATCCTGCCGCTGTCTTCGTCGGTAAAGTCGATCGTCGTCATCGGCGGCCATGCCGACAAGGGCGTGCTGGCGGGCGGCGGATCGTCCCTGGTCTATCCGAAGGGGGGCAATGCCGTTCCCGGACTGCAGCCGGCGGTGTGGCCGGGCCCGGTCATGTATTATCCGTCTTCGCCGCTCGACGCGATCCGGCAGCAGGCGCCGAACGCGCGGATCACCTTCGTCGATGGCAGCGATCCGAGGGCCGCCGCCGCGCAAGCCCGTGGCGCAGACGTCGCGATCGTGTTCGCCACACAGTGGGCGGGCGAGGCATTCGATGTCTCGCTGACGCTGCCCGATGGCCAGGACGACCTGATCCGCGACGTCGCCGCGGCCAATCCGCGCACCGTCGTGGTGATCGAGTCCGGCGGCGCGGTGCTAACGCCGTGGAGCGGTAGCGTCGCGGGTATCCTCGCTGCCTGGTTCCCGGGAACCGCAGGGGGCGCGGCGATTGCCGATGTCCTGTTCGGTCGCATCAATCCGTCGGGCCACCTGCCGATCAGCTTCCCCGCCAGCGTCGACCAGCTACCCCGCCCGGCCGCGCCCACGCCCGGCGACGTGACCTATTCGGAGGGTGCCGCGGTCGGCTACAAATGGTTCGATCGACAGCGCCAGCGTCCGGCCTTCGCGTTCGGGCACGGCCTGTCCTACACCAGTTTCGGCTATGACCGGTTGAGGGCAACGACCGACGGCGACGGCGTCCGCGCCAGCTTCACGGTGCGCAACACCGGCAAGGTCGCGGGGAAGGCCGTCGCGCAGATCTATGTCGCCGGTGAAGGCTGGGAAGCGCCCAAGCGGCTCGGTGGGTTCGCGCTGGCCGACCTGGCACCCGCAGCCTCCTCCGCGATGACCGTGCAGATCGATCCGCGCCTGTTCGCCACCTTCGACGAAGCCGCGCGCGCGTGGCGCATCGCCGGCGGAACCTACCGCGTGATGCTGGGCGGAGCGTCGGACGCGCTTGATCAGACCGTGACGATCACCCTGCCCGCCCGCACGCTGCCCGCCGGCTGGCACCCGAAAGCACCGTCGCCGCGGTAAAGGGGTCAGCGGCTATTCGGCGACGCGCGCGCAGTTCCGGCCGGCAGCCTTGGCGGCGTAGAGCATCGTGTCGGCCTGCTTCAGCCACGCCGGGAACGACGTGACGTCGGGGGCAAGAGTCGCCGCGCCGAAGCTCGCGGTGACGTGCAGCGTCGCCGCATCGTCGAGCGCGATCGGCTTTTCCGCGATGACGTGACGCAGCCGCTCGATCGCCGCGACCGCTTCGTCGCCCGCGGTCTCGGGCAAGAGGATCGCGAATTCCTCGCCCCCCAGGCGCCCGAGCACATCGCAGGGGCGAAGCGCGCCGCCGACCGCGTTGGCGAGCTGCTGCAGCACCCAGTCGCCCGCCGCGTGGCCGTGCGTGTCGTTGACCCGCTTGAAGTGGTCGAGGTCGAGCATCACAAGCGTGCTGGGGCGACCGTAACGCCGGGCGCGTGCGATCTCGCGTTCGGCCTGTTCGACGAAGCCGCGACGGGTAAGCGCGCCGGTGAGGTGATCGACCTGTGCGATCATCCGCAGTTCGAGCTCATCGCAGACGATGTTGGCGAAATTCGCCAGGATCGCGATGTCCGCCGGGCTGAAGCGACGCGGCCGCGTGTCCATCGCGCACAGCGAGCCGATATTGTACCCCTCGGGCGTCCGCAGCGGAATGCCCGCATAGCTTTTGATATGCGGCGGTCCCGCCACCAGCAGGCTGCCGGCAAAGCGCGGATCGAGATCGGCATTCTCGACGATCAGCGGGTCGCGCTGCTGGATGGTATGCGTGCAGAACGACACCGAGCGCGGCGTCTGGTCCGTTTCCAGCCCGCGCTTCGCTTTGAACCATTGGCGGTCGCGGTCGACCAGCGTCACCGTCGCGATCGGTACCGCGAGCACGGTACGGACAAGCGTGACGATCTTTTCGAACGGCTCCTCGACCGCGGTATCGAGCACGTCGAGGCGTTGCAGCGCAGCGATCCGCGCGGATTCGTCGTGCAGCAGCGGATCAAACATTGCGCGCTCCCAACATCATGCCGCGGATCACCGTAGTGAGTTCGTCGGCATAGCTGTCGACCAGCGTACGCACGCTCGACTCGATCGTGCTGCCCTCGACTCCGGCGGCGCGCATGCTGGTGATGAGCGCGCTCAGATGGGCTTGGTGACGCTGTACGCTGGCAAGCAGTTCCACTGGAATTTCGAGCGGCTCGGCATCCGTCGGTGCCGGTTCAAGTTGGTCGATCCGCATTACGCACCCTGAAGACTTTGGATGGCCAGACGCTAGCGCCGAAAGCTTAACGGGAAGGAAAGCACGTCGATGAACGTCTAGCGTGCCGACGCGAAAACCCCATAGCGTTCGCGCCAGGCGGCGACTTCGTCCTGAAGGTGCCCGGGCGCGGGATCGCCCGAGATCACCAGGCGGGCGATTTCGGCATCGGGATGCATCAGCATTTTCCGCGCGCCGTCGCTGAACCACACCGGGACCAACTGATCGCACAGGCTGTCGAGGACGGTCGCAGCCAGGCCATTCGCGATCGCGTCGCTGCCCGCAAGCAGCCGGATATTGATCGAGACGCCCTCGAGGCAGTTCTGCGGGGTATCGACGAAATTGATCGATACGAGCAGGCCTGAGCGGTCGGGTCGCGCCTCGTCCGGCAGGCTGGCGACCCGTCGCCAAGCACAGAACCAGGTTCGGCAGATACGGGGACGGACCGGGTGGATACCGCATCCCTGTCCGCTCAGGTGGATGCACGGCGTGCCAGCGGGCTTGGCGAAGTCCGGCGTATCGACGGTGAGTTCGGTGCAGCACGCCGTGCAATCGCCGCAGCTGCGATCCGCGAGGACCGGCCCCAACAGCGCCGTTTCGAGGTCGGTCTCAGCCTGCATCAGCGCCCGGTGTTCTCATCCAACGAGCCCACGGATCAGTTTCCGTCGGCATCCACGGTGAAGATCATCGGCTTGCCACGCGACACCGGCTCCCAGCCTGCCAGCAGCGCCGCCCGCACACCGCGCGCGAGCGTGGCATCGTCGATCTGCAACCGCCCGCGCGGCAGCCCCTTCAACAGCCGCTTGGGCGCGGGGAATTCCAGCAGCGCTTCACGCTTTGTATCGTGCTCGAGCAAGGCGATCGCCATGCCCTTCCAGCCTTCGTCGTCGGTCAATTGCGGCTCGCGCTGCAGCCGCCAGTCATAGGTGATGCCATCGACGACGATGGTGCCGGTAGTGCTTTTGATGTTCGCCATGCACGCTGCCCTAGCATGGCCGCGGCGCGTTACCAGCGTCGCAGTCTTAAGATCCCGAGGGCGTTATCGTTGATCTTCAGCCAAACTCCGCGACGTATCGCCAGAGTGGTGACCCCTACGGGAATCGAACCCGTGCTTCAGCCGTGAAAGGGCCGCGTCCTAACCGCTAGACGAAGGGGCCTGCGTGGTGGGAGGCCGACTAAGGCCCGGGCGGCCAAGCGTCAAGCGTTCAATCCGCCCAGGCCGCATCTTCGAGGTGAAGTTCGGCTGCGGGGCGCGACGACCAGTCGTCGATCTTCGCACGGCCCGCCAGCCACAGCTTGCGGTGCGGCGGTGCGCCGAGCAGCGCCTGGCCGAGCGGCGTCTCGGCGGCGCGGAACGCCATCGCCTTGATGCTGCGGCCGTCGTCGCCCGCCACCACGGTGCGGACATGGCCGTTGCCGACGATATCCGCCTTGATCACGCGCACCGGCCCCATCGCGACGCGTGGCGCGGGCCAGCCCATGCCGTACGGGCCGCCCGCCTCCATCGATTCGACGAGGCCGGGGTTGACACCCCCCGCCGCCAGCACCGCGTCGAGCAGCAGCGCACGGTCGCCATTGGAGCGATCGACCCCGGCGGCGAGCCGTTCCTCGAGGAAGTCGGCAAACGCCGGGATCGCGCTTTCGGCGATGGTGAGGCCCGCCGCCATCGCATGCCCGCCGCCCGCGACGAGCAGCCCGTGTTCCTTCGCCGCCATAACCGCCGCGCCCAGATCGACGCCCGAGATCGATCGGCCCGACCCCTTGCCGACGCCGTTCTCGTCGATTGCGATGACGATCGCGGGGCGGCCGAGTTTTTCCTTCAAGCGTCCCGCGACGATGCCGATCACGCCGGCGTGCCAGCCATGCCCGGCGACGACCGCGACGCGGCGGTCGGTGGACGTCAGCAGGTCGGCCGCCTCCTGGACGCCGGTCTCGATCATCCGACGCTCCTCGTTCAGCCGGTCGAGTTCGGTGGCGATGGCGCGTGCTTCGTCGGGGTCGCGCGTGGTCAGCAGGCGCACGCCGAGATCTGCACGCCCGACCCGTCCGCCGGCATTGATCCGCGGCCCAAGCGCGAAGCCGAGGTCGGTGCAGGTCGGGCTGCGGGTCAGCCGCGACGCCTCGATCAGCGCGGCGACGCCGATGTTGCGGCGCTGTGCCATCACCTTCAGCCCCTGCGCCACGAACGCGCGATTGAGCCCGCGCAACTGCGCGACATCGGCGACGGTGCCGAGCGCGACGATGTCGAGCAGGTCGATCAGCTTCGGTTCGGGCCGGCTGGCGAAATAGCCGCGCGTGCGCAACGTGCGGACCAGCGCGGCGGCGGCGAGGAAGCACATCCCGACTGCGGCAAGATGCCCGTGCGCCGCGCCTTCGCCCTCGTCGAGCCGGTTGGGGTTCACGACCGCCAGCGCGGGCGGCAGTTCGGCCGAGCATTTGTGGTGGTCGATGACGATCACGTCGACGCCCGCGTCACGCGCGGTGCCCAGCGCCTCGAACGCCTGCGCGCCGCAATCGACCGTGACGATCAGCGTCGCGCCCTCGGCCGCGAGGCGGGTCAGCGCGGCGCCCGACGGGCCGTAACCCTCGAGCATGCGGTCGGGGATATAGGGTCGCGCCTCTATACCGAGATCGCGGAGCACCAGCACCATCAGCGCCGCGGAGGTGGCGCCGTCGACGTCGTAATCGCCAAAGATCGCGACCTGCTCGCCGGCCTGTACCGCGTCGGCGAGGCGTCCGGCGGCGCGGTCCATGTCGCGGAAGATCGAGGGGTCGGGCATGAAGCTGCGGATCGAGGGGGTGCGATGCGCATCGAGGTCGTCGCGCGGGCAGCCGCGGGCGAGCAGCAGCTGGGTGACGAGATCGTCGCCGCTGAACCCGTCGCGCTGATCCGCCGCCAGCGCACGCCAGCGCCAGGGTTGGCCGAGGATCGAAGAGCTTACGCCGAGTACGTTCATCAGAGGGAGGTAGGGCTTGGCGCGGGATTGTCGAGCGGAAGGCGCCACAACCACGCCGTCATCCCGGGCTTGTCCCGGGATCCAGAGCCCCGAACGCCGTACTCCGTAACCCTGGATCCCGGGACGGGCCCGGGATGACGGACGATATTACGCATGGTGCTACGCGGGCGCGGCCGCGGCTATTTGATCCAGGGCCGCTCGCGAAACCACTTCGTCACGATGTACTTCGTCCCCTCGACCACCGGCATGCCCTCGTGCAGCGTCAACCGGTTCGGGCTGCCGTCGCGGTTCATGTTGTTCCAGGCCAGCAGCAGGCCCCGTTTGGGCGCGATCTTGATGCCGGCCTGCGGAAACCACGTCGCGCCGCCCTCGGGGACGTCGTTCAGGTACACCATCGCGGTCCAGGTGCGTTGGCCGCCCTGTTCCTGCATCTTGTCCCAATAGCTTTCGGATTCGTGGAAATAATCATGGTGCGCGCGGAATTGCTGGCCGGGGGCATAGCGCTGGCCCTGCATCGTCTCGCCGTGGAACAGGTCGATGCCGAGCAGCGTCGCGATCGCTTCGTCTGTCGGCTGGACGTCGGGCGACCAGCGATCCATGTCGCAGCTCTCGCTGGTGCGGAAACTGCTGTTGGGGCGATCGGACAACAGGGTAGACGGCCGCCGCTTCGAATCGATGATCGCTATCAGCCGCTTGCAGGTCGCGGCGTCGAGGAAGTCGTTGTGGTAATAGAATTGCGCGGTGTCCATCGCGACGCGTTGCACCGCGGGATTGGCGTCCAGACGTGCACCGACTTCGGACCCCGCGGCCTGGCGGAGCGCGGCGGCGGGATCGGGCTTTGGCTTGGCTTTGGTGAAGATACCCATCGCCCGAATGTGCCGACGCGCGCGCGAAACGCAAGGGGCCCGGCAGCCTGCGCCGCCGAGCCCCTCCCCTGTTACCCGTGGATTACCAGAAGATGTCGTAGACCGTGTCGACCACGCGGCCACTGTCGAGGTCGACCAGCAGCGCGTCGTTGTAATAGCGGACCCAGCGATAGGGGCCGTACGCTTCTGGCAGGCGATAGGTGTAGGGATCCTGGATCCAGTAGTTCTGGTCGAACAGGATGCTGTTCAGCGAGACCCCGACCCCGAAACGGCGATACCCCCCGCTCCAGCCGCCCGGCGCGTAGTAGCGCGGAAGGCGATAGGCACCGCGGTTCGTCGCGCGGTAATTGCTCCAGGCATAGCGGTTGTCGCTCCGCCAGCCGCGGTTCCAGTTGCCGCCGTTGAAGTCGCGGCGCCCGTTATATTGCTGGCGGTCGGCATAGGGCTGGCGGGCGTTATAAGGCTGACGAGCGTTATACCCGCCGCGATACTGCCCTTGGTCGCGCTGGTCTTGGTCGCGATAGTCGCGCTGGCCCTGACCGCGTTGGCCCTGATAGCCCTGACCCTGGTAGCCCTGGGGTCCGGGATAGTCCTGCCGTCCGTTGCGGTCGCCCTGGAACCCGGGACGTCCCTGCCCCGCGTCGCGCGTACCGTCGCGGTCTCCGTAGCGACCGCGCTGGTCGCCGGGCTGGCGGTCGTCGCGCTGGCCTTGCGGCGCGCCGCCGAAACCACCGCGCTGCGGGCGCTGGGCCTGCTGCGGTTGGGGTTGCTGCGCGGGCTGCTGGGCCTGCGGCTGCTGTTGCACGGGCTGAGGCGCCTGCTGCTGACCCCGCCCGCCGCGGTCGCCGCCGCGGTCACCGCGATCGCCGCCCCTGTCACCGCCACGCTGGCCATTCCACTGGCCGCGGCCATCGGCTTGCGTATCCGGTCCGCGCTGCGCGGTCGCCGCAACCGGGACCAGCGCCGTTGCCGCCATCAGGAGCTTCAGAAAAATGCGAGTCATGCTCGTCGTCCTCGACTGCCGGCACATGCCGCCGGCCCCTATGATGGACGATATGTGCAGCAACCGCGTCGAACCGAAGCTGAACCCGTTCGTCAGCGATCAGACAGCTTTGGCGGAACCAGCGCCGGCACCACGCGCGCGGCGTCGGCGGGGTCGATCCCGGGCCGCGCGCCGGTGGGAATGACCTCCTCGCCGCGCGTCGCCCGCCCGGCGCGCTGGATCGCCGCGACCAGCCGCGGATAGATGCCGCAGCGGCACAGGTTGGTGATGTCCCGGCGGATCAGCTCCTCGCTCGGATCCGCATTGTGCTTCAGCAGCACCGAGGCCGCCATAATCATGCCGGGAATGCAGAACCCGCATTGCGGCACCGCTTCGGCGGTGAAGGCCAGCTGCAGCGGGTGGTTGCGCTCGTGCGACAGCCCCTCGATCGTGGTGACGTAGCTGCCCTCGATGGTCCCGATCGGCACCCGGCAGCTGCGCCGTGCCTGCCCGTCGATGTCGACCGTGCATGCGCCGCAATGCCCGGTGCCGCAGCCGTATTTCGCGCCGGTCAGGTTCGACGCATCGCGCAACGCCCATAGCAGCGGCGTCGCGGGGTCGAGCCGGTACTCGACCGGCTGGTTGTTCACGGTGAAGCGCATCATCGCCGTCACGGTAGGCGGCGGCGCGCGCCCCGTCACCCTTCCGTTCGCCGATGGGCGCCTAGGTCCGCAGCAACCCTTCGGTGGCACGCGCCTTCGCGCTTCCCGGGAACAGCGCGGCCATCGTCCGCGCCGGATCGACTTCGAAATGAGCCGAGACCGCGCCGCCGATGAACGCATCGAGCTGCGCCGTCGGCCGGATGTCGCGCGCCTCGTAGAGTGCCGCGGGGGCCAGTCCCGGCCAGTCCGACAGCACGCGCCCGCCATTCACCCCGCCGCCGAACAGCATCGCCGCCGCGCCGGTGCCGTGATCGGTGCCCCCAGTGCCGTTGATAGCGACCGTCCGCCCGAATTCGGTCGCGACCAGCACCATCGTGTCCGCCCAGAGCGGCCCGAGCCCCGCCTGCAGCGCACCGATCATGGCATCGAGCCCGGTCAGCTGCGCAGTCAGCCGGCCGCGTTGCCCGGTATGCGTATCCCAGCCCCCGGTCTCGACCATCGCGATCCGCGCACCACCGTCGGGGGCGAGCAGCTTGGCCGCCAGCGTCCCCGTCGCCGCGGCGTTGCGGCCATTGTCAGAGCCCAGGTCGCTCGTCAGCGCGCGCGTCGCCATCGCCTCGCTCCACAGCCCGTGCAGCTGCGTATCCCCCTGATACAGCATCGAAACCCGCTGCAGCAGGTCGTCCGATGCCTGCGGCAGGCCGGAGGGCGCATAGGAGGCGATCTCCCGCGGGCCGCGCAGCGCCATCGGCACCGTCGCCGCTACCGCGATCGCGCGGGCTTCATCCGCGGGAAGAATGCCGAGCAGCCGGTTGAGCCAGCCGTCGCGCACCGCATAGGCACGGTCGCCGCCAGTCTCGAGCACGTTCTGCCCGTCGAAATGCGAACGGTCGCGGTACGGCGAGGCGATCGCGTGCGCGAACAAAGCCTGCCGCTTGCCGTACAGCGCCGCCGCGTTCGTCATCGCCGGGTGCAGCGCGAAATTGGTGTCCAGCTTCGCGCCGGTGGCGAAATCCGCCGCCAGGTCGCCGCGGACGCTACCGAACGCCGGATCGCCGACCGCGCCGAGCACGCCCAGCCCGTCGGCTGCGCCGCGCTGGATGATGAAGACGAAGCGTTTCTGGGTCGCGGCGCGCGCGAACGCCATCCGCGGTGCGAACGCGACCCCGAGGGCGCCGAGCGCACCGCGGGTCAGGATGAAACGACGGTCTATCATCACTTATCTCCGCATCATTTCGGGGGAAGCAAGCAGCAGCGCCAGCGCCTGTCCGGGGCTTTCGGCGCGGTCGAGCGCCTGCGCGGTCGCATCGCTCAGCGCACCGGGGAACAGGACCGGCGCCAGCGCGCGCGCATCGGTGCCGGCGGGTGCGCGGCTCGCGAACCGCTCCGCCGCCTCGACCCGCCGCATGATCGCGTCCGGTCCCGCCCAGGTGGCGGCGAGGTCGTCATAGCCGATCGGCTGACCCGGCTTCCACACCTGTTGCCCGAGCTGGTTGGTCAGCCCGAGGATCGCACCCGGCTGCACCGTCGTCGTGCCCAGCGCGCGCATCGACGCGACCGTCCATTCCCACGGCGTCCGGAATTTCACCGGAGTCTCGACCCAAGCCTCGCGCGAGGCGACGATCGCGCGGTATACCGTCGGCAGGTCGCCGCCCGACGACAGGAACGCCTTTTTCAGCCGCGCGATCATCGCCGGGGGCGGCACGTCGCCGGCGAAATGCCGCGCGAGCTTGGTGGCGATGTGCGTCGCGGTCGCGGGGTGGACCGCGAGATCCGCGAGCACCGCCTGCGCCTGCGCCTCTCCGGCGGCCGGGTAGAGCTTGCCCAGGATGGTCCGGTCGCCCGGCTGGTGGATTGCGGGCGTGAACGCGAAGTCGCCCGCGGTGACCGCCCCGCGCGGGCCGCGGCCGAGCCCGGCGACGGTCCATCCGGTCATCGCGCGGGCGAATTCGGTAACGTCGCCCTGCCCGTAGCCGGTCCGCACCCCCAGGGTATGCAACTCAAGGATCTCGCGCGCGAGGTTTTCGTTGAGTCCGACCTTGCGCTGCCCGCGTGCCGCCCGCAGGCCGACCGGGCTGTCCGGCCCGACCGACACCGCCTGATCGAGATACAGTAGCATCGCCGGATGCCGCTCCACCGCGTTCAGCATGTCGGCGAAGCGGCCGAGGACGTGCGGCCGGATCGCCTCGAACTCGATCGGCCCGGCCAGAGCGATTACCTCGAGCTTGTCGATCGAGACCGCGAAATGGTTCGACCAGAACTGCACCAGCCGCTCGACGAACGGCGCCGGCGTCACCAGCGCGGCGTTGGTCCGCGCCGCGACCGCCCGGCCATAGTCGGCGCGAATCGCCTTCGCCGCGACCTCGCGGGCATCGCGCAACGCCAGCTTGGTCGCGTCCATCCCCGCGGCGGGCGTCCCGCTTGTCATGAGATCGGGCGCGCCAGGTTTCGGCGCAAGGACAGGCGTCGCCATCGCGGGTGACGGGGCAGGCATTGCCGCAGCTCCGGCAGCAGGCATCGCGCCCGGAGCCCCCTGCCGCCGGATCATCCGCCGATCATCCTGGTAATCGACCAAGGCCGCGGCCATCGCATGCGTATCCGCGGTCGCGGCAACCCCGGGGGGACGTGGTTCGTAGCGGGCGAACTGGTCGAGCAGCCAGCTCCTGGGATCGCCGGTGACGCGATCGTCGGGACGCGCACCCAGGCCGAAGCGGTTCAGCGCAATGCTGGCGGACACCATCGGGTATCTCCTCTCGCAGATCCTGATACGCCAACTTTGTCGCACAATTGTGCCGGAGCGCATCCCGTGGCATCGCCCGCCGATGCTGCGCATCACCGAACTGAAGCTGCCGATCAACCACGCCGACGAGGCGCTGCCCGCCGCGGTGTGCAAGCGGCTGCGGATCACCCCGCGCGAACTGGTCCGCTACACGATCGCGCGCCGTGCCAACGACGCGCGCGACAAGATGGACATCCAGCTGGTCTATTCGGTCGACGTCAACGTCAAGAACGAGCCGGCGGTGCTGGCGCGCTTCAAGAAGGACCGCCACGTCCAGCCGACCCCGGACACCCGCTACACCTTCGTCGCAAAGGCCCCCGAGGGCGCCGACCTGCCGCGTCCGGTCGTGGTCGGTGCTGGCCCCTGCGGGCTTTTCGCCGGGTTGATCCTAGCGCAGATGGGGTTCCGCCCGATCATCGTCGACCGCGGCAAAGTGGTGCGCGAGCGGACCAAGGACACCTGGGGCCTGTGGCGTCGCGGCGTGCTCGACCCCGAGTCGAACGTCCAGTTCGGCGAGGGCGGCGCGGGGACCTTTTCCGACGGCAAGCTGTGGAGCCAGATCCAGGACCCGCGGCATCTGGGGCGGAAAGTCCTCACCGAATTCGTGAAGGCGGGCGCGCCCGCGGAAATCCTGACCGAGGCGCACCCGCATATCGGCACCTTCCGCCTCGTCACGATGGTCGAGAGCATGCGCGCGACGATCGAGTCGCTGGGCGGTGAATATCGCTTCGGCAACCGGGTCGAGGATATCGACATCGACGAGGCGAATGGGATGCGGCAAGTGGTCGGGCTGCGGATGAACAATGGCGACTATCTCGCCGCCAGCCATGTCGTGCTCGCGGTCGGGCACAGCGCGCGCGACACGTTCGAGATGCTCCACGCCGCCGGGGTGCACGTCGAGGCGAAGCCCTTCTCGATCGGCGTCCGCATCGAACACCCGCAGTCGTGGATCGACGAGGCGCGGTTCGGGCCGTGCGCAGGCCACCCCGATCTCGGCGCCGCCGCCTACAGCCTGTCGCACCACTGCAGCAACGGCCGCACCGCCTACAGCTTCTGCATGTGCCCGGGGGGCACCGTGGTGGCTGCGACCTCCGAGGAAGGCCGCGTCGCGACCAACGGCATGAGCCAATATTCGCGCAACGAGCGCAATGCGAATTCGGGTCTGGTCGTCGGGATCGATCCGGAGCGCGACTATCCGGGCTCGCCGCTCGCCGGGATCGCGCTCCAGCGCCACTGGGAGTCGCGTGCCTACGAAGTCGGCGGCTCCAGCTACAACGCCCCCGCGCAGCGCCTCGGCGACTTCATTGCCGGGAGGCCTTCGACTGCGCTCGGTACCGTGATCCCGTCCTACCGGCCGGGCGTGACGATGACCGACCTCGCGGACTGCCTGCCGGAATTCGCAGTGACCGCGCTGCGCGAGGCGCTGGTCGCGTTCGGGCAGCAGATCCCCGGTTACGATCATCCCGACGCGGTGATGACCGGCGTCGAGACGCGCACGTCCTCGCCGGTCCGGATCACGCGCAACGAGGTGTTCCAGAGTCTGAACACCGCGGGCCTGTTCCCGGCGGGCGAAGGGGCTGGTTATGCAGGCGGCATCCTTTCCGCCGCGGTCGACGGGATCAAGGTCGCGGAGGCGGTGGCGCTGAGCTTGGTCGGGCCATCCTAACCTACCCCACCCCGGCGAAGGCCGGGGCCCAGTTGGGAAGGTCGATATAAGGGCGGACGGTCCGTCGTTACTTCCGTCCCCCAACTGGGCCCCGGCCTCCGCCGGGGTGGTGAACCGCAAACAAATCCGTCATCCTCACGAAAGGCAGGGCCCAGGGTTCCAAGCGCCGCGCCCGATAACCCTGGGTCCCGGGTCAAGCCCGGGATGACGGAATTGGATGAGGTTCACCTTACCCCGCCGGAGTGATGTCCGGATAATGCAGCGGCCTACCGCTCCAGACACATCGCAATCCCCATCCCGCCGCCGATGCACAGCGTCGCCAGCCCCTTCTTCGCATCGCGCTTCTGCATCTCGTAGATCAGCGTCGTCAGCACCCGCGCGCCGCTAGCCCCGATCGGGTGGCCGATCGCGATCGCGCCGCCGTTGACGTTGACCTTCGCGGGATCCCAGCCGAGCTCCTTGCCGACCGAAAGCGCCTGCGCCGCGAACGCCTCGTTCGCCTCGATCAGGTCGAGATCGTCGATCGTCCAGCCCGCCTTTTCCAGCGCGCGGCGGGTCGCCGGCACCGGACCGATCCCCATGATCGACGGATCGACGCCCGCCGACGCCCAGCTCCGGATCGTCGCGAGGATCGGCGAACCGCGGCGCTCGGCCTCGTCGCGGCTCATGATCACCAGCGCGGCGGCGCCATCGTTGAGCCCGCTCGCGTTCGCCGCGGTGACCGTGCCGTCCTTCTTGAACGCCGGCTTCACGCCAGAAACGCTCTCGATCGTCGCACCCGCACGGATATATTCGTCGTCGGCAACGATGGTGTCGCCCTTGCGGCCCGGAATCGTGACCGGCGCGATCTCGTCCCTGAACCGCCCGCTGCCCCGCGCCGCTTCCGCCTTGTTCTGCGAAGCGACCGAAAACGCGTCCTGCTCGCCGCGCGTGACCTGATACTGTGCTGCCAGGTTCTCCGCGGTGATGCCCATGTGATAGCCGTTGAAGACGTCGGTCAGCCCGTCGCTGACCATCGTATCGACAAGCGCAAGATTGCCCATCTTCTGCCCGCCGCGGATCGACTGTGCGTGCGCGGACATCGACATCGATTCCTGCCCGCCCGCGACGACGATCGTCGCATCGCCCGCCTGGATCGCCTGGCACGCCAGCGCCACCGCACGCAGCCCCGATCCGCAGACCTGGTTGACGCCCCAGGCCGGCACCTCCTTCGGCACCCCCGCCGCCATCGACGCCTGCCGCGCCGGGTTCTGGCCCTGCGCCGCGGTCAGCACCTGGCCCATGATGACTTCCGATACGTCCGCACCCGCGACGCCCGCCTGCTCCAGCGCGGCTTCGATCGCGATGCGACCGAGTTCGTGCGCGGGCGTTGTCGCGAACGCGCCAAGAAAGCTGCCGACGGGCGTACGCTTGGCGGCGGTGATCACGATATCGGTCATGCGGTGTCCTTGTGCGGTCGGCGGTGCAGCAGCGCGGTGCGCAGGCACTGGCAGACCAGTTCGCCCCGCTGATTGTGGAGATCGTGGCGGAACGTCACGAGCCCCGCCCCCGGCCGCGACCGGCTTTCGCGCAACGCGGTGACCTCGCTCGACGCGCGCATGGTGTCGCCGATGAACACCGGGTTGGGGTGGACCAGCTTGTCGTACCCCAGGTTCGCGACCAGCGTCCCCAGCGTGGTGTCGCCGACCGACAGCCCCACCATCAGCGCGAAGGTGAAGGTGCCGTTGACCAGGATGCGGCCGAACTCGCTCGCCTTGGCGGCCTCGGCGTCGAGGTGCAGCGGCTGCGGATTGTGAGTCATCGTCGAGAAGAGCAGGTTGTCGGTCTCGGTGACGGTGCGACGGATCTCGTGGGCGAGCGTGTCGCCGATCGTCCAGTCGTCGTAATAGCGGCCTGCCATATCAAGTCGTCCCCGTCATGCCGGACTTGTTCCGGCATCCACTCATCCGCGCAATCACAGGGCGGAGAGTACGCGGAACGGTGGACCCCGGAACGAGTCCGGGGTGACGAAGAATATTCATTCGCGTGCCCCGATCGTCACCAGCACCGTCCCCTCGGAAACCTGCCCGCCGACCGTTGCGCTTAGCGCCTCAACCACCCCGTCGAACGGCGCGGTCAGCGAATGCTCCATCTTCATCGCCTCCAGCGTGACGAGCTTCTGCCCCTTCACCACCGCATCACCGACCGCGACATCCGCCGCAATGATCCGCCCCGGCATCGGCGACAGAATCGCGCCATCGGCGGCGGCACCGGCGGCGACTCCGGTCGCGCGCCATGGCGTCAGCTGCCAGGTCTGGCCGCCCTCGGTAATCAGCACGTCGCCATCGATCGCGGTCAATGCGGGGGCGTCCACAAAGTCGACGGGAACGGGCTTGCCGTCGAGCAGAAACAGCCCCTCCAGTCGCCGCGGGGCATTGAGGCGAAAGCCCGCGTTCGCTCTCCCGCCCGACAGCGCCGCCGCTGCCGCAATCAATGCCTCTTCAGTCGGCCGTTCGGGCGGCATGAGCGCATCGCCCTCGCGTGCGATCAGCCCGGTATCAACGGTGCCCGCTACGAACACCGGATGGTCGAGCGCTTCAACCAGGAACCCCGCATTCGACCGCACCGGCCATACCACCGCGCCATCCAGCGCATCGGCGAGCGTCTCGCGCGCCGTCTCTCGGTCGGGGCCCCAGGCGACGACCTTCGCGATCATCGGATCGTAGAAGGGCGAGATCGCCGCACCCTGTTCGACCCCGGTATCGACACGCGTCGCCTGGCCAAGATCGAACCGATCGAGCGTACCGATGCTGGGCAAAAATCCGGTCCGCGGATCCTCCGCGTACAACCGCGCCTCGATCGCCCAGCCGTCGATCGCCAGCTCGTCCTGCCGCTTCGGCAGCACCTCGCCGCTCGCCACGCGCAGCTGCCACTCGACCAGGTCCTGCCCCGTGATCTCTTCGGTCACCGGATGCTCGACCTGGAGCCGCGTGTTCATTTCCATGAACCAGATGCGGTCGGCGCGCAGGCCTTCGCTCGCATCGGCGATAAACTCGATCGTGCCGGCGCCGACATAGTCGACCGCCTTCGCCGCCTTCACGGCCGCCGCGCAGATCGCCTCGCGCGTCGCGGCGTCCATGCCGGGTGCGGGGGCTTCCTCGATCACCTTCTGGTGGCGGCGCTGCAGCGAGCAGTCGCGTTCGAACAGGTGGACGACGTTGCCGTGGCTGTCGCCGAACACCTGCACCTCGATATGGCGCGGGCTCAGGATGTATTTCTCGATGAGCACGTGATCGTTGCCGAACGACGACGCCGCCTCGCGCCGGCACGACAGCAACGCGTCGGCGAAGTCGGCCGCGGCGTCGACGCGGCGCATGCCCTTGCCGCCGCCCCCTGCAACCGCCTTGATCAGCACCGGATAACCGGTCGCATCCGCCTCCGCCTGGAGCCGTTCGAGGCTCTGGTCGTCGCCCATATAGCCCGGGGTCACCGGCACGCCGGCGGCGACCATCAAGGCCTTGGCGGCATCCTTGAGCCCCATCGCGCGGATGCTGTCGGGGTTGGGGCCGACCCAGACCAGCCCGGCGTCGATCACCGCTTGCGCGAACTCGGCATTCTCGGACAGGAAGCCATAGCCCGGATGGATCGCCTCCGCGCCGGTTGCCAAAGCCGCAGCGATGATCCGGTCGCCACGCAGATAGCTTTCGCGTGCTGGCGACGCGCCGATATGCACCGCCTCGTCGGCCTGACGGACGTGCAGCGCCTTGGCGTCGGCGTCGGAATAGACCGCGACGGTGCGGATGCCCATCGCCCGCGCGGTGCGGATGATCCGGCACGCGATCTCGCCGCGATTGGCGATCAGGAGCGAGCCGATCATTGCGCGGCGCACCCCGTGGTCCGCGACGACCAGGTCACGGACTGGATCTTCCAGCGGGCGTTCTCACGTACGAGATCGAAATGGTCGTAGCCGCAATGCGCCGGCTTGCCGTCGATCGTGAACACGTACGGCGCCCAGACCATCGCGATGTCGCCGTCGATCTCGATCGCGGGATCGGTGATCCGCTCGGCGTAGCGTTCGGGACCGGGCTTCACCATCGCGGCGAACTCGCGCGCGGTCATGTGCCGCACCGATCGCGTACCGTCGGGCTTTTGCTCGGCGACCGTCGCACCGGCATCGGGACGCATCGTCGCCAGGATCGCCTGCGGATCGCGCGCGGCGAGTCCGGCGAACAGCGCATTGATCGGCACCATCACGCCGGTCTCCTCGCTGACGCCGCCCTGCAATTCGGCGGGGGGCAGGCCGGTGCCCTTCACGATCGGCTGGACGGGGGTGATCTGGGCCAG
The DNA here is from genome assembly GCF_042466235.1 of Sphingomonas sp. R86521. Classification (NCBI taxonomy): domain Bacteria; kingdom Pseudomonadati; phylum Pseudomonadota; class Alphaproteobacteria; order Sphingomonadales; family Sphingomonadaceae; genus Sphingomonas; species Sphingomonas sp. R86521. The sequence continues at coordinate 1,581,699 of NZ_JAXHBY010000001.1, read as the reverse complement.
CAGGAACAACAGGATCATGGGCGTTACATCCGGAACACGCCGAACGCCGGGCGTTCGGGGATGGGAGCGTTGAGCGTCGCGGCGAAAGCGAGGCCGAGCACGTCGCGGGTCTGGGCGGGGTCGATGATCCCGTCGTCCCATAGCCGCGCGGTGGCGTACCAGGGATTGCCCTCGTCCTCGTATTTCTGCCGCACCGGCGCCTTGAACGCCTCGGCCTGCTCGGGCGTCCAGTTGTCGGCATCGCGGTGGACGGTGGCGAGTACGGATGCCGCCTGTTCGCCACCCATCACGCTGATCCGGCTGTTGGGCCAGGTGAACAGGAATCGGGGGGAATAGGCACGTCCGCACATCCCGTAATTGCCCGCGCCAAAACTGCCGCCGATCAATACTGTGATCTTCGGAACGGTCGCGGTGGCGACGGCGGTGACGAGCTTTGCGCCATGTTTCGCAATGCCTTCTGCCTCGTACTTGCCGCCGACCATGAAACCCGAAATGTTCTGCAGGAACAGCAACGGGATCCGGCGCTGGCAGGCCAGCTCGATGAAGTGCGCGCCCTTTTGTGCGCTCTCGGAGAACAGCACGCCGTTGTTGGCGAGGATCGCGACCGGCATGCCCCAGATATGCGCGAAACCGCATACCAGGGACGTCCCGTAAAGCGCTTTGAATTCGTGGAATTCCGATCCGTCGACCAGCCGTGCGATGACCTCGTGCACGTCGTATGGTGCGCGGACGTCGCTGGGGACGATGCCGTACAGGTCTTCCGCGTCGAACTTGGGCGGTCGCGGCGTCTGCAGGTTGACCGGCGTCGGCACCTGCGGCGCCAGCGTCGAGACGATGTCGCGGACGATGGTCAGCGCGTGTTCGTCATTCTCGGCGACATGATCGACCACGCCCGAGCGGCGACCATGCGTGTCCGCCCCGCCCAGTTCCTCCGCCGAGATCACCTCGCCGGTCGCCGCCTTGACCAGCGGCGGGCCGGCGAGGAAGATCGTCCCCTGTCCGCGGACAATTATGGTCTCGTCGGACATCGCCGGAACATAGGCGCCGCCCGCGGTGCAGCTGCCCATCACGCAGGCGATCTGCGGAATGCCGAGGGCCGACATCTGCGCCTGGTTGAAGAAGATGCGGCCGAAATGATCGCGGTCGGGAAACACCTCGGCCTGATGCGGCAGGTTCGCGCCGCCGCTGTCGACCAGGTAAATGCACGGCAGGCGATTTTCCTGCGCGATTTCCTGCGCTCGCAGGTGCTTCTTGACGGTCAACGGGAAGTAGGTCCCGCCCTTCACGGTCGCGTCGTTGCACAGGATCATGCACTGACGACCCGACACGCGGCCGATCCCGGCGATGACGCCAGCGCCGGGGACTTCGTCGTCGTAGAGACCGTTGGCCGCGAGCTGGCCGATTTCCAGGAACGGCGAGCCGGGGTCGAGCAGGCGCTCGACACGGTCGCGCGGGAGAAGCTTGCCGCGCGCGGTGTGGCGAGCGCGCGATTGCGCTGAGCCGCCAACCGCAGCATCGGCCACCATGCACCGCAGGAGCCCGGCCAGCGCTTCATTGTGCGCGGCGTTGGCGCGGAAGGTGTCGCTGTCGGGGGACAGCGTGGAAGTGAGGATTGGGGCGGTCACTGGTCCCTCCCCCGCAGGGAGAGGGAACTCACTGCGCCACCTTCGGCGCAGCGCCGATCAGTTCGCGGCCGATCAGCATCCGCCGGACCTCGTTGGTCCCTGCACCGATATCGAGCAGCTTGGCATCGCGCATGAAGCGTTCGACCGGCCAGTCCTTGGTATAGCCCGCGCCGCCCAGCGCCTGGATCGCCTCCAGCGACACCTTCACCGCGCTCTCGCTGGCGAGCAGGATCGCGCCGGCGGCATCGAACCGCGTCGTCTTACCCGCATCGCAGCTGCGCGCGACCGCATAGACATAGGCGCGCGCCGAACTCAGCGCGACGTACATGTCGGCGACCTTCGCCTGGATCAGCTGGAACTGGCCGATCGCCTGCCCGAACTGCTTCCGCTCGCGGACGTACGGGATCACGATGTCGAGACACGCCTGCATGATCCCGAGCTGGATGCCGGCGAGCACCGCGCGTTCATAGTCGAGCCCCGACATCAGGACGCCGACGCCGCCGTTCAGCGGCCCCATCACCGCGCTGTCGGGCACCTCGCAACCATCGAACACCAGTTCCGCTGTCGGCGACCCGCGCATGCCCATCTTGTCGATCTTCTGGCCGATCGAGAAGCCGGGCATGTCCTTCTCGATCAGGAACGCGGTGATCCCGCGACTGCCCTCGCCGGTCTTCGCATAGACTACGAGAGTATCGGCGTAAGCCGCGTTTGTGATCCAGAATTTGGTTCCGTCGAGCACGTAACCGCTATCGCTCTTCCGCGCGCGCAGCTTCATCGAGACGACGTCGGACCCTGCCCCGGCTTCGGACATCGCCAGACTGCCGACATGCTCGCCGGACACGAGCTTGGGGAGATACTTCGCCTTCTGCTCGGGGTTTCCCCAGCGGCGGATCTGGTTGACGCACAGGTTCGAATGCGCGCCGTAGCTGAGCCCGATCGAAGCCGATGCGCGGCTGACTTCCTCGACCGCGACGACATGCTCGAGATAGCCGAGGCCTAGGCCGCCGAATTCTTCCTCGACCGTGATGCCGTGCAGGCCGAGGGCGCCCATCGCCGGCCACAGTTCACGCGGGAACCAGTCCTCGGCATCGATCTTCGCCGCCAGCGGCGCGATCTCCGCAGTGGCAAAGGCGTGCGTCGACTCGCGAATCATGTCCGCGTTTTCGCCGAGCGCGAAATCGAAATCGGGTATCATGCAGCCTCTCCGGGGCGTTGTGTTGTGCGCCGGCGGCTAGCAGGTTTGTGAGTTCAAGGAAAATGGGGAACGTCGACCCTGCCCCGCGTCATCTTGGGCCTCAGAGCAACAAGGGGCATCGTCCGTAACCCTGGATCCCGGGACGAGCCCGGGATGACGACGAAAGGACCGCTTACGCTGCCGCGCGGCCGACGCGCATGCCGGTCACGCTCACCACCAGCGTTTCAAGCTGCGTGTCGACGAAGCCAGCCTCGCGAAAGCGTTCGATTTCCGCCATCGGCAACGCGAACCCGCGGCGCCAGGCGTAGACCGCCGCGCGACGCAGCGCCTCGAGCCGCGGGTCGGCGAGCCGCGACGCGGTGCCGAGCCCGAACAGGCTGCCGATCGCACGCGACATCCGCCCCGTACCCTGCAGGCTGCGCAACGTGTCGCGCTTTGCGAGGGCGATCACGCTCCATTCGAGCGCGGAGAAGCCAGCCTGCGGCTCGGCCTCGACGCGCGATGCGCGGGCGCAGACCGGGGCGGCGAACATGTTGTCGAGATCGAGATAGGCCATCAGGCGGCTCCTTGCCGCTTCCCCCTTGGGATCCGGCTTCAATACCAGTCGGTATAGAAACGGCTTGCCGTAGGGTCAATCGCTTTTTGTACCGGCCGGTAATTTATTTGGTCGGCCATACCACCAGGCTAGTGTCCACAAGCTGTTCGAGCTCGCTGCACGTAGCGCCGGAGCCGCTTTGCAACGCCAGGCCCTGCATCAGCGCGATCAGGTATCGGACCAAGCCGGGTGCAGTCAGCCCGTCGGGAACGTCGCCTTCGGCGATCGCACGCTCGAAACGGCGAATGATCGCCGCCTCCGACGACGCGCGCCGCTTGACGACTTCCGCCTTGATCGATTCGGCTTCGATGCCGCAGGCGGCGACGCTGATCACGCCCAGGCACCCCTTGGGATCGCAGTTGCTGGTCTGGATCGCCAACGCCCCGCGCAACAGCCGCTCCGCCACGCCGCGCGCGGTCGGCGCCTCCAGCGCGGAGGTCATGTACGCCAGCTTCTCGCGTTCGTAGAGGTCCAGCGCCTTGTGAAACAAGGCTTCCTTGTTCCCAAACGCCGCGTAGAGGCTGGGCTTGGTGATGCCCATCGCCGCGGTCAGCTCAGTCATCGACGCGGCCTCGTAACCGTTGCGCCAGAACACGCGCAACGCGGCCGACAGCGCCTCGTCGAGATCGAACTCGCGGGGGCGGCCCTTGATCGGGGAAAGCGAACAGATATTCATACCGAACGGTATATAGTGGCAACCACCGCGAAAGCCAGCGCAACGGCCCTGCATGGCGTTTGACCGCGACGGCACGGCGTGGAACACCGGTCCGACGCAGGATACGAGCACGTCGAACCCCACATCGCCAGCCCCGGAGCCGCGTCATGACCGCCACCATCGATACCCGGCAGCACCAGATGTTCCCGGTGCTGGACACCGCCCAGATCGAGATGGCGAGCCGCTTCGCGAGCGGGCCGCAACGCCGGTTCGAAGCCCGCGAAATCGTCTACGCGATCGGTGAACAGGGCGCCCCCAGCTGGCTGATCCTCAAGGGGTCGATCGACGTGGTCCGCCGCGACGGGCTGAGCCACGAGGCACCGGTCACGACCCATGGCCGCGGCCAGTTCACCGGCGAGGTCAACCAGCTTGCCGGACGTCCATCGATCGCCGCCGGAACCGCGGGTGCCGACGGCTGCACCGCGCTGCCGTTCGACCCTGCGCATCTCCGCGCCCTGATGGTCGGTTCGGCGGATGTCGGCGAGGTCGTGATGCGCGCGCTGATCCTGCGCCGGGTAGCACTGATCGAGGAAGGCGGCGCGGGTACGATCCTGATCGGCACGCCGGGCAGCCCCGATATCGTCCGCCTGCAGGGTTTCCTCACGCGCAGCGGCTGGCCGAACCTCGTGCTAGACGCGGCATCCGATGCCGAGGGACACGCGCTGATCGAGCGGATCGGGGTGTTGCCGAACGAATTGCCGCTGGTCGTCTGTCCCGACGGGTCGATCCTGAAGGCGCCGAGCGACGCGGAAATCGCGGCCTGCCTGGGGATGACGCCCGACATCGATCCGGACACGGTCTATGACGTCGCGGTCGTCGGTGCCGGACCGGCGGGCCTCGCAGCGGCGGTCTATGCGGCATCGGAGGGGCTGTCCGTGATCGTCCTCGACGAACGCGCGATCGGCGGCCAGGCCGGCGCGTCGTCGCGGATCGAGAATTACCTCGGCTTCCCGACCGGTATCTCGGGTCAGGCGCTTGCAGGCCGCGCGTTCAACCAGGCGCTGAAGTTCGGTGCGGTGATCGCCATCCCTCTCTGCGTCGCCAGGCTGGACTGCGACGACGCCCGCCCGGCCGGCGATCCGCTGGTGCTGGACCTCAGCGAGGATCGCCGGTTGCAGGCGCGCGCGGTGATCGTCGCGTCGGGCGCACGCTATCGCCGTCCCGACATTCCCGATCTCGCGACGTTCGAGGGCGCCGGCGTATCATATTGGGCGTCGCCGATCGAGGCGCGGCTGTGCGAGGGCGAGGAGGTCGCACTGGTCGGCGGCGGGAATTCGGCGGGTCAGGCGGTGGTGTTCCTCGCCCCCCGCGTGAAGCGTCTGCATCTGGTCGTGCGCCGCCCGCTCGAAGCCACGATGTCGCGCTATCTGATCGACCGCATCGCCGCGCTGCCCAATGTCGTGCTGCATGTCGGCGCCGAGATCACCGGGCTCGAAGGCGACCGGGCCGGCGGGCTGACCGGCGCGACATACCGCCACAAGGACGGCAGCACGACGCACTGCGACCTGCGCCACGTCTTCCTGTTCATCGGCGCCGACCCTAATGCCGGCTGGCTGCAAGGGTGCGTCGAGACCGACGACAAGGGCTTCATCGTCACCGGTCGCGGCGCATTGGCGCTGGAGACCAGCCGGACCGGCGTGTTCGCGATCGGCGACGTCCGCGCGGGCTCGACCAAGCGGGTTGCCGCCGCGGTCGGCGAAGGTGCCGCGGTCGTTGCCCAGATCCATGCCGCGATCGCGGACCGCAAGGAGACGCCGTGATGTGCACCCACCTGGATACGATCCGCGACGTGACCCCCAGCGCGCGGGGCTGCGAGGAGTGCCTGAAGATCGGCAGCGAATGGGTCCACCTGCGGCTGTGCCGGGCCTGCGGCCATGTCGGCTGCTGCGACGACTCCCCGCACCGCCACGCCACCGCGCATTTCCACGCGACCCGGCATCCGATCATCGAGGGCTATGACCCGCCCGAAGGCTGGGGCTGGTGCTATGTCGACGACGAGGTGGTCGACTTGCCTGATCAGACCCCGCAGATCGGGCCCATCCCGCGGTACGTGTAATGTCGTCCCTCGTCATCCTGACGAAAGTCAGGACCCAGGGCCACGAATCCCGCCGCCGGTAACCTGAGTACCGGGCTAGGCGGGACATGACGGAAGCGGGTGCAACAACCTCCCCTTCCCCGCGTTCCAGCGCGGACAACCAAAGGACCATGCATGCCAGACCCGACCGCGCTTCCGACCGAACTGATCCTGCTCGGATGGTCGACCGTTATGCTGTTCGCCTACATCATGCTGCAGGGCCAGCTGGTCACCCGAGAGCGCGGTACCGACTGGAATGCGGGCCCGCGCGACGGCGATGAAAAGCCGCTCGGCGAATATGCAGGCCGGGCGGCGCGCGCGCTCGCCAATTTCCAGGAGACCTATCCGATCTTCGTCGCGCTCGCGCTCGGGCTCGCGGTATCGGACCGTACCGGCGGCATCGGCGCGATCGGTGCAATCATCTGGTTCGTCGCGCGGATCGTGTACGTGCCGCTGTATCTGTTCGGGGTGAAATACATTCGCTCGCTATGCTGGCTGGTGTCGATCCTGGGCCTGCTGTTGATGCTGATCCGCTTCCTCTGATCCTGCCGTCATACTGACGAAAGTCAGGACCCAGGGTAACCCAGCGCAGCGCTGCTTGGCTCTGGGTCCTGACTTTCGTCAGGATGACGGAGGTCAGGATGACCGGAACGTCCGGATGATCCCCGAGAAATCGACCCCACCCTGCCCGTCGGCGGCGAACGCCTCGTACAGTTCCGCCGCCTTTAACCCCATCGGCGTTTGCGCCCCGGCGTCCCTCGCCGCCGCCATCGCCAGCCGCAGATCCTTCAGCATCAGCGCGGTGGCAAATCCGCCCTGATAGTCGTGATCCGCCGGCGTCTCCGGCCCCACCCCGGGCAACGGCGCATAGGACGTCATCGACCAGCTCTGCCCCGAACTGACCGACGAAATGTCGTAGAATGTCTGCGGATCGAGCCCCAGTTTCTGCGCCAGCGCGAACGCTTCGCATGTCGCGATCATCGTCGCGCCCAGCAGCATGTTGTTGCACATCTTGACCGCCTGGCCCGCCCCGTTGGCACCGGCATGGATCACCGCCTTGCCCATGTCGGCCAGGAACGGGCGCGCACGATCGAATTCCTCTGCGGAACCGCCGACCATGAAGGTCAGCGTGCCAGCGTTCGCCGCGGCGATACCGCCCGAGACCGGCGCGTCGACCGCGGCCATCCCGCGCCCCTGCGCCGCGACCGCGACCGCCTTCGCCGTTGCGATATCTATCGTCGAACAGTCGATCAGGATCGCCGACGGCGCGACCACGCCGAACAGCGCCTCATAGACTTCGGCGACATGCCGCCCGGCGGGGAGCATCGTGACGATCGCCTCGGCCCCCTCGGCCGCCTCGACCGCGGAGCCGACCGCTAGGCAGCCGGCGGTTTCCGCGCGGGCCAACGCATCGGCGGAAAGGTCAAAGGCGCGGACGTCGTGCCCCTTCTTCGCCAGGTTCGCGGCCATTCCGCCACCCATGTTGCCAAGCCCGATGAAGCCGATGCGTGCCATGTCTCTCTCCTATTCTTCTTCGTCATCCTGGGCTCGACCCAGGATCCAGAGCCCTGAGCGCACCGCCCGCAACTCTGGATCCTGACTTTCGTCAGGATGACGGTCTTATCTACCCGTCCAAACGCCCGCGCGCTTGTCGACGAACGCGGCCATGCCCTCGCTCTGGTCCGCGGTTCCGAACAGGCCGTTGAACAGCCGCCGCTCGAACTGCACGCCCATGCTAAGCCCGGTCTCGAACGCCGCATTCACCATTTCCTTGTTCGCCAGCACCGCGAGAGGCGCCATCGCGGCGATGGTCGCGGCGGTCTTCACGGCCTCCTCGACCAGATCGTCGGCGGGCACGATGCGGCTGACCAGCCCGGCGCGTTCGGCCTCCTCGGCGCCCATCATCCGGCCGGTCAGACACATCTCCATCGCCTTGGCCTTGCCGACCGCACGCGTCAGGCGCTGCGATCCGCCCATGCCGGGGGATACCGCCAGCTTCACCTCGGGCTGGCCGAACTTCGCGGTATCCGCGGCGAGGATGAAGTCGCACATCATCGCCAGCTCGCATCCGCCGCCGAGCGCGAAGCCCGCGACCGCTGCGATCACCGGCTTCCGCGTTCGCGTGAACTGCTCCCAGCCGGCGAAGAAGTTGGTCGCGTACATGTCGGCAAAGCCCTGCGCCTGCATCTCCTTGATGTCCGCGCCGGCCGCGAACGCCTTGGCCGATCCGGTCAGCACCGCGCAGCCCTGGCTCGGATCCGCATCGAACGCGGCAAATGCGGCCAGCAGATCGGCGAGGATCTGCGAATTGAGCGCGTTGAGCGCCTGTGGCCGGTTCAGTGTGACCAGCGTCACGCGGTCGCGCTTTTCGACGAGAATGGTTTCGTAGGTCACTTATACTCTCCTTGTATCCCCGCGGAGGCGGGGACCCAGACTGGGCACCCGCCTTCGCGGGTGAACAGTCATTGTGGCGTCCATGCCTCGTCGTCGGGCAAAGGCGCGAAGATCTGGTCGATGACGTGATCGCTCACGCCCTCGGGCGTCGCCGGGTCCCAGCGTGGCGCATGGTCCTTGTCGACGATCACGGCCCGCACGCCCTCGATGAAGTCGTGGCGCTGCACGACGTGTGCGCCGACCGCATATTCCTGGCGCATCTCGTCTTCGAAGGTCGGCATCACCGCACCTTCCGCGAGCAAGCGGAGCGAAACCTTCAACGTCTGCGGTGACTTGGTCTTCAGCGTGGCCAGCGTCGCGGTCGCCCATTCGCCACCGTCCTCGGACAGCACGGCGTAGATATCCTCCAGCACGTCCGACGCGAACAGCCGGTCGATCATCGGCTTGTCGTCGAGGATGCGCGCAGCCGGTGGCGCCGCAGCGAGCGGGTCCAGCACGCCAACAATATCCTGCGGCGTCCTGGCCAGCCCCGCCTTGGCCGCGTCCAACGCCGTACCCGGCAGATAATGCGTCGCCAGCCCGAGCGCGAGGCACTCCGCGCCGTCGAGGCGGTGACCGGTCAGCGCCAGATACTGCCCGATCCGTCCCGGCAACCGCGACAGATACCAGCCGCCGCCGACATCCGGGAACAGCCCGATCCCGGTCTCCGGCATCGCGAACTTCGTGTTCTCGGTCGCGACGCGGAACCGGCACGGCGACGCGAGCCCGACCCCGCCACCCATCGTGATCCCGTCCATGAACGCGACCGTCGGCTTGGCATAGGTGAACAGCCGGTGGTTCATTCGGTACTCGGCATGAAAGAACGCGCGCGCCGCGACGCCGTCGCCCGCGCCGCTTTCGGCGAGCATCCGGATATCGCCACCCGCGCAAAACCCGCGGCCCTCCGCATGGTCGATCGTCACGACCTCGACCGCCGCATCGCCCCGCCAAGTCTCCAGCGCTTCGAGCACAGCTTCGCACATGCTGAGGTTCAGCGCGTGCAACGCCTTCGGTCGGTTCAACCGTATCCGGCCGACAGGCCCTTCACTCTCGACCATCAGATCATCGGTCACGCGTTCACCTCCCGAACATCATCTCCGCGTCTCCGCGTCTCCGCGTCTCCGCGTGAAAAGATTCTTGATCCACGCGGAGACGCGGAGACGCGGAGCAGAAGGAACGAGCAAAGCTGCGCAGGCTCATTGCCGCGTCAGCTCGCGGCCGACGATCATCCGCATCACCTGGTTGGTCCCCTCCAGGATCGAATGCACGCGCAGGTCGCGCCAGAAGCGTTCGATCGGATAGTCCTGCAGATACCCGTATCCGCCGTGCAGTTGCAGCGCGCGGTCGACCACCGACGAACCGGTGTCGGTCGCCAGCCGCTTCGCCATCGCCGCGAACGTGGTCTTGTTGGGCGCATTGGCCGTCACCTTCGCCGCCGCGATATAGAGCAGCGCGCGCGCCGCCTCCAGTTCGGTCGCCATGTCCGCCAGCGTGAACTGCGTGTTCTGAAAATCGGCGATCGCCTTGCCGAACTGCTTCCGGTCCTTGGTGTACGCGATCGCCTCGTCGAGGCACCGCTGCGCACCACCCAGCGAACACGCGCCGATATTGAGCCGCCCACCGTCCAGCCCCATCATCGCGATCCGGAAGCCCTCGCCAAGGCCGCCGACGAGGTTCTCGCCCGGCACGCGGACGCCGTCGAAGATCACCTGCCGGGTCGGCTGCGAATGCCAGCCGAGCTTCTTCTCGTTCGCGCCGAACGACACGCCGGGCATGTCCTTCTCGATCACCAGGCAGGAAATGCCCTTCGGCCCATCCTCCCCGGTGCGGACCATCGTCACGTACACCTCGTTCTCGCCGGCGCCCGAGATGAACTGCTTCGACCCGGTCACGATCCAGTCGTCGCCATCCTTCACCGCCCGCGTCTTGAGCGCCGACGCGTCGGAGCCCGAGCCGGGTTCGGTCAGGCAATAGCTGCCGAGCCGCTCCATCGTCACCAGGTCGGGGAGGTACTTGTCTTTGACCGCCTGCGACCCGAACCGGTCGATCATCCACGACGCCATGTTGTGGATGCTGATGAACGCCGAGGTCGAGGGGCAGCCATACGCCATCGCCTCCATGATCAGCGCCGCCTCGAGCCGCCCGAGCGCGATCCCGCCGCTCTCCTCGCTGACATAGATCGACGCGAAGCCGAGGTCGGCCGCGGCCTTGATCGTGTCGCGCGGAAAGATGTGCTTCTCGTCCCACTCGGCCGCATGCGGGGTGATCCGGTCGGCGGTGAAGCGTCGCGCCAGATCCTGGATCTCGCGCTGGTCGTCGGTAAGGTCGAACTGGTTGGTCATCGTCTTCTTCTTCCGTCATCCTGACGAACGTCAGGATCCAGGGTTACGAGGTGTTGCGCTTCATTACCCTGGATCCTGACGTTCGTCAGGATGACGGGGGAGGTCAGGTGATGGAACGGCAACCGGCGGTCTATATCTTGGCAAACTTCAGGAACGGCGCGCTCTATGTGGGCGTAACCTCGAACCTGATGGCGCGCCTCGTTCAACATCGCGACGAACTCTTTAAGGGGTTCACCAAACGGTACAGCATCAAACGCCTTGTGTGGTTCGCGATGGCCGACACGATGGATGCAGCGATGACCCGAGAGAAGCAGCTGAAGGTCTGGAAGCGGTCATGGAAGATCGAGCTGATCGAAACGGACAACCCGACCTGGCGTGACTTGGCTGAAGATTGGGGCTTCGACCCGCTCTTCCCACCGTCATCCTGACGAAAGTCAGGATCCAGAGCCACGAGCGTCGGCACCCGTGGCTCTCGATCCTGGGTCAAGCCCAGGATGACGGGATAAGCGGACGGCACCCCTCACCCCATCGTCGGAATGACGAACGCGTCGTTGTTCCGCGCCGGGCCGCCATCCTCGGCCATCGCTGGCAGCGCGGAGCCGTCCGGCCAGCGCTGCGTGATGGTCTTGACCTTGGTCCAGAACTTCACGCCCTCCATGCCGTGCTGGTTGGTGTCGCCGAACGCGCTGCGCTTCCAGCCGCCGAAGGAGTGATACGCCACCGGGACCGGGATCGGCACGTTGATGCCGACCATGCCGACGTTGACCCGTGCCGCGAACTCACGCGCAGCGTGGCCGTTGCGGGTGAAGATCGCGACGCCGTTGCCATATTGATGCTCGCTCGGCAGCCGCACCGCCTCGTCGAAGTCCGCCGCACGGACGATCTGCAGCACCGGGCCGAAGATCTCCTCCTTGTACGCCGACATGTCGGTAGTGACGTGGTCGAACAGCGACGGTCCGATGAAGAAGCCCTTTTCATGCCCCTGCAGCGCGAAGCCGCGGCCGTCGACGACCAGTTCAGCGCCCTCGTCGACGCCGGTCTGGATCCAGGCCTCCACGCGCGCCTTGTGCGCGGCGTTCACCACCGGGCCGTAATGCGCCTCCGCATCGGTCGACACGCCGACCCGCAACGCCGCGATCGCCGGGAGCAGCTTTTCGCGCAGCGCCACCGCGGTCTTCTCGCCGACCGGCACCACCACCGGCAGCGCCATGCAGCGCTCGCCAGCCGAGCCGAACGCCGCGCCCGAGAGGTCGGCAACGACCTGGTCGAGGTCGGCGTCGGGCATGACGATGCCGTGGTTCTTCGCACCGCCCATCGCCTGCACGCGCTTGCCCGCGGCGACACCGCGCCGATAGACGTAGTGCGCGATGTCGGACGATCCGACGAAGCTGACCGCCGAAATCGCCGGATGATCGAGGATCGCGTCGACCATTTCCTTGTCGCCGTTCAGCACTTGGAAGATCCCGGCGGGCAGCCCCGCCTCCAGGAACAGTTCGCCCAGCCGCACCGGCACCGACGGATCGCGTTCGCTGGGCTTCAGGATGAACGCGTTGCCGGTCGCGATCGCCACGCCGGACATCCACAACGGGATCATCGCCGGGAAGTTGAACGGCGTGATCCCGGCACCGATGCCGAGCGGCTGTCGCATCGAATAGACGTCGATCCCCGGCCCCGCGCCTTGCGTGTATTCGCCCTTGAGGATGTGCGGGATGCCGCAGCAGAACTCGATCACCTCGAGCCCGCGCTGGATGTCGCCCTTCGAATCGGCGATCACCTTGCCGTGTTCGGACGACAGCAACGTCGCCAGTTCGTCCATGTTGGCTTCGACGAGTCGCTTGAACTCGAACATCACCCGCGCCCGGCGTTGCGGGTTGGTCGCCGCCCAGGCTGGCTGTGCGGCCTGCGCCGCGGCGACCGCGACATCGAGGTCGACCGCACCCGACAGCCGCACGCGCGCCTGCACGTCACCCGAATTGGGGTCGAACACGTCGCCGAAGCGCTCGACGGTGCTAGCCGCGCCGTTCACCAGATTCTCGATCGTCCGCATGGCATCCTCTGTCTCGTCGCGGTCGGAATACCGCCGGCTCTGCGGCGCTTCTACACGCCATGGGCCGGGATTTCCGCTCTTTTCTGACCACATATCGGCCAGCCGCCGCACCGCGCGACCGGACCGGCGCCATGCTGCAACGCGGTACAAGCGATTGCCCCTGTCCGATCGCGCTCCTAAGCAGCCGCTGCGGCATCCCGGCCGCGGAGTGAGACGTGATCGCAGCCCAGTACCACCGGATGATCGACTGGATCGGCGACGGCACCGGCCTGCCCGACACGATCCTGCACATCCATGCCGGCCTGGCACTGCTGATGATCGCCCGCCTGATCACGCGGCGATCGTTCGGCACCTTCATCCCGTGGTGGGTGGTGGCGGCCGGCGAGGCGTTCAACGAGATCATGGACCGGCTGAACTTCGGGTCGTGGCGGTGGGAGGATACCTCGCTCGATATCGCCAACACGCTGTTCTGGCCGACGATGATCTGCCTGGGCGTGCGGCTGCGGCCGTTGATCCTGCGCGACCGGCCGCCGATCGAGGCGGACCGGCCCGCCTGATCAGCGCGTCGGCTGCAACGCGCTGGTCGCTGCGCCCAGCACCGCCGCCCGCGCGCGCAGCACCGCATCGAGCTTCGGCGTGTCGAGCGCCATGAATCGCCGCGGCGTCATGCCCAGGAAATGCTCCGCGTCACGCAGGAAATGCGGCACGTCGTGATAGCTCCGCGCGATCAGCGAATAATCGGCCCGCCCGCCCGCCGCCAGCATCCGCAGGAACGACCGCAGGAACCGCGTGCGGATCAGCAGGGTCTTGGGCGGAAACCCGAAATAGCGCGTCGACAGCCGTCGCAGCTGCATCTCGCTGATCCCCGCGGCCGCCGCGGCGCTTGGCAGGTCCCGCGTCTCGTCATCGACGATCAATGCCGCCAGTTGGCGGATCGCCGGCTCGTCCGGGTTCGGCGGGCCGAGATGCTCGAGGAAGAAATCGTCGAGGATCCCCTTTACCGCCGGACCCTGGTCCGACGCGCGCAGCCGGGCGACGAGCGCATCGACGATCGCCGGCGGCAGTACTTCGCCGAGCGGCGTGATCCGGTCGCGAAACCCGTCCGCCGGTCGTCGCACCAGCCGCGCCCAGCCCAGCGCGCTGATGCCGACCCCGATCGTCACGCCGCCATTCGTCGTTACCTCCATCGCCTGGCTGGTCGTTCCGTACAGCGACGCGACCGGGATCGGATCATAGGTCCGCCGCCGCAGCGTGACCGCCAGCCGCCGCTCCGACAGGAAGATGCGGATCGCCGGCCAGCTCGGCAGCATCCAGTCCACCGCGGGCACGCCGTCGGGCTCCACCGAATCGAGCACGTGATAATCCGTCAGATACCCGGCCAGCCGAACATCCGGCTGTTCGAAGCGCAACGCGGCATTCGCCGGCAGCCTGAACGCCGCCACCGACACCCCGGGCGTATGCGACCCGCTCTCGATCATTTCGCCAACGCAACCAGATACATCATCAAGCAAACACACATAAACCACCCGTTGTCAGACACCTGTAGAGCGGCGCGGTCCGCCGCGGCAAACATTCTCGCGACCGCATTTGACGGTTCGTACCGGGTGGTTGCCGCCGTCCGCTCACGTCGCTAGTCCAACGCCCATGAAACTGATCATCGGCAACAAGGCCTATTCGTCCTGGTCGCTCCGCGGCTGGCTCGCCTGCAAGCAATCGGGGCTGGCGTTCGAGGAAGTCGTCGTGCCGCTCTACGACGCCGAGTGGGACAAGCGCCGCGAAGGCGACGAGTTCGCGCCGTCGTCGGGCAAGGTTCCGATCCTGTGGGACGGCGACGCCGTCGTCTGGGACAGCCTGGCGATCGTCGAATACCTCTCGGACAAGGTCGGCCGAGATCGATTCTGGCCTGCCGAGGACGCCCCACGGGCGATGGCGCGGTCGATGGCGGCCGAGATGCATTCGAGCTTCCAGGCGCTGCGGCGGAAACACAGCATGAACATCCGCCAGGTGTTCCCCGCAATACGCCCCGACGACGACGTCCTCGCCGAACTACAGCGACTCATGGAGCTATGGGCACAGGCGCGCGCAAGGTTCGGCGGCGGCGGCGATTTCCTGTTCGGTCAGTTCGGCGCGGCGGATATCATGTTCGCGCCCGTCGTCACCCGCATCGTCACCTACCAGCTGCCGATCGCCCGCTTTGCCCAGGGCTATATGCAGGCGATGTTCGATCACCCCTTCATGCAGGACTGGATCGCCGGCGCGCAGGAGGAGGATTGGGTGATCGAGCAGTTCGAACAGCCCGCCGCGACCTGAGTCGCCGTTCTGGATTAGCGCAGTCGCTCGCTGTTGTACGGCGTCCCGTTGTTGTGGAAATAGCCTGCGATGCCGAAGCGCATATCGATGTCGGGATAGTCGCCGTCGCCACGCGGGCCTGCGCCGACCGCGACGAACACGCACGGCGCGTCGCTGCGGTTCTGCAGGTGATGGCCGTTCGCGATACCTTTCGGAAAGGCGGCGACGTCGCCGGCGCGCAGCATCGTCTCCGCATCGTCCTCGACCAGCACCGCCTCCCCTGCGAGCATCACGACGAACTCGTCCTCGGTCGCGTGCCAGTGGCGCTGCGACGACCACGCACCGGGTGCGAGCGTGACGTGGCTGACGCCGAACTCGGTCAGGCAGGCGGCCGGCGCGAGACGACGATACCAGCGCCCCGCCACCGCGGCATCGAACGGCGCCGGATAGCCGGTCGCGTTGGTCTGCGGGATTGTATCGAGATCGAGCTTGGGCAATGCCGCCTCCACTTCATGTGGGAGGCTGTGTGCCCGACGTCGTCGAACTAACCAAGGCTCTGATTGCCGCCGAGAGCGTCACCCCGGCCCGCGGCCGCGTGTTCGACGTGCTGGAGGCGGCGTTGCTGCCGATCGGGTTCGCGGTCGATCGCTTCGTGGTCGGCGAGGCGCCCGACGGCCCGGTCGAGAATCTGCTCGCGGTGCGCGGCGACGGCCCCCGGCACTTCGCGTTCGCCGGGCATGTCGACGTGGTGCCGGCCGGCGAAGGCTGGTGGCCCTGGTCCGCCGAGATCCGCGACGGACTGCTCTACGGTCGCGGTGCGGTCGACATGAAGGGCGCGGTCGCCGCCTTCGTCGCTGCCGCCGGTCGCAGCAACTCAGGCACACTGTCGCTGATCATCACCGGCGACGAAGAGGGGCCCGCCACCTATGGCACGCGCGCGCTGACCGATCGGATGGCGGCGCGCGGGCTGGCGCCCGACTTGTGCCTGGTCGGCGAACCGACCTCGACCGAGAAGCTTGGCGACATGATCAAGATCGGCCGCCGCGGCTCGGTCAACATCTGGATTGAGGTCGCGGGGCGCCAAGGTCACGTCGCCTATCCCCACCTCGCCGACAATCCGATCCCGCGGCTAGTCGCACTGCTTGCAGCGATCGAGGCGATCGTACTCGACGACGGCACCGACTGGTTCCAGCCGTCGAACATCGAGATTACCGACATCGCCGTCGGCAACCCCGCCGCCAACGTCATCCCGGCAAAGGCATCGGCGCGCATCAGCATCCGCTTCAACGACCTGCATAGCGGGGACGCGCTGGTCGCCCGCATCGGCGCGCTGGCTGCCGCACACGGCGCGACCGTGACGGGTCGCGTATCGGGCGAAGCCTTCCTGACCGCACCCGGCGCATTCTCGGCCCTGGTGGCAGACGCGATCGATCACGTCACAGGACTGACGCCAACGCTTTCGACGACGGGCGGCACATCGGATGCGCGGTTTCTCTCGAAATTGTGTCCAGTGGTCGAATTCGGTCTGTTGAACGCGACGATGCACAAGGTCGACGAAGCGGTAGCGATCGCCGACCTGCACGCTCTGACCGATATTTACACGAAGATCATCGCCGACGCCTTGGCACCGGCGCAGGCCTGACCGGCACCGATCGGCTTTCGTACGCATGCCACTGGGATCAACGCTTCCGTATCCGCGCTATCATCAAGCCCGTCCCGTATACGGGCGCGCCGTAACTCGCGCGACCGTATAGCAAACTGCGAGGCGACTTCCCGTCGCATGATGCATGCGCACGAAAGGGTTCGTCGCGTCGACAGGGCATTGCTTTTTCATCTATCGTCGGACCGGTGGATTCCCGTCGGCTGAACACGACGACGCACAAGGCCGACGAGGCGGCAGCAACCGCCGCTCTGAACGCCCCGCGAATATCTAGACGGCGATCATTTCCTCGGCACCTATACCGGTAGGACCCGTACCCACTGACTGTCGTGCGCATTTCACCGACACCAACGCTAGCGTGTTCGTAGCCGCCGCCATAAGCTCGCACCGCTCGTGTCCTCTTGGTGCGCCAACATGCCGACATGCCGGCACCGGCCTGTCAAATCGACGGCCAGTCCGTAATTCGCGCAACCGGCAGACGGCGGGGCGACATTTTTCGCGTCGGACGCATGCGCACGAAAAGGCCTGACGTGCCGGCGGGCGCTTGAGATCTGTCGCCGAGCCAGCAGGCTCCGGACCGGATATCGTTGTCGGCCTGTCCCGTTACGGTCGTGCCGTAACTCGCGCGCCTGGGGCAACCTGGAAGCGGTATCCTCCGTGTCAGGATACGCACACGAAAAGGGCCCGCCATGCCGGCAGGCCCTTGTTCTTTTACCTGTTACCGAACCAGCAGAACGCCGGCTCAAATATCGCTGGATCAGATATCGTCGTCGGCCTCCGGTCCCGCCATCATCTCTTCAGCGACCTTGTCGGTGCGCGCGCGGATCGCCTTTTCGAGGCGGTCGGCCATGTCGGGATTGTCTTTGAGAAAGGTTTTCGAATTCTCGCGACCCTGGCCAAGGCGCACGCTGTCGTAGCTGAACCACGCGCCCGACTTCTCGACGATCCCGGCTTTCACGCCAAGGTCGAGGATCTCGCCGAGCTTCGAGACGCCCTGCCCGTACATGATGTCGAACTCGACCTGCTTGAACGGCGGCGCGACCTTGTTCTTCACGACCTTCACGCGGGTCTGGTTGCCGACGACTTCCTCGCCGGTCTTGATCGCGCCGGTGCGGCGGATGTCGAGACGGACGCTGGCGTAGAATTTCAGCGCGTTGCCGCCCGTCGTAGTCTCCGGGTTGCCGTACATCACGCCGATCTTCATGCGCAGCTGGTTGATGAAGATCACCATGCAGCGCGAACGGCTGATCGAGCCGGTCAGCTTGCGTAGCGACTGCGACATCAGGCGCGCCTGCAGGCCGACATGGCTGTCGCCCATTTCGCCCTCGATTTCGGCGCGCGGCACCAGTGCCGCGACCGAATTGATAACGAGCACGTCGATCGCGTTCGACCGCACCAGCGTGTCGACGATCTCGAGCGCCTGCTCGCCGGTGTCGGGCTGCGACACGATCAGTTCGTCGATGTTGACGCCGAGCTTCTTGGCATAGACCGGGTCGAGTGCGTGCTCGGCATCGACGAACGCCGCGGTGCCGCCGCCCTTCTGCGCTTCGGCGATAACATGCAGCGCCAGCGTCGTCTTGCCCGAGCTTTCCGGCCCGTAGATCTCGATCACGCGGCCGCGCGGCAAGCCGCCGACGCCGAGCGCGATGTCGAGGCCGAGCGAGCCGGTCGAGATCACCTCGACCTGCATCGTCTCCTTCGAACCCAGGCGCATCGCCGAGCCCTTGCCGAACGCGCGGTCGATCTGGGCCAGCGCGGCGTCGAGCGCCTTCTGGCGGTCTGTGGTGGCTGTTGCCATACCGGTATCGATCACTTTCAGACTTGCGGCCATCGGGAAGCTCCATCGCTAGACCAAGCGCGCGATACGTTCAACGCGTCACGGCCCATGTATCGCGTTTGTTCTACGAGAACAATAGCGGAACATCGGTTTTCGATCATTAAAGTCCGACCGTCTCAGGTCAACGCGGTCTGGAGGCTCCACCACGCGCGTTCGCGCGCGCTTGCCGCTGCGGTGGCGCAAGCGGCCACGCTGTCGAACAGCGCGAAGCAGGTCGCGCCCGACCCCGACATCCGGGACAGCAGGACGCCGGGTGCCGCATCGAGCATCGCGCGGACGTCGCCGATCATCGGTGCAAGCGCGCGGGCGGGCGGCTCCAGATCGTTGCGACCGGCCAGCGCGCGCGCGAGCAGGTCGCCCTCGCCGATGCCGCCGCGGTCGATGCCGTCCCAGGTTCCAAAGACCGCGCCGGTCGAGACGCCGACGCCCGGATTGACGAGCAGCAGCGGGGTGTCCGGCAGCCCCGGGATCGCGACCAGCGCGTCGCCCTTGCCGGTGCCGAGCGTGGTGCGGCCATCGAGGCATGCCGGGACGTCGGCGCCGAGCGCCGCTGCAATGGCGTAGAGACGCTGACTGTCCAGCGGCACCGCGTGCAGCTGGGCCAGCGCGCGCAACGTCGCCGCCGCATCGGCCGACCCGCCGCCAATGCCGGACGCGATCGGCAGTCGCTTGTCGAGCGTGATCGCATGCGCATCGGCGATGCCGAACGTCTTGCCGAACGCGGCGGCCGCGCGCGTGACGAGATTGTCCGCCTCCGCGCGCAACCCGGCGGCGAACGGCCCGACGATCGTGAAGCGGTCGGACTCGCTCGCTTCCACCAAGATAGTGTCACCGTCGCGCGCGAACGCGAACAGCGTCTCGATGTCGTGATAGCCGTCGACGCGCCGGCGCCGGACGTGCAGCGCGAGATTGATCTTCGCCGGTGCGATCTCGACGATCATCGCCGCGACCCGCTCAACAAGCCATCCGCGATCTTGGTCGCCAGCCGCCGCCCGTCGTCGCCGGTCGCGGTCAGGGCCGCGGCCCGCCACGCGTAGCGCGCCTCGTAGCGGCGCCCCAGCGTCCAATAGACGTCGCCGAGATGCTCGCCGATCTCGCTGTTCGCAGGCTCCGCCACCGCCGCGCGTTCGAGCAAGGGCAGCGCACGCCGCGTGTTACCGCCGAGATGATAGGCCCAGCCGAGCGAGTCGGTGATCGAGGCATTGTCGGGATCGAGCGTCGCGGCGTGCGCCAGCAACCGGGTCGCGCCGACCATGTCCTCACCGTGCTCGACCCGCGCGAAGCCGAGATAGTTGAGCGCGAGCGGCTGGTTCGGCGCGCGCGCGACGGCTTTCGCAAGCGCCTCGCGCGCTTCGGGCCAGCGCCCCGCCTGGTCGAGCGCGCCGCCATATTGCAGCCAGTCGGTCCACGCGTGCTGGCTGTCGGCGTCCCGATCGCCGGCGTCGAGCATTCGGCGGTAATAGGGCACGGCGTCGGCCGGGCGGTCGGCGGTGATCAACAGGTCGGCGTAGCGTTGCCAGTCGTAGGCGTCGGCATCGACCCGTTCGGCGCGCGCAGCGGCGATCGCGAGCGCCTCGGCATCGCGACCAGCGGTGGTGAGGACGACGACGCGTTCGGCGGCGGCTGCGCTAGCGTAGGGGCCGTTCGCATCGATGCCGTCCAGTACCGTGAGCGCGCGCGCGACCGCCCCGCCCTTCCCCAGTGCGTCGGCGAGCAGGATGCGCGCACGGTCATACGAAGGGTCGGCCGTCAGCGCCGCTTGGGCGAGCGCGATCGACAGCGGCGTCGGCGTCGCGCCAGCGAGGTCGCCGGCGACGCGGACCAGGATGCGCGAGACGCCGAAGCCGAGCGTCGGCTTGGCGGGCGCACCGCGGCGCAGCGCGACGATCGTCGGGTCGCTGCCGACCATGAGTTTCCGCGCGGCTTCGTCCTGGCCTTTGCCGAACAGCAATTGCGCGGCGGCGACGCGCAGGTCGTTTCCAAGCGCGGCGACACCCGCGTCATATTGCCCCGCCGCGATCAGCAGAAGCGTGCGGGTTTCGGTCGCGAAGCGGGCGGCGACGAGGTCCTTGGTCGTCGCCCCCAGTGCGGGCGCCGGGTCGCCGCCGCGCGCGAACGCGGTCCAGCCGGTCAGCGCAGGCGCCAATACCCCGAGCGGACCGGTCCCGAGTTTGGCGATCGCCGCAGCGACGCCCTTGGCATCGCCGCGCCGCGCCGCCTCGGCAAGCGGCAGCAGCGCGGCGTCGGACGGCGCGACCCCGGCGGCATCGAGCGCGGTGGCGGCGCGGGTCGCGAGCGCGATGTCGCCGGCTTCCAGCGCCTCGCGATAGGCGCGGATCGCGATGACGGGATCGTGCGGCGCCGCGGACAGCGCGCGGGCGTAGTTGGCGGCGGCGATGTCGACCGCGCCATCGGCGTCGGCAGCGCGCGCCTTGACGTAGGCGGCGAGGTCACCGGGGTCGGCGAACGCCGGGGTGGCGACCAGGAGCGCGAGGGTCAGGGCGTAGTTGAAGGTTGAAGGCTTGATTGGTCGCGTCCCTGTCGTTCTTACTTGTTCCCCGGCGCAGGTCAGGGCCCAGTTGGGGCGTTGGCGATGAGGGATGGTCCGTCATTGCACCGCTTTCCCAACTGGGCCCCGGCCTTCGCCGGGGAAATGCATACATCCCCGCAGGCCGCCTACATATTCGGGTAATTCGGCCCGCCCCCACCCTCAGGCACAACCCAGTTGATGTTCTGCGTCGGGTCCTTGATGTCGCAGGTCTTGCAGTGGACGCAGTTCTGCGCATTGATCACGAACTTCGGGTCGCCGACATCCTCGCCAACGATCTCGTACACCCCGGCCGGGCAATAGCGCTGCGCCGGCTCGTCGTACATCGGCAGGTCGTAGTCGACCGGGATGTTGGGGTCCTTCAGTGTCAGGTGGACCGGCTGGTCCTCTTCGTGGTTGGTGTTCGACACGAACACCGACGACAACCGGTCGAAGGTCAGCACGCCGTCGGGCTTGGGATAGACGATCGGCTTGACCATGTCCTTGCGCCACAGGCTCTCGTGGTCGGGATGATGGTGCAGCGTGAAGGGCACCCTGATGCCCCAATGCTCGAGCCACATCGTGATCCCCGCCAGTCCCGATCCGAGCATGTCGCCGAACTTCTTGACCAGCGGCGCGACGTTGCGGACGACCGACAGCTCCTTCTTGACCCATGATCCGTCGAACGCCTGCGGATAGGCGGCGAGTTCGTCATGCTGGCGCTGCGACAGGATCGCGTCGACGGCGGCCTCCGCGGCCATCATCCCGGACTTCATCGCGGTATGCGTACCCTTGATCCGCGGCACGTTGAGGAAGCCCGCGCAGTCGCCGATCAGCGCCGCGCCCGGCATCACCAGCTTGGGGATCGACTGCAGCCCGCCATCGGAGATCGCACGCGCGCCGTAGCTGACGCGCTTGGCGCCCTTGAGCAAAGCCGCGACCTCGGGATGCGTCTTCCAGCGCTGCATCTCCTGGAACGGCGACAGATAGGGATTGGTGTAGCCTAGCCACGTCACGAAGCCGATCGAGACCTGCCCGTTCGCCTGGTGATAGATCCAGCCGCCGCCGTTCGACCCTTCGGTCTCGCTGAGCGGCCAGCCCTGCGTATGGATGACCCGGCCGGGCGCATGCAGCGCGGGGTCGATGTCCCACAATTCCTTGACGCCGAGGCCGTAGATCTGCGGATCGCTATCCTTGGCGAGGTCGAAATTGCGGATCAGTTCCTTGGTCAGGTGTCCGCGCACACCCTCCGAGAAGAACGTGTATTTCGCGTGCAGTTCCAGGCCGGGCGTATAGTCCGCCTTGTGCGTGCCGTCGCGCGCGACCCCCATGTCGCCGGTCGCGACGCCCTTCACCGAGCCGTCGTCGTTGAACAGCACTTCGGCTGCCGCAAAGCCCGGGAAAATCTCGACGCCGAGTTCTTCGGCCTTGCCGGCGAGCCAGCGGCACAGGTTGCCAAGGCTGCCGGTATAGGTGCCCTTGTTGTGCAGGAACGACGGCGTCAGCAGGTGCGGCAGGCTGGTCTTGCCGGTCTTGCTCAGCACCCAGTGATGGTTCTCCGTCACCGGCACTTCCGCCAGCGGACAGCCGTCGTCGCGCCAAGTCGGCAGCAGCTCGTCGAGGCTCTTGGGGTCGATCACCGCGCCCGACAGGATGTGCGCGCCGACCTCGGACCCCTTTTCGAGCACGCAGACCGAAATCTCGGCGTCTTTCTCAGCGGCGACCTGTTTCAGCCGGATCGCTGCCGACAGGCCCGCAGGGCCAGCGCCGACGATCACCACGTCGTACGGCATCGATTCACGGTCACTCATCATCGTCTCCCGGGATGCGGGCCAAACGCCGTTCGGTCGGGCGCGGGCCAGCACCATATTGTCCAATATGGCGATTGCGCGAGTTGACCGCCGCGTCAACCGCACAGCATAGAAGGCGGATGGGGGCAGACCAGCATATCGGATGGCAGGCGCTGGCCGCCAGCACGCTGGAATGGTGGCACGATGCCGGCGTCGACACGATGGTCGACGATGCCCCGCGCGACTGGCTGGCGCCATTCGAACCCGTTCCGGCAGCGTCGATCCCGGGCGCCCCGGCGCCCCAGGCGATCGCCGCGCCGGTTGCGGCACCGACCGAAATGCCCGCGCTACTCGCCGACTTCCTGACCTGGCGGAACGGCCCGGCGGTTCCCGAGGCAGACTGGGGCGGCATCGCGTTTGCCGCTACGGGTCCTGCGACTGCGGACCTGATGGTGCTGGTGGATTGTCCCGAGCGCGACGACGGCGAGACACTGCTGTCGGGTCCGGCGGGGCGCCTGTTCGACCGGATGCTTGCTGCGATCGGGCTCGCGCGCGACGCCGTGCACCTGACGTCGGTGTGCGCCAAACGCCCGACCGCCGGGCGGGTCCAGCAGGAGGCCGAGGCACAGCTTGCGGCGATCGCACAGCATCACGTCGGGCTGATCGCGCCCAAACGGTTGCTCGTTCTCGGCAATGCGGCGAGCCGTGCCATCCTCGGGACGGATTTATCGAATGCGCGGGGGCGTTTACACGAGTTTAACCATAAGACTGGAAAGACGGGGACGGTCGCGAGCTTCCACCCGCGGTTTCTGATCGAGAAGCCCGCGGCGAAAGCCGAGGCCTGGAGGGATTTGCAGATGTTGATGCGGAATTGGGACGCATGAAGCGGATCGTCATTGCAGCGGCGCTTGCCACGCTCGCACACCCGGCGCTCGCCGCCGCGGAACCGGCACCGGCAGCACCTGAGCCTGCAACGGACGCGCGGTTCGCCGGTGGTTCCAAGGCGGACGTGATCCCGGAGCAGCTCGACCCGGCACAACGCGATGCCTATCGCCGTGTCTTCGCCGCGATCCGCGACCAGAAATGGACCGACGCGCAGATCCAGCTCGACACCATGAAGCCCGGCCCGCTGCACGCGATCGCGCGCGCCGAACTCTACACCGCCAAGGGCTCCCCGCGGATCGAACTGGCACCGCTGATGGCGTTGCTCGCCGAAGCCCCCGATCTCCCCGAAGCGACCGATATCGCCCGCCTTGCCAAGGCACGCGGCGCGGTCGACCTGCCCGTCTTGCCCGAGGCGCAGCGGCTGATCTGGCAGGACGGCGCGCCCCGCCGCCTGCATGCCAAGAGCGTGAAAAGCGACCTGATCGCGGCCGATCTCGCGACCCGGATGCAGCCGTTCGTCAAGGCCGATATGGGTCCCGAGGCGCAGGCGCTGCTCGACAGCACACCGGGCCTGTCCCCCGACGCGCTGACCGAGTGGCAGCAGCGCGTCGCGTGGATCTATTTCCTGCGCGGCGACGATGCGAATGCGCGCACGATGGCCGCCAAGGCCGAGAATGGCAGCGGCGACTGGGCGATCCAGGCGCGCTGGGTCGGCGCGCTGTCGGCATGGCGGCAGAATGACTGCGCCAATGCCGAGGCCGGTTTCGAGGGCGTCGCCGGCCGCGCCGCGGATGTCGATATGCGCAGCGCCGCGCTATACTGGGCATCGCGCGCCGACATGGCCTGCGGCCGCCCCGACAAGATCGAGGGCCGGCTGAAGGCCGCCGCGCAATTCTCCGAGAGCTTCTACGGCCAGCTCGCGCGCCAGGCGCTGTCGATCAAGGACAAGCCGGCACGCGTGACCGGTCGTGTTGCCGCCGACTGGCTGGTGCTCGACAAGCGCCAGAACGTGAAGGTCGCCGCCGCGCTGGTCGAGGTCGGCGAGACCGATCTGGCCGACGACGTAATCCGCCAGCAGGCCAAGATCGGCGCCCCCGCCGAATTCCCGAGCCTGGTACGCGTCGCCGAAGCACTGAGCCTGCCCGCGACCACCGTTTGGCTCGCACACAATTGCCCGCAAGGCTTCATGGCCGCCGCCGACGCTCGCTACCCGACCCCCAACTGGACGCCCGACAGCGGCTGGCGCGTAGAAAAGGCGCTGGTCTATGCGCACACGCTCGAGGAATCACGGTTCCGCAACAAGGTGACGAGCGCGGCTGGCGCCTACGGCCTGATGCAGATCATGCCGGCCGCCGCGACCGATTTCGCCCGCGAGCGCGGTACCTTCATCGACAAGGTCGCGCTGACCAAGCCATCGACCAACATGGATATCGGCCAGCGCCACCTCGAGCGGCTGCGCGACATGACGGGCGTCACCGGCGGGCTGCTGCCAAAGGTGATCGCTGCCTATAATGCCGGCCCCCGCCCGGTCGGCGACTGGAACGCGATCGTCCACGATAACGGCGATCCGCTGCTGTATATCGAGAGCATCCCGTATTGGGAGACGCGCGGCTATGTCACCACGGTGATGCGCAATTACTGGATGTACGAGGCGCAGGGCGGCAAGAAGGCGTCGGTCAGCCGCTCCGCGCTGGCGCAGGGCATGTGGCCGCGCTTCCCGGGGCTTCCCGGCGCGACGATGGTGCGAATGAACGCGTCGCCGAATGTACGCGCCAGCGCCAGCATCACGCCGTTGCACACGGTTGCGGTGAACGCCGCGGTCAGTCCGCGATCCACCACGGTCACGCATGCCGATTGACCTGAGCGCGACGTTCCTCCCGGTCCGGATCGCGGTCCTGACCGTATCGGACACGCGCGGGCTGGCCGAGGATCGCTCCGGCGACATCCTAGTCGCACGCCTGACCGAGGCAGGGCATGTGCTGGCAGACCGCCGGATCGAAAAGGACGACGCCGACGTCATCGTCACCCGGCTGCACAGCTGGATCGACGATCCCGAGATCGACGTCGTCATCACCACCGGGGGCACCGGCGTCACCGGCCGCGACGTCACGCCCGAGGCGATCGAGCGCATCGCCGACAAGATGATCCCCGGATTCGGCGAGCTGTTTCGGATGCTCAGCTACCAGACCATCGGCACCTCGACGGTCCAGTCGCGCGCCTGCGCCTGCGTCACCCGCGGCACCTATATCTTCGCGCTGCCGGGCTCGACCGGCGCGGTGAAGGACGGCTGGGACGGTATCCTCAAGGACCAGCTCGACAGCCGCCACAAGCCGTGTAATTTCGTCGAACTGATGCCGCGGTTGCTTGAACGGTAAGTCGGGGCACTCCCCTGCCCACTCACAGTAACTGTACCTCGTTAGCGCGCGCGCCCATCCCCAGTCCCGACATCCCAGCGCAGGCTGGGATCCAGAGCTACAAGCGGCACTGACCGCTCTGAAGCGAGGGAATACGGCTCTAATCGTTCAGTCAAATCAGGACGCGAGCGGCGCTGCCAATGCGCTCCTAAGAGCGGCAAAGGAATTCTCGGCTGATAGTCTGCCTGCGCTTTAGTCATCGAATGCACCCTGCCGCCTCACCACTTCGAACTATTGTCGACAACCCGGAATCAGGATAAGCTTACCTGATAAAATGTCGGGGGATGACATGCGTAGGTTTTTGCTCGCGGTGATTGCGTCTGTTCTTGCATCGGCAACCGGAGCCCACGCTCAACAAGGATCAGGGCAGGGAAACGGGCCGAACAACAGCGGCACGAGCGAATTCAACCGCCAGCAAAATTTCCGTGATTTCTACGTCGGCGTTGCCGACTCCAGCCGGTTGACCATGCGGCCTGTCCCGGTGTCGCCGAAGGACATCGTGCAGGGGCTGGACGTCCGTGACGCCAAGGGACTCGTGATCGGCAAAGTCGAGACCGTCGGCAAGGGTTTCGCGACCGTGGCGAGCGCAGTCGGTAGCGTCGAGGTAGATTTTTCGTCCCTTGCGAAGAACAAGAACGGGCTGCTGATCAATATGCCCAAGAGCAAGATCGACGGTATGATGGCGCACGGCCATCCTGCACCATGACGTCCTGATCGGCTCGGACGCGATTCGCAGGGCTACAGCCGTCAATCTCGGTGCTGAGCGACATGCACGAGCCAAATAGACCATCCATTCCATCGACGCTTGCACCTTTGTTCGCTGTATGTTCTTGTAGCGAGATGTCGAAGAGCACAGGTCGAGGCGCAACCGGGAACCAGGCGAGCGCACGGTTCAACCTGCCGCAGACCGAGGCGGATGGCGACTGGCTCGACACGCGCGGCGACATCGACGGCGAGCCCGCACGCCGTCGCACTACCGTCACCGTCGAACACCCCCGCACGATCATCTCGCGCAACACCTCGCCCGACATCGGCTTCGATCGCTCGATCAATCCCTATCGCGGCTGCGAGCATGGCTGCATCTACTGCTTCGCACGGCCGAGCCACGCGTATCACGACCTGTCCCCCGGCCTCGATTTCGAGAGCAAGCTGTTCGCGAAGCCCGATGCCGCGGCGCTGCTGCGTGTCGAACTGTCGAAGCTTGGCTATGTCGTCGCGCCGATGGCCTTGGGCACCAACACCGATCCGTATCAGCCGATCGAGACCGACTGGCGCGTGACGCGAAGCGTGATCGAGGTGCTGGCCGAGACCGACCACCCGCTCGGGATCACCACCAAGTCCGATCGCGTGGTCCGTGATATCGACCTGCTCGCACCGATGGCAGCAAAGGGGCTGGTCTCGGTCACGCTGTCGATCACGTCGCTCGACCCGAAGATCGCCGCCACGCTGGAGCCGCGCGCGCCGACGCCGGAACGCCGGCTGACCGCGGTGCGCCGGCTCGCGGATGCCGGGATACCCGTCAACGTCTCGATCGCGCCGGTCATCCCCGCGATCACCGACCACGAGATCGAACACCTCGTAGCGCGCGCTGCGGAGGCCGGCGCGCGCTACGTGTTCTTCCTTCCGGTGCGGCTGCCCTGGGAGGTCGCGCCGTTGTTCCGCGCCTGGCTCGACGAGCATTTCCCCGACCGCGCGGGGAAAGTGATGGCAACGATCCAGTCGCTGCGTGGCGGCCGCGACAACGATTCCAACTTCTTCACCCGGATGCAGGGCCAGGGCCCGTGGGCGGAGCTGATGCGCACGCGCTTCGCGATCGCGGTCCGCAAGCACGACCTCAACCGCGACCGCGTGCCGCTCCGCCGCGATCTGTTCCGCCCCCCCCGCGGACCGCAGGGCGAGCTGTTCTAGACCCGCACCAGCATCTTGCCCTTGTTGCCGCCGGTGAACAGCCCGAGGAACGCGTCGGGCATCGCGTTGAGACCCTCGATCACCGTCTCCTCGCGCTTCAGCGTCCCCGATGCCAGCATCGCACCCATATCGCGGACGAACGCGTCGCGGCGGTCGAAAAAGTCGCTGACGATGAACCCGCGGATCTGGATGCGATTGCCGATCACCCGCGCCAGATAGCGCAACTCGGTCGCGGCGCCGCTGTTGTAGACGTCGATCATCCCGCAGATCGCGAACCGCGCGTGCATCCGTGCCGCGCTCAGCGCCGCGTCGAGATGCTCGCCGCCGACATTGTCGAAATACACGTCGATGCCCTTGGGGGCGGCCTCCGCCAGCGCCTTGGCGATCGGCACGCCCGACTTGTAGTCGATCACCGCGTCCGCGCCGAGGCTCTTCACCCACGCGCATTTCTCCGCGCCGCCGGCCGAGCCGATCACCGTCATCCCGCGCGCTTTGGCGATCTGCACCACGGTCGATCCGACCGCGCCGGCCGCCGCCGATACGAACACAGTGTCGCCGGACTTGGCTGCCGCGACTTCGGTCAAGCCGAAATAGGCGGTCATCCCCGGCATCCCGAGCTGCCCCAGGAACGCCTGTACGGGGACGTCGAGCGCCGGCAGCTTCTGGACCTCGGTGGCCGGGAGTACGGCTTCGTCGCGCCAGCCGAGCATGTGCTGGACCATGTCGCCGACCGCAAAGCCATCTGCGTTGCTCTCGACGACTTCGCCGATCGCCCCGCCCTGCATCGGCTCGCCGAGCACGAACGGCGGGACATAGCTTTTCACGTCGTTCATCCGGCCGCGCATATAGGGATCGACCGACAGCCAGCGGTTCGCGATCCGCACCTGCCCCTCCGCCAGCGGCTGATCAGGCAATGTGATCATCGCAAAGTCGGTATGCTGCGGCATGCCATTCGGCCGCGATTTCAGTGCCCATGCCCGTGCCATAGATCTTGCTCCCATCAGGAATTCGTGACTCCGGTATGCCGGATCGGTTGCGATTTGCAACCATGGAAAAGGCCCGGAGCGTTTCCGCCCCGGGCCTTCAGGATCGTCCGGCGTATCAGTAGGTGCCCGAAAAACTCTTATCGAGCGTACGGCCCTTGGTCAGATCGCCGTCCGCCGGGGCGCCGTCCTTTCCCCCGGTCCGGTCGCCATAATGGACCTCCGCGGAATTGCGCTCCTCGTCCTTCCACGCCGCCTTGGCATCGGCGGCGGACTTGGCGAGCGTCACCTTGGTGTCGACCAGCTGGATCCAGCGCGACGGGATCGAATGATGGATCCCGCCGGCATCCTTGTCGGTCCGCGTCAGCAGGATGCGATCGCCGCGCACCTTGTCGACGGTACCGACATGCTCGCCGTCCGACCCGACCACCTCCATATGCTCCTCGACCTTGGACAACGAACTGCGCTGCCCCTGCCGCTCGGTCCGCCACGCGCCGAATTCGTTGTCGAACTTCGACCGGTTCTCCTGGCGGTATTCCTCATAGTCGCGGTCCAGCGCGGCGATCTGGCTGCGGCGCCAGTTGTGATAGTGATCGTCGCGTTCGTGCGCCGACCGCGCGCGTTCGTCGCGCTCGTCGTAGCGTGCGTCCTGCTCGCGGCGCCGCTCGGCCTCGTCGTCGCCGAACCACGACCGAACCTCGTCGCCGGCGCGCGCGATAAAGCCGCGGTCGTCATAATCGTAACCCTGCGGCGCACGGCCATAGCCAGGCTGGCCATCCTGATTCCGGCCCTGCCCCCGACCCCGATCGCGATAATCGTCGTCGGCATGACGATTGCGTCCGAAATCCTCGAACCGCCGGCCGTCATGCGCGTAGGAGCCATGATATTCGGAATCGCGGTCGCCCCGCGGATCGCCCCGCCCACCTTGCGGCTGGTTGCCGTAATAGGCGCGCCCACGCTGGCTGTCGGGATCCGGGCCGCGGCGCGGATCGGAGCCGGCGTTGCGGCCTCGCTCGCCAGCGGCTTCATAGTCGCGGGCACTGGAATAGCTGCGATTGGCGTCGCCGGTCGCGCTGAAGTCGCCGCCGAAGTCGTTCGAGTTCGGATGACTATAATAGTCGCCAGCGTTGCGATCTCGCGAGTTGCGTTCGTAGGGCATGCAAACCTCCTATGGTCCTGCTGCTGCCGGTCGCGTCGTCCTGCGCGGCCATGCGCTGCCTTGGAAAAATGGCTGGAAAGCGCGAATGTTCCGGTCACTGGACGCTGCTTTCGACCATTCCGGCGACGGCACTGCGCGGCGATCAGAAGGCGGTGTCGAGGCCCAGGCGGAGCGTTCGAGGCCGAAGCGGCGTCACCTGGTCGCGGCCGGTGGTGAACGGGGTGCCGAGCGCGAAGCGGTTGCCGCGGACGTCCGCCAGGTTGGTGACGCCCAACGTGATCCCGAGTGTCCCGAGACCTATCCGCGCGGTGATGCCGGTGTCGAGATAGCTCCCTTGGCGCTGGCCGAGCACGGGTCCGACCCCCAGTCGCGACGATCCGACATAGCGCAGCCAGCCATCGACCTTGAGATCGGTCGATCCGCTCAATTGCCGGCGATAGATTGCGCCGGTGCGCGCGGTGATGCGGGCGATGTTGGGGATCTGGCTGAGACGCGCGAGGATCTGGGCGCGGCTTGCGACCGGGTCGGACGCGAACGCGGCGACCAGCGTGGACAGTCCGTACGCGGAGGCGGGATCGTCGATCCGTCCGTCATTGTACGACACCGCAGCCTCCAACCGCAACGCCTGGCCGACCCGCGTCCCGACCGTGCCCTCGATCGTCCAAAGCCGGCCGTCGCCGATGTTCGCGGTGCTGGGCAGCCCCGAGCCGTCGATGAAGTCCGCCTGGATATCGCGCCATGCGGTGTGCGCCAGCGTCAGCGACGCGTCGATCCTGTCGATGCCGGGCCGTCCGGTCCGCAACCCCGCTTCCGTGGTCGCGACCCGGTCGTTGCGGAAACGCCGGACGAAATCGCCATCGATCGCCAGGCCGCCCGGCCGGAACCCCTGTTGATAGCGCAGGAACAGCTGCAGCCTCGGCGTCAGGTCGACAAGCGCAGCCGCCGAGGGCAGCACGATGGTCTGCGCCCGCTGCGCGGTGGTCGCCAGTTGCGCGAGCGCGATGCGTTCGGTGACGTCGGCACCCTCACCGTCGACGACCGAGCGGGTCACGCGCAGCCCGGCGGTGGCGAGCAGGCCCGCCAGCACGCGCACGCTGCCCTCGCCGTACAGCGTCGTCTCGGCGATGCCGTTGACGACGCCGGTGACGGGTATCAGGTCGCCAGGCGTGCCAAACAACCGCGTCAGTCGGCTGCGGTTGTGAAGGTAACTGAAGCCCGCCAGCCAGCCGGACCCGTCGGGGCTCGACGACCACAGCCGGGTCTCGTTGGCCTGCATCCGGGTGCGGTTGGCCTGCGCGAACAGTCGCACCGGCTCGCCGGGCATGGTCGCGTCATAGCGTTCCATCAGGTCGTGCGCGGTGACGCCGCTGGTCGAGCGGAACCGCACCGTGCCGATCACGCCGGCCAGCACGATCTGGGCCTGGCCGAAGTCGGCGCTGAACCCTTCGGTGACGGGGGCCGAGCGGGTCAGCGGACGCCCGTCGCGATCGGCATATTGGCTGTCGGCCCCGCGAATCCGCTGGCCGATGCCGATCAGTTCGACACTCCACCTGGGTGCGAGATCGAGATGCGCGGCGGCGCGGCCACCCTCGATACGCGTGCGGTTGACGTCGGTGCGGTCGAGCAGCGGCTTGTCGATATAGCCCCCCTCGGTCGCGGCATTAGCGACGATCCGGATCGCGAGACAGTCGGCGACCAGCGGCACGTTCGCCACCAGCTGCGTGTCCGCGCCGGGTCCGCCATGCGCGGTCGTCGATCCGCCCAGCGTCGCGGAGATGCTGGCTCGCGACGGATCGGGCGCGTTGGGGACGAGCCGGATCAGGCCGCCGAGCGATCCGGCGCCGTACAGCGTGCCCTGCGGCCCTTCCAGCACCTCGACCGCGGCGAGATCCGACAGCCGCAAATCGGGGTCGGGCGCGTTGTAACTGAGCCGGAGATCGCCGAAATACTGGCCCACCGTCGCCTGCGTAGGTCCGGTGAAACTCGAATCCGCGATCCCGCGAATGAACAGCTTGTTGCGCCCCGCGCCAAGATAGGTGGAGGCGACGCTGGTCAACCGGTCGGCCAGCCGTTCGGTGCCCCCGGTCCCGCCGAATTCCAGGTCGGTGCCGGCGACCCGGGCATATTGCCCCGCGAAATGCTGCCGGCTGGTGTCGCGCTTGCTGGCGGTGACGACGACATCCGCAACTGGGGTCTCCGATACCGGCGCTGGTTGGCGGCGAGGCGGCCGGGGCGCCGCCTTGACGCGGCGCTCGGGGACCAGCCGCCAGCTCGCCGGACCGATCGCCTGCATCCGCGCTCCGGCATCGCGCGCGATCCGGGCGAGCGCAGTCTCGATCGTCAGCTGCCCGCGCAACGCCGGCACGCGACGCGACCACAGCTGCGCGTCGGGCACGACGATGCTCGCGCGGCCGAGACGCCCGAGCGCCACGACCTGTTGCCCGACGCTGCCGGCAGGCAGGTCGACGGCGATCGGTCCGGCAGCAGCGGCGGTGGTGACGACACATGTCGCCACGGCCCCCGCCACGTGCGCGCAAAAGTTCATCGGCGCGGTTCCAGCGTCCAGCCCTCCCCGGTCTGACGCACGGCGACGTCGAGCAGCGTACCGAGCAGCGCAGGCTGGTCCGCGACGGTCTTGACGTCGAGCGTACCGCGGAAAGTCCGCCCGGCGATCGCCGGTGCCGCGGTCACGCGCCGCCCGAGATGCCGGGACAGGTCCGCCGCGACCTCTGCCAAAGGCACATCGTCGAACGCCAGCCGACCGGCCTGCCAACCGCCGACATCCGCGACGTCGACCACGCGGCGGACCAGCGTGGTGCCGTCTGCGACCACCGCCTGGCCGGGGTCGAGCCGCATCGCGGCGCCGTCCGGGTCGACCATCACCGCGCCTTCCGACACTGCGACAACGGTGTGGCCAGCCGCGGCCTTGACGTCGAAGACCGTCCCGAGATCGACCAGCCGCAGCCCGGCGACGCGCACCGCGAACGGCCCGGCGGCATCGTGGCGGACGCGGAACAGCATCTCGCCGCTATCGACGGTCGCGATACGGGGATCGCGCGCGTCCAGCGTCACCTTCGATGCGCCCGCGAGAAGTATGCTGCTGCCGTCGCCGAGCGCGACGCTGCGCTGTTCGCCGGCGCGAGTCTTGACCACATAGGGCCGCGGCATCTGCGTCCAGGTACCGAACCCGATCGCGGCCGCCAGCGACGCCGCAAGCGCAGCCCCGACCCAGCGCCGCGACCGCGGTCGCGCCATGGTATCGCGCACTGGTGCACGCAGTTCAGCTGCCGGCAACGCCGCCGCGGTCGCGGCATCGTCGATTGCAACGACGGCGCGGTCGTAACGCCCGGCCCGCGCGGAATCGCCCTCGAGCCACGCCGTGAACGCGTCCCAGTCCGCGTCGGGCTCGGCCATCCGGATCGCCCAGTGCAGTGCCTCGTCGTCGATCATGGGATGGGTCATCGCATCCGTTCCTTGAGGTCGACCAGCGCGCGGCAGGCGATCCGCAGATCGCTTTCCACGGTACTGAGGCTGATCCCCAGCTCGGCCGCGATCTGCCGCTGCGGCACGCCGTCTATCCGTGCACGACGGAAAATCGTTTGCTGCCGCAGGCTTAGCGCAGCCAGGGTTTCGGCGACCCGTGCCGCCTCCTGCCGCGATGCCACGATCCGCTCGGCCGATGGATCGCCGGCGACATCGCCGTCACCCTGCCCCTCGCTCCAGTTCCGGTCACGCTGCCCGGCCTGTCGATCGGCACGGTAGCGATCGATCATCAGCATGTCGGCGGCGCGGAACAGATAGGCGAGCGGGTTGCCGATCGGACCGTCGATCCGCCCCGACACCTTGATCCACAGATCGTGGACAAGGTCCTCGGCCGCGTCGCCGGCGCCGCGTGCGATCAGAAACCGAACCAGCTTGTCGCGATTGCCGAGGTAGACGGCCTCGATCCCGCTGAGAGATCCGGGTGGATGTCCGGGGGGCGACATGGGGGTGACCGGTGGAAATGAACGGGAGGACGATCGTCTAGCCGATCCGGCGACGGGAGAGAAGGCGCCCCACCCCGGGGCAGGGTGGAGCGCCGGATCGCACGTGCGGGGGACGCGCACGCGCTTCGCCTAGAAGGCGAACTGGAGGGCGGCACGCACCGACAGCGCGACGTCGCCAAGCCGCTGCTCGGCGCCCGCCTCGCCGCTCAACCGGACCTCGCTGGAGCCGGTGATCGCGCGGACCTTGCCGGTCCAGCCGCTGTCGCGCGCTTCTGGATCGAGCGTGAAGGCGGTGCCGCTGCCGAAGCTGGCGGTGGTGCTGCCGAGCGTACCGGCGATATGCTGGCGCCGACCGCCCTCGACCTCGATGCGGCTCCACTGCGTGTAGCGATCGTCGCCGCCGAAGTTGATTCCCGCCGCTAGGCTCGCGGTCAGCGCCAGTTCGTCGCTGCTGCGCTTCCGTACCGTCAGGTCGTAGCCGGTGCCGCCGCCGGTCTCGCGATAGGAATCCTCGTTGAACTTGTAGTAATCGAGCGCGAGCACCGGGCGCAGGCTGAACTGACCGACGACATGCTCGTACGACACCGATCCCGAGCCGGTGTAGAGCATGCCGTTCCAGTCGCCGTTGGCGATCCGCTGCACCTCTTCGGTCCCGATCACGCCGTCGAACTGGCGGATGCTGTCGAGCGAGACGAACGCGGCGGACCCGCGTGCCTGTGCCGATATGCCGCCCCAACGTCCGCGCCAGAAGCCGGCGAGTTCATACTGGCTGTGGTTGACGCGGTTGACCGCCAGCCCCTCGCTGTCGCGCCCCTTAAGGTAACTGAGCGATACGCCGAAATTGCCAGCCTCGGTCTTGCGTTCGAGCCCGCTGCTCAGGCCCCAGCCGCGCACGTCGTAGCTGGTGGTGCTGCGCGTCGCCTTCGAGGCGTCCCAGCCGAACGGGGTGAGCCAGAAGCCCCAATCGCCCTCTTCGCTGAACGCGCCCGATGGTTCGCGAAGCTGTGCGGCGGCTGCGCGCGACCCCAGCGTCACGCTTTCGAACACGCCGCCGGCATAGTTCGGCAGCATCTGGTCGACCGCGCTGCGGAATGCCGCGCCGTCGTAGATCCCGCGTACCGCGGTGGCGAGCTTGGCATCGCTGCCGATCGCCGCATCGATCGAATCGAACGCGCTGGTGCCGGCACGATTGAGGCCCAGCTCGCCCTTAGCCTTCCGCGCCACTTCGACCGCGATCTCGTTGGCGGCACCGGCGACGATCGCGCCCTTGTAGATGAACGGCACCGCGGTGGCCGTGAGCGTCAGGTTGTTGGCGCCGGTCAGCGTCCCCGATCGCAGCACGACATAGCGCCCGGCGATGTCGGTACCGCCCGCAACACGCAGCGCGAGCTGGCTGTTGGCGCCGATCGTGGTCGCACCGCCGACCTGGATGAGGTTGGCGGTCGGGTTCGCCTTGTCGAGCGCAACGCTGAGGATCGACTGCTCGCCGAGCGCGAGCGATCCGATCGCCGCTCCGCCGCTGGCCGCGAACGTGCCGCCGCCCGATGCCACCGTAACCGCGAGGTTGGTGGCGTTGGCGAGCTTGCCTGCAAAGATGCCCTTGCCGCTGATCGCCAGCACGTCCTGGCCACCGCCTGCGAAATCGGCGGTGCCGTCGAACCGTGCGGTGCCGCCGATCGCGACGGTGTCGGCGCCGCTGCCGAAGCTGACTGCCCCCGCATAGCTGCCGGTGCCGCTGAGATCGAGGCGGTTGCTGCCCGCGCCGAACGCGACGTCGCCTGCGACCGCGCCCGCGGCGATCTCGAGCCGGTCGCTGCCGGTGCCGAAGCGGATCGTGCCGGTGATCGTCGGGGCGTTGCCCGCGGTTGGCGCGGTCTGGCGGATGACCGCGCCGCTGGTGTTGGCCGACAGGTCGATCGCGACCGACCGCGCAGCGTCACCGCCGGCTGCGCCGATCGCACCGCTGTTTTCGACCAGCGTCACACCACCGGTGCGATCGAGGATGGCGAAGGCTGTGGCGCCGGTCGCAGTCGCGCGGATCGTGCCGCTGTTGCGGATCGTCGCCACCGATGCACCGGTGTCGACCAGGACTGCGGTGGACTGCGTCGTGGTAGTGCCGCCGCCGGCTGCGTTGACCGCGCCGGTGACGCGCAGTTCGGGCGTCGAGGCGCCGGCGCCGAAGCGGATCCCGGTCGCTGCCGCGCCGGTTGCAGTCGCCTGCACGGTCCCGCCGATCGCGACCGCCTGCGCGATCGTGACGCTGCCGCCAAGACCGCCGACCGCGATCCCGGTCGCCGCGATGCCGCTATAGATGCCGCTGCCGGTGACCTTGCCATTGACGACCAGCCCGGCGGCTGGCGTCGTTCCGGCAACCGCGCCGATCGTTACCGAACGGTTGGCGGCACCGATCTGGAACGCCGGCGCCGCACCGAACGACGCCACGTCCGCGGTCTTGCCGGTGGCGTTCGACAGCGTGATGCCGCCCGCGACGTCGCCCGCGACGACGAGCGCGGAGCCGCCCTGCAACAGGTCGTCGGCATCGAGCTTCGATACGTCGGCGGGCGGCGTGGTGTAGCGGTAGCCGGTGGTGCCGATCGCACCTTCGACAACCAGCGCACCACCGATGTTGCCGTCAAACCGTGCGCCGACAGCGTCGCGGCCGACGGCGGTGATCGTACCGCCCAAGGTGACCGCGCCGGTGACCGCGTCCGCCCGTACGCCGACCGCCCGGTCGCCGAGGACCGTCGTCTTGCCCGAATGGACCAGAGCGCCGGTCAGCGGTCCGCCCAGGTGGATGCCCGCGGAGTCATTGCCCTCGACCGTGATCTCGCCGCTGTTGGTGATCGCGCCGGAAAAGGCGCCCGCGGTGCGGATGCCGGTTCGTGCATTGCCTTGCGCGAACGGCCCGTCGAGGTCGCCGTCCTTGTCGGTGTCGGTCGCGGTATAGCTCTCGTCGACGATGATCTTGCCGCTGTTGGTGATATCGCCGCGGACGCCGACTTGCGCCAGAATGCCGGTCGCGCCGTTGGCGTCGGTGATCTGGATCGTCCCTGCGTTGGCGACGCTGTTGTTGCTGTCGATCGTCACCGCGGTGCCGCCGGCGGTAACGACACTGCCCGCGGCGACGATGTTAATATTATCGGCGGCGCCGGCCTTTACCGTCGCGGTGTTGACGGCGGTGGTGCGCTTAGTGTCGATCACGGTCTGTGCCGAAGCGGACGCGGCCGCGACGAGGGCGAGCGTGGCGGACGAGGTGAGAAGCAAACGGTACACGGCATCGATCCCCTTTGGATGTCTTCACGCTCCAGACGGATTCGATGGCGCCGACCCTTGGTACGCGCGCGGGTTTTGATCGGACCCGGCTTTGCTGGGTCCGGGAGTACAGGCCGAGAGGAAGAGACAGCCGATCATGGCTCCGAACCGCACGAGGTCGGTCGGGATCGGTAAGATATGGTGATGAATTGAAGCCGCTAGACGGCTGGTGCACCCAGAGCGATTCGAACGCCCGACCCTCAGATTCGTAGTCTGATGCTCTATCCAGCTGAGCTATGGGTGCATCGCCTTGCCGTGACCGGCCTGACAGCGCCGCTATGAAGCGGAAAATCCTGGTGCACCCAGAGCGATTCGAACGCCCGACCCTCAGATTCGTAGTCTGATGCTCTATCCAGCTGAGCTATGGGTGCACTGGAGGTGCGCTACTAGTAGGGGGTTTCGGATCGCGCAAGTGCGTTGCGCGGAAAAGTTGCCGCGCATAGGGACTGGTGGATGAAACAGATCGTATCGCTCGCCGGCCTGCTCGCCCTCACCGCCTGTGCAAGCGATACTGCAGGCTATCCGTCGCTCGGCGCACGTCCGATCGAGAAGCTGGGATTCGAGGAGCCCGTGGTGAAGCCCGTGGTAGCGGCGCCAGACCCCGCACTCGATGCCGCTATCGTCAAGCTGTCGACGCAACTCGACGGGATTGCGGCGGGGTTCGCCAAGGATGCCGCCGCGACCGAGACCGCGGCCCGCGCCGCGCGCGGCCGGGCGGCGGGCAGCGAGGCATGGCTCACCGCGCAGACCGCACTGGCCGGGCTCGACGACTGGCGTGCGCAATCCTCCGCGCTGGTCGGCGATATCGAGCAGCATGCGACCGATCGTGCGGTGCAGCTGCAGCCTGAATATCCGGCGCTTACCGCGCTGCGGGCGAAGGCCCAGGCCGAGAACGATCGTCAGGGTGCGACGATCGCGCGCATCCAGGCCACCCTCCCCGCCGCCTAACGCTTGAGCAACGGCAGGATCGTCGAATAATCGTCGGTCCAGGCGGCGAAGCCCGACCGGCCGACCAGCGGTTGCCAGCCGGGATCGTTCGCCTTCAGCGCAGCAATCGAACCGGGGTCACGTGACAGCGCGATCCAGTCGGAGGGCGACGCGCGGTTCGCATCCAGCGTCGACGGCCGATACTGCATCTCGATCGCGGTCCATCCGCCGTCGTGCGCGACCGCGGCGACGACCGGCGCCAGGTCGATGAAGCGGTTCGAGATATGCACCAGCAGCAGGCCGTTCGGTGCGAGCACCCGGCCATAGGTCGCGAACGCCTCACGCGTCATCAGGTGCATCGGCACCGAATCGGACGAGAACGCATCGAGCGCGAGCAGGTCGAGGCTGTTCGGCGCGTCGTGACCGAGTGCGATCCGGGCATCGCCCATCCGGATCACGGGATCGGGCAGGCACCGCGCGAGATAGCTGAACTGACCGGTATCGCGCGCGATGCGGACGACGGCAGGATCGATCTCGTAGAACCGCCATTGCTGTCCCGGCTGCGCATAGCAGGCGAGCGTGCCGGTCCCCAGCCCGACGATCCCGACGCGGGCGTTCGGACCATAAAGCGGGCCGAGCACGTCCATCGCCAGGCCGACGCCGGATCCCCGGGCGTAATAGGTGGTCGGCGTGCGCTCTCGCGCGACCGATCCGCGTAGCTGCACGCCGTGCACGGTCGTACCGTGGTCCAGCTCGCGTACCCCGAGCCTGTCGCGGACGGTATAGACGCCGAAATAGCTCCGCGTCCGGGCGCCCTTGGCCACCGACATTTCGATCGCGCGGTAACCGCCGAACAGGATCAGCGCCCCTGCCAGTCCGGCGACATAGGGTAGCCTGGCGCCGATCGTCGCGAAGCCGATCGCAGCGATGACCACGAACGCCAATCCCTGATGGTCGTCGCCGAACACCCCGTCCGGCTGCGATATCCGCAGGCCGAGCATGACCGCGAACACGACGACGATCGCCGCCAGCACCGCGTTTCGCCGCCAACCCGGCTGCGTCCACAGCGCGCGGAAATGATGCGTGAGGAAGGTCTGCGGCACCAGCACCCCGGCGGCGAGGATCAGCAGCGGATATTCATAGGTCCAGTCGAACACCACCGGCGCGATCAGCCCCGCGAACACGCCGCCCAGCGCGCCGCCGGCCGACATCGCCAGATAGAAGCCGGTAAGGCGGTCCGGCGCGGGACGCAGGCGGTACAGCGCGGTGTGCAACGCGACCGAGATCATGAACAACAAGGTCAGCGCGATCCCCGCACTGAAGAACGGGCGTTCGTTATAACCGCCCATGATGACGCCACCGAACAGCAGGATCGTCACCGGCGCGACCCGCGTCAGGAAATCCGCAATGTCACGGTTGGCCGCGAACGCGACCGTAAAGCTCAGCAGGTACAGCCCGAGCGGCAACACCCACAGCAGTGGCATCGCGACGATGTCGGTGGTTATATACGTCGAGGTCGCCAGCATCAGCCCCGACGGCACCAGCGCCAGCACGATCCAGTGCAGCACGCGCCGGGTCGTGGCGCGCGCGCTGGTCGCGGCGACATGGTCCACCGCGCTGGTCCGCGGCAGCCGCGTCGCACAGGCGAGCACTAGCAGGACCAAAGCGACATAGCCGCCGCTCCACAACAGGCTCTGGCTGTGCGTCGCCATTAGCGGTTCGACGATAAGTGGATAGGCGATCAGCCCGCCGAAGCTGCCGAGGTTCGACGCCGCGTACAGCGCGTACGGATCGCCGCCGCCACTCGCAGCGCTGAACCAGCGCTGCACCAGCGGTGCCTGCGCGGAGACCGCGAAGAACAGCGGCCCGATCGACAGGCCGAGCAGCCACGGCACCCATACCGCAGGCTGCGCGTCGGCGGGCAGGTCCATCGCGATCAGGCCGATCGGTAGCCACAGAGCGGCGACCAGCAGCACGCCGACATGGATCGCCGCCTGTGCACGGGGCCGAACCCGCCCGAGCCAATGCGCATAGGCATATCCGGCTAGCAGGAGTGCCTGATAGACCAGCATCGCCGAGTTCCACACCGCCGGCGCGCCGCCGAGCCGCGGCAGCGCCATACGCGCGATCATCGGCTGGACCAGGAACAGCAGGAAGGATCCGGTCAGGATCGTCGCGAAGAACAGCACGCGGGACCACTTCGGCATCGGCTCAGTCACGCGCAGGACGATCGATCGCGTAGACGATATGCCGGCCGAGCGGATGGCCGACCGGAAAGCCCGGATGATTGAAATCGAGCATCGGCGCCGCGGTCATGCCGATCCGTCGCATCAGTCCCCAGGACGCGGTGTTGGCCGGGACCGTCCACGCCACGATCCGGTGGCGGTCGGTATGCGCCCAGCCCCATGCGATGCTGGCGATCGCGGCTTCGCGCGCATAGCCCTGCCCCCACGCATGCCGCGCCAGCCGCCAGCCGATCTCGAGCTCGTCGGAGACCGGCGTTCCGGCATGGCCGCCGATCCGCAGCCCGCAAAACCCTAGAAGGGCACCATCATCGCGGCGTTCGACTGCCCAGAAACAATGCCCCTGCGCTGCCTGGACGACGTGTTGGCGTTCGATCATCGCCTCGACTTCGGCGTACGATGGCGGCCCGCCGAGATGCGCCATGACCTCT
Source organism: Sphingomonas sp. R86521 (assembly GCF_042466235.1). NCBI lineage: Bacteria > Pseudomonadati > Pseudomonadota > Alphaproteobacteria > Sphingomonadales > Sphingomonadaceae > Sphingomonas > Sphingomonas sp. R86521. The sequence continues at coordinate 1,540,322 of NZ_JAXHBY010000001.1, read as the reverse complement.
GGGTCGCTGCATATTGCCGCGAAGGGTTCGATGTCGTCGTCGCGCCAGGGTCGCAGCGTCACACGTGCGGTCTCGATCATCCGCCCAGCAATCGCGCGGCATGCGCGGCGTGATAGGTCAGCACCCCCGAGCAACCGGCGCGCTTGAACGCCATCAACGTCTCCAGCACCATCGCGTCGCGGTCCGCTGCGCCGACCGCGACCGCAGCCTCGATCATCGCGTATTCGCCGGACACCTGGTACGCGAACACCGGCACCTTGAACGCCTCGCGGACCCGGACGATGATGTCGAGATACGGCAGGCCCGGCTTGACCATCACGGTGTCGGCGCCTTCGGCGAGATCGAGACCAACCTCGCGCAGCGCTTCCTCGGCGTTCGCGGAATCCATCTGATAGGTCTTCTTGTCGCCCTTGAGCAGGCCGCGGCTGCCGACAGCGTCGCGGAACGGGCCGTAGAACGCGCTGGCGTATTTCGCCGCATAGCTCATGATCTGGACGTTGTGGTGAGCATCGGCCTCCAGCGCGCCGCGGATCATGCCGATGCGGCCATCCATCATGTCGCTAGGCGCGATGATGTCGGCGCCCGCCGCGGCCTGGTTCAGCGCTTGGCGGACCAGCATGTCCGCAGTGGTGTCGTTGACGACATAGCCCGCCGCGTCGACCAGGCCGTCATGACCGTGGCTGGTATAGGGGTCGAGCGCGACGTCGGTCAGCACGCCAATCTCTGGCACCGCATCCTTCAGCGCGCGGATCGCTTGGCACATCAGATTGTCGGGGTTGAGCGCCTCGCGGCCGTCCTCGGTGCGGCGGTCGGGCTGCGTGTAGGGGAATAGCGCGAGGCACGGGATACCGAGGTCGCGCGCTTCGCGGCCGCGCGCGACGATGTTGTCGACCGACCAGCGCGACACGCCGGGTAGCGCGGCGATCGGTTCCTCGACCCCGCGCCCCTCGCAGACGAACAGCGGCCAGATGAGGTCGGCGGGGGTCAGAACCGTCTCGGCATGGAGCCGGCGGCTCCACCCGGTCGAACGGGTGCGGCGAAGGCGGAGCGCGGGATAGCTGGACATGATCGGGCTTTGCTGGATGGTGAAATGGCTTGCAAGCGTTACGGTACGAAAGCGCGCACCGTGCGTTAGGGGTTCCAATGTCCGACACACAGATCCGCTCCGCCGCGCTCGTCGTCAACGCCAAGTCGCGCAAGGGACAGGCGATGTTCAAGCGCGCCTGTGCTGCGATGTCGGGGCTTCCCTATGATGTCGACGCGCATGCGGTCGAGGATCCAGACGACCTCGAGGCCACCGTGCTCAGGGCGCTGGCGAAGAAGCCCGACCTGCTGATCCTGGGCGGCGGCGACGGCACGATCAGCGGTCTGGTCGACCTGATGGTCGGTCACGACGTCATCCTCGGCGTGCTGCCGCTGGGCACCGCCAACAGTTTCGCGCGGACGCTGGGGATTCCTCTGACGATCGAGGGCGCGGTCGAGGTGATCCGTACCGGCGCCCCGCGACGGATCGACCTGGGGATGATCGACGGCGACTATTTCGCCAATTGCGCCGCGATGGGGATCAGCCCGAAGATCGCCGAGACGGTGCCCCACGGCCTGAAGAAAATGCTGGGCCGGGTCGGGTATCTCGGCTGGGCGGCTTACCAGTTCATGCGGTTCCGGCCGTTCACGCTGATCGTCGGCGAAGGCGACGACGCGGTGCGGATGCGCGTCGTCGAGGTGCGCATCTCGAACGGTCCGTTCCACGGCGGCACCGAGCTGGTCGATGCCGCGGCGGTCGATTCGGGCGAGATCGTCGTGCAGGCGGTAATGGGCAAGATGAAGCGCCGGCTGGTCCAGAACTGGGTCGCCAGCGTGCTGCGTCACGAGTCCCGCCACGAGGAAGTGCGCGACTTTCGCGGCAAGAGCATCCGGGTCGATACCATCCCCAAACTGCCGATCTCGATCGACGGCGAGGTGCTGGCGCGGACGCCGGTCACCGCGAAGATCGCCGCGGGGATCATCCGCGTCATGGCGCCCCCGGTTCAAAACTAGCCGGAGGGGTGAAGCCGGCCGGCGGGTTCGGTCCCGGCGGGTTCACCCGTGGGCTGAGGCTCTTCGTCCGGCACCACCAGCGATCCCTTGCGCCAGTTGCCGTAGCGGTAATAGCCGATCGCCATGACCAGGTTCGCGACCGAGCCCGCCGGGAAGCTCCACCAGATCGCGTCGGACCCGATCCAGCGCTGCGCGACGAGCGCGAAGCCGATCCGGACCGGGTACATCGACACGAACAGGAACAGCAGCGGCATCAGCACCGCACCGTTCGCACGGACCGTCGAGAACAGCACCATCGTCGCGCCGAACACGACGAAGTTCCAGCTTGCGATCAGCTGGATATGCCGCGCGATCGGCAGCGCGGGGCTGGTTCCGGGGACGAACAGCGTCATCACCGAGCGATCGAACGCGATCACCGCGAGCACCATCGTACCGGTCAGCGCGATGTTGAAGATCAGCCCGTATTTGGTGATGTCGCCGACGCGGTCCCAGCGCCGCGCGCCGATGTTCTGCGCCGCCATCGAACTGACCGCGGCGCCGATCGCCAGCGCCGGCATCTGGATATAGGTCCACAGCTGCTGCGACACCGCATAGGCCGCTGCGGTATCGACGCCGAGACGGTTGACCAGCCCGACCATCGTCAGCCCGGCGGTCGACATCACCAGCATCTGTGCGCCCATCGGCAGGCCTTTGCGGACGATCGTCCCCGTCAACGCTGCGGACGGGCGCAGATAGCGGAGCTCCGCGCCTTTCAGACGGATCGGCAGGTCGCGGACGTAGAGGTATATGATCAGGCCGATCAGCGCGACGTGGTTGGCGATCAGCGTCGCGGTCGCGGAACCCGCGATCCCCATCCGCGGGAACGGGCCGATGCCGGCGATGAACAACGGGTTGAGGCCGCTGTCGAGCACGACGCTGACGCCCATGAACCACAACGGCGTCAGTGAGTCCCCCGAGCCGCGCAGGCCCATCATGATCAGCACCATCAGCATCGACGCCGGCAGCCCGAGGAAGATCACGCGGAGATAGGCGAGCGCGAGCGGCATCGCATCGCCGGGGGTCGCGAGCAGATGGAGGATCTGCGGCGCGAAGATCCAGCCGAGGATCGCGATCACCACCGCGCCGCCGAACACCAGCCCGACCGCCGAACCGAAGGCACGCCGCGCGCCGTCGAGATCGCCGCGACCGAAGCTCTGCCCGACCAGGATGGTCGCCGCCATCCCGAAGCCGAACACCGCGCCGAACATCAGGAACATGATGATGTTCGCGTTCGACGTCGCGGCCAGCGCCCCCTCGCCCAGATAGCGCCCGACCCAGATCGCGTTGATCGACCCGTTCAGCGACTGGAGGATGTTCGACCCCAGCGTCGGCAACGCGAACGCAAGCAGGGTGCGGCCGATATCGCCGGTGGTGAGGTCGCGCTTTGGTGGTGCCACGAGGCTATCCTGTTGGTGGATCGGCCGTGGTTGGAACGGCGAATGTTGAGGACGTTGAGACGATACGCTGTTTTTTGGATGGGCTCAGGATGGGGCTTGGCGGTGGGCTTGGGGCGGGTTTTTGGGGGGATTGCTCATGACTGGAGGGTGGCAAATTCCCGGCGTGTAGCACAGGGGGATTTTGGAATGGGGTTACACTGTTCTTGCGGACGCCCGCCGCCCGACGCCCTTCGTCGCCGACTCCGCCGCGCCGTTACCCCGGCGAAAGCTGGGGTCTTCCAGTTCGGGGCAACCGCTGCGACCCGAGCGGGAGACCCCAGCCTTCGCTGGGGTGACGGAATTGGGCTAACTACTCCCCTCCCCTTCAGGGAGGGGAGTAGTTAGCCCAACCGGCCTACCGCCGCATGCAGCCGCGCGGCCTCTTCTGCCTTGTCGGCGTGGTCGGCCTTGGCCTTTTCCACAGCCTCGGGCTTGGCGCGCTCGACGAAGCTGGCGTTGCCGAGGCGTCCGGCGAGCGCGTCGCGCTCCTTTTCCGCCGCAGCGATCGCCTTGGTCAAGCGGGTGCGTTCGGCGTCGAGGTCGATGACGCCTTCGAGCGGCAGGACGAAGGTCGCTTCGTCGACCACGACTTGCGCCGCGCCACCCGACACTTCGCCGTCGGCATGCGTGACGCGGGCGAGGCGCGCGAGCGCTGGTGCCTGGCGTTCGAGGCGCGCCAGCGTCGTCGCGTTAGCGTCGCGGACGTGGAGCGTCAGGCGCGCGCCGGGGGGCACGTTAAGTTCGTTGCGCGCGGTGCGGATTTCCTGGACCAGGCGGATCAGCCAGTCGACCTCGCGGCTCGCTTCGGGATCAAGCGAGCGGGCGTCCGCCATCGGCCACTGCGCGAGGATCAGGTCGTTCTCGCGCGGGTGGGCCGGGTCCGCCATCGCATGCCACAGTTCCTCGGTGATGAACGGCATGAACGGGTGGAGCAGGACCAGGATCTGGTCGAGCACCCAGCCGGCGACCGCCTTGGACTCGTCGTCGATCTGGCCGCGCTCGTCGCCGACCATCTGCGGCTTGATCAGTTCGAGATACCAGTCGCAGAACCGGCTCCAGGCGAACTGATAGATCGCGTTGGCGGCACCGTCGAAGCGGTAGTCGGCGAGTGCGAGGTCGACATTCTGGACGGTCGCGATGGTCTCGGCGATGATCCACTTGTTGACCGCGAGTTCCGCACGCGGTGCTTCGAGCGTCGTGCTGGCGACGATGCCGTTGGCCTGCGCGAAACGTGCCGCGTTCCACAGCTTGGTGGCGAAGTTGCGATAGCCCTCGACCCGCTTCTCATCCATCTTGATGTCGCGGCCCTGGCTCTCCATCGCCGCCATGAAGAAGCGTAGCGCGTCGGCGCCGTAGCGGTCGATCAGGCCGAGCGGATCGACCGTGTTGCCCTTCGACTTCGACATCTTGGCGCCGTCGGCGGCACGGACCAAGCCGTGGAGGTAGAGCGTGCGGAACGGCACATCGCCCATGAAGTGCAGGCCCTGCATCATCATCCGGGCGTTCCAGAAGAACAGGATGTCGAAGCCCGAGATGAGGACGTCGTTGGGGTAGCGACCGTTGAGCGTGTTGCCCCCCTCCCGCTTGCGGGAGGGGTTGGGGGTGGGCTCGCGCTCACCTTCGGGCGTAACGTTCGAGGAGGGCGCGAGCCCACCCCCGGCCCCTCCCGCAAGCGGGAGGGGGAAGAAGACTCTTCACCGTCCCACCCCAGCGTAGCAAACGGCCACAAGGCGCTGGAAAACCACGTATCCAGAACGTCGGGATCACGCGTCAGGGTTACCCCCTCGCCCGCCTTGAGCTGCGCTTCGGCTTCGGTTTCCGCGACATAGGCGGTGCCATCCGGCCCGAACCACGCCGGGATCTGGTGGCCCCACCACAGCTGGCGCGACACGCACCAGGGCTGGATGTTTTCCATCCAGTTGAAGAACGTCTTCTCCCACGTCTTGGGAACGATATCGATCGCGCCGACGCGGACCGCTTCGATCGCCGGCCGCGCGAGCGTATCGGCGTCGACATACCATTGGTCGGTCAGCCACGGCTCGATCACCACGCCCGAGCGGTCGCCGTACGGCGTCTGAATGGTGCGCGGTTCGGCGTCGTGCTCGACGCCCTCCTTGTCGATGTGCGGGATCAGGAAGCCCTCATCCTTCAGCCGCGCGACGACGGCTTTCCGCGCCTCCGCGGTCGACAGGCCGAGCATCTCGGCGGGGATCAGGCCGTCCGAAACCTGAGTAACCTGCGCCCGGGCGTCGAGCATGTTGAGCATCTCGCCGGCTTTCATGCCCGCGCGCTTGCCGACCTCGAAGTCGTTGAAGTCGTGGCCCGGGGTGATCTTCACCGCGCCCGATCCGAGCGCCGGATCGGCATGCTCGTCGGCGACGATCGGGATCAGGCGACCGGTGATCGGCAGGCGAACGTTCTTGCCGACCAGCGCGGTATAGCGCTCGTCGGACGGATTCACGGCGACGGCCATGTCGGCGAGCATCGTCTCTGGGCGCGTGGTTGCGACCTCGATGAAGCCGGATCCGTCTTCGAGCGGATAGCGCAGGTGCCAAAAGCTGCCCTTGATCTCGCGGGTCTCGACCTCGAGGTCGCTGATCGCGGTGCCGAGGCCGGGGTCCCAGTTGACCAGGCGCTTGTCGCGGTAAAGCAGGCCCTGTTCGTGGAGCTGGACGAACACTTTCACGACGGCCTTCGAAAAGCCCTCGTCCATCGTGAAGCGCTCGTTCTTCCAGTCCATCGAACAGCCGAGCCGACGGAGCTGCTGCGTGATCTCGCCGCCGCTTTCTTCCTTCCACGCCCAGACTTTCGCGACGAACTCCTCGCGGGTCATGTCGGTGCGCTTCTGCGGCGGGGTCAGCGCGCCCATTTGGCGTTCGACGACCATCTGCGTCGCGATCCCGGCGTGATCGGTGCCGACCACCCAGAGCGCGTCCTTGCCCTTCAGCCGCGCGTGGCGCGTCAGGATGTCCTGCAGCGTGTTGTCGAGCGCGTGGCCGATATGCAGCGAGCCGGTGACGTTGGGCGGCGGGTTGACGATGGTCCAGGGCTCGGCGCCGGGACGGTCGGGCCGGAACGCGCCGGTGTTCTCCCAATGCGCGTACCAGCGCGCTTCGATGGAGGCGGGGTCGAAGGTTTTGGGAAGTTCGCTCATGCCCGCCGCCTTAGCGGGCGGGTGGGCGGGAGGCCAGTGTCACGAATACACCGTCATCCCGGGCTCCAGAGCCCAAACCGCTGCACTTTGTAACCCTGGATCCCGGGACAAGCCCGGGATGACGAAGGTTCAGCCCTGGCGGGTGATCTTTGCGATTTCCTTGGCGACCATATCTTCGACCATCGCCGGGACGTTGGCGTCGATCCATTCGCGCAGCATCGGGCGGAGCATGTCGCGGACCAGGCCCTCGAGCGTGCCGTCGCTCGACGAATCGGGCTTCACCATCAGCCGCGACAACGCTTCCAGCGGCGCGCGGGCGGCGGCGGCGGTGTGGCGCGAGACGATCGGCTCGGCCTCGGGCTCGGCGTCGACGGCGGGCGCGCGCGGCGGCAGCGGTGCGGGTTCGGGTGCCGGCTTGGCGGCGCGCGGGGACGGCGTACGGTCGCTCATCGGCATCGGATCGCTCAGTTCGAGAATTTCGTCCTCGTCCATGTCATCGAGATCGATGGGGAGGTCGATTGGCTGGCGAACGCTCGGCGTGGCGCGCGAGTTGCGACGCGGCCGTCCGGGAACCGAATCCCCCTCTTCGGCGATGATCCGTTTGATCGACGAGAGGATCTCCTCCATCGACGGCTCTACGCTGATATCCCCCATGCGCGGCGTCCCGAATCGTAGCCACCGCCTCTATTGGCGGTTCGGCGAGGCTGCACCTGTCGTCAAGTTGGGCGTCCTGTCAACCGGACTGTCGAGCAATTCGTCCTGCGGACGCCTCACTACGGCGTCCTGCGCGGGCGATTGCACGGTCCGGGTCGCAACCGGAGCGGGTTCGCCGTCGCCGCCGAAATCGCCGATCCTGTGGTGGACGCGGTTGTAGTTCGCGACCGGATCGTAGAGCACGCCGCCGTCGAGCCCAAGGTCGCGCGCCTCCGCCTCGCCCATCGCGGCGAGCAGCGCGAAGCCCGCGACATAGGCGTCGCGGCGTGCGGTCACCAAGGTCACCTGGCTGTTCAGCAGCTCCTGCTCGGCGTTGAGAATGTCGAGGATGGTGCGGGTGCCGACGCTGTTCTCGGCACGGACGCCCTCAAGGCTCAGCTTGTTGGCGTTGACCGCGGTCTCCGACGACTGGATCACCTGTTCGGACGAGCGCCAAACCGCATAGGCCGAACGCGCCTGCGCGATGACGTTGCGTTCGGTGGCAGTGACATTCTCGATCGCGCGGCCGCGCAACGCCTCGGCCTGGCGGACCTGCGCGGCGGGACGACCACCCTGGAACAGCGGCACGCTGAGCGACAGCCCGGCCTGGGCCGCGGTGCCGGCGTTCGTCGTGCCCGACCCGCTGGTGTTGTAGGAGCCGAGATAGTTGTAATAGCTGGGGCCACCGACCGCGCTGAGCCGCGGCAGGCGGTTCGCGCGGGCGACCCCGATGTCGTAGCGCGTCGCGTCGCTTTCCTTGGCCGCGGCGAGCAGGAACGGATTGTTCTGCAACGCCGTTTCGACCGCGAGCTGCGGGTTGCCCGGCAGATGCGGCAGCGTCGGCGGGGTCTCGAGGATGCCGGCGGGGGTGCCGACGAGGCGGACATAGGTCTCGCGGCTGGTGATCAGCTGCGCCTGCGCCGACTGGAGCTGCGCGCGGGCGAGCGCGAGCCGTGCCTCGGACTGCGCGACATCGGTGCGGGTGAGGTCGCCGACCTGGAACCGGTCGCGGCTGGCTTGCAGGTTGACGTCGAGGACGCGGACGTTCTGGGTGTTCAGCCCGACGATCGCCTCGTCGCGGATGACGTCCATGTAGGCGGCGACGACGTTGGTGAAGAGATCCGATTCGGTCCCGCGCAGCTGCGCACGGCCACCGTCGACCCGGGTCTTGGCCGCCGCCACCGAGTTGCGCACCAGCCCGCCGGTGTAGATCGGCACCGAGACGTTGGCGCTGGCCGTCGCCTGGCGCCCGGGCGAGACGAAGTTGTTCGACGCGGTGAGCAGATATTCGGTGTAGCCGGCGCTGGCGTTGACCGATGGCAGGCCGGATGCGCGGGCGATCGGGACGTTCTCGTCGGTGGCGCGCTGCTGCGCCCGCTGCGCGGTGATCGTCGGGTTGGTGGCATAGGCCTTCAGCAGCGCCTCGCGCAGCGTTTCCGCGCTCGCCTGCGTCTCGCAATGGATCAGCGCGCTGCCTGCCAGCAGACGACGTACGGCGATGCCCCCCAGCATGCGGTCAGAACCGGAACGGTTTCGCGAGCGCGAAGCCCGGCAGGCCGACGCAGGCGATGTCCACGAACGCCGCCAGGCCGAACCCGCCGTCGGTCTTGCGCCCCGAGGCAAGCCGGGTAACGCCGCGCTCGACGATGCCGGAAACGACGCGGCCGCCGGGCTTGACCTGCGCCAGCAGCGTGTCGGGCAACTGCTCGATCGCGCCGTCGACGATCAGCACATCATAGGGAGCGGCGGCATGCCCGTCCGCCATCGGCGCCTCGACGATCTCGACATTGGCGACACCGGCGAGCGCATCGCGCGCGATCGCGACCAGCGCGGCGTCGCTCTCGACGGCGACGACCTCCGCGACGATCCCGGACAGCACCGCGGCGGTATAGCCGGTGGCGGCGCCGATCAGCAGCACGCGGTCGGTCGCGGTCAGATACGCTTCGGTCAGCAGACGGCCGGTCGCCATCGGCAGGTTCGCACTGCGCCCGCCCCCCAGCGGGATCGGCGCGTCGCGGTAGGCGATCGCGCGAACATCGGCGGGCAGGAACTCCTCGCGCGGCACGCGGGCCATCGCGGCGACGACGCGCTGGTCGCTGACCGCATTGGTGCGCAGCTGGCTCGCGACCATGGCGTGGCGCATGGCGTCGAACCCGGTGTCGGTGCCGCTGGTATGAGTCATGGTGTTCGTGAGGGTGTTCATGGGGCCATCCTGTCGCACAACTGTTTTAGTCATGCAATACACTTGTTGATGGTCCGACCTGTATCGCGGGCAGGCGCGCGCGCCAAGCGTGGGACGTATCGAAATCGGCATAGGATGCGGTTTGGCAAAGGACGCCCCGCCCGCCCGTGTGACACCGAAATGCCGCGAGCGGGGCGCCGAGGGTGCACGTGGAGACCACGGCAACACCTCGCCCGCGCTCCTAGCACCGAACCGCCCGCGCGCGACGCAGAATTTCGGTCCCCTGATGCAGATGGTTGCGAACCCGCTGCGGCATCTCTAGCGGCCTCGGCGTGACCGATTCGACGATTCCCTGGGCGCAGCCCCTCCCCGGCCTGCGCGTCCTGAAGCGCGGCGACGTGCCGATCACGCGCGTGCAGATCTATGGCTCGCGGTGCAGCGGCACCAACCTCGTCACGCGGACGATCGAGGCGAACCTCCCCGCGCTCGAGATTACCGAGGCGTTCGGGTTCAAGCACTGGTTCGTGCCGCGGCAGAGCGTGTTCGTGAAGGATACGCTGGTCGTGGTCGTGGCGCGCGACGCGTTCGACTGGGTGCGCAGCCTGCATCGCCAGCCCTGGCACGCGCATCCGGAACTCAAGGCGCAGCCGTTCGACGCGTTCATTCGCAGCGACTGGCACAGCTATTGGGACGAGCATTTCGGGCACGTCGAACCGGGGCACCCGATGCTCGGCAGCGAGATGCTGCACGAACGCGACCCTGCGACCGGCGAGCGATTCGCCAACTGCATCGCCAAGCGGACCGCCAAACTGCGGCACTGGGTCGCGCTGACTGCCCGCGCGCACAATGTCGCGCTGATTGGTTATGATTCGTTCGCGCGCGATCCTGCGGCGTTCGTGGCGGCGCTGGCGGATGCGGCGGGGATCGCCGCGCCGGAGGCGTTCGAGGCGATCACGAGCTACAAGGGGCAAGGGTACGAGCCGTATCGGCCGACTCGGTATGCCGAGCTGGCGGCGGCGGATGCGGGGCATATCGAGGGGTGGCTGGATCCTGAGGTCGAGGCGGCGTTTGGGTTGCGGGCGCGGTATTCGGCGCGGGATTAGGTTGGTCAACGACGTGCGTGTTCTCCTGCGGACGCAGGAGCCCAGGGTATAGAGCGATGTCCCCTGTGACCCTGGGCTCCTGCGTTCGCAGGAGAACGGGTGCGGACAGCCCGTGTAAACCGCGGAACAAGTCCGGGGCGACGGCGTAGTTCGACCAGACGTTCCGCACTCCCGGAACCGGGGGAGCATGAACTTGGCCGAGAGCCTGAAACCGATCACTTTCTTCATCCATCACCAGGGCCGCGGGCATGCCAACCGCGCGATGGCGATTATTCGCGAGTTGCCGGCCGAGCGTCCGGTCACGATCCTCACCGCCAAGCCGTCGCTGTTCGATGGATTCGAGCGCGAGATCAGTATCGTCCAGCTGCCCGACATGATCGGCGCGCCGGTGCCGACTCCGGGGTTGTTCGCGCAGGCGACGCCCGAGGTGATGCACTGCGTGCCGTTGGGGGTCGCGCAGACGCGGGCGACGATGCGGACGATCATCGACCGTCTCGACGACGTCGATCCGGCGCTGTTCGTCGTCGACGTGTCGGCCGAGATCGCGATGCTGGCGCGGATCGCGAGCGTGCCCGCGATCAGTATCCGGATGCACGGCGACCGGCTCGATCCGGGTCATCTGGGCGCGTACCAGGCCAGCGTCGGATTGCTCGCGCCGTTCGGCGAGCGACTCGAACAGGACGATACCCCCGCCTGGGTCCGTGCGAAGACGTGTTACGCGGGCGGGCTGTGCACGACGGTCGATGCGGTGCCGACGCGGGCCGAGGCGCGGGCGAAGCTCGGGCTGGATCCGGACAAGGAGATCGTCGTGGTGCTGACCGGCGGCGGCGGTGCGGGGACGCCCTATGCGCCGCTGACGATGGCGGCGCGCGCGGTGCCGGATGCGCTGTGGCTGGTGCTGGGGCCGGTCCACCGCGAGGGACACGAGACCGATTTCGGCAATCTGGTCGAGCTCGGCTGGGTGCCAGGCGTCACCGACCATATCGCCGCGGCGGACGTCGTCATCGCGTCTGCGGGCGACAACACCGTGCATGAGATCGCGCGGGTCGGTCGTCCGTATGTGTGCGCACCCGAATGGCGGTATTTCGGCGAGCAGACGCGGAAAGCCGAGCGGCTGGCGGAGCTGGGCGCGGCGGTCGCGCTGCCGGCGTGGCCGGGGGCGCTGGCGCCTTGGCGCGGGATTCTGGATGCGGCGAAGGCGCTGGAACCGACGGCGCTCGCCGATTTGTACGATGCCGATGCGGCGAGCGTCGCGGCGGCGTATCTGGACGATCTGGCGACGTCGCTTTGGTCAGCTGAATAGGGTCGTGTCCGGCATCCGCGAGGCGGTGATCTCGTCCGCGCCCGGATGCCGAAGGACCGTGATGCGATCGTCGTCGATCCGGATCATGCCGCGGTCGGCGAACTGGCCGAGCCAATAGTCCATGCACCAGCGGCCCCAGGTCGCGCGGAACAGCGTCGCGTTGCGCAGGATCGCATCGAAATGCTGGTAGGGCGGGACGTGGACCGCGTGATGCTGATGGTAGGCGCGGGCGCCGCCGACCCACGCCATCGGCACGTTCGCCGCTTCGAGTCGCGCGGCGAAGTCGGTCTCCTCGGCACCGTAGCCGACATAGCGTTCGTCCATGCCGCCGGCGGCGCGCCAGTCCGCCGCGGACAGCGCGAACGACAGGCCCCAGAGTTCGCCGTGGTTCGGGGTCGCGCGAATTTCGTCGGAGGCGATCGCGGGCTTGGCCGGATGACGCTGGCCGAGCCGGTCGAGCCTGTCGAAATCCAATCCGCCTTCGGTGGCGCCGGCCGGCAGGTACAGGACTTCGCCGAGGTGGACGCCCTGCCCCGCGGTCTCCGCGTAGCGCGCGACCAGCGTCGGCGACGGGATGCAGTCGACGTCGAGGAATACCAGCGTGTCGCCCGACGCGGCCTCTGCGGCGCGGTTGCGCGCAGCGGCTAGCGGCATCGGTTCGCCCGGTACCATCACGGTTCGTATCGGAAACGCGGTTGCGGGCAGGTCCGCATGCTCCTCGTCCTGCATGTAGGCGATCACCAGTTCGTCGGGCGCCTTGGTCGATGCGTTCAGTCCGGCGATCAGGTTGACCAGATGCTCGCGGCGTCCGCGGACCAGCGTCAGGACGCTGAGGCTCACGACGCCTGCGCTTCGATCCCGCGGAAATGCACCACGCCCTCCAGGACGCCACGGGCATGATGGCCGACCGCGACATAGCCGTGCGACAGGTCGGGACGCGCGGCGAGCCCGTCGGAATAATTGCCGACGATGATCGCGTGGCGGGCCGAGCGGAGCATCTCGATGTCGTTGCCGCTGTCGCCGGCGACGATCACCTGGCGGGGGGCGAGGCCGAGGCGGCGGCGGACATGTTCGACCGCGGTGCCCTTCGACGCGGCGTGCGGCAGGATGTCGAGATAGCGGCCATGGCTCTGGATGATCGAACAGCTGTGGCCATGCGTCGCCAGCAGCGCGCGCACCCGCTCGCCTGCGTCGCGGTCGCCACCGGCGAAATAGCTGAGCTTGTAGCGGCGCTGTTCGAGCGCGCTTTGCGGCATCAGCCGGCCGTGTCGGTCGATCAGCGCGGCGACCGCCTCGCGGTCCCAGCCGGCGGCGATGATCGCCTCCCATTCGGCATCGCGGTCGTACACCGCGCCCCGATAGGCACGGTAATAGATCTCCGAGCCGACCGAGGTGATCAGGATATCGGGGCGCGGCGCATCGTGCTGGCCCAGCACGGCGAGCGCGCTGTGGAAACTGCGCCCGGTGGCGATCGCGAACGCGACATCGGACTGCGCACGGTGCCAGGTCGCGAAATCGCCGACCGACTCCGCGCAACCGATCAGCGTGCCGTCGATGTCGGAGACCAGCAGCAGGTCGGGATCCGCCGTCGTTGGCGCGGCGCCGTCGACGACCTCTGCCAGCAGCTCGGCATAAAGCGCGACGTGGCGGTCCCAGTCATAGGCCTTGATCGCGACCGACCCCGCCGAGGCGTAGCGGTCCCAGAGTGCGGGATCGGACAGGATCGCCTGCAGCGCCCGGGTGATCGCGTCGGGCGAGCGCGGGTCGACCAGGATGCCGTTGCCGCAGGTCTCGACGATGTCGTTGGGGCCGCCGCTGTCGGTGGCAACCACGGGCAAGCCGCTTGCTGCCGCTTCGAGCAGGGTCAGGCCGAACGGTTCGTTGAGCGCGGGATTGGCGAACACGCCGCGGTGGGCACGGGCGTGCGCGTAGATCGCGGCGACGTCGTCGGGACGGTGGCTCTTGGGATAGGCGACCTTGCCGTACAGGTCGTAGCGGTCGATCAGCTGGAGCAGCTCGGCGAGGTTGTCGCGGATCTCGGGTTCGAGACTGGTCAGGTCGTCGCGGGTGCCGGCGAAGATCACCAGGTTGGCGGCGGCCTGCAACGCTGGGGACTGGCCATAGGCGTGGACGAGCGCGGCGAGGTTCTTCTTGGTCACCGGGCGCGCGATCGCGAGGATCACCGGCTTGGTCGGATCGTCGAGGAAGCGGTCGATGCTCGCCTCGACCCGCGGATCGCGTGCGCTGTCGGCGAACTGTTTCAGGTCGCTGCCCGGCGCGAACACGCGGATGCGGCCGGGGTCGTAGGCGTCGTAGCCGGCATATTGGACTTCGGCTTCGTCGCGCGACGAGGCGATGATCGCGGCGGCGCTGGCGATCGCCTCTTCCTCGATCGCGATGCGGCGGTCGAGACCGGCGGTCTCGGCGCAGTCGCGGTCGAACGCCGCGCGCTTGACCCGGCCGAGCGAATGCGCGGTGAAGACGTAGGGGATGCCGGTGCGCTTCGACACGCGAGCTGCGACCAGCCCGGCATCGGCGTAATGCGCGTGCAGGACGTCGGGGCGGCGATCGAGCGCGTCGATATGCTCGACCAGCGCTTCGACCAGGCTGTCATGCTCGGTCCACAGCTCTTCCTTGACAAGATACGCCGCCGATGCGGTGGCCAGTCGGACGATCCTCGTCGTACCGTCGATGGTCTCGACTGGCTCGGCATAGCATTCGGCATAAGCGACGTGGTGGAAGGCGCGCGTGACGATCTCGATCCGGTCGATCGCCGGGTTGCGGCGGCTGGCGGTGACGAGGTCGAGCAGATAGCGGATATGGCCACCGGTATCCGCGGTGATGCCATATTCGACGTCGGTGGCGCGCAGGCAGCCCTGCAACGCGATGTGCAGAACGAACACCTGTCCTCCGTTCATCTGGAATTCATGAACGGAACCGTCGGGAACGCGGCGAGTTCCGGCAGACATAGTCAAAAGGCAAGTACTTGATCCAGGTTTATACTTTTCCGGACCTGCCATGAGGATCGGGCTGCTGACCTGGGCCTATCCGCCGGAGAAGAGTGGCCTTTCGCGCGCTGCGCGTGAGATCACGCAGGCGCTGGCGCAGGCGGGGCATGACGTCCGGGTGTTCACGATGGACCGGCGCATGCGCGAGCGCGATGGCGCGGTCGAGGTGATCGGCTGCGGTTTGCGCGACGGGTCGCTTGCCGCAAGGATGCGCAAGGTCGCTGGCGCCGGTCATGTCGTTGGACCGCTCGCCTTCCTACGGGCGGTGCGGGCGGAGCATGCGCGGCGGCCGTTCGACGTGATCGAGGCGACCAACTGGTACGCGCCGGCGCTGGCGATCGCGCTGTTCGGGCCGGCGCCGCTGGCGACGCGCAACTCGACCCCGGCGGCGACATCCGCCGCGACCGCAACGTCGCTGCGGGATCGGTTCGATCGGCGTGTGGGGATGGCGTTCGAACGCTGGTCGGCGCGGCGCGGGGCGCTGATCTCCAATACCGCGCTTCATGCCGAGAAGATCGCGGCGCTGTACGGCGTGCCCGGTCCGGGTGCGGACCATGCGGTGATCGGCCTCAGCCTGCCGCCGGGGATTGCCGCGCGAGGGCAGGCTGCGGCGTATCCGACTGCGACGCCGGTCGAGCTGTTGTTCGTTGGGCGGGACGAGCATCGGAAAGGGTTCGACGCTCTGCTGGGTGCGCTCGCGATTCTCGGTGAGGAAGCGCAGGCGGGGACGCTCGATGCGTTTCGCCTGACCATCGTCGGCGTTACCGACGATGCGCTGGCCGGATTGCCGCCATCGGCTCGCGCCCATGCACGATGCTTCCACCGCGTCGACGAACAGACGCTCCACGACCTGATGGCAACCGCGCATGTCGTCGTAGCGCCGTCGCGCTACGAGAGTTTCGGACTGGTCTATCAGGAGGCGATGATGTTCGGCCGGCCGGTCGTCGCGTGCGCGGAGGATCCGAGCGCGCGGCTGTTCATCGGCGAAAGCGGCGCCGGACTGCTGGCCGCGACCTGCTCGGGACCCGACCTCGCCGACCCCCTGCGCCGGCTGATCCGCGACCCGGGCGCACGCGCGCACTTCGCCGCTGCCAGCCGCGCGGCGTCGGGGCAGTTCACGCGCGCTACGCTCGCGACGCAGACCGTTGCCGCCTATCGCACGGCGACGGGGTCGAACGGTTCGAGCAACCGCGTCTCGTCCTCGGGACGCCCCGCCCCCGCCGACATCGCCTCGTAGATCCGGGTGCGGGCACGGACGCGCTCGCCGTCCAGCCGGTGTTCGATCGCGCCCGCCAGCGCAAGCGAGCTTTCGTCGAACGGCACCACCGGGCGTTCGTGGACGCGGCCGGCAAAGCGGATGTCGCTGCGGTTGAGCCGGTACTGGATGTCGGGATAGAGCGCGGACTGCGCGCCATCGACCATGTTGCGCCGGGGCAACCCCAGCGAGCGCAACCCGTCCTGGTCCGCGCCCGCGACCAGCCAGCCGATCGCTGCCAGCAACGCCGCATCGGGCCGTTCGTCCGAATCGAGCTGCAGCACCCAGCGCGTGCCGGCCAGATCCTGGAGCCGGTTGCGCTGTGCGGCGAAGTCGCCGTCCAGCGGATGCGCGTGGCCCGAGACCCACGGCACGCGCGCCACGATCGCCGCGAGGTCTTCGGGTGTGCCGTCGATCAGGATGGTGATCCGATCGAACTGGTCGCGCAGCGTCGTGGCGAGGTCGATCACGTCCTTTGCGTCCGCGGGGCGCGCCATCACCGCAAGCGCTACCGCATGCTGCACGGTAGCCGCCGGATTGGTTGTCGCCGTGGCTGGCTGCTCGTCGGGCGCGAGGCCCGGCGACACCTGGTAGCCATAGCGCCAGGCCGCATTGCGCAGCCCGGCGCCGTCGAGCCTCCAGCTCTCGGGCGGATCGGCGGCGAGGTCGACCGCCCCCGCCGCCAGTCGCGCCTGCACCTCCGCCGCCACGCCTGGAAGGTCGCTGAAGTCGCGCACGATCAGTCGGCAATGGCTGCATTCCGGCCAGCCGCGATCGAGCCAATGGGCGTTGCCGCAGATCGGGCAGCGGGGATGCATCAGACCTCCGCCCAATCGAACGTCAGCGGCGCCTCGCGGAAGGCGAAGCGGTCGAGATGGCTCGACACCACGTCGCGCATCCGCGCGACGTCGCCGTCCTCGGGCACGGTCAGCGCGACGTCGAGCGTCTCGCTGTCCGCGCGCAGTTCCAGCACCGCACCGCCGGGGAAGGCAATGCGAGCTTCCTCCGGGGTGTGGCGCACGTCCATCTTGTGGCTCCAGTGCTTGGCAAGCTGCTGGAGGTATTTGCTCGCCGAATGCGTCGGCACGCGTGCGACTGAAACGCTCATTTCAGGCGCTCGATCTTCTGCGCGACCTCGTCGATCATTGCGGTGACCTCGTGCAGCGTGTCTTCGCCGACGTCGCCACGCATCATCCGATGTTGCAGGACCTGGCGCAGATTGCCCATTGCGCGCCGGATCGACGCGTTGTCGGTGCGTTCGGATTCCGCGTTCAGCGCCGCCAGCCGTGCGAACAACGCCTCGACGACCTCGGCCTGCTCGGCGAGCATCGCCCGTCCCTCGTCGGTCGCGGCAAAGCGCTTCTTGGCACCCTCGGACTGTTGTTCGCCGATCAGGTTCATCTCGTCGAGCAGGGTCAGCGTCGGGTACACCACGCCGGGGCTCGGTGCGTAAGTGCCGCCGGTCATCGCCTCGATCTCGCGGATCAGGTCGTAGCCGTGGCGCGGGGTGTCGGCGATCAGTTTCAGCAGCACGAGCTTCAGCTCGCCGCCATCGAACATCCGGCGACGACCGCCGCCGCCGCCGCCGAAACCGCGGCCATGCTCATGCCGGCCGCCGTGGCGATCGCCACGGACTTCCCAGCTCATCGAAAACGGGCCGCGCTCGAAATGCCCGCCCCGGGGACCGCATTCGCGGTTGTGTCTATCAAACATTCGTATTCCTTTATGTATCACGATAGCGCTAAGATATATCTTCCGAGGCTATCGTCAAGATGTATTTAAGATATATCTTCGGTTGCTGTTGGAAGCGGGAGGGAGCGGCATGGGGTGACGCCGCGGCGCTCCAACCTTACATCCGAATCATGGCCGACCTTTTCGCGGGTTTCGAACCCGCCCCCTCCCCCGACCTGCATCCTGCCAACGCGCCGCTCGCCGATCGCCTGCGGCCGCGTACGCTCGCGGAGGTTGTCGGGCAGGATCACATCACCGGTCCCGAAGGGGCGATCGGGCGGATGGTGGCGGCGGGGCGGTTGTCGTCGGTAATCCTGTGGGGGCCGCCCGGCACCGGCAAGACCACGATCGCGCGGCTGCTTGCCGATGCAGTCGACCTGCGGTTCGTCGCGATCTCGGCGGTGTTCTCCGGCGTCGCCGATCTGAAAAAGGCATTCGCCGAGGCGCGCGAGCACGCCAGGATCGGCAAGCGGACCTTGCTGTTCGTGGACGAGATCCATCGCTTCAACCGCGCGCAGCAGGATGGTTTCCTGCCTTATGTCGAGGATGGCACGGTCACGCTGGTCGGCGCGACCACCGAGAACCCGTCGTTCGAACTCAACGCCGCGTTGCTGAGCCGCGCGCAGGTGCTGATCCTCGAACGGCTCGGGCGCGGTGCGCTCGACCTGTTGCTGGAGCGGGCCGAGGCGGTGATGGAGCGCCCGCTGCCCCTGACCCCGCCGGCGAAGGATGCGCTGATCGCGAGCGCGGATGGCGATGGCCGCTTCCTGCTCAACCAGGCGGAGACGTTGTTCTCGGTCGACCTGCCCGAACCGCTCGATCCCGCCGGGTTGTCGGCGTTCCTGCAGCGCCGCGTCGCGGTGTACGACAAGGATCGCGAGGGGCATTACAACCTGATCAGCGCACTGCACAAATCGATCCGCGGGTCGGATCCGCAGGCCGCGCTTTATTATCTGGCGCGGATGCTGACCGCGGGCGAGGAACCGTTGTTCCTGCTGCGCCGCCTGACGCGCGCCGCGGTCGAGGATATCGGGCTCGCCGACCCGCAGGCGCTGGTCCAGTGCATCGCCGCCAAGGATACGTATGACTTCCTCGGGAGCCCGGAGGGCGAACTGGCGATCGCGCAGGCGTGCGTCTATCTCGCCACCGCGCCCAAATCGAATGCGGTGTACAAGGCGCAGAAGGCGGCGTGGAAATCGGCGCGCGAGACCGGGTCGCTGATGCCGCCGCCGTCGATCCGCAACGCGCCGACCAAGCTGATGCGCGATATCGGGTACGGCAAGGGCTATGCCTATGATCACGACGCCGAGGATGCGTTCTCGGGATCGGACTATTGGCCCGAGGAAATGGATCCGCAGACGTTCTACACCCCGACCGAGCGCGGGTTCGAGAAGCGGCTGTCCGAACGGCTTGCCTATTGGGACGAACGGCGGACCAAGCGGACGTGAGGGACTGGGATGCGGTCGCCGCGTTCGCGCTGTCGTTGCTCGGGACCGAGGCGTCGACCTCCTACGGCCAGCCGGCGGTCAAGGTGCGCGGGAAGATGTTCGTCAGCACGGGGCATGAGGACGGCAGCTTCCATGTCCGCAGCGCTTTCGAAGAGAAGGCGCTGCTGATCGAAACCGATCCGGCGACCTTCTGGCAGACGCCGCATTACGCGAGCTGGCCCGGGCTGCTGGTGCGGTACGGCAGCGGCGATGCGGATCGCATCCGCGCAGTCATCGCCCGCGCGTGGTGGGATCAGGCGCCAGCGCGGCTGCGAAGGGAATTCGGCGATCGCCCCTGACCGGTTCACGCGCTTCGCGGCGATCGACTGGTCGGGCGCGCGGGGATCGTCGCACAAGGGAATCGCGGTGGCGGTGTGCGAAACCGGCGATGCGGCGCCGGTATTGGTCGCGCCGCCCGGCCGGGCGTGGTCGCGGATGGCGGTGCACGACTGGCTGCTCGACCAGGCGGATACCGGATTGCTCGTCGGGCTGGACCTGTCGCCTGCGTTCCCGTTCATCGACGCGGGCGCGTATTTCCCCGGCTGGCATGACAGCCCTGCCGATGCGCGGGCGTTGTGGGCGATGGTCGACGCGCTGGCGGTGGGCGACGCCGACTTCGCCGCGGATGGCTTCCTGGCCGATCCGGACACTCGCCGCCATTTCCGCCAGCATCGCGACTGCGGCGACCTGTTCCCCGGCGGCGCGGGGCGGATGCGGGTGTGCGAGATCGGTACGCGTGCGATGGGGCTGTCGCCGACTAGCAGCTTCAACCTCGTCGGTGCGGCGCAGGTCGGCAAGGCGAGTTTGACCGGCATGCGCGTGCTCCACAGCCTGCAAAAGCGCGTGCCGATCTGGCCGTTCGATCCAGTGCCGGATCGCGGCACGCTCATCGTCGAGATCTATACCACGATCGCCGCACGCGCCGCCGGCATTCGCGCCGGCCGCAGCAAGATGCGCGATGCCGCCTCGCTCGATGCCGCGCTGATCGCGCTCGGCTCGCGGCCGCACGTCTCGCTGCCCCGGTACGACGACCATGCGACCGACGCGATCCTGACCGCCGCCTGGCTTCGCGTCAGCGCGGGGCGTCCAGACCTGTGGGCACCCTCCGGCCTTACCCCGCATATCGCGCGGACCGAAGGATGGACGTTCGGGGTGCCATCCGTGACGGGATATTTCGCGGCGAGCTAGCGTCCCGATCAGACGGTGAAGGAGCCGCGGTCGTGCGAGAATGCAGCGAACGAGGCCGCACGCTCGGGATCCATCGCCGCCAGCGCGGCGACGACCCGCGGCTCGGCCCGCGCCGCCGCCGGCGCCTGGCTGAGATCGATGCCCGGATGCAGTCCGACGAACGTCGCCAACGCGCGCGCGACGCTGTCGAGAACCGCGCCCGTGCCGCTGTTGACCGCCCGATCGGCCATCACGCCGACGCCGTAGGTCGAACTGACCACATCGCTGATGGTCACCGGATGACCGGGGACGCGGCGCGCACGGACAGCGGTGATCTGAGTTGCGATGGCGTGGAGGATCTGGATGTCCTGCACCGCCTGCTCGACCCCCAACCGGGAGACGATTGCGGTCAGTTTTGGATCGACCTGGATCGCAGAGGCGGCGTCCGCGCCGCGCACGACGCTGCCGTCGGCACCCGCCAGTTCGACCTCGTGCGCAGTGACGTCGATACCATAGCGCTGCAATCGGTCGTGATAGACCTGCGGTTCACGCCGTTTCACCTCGGCCAGCAACGGCACCAGCGATCCGTTGCCGCCCTCGCCGAAGGTCCACTGGATGAACCCGAAGGTCACGACCGCGCGATCCCAGGTGTTGACGTTGCTGAAGACACCCTCGTGCTGCGAGATGATCGTTAGGATACGCAGGTGGTCGCCGGTAGCGACCTGGCCCAGCCGGGCATTGACCACTGCGCGGGTATCGCCGTCCGCCTCGCCTTCCATGCCGCGCGCGTCCACCGTCCCAAAGGCGACGACATTGTCGTGCAGCCGGATCGTGTGGCCGTCGACCGTGACCATGTGGTGGTGCTGGGTGATCGCGACCAGCGGCACGAAGGCTGTGACCAGAAGGTCGACCGCAGCGGTCGCCTCTGTCCATTCGGTCATGATCGGGGCCAGCGCCAGTTCCGCGGCGGCGATCGCGGCGGCGTCGCGATGTCGCCGTGCCGCCGCGACGGCCAATTCGGCTGCGCGTTTGCGCGGTTGCAGCGCACGGGTCGCTCGATTGTGACGATAGCCCTGATCGCGCAACCATTGCAGGATAGCGGCGCTCGCGACCTCGACCGGGTGGTGCACCTGTGCGAGTGCGCGCTCGGCGGCGGCGATCACCCGCGCCTGCGCAACCGTCGGCACGCCGCCCCCCGCCGCCTGCGCCGTTGCCAGCTGTCGCTCCGCCTTTGCCTGCGCCCGGCGCGCATCGGCAAGCTGGCGAAAGATCGCGCGCTTAGACGGGGTGTTGGCAAAGGCGATCGCATTGAAGTCGATGAAATTGGGCTGGAGACCGATAGCCAGGGCACGCGTGGCCACCGTGATCGCGGCCAGGTTCGTGCCGATATCCGCCGCCGTCACGTCGGTCGCCTGCTCGCCGGCGGACACCGGGTCGAGCGGCGGGTCCGGCGCCAACGGATCGGGTAGCGGCGCGGGGAGATCGGCGCCGGTCGGAGTCAGCGGCGACCCGCGATAATTCGTCTGGTTTACCGCAATCTGCTGCGTGCCCGGGACCGCATTGTGCGACACCAGCGCCGACCATGTCAGCGCATCGAGCACGCCATCGGTCCGACCCGTGCCGCGCGGCAAGGCGCGATGCTGGAACTGCCCGACCGCCTGCCGCGTGCGATGGCCAAAGCGCCCGTCGACCTTGAGCGGCACGGTATCGCGGCCGACACCGTCGCGTTCGCTATGATCCTCACCGAGCAGGTTGAGCCGCGCCTGCATGTCGCGGACGGCGGGCCCGTAGGAACCGAACCGCAGCATGGCGTGGTTCGCAGCCGCGATCGCGATCGCCTGCCCGGCGTCCTCGGCACGACGTAGCACTGTGGTCTGCGGCAACAGCAAGCCGTCCGGGCCGGCGATCCGAAGCGCCCCGCCGTCATTGCCGACCGCGACATACTGGCCGGGTGCGCGCGCGTCGGCGCCCAATCGCAATGCGTCGGCGCGGTCGAGCAGATCGGGGTCCTGGACGATCGCCGTCCGTCCGCCATCGACCAGGATATCGCCACGCTGCAACGGCGCCGCGAGGCGCCGGCCGGGATAGGCGAGAAACATGATCGCAGTGTCGCGGGGGTCGATCGCGCGAGTCAGCAGATCGCCGCACCCCTCGTCGTTGGCCTGGCTTTCGCTGGTCATCGCACTCTCCCTCTTCTGACTGGTCACGGCACTGGATCGGCGAACGGCCGCATCGCTTCGGCTTGTTCGGTCGTCACCCAGCTCGACGTTGCGGCAATGTCGAAATCGATCATCCGGGCGGTGGTGGGCCGCATGGATTTACGCCAGAGCGCTGCGCTGGCGACGCCGTCCGGCAGCATCGCCAGTTCCGTCGGCGTCTTGTTGCTCAGACCCAGATGTTCTCGCCACAGGCGCATGCGATAGCGTTGGGCAAAGGTCGGCAGAGGGGCGCCGATGCCCCCGCCCTCAGTCCATTCGCGCGCGGCCAACGCCGTCGAAGCGACCAGCGGCGGTGGATCGTCATCGAAGATGAACGCGCAGACCTCGCTGTCATGCTGATACCCGCGGCGGTTGCAGTTTGCCGATCCGACAACCACCAGTTCGTCGTCGAACACCCAAGTCTTGGAATGCACATAGTCGTGGCAGCCGATCACCGATTTCTGCGGGTCGTGCGAAAGCTCAAACACGCCGATCTTGCGATCATTCGGCTCTGACAAGTTATGCCTCACTCGCTCGATGAACCTTTTGCGATAATGGCCGTCGACTACGGGCAAGGCCAATCCGTTCGCCGGGACCAGGATCGTCAGGTGTTCGATATGCGGGATCGCCGCGTTGAGCGCGGAAGCGATGTCGCGGGCCCTGGAGAAATTCGGATCCGGATAGTCGAAGAGATATTGGTCCTCGATATAGATGAAGCGGATTGCCTGGGCGATGGCGCGCAGGAGGAGGTGCTGGATATCGCGCTCGACGCGAAAGCCGGTGGGGTTCCTGCTTGGATGGAACTGGTTGTGAACCGGGTTGAAGGTTCGCGCGATGATCACCGACATCGTGCCCAGCCCCATGCCGTCGACCGGGTCGGGAATCGTCAAGGCTGGCGGTGTCGGCTCGGTAGCGCCGCGCAACGGCTCGATCCGGTGCGCCGGATCGGCCTCGATCTTGGCGCCCTCCGGATGATGCCGCCAGCGCCGCATGAACGTTTCCAGAAGGTCCCACGCGGAGGGCCCGACGATCCGGCAATGCGTATCATGCTGCGGGTCCGACGGCTTCACCTCGTAGAGGCGGTTGCTGTTGATATCGACGCCGCCGCAATAGGCGACCAAGGTGTCGCCGCGCTTGACCACCAGCACCTTTTGATGATGCGCCCCGGTCATGCGGATCAGGTCGGGCTGGATTGCGGTCAGGATGATCGGGATCAATTTGGGATCGACCTTCGCGGCGACAAGCGCCGCGAACAGCCGCGCGGTGGACGCCGGCGTCTTGTTCGCGGTCTCGTCGTCGCGGATGGCGACGCCATTCTTCATCAGGTTGATCCGCACGACCGCCTGCGTGCCCGACAACGGTGGTTTGGCCCACAGCATCACTCGCACCTGCACGCCCGCGTCCGATGCGCGTTGTAGCAGCGTGATGATGTTGCGCCCTTCGCTCGACTGCGTCGGACCGGCGGGGCAGGCGTGCTCGACGCCGATCCGCGACGGAACCGGCACCAGATCGAAATCGTCGACCATGTCCCAGCCGAGCAAATAGATATAATCCCCCGCTCCCTTCGTCGCGGCGATATCGGACGTCATCTCCTCATAGGTCTCGCGCCCGTCGATCAGCGACCGCACCGCGTTCCCCGACCGCAACCGCGCATCGGGTGACAGCAGCGGCGCCAGGATGGGCGCCCACCGCGTCGGATCCAGCGGCCGGTCGACCACACGAATGATCGGCGGCAGCGACGGTGGCCAACTCGGCGGCGAGGTCGGCGGGTCTCCCGGGTCGATCGGCGGCGTCCAAGGTTGCTCGAACGACCAGGCATCGATCTTCGCCCAGGTCCTGGGTCCGATGACTCCGTCCCACTCGGCGCGCTGATCCGGGAACGCCAGCTGCTGGAACGAGACGGTGGCCGCGCGTGTGTTCGGACCAAAGCTTGCGTCGACCTGCAGCGGGCACCGGGCGATCCGGCTTTCCTGTCGCGCCGCCCGCGCGGCGTCGATGCGGTTCAACCGCTGTTGCGCATCCTGGACGGGCGACCCGCGCGATCCCTGTCGGATGGTCGGTCGGCCCACCTCCGGCGGCAACGCGGGCGTTTCGCCATAAGCGGGGCTGCCGATGGCCGGCATCGGAACGCCGGCGCGAACGATGGTCATATCGTCGCGCAGCATGCGATCCGAACCATAGAGGCGAAGCCGGGTACCGAGATCGTCCCGTCCCGACGCCAGGTCCGCGATATCGATCGCCTCGGCCTCGACATGGCCCGATCGTTCGGGGCCCGCGGTCAGCACGTAGTTCCTTGCCGGTCCCGCGATCGGGCGTACCACGACGATGTCACCGGCGACGAAATCGTCGCGTACCCGGCGCCCCGGCCATGCCACCACGGTGAGATCGGCATCGTCGGGATCGAGCGCACGCGAGAGGATCGAGCCCTGCGGCGCCGTCGTATGCGATCGATCGATGAGCTCGCCGGGCATGATATTCTCCCTCAATTCGACGGATTCCGGCGCAGATGTGATCGCGACATCTTCAGGCGACCGCGGGGGCGTGCCGGCCTTCGGCCGACGTGGCGTACGCGGTGCGAGCCGACGGGCGGCGATCACCGCGGCTTCGGTATCGAGGAGGCCAAAACCCCAGCGTTCGCCACGCTCGACATCACCATCCGGTACTGAAGCGAGACTGGCGAACAGGATACGGCGAAGCGTCTCGATCGGCTGCGCTCCCGCCGCCTGCAACATCAGCGCCGCCGTGCCGGTGACGTGCGGCGCCGCCATGCTGGTACCGCTCATCGACACATAACCCGGCTCGATCGTCGCATCCTCGCGCGACCGGACCGAAGGGATGCGCACCCCGGGCGCCACCAGCAGCGGCTTCGGCCGGCCGTCGCGGGTCGGGCCTGCACTGGAGAACCCGGCAAGCGATCGGGCAGGATCATAGGGATCATAGGCGCCGACCGCGATGGTGTGCAGCGCGTTGCAGATGCTGCCGGTCGTCGACAGGCCGGATGCCCGATCGGTATCGAACCGTCCCTGGCATTTGGGACAGGCGGCATTCCGTTCGATCCAGGCGTGCCAGCGCCCGTCGACCACGTCGGTGCCAGTGATCTCGATCAACCAGTCCCCGGCGGGTGCGTGCGGCTGCAGCATCAGCGCGATCAGATGGTCGCCGTTATTCGGGTCATGTTCGCGGTGGTACAGGCGCGCGAGCAACCGGCCGGTTGGGTCGCGTAGCTCCGCGCTCTTCCCCCGCGCCGCTTCGGCGACACTCCCGTCGGGTGCGACCGCGCGGGCTTCGAACCGGTCCATGCCGCGGTACCAGATTTCGACGCTGGCCTCGGTCGCATCGCTCCGCGGCAGCCGAAACGGCAGGCGGTCGGTCGCGGCGCTGTGCAGACGCCCCTGCATATGGACGTCGCGCGCGAAGTAATTGCCGGTGCTCTGCACCACGACGGTGCCGGGTCGCTGCAGAACGAGCCAGTCGATCGCCTGTTCGATCAGCAGCGTGCCGTCATGCGGACCGGCGTGACGGCCGATGCTCATGTTGATCGCAAGCGGTCGGTCCCCCGCGATCTTCGCCACGAAGTCGACCGCTTCGAGAAGGTCGATCGAATTGCCGAGATCGCCGACGCCGGGTCCCAGATGGACGAACACCAGATCGGCATCCGGCGCGACCCCGGGCATCCCGCCTGCCAGGCCATTGCCTGCCGCGATCCCGAGCACATGCGTTCCGTGTGCGGGGCGCCCCCCCGCCCCCGGCCGATACGCCAGCGCCGCGAACGGATCGGCGGTCGCGAGCGCGGCATCGATCTCGGCGCGCGGATGCACCCGGCCATAGCCGTAATGCGGCGCCGGCCCCGATGCGCGCTGATCCCAGATTGCGAGGAAGCGTGATTTTCCGTCGCGCGTGCGGAAGTCGGGATGCGCGAAATCGATGCCCCAGTCGATCACCGCGACGACGGTGCCGCGCCCGGTCTCGGCGAGCCCGGGCGGTCGCCGTCGATAGTCTTCGTCGGGCGCCGGATCGCGTTCTTCGATCGTGATGTCGCCGCCCGGGACAGTATGAACGGAGCAAACCGGGCCGTCCTCGCCGGCATAGACGCGCGGCGACTTCATGCTCGCGATGGCCGGATCGGCGTAGATGGACGCCAGATCGCCGCGTCGCGCCCGCGCGGTCGCGATCGTCCCGAAACGCGCGATCAGCCTGAGGCCGGGCGGTGGCTCCCGGCCGGCGACGAGGCGGACGATGATCGCCACGTCGTCGGCGGGTGGTCCGCGCGCGATCAGCTCCTGAAGGCCCGGATCCATGGCAAATCCCTCTCTTCGCGATCAGCCCTGCTTCTTGGTGACGATGATCAAGTTCGCATCCTCGACCGATTTGGCGGCGGCCTTTGCCGATAGATCGGCCCGGGCCGCAGCGTCCCGCGCATCAATCACCGACAGGTTCGCTTCGCTGGCAGCGTCGGTCGCGATCAGCGCCTCTTCCTTCGAAGCCGCGACCGCGTCTGCGACCGAATCGCACGTCCCTTTTCCGCCGCCATCCGAGGGCTCGCTGTTGTGCATGGCCCGCACGGCAAGCAGGCTGACGACCGGATTGCCGACCACGAGCGAGATCAACTTCGCCCGCGACAACGCGTCTCCGGTCAGGCCCTGCGCCTCGGCGGCCTTCGTACCGACCAACAGGCTGATCAATTGATTTTGTGACATGGACTGGCTCCGCTGTTGGGAAAGGCCGGTTCGGACGCCTGGACGCGCGGTCGCCGTCCGAACCGTAAAGGCACGAAGGGGCGGCTCAGAGTGTCGACATCGCCATGACCATCATCATGGTCATCATCGACCCGTTGGAATCGCCCGGCGTGGACGACGACGAACCGCCCAGCATCCCGCCGTACATCAGCATCGGCATGAGCTTGGACAGCTTGTCGTTGCCGCCCGAGACGAGCGGCAGGATCATCGCGATCTGCCGCGATTCATCGACGCTCTTGCGAAGTTCGGCGGTCTCCCGCTTGCGAAGCACGATCTCCTTGCGCAACGCCGCGCTCAGCGCCGTGACTTCGCGCTCGGTCGATACCGTGCGTCGATCGAGCGACTTGACGGAATTGCTGAGCATGCCGATCCGGCCATCCAGCTTCCTGGCGGTGGCTTCGAGTTCGGCCTTGCTGGCATAGCCGGACGGCGGCGGCTTGACCGTGGAGTTGCCGTGCTGCGGCGTCCGCAAGGGCGGAGGCCGGCGCCCCTTGTTGCGACGCGAGGCTTCGCCGAGATCGAGCTCCGCCAGTTCGTCGAATTCATCGAATTCGTCGAACTCGGTATCGAGAAGGCCTTCAATGTCTTCGGTAAGCATCTGTCGTCTCCTTGCTCAAAAGTCAGTGTCCAGTCGCCGCATGCTGGCGTGTCGGCGGTTCGCGACGCCCGATCAGTGCGGCCCGTGCCACAGGATCGGGCCGCACCATGCCGACGCCGCCCCGCCCCCTGCATCCCGGACACAGATCGTCGTCGCCCCAGCAGAGTCCGCAGGCGCCGAGCGCAGCCGCGAGCCGGCCAAGCCGACCCATGGCCACCGCGTTGGCGTCGTGAAGCTGGCGCGCGACGCGGGTCATCTTGACCAGCCGTGTCTCCGCGGCATCGAGCCGCTCGCTCAGGTCGGCGATCAGATCGTCGCGTTCGTCGGGCTTGTCCTCGGTCGACGGCGCCTGCTGCGACTGCATCAGCTTCATCATCATCGCCACGCGCGGATCCTCGTCCGCGAGGCCCTGCATGATCTGGGCGGGATCGACCGTGCCGGCCTGCGCAAAGACTGCCGGATCAAACACGGACCGTCTCGTCGAATTCGCGAAAGATGTCGGCATCTTCGTTCCAGTCTTCGGGCCACGCTTCCGACGTGTCTTCCCCGACCAGATCCTCGCCGACCAGATCTTCGCTTACCCAGGCTTCGAGATAGCCGTGCTCGGCTTCGCTAGAGATCATCTCGCCGGCGGGAAAATACGGATCGTTGGCGTTGATCTGGATGGTCGTGGCCGGACCATGGTTCATCCAGAGCGACGGAGTCAGCGCGAGCACGGCGAGCAGCGCGTCGGCGCGGCCCTCGGCGTCTTCGGGGTCGATGCCCAGGACTTCGGCCGCGCTGGACGCATATTCCGGCGTTTCGGCGGCGCCCTCGTCGAACTCCGCGGCCTCATGCGCGGCGCGACCCGCGATGTTGCTGAGCGCGGCCAGCATCTGCGAAACCGCAACCGGCTGCTGCCCAACCAGTACCGACTGACGCCCCGCCGATCCCATCATCGCCGCGGTCACCGACTGCAGCAATTCCGGGCGCGACAACAAGCCCATCAACATGTTCACGCCGCCGGTCGCGCCATGGTCCCCGCCCCCATTCGCGCCCCCGTTGGCGTCGCCGCCGCGGGCGGTCTGCAGGCTGCCGAGCACGCTCCTGCCGGCAGAGGTGGTGCCCAACGCGCCGCTGGCCACCGAAGACAGCGACCCGAGCCCCCCGCCGATGCCACCACCGCGCACGGTGGAGACCAGGCTGCCCGCGCCGTGGATCGCACCACCGATGCGGCGCGCGGTCGGGTTGGACGATTGGCCCAGCAACCCGCTGGCAAGACCCGCACCGGCACCGATCAGGGCGCCCCAGGGACCAAAGGCCGCGCCACTCGATGCACCCTGCCCGATCGCCGGAAGCGCCTTGGCGAGCATCGGTGCCGCCTGCTGCGCGAACTGGCCGACCCCCTTGGCGACGTGCTGCAAGCCGCGGCCGAAATCGTCGAACAGGCCCTCGACATCCTCCGCGTCGACCTCTGGTCCATAGATGCCGCGCACCAGCTTTTGCAGCTCGGGCAGCGGCAGGTCGGCATAGCGGGTATCGAGGCTGGCCCGCAGCAGCGGATAGTCAGACATCAGGCTTCTCCTCACCGAAAGACATCGTCGCGATCCGTCGATCCATTGGACGAACCGACTTCATCGTGTCCGCCGGTCGGGACCAACAGCATGTCATCCGCGGCGAAGGCCCCGTCGAGCAGGTCGACCAGCCGGTCGAACCCCTCGAATCCGACGGCGCGCCCGCGCGACAGGTCGCGTACCGTGCCGCGAAGGACCGCGGCGTCGGCGACGCTTCCCTCGCGCCAGCACCGGACCACCAGCGTCTTGGCGCGCTGCGATGGCGCTCGCGCGGCGCGGGGGTCAGACGGATTGCGATCATTCAATGCCTCCTCCGTTCGCGAGATGGCGCCCACGGCGCAGATCGTTCGAGCGACGGGGTCAAGTCACCATGCCCGCATCACCACTGCATCAACACGCGATCACCGCCGCATCACCACCGGCCAAGGCACGGAGAACGCGCGTATAAAACTTCGATGGAATGCGGCGGGACGGTGTGCCGGCGGGACGCCAAGCCGGTCGGTCAGCGCGACTCGGCGATCAGGCGATCGAGCAGGCGCAGAGTCGATGCCATTCGGGATCTGGCCAGGACCAGGGCGCGATGTGGCGACAGCATAGGTATCGCCGGCGGTTCGGACACCAGCGGTTCGCCGGACGACGTCAAGCGGGATACCAGCGCGCGGGTTTCGGCCATCGGCGAGACCTGGAGCTCGCGCTCCAGATACGTCCGGAAGTCATTATATTGCTGGAGCGCCAACCCCCGGCTTCCGACCTCCATATAGGCTTGGATCAGCAACCGCTGGGCGTCCTCGCGTAGCGGCTCGACCTCGCACAGTGCGCGACATATCTCGAGCGTGTCCTGCCATTGGCAATGCCGCGCACAGACGCGAGCGAGCTGGAAACCGGCGTCGAGATACAGCGCGCGCAATCTTTCGCGTTCGATCATGATCGATTCGAGATCGCACATCGCGAGCAGGTCGCCGGCATAGGCGGCTAGCCCGCGTCGCAGCTTCACGCGGGCCGCGGCGCTGTCGAGGCTGCCGGGATCGTCGAGCGCATGCACCGCGCGTCGGGCCATCGCCAGCGCGTCGATCCAGACATTCGGGCCCGGCCGCAACGCGATCTGATCGCCCTCGACGTGGAAGACATCGTCGAAGCAGGGCAGCCGCTTTCTGATCCGCCACAACGCCGATGCAAGGCATTGGCGGGCGGCATCCTCGCTGGCGTCGGGCCACAGTTCGGCGGCCAGCGCATGTCGGTTACGGGCATGACGCTGCGCGGCCAACAGGCTCCCAATCAGCGGCCATGCCACCGCCGGCAACGCGGCCGCACGCCGCCGCCCGGTCATCACCGCCGTATTGCCAAGCACCAGGATCCGCCAGATCGCCATCCCCGCCTTTCGGATCGGCCGCGCAGTCGGGATTGCCTGTCGAACCGGCTGAAACACGCGGCGCCGACCTGATCAATTCTCGAAACGCGGGAGACGCCCCCATCACGCAACACATCGACTAGAACCACCGAAAGGATCGGACCGCCGACTCGACGCTTCAAATGCATAAGGCCATAAAATGTGAGTACGCAACTTTTTAAAGCGCGTTAACGGCGTTAATTCTGGCCTAAGCTGAGCATTAGGACTCTAATTGACAACCGGTGATTGTACTAAACTATATTTAACCAGGTTCTACTCGTTCAGTTTGGATCGAGTTACCGCCTAAACACCTGATCTTGCCAAGTAAACATTGCTCCAGATCTAATCTAGTCTTTGCATCGGGCGACACGGTGTGCAAAAACAGGATGACTGTGGGGTATGTCGATCGCCCTGCCCTGGCAGGTATGCAAGACCGGTTGCCGCTGCACGCGTTTTGCGCTATCCGCGCCGGCTTCCAAAGCTATAGCGTTGGAATGCTTGCGGGAGGGTGCCCTGGTGCCCGCTTGGACCGCTTAACTTGAGAAGAGTGAAAATGGCAAAGAAGATTACCGGATACATCAAGCTGCAGGTGCCTGCAGGCGAGGCCAAGCCGGCACCGCCGATCGGGCCTGCACTGGGTCAGCGCGGCGTCAACATCATGGAGTTCTGCAAGGCGTTCAACGCCGGCACGGGCGACCTGAAGAAGGGCATGCCGATCCCGACCGTCATCACGGTCTATGCGGATCGTTCGTTCTCGTTCGAGACCAAGACGCCGCCGGCATCGTACCTGATCAAGGAGGCCGCCGGTCTCAAGTCGGGTTCCAAGGAGCCCGGCAAGGTCGTCGCCGGCAAGATCACGCGCACCCAGCTGAGCGAGATCGCCACGACGAAGATGAAGGACCTGAACGCCAACGACATCGTCGCGGCAACGAAGATCATCGAGGGCTCCGCCCGCGCGATGGGCCTCGAAGTGGTGGAGGGCTGATATCATGACCAAGCTGACCAAGAAGCAGAAGACCATCACGATCGATCGTGAGAAGCTGCACATGATCGACGAGGCCATCGGCCTGGCGCGCTCGGGCGCAACCTCGAAGTTCGACGAGACCATCGAAGTCGCGCTGAACCTGGGCGTCGATCCGCGTCACGCAGACCAGATGGTCCGCGGCGTGGTGACGCTGCCCAAGGGCACCGGCAAGACGGTTCGCGTTGCCGTGTTCGCACGCGGCGCCAAGGCTGACGAAGCCACGGCTGCTGGTGCAGACGTGGTCGGTGCCGAGGACCTGATGGAGACCATCCAGGGTGGCACGATCGATTTCGATCGCTGCATCGCGACCCCGGACATGATGGGCATCGTCGGTCGCCTCGGCAAGGTGCTGGGTCCGAAGGGCCTGATGCCGAACCCGAAGCTCGGCACGGTGACGATGAACGTCGCAGCGGCGGTCCAGGCTGCCAAGGGCGGCCAAATCGAATACCGCGTCGAAAAGGCCGGCATCATCCATTCGGGCATCGGCAAGGCGTCGTTCCCGGCAGAGGACCTGCGCGCGAACTTCGACGCGCTGGTCGATGCCGTGGTCAAGGCCAAGCCGTCGGGCGCCAAGGGCAAGTATGTCCGCAAGGTCGCGATTTCGAGCACCATGGGTGCCGGGATTAAAGTCGACACGGCCGAGGTTGCTGGCGCCTAAGCGCTTCGCACTTCGATAGTTATGGAAGGGGCCGGGAGAGCGATCTCCCGGCCCTTTTTGTTTGTATGCGGTGGCAGACCCAATGCTGTTCTCCTGCGAAGGCAGGAGCACAGGGTTACGGGCGGTGACGCTTGGGACTCCTGGGCTCCCGCTTTCGCGGGAGAACAGCTTTTGCGGCAGAACGGTCTTTATGCGTCCGCGGTCTCGGGGAAGTCGGCACCGAGGCTGACGTCGCGCGCGGCGGTGATGTCGTCGAGGCGCTCCTTCAGCTTCGCTGTCACGGCGTCGTAGCCGAACTTGCCGAGCACCAGATGGCGCGGCGGCGTATCCTGCTGGACCGCAGCGATGATCGCTTCCCCGGCCCGCACCGGATCGCCGACCTGGTTGCCGCTGACGTCCTTGGTCCCGGCCATCCGCGCGCGCGCGGTTTCGGCATAGGCGGGGATGGTGCTGGGGGTCTGCCTTAGCGAGCGGCCGGCCCAGTCGGTGCGGAACGGGCCGGGCTCGACGCAGGTGACGCCGATGCCGAGCGGACCGACTTCGGCAAGCAGCGAGTCGGACCAGCCCTCGACCGCGTGCTTGGACGCCGCATAATAGCCCGAGCCCGGAAAGCCCACGAGCCCGGCGACCGAGGTGAAGTTGACGATGTTGCCCGACCCCTGCGCGCGCATGATCGGCAGCACCGCGCGGGTCAGCGCGAACAGGCCGAAGACGTTGGTGTCGAACTGCGCGCGGATCTCGGCGTCGTCGCCTTCCTCGGCGGTCGCCTGATAGCCGTAGCCGGCGTTGTTCACGAGCACGTCGATGCGCCCGAACTTCTCGGTGGCGGCAGCGACCGCGGCGGCGATCTGGGACTGGTCGTTGACGTCGAGATCGAGCGCCAGGACTCGGTCCTCGTGCCCGGCGACCAGGTCGGCGACGCGGTCCGCGCCGCGGGCGGTGACGACGGCGTTCCAGCCGCGATCGAGGACGAGAGTGGCGAGGTCGCGGCCGAAGCCGGTGGAACAGCCGGTGATGAACCAGACGGGAGTAGCGGGAAGAGACATGGCGCGGCCTTTCGCTTTGGAGAGCAGGAGTTAGGGCGCGGGGGGCGCGCGGCAAGGGGACTTGCCAGCGAAGCCCACGCGGCGGATCAATGCCGCGGGGGAGCAGCGATGAAAATACGCGCGACATTGGCGAGTGGACTCATCGCGGCGGCCAGCGTCGCCGTAGCGCAGGACGTACCGGTCGCCCGGAACGACCCGCCGCCGGAGATCGTCGTCACGGGCCAGGTGCCGCAGGTCCAGGACGGGCTCTGGCGTATCCGCCGCTGGCCGATGCGATCGGTATCCTATCCCGCGCAAGGGCCGAGCGCGGGCCAGACGGTTTCGCTTACTCCGGGGGGAGAAACCCGTCTCTGCGTAGCGAACGACAAGGCGAACCAGGCGATCGTTGCGTTGCTGGACAATGACGACCGTTCGCTTGGATGTTCGCGGCTGCGCCTTCGACTGGAGCACGGCCGGCTCCGCGGAAGCATGACCTGCATGCGCCTGACCGATCTGGGTCCGTTGGAGATGACAGCGCATTATCGCGGGACGATGACGCCCCAGCGCATCGACGTGCGGGTTGCGACTCGCATGACCCTGGACGGGGAGGATTTCGGCGAATCCACCATGCGGCTGGAGGCGGACCGCACCGGGGATTGCGCGCCGGTCGCAGCGTCCTCCGCGGTGCGGCAGGCTGCGCCCCTGCCCGCGCCGACCAGCAAGACGAACCCGGCGCTCGATCCTGCCGTTGCCGAGCCAGCCTTGGCTGAGGACGCAACGAGGGCTGACGCGGCCGTCACGCCGGCTCAGCCTCGCGCGGCCACGACGGGCGCGACGGGATCCGCCGACGACGTCGTCGTGGTGGCGCGGCGGTTGCGGAAATTGCGGTTGAACTATGCGAGTAGCCACCGCGTCATGTCGCGGTGTCGGGCGGATATCTCGAGCGGTGACAAGCGCGTCGATCGGATCGGGTGCGCGATCGTCAGGGCTTGCGTGCGGGCGGGGTTCGAAGAGCCGGGGCCGGCGCTGGCGTGCTTTCGGCGGAAGGTGAACTCGCTGGACCCCGATGATCCCCCAAGCGGCTAGCGGCGGTTCCACAGCTTTGGCCACATGTCGCCGAGATCGTTGGTATCGATCGGATCGGTACCCGCCCGTGGGACCCGCGCCTCGGCGATGAAGGCGGCGACATGGTCCGGCAGCGCGATGCCGAACCGCGGCAGATGCTTGAACACGTGATAGGCGGCCGCGGTCAGATTGTGTTCCCGCAGGATCGATACCAGCCGCAGGAAGGTGATCGGATCGAGCATCGGGACGAGCCGGACGAGGTCGGCGTATTGGTACAGCCCCTTGCCGTAGGCGTGGACGCTTTCCCAATAGAGCTTGAAGACCAGATGCGCGCCGAACCAGGCGAAATCGGGCAGGCCGATGACATGGTCCGGATAGAGTTTCTGCCACGAGCAGGCGAGCAGGCCGTCGAGTTCGATGTCGAGCGAGAGCTTGTGATGGATGTCGACGACCGCGTAGCACCACGGGGCATCGGTATCGGCATCATGCCAGAACTGGTGCGTCCAGGGTTCGTCGCGGATCGCGGCGCGAGTTTCGTCCGGCAGGTTCGTGACGAGCAGCCGACGGGCAAGGAAGCCGAGTTCGAAATGCGACTCCTCGACGATCGCGCGCAGTTCGCGGTCCGCGCGGACGAACTGGCCGCGATCGGGATCGCGCTGCGCCTGATGGAAGCCACAGTCGAGCGCGAGCGCCTCGGCATCGGCGAGATCGTCCCACCCGACGCCGAGGTCAAAATCCCACGCGGCGCGCAGGTGGCGTTCGGGATAGAGCAGGCATCCCGCGGCGGCGCCCTTCAGCAGCGCATATCGGATGCCGGCGGTGTCGAGTGCGGCGAGGAAGCCGGCACAGCCCACGATCTGCGCCTGTTCGAACGCGGTGACGGCCAGCCGCGCCCGGGCGAACCTGGGGTGATCCTCCGCGACCAGAGCGGTTTCGAGCAGGGTCGGATCGAGCCCGGGCAGCACCTGCCAGTTGGCGAGCAGCAGCGCGAGTAGTGTCGCCGATCCCGCCGGATCGGGACCGTCGCCCTCAGGCGCTTGCCCCGCGAGCAGCCGGATGAACTGTGTCTCGGACGGGCGCTCGGCTTGCTCCACGAAATTTCCCCTCGGTGATCGTCAGATCTCGATCGCTTCCAGCGGAAGCGCGTTGCGGCTTTTAGATGGGATCAGATGACCGGCGATCGCGGAGGCGACGCGATCGATCGCGGGGGGATCGAGACCGGCAAGCGCCGCGTATGGAGGATCGACGCCACGCGAAGACGCCACCGCGAGTGCCGCATCCCCTTCCTGCAACAATTGCCTGACGATCGAGTCTGCCAGAGCGTCGACGAAGGTTCTTGGCATGATCCTATTTCCTTCAGAACACGCTCGATCCTATCCGCTGCGGCGTAGCGATGTCGTTCGACTGGGTCCGTTCAGGGACTCGACCGCGTCGATCGCGTCCATAATGGTTTCGAACGCGGCGTCCGGGCTGCCGCTATTGTCGACGACCATGACATTGTCCTCGCCAGCCACGCGCTCTGCGAGTGCGGCGCGCATCCGGATCAGGTGGTCGAGCAGCGGGACGGTGCGGTCGGCGTTCCTGCGCGCCGCCGGATCTGCCTCCGTCATCGGCTGGTGAAGTCCGCCGACGATCCGCGCCCCGCCCTCGAAATAGCTGATCGGCCGGCCTCGCGCGATCATCCGGTCGCGGCAGATGCGGGGCTCGCAATCGATCAGGAACAGGATCGTGGGGCGCGGCGCATAGCGGGCGAGCGCGTGCATATAGTTGGTCGGCAACCCCTCCAGGATGCCGCGCACCATCAGGGTCGGGACGTAGCGGTCGAAGAATATCAGCCCGTCTCCGTTCAGGGCATCGCGGTGTTCGGCGACCTGTTCGACGATCGTCACCCAGCTGAGCAGGCTGAAGGTCAGCGGATTGGCATTGCGCCACTTCGCGCGCTCCAGTGCGTGGGTCGTCACGTCGGAGCGGCCGAGCTTGAGTTTGAGCGTTTTGCGGCCGCGTTCGGTGTAGGCGGCCAACACGCGGTCGAGCAGCGCGGACTTGCCGGCGCCGTCGATCCCTTCGAACGCGAACAGGTTGCGCGGGCGGAGCAGGTCGGGTGCGACGACCAGATCGACCGGCGGACGCGAGGGATACACTCCGGGCAGCGCATCGGGCTCGGGCGTGTCGTCGTCGATCCGCATGCGGGGGACTTCCTGATGATTGAGGCGGGGCGAAACCGGTGCCCCTGTCCCCCCGCCCCGCGGTGGGACAGGGTCGTGGCGCTAGTCGCGCTTGCGGGTTGTGGGCGCCGCTGTACCGGCGGAGTCGGTTGCCGCCGGTTCCGCTGGCGTATCGGCCGGGGCGGCGGCGGGTACGGCCGCGGGGTGTTCGACGGCCGCGGTGGTCGCCTCTGCCTGCGTGCTGCGCAACGAGGCGGTGACGATCGACGCGACGCGGTCCTGGAACAGGCGCGCATCGGCCGGCGTACCGACCAGTCGGACCGCGTTCAGGTGTCGCAGCATCGAACTTGCGACGATCGCGGCGGGGTCGGCTGTCGCCTGGCGGGTCCCCAGCGAATCGGTCAGGGCCTTGGCGGCGGCGGCGGGGTCGATCGTGCTGAGCGCGACCGGTTCGGCGCCCGGCGATTTGCCGAGTTGGCGGGTGACATTGCGGACGATCGCCTTGGTCAGGCGACTGGCCGCGAGCGGGATGCCGGGTGCCGCCTGCCCGGTCGCGAGACGGCGGGATACCGCGCTGGCGAGCTTGTTCGCGAGCATGTCGATCGAGGGCACCGCAGCGTTTCGGCCGCGTCCTGCCGATGCGAGAAGCGGGGCAGCGATGCTTCCGGTCAATGCAGCACGCGGCGCGGTGCGCTGGCCTAGCGCCTGGAGCCGACGCACGACCGCGGCGGCTACGGTATCGACGGTAGTCCTGGACATATCCTGTCTCCTATGAGGGGCCGGACGGCGATGCGATCGCCGCCCGGCGATAGTTCGACGCGTCTAGCGACGCCGCGCCGCCGCCCGGCCGGCGAGTTGCTTGGCCACAGCGCTGGCGACCGCCGCCGCAAGTCCGGCCCGCGGCTTGGCTGCAGCCCGCGCGGGGGCGGCGCGCCCCGGAGCGGCTGCCGCGAGCCGAACCGCGACCGCACTGGCGACCGCCACGGCGAGCGGGGCACGCTGGCCAGCCGATTTGCCGCGCGCCGCCGGATGGCTGAGCGCGCCGCGCCGACGCTTCGCGCCGGCCGTGACGATCTGGTCGTCGCGGCCGGATCCCTGCGCCGTGAAAAGCCGCTGGATCACCGCGGCGGCGACCGAGGCGGGCAGACTGGTGCGCTTGCCTGGCGGACGGCTGCGAATGGCCTTACGGATGTTGGGACGTGCCATGTCGTTCTCCTTTCAGTTCGGGGTAACCAGCTTCTTCTGGTGGGGGCGGTCCGGCGCCGGATCGGCGGGGACCGGGGTGAGGCGACCGGGCCAGCGTGCCGCGCAGTCCGCGAGCAGCGTCGCGGTCCACAGCGGATCGCCCGGCGGCGCGACGAGGGTCAGCCGCGCCGGCCACAGGATGAGCAGGCGCTCGACGAAATTCCGGACATCGGCGGCGGTCGGGGGATGCGGATAGGCCAGCACGCTCCATTCGCCGCGTGGCCGGCGCGCCCAGAGCAGCCAGTGGGTGTCGGCATCGTCGGTGCGCTGCCCGCTCTGGACGATCACCGTGGTCGCAGCGGGTCGCGGGGCGTCGGGCCAGGTCTTTGGCGAGGACGGGAACGCGGGCGGCGCGATCCGCCACGCATCGAGATAGCGCAGCACGGTCCAGCGCGAGAGCCGCGTCCCCGTCACCCGATCGATCAGCGCGGCCACCGTCGCGCCGTCCCAAAGCCCGAACCGCAGGCCCTGCGTCTCGGGCGCGCCCGCGAGCAGATGCACGGCGACCTGGTCGATCGGCGACCCCGCCGCGAGGCGCGGCGGGCGCCCCTGTCGCTTGGCTGCGAGCGTTTCGGCGCCACCGCGATGGAACCGTGACTTCCACTGGCTGACGCTGGCGACGGAGGTCTCGAGCAGCGCCGCGACCTGCTTCTGAGTCAGACCACGCGCCAACGCCTCGATCGCGCGACGGCGGCGGTCTTCGCGCTGGAGCGGTGTGAGAGGAAGCGGGGTTTCCATGCCCCTTCATGCCACGTCTTAAAGCAGTTTATGCACCAACTGGGACCGTTTCGGAGGTAACGACTTAAGCGTCACAGGAGGTCGAGGAGCTTGTGCAGCTGGAGACAGAGCCGATAGCCGTGGCGCAGCGCGACCTCGGCGGCAGTCGCCCGGTGGGCGCGGTTCGCGAGCGCATCGCCGTCGTCGCGTGGCATCACGAACACCGGCGTTTGCGGCGGCGCGCGGAACAGCCGGGTCGGCTGTCCCAGTTTCTGCGTCGACAGCATCGGCAGGCCGTCTTCGGCATCGATCTCCCCCGCCGCCAGCACGTATTTGTACGCGGTGATCCGCGGGATGATGGCATCGTGCAGCTGCTTGGTCTTCGGACTGCAGACGATCGTCAGCCGGTCGTCGATCGGCAGCGGAATCCACAACGTGCCGTTGGTCTCGATCTGGACGCGCAGACCCTGGCGCAACAGCTGCTCGACCAGCGGTGCGATGTTCTGGCGGAACGGTTCGCCGCCGGTCAGCACGATCAGGTCGCAGTGCGCGGGCCGATGCACCTCGATGTCGGCGAGCAGCGCCGGCAAATCCGGGCGCCACATCGAGCTTTCGAAATCGGTATCGCACCAGAAACATCGGATGTTGCAACCGCCGGTGCGGACGAACACCGAGGTCTCGCCGGCGAACGGCCCCTCGCCCTGCAGTGTGTAGAAGACCTCCTGGATCCAAAGCGCGGTGCCGTCGCCGACCTCCTGCGCGCGCGCCGGATTGCCGCCGAACATCAGAGCTCGGTCCAGCGATAGTCGCCGCGGCGATCGCACAGCATGCCGATCCGGTGACCCTCCTGCTTGCCGCGACGGATATAGGGGCGCCGCTCGACCTCGGCAGGGTAGACGATCGCCTCCTTCAGGACGTCGATACCGGGGTGTCCGACGACGACGAGTTTTGCGCGCGGGTCGAAGTCGAGCGCGGCGGCGACCATCGCCTGCGACGGCGCGGCGCTTTCGACGACGGCGAGATATTCGCCGAACCCGTCGAGCGGGTAGCGGACCGAGTCGACTGCGAACCCGGCGCTGCGGAGATGGTCGAACAGCAGGATCTCGTTCTGCAGTGCCATCAACGTCAGCCCGCTGGTCTTGCCGCAGAACAGGCCGAGGCAGATCGCGTCGTCGCGGACGCGGATGCGGTCGACGACGACCACCGGGCTGTCGGTGGCGTCGCTGTAATAGCCCTTGAACTCGCCGAACGGGGCCTCGGTGCGGCGCTCGCGGGTGACATGGCCCTCGATGACGATCCTTGCCTCGGCGGGGGCGGAAGGATAGTCGCCGCCCGCCAGTACCAGGTCCTGCCCGGCGAACCGCGCGGCGGCGTCGAAGCTGTCGATGGTGGCGGGCAGCTTGGCGGCAGCGGCGAGATAGACGCTCAAGGGGCCGCCGTTGAACAGCGTGATCGGCACGCGTGGGGCATGGGCGAGCCCGGCGGTGACGATGCGGTGGGCGTCGGTGCGCGGGTCCATGAACAGGACGATCTCGCGCGGGCCCGCCACCAGCCCGCGGTAGAAGCCTAGATTGGTACCGCCCCTCTCTCCGTCCGCGAGGGCACCGACGAACGCTGTCAGGTATTTGCCGACGTCGCCGGGCTGGTGCCGGAGCAGCGGCAGATCGGCGAGCGAGGCGATATCGCGGGTCGCTAGGCTCGGCGCGAACACCGGCGGCGCGGGGGTCGCGAGCCGGTCCGCGAGTTGCGCGATCGGGTCGGGCGCGTCCGCGAGCCCCATCTCGGCAAGCAGCGCGGCGCGGGTCGGCAGGTTCATCGCCAGTGGCAGCGGCGATCCCGTGATGTCGGTGAACAGGAAGCAGGGTTCGTCCCCGGTCCGACGCTGCCAGTCGGACAGGAAGCGGGTGACGCCAAGGTCCGGATCGACCGGCCGATCAACGCGAAACAGCTTCGCCGCACGCAACGCCTCACGCATCATCCTTTCCTTCCCAGGGGAAGATCACCCAGCCATGCACTTCGCAGGCCCAGTGATCGACGATCGCGCTCGGGTCGCGGCCGGCGAGGTTGGCGCGGTTGACGACCAGCGTCGCGGTGACGGGATCGGCGCCCGCCGCGATCAGCTCGCGCCGCGCGGCATCGAGCGTCAGCCCCTGCCCGACGATGTCGTCGACCAGCAGGACGCGGCGGCCGCGCAATGCCGCGAGCCCCAGATTGCCGCGGTTGGCGGGTTGCGACTTCTCGGCTTCGATGGCGTCGCTGTGGGTCCGTGCGATGTCGAGCACCGCGAACTGCCGCACGCCGAGGATGTGCGACAGGATCACCGCGGGGATCAGGCCGGACCGGGCAATCCCGACCACGCCGCCAAGCTGCGTGCCGGCAAGGCGGTCGCCCAGCAACCGCGCCAGGCCAGCGATATCCTCCCACGAGAACCGGTGTGCGACGGGCAGCGGGCGCGTGGGGTCCAGCATCGCTCAGCCCCCCGCCGGATCGGTGACGAACTGCCGCGCGAAATCGGGGTGCAGCACGGGCACGCCGTCGCGGACGTGCGGGCGCCCCTCCGCCTGGCCGGCATTGGAGATCCGCACGAAGCGCGCATGGTCGGCGAGTTCGGCCACGGCCGTGCAGCCGCTGTAGGTGACGCCCGAGCAGAGACCCTTGACCAGCCGTCCCAGAGTGTCGGCGACCGGTCCGCTATGCGCGAACGTGCCCTCGACGCCTTCGGGAAGATAGGCGTCGAACGCGCTGCGCGAGACCGCGGCGCCCGCGAGCCGTTGCAGCGTCAGTTCGACGCCGAGGGTGACGAACCCGGTGGTGACCTTGAAGCGGCGGCCGTCATGCTCGACCTCGCGGGCCTCGCTTTCGTCGGTGCCCGCGAGCAGCTTGCCGAGCATCACGCACGATGCCCCCGCGGCGATCGCCTTGGCGATATCGCCCGAGGTGCGGATGCCGCCGTCCGCGATCAGGCCGACGCCGGCCTTGCGGGTCACTGCGGCGCATTCGAGGATCGCGGTCAGCTGCGGCATCCCGGCCCCGGTGACGAGACGCGTCGTGCAGACGCTGCCCGGGCCGATCCCGACCTTGATCGCGTCCGCGCCGGCGTCGATCAGGTCGCGCGCGCCGTCGGAGGTGGCGACGTTGCCGACGACGCATTCGAGTCGCGGATGGCGTGCCTTCAGTTCCAGCAGCGCCGCGATCACGAAATCCGAATGGCCATGCGCGACGTCGATCGCGAGGAAGTCCGCCCCGCTGTCCGCGAGCCGGTCGGCGCGGTCCAGGTAATCGCCCTTGATGCCGACCGCGGCGCCGACGCTTAGCCGGCCAGCGCGGTCCAGCGTGGCACGCGCGCCATCGCCGGGTGCTGCGGCCTTCGTCGCGGCGACCGCGGCGGCCTGATCGTGCGGCGACCACATCCGATGGACGATGCCGATGCCGCCCGCGCGTGCCATCGCGATCGCCATCCGAGAGCCCGTGCACCACGGCGTGTTGGCGGATACGATCGGGACCGCAAGCCGGATGCCGGGCGTGAACTGCATCGCGGTGTCGACGTCGCGGCGGCTGCGGAGGCGATTGCGGCGCGGCACCAGCAGGACGTCGTCGAACGACAGTCCGGTATCCGCCCGGATATGGCTGGCGTCGTAGCTGGCGTCGAATGGTCCGTATTGAAGATTCACTCCCGCCCCCTCCCCGTCCGTTCACACGCTCAAGACATCGCCACGTCATGCCGTGTCGAAACCATGATATCGCTGGGATGCGATCGACCGCATAGAGACACAATGTCCGATACGGACAAGAAACGGCGTGCGGTCGCAAGCATGTCGGTGGCATTGAACATGGTTGTTGGACACCGATGCAGACCATGTCCTTGCAGGATAGCGCACGATGCCGCTGCCTTGCCCTCTGTATCTATCGTCATGGCATCGCGGGGGAGATGGTATTTTGACCGGATATGATCCTAGGCACGGTCTGCTCCCGACCGGATTTGTCGCCCGTGCATGCGAAGGGCCGTCCCATGGATAGCGCCCAGGTGCGTGCCGACGGCGCGGACGCCCGCTTTCCCCTCGTCGAACTGCCGCTGGTGGAATTGCCGATGCCGGGCGGGTTCGGCCGGTCGGCGAACGGCGACGGCGTCGCGAGCTGGCACCTGATCAGCCGCGAGATCGGCATCGATGCCGGGCACCGGGTGATGGACCACCGGTCGAAATGCCACAATCTCCACGGCCACCGCTATCGGATCGAGGCGTGGTGCCGCGGGCCGCTGTTCGGGGCCGGCGAACAGACCGGCATGGTGCTCGATTTCGGGTTCCTGAAGGACGAGATGATGCACGCGATCGACGCGCCGTTCGACCACGCGTTCATCCTCTGCGTCAACGATCCGCTGTGCCGCACGATGTTCGGGCTGGACGATGCGGAGCTGGCGCGCGCGGTCGACGATGCGGTGGCCCGCGACGGCGTGTTCCAGGGGGTGGGCCGCGACGGCATGCAGATCTGCGTGCTGGCGTTGGTGCCGACGGCGGAGAACTTGGCGAAACTGTGGTTCGACCTGCTGGCGCCGCGGGTCGCCCTGCGGACCGCGGAGCAGGCGACTTTGGTGTGCCTGAAGGTGTGGGAAACGCCCAATTGCTGGGCGTCCTATGGCCCGGTCGTGCCGGGGTGACGGATCACGCCCAGTTCCAGTCATTCGCGGTAGTTGATGAATTAGCCGAAGCGGCTGATCGCGCGCGCGGTCATCAATGTAAGTCGAGCTAGCTTTGCAACTGAAAACGCCATAGCTTCGGGATCGCGCCTTCCCCGTTGACGTGTTTCGCCATTAA
This sequence comes from Sphingomonas sp. R86521, assembly GCF_042466235.1. Lineage (NCBI taxonomy): Bacteria > Pseudomonadati > Pseudomonadota > Alphaproteobacteria > Sphingomonadales > Sphingomonadaceae > Sphingomonas > Sphingomonas sp. R86521. The sequence continues at coordinate 1,496,545 of NZ_JAXHBY010000001.1, read as the reverse complement.
ACGGCTTTGCATCACGAGAATGAACCATGTGGATAGCTTGGGCGACTAACATTGCGGCGGCGATGCTAGGCATAATGGCCTGCTCCGGTGCGGTTGCCGCTGAGGCCGGGGGCACGCTCACAGTCTATGTTGATCTGTCCGAATGGACGCCATCGCAGAAGCTAGTCCTAGATTTGGCCTCGGGAGACTACATTGTAACTCCGCCCGCAACCGGCTGGCCTGAGGGGTTTCCGATGAAGGCTCGTCATACCGGTAGGCTTAAAGGTGACGTGATCGAGAACGTGCGCCGGCTTTCGGACCGAGCGTTCGCAAGCGGCGTCAACGACCCTAATTGTGCTGCGAAGCTGCGCGGAGGGCCGCCGCCGCCGCCGCCGCCGCCGGGCAACGCCGTCGGCCCCGAGGGGTTTACGTTGATGAAGGATGGCGTGGCGAGGAAGTCGGATAAGTTGTACTGCCTGACAAGCGACGCGAGCATATTTTATCGTGCCGTATCAACGCTGTTCGATTTCCGAAGGCCCTAAATTCGGCCCAAACTAATGACCTGAAAGCCGGTCGTCTTACGCTGGCCATAAATGCTGCGCTGCTAGATGTCCTCTTTCCACCACGATGCGACATTCGCGTCAGCGATCGGCGGAACGACCGCTGACGCCGTCACTCGCCCCAGCGGCGGACGATGCCGGCGTCGATCCCGAACAGGTCCAGGGCTCGGCCGATGCTGTGGTCGACTACATCCTCGATCGTGTGCGGACGCCGGTAGAAGGCGGGGACTGGCGGCATCAGGATCGCGCCGCTGGCGGTGGCGAGTGCCATCAGCGCGATGTGGCCGGCGTGGAGTGGGGTTTCGCGCAGCATCAGCACGACCCGGCGGCGCTCCTTGAGGCAGACGTCCGCGGCGCGCGCGACGAGGTCGCCATCGGTGCAGTTGGCGACGGCGCTGAGCGTCTTCACCGAACAGGGCGCGACCAGCATGCCGCGGGCGCGGAACGATCCGGAAGCGATCGCCGCGCCGACATCGCCGTGGTGGTGGCAGTGATCGGCGAGCGCGACGATGTCGGCGAGCGCCCAGTCGGTCTCCTCGGCGATCGTCCGCCGGGCGGCGGCGGTGACCACCAGATGCGTCTCTACCCGCGCCAACCGCCTGAGATGGACCAGCGCGCGGATGCCGTAGATCGCGCCGGACGCGCCGGTTATCGCCACGATCAGTCGGTCGGGATCGCCTGCGTCCATGCACCAGGATGCGATCGGTGCGCGCGATGCGACAACACGAATCGCGGCCATTATGACGCCGTCGCAGTATCGGATGGTGGCGAGCGAGGTCTTCGCCGATTGACTCCGCCGCGAACTTCGCTAAGGCGCGGGCTCGTTCGGCGGGCTTGCTCGTCGAACTCCGTCCGAGACGGTGGGTGTGCGGGGTTTGCCCGGACTTAATCTCCCACCTAGACGGGGAATGGAATTCCGCCGCCGTGCCCGTCACGTCGGCTGTGTCGCTTGCCTGCCAAGCGCCTCTCCCATGCCCCATCGATGAGACACCCCGGAAGCGTGGGATGTCCGCGCCTCCGGTTAGTGACCGGGTGATCCGCCGCGAGGCGAATTACCCAAAACCGTGGAGAATGGCATGGATCGTGATCAAAAGACCGCGGCCGTCGCTGAGCTGAACCGCAACTTTTCCGAGGTCGGCGTCGTCGTTGTGACGCGCAACCTGGGAATGACCGTCGCACAGTCTTCTGTGCTGCGGGGCAAGATGCGCGACGCCGGCGCGACCTACAAGGTCTCGAAGAACAAGCTTGCCAAGATCGCGCTGGACGGCACCGACTATCTCTCGCTGGGCGACATGCTCACGGGTCCGGTCGGCCTGGCCAGCTCCATCGATCCCGTCGCGGCCGCCAAGGTGGCCGTGGAATTCGCGAAGACGAACGACAAGTTCGAAATCGTGGGTGGGGCGATGGGTGCGACTGTCCTCGACGTGGACGGCGTCAAGGCGCTCGCGACGATGCCGTCGCTGGACGAACTGCGTGCCAAGATCATCGGTCTGCTCGTTGCACCCGCAACGAAGCTGGCGACGATCACGCAGGCTCCGGCGGCGCAGATCGCGCGCGTGCTTTCCGCCTACGCGGAGAAGGAAGACGCCTGATCTTGGGCACTTTCGTCAATTTTGAACTGATGGGGCATTCGCCCCGAGATGGAGACTACACATGGCAGACCTGAACGCACTGGTTGACCAGCTTTCCGCCCTGACCGTTCTCGAAGCAGCCGACCTGTCGAAGCTGCTCGAAGAGAAGTGGGGCGTTTCGGCCGCAGCAGCGGTCGCAGCAGCACCCGCAGCTGGCGGCGGCGCAGCCGCTCCAGCCGCTGAAGAGCAGACCGAATTCGACGTCATCCTGACCGGCGACGGTGGCAAGAAGATCAACGTCATCAAGGAAGTCCGCGCGATCACGTCGCTCGGCCTGACCGAAGCCAAGACGCTGGTCGAGTCGGCTCCCAAGGCCGTCAAGGAAGGCGTGTCGAAGGACGAGGCCGCCAAGATCAAGGCGCAGCTGGAAGCAGCCGGCGCGACCGTCGAGGTCAAGTAAGCCGCAGCGGGAGAGACGATTTAGCAGCTGCTAAATCGCACTCCCCGCAAGGCCGGCCGGCGGCATTCATGCCGACCGACGAGACTTCGGCTTTGCCGAAGTCGGCCAGTGGTAAGAAAAAGGGCGGCCGCAGCGATGCGGTCGCCCTTTTTTCGTTTCCTTGGCGGCGGCGGCAATCGGAACCCTGGGTCCTGACTTTCGTCAGGATGACGAAGGGGGGATCGAAGGCCTGGTCTAAGGCCCATATCGAAGGCGGGGGTTCTCGTTCAGTTTGGCTCCGCTAGCGTGCCGCGCATGCGCCAAACCTTGCTCCTTCCGCTCCTCCTCACCGCCTCCTGCGCCGACGCGCAGTCGATCCACGACCGGATCTACCAGCCGCACACCACGCCGTTGTCGATCGCCGGACTACCCGGCGGGGCCGCGCTCGACCGGGTCCGCACCGCGGACGGGCTGTTGCTCGGCGGCGTCGAGATCGCGGGCAAGGCGGACAAGCCGGTGCTGCTAGTGTTCCACGGCAATGCCGGCAGCGCGGACCGCAGCGTCGAATGGTTCGCGCCACTGGTCGCGCAGGGCTATGGCATCGTCGCGGCCGAGTATCGCGGCTACAGCGCAAACCCCGGCCGCCCCGATGCGAAGGGGCTCGCTGCCGATGCGGACGCATTCTACGCGCGCGCCAGGGCGCTGGCCGGCGCCCGGCGGGTGATTGTGGTCGGGCATAGCCTGGGCGGCGGCGTGGCGTTCGGGCTGGCGACGCGGCAACGACTGGATGCGCTGGTGACGGTCGGCACGTTCACCCGGCTGCGCGCGATGGCGCCGAAGATCGCGCGTGCGTTCGTCCCGAACGACTACGACAATCTCGCCGCGGTGCCGAAATTGGACGAGCCGTATTTCCTGATCCACGGGACCGCGGACGATACCGTCCCTGCGCCCGAGGGCGAGGCGCTGCAGGAGGCTGCGACCAAGGCGCACAAGGCGGGCGCGGCGTTCGTGATCGCCGGGGCCGGGCATCGCCCCGATGGCGCAGTGATGGCGGCGGTGATCGATGCGGTCACGGCGCGGGTGGCGGGGACACCCGCCCCTGCCCTGCCGGCTGGTGTGAAGGTGTATCCGTTCTAGCGCTCGAACGCCGCCGCGTGAGGCCGTGCGCCGATATCGGCGTACATCTTTGCCGGCGCATCGAGCCAGAACGGCGCGAGTTTCGCGGAATCGACGCGTTCGATACCGATCGCCCAGGCGCGGGTTGTCTGGCCGTCGGGATAGAGCAGGTTGACCGAGACGATCGGCACGAACATCGGGCGATTGGCGGCGGTCATCGTTCGGATCGCATCGCGCGGCGTCGCCGCGACCGCGCGGACCGAGCGGGTTTCGCCGGGCGCCAGCGCGAACGGCGGCGTCGCTGGCCGGCCGATCGGCGCGGCGGTGAGCGCGGCGAGGTCGGTGTCGAGCGCGCCGTGCGCGGTCAGCAGCGTGGCGCCGATGCGGATGCCCTCCGCGACCGTTTCCCCGGTGTTGGTGACGACCAGCTCGCACTCGACGACGGCGCTGAGCAGGTTGAGCCCGGCGCGTAGCGGGCGCAGCTCGACCGCGAGGCGCGCGCGTGGCGCGGGGCGTGCGGCGGGCGTCAGGAATTGCGGTTCGGGCGGGCTGGCGACGGGCAGCGGTGTCTGCTCGACGGGGGCTGGGACGACAGCCTCCGGCGCGATCGGCTCCGGCGCGGGTTCGATGTAAGCGGGCTCGGCCACCGGCCGGGTCGGACTCTTGCGCCGACGGGTCAGCGCCCACAGCCCGGCGAGCACCGCGACGATGACAGCGGGCAGCACCCAGATCGGCATCGTCCGGGCCGTTTCGGGTGCCGACAGCGTCGCCTGCGGTTGTGGCTGCGGCTGCGGCTGAGAATTTGTGACGGGTTCCGGGACTGGCGTCGGCGCAGGCGCGGCATCCGGCTCTGGCGCAGATGCGGCGTCCGGCGTTGGCTTGCTTACCTGGCTTGGCGTCGGTGCGCGACTGGGCTTCGGCTCAGGGCTGGCCGGTTCGGCCTTCGGCACGTCGCGGGCCGGGCGGGTATCGGTCCGCGGTGCCCTTGTCGTTGGCACCGGGCGGGCCGGGGTTGCGGTCGGCAGGACGATCACCGGCGGCGGCGGGACCGGCACGGCTTGTGGCGCGAGGCTTTCGAGCCCGCGCGGCGGTGGCGGCGTGTCCTGCGTATTCTGCGCGGCGGCGGGCGTCATCAGCCCGGCTGCGAACGCCGCGAAGGCGGCGGGCATCACGGCGCGCCGGTCGATCGTCATCTGTGCAATTCCCTTTACGCGCCAGCGTTCCCGCGGACGATGAACGTCGCGCGACGGCAACCCGTCTTGCGACGGGCTGGGGTGGGTTAGCGGCCAAGTCGCGGTTTTGCCAGCGGGTGGTTAGGAGAAGGGGTTTTCACGCGAAGGCGCTAAGGCGCGAAGATGACTCGCCCGGAACGTGCCTTGCTCCCTCCAGCAAAGTCACGGGCTTCGTTCCATCCGCAGCGTCTTTGCGCCTTTGCGTGACCATCATTCTATCGGCTGCGCCGAGCCGCCCCCCTTTGACATGGGCCCGCCCCTTCCCTATATGCGCCTCTCACCACAGCATCCGGGAAATGACCTGCCGTCGCGCAGCGGGTCGATCGTATTGGGTGCCGAGGTTCATACGCTGAAGCCGCCGCATTCGATGCGCGCGGCTTTTCTGCGTTGATGCACGTCCCGCCTGGGGGTCCCCGGGCACGAATTTACGACTGACGCGTCAGTTTATTGAGGGCAGATACACCCATGGCAACCAGAGCGATCAACGAGGGCGGCACGGCCAAGCGTCGCATCCGCAAGGTCTTCGGCAACATCCACGAAGTCGTGCAGATGCCGAACCTGATCGAGGTCCAGCGCGAGAGCTACGAGCAGTTCCTGCGCTCCGACAAGTCGATCGGCCACGTGTCCGGCCTCGAGAAGACGCTGCGCAGCGTGTTCCCGATCCAGGATTTCGCCGGCACCGCCTATCTCGATTTCGACGATTACGTCCTTGAGCCGCCGAAGTTCGACGTCGAGGAATGCCGCCAGCGTGGCATCACCTATGCCGCGCCGATGCGCGTCACGCTGCGTCTGACCGCGTTCGAGGTCGATCCCGATACCGAGGCCAAGTCGGTCATCGATATCAAGGAGCAGGACGTGTACATGGGCGACATGCCGCTCATGACCGAGAACGGCACGTTCTTCATCAACGGCACCGAGCGCGTCATCGTTTCGCAGATGCACCGTTCGCCGGGCGTGCTGTTCGATCACGATCGCGGCAAGACGCACGCATCGGGCAAGTACCTGTTCGCGGCACGCGTGATTCCGTATCGCGGTTCGTGGCTCGATTTCGAGTTCGACGCGAAGGACATCGTCAACGTCCGCATCGATCGCAAGCGCAAGCTGCCCGTGACGGCGCTGCTCTACGCGCTCGGCATGACGTCGGAGGAGATCCTCAACTATTTCTACAACCGCGTGACGTTCGTCCGCGGCCAGGGTGGCTGGATCGTTCCGTTCCAGGTCGAGAACTGGCGTGGCCAGAAGCCGATGTTCGACATCGTCGATGCGAAGACCGGCGAAGTCGTGTTCCCGAACGGCCAGAAGATCAGCCCCCGCGCTGCGAACAAGGCGTTCAAGGACGGCCTGACCGACCTGCTGATCCCGACCGAGGAAATCTTCGGCCGCTATTCGGCATATGACCTGATCGACGAGTCGACCGGCGCGATCTACATCGAAGCCGGTGACGAGGTTTCGGCCGAGAACCTGGAAATGCTCGACAAGGCGGGCATCGAGCGTCTCGAACTGCTCGACATCGATCACGTCGCGACCGGTCCGTGGATTCGCAACACGCTGAAGGCCGACAAGGCCGAAGAGCGCGAGCAGGCCCTGTCGGACATCTACCGCGTGATGCGTCCCGGCGAGCCGCCGACGCTGGAGACGGCAGAGGCGCTGTTCTCGGGCCTGTTCTTCGATCCGGACCGCTACGACCTGTCGGCCGTGGGCCGCGTCAAGCTCAACATGCGTCTCGACCTCGACGTCGAGGACACCGTGACGACGCTGCGCACCGAGGACATTCTCGAGGTCGTCAAGACGCTCGTGAACCTCAAGGACGGCAAGGGCGAGATCGACGATATCGATAACCTCGGTAACCGTCGTGTCCGTTCGGTCGGCGAGCTGCTCGAGAACCAGTACCGCGTCGGCCTGCTCCGCATGGAGCGCGCCGTGAAGGAGCGGATGTCGTCGGTCGACGTGTCGACGGTGATGCCGAACGACCTGATCAACGCGAAGCCTGCGGTTGCCGCGGTGCGTGAATTCTTCGGCTCGTCGCAGCTGTCGCAGTTCATGGATCAGACCAACCCGCTGTCGGAAGTCACTCACAAGCGTCGCGTGTCGGCACTTGGACCAGGTGGTCTGACGCGTGAGCGCGCCGGCTTCGAAGTCCGCGACGTTCATCCGACCCACTACGGCCGCATCTGCCCGATCGAGACGCCGGAAGGCCCGAACATCGGCCTGATCAACTCGCTGGCGAGCTTCTCGCGGGTGAACAAGTACGGCTTCATCGAGACGCCATACCGCAAGGTCGTCGACCACAAGGTGACCGACGACGTCGTGTACCTGTCGGCGATGGAAGAGGCCAAGCACACGATCGCGCAGGCCAACGCCGATCTGACGGCGGATGGCGGCTTCACCGAGGAGCTGGTCTCTTCGCGTCAGGCTGGCGACTTCCTGATGGCGCTGCCGGACAACATCACGCTGATGGACGTCAGCCCCAAGCAGCTCGTCTCGGTCGCCGCATCGCTCATTCCGTTCCTGGAAAACGATGACGCAAACCGCGCGCTGATGGGCTCCAACATGCAGCGTCAGGCTGTGCCGCTGGTCCAGGCCGAGGCGCCGTTCGTCGGCACCGGCATGGAAGAGACGGTCGCGCGTGACTCCGGTGCAGCGATCTCGGCGAAGCGTGCGGGCATCGTCGACCAGGTCGACGCGGCGCGTATCGTGATCCGGGCGACCGGCGAGATCGATGCCGGCAAGTCGGGCGTCGACATCTACACGCTGATGAAGTTCCAGCGTTCGAACCAGTCGACCTGCATCAACCAGCGTCCGCTGGTGAAGGTGGGCGACCAGGTCCGTGCCGGCGACGTGCTCGCCGACGGTCCGTCGACCGAGTTCGGCGAGCTGGCGCTGGGTCGCAACAGCCTCGTCGCGTTCATGCCGTGGAACGGCTACAACTACGAGGATTCGATCCTGATCTCCGAGCGGATCGTGAAGGACGACGTGTTCACGTCGATCCACATCGACGAGTTCGAGGTGATGGCGCGCGACACCAAGCTCGGGCCCGAGGACATCACGCGCGACATCCCGAACGTCGGTGAGGAAGCGCTTCGCAACCTCGACGAAGCGGGCATCGTCTACATCGGTGCAGAGGTCGAGCCGGGCGATATTCTCGCCGGCAAGATCACGCCGAAGGGCGAATCGCCGATGACGCCGGAGGAGAAGCTTCTCCGCGCGATCTTCGGTGAGAAGGCCAGCGACGTGCGCGATACGTCGCTTCGCCTGCCGCCGGGCGTGTCGGGTACGGTCGTCGACGTTCGCGTCTTCAACCGTCACGGCATCGACAAGGACGAGCGCGCGATGGCGATCGAGCGCGAGGAGATCGAGCGCCTGAAGAAGGATTCTGACGACGAGCGTTCGATCCTGAACCGTGCGACCTGGTCGCGTCTTCGCGAGATGCTGCTCGACCAGACCTCGACCTCGGTGCCGAAGGGCCTGAAGAAGGGCGCGGTCATCGACATGGAGATGCTCGACAGCGTCGATCGTCACGAGTGGTGGAAGTTCTCGGTTGCCGACGACAAGGTCCAAGGCAATCTGGAAGCCGTCAAGCAGCAGTATGACGACGCCGCCAAGCTGATTACGGACAAGTTCCACGATCGGCGCGAGAAGCTGGAGCGTGGTGACGAGCTGTCGCCGGGCGTGCTGAAGATGGTCAAGGTGTTCGTCGCGGTGAAGCGCAAGCTGCAGCCGGGCGACAAGATGGCCGGCCGTCACGGCAACAAGGGCGTCATCAGCCGCATCCTGCCGGCGGAGGACATGCCGTTCCTTGCCGACGGTACGCCGGTCGATATCGTGCTCAACCCGCTGGGCGTGCCATCGCGCATGAACGTCGGGCAGATCTTCGAGACGCATCTGGGCTGGGCCGCACGCGGTCTCGGCCAGCAGATCACCAAGTCGCTCGAGGATTGGCGCGAGGCGAACCCCGATGCCAAGCCGGGCGCGATGCCCGACGCGGTCAAGGAGCGTCTGAAGACGGTGTACGGCGAGCAGTATCACGCCGAGATCGAAGCCCGCACGGGCGACGAGATCATCGAGCTCGCGCAGAACCTGAAGAACGGCGTGCCAATGGCGACGCCGGTGTTCGACGGCGCGCGCGAGGCCGATGTGTCGGCGATGCTGGAACTGGCGGGTCTCGACCCGTCGGGCCAGTCGGACCTGTTCGACGGACGTACCGGCGACAAGTTCGATCGCAAGGTGACGGTTGGGTACATCTACATGCTCAAGCTCCACCATCTGGTCGACGACAAGATCCACGCACGGTCGATCGGGCCCTACTCGCTCGTCACGCAGCAGCCGCTGGGTGGTAAGGCGCAGTTCGGTGGCCAGCGCTTCGGCGAGATGGAGGTCTGGGCACTCCAGGCCTACGGCGCGGCGTATACCTTGCAGGAAATGCTGACGGTGAAGTCGGACGACGTGGTCGGACGCACCAAGGTCTACGAGGCGATCGTCAAGGGCGACGACACCTTCGAGGCCGGCATCCCGGAGAGCTTCAACGTGCTCGTCAAGGAAATGCGCTCGCTCGGCCTGAATGTGGACCTGAAGCAGTCGGAGCCCGGCTTCGACAGCGACGGCATCCAGATCGCGGCGGAGTAAGCCTCAACTCCTCCCCTCCCGCTTGCGGGAGGGGTCGGGGGAGGGCCTGTCCCCGCAGGCACCACCCCGAGAGGCTACGACATCCCCTCCCCTAGCCCCTCCCGCCATGCGGGAGGGGAATGGAGAATAAAATGAACGAGATGACCCCCTTCGCCAATCCGGTCGCCAAGACCGAGACGTTCGACCAGATCCAGATCGGCATCGCGTCCCCGGACAAGATCCGTTCGTGGTCGTTCGGCGAGATCAAGAAGCCCGAGACCATCAACTATCGCACGTTCAAGCCCGAGCGTGACGGCCTGTTCTGCGCGCGCATCTTCGGTCCGATCAAGGATTACGAGTGCCTGTGCGGCAAGTACAAGCGCATGAAGTACAAGGGCATCGTCTGCGAGAAGTGCGGCGTCGAGGTTACCGTCTCGAAGGTCCGCCGCGAGCGGATGGGCCATATCGAGCTCGCCGCACCGGTCGCGCACATCTGGTTCCTGAAGTCGCTGCCGTCGCGCATCGGCCTGTTGCTCGACATGCAGCTGAAGCAGCTCGAGCGCGTGCTGTACTTCGAGGCGTACATCGTGATCGAGCCGGGCCTGACCCCGCTCGAGAAGTACCAGCTGATGACCGAGGACGAGCTCCTCGACGCACAGGACCAGTATGGCGAGGACGCGTTCTCGGCCGGTATCGGTGCCGAGGCGGTCCGCATCATGCTCGAATCGCTCGATCTCGTCGGTGAGCGTACCGCGCTGCTCGAAGAGCTCAGCGGTCACCAAGTCCGAGCTGAAGCCCAAGAAGATCATCAAGCGGCTGAAGGTCGTCGAGAGCTTCATCGATTCGGGCAACCGCCCCGAGTGGATGATCCTCGAGGTCGTTCCGGTCATCCCGCCCGAGCTGCGCCCGCTGGTGCCGCTGGACGGTGGTCGTTTCGCGACGTCGGATCTGAACGATTTGTATCGCCGCGTGATCAACCGCAACAACCGCCTGAAGCGCCTGATGGAGCTCCGCGCGCCGGACATCATCGTCCGCAACGAGAAGCGCATGCTCCAGGAGGCTGTCGACGCACTGTTCGACAACGGTCGCCGCGGTCGCACGATCACGGGTGCCAACAAGCGTCCGCTGAAGTCGCTGTCCGACATGCTCAAGGGCAAGCAGGGCCGCTTCCGCCAGAACCTGCTCGGCAAGCGCGTCGACTATTCGGGGCGTTCGGTCATCGTGACCGGTCCTGAGCTGAAACTGCACCAGTGCGGCCTGCCGAAGAAGATGGCGCTCGAGCTGTTCAAGCCGTTCATCTACGCACGTCTCGATGCGAAGGGTCTGTCGATGACCCTGAAGCAGGCGAAGAAGTGGGTCGAGAAGGAGCGCAAGGAAGTCTGGGATATCCTGGACGAGGTGATCCGCGAGCATCCGGTCATGCTGAACCGTGCGCCGACGCTTCACCGTCTGGGCATCCAGGCGTTCGAGCCGGTTCTGATCGAGGGCAAGGCGATCCAGCTTCACCCGCTGGTCTGCTCGGCATTCAACGCCGATTTTGACGGCGATCAGATGGCCGTGCACGTTCCGCTGAGCCTCGAGGCCCAGCTCGAAGCGCGCGTCTTGATGATGTCGACGAACAACATCCTGTCGCCTGCCAACGGCAAGCCGATCATCGTTCCGTCGCAGGACATGGTCCTCGGTCTCTATTATCTGTCGATGATGAAGGAGAACGAGCCGGGTCAGGGGATGCTGATCAGCGACATGGCAGAGGTGCATCAGGCACTGAACGCCGGGTCGGTGACGCTGCACACCAAGATCATCAGCCGCGTTCCGCAGACCGATGAGAAGGGCAAGCAGTACCTGAAGCGGTACGAGACCACGCCGGGCCGCATGCTGCTGGGCGAGACCCTGCCGCACAGCCACAAGGTGCCGTTCGAGACCGTCAACCGCCTTCTCACCAAGAAGGACGTGGGCGACGTGATCGACGAGGTCTATCGTCACACCGGCCAGAAGGAGACCGTGCTGTTCGCCGACGCGATTATGTCGCTCGGCTTCCGCCACGCGTTCCGCGCCGGCATCTCGTTCGGCAAGGACGACATGATCATTCCGGACGCCAAGGTTGGTCTGGTCGACGACACCAAGGCGCTCGTGAAGGACTTCGAGCAGCAGTATCAGGACGGCCTGATCACGCAGCAGGAGAAGTACAACAAGGTTATCGACGCCTGGAGCCGTTGCGGCGACCAGGTCGCGAACGCCATGATGGACGAGATCCGTTCGGTGAAGATCGACGAGGAAACCGGCCGTGAAAAGCCGATCAACTCGATCTACATGATGGCCCACTCGGGTGCTCGTGGTTCGCAGGCGCAGATCAAGCAGCTTGCCGGCATGCGCGGCCTGATGGCCAAGCCGTCGGGCGAGATCATCGAAACGCCGATCATCTCGAACTTCAAGGAGGGCCTGACCGTCCTGGAGTACTTCAACTCGACCCACGGCGCTCGCAAGGGCCTCGCGGATACGGCGTTGAAGACGGCGAACTCGGGCTATTTGACGCGTCGTCTGGTCGACGTGTCGCAGGATTGCGTCATCATCGAACCGGATTGCGGCACGACCCGCGCTTTGGAGATGAAGGCGATCCTTCAGGGTGGTTCGACCATCGCATCGCTCGGCGAGCGCATCCTGGGTCGTACGACCGCGGAGGACATCACCGATCCGAAGACCGGCAAGGTCGTCATCCCATCGGGCACGCTGCTCGACGAGCCGATGATCACGACGATCGAAGGCCTCGGCACGCAGTCGTGCAAGATCCGCAGCCCGCTGGTCTGCGAGTCGAAGATCGGCGTCTGCGGCAAGTGCTACGGGCGCGATCTTGCCCGCGGTACGCCGGTCAACATCGGTGAAGCTGTCGGCGTCATCGCCGCGCAGTCGATCGGTGAGCCGGGCACGCAGCTGACGATGCGTACGTTCCACATCGGTGGTGCGGCGCAGCTCAACGAAACGTCGAACCTCGAGGCGCATGCCGACGGTACGGTGCAGTTCCGCGATCTGCGTATCATCGTCGATCAGCGTGGCCGTCGCGTGGTGCTTAGCCGCTCGGGCGAAATCGCGATCGTCGACATGGACGGCCGCGAGCTCTCGGTCGATCGCATCCCATACGGTGCGTACGTGCTGTTCGACGATGGTCACATCGTGTCGAAGGGCGACCGGATGGCCGAGTGGGATCCGTTCACCATGCCGGTGATCACGGAGAACCCAGGCACGATCAAGTATGTCGACCTGATCGAGGGCAAGACGCTCACCGAGCAGACCGACGAAGCGACGGGCATCGCCCAGCGCGTGGTCGTGGAATATCGTGCGGCAACCAAGTCGAAGGAGGATCTTCGTCCGCGCCTGACCCTGCTCGACGATGCGAGCGGCGAGAGCGGTCGTTACATGCTGGCGATCGGTGCGACGTTGTCGGTCGAGGATGGCGCACAGGTCCAGGGCGGCGACGTCGTGGCCCGTGTCAGCCGTGAATCGGCCAAGACCCGCGACATCACCGGTGGTCTGCCGCGCGTCGCCGAGCTGTTCGAGGCACGCAAGCCCAAGGAAAACGCGATCATCGCGAAGGTCTCGGGTCGTGTCGTGTTCGGCAAGGACTACAAGGCCAAGCGCAAGATCGGTATCCAGCCCGAGGACGGCAGCGAGGTCGTGGAGTATCTGATCCCGAAGTCGAAGGTCATCGACGTTCAGGAAGGCGACTACGTCAAGCGTGGCGACAACCTGATCGGCGGTTCGCCCGATCCGCACGACATTCTCGAAGTGCTCGGCATCGAGCCCCTAGCGGAATATCTCGTGTCGGAAATCCAGGAAGTCTACCGACTTCAGGGCGTGAAGATCAACGACAAGCACATCGAGACGATCGTTCGCCAGATGCTGCAGAAGGTCGAGATCACCGACGGCGGCGACACCACGCTGCTGGCCGGCGAGCAGGTCGATCGCGAGGAAATGGACGCGATCAACGAGAAGCTCGAGAAGAAGCAGGCCAAGGCGGTCGGCAAGCCGATCCTGCTCGGCATCACCAAGGCGTCGCTGCAGACTCGCAGCTTCATCTCGGCGGCGTCGTTCCAGGAGACCACGCGAGTGCTCACCGAAGCAGCCGTGCAGGGCAAGCAGGACATGCTGATGGGCCTGAAGGAGAACGTCATCGTCGGGCGTCTGATCCCGGCCGGCACCGGCGCTGGGCTTAACCGCCTGCGGGTCGTGGCCAACAGCCGCGATGCGGCGATGCGCGTCGCGCAGCGCAAGATGGCCGAAGTCTCGATCATCGCGCCCAAGGACGCGAAGGAAGAAGCATGACGCCGAGCTGGCACGGTCGGCACGCGATGCCGGCGGCACCGGCGACGATGCGCTGGCCGAGGTCGTGACCAGCGGCACCGGCACTGATGCGGACGCCGGCGAGTATCTGAACACGCCAGAGTAACCGGCGCATTCAGTTGGAGCTGGCGTAAATCAGGCCGCCGTCCGGGGAACCGGGCGGCGGCCTTTTTTTGTCGTCATATCGTCATGTCCGCGCGCCAGTGCCGTGTGGGGGACGTTGCGCATGCGAAAAATCGTTTTGGTCACGATCGGGTCGCTCGGCGATCTGCATCCCTTCATCGCGATCGGGCAGGCGCTGCAGCGGCGCGGGTTCCACGTCGTCATGGGCGTTCCCGAGGACCAGCTGGGCAAGACCCGCGCCGCCGGTCTGGACGCGGTCGCGGTGGTCGGTGGATTCGCGGCGGTGCGCGAGCGGCTGGGTTTGGGCGAGCGTGAAGCGGCGCAGCGGATCATGACCGACCAGCGCTATATGATGGACGAGGTGCTGATGCCGTGGCTGACGTCGAGCGCGGAGGCGCTCGATGCGATGGTCGAGGATGCGGTGGCGATCGTCGGATCGCTGTTCGTGTTCGCGGCGCCGATCATTGCCGAGAAGCACCGCATTCCGCTGGTCGGCGTCGTGCTGCAGCCGATGACATTGTTCTCGACCTATGCTCCGCCGCGGACCCCCGAGTTCCGGATGATGGCGCATGCGCCGACCGGGCCGTTGGGGCGGTGGTGGAACCGGCGGGTCTATGCTCGGCTTCGTGGCCTGTTGCGACGATTCTACGCGGCGCGGCTCGATGCGCTACGGGCGGCACACGGCCTGGCGGAATCGGATCAAGCGCTGTTGATCGACACGCCCGCTTGGACCGCGCTGACGCTGGGTTGCTATTCCCCTGTATTCGCACCGCGGCAGCCCGATGCGCCGCCCGAACTAAGGGTGGTCGGCTTCCCGATGTTCGACAGCGACGGCGGCGGATCGGAGGTGCTCGATGTGGCGCTGGAGGCATTCCTAGCGGCGGGGGCCCCTCCCCTGGTGTTCACGTTGGGGTCGTTCGCGGTGCTGGCGCCGGGTGACTTCTATACGGCCGCGGTCGATGCCGCCCGAACGCTGGGGCTGCGGGCCGTGCTGCTGGCGGGCGATGCCGTGGTGGAGCGATCGGGCGCAGACATCCAAGTAGCGCGCTATGTGCCCCACTCGCTGCTGTTCCCGCGCGCGTGTGCGGTGGTGCATCATGGCGGGATGGGATCGACCGGGCAGGCACTGCGCGCTGGCGTACCGCAACTGGTGGTGCCGCATATGGGCGACCAGCACGACAATGGCCACCGGATCGCCGCGCTGGGCGTCGGCGCCGTGCTGGAGGCCAGGCGTTTCACCGCGGCTCGCGCGGCAAGGGCGATCGCCGCGATCCTCGGCGAAACCCATATCCGCAAAGCGCGTGTCTTGGGGGGACAGGTCGCGGCAGAGAATGGCGCAGAAGCCGCCGCGGCAGCCATCATCGCGATGATCGATACGTCTGCGCCGGTGTGAAGCGTGTTTCAGCCGTGTGCGGGCTTCGCGTTGGCAATGACGTTGGCGGCCGAGAAGACGATCGCCTCCTCGACGAATCCGGTCGTGGTCTGACCCCAGCGGGCCATCGCCCATTTGCGCGCGGCAAGGCCTGCATAGGACGATCCGATCGCCGCGCCGATGCCGAGCGCGGCACCAGCGAACTGGCGCTTCGGCGGCGCGAGCGCGGCGCCTGCGAAACCGGCGGTGATCGTGCGCGCGAGCAAGCCGAGGAACACGGTGCGGTCGGGTGCGGTCTTCATCTTGTCACCGGCCATCTCCGCGGCAGCCATGGTCACGCCGCCGGCAGTGATCAGCGGATGCGCCATCAGCCGCGCGCCGGGCGTATCGTACGGCAGCGTACCGCGGCGCGCGGCGCCGGCGAGGGCGGCGAGCGGGGTCATCGAGCGCTGGCCGGCGACGAGGCCCATCAGAATCGAGCGTAACATGGTAACTCCTGTTGATTTGGTCGGAACGGCCGAGCGAGACGAGCGATCCCGGACCGCCAGCCTCTCCTCAGCCGTGCAGGACGTGCTTGGCTTCGGGTGACAGCGTCCGTGCCAGCGTCTCGAACCTGCCGCCGTCGATGCGGATTTCGTTGAAGGCGGGCGGGCTGCCGCGGGTGCGCTTCGACAGCGTGCCGGCACCGATCATGCGGACAATGCGGCCGGCGCGGTCGACGGGCACGTCGAAGGGGTCGTGAACATGACCCGACAGCACCGCGTGCGCGCCGGCTTCGGCGAGCGCGGTCAATGCGCTGTCACCGTGGCGGGTGCGTGCGGTGCCGGTGGTGCCGCCCTCGATCAACGGATGGTGCGCGGCTACGAAGATCAGGTTGCCCTTCGGCGCATCGGCGATCATCGCCAGCGCGCGTTGCAGCGAGCCCGGGCTGACCCGGCCTTTCGACCAGTTCCAGCGCCACTGCGCGCGTGCGGTGGTCTTCAGCGGGACCACCGTCATGCCGGGCAGGTCGAGCGGCTTCTCGATCATCGTCTCGACCGCCGCATAGCGCTGGTACGGCGCGAACAGGCGGCGGAACGGGTCCCAGTAGTAGGGGATGTCGTGATTGCCGACTTCCAGCGTCACGGGGACGCCAAGCGACCGCAGCCAGTCGCCGCCACGCTGGAACTCGTCCTTAGTCGCGCGCATCGTCAGGTCGCCCGTCATGATCACCGCGTCGGGGCGCTCTTCGGTCACCAGCGCGGAGAACCAGGCGATCGCCGCCGGGTCCTCCGCACCGAAATGCACGTCGCTGACATGAAACAGCTTGAGGGAACGGGCCTCAGACAAGTTCGGACAAGCTCTTTGGCTGGTGGACCGGGCAGCCGTTGAACTGGCCGCGGAACTGCGACGAGAGCTCATACGGGGATTTGCGGGCGCGGTTGACGCCGCCGAGCGGCTGGTGTGCCGTGACGCCGTCCCAGACGCTGTAGACCAGCGCGTCGTCGGTACGCTCGGTGGCGCCATGTTCCCAGCTAAGCTGCGGCGGGACTTCGAGCGTGGCGACGGTGACGAACGGGCTTGCCTTGTCGTCCCATACGACGCTCGCATCCTCGATCGGCATCGCGTCGAGATCGGTGTTGAGCTGCACGCGCAGCTCCCAGGTACCGCCATGCTCGATCATCTCATCGCGGACGACCTCACGCAATGCGTCGGGACGCGCGGTGACATCGACCAGGTCGCCTGTCAGCCGCGTCAGCCCCGGCGAGACCGGGAACAGCGCCAGCTTGGCGACGTAATCGCCGTAGCGGAACGGCGTCTGCGTGTAATAGGTCTCACCCAGTGGATGGACCGGCGCGGCACCGCCGAGCGTCTTGAGCGTCGCCGATTCGCCGCCGACCGCCTCCAGCGCGGATTCGACGACCCGGAAGGTTGCCGACATCGCCTTCTTAACGCCCTCGAACCGGTCGGTGGTCTTGGTCAGCAGCTTGAGGTTCTTGCCGAACGCCTTGGCATCGGGCGCCGAGAAGGCCGGGCCGTTGACCATGATGAAGTCCTGCGTGGCGTTGCCCTCCGACCCCGGCAGGCGGTCGCCATCCACGTCGAGGATCTTCAGCGCGAGGCCGCGCGGCAGGCTGACGCTGTCGTCGAGGATATCGCCGGCGTTGGTCGAGATGCGGATCACCGCCTCGTGCGTGCCGGGGGTCGCAAAGATACCCTGCGCAAGCTGGGGCGGCAGGTTCGCCGCGATGGTTAATGTGCCGCGTGCAATGCCGTGCGCCTTGGCATGGACCGCACGGACCGCATGGCCATAGTCCTTCGACGTCGTTTCCAGGATTTCCTGGAAGCTCTCGTTGAGCCCCGCGATCGTCTCGGCCTCGTCGGGGGCGATCGTCTCGATCGACGGATCGTAGCGGACGGGGGTATTGGACATGCGGTATCTCCTTGATCTCGATTGGGTAACCCGCGCGCAGGCGGGACGTTCCGCGCCGGCGCGATTGCAAAGCGAAGGTCGCGGGTGCAATCGCCGGGCAACCCGAGGAGACCGTTCATGCTTCCTGTCGTCGTCGTCCCCACCATCGCCATCGCCGGGTCCGCCGAGCGGTTTCCGGTGCGGCGGATATTCTGCGTTGGGCAGAATTACGCCGACCATGCGCGTGAGATGGGCAATGATCCGGACCGGCAGCAGCCGTTCTTCTTCGCCAAACCCGCCAACGCGGTCGTGGAGAATGGCGCCACCCTGCCCTTCCCGGTGCGGACCGACGATTTGCACCACGAGGTCGAACTGGTGGTCGCGCTCGCTGCGGGCGGGAGCGATGTCGATGCGAAGGACGCGCCGGGGCTGATCTATGGCAGCGCGGTCGGGATCGACCTGACGCGCCGCGACCTGCAGGCGGTGGCGAAGAAGGCCGGGCGACCATGGGACATGGCGAAGGGTTTCGACCGATCGGCGCCGATCGCGGCACTGACCCCGGGGGCGCCGCCCGAGACTGGACGGATCGCGCTGACCATCGACGGCGAGGGGCGGCAGTCGGGCGACCTGTCGATGATGATCTGGAGCGTGGCCGAGATCATCGCGGTGCTGTCGACCTATGTCGAACTGGCGCCGGGGGATCTGATCTTTACGGGCACGCCCGCGGGGGTCGGGCCGATCCGCGCGGGGCAGCGGGTTCGGGCGGAGATCGCGGGGTTGGAGGCGCTGGAGGTCAGCTTTACCTAATACCGTCATCGCGGCGAAAGCCGGGACCCAGAGTTACGGGCGGTATCGTTTGGGACCCTGGGTCCTGACTTTCGTCAGGATGACGGAGGTGTGGGGGTCAGCCTGCGCGGCGCATCTTGGCGAGCTTCTTCATGACCATGTCGCGCTTCAGGCGACTGATATGGTCGATGAAGAGCACGCCGTTGAGATGGTCGATCTCGTGCTGCATGCAGGTCGAGAGCAGGCCGTCGAGATACTCCTCGTGAGAAGCGCCGGTCTCGTCCTGCCAGCGGACGCGGCACGATGCAGGGCGTGCGACCTCGGCATATTGCTCGGGGATCGAGAGGCAGCCCTCGTTGTAGATCTTGCTCTCGTCGCCGACCGACAGGATTTCCGGGTTGATGTACGCGCGTGGGTCGCGGATCGGGGTTTCCTTGCCGTCCTCGTCGGTCTCGACCTCGTCCTGAAGGTCGATCACGAGGATGCGCTGGTCGACGCCGACCTGGATTGCGGCGAGGCCGATGCCGTGCGCATCGTACATCGTCTCGATCATGTCGGCGACGAACGCGCGCGTCGAATCGTCGATCGTCTCGACGGGCTTGGAGACCAGGCGCAGGCGCGGGTCGGGGACTTCTACGATTGGGAGGACGGCCATCCGCGCGAGCTAGGAAACGCGAGGGCCAGCGTCAAGCCATGGCCTCAGCCGACGGGACGCCGCGCACGCAACGCTTGGGCCAGCGTACCCTCGTCGAGATAGTCGAGTTCGCCGCCGACTGGCAGGCCGTGCGCAAGCTGGGTGACGCGTACCGGGAAGCGTTCGATGCGGTCGGCTATGTAGTGGGCGGTGGTCTGACCCTCTAGTGTCGCATTCATCGCGAGGACGACCTCGTCGATTCCGCCGGCTTCGATGCGGCGGACCAGGCTGTCGATACTGAGATCCTCGGGGCGGATACCCTCAAGCGCGGACAGGCGGCCGCCGAGGACGTGGAAGCGCCCGGGGAACAACCGCGAGCGGTCGAGTGCCCAGAGGTCGGCGACCTCTTCGACGACGCAGAGCGCGCGCTGGTCGCGGCGGGGGTCGGCGCAGATCGCACAGGGATTGGTGGTATCGATATTACCGCATTCGCTGCAATTCTCGAGCCGTTCGTCGACCGCGGTCAGCGCCTCGCGCAACGGGCCGAGCGCCGCCTCGCGCTTCTTGAGCAGATGGAGCACGGCGCGGCGTGCGGAACGGGGGCCGAGGCCGGGAAGTCGCGCCAGGGCTTGCGTCAGCGCCTCGATCTCGGGGGATGCCATCGAGAACAGATAGGGGGTTGCATCGCCCTCCGCCAGCGTGTTCGGGGAGTCGCATGCGGATCGTTTTCATGGGAACGCCGGACTTCGCGGTGCCGGTTCTGGATGCCCTGGTCGAGGCCGGGCACGATGTCGTCGCGGCCTATTGCCAACCGGCGCGGCCGGGCGGGCGGCGCGGCCGGGCGCTGGTGCCGTCGCCGGTGCAGGCGCGTGCCGAGGCTTTGGGAATCGCAGTGCGCTCGCCGGTGTCGTTGAAGACGGCCGAGGTGCAGGCCGAGTTCGCCGCGTTCGGGGCCGATGTGGCGGTGGTCGCGGCGTACGGCCTGATCCTGCCGCGCGCGGTGCTGGATGCGCCGGTGCACGGATGCCTGAACGTGCATGGATCGCTGTTGCCGCGGTGGCGCGGGGCGGCGCCGGTGCAGCGCACCATCCTCGCCGGGGACGCCGAGACCGGTGTCGGGATCATGCAGATGGAGGCCGGGCTCGATACCGGGCCGGTGCGGCTGGAGGGGCGGACGCCGATCGCAGGCAAGACCGCGGGTGAGTTGACTGCCGAGCTGGCGGCGATGGGCGGGCGGTTGATGGTCGAGGTGATCGGGGACCTGGACGCCCACCCTGCCCGGCCGCAGCCCGAGGACGGCGTCACCTATGCCGCGAAGATCGACAAGGCGGAGGCGCGGATCGATTTCACGCAGAGCGCGCGCGCGGTCGAGCGGCTGGTGCGGGCGATGAACCCGGCACCGGGGGCATGGTTCGAGGTCGCGGGCGAGCGGGTGAAGGTGCTGGCGGCGGATGTGCTGCCCTTCACCTTTCCAGGTGGCGACGGACTGACGGTCGATGCCGCGCTGACGATCGGGTGCGGCGACGGCGCGATCCGGCCAACGCTGGTCCAGCGGGCCGGACGCGGGATCTCGTCGACCGAAGAGTTTCTGCGCGGTTTTCCGATCCGGTCCGGTACCCAGCTTTGACGCGGTTCGCGCTGACGGTGGAGTTCGACGGCCGGCCGTTCATGGGATGGCAGCGCCAGACCCACGGCGCGACCGTGCAGGCCGCGCTGGAAGACGCGGTGTTCGCGGTGACCGGCGAGACCGTCGCGGTACACGGCGCGGGGCGGACCGATGCGGGCGTGCACGGGCGCGCGATGCGGGCGCATGTCGATATCGAGAAAGCGATCGCACCGTTCCGGTTGATGGAGGCGCTGAACGCGCGGCTGCGGCCGGCGCCAGTGGCGGTGCTGGCGTGCGAGGTCGTCGCGGAGGACTGGCATGCGCGGTTCTCGTGCATCGGGCGGGCGTATGAATACGTCATCGTCAACCGGCGGGCGCCGCTGACGGTCGAGGCGGGGCTGGCCTGGCAGGTGCCGCAGCCGTTGGACGCGGAAGCGATGGCGGAGGCGGCGCGGGCGTTGGTGGGGCTGCATGACTTCACGACGTTCCGGTCGGCGCATTGCCAGTCGGCGAGTCCGGTCAAGACGCTCGACCGGCTGGAGGTGGTGCGCCGCGGGGACCGGGTGACGATCGAGGCTGCGGCGCGGTCGTTCCTGCATCACCAGGTGCGGTCGATGGTCGGGTGCCTGGCTCTGGTGGGGATGGGGCGCTGGGCGGTCGGGGATGTGGCTGCGGCGCTGGCGGCGAAGGATCGGGCGAAGCTGGGGCTGAATGCGCCGCCGGATGGGTTGTTTTTTGTCGAGGCGGTCTACCCTCCGCCGTCATCCCGGGCTTGAACTGGAACCCAGAGTTACGGGGCGGAGCGCCTGTGACCCTGGGTCCTGACTTTCGTCAGGATGACGAAGAGGCGGCGGACGAAGCGGCGGCGGGAGGCGGCCTACCCATCCGCCGTCATCCTGGGCTTGACCCAGGATCCAGAGTTACGGAGCGCGGCGCTTGTGACTCTGGGTCCTGACTTTCGTCAGGATGACGAAGAGGCGGCGGACGAAGAGCGGGTGAACTTCGCCGCGAGTTCGACGTGGGTCGACCAGCGGAACTGGCCGACCGGCTGGATCCAGTCGATCTGCCAGCCGGCATCGTACAGGTCCTTGGCATCGCGGGCGAAGGTGGCCGGGTTGCACGAGACATAGGCGATGACCGGCGTCTTGCTCGCCGCCAGCGCGACGATCTGTTCGCGTGCGCCGGAGCGCGGCGGATCGAGTACGACGGCGTCGAAGCGGTCGAGTTCGGCCACGGTCAGCGGGCGGCGATAGAGGTCGCGGTGTTCGGGGAAGACGGCTCGACGCGCGGCGTTGGCGCCGGCCTTCAGCGATCCGAGTGCGTCGCGGCCGGCTTCCGCCGCGTAGACCTTGGCGGGAATCGCCAGCGTGAAGGTGCCGAGACCGGCGAACAGGTCGGCGACGGTGGCGGGCTTGCCGATCGCGTCGAGGACTGCGGCGGTCAGCGCCGCCTCGCCGTCGACGGTCGCCTGCAGGAACGAGGCCGGCGGTAGCGGCACGGGGACGCCGCCGAGCGTGATCGTGCAGGCATCGGGTTCCCAGCGGGTTTCCGGACCAAGGCCGTCATCGAATGCGACGCGGGCGATTCCATGAGTTTCGCAGAATGCGACCAGCGCTTCGGCGGCGGGCAGGCCGTCGGGCGCGAAGCCGGTGATCAGGATGTCGGGGCCCTGGTCGGCGAGCGTCAGGTGGATGTCGCCACGGCGCTTGAAGTTCAGCTTTCGGAGCAGGACGCGCAGTGGTGCGACCAGCGCGAACAGCCGCGGGTCGAGGATCCAGCATTCCCTGATGTCGACGATTGCGTGCGATTTCTCCTCGGCGAAACCGAGCGTGATGCGGCCGCCCTTGGCTTCGGCGTGGAGGGTGGCGCGACGACGGGTGCGCGGCGGCGAGATGTGGGGTTCTCGGATCGTGGTGGCGATGCCCTGCCCGTCGAGCGCGGAGGCGATGCGATCCACGACGAACTCGGCATAGCTCTGGTCGTCGAGCTGCTGGAGCTGGCAGCCGCCGCAGGTCGGGAAATGGATGCAGGGCGGCACCTGGTGATGCGGTCCGTGCGTCAGCGTGCTGTCGGCGGCGAGCGTGTCGCCAGGCGCGGAGAGGGCGGCGTGGCGGCCGTCGGCGGTGATGCCGTCGCCGCGCGCGGCGATGCGGATGATGGTGTCGTCGGTCATAGGGAGGCGCGGGCTTTTTGTAGGGCGAGAGCTAGGTCGTCGGCGATGAAGGCGGGGCCGAGCCGGCGGGCGGCGTCGGCGTGGAGCCACACGCCGGCGGCGGCGGCGTCGAGTGCGTCGAGACCTGCAGCGAGCATCGCGCCGATCGCGCCGGCGAGGACGTCGCCGGTGCCGGCGGTGCTGAGCCAGTCGCTGGAACGCGGCGCGATGCGGACGCGGCCGTCGGGGGCGGCGATGACAGTGTCGGCGCCTTTGAAGACGACAATGGCGTCGGCGGCCTTGGCGGCGTCGCGGGCTCGGGTGATCTTGTCGGCGTTGGATTTGCCGAACAGCGCGTCGAACTCGCCGGAATGGGGGGTGAGGATGGCGCTCACGGTCAGCGCGGCGATGCGGGCGGGATCGAGCAGTCGGAGCGCGTCGCCGTCGATGACGAGGTGATGGGCGGTGGCGAGCGCAGCATCGAGCAGCGCGCGCGCATGGTCGCTGCGGCCGAGGCCGGGGCCGATGACCAGCGCGCCGATGCGGTCGTTGGCGAGCGCGTCATCGCTGAAGGCCGCGCGGACGAGCGCGTGCGGGGGGCCCTGGGTGTCGCCGAGCAGCGTGACGTAGCCGGCACCGGCGTGCATCGCCGCGAGCGCGGCGAGTTCGGAGGCGCCGGGCATGTCGCCGGCGATGATCGCGACCATGCCGCGGGTGTATTTGTGCGCGTCGGGACCGGGGTTCGGGAGGTCCCGGGCTTCGAGGACGTAGGCGTCGCTGGCGATGGGGATGCCGATGTCCAGGAGGCGGATTTCTCCGCAATAGCGCGCGGCGGGTTGGAGGAGGTGGACTGGCTTTACGGCTCCGAGCGCGAGGGTGATGTCGAAGACGGGGGGCGTGCTGAGGGCTGCGCCGGTGTCGGTGGCGAGGCCGCTGGGGAGGTCGATCGCGATCGTCAGGTGCGCGGCGGTGGCGAGGTGGTGGAGTTTTTCCACGATCCCCTGTTCCCCCGCGAACCGCCGTTCCCGCGCGAAGGCGGGGGCCCAGGGTTGCCGTGAGCTATCGCTGCTGGGTTCTAGCTGGGCCCCGGCTTCCGCCGGGGAACGGTTGATAGCTGGGCGTTCGTTGGCAACGGACCGTTCCCCGGCGGAGGCCGGGGCCCAGTTGGGGGAGGCTTGCGGGCTATCGATCGCGTTGCCCAACTGGGCCCCCGCCTTCGCCGGGGAACGGTCGGGGGTGTCGAGAGGGCGTGTCAGGCCGGTGCCGAATAGGGCTTCGACCAGGATCGGCGCCGGGGCCGCGTCGGCGAATGTCTCGACGAGGCCCGACCACCCTGCCCTTGCCGCCTTTGCCGCGTCGGTCTTCGGTTCCGCTAGCGTGGCCACGCGCACCCTTGCCCCGCCCGCGGCCAGCACACGTGCCGCGACATAGCCGTCGCCGCCGTTGTTACCGGGGCCGCACAGGATCAGGATTTCGCTGTCGCCGGCCAGACGGCGCACGGCTTCGGCGATCGCGGTGCCGGCGCGCTCCATCAGGGTGGTGACGCTCTCGCCGGTCGCGTGTTCCGCGGCGCGCATCTGCGCGGCGGTGACGATCGGCATCCCTTCGATTCGGTTCACCGCGCGCCCTTGATCGTCGCCGGCAGGCGGTAGCGGTCGCCGCCGAGCGCGACCTCGATGCCGTCGGCGCCGACTACCGTCACCTTCGCGACCTCGGCACCGTCGGCGGCGACGACGCCGCGGCCGTCGGTCGTCACCAGCAGTCGGTGGAACGCCCCGTCGGGATGGCTGACCGTCAGTACCAGCCCGTCCTGCCCCTGGCTCTGCTCGATCGTGCAGTCGCGGGTCAGCGTGGCGCCGTTCCGCGCGCACAGGATGCGGCCGCTGTCGGCGGCATCGGTGCGCGCCTGCGCCTCGACCTGCGCGAGGACCTGCGTATTGGCGGGCTGCTCGCGCCCGCAGGACGCAAGCGTGAGGAACAGGACCGCGCTAGATATCCGCGTAGACATGGGTTTCGGCAGCGGCTCCGGGGTGGGTGACCGCGCCCTTGTAGGCCGGACCCACCGTCTTCGCATAGCGCCACAGTGCGCCCGACTGGTAATCGTTGCTCCGCGGCACCCAGTTCTTCCGGCGCTCGGTCATGACGTCCTCGGCGACGTCGAGGTCGATGGTCCCGGCCTCGGCGTCGATGCGGATGATGTCGCCGTTCTCGACCAGCGCGATCGGGCCGCCGTCGGCCGCTTCCGGGCCGACATGGCCGATGCAGAAGCCGCGGGTGCCGCCCGAGAAGCGACCGTCGGTAATCAGCGCGACGCTCTCGCCCATGCCGAGGCCGTAGAGCGCGGCGGTGGTCGACAGCATCTCGCGCATGCCGGGGCCGCCCTTGGGGCCTTCGTAGCGGATGACGATGACTTCGCCTTCGTTGATCAGGCGGTTTTCGACCGCGGCGAAGCAATCCTCCTCGCAGTCGAACACCCGCGCCGGGCCGGTGAACTGGAGCCGGTGGAGGCCGGCGACCTTCACGATCGCGCCGTCGGGTGCCAGGCTGCCACGCAGACCGACGACGCCGCCGGTCGGGGTGATCGGCGTGGCGATGTCGTAGATCACCTTCTGGTCCGGGTTCCACGTCACCTGGTCTATGTTCTCGCCGAGCGTCTTGCCGGTCACGGTCTTGCAGTTGCCGTCGAGCAGGCCGCCACTCAGCATCGTCTTCATCAGCATGTAGACGCCGCCGGCCTCGTACATGTCCTTGGCGACGTATTTGCCGCCGGGCTTGAGGTCGGCGATGTACGGCGTAGTCTTGAAGATCTCGGCGACGTCGAACAGGTCGAACTCGATTCCGGCTTCATGCGCCATCGCCGGCAGATGCAGCGCGGCGTTGGTCGAGCCGCCGGTTGCCGCGACCACGCGGGCGGCGTTGATGAACGCCTCGCGCGTGCAGATGTCGCGCGGGCGGAGGTTGTCGGCGAGGCATTCCATGACCTGCGCGCCCGCCGCGACGGCGATCTGTTCGCGCGTGCTGTAGGGCGCGGGGACCATGTTGGAATTGGGCAGCGACAGGCCGATCGCCTCGGCGACGCAGGCCATGGTGTTGGCGGTGTACTGGCCGCCGCACGCGCCGTGGCCTGGGCATGCGACCTTTTCCAACGCGTGGACCTCGGACAGCGGGCAGGCGCCGGCGGCGTATTTGCCGACGACCTCGAACACGTCGACCACGGTGACGTCGCGGTCCTGGTAGCGGCCGGGCATGATCGAGCCGCCATAGACGAAGATGCCGGGGACGTTGAGGCGGAGCATCGCCATCATCATGCCGGGCAGCGACTTGTCGCAGCCGGCGAACGCGACGATTGCGTCGTAGCAATGGCCGCGGACGCTGAGTTCGACCGAATCGGCGATGACCTCGCGGCTGACGAGGCTGGACTTCATGCCCTGATGGCCCATCGCGATGCCGTCGGTCACGGTGATGGTGTTGAAGCGGCGCGGCATCCCGCCGCCCTCGATCACGCCGCGTTGCGCGGCATCGGCCTGCGCATCGAGCGTGGTGTTGCAGGGCGCCGAGTTGTTGCCGGCCGAGGCGAGCGCGACGAACGGCCGGGCGATCTGCTCCTCGTCTAGGCCCATCGCATAGTAATAGCTACGATGCGGGGCGCGCTCGGGTCCGACCGAAACATGGCGGCTGGGCAGGCGGGATTTATCGAATGTGCGGGTCATGGCGCACGCCTATGTCGCGGCAGGGGGTATCAGCGCAAGAGTGTTGCGCGACATTCTGCACAGTACTGGTAGCCGGTACCGGTTTAGAGCGCGTCGAGGGCCTGCGCGACGCCGTCCATCGTGAACGGCTTCTGCAACCGTGGCCGGTCGCGGAAGCGCGGGTCGAGACCGTCGTCGCCGCCACCGGTCGCGAACACGAACGGGACGCCCCTGGCGGCGAGCGCCTCGGCGACCGGCATGCTCTTTTCGCCACTGCGCAGGTTCACGTCGAGGATCGCACCGTCGATCCCGCCCTGTTCGATCCTTGCGAGCGCGTCGGCGACGGTGTCGACGCTGCCGGCGACCCCCTTGCCGAGGACTTCGAGGAAATCCTCGAGCATCATCGCGATCAGGGGCTCGTCCTCGACGATCAGAATCTGCGGCATAGCGTTCATCACGGCGCTCTACCCATGATTGTTGCGCAACGCCAACAACTTGTTCGACTCACCGCCCGGCGAGCACGTCCCGTGCCGCCTCGGCGAGCTGCTGCACCGAAAACGGCTTCGGCAGGAACGCGACGTTGTCGAGGTCGATCGACTTGCGCAGCTGCTCCTCGGCATAGCCGGACATGAACAGCACCGGCAGATCGGGATATTTCGCGCGCGCCCGCCGCACCATGGTGGGGCCGTCCATCGTCGGCATCACGACGTCGCTAACGAGAAGGTCGGGGCGGCCGTGCTTCTCGAGCACCTGCAGCCCGATCTCGCCATTCTCGGCGGTCAGCACGCTATAGCCCTGCCGCGTCAGCGCGCGTTCGGCGACGGCGCGGACCATGTCCTCGTCCTCGACCAGCAGGATCGTGCCGGTGCCCCACAGATCGGCGGGCCTGATCGCGATCTTGGGGGCCGCAAGCCGGGGCGCGGCGGGCGCGGCGTGGACCGGGAGGTACATGGTGAAGGTCGCACCCTGCCCCGGGTTCGAGTCGGCGAAGATGTAGCCGCCGGACTGCTTGACGATCCCGTAGACGGTGGAGAGGCCTAGCCCCGTACCCTTGCCGAATTCCTTGGTGGTGAAGAACGGCTCGAAGATCTTCGGCAGGATGTCGGGCGCGATGCCCGCGCCGGTGTCGTGCACGACCAGCGCGGTATAGTCGGCGACGGGCAGGATGTCGGAGGCCATCTGGCGGACGTCGGCCGATGACACCGCGCGCGTGCTGATCGACAGGGTGCCGCCCCCGCGCGGATTGGCGGCAAGGATCGCGTCGCGCGCGTTGACCGCGAGGTTGACGACGACCTGTTCGAGCTGGCCCGGATCGGCGCGTACGGGGCCCAGGTTGCGGCCGTGAGTCATGTCGAGGCGGACGTTCTCGCCCATCAGCCGCTTCAGCAGGTTCGAGACTTCGGAGACGACGTCGGGCAGCTGGAGTATCTGCGGGCGCAGCGTCTGCTGGCGGCTGAACGCGAGCAGCTGGCGGGTCAGGCCGGCGGCACGGTTGGAGTTGGTGCGGATCTGCTGGATGTCGTCGTAATCGCTGTCGCCTGGCGAATGGCGCATCAGCATCAGGTCGCAGTGGCCGATGATCGCGGTCAGGATGTTGTTGAAGTCGTGCGCGACGCCGCCGGCAAGCTGGCCGACCGCCTGCATCTTGGTGGCCTGTGCCACTTCGCGCTTCAGGCGCGATTCCTCGCTGTTGTCCTTCAGGCTCAGCAGCACCGATGCGTCGCCCAGTCCTCGCGCGCCGGCGATGGTCAGCGCGACCGGTTCGTCTGGGTGATCCTTGAGCCGGACCGCCATGTCGGTCGAATGCGTCGCGCCGCTGGCGAAGCGGCGGATCGCATCCGCAACCGCGGCCTTGTCCTCGCGCACCACCAGGTCGCCCGGGTAGAGCGGCGGGGCGGCGCCGGTGACGCCGGCCGCGCGCAGGAACGAATCGTTCATTTGCAGGAAACGGCCGTCGCGATCGACCAGCGCCATGCCGAACGGCATCAGGCTGACCAGGCTGCGGACGTGCGCCGACGCGCTGGCGCCGATCGCGGGCGCGTCCTCTTCCTCGTCCAGCAGGACGACGAGGACAGGGGCGTCGTCGCCGTCGATGAACGGGATCTGGAGGACGCGCAGCGGGGTGCCGCCCAGCCCTTCGCGTTCGAAGCGGACCAGGCCGCGGCTGTCGGTGATCAGGAAGCGGGCGAAATCACGCCCCTCGATATCGCCGCCAAGGTTGCCGCCGTCCTGCCCGAGGGCGCGGACGCGGAGCACGCGGTTGGCCGAGCGGACCCGGCCGTCGGGCGAGATCAGCGCGATCATGATACCGCTGCCGCCCAGCCGGTCGCCGGTCGGACCCGAGATCAGCAGGTTCGCGGTCTCGGCAAGGTCGTCCTCCTGCGTCGTGACGAAACGCCAGACCAGCATGTCGGCCTCGTCGCCGGCGCGGGTCACCAGGACCGACAGCCGCGCGGTCGACGTCGCCAGGCGGTCCGCGCGCGCGGCACCGTCGCGCCATGCTGCGCGACCGGCATCGCCGAGCGCGGCGATCCCTGCGTCGTCGAGCGGCAGGCCGGGCGGGGTCGGAAAGCCGGCGAAGACGTGTTCATAAGCGTCGTTGGCGCACACCAGCCGGCCGGCGCGATCGGTGACGGCGACGGCGTCGGTGCTGGCCTGCGCGATCGCACGCGCGAAGTCCCAGTCGATCGGGCGCGGGGCACCGGCGTCGGCGGGGGTGAGCGTGCGCCATGCGATTACCGCTCCGCCGGCGATGATCCCGGCCGCTAGAAAACCGGTTGCAGCCACGACGCTGCCGACCAGCAGCAGGACGAGCAAGGCGGCGGCGACCGCCGACGCACCGGCGATCAGCGCGGCGTTGCGCATGGAGGGGGTGGTCTGGGGTAGCGAGGCCATTGGTGCGGTCTTCCCCCCTAGGGGGGCGGAGCGTCAAGCGGGATCGGTACGTGCACCCGCCTCCGTCATGCTGAACTCGGTTCAGCATCCACCGTGAGGCGCGCGTTCGGGCCAGAGCCGGTCGGTGCGCCTGCCGCTTAGTGGACCCTGAAACGAGTTCAGGGTGACGGAGGGGATTGGTTTGCGGGCGGGGTTTACGAAAGCTCGGCCTCTACCAGATCCGGACGCGCTGTTCGGGGGTCAGGAACAGCTTCTGGCCCGGCTTCGGCTGATACGCCGCGTACCAGGGGTCGAGGTTGCGGACGACCGAGGCGCGCTGTTCGGAGGGCGAGTGCGGGTCGGTCAGCAGGCGCTGGCGCAGGTTCGCCTCGCGGTAGCTGCGCCGCCAAACCTGCGCCCAACCGAGATAGAAGCGCTGGTCGCCGGTAAAGCCGTCGATCACCGCCGGGGTCTTGCCGCCGAGCGCCTTGTGGTACGCGTCATAGGCCACGGTCAGGCCCGCCAGATCGGCGATGTTCTCGCCCATCGTCAGCTGACCCTTCACGTGCAGGCCGGGCAGCGGTTCATAGGCGTCGTACTGCGCGCCGAGCTTGCCGGTCAGCGCCTTGAAGTTGGCGACGTCCTTGGGCGTCCACCAGTCGGTCAGCTGGCCGTGCGCGTCGTACTTGGCGCCCTGGTCGTCGAAATGATGGCTGAGCTCGTGCCCGATCACCGCGCCAATGCCGCCGTAATTGACCGCGGGGTCCGCCTTCGGATCGAAGAACGGTGGCTGCAGGATCGCGGCGGGGAACACGATCTCGACCATGCCGAAATTGGCATAGGCGTTGACCGTCATCGGGGTCATCCCCCACTCCCAGCGCTGCAACGGCTTGCCGAGATGGCCGACGTTGTACTGGTGCGCCCATTCGTTGGCGCGCCATTCATTGCCGAACGCATCGCCCTTCGTGATCGCGAGGTTGCCGTAATCCTTCCACTGGCTGGGGTAGCCGATCTTGGGGGTGAAGGCGGCGAGCTTGGCGTGCGCCTTGACCTTGGTTTCGGGCGCCATCCACTCGAGCGTATCGATACGCTTGCCCATCGCGGCGAGCACGTTCTTGACCAGCGTATCGGCCGCGGCCTTGGTCTCGGGCGGGAAATACTGCGCGACGTAGAGCTTGCTGACGTCGTCGCCGAGCGCGTCGCTGGTGAACTGGACGCCGCGCTTCCAGCGGGCTTCCTGCTCGGGGGTGCCCGACAGCACGGTGCCGGAGTAGGCGAACTGTTCGTCGTCGAACGCCTTTGGCAGGACGTCGGCATATTGGTCGAGCGAGCGCAGGATCAGCTGGTCCTGAATGACGCCGATCGGCGCTGCCGCGACGAGTTTGGCGATGCCGGCGACCGCGGTCGGCTGCGATACGATCAGCGTGTCGACGGGGGTGCCGATACCCTTGAAATAGGTCGCGAAGTCGAATCCTGGCGCGGCCCTTGCGAGATCGGCGACGGACATCTTGTTGTAGGTCTTGGTGGCGTCGCGGCTGTCGATGCGGGTCCAGCTGACGCGTGCGATCTCGGTCTCGAACGCGACCAGCGCGGCGGCGCGGGCGGCGGCGTTGGGTTCGCCGGCCAGCGTCAGCATCTTGGCGATGTGCGCCTGGTACGCGGTCTTGGTCTCGACCAGCTTGGCATCGGTGCCGAGATAATAGTCGCGGTCGGGCATCCCCAGCCCCGCCTGGCTGATCGACAGCGCGTAGATTTCGGGGAGCTTGTCGTCCTGGCCGACATAGGCGCCGAACGGTCCGCTGATGCCGGCGCGCGAGGCTTCGGCGACAAGCGCGGGATAGCTCGCGCGGGTGGCGCCCTTCACCTTGGCGAGCCAGGGCTGGATCGGTGCCAAGCCCTTCGCGTCGATCGCCGGGCGATCGAGGAAGGTGGAATAGGCGCGGCCTATCTTCGAATTGGAGTCCTTGGCGGCGGTATCGAGAATGCCGCGGGTACGGCTTTCCGACAGGTCGGACAGCAGGTTGAAGGCGCCGTAGTTCGCCTTGTCGGCGGGGATCGGCGTGTCCTTCGCCCAGGTGCCGTTGGCAAAGGCGTAGAAATTGTCACCGGGCTGGACCGCGCGGTCCATGCCTTTTTCGTCGAAGCCGAAGGTGCCGTATTGGGCGCCGGTGCTCTTGGGGTTCGCGCTTTGCGAGGTGGCTGCGGTGACGCCTGCGACGGCGGTGGCGGCGAGCAGGCTCGCGGCGATCAGGGACTTCATGGGACTCTCCTAAATTCGCCGTCATCCCGGGCTTGACCCGGGACCCAGGGTTACAAGCGCGCCGCTCGTAACCCTGGGTCCTGACTTTCGTCAGGATGACGAAAAGGCGTGTTTACCAGATGCGGACGCGGGCTTCGGGGGCGAGGTAGCTCTTCTCGCCGGGCTTGGCACCGAACGCGGCGTACCAGGGGTCGAGGTTGCGGACCGTCAGGACGCGCTGGTGGCCCGGCGAATGCGGGTCGGACAGCAACGTCTGCTGCAGCGCTGCGTCGCGGAACTTGGTGCGCCAGACGCCGGCCCAGCCGTAATAGAAGCGCTGGTCGCCGGTGGTGCCGTCGATGATCGGTGCAGGCTTGCCGCCGAGCGACTTGTGATACGCGTCGTACGCCACCGTCAGGCCGGCGAGATCGGCGATGTTCTCGCCGAGCGTAAGACCGCCCTGGATGTGCTGGCCGGGCAGCGGCTCGTACGCGTCGTACTGCTTCACGAGCGCGTCGGTGAAGACCTTGAACTTTGCGACGTCCTGCGGCGTCCACCAGTCCGTCAACTTGCCGTTGAGGTCGTATTTGCGCCCCTGGTCGTCGAAGTGATGGCTGATCTCGTGACCGATCACCGCGCCGATCCCGCCGTAATTGACCGCCGGGTCGGCCTTCGGATCGAAGAACGGCGGCTGCAGGATCGCGGCCGGGAACACGACTTCGTTCATCGTCGGGTTGGCGTAGGCGTTGATCGTCATCGGCGTCATGAACCATTCGCCGCGGTCGATCGGCTGGCCCAGCTTCTTGAGATCGCGGTCATATTCGAACGCGTTGGCGCGCGCGACGTTGCCGACCAGATCGCCCGGCTGGATCGTCAGCGCCGAATAGTCGCGCCACTTGTCGGGATAGCCGATCTTGGGCGTGAACGCGGCGAGCTTGGCGAGCGCCTTGGTCTTGGTCTCGGGCGCCATCCAGGCGAGGTTGCGCAGGCGGTCGCCCATCGCGGCGATGACGTTCTTGACGAGCTGGTCGGCGGTCGCCTTGGCCTCGGGCGGGAAATACTTCGCGACATACTGCTGGCCGATCGCCTCGCCCAGCGCGCCCGATACGGTCGAGACGCCACGCTTCCAGCGCGGCTGCTGCTCGGGCGTGCCCGACAAAGTGGTGCCGTAGAAGGCGAAGTTCGCCTTGTCGAAGTTGCTCGACAGATACGGCGCGAACGAGCGCAGCACCTTCAGCATCGCGAAGTCCTGCAGCACCGCGATCGGGGTGTCGGCATAGACCTTGGCCTCGCCGGTCAGCGCGCTGGGCTGGGCGACGAGGTAGAAGGGACGGCCCGACACGCCCATCGCGGTCATGTACTGCGCCCAGGGGAAGCCCGGCGCCTTTGCGGCGAAATCGGCGGCGGTCCACTTGTTGTAGGTCTTGTCGGCGTCGCGGCTTTCGATGCGGGTCCAGTGCGCGGTCGCCAGCGCCTTCTCCATGCCGAACACCGCGGCGGCGCGGGCAGCGGCGTTGGGCTCGCCCGCCAGCGTCAGCATCTGCGCCAGATAGGCCTGGTAGGCGGTGCGGACGGTCGCGAGCTTGGCGTCGTCCTTCAGGTAATAATCGCGGTCGGGAAGACCGAGCCCGGCCTGGCCGAAATTGACGGCGTAGCTGGTCGGATCCTTGTCGTCCTGGCCGACGCCGACGCCGACCAGGCCCCCTGCCCCCTGGCGCTGGAGCTTCGCGATCTCGGTTGCGAGCGCGGTCTTGTCGCGCGTGGCCTTGATCGCGGCGAGCCACGGCTTGACGGGCCCGGCGCCCTTCGCGTCGACCGCGGCCTGGTCCATGAAGCTGGTATAGAACGTCCCGACCTTGTCGTTGGGGATCTTCGCCGACCCATCGAGGATGGTACGGGTGCGCTCCAGCGACAGGTCCTGGAGGACGTGGAACATGCCATAGGACGAACGATCCTGCGGGATCGGCGTGTTCTTGACCCAGGTGCCGTTGGCATAGTCGAAGAAGTCGGTGCCCGGCGTCACGGTGGTATCGCGGCCCGCCATGTCGAAGCCGAAATCGCCGATCTGCGGCTTGTTGGCATCCTTGGGTGCGACCGGGCCGGTTGCGGCGGCGGTCGGCGCAGCGGCTTTAGTCGGGGTGCGCTGGGCGATCGCGATGGTCGAGATGGAGACGAGCAGAAGGGCAGTCAGGATCGGCGTGCGCATCGATGGTCCTCGAACAGGAAGTCAGGATGCCGCGTGTTCTACGCCGATAGCACGCTTCGTCAATTGTCGTATCTTGTGTGACGATGTCGCCACTTGCGCGCGATCCAGACCCGCCAGCCGAGCGCGCTGAGCGCATAGCCGGCGACCGCCGAGACGACCGCGATTACGATCAGCCCCAGCGCTGTCGCGGGGCCGGCCTGCATCAGCCACGGGATCCAGCCGGTATGCGCGGCGGCATCGGCGACCGGCTGGCCCGGCACATGCGCATCGAGCCGCAGCAGCCAGCGACCGATCCAATAGGCGAGCACCCAGATCGGCGGCGTGGTCAGCGGGTTGGTGACGAAGGTGGTCAGCGCGGCGGTCGGCACGTTAGCGCGGAACGGCAGCGCGAACAGCGCGGCGACGGGGGTCTGCGCGACCGGGACGAGGATCCCGGCGATCATCCCGAGCGCAACGCCGCGCGGGACCGAACGGCGGGTGAAGCGCCACAGTTCGGGGGCCAGGACGCGGTGCGCGACCGGGCGCAGCAGGCGGTTGCTTTCCATCGACTCGCGCGTCGGCAGGTTGCGCCTGCTCCAGGCGCCGAAACGTTGCCAGCCGGTCATCGCCACCGAACCCCGATGATCAGCCGCGGTCGCGCATGATGCGGCCCTGTTCGCGCTTCCAGTCCTGTTCCTTCACCGAATCGCGCTTGTCGTGGTTCTGCTTGCCCTTGGCGAGCGCGAGTTCGACTTTCGCGCGGCCCTTGGAATTGAAATAGATCATCAACGGCACGAGCGTCATGCCCTGACGCGCGACCGCGCCGTGCATCTTGTTGATCTCGCGTTCGTGCAGCAGCAGCTTCCGCGGCCGCTTGGGCTCGTGGTTGAAGCGGTTGCCGTGGCTGAATTCGGGGATGTTCGAATTGACCAGCTGGACGGTGTTGCCCTTCACCTCGGCATAGGCCTCGGCGATCGATCCCTCGCCGCCACGCAGCGCCTTCACCTCGGTGCCGGTCAGCGCGATCCCCGCCTCGAACACCTGCTCGATGTAATAATCATACCGCGCGCGCCGGTTCTCGGCGACGATCTTGGTCTTCTCGAAGGTGGGTGGCTTTGGGCGCGACATGGGGGCGATGTAGGCGCGAAGCGATGGCAGCGAAAGCCCAGGGGTAGCGAAAGCCCCAGGGGTAACGAAAGCCTAGCCCGTCATCCTGACGAAAGTCAGGACCCAGAGCCCAGGACGTTACCGCCCGTAACCCTGGGTCCTGACTTTCGTCAGGATGACGTAAGGTTGGCGACGGGGCGGCGTGGGTCAGGCGAGGCCGGCGTGCGCCAGCGCGGCGTCGACGGCGGCGCGCGACGCTGCATTCGCTGGCGTCATCGGCAGCCGGAGCGTTTCGGGGAAACCGCTGCGCACCTTGGTCATCGCGTATTTCACCGGGCCCGGCGACGCGTCGGTGAACAGCGCCTCGTGGAGCGGATACAGCTTGTCCTGATACGCCAGCGCGGTGACGAAATCCCCGGCCTGGCAGGCCGCCTGGAACTCGGCGCACAGCCGCGGCGCGACGTTGGCGCTGACCGAGATGCAGCCGGTGCCGCCCATCGCGTCGAACGCGAGCGCGAGGTCGTCGTTACCCGATAGCTGCGTGAAGTCCGGCCCGCACGACGCACGGTGCTGCGACACGCGGGCGAGGACGCCGCTGGCATCCTTCACGCCGACGAAGATCGTGGGATAGGCCGTAACGATACGCGCGAGCGTCGCCGGCTGGATGTCGGTCACCGTGCGCGCGGGCACGTTGTAGAGGATGATCGGCAGCGGCGCAGTGTCGCCCAGCGCGGCGAAATGCTGGAAAATGCCCTCCTGCGACGGGCGGTTGTAATAGGGCGGGACCATCAGCGCGGCGTCGGCGCCGGCGTCCTTCGCGGCCTGCAGGTTGCTCGCCGCGACCTTTGTGTCGTTGGAGCCCGCGCCGGCGATCACCGGAACGCGGCCGCGGGTCTGGTCGACGCAGATGCGGACGACGTCGAAATGCTCCTCGTACGACAGCGTCGCGGCCTCGCCGGTGGTGCCGCAGGCGCACAGCGCCGACGACCCTTCCGCGATCTGCCATTCGATCAGGTCGCGATATGCGGGTTCGTCGACGCTGCCGTCGGGCGCGAACGGGGTGACGAGCGCGGGGATGGATCCGGAAAACATGAGGATGCGCGCTCCTGTTGCGCTGAAGCTGAGGTCTGGTTTTTGGGATTTCGTTCAGGACAGATACGGGTTGAAGGCGTATGATGTCCACATGGTAGCATTTGCGTTGAAAACGAGCATCCTCCTGGCCCTCGCGGCCGGTACCGTAGCGGCATCGGGGGTCGGGCAGGACGACCTCGACCGCTATCGCACGCAGATGGCGAACATGGGGCCACAGCCGGTCGCGGTGAACCCCAACACCGCCGATGGCGCGATCGCCGCGACGATCGCGCAGTGGCGCGCGCTGCAGCAGACCGATGCGCTGCCGTTCGACAGCTATGCCGGCTTCCTGATGGCACATCCGGGCTGGCCGAACGCGGCGGCGAACCGGCGTGCCGCGGAAAAGCAGGCGGGGAACGCCGCACCGGGCAGCGTGGCCGCGTTCTTCCGGCGCTATCCGCCGACCACTGCGTCGGGCAACCTGGCGTTCGCTCGTGCCCTGATGGCGACCGGCGCGCGTGAGCAGGCCTATGCGGCCGCACGCACCGCATGGCGATCTGCAGGGTTGAGCCCGTCCGACGAGGCTGCGGTGATCGCCGGTTTCCCGGGCGCGCTGACGACCGACGACCAGGATGCGCGGATGGATGCGCTGCTGTGGGCGGGGCAGACCGGCGCGGCGCAACGCCAGCTGGCTTATGTGAGCCCGAGCCGCCGTCCTGTGTTCGCAGCGCGGCTGGCGTTCCGCACCAACGCGCCGAACGCCTCGGACCTGTCGGCGTCGACGCAGGAACTGTACCGCAACGATGCCGGCTATGTCGCCGATCGCGCGATCTGGTTGCGCAATTCCGGCGCGAGCCCGAGTGCGCGAGCGTGGCTGGCGCGACCGCGGTCGCTGACGACGCGCCCGGCCAATGCCGGCGAATGGTATGAGGTGCTTGCCACCAACGCGCGCGGCGCGGCGGCGGATTCGCAGTGGCAGACCGCCTATGACATCGCGCGGCAGATCGACGACGCCTACCCCGCCGGCGCCGACATATCGGCCAAATCCTATGCCGAGCGCGACGAATACACCAACCTAGCCTGGCTCGGCGGCCAGGCGGCGTTCAGGCAGTTGCGGCGGCCGGCGGACGCGATGACGCTGTTCGACCGCTATGCGCGCGGATCGAAGTCGCCGACAGTACGTGCCAAGGGCTATTACTGGGCGGGCCGCGCAGCCGAGGCAGCGGCGCTGCAACCGCAGGCCGCGGCTTATTACGGGCAGGCCGCGGGCTATCGCGACCAGTTCTATGGCCAGTTGGCGATCGAGCGGACCGGCCAGCCGCTGGTCGCGCCGCCGCCGATCCCGGCGGTCCCAATCGCCCCCGCGGTCCGCGCCGCGTTCGACGCGCGCGAGACGGTGCGCGCGGTGAAGTTCCTCGGCATGATCGGCGACTGGCAGGACCAGACCGCGTTCGTCCGCCAGATCGCGGCGGATGCGACCACCGACACCGACCACCGGCTTGCCGACGAATTGTCGCGGACGATCGGCCGACCCGACCTGGGCGTGATGGTCGGGCGCAGCGCGATGACCAACGGGCTCAGCGAGTATTCGGCGGTCGGCTTCCCGACCGTGCCGGTCCCCGCGGGTTATGAGAGCAATTGGACGATCATCCACGCGATCTCGCGGCAGGAGAGCCAGTTCGATCGCGCGGCGGTGAGCCATGCCGGCGCGCGCGGGCTGATGCAGCTGATGCCGGGCACCGCGCGCGAACAGTCGGGCAAGCTTGGGCTAGCCTATTCGCAGGCGTCGCTGACCACCGATCCGAACCTGTCGATCATGCTGGGGTCGAGTTACTTCCAGCGGGTCTACGCCAATTACGGCAGCTATCCGCTGGCGGTGGCGGCGTACAATGCCGGCGGCGGCAACGTGAACAAATGGCTGCGCGCGAACGGCGATCCGCGGACCGGCGCGGTCGACATGGTCGACTGGATCGAGGCGATCCCGTTCCAGGAGACGCGCAATTACGTCCAGCGCGTGCTGGAGAATGCGGTGGTGTACGACCTGCTCAACCCGCCGCGGTC
This sequence comes from Sphingomonas sp. R86521, assembly GCF_042466235.1. Lineage (NCBI taxonomy): Bacteria > Pseudomonadati > Pseudomonadota > Alphaproteobacteria > Sphingomonadales > Sphingomonadaceae > Sphingomonas > Sphingomonas sp. R86521. The sequence goes on along the minus strand of NZ_JAXHBY010000001.1, from coordinate 1,458,420 downwards.
GACCAGCCGGGGGGCGGCGCGGTTGTCGTGGTATCTGGGGAAGAACCGGCCGGGCTGAGCCCCCGCCCGTCGCCCCGGATCCGCCCGTCACGTCGGCCTGTTCGTCACTCCGGCCCGCTCCGTCACCCCAGCGAAGGCTGGGGTCTCGTGCCGCAAGCGCGCGTTTAGTAACGTGAGACCCCAGCCTTCGCTGGGGTGACGGAGCAGGTTATTTGGTGGATGGATGGAGTGGGCTAAGAGCCTCTTATGGATCGCCCGAACTACATCACGCCTGCCGGCTATGCGACGTTGCGCACCGAATACGAGCAGTTGCTGTCGACCGAACGCCCCGCGCTGGTCGAGGTGATCTCGTGGGCGGCCGGTAACGGCGACCGCTCCGAGAACGGCGACTATATCTATGGCCGCAAGCGCTTGCGCGAGATCGATCGGCGGCTCGGCTGGCTGTCGAAGCGGATGAAGGCGGCCAAGGTCATCGATCCGGCCGCGCAGGACGATCGCTCGCGCGTCTGGTTCGGCGCCTGCGTGACGGTAGCCGACGAAGACGACGCCGTGCGCGTGCTGACGCTGGTCGGTGATGACGAGACCGATGCGAGCGCGGGGCGGATCGGGTGGAACTCGCCGTTCGCCCGCGCGCTGCGTGGTGCCACGATCGGCGACGTCCGGCGCGTCGATCTGCCCGCCGGCGAACGCGAATACGAGGTGATGGCGATCGGTTATCCGTAATCGAACCGTTTCGCGTCGTCGCATTGACCGGTTGGGTCGCACGTGGGACTTTCCGGCAGCGTAACGAAACCCCGGAGACCATCATGCCCATACCCGCCACTTGGAGCGCACGCCTGTTGAGCGTGATGCGTATCGTCGTTGCGCTGGTCTTCTTCAGCCACGGCATCTCCAAGTTCTTCGGCGTACCGCCGTTCCCGATGGCGCTGACGCCGATGCTGATGGTGGCAGGCGCGCTGGAGGTCGTCGGTGGCGGGTTGTTGATCATCGGTCTCTTCACGCGCCCGGTCGCCTTCATCCTCTCGGGCATGTCGGCGGTCGCGTATTTCCTCGCGCATGCGCCGCAAGGCCCCTTCCCGATCGCCAATGGCGGCGAGGCAGCGGTGCTGTACTGCTTCGTCTTCCTGTATCTGGCCGCTGCTGGCGGCGGCGCATGGAGCGTGGACGCGCGGACCCGGCGCGGCTAATCCTGCGGGTATGCTCGACACCCAAACCCGCAACGTCGCCCTGCTGATCGACGCCGACAACGCGTCCGCCTCAACCCTGGACCCGGTGCTGACCGTCCTTGCCGAACTCGGCACGGTCAACGTCCGCCGGGTCTATGGCAACTGGTCGAAGCCCGCGCTGAAGGCGTGGCGCGACATGTCGATCATGCACGGCATCGAGCCGCAGCAGCAGTTCGACCTCACCAAAGGCAAGAACGCGACCGACATGAAGATGACGATCGATGCGATGGACCTGTTGTTCAGGGGGCGCATCGACGGCTTCGGGATCATGTCGTCGGACAGCGACTTCATGCCGCTGGCGACCCGTATCCGCCAGGACGGCGTGCCGGTCTATGGCTTCGGCACCAGCCGCACGCCCGAGGGCTTTCGCCAGGCGTGTACGCGGTTCATCGACGTCGGCGCGCTCAACGACACCTCGGAGCCGGTGCCCCTGCCCTTGCCGCCGTCGATTACGGGAGGCCTGCCCGCCCCCAAGGCCGCGGTGCCGCGGGCGAAGCCGAAGCAGGAGATCGGCGCGGACGTGATCAAGCTGCTGATCGATGCGTACGGCGCCAGCAAGCGCGACGAGCGCGGCTATGTCAGCCTGTCGGCGATGGGGACGCTGGCCGGTAACCGTTCGAGCTTCGACACCCGCAATTACGGCTACGCCCAGTTGTCGGACCTGATCGAAAAGATCCCGAACTTCCAGGCCGAAACGCGCGAAGGTCGGGTGTTCGTCAAGCGGTTGCGGTAGTCGACGGCGAAGACTAGGCTCGCACTATGACGGTCCAGGAACGCCTTTCGCCCGGCAAGTACAAGCTGCGTGTCGAGGATTACGAGTTACTGGCGGAGGCGGGCGCGTTCGGCGACCAGCGCACGGAGTTGATCGACGGAGAAGTGATCGTCATGCCTCCGCAGTTCCGTCCTCATGGCATGGTCAAGCTCGAACTCTATGACCAATTGCTACTGCAGGTGCGCGCGTTGGGATTGCCGTTGCGTCCGGTCTTGGAGTTCAGTCTCGATCTGAGCGAGACCAGCATGCCTGATCCAGACATCACGCTGACCAGCGAACCCCGTGGACCGAAGGCGATACCGCTTTATTCCGTAAGGTTGATCGTCGAAGTGTCGGACACCACGCTTGCCGACGACATGGGCAGAAAGCTGCGGCTGTATGCCACCGCCGGAATTCCGGAATATTGGGTCGCCGATGTGAACGGGCGGGTCCTTCACCAGATGTGGGAACCGAGCGAGAACGGGTACGCGCGGCGTCTTGCGATCGCGTTCGGTGCACCAATCGCTGCTGCGACTATCGCCGATCTGACGATCGAGACGAGCGCTCTCTAACGGCGCGTTCGTTCCAGTATTCAAATGCTGTACGCTGCCTGACGTCGACATAGGCGCGGGCTTCGGGACCGGTCCAGGCCGGTGCGTCGCGCCCGACCCACCAGCCCTGCCCCGGTAGCCGGTCACTCTCGCGCACTACTAGCACCGCAAGCGGCGGTTCGCCGGTCGCCGTCGCATCGCGATCGATCGCGTCGAGCGTGCGACATACCGCGCGCATCCTCGGCCGCGTGAAGCGGTGGCCTAGCGCGTTCAACAGTTCGGTATAGCTGACCGCCCGCCCCGCGCGCGCCGCTTCGATCAACAGCCTGCGGACACGCGCGACATCGCCGAGATCGTGCGCATCGGTTGCGACGATCCCTTCGGCCTCCAGCCACTGCGACAGCGTGTCGCCGAAGCCGGAGGCCGTACGCGTCACCGCGTCAGTTTCTTGTAGGACAGTGCGGTCGGACGATCCGCCGCATCGCCCAGACGGCGGCGCTTGTCCTCTTCGTAGGATTCGAAGTTGCCCTCGAACCATTCGACATGGCTGTTGCCCTCGAACGCCAGGATGTGCGTGGCGAGACGATCAAGGAAGAAGCGGTCGTGGCTGATCACCACCGCGCAACCCGCGAAATTCTCGATGGCTTCCTCGAGCGCGCCCAGGGTCTCGACATCGAGATCGTTGGTGGGCTCGTCGAGCAGAAGCACGTTGCCGCCGCGCTTCAACATCTTGGCGATGTTGACGCGGTTGCGCTCGCCGCCCGAAAGCTTGCCGACGTTCTTCTGCTGGTCCTGGCCCTTGAAGTTGAACGCCCCGACATAGGCGCGAGTCGACTGGTCGAACCCGTTGACCTTCATCGAATCGAGGCCGTCGGAAATCTCTTCCCAGACGTTCTTCTTGTCGTCGAGATGATCGCGGCTCTGGTCGACATAGCCCAACCGCACGGTCGAACCCTTGTCGATCGTGCCGCTGTCCGGTGTCTCCTGCCCGGTGATCAGCTTGAACAAAGTCGATTTGCCGGCGCCGTTGGGACCGATGACGCCGACGATGCCGCCTGCGGGCAGCGTGAAGCTGAGATTGTCGAACAGCAGCTTGTCGCCGTAAGCTTTCGAGACATTCTCGAGTTCGATCACCTTGCCGCCGAGACGCTCGGGCACCTGGATGACGATCTGCGCCTTGCCCGGCGAGCGGTTCTCCTGTGCGGAGACGAGGCGTTCGAAGTTGGCGATACGCGCCTTGGACTTGGTCTGGCGCGCCTTGGCGCCCTGGCGGATCCATTCGAGCTCGTTCTTGATCGCGGTCTGACGACCGGATTCCTCGCGATCCTCCTGCTCGAGGCGCTTGGCCTTCTTCTCGAGATAGGTCGAGTAATTGCCCTCGTACGGGAAATACTTGCCGCGATCGAGTTCGAGCACCCAGCCGACGACGTTGTCGAGGAAATAGCGGTCATGGGTGATCATCAGCACCGCGCCCGCATAATCCTTCAGATGGTTCTCCAGCCACTGGACGCTTTCGGCGTCGAGATGGTTGGTAGGCTCGTCGAGCAGCAGGATCCCCGGCTTCTGGATCAGGAGGCGGGTCAGCGCGACGCGGCGCTTCTCACCACCCGACAGCTTGTCGACAGCCCAGTCGCCCGGCGGGCAGCGCAGCGCTTCCATCGCGACCTCGAGCTGGTTGTCGAGCGTCCAGCCGTCGACCGCGTCGATCTTCTCCTGGAGCGTCCCCATTTCCTCGAGCAGCGCGTCGAAGTCGGTGTCGTCCTGGGGATCGCCCATCTCGGCGGAGATCGCGTTGAAGCGGTCGACCATGTCGGCGACGTCGCGCGCGCCGTCCTTGACGTTCTCCAGCACGGTCTTCGAGGCATCGAGCTGCGGCTCCTGCTCGAGATAGCCGACGGAGACGTTCTCGCCCGGCCATGCCTCGCCGGTATAATCCTTGTCGATGCCGGCCATGATCTTGATCAGCGTCGACTTGCCCGCGCCGTTGGGGCCGACGATGCCGATCTTGGCGCCGTGATAGAATTGCAGGTTGATGTTCGACAGCACCGGCTTGGGCGCGCCGGGGAAGGTCTTCGTCATGTCCTTCATGACATAGGCGTATTGGCCGGCCACGGGGGTCTCCGTTCGGGTGTTCGTGAGTGCGGGATTGGTCTGCGCATGTAAGCGCAGGCGCCAAGGTTGGCAACGCGCGCGCTCGGACCTAACGGTGGCGCATCACCAAGGGGAATAGCCGATGACGCGTATCGCACCATTTCTGGCGGCCTGTGCCGCGATCACCGCCGTTCCCCTAGCGGCGCAGCGCACCGCCGCACCGCCGACCGCCGGCGATGCCAAGGTCGCGGCGCTCCGCGACAAGGCGCTGACCGACGACACCGCCTATGCGATCGTCGAGGGGCTGACGACCGAGGTCGGTCCGCGGATGACCGGGACCGAAGCGGCGCCGCGGGCGCGGGCCTGGGCGGTGGCCAGGTTGAAGGCGATGGGGTTCAAGAACGTCCGGATCGAGCCATACCAGCTGCCGGTCTGGTCGCGCGGGACCGAGAGCGCGGCCTTGGTCGCGCCCTATGCGCAGACACTGCACGTCGTCGGGCTCGGCAATTCGGGGGCGACGCCGGCGGGCGGACTGACGCTGCCGATCGTCTATTTCCCGACCTACAACGACCTCGCGCTCGCAGCCGACGACAGCCTGAAGGGCAAGATCGCCTTCGTCTCGAACGCGATGCAGCCCACCCAGGACGGGTCGAGCTATGGCAGCCAGGGCACCGCGCGCTTCGTCGGCCCCAACCTCGCCGCCAAGAAGGGTGCGGCGGCGATCGTGATCCGGTCGATCGGCACCGACCATGGCCGCGGGCCGCACGCGGGCAACACCAATTTCGAGCCCGGCGTGACGCCGATCCCGGCCGGTGCGCTGTCAGTCGCGGATGCCGAGCAGGTCGAGCGTCTGGTCAAGCTCGGCAAGTCGGTGACGCTGAAGCTGGTGCTCGACGACCGGCAGGTCGGTACGCGCGACTCGGGCAACGTCGTCGCCGAAGTTCCAGGCAGCGATCCCAAGGCGGGCATCGTGCTGGTCGGCGGGCATCTCGACAGCTGGGATCTCGGCACCGGCGCGATCGACGACGGCGCGGGCGTCGCGATCACCGCCGCTGCGGCCAAGATCGTGATGGACGCGCCGGGCACGATGCGGCGGACGATCCGCGTGGTCTGGTTCGGCGACGAGGAAAGCGGCGGCTTCGGCGGCGCAGCCTATGCCAAGGCGCATGCCGGTGAACGCCATGCCACCGCGGCCGAATCCGACTTCGGCGCCGATAACGTCTGGCGCTTCGAGAGCAGCCTGCCCGACGCCGCCAAGCCGATCGCCGATCGCCTTGCGGTCGCGCTGTCGCCGCTGGGCATCATCCGCGGTGCCGATGCACCGCATGGCGGCACCGACGTAGGGCCGATCATCGCGACCGGAGTGGCCGGTATCGACCTGAACCAGTCGGGCCAGCGCTATTTCGACTGGCACCATACGCCGGAGGATACGCTCGACCGGATCGACCCCGTGCAGCTGCGTCAGAACGTCGCGGCGTGGACCGCGATGCTCGCCACGGTCGCCGATGCACCGGAGGAAATCGGACCGATCGCCCCGAAAAACTGACCAGACGAGGGATCGATACTGTCTTCGAACCGTCGCAAAGGTTGCCGTCCGGTGAATTTAGCGGATTGACCGGGGGGACCCGTACGCTATTTGCGGCGCTTCGCGACGGCAATCGGGTCGGCCGCGAATTGAACTATGCTTGGGAGCATTCGAATGAAGAAGATCGTTCTGATCGCTGCTGCCGCCGGCCTGATGTCCGTCGCAGCCTGCAACAAGTCGCCTGAAGCTGCCGCTGTTGAGAACAACGCGGACATGCTGGCGGACAACATGGAAATGCAGGCCGACAACATCGACGCGATGGCCGACAACACCACCAACGCTGCTGCTTCGGACGTTCTCGAGAACGTTGCAGACAACGTCAACGCTGCTGCGGACAACGTCCGTGACCAGGCTGATGCCAAGGCAGACAACATGCAGTAATTCGCGCTGGGTGCACGCACCCGGTACGATTTGCATGATGAAAGGGCGCTCCTTCGCGGGGGCGCCCTTTTTCTTTGGCTTTTTCTTTGTGAGATGCTGCGCTAACGCAGGATCCGGTGGGGCCTGTAGCTCAACGGTTAGAGCTGGCCGCTCATAACGGCTAGGTTGCGGGTTCGATTCCTGCCGGGCCCACCAAACGCTCCGATGCAATGAAATCCTTTACGGATCCCGTCCGATCGGCGCTTGCGCGACCGTCGGCTCGCGGGCAGGAGGCGCTCATTCGCATTCCAGGAGTAACTTCATGTCCAGCCGTCTCGATATCGACCTTGCCAGCCTGACCGACAACGACCGCCAGAAGCAGGTCGAATTCACCGGTGAGATCGACGGCGAGGACCGGGATTTCGCGGTCAAGTACGCCGTGTTGAAGGAACTGAGCGGCGACGAGCCCGAGGACGACGCGCTCGAGCTGTTCGAGCGGTTCAGCGACGAGATCGTCGACATCTGCGCCGAAGTCGCGGCTGCCAAGCCGAATGCGACGCTGATCACGATCGACGAGGGCGACCTGGAATAGGGCGTTCGCCGATTGCGATGCGACCCCGCTTGCCGCGGGTCGCGTCGCAGCGGTAAAACTCCCGTGAAAACGGGAGCAGGTCATGTCACATCCAGATCGTCGTACGGTGCTCAAGGCGGGTGCGACCATCGCCGGTCTGTCGCTGGGCGGTAGCGCGATCGCCGGTAGCGACCGGATCGAAACACTGATCGCGCGGATGACGCCGGCCGAGAAGGCCGGACAGCTCAGCTGTTTCTCGGACCAGATCCGGCCGATCGGGGTGCCGTTTAACCCCGGACTGGCGAACGGCGGCGCGACCGATCAGCTGGCGCGGATCAGGACCGGCGCGATCGGGATGCTGTTCAACGGCGTCGGCTATGCCGGTGCCAAGGCCGCGCAGGACGCCGCGATGGCGACCCGGCTGAAGATTCCGCTGATCTTTGCGGGCGACGTGATCCACGGATTGCGCACCGCCTACCCCCTGCCGATCGCGGAGGCGTGCGCGTTCGATCCCGACCTAGCGATGCGGACCTCGCGGGCGGCGGCGCTGGAAAGTACCGCGCTCGGCATCCACTGGACCTTTGCGCCGATGGTCGACGTCGCGCGCGACCAGCGCTGGGGACGGGTTGCCGAAGGATCGGGCGAGGACCCGTATCTCGGCACGCAACTGGCCAAGGCGCGGGTGCGCGGGTTTCAGGGCGACGACCTGCGCGATCCGACCCGCGTCGCCGCCTGTGCCAAGCATTTCGCCGCCTATGGTGCGGTGTCGGGCGGGCAGGATTACAACTTCACCGAGATTTCGCCGGCGACGCTGAACGAGGTGCATCTGGCGCCGTTCAAGGCGTGCGTGGATGCCGGTGTCGCAACGTTGATGAGCGCGTTCAACGATATCGACGGGGTCCCTTCGAGCGGTAATCACTGGCTGATGACCGACCTGCTGCGGGGCCAGTGGCGGTTCAAGGGGATGGTCGTCGGCGACTATACCGCCGACGAGGAACTGATCGCGCACGGCTATGCCAGCGATGGCCGCGACGCCGCGAAGAAGGCGTTCATGGCGGGGATGGACATGGCGATGCAGTCCAACCTGTTCAATCGGTGGCTGCCCGACCTGGTCGCGAAGGGCGAGGTGCCGATGGCGCGGCTGGACGAGGCGGTGCGTCGCGTGCTGCAGCTGAAGGAGGCGATCGGGCTGTTCGCCAACCCCTATCGATCGGTCAGCCGGAGCGCCGAGAAGATCAGCGTGTCGACGCCGGCGATGCTGAAGCTCAGCCGCGAAGCTGGGGCGCGGTCGATCGTGCTGCTGAAGAACGAGGGCGGGCTGTTGCCGCTGAAGACGAACCCGGGACGGATCGCGCTGATCGGGCCGTTCGGCGAGGATCGCAAGAACGTCGTCGGGACCTGGGCGTTCATGGCGGACGAGACGCTCAACGTGTCGATCGCGCAGGGGCTGCGCGCGCGGGGGCTGAGCGTGACCGCGGTGGCGGGATCGGGGATCGAGGCGCCGCTGCCGGGCGGGATCGCCGCTGCGGTCTCTGCGGCGCAGGGTGCCGATGTCGTGCTGCTCGCGATCGGCGAGTCGCAGCTGATGTCGGGCGAGGCGCAGGCGCGGACCGACATCGTCGTGCCGGAGGCGCAGATGGCGCTGGCCGAGGCGGTCGCCGCGACCGGCAAGCCGGTGGTCGTGCTGTTGCGGCATGGCCGCGCGCTGGCGTTGCACGGTGCGGTGAAGGCAGCGCCGGCGATCCTGGCGACGTGGTTCCTAGGGTCGCAGAGCGGTCATGCGATCACGGACATACTGTTCGGTGACGTCAATCCGTCGGCAAAGCTGTCGGTGAGTTTCCCGAACGAGAGTGGACAGGAGCCGTATTTCTACAACCACAAATCGACCGGCCGGCCGGCGCCCGAGACCGGTTCGCAGGAGTACAAGTCTCGGTATCGTGAGACGAAGAACGAGGCACTGTACCCGTTCGGGCATGGGCTGAGCTACACGCGGTTCAAGGTATCGGCGGTGTCGGTGCCGGCTCGAATGACCGATCGGATCGAGGTTTCGGCGATGGTCACGAACACCGGGGCACGGAGCGGCGACGAGGTGGTGCAGCTGTATATCCACGACCGGGTCGCGAGCCGGACCCGGCCGGTGCGCGAGTTGAAGGGATTTGCGCGGGTGTCGTTGAAGGCGGGGGAATCGAAGCCGGTGCGGTTTGCGCTGGTCCGCGACGATCTGCGGTTCTGGGGGGATGGCGACTGGGTGGTCGAGCCGGGGATGTTCGACCTTTGGGTCGCGACGAGTTCGGTGGACGGGGAGAAGCAGGCGTTCGAGCTTACCTAATCGTCATCCCGGGCTTGTCCCGGGATCCAGGGTAACCGAGCGCGGGGTCCGTGACCCTGGGTCCTGACTTTCGTCAGGATGACGGAGGTTCGTCTGGATGAGGGAGGGAGGGATTACATCCGGACGATCTGCGTGCCGATGCGTTCGGCTTCCTCGGGGTCGTGGGTGACCATCAGGATCGCCAGCTTCAGGACGTCGCGGACGTGCTCGATCGCGCGCATCACTTCGTCGCGGCGGGGGCGGTCCAGCGAGGAGAGCGGCTCGTCGAGCAGCAGGAAGCGCGGGTCGCTGAGCAGGGCGCGACCGATCGCGACGCGCTGTGCCTCGCCGCCCGAGAGCGAGCGCGGCCAGCGATCGAGGAGGTGGCCGATGCCGAGGAACTCGATCCGGTCGATGGCGACGCTGGTGTCGGGGGCGCCGTAGAGCAGGTTGGCGCGGACCCGCAGATGCGGGAACAGCCGGGCGGCCTGGAACACATAGCCGGCGCGGCGGCGTTCGGGGGGCACGTCGACGCCGTCGCCGAACAGCGTCTCGCCGTCGACCGCGATGTGGCCGGCATCGGGGCGGAGCAGCCCGGCGACCATGTTGAGGACGCTGGTCTTGCCGACGCCCGAGGGCCCGAACAACACCGTCGCGCCCTGCCCGACCTGTGCGGTCAGCGCGACCTGCGCGTCGCCGAAGCGTTTGCGGACGTCGATGTCAAAGGACATGGAGCCCCCTTCCCGCGCGCCGTGCCAGCCATTCGGACGTCACCAGCGCGGCAAGTGACAGCGCGACGGAGATCGCCGACAGCCGCCAGACCATCGCGTCGCCGCCGGGCTGTTGCAGCGCCGAATAGATCGCGAGCGGCAGTGTCTGGGTCTCGCCCGGAACGTTCGAGACGAAGGTGATGGTCGCGCCGAACTCGCCGATCGAGCGCGCGAAGCCGAGCACCGCGCCCGCGAGCACGCCGGGCAGGCTGAGCGGCAGCGTGATCGTGCGGAACACGCGCGCACGGCCGGCGCCGAGCGTGCGCGCCGCCTGTTCGAGGCGCCGGTCGACCGCCTCGATCGACAGCCGGATCGCGCGGACCATCAGCGGCAGCGCCATGACGCCCGCCGCGATCGCGGCGCCGGTCCAGCGGAACAGCACCGAGACGCCGAACCAGTCCTGCAGCCACGCACCGATCGGACCGGCGGGCGCAAACGCGAGCAGCAGCACCCAGCCGGTCACGACCGGCGGGACCACCAGCGGCAGGTGGATCACCGCGTCGACCAGGATCTTGCCCGGAAACGCCACGCGCGCGAGCAGCCAGGCGAGCGCGAACGCGACCGGCAGCGTCACCGCCATCGCCACCCCGCCGACCTTCAGCGACAGCGCGACGATCGCCCATTCGGCGGGGGTCAGCACGTCAGCGCGCGCTGAACCCGTAGCGGACGAAGATCGCCTTGCCCGCGCGCGAGATGAGGAAGCGGCGGAACGCCTCGGCCTGCGGGTTGGTCGAGGTCTTCAGTCGCGCGACCGGATAGGTGATCGGCGGATGCGAGCTTTCGGGGAACACCCCGGCGATGCGGACCTTTGCCGAGGCCTTGGCATCGGTGGCGTAGACGATGCCGAGCGGTGCCGCACCGCGTTCGACCAGCGCCAGCGTCGCGCGGACGTTTTCGGCGCGAACCACCTTCGGCGAGACCTGCGCCCAGACGCCGAGCTTCTCGAGTGCCTGCTGGCCGTATTTGCCCGCGGGCACCGGGGTGTCGGCCATCGCTAGCGGGCCGGCGCCCAGCACGCGCGCGAGCGCGGCGGGTGGGCGTACCGGGATGCGGACCTTGCTGCCCGCGGGGGCTGCGACGACGAGGCGGTTGCCGAGGAACGTGACGCGGGTGCTCGCGACGATCAGGTTCTTCTGCGCGAGGTCGTTCATCCAGTCCTCGTCCGCGGACACGAACAGGTCGGCGGGCGCCCCGGCGGCGACCTGGCGGGCGAGCGCGGACGACGCGGCGAACGAGATGGTCGGCTTGGGATGGCCCTGTTTCGCCCACGCATCGGCGGCGGCGGTCATCGATTCCTGCAATGACGCGGCGGCGAGGACCAGCGGCGCCTGCTGCGCGGTCGCGGCGGTCGAGAGGATCAGGGACAGGATCAGCGCGTACGGGAGAGATTTCATCGAGGACCTCGATCTGGCGGACGATATCCCGCGGTATATAGACCGGGCGCGGAAGGCTAGCGGCGTCGGTGGAAAGTCTCAAAAGTCACACCAAAGGGGGTAGATTCAGATAGTGGTTGCCACCCCGGCGGAGGCCGGGGCCCAGTTGGGGGACAGGCGTGACCGACGCCGCACTCCGTTACAACGACCTTGCCAACTGGGCCCCGGCCTTCGCCGGGGTGGTGATCTTGGTTGAGGATCGCATGATCCGAGGCTGGCGAAACGCGCGGCTGTAGGACAGCGCTTTCTCAAGCCGCCGTCACCCTGCCCGTCCGCGCCAGCTTGCCCCAGCCTACCAGCGGACCACGCAGTGCCTGGGCGATCGCCTTCAGCACCACATAATACATCACCTGGCGATAGCCGATCCGCTGCGGGATCAGCAGCCAAAGCAGACGCCACCGCTCCTTGCGTTCCAATGCGAAGGCGATGGTTGCGGCGAGCAGGTCGATCGCGGTGAAGACGAGCCAGTAGCCGAGCATCGTATAGACGTCGTGGCTAGTCTGTTCCCAGCCATGCGCGCGCACCGCGAGATAGGTGAAGAGGAAGCTGACGAGCAGCGCGAGATCGATGATCGGCGAGATCGACGCGAGCACGATCTGGAACAGGATCGCCTGCGGCAACCCGACCCAGCCGAGCCCGCGCGGGTGCGAGCCGAAGATCGCCGAGCGATGCTTGTACAGGCATTGCAGCGTGCCGTACGCCCAGCGGAAGCGCTGTTTCGCGAGCGCGCGCATCGTCTCGGGTGCTTCGGTCCAGGCGATCGCGAACTGGTCGTACTTGACCGCCCAGCCGGCGCGCTGGATCGCGATGGTCAGGTCCTGGTCCTCGGCCAGCGTATCGTCGGGATAGCCGCCGACGCCCCGGATCGCGGACAGCCGCCACGCCCCGACCGCGCCGGGAACGACGGTCATCGCGTTCAGGCGGGCGAGCGCGCGGCGTTCGAGATTCTGCGCGGTGATGTATTCGAGCGCCTGCCATTTGGTGATGATGTTGACGCGGTTGCCGACCTTGGCGTTGCCAGCGACGGCGCCGAGCGTCGGATCGTCGAACCAGCGGGCGAGGCGCGCGATCGTGGTCGGTTCGAACTGCGTATCGGCGTCGAGCGCGATGACGATCTCGCCCTTCGCCTCTTCGAGACCGCGGTTGAGCGCGCGCGCCTTGCCGCCGTTCTGCAGCGTCAGCAGGCGGACGCGGGGATCGTTCGCGAACGCTTCGGTGACGACGCGGCTGGTGCCGTCGCTGGAGCCGTCGTCGATCACCACGACCTCGATCCGGACGTCGGTCGAGGCGAGCACGCCGTGGACCGCGCGGACGATGACGCGCTCCTCGTTGAACGCCGGGATCATGACGGTAACGAAACGATCCGGATCGATCGGCGGAAACACCGTCTTGAGCTCGCGGCGCGCCTGGATCAGCGCGAGCGCGGACAGCGCCAGCGCGCGGAGGATGCCGATCGTGATCGCGATGCCGAAGATCCAGCGTAGCGCCACAACGAGCCCGCCGAGCGTGCTGAACAGCGCGAGATCGGCCATTGCGGCAACGCGGTCGCTGGACGAGATCACCGGCATCGCGGCGTCACGCGACAGGCCGGCGAGCGTCGAGACCGGCACGAAGCTGTAGCCCAGCGCACGCAGGCGCTCGATGATGATCGGCAGCGCGGCGACGGTCTGCGCGCGGTTGCCGCCGGCGTCGTGGAGCAGGATGACGTTGCCGCTGCGTTCGGGGTTGCCGGCCTGGACCTCGTCGATGGTGCGATCGACGATTTCCTGGACGCCAGGCCGCTTCCAGTCGTCGGGATCGACGTGGAGACCGACCGAGATATAGCCGCGCTGCTGCGCCTGCAGGGCCGGGACGATTTCGTCCGCGGTACTCGGCTCGGCATCGCCGAAATACGGTGCGCGGAACAGCCGGAGCGATCGCCCGGTGAACGCCTGGAACAGCCGCTGCGTGGTGTTCAGCTCGAACTTGACCTGGCGCGGCGAGACCGTGGCGAGATTGGGGTGGGTATAGGTGTGGCTGCCGATCTCATGCCCCTCCGCGACCATCCGCACCAGCAGCGACCGCTGCGTCAGCGCGTTCTCGCCGATCACGAAGAACGTCGCCGGCGCATGTTCGCGCTTGAGGATGTCGAGGATCTGCGGGGTCCATTCCGCATCGGGGCCGTCGTCGAACGTCAGCGCCAGCTGCTTCGGGCGATAGCCGGTGCGGTCGACGACGTACGGGGACGGCATCCGCAGGAACCGGACGTCGGCGATCGTGCCGTCCTTTGCCGGTACCGCGTCGCGGATGCCGGTCACCGGGGTCGCGGCGATCTTCAGGATTTCGCCCGATCCCTCGATATCGACATTGGTGCCCGCCGGCATCTGATCGATCGAATCGGGCACCGGCAGGGTGCGGTGGTCGCGGCCGAAGATCGACCAGAGCCCCGGATCCTCCGACCCGAGCCGCCACAGCGCGACGCTGCCGAGCCCTGCCTTTTGCAGGAACGCGATCTGGTTGTAGGCCGAGGCTGCATCGAGCATCCAGACCTGGTGGCGGCTATTGCCTTCCGAATAAGCGAAGCTGCTGTTGCCGCTCTCCTTGTCGAAGGTCGGGACGGTGCCCGAATCGGCGGCGTTCTGCCACGCTTCCTCGATGTCGAGCGCGTCGCCGCCCTTGTCGTGCCAGTCATAGGCGTAGGAGCCGATCGCGACGACCAGCTTGGCCGGCGGGATCCCGCGTGCGGCGTCGGCGACGGTGCGCGCGAACCAGCGCTGCGACGCGATCGGTCCGGGCGGCCCGCTGGTCTCGTGCTCGTCATACGCCATCAGGAAGATCTTGTCGGTCACCGCGGCATAAGCCGGCAGGTTCCAGTCGGGATTGGCGACCGGCGCCGCGATCGCGACCACCCAGCCGCGCGGCGCGAACCGCGCCTTGGCCTCGGCGAGGAACGCGCGGTAATTGGGCTGCGCGCTGACCGGCAGGTCCTCGAAGTCGAAGAACGCGCCGCCGGCATGGTTGACCGCGAGGAACGGCACGAGCCGGTCGAGGAAGGCACCGCGCGTCTTCGGATCGGCGAACATCGCGGCGCTGCCGGCGCCGTCCCAGTCGCCGTTCACCGCGTTCTGCACCATTGGCAGGATCACCGGGCGGTGCACCGCCTTGTTGAGGATGTCGCGGCCAGCCTGGTCACGGAACACGGTGATGTGGTGATCGGCGCCGGTGACCGAGATCCAGCCCGGGATCAGCCAGTCGAGCTGTTCGACATGGCGGGCGAGGCTGGCGGTGCTCGACTGGTCCCACGGCGCGTGAAAGGCGATCGCGAGCGCCGGATTGCCCACGCGGGGATGCCCCGGCCGCGCGGGGACGCCGAACAGCCGCTTGGCGTAATAGTCGATGTCGCGACGGGTGCGGCCGATGATCCCGCCACGCGGCGGCGGCAGCCGGTGGAGCGCGGCGTGCTCGGGCTCGATCGGCAACAGCGGCGCGGCCGGCACGACGCCGATCGAGACCGCGAACACCACCACCGCAAGGACGAGCAGCGCCAGGAAGGCGGCGACCGCGAGTGCGAAACGCCGGCGCCGGCGACCGCTGGCATCGAAGAAGACGGGACGTTGTGACATGGAGCTCCGCGTGTGCGATTTGGGCTGGCGTTACCATCCTGAACGCCCGCGCCGCTCCTGACAAATGCGTCACGTCGTTACGGCTAGCGAAACGGTTCGTCATCCCGGCGAAGGCTGGGATCCAGGGCCCCGGGCGTCGACGCCTGCAACCCTGGATCCCGGGACGAGCCCGGGATGACGGGCGCTCATCCTCCCCCGCCAGGGGGAGGTGGCGCCGAAGGCGACGGAGGGGGAGGACACGGAACGGACATGTCGTTGCCCTCCCCCTCCGTCACGCTACGCGTGCCACCTCCCCCTGGCGGGGTAGGATTTTAAGTGGTTTTAGCTGTCGTCGCCCATGCGGAGCGCGGCGATGAAGGCTTCCTGGGGGATGCTTACGCTGCCGTACTCGCGCATCTTCAGCTTGCCCTTCTTCTGCTTTTCCAACAGCTTCTTCTTGCGGGTGGCGTCGCCGCCATAGCATTTCGCGGTGACGTCCTTGCGCATCGCGCTGATCGTCTCGCGCGCGATCACCTTGCCGCCGATCGCCGCCTGGATCGGGATCTTGAACAGGTGGCGCGGGATCAGTTCCTTGAGGCGTTCGACCATGCCGCGGCCGCGGACTTCGGCGGTGCCGCGGTGGACGATCATGCTCAGCGCGTCGACCGGCTCCTCGTTGACGAGGATACCCATCTTGACGAGGTCACCTTCACGGTAGCCGATCTGGTGATAGTCGAAGCTCGCATAGCCCTTCGACATCGACTTCAGCCGATCGTAGAAGTCGAACACCACTTCGTTCAGCGGCAGCTCGTAGGTCGCCTGCGCGCGTCCACCGACATAGGTCAGGTTCTTCTGGATGCCGCGGCGATCCTGGCACAGCTTCAGCACCGACCCGAGATATTCGTCGGGGACGTAGATCGTCGCCTCGATCCACGGCTCGCTGATCGTCGCGATCTTGTTGGGCTCGGGCATGTCGGCGGGGTTGTGCAGCTCGATATGCGTCGTGCCGGCCGGATCGGGGTGGCTCAGCTCGATCTCGTATACGACGGAAGGCGCGGTGGTAATCAGGTCCAGATCATACTCGCGGGTGAGACGCTCCTGGATGATCTCCAGATGCAACAGCCCTAGGAAGCCGCAGCGGAAGCCGAAGCCGAGTGCCGCCGAGGTTTCCATCTCGAACGAGAAGCTCGCATCGTTGAGCCGCAGCTTCGAGATCGATTCGCGCAGCTTCTCGAACTCCGCGGCATCGACCGGGAACATCCCGCAGAATACGACCGGCTGGACTTCCTTGAAGCCCGGCAATGCCTCCAGCGCAGGCCGCTTGGCGTCGGTGATGGTATCGCCGACGCGGGTCTGCGCGACCTCTTTGATCTGCGCGGTGATGAAGCCCATTTCGCCGGTGCCGAGCTCGGTCAGCTGCTCGATCTTGGGCCGGAAGCAGCCGACGCGGTCGACCAGGTGCATCGTCCCGGTCTGCATGAACTTGATCTGCTGGCCCTTCTTCAGGACGCCGTCGATCACGCGGACGAGGATGACGACGCCGAGATACGGGTCGTACCAGCTGTCGACCAGCATCGCCTTCAGAGGCGCCTCGGGGTCGCCCTTGGGTGGCGGGATCTTGGTGACGATCGCCTCGAGGATCTCGGCGATGCCGATCCCCGACTTGGCCGATGCCAGCACAGCCTCCGACGCGTCGATGCCGATGACGTCTTCGATCTCTTTCCGCACCTTCTCGGGCTCGGCGGCGGGCAGGTCGATCTTGTTGATCACCGGCACGATCTCGTGGTCGTGCTCGATCGACTGATAGACGTTGGCGAGCGTCTGCGCTTCCACGCCCTGCGCGGCGTCGACCACCAGCAGCGCGCCTTCGCACGCGGCAAGGCTGCGGCTGACTTCATAGGCGAAGTCGACATGGCCCGGCGTGTCCATCAGGTTGAGGACGTAGTCGAGCCCGTCCTTCGCCTTGTAGGCAAGGCGCACGGTCTGCGCCTTGATGGTGATGCCGCGCTCCTTCTCGATGTCCATGTTGTCGAGCACCTGCTCGGACATCTCGCGCTCGGTCAGCCCTCCGGTCTGCTGGATGAGGCGATCGGCAAGCGTCGACTTGCCGTGGTCGATATGCGCGATGATCGAGAAATTGCGGATGCGGTCGAGCGGCGTGGTCACTGGTTATCGTTCTTTGCGAAAAGGAGGTCCCGGAGCCGTTAGCATCGCGCGGCGCATATGCCAAAGCGCGACGTCGCGTGACGACTTCCCCCCGTCAAAAACCGCCGATAAACATCGATCAATTCTTCCGGGGGGATTTTTCATGATTCGAATCGCAACCATCACGCTCGCCGCCACGCTGTTGCTGCCGGCCGCCGCCGATGCGCAGGCGCGCGCGTCGAAAGGCCAGCAGATGCAGGTGCAGGCTGCCAACGACGTGCCGCGTTGCACGCGCAAACTCGGCACGCTGTCGATCGCCGATGGCGACGATCCCTATGCGTGGACGCAGAACAGCCTCGCGCCGCCGTCCAAGGTGCTGCGGGCGCTGGTCCAGCGGTCGGGCTGCTTCAACCTGGTCGATCGCGGCACCGGCCTGAATGCTGCCAGCCGCGAGCGCGCGATCGGAGAAGGCCTCGGGCTGCAGCGCCGCTCGAACGTCGGACAGGGCCAGATCAAGGCCGCGGACTATGTGCTGGTCGCCGAGATCCAGGGTGCCAACAGCAACGTCAGCGGCAGCGGTGCGGCGGGTGCGGTCGGTGGCTTGCTGGGCGGTCGCGTCGGCGGGCTGCTCGGCGGCATCAAGAGCAAGAAGATGGAGGCGAACACCGTCCTCTCGCTGACCAACGTCCGCACCACCGAGACGCTGGCGGTCGAGGAAGGCTATGCGGCCAAGAACAACCTCGCCTTCGGGGCGGGCGGGTTCTTCGCGGTCGGCGGCGCGATCGGCGGCGGCTACGACAACACCGACATCGGCCGGATCGTAACGCTGAGCTTTATCCAGGCCTACACCAAGCTGGTGACGGGGCTGGGCCTGGTGACACCGGGCAGCGCGGGCACGGCGGAGGCCGCTCCAACCAAGACGTATACCGCACAAGGCCCGGTCGCGATGCGCGCGAGTGGCGTCGCAACGGCCAAGATCCTGCGCACGCTGCCGGTCGGCGCGATCGTCTATCCTACCGGCACCAAGGCCGGCCTGTGGTGGGAAGTCGCGGACGAGAACGACAATGTCGGCTGGGTGCTCAACACCAAGCTGGCGCCGTCGAACTGACGGCTTGCGTGGGGGCAAAGCTGTGGCTATAGCCGCGCCTCCAAGCACGGACGGCCGCTTCAGCGCCCCTCCGGACTCCGTCGGGGAGTAGCTCAGCCTGGTAGAGCACTGTCTTCGGGAGGCAGGGGCCGGAGGTTCGAATCCTCTCTTCCCGACCATATTTTCTGCAGTTGCTGCAGCTTCGTTTACATCTTTCTTCGGCGAATACGTGCTGTGCGCGTGTTTTCCGATTTGGCACTGAGTATCGCGCTGATGCGTTGAGCGGGACCATGAAGGAGAGACCGATGTCCGACGATCCCAACGTTCAGCCCGAGCCGCAGAGTTTCGCCGATCTGGCAAACCAGCCGACGGGATCGGGCGTGGCCGACGAGCAGATCGCGTTCATGGAGGCTGCGCTAGAGGGCGCTACTACGGATGCCGGCGTCGAGGACGGGCGGGTCGTCGATCCAGACGTGCTGGCGCCGACCGTAGGCGGTTCGGCGGAGGACGAAAGCGAAGCACAGCCGAGCTAGTCTCGCCCGGTGTGGGCTGAACTGCCGCTCAGGTCGGCTTCATGGTCCGCCGCATTTCCGCCGTCGCGCGCTGCCCCATTGCATCGGTGGCAGCGGCAATCAACTGTTCCGCGAGGAACAGGGCGTCTTTGGGGGCCAGTGTGACGGCGCATCTGGACCCGTCGACCAGTACATATCCCTCGTCGGCGACTGCGACGAAGGTATCGGTACGCAGTGTTTCGATCATGCGATCCTCCTGTAACGAAGCTACGTCCCTGAAGGGCGTCGGGATGCATGTATATTCAATATGTTAGGCTGAGATTTCGAAGGGTTGAAATGTAAGCTAGGCTGTCTGGTTTGGGGCCTATACGACGTGCTCGCGCCGGTTCGCTGCGATACATCGCTGTTCGTTACGACCACAGTATTGATCTGTGTTGTGCCTTTTTCGTTTAGATTTAGCGAAGATCACGCAACTCAAGGCCTGCGCGATGGAACTCTAGACGCATCCGATACCTTATCGCTTCACGCAGAACGAAGCGTAGGAGAGATGTATGAACCGAGTTTTACTTGCCGCCGCCCTGATTGCCGTGCCGACCTTGGCAGCAGCACAGGCAGCACCGACCCCCGCCACCTATGTCATGAAGGCCGGTGCCGGCGATCAGTATGAAATCCAGTCGAGCAAGCTGGTCATGGCAACGACCACGAACACCGCACTGAAGCAGTTCGCGACGATGATGGTCAGCGATCACACTAAGAGCACCGCGGACGTCAAGGCCGCTGCGATGCAGTCGAAGCTGACCCCCAAGCCGCCGATGCTCGACGCGATGGGTCGCAAGAATATCGCGGCGCTGAAGGCTGCGAAGGGTACGACGCGCGACACGCTGTACATCACGCAGCAGAAGACGGCGCATCAGCAGGCGCTGGCGCTGCACCAGGGCTATGCCTCGTCCGGCACGGCGCCGGCACTGAAGCAGGTCGCGGCCGGGATCGCTCCGGTCGTGCAGCATCACATCGAGATGCTCTCGTCCATGTAACGGATTGGGTCCGGTTCGCTACGGCGGGCCGGACCTGTCTTTTCACCGATCGTCGTTGTCCTCGACAAGATGGTTGAGGAAATTTGTCAGTTCCAGACGCCGGTTTGCCTCGGTGGCAAATTCGCGATCGACCCCAAGCGACCACATCGCCGAAAGACGATCGGGTTCGTGCTGCAGGATGTCGAGTTGAGCGGCTCGGCATTCGACGTCGTCCGTCGTTTCGGCAAGCCCCGCCGCGACGATGTCGCTAGCCTGGCGGCGAAGCGCTGCGGCGATTTCTCCGGGCGCGAGCTCGGGATGATATTGCACTCCCCAGAAAATCCCGCCTGCATGGCGTATTTCGGCGGCCTGGATCGCGGTGACGCCATTCGTCGCGAGTAATGTCGCGTCGGCCGGCAGTGCCTCCACTTCGTCGCCGTGGATCGCGGGTGCGTCCCAGCTTGGCGGGCGTCCGGCGAGCAGAGGATGGCCCTGCCCCGCCTCGGTCGCGGTGATGCGGCGTGCGACGCCGGCTTCCATCGGCCCGGGCATTTTGCGCACCTTTCCTCCCGCCGCCGCGACCGCGAGTTGCAGGCCCGCGCAGGAGCCGAAGGACTGCGTGCCCGACGCGAATACCGTCCGCATGAAGGCCAGTTGCCGGCGCACCTCCGGAGTGTCGTCATAGACGTGGAGCGGCGAGCCGGTGATGAAGACGGCATCGAACGCGCGCATCGCTTCGATGTCGATCACGTCGGCGTCTTCATCGGCGGGGGCGACGATAGCGATGTCGGCATCGGGGCGAAGCTGCGCCAAGGTGGCGGCGTAGGTTTCGCCCGAGCTCTTGCCGACGCTGCGGCGACGCGTCTTGCGCTCGTCCTCGGTTTCACTCTCTGCGACTAGAAAACGTAACAAGGGCTGTCCTTCACCACCGGGCCGAGCAGGCTGAACGCGCCAGTCGGCATTTCGTGCGGAGTGAGGAGAATATCCGTTACGGTTGCTTGGGGCTGAACTTACAGCCCTTCGCCGCCGACCCATTGCGCGTTGGACAGGCGGCGGGCGAGGTCCCAGCTCTGCTGGCGGATGTCGGGGACCGCGACGACTTCCCAAAGGCCGCCGCGGGTCATCGGGCCGATGCAGTGGAGGCGTTCGTCGGCGCTGCCGTCGCGGCGGATCGCGCGGGACTGCGCGTCGACGTCGACGCCCAGGCGGAGCGGATCGGGACGGATCGCACCGCTGTCGAGCAGATGGCGGACGAGCGGTTCGTCGGAGCGCAGCAGATCGCCCTGCGGCCCGGTGCAATTGACGATCCGCGCGGCGCGGGTGACGACGGGGTCGATGCTGCCCCGCGGGCGCCAGGTCAGGTCGGCGTGGTCCCCCTGCCCGACCGCGCCGACCAGCTTGCCGGCGACGAAGCGCAGCCGCCCCGATTCGACCAGCGCATCGACTCGGTCGGCGACATTGGGCGCCAGACGGTGGCGGTGGACGTCCCAATAGGGGCGGAGGTGGCGCAGGAAGCGCGCGCGGTCGGCGTGCGATGCGGCGCCCCACATCATCTGCGTGACCGGGCGGAGTTCGTCGACCGCGGCGCGCCACCCGATCTCCGCGGTGCGGGCGCGGACGTGGACGATCAGGTCGGCGAGCCCCCCTTGCGGCTTTTCCGATACACCGCGCGTCGCCGATGCGCCGTCGACATGGCGACGCGGGACCAGGCCCCGCCGCGACAACGCGAGCATGGTGCCGCCGAACCCCCGCGCGTCGAGCAGCAGCGCAGCGTCGATCGCGGTCAGCCCGGTGCCGACCAGCACCACAGTGTCGTCGTCGCGCAGGCCGTCGGCAAGGTCCGCCGCCCACGGATCGGGGCAATAGACGCGGTCCGGCAGCGCATTGGGGGACAAGCCCGGCGGCGTGTGCGGCGGCAGATTGCCGAGCGCGAGCACCGCGCTGTCGGCGACGACCGTCTCGCCATCCGCCATCGTCAGCGTGATCCGGCCTGCGGAGTCGAGCGCGCAGACTTCGCCTTCCGCCAGTACCAGCCGTCCGTCGGCCTGTGCGTGCGTTGCGTCGAGCATGTCGCGCAGGTAGCGGCCATAGGTGGTGCGGGGCACGAAACTGGTGCGATCCCCCTCCCCTCGCTCGCCGAGCCAGCGGACGAAGTTATCGGGATCGTCGGGCAGCGCGCTCATGTTGCCGGCGCGCACGTTGAGCAGGTGGCTAGGGTGCGCGGCGCTGTAGGCGACCCCACGCGCGAGCTGGCGCGGACGGCGCTCGATCAGGGTCGCGCGCGGGCCGCCGTGGCGCATCAGGTTGATCGCCAGCAGCGTCCCCGAAAAGCCGCCGCCGACGATGACGACATGGTCCTCGGGTCCCGCAATGCGCGTGCCGCCGCCGTTGCTGATGCTGGTTGTCATGACGATGCCCGATAGCGGGATCGCCTGCTACGCGCCATCCTGAGCGCGCGCGACGAACGGCCGGTCGGGGCGCATGAAGACGGTCAGCCCCGCTCCCACCAGCAGCAGCGCGATCGAGCCGCAGAACGGCGCCGTCCAGCTGCCGGTCCAGTCGAGCAGCGCACCGAACACCAGCGGCGAGGTGATCCCGGCGATCCCGAACCCGAAATTCATCATCCCGCTGGCGGTGCCGGCATGGTCGGGGGCGATATCCATCGGCACTGCCCAGATCGGCGCGACCACCAGTTCGGAGAAGAAGAACGCCAGCGACAGGCAGATCGCGACGGTGTTGAGATCGTGGGTCATGACCACCGGGATCAGGAACACGAACGCGCCGAGCATGCCGGTGACGATGACGTTGCGCCGGGCGGACTGGAGGTTGCCGGTCTTGCGATAGATGCGGTCGCTGACGATGCCGCCGACCGCATCACCCGCGACCCCGCCGAGCAGCACGCCCGCGGAGAACAATGCGGAATGCGCGAGATCGAGGTGGAAGTTCTTGAAGAAGAACGACGGCAGCCAGGTCAGGAACACCCACAGCGTCCAGCCATAGCAGAAGTCGACCGCGGTCACCGGCGCGATCCGCTTCGCCAGTTGCAGCCACAGCGCGCGCGACACCGGCACGCGCGGCTTTGCGGATGGCAGCGCGGCCCGGTCGGCCTCGGTCATGCCGGGATGCTTTCGCGGATCGTCGCGCGCGACCAGCAGCCAGCACACGATCCAGACCAGGTTGAGCAGCCCGAGCGCGATGAACGCGCCGCGCCACGACACGAAGGCGAGGATGCCGACGATCAGCGGCGGCGTCAGCGCATTGCCGAGGCGCGCCGCGGCATGGGTGACGCCCTGCGCGAAACCCCAGCGCGAGGCCGGCAGCCACGTCGCGATCGCGCGCGTCGCGCTGGGGAACGCGAAGCCTTCGCCGAAGCCGAGCGCCAGCCGCAGCGCGAACAGCGAGGCGAGGCCGCCGACGAACCCGGTCAGGATCGTCGCCGCGCTGACCAGCAGGCCGCAGAACAACAATGTCCTGCGCGTGCCGAAACGGTCGCTGATCCAGCCGCCGAACAGCTGGATCAGCGCATAGGGGTAGGAAAACGCCGAGACCGCCAGCCCGAACTGGACGTTGGTAAGCTTGAGGTCGGCGGTCATGCTGGGCGCGACCGTCGCGATGTTCACGCGCTCGATATAGAGCACCAGGTACATCAGGCAGAGCACCGCCAGCACCTGGTTGGGCACGCTCAGCCCGAACCGGCGGCGCGACAACGCGCCGCTCACGCAGGGCGGCTTTCGCCCTTGATCTGGGTCCGGTGCATCACCCGGCGGCTGTCCGGATCGAACGGATCGCGGCGATGCATGGTGCAGCGATTGTCCCACAGCACCAGGTCGCCGGGCCGCCAGACATTGGTCCAGGTATGCGGGCTATGCTCGACCTGGTCCCACAGCGCGTCGAGCAATGCCTCGGACTCGGCGAGGTCCAGGCCCTCGACGTAAGCATTGCGGCGACGGCCGAGATAGAGCGCCTGCCGCCCGGTCTCGGGGTGGGTGTAGACGATCGGGTGGAGCGCGCCCGGCGCCTCGCGCGGGTCGTCGCTGGGGATCACGCCCTGGCGGACGAAACCGCCGCTGTTGTAGGTGCCGTCGTGCTTTACGCGCAGCCCGGCGATCCGCTGTTTCAGCGCGTCGGGCAGCGAGTCGTAGACCGCGTACATATTGACGAAGCTGGTGTTTCCGCCGGTCGGCGGGACCTCCAGCGCATAGAGCGCGCTCGCCTTGGGCGGCAGCTCGGTATAGGACATGTCGGTGTGCCAGACCGCCTCGCCATTGCCGAGGCTGCCGATCGGCTGGCCGTTCTCGACGACGTTCGACACGACATACAGCTCGGGCATGCCGCCGACGAAGCGGCGCCCGGTTTCCTGCACCGGCGCATGGTCGAGTTCGCCGAGCCGGCGGCTGAACGCGATCAGATCGGCGTCGCTCAGCTGCTGGTCGCGGAACAACAGGACGAGGTTGTCGAGCCACGCCTGCTTCACATCGGCGAACCCGGTCGCGTCGATCGTACGCAGATCGATCCCGCGGATCTCCGCGCCTAGCCCGCCGTCGGTAACGCGGACGTCCAGAGTCTGTTCGTCGGTCATGGTCACTCCTGCATGCGGCACGGAACATAGGTTGCGACGCGCGATGCGGGCGCACCGATTTCTTGGGGTTCGCCCAGATTTGGTTTCCCGCCCCAAAATCCGTCGGGCGGGTGTATAGGCCGAGCGATGACAGAACGATCGACGACGCGCGCCCGGCTGCTCTGGCTGGCGATACTCACCCTGTTCTGGGCGCAACCGGTGGCCGCACAGGTCGTGCCGCCCGACCCGGTCGCGACCGCGGTCGCCGCGATCGCGCAGGCATCGACGGATGTGCAGGCGACCGACCGCTTGCTCGACACCCGGCTGGACCAGGACGGCCAGCGCGCGGTCACTGCAAAGCTGGCGGCGGCGCGCAAGTCGGCGTCGGACAGCGCGGATACGCTGCAGACGCAGATCACGATGATCGACGCGCGGATCGCGCAGCTCGGGGCCCCGACACCGGGCGTTGCCGAAGCGCCGGATATCGCCGCGCAGCGCCGCCTGCTCGCGCAACAGCGGTCGACGATCGATTCGGCGATCAAGCGCGCGCGGCTGCTGGTGATCGAATCGAAGCAGATCGACGACGAACTCGACGCGACGATCGCGGCGCGGCGGGGACGGCAGCTCGCGCAGCAATTGCCGTCGGTGCTGACCCCGAGCTTCTGGGGTCCGCTTGCCGAAGCGGTACCGGGCGACGTGACCCGGATCGGTCAGCTCGCGCATATGGGGTTCAGGACCGCGGTCGCGGGCGGTCGCGGGCCGCATGGCTGGCTGGCGGTGCTGGGCCTGCTGGTCGCGATCCTGGTGCTGGGACCGGTGCGGATGCGGCTGCGGACGATCGGCCGGCAATATGCGATCGACAACGTGCCGGGCCACCGCGTGCGGCGGTCGGGCTATGCACTGTGGCGGCTGGTGATCGGCACCGCGACGCCGGGAATGGCTGCGCTGGCATTCGTCTGGGGCATGGGCGCGGCCAACATGGTCGACGAGCGGTGGGCGCCGATCGTCGCGGCGCTGGTGCCGGCGACCTTCGTCGCCGCGTTCATCACCGCGCTGGCGGGGGCGCTACTGCTGCGCAACCAGCCGTCGTGGCGGTTGCTGCCGATCGATGACGCGCTGGCAGATGCGCTGCGGCCATGGAGCTGGGGGTTGGCGGTGCTCGCGCTGGTCGACCCGCTTTTGCTGGCCATCAACGATGCCGCCCGCGCCAGCCGCGCGGCGCATACCGCCGCCGACACCGCCGAAGCCGTGCTGACGCTGATGGTCGCGATCGGCGTGCTGGTCACGATCGCCCGCCAGCGACGCGCGGCGCGCAACCGGCTCGAGGCGGAGGGCGGCGAGGCCGCATCGGGGTTTGCGCATCCGACGATCGCGTTGATCGCGCTGGTCGTGACCGCGACGACGATCGGCGCGGCGATCGCGATCCTCGGCGGCTATATCGGGCTGGCGCTGTGGCTGATGCGATCGGTGATCTTCTGGCCGGCGATCGTGGTCGGCGCGCTATATATCCTGCTGACGGTGGCCGACGACGTCGCCACCAGCCTGTTCGCGGCGTCCAGCCGGCCCGGTATCCTGATCGGCCGCAGCATCGGCATCCGGCCGAGCGCGATCGACCAGTTCGGCGTGCTGCTGTCGGGCGTGCTGAGGCTGGTGCTGATAGTGTTTGCGCTGGGCGCGATCCTGACCCCGTTCGGTACCGGGTTCGGCTCGTTCTTCTCGCAGCTCGGCACGCTGTCGGACGGGCTGACGATCGGCCAGGTGACGATCTCGCCGGGGGCGGTGCTGCGCGCGTTGCTGGTGTTCGGCGTCGGGCTGGCGCTGGCGCGCGGTTTCCTGGGCTGGCTGAACACGCGCTATCTGCCGACCACCGAGCTGGACGACAGTGCGCGGAATTCGGTCGGGCTGGTAGCGCGCTATATCGGCATCCTGATCGCGGTGCTGTGGGGGCTGGCCGCGCTCGGCATCGGGCTGGAGCGGATCGCGCTGCTGCTGTCGGCACTGTCGGTCGGCATCGGCTTCGGCCTGCAGGCGATCACGCAGAACTTCGTCTCGGGGCTGATCCTGCTCGCCGAGCGACCCGTCAAGATCGGCGACCTGATCCGGATCGGCGCGGACGAGGGCGACGTCAAGCGGATCAGCGTGCGGTCGACCGAGATCGTGCTTGGCGATCATTCGACGCTGATCGTGCCGAACTCGAAGCTGATCACCGAGACGGTGCTGAACAAGACGCTGTCGAATGCGCTGGGGCGGATCCAGATCCTGTTCACGGTGCCGCTGAACACCGATCCGGGCCCGGTGCGCGCGATCGTGCTGCAGGCGTTCGCGGACGCGGAGGCGGTTCTCGCCACGCCCGCGCCGGTGGTGTTCCTCGATGGGATCGTCGACGGGCGGATCGGCTTCAACTGCATGGCGCACGTCAGCGGACCGCGCGAGGCCTATCCGACGCGCAGCGCGGTGCTGATGCAGATCCTGCAGCGGTTCGCGGCAGAGGGGATCGACGTCGGCACGCCCAACACCCGGCTGGAACTGGTCGGCGGCACCCGGCCCGACGGGATCGCCTGACACGAAAAAGCCGGCCCGGGATCGCTCCCCGGCCGGCCGTTTCAGTCACTCGTCGGTACGCGATCAGGCGAAGATGAAGGCATCCTGATGCGGTGCCGCAGCTGCGCCGTAGACGTCGATCGCGAAGTCCGCTGCTCCGTCGCCGTTGGTGTCGCCCTGGACGACGTAATGGCCCGCATCGCTTGCGGCGGAGACGGTCAGCTGGCCGGCCTGGCCGCTGAAGCTGTCGACCAGCGTGAAGCGGTCGAGCGCGTTGGCGTTGCCCTGCACCGCGTCGACCGAGCGCAGGTCGATACGGTCGCCCGCGGCCTGGTTGAAGTCCAAGATCGAGTCATGTGCCGCGGCATTGGCGACGAAGCTGTCCGCCCCTGCCCCACCGGTGAGCGTGTTGTTGCCCAGACCGCCGACGAGGATGTCGTTGCCGTCGCCACCGTCGAGCACGTCGTTGCCCTGCCCGCCGAACAGCGTATCGTTGCCGATCCCACCGATCAGCGTGTCGTCACCCTGGTTGCCGTAGAGCGCGTCGTCGCCCTGGCCGCCGTACAGCGTGTCGTTGCCGAACCCGCCGTTGAGGGTGTCGTTGTCCTGGTTGCCGAACAGCGTGTCGTTGCCGTCGCCGCCGAACAGCGTGTCGTTGCCGAACCCGCCGGTCAGAACGTTGGCGGCGCCATCACCGGTCAACGTATCCGCGAAGGCCGATCCGGTCAGGTTGGCGATGTCGTGCAGCGTATCGGTGGAGACACCGGTGGCCTGTGCGACTGCTGCGGATCCGGCGATACCCTGCCCGACCAGCGTTACCGTCACGCCCGAGGCGGCGTTGATGTAGCCCGCGGTATCCGAACCACCGTCGCCAAAGACATCGTTGATGCCCTTGCCGCCCTCGAGATGATCATTGCCGAGATTGCCGTGAAGCACGTCGTCGCCCTGGCCGCCGAACAACGAGTCGTCGCCCTGGCCGCCGAACAGCTGGTCGTTGCCGGCATTGCCGTAAAGCGTGTCGTTGCCGGTGTTGCCGTACACCAGATCGTCGCCGCCGCCCGCGGTGATGACGTCGTTGCCTGCGCCACCGGCGATGTAGTCGGTGCCGTCGCCGGTCGTCACGGTGTCGTTGCCGGTGCCGGTGGTGATGCGGAAGTTCTCGACGCCCATGAAGTCGGCCTTGGCGCCCGACAGATCGGCGATCGACCCGACATAGCCGCCGGCGAGGTTGCCGCTGGTGACGCCGCCGGTGACTGCGGTCACGGCTGCAGAATAATCGACGATCAGCTGGTCGGTACCCGCGCCGGCGACGATGGTGTCCTGTCCGCCGGTGATGGTGATGACGTCGTTGCCGGCACCCGAGGTGATCGAATCCGCCCCGTTGCCGGTGGTGATGACGTCGGCGCCGCCGCCCGTGGTGATCGTGTTGGCACCGTTGCCGGCCTCGACGCGGTTGCCGCCGTCGCCTGCGACGATGGTGTCGGCATCGTTGCCGCCCACGATCAGGTTGACGCCGTTGCCCGCGGTGATGGTGTTGGCACCGTTGCCGGCGCGAACTTCGTTGTTGCCGTTGCCAACAGTGAGGGTGTCGGCGCCGCTACCGGTCAGGATGGTGAAATCCTCGAACCCGCCGTTGATGGTGACGAGACGCCCGCCGCTGCCGGCTTCGGCGAAGTTCGACAGCGAATCACCGGATACGGCGCCGGTCGCGAGGCTGTAGTCGACGATCAGGCGATCCTGCCCCAGCCCGCCGCTGACCGCGTCGGCGCCGCCCGAGACCTGGATGACGTTGTCGCCGTCGTTGCCGACGATCATGTTGCCGTCGGCGCCGTCGAACACGTTGATCGGTGCGGTGCCGCCGAGCGTCACGCTGGTGACGCCGCCGGCGAGGTTGAGCACGATGCCGGTCGAGGTGGCGTCGCCCTGGATCGTCATGCCGGTATAGAGGACCGAGGCGACTTCGCCGGAATAGCCGGATTCGAGCAGAATAACGTCGCCCGGACCGCCTGCGGTCATGGCGTCTTGAATGGAGCGGAAGGTCGAGTTCGGACCGACGGTCAGGGTAGCCATGCGAGTATCCTTAGCGTCGGGCGGAAGCTGCACGCATCCCGTCCGCGATCGCATATATCTCAAGGAACGCCCCGCCAGCGTTGCAGAATAGGCCAGTAAGGCATACCGAAGGCGAAGATCTCAGGGCCGGAACCCGAATAGCGCCATATCCGGCAAGCCGAACTAGTCGATGCCGGTCAAACATAGATCAGGCTGAATAGTTCCAAACTGAATCTAGGCAGTTGTCCGCGCCGATCTTCGAGGCACTCGAGATTCCGAATTTCCGAGCGTCGGACAGCGTCGCACGGCGTCGCTAATCTCGTATCTGAAGGGGGTCAGCGCGATTGGAGGCCCGACCGGGAATCGAACCCGGGTGCGAGGATTTGCAGTCCTCTACGTCACCACTCCGCCATCGGGCCTCGATCGCGTGAAGGCGGCGCAAATGCGGGGGTTTTGGCCGATGGTCAACCCCGCGTTTGCGTCGGCGGTACGCGAACGCTCAGATAAGCGCGTCGAGCAGGCCGATCAGCGGGCGATCGGCGGGCGGCATCGGCAGCGCGTACATCTCTGCGGGACGGACCCATTTCAGCGCCGTGGCCTCCAGCGCGCGCGGCACCCCGACCCATTTTCGCGCGATGTAGAGCAGCAGCAACAGATGCCGGTCGCCGAGCGGTGCGCTGGCGAAGGCGCCGGGGGCGAGGCACGCATGCGGCACCGCGATCCCCAGTTCCTCTTCGAGCTCGCGGATCAGCGCGACCTCCGGGGTCTCCCCAGCCTCGACCTTGCCGCCGGGGAATTCCCATAGCCCGGCCAGCGACTTGCCCTCGGGACGCTGCTGCAGCAGCACCCGCCCGTCCCGATCCACCAGCGCTGCCGCGACGACCGGCAACAACAGGCTCGATACTCCGACATCGGTCATTTGTTGGTCATTCGTTAAGTCCCTGCCGCTAGGCTCCATGCCATGAAGCTGCCCATGCCCGCCGTAAAGCGCGTCGTCGCTACGCTCGTCCGCCTGACGCGCGACCGGCGCGGGGCGACTGCGATCGAATACGGGCTGATCCTGGCGCTGGTGTTCCTGGGTATGCTGCTCGCGCTGACGGCGCTCGCCGACAAGACGATCGGGCTGTGGAACTACGTCGATGTCAGCGTCGCCGCCGCGCATTGATGACGCCGAATTCGACGTCCCGCCGATTTCGCAGCGATCTTAAACTTTTATCAACCCGGCCCCCGTATCGGTCGAAACGCTGATCCGGTCTGTCCGGCGCAGCCGGGTGACTGAAACAATCTAACGATGGAGACCGGAATGAAGACGATTCGCAAGTTCCTGAAGAACAACAAGGGCGCCACCGCAATCGAGTACGGCCTGATTGCCGCACTGATCGCCGTCGCCGCCATGGCCGCAATGTCGGGCCTCGCTGGTTCGCTGAACAAGACGTTCAACAACGTCTCGGGCAAGCTCGGCAGCGCAGTGAGCTAATAGGTTCCCATAAGGACCTATTGAATGGGGCGGCGGAACTTCGGTTCCGCCGCCCTTTTTCGTTTGTGCTTAGAGGCGACCCATCTGCAGGAACTTGGCCTGGCGGTCGCGGCGCAGTTCGGCCGGCGACAGTTGCACGAGCTCACCGAGCGCATCCGACAGCGCGCCGCCCAGTAGGTCGATCGCACCGGCCGGATCGCGGTGCGCGCCGCCCAGCGGTTCGGGGACGATCGCGTCGATCACGCCGAACGCCTTGAGGTCCTGCGCGGTGATCTTCATCGCCTCGGCGGCTTCCGGCGCCTTGTCCGCGGTGCGCCACAGGATCGAAGCGCAGCCCTCAGGCGAAATCACCGAATAGACCGCGTGTTCGAACATCAGCACGCGGTTGCCCGCTGCCAGCGCCACCGCGCCGCCGGAACCGCCTTCGCCGACGATCGCACTGACGATCGGGACGCCGGCGCCGAGACAGGCCTCGGTCGAGCGGGCGATCGCCTCGGCCTGGCCGCGCTCCTCGGCCTGGATGCCGGGGAATGCGCCGGATGTGTCGACCAGCGTGACGACCGGCAGGCCGAATCGGTCTGCGAGCTCGACCAGGCGAATCGCCTTCCGATAGCCCTCGGGCTTGCCCATGCCGAAATTGTGACGGAGCCGGCTGGCGGTGTCATCGCCCTTCTCGTGGCCCAGCACCATGATCTTGCGCCCGCGGAAGATCGCGAAGCCGCCTAGGATCGCCTGGTCGTCGCCGAACGCGCGATCGCCCGCCAGTGGCACGAACTCGTCGAACAGCGCCGCGACGTAATCCTTGAAGTGCGGGCGTTCGGGATGGCGCGCGACCTGCGTCTTCTGCCACGGCGTCAGCCGCGCGAAGGTGTCCTTCAACAGCTTGTCGGACTTGGCCTGGAGCCGGGTGATATCGGCGGTGAGGTCGACGCTGCCTTCGGCGGCGGTGTCGCGGAGTTCGTCGATCCGGCCCTGGAGTTCGGCGATCGGTTTCTCGAAGTCGAGGAAGCTTGGCATGCGCCCGCGGTTACGGCGCGCGTGGCGGCACGTCAACGCGGGCGGGTACATCGGCGAGCGGGTGGCGGCTGTTGACCAGCTCGACCAGCCGGCTGGCGTCGACATGCGTATAGATCTCGGTGGTCGCGATATCGGCGTGGCCGAGCATCGATTGCAGCGCGCGCAGGTCCGCCCCGCCCTCCAGCAGATGCGTCGCGAACGCATGGCGCAGGACGTGCGGCGAGACGCGGTCCGGCGGCACCCCGGCGTCGGCGGCAAGCGCCTTGACGAGCTGGTAGAGGCGGATCCGCGAGAGGTGCCCCTTGCCCGACGGGAACAACCAGAGCCGGTCGCTATCGACATGATCGCGCCACACCGCAACCGCGGCGCGCGCGCGGTCCGAGATCGGGACCAGGCGTTCGCGGCCGCCCTTGCCGCGCAGGATCAGGAACGGCCGATCGGGGTGGACCGCGTTGCGCGGCAGGCTGACGAGCTCGGTCGCGCGCAGCCCCGAGCCGTAGAGCAGCTCGATCAGCGCGGCCAGGCGCAGGTCGTTGGGATCGGCGATCGGTCGCGCCTGGCGCTCGGCGACCGCGGCGAACAGCCGGTCGACGTCGGCGTGGCTGAGCACTTTTGGCAGCGGGCGGGCGGTGCCGGGACGGGGCAGCGCCTTGCCGGGGTCGTCGGCGCGGTGGCCCTCGTCGGCGAGGAACGCGTAGAACCGCCGCAGCGACGCCGATTTGCGCGCGACGGTGGACCGCGACAGCGCCGCCCAGTCGTTGGCGACGCGGGTCAGCGCATCGGCATCGGCGGCGGCGAGCCCGCCGTCGAGCCGCTGCGACGCTAGCGCGAGGTCGCTGCGATAAGCGGCCACGGTGTTCGGGGCCGCGCCTGCCTCGGCGGTCATCATCTCAAGGAACCGGTCGATCAGCGCGTGATCGGCCAGCGCCGTCATGCCCGCGCGATCGCCTCCGCCGCGATCATCCGCGCTTCGCCGTCGAGGCCGACCGCACGCAGCGCGCCGACGATCCGGTAGAGCGCCTCGGGCGGCACCCCCTTCCACGACGAGGTCTGCATGCCGGTCGCCGCAAGCAGCGCGACGGTGCCCGCCTGCCCGGCGCGCGCCGCCGAATCGAGCGCGCGCGTCCAGCTGTTCTCGGCACCGATGCGGACGTCGAGCGCCTGCGCAGCGCGTTCGACATCGGCCGGCGACAGGCGACCCAGGCCGGCGAGCCCGGCGAACAGCATGCGCTGCTTCAACGCCGAATCGCCCTCGTCACCGGAATAGGCGGCCAGATCGCTATAGCCGACGCGGCCGTACGCGTCGGGATCGCCGAGCAGGATCATCGCCCAGGCATCGCTGCCGGTATCGACCCGGGTACGCCAGCGCGCCGCGGTGCGATCGAGCCCGGCGGACAGCATCGACGCCACCAGCCGGTCGTTCTCGGCCTTGTCCTTCGCCGCGGGCATCCGCGCCGCCGCACGCGCGGTCAGCACCAGCCGCGCATAGGATGGCCGCGCCGAGCCATCGCCCCATATCTGCCGCAGCGCCGCCATCCCCGCGTCGCTGTCGCGATCGGCATAGGCGGTCTGCAGGTCGCGCGCGGTCGCGGTGGTCGTGCTCTGCACGGTGTCGTCGTCGGCCGCGGCGCTGTAGAGATCGACCAGCGCGGCGCTCGACAGCACGCCCTGCCCCGCCGCTGCCTCGGCCGCACCGATGCGGTCGGCCAGCGTCATGCTCGGCGAGAGCGCACGCCAATAGGTCACCTGCGGCCCGGCGGTCGCGTAGAGCGCGTCGGGCACCGCCACCGCGGTCGCCATCGCCAGCCCGAACCGCCAGCTCGTCAGCTGATCGACGCCGTCCCATTCGATCGTCACCGCCTGGCGCCCCTGCGCGCCAGCACCGATCACTTTCTGCGCCAGCAACAGGTCGATCCCGCTGGCGACGTTGCGACGGCGCGCGGTCGTCAGCAGCGGCCCGGCCTGCGCCGGATAGCCCGACAGCCCGGCGCACATCGCCTGCGCCATCGTCCAGCCGCGCGCCGGCGCGACCCGCATCGCGCCTGTGACCAGCGGACACAGCCCGCCGGGATCGCCGTTCGCCAGCGCCGTGTTCATCGCGACCTGATAGAGTTTCGGCGTATAGTTGTCGGTGTCGACGCCCTGCACGACGGCACGGGCGGCGACCGATTCGCCCATCCGCAGCAACAGCCAGCCGCGTTCGGCGGCGAAATCGGCACCGTTGACGTTACGCGGCGTATCGAGCCGCGACGCCAGCGTCCGGCGCAGCAGGATCGACATCCAGCGCGACGGCAGCGGCGCGCTCAAATGCCGCATCAGACGCTCGACATAGCGACCATCGGCAGTCCCGAAGGCGTCGGCGTCGAGGCCGCCCTGCCCGGTCCCGACCGGACCGACGGTGTCGAGCGAGCGGCGCGCGGAAGCCGGCATCTCATATTGCGCGAGCACCGCCGGATCGACCGTGGGCGTCGCCGCAGCAGCAGCCGCCGGATCGGGCGTCGCCGAAGGATCGACGGCCGGTGTCGGCAGCGGCTGTACGGTCGCGGTCGGCGGGATCGGCGTTCCGGTACGCGGCGCAGGCGTTGGGGTCGGGCTGGGTGCCGGCGCAGGCGCGGGGGCATCGCCGAACCCTGGCGGCAGGATCGATTCGGGCTTGTCCTGCCCGATCGCGGGCGCCAGCGCGGCAAACCCGCCGACGGTGACCCCAGCAGCGACCAGCGCCGCCAGCGAAAGCTTAGGAAAGGTTCGCAAGCGTCACGGCCTTCTCGACGCGGGTCTGCGGACGCTCGGTCGCGCGGCCGGCGAGCAGGAACAACCCGCCCACGATCACGACGAGGATGACGACGACCGAAAGAAGCAGGCGGGACATGGCGAACCTTAAACGACCGGAGGAAACGCGCACGGCGTTTCCCACCGCGCGACGCCGCTGTATAGCGCGTGCCAGCATGTTGCAAAGCCACAACCCCGATGCCCGGCCCGCGAAGGGGCTGCCGACCGATCGACCGATCGTGCTGGTGGGCCTGATGGGGGTCGGCAAGACCACCGTCGGACGCCGTCTGGCGCAGCGCCTGCGGCTGCCGTTCGTCGATGCGGACCACGAGATCGAGGCCGCGGCGGGGATGACTGTCGCCGAAATCTTCGAACGGTTCGGCGAGCCGTATTTCCGCGACGGCGAGCGCCGCGTGATCTCGCGGCTGGTCGACGGCACGCCCAAGGTGATCGCGACCGGCGGCGGCGCGTTCATCAACGACGACACGCGGGCGCTGATTTTGTCGGCGTCGACCTCGATCTGGCTGAGCGCGCGGCCGGAAGTGCTCGCCGAGCGCGTCGGCCGGCGCGACACGCGGCCGCTGCTGCGCAACCGCGATGCGAAGGAGGTGCTGGCCGAACTGGCGCGCGTCCGCAACCCGATCTACGCGCAGGCGCATATCCACATCGCCAGCCAGAAGGCGCCGCACGAGGCGACCGTGGCGGCCATCTTGAAAGCCTTGCGCGCATGAAGACGATCACCGTGGAATTGGGCGCACGGACCTATCCGATCCTGATCGAAGCGGGGCTGCTTGCGCGCGCCGCCGATCATCTGGCGCCGCTCGCGCGCGGGCGGACGATGGCGATCGTCACCGACGAGAATCTGGCGCCGCATCTCGCGACGCTGCAGGGCGCGCTGACCGCGGCGGGGGTCGCGAGCGAGACGATCGTGCTGGAGCCGGGTGAAGGCAGCAAGAGCTGGGCGACGCTGGAACGGCTGTGCGACCGGCTGCTCGACCTGGGGATCGAACGCGGTGACCATGTCGTGGCACTGGGCGGGGGCGTGATCGGCGACCTGGTCGGGTTCGCCTGCGCGATCCTCAAGCGCGGCTGCAAGTTCGTGCAGATCCCGACCAGCCTGCTCGCGCAGGTCGACAGCTCGGTCGGCGGCAAGACCGCGATCAACACCCGCGCGGGCAAGAATTTGATCGGTGCGTTCCACCAGCCGGCGATGGTGCTGATCGATCCTGCGGTGCTCGACACGCTGCCGCCGCGCGAACTGCGCGCGGGCTATGCCGAGGTCGTCAAATACGGGCTGATCGACGATTTCGCGTTCTTCGAATGGTGCGAGGCGAATGGCGCGGCGTTGCTGGCGGGCGATTTGGAACTGCGCGAATATGCGATCGCGCACAGCGTCGCGGCGAAGGCGCGGATCGTTGCCGCGGACGAGCACGAGACCAACGGCACGCGTGCGCTGCTCAACCTGGGGCATACGTTCGGCCATGCGTTGGAGGCGGAGACGGGGTTCTCGCAGGCGCTGATCCACGGCGAGGGCGTCGCGGCGGGGTGTGCGCTCGCGTTCGGGTTTTCGGCGGCACAGGGGCTGTGTCCGGGCCAGGACTCGACACGGGTCGCGGCGCATTGGCGCAGTGTTGGGCTGCCCGACGGCCTTGCCGCCGCGCGGATCGAGGCTAGCGGCGCGAAACTTGTCGATCATATGCGGCACGACAAGAAGATGGCGGCGGGTACCCTGCCCTTCCTGCTCGCGCGCGGGATCGGGCGGACGTTTCTCGACAAGACCGTCGATCTCGCCGACGTCGAGGCGTTCCTCGACGCGCAGCCGCGCTGATGCCGACCGGGGTCAAGAAGCAGGATTTGCCGATCAAGATGTGCCCGGCGTGCGAGCGGCCGTTTGCGTGGCGGAAGAAGTGGGCGCGGGATTGGGAGAGCGTGGTCTATTGTTCGGACCGGTGCCGGAAGAAGCGGTGATCCCCGCCGCCCCGTCATCCTGACGAAAGTCAGGACCCAGGGTAACGAACGCAGCGCTGCTTGGCTCTGGGTCCTGACTTTCGTCAGGATGACGGTAGGCGTGAGGGTGACGGGGTGGGTAGCGGGGTCAGCCGCGCGCGTTCCATGCCAGCCACAGCCACCCGCCGATAAGCAGTGCGCCACCAATCGGCGTGATCGCGCCGAACCAGCGCGGGGCACCGAGCGCCATTGCGTAGAGCGTGATCGCGAAGATTGCGGCGCCGGCGACGAACAGCCAGGCCGGGCCCTTGTGCCCCATCTGCACCGCGACCAGCGCCGCGACGACGTGGACCAACTGATACTGCGCACCGGTGCGGAGCCATTCCGCTGCGCTGCCGCTCGCGCCGTGCGCGCCGAACGCGCCGGCTGCGACCGCCAGGGCGCCCGACAGCGCTGCCAGAACCAGAAGTATCATCGCGGTTCATTCCCCCAGGGAAAGCGTTCGGCAGTCTCGGTCCGCGCGGCGCGGATGTCGCCGGCCTCGATCTGCAACGCCAGGCGTTCCTTGTCCTTGGCGCGATATTTGTCCTCCGCGCGGTCGATGTCGGCGGGCGAGACGTCGAGCCCGCGCAACGCGATCCGCGCCATCTTGACCGCGGATTCGAGGACTTCGCGGACGATGAAATCGGCCGAGGTCTTCTTGAGCTTCACCAGTGCGCGGCGATCGAACACGCGGACGTAGATCGACGCCTTGGGAAAGGCCTCGTGGATCGCGTCGAGCGTGGCGGGTTCGATCTGGTCGCCGTCCATGCAGAAGCAGATCAGCTCGGCATCCGCGGCGCCAGCCTGGCGGAGCAGGTCCAGCCGGGTGCCGTCGCCGTAATAGACCTTCGCGCCGAATTCCTGAGCGATGTCGATCATCTCGATATCGGTATCGATCAGCGTCACCGGAATGCCCTGCAACAGCAGCATCTGGCCGACGGTCTGGCCGAACCGCCCATAGCCGACGATGATCGCGTTGGCGCCGTCGGCCTTGGGACCGTCGCGCTCGCCGCCCTCGACGAGGGGCTCGGCCCGGAAGCGCTTGGTGATGCCCATCAGGAACGGCGTCGTCGCCATCGACAGCGTGATGATCGCGCCGAACAGGCTCGCTGCCTCGGGCTTGATCAGATACCCGGCCTGCGCCTGTGCGAAGAGGACGAAGCCGAATTCGCCGCCCTGACTCAGCAAAAGGCCGAGTGCGAATGCCTGGCGCCACGTCATTTTGAACGCGAGGCCGATCGCCATGATCACGCCGGTCTTGGTAACGATCAGCGCCAGCGCCATCGCCAGCACGAAGAACGGCCGGTCGGCGATCGCCTGGAGGTTGAGCAGCATGCCGACCGCAAGGAAGAACAGCCCGAGCAGGATCGAGCGGAACGGTTCGACATCGGCCTCGAGTTCGTGGCGGTACGGGCTGTCGGCGAGCATCACACCGGCGATGAACGCGCCGAGCGCGGTCGACAGGCCGAGGAACTCCATCACCGCGGCGCTGGCGATGACGGTGAACAGCCCGGCGAACACGAACATCTCGCGCTCGCCGAGATTGCCGATCAGCCGGAACATCGGCCGCAACAGGAAGCGCCCGGCGATGATCAGCCCGCCGATCGCAAGTACGGTGTAGATCGCGAGCAGCCATCCCGGTGGCGCGTTGGCGTCGGCGGGGTTGCGGCTCATCGCCGCGACGATCGTGATCAACGGCACGATCGACAGGTCCTGGAACAGCAGGATCGAGAACGCGCGCTCGCCGAACGGGGTACGCATGCGGCCCGACGACTGCAGCATCGGCAGCACCTGCGCGGTCGACGATAGCGCCAGCGGCAGCCCGAGCGCGAGCGCCGCGGTCGGCGAGAAATGCGCGAGCCAGACGATCGCGGTGATCGCCAGTCCGCACAGCACGACCTGGAGCAGGCCTAACCCGAAGATCTCCTCCTTCATCCGCCACAACCGCGTCGGGTTCAGTTCGAGCCCGACGAGGAACAGCAGCAGCGTGATGCCGAGTTCGGCGATCCCCAGCTTCGCCTCGGCATCGCCGACCATGCCGAGCACATGCGGCCCGACGACAGCGCCGGCGACGAGATAGCCCAGCGTCGCACCGAGCCCGAGCTTGCGGAACAGCAGGACGAAGACCAGTCCCGCGCCGAGCATGACGACGCCGTCGCGCAGCAGGGACGTGGTGCCCTCGTGCATCAGCACGCCGCCTTCGCGGTGGCGGCGGCTTCGACCGCGGCTTGGGCGGCGGCTTCGAACGCGAGGCGGATCGAGGGGTGGCGCGCGGTGTAATCGAGCGCCGGGGTGAAGATCGCGATGCCGGGCCAGTCGGGTTGCTCGCCCTTGCCCGCGAGCCAGTCGGTCAGCGCGTCGCGTGCGGCGGCGACTTCCTCGGGGGTGCGGCCGATCACGTTCGCGGCGAGCAGCGACGACGAGGCCTGGCCGAGCGCGCAGGCACGGACCAGCATCCCGACCTCGCCGACGCGGCCCGCGTCGTCGAGCGCGACGTCGACGGTCACCCGGCTGCCGCAGATCGCCGAGCGCTTCTCGACGCTCGCCATCGGCTCTGCGAGGCGTTCGTGATGCGGGATCGTGGCGGCGAGCCGCAGGATCTCGGCGTTGTAGAGGGGCGCGCTCACTGGCTGGGTTCACTTGTATTCGAGGTCGACGAAAGCGGCGGCGTCCGCGCGCCGAACACCGGCAGGCCGCGGCGGCGGCGGTCGACGAAATCGGCGATGCTGGCGCTGGTCGCGTTGAGCAGCGGATAGGTGCGCGAGCCGGTCATCCACACCGGCCGCCGCGATGGCCCGCCGTGCAGCGTGTCGAGGACCAGCGTGGTCAGCAGGAAGGCGAGGCTGGCAAGGATCAGGCCCTTCAGCGCGCCGAAACCGAAGCCGAGCGCGCGGTCGACGGGGCCGAGGATCGAGGTCCGCGTGCGCTTGCCGATCGCGTTGGCGACCAGCCGCCCGCCGATATAGGTGACGCCGGCGATCAGCGCGAACGCGAGGACGGCGGCGCCGGAAACGGTGCCGACGACGGGCGTCAGCATCGCGGCGAGCGGGACGTGGAACAGCTTCAGCACCGCGACGATGCCGATCCAGGCGAACAGCGACAGCACTTCGGTCACGAACCCGCGCAGCAGACCGAGGATCGCGGACCCGGCGACGGCGAGGAGGACGATGATATCGAGCGCGGTCAGGTTCATGCGGTAGGGAATAGGGATGCGGGGGGCTCAGGGCTAGTGCCGGAACGGCGTGCGAGCGTTGCTCCCCTCCCTGAAAGGGAGGGGTTGGGGGTGGGTCGGCTCGTGGGGAGCGCGGTGTTTCCTCGAAAGCTACCCACCCCCGACCCCTCCCTTTCAGGGAGGGGAGCGCGCCTGACTGTGCCTGACGGTCTGCCTTCTACCCGCGCCCGAGCATATGTTCGACGAATGCGCCGAGCGTCTTGAACCCTTGCAGGCGCATCCCCGATTTCTCGTCCGTCATCGACGCCGGCACCATCGCACGTTCGAAGCCGAGCTTGCTCGCTTCCTTCAACCGCAGCGGACCGTGGGCGACCGGGCGGATCTCGCCGGACAAGGCGACTTCGCCGAACGCGACCGCGTCGACCGGCACCGGGCGTTCGGCCATCGCCGAGATCAGCGCAGCTGCGACCGCGAGATCGGCGGCGGGGTCCTGCACGCGGTAGCCGCCGGCGATGTTCAGATAGACTTCGGCCGACGAGAAACTCAGCCCGCAGCGCGCCTCCAGCACCGCAAGGATCATCGCGAGCCGGCCCGAATCCCAGCCGACCACCGCACGCCTGGGCGTCGCGCCGCTGGCCAGCCGGACGGTCAGCGCCTGGATCTCGACCAGCACCGGCCGCGTGCCCTCTAGCGCGGGGAACACCGTCGCGCCGGTCATCGCGTCATCGCGGTGGGTGAGGAACAGCGACGATGGGTTGCCGACTTCGGCCAGCCCCTCGGTCTGCATCGAGAACACGCCGATCTCGTCGGTGCCGCCGAAGCGGTTCTTGATCGCGCGGAGGATGCGGTACTGGTGGCTGCGCTCGCCCTCGAAGCTCAGCACGGTGTCGACCATGTGTTCGAGCACGCGGGGGCCCGCGATTGATCCGTCCTTGGTGACGTGGCCGACCAGCACCACCGCGGTGCCGCGTTCCTTGGCGAAGCGGATGAGCTCCTGTGCCGATGCGCGGACCTGGCTGACGGTGCCGGGCGCGCCCTCGATCAGGTCGGAGTGCATCGTCTGGATCGAATCGATCACGAGCAAGGCGGGCGGACGCGTCTGCAGCGTGGTCAGGATGTCGCGGGTCGAAGTCGCCGCGGCGAGTTGCACCGGCGCGTCGCCCAGGCCCAGCCGACGGGCGCGCAGCCGGACCTGGTCCGCGGCTTCCTCGCCCGAAACATAGGCGACCGACTGGCCGGCC
Source organism: Sphingomonas sp. R86521 (assembly GCF_042466235.1). Classification (NCBI taxonomy): domain Bacteria; kingdom Pseudomonadati; phylum Pseudomonadota; class Alphaproteobacteria; order Sphingomonadales; family Sphingomonadaceae; genus Sphingomonas; species Sphingomonas sp. R86521. Next base: position 1,417,623 of record NZ_JAXHBY010000001.1, on the reverse strand, counting down.
AGCGCCATCTTTGCTGCCGCCTGGAGCAGCAAGGTCGACTTGCCGATGCCGGGATCGCCGCCGATCAGCGTCGCGGAGCCCTCGACGAAGCCGCCGCCGAGCGCGCGGTCGAGTTCGGCGATACCGGTCGCCATCCGGTCGGGCAGCTTGATCTCGGCGTCGAGCCCTACCAGCTGGATCGCGCGGCCACCGGTCTGGAGGTTATGCTTCGAATGGAACGGCGTCGCGGCGGTGTTCGCCTCCTCAACCAGCGTATTCCATTCCGCGCAATCGGCGCACTGGCCGGCCCAGCGCGAGGCGACAGACCCACAGGCCTGGCATACGTATCGTTTTTGGGGTTTCGCCATGGGGGCGATGTAGCAAGTCTGGAACGATAGGGGAACATGCGTGGTGCGTGCTCCCAGCTCCGATCCGTCATCCCCGCGGAGGCGGGGACCCATATCCTCCAACGACGAGATGGAGCCGCGCGGCTAGCCAGTATGGGTTCCCGCCTTCGCGGGAATGACGGAGGTTTGGGGGGAGCAGCAGTTCCCCCCAACCCATCACCGGTACGCGGTGATTTTGCCCTTCTGGTCGAGCGTGTAGAGCGTCGAATTCGCGACGATCGGCGGCAGCGTGAACGCCGCCTTGGTCTCGACGGTGGAGGCGACGGCGCCGTCGCCCGGGTTGACGTAGACGATCTCGCCGCGCGAATTGGTCAGGATCAGGTGGTTGCCGGCGAGCACCGGGCCGAACCACGTCACCGCGTTGCTGCGCTTCTTCTCGTTCTGGAAGCGCTTCAGCTGTGCGATCCAGCGAGCCTTGCCGTTGGTGCGCGACAGGCAGACCAGGCGTGCATCGTCCGTGACCACGAACAGCCATTCGCCCGCGATCCACGGCGTCGAGATGCCCGCGAAGTTCTGCTCCCACAGGCGCTGGCCGGTGGCGAGTTCGAGCGCGACCATGCGGCCACCCTGCCCGACCGCATAGACCCTGCCGTTGTCGATCACCGGCGCGGCATCGATGTCCGACAGGCTCGATACCGACGTCGTCACCGAGGTGCGCGACAAGGCGTCCTGCCACAGGATGCGGCCATTCTCGTAACGATAGGCGCTGAGTTCGCCGCTCGAGAAGCCGGCCACCACGGTGCCCTGGCTGACCGCGGGGGCCGCGACGCCGAACACGCCCTGGGTTTCCAGCGTGCCCGACTGGACCCACTGGACCTTGCCGTCGCCCTGATCGAGCGAGAAGATCTGGTTGTCCTGCGTCAGCACATAGACCGAGCCGTTGGACACGGTGGGCGAGCCGCGCAACGGGCCGCCGGGCTTGACGCGCCACAGCTGCTTGCCATCCGCGGCGTTGAGCGCGACGACGTCGCCGACGCCGTCGGTCGCATAGACCTTGCCGTCGTCATAGCTGACGCCGCCGCCGAAGCGCGCGCTGGCGTTGAGCTTGCCCTCGGTCAGCGGGGTGGTCCAGAGCGGCGCGCCGGTGTCGGCGGCATAGGCGTGGATCACCGCGGCGACATCCGACACGAACAGCTTGTTGTCGGCGACGACCGGTGCCGCGGCGAGCCGCTCGCGGTTGGAGCCGCCGTTGATCCCGACCTGCCACGCGCGGGTCGGCGCGTTGCCGAGCGCGAGCTGGCCGAGCGAGTGCGCCGGGTTGCCGCCGGGCTGTGCCCAGCTGTCGTTCGGGGCCGCCGCGGGCAGCAGGACCTGGACGTCGGCGATCGTCTTGTCGGTCTCGACCTCGTTCTCCGAGACCAGGATCGGGACGCGTTCGCCGACCGTCGGGGTCTTCTTGGCCCCGCCCTTGAAGATGCCGCAGCCGCCAAGGGCCAGCAACGCAGCCACCGCGACGCTTACGCGATAGGAATTCTTCATTTGGATACCTCGATAGGGGTCGCATTCGGCGTGGCGTCGACGCCCAGTACGCCCGCCATCTGAACCGCGCGTTGACGGATCGTGTCGGGCACGTTCGGATCGCGCGCGACCTGGCCGAACAGCGTCCCGGCCTGCGCGCGCTGGTTGAGGCGGATATAGGCGACGCCTACCATCTCGCCGGCGCTGCCGAGCCACGGGCCGCCCGGCACCGCGAGCGGCCGCAGCCGCTCGACCACGACCTGCGGCTTCAGCGTGTCGTATTCGGCCGAGGTCTGGCGGATCAGCGCGAGATCGCGGAACGGCTTGGCCAGCGACGTATCGGCGGCGACCGTCGCGAACTTCTGCGCGGCACCCTTCAGGTCGTTCTTCTGCAACAGGATGTCGGCCTGCGTGAACATCGCCAGCGCGCGGTATCCGTCGCGGCTCGACCCGGCCAGTTCGCCGAGCGACTTCGATGCGGCGGACACGTTGTTGGCGGCCAGCGAATTATACGCGGCCTGCAACTGCTCGCCCTCGACGCCCGCAGCCTCGGCCTGGCGGTGCTGCCAGTAGAGGAAGCCGCCCAGCACCGCGAGCGCGGCAACGACCGCCACCGCGACCCACAGGCCCCAGCGGGTCCAAAACCCGGCAAGCTGGTCGCGACGCAGTTCCTCGTCGACCTCGCGCAGGAATGCTTCATCGGTTTTCGGCGGCAGGGCCAAGGACAGCTCCGGATCTGAGGGGAAAGCGCGGCGGACCTTAGCCGTGCCGCCGGTGAAACGAAAGCCGGATCAATCCGCCGGTCAATCCTTCGCGGCGTAGGTCTGGTCGGGTGTCGGGAAGGTCCGGGCCCGAACCTCTCCTGCATAGTCCGCGACCGCGGCGGAAATGCGGCCGGCGAGGTCGTCGTAGCGCTTCACGAAGCGCGCGGTGCGATCGAACAGCCCCAGCATGTCCTCGGTTACCAGGACCTGGCCGTCGCACTCGGCCGACGCGCCGATGCCGATCACCGGGCAGGCAACCTCGGCGGTGATGGTGCGAGCGAGCGGCTCGAGCACGCCCTCGACCACCATCGCGAATGCGCCGGCGTCGGCCACCGCGCGCGCATCGCCAACGATCTTGGCATGTTCGGCGTTGGTACGACCGCGCGCACCGTAGCCGCCGAGCACGTTCACCGCCTGCGGGGTGAGACCGATATGCGCCATCACCGGAATGCCGCGCGCGGTGAGGAACGCGATCGTCGGGGCCATCGCCTCGCCGCCCTCAAGCTTCACCGCCGCCGCGCCGGTCTCCGCCATGATCCGCGATGCCGAGGCGAAGGCGGCCTCGGGGCTGGCCTCGTAGGTGCCGAACGGCATGTCGATGACGACGACGCTGTGAAAGCTGCCGCGCACCACCGCGGCGCCGTGCGCGCACATCATGTCGAGCGTGACGGCCAGCGTCGAGGGCAGGCCGTAGATCACCTGCCCCAGGCTGTCGCCGACCAGCAGCAGGTCGCACTGCGCGTCGAGCAGTTGCGCCATTCGCGCGGTATAGGCGGTCAGCATCACCAGCGGCTCGCCGCCCTTGCGCCGCTGGATCGCGGGCACGGTAAGGCGCTTCATCGGCGTCGGCGTCGGGGTGCCGCGACTCGTCGCGGTGTCGAGCTGATAGGTGGTGGACATGGCGGCGGGTCTTAGCGCGGGGTGCGGGCGGCGTACAATCCACCCGTCATATGCCCCCCCTGGCCGTCATGCCAGCGAAGGCTGGCATCTCCCGGTTCGGGCCACGGCACCCGCCCCCGCGAGACCCCAGCCTTCGCTGGGGTGACGGGTTTGGAACGGGCGTCAGGCGACCGTGACGCCCTTCCAGAATGCGTACCGACCCTTGATCTCGGCGGCGGCGGGCATCGGGTCGGGATAGTACCAGACGGCGTCGACGTTTCGCTGTCCGTCGACCACCAGCGTCTTGTAGCGGGCGTCGCCCTTCCACGGGCAATGTGTCGTCGTCGCGCTGTCTTCGAGCAGCGCGGGATCGATGCTGTCGGCGGGGAAATACTGGTTGCGCTCGACCACGACGGTATCGTCGGAGCGGGCGATCTCTGTGCCGTTCCAGGTGGCGACGGGCATGCGACTCTCCTTAGCGTTCGAGATCGGCCTCATAGCGTTCGGGCTTGAAGCCGACCAGCAGCGCATCACCGGTGTCGAGCACCGGGCGCTTGATCATCGACGGCTGCGCCAGCATCAGCGCGGTGGCCTTGGCGGCGTCCAGATCCGCCTTGTCCGCCTCGGGCAGCTTGCGGAACGTCGTGCCGGCGCGGTTGAGCAACACCTCCCAGCCGACGCGGCCGATCCAGTCCTCGAGCCGTTCCGCGTCGATGCCGGACGCCCTGTAGTCGTGGAACGCGTAGGCGAAGCCGTGCGCATCGAGCCAGACGCGCGCTTTCTTCATCGTGTCGCAGTTGCGGATGCCGTAGAGAATCGGGGTCATGACGTAGATCCGTAGCGGGTCGGCGCTGCGCGGGTAACCGTCGCGTTTTCAGCCAGCCTGCAAGCAGTACGGTCGCATTCGGCCGTTCGGTCCTCGACAACACACCGCCGATGGCGGACCATCGGCGCGTCGTGAAGCGATACGTTGACCCAATTGCCAGGAATTCTCATGAAGATCGTCGTGCTGAGCTTGTTGATCGCTGCGGGGTCGCCGGTCGTCGCGCAGACGCCGCCGCCGACGCCGCAGATCCTGGTATCGGCGAGTGGCACGGCGAAAACCCTGCCGGACATGGTGACGGTTGGCTTCATGCTGCGCGGTGAGGGCATTACGTCCGACGAGGCCGCGGCGAAACTCCGCGACGGCGCAAAGGCGATGCGTGCCGGCGTGACCGGGCTGTTGCACGACGCCGCCGAGTATCACGCGGCCAACCTGTCCATCGGCGAGGTTCGGTCGAAGGAGTGCGACTCGAATTCCTATGGCCAGCAGCGGCTGTCGACGGGGGCGTGCGCGATCATCGGCTATGTCGCGACGCTGCCGGTCACGATCGACACCCCGCGGGTCGGCGATGGCGGTACGCTGGTCACGCTGGTCGGCCACCTCGGCGGGCTCAACGCGGGGCTGCGGTCGTTCTGGCTGAAGGACGACACCGACGCGCGCAAGCGTGCGACGCAAGCCGCGCTGGCCAACGCACAGGCGCAGGCGCGGCTCATCGCCGAAGGATCGGGCGGCAAGCTCGGGCGGCTGTCGCGCGTCCAGGATTCCGAATACCGCGATGTGAGCCTTGAGATGCCCACGTCGGCGCAGGCGTTCGGTGCGATGACCGTGACGTCACAGCCCGTACCAGCACCACCACCCCCCGCCCTGGTTCGTATCGATCTCGCGCCCGAGCCGATCGAGACGATCGTCCGGCTGATGGCGGCCTACGACATCGAGCGCTGACGCGCGGATCGGGTGCGCTCGTGTCCACCCGATCTTCGCGATTGCAGGAGATTAAGGCGGCAAGTATCCCGTACGAGTCGGAGGTTACCATGCGACTCTACGGACGTGCTTCGTGTCTGATATTGCTCGCCTCCGTGGCGGGCGCGGCCGCACCGGCCGACACTTTGCAGCATGTCTGGCGGCCCTACACCGCGCAGCTGGGACGCCAGTGTCCGGCGAAACACCTCGAGCTGCTGTCGCCCGCCGACCTGCGCGACGCGCTCGACAGCTATACGCGTCATGTCCCAGCGAGTGTCCGACGGGCGATGGCCAGCGCCGACCGCCGCAGTTGCCGCAACGTCATCGCCGGGGCGTCCTGCAGCAACGCCGCCAGCCTCTCGGTCGCGGAGGATACGCGGACGCTGCCGACGCTCGCCGCATCGGTTTGCGGACAGTTCGAGACCTGCCGGGAGCAATCCGACTGCGACCCGGCCTCCGCACATGCCGTCGAACAGGCGATCCACCGGAATGGCGCAGCGGCCGCGGCCGCCTCGCTGTCCAACGCCGAGTGGGACATCGCCCTGGACGAGGCGGCGGACGGCCGCGCCGACTGGATCGACGCGATCGCAGCGCTTCGCACGGCAACGGACGGCGCCCGCAGCGAAGCCATCGACGGTGCGCTGAGCGACGCCCTGCTCAGCAATCCCGTCGAAGTCCTAAAACTGCTCGCGACCCGAACGGACCTCCCAGGGGTGCCCGCCCTTTGCGAGGATCGCACCATCGAGCCGACCAAGGCGGAATCGAGGCAGCACATTGCTGCTGCGCTCGCCGCAGTGGGACAGGTTTCGGACCTCCGGCTGCAAAGGGTGCGCGTACAATGCCTGGCATCGTTGAGGAACGCGGCGGCATAATTTAGTGTCGGAAGTACAATAGTCGCGATCTAAACCGAACGTACGCGCGGTCCGATCTGACCATGCAAATTGCATACGGTCAGCATGCCCAATGATAACTGATATCAGCTGCTAGATGCCGAAACGATATTTCCAAACGGTCGATTTGCACCGTGAACCTCTCGCATTATGGCGAACCGATGCAGCGCCCGTCGTTACGTCCGCTCGTGCGCGACCGCGACCGCGACCAGCGTGTTTTGCTTTTCCGGTTCGAACACAGAAATGGCCCTTTGCTGGCCAGGCATTATGGGCGACGCCAGGCGAAGTTGACGAGGGAGAAAGCGGCGCAGACGTGGCGCGAAGAGAGCTATTCGAAGAGTTCGGTCTGTAGATCAGTCATCCGGGCCAGCCAGCCTAACGAATGGCAACGTTTTTTTCTAACAAACGGGCAAATGATCGAAGCGGACGAGCAGTATTTCCTTGTTCAGTCAGACGAAGATCGCCCTGTCTCCTTCCACGCGTGTCGGATGCTATCGCGCCGGTACCAGCTCCACCACGTCCAGCACCGACTCGAAACGCGGGTACGGTAGCACCAGCCGCCACCGCTTCGCGCCGATGCGTTCGATCACGCCGGCCATATCGCGCCCGGCGTCACGGCCATAATCGAGGGCGCGGGTTTCGTCGCCCAGCACCATCGTGCCGAGGAAGATGCTGCGGGTGTCGGTGTCGGGATAGATCGTTCCCGACGGCCGTTGCGATCCGCTGGCCTTGCCGAACACGAGTTGCCCGCGCTCGTCGCGGTCGATGCGGCAGGCGAACCAGCCATAGGCGGTGAAGGTCGGCCCCACCCCGGTGCGCGCGCCGAGCTTGAACGTGCGGCAACGATACGCGCCGGGCGGCGGCAATGCGCCCGCGACCGCATGGTCGGGATCGAACAGCGCCGGCTCCCGGGCGATCTGAGCCGGGTCGGCGTGTGACAGCGCGTTGATCCACGCGCCCCGCCAGCCGCGCAGCCGTCCGCGATCATCTGCCGTCGCGACGCGTCGCCAGTCGAGCGACACCGCCTCCGACCCCGGCGACGCGACGGTGCCACCGCCGCCGCATCCCGCCACCATCATACACGCCGCAACCCCGATCAGACACGCCCGCATCGTTTTCCCCACATCCAAGGGGCAACGCTACACAGGCTTGTCCCCCCGCGGCAATGGTTCACACCGCTGGAAAGCAGCGTCACGCGTGTCCTTCGCCGCGCAGCCCTTGCAACCACCGCGCGCGCCAAGCATTTCGCTACCGACACGACTCAACAAGGTAGCGCCAATGCGGCTCGACGATTTCGATCCCAACATCAATGTCGAGGACCAGCGCGGCCAGGGCGGCGGCGGTTTCGGCGGTGGCGGCGGCGGACTGTTGTTCGGGCTGTTGCCGATGATCGGCAGCCGGTTCGGATGCGGCGGAATCGTCGTCGTGCTGATCGTGATGGCGCTGTTCGGCGGGCTTGGAGGGCTCGGCAATCTGGGCGGCATGCTCGGCGGCGGATCGTCGGCTCCGACCGGCGCGACCCGCAAGGCCGGCACCGACACGACGTCGAGCTGCACGCTGACCCCCGAAAGCAAGGCGGCGTGCAACGCGTTCAGCTCTGCCGACCATACCTGGGAAGCGATCTTCGCCAAGAGCGGCCAGCAGTTCGTGGCGCCGAAGCTCGTGTTCTTCGGTGGCAACGGCCAGTCCGGCTGCGGCGCTGCGCAATCGGCGATGGGCCCGTTCTACTGCCCGACCGATCAGGGCATCTATCTCGACACCAGCTTCTTCGCAGAACTCGCCAACCGCTTCGGCGCGAAAGGCGACTTCGCGCAGGACTATGTGATCGCACACGAATTCGGCCACCACATCCAGAAGCTGCTCGGTACCAACGAACAGGTCCAGCGCGCGCAGCGCCAAGGCAGCGAGACTGAGGGCAACGCGATGTCGGTGCGTCTCGAGCTTCAGGCCGACTGCTACGCCGGCGTCTGGGCCAATGCGAACAAGACCCGGCTCGAACCCGGCGATATCGAGGAGGGCATGACTGCCGCGCAAGCGATCGGCGACGACACGCTGCAAAAGCAGTCACAGGGCCGCGTCGTCCCCGACAGCTTCACGCACGGCACCTCTGCCCAGCGTCAGTCCTGGCTGAAGCGCGGACTCGATTCGGGTGATCCGGCGCAGTGCGATACGTTCTCGGGGGCGATCTAAAACTGGCGGTCAACCATGCGCGCGGTCGCGCAAGATCGACCGCCAGCTTATGGTCTGATCCATCGCCGTATCCGGATCGAAGCGGTAACCTCACTGGATGCCATGCACAGCAACGGCTGATGCGAAATCTGTACCTCTAGATGCCCGCTTGCCACCAAGCTGGACGTGATGATGTCTTTCCAGCCCCATCGGGCCATGCCGCCGCATGCCAAACCCGTAGCGCATGCGCTGCGTCGTGCGTATCTACGGCGGCATGAGCCAGACGCATCCGTTCTTCGCGCTTCACCGTCACGGCATGATCCGGGTTGCCGCGGCGACGCCCGTGGGGTCGGTCGGCGACACCGCCTTCAATGCCGAGCAGACGGTGCAACTGGCGACTCAGGCCGACGCGCGCGGGGTCGACCTGGTGGTGTTTCCGGAACTGAACCTCAGTTCCTATGCCGTCGACGACCTGCACCTGCAGACCGCACAGCAACGGGCCGCGGACGATGCGCTGGCGACGGTCGCGGCGGCGACGTCGGGGTTGCGCGCGGTGTTGCTGGTCGGGATCGCGCTCAGGCGGAACGGGCGGTTGTACAATTGTTGCGCGGTGGTTTCGCGCGGGGCGATACTTGGCGTGGTGCCGAAGACGTTCTTGCCCAACTACCGCGAATATTACGAGAAGCGCTGGTTCGCGAGCGGCGCCGGCCTCAGCGGGCTTACGATCGAGGTCGCCGGGCAGAGCGTGCCGTTCGGGACCGACTTGGTGTTCGCCGCCAGCGACCTGTCCGGGTTCGTATTCCATGCCGAGATCTGCGAGGATTACTGGGCCCCTACCCCGCCTTCGACGATGGGGGCGCTGGCGGGCGCGCTGATCTGCTGCAACCTGTCGGCGTCGAACATCGTCGTCGGCAAGGCGCGCGAACGGGCGATGCTGTGCGCGGCACAGAGCGCGCGGGGCGTCTGTGCGTACGTCTACTCCGCCGCCGGGCCGGGCGAGAGCACCACCGAAGTTGCGTGGGACGGCCAGGGCATGATTCACGAACTGGGCGAGGTGATCGCCGAATCGACGCGGTTCGCGCGCGAGCCGGGTCTCGTGGTGGCCGATGTCGACGTCGAGCGGATCGAGCAGGAGCGGATGCGCTTCGGCACGTTCAACGATGCGGCGCGTGCGGCGGGCGATCCCGAGACGCGGTTCCGTCGCGTGGCGTTCGAGCACGCCGCGCCTGTTGCCGATCTCGGGCTGGAGCGTGCCATCCGCCGCTTCCCGTTCGTGCCGAACACGCCCGAAAAGCGCGACGCGGATTGTTACGAGGCGTTCAACATCCAGGTCGAGGCGCTGGCCAAGCGGTTCGCCGCGGCGCGCGCGGAAACGCTGGTGATCGGGGTATCCGGAGGGCTCGATTCGACGCATGCGCTGATCGTCGCGGCGAAGGCGATGGATCGGCTGGGGCGGCCGCGAACCGATATCCTGGGGTTCACGATGCCGGGGTTCGCGACGGGCGATGCGAGCAAGGCCAACGCCTGGGCACTGATGCGGGCGCTGGGGATCACGGCTGAGGAGATCGACATTCGCCCTGCCGCGACGCGGATGCTGGAGGACATGGGCCACCCCTTCGGCCGCGGCGAACCGGTGTATGACGTGACCTTCGAGAATGTGCAGGCGGGTCTGCGCACCGATTACCTGTTCCGCCTCGCCAACCAGCGGCGCGGGATCGTCGTCGGCACCGGCGACCTCAGCGAGATGGCGCTCGGCTGGTGCACCTACGGCGTCGGCGACCAGATGAGCCATTATGCGGTCAACGCGGGCGTGCCCAAGACGCTGATCCAGTTCCTGATCCGCTGGTGCATCCGGACCGACCAATATGACGCGGCGACCGATGCGATCCTGACCGCGATTCTAGCGCAGGAGATTTCGCCCGAGCTGGTCCCGGCGGGTGCCGATGGCGCGATCCAGAGTACCGAATCGATGGTCGGGCCGTACGCGCTCAACGACTTCTTTGCGCATTACGTGATCCGCCATGGCCTGGCGCCGTCGAAGATCGCGTTCCTGGCATGGCATGCGTGGCGCGATGTCGCCGCGGGGCGCTGGCCGCAGGATTTCCCGGCCGATGCGCGGGTGGCGTACGACCTGCCGACGATCCTGCACTGGCTCGAGAAGTTCCTGGTGCGGTTCTTTGCGACGAGCCAGTTCAAGCGGTCGGCGATGCCCAATGGGCCGAAGGTATCGGCTGGCGGATCGCTGTCCCCGCGCGGCGACTGGCGCGCGCCATCGGACGGGACCGCGGAGGTCTGGCTGCGCGAACTGCGGGCGGCGCTGCCCTAAAATTCGATCCTCCCCTGCAAGGGGAGGTGGCAGCCCGCAGGGCTGACGGAGGGGTGTCGCGCTGTCGAGAGCGCGTCACCCCTCCGTCTGGCTCCGCCAGCCACCTCCCCTTGCAGGGGAGGATTGCGGGCAGCGCGCGTGAGGTTCCAGTCCTCCCCCTCCGGGAGAGGGTTGTGTCGCACGTACGGCGCAAGCGGACTTTCATACCGATTGGTCGCAAAATGCCGCGACAACCTTGCATAAATTGCCCCGTCGGCGCATTATGAAAATCCTATGACAGTGCCTCCACCGGATGGATCGCGCGATCGCCGGATCGAGGACCCATCGAACCTCTGGCTGATCCACCCAGCGAGCCGGGCCCTAGTGCCTTTAGCGATCGCGCGCGGAATTTCCGCGAACGCGGTATCGGGCGTCGGGTTGTGCCTGGGGGCGATGGCGGCGCTGGCGTATGCACAGTGGCATGACTGGCGGTTCGCGGTACTCGGGCTGCTGCTGTCGATCGGCTGGCTGATCGCCGACGGGCTCGACGGCATGGTCGCGCGGGCGACCGGCAGCGCCAGTCCGTTCGGGCGGATGCTCGATGGGCTGGTCGACCACGGCGTGTTCGCGATGATCTATGTCGCGCTGGCGATCACGGTGGGCACGCCCGAGGGCTGGGCGCTCGCCTTTGCCGCCGGCGGCGCGCACGCGGTGCAGTCGAGTCTGTACGAAGGCGAACGCGCGCGCTTCCATCGCCGCGTCAAGGGCATCGCGATCGCCGCGCCCGCGGTTCCCACCGGTAACGCGCTGGTGCGCTTCTACGATAGTTTCGCGACCAGCATCGACCGCGTGGCGATGCCGTTCGAGCGCGTGCTGGGCCAGGCGAGCGATCCGGTCGCATGTGGTCGTGTCTATGGCGAGCGCGCGACGCCGCCGTTGCGGCTGTTGTCGCTGCTGACCGCGAACGTTCGCGTCGCGGCGATCTTCGTCGCATGTTTTGCGGGCAATCCGCGCATCTTCTGGTGGTTCGAGATCGTCGCTCTGACGATCGTCGCCGTCATCGGGCTCGTCTGGCACCGCCGTGTCGAACGCGCCTTCGTCCGGGTCACGCCGCGCGCCAAGGCGGCGTCGCGCATGCATTTATCGTAAGGAACAGGGTCAGTAATGAATAGCATTCGGATCGCCGTCGTCGGCATCGGCAACTGCGCGAGCTCGCTCGTCCAGGGGCTCGAGCATTACCGCGAGGGCACGAACGACAGCGTCGGCCTGATGCATTGGGAAATGGGCGGCTACAAGCCGAGCGACATCAAGGTCGTCGCGGCGTGGGACGTCGACCGGCGGAAAGTCGGCAAGGACGTCGCCGAGGCGATCTTCGCCAAGCCCAACTGCACCGCAGTGTTCGCCGCCAATATCGGCAACACCGGCACCGTCGTGAAGATGGGCCGCAAGCTGGACGGCGTCGCCGACCACATGGCCGACTTCAAGGACGACCGCACCTTCCTGGTCGCCGACGCGCCCGAGCCGACCAAGGAAGACGTCGTCGCCGAACTGCGCGCTAGCGGTGCCGACGTGCTGATGAACTATTTGCCCGTCGGCAGCCAGGAAGCGACGGAATTCTACGCCGAGTGCGCGATCGAGGCGGGCGTGGCATTCGTCAACAACATCCCCGTGTTCATCGCGTCGAACCCGGTCTGGGCGAAGCGGTTCGAGGATGCCGGCGTCGCGATCATCGGCGACGACATCAAGGCGCAACTGGGGGCGACGATCGTCCACCGCGTGCTGACCGACCTGTTCGCCAAGCGCGGCGTCAAGCTGGATCGCACCTATCAGCTGAACACCGGCGGCAACACCGACTTCCTCAACATGTCGAACCATCGCCGTCTGGAATCGAAGAAGATCTCGAAGACCGAGGCCGTGCAGTCGGTCGCGGCCGAGCGCCTCGACGACGACAACGTGCATATCGGTCCGTCCGACTATGTGCCTTGGCAGAACGACAACAAGGTCTGCTTCCTGCGGATGGAAGGCCAGCTGTTCGGCGGCGTGCCGATGAACCTTGAGCTGCGCCTGTCGGTCGAGGATTCGCCCAATTCGGCGGGCGTCGCGATCGACATGATCCGCTGCGCCAAGATCGCCAAGGACCGCGGCGTCGCTGGCGTGATCGACCCTGCGAGCGCGTATTTCTGCAAGCATCCGCGCACCCAGATGACCGACGATCTCGCGCAGATCGAGGTCGAGAAGTTCATCAAGGCCGCGTGAGGGTGATCGATACCGCGGTCATTCTCGCCGCGGGCGAAGGCAGTCGTCTTCGCGCATCGGCACCGTACAAGCCGCTCTGCCCGGTGGCAGGGCGTCCGCTGATCGATCATGCGCTCGACGGGCTCGCTGCGGCGGGGCTGGCCCGGGTGATCGTGGTGCTCGGTTACGGTGAGGAAGCGATCGCCGCGCATCTGGCGTCGCGGCGCTGGTCGATCGCGGTCGAGACGGTGCGGAGCGATCCGCGCCGTCCGAACGGCGTGTCGGTGTTGGCTGCCGCGCCGGTGCTGGACGGCGCCGAGGCGGTGCTGGCGATGTGCGACCATCTGGTCACGCCGGCGCATTATGCGCGGATGGCGCGGGCTGGTGCGGGTGCCGGGCTTCGGCTCGGGATCGACCGGCGGCTGGGGCATGACTGGGTGGATCCGGAGGACGTGACCTGCGTCGCGACCGAAGGCGATGCGATCGTCGCAATCGGCAAGGGGCTCGAGCCGCACGACTGCTACGACACCGGCGTGTTCGCGATCGGGCCGGCGCTGATGGCGGCATTGGCGACGCTGGAAGCACCGTCGCTGACCGAAGGCGTACGGATGCTGATCGCGGACCGTGCCGCGAAGGTGGTGGATTGCAGCGATCTCGACTGGATCGACGTCGACGACGCCGCCGCGCTGGCGAAGGCGGAAGCCTGGATGACGAGCGCGCTCGCCGCCTGAGGGCGTGCGGCACCTTCGCCTCCAACCTCAGGCGTCCAACCCGCCCCCTTGTTTCCCCGCGAAGGCGGGGACCCAGACTGGGCTCCCGCCTTCGCGGGAGAACAAGCTTCTGTCGCTCCCATTTCGGTTCCCCGGCGAAGGCCGGGGCCCAGTTGGGGGACATGCGTGACGACAATCAGCGCTCCGTTACCGCCACCTTCCCAACTGGGCCCCGGCCTCCGCCGGGGAACGCATCGCTATTGGCCGCCTGCCGTAAACGCCCTTACTTCGCCCGGCGCACCGTCAGGATGCGCACCGGTGCGGCAATCATCTGGCCTTTCATCGCCCCCGCCCCTGCAGTCGGCGAGGTCGGCGCCTCAAGGATGCGGCGGACCACGTCCATCCCCTCGACGACATGCCCGAACGCGGCGAACCCCTGGTTGTCCCCTGCTCGCGCCGGATCGGCATCGAGATACGGGATCGCGCCGACGGTAATGAAGAAATCCGCGGTCGCGGTCCCCGGAGCGTAGCGCGCCAGCGAAATCGTCGCGTCGTCGTGCGTCAGCCCGGTCAAGGTGGTCGGTTCGTGCGCGACCGGCGGCAGGATGCGTTTCGGATCGCCCTTGAGACCGCCCTGGATCAGCCCGACGCCGTTGCCGAGCTTCATCGCGCGATAGAAGGTCACGCCGTCGAGCCGCTTCTGGTCGACGTAGCGGAGGAAGTTCGCGGTCGTCTTGGGCGCATGATCCTTGTCGAGCGCGAGCGTGATCGGGCCGTCGCTGGTCGTCACCACGACGCGCACCGCGGTTGCCGGCACCGTCGGCGCAGGCGCTGGCAGCACAGGGGCCGGCGGCGGCGGGGGCGCCACGACTTGCGCGGAGGCGGCGGAGGCGATGCAGAGCGCGATCGCGGCGAGCGGGGATCGAATGGCCATGCGTCCGATCTAGCGCAGCACCCCGCGCCTGTCAGCATGGTTGCCCTGCCCGCCTGCGGCCCTATCAGTCGTCGCATGACGCCGATCGTCCCGCTCGCCCGCGCCTGGGTCCAGAAGAACGACGCCAGCCTGCGCCAGGCGGTGCGAGTGATGGTCGCGGTCGCGGCGACGTTCGCGACGTACAAGATGCTCGGGCTGCAACAGGGCTATTGGGCGGTGTTCACCGTGCTGGTGGTGATGCAGGGGTCGATCGGCAGTACGCTGGGCGCGGCGCTCGACCGGCTGCTGGGGACGCTGATCGGCGCGGCGCTGGGCGGGATCGGCCTCGCGTTCCACCCGGCAAATCCTGTCGAGGTTTGCGCGGTCCTCGTCGTGGTGACCGGCATCGGCGGGTTCGTCGCGGCGGTGCGGCCGCAGCTGCGGATCGCGCCCGTCACCGCGGCGATCATGCTGTTGAACGCCCCTGCCGGATTGCCGCTGCCGACGTTCGTCGCCGACCGGATCATCGAGATCGGCCTGGGCGGGGTGATCGGCGTACTGGCGTCGCTGCTCGTTCTCCCGGCGCGCTCGCGCGACCTGGTCGTCGAGCGCACCGTCGCGGTGCTCGAGCGGATCGGCGCGATGCTCGACGAACAGGCCGAAGCGCTGGAAACCGGGATGGCGTTGCCGACCTCGCCCAACCACCGTGCGCTGCGCAATGCACTGGGATCGGTCGAGGCGGCGATGAAGGATGCCGACCGCGAGCGCGCGTCGTGGCTGGCGAACCACGGCATTCCGTCGTCGGTGCCGCGTACGCTGTGGCGGGTGCGCAACGACCTGACCCAGATCGGCCGCGCGATCGACGAGCCGTTGCCGGGCAATGCCGCCGCCGGGCTCGCCGCCGCCGCCGCGATGTCGCTGCGCGCGGAGGGTGCGCTGGCGCGGCGCTGTGCGACCGCGCTGACCGCGGTGACGACGGTCGATCGCGGCACCGTGGTGGCTGGACAGGCGCGGTTCGCCGAGAACTTCGACGCGTTCCGCCGCGATCCCGACGCGCAGACGCTCGACTTCGACCAGTCGGGACGGATCTTTGGCCTCGCCTTCGCGATCGGGCGGCTGCACCGCGACCTGCTCGACCTCGCCAAGCGCATCGACGAGATCGCCGGCGGCGGGCGGCGCGGGCGATCCTCGGCCGGAGCACCCGTCGCGGGTTGACGAGGCGCGCGCTGGCGCTAGCCCGCCGGCATGATTGATCCCCTGGTCACCGCCCTCGTCGCACTGCTCGACATCGAGACGCTCGACATCGATCTCTACCGCGGACCGCGCAAACCGGGCGCGACAGGCCGGGTGTTCGGCGGGCAGGTGATCGCGCAAGCGGTGATGGCGGCGCAGAAATCGATCGACGACAAGATCGCGCATTCGCTCCACGCCTATTTCCTGCGCGCCGGCGACGAGACGCTGCCGATCATCTTCCGCGTCCAGCGCGATTTCGATGGTGGCAGCTTCGCCAACCGCAGGGTGATCGCGGTGCAGGGCGGCATCCCGATCCTGACGCTGTCGGCGTCGTTCCAGCGTCCGGAGACCGGGCTGACGCATGCCGCGTCCCTGCCCGACATCCCGCCGCCCGAAGACCTGATCCCGCTGGAGGACTGGGCCGACCGGCTCGGCGACGGCGTGTCCGACACCGCCCGCGCGTTCCTGCGGCGGCCATCGGCGTTCGAGGTCCGCCCGGTCGGCCAGCCGTCTTTCGTGCAGCGCGGTGCCGGACCGCCGAGCGCTGCCAACTGGTTCCGGTTGCGCGGCCCCGTGCCCGCCAGCACGGCGTTGCACCGCGGGATCCTCGCCTATGTCTCGGACTATTCGCTGCTCGGCACCGCGGTGATCCCGCACGGCTACAACCTGTTCGATCACGCGATGCAGCCGGCGAGCCTGGATCACGCGATCTGGTTTCACGGCGCCGTCCCGCTCGACGACTGGCTGCTCTACAGCACCGACAGCCCGTTCGCCGGCGACGCCCGCGGCCTTGCGACCGGCAGGATCCACGCACGGGACGGACGGCTGATCGCCAGTGTCGCGCAGGAGGGGCTGATCCGGATGCGTCCCGATCGTGCGCCCGGAGCGACCGTGCCGCACACGCCCTGAACGCCTAGGCGAACACCGCCGCTTCGGGCAGTATCCGGATCGGATGCCCGCCGCGCCGCAACCCGTCGGCCTTCAGGAACTGCGCATTGTAGCGGATGTCGACCGGATAGGGCTCCACGCCTGCGATCGCGAGGATCGTCGTCGTCAACCCGACCGAGGCGACCACCCGCCCGCCCTGCGCCGCGATCGCCTGCGCCAGCCGTCCATCCCGCGGCTCGCCCAGCACGGCGATGCGTTCGCCCTTCAACGGCCCCACCGCGGCGGGCTTGGGCAGCGGGCGCTGCGGCGGTTTTGGCGCGGGCAGCAACCACTCGGCGAGCGGGATGCCGGTATGCTCGATCGCCTTAACCACCACCCACCCGGCCGCGCGCGCGTCGCTCAGCGCATCGTGATGACGATGCGCGATACCGAGATGGTTGGTCAGGACATTGAGGCGGTGGCTCGCCAGCTCGGGCCAGGCGCGCTTGGCGACGCGCACGCTGTCGAGCCAAGTCGTCTGGATCGCATCCAAATCGTGCACGCGACAGGCGGCGGCCAGCGCGCCCTTGTCGAAATAGGAATGCGCCACCGTGGTCCGGCCGCCGAGATGCGCGTCGACGACTGCGTGGATCTCGCCGAAATGCGGCTGGCCGACGACATGGTCGGCGGCGATGCCGTGGATCCGGGTGTTGAACATATGGAACTCGTCGCGCGGGTCGACCAACGTCTCGTACGCGAAGATCTCGCGACCGCCGCGAAACCCGACGATGCCGATCTGGCAGATGCTGCTGACCCGCGAACAGGCGGTTTCGACATCCACCACCACGAAATCGGGGACATCGTCGGACGGACTGGAAACCATCCGGACTGCCTAGAACCGCGGCGCGCAGTGGATCAAGCCGGAACTTCAACGGGTTGACCGGCGCGCGATCCCGTGGCTTTGGGCGGCATGCCGAAATCAGCCACCGACCTCATGCAGGACATCATCAACGCGGCCGTCGTCGACGCGATCGTCGCGCTCAAGGACAGCGCCAAGGGCATGCCCAACGCGCTGCTCCGCGACCTGAACGCGGTGCACGCCAACACCGCATTCACCGACCTGCCGGCGGCGGTGCAGACCGCGGTCGCGACCAGCGTCCGCGATGCGTTCGGCAAGCTGCGCAAGGAGGGCTATGCGATCGCCGAGACGCAGGCGACCCCGCGGCCGCCGCGTCCGGCTGGTGTGCCGATCACGCGGCGCCCCGGTGGACGGCCGCCCGCGCGGCGGTAACCGTCACCAACCATATACACCACCCCGGCGGAGGCCGGGGCCCAGTTGGGGGACGGAGGTAACCCTGGGTAACGCCCCGTTACTTCGGCCTTCCCAACTGGGCCCCGGCCTCCGCCGGGGTGGTATTACAGGTAACGAGGGTAGCGCCTCAGGCGCCCGTTACCCGCCACACCACGTTGGCAAGATCGTCGGCGATCAGCAGCCCGCCACTGCGGTCGATCGCCAGTCCTACCGGCCGGCCGCGCGCGTGGTTTGCCGCATCGACGAACCCGGTGACGACATCGCGCGCCTTGCCGGCGGGCTTGCCGCCCATGAACGGTACCCAGACGACCTTGTAGCCGTTCAGATGGCCGCGATCCCAGCTGCCATGCTCGCCGACGAATGCGCCGTTGCGAAACGCCGCCGGGGTCTGCGCGGTCCCGAATGCGAGGCCGAGCGGCGCGACGTGCGAACTGAGGCTGTAGTCGGGCATCACCGCCTTCGCGACCATGTCCGGCCGGCGCGGCATCACGCGCGGATCGACGTGCTGGCCCCAGTAGCTGTACGGCCAGCCATAGAACGCACCGTCGCGCACCGAGGTCAGGTAATCGGGCACCAGGTCCGGACCGATCTCGTCGCGTTCGTTGATCACCGCCCAGAGTTGGCCGGACTGCGGGTTCCAGCTGAGGCCGTTCGGATTGCGCAGGCCGGTGGCGAAATCGCGGTGCGCGCCGGTCGCGCGGTCGACCTCCCAGATCCTAGCGCGATCGCGCTCCGCCTCGATCCCCGCTTCGGTGATGTTGCTGTTCGAACCGATGCCGACGTACAGCTTCGACCCGTCGGGACCGGCGACCAGGCTCTTCGTCCAGTGATGGTTGATCGGTCCACCCGGCAGTTCTGTCAGGATCGTGCCTGGCGCGGTGATCCGGGTCTGGCCGGTGACATAGGGGTAGCGGACGATCGCGTCGGTGTTGGCGACGTACAGGTCGCCGCCGACCAACGCGACGCCGAACGGCGACACGAGGTGATCGAGCAGCACGGTGCGGACGTCCGCCTTGCCGTCGCCGTTGGTGTCACGCAGCAGCGTGATCTGGTCGCCGCCCTGGACCTTGCTGTGACCGAAGCCCTGGATCAGGCCGACCAGGATGTCCTTCGGCCGCATCACCGGCTCGGTGGGGCCCTTCGGCTCGACCGCGAGCACGTCGCCGTTGGGCAGGACATAGACCGAGCGGACGTTCTTGAACCCGGTCGCGAACGCGGTCACCTTCAGCCCCGGCGCGACCGTCGGGACCTGCGATCCCCACGGCACCGGCTTGGCGATCTTCATCGGCGGGAGCAGATATTGCTGCAGCGACGGCAGTCCGGGATTGGCGCCGAGCTGTGCGGTGGCATCGCCGCCCTTGCCGCTGCAGCCAGAGAGCAGGACGGCGGCAGTCGCCAGCGAGAGCGTCAGGGTGTTGCGCATCATGCGTCCTGCCGTGCTTCGAGGGAATAGCCCGACCAGCTGGTCGCAAGCGCAAGGATCGATACGATCACCGACAGGACAATCCCGGTCGGCACGACCGAGGTCCAGGCGTCGCGGCTGTGGATGAAGGCGTTGAGCAGCGCGAGCGCCATCATCAGCAGCGTGCCGATGCTGTGAAACCAGGGGCGCCGCGCCCGCGCACGTCCGCGGTTGGCAACGGCATCGACGATCCCGACGATCGCCGCGAGTACGCCCATGAACAGCCCGCCCGCGATCAGCCAGACCGAGAAGTTGGCCCACTGCATGTTCGCGGTGTTCAGGTAGGTGATGTCGGTCACCAGCGCCGTGGTGAACAAAGCCAGCGGATAGGCCGACAGGATGCCGTGGATCGGGTGCGCGCGCACCACGCGAGGCTGGATAGTACGGGTCGGATAGGCAGTAGCCATGGGCGGACCTTCGCGAGATGTAATCCTATTGTACGTCCCGCGAGGATAGTGCGTTCCATGACTTCGCTGTCATGCGCACGTCGCGACCCTACCCCGCCACCCCGACTCGTGCTGGGATGACGGGGGCAGAGACGGCCGTAGTTATTCGGCGTCTTCGGCCTTGGCGTTGACCGAGGTCTCGGCGAGCTTGGTCATGTATTCGTCGCCGCCATAGATGTCCTTGGTGGCGTCGCGCAGCGCCTTGGCGTCGTCCTTCAGCCCGAGCGCCTTGGCATAGGCGGCGGCGGTGCCGAAGCCGGCGATGCCGTAATGCGTCATCCGCTGATACTGGGCGATGATCAGGACATCGAGCACCGGACCCTTGTCGGGACCTTCTTCGAGGACATGCTTGGTGGCTTCGGCGACCAGGCCTTCCATGCCCTTGCAATGCTCCTTGGAGACCTTCTCGTCCTGCCCGGCGATGAGTTCCTTGAGCGTCGCGGTATGCGCGGTGATGCCCTCGTGCGACTTGGTCAGCATCTCCTTCAACGCCGGATCGCTCGCCTTGGTGGTGATCTTCTTCAGCACCTTGAGCATCTGGTCGTTAGCGGACCACAGGTCCTTCAGTTCGTCGACATAGATATCGTTCAGGTCTTCTGGCGTGGACATGACGGGCTCCCTGGTGCCCCGGCCGAAGGGCGCGGGTTGCTGCAGGCCAGCGTTCCGCCGGGCGACTGGTTCCGCCAAAACACCGGGTCGCAACCTCGATCAATCAGTTCGTCGGGTACTGCCCAATGGCTCGGTCAAGCGCGCTGGATCTGTGCGAAAATGCCCTGTGCGTCGACGCCCATCAGATGCTGCATCACGACCCAGTATCCCGCGACCGCCTGCCCGCCCGACGATTCATACGCCCGCGCCATGTTGTTGTGCAGGACGATGAACAGATGCTGCTCCAGCTTCAGGCCCTCGTCCGTCAGCCGCAGCAGGCGCTGTCGGCGATCGCGTTCGCCGGGGCGCGACTCGATCAGCCCCTGTTCGGTCAGTTCGTTGGCGACGCGGCCGAACGACTGTTTGGTGATCGCGAGGATGTTGAGGATCTCGCTGACCGGCATGTCCGGTTTGCGCCCCAGGAAATAGAGGATGCGGTGGTGCGCGCGCCCCAGCCCGCGCTTTTCCAGTTCCACATCCGCATGCTGCAGATGCCGGCTGTGCGCGAACAGCATCAGGTCCATCCCCCCGCGGATCGCATCTTCACGCAGGAACTGCTCTGGCGGGGGAGATAAAATATCTGTCATGACGACATCCTGCCGCGCACCGGCGCATGCGGCAAGTCGTTCCATCAGCGTTTCGTTCCAACTCCGGCGCGGGCGGAGCACCCCGTCAGCGCGGGGGCGCCGGATCGCGGCGTTAGCGCGTAACCATCTTGCCGCGGCCGAACAGATCGACGGTCTGCGGGGTGATCCAGCCATAGGCGTAATTGAGCTGGAACAGCACGAACAGCGTGGTCGCGACGATCGTCACGCGCCACGCGATCCGCCCCGCATGGAATTCATGCGGGGCGCTTTCGGCCTGGCCGGGGACAAGTTCGCCCCCGGCTTCGCGCGTCGTGCGCACGCCGAACGGCAGGACCAGGAACACCGACAACGACCAGAACAGGATGTAGATCGCGAGCGCCGAGGTCCACCGCATCGGATCAGCCCTGGATCAGCAAGACGTCGACGATCGGCTGCTTGCCGGTCCAGCGCTTGGCAACCTTGCGCACCGCGAGGCGAACCTGCTCGCGCAGCTTGTCGGCATCGCGCTTGCCACCGCGGACCGCGTCGGCGGTCGCCTGGACCGCATCGGCGACGAACGCCGCGCGATCTTCCTCGACCGGCACGCCCTGCACGCGAACCTGCGGCTGGCCGATCATGCGACCATCCTTGGCGATCGCCACGCCGACCGAGATCTGGCCGTTGATCGCGAGCTTACGTCGATCGGCGATGGTCGCACCGTCCGCGGGCAGGATCACATCGCCGTCGAGCACCAGGCGACCGACCGTCGCGTTGCCGATCTTGGCCGGACCCTTTGGCGCAAGGCGGATGATGTCGCCGTTGCTCTGCACGATCGCGCGCGGGATACCCTCCGAGAGACCGAAGCGACCATGCTCCATCATGTGCCGCATCTCGCCGTGGACCGGGACCAACACGTCGGGACGCAGCCAGTCGTACAGCTGTGCGAGCTCGGGCTGGCCGGGGTGGCCGGAGACGTGGACGTGCGCCTGGCGCTCGGTGATCATCTTGATCCCCTTGGCCGCCAGCGTGTTCTGGATGCGGCCGATCTGGACCTCGTTGCCCGGAATCTGCTTCGACGAGAAGATCACGGTGTCGTCGGCCTGGAGCTGGATCGTGTGGCTGCCGTTGGCGACACGCGCCAGCGCGGCGCGCTCCTCGCCTTGGCCGCCGGTGGCGATGATCAGCACCTTGTCACGCGGCAGGCGCATCGCCTCGTCGGGGCTGATCGTATCCGGGAAGTCCTTCAGATACCCGGTTGCGCGGGCGACCTTGATGATCCGGTCGAGCGACCGACCGGTGACGCACAGCTTGCGCCCGGTTTCCTTCGCTACCTCACCAAAGGTGTGGAGGCGAGCCGCGTTGGACGCGAAGCTGGTGATCATCACCCGGCCCTTGGCCTTGCTGACTTCCTCGTGCAGGCCCTGGCGGACGGTGCTTTCGCTGCCCGATGCCGTGGTGTTGAAGATGTTGGTCGAATCGCAGACCAGGACGTCGATGCCCTTGTCGCCGATCGCCATGAAGCCCTCGGGCTTGGTCGGGTTGCCGATCACCGGCTTGGCATCGAGCTTCCAGTCGCCGGTGTGGAACACGCGGCCGTAAGGGGTGTCGATGATCAGCGCATTGGCTTCGGGGATCGAGTGCGACATCTCGACGAAGGTGAAGCCGAACGGCCCGAGCTGGAAGTTGCCGCCCATCGGGATCATCTTGAGCTTCACGCGGTTGGCGATGCCCTCTTCCTCGAGCTTGCCGCGGATCAACCCCATCGTGAACGGGGTGGCATAGATCGGCACGCCGAGGTCTTCGGCGAGGTAGGGCAACGATCCGATATGATCCTCATGCCCGTGGGTGATGACGATGCCGACTAGGTCGTCGAGGCGCTCCTCGATGAACGACAGGTCGGGCAGGATGACGTCGACGCCGGGATATTGCGGATCGGCAAAGGTGATGCCGAGATCGACCATCACCCATTTGCCGTTACAGCCATAGAGGTTGACGTTCATGCCGATTTCGCCGGAACCGCCCAGCGCGCAGAAAAGAAGTTCGTTCTTGGGGGACATTCAAATGCTTTCAGATAGTACGATAATATGGCCCAGATGGCCGGTCGGAATGATGTCGGGGATAGCCCAGCGGCTCAGCGGCGCGAGCGTTCAGGCCTTCATATGGGTACGATCCCACATCATAGCCAGCCCCTGGATCGTCAGGTCGGGCTCGATATGGTCGAATACGTTGGTTTGCTTCTCGAATAAGGTGGCCAAGCCGCCGGTCGCGATCACCCGGGACGGTCGGCCGATCTCCGCCTTCAGGCGCATGACTAGCCCCTCGAGCATCGCGATATAGCCCCAGAAGATTCCGATGTTCATCTGGTCGATCGTGCTGCGGCCGATCACGCTGGTGGTCGCCGGTGCCTCGATCGCGATCCGCGGCAGCTTGGCGGCCGCGGTGACCAGCGCGTCGAGCGACAGGTTGATGCCCGGCGCGATGATCCCGCCCTTGTAGGCGCCCGAATAGTCGCTGACGTCGAATGTGGTCGCGGTGCCGAAGTCGATCACGATCAGGTCGCCGTCGTACAGCGCATGCGCCGCGATGGTGTTGACCGCGCGGTCGGCGCCCAACGACTGCGGCTCGGCGACGTCGATCGCGAAGTCCCACGGTGCCGCGGGCGATCCTGCGATGACGGCGTCGGTAGCGAAATACTTGCTGGCCAGGACCTGCAGGTTGTGGAGCGCGCGGGGCACGACGGTGGCGACGATCACGCCCTCGACGACGCTGCGGTCATAGCCTGCGAGCTGGAGCAACTGGCTGAGCCACACCGCATATTCGTCGGCGGTCCGCCGCGGATCGGTCGCGATCCGCCAGCGCGCCGCGATCCGCCCCGCTTCGACGAGCGCGAACACGACATTGGTGTTGCCGGCATCTATCGCGAGCAGCATTGGCTCCGGGCTTTCAGATCAGGAAGACGTCGGCGGCGTGAATGACACGCCGTTCGCCGTCCGCCAAGCGAAGGATGAGCGCGCCGTCCGCGTCGAGCCCGTCGAACAGGCCATCATGCACGGTGCCGTCGGGCAGGCGCGCGGTCAGCGCGGTGCCGATGGGGTGCGCGCGGTCGAGCCAGCGTTGACGGATCGGGGCCAGGCCTTCGCTGCGCCAGCGGGAGAGCCAGCGGGCGAAGGTTTCGGCCAGGGTTTCGGCGAATTGGGTTGGGTCGACCGGGGTGCGGTGCGCGGCAAGACTCGTGCTGGGACGATCGGGGAGGTCCGGATGGTGCGCCAGGTTGACGCCGATGCCGACCACCACCGCGTCGTCCGCGCGTTCGAGGAGAATGCCGGAGAGCTTCGCGCCTTCGAAGAGAAGGTCGTTCGGCCATTTGAGATGCAACACCCCCCCTGCCCCACCCCGGCGGAGGCCGGGGCCCAGTTGGGATAGCGGCGGTTGGTTTGCGTTGCGCGCCGTTTCGACGGCCTTCCCACCTGGGCCCCGGCCTTCGCCGGGGTGGAGGAAGGTGGAGACGGCCTCTTCGAGCGCGACCGCCGCGAGCAACGCTAG
Source organism: Sphingomonas sp. R86521 (assembly GCF_042466235.1). Classification (NCBI taxonomy): domain Bacteria; kingdom Pseudomonadati; phylum Pseudomonadota; class Alphaproteobacteria; order Sphingomonadales; family Sphingomonadaceae; genus Sphingomonas; species Sphingomonas sp. R86521. Next base: position 1,393,054 of record NZ_JAXHBY010000001.1, on the reverse strand, counting down.
CGTAGCAGGAGCGGGATCGGTCGGTCGCAACCTAACCACCGTGCTCCCATAGAAATTCCCGACCGGCGAGACCCACTCGCGCCCCATCCGGCCACGGCCGGACAGCTGCCGTTCCGCCCGCAACCACACACCCTCGCCGACTCCGCTACGCGCGAGCGCGAGCATGTCGGCGTTGGTCGATCCCGTCTCCGCGACGGTCCGGATGGTCAGAACAGCGCCCGTGCCGCCACCATCGTCCAGCCGCCGATCAACGGAATGGCGAAGTAGCCGAGGGGCGAGACGAAGATCGCGGCGACGGCGATGAGCCCGCCCTCGACGGGGTTGTCCATCGGCGCGAACGCAGGGGCCGGATCGTCGAAGTACATCGTCTTGACGACGCGCAGGTAGTAATACGCACCGATCACCGACGCGACATAGCCGACCACCGCGAGCGGGAAGAGCCCCGCACCTATCGCGGCGTTGAACACCGCGAACTTGCCGTAGAAGCCGAACAGCGGCGGAATGCCGGCGAGGCTGAACATGAAGATCGCCATCGCCGCCGCCAGCGCCGGGCGCGTCCGCGACATCCCCGACAGGCTGGCGATGGTCTCGATCGGCTGGCCGTCCTCACCACGCATCTGCAGCACCACCAGGAACGAGCCGAGCGTCATCGCGATGTAGATCACCAGATACATCAGCACCGACGAGACGCCCTCCTGCGTCCCCGCAGCGAGGCCGACCAGCGCGTAGCCGACATTGTTGATCGACGAATAGGCAAGCAGCCGCTTGACGTTGGTCTGGCCGATCGCGGCGACCGCACCGAGGATGATCGAGGCGAGTGCCGCGAAGATCACGATCTGGCGCCACTGGTCGGTCGCCGGGCCCATCGCCTCGACCGCGACGCGCATCGCGAGACCGAGGGCTGCGACCTTCGGCGCGGACGCGAAGAACGCGGTGACCGGGGTCGGTGCGCCCTCGTACACGTCGGGCGTCCACATGTGGAACGGCACCGCCGAGATCTTGAACGCGATACCGGCGAACACGAACACGAGGCCGAACAGCAGGCCGAGCGAACGCGGCCCTGCATAGGCCTGGGCGATACCCGAGAACATCGTGGTGCCCGAGAAGCCGTAGACCAGGCTGATGCCGTAGAGCAGGATCCCGCTGGCGAGCGCGCCGAGCACGAAATACTTCAGGCCGGCTTCGGCCGACCGCGTGTCGCGGCGCATGAAGCTTGCCAGCACGTAGGCAGCAAGGCTCTGCAGTTCGAGACCGACGTACAGCGTCAGCATGTCGCCCGCCGACACCATCATCCCCATGCCCGCCGCCGACAGCAGCAGCAGCACCGGATATTCGGGACGCAGGTCGTCGCCGTTGGTCCGCTTGAAGAAGCTCGGCGCCAGCACGATCGAAACCGCGGTGGCGATGTAGATCAGCACCTTGCAGAACGCCGCGAACGCATCGGCGCGGTAGAGCCCGCCAAAGGCGGGGCCACCCGACGAGGCCGGACCGATCAGCGCGACGCCGGCACCCGCCAGCACCGCGACCGCGGTCCACGACACCGCCTTGGTCGAGGCGCTACCACCCCAGGCCGAAACCAGCATGAGCGCGATCGCACCCAGCGAGAGCACGATCTCCGGCAAGGTCATTGCCAGATTTGCGGAATAATCCATCAGTGCGCCTCCGCGTGCGCTGCAATCGGGGCCACGTGGCCAACAGTTGGTCGGGAATCACTCATCGGCCTGGCGCTGTCGATCCGGGTCAGCAGCACGCCGACATCCTTGCGCATCGGCGCCAGGAAGCTCTCGGGGTAGACGCCCATCCACAGCACGACGGCGGCGATCGGTGCGAGCAGCCAGAATTCGCGCGCCGACAGGTCGACCATGCCGCGGACGTCGTCCGACTTGATCTCGCCGAACGCGACGCGGCGATACAGGAACAGCATGTAGCCGGCGCCGAGGATGATGCTGGTGGTGCAGAGCAGCGCGGTCCAGGTCGACACCTGATAGGTGCCCATCAGCGACAGGAACTCGGCGACGAAGCCGCTGGTCCCCGGCAGCCCGATCGACGCCATCGTGAAGAACAGGAAGAACACGGCGTATTTCGGCATGTTGATGCTGAGCCCGCCGTAGCGCGAAATCTCACGCGTGTGCAGCTGGTCGTAGATCACGCCGACGCACAGGAACAACGCACCCGATACCAAGCCGTGGCTGAGCATCATGATCATCGCGCCTTCGATGCCCTGGCGGTTGAACGCGAACAGACCGATCGTGACGATCGCCATGTGCGCGACCGACGAATAGGCGATCAGCTTCTTCATGTCCGACTGCACCAGCGCGACCAGCGAGGTGTAGATCACGGCGATTGCCGACAGGCCGAAGATCAGCCAGGTCAGCTCGCCGCTCGCGACCGGGAACATCGGCAGCAGGAAGCGCAGGAAGCCGTAGCCGCCGAGCTTCAGCAGCACGCCCGCCAGGATCACCGAGCCGGCGGTCGGCGCCTGCACGTGCGCGTCGGGCAACCAGGTGTGAACCGGCCACATCGGCATCTTGACCGCGAACGACGCGAAGAAGGCGAGCCACAGCCAGGTCTGGACCGACGCGGGGAAGTCGTACGCCATCAGCGCTGGGATGCTGGTCGTCCCCGCGGTCTTCGCCATGTAGAGCATGGCGACGAACATCAGGACCGAGCCGAGCAACGTGTACAGGAAGAACTTGTACGACGCGTAGATCCGGTTCGCACCGCCCCAGATTCCGATGATCAGGTACATCGGGATCAGGCCGGCTTCGAAGAACACGTAGAACAGGAACAGGTCCTGCGCCGCGAAGGTGCCGATCATCAGCACTTCGGTGAACAGGAATGCCGCCATGTATTCCGGCACGCGCGTGGTGATCGAACGCCAGCTGGCACCGATGCAGATCGGCATCAGGAACACGCTGAGCATGATCAGCATCAGCGCGAAGCCGTCGATCCCGAGCATCCAGCCGAACGGACCGAACACGCCCGGGTGCGCCTCGACGAACTGCCACTGCGCGCCACCGACGTCGTAGCTCGCCCACAGGACGACGCCCAGGACCAGGTCGACCAAGGTCGCCGACAACGCCATCGCGCGCGCGGTCTGTGCGTTCACGAACAGGCACGCCACGGCGGCGGTCGCAGGGACCGCGATCATCAGCGAAAGAAGGGGGAAGTCGCTCATTTATAGAGTCCGATCGCCCAGGTTACGGCTGCGGTCAGGCCGATCAGCATGACGAAGGCATAGGTGTAGAGATATCCCGTCTGGAAGCGGTTGGCGACGCGGGCCCCGACCTGCACCACCCAGGCCGAGCCGTCGGGCCCGAACCGGTTGATGGTCTGCTCGTCGCCGCGGTGCCACAGCACCCGACCGAGCGCGAACGCCGGCCGCACGAAGATCAGATCGTAGAGCTCGTCGAAATACCATTTGTGCAGCAGGAAGCGGTACAGGATCCGGAAATGCTCCGCGACCGAAGTCGGCAGGCTCGGCGACTTGATGTACGCGACCCACGCCCCGACCAGACCGAGCAGCATCGCGATCGTCGCGGACAGCTTCACCATCAGCGGGACGCCGTGCATGTGGTGCATCAGTTCCTCGCGGAACGCGATCGCACCCTTCCAGTAGCGCTCACCCGACTCCGGCTCGATGAAGTAACCGTGGAACACGAAGCCCGCGGCGATCGCGCCGATCGACAGCAGGATCAGCGGGATCAGCATCGGGAGCGGACTCTCGTGCGGATGATAGCCGCCGGTGCCGGCCGGCAGGTCGTGCTGCGCTGGGCCGTGTTCGGAGGGACGATCGCCCGCATCCTCGGCCTGCGCCGGGTTGCCGTGATGATCGTCTGCATGATGCGCGTCGTGTGCGTCATGGGCATGGTCGTCGTGGCCATGACCGTGCGCGTCGTGGAGCGCATGCTGGATGTGCTCCGACGCGGCCCAACGCGGCTTGCCCCAGAAAGTCAGGAACATCAGGCGCCACGAATAGAAGCTGGTGAGCAGCGCGACGAGCACACCGACGAACCAGGTGCCGCCTTCGCCAGCCGCCCAGCTCACTTCGATGATCGCGTCCTTCGAATGGAAGCCTGCGAAACCAAACGCGGTGTTGCCGAAGATGCCGGGAATGCCGACGCCGGTGATCGCGAGCGTACCCGCCATCATCGCCCAAAAGGTCAGCGGGATCTGTTTCCGCAGGCCGCCGTAATAGCGCATATCCTGCTCGTGGTGCATCGCATGGATCACCGAGCCGGCGCCGAGGAACAGCAGCGCCTTGAAGAACGCGTGCGTGAAGAGGTGGAACATCGCCGCGCCGTACGCGCCGACGCCCGCTGCGAAGAACATGTAGCCGAGCTGCGAACAGGTCGAATAGGCGATCACGCGCTTGATGTCGGTCTGGACCAGCGCGACCGTCGCCGCGAACAGGCAGGTGGCGGCGCCGATGCCCATCACGATGTGCAGCGCGAACGGGCTCTGTTCGAACATCGGCGACAGGCGGCAGACCATAAAGACGCCGGCCGTGACCATCGTCGCGGCGTGGATCAGCGCCGACACCGGGGTCGGACCCTCCATCGCGTCGGGCAGCCAGGTGTGCAGGCCGAGCTGCGCCGACTTGCCCATCGCGCCGACGAACAGCAGCAGGCACAGCACCGTCATCGTGTCGAAGCGGTGGCCGAGGAAGCCGAGGGTCGATCCGGCCATGCCGGGTGCGGCGGCGAGAATCTCGGGGATCGACACCGTGCCGAACACCAGGAACGTGCCGAAGATGCCGAGCATGAAGCCGAGATCGCCGACGCGGTTGACGACGAACGCCTTGATCGCGGCGGCGTTGGCGGAGGGTTTCCGGAACCAGAAGCCGATCAGCAGATAGGATGCGAGGCCCACCCCTTCCCAGCCGAAGAACATCTGCACGAGGTTGTTCGCGGTCACGAGCATCAGCATCGCGAAGGTGAACAGGCACAGATACGCGAAGAAGCGCGGCTGGTCCGGGTCCTCGCTCATATAGCCCCAGCTATAGAGGTGGACGAGCGCGGACACCGAGGTGATCACGACCAGCATCACCGCGGTCAGCGAGTCGACCCGCAGCGCCCAGGCGACGTTCATGTCGCCGGAGTGGATGAAGTCGAGCACCGGTGTGATCGATGCGGCGCTGCCACCCGACAGGAACCCGATGAACACCGGCCACGACAGCGCGGCCGAGACGAACAGCGCACCGGTGGTGACGATCTTGGCCGGCACCGCGCCAATCGCGCGATTGCCGAAGCCTGCGACGATCGATGCCAGCAGCGGCAGGAAGACGATTAGGAGGATCAACCGAGTTACCCCTTCATCCGGTTGACGTCGTCGACCGCGATGGTGCCGCGACCGCGGAAATAGATGACGAGAATGGCGAGGCCGATCGCGGCTTCACCCGCGGCGACGGTCAGCACGAACATCGCGAACACTTGGCCCACCAGATCGTGCAGATATGCCGAGAAGGCGACGAGGTTGAGGTTCACCGCGAGCAGGATGAGTTCGATCGCCATCAGGATGACGATCAGGTTCTTCCGGTTCAGGAAGATGCCGAGCACCCCCATGGTGAACAGGATCGCCGCGACGACGAGGTAATGGACGAGACCGATCGTCACAGTTCAACTCCCTGCCCGACGACCGGGCGCGTGTTGCGCGTCGCGTCCTGCGGACGGCGTGCGTTCTGGCGGCTGACGTTCTGCGCCTTGACGCCGCCACGCTGGCGGTGGGTCAGCACGATCGCACCGATCATCGCGACCAGCAGGACGAGGCCAGCGCCCTCAAACACGAACAGGTAGCGTGTGTAGAGCAGGTTGCCGATCGCCTGGATGTTGGGCACGCCCGGATCGATCGGCGCGATACGCCGCGCAAGCTGGATCGGCCCGGTGCTCCACGCCCCGACTGCGATCATCACCTCGGCGGCGAGTGCGACGGCGAGTGCGAGCCCGATGCCGAAATAGCGCGCGACCCCTGCCCGCATCTCCGTGAAGTCGATGTCGAGCATCATCACCACGAACAGGAACAGCACCGCGACCGCGCCCACATAGACGATGACCAGCAGCATCGCGATGAACTCGGCGCCGACGAGGATCATCAGCCCGGCGGCGTTGAAGAACGCCAGGATCAGCCACATCACCGAATGCACGGGATTGCGCGACGCGATCGTCATCGCTCCGGAGAGGATCACGATGATCGCGAAGAGATAGAAGGCAATGGCCTGGATCACGGTGTCACCGTCACCCCAGCGAAGGCTGGGGTCTTTCCGTTGTTGAGCGCGCGCTTGCGGCACGAGATCGCAGCCTGCGCTGGGATGACGAGGGGGTGGCGATACATGCGGCTGCGCCTACCGGTACGGCGCATCGGCGGCAAGGTTCGCCGCGATGGCGCTTTCCCAGCGATCGCCGTTATCGAGCAGTTTCGACTTGTCGTAGATCAACTCTTCGCGCGTCTCGGTCGAGAATTCGTAGTTTGGCCCCTCGACGATCGCATCGACCGGGCACGCCTCGGCACACAGACCGCAATAGATGCATTTGGTCATGTCGATGTCGTAGCGCGTCGTACGGCGGCTGCCGTCATCGCGCGGCTCGGCCTCGATCGTGATCGCCTGCGCGGGGCACACGGCCTCGCACAGCTTGCACGCGATGCAGCGTTCCTCGCCGTTCGGATAACGGCGCAGCGCATGCTCGCCGCGGAACCGCGGGCTGACCGGATTGCGCTCGTACGGGTAGTTGATCGTCGCCTTTTCCTTGAAGAAATAGCGAAGCGTCAACGCGTGCGCCTTCACGAACTCCCACAGGGTGAACGACTTGATGATCTGAGCGACGCTCATGAACCCACTCCAACGCGCGTCAGCATGAGATAGCCCGACACGAGGAAAACCCAGAACAGCGACACCGGCAGGAAGATTTTCCAACCCAGCCGCATCAGCTGGTCGTAGCGATAGCGCGGCACGGTCGCCTTCACCCAGCTGAACAGGAAGAAGAAGAACAGCATCTTGGCGAACAGCCAGATGATCCCGGGCACGTAATAGAGCGGCGCCCAGTCGACCGGCGGCAGATACCCGCCCCAGAACAGGATCGCGTTGAGCGCGCACATCAGGATGACGTTGGCGTATTCACCGAGCCAGAACAGCGCGAACGACATCGACGAATATTCGGTCTGGTACCCGGCGACGAGCTCGCTCTCCGCCTCGGTCAGATCGAACGGCGCGCGCTGCGTTTCCGCCAGGCTCGAGATGAAGAACATCACCGCCATCGGGAACAGCAGCGGGTTCAAGAAATTGCCGTTGAGGTGAAGGTAGACGTTGGTCTGCGCGAGCACGATGCCCGACAGGTTGAACGTCCCCGACCACAGCACGACCGAGATCAGGATGAAGCCGATCGCGACCTCGTAGCTGACCATCTGCGCGGCTGCACGAAGCGCCGAGTAGAACGGGTATTTCGAGTTCGACGCCCAGCCCGACAGGATGATCCCGTAGACGCCAAGCGACGACGCCGCGAGCACGTAGAGCAGCCCGACGTTTATGTCGGCGAGCACCACGCCGGTCTGGAACGGCACCACGGCCCAGACGATCAGCGCGACCGTGAAGGTGATGATCGGCGCCAGCAGGAACAGCGTCCGGTTGGCCGCTGCGGGGATGATGGTTTCCTGCAGGAACACCTTCAGGCCGTCGGCGAAGCTCTGCAACAGGCCGAACGGGCCGACCACGTTGGGCCCACGCCGCAACGCCATCGCCGCCCAGATTTTACGATCGGCGTAGATGATCATCGCGACCGCAAGCATCAGCGGCAGCGCGATCACGAGGATGCCGATGATCGTCGAGACGAACCACGCCCAGCCATATGGCAGGCCGACACTGTTCTGGAAGAAGCTGGTCATTCCGCCGCCTCCGCGAAGTCTTCGCCGTGGAGCAGTTCGGCCGAGCAGCGCTGCATCGTCGGCGATGCGCGGCAGATCGCGTTGGTCAGGTAGAAATCCTTGATCGGATAGCCGGCGAGGACGCCCTCACCCGACCCGGACAACGCAGGCGCCGCCCAGTCGAACGTCGCAAGCGCCTGATGGCGAAGCGCCGGCACCGCGGCGTACATTTCCTCGCGCAGCCCGACGAGGCTGTCGAACGGCAGCGTCTGACCGAGCACTTCGGACAGCGCCCGGAAGATCGACCAGTCGTCGCGCGCGTCGCCGGGGGCGAACACCGCGCGCTCGCCGCGTTGGACGCGGCCCTCCAGGTTGACCCACGTTCCCGACTTCTCGGCATAGGTCACGCCCGGCAGGATGACGTCGGCAGCCGCCGCACCCTTGTCGCCGTGATGGCCGACGAACACCTTGAAGCCCGCGAACTGCGAGAAGTCGACCTCGTCGGCGCCGAGGAAGAAGCCGAGCTTCGCCCCCATCACGTCGGCGATGCCGCCCTTCTGCGCATAGCCGAGCATCAGCCCGCCCATCCGCGATGCCGCCATGTGGACGACGTTGAAGCCGTTCCAGCCGTCGCGCACCAGGTTGAACGTCTGTGCGAACTGCAACGCGGCACCGTGGCCGCCCTTCAGCGCGGCACCGCCGACGATCACCATCGGGCGCTCGGCCTTGCCGAACAGCTCCGTCACTGCCTCGGGCAGGTTGCCGAGAAGCGCCAGATCATCGCCGAGCCATTCGACCTTGTAGGTCAGGTCCGTCTCCGCCCCGATCGCGAAGACCTTCGCGCCCTTCTTGATCGCCTTGCGGATGCGCGTGTTCACCAGCGGCGCTTCCCAGCGCAGGTTGGTGCCGACCAGCAGGATCGCGTCGGCGCGCTCGGTGCCGGCGATCGTCGTGTTGAAATTGACCGCGGCCATGCTCGACGTGTCGTACGCCATGCCGGTCTGGCGGCCTTCGAGCATCGTCGAACTCATCTTGGCGAGCAGCGCCTTGGCGGCGAACATCGTCTCGCAATCGACCAAGTCGCCGGCGATTGCCGCGACGCTGCTACCCGCGTCGACCGCGGCAATGGCAGCGAAGGCCTCGTCCCAGGTCGCCGGAACGAGCTTGCCGTTCACCCGGACATAAGGCTTGTCGAGACGACGACGGACGAGGCCGTCGATGGCGTGGCGCGTCTTGTCGGTCGCCCACTCCTCGTTCACGTCCTCGTTGATCCGCGGGACGCAACGCAGCACTTGGCGACCACGGCTGTCGAGCCGGATGTTGGTACCGACCGCGTCCATCACGTCGATCGTCAGCGTTTTCCGGAGCTCCCAAGGACGCGCCTCGAACGCATACGGCTTCGACGTCAGCGCACCCACCGGGCACAAATCGACTACGTTGCCGCTGAGTTCGCTCTTCACGGCGTTCTCGAGATAGGACGTGATCTGCATGTCCTCGCCGCGGAAGATCGCACCGATCTCCTCGACGCCCGAGACTTCCTCGGCAAAGCGGATGCAGCGCGTGCACTGGATGCAGCGGGTCATGACCGTCTTGACGATCGGACCCATATACTTCTCGGTGACCGCGCGCTTGTTCTCGTCATAGCGCGAATGGCCGCGGCCATAGGCGACCGACTGGTCCTGCAGATCGCACTCGCCGCCCTGATCGCAGATCGGGCAATCGAGCGGATGGTTGATGAGCAGGAATTCCATAATGCCCTCGCGGGCATTCTTCACCATCGGCGAGTTGGTGAAGATCTCCTGCTTGTCCGCCGCCGGCAGCGCGCAAGACGCCTGCGGCTTGGGCGGACCAGGCTTCACCTCGACCAGGCACATCCGGCAATTGCCGGCGATGCTGAGGCGCTCATGATAACAGAAACGCGGGATCTCCTTGCCGGCAAGCTCACACGCCTGCAGCACGGTGGCACCCTGAGGCACCTCGATCTCGACGCCATCGACTTTGACTGTTGGCATTATTCGGCCGCTTCCATCATCGGTGCCAGGTCGCCCTTGGTGGCATGCGCGCGCTTCTCGGTGATGCGGCGTTCCATCTCGGGGCGGAAATGCTTGATCAGGCCCTGGATCGGCCATGCGGCTGCGTCGCCGAGCGCGCAGATCGAGTGACCCTCGACCTGCTTGGTGACCTGCTGGAGCATGTCGATCTCGGACAGTTCGGCGTCGCCGGTGCGCATCCGCTCCATCACGCGCCACATCCAGCCGGTGCCCTCGCGGCACGGCGTGCACTGACCGCAGCTCTCATGCTTGTAGAAGTACGAGATGCGGCTGATCGCGCGGACGATGTCGGTCGACTTGTCCATGACGATGATCGCCGCGGTGCCGAGACCCGAGCCGACCGCCTTCAGGCCGTCGAAGTCCATCGCGCAGTCCATGATCTGCGCTGCGGGCACCAGCGGCACCGATGAGCCACCCGGGATCACCGCGAGCAGATTGTCCCAACCGCCACGGATACCGCCGCAATGCGTCTCGATCAGGTCGCGGAACGAGATGCTCATCTCTTCCTCGACCACGCACGGCTTGTTCACATGGCCGCTGATCTGGAACAGCTTGGTGCCGCGGTTGTTCTCGGCGCCGAAGCTGGAGAACCACGCAGCGCCACGCCGCAGGATCGTCGGCGCGACCGCGATCGATTCGACGTTGTTGACCGTCGTCGGGCAGCCATAGAGTCCAGCACCTGCCGGGAAAGGTGGCTTCAGCCGCGGCTGGCCCTTCTTGCCCTCGAGGCTCTCCAACATCGCGGTCTCTTCGCCGCAGATGTAGGCGCCTGCACCACGATGCACGAACACGTCGAAGTCGTAGCCCGACCCGCACGCATTCTTGCCGATGAAGCCGCGGTCATACGCCTCGGCGACGGCTGCGAACAGCGTCTCGGCCTCGCGGATATATTCGCCGCGGATGTAGATGTACGCGGCGCGCGCGCGCATCGCGAACCCGGCGATCAGCGCGCCTTCGATCAGCTTGTGCGGATCGTGGCGGATGATCTCGCGATCCTTGCAGCTGCCCGGCTCGGATTCATCGGCGTTGATGACGAGGAAGTTCGGCCGGTCCGGCTTCGGCTCCTTCGGCATGAACGACCATTTGGTGCCGGTCGGGAAGCCCGCCCCGCCACGGCCGCGCAGCCCCGACGCCTTCATCACGTCGATGATCGCGTCCTGCCCGAGCGCCATCAGGTCCTTGGTGTTGTCCCAATCGCCGCGCATGATCGCCGCGTCGATATTCCACGGCTGGAAACCGTAGACGTTGGTAAAGATGCGGTCCTTGTCGGCGAGCATCAGGCCCACTCCCCCCGGTAATCGTGGTTCGCGTCGACCATCGCCTTCAGCGAGGTCGGGCCGCCTTCGGGGCAGCTCGCGCGACGACCGAATTGCGGTCCCGGCGTCGGGTGCCCGCCATTGGCCAGCGCCTCGAGGATCTCGGTCGTCTTGTCGTAATCGAGGTCTTCGAAGTTATCGTCGTTGATCTGCACCATCGGCGCGTTCGCGCAGGTGCCCAGGCACTCGACTTCGGTCAGCGTGAACATGCCGTCCGGCGTCGTGCCGCCCTTGACCAGACCACGGTTCTTGCACGCGGCGAGAACGTCGTCCGACCCACGCAGCATGCACGGCGTCGTGCCGCAGACCTGAACGTGGAAACGACCGACCGGCGCCAGATTGAACATCGTGTAGAATGTCACGACCTCGTACACGCGCATGTATGGCACGCTGATCTGACGCGCGACGAACTCGATCACCGGCACCGGCAACCAGCCCTGCGTCTGCGTTTCCGCACCGACCTGGCGCTGCGCCAGATCGAGCAACGGGATCGACGCCGACTGCTCGCGACCCTTGGGATAGCGCCCGAAGATCTCGTTCGCCTTCACCTGGTTCTCGTCCGTCCACGCGAACGAACCCCAGCGTGCGCGGGTTTCTGCCTCGTCGGGTATTTTGGGGGCTTCAGCCATCAGCGGTCACATTCACCAAAAACGATATCCATCGCGCCGAGCACTGCGGTCGTATCCGCGAGCATGTGGCCCTTCATCATGAAGTGCATCGCCTGCAGATGCGAGAACGCGGTCGGGCGGATCTTGCAGCGGTAGGGCTTGTTCGAGCCATCGGCGACCAGGTACACGCCGAACTCGCCCTTGGGGCTTTCGGTCGCGACATAGACGTCGCCTGCCGGCACGTGAAAGCCCTCGGTGTAAAGCTTGAAGTGATGGATCAGCGCTTCCATCGAATGCTTCATCTCGGCGCGCTTGGGCGGCACGACCTTGCGGTCGAGGCTCGCGATCGGGCCCTCGGGCATTTCAGCCAGGCACTGCTTCATGATCCGCGCGGACTGGCGGACCTCTTCGACGCGCACCATGAACCGGTCATAGCAATCGCCGCGGGTACCGACGGGCACGTCGAAGTCCATCTTCGCGTACACGTCGTATGGCTGCGACTTGCGCAGATCCCAGGCAATCCCCGAACCGCGGATCATCGGGCCCGAAAAGCCCCATTTGATCGCGTCGTCACGGCTCACCGTCGCGATGTCGACGTTGCGCTGCTTGAAGATGCGGTTGTCGGCGACCAGCGAAATCGCGTCCTCGAACAACCGCGGCAGGCGCGTGTCGAGCCAGTCGCCGATGTCGGCTAGCAGCTTCAACGGCGCGTCCTGATGCACGCCGCCGGGACGGAAATAGTTCGAATGCATGCGCGCGCCCGACACGCGCTCGAAGAAGTTCATGCAATCCTCGCGGATCTCGAACATCCACAGGTTAGGCGTCATCGCGCCGACGTCCATGACGTGCGACCCGAGGTTGAGCATGTGGTTCGAGATGCGCGTCAGCTCGGCGAAGAACACGCGGAGATACTGCGCGCGGATCGGCACTTCGAGGTCGAGCAGCTTCTCGACCGCCAGCACCCAGCTATGCTCCATGCACAGCGGCGAGCAGTAATCGAGCCGGTCGAAATACGGCAGCGCCTGGGTGTAGGTCTTGTACTCGATCAGCTTCTCGGTGCCGCGGTGGAGCAGACCGATATGCGGATCGACCCGCTCGACGATCTCGCCGTCCAGCTCCATGACCAGCCGCAGCACGCCGTGCGCGGCCGGATGCTGCGGACCGAAGTTGATCGTGTAGTTCTGGATCGCGACGTCACCCGTGGTGGGATCGGCATCGTCCGAAACATGCAGCAGTTCGTCGACATAGTCGCTCACTGGTTCTGTCCTCCACCCTTGGTCGGGATCACGTCCGACTCAGCGGGCTTGTCCTGCTTCTGGTTGCCCGGATGCGGTTCGCCCGCGCCGCTCTGCGCGGTGCTGGTCGCATCCTTCTTGGCATAGGGCTCGCTCGGCGCGGCCGGCGCCTTGGTCGCGCTCTGCGCCGCGTCGGCCTTCTGGATCGCGGCGGCGCTCAGCGGCGTGGGTGCGCCCTTCGCCTCGGGCAGCGCAGCCTTTTCGTCGCCGGGCAGCGCGTATTGCGCGCCCTCCCACGGGCTGGTGAAATCGAAGGTGCGGAAGTCCTGCGCCAGCTGCACGGGTTCGTACACCACGCGCTTGGCTTCTTCCGAATAGCGCAGCTCGACATACCCGGTCAGCGGGAAGTCCTTGCGCTGCGGATGCCCGCTGAACCCATAGTCGGTCAGGATGCGGCGCAGGTCGGTATTGCCGCTGAACAGCACGCCGTACATGTCGTAGACTTCGCGCTCGAGCCAGCCGGCGACCGGCCAGATGCCCGTCACCGACGGTACCGGCGTGTCCTCGCCGGCCGCGACATGGACGCGGATGCGGTGGTTGCGGGTCAGCGAGAGCAGGCAATAGACCACCTCGAACCGCGGCTCGCGCTCCGGATAGTCGACGCCAGCGATCTCCATCAGCTGCTGATACGCAAGCCCCGGTGTGTCGCGCAGGACGATCATCGCGTCGTACACGGCATCGCGCTCGACATAGAGCGCAACCTCGCCGACGCGCTCGACTGCGTCGATCAGGCTGCCGCCCAACGCCGCGCGCGCCGCGTCGATGACGCCGTCGTTCGACGTATAGGCCGGTGCGGGCGCCCTCACCGTTCGATGCTCCCGGACCGCCGGATCTTACGCTGCAACTGCATGATGCCGTACAGCAGCGCCTCTGCGGTCGGCGGGCAGCCGGGGACATAGATGTCCACCGGCACCACGCGATCGCAACCGCGAACGACGCTGTAGCTGTAATGGTAATAGCCGCCGCCATTGGCGCACGACCCCATCGAGATCACGTATTTTGGCTCCGACATCTGGTCGTAGACCTTGCGCAGCGCAGGCGCCATCTTGTTGCACAGCGTGCCGGCGACGATCATCACGTCGGACTGGCGAGGGCTTGCGCGCGGTGCGGCGCCGAAGCGCTCGAGGTCGTAGCGCGGCATGTTGACGTGGATCATCTCGACCGCGCAGCATGCGAGCCCGAACGTCATCCACCACAGCGAGCCGGTACGCGCCCACTGGAACAGGTCCTCGGTCGACGTGACGAGGAATCCCTTGTCGGTCAGTTCACCGTTCAGCCCGTCGAAGAAACCCTGGCCGGGCGCGACGATCGCGCCCGGGTTGCGGTCGAGCTCGACGGGGCCGGAATGCCCTGCGTTCATGATCATTCCCAATCCAACGCGCCCTTCTTCCAGGCGTAGACGAGGCCGAGCGCCAGCTCGGCGATAAAGACCATCATCGAGATCCACGCGGTCCAGCCGAGCGTGAAGACGCTGACTGCCCAAGGATACAGGAACGCCGCTTCGAGATCGAAGATGATGAACAGGATGGCGATAAGGTAGAAGCGCACGTCGAACTGGCTGCGCGGATCCTCGAACGCGGGGAAGCCGCACTCGTATTCGCTGAGCTTTTCAGGCGTGGGCTTGTGCGAGCCGGTTAGGCGCGAAACCGCCATCGGCAGGAATACGAACGTGCTCGAAAGCGCGATCGCGACCCCCAGGAACAGCAGGATCGGAAGATATTGCGACAGGTCAACCAAGGGGCTTCTCGCATGTGCGAACGGAACGGGGCCGCTTTAGGCCGATGGGCCCGGAGGGGCAAGGCGGTGAGGCTGTGAGAATCACTCGCAACATGCGGGACAGGATATGCAATTGGGGCGGCCCGGCCCACCACATCGACCCCAGCCATCCCGCATATCGCGCCGCCTTCCCGCCCCCGCCGTCATCCTGAACTTGTTTCAGGATCCACCGTGCGGCACGCGCAGGCTTCCAAATTAGGAACCACGCTCGCGACGGTAGATGCTGAAACGAGTTCAGCATGACGGGGACTTCTCTGGCGTAGCGCCTCGCGTTTAACGCAGCGCGCCGGCGACCAGCTTGTGGAGCCGCGAGTGCAGTGAGTCGTTGGCGGCGAGGAACTCGTTGCGCTCCATCGGCTTGTCGCCGCCGCGGAAGTCGGTGACGAACCCGCCGGCTTCCTTGACCAGCAGCATGCCAGCCGCCACGTCCCACGGCTTCAGGTCCGATTCCCAGAACCCGTCGAACCGACCGGCAGCGAGCCAGGCGAGATCGAGCGCAGCGGCGCCGAGCCGGCGGATACCCGCAACCTCAGGGGCAACCGCACCGAAGATGCGGCTCCACTGCGCGAAGTCGCCGTGCCCGAGGAACGGGATGCCGGTCGCGATCAGCGATTCCGACAGGTCACGGCGCGACGACACCCGCAGCCGCTGGTCGGTAAGCCATGCGCCACGGCCCTTTTCCGCCCAGAAGCTCTCGTCGGTTAGCGGCTGGTACACCAGCGCCGTCGTGATCTCGCGCTTGCCGTTGGGCATCGGCTCCTCGACCGCGATCGAGATGCAGAAATGCGGCATGCCGTGGAGGAAGTTCGAGGTGCCATCGAGCGGATCGACGATGAACCGCGGCTTGTTCGGATCGCCGAGGATCTCGCCGCGCTCTTCCATCAGGAAGCCCCAGTCGGGACGAGCGTGGACGAGCTCCTCGTAGATCGTCTGTTCGGCGCGCTGATCGGCCTGGCTGACAAAGTCGGCCGGACCCTTGCGGCTGACTTGGAGCTGCTGGACCTCGTTGAAATCGCGACGCAGGCGGGGGGCCGCCTTGCGTGCCGCGCGTTCGATGACGGTCATGATGCCGGAATGGGATGCCATGTTAGTCTAACTCCCCCCTCCCGCTTGCGGGAGGGGTCGGGGGTGGGCTCGCGCTTTCAACCGAAACTGGTGGCGATGGCGCGAGCCCACCCCCCAGCCCCCTCCCGCTTACGGGAGGGGGAGCAGCAATCAGTCCGCGCGGCGGACGTAGGTCTGTTCGTACACGTCGACGACGATCTTGGTCCCCGCACCGATATGCGGCGGCACCATCACGCGGACGCCGTTCTCGAGGATCGCGGGCTTGTAGCTCGACGAGGCGGTCTGCCCCTTCACCACGGCATCGGCCTCGACGATCATCGCCTCGATCGTGTCGGGCAGCTGGACCGAGATCGGCCGCTCTTCCCAAAGCTCCATGACCACGTCCATGCCGTCCTGCAGGAACGCCGCGGCGTCGCCCAGGATGTCGGCGTCAAGCGTGATCTGCTCGTAGTTCACCTTGTCCATGAAGGTCAGCGTGTCGCCCTCGCGGAACAGGTACTGGAAGTCGACGGTGTCGAGCCGGACCTTTTCCAGGCTCTCGGCCGAACGGAAGCGGACGTTGTTCTTGCGGCCGTCGATCAGGTTCTTCATCTCGACCTGCATGTACGCACCGCCCTTGCCGGGCTGCGTGTGCTGGATCTTGACCGCGCGCCAGATGCCGCCTTCATATTCGAGAATGTTGCCGGGACGAATCTCGACCGCGTTGATCTTCATGACCTATACCTGCTGGAAAGAGCGAAGCGCAGGCCTTTAGCCGCCGGCGCCCTTACCGGCAAGCAGGGGGTACGGGTTGACGTTCTCGCCCTCCCACCAGCGCTGGCCCGGCGCCATCCGCGTGATCCCGAAATGCAGGTGGTAGTTGCCCGCCCCCGCGTCGCCGGTATCGCCGACGAACCCGAGCGGATCGCCGGCCTTCACGACCTGTCCCTCATGCACGCCGGGGGCGTAGCCGGCGAGGTGTGCGTAATAATAGGTCCAGCCGCCGTCGACCGAGCGGACGTACAGCGTCGTCCCGCCGAGGTTGCTCTGGAACAGCTTCTCGATCCGCCCCGGCGCCGCGGCCACCACCGACGCACCGGCCGACGCCATGATGTCGGTGCCGTGGTGCCCGCGCGTGCCGCCGCCCCGCGCATCGTTCCAGCTATCGGCGATCTGGTCGCGGCGGACACCGGCGACCGGCACGGCCAGCACCCCCTGCCGGACAGCAACGGGGACGACCGTCGGCGCCTTCGGGTGCCACGGGATGCGGGTGCTGCCGCCGCCGAACGACAGCATCGACGCAAACCCGCCGACCGCGACGACGATCAGCGTCAGGATAACCCAGAAGGTCCGCGTCACGGGCCTATTCCTGGAACACCACCGGCGTACCGGGCTTGACCATCATCGCGAGGCGCGCGGCGTTCCAGTTCGCCAGCCGGACGCAGCCATGGCTCGCGGTCCGCCCGATCAGCTCGGGCACCGGCGTGCCGTGGATGCCGTAATGCTCCTTCGACAGGTCAAGCCAGACCACGCCGACCGGACCGTTCGGCCCCGCCGGCAGCATCGCCTTCTTGTCGTCCTTCTTCGCGTCCCAGAACAACGCCGGGTTGTAATGGAACTTCGGGTTGTAGTCCGCGCCGTTGATCTTCCAGGTGCCCAGCGGCAGCGGATCGTGCGTGCTGCCCGTCGTCACCTGGAACAGCGCGACCAGCTTGCCGGCCTTGTCATAGGCCTTCAGCACCTTCTCGGACTTGTCGACGACGATCTTGTCCGCCTGCGGCTGGTTCGCATCGACATTGAGCATCGCCAGCGTCGCGAGCCAGTCGGGCTTCAGCTTCTGGTCGTACGCACGCGAGGTCGGCAGCGCGTTGGGGAACACTACCTTGGTGCCGGGCTTGAGCAGCGTCTGCGGCGAATTCAGCTCCATCAGCACCTGCGGGGTGGTGTGGAACATCTCCGCCAGCTTCTCCATCGGTGAGCGATAGCCGAGCGCCGGCAGCTTCGCCTGTTCGTCCTCGCCCTTGGGAATCACGTAGTACGGACCGGCAAGCGCCGCGGCGGACAGCGTCAGCGTCTTGGTCGCCTCGACCCCGGCATAGGGCTTCAGTGCCTCGACGGTCGCCTGATCGAGCTCACCGGTCGTCGGCAGCCCGCGATTTTCCTGGAACCCCTTGATCGCGGCGGTCAGCGTCATGCCGCGCCGCCCATCCAGTACGCCGGGCGAGAAGCCGAGCTTGTCGAGGATCACCTGGACCTTCAACACCCCGCGATCGAGCGGCGGAGTGGGCGCTGCCGACACCGCGGCGCTCATGAACGCCAAGCCGAGAACCGTTGCCGCGATCGCCTTCATCGTGTTTCCTAACCGTTACGCTTTCGCACCAACGGTCGGACGGACGGTTGTTTCCCTTGAACGGATCGGGCGCGCGCGGCCGTCGAAACCATGCCGTTCTCCTGCGAAAGCAGGAGCCCAGGGTTACTCAAGGCAGCGCTCGAGACTCCTGGGCTCCTGCTTTCGCAGGAGAACCGTGTTCGGTTATCAGCGGAACCAGTACTGGCAGACCCGAAGGATCACGCCGCCGACAGCGACGCGCGATCCCCCAGCAGATCGGCGAACGCCTTGACGGCCTGGGCTTCGTCACCGCCCCAGATGCCGTTCGACACGGCAAGGAAGTCGGCACCCGCAGCCACCAGCGGCGGTGCGTTGGCGATCGTGATACCGCCGATCGCGACGCACGGGATCTCGAACAGCGTCGACCACCACGACAGTAGTATGGGCTCCGCGACATGCTCGGTGGTCTTGGTCGTGGTCGGATGGAACGCGCCAAACGCGACATAGTCGGCCCCCGCCTCGCCCGCGTCCATCGCAAGATGGCGGCTTGCATGCGCGGTGACGCCGATCTGCGCCTCCGGGCCGAGTTCCGCACGCGCCTCGCGCGGGTCGCCGTCGTCCTGGCCCAGATGGACGCCGTCGGCACCGAGCCGCTTGGCCAGCGCGATGCTGTCGTTGACGATGAACGCGACGTCGCGGTCGGCGCAGATCCGCTGCAACGGCTCGGCGAGCGCGGCGGCGGCGTGCTGGTCGATGTCCTTGACGCGGAACTGGAACGCCGCAACCGGGCCGGCGTCGAGCGCGCGTGCCAGCCGGTCGGCAAAGCCGCCGGTCACGTTGAGCGGCGAGACAATGTAGAGCTGGCATTTCGGCCGGCGCAGGTCGCGCGTGAAATTGGCGGCGAAATTGGGGTCGAGGGGACCCAGCGGATCTTCGAAGTCGGTCATCGCGCTGCCCTAGAGCAATTTGCCGGTCCGATGCACCTGTCTTGTTGCCGTGGAGGGCGGACAGCATTGCCACCCCCTCGTCACCCCAGCGAAGGCTGGGGTCTCCCGCGGCGACGTGCCGCCCGAGCCACGGGAGATCCCAGCCTTCGCTGGGATGACGATCGGGGGGGCGGAAGTGATCAATCCCGCCCCCCCGATCCGTCAGAGCCTTATTCCTCGTTCTTGTAGATCGAGACGATCTTCGCGAGCATTTCCAGCGCCTCGGCACGCGGGCGCTGGAAGGTGTTGCGGCCGATGATCGAGCCGTTGCCGCCGCCGTCGCGGATGTCGCGGGCGTCCTGATAGACCGCGTCCGACCCCTTCGCCGCACCGCCCGAGAACACCACGATCCGGCGTCCGGCAAAGCTCGACTGGACGACGTGCTTCACGCGGTCCGACTGCTTCGACCAGTCGGTGCCCTCATACGCCTTCTGCGCGTCCTTCTGCTCGATATGCGCGGTCGGCAGCTTGACCTTGATGATGTGCGCGCCGAGCAGCGCTGCCATGTGCGCGGCATAGGCACCGACGTCGAGCGCGAGTTCGGCGTCCTTCGACAGGTTAGGGCCGCGCGGATAGCTCCAGATCACGGTGGCGATGCCGACCGACTTTGCCTCCTCGGACAGCTCGCGGATTTCCTCCATCTGCTCGAAGACGTTGTCGCCGCCCGGATAGATGGTGAAGCCGATCGCCGCGCAACCGAGCCGCAGCGCGTCGGAGACGCTGGCGGTGACGGCCTGGTCGATGCTGGTCGCCCAGCTGTTCGAGCTGTTGCACTTGAGGATCGTCGGAATCTGGCCGGCAAACGTATCGGCGCCCGCTTCGAGCATCCCGAGCGGTGCCGCATAGGCGCTGAGCCCGGCATCGATCGCGAGCTGGTAGTGATAGTGCGGATCATACGCCGGCGGGTTGATCGCAAAGCTGCGCGCCGGGCCATGTTCGAAGCCCTGATCCACCGGCAGAATAACCAGCTTGCCCGTGCCGCCGAGGTGGCCCTGCATCAGGATGCGCGTCAGGTTCGCCTTAACCGCCGGGCTGGTAGCTTCGTATTTGTCGAGGATGGATTTTACGATCGGGGTCATCTTCATTCCTTTGGTCGATACGAGATTATAAATTGAGCCAGAGCCGCGCGGCGTCGTCGACCCGCGTCATGGCGCCGTCGTCGAGCGATCCAATGACCGCGTCGACCGCGACGTCGCGGATCGTGAGGATCTTGTCGAGCAGCACGACAGACGCATCGCGCAGGTTGTTCCGGTCATCGGGCATGACCGCGATCCGGAACGCAGACGGCAACGCTTCCGAGGTTATCATACAGACGGTGATCGACGAGGGCCGGTCGAGAAACGCGGAATTCTGCAACACCAGCCAAGGGCGCGGTTTGCCCGCGTAAGGTCCCTTCTCGCTCGCGATGACGATGTCACCGCGCTGCAAGATCGTCGCTCAGGTCACGAAACGCCGAACCCAGCACCGCATCCAGCTCCGGGTTGTCGCGCTCCGCGTCGCTGATCGCGCGCCATTCCGCCCGCGCTCGCGCCTCGACGTCGTTGCGCAGGACATACGACCGGATGGCCTCCCGCGCGATCTGGCTCTTCGGCCGGCGCGTACGCCGGGCAATGGCGTCGAGCGCCAATTCCGTCTCCGCGTCCAGCCGTACACCAAGCATCATCGCGTCCTGTTCAACATGTTGAACATAGAGGTTCCACGGTTCCCGATCAACGCCGAAGTGCAGCCACGCCCGGCAGTTCGCGGCCTTCCATCCATTCCAGGAACGCGCCGCCTGCCGTGGACACGAAGGTAAACGCGTTGGCGACCCCTGCATGGTTGAGGGCTGCGACGGTGTCGCCACCGCCGGCGACCGAGACGAGGCTGCCGTCCTGAGTCAGTGCTGCGGCGGTCTTCGCGAGTGCGACCGTGGCGGTGTCGAACGGTGGGGTCTCGAACGCGCCGAGCGGGCCGTTCCAGACCAGCGTGCGGCAGTTCTTGAGCACGTCGCCGAGCGACTCCACCGCCGCCGGGCCGACGTCGAGGATCATCTCGTCGGCCGCGACCTCGTGGACATTGACGGTACGGGTCGCGGGGTTCGGCTTGAATTCCTTCGCGACGACGACGTCGTATGGCAGATGGACGATGCAGTTGGCCTTGTCGGCGGCGTCGAGGATCTGTTCGCAGACGCTGGCCAGTTCATGCTCGCACAGGCTCTTGCCGACCGCGACGCCGCGCGCCGCAAGGAAGGTGTTGGCCATGCCGCCGCCGATGATCAGGTGATCGACCTTGGTCACCAGGTGACGGAGCACGTCGAGCTTGGACGACACCTTCGCGCCGCCGACCACCGCGGCGACTGGATGCTCGGGAGCGCCCAGCGCCTTTTCCAACGCATCGAGTTCGGCCTCCATCGCACGGCCCGCAAAGGCGGGGAGGACATGGGCGAGACCCTCGGTCGAGGCGTGCGCGCGGTGCGCGGCGGAGAAGGCGTCGTTGACGTAGAGGTCGCCCAGCGCCGCGAAGCGATCGACTACTGCCGGATCGTTCTTTTCCTCACCGCCGAAGAAGCGCGTGTTCTCCAGTACTGCGATGTCGCCGGGCTGCAGCATGGCGACGGCGTCGGTTGCCCCCTCCCAGTCGACATAGCGCACCGGACGGCCAAGCACCGCGGCATAGGGCCGGACGACCTGCGACAGCGAGAATTCGGGGCTCGGGATGCCTTTGGGACGGCCGAAATGCGCGAGAATCAGGACGATCGCGCCGCGGTCCGCCAGTTCCGACACCGTCGCCACCGTCGCACGCAGGCGGGTGTCGTCGGTCACCGCACCATCGGCCATCGGCACGTTGAGATCCTCGCGGACCAGCACGCGCTTGCCGGTGATCTCACCGATATCGTCGAGCGTCTTGAAAGCCTTGGTCATGGTGTCTCGATCCTGATCTCATCGCCGATCGCAATCATGCCACCGGCCAAAACGCGCGAACAGGCCCCGCCCCGCCAATCGGGAGTCAGGGCCGCGAACAATCCCGGCGCTAGCGCCTCCATGCGCTCGCACGGATCGGTATGGCGGGTAATCTCGAGCAGCACGTCGCGCCCGATCCGCAGCCGCGCGCCGGCAACCTGCGGCAAATCGAGCGCCTCGACCAGCAGGTTGGCGCGGCGCTGGTACCAGGGCAGGTTATGACCGACCTCGGCCATCGCCGCATCCCAGTCGATCCGCTCGAGCAGCGTCACCTGCCGACGCCCCTTGCCGCCCGGCTTCACCGCGCCGCGAAAGTCGCCGTGCAGGCCACCCGCTATGGTGACCTCGACATGGTCGATCGTCTCCATCGGCGCTTTCGCACGCGGGTGGCGGGCGATACCTATCAATTTACCGGTCAACAGGCCGTTCCCCTGCTCCCGCATTCGCCGCCGTCCGTATCTCCGTCACCCCAGCGTAGGCTGGGGTCTTCCCGTCGGGAAGCGTCCCGGCCCGAACCGGGAGATGCCAGCCTGCGCTGGCATGACGGGCTTTGGGGACGTCGGACGGACACGGACGCTATGATCAGATGAACTTCGCCATCGCGGTCGCGGTGTCGACCATGCGGTTGGAGAAGCCCCATTCATTGTCGTACCAGCTGAGCACGCGGACCAGCTTGCCGTCGATCACCGCGGTTTCCAGGCTGTCGACGGTCGACGACTGCGGCGAGTGCATCAGGTCGATCGAGACCAGCGGCTCGTCGGTATAGACCAGGATGCCCTTGAGCGGACCGCTGTCCGCCGCCGCCTTCAGCACCGCGTTGACCTCGTCGCGGGTGGTGTCGCGCTTGGGGGTGAAGGTGAGGTCGATCAGCGACACGTCGGGCACCGGCACGCGGATCGCCGAGCCGTCCAGCTTGCCCTTGAGCTCCGGCAGCACCTCGGCGACGGCGCGCGCGGCACCGGTCGTGGTCGGGATCATGTTCATCGCCGCGGCGCGCGCACGGCGCAGGTCGGGATGGATCTGGTCAAGGATCTTCTGGTCGTTGGTATAGGCGTGCACCGTCGTCATCAGCCCGCGCTCGATACCGATCGCGTCGTTCAGCACCTTGGCGACCGGCGCCAGGCAGTTGGTCGTGCACGATGCGTTCGAGACGATGTTGTGATCGGCGGTCAGCTTGTCGTGGTTGACGCCGTAAACCACGGTCAGGTCGACACCCTTGCCGGGCGCGGAGATCAGCACCTTCTTGGCGCCAGCGTCGATATGCTTCTGGCACGAGACGTTGTCGGTAAAGAAGCCGGTGCATTCGAGCACGATGTCGACGCCCAGTTCCTTGTGCGGCAGGTTCGCCGGATCGCGCTCGGCGGTGACGCGGATGCGCTTGCCGTCGACGACCAGGTCGTTGCCCTCGGCCGAGACTTCGCCGGGATAGCGGCCATGCACGCTGTCGCGGCTGAACAGCCACGCGTTCGACTTGGCGTCGGCGAGATCGTTGATCGCGACGAGTTCGAGATCGCCCTGCTTCTCAAGCAGCGCGCGCGCGACGAGACGACCGATGCGTCCGAAGCCGTTGATCGCAACCTTGACCGTCATGTCCGTCTCCTGAAATTTCCAGCGCCACGGCCCCGTGGAGTCCGGGTCAGACTCCGGCGGGCGGGCGCGCAGCCTTTGCGGGGCGGCAGGCTGCCCTGTCAACCGCATGGGCCGTGGCCGACGGGCCGAAACCGCCTTGCCGCGGGATCGTTGCGTGCTATCCGGGGGGCATGGCAGACACTCCTTCCGCAGTCGATCGCATCGATGGCGCGATCGCCCGAATCGAGGCGGCGATCGACGCGCGTGCGAAAAGCGGCGATGCGCTCGCCCGACGTCATGCAGATCTGAAGGCGCGGATGGCCGAAGCGGTCGCCGCGCTCGACGACGTCATCGCTCGTGGGAATCCAGGCTGATGGCCGAAGTCATGCTCAACATCGGCGGTCGCAACCACCCGATCGCCTGCGCTGATGGCGACGAAGGCCGCGTCCGGCAGCTGGGGACGATGATCGATGCGCGCTGGGCAACCGCGCAGCGCGCCGCGGGCGGCCTCAGCGCCGAACGCGCGATGCTGTTCGTCGCGCTGATGCTCGCCGACGACCTCGACGAGATCGAACAGCGGCCGCCGGAAGGAGCAGCAGTCAGCGAGACCGCGCTCGCCCGGATCGCAGCCCGTCTCGAAAGCCTGGCCGAAGCCCTTGAGCATAGCCCGCCGAGCGCCTAGATTGGTGATGGCGGGTTCTGCCCGGTGCGAGCCTTTATTATCCCTGAGGCTATTCATCATCCATAGGGGGCTGTCCCTGTTAGGACCCTGGTCCAAAGCATATGGTCCCCACCTGACGTACCGTGCGTCAGTGGATAACCCGGCACACGGCCATGGTGGGCCCGCCACACCCACCCAGCGAAAGCGCGCATGACCGACAAGCGTGCCCTTCGAACCTCGCTGCGCACCGCGCGCGACGGTTTCGGCGTGCAGTCGGTGCTGGTGCCCCCGGCGTTCCTCGCGCGGCTCTCCGCCGGGCTGACGGTCGCCTCCTATGTCCCCATCGGCAGCGAAGCCGACCCCTCCCCGCTCGCGCGTGCCGCGGTCGAGGCCGGCTGCGTCATCGCATTGCCGCATGTCGTCGACCGGACGCAGCCGATCCGCTTCCTGAGCTGGGATACCGAGGCGGCGCTGGCATCGGGGCCCTACGGGCTCAGCCAACCCGCTCACGACGCCGCCGAGCTGGAACCCGACATCATCCTCACCCCGCTGGTCGGATTCGATCGCGCGGGCAACCGCATCGGCCAGGGTGCCGGCCATTACGACCGTGCATTCGTCGCGCACCCCAACGCCTGGCGCGTCGGCATCGCGGTGTCGGTGCAGGAGGTCGCGACACTTGCCCCCGATCCGTGGGACGTTCCGCTCCACGCCATCGCCACCGAACAAGACTGGATCGTGCCATGACGCCGAGTTGGCGCAAACCCGTCGGGATGCTCGGCATCCTGCTGCTGATCCTGCTGTGGTGCGTCGCCATCACCAGCCTGTCGGGCGTCGTCGGCGGCTGGCACTGGACCGCGCAGCTGGTCTTCTACCTGTTCACCGGTCTGATCTGGATCACGCCGCTGAAGCCCGTGCTGCGCTGGATGGAAGTCGGGCACTGGCGCTGACCGCGCCTGCTCCGTCATCCTGACGAAAGTCAGGACCCAGAGCCAAGGCGCGTCGTGCCCGGTTACCCTGGGTCCTGACTTTCGTCAGGATGACGGAGTAGGTAAATAAACCCGTACATTCAACGATCTGGAGACCACAACCGCCAACCCTTGTGAAGGGTGGCGCGAGTGACGGGACTCGAACCCGCGACCTCCGGCGTGACAGGCCGGCGCTCTAACCAACTGAGCTACACCCGCTTATGAAGCGTGGTGGCGGGCAACTACGTCGGGAGCCCCGAACCGTCAACCCCCCGTTTCGCGTTGTTCGTTTTTCTCGCGATTTCTTCCGCGCTGCTGGACCAGCGTACCATGCTCGAACAGGAATCCGGCGATGTCGGGCTTGCCGGCCGCGCCCAGCACGGTCTGCAGGATGATCAGCAGCGGAACCGCCAGCAACGCGCCCAGCGTGCCCCACACCCATCCCCAGAAGCTCAGGGAGATCAGGATGAGCAACGGGCTTATCGTCAAGCGGTGCCCGACCACGAAGGGCGTGATAGCATTCGCCTCGACCAGGTGCAGCCCGTACATCAGCGCCGGCGGCAACAAGGCCATCCAGATATCCGAAAACGTCATCAGCCCGCCCAGCGCCAGCAGGAAGGCGCCGATCACCGGCCCGAAATACGGAATGTAGTTGAGCAGCGCGACGATCCCGCCCCACATCGCCGGATAGGGCATGCCGATCGCCCACAGCGCGGTGCCGGTGATGACGCCCAGGATGATGTTGATGACCGTGATGGTGCCCAGATAGGCCGAGACGTCGTCGACGACGTCCTGGATCACCCGTGCGGTCGCCATTGCGCCGTCGAAGCTGGTGCGCCCGGTGATCGTCCGCCGGCGCATCCGGGTCCAGCCGGACAGGAAGAAGAATACGATCAGCGTCCCGAACAGGAACTGCACGATCACAGCTGGCGCCGAGGTGGCCGCCACTTCAAGGATCGACCCCGGCGCGGCGACGCCGGCGGTCGCTGGCTGGCGGATCGGCGTCGATGCGACCTGCCGCAGCGTGCGGTTCACGTATTTTTCGAGGCTCGAATACAGATCGAGCAGCGGCGCGAGGTTGTGCTGGATGCGATCGAGCCGCGTCGGCAGCAGGCGGAAGAAGTCGGTTGCCGGCACCACGATCGCCGCGATCGCGATGTTGGCGGCGATCAGGAAGACCAGGATGCACAGCAACGCTGCGACCGGCGACGGCAACCCGCGCCGTTCCAGCCACTCGAGCACCGGCACCAGCGCGACTGCGATGACCAGCGCCGTGGTCAGCGGCAGGAAGAACTCCGCACCCGACTTCAGCGCGAACGGCAGCGCGATGACCAGCCCGATCCCTGCGGTCAGTGTCAGCGCGGCTAGTAGGCGGTCGCGGCGCTGCGCGATCCGCAGCGCTTCGTCGGCACCGACCCCGATCGGTAACCCGAACGCGCCCTGCGCGGCCGGATCCGGCGCTTCCTCGATTCGAACCTTGCCGTCGTCGTCCGCCATGTCGCTGATCCTTCAGCCACATCCTTCCCGCAAAGGTCGGCCGCGTTCAAGCGTCAGCGATGTTGATCGATATCGATATCTGTCGGTGCGACATGGAGCGCCTGGGTCGGCGCGCCCAGCACTGCGGCACGGGCGCGGACGCTGGCCTCTAGAAAGGGATTCGCGAGCTGCATGAACCGCCGCGGGGTGGTGCCGAGGAAGGTGTTCGCGTCGCGCAGGAAGTGCGGCATGTCGTGATAGCTCGGGTCGATCGCACTCGGGTCGGTCGGATTGCCCGAGATGAACAGCTGCAGGAACGACCGCAGGAAGCGCGCCCGCCGCATCAACAGCTTCGACGGCATCCCGAAATAGCGCTGCGACAACCGCCGCAGCGTCGACGCGGTGATTCCCATTTCCTCCGCCAGTTCGCCGACCTCGCTCAAGCCGGGGCGGACGACTAGCCGCATGAGGGTCCGGATATGGGCTTCGTGCGGGTCTTCGCGAGTGAACAACGGCAGGAAAACTTCGTCCAGCAAGGGCTTTAGCGCCGCCCGGTCGGGGGCGCCGGTCAGCACCGTGATCAGCCGACCTACCACTGCGGGATCCAGAACGGTATCCGCCGGCACGATACGGTTGTGGAAGTCGACCGCGCTACGCCCGGTGAGCGCCGCCCAGCCTGCCGCGCTGATGCCGATGCCGACCATCGTGCCGCCGTGCGTCGTGACGCTCAGCGCGCGGCTGGTCGGGCCGATCAGGCTCGCCTGCACCATCGGCGGGAACGGGCGGCTGCCGATCCGCGGGAAGATCGGGCCGGCATCCAGCGCAACACCCAGCATCACCGGCGCGGGCAGAAACCAGTCGACCTGCGGTTCGCGACTTTCCACGCTGTACGCGGTATAGCCGGTAATCAAGGCAGCCAGCCGCGGATCGGGCATATCGTACCGGATCGCCATCCCTTTGGGCATGACGACCGGCGCGGCCACTGGAAGCGTGTGCCGATCGATCTCGTCGCTCATTTGTTACGCTACCCCACCCTGGCGCGACGCCACCCGGCCCCCCGGCGTCTAACTCACCGGCATCGCACGAAATTGAGCTAATCTAGTTTAGGCAACGGTCAACCGTGATTCCGTACGGCGCAGTGCGTTTTGTTCCAAAATTGTACGGTCGCAAGCTTCCAGCACCCTACTGGGGGGCGGATGTGGGCGAAAACTCCGACAGCGCATTGAACATCGGGTTTGTATTCTCAGAGGCCTCGGATCGAGGACACTCTTGCCTAGCGTTACGATCATCGCGATAGAAGCCTGGCGATTCGAAGCGAAGGTATGGCAATAGCGTCGCCAGAATGCGCAGACAGCAGGAGTTTCCATGACCGCCCCGATCCGCACCGAGCGCCACGACGACATTCTCGTGATCATCTCCGATAATCCCCCGGTCAACGCGCTGGGTGCCGCAGTCCGCCAGGGGCTGGAGGCGGCGGTGAAGGACGGCATCGCCGACAGCGGCGTCACGGCGATGGTGATCCGCTGCGACGGCCGCACCTTTTTCGCCGGTGCCGACATCACCGAGTTCGGCAAGCCGATGCAGGAACCGGGGCTGCCGACGCTGGTCGACATGATTGAGGCGTCGCCCAAGCCGATCGTCGCCGCGATCCACGGTACCGCGCTGGGCGGCGGGTGCGAGGTTACGCTCGGCTGCCATTACCGGGTCGCAGTGCCCTCGGCCAAGATCGGCACGCCCGAGGTCAAGCTGGGCCTGTTGCCGGGTGCCGGCGGCACGCAGCGGATCCCGCGGATCGCCGGCGTGAAGCTGGCGCTGGAAATGACCGCGAAGGGCGATCCGATCTCCGCGAAGCGTGCGCTGGAGGCTGGACTGATCGACCGGATCGTCGGCGAGGATAGCCTGGAAGCGGATGCGGTCGCCTTCGCACGGGAGATCGCCGCCCAGCGCCCCCTGCCACGCGCATCCGAGAAGACCGCGACCGCCGATCCGGACGCCGTCGCCGCGTTCAAAAAGGAGAATGGCCGCCGCTTCCGCGGGTTCGAGGCGCCCAACGCCAACATCGCCTGCGTCGAGAAGGCTGCCGACGGATCGAGCTTCGCGGACGGCGTCGCGTTCGAGCGGCAGGAATTCATGCGGCTGATGATGGGCGTACAGTCCGCGGCGCAGCGCCACATCTTCTTCGCCGAACGCCAGGCATCGAAGATCGACGGGATCGCCGCCGACATCGCGTTGCGGCCGATCAAGCGCGTCGGCGTGATCGGTGCCGGCACGATGGGCGGCGGGATCGCGATGAACTTCCTGTCGGCGGGCGTCCCGGTGACGATCGTCGAGATGGCGCAGGACGCGCTCGATCGCGGCGCCAGCGTGATCCGCAAGAATTACGAGGCGTCCGCCGCCAAGGGGCGCCTGAAGCCGGAGCAGGTCGAAGCGGCGATGGGCGCGCTAACCCCAACACTCGACTTCGCCGCGCTGGCCGACTGCGACCTGGTGATCGAGGCGGTGTACGAACAGATGAGCGTGAAGACGGAGATCTTCGCCAGGCTCGACGCGATCTGCAAGCCCGGTGCGATCCTCGCGTCGAACACCTCCTATCTGAACGTCGACGAGATCGCCGCCGCGACCGGCCGCCCGCAGGACGTGGTGGGCATGCACTTCTTCTCGCCCGCCAACGTGATGAAGCTGCTCGAAGTCGTGCGTGGCGCGAAGACGGCGGACGACGTGCTGGCGACGGTCATGGCGCTCGCGAAAAAGATCAAGAAGGTCGCGGTCGTCGCCGGGGTCTGCGACGGCTTCATCGGTAACCGCATGCTGATGCCTCGGCAGGTCGAGGCGATGAAGCTGCTGATGGAGGGCGCGACGCCCGAGCAGATCGACCGCGTCCATGTCGAGTTCGGCATGCCGATGGGGCCGTTCCAGATGAGCGACCTCGCCGGCGTCGACATCGGCTGGCACCGCGACCCGACCCGCATCGAGAGCATCCGCGACGCGCTCGCCGCCGAGGGTCGATGGGGTCAGAAGACGCAGAAGGGCTTTTACGACTACGACGAGAAGCGGACCCCGACCCCGTCGCCGCGGGTCGCCGAGATCATCGAGGAATTCCGCGCGAAATCGGGCACCGCGGTGCGCGAGATCAGCGACCAGGAGATCGTCGAGAAGACGCTCTACACGATGGTCAACGAAGGCGCGCTAATCCTCGAAGAGGGCATGGCGCAGCGCGCGTCCGACATCGATGTGGTCTGGATCTATGGCTATGGCTGGCCGGTCTATCGCGGCGGACCGATGTTCTGGGCGGATACCGAAGGGCTGGCGAAGGTGGTCGCGGGGCTGGAGCGCCACGGCTTCGCGGTGGCGAAGTCGCTGGCGGAGAAGGCGGCGAACGGCGGGCGATTCAACAGGTAGCGCGGCAGACGCGCCAACCTCCCCACCACCGTTATCGTCACCCCAGCGAAGGCTGGGGTCTCTGTGGGGCAGATGCCGCGATCCGAACCGGGAGACCCCAGCCTACGCTGGGGTGACGGATCTGGTGGCGGGTGGCGGCCAAAAACGGACTCCGACGAAAGAGACACCATGACCGACCTCGACCAATTCCGCTCGGAAACCCGCGCCTGGCTCGCCGAGAACTGCCCGCCCGAGATGCGCGAGCCGTTGCGTTCCGAAAAGGACGTCTGCTGGGGCGGGCGAAACTACGTGCCTTCCAGCCCCGCGCAGAAGGAGTGGCTGGACCGCATGGCGGCGCGCGGCTGGACCGTGCCCGACTGGCCCAAGGCGTATGGCGGCGGTGGCCTGAGCGCGGCGGAGACCAAGGTCCTGCGCGAGGAAATGGCGGCGATAAACGCGCGCAACCCGCTCAATTCGTTCGGCATATCGATGCTTGGACCGGCGCTGCTGAAATACGGCACCGAGGAGCAGAAGGTCGATCACCTCACCAAGATCGCGCGCGGGGAAATCCGCTGGTGCCAGGGGTATAGCGAACCCAATGCCGGGTCCGACCTCGCCAGCCTCGCGACCTCGGCCGACGACAAGGGCGACCATTATCTCGTCAACGGCCAGAAAGTGTGGACGTCCTACGCCGACCAGGCCGACTGGATCTTCTGCCTGGTGCGCACCGACAAGACCAGCAAGCAGGGCGGGATCAGCTTCGTGCTGTTCGACATGGCGAGCCCCGGCGTCTCGACCCGCCCGATCCTGCTGATCAGCGGCAATTCGCCGTTCTGCGAGACCTTCTTCGACGACGTGAAGGTGCCCAAGGCCAATCTGGTGCACGAGGAGAACAAGGGCTGGGACGTCGCGAAGTACCTGCTCGGGCACGAGCGCGAGATGATCTCGGGCATGGGTCTCGGCCATAGTGGCGGCAATCCGCTGATCGACGGGGCGATCGCAACCGTCGGGCTCGATCATGACGGCCGCCTCGCCGACCCGTTGCTTCGCGCGAGCATCGCGGTGTTCGAGGTGCGTGCGCGTGCATTCGGGGCGATGTCGGAACGATTCATCGACGAGCTCAAGGCGGGCCGAGCGCATCCCGCGCAGCCGAGCATGATGAAATATTACGGGACCGAGCTGAACAAGACGCGGCACGAACTGATGATGAGTGCGGGCGGGTCGGACGCACTCGAATGGGACAGCGACCGCTCGCGCGGCGGCGCGGCGGCGCGGTCGTGGCTGCGGACCAAGGCGAATTCGATCGAAGGCGGGACGAGCGAGATCCAGCTCAACATCGTCGCCAAGCGGATCCTCGATCTGCCGGCCTAACGCCCACACGCCGTCACCCCGGACTTGGTCCGGGGTCCACTCATTCACCGGCGCTCGCTCCCGAGGCACGGTGGACCCCGGAACAAGCCCGGGGTGACGAAAGAAAAGCAGATGCCCCTCTTCCTCGACGACGACCAGACCGCCCTGCAGGACACCATCCGCGACTTCATCGGCGAAGCGGCGCCGGTTGCACACATGCGCGCGCTGCGCGATTCCGAGGACGCCACCGGCTTCTCGCGCGACCTGTGGAAATCGTTCGCGGAGATGGGCTTTACCGGCATCCTGATCGGCGAGGATCAGGGCGGGCTCGGGATGGGCCATGTCGAGGCGGGGATCGTGCTGGAGGAGATCGGCCGCAACCTGTCGCCGTCGCCGTTCCTGACCACCGCGGTCGCAGCGGTCGAGGCGCTCACCGGGACGCCGCACGCCGCCCGCTGGTTCCCCGGGATCGTCGCCGGCGAGACCGTCGCGGCGCTCGCGATCGACGAGCGAGCCAAGCACGGCGGCGCGATCGGCATGACCGCGGAACGCTCGGGCAATGGGTTCAAGCTGACCGGGCAGAAGCGGTTCGTCGGCCACGGCCATGTCGCCGATCTGATCATCGTCGCCGCCCGGACCGCGGGGGCGGAAGACGATGCCAATGGCGTGACGCTGTTTGCCGTACCGACGGACGCCGCCGGGCTTACCGCGGACGCCGAGCGACTGGCGGACTCCAGCCTGGCCTCCCGCCTCGAGTTCGACGGTGTAGAGCTCGATGCCGACGCGGTGATCGGCGAGGTCGATGGCGGGCGGGCGCGGCTGGACGGCCTGTTGCGCGCCGGTCGCGCGGGGGCGTCGGCGGAGCTGCTCGGCGTCGGCGGCGGGGCGATGGACATGACGATCGACTACCTCAAGCAGCGCAAGCAGTTCGGTGCGATCATCGGCAGCTTCCAGGCGCTGCAGCACCGCGCCGCGCACCTCTATGCCGAGATGGAAGTCGCGCGCGCGGCGACGCTGAAGGCACAGCAGCTGCTCGATGCGAACAGCCCGCTCGCCGACGATGCGGTGTCGGTGGCGAAGGCGATGACGTCGCTCGCGACCACGCTCGGCGTCCAGGAGGGGGTGCAGATGCACGGCGGCATCGGCATGACCGACGCCTATGACATCGGCTTCTACATGAAGCGCGCGCGGGTGCTGGCGGAGATGTTCGGCGATGCGAACTTCCATGCTAACCGGTTGGCGATAGCCGCCGGGTATTGACCAGGACCTGTCCCCCCGCGAAGGCGGGGGCCCAGACTGGGCACCCGCCTTCGCGGGTGAACACGGAGCTCAGATGACCTTGGACACCGCCGATATCTCGCCCGAAGCGCTCGCCCAGCGCCTCGTCGACCTGCTCGAGATCGAGGAGATCGACACCGACCTCTATCGCGGCAAGCGTCAGCCGGGCGGATCGGGCCGGGTGTTCGGGGGGCAGGTGATCGCGCAGGCGTTGCAGGCGGCGCAGCGCTCCACCGATGCGCCCAAGACCGCGCACTCGCTCCACGCCTATTTCATGCGGCCGGGCGACGAGCAGCACCCGATCCTGTACCGCGTAGTGCGCGATTTCGACGGCCGCAGCTTTGCCACGCGGCGCGTGATCGCGATGCAGAAGGGCAAGCCGATCCTAAACATGGCGTGCTCGCTGCAGGCGCCCGAACAGGGGTTCACGCACCAGGACGCGATGCCCGACGTGCCGCCGCCCGAGGATCTGCGGTCCGACCACGACCTGCGCGCCGAGTCTGCCGAGCAGATTCCAGAGCCGTTCCGGGCGATTTTCGCACGCCAGCGGCCGATCGAGATCCGCCCGGTCGAGCCGCGCAACTGGGTCAACCCGACGGTCGGCCCGCCGTGCCAGCACAGCTGGTTCCGGATCGTCGCGCCGATCGGCAACGACCCGGCGATGCACCGCGCGATCCTGGCCTATGCGTCGGACATGTCGCTGCTAGGCACCGCGACGCTGCCGCACGGCGTCAACTGGATCACGCCGGGGTTCCAGACCGCGAGCCTCGATCATGCGCTGTGGCTGCACGAGGATTTCCGCGCCGACGACTGGCTGCTCTATGCGTGCGACAGCCCATGGGCGGGCCATGCGCGCGGCTTCAATCGCGGCAAGATTTTCGCGCGCGATGGTCGGCTCGTCGCCAGTGTCGCCCAAGAGGGGCTGATCCGGCTGCGCGATTGATTAATATCAGCGCGTTACCTAACTTTGGGCGCATATCGCGGACGGCTAGCGTGCGCTCGATCACCCGGAGCCATACGTGCAGCGACTTCTCTATATCAGCACCGCGCGCAAACCGCTGACGCAGGACGAGATCGACGAGATCCTGCGCACCTCGCGGCGCAACAACGCTGCGGTCGCGGTGACCGGGCTGCTGGTGGTCGGTGGCCGGCGCTTTATGCAGGCGCTGGAGGGACCGACCGAGGCGGTCGAGCGCGTCTATCAGCGGATCTGCGCCGATCCCCGGCACTTTGCGGTGGTGATGCTGGCGCGCGAGCCGATCGAGCGGCGGCGCTTCGACGACTGGGCGATGGGGTATCGCGCGGGCGCCGACCCCAGCGGCACGGCGTTGCCCGACGTCGTCCGGTCGCTGACCGCAACGATCGACGACCCGACGTTGCGCGCCTATTTCACCAGCTTCGCCGACCTGCACGCGGCGAGTTAAACCGCGGTCTTGCCGTAGTCCTGTCGCGTGACCGGGTGGCTCGACGACAAACCGCCATCGACTACCAGCGCCTGGCCGTTGACGTAGCTGGCGTCGTCGGAGGCAAGAAACAGCGCGGCCTTGGCGAGTTCGTCGGGCTGCGCACCGCGGTGGAGCGGATTGAGCCGGCCGAGGCGGTCCATCTTGTCGGCACTGCGGGCATAATCGAAGGTCGGCTTGGTCATCCCGGTCTCGGTCAGGCCGGGGCAGATCGCGTTGACGCGGACGTTCGATCCCGACAGCTGCTGCGCGGCGACCGCGGCGAGGTTGATGACACCGGCCTTCGACGCGGAATAGGCCGGGCTGCCCGCACCGGAGCGGAGTCCGGCGACGCTGGCGGTCAGGACGATCGCGCCTTTTCCACGCTTGGCGATCTCCGGCGCGCCGTGCTTGATCGCGAGGTATGGCCCGATCAGGTTGACGCGCAGCACCTCGGTGATCAGCGCGACGTCGGTGTCGAAGATGTTGGCCATGCCGCCCGAAATGCCGGCATTGGCGAACAGGATGTCGAGCCCGCCGAACTGGTCGCAGGCGAGCGCGACGGTGAGGACCACGTCGTCCTCGGATCCAGCGTCCATCCGGATCGCGACTGCGGTGCCGCCGGCCTCGGTGATGATCCGTGCGGTCTCGTCGGCGCCTTCGGTCAAGTCGGCGACGACGACCCTGCCCCCTTCGGCCGCGAAGAGGACGGCGGCGGCGCGACCGATGCCCGATCCGGCGCCGGTGACGATGATCGACTGGTCGGCGAAGCGCATTCGGGTGCCTTTTCTATTCGTCACCCCAGCGGAGGCTGGGGTCTCCTTGGGGCGGACGCCGTGGCCCGAACCGGGAGATCCCAGCCTTCGCTGGGATGACGGAGGGGGGCTGGACGACGGAAGGGGACTGGGTGCCGTGTGACGGGAGGGCGCGACATCACGCCCCCGCCTTTTCGGCGAAATGCCAGCTCGCCTCGGCCAGGCGGTACACCCCCGCCGCGGAGGCTTCGGCCTGCGCGCTGGAGGCGGTGCCCTCGACGATGCGCTTCTTGATGCCCTGGACGATGCCGGTGAGGCGGAACAAATTGTAGCTGAAATACCAGTTGAGGTCGGGCACGCCGTCGCGGCCGGTGGCGGCGCAGTAGCGCGCGGTCATCGCCTCGATCGTCGGGATGCCGCTGTCGCCGCCAGCGACGCCGAGCAGGCCCGACCGGCCCTCGGGCGGCGTCACCCAGCTCATCAGGAAATACGAGAAGTCCGCGAGCGGATCGCCCAGCGTCGACAATTCCCAGTCGAGCACCGCGATCACGCGTGGCTCGGCGGGTGCGAAGATCATGTTGTCGATGCGGTAGTCGCCGTGGACGATCGAGGTCCGGGTCTGCGGCGGAATGGTGCGCGGCAGCCATTCAATCAGGCGCTCGACCGCGGGCATCGTCTCGGTCTCGCTGGCGCGGTACTGCTTGGTCCAGCGCGCGACCTGGCGTTCGAAATAATTGCCGGGCTTGCCGTAATCACCGAGCCCCGCCGCTTGGTAATCGGCATTGTGGAGCGCGGCGAGCGTGTCGCACATCGCATCGTACAGCGCGGTGCGCTCGGCCGGCGCATAATCGGGGAGCGTGCCGTTCCACAGGTTGCGACCATCGGCGAACCCCATGACGTAGAACATCGACCCGATCACGCTGTCGTCGGTGCACAGCCCGTAGGGTTTCGCGACCGGGAAGCCGATCGGATACAGCCCCGCGATCAGGCGATATTCGCGGTCGACTGCATGCGCGGAAGGGAGCAACGGGCCGAACGGTTTGCGCCGCAGGACGTAGGTGCCGGACGGGCTGTCGATCCGATAGGTCGGGTTGGACTGGCCGCCGGCGAACTTGGCGTAGGTCAGCGGGCCGGTGAAGCCGGGGACGTTCTCCGACATCCACGCGGTCAGGTTGACGACGTCGAGTTGGTCGCGGCCTTCGGCTGGGATGGTGCTGGATTGGCTTTCGGTCATCGAACCACTCTCGAATTCGTCAGGATGACGGGAGGCGGGAGAAAGGTGCGCCTAAGGCCGTCATCCCAGCGAAGGCTGGGATCTCCCCGTTCGGGCCGCGGCGCCCGCCCCGGAAAGACCCCAGCCTTCGCTGGGGTGACGGTGGGGCTACCGGGTGGCACCAGCCGCCAGGTCGCCGTACTTCCCGAACTCCGCCCGTGCGATTGCGCGGTTGTGGACTTCGTCCGGCCCATCCGCGAAGCGGAGCGTGCGCAGTGCCGCCCAGTCGTGCGCGAGCGTGAAGTCCGCCGATACGCCGCCGCCGCCATGCGCCTGGATCGCGTCGTCGAGGATGCGCAGCGCCATGTTGGGTGCAGCGACCTTGACCATCGATATCTCGAGCTGCGCGGCCTTGTTGCCGGCGCGGTCCATCATGTCGGCAGCCTTGAGGCACAGCA
This sequence comes from Sphingomonas sp. R86521, assembly GCF_042466235.1. Classification (NCBI taxonomy): domain Bacteria; kingdom Pseudomonadati; phylum Pseudomonadota; class Alphaproteobacteria; order Sphingomonadales; family Sphingomonadaceae; genus Sphingomonas; species Sphingomonas sp. R86521. The sequence goes on along the minus strand of NZ_JAXHBY010000001.1, from coordinate 1,356,311 downwards.
GCCGCGTCATCTCGATATCGATCCGCGCGGTGGCGATGCGTTCCTCCCAGACCGAGAAGTCGGCGATCCGCTTGCCGAACGCGACGCGGGTCAGCAGCCGCTTCGCCATCGCCTCGATCCCGGTTTCCGCGACGCCGATCGTGCGCATGCAGTGATGGATACGGCCCGGCCCGAGCCGCCCCTGTGCGATCTCGAACCCCCTGCCCTCGCCGAGCAGCACGTTCTCGACCGGCACGCGGACATTCTCGAGCACGACTTCGCCGTGGCCGTGCGGCGCATGGTCATAGCCATAGACCGACAGCATCCGCTTGATGGTGACGCCCGGCGCATCCATCGGCACCAGGATCATGCTCTGCTGCTGGTGGCGCGCCCCCTCGAAGCTGGTCTTGCCCATCACGATCGCGACCTTGCAGCGCGGATCGCCGACCCCGCTCGACCACCATTTGGTGCCGTTGATGACATAGTCGTCGCCGTCCCGGACCATCGACGTCTCGATGTTGGTCGCATCCGACGACGCCACCGCGGGTTCGGTCATCAGGAACGCCGAACGGATCTCGCCGCGCATCAGCGGGCCGAGCCATTCCTCCTTCTGCGCCGCGGTGCCGTAGCGGTGGAACACCTCCATGTTGCCGGTGTCGGGCGCCGAGCAGTTGAAGCATTCGCTGGTCCAGCCGATCTTGCCCATCTCCTCGGCGCATAACGCATATTCGAGATTGGTCAGCTGCGTGCCTTCGAACTCGAAGCTGTCGTCGACATGCCGCTGGCCCGAATGCGGCGGCATGAAGAAATTCCAGAGCCCGGCCGCCTTGGCCTTTTCCTTCACCTGCTCGATGACCGGCAGCACCTTCCAGCGCTCGCCGTGGTGGGCCTGCTCGTCATAGTCGGCCTGGCGCGGACGGATTTCGGCGTCGATGAACGCCTTTACGCGATCCCGGAAATAGGTCTCGCGTTCGCTCAGCGTAAAGTCCATCCGTTCCTCCGTCCGGTCGTCTCTTGACCATCGGGGTAGACCATACCGCGTTTTCGGTAAAGCGTGGCGCGGTCGAATGAACCGTTGATTTCATCGCATACGTAACACCCTGCCGAAAAACACTGTATCTTCAAAACCAAGCTGGTACTGTGCGCCGATGCAGGGTGCGGGCACGGAAAAAGACGACGGCGAGCAGGGTACGAAGCGGTTCCGGGCGAAGCGCGACGCGATCCTGGCTGCGGCGGCCGAGGCGATCAACGAACAGAGTGCCAAGGGCATGACGTTCGCGGACGTCGCCCGGCGGGTAGGACTGAACACCACCAGCGTCACCTATTATTTCAAGCGCAAGGAAGACCTTGCCGCGGCGGCGTTCGAGCACACGCTCGACTATCTGCTGGTGATGCTCGACGCGGCGGCGGAGGAAGCGACGCCGGAGGCGCGGGTGCGCCGCTATGTCGCGCTCAACATGGCGCGGCTGGCGCGGATCGAGCGCGGCGAGGAAAAGGCGTTCGCGGTCCTGTCGGACCTTCGCGCGACCGAGGAGCCGCTGCGCGGGCGGCTGATGGCGGGCTGGCGCGAGGTGTTCCGCCGGACACGGCTGCTATGGGGCCCCGCCGGGACGCGCGCGCAGACCGACCTCAACAGCGCACGCGCACACGTGCTGCTCGAGAACACGTTCTGGCTGCCGATCTGGCTAACGCGGTACGAGCCCGATCAATATGACCGGGTCGAGGCGCGGCTGATGGACGTCCTCGCGCATGGCCTCGCCGGCGCCGAGGTCGACTGGACCCCGACGCTGCTCGACCTGGATCATGCCGATGCCGAGCCCGGTCGCGCGGCGTTCCTGCTGGCGGCAACCCGGCTGATCAACGAGCTCGGCTATCGCGGCGCCAGCGTGCAGAAGATCGCGTCCGAGCTGAACGTGACCAAGGGCAGCTTCTACCATCATCTCGATGCCAAGGACGACCTGGTGGTCGCCTGTTATCGTCGCAGCTTCGACACCATCGCGCAGTCGCAGGCGCTGGGCGACACCGAGGGCGGCACGCACTGGCACCGGCTGTCGAGCGCGGTCGCGACGCTGCTCGACGTCCAGTTCGCGGAGCGCAGCCCATTGCTGCGCACGACCGCTCTGAGTGGGCTGCCAGTCGGCGAGCGCAACGCGATGGTCGAACGCTCGAACCGGATCGCGCGTCGCTATGCCGGCACGATCATGGACGGCACGGCTGAAGGGTCGATCCGGCCGGTCGATGCGCTGATCGCGGCGCAGATGCTGATGGCGCTGCAGAATGCCGCGTTCGACATGCGCAAATGGGCCGGGACGATGCCGCGCGAACGCGCGACCGCGATGTACGCGTCGACGCTGTTCTACGGGATGTTCGACGACCGGATGACCGGATGACCGCCTGACGCGCGGCCGTCGTACCGCAGACCGATCACGGTCTGCGGTACTAGGAGCTTAGCGGGGCCGCGGGCCGCCGAATGGCAGCGGCGGCGTCGGGCGACGGTCGCGACGGGGCAGCTGGGCCTGGTACGCATGACCGCAGTGATCGACGCAATACGGGAACCCCGGGTTCACCTTCTCGCCGCAGAAATGGAAGTCGGGCTCGCCGGGATGGCCGAGCGGCCATTTGCAGATCCGGTCGTTGAGATCGAGCAGGCTGGTCTTGCCCGCCATATCCGCGGACGGCTTGGCCGGCACCAGCCGACGCGGCGGCGCAGGGGTGCTCGGCGGCTGCTGCTCGCCGGGCGCCTGGCGAAGGAAGCCACCTGGGCCGACCGAGCGCATGATTGGCTGCGGCGGACGCGGCGTGGCAACGACCGGGGCCGCAACCTCGTCGTCCTCGTCCTCGTCGTCGTCTTCAGCCTCGTCTTCGACCGACTCGACGACCGGTGGCGCGACTGCCTCGACCGGGGCCGGCACCGGCGCCGGAACGGGCGCGGCCGCGACCGGCTCGACGACCGGCGTCTCGTCGGGCTCGACGGCTTCCGCTGCGCTGATCTTCGCATCGGGATCGTTCGGCTTCACCGGCGATGGCCGTGCCTGCAGCGCGAGGCGGTGCGCCTTGCCGATCACCGCGTTGCGGCTGACGCCGCCCAAGGCTTCGGCGATCTGGCTGGCGGTCTGTCCCGCCTCCCACATGGTCTTGAGCGTATCGATTCGCTCGTCGGTCCAGGACATAGTCGTTCCTTACGTTCGCCCGGGTTGCAGGCGGCAGCGGCAGCGATTACCCGCAACCTCTATGAGCAGCCAGCCCCCAATCGGTGATATCCATCCAGCAATCAGGTTCGCCCCCGGCGTTCCGGTCATCCGGAACGTAAACTGGGGCGGTCTTGCAACGCTCTATATCAAGGAGGTGCGCCGGTTCTTCAAGGTCCAGCTCCAGACGGTGTGGGCGCCGGCGATGACGACGTTGCTGTTCCTGATCGTATTCACGATCGCGACGGGGGCCAAAAGCCCGGTTCATGTCGGCGGCACGATCATCCCGTTCGCCGATTTCATCGCGCCGGGGCTGATCATCAGCCAGGGCATGATGGGGCCGGCGTTCGCCAACGCCAGCTTCTCGCTGCTGGTCGGCAAGATGCAGGGCACCATCGTCGACTATTTACAGCCGCCGCTGTCGTCGGCCGAGCTGCTGGCGGCGCTGGTCGGTGGTGCGGTCACCCGGGCGATGATCGTCGGGGTCGTGGTCTGGGCGGCGATGGCGCTCTATCCGGGCGTCCACGTGACCCCGCACGCGCCGCTGGCGATCCTGTGGTTCGGGTTGCTCGGCGCGGTGTTCCTGGCGCTGCTGGGGGTGCTGACGTCGATCTGGGCGGACAAGTTCGATCACGCCGCCGCGGTCACCAATTTCGTCATCGCGCCGCTGTCGCTGCTGTCGGGGACGTTCTATTCGGTCGACCGCCTGGCCCCGGCGTTCCGGACGTTCAGCCACGCCAACCCGTTCTTCTACATCATCTCCGGGTTCCGCTACGGGTTCCTGGGCGTGGCCGATTCGCCGGTCATGCTCGGCGGGGTGGTGATCCTGGTGATCGACATCGTTCTCGCCGGGATGTGCTACACGCTGCTGCGGAGTGGCTGGAAGCTGAAGAATTGATCCGGCGGCTGCTCGCGCTGGTCCTCGCATTGTCGCCGGTCGCGGCGTTGGCGCAGGCATCGGGGGCGCAGGCGCCGGGCGTGACAGCCGATCCTATTTTGCGCGCACGGGCCGCTGCGCTGACCGGCATCCTCGACGACGGCGGCGGCTACGAACGCTATTTCGCCGAGGGCTTCCGCGCCAAAGTGCCCCGCGCCCGCCTCGCGCAGATCGCGGCGCAGCTGAAGGAGACGCTGGGGACGCCGCAGCGGGTCGAATCGCTGACCGCGACCACGCGGTGGTCGGCGAACCTGGTGATCGCCTATGAGCGCGGCACGGCGACGGTGACGCTGGCGCTCGATCCGGCGGCCCCGCACCTCGCGACCGGGCTGTTCGTGACCGGCACCGGCACCCGCGACGACAGCCTGGCAAAGGTCACCGCCGATTTCCGCGCGCTGCCCGGCGCCAGCGGGTTCGGTCTCTACGCACTCGGCGACACAGCCCCCACGCCGATCGCCGCCTACCGCGACGATATCGCCGCGCCGGTCGGGTCGGCGTTCAAGCTGTGGGTGCTGGACGAGGCCGCGCGCCAGGTTGCGGCCGGTGGTCGGCACTGGGCGGACGTCGTGACCATCGGCCCGCCCTCGCTCCCGTCGGGCGTGTTGCAGACCTGGCCCGCGGGGGCGCCGGTGACGCTGCAGACGCTGGCGACGATGATGATCTCGATCAGCGACAACACCGCGACCGACACGTTGATGACGACGCTGGGCCGCGACGCGGTCGATGCGCGCGCGGCTGCGAACGGTGGCAGCACGCCGGTACTGACGACTCGCGAATCGTTTGCGTTGAAGGGGGACCCGGCGCGCACCGCCGCCTGGGCTGCGGCGACGCCCCCTGGCCGCCGCGCACTCCGCGACGGCCAAATGGCCGCGATCTCCGCGAGGCCGCTCGACGCCAGCGTGTTCTCGGGCAAGCCGGTCGCGATCGACAGCGTCGAATGGTTCGCCAGCCCGCTCGCCATGGCCAAGGTCCTCGATCGATTGCGCCATGCCGACGCGCCCGTCCCGGCGATCCTGGCGGTCAACGCCGGCGTCGACGCCGCGACCGCGGGGCGGTTCCGCTATGTCGGCTACAAGGGCGGGTCGGAGCCCGGCGTGATCGCGCTGAACTTCATCGTCCAGGCGAGCGATGGCCGCTGGTACGCCGCGACCGGCAACTGGTACCGCGCCGACGCGGATGTGAACGAACTGCGCTTCACGGGGCTGATGTCGCGGCTGCTGGCGCTGGTAGCCGCCCGCTGACCTTCTGCTCCCTTCGCTGGAAGGGAGGGGCTGGGGGTGGGTGAGATCTTGGTGGGACGCGGGCACGCGCCACCGACCCACCCCCGACCCCTCCCTTCCAGGGAGGGGAGACCGTAGCGTCCGGGAGGACGACGTCAGCCCAACGCCCGTCCCGCCACCGCATCCAGTTTCGCCAACAGCGCGGGATCGCGCGCGTCCGGCGCGGTGATCAACGCCGCATCCAGGCAGGTGTCGATCGGCGACGCCGGCCGCTCCTCCGGCAGCGCGCGCAGCAGGTGCATCACCATCGCCCGCGCCTTGGCCGCGTTGGCGCCGAGTTGCGCGATCACCTGCGCGACATCGACCCCAGCCTCGTCCTCCCGCCAGCAATCGTAATCCGTCACCATCCCGACCAGCGCATAGGGAAGCTCCGCCTCGCGCGCGAGCTTCGCCTCGGGCATCGCGGTCATGCCGATTACGGCGCACCCCCATTGGCGATACAGCCGGCTCTCCGCACGGGTCGAGAATTGCGGCCCCTCCATCGCCAGATAGGTGCCGACGGCATCGACCTCCGCCCCCGCCGCGCGCGCAGCCTCGACCGCCAGCGTCGACAGCCGCGGACAGACCGGGTCCGCCATCGAGACATGCGCGACGAGGCCGGTGCCGAAGAAACTCGACGGCCGACCCTTGGTGCGATCGATGAACTGGTCGACCACGGTGAAGCTGCCTGGCGGCCGGTCCTCGACGAGCGACCCGACCGACGACACCGACAGCACGTCGGTGACGCCCAGCCGCTTCAGCGCATCGATGTTCGCGCGGGCGTTGAGCTCGGATGGCGAAATCCGGTGTCCGCGGCCGTGGCGCGGCAGGAACGCGACGCCGACATGCCCTACTCGGCCGGTGAAGATCGCGTCCGAGGGGTCACCCCACGGCGTCTCGACCGTCTGCCAGCGGCCGTCCTCGATACCGTCGACCGCGTAGAGCCCCGATCCGCCGATGATCCCGATCGTCCAGCCGCTCATTCGGCATGCGCCCGTGGCCGCGCGTAGAGGAAGTAGATCGCCAGCCCGAGAACGTTCCACAACGCGAAATAGAGCTGGGTCTTCGATGGCAGGCTGACGAACAGGTACAGGCAGCCGAGGATACCCGCGGTCCCGACCAAGGTCGCGGCCGGCGTGCGGAAGCTGCGGACCGCGTCGGGCGCCCGCCGCCGCATCACCAGCATGCAGGTGCAGACCGCGACGAAAGCGGCGAGCGTGCCAGCATTCGCCAGCGCCGCGATCTCGGCGAGCGGCAACAGCCCGGCGATCACCGCGACGATCGCCGCGGTGATCCAGGTGATCCGCACCGGCGCGCCGCGCTTCGAGACCTTGGCCAGGCTCGCCGGCAACAGGCCGTCACGCGCCATCGTGAAGAAGATCCGGCTCTGCCCGAACAGGAAGGCGAGCAGCACGGTCGGCAACGCGATCACCGCCGACGCGCCCAGGAAGGTCGCAAAGCCGGGCCGACCGATCTCACGCAGGATCAGCGCCAGCGGCTCGGCCGAGCCCGCGAACCGCGCGTACGAAAGCGCGCCGACCGCTGCGACCGCGACCAGGATATAGATCGCGATGCACGCCACCATCGACCCGACGATCCCAATCGCGAGGTCGCGCTCGGGGTTCTTGGTTTCCTCCGCCGCGGTCGAGATCGCATCGAAGCCATAGAAGGCGAAGAAGATGATCGCCGCCGCCGCCATCACCCCGCGCTCGGCGCCGTCGGCCGCAACCGCCTTGGGGAAGCCGTACGGCATGAACGGGTGCAGGTTCGCGGCGTCGAAATATTGCAGCGCGATGATCACGAACACCGTCAGCGCGACCATCTTCACCGCGACCAGCACGGCGTTCAGCGTCGCACTCTCACGCGTGCCGAACGACAGCAGCCCGGCCACCACCGCGATGATCGCGATCGCGGGTACGTTGAGGATGCCGCCGAGCTCCGGGCTTTTCACCAGCGCCTCGGGAAAATCGAACGCGGCGCGCAGCAGCGGCGCGGCATAGCCCGACCAGCCGACCGCGACAGTCGACACCACGAGCGAATATTCGAGGATCAGGCTCCACCCGATCACCCAGGCGATGATCTCGCCGAGCACGACATAGCTGTAGGTGTAGGCGCTGCCGCTGGCGGGGATCATCGTCGCCATCTCGGCATAGGCGAGCGCGGCGCACGCACAGATGGCTCCTGCGATCGCGAACGACAGGATCACCGCCGGCCCCGCCAGCCCCGCGCCGACGCCGATCAGCGTCAGGATGCCGGTCCCGACGATCCCGCCGACCCCCATCGCGACGAGGTGTGGCCACGACAACGTCCGCGCGAGCTGCTGCCCCGCGGGTTGCTCGCGGACGATCTTCTTGCGGAACAGGCTGGCCATATCTTCCCCTTCTTCCCCCCTCCCGCTTGCGGGAGGGGTCGGGGGAGGGCCTGACATAAATCCAGACCAGTGGGCAAGGCTACGTCGCGCCCTCCCCTAGCCCCTCCCGCGAGCGGGAGGGGAACAGGTCAGACCGTAAAGCTCTCCCCACACCCGCACGCGCCCTTGGCGTTGGGGTTGGCGAAGACGAAGCCAGCGGTGAAATCGTCCTCGACCCAGTCCATCGTCGATCCGATCAGGTACAGGATCGACCCGCCATCGACGAACAGCGTGCCGCCCGGCGTCTCGATCCGCTCGTCGAACGGTTTCGCGTCGGTGACGTAATCGACCGAATAGGCGAGCCCGGAACAGCCGCGTCGCGGGGTGGACAGCTTGACGCCGATCGCATCCGCCGGCGCGCGACCCATCAGGTCCGCGATCCGGGCGTGCGCCGTCGCGGTCAGGTTCAAAGCTGCAGGGCGTTCGCGCAAGGTGGTCGCCATAACTCGTTCCTTCTTTCCCCCCTCCCGCTCGCGGGAGGGGCCGGGGGTGGGCTCCCGGCCAGCCACTCAAACCGTATTCATTGCGGTGAGCGCGAGCCCACCCCCAACCCCCTCCCGCATGCGGGAGGGGGCTTTATGTCAAAGCATACCCAGCTCGAGCTTCGCGTCGTCCGACATCTTCTGCGGATCCCAGGCCGGGTCCCACACCAGATTGACCTCGGCCACCCCAACACCCGGCACCGAACCGACGCGCATCTCGACTTCCATCGGCATCGATTCCGCGACCGGGCAGTTGGGCGTGGTCAGCGTCATCGTCACCACCGCATGGCCATCCTCGGTCACCTCGACGCCGTAGATCAGCCCCAGGTCATAGATGTTCACCGGGATCTCGGGATCGTAGATATCCTTCAGCGCGTCGATGATCGCATCGTACACCACGCCGCCGGGTTCGCCCGCGGGGTCGGCCTGCGGCTTCTGCGCCAGGAACCCCTCAAGGTAATCACGTTTCCGCTCGGCGTTCGAGTCCGTCTCCATGACCACGCGCGCCTTGGGCGGGGCCTCGACCGCGTCCACTTCCTCGATGCGAAATCCGTCGCTCATCCGAAAATCCTCGTTACTCGCTCGATACCGCGGACCAGTGCGTCGACATCCGCCGGTCCGTTATACACGCCGAAGCTCGCGCGCGCCGTCGCGTCGACGCCCAGTGCCTCCATCAGCGGCTGCGCACAGTGGTGGCCGGCGCGGATCGCGACACGCTCCTCATCGAAGATGGTGCCGATGTCGTGCGGATGCACCCCCTCGATCGTGAAGCTGACGATCCCCGCCGAGTCCGCCGGGCCGTACAGCCGCACCGAATTGATCGCCGAGAGTGCCTCGCGCGTCCGGGTCACCAGCGCGGTCTCGTGCGCGTGGATCGCCGCCAGTCCGATGCTCTCGACATAGTCGATCCCCGCGGCCAGCCCCAGCGCGCCGACGATATGCGGCGTCCCCGCCTCGAACCGTCCCGGCGGCGGCGCGTACGTGGTCTTCGCGAACGACACCTTGTCGATCATCGACCCACCACCCTGGTAGGGCGGCATCGCGTCGAGTAGTTCGGGCCGCGCCCACAGCACGCCGATGCCGGTCGGGCCGTACAGCTTGTGTCCCGAAAAGACATAAAAGTCGCACCCGATCGCCTTTACGTCGACCGCCATCCGGGGCACCGACTGGCACCCGTCGATCAGGATCTTCGCGCCGACCGAATGCGCGATCTCGGTCGCGCGCCTGGCGTCGAGCACCGAGCCGAGCACGTTCGAGACATGGCCGAGCGCGACCAGCTTGTGCGCCGGCGTGATGATCCGCTCCATCGCATCCAGGTCGATGCGGTGGTCGTCGGTCAGCGGCAGCACGTCGATCGCGACGCCGAGGCGCTCGGCGACCATCTGCCACGGCACGATGTTCGAATGATGCTCCAGCATCGACAGCAGGATGCGATCGCCGGCCTTCAGCTGCATCCCCGCCCAACACTGCGCGACCAGGTTGATCCCCTCGGTCGCGCCGCGAACGAACACGATCTCGTTCTCGGACCCCGCACAGATGAACCGCGCCACGGTGCGGCGGGCGGCCTCGTACGCCAGCGTCATGTCCGCCGATCGCTGGTACACGCCGCGGTGCACAGTGGCGTAGCTGGTATCGTAGGCACGCGTGATCGCGTCGATCACGACCTGCGGCTTCTGCGCGGTGGCGGCAGTGTCGAGATACGCCCAACCCGCGGGGATGGCGGGGAAATCCGCGACGCGGTCGAGGGGGCGGGTGTCGGTGAGGACGCTCATCGCCCCTCCCCCCAAGCAACGTCATCCCGGGCTCGTCCCGGGATCCAGAGCCCAGCAGCGCCGGACTCCGTTACCCTGGATGCCGGGACGAGCCCGGCATGACGGAGGGGAATACTCACAACGCACTCTCCAACCACGCGTCCGCATCCGCGACGAACGCCTCGCGCACCGTCTCATTGCCGATCCGGTCGAGCGCATCCGCCACGAACGCCCGCGTCAGCAGCGCCTGCGCCTTCGCCTTGGGGATGCCGCGGCTCTGCATATAGAACAGCGCCTTGGCATCGAGTTCGCCGACCGTCGCACCATGCGCGCACTTCACGTCGTCGGCGAAGATCTCGAGTTCCGGCTTCAAATTCACCGTCGCGGTGCGCTGCAGCAACAACCCGCGCAGCGACTGCTCGCCGTCAGTCTTCTGCGCATGCCGCGCCACCTCGACCGCGGCGGCCAAGCTGACCGTCGACCGGTCGGCTGCAACCGCGCGCCACAACTGATGGCTCTGCCCGTTCAGCGCGTCGTGCCGCAACCGCACCGCGCACTCCTTGTTCTCGTCGCCACGCGTGAGCAGCGCCCCGCCCAGCTCGGCATAGCCATCGTCGCCATTGACGCTGACCGCGCCATCGATCCGCGCGCCCGCGCCGCCAAGCGCCAGGAACGTCGCGACCAGGCTCGCGCCCGCGTCCAACTCGACTTCCTCGCGCAGCGACACGAAACCGTCGTCCTGCAGGATCCGCACCGCCCGCATCAGCCGTGCGGTCTTGCCGAGCGTGATCCGCGCGACCCTGTTGCTCCAGCCGCTACCGACATAGGTCTCGACGACCTGCGCGACCGCATCGTCGGCGAGGACGATCTCGCACGGCAGATGGTTCGCGCCACCGGTTGCGACATGCACGACCTGCACCGGATCGACCGCCGCATCCGCATCTAGCCGTAACGACCAACCCCTGCCGCCCGCCTTGCGGCCAAGCACATGCTCACCGCCATCGATCTTCGCGAGCGTAACCCGCTGCAGATCGCTCCGCGCATCATCGAGCACGCCATCGACGAACACGAGACGCGCGCCCGGCAGATCGAGAAAATGATCCGCGCCATCGGCCGCCGTCTTCGGCAGCTGCGTCGCGGCGACCAACGTCGGCAGGTCCGCCCAGCGCCAGGCTTCCTCGCGGGTCGAGGGAAGGTCGAGCAGGTCGCTCATCGTGCGCATTCCGTCGAGAAGAAGGATGGTTCACGCGGAGGCGCGGAGACGCGGAGAGAAGACGAAGAGCCCGTCAGGGCTTTCATACCACGGCCAGCGATGACACGCGGGAGCGCTGCCGACGCGACGAAACCTCCGCGTCTCCGCGCCTCCGCGTGAAACCCCTTCTTGAAAGCGCCTACGGCGCGAGAGACCATCACGCCGCGATCCCTACATAGCCCTCGGATTCGAGCTGCTTGGCCAGCTCCGCCCCACCCGAACGGACGATCCGGCCATCGGCGAGCACATGCACGAAGTCCGGCTCCACATAATCCAGCAACCGCTGGTAATGCGTGATCAGCAGCACCGCCTTGTCGGGCGCGCGCATGATGCGGTTGATGCCGTCGCCGACGACGCGCAGCGCATCGATGTCGAGGCCCGAATCCGTCTCGTCGAGGATCGCGAACTTCGGGTTGACGATGCCCATCTGGACCATCTCGTTGCGCTTTTTCTCGCCGCCCGAAAAGCCGACGTTCACCGGCCGCTTGAGCATGTCGTAGTCCATGCCGAGCAGATCCGCCTGCGCGCGCGCAAGCTTCAGGAACTCAGCCCCCGACAACGGCTTCTCGTCCCGCGTCGCGCGCTGGGCGTTGAGCGCCTCGCGGAGGAACTGGACGTTCGACACGCCGGGGATCTCGACCGGATACTGGAAGCCGAGGAACACGCCCGCCGCAGCGCGCTCGTGCGCCTCCAGCTCGAGCAGGTCGACACCGTCGAACGTCACCGAGCCGGCCGTGACCTCGTAGCCAGGCCGCCCGCCGAGCACATAGCCCAGCGTCGACTTGCCCGCCCCGTTCGGCCCCATGATCGCGTGCACCTCGCCCGCGTTTACGGTCAGGGACAAGCCCTTGAGGATTTCCTTGCCGTCGATCTCGGCGTGGAGGTTTTCAATTTTAAGCATTTTCAGTTCTCTTCACGATCCGCGTCATAGTCATGTTCGTCACCCTGAACTTGTTTCAGGGTCCACCCAGCCACGGGCGCTGTCGCCCCAGGCTCCGTGGATGCTGAACCAAGTTCAGCATGACGGGGGTAGGGTTGGTCACCCCACCGAGCCTTCCAGCGAAATCCCCAGCAGCTTCTGCGCTTCGACCGCGAACTCCATCGGCAGCTGCTGCAGCACCTCCCGCGCAAAGCCATTGACGATCAGCGCCACCGCCGCCTCCTGGTCCAGCCCGCGCGACATCGCGTAGAACAGCTGGTCCTCGGAGATCTTCGACGTCGTCGCCTCGTGCTCGATCTGCGCGGAGGGATTGCGGACCTCGATATACGGCACGGTATGCGCGCCGCACTGGTCGCCGAGCAGCAGGCTGTCGCACTGCGTGAAGTTCCGCACACCCTCCGCGGTCGGCGCCACACGCACCAGCCCGCGATAGGTGTTGTCCGAACGCCCCGCCGAAATCCCCTTCGACACGATCGTCGATCGCGTGTTCTTGCCGAGGTGGATCATCTTCGTGCCGGTATCGGCCTGCTGGTGATTGTTCGTCACCGCGACCGAATAGAACTCGCCGACCGAGCCATCGCCGAGCAGCACGCACGACGGGTATTTCCACGTGATCGCGCTGCCGGTCTCGACCTGCGTCCAGCTGACCTTCGAGTTTTTGCCCTGGCACAACGCACGCTTTGTGACGAAATTGTAGATCCCGCCGACGCCGTTTTCGTCGCCCGGATACCAGTTCTGCACGGTCGAATACTTGATCTCGGCATCATCGAGCACGACCAGTTCGACCACCGCCGCATGCAGCTGGTTCTCGTCGCGCATCGGCGCGGTGCAGCCTTCGAGATACGAGACGTACGAACCCTTGTCCGCGACGATCAGCGTGCGCTCGAACTGCCCGGTATTCTCGGCGTTGATGCGGAAGTACGTCGACAGCTCCATCGGGCAGCGCACGCCCTCCGGAATGTAGACGAACGTGCCGTCGGAGAAGACCGCCGAGTTCAGCGTCGCGAAGTAATTGTCGCGCTGCGGCACGACCTTGCCGAGCCACTTCCGGACGAGATCGGGATATTCCTTGATCGCCTCGGAGATCGAGCGGAAGATCACGCCCGCGGCCTCGAGCTCCTTGCGGAACGTGGTCGCGACCGAGACGCTGTCGAACACCGCATCGACCGCGACGCGACGCTTGGGCGTGCCGTCCTTGTTCAGCGGATCCTCGACCACACCCGCCAGCATCTTCTGCTCGCCGATCGGAATGCCGAGCTTCTCGTAGACGCGCAGGATCTCCGGATCGACCTCGTCGAGCGACCCGAGCTTCGGCTTCGCCTTGGGCTCCGCATAATAATACGCGTCCTGGTAATCGATTGGGGGGACGTTGAGCTTCGACCAGTCGGGCGCCTCCATCGCCTGCCACAACGCAAACGCCTTCAGCCGCCAGTCGAGCATCCACTGCGGCTCGCCCTTCTTGGCGGAAATGAAGCGCACTGTGTCTTCCGACAGACCCTTGGGCGCGAATTCCTGTTCGATGTCCGAGGAGAAACCCCACTCGTACGTCTTGTTCGCGGCGGCATACGCCTCTGCGTTCCGGGTAGCCATTATACTGTCTCTCTCGTTCCCCGGCGGAGGCCGGGGTCCAGTTGGGAAGGTTCAGGTGGTGAAGTGCGGTTTTCAGCCAAGATTCCGCCCTCAACTGGGCCCCGGCCTTCGCCGGGGAACGACGACAGGGAAGCCAAACTCACACCCGCGAGCGCACCGCGCACCGCACCGTTTACGGCGTTCCAGTGCGGCTTCACCTTGCAGGTCTGCTCGACGCAGCAATCCTGCGTGGCGCCCTCGACGCACGACGTCAGCGCGATCGGTCCTTCGACCGCCTCGATGATCTCGGCGAGGTTGATCGAGGACGGCGGCCGCGACAGCCGGAAGCCGCCGCCGGTGCCGCGCGTGCTCTCGATCAGCCCCGCCGCGGACAGCCGGCTGATCAGCTTCTGGACCGTCGGCAACGGCACGCCGGTTTCCTCGGCCAGCACCGTCGCGTTCAGCCGCGCCACGCCACCGCAATGACGCGCGGCGGCGCTCATCATCACGACGGCATAGTCGGCAAGGCTGGAAAGACGCATGGGGTCCAATCGGAACGATTTCGTCCGATTGCAAATGGTGCCGGGACGGGGGTACGTCAACCCGGTTTGCCTGCGAACGACTCGCAGGCGAAAGCGTGCGAATCCGGTCGATCCCACCCCGCCCGTCACCCCAGCGCAGGCTGGGGTCTTTGCGGGGAGAGCGCTCGGCCCGAACCGGAAGACCCCAGCCTGCGCTGGGGTGACGATTGGGGGTGGGCGGCGACACTGGACCGGCGACTTGACCGTGTTTCGCCCCAGCGTCCAAGGACGGCCATGGCCTTCTATCACCCCCTGCTCTTCCGCCTCGACGCCGAGCGCGCACACAGCCTTACGATCGCCGCGCTGGCGGTCTGGGGCAAGGCCGGCGCACCGCTGGCCCCCAGCACGCCGGGGCTCGCGACGACCGTGGCGGGGATTGCATTCCCCAACCCGGTTGGCCTCGCCGCCGGGGTCGACAAGGACGGTCGCGCGATCGACGGCTTCTTCGGGCTCGGGTTTGGCAGCGTCGAGATCGGTACGCTCACGCCGCTGGCGCAACCCGGCAACCCTAAACCCCGCATCTTCCGGCTTCCAGAAGACCGCGCGGTCATCAACCGCCTGGGCTTCAACAACAACGGCCTCGATGCGGCCCTCTCCCGAGTATGTTCACCCGCGAAGGCGGGTGCCCAGACTGGGTCCCCGCCTTCGCGGGGAAACAAGGTTTTGGGGATCAACGTCGGCGCCAACAAGGACGCCGCCGACCGCACCGCCGATTACGTCCACGGCGTCACCCGCGCCGCGCCGCACGCCGACTACATCACGATCAACATCAGCTCCCCCAACACCCCCGGCCTGCGCGACCTCCAGCACGGCGCGGCGCTCCGCGACCTGCTCGCCGCCTGCACCGCGGCCAAGGGGGACACGCCGATCTTCCTGAAAGTCGCCCCCGATCTCGAACCCGCGGATATCGACGACATCGCCCGCGCCGCGCTCGACAACCGCATCGATGCGCTGATCGTCAGCAACACGACGATCAGCCGCCCCGGCCTGCGCTCGGCGAACGCGAAAGAAACCGGCGGACTCTCCGGGGCGCCGCTAGCCCCCCTCGCGCGCCAGCGTCTCGCCGACTTCCGCAAGGCGACCGGCGCCGGCATCCCGCTGATCTCGGTCGGCGGGATCGACAGCGGTGCCGAGGCCTATGCCCGCCTCCGCGCCGGCGCCAGCCTGGTCCAGCTCTACACCGCGTTGGTCTACGAAGGCCCCGGCCTGCCCGCCCGCATCCTTCGCGAGCTGTCCGCGCTGCTCGCGCGCGACGGCCTTGCCACGGTGGCCGATGCGGTGGGGGTCGATGACCCCAAGCTACCGTCATCCTGACGAACGTCAGGACCCAGAGCCACGAGCGCCGCCGCCCGTAACCCTGGGTCCCGGGTCGAGCCCGGGATGACGGCGCGTCGGGTGTAGTGGGTTGCCTCCGCCTCGATCCCCGTTAGGTTCGGTTCCGATGAAGACTATCCTAGCGCTCGCCCTCCTGCTCCCCGTCGCCGCGCAAGCGCGTGAGCCCGCAAGCCCGCCAGCCAATACCCAGGGCCCCAATGCTCAGGGCATGGTCAGCGCCGCCGATCAGCGCGCCGCCGCCGCCGGCGTCGAGATGCTCCGCGCCGGTGGCAGCGCGACCGACGCGGCGATCGCGACGATGCTCGCGCTGAACGTCGTCGAGCCGCAGAGCTCCGGCATCGGCGGCGGCGGCTTCTGGGTCGCGCAGGCTGCAAACGGCGCGCTCAGCACGATCGATTTCCGCGAGAAAGCACCCGCCGCCGCCGACGGCCGCTGGTTCTACGCCCCCGACGGCACGCCATTGTCGCATGCCGACGCCGTCCCCGGCGGGCGCAGCGTTGGCGTGCCGGGCTCGCTGCGCGGCATGGCGCTGGCACATCGCAGCAACGGCAAGCTGCCCTGGGCGAAACTGTTCGAACCCGCGATCCGCCTCGCCCGCGATGGTTTCAAGGCGACGCCGCGGCTGGTGAACGGCATGGCGGCGTACGGCGCGCACATCACCCCCGAAACGCGCGCGCTGTTCTCCGCCCCCGACGGCAGCCCGGTCGCGGTCGGCGCCACCATCAAGAACCCCGCGCAGGCCGCGTTGCTCGGACGGATCGCACAGCGCGGCCCCGACAGCTTCTACGTCGGCCCCGAAGCGCAGAAGATCGTCGCCACCGTCAACGGCGCCGCGCGCAATCCGTCGAAGATGACGCTCGGCGACCTCGCCAGCTACGATGCTGTGCCCCGCGCCCCGGTCTGCATCAAATACCGCGTCTACCGCGTCTGCGGGATGGGCCCGCCATCGTCGGGCGGCGTCACCGTGCTGATGATCCTGAAGCAGCTCGAACGCTTCGAAATGACCGGGATGGGCAAGGACAGCGCGCAGGCCTGGCACCTGTTCGCCGAATCCTCGCGCCTCGCCTATGCCGACCGCGACTTCTATGTCGGCGATCCGGACCATGTCTCGGTACCGGTCAAGGGCATGCTCGACGCCGGCTATCTCGCCTCGCGATCGGCCCTGATCTCGCCCGCGACGACGATGGCCAGCGTCGCCCCCGGCACCCCGCCGGGCGCGCCGAAGCGCCAGCGCGCGCCGGCCAGCGAAGTCGCGGGCACCACCAGCCTGTCGGTCGTCGATGCGCGCGGCAACGTCGTCGAGGTCACGACCACGGTCGAGGGCTATTTCGGATCCGGCCTCACCGTCGACGGCACCGTGCTCAACAACCAGCTGACCGATTTCGACATCGTGCCGGACAAGGACGGCTATCCCGTCGCCAACCGCGTCGAGGGCGGCAAGCGACCACGCAGTTCGATGTCGCCGACCATCGTCTACGGCCCAGACGGCAAAGTCCGGCTCGCGGTCGGCGCGGCCGGCGGATCGACGATCATCGCGCAGGTTGCCAAGACGATCATCGGCGTGGTCGACTGGAAGCTGTCCGCGCAGGACGCGATCGCGCTGGGGCTGCTCTATGCCCCCGGCCATGTCGCCGCCGCCGAGAAGGGCACCGAGCGCGAGGCGATGGTCCCGGCCCTACAGGCGCTCGGCGAGACCGTGCAGGTCGCGGCGCTGGGCCTGAAGGCCAACGCGATCGAACGCGTCGACGGCAAATGGGTAGGTGCCGCCGATCCCCGCAGCGAAGGCGTCGCGATGGCGCAGGACGGCAGCGTCGCTGCGATCCAGCGCGTCGGCGTGCTACAGCGCGCACCGGAATAAGACGATGCCCGCATAGGGCGCGTGGAGAGAGAGACGATGGCCCGCCAACTCGAATATTTCCCGAACCTCGTCACGATGTTCTTCACTCGGGCCCGCGAGAAGGGTGACGCGCCGTTCCTGTGGTCCAAAACCAGCGGCGCCTGGGTCGCGATCAGCTGGACCGACGCCGCGAAACAGGTCGCGAGCCTTGCCGCCGGACTGAAGGCAGTGGGGCTAAAGCGCGGCGACCGCGTCATGCTGGTCAGCGAGAACCGCCCCGAATGGTGCCTCAGCGACCTCGCGATCATGGCCGCGGGGTGCGTCACCGTGCCCGCCTATGTCACCAACACCGAACGCGATCACCTGCACGTCATCGAGAATTCGGGCGCCTGCGCGGTCATCGTCTCGACCGCGAAGCTGGCGATGACGCTGCTGCCCGCGGTGCTCAAGTCGAACATGGCGCAGACCGTGATCGGGATCGATCCGATGCGCGTCCCCGGCACCGGCGTCGATTTCCACGACTGGCGCGCGCTGATCGCGGCCAATCCCACCGCCCCCGACATCGCCGCGGCGGAAGCGGACTTCGACCGCGGCGACCTGGCGTGCATCATCTACACCAGCGGCACCGGCGGCGCCCCGCGCGGCGTGATGCAGCACCACGGCGCGATCCTCCACAATTGCGCGGGTTGTGCCGACGTGATCTCGGAGGATTTCGGCTGGGACGACGAGGTGTTCCTGTCGTTCCTCCCGCTCAGCCACGCCTATGAGCACACCGGCGGCCAGCATTTCCCGATCTCGCTGGGTGGCCAGATCTATTACGCCGAGGGTCTCGACAAGCTCGCCGCGAATATCGAGGAGACCAGCCCGACGATCATGTTCGTCGTCCCACGCCTGTTTGAGGTGCTGCGGACGCGGATCAGCAAGACGATCGAGAAACAGGGCGGCGCGTCGGCGTATCTGCTGCGGCAGGCGCTCGATATCGGCGCCAAACGCTACCAGGGCCGGCTGCGCCTGATCGACCGGCCGATGCAGGCCGCCGTCGCGACGCTGTTCAAGCCCAAGATCGCCAAGAAGTTCGGCGGGCGGATGAAGGCGATGATCTCGGGCGGTGCGCCGCTCAACCCCGAGGTCGGGCTGTTCTTCGAAGCGCTCGGGCTGACCTTCCTGCAGGGCTATGGCCAGACCGAGGCCGCGCCGGTGATCTCGTGCAACCGCCCCAAGGCCGGCATCCGCATGGACTCGGTCGGGCCGGCGCTGGCAAACACCGAGGTGCGGATCGCGGCGGACGGCGAGATCCTGGTGAAGGGCGAACTCGTCATGCACGGCTATTGGCGCAACGACGCCGAGACTGCGAAGGTGCTGCAGGACGGCTGGCTGCACACCGGCGACATCGGAGAGATCGACGCCAACGGCCGGATCCGCATCACCGACCGCAAGAAGGACCTGATCATCAACGACAAGGGCGACAACATCGCCCCGCAAAAGGTCGAGGGGATGCTGACGCTGCAACCCGAGATCGTTCAGGCGATGATCGCCGGCGACCGCCGCCCCTACATGGTCGCGCTGATCGTCCCCGACCCCGAATGGACGCAGGAATGGTGCGCCGCGAACGGCGACACCTGCAGCTTCGCGCGGCTCGCGGAAAACAGCGAATACCGCACCGCGCTGGGGGCTGCGATCGAGCGGGTCAACAAGGACCTGACGGTGACCGAACGCATCCGCCGGTTCGTGCTGGCGGATGCGCCGTTCGGGATCGAGAACGAACAGCTGACGCCGAGCTTGAAGATACGGCGGCATGTGATCCGGCAGGTTTATGGGGAACGGCTGGACGCGTTGTACAAGGCCTAGTCACGCGCTGCCGTCACAGCGCCATCCGTCACGGCAACCCCATCCGTCACCCCAGCGAAGGCTGGGGTCTCCCGTTCGGGGCAACCGGCTCGACACGAGGGAAAGATGCCAGCCTGCGCTGGCATGACGGCGTGGGGGGCCGGAGTGGAAGGCCATTGCTCCGCCATCATGTCAGCGTATCGTACAGGTCGCGCCACTCCGGGTTCAACTCTTCGATCAGCCGGATCTTCCACGCTCGGTTCCACGCCTTCAACGCCTTCTCGCGCCAGATCGCGTCCTGGATCGTCTCGTGCGCCTCGGCGAACACTAAAGTCTTGATGCCGTATCGCCGGCAGAACACGGAGCCTTCGTCACGACGATGCTGGTCGACCCGGGCTGCAAGATAATTGGTCACGCCGATGTACAGCATGCCGTGCGGCCTGCTCGCCATGATATAGGTCCAGCCGCCGCGCACCATGCGACGAGGCTATCGCGCTCCGACGGGAGATGCCAGCCTGCGCTGGCATGACGGATGCGGGGGAGCGGAAGCCCGCCAACACCCACCCTCACCTTGACCGTCATCGTCCACCGTCACGGTCACCCTGACCGTCACTTCAGCGAAGGCTGGGGTCTCCCAAGGCGGCGCGAAACGCTGCCGAGAACGCCCCTACTTCTTCGCAACCCCCGCCGGCACGACCGCCATCGTCCAGTCCTTGTCCGGCCGCAGCCACTTCGCCGCGGTCGCCTGCAGGTCGGCAGGCGTCGTCGCCACCAGGTCGCTAGCAATGTGCTGCGTCGCGTCGATCCGCCGCGGGTCGAACGTTGCGCCGCCCAGTTGCTGCAGCCAGAACTGGTTCCCGGTCGACGCGCGCATGATGTACTGCCCCATCGGCTTGCGGATGCGCTCCAGTTCGTCCGTCGGGATCGGCGTCGACACCAGTTCCGCCGCGATCTTGCGCGCGATCTCGAAGAAGAACGCGACCTTGTCCGGCGCCACCTGGCCGATCGCGACCATCCGGCCGCCGCTGTTCATCCCGACCGGCCACTGGCTCGACACGTTGGGGCTGTAGCTGGCGCCGGCCGCCTGGCGCAGCCGCTCGAACAGCCGGTCGCTGAACACCTGCGCGAGCACGTCGAGGCGACGGCTCTCGGCGATGTCGGCGAGCCCACCGCCGGTCGGCCAGGCGATCACCGCCGCGGCCTGGTTCTCGGGACCGGTATGCGTGCGCATCACCGGCGTCGTGTTGTGCGCGGGGAAGCCGACCGTCGACGCGACGACCGGCGCCGCCGTGCGCGGCTTCATCGCGCCGAAGCTCTTTGCCACCGCGGCGATGACCTCGTCTGCCTTGACGTCGCCGAATACCGAGACCTCGATCGGCCCGGTCTTCAGCAACGGCTCCCAGAAGGTCCGGAAATCCTTTGCGGTGAGCGCCTCGACCGTCGCCTTGGACGGTGTGCCCCAGCGCGGGTCGCCGGCGCGCAGCAAGCCTTCGAGATCGCGCGCGAGCACGCCGTCGGGCGACGAATCATAGCCAGCGAACCCGGCCAGCGCGGCCGCACGCGCGCGGGCCACCGGGGCGGGGTCCCAGCCCGGGAACGCGAGCTTGGCCGCCATCAGCCGCAGCTGGTCGGTATAGTCGGTCGGCGAGGTGATCGCGCCGAGCGTGAAGGCATCGTCGTCGATCCCGAAATCGAGCCCGATCCGCCGTCCCGCGGTCAGCTGGTCGAGATCGCCCTGGTCGAGCTTGCCGATGCCGCCCGCGACCAGCGCGAGGTCGCCCGCCCACGCCGGCGTCGGCCGGTTCGCGGGCAGCGCCGCATAGCCGCCACCGAACCGCACGCGCACATAGACGCGGCCGGTCTCGCCCGCGTTCGCATACAACAGCAACCGAGTCCCGTTGGCGAAGTTCACCTGCTCCATGCCGAACTGCGGGATCGGCGTGCGCGATGCGACGACGCCGGGCTTGCCCAGCGACGGCAGCTTCGAGAAATCGACCGAGGCCTGCGCACGGCGCTTGCCGGCCAGCCCCTTCACATCGACGCTGAGCGCGGTCGCGAGCTTTGCGGCGGCGCCATCGTCCGGGGTCCGGGTGTTGACCATCGCGCGGGTCACGCCCTCGTCGAAGATCCGCTTGGTCGACGCCAGCAGCGTCGCGGGCGTGAACATGCCCTTCGCCTTGGCATCGCGCAGGATGTCGTACGAGGTCTGTGGCGATGCCACCGTCTCGCGGATGTCGAGCGCACCGACCATGTCGTCGGCCTGCTTCGACCCCGCCTCGACCCGCTGCGTCTCGACCGAGGTGCGCATGATCGTGTCGAAATCGGCATATTCGCGGTCGACCTCGGCCTGGCTGGGCGCGGTCGTCTCGGCGTCGGCGATCACTGCGCGGACGTCCTTCAACGCCGCCTGCCAGTCGTCGCCGATCGGCACGATATTGACGCTGGTCAGGTTCGCCGAGCGCGAGACGTCGTCGATCGATACGCTGGCCTGGAGGAAGCTGCCCCCGGCGCGCGCGCGCGTCTCGAGCCGGCGGCTGATCAGCCGCGTCGCCAGCGTGTCGACCAGGCGATCCTGGTTCATCTTGACGGTGTCGTCCTTGTATTCCCAAGGCCGCACCACGCCCATCGTCACGACGGCGGGGATTGCCGGTTCGGCGATCGTTCCGGACGACGGCGCCTTGGGATCGGGCTTGCCGAAATCGGGCGCCGGAACCTTCGGGCCGATGCCCTTCCAGCTGGCGAAATTCTTGACGACCAGGCGCGCGAACAGCACCGGGTCCATATCGCCCGAGATCACCACGACGGCGTTTTCGGGACGGTACCAGCGGTCGTGGAACGCATTCACGGTCGCGCCGGTGGCGGCCTGCAGCGTCGAGATGTTGCCGATCGGCGACCGGTCGGCGAGCGGCTGGCCCGCGAACAACGTTTTCCGAATCGCATCGCCGTACCGCACCTGCGGGCCCGGCTGCTCGCGCTGTTCCGCCAGCACCACCGGGCGCTCGGCGGCGACCGCAGCGTCGGTGATGACCGGCTGCTCCATCATCCCCGACATGATCTTTAGGCTCTCGTCGAGCCCGGCTTCGGTCGCGGACGGCAGGTCGAGCTTGAAGGTCGTCGAGGTCGGCGTGGTCTGCGCGTTGGTGTCCGAGCCGAAGGTCGCGCCGAACCGCTGCCACACCCGCTTGGCCTCGCCGTCGGGGACGTATTGCGAGCCGCGGAACGACAGATGCTCGATGAAATGCGCATAGCCGCGTTCGTCGTCGGTCTCGTTCAGCGACCCCGCATCGATCCGCACCCGCACCGAGACCTGGCCGGGCGGCACGCCGTTCTTGCGGACCGCGAAGCGCAGGCCGTTGGGCAAGGTGCCGAACTTCCAGTCCGCATCGCGGGTCAGGTCGCTGCCCTTGTAGAGCCAGGCGGTGGTATCGATGCCCGTCAGCGCGGGCAGCGTCGGCGCCTCCTTGGCAGGCGCACCCTGCGGCGCACCGGATTGCCCAATCGCAGGGATCGCCAGCGCGAGCACGAGAGGGAGGAGCAAGGGAGCGAGCGCACGCGGGGAAGACACCATGCGCCGTTCTGTAGCGGGCGTGCGGAAGAACCGCCAGCGTTCCAGGGGTGCCTCCGCCATCACCCTCCCCCTCCCTTCGTCATCCTGACGAAAGTCAGGACCCAGAGCCCCGAGTGCGCCGCCTGGAACCCTGGGTCCTGACTTTCGTCAGGATGACGGAAGATGGGAGGGCCTCACGAAGGCATCACGACCACCTCGATCGACGCGCCCGAAAGAAACCGTTTCCCCTTCCGCGCTTGATCCGCACGCCCCGCCGCGCCACATGTGCCCCATGCTGATCGAGACAGAATCCACTCCCAATCCCCAGACGCTGAAGTTCCTGCCGGGACGCACCGTCATGGAGTCGGGCACGCGCGATTTCGCGACCCCCGAAGAGGCCGAGGCGAGCTCGCTCGCCGACGCGATCTTTGGCCTGGGCGATGTCACCGGCGTGTTCTTCGGCCGCGATTTCGTCTCGGTCACCGCCGCCCCGGGGGTATCCTGGCCTTCGCTCAAGCCCGACATCCTGGCGATCCTGCTCGATCATTTCTCGGCCGCCATGCCGCTGTTCCGACCCGCTACCGCCGGCTTCTCGGTGCCGAGCGACGAGGTCCTGACCGACGACCCGGCGGATGCCGACATCGTCGCGCAGATCCGCGAGCTGATCGAGACCCGGGTCCGTCCCGCGGTCGCAAACGACGGCGGCGACATCGTCTATCGCGGGTTCGACAAGGGCAAGGTGTTCCTGCAGCTGCAGGGCGCCTGCGCGGGCTGCCCGTCGTCGAGCGCGACGCTGAAGAACGGCATCGAACAGCTGCTAAAATATTATGTCCCGGAAGTCACCGAAGTGAGAGCCGTCTAATGCTCGACGATACCGCACTGGATACCGTGTTCCGCACCGCGCGCAGCTACAACGGCTATACCGACCAGCCCGTCGCCGAGGCCGACCTGCACGCGATCTGGGACCTGATGAAATGGGGCCCGACCTCCGCCAACCAGCTGCCCGCGCGGCTGGTGTGGGTGACCAGCGACGAGGCCAAGCGCAAGCTGGCGGATGCGTGCAGTGCGCAGAACCAGCCGAAGATCCTCAAGGCGCCGGTCTCGGTGATCATCGGCATGGACACAAATTTCCACGAACACCTGCCCGAGCTGTTCCCGCACGTCGACGCCAAGGCGTGGTTCGACGGCAACGCCGAGTTGCGCGCCGCGTCGGCGTTCCGCAACTCGAGCCTGCAGGGCGCGTATTTCATCATCGCCGCGCGGATGCTGGGGCTCGGCACCGGGCCGATGTCGGGGTTCGACGCTGGCCTCGTCGATGCGGCGTTCTTCGCCGACACGCCGGCGGTGCGGACCAACTTCATCGCCACGCTCGGCCACGGCGACCCCGCGACCGTCCACGCCCGCCTGCCCCGGCCGGCGTTCGAGAAGTTCAACACGATCGTTTGAGTCCGCCTGCCGTCACCCCGGACTTGTTCCGGGGTCCACCGTGTCGCAAAGCAAATACCGTAGATTGCGCGGAGCGGTGGATGCCGGACCAAGTCCGGCATGACGAAGACGAAGGCTGAAATCCCAATGCGCACGCTCGTCATAGAAACCGCCACCGCCGCCTGCTCGGTCGCCCTGATCGAGTCCGGCACGGTGATCGCCCGCGCGCACGAGGTCGTCGGCCGCGGCCATGCCGAGCGATTGATCCCGATGATCGCCGGCCTTCCCGACGGGGGTTGCGCCGCGCACATCCTGGTCGATTGCGGACCGGGCAGCTTCACCGGCGTCCGCGTCGGCATCGCCGCCGCGCGCGGGCTCGCGCTCGGCTGGGGTGGCACGGTCTCGGGTTATTCCTCGCTTCCGCTGATCGCCGCCGCCGCCCTGCACGCTCGCCCCGCCGCCGATATTGCAGTGATCATGGAAGGCGGGCACGGTGAGGTCTTCATGCAGGCCTTCGCCGCCGACCTTTCGCCGCACGCCGATCTGGCGTCGCTGAAGCCCGATGCCGCGCTCGCCGCGCTCGGCGACCTGCCCGCTGTCGGCAACGGGGTGCGCTGGCTCGCCGCGCTCGACGCCTCGCTCGACCTGACCGAGGCGCTGCCCGACGCCGCCGACGCGATCCTGTTGCCGGCGGCGCTGGCCGCCCTCCCCGCGCGTCCGATCTACGGCCGTGCGCCTGACGCGAAGCCCCAGGCGCCGCGTTGATGGCGACCCGCACCATCATGCTGCGCAGCGGCGACGCCCGCGATATCGTCGCGGTCGATGCGCTGATGCAGACCGCGTTCGACCCGAGTTTCGGCGAGGCGTGGACGCGCAGCCAGTGCATTGGCGTTCTCGCGATGCCCGGCGTCCGTCTGACGCTGGCGATGGTCGACGACGTCGCCGCAGGCTTCGCGATGACCCGCAGCGTCGCCGACGAGGCCGAACTGCTGCTGCTGGGGGTAGCGCCCGATTGCCGCTGCCGCGGCGTCGGCACCGCGTTGCTCCGCAGCGTCGAGGCGGATTGCATCGCCAACGGCATCGCGACGCTGCATCTCGAGGTCCGCGCGAGCAACACCGCCGTGCGGCTGTATGTCGGTCACGGCTTCGTCAAGGTCGGCGAACGCCGCGCCTATTATCGCAGCAAGACGGGCCAGGCGCACGACGCGCATACCTATAGCCGGAAACTGCGAGCCTGAGCCACGGGCACGGCGTTATTGCGAGTCGGTATCTCTTTTCGCAACAGCCAATTGCGCCTACATGGTCATCGTCAGGGAATTATCATGCCGCGTAAGATCGACCTCGAAGCATTGTGCAACCAGAAGGGGCTCCGCATCACCGAGCAGCGCCGCGTGATCGCACGCGTGCTGTCGGAAGCGGAGGATCATCCCGATGTCGAAAAAGTGTACGAGCGCGCCAGCCTGATCGACCGCGGGATCTCGATCGCGACGGTGTACCGCACCGTGCGGCTGTTCGAGGAGGCCGGCATCCTCGATCGCCACGATTTCGGCGACGGCCGCGCCCGCTACGAACCCGCCCCCGAGGCACATCACGATCACCTGATCGACGTCGAGAGCGGCCGCGTGATCGAGTTCGTCGACCCCGAGCTCGAGCAGCTGCAAAAGGCGATCGCGGAGAAGCTCGGCTTCCGCCTGGTCGACCACCGCATGGAATTGTACGGCGTCAGCCTGGCCCGGAAAGACGCATAGGCAGTGTGCGGCTAGCCGCGCGACTGGCGGCGCTGATCGCGGCGCTAGGGATCGCATTGGCGCTGCACGGCGCCTGGCGGCTGGTCGGTCGGCGTTCGCCCTGGCCGCCGCGGTTCCTCGGGCTGGTCGCGCGGATCGTCGGCGCCCGCCCGCGGATCGTCGGCACGCCGCTGACCCATCATGTCGTGATCGTCGCCAACCACCTCAGCTGGATCGACATCCTGCTGCTGTCGGGCGCCACAGGCACCGCCTTCATCGCAAAGGCCGAACTCGAGACCGTTCCGCTGGTCGGCTGGCTCTGCCGGCTCAACCACACCATCTTCGTGAGTCGCGGCGACCGGCTGGGCGTGCACGCGCAGGTCGAGCAGATCCGCGAGACGCTTGCCGCCGACTGGCCGGTGACGTTGTTTGCGGAGGGCACGACCGGTGATGGCGTGACCATCGCGCCGTTCAAGGCGTCGCTGCTCGCAGCACTCGACCCGCCGCCGCCCGGGGTCCGCGTCCAACCGGTGCGGATCGACTACGGCGACGCCACCGCGGCGCTCGCCTGGGTCGGCGACGAGCACGGCAAGGACCACGCACTGCGGGTGTTGCGCCGCGCCGGTGTCTTCCACCCGACGCTGCATTTCTGCGACGTGTTCGACCCCGCCGACTACGGCAACCGCAAGGCGATCGCCGCGGAAGCTCGCCGACGGATCGAAGCCGCATAATCCTCCCCGTGGCGGGGAGGATTTGCTATGGGGCGCGCATGTCTTCCCCGAAAACCGCCCCCAAGACCTTTCACGTCAAGTCGTTCGGCTGCCAGATGAACGTCTATGACGGCGAGCGCATGGCCGAGCTGATGGCCGCCGACGGCCTCACGCCTGCCGACGCCGCCGATGCCGATCTGGTCGTGCTCAACACGTGTCACATCCGCGAACGCGCCACCGAGAAGGTCTATTCGGACATCGGTCGGCTGCGGAAGGGCGGCAAGACGCCAATGATCGCGGTCGCCGGCTGCGTCGCGCAGGCCGAAGGGCCTGAAATTTTCGCGCGCGCAAAGGTCGACGTCGTTGTCGGCCCGCAGGCCTATCACAACCTTCCCGCACTGGTCGCCAGCGCCGCCGCCGGCGTGCCGTCGCTCGATACCGACATGCCGATCCTGTCCAAGTTCGGCGCTCTGCCGGCGCGGCGGAAAGTGGCGCCATCGGCGTTCCTGACCGTGCAGGAAGGCTGCGACAAGTTCTGCACCTATTGCGTCGTTCCCTATACCCGCGGTGCCGAGGTCAGCCGGCCGTTCGCGGCGATCGTCGACGAGGCCAAGGCGCTGGTCGATGCCGGCGCGCGCGAGATCACGCTGCTCGGCCAGAACGTCAACGCCTGGAGCGAGGGCGACAGCGGATTGCACGACCTGATCGGCGCGCTCGACCGCATCCCCGGCCTCGCCCGCATCCGCTACACCACAAGCCACCCCAACGACATGCGCCAGGGCCTGATCGACGCGCACGGCGACGTCGAGAGCCTGATGCCGTTCCTGCATCTGCCGGTGCAGTCGGGCAGCACGCGCATCCTGAAAGCAATGAACCGCAGCCACGGCCGCGACGACTATCTCCGCCTGCTCGACCGCGTCCGCGCGGTCCGCCCCGACATCGCGCTGTCGGGCGATTTCATCGTCGGCTTCCCCGGCGAGACCGAGGCCGATTTCGCCGATACGCTGAGTCTGGTCGGCGCGGTCGGCTATGCGCAGGCGTACAGCTTCAAATACTCCGCCCGCCCCGGCACCCCCGCAGCGACCATGACCGACGAGATATCGGAGGCCGTGATGGACGAGCGCCTGCAACGCCTCCAGGCCGCGCTCAACCGCGACCAGCAGGCGTTCAACGCGAACAGCGTCGGGCGCACTTGCGACGTGTTGCTCGAACGCCCGGGGAAACTGCCCGGCCAGCTGATCGGCAAGTCGCCCTGGCTGCAGTCGGTCCACCTGATCACCGACGCGCGGATCGGCGACCTCGTCTCGGTCGACCTCGTCCGCGCCGATCCGAACAGCCTGGCCGGCGTCCCGGCAATGCGCGCCGCCGCCTGACGCCCGCGATGCGGTGTCGCCGCCACGAATAGCGCTGTCCTACGTCGGCGCGACCTGCCAGACTTGCCGGCGATGCAGCTGCGCCCGCGCGACTCGATCCTTTTTCACCGCGCTCACGGGCGCTGGTTGAACGCGTCGCGTACGCCCCTCATCTCCGGTGTACGAACCCCGCTACCGTCTCAACATCGTCAACATTCGCGTCGTCTTGAAAGGACCGCATGAGCCGCAAGCCCGTCCCCGCCCAGTCCGGCGAACGCAGCCGCGTCGAACTCCTGTTCGACAAGCCGCAGGCGCTATCCCGCCTCTTCGGCCAGTATGACCAGAACTTGGTCGCCCTCGAAAACCGCCTCGGGGTCTATATCACCGCGCGGGGCAACAAGATCGGGTTGGAAGGGACCGCCGAACAGGTCGCGACGGCGCGCGACGTGCTCCACGATCTCTATGCCCGCATCCAGCGCGGCGAGGAGGTCGATACCGGCTTGGTCGACGCGTCGATCGCGATGGCGTCCGAACCGACGCTGACCGGGATCATCCGCGCCGACGCAGGCGGCACCGGCGCGCCGCCGATCATGATCCGCACCCGGAAAAAGACGATCGTGCCGCGCACCCCGGCGCAGGCGCACTACATGCGCGAGCTGGTCAACAACGACATCATCTTCGCACTCGGACCCGCAGGTACCGGCAAGACATACATCGCGGTCGCGCAGGCGGTGCAGCAGCTCATCACCGGCAGCATCCAGCGCCTGATCCTGTCGCGCCCCGCGGTCGAGGCGGGCGAGAAACTGGGCTTCCTGCCCGGCGACATGAAGGAGAAGGTCGATCCCTATCTTCGCCCGCTGTACGATGCGCTGAACGACTGCCTGCCCGCCGAGCAGGTCGAACGCCGGATCGCGTCTGGCGAGATCGAGATCGCACCGATCGCGTTCATGCGCGGCCGTACGCTGGCCGACGCCTTCATCATCCTCGACGAGGCGCAGAACACCACGCCGGCACAGATGAAGATGTTCCTGACCCGATTCGGCGAGAACAGCCGGATGGTGATCTGCGGCGATCCGAAACAGGTGGATATCCCCGGCGGCGTCAGCGCCTCGGGCCTCGCCGACGCGGTCGTCCGGCTAGAGGGCGTCGAGGCGCTATCGATCTGCCGCTTCACGTCCGGCGACGTGGTGCGTCATCCGATTGTCGGTCGGATCGTCGAAGCGTATGAGGGGAACGAGGCTTGAGCTGCGGGATATCCTGGCGTAGCGTCGGGATATCCCCAGGAGGCGATGATGGCATCTCTCTATATCAAGGACAGCGAGACCGCGGAGCTTGCGGCCGAACTTGCTTCCCGACTTGGTGTCACGAAGACCGAGGTCGTCCGTGACCTGCTGCGGCGGCGTAGGGCCGAATTGATGCCGGAAGCGTCGGCGCCGAGCATCCATGAACGGCTGAGGGCATGGCGTGCCTCGCACCCTTTGGGTGAGCCAACGGGACTCGAAGCCGACAAGGCGTTCTATGACTCGCTGAACGACGAGGAAGACGATTGACCGTCTTCGTTGACGCGTCTGCGATGGTTGCGATGATAACCGATGAGCCGGACACGTATTCAGTTGCTCAGCGCTTCGGCGACGCCGAGGATACTCTGTACTCGGCGATTGCATTATGGGAGACGATACGCGCCGTAGCCCGCAAGCGCAAAGTGCGGATGAAGACCGCCCAAATAGAGGTTGAAACGTTCATCGCCGATTTTGGGCTTCGCCTCGTGCCGATTAGGAAGCGCACATCGCCGTCGAAGTCCACGATCACTACGGTAAGGGTACCGGCCACCCAGCACGCCTCAACATGGGCGACTGCTTCGCCTACGCCTGCGCCAAGACGAACGGTGCGGAACTTCTCTACAAGGGTGACGATTTCGCCCTGACCGATCTGGCCTGAAGGAACCCCATGCTCGCCATCGAACTGTCCTTCGACCCGCCCTGGTCCGACGCGACCGACTGGGACGCGCTTGCACTCCGCGCCGCCAATGCCGCGATCGAGCGTACCCCGCACGGTGAACTCCTGACGCTGCCCTCGACCGTCGAGATCTCGATCCGCCTCACCTCGGACGATGAGGTGCAGACCCTCAACAAGCAGTATCGGCAAAAGGACAAGCCGACCAATGTCCTCAGCTTCCCGATGGTCCAAGCCGACCTGCTGGAAACCATCAGCCAGAATTCCGACGACGGCGAGGTCCTGCTCGGCGACGTCGTGCTCGCGCACGGCGTGTGCGTCGCCGAAGCCGCGGAGCGCGGCATTTCGGTCGAGGATCACGCGACACATCTGGTGGTGCACGGCGTGCTGCATCTGCTAGGCTATGACCACATGGACGACGATGAAGCCGAGGGCATGGAGCAGATCGAACGCGATGCGCTCGACGCACTCGGCCTGCACGACCCGTATCTGATACGCGAGGACTGAACGACCGAGATGGCCGACGCCCCCAATGCCGCGCCTGGCGACAGTAACGACAGTATCTGGCGCGGACTGAAGACGCTGATCTTCGGTGCGCAGGACGAATCGCTGCGCGACCAGCTCGAGGATGCGATCGACCGCCACGAAGGCGATCCCGCCCCCGATGCGAAAGGCGACCTGACCCCGCTCGAGCGCCAGATGGTCCGCAACCTGCTCCACTTCAGCGAGCGCGACGCCGGCGATGTCGGCGTGCCGCGCGCCGACATCATCGCGGTCGAGGAGGATACCAGCTTCGCCGATCTGGTCGCGCTGTTCGCCGATGCCGGGCACAGCCGCCTGCCGGTCTACCGCGACAACCTCGATACGATCATCGGGATGGTCCACATCAAGGACGTGTTCAAGATCCTCGCGACCGGTGCCGAGCATCCGCCGACGCTGGAAGGGCTGATCCGCGAACCGCTCTATGCGCCGATGTCGCGCGGTGCGCTCGATCTGCTCGCCGACATGCGGCAGAAGCATGTCCACCTGACGATCGTGCTCGACGAATATTCGGGCACCGAGGGCCTCGTGACGTTCGAGGACCTGATCGAGGAGATCGTCGGCGAGGTCGAGGATGAGCATGACGACGCCCCGCAGGTGCTGCTCACCCCACTAGACGGCGGTGCCTGGGATGCCGACGCGCGCGCTGAGCTGGAGGACGCCGCCGAACTGATCGACCCGCGCCTGGCCGAGGTCGACGGCGACATCGACACGCTGGGCGGCCTCGCCGCGCTGCTCGCAGGTCATGTGCCGCAGGTCGGTGAGTGCGTCGATCATCCTAGCGGCTGGAGGCTCGAAGTCATCGATGCCGACGAGCGCCGGATCAACCGACTGCGCCTGCATCCCCCGCGCCCCGAGCCGGAGGATGTCGACGCTTGATCGATACACTCGCTTAGACCGACAAGATTAAGTCGTTTCCTAGGTCACGTCAGATGGCCCATACGATATGTTCAGTTCGACAGGAGACAGGATCATGGACGCAATCACCGAAGGCAGTCCGCTGAGCGACCCGAACAAGGAGCCCGCCGCGCTCCGCAGTTTGCTCGGCCGGACCAACCGCGACTGGTGGCCGAACCAGCTCAGCCTCGACATCCTCCAGCAGAACGGCCTGTCGGGTAACCCGATGGGCGACGATTTCGATTACGCCGCCGCGTTCAACAGCCTCGATCACGCCGCCGTGAAGGCCGATCTGGTCGCGCTGATGACCGACAGCCAGCCTTGGTGGCCGGCCGATTACGGGCATTACGGCCCGTTCTTCATCCGCATGGCCTGGCATTCCGCCGGCACCTATCGCACCGGCGACGGCCGCGGTGGCTCGTCGTCGGGCTCGCAGCGTTTCGCGCCGCTGAACTCGTGGCCTGACAACGGCAACCTCGACAAGGCTCGCCGCCTGTTGTGGCCGATCAAGTCGAAATACGGCCAGAAGCTCAGCTGGGCCGATCTGTTCATCATGGCGGGCAACGTCGCGATCGAATCGATGGGTGGTCCGGTGTTCGGTTTCGGCGGGGGTCGCCAGGACGTGTTCGAACCCCTGAAGGACATCTATTGGGGCACCGAGCAGGAATGGCTCGGCGACACCCGGATCGAGGAAGAGTCGGGCCGCGCGCTCGAAAACCCGCTGGCTGCGATCCAGATGGGCCTCATCTACGTGAACCCCGAAGGTCCAGGCGGCTGCCCGAACCCACTCGGTTCGGCACGCGACATGCGCGAGACGTTCGCGCGGATGGGCATGAACGACGAGGAAACCGTCGCGCTCACCGCCGGTGGCCACACCTTCGGCAAGGCGCATGGCGCCGGTGATGCCAAGCTGGTCGGCGTCGAGCCGGAAGGCGCGGACATCGCGACGCAGGGCCTCGGCTGGGTTTCGACGCATGAGAGCGGCATGGGCGATCACACGATCACCAGCGGCATCGAAGGCGCCTGGACCCCGACCCCGATCACCTGGGACATGACCTATTGGGACATGCTGCTCGATCACGAATACGAGCTGGTGAAGAGCCCGGCGGGCGCCAACCAGTGGCAGCCGGTCGGCAACCCCGAAGAGACGCTGGCACCCAAGGCGCATTCGCCGGGCGTCAAGGTGCCGACGATGATGACGACCGCCGACATGGCGCTCAAGAAGGACCCGAAGTATCTCGAGATCAGCCGGCGTTTCCAGAAGGATCCGGCGGCGTTCGAGGATGCCTTTGCCCGCGCCTGGTTCAAGCTGACCCACCGCGACATGGGTCCGCGGGTTCGCTATCTCGGGCCGGAAGTCCCTGCCGAGGACCTGATCTGGCAGGATCCGATCCCCGCTGCGGACTATCCGCAGATCGACGCGAGCGACGTGCCCGCGCTGAAGCAGGCGATCACCGATGCGGGCCTGTCGATCGCCGAACTGGTGACGACGGCCTGGGCCTCGGCCTCGACCTATCGCCAGTCGGATCACCGCGGTGGTGCCAATGGCGGGCGCATCCGTCTGGCGCCGCAGAAGGACTGGGAGGTCAACCAGCCCGCGCAGCTCGCCAAGGTGCTGTCGGCTTATGAAGCCATCAAGGCGGACTTCGACGGCAAGGGTGCCAAGAAGGTATCGATCGCCGATCTGATCGTGCTCGGCGGCTCCGTCGGGATCGAGGCGGCGGCGAAGGCGGCCGGTACCGAGATCGAGGTACCGTTCGAGCCGGGCCGCACGGACGCATCGGCAGAGCATACCGACGCCGAAAGCTTCGATGTGCTCGAACCGCAGGCAGACGGGTTCCGCAACTACCTGTCGGTCAAGTTCAGCGTTCCAACAGAGGAGCTGCTGGTCGATCGTGCGCAGCTGCTCGGGCTCAGCAGCCCCGAGATGGCGGTCCTCGTCGGCGGGCTCCGCGTGCTCGGCGCGAACCATCCGAAGGCCGAAAAGCACGGCGTGTTCACCGATCGCAAGGGTCAGCTGACCAACGACTTCTTCGTCAACCTGCTCGACATGCAGACCGCGTGGAAGCAGCTCAGCGACGAGAGCGACGAGGAATATCTCGGTACGCTGCGTGAGACCGGCGAGGAGAAGTGGACCGCCTCGCGCACCGATCTGGTGTTCGGCGCCAACTCGCAGCTGCGCGCGCTGGCGGAGGTCTATGCCTCGGGCGATGCCGGGCCGAAGTTCGTCAAGGACTTCGTCTGGGCCTGGACCAAGGTGATGAACGCCGATCGCTTCGACCTGTCGTCGGGTCACGTCCGCGGCACGCCTGCGGTCGCGTAACCGGCTCGTTCGCCGGATACTGGGTTCTGCCAGTATCCGGCGAACATCCCGACTGGGCTAGGCCCAGCGGCTATGGCGCGAGGTCTGCCCGATTCCCGGGTTGAACTGGTTGAGCGGATCGAGCTCCCGGTAGAAATCGACCAGCACGGGCTTGGCCTTGTAGAGGTGCCCGACATTGTGCTCGGCGGGATATTCCGCACCGCGGCCATCGAGCAATTCCAGCATGCGATGCTCCAGCGCGACCGGGTCGGTGCCCTTCGCGACGATGTAATCTTGGTGGAACACGTGGCAGAAGAAATGCCCGTAATAGAGCTTGTGGAGGATCGGCGCCTCGATCTCCGGCGGCAGCGTCTCGAACCAGTCGCGATCGTTGCGCGGTAGCGCGATGTCGAGTGCGACGATGTCCTCGACGGTGTCGGCATGGACGGTGCGATAGCGGACCGCTGCCCCGGCCGCGGCGAAGCGGTGCAGGAACGCCTTTGTCCCCTCCTCCGCCGTGCATTCGAAGAACGCGCCGGTCGCCGACGGAAACACCGCCGCCAGATGAGCCCGCGCCTCGGCGATACCGGTGCCCGCCATCCGCAGCATGAGATGGTGCGCGTAGCGGTCACGATAGTCGGTCATTCGCTTGGGCAGGTGGCTGGGGAACAGCCGAGACAGGCGTTGCAGCAGGCGGTCGCTGAGGCCGTCCTTCACCCAGGGCAGCTTGCGCGCGGCGCCATCGAACCGCGCCTTTATGCCGAAGAATCGGGGTAGCCGGTCGGTGCCGAAATGGCTGATCGCTAGGAAGGTGTCCTTGCCGTAGACCTCGGCGATGTCGAACGCGGCGCGGTGCATGTATTCGCCGGCGACCGGCAAGCTTTCGAACCGGCCGAGGATATCGCGGCGGAGCGCGGTCAGCTCGGCGGGATCGTTGGTGCCGATGTAGAAGACCGCGGTTTCGGGCTCGCGTTCGAACGTGTCCAGGCGGACCGCGAACAATGCCAGATGGCCTGCGCTCCCCGACGCCTCGTGCAGCCGTCCGGCATCGGCGTTGAACCGCGCCGGCGTGGGTTCGTCGATGCAGCGGACGTGGCGGCCATAATCGTGATCAGACGCACGCTTGCCGGGTTCGTGCCGCACGTCGGCGTCGGTGAAGCCGCGCGCCTCGACCGCGGCCAGCGCCGCCTCCGGATCGTCGGGCAGGTCGATACCGAGATGGTTGACGAGCCGCAGCACGCCGTCCGCATCGACCCGGGCGAACAGTGCCAGTTCGGTGAACACCGGCCCGCGCCGGACCAGCGCCCCGCCCGAATTGTTGCAGACGCCGCCGAACACCGACGCGCCGATGCACGAAGACCCAATCACCGAATGCGGCTCGCGGCCCAGCGGTTTCAGCTGGCGTTCTAAGTCGTAGAGCGTCGCGCCGGGCAGGCACACCACCTGGCGCCCGTCGTCGATAAGGTGCGCGCCAACGATCCGCAGCGTGCTGATCACCACGACATCGCGGTCGTAGTCACCGTGCGGGGTCGAGCCACCCGTCAGCCCGGTGTTCGCCGCCTGCATGATCACGATCAGGTCTGCGGCGACGCAGGCCTGCAGCACGCGCCATTGCTCGACCAGGCTGCCGGGCTGGACCACCGCGATCGCCTCGCCCGCACCGAAGCGATAGCCGTGGACGTACCGCCGGGTCTGGTCGGCGCCGGTCATGACGTGGCGCGCACCGACGATGGAACGCAGCGCCTCGACGATCGCGTTATGCGGCATGGAGCCGCGCGGCGAAGCGCCGGCTGTTGGCGACGTAGATATCCGCCGAGACCTTCAGCCCGGCGATCTCGGTTTCGCTAAGCATCCGCACCAGCCGCGCGGGGGTCCCGACGATCAGCGCGCCGTCAGGAAAGCTCTTCCCTTCCGTCACCAGCGCGCCCGCGCCGACCAGGCAGTTGCGCCCGATCACCGCGCCGTTGAGCAGCGTCGCGCCCATCCCCACCAGCGTGCCGTCGCCGACGGTCGCGCCGTGGATGATCACGCGGTGGCCGATCGTGCAGTCCGACCCGATGGTGACCGGCGACCCGCGATCCGCATGGAGCACGGCATTGTCCTGAACGTTGCTGCGGTCGCCGATCGCGATGACGTCGTTGTCCGCGCGCACGACGGCGCCGAACCAGATCGAGGTGTCGACGCCCAGCCGCACCTGCCCGATGACATGCGCGCCGGGCGCGACATATAGGCGCGCCGGGTCGGCGACCTCGGGGCTGCTGTGGTCCAGCGTGTAGAGCGTCATCGTCAGCCTTCCCAATCCGGAGCGAGTGTCTCCCATATCGTCCCGCCGCCGCCGATGGCGAGCGCGTTAAACGATTTTTACCATTCCCCGGTACGGTCGCACCCGATGACAGGAGTATCGACAGTGCTGAAGGCCAAGGAACCCAGGCTGGCGATCGGCTTTTTCATTTTGGCGTCGGCTGCCATCCTGCTCACACGGTTCAACGGCGGCGTCGCGCTGCTGTGGGTCGCGAACGCACCGCTGCTCGCGCATCTCTGCCGCACCAGGCCCGCCCGCTGGCCTGCCGCGCTGCTGTGGACCGGCGCGGCCTCGGTCACTGCCAGTGCCCTGTTCGGTCCGGTGTTCTGGGCAGGACCGATCTTCGGGATCGCCAGCATCTTCGAGGCGGTGCTCGCGGCGATCGCGCTGCGATATCTGCTCCCAGACCGCGACTTCTTCGCGACCTCCAAATCGGTGGTCGTCTTCACCGCGGTCGCGGGGCTCGCCGGACCGATGGCCAGCGGCGTGATCGCCGCGACGACGGCCTGGTTCGCATTCGGCCGGCCATGGGGCCCGATCTATGTCGACTGGGTCGTCGGTCGCGGGCTCGGGATGGTGATCGCCATGCCGATCGTCGGAATGTTCTACGGCCGGACGCGGGGAAGCGCCAAGGCGGCATTACGCGAGCAGTTGAGCGGCGAAGGCGGCATCCTGTTGCTGGCGGTCGCCGGCACAACCGCGGCGGTGTTCACGCAGGAGACGCTGCCGCTGCTGTTCCTGCCCGCGCTGCCGGTGCTGCTGGCGACGTTCAAGCTCGGGCGGCGCGGTGCGGCGCTGTCGATCGGGTTGGTCGCCGTCATCGGCTGGGTCGCGACCGCGAGCGGCCACGGCCCGGTGATGATGACGTCGCTGACCAAGGCCGGCCGCTTCCAGTTCTTCCAATTCTATCTCGCGTCGACGTTCCTGATGTCGCTGCCGGTTGCCGGCGCGCTGGGGCAGTCGAGGAAACTGCTGCAGGCGTTGAAATCGAGCGAGGCGCGGCACCGGCGGATCGTCGAGCGGTCGCAGGACATGATCTTTGAAACCGACGTCAGGGGAAACTGGACGTTTCTGAGCGACGCCTGGGTCCGGCTGACCGGCCGGGAAATCGCCGACAGTTTGGGCCAGCCGTCGAACCTGACCGTCATCGAGGCCGATCGGCCCAAGCTGGAGGATGCGGGCCGGCAGTCGCAGATCGCGGTCGACGGCATCGGTCAGGCCGAGGTGCGGTTCTCGACCGCCGACGGCCTGCGCTGGGCCGCGATCAACGTCGGCATCCTGCGCAACGACGAAGGCCAGGTCGTCGGCAGCTAT
Source organism: Sphingomonas sp. R86521 (assembly GCF_042466235.1). Taxonomy (NCBI): domain Bacteria; kingdom Pseudomonadati; phylum Pseudomonadota; class Alphaproteobacteria; order Sphingomonadales; family Sphingomonadaceae; genus Sphingomonas; species Sphingomonas sp. R86521. Next base: position 1,318,895 of record NZ_JAXHBY010000001.1, on the reverse strand, counting down.
GGCACGATCAGCGACGTCACCGAGCGCAAGCAGCTGGAATCGGGCACCGCCGCCGCGTTCCAGCAGGTTCGCGAGACCAACCGCCTGTTCAGGATGGCCGGCGCGCTCGCGTCGATCGGCCATTGGCGGTTCGAGGTTCACGGCGACAGCGTGATCTGGTCCGACGAAGTATTCCGGATCCACGGACTGCCGGTCGGCAAGCCCCCCGCCCTCGCCAATGCGATGGACTATTATCACCCCGATGATCGCGCCCGGATCGAAGCGGCGTTGACCGAGGCGATGGCAGAAGGCCGCGGCTTCGAATGGGAAGCGCGGATCGTCGGTGGCGACGGCCGCACCCGCCATGTCGTCGCGCAGGGCCAGACCGAGTTCGACGATGCCGGCGACCTCGTCGCGATGTTCGGCGTGTTCCAGGACGTTACCGACCGTGCGCTGGCAGAAGCCGCCCGCCGCGACAGCGAGGCGCGCTTTCGCCTGATCACCGAACAGGCCAGCGACATCATCGCGCTGATCGATCTCGACGGCGTCATCCTCTTCATGTCGCCCGCCTCGGCGACGATCCTGGGTACCCCGCCCGAGGACATGGTCGGCACCCTGCCCCGCGAGCGAATGCACCCGGACGATCTGGAGGCGATCAACGCCTATCGTATCCGCCTGCACGACAGCGCCGGTCAGGCTTCGACCACTATACGCTTTCGCATGCGCCGCGCCGATGGTGACTATGCGTGGATCGAGGCGATCTCGCGGTTGACCGACGTCGACGGTGCGCCGTGCGTGATCACGGTGTGGCGTGACGTCTCGCGCCAGGTCGCGATCGAGGCCGAGCTCACCGCCGCCAAGGCCGCCGCCGAAGCCGCCACCGTCGCCAAGGCCGGCTTCCTGGCCAACATGAGCCACGAAATCCGCACGCCGATGAACGGCGTCATCGGGTTCGCCGAACTGCTGCTCGCCAGCGACCTGTCGCCTGGACAGCGCCGCGACGCCGGGTTGATCGCCGACAGCGGCAAGGCGATGATGAAGCTGCTCAACGACATCCTCGACATCTCGAAGATCGAGGCCGGGCAGCTGGACGTCGTCGCCGAACCGTTCGACCTGCCGCACGCGGTCCGGGCCTGCGGCAAGCTGTTAGGTCCCGGCGCGGCGCAGAAACAGCTGCTGTTCGACGTAACGGTGGCGGACGATGTTCCGCGCTTCGTCCTGGGGGATGGGCTGCGGATACGGCAGGTGGTGCTCAACCTGGTCGGCAACGCGATCAAGTTCACCGATCAGGGGTCGGTCTCACTCGCGGTGCAGTTGACCGAAGACGGTGGCGAGCCGTGGCTTGCGATCACCGTCCGCGATACCGGGATCGGCATCGCGCCCGAGCGGCAGGGCGCGATCTTCGAGGAGTTCGTCCAGGCCGACCATTCGATCACGCGGCGCTATGGCGGGACCGGGCTGGGGCTTGCGATCAGCAACCGGCTGGCCAGGCTGATGGGGGGCCGGATCGCGGTCGACAGCGTGGTCGGGCAAGGTACCGTGGTCACGCTGATGCTGCCCGTCGCGATCGCGCACGCCGCCGCGGTACCGCCACCGTACGCCGAGGTCCCCGTGCCGCGGAGCACCCGACCCAGCCGCGTGCTGCTGGCCGAGGATCACGAGGTCAACCAGCTGCTCGTCCGTGCTATGCTCGCACATGGCGGCCATCAGGTCGTGCTGGTCGAGGACGGCCAGGCGGCGGTCGACGCCGTGCGCGACAGCATCGCCAACGGCACGCCGTTCGATATGGTCCTGATGGACATGCAGATGCCGGTGATGGACGGCATGGCGGCGACGCGGGCGATCCGCGCCGCGGAGACGAGCGGCGGGCGGCGTCTGCCGATCGTCGCGCTGACCGCCAACGCGTTTGCCTCCGACCTCGAAAGCTGTCGCGATGCCGGGATGGACGATCACGTCGCCAAGCCGGTGTCGATGGAGGCGTTGCTGGCCGCGGTAGACCGCTGGTCGTGCCCCGCCGAAGCACCCTGCGCCCCGCCGCCGGCGGCGAAGTTCCAGCCCAGCGCGGCCGTCCGGGACAAATATGCCGTTCACCGCGCCCGCACGCTGGAGCATGTCGACGCGCTGGTCAGGTCCGGCACCTTCTCCGACGAAGAGGTGCAGGCGACCGCTGCGCTGCTCCACAAGCTTGCCGGCACCGCGGGGATGTTCGGCGAAACCGCGCTCGGCAACTGTGCGAGCGAACTCGAGGACGGGTTGCTCGAATGGCCGAAGGAGGAACGGATCGCGCGAATCTCGGCCGGCGCCACGCGGCTACGCAACGCCGCGTGATCCGGTGCGTTGGTGTCGAAGGACGAGTCTTGTCCGGCATCTCGCATCGCGAAGGTACAGTATGGCGCGGATCATCATTGCGGACGACGACGAGATAATGGGTGAGATCGCCTGCGATGCGCTGGTCGCGCATGGCCATGGCGCCGGACTGGTCCCCGACGGCACCGCGGCGTTGCGGGTGGTCAAGGCGAAACGCCCCGACCTGCTGGTGCTCGACTGCAACATGCCCGGCATGTCGGGCGTGCTGGTCCTGCGCGAGCTGCGCAACACGCCCGGCCTCGCCGACCTGCCGGTGATGATGCTGACCGGGCGGCGCGGCGCGCAGGACGAGGAGCTGGCGATGTTCTCCGGCGCCGACGACTATATGCGCAAGCCGTTCGACCCGGAGGAATTCGTCTTCCGGGTCGAGGAGCTGATCGAGAAGAAGAAGAACGCCAAGCCCGCCGCCGGCCGACGCTAGGCTAGCGCGGGGTCAGGACCGGCGGACGCGCCGGTCCGCGGTGAAGCTCTTGGTTTCCAGCGCCGCGGCAACCCGCTGGACAAGGTCCTCGGGCTCGAACGGCTTGGTCAGATAGTCGTCCGCGCCTGCTTCCATCGCTTCGTCGGCGGGCGCATTGCCGCGCTTGCCGGTCAGCATCAGGATCGGCGTCAGGTACGTCGCCGGCGTTTGCCGCAGGCGTTTCAGGATCTCCATCCCCGGCATGCCGGGGACCGAACGATCGAGAATGACGAGATCGGGTTTCTTGAACACGATCGTCTCGTACGCAAGCGTCCCGTGACCGATCACGCCGACCAGATGCCCCGCTTGAGTCAGCACGTCGCGGACCAGTTCCCCGGCGAGATCGTCGTCCTCGACATAGATTATCCGGGCCATCGTCCACTCCAGTTACACTCGGCGCAGCACGCAAACGCACTGCGCCGCGCTTTGGCACCGAACTCGGCGGACAACAGCACGCTAATCCAGGGAATGATGGATCGTCACGCCGAACCCGGCACGCGCGTCAGACGGTATCGGTCACCTGGACCACGTCCGACGTCCGTTCCTGCAGGACGGCCTCGATCGAATCGATACAGTCGCTCAGCTTGGCCCCGAGCAGCGGGTCCTCGCCCTCGTCGGCGAGTCGCAGGGCTTCCTCGATCAGGAAAACCATCGACCTCAACCGCGCGACCGTCTGCGCTTCGCTCTGCATTGCCGTCCCCGTTGGAGTGTGCACGGGTGATACGCTTCCCGCGGTCGGTTTTGAAGCGCCAAACGTTCCAACGCGGCGCGACAAACTAAACTTGATGGTGGCAAAGCTGGTGCGACTTGGCAAGATCGCGTGGTGCGTGGCACTGGCCTGACCTAATTTCATCGAGGCTCCATGACCGATCTCGCCATCCTCTACGAACACCCGGCGTGGTTCGTACCGCTGTTCGCCGCACTCGACCGCCGCGGCGTCGACTATGCGCGCAGCACGCCGGACGGCGATTGGAACCCCGCCGACAGCAGCGCGCCCGCGCCGGTCGTCTTCAACCGCATCGCGATGTCCAGCTTCCTGCGATCGGACGAGCATCCGATCTTCGACACGATGGCACTGCTCGATCACTGGGCGCGTGCCGGTGCGCGAGTCGTCAACGGCGCGGACGTGCTCGCGGTCGATGCGTCGAAGGCCCGGCAGTTGTCGCTGATCGCGTCGCTGGGTCTGGCGGTCCCCAAAACCCGCGTGGTCCACCGCGCCGCCGACGTCGTGGCGGCCGCCGCGACGATCGGCTTCCCGCTGGTCGTGAAGGCCAATATCGGCGGATCGGGCGCCGGCATCGTCAAGTTCGACAGGCTCGACGAACTGCGCGCCGCGGTCGCCGATGGCGGGTTGCCGAGCAGCGTCGACGGCGTGCTGCTGGTGCAGGACTATGTCCCGGTCCGGGGCGGTGCGATAACCCGGATCGAGACGCTCGACCGTAAATACCTGTACGCGATCGACGTCGCGGGCGGTGGCGCGTTCGATCTCTGCCCGGCGGATGCGTGCGTCGTTCCCGGTTCCGGGATCAGGATGGCCGCCGTCGAACCGGCCGTCGACCTGCGCGACGCGGCCGAGTCGATCGCGCGCGCGGTCGGGCTCGACGTCGGCGGGGTCGAGGTGATGATCGACGACCGCGACGGGATCGCACGGTTCTACGACATCAACGCGCTGTCGAACTTCGTAGCGAAGCCCTTGGACGTCCTCGGCTGGGACCCGCACGACCGGTTGGTGGACTACCTGATCGACACCATCGAGAAGGCCCGCTGATGCGCTATGGATATTGGACCCCGGTGTTCGGCGGCTGGCTGCGCAACGTCCCCGACGAGGGGATGGAGGCGAGCTGGGCCTATACCAAGGCGCTGACCCAGAATGCCGAGCGCTGGGGCTATGACCTGACGCTGATCGCCGAATTGAACCTCAACGACATCAAGGGCGTCGAGCAGCCTGCGCTCGACGCATGGTCGACCGCTGCGGCGCTGGCGGCGGTGACGGAGAGCGTCGAGCTGATGGTCGCGGTCCGCCCCAATTTCCACCACCCCGCGCTGTTCGCAAAAGCGGCGGCGAATATCGACCGAATCTCGGGCGGGCGCCTCGCGCTCAACGTCGTGTCGTCGTGGTGGGCGGACGAGGCGAAGCAATATGGCCTGCAGTTCGACCAGCACGACGATCGCTATGCGCGCACCGCCGAATGGCTGACCGTGGTCGACGGGTTATGGACGCAGGAGCGCTTCGACTTCGCCGGGCAGTTCTACACCACCGAACAGGCGATCTGTTCGCCCAAGCCCGTCAAACGCCCGACCGTCTATGCCGGTGGCGAGAGCGAAAAGGCCAAGGCGATGATCGCCGCGCAGTGCGACGCCTATGTCATGCACGGCGACCCGGCATCGGCGATCGCACCAAAGATCGCCGACATGGCGGCGCGGCGCGAAGCAGCAGGCGGTGCGCCGATGCAGTACGGCATGGCGGCCTACGCAATCGTCCGCGACAGCGAGGCCGAGGCGAAGCGCGAGCTCGAACGCATCACGACGGTCGCCGAACTGCCCGCCGGCTACGCCAATTTCGACCAGTGGCTTTCGGGCACGCAGCTCGAGCGCGAACTGAAGATCCAGGAATATTCGGTCTCCAACCGCGGCCTGCGCCCCAATCTGGTCGGCACCCCCGAGCAGCTGAAGGCGCGGGTCGAGGAATATGCCGAGGCCGGCGTCGACCTGCTGCTGCTGCAGATGAGTCCGCAGGCCGAAGAGATGGAGCGCTTTGCATCACAGGTGATGGGCACGGCATGATCCGCCTCATCGATGTGGAAAAGCGCTACCCCGGCACAGGCGGGGCGGCGCTGGCAGGCTTGTCGCTGGATATCGTCCGCGGCGAGGTGTTCGGCGTGATCGGCCAGTCGGGTGCGGGCAAGTCGACGCTGATCCGCCTGATAAACGCGCTGGAACGCCCGACCACCGGCCAAGTCCAGGTCGACGGCATCGACCTTGCTAGCCTTGCCCCCGCAGCGCTCCGCGTGCTGCGCCGTCGGATCGGCATGATCTTCCAGAATTTCGGACTGCTGTCGTCGCGCACGGTCGCCGCCAATGTCGGCTTCCCGCTGCAGCTGGCCGACATGCCGCGTGCCGCGCGTGATGCCAAGGTCGCGGCGCTCCTCGATCGGGTCGGCCTGATCGAGCACGCCGACAAATACCCGGCGCAGCTTTCGGGCGGGCAGAAGCAGCGCGTCGGCATCGCCCGCGCGCTCGCCACCGATCCCGACATCCTGCTGTGCGACGAAGCGACCAGTGCGCTCGACCCCGAGACCACGCGCCAGGTGCTGGCGTTGCTGCGCGACCTCAACCGCGACCTGGGGCTGACGATCGTGCTGATCACGCACGAGATGGACGTGGTCCGCGCCGTCTGCGACCGCGTCGCTGTCCTCGATCGCGGCCGGATCGTCGAGACCGGCACCGTCGCCGGTATCTTCGAGGCCCCTGCCCATGACGCGACCCGGCGCATGCTTGCGGCGCTCGCGGCGTGAGGGGCTGGTTCGACAATGTCGACTGGGGCGATATCGGGCGCGCCTGCCTCGATACGCTGGTCATGCTCGGCGGGTCGCTGGCGCTGACGATCCTGCTCGGGCTGCCGCTCGGCGTGCTGCTCTACCTCACCGGCCAAGGCCGTCTTGCGCAGAGCCGGCTCGCCAACGGTGCCCTGGGGACGGTCGTCAACATCCTGCGCTCGATCCCGTTCATCATCCTGCTGATCATCATGATCCCGCTGACCGTCGCGCTGGTCGGTACCTCGCTGGGCGTGCTCGGCGCGATCCCGCCGCTCGTCGTCGGTGCCGCCCCCTTCTATGCGCGCCTAGTCGAGGGATCGCTGAAGGAAGTCGACCGCACCACGATCGAGGCGGTGCAGGCGATGGGCGCGACGACCCGACGGATCGTCACCGGCGCACTAATCCCCGAGGCGCTTCCCGGGCTGATCGCCGGCGCCACCGTCACCGCGGTCGCGCTCGTCTCGTTCACCGCGATGGCGGGCGTGGTCGGCGCCGGGGGCCTTGGCGACCTCGCGATCCGGTTCGGCTATCAGCGCTTCCAGACCGACGTCATGGTCGTCACCGTCGTCCTGCTCGTCATCCTCGTGCAGGCCATCCAGTTCGCCGGCGACCGCCTCGCCTGCCATTACACCCGACGCTAGGATTTCCGATGAACCGCCGCACGCTGATCGCCGCCCTCTCGCTGACCGCCCTCGCCGCCTGTTCGGGGGCAAAGACCGACGACGGCAAGACGCTGACCGTCGCCGCCACCGCAGTGCCGCACGCGGAGATCCTGGAATCGGTCAAGTCGACGCTGGCCAAGGAAGGCGTCGAGCTGAAGATCCGCGTCTTCAACGACTACGTCCAGCCCAACCTGCAAGTCGAACAGAAGCAGATCGACGTGAATTATTTCGAGACCAAGCCGTATCTCGATGAATTCAACGCCGCACGCGGGACCCATCTGGTCCCCTATGCCGGCATCCACGTCGAGCCGCTCGGCGCGTATTCGCGGAAATGGAAGACCCTCGCGGCGGTTCCGCAGGGCGCGACGGTCGCGATCCCCAACGAACCCAGCAACGGCGGCCGCGCGCTGCTGCTGTTGCAGAAGGTCGGCCTGATCCGTTTGAAGGTGCCGACCAACCCGCTGTCGACGCTGCGCGACATCGTCGCCAACCCCAAGGGGCTGAAGTTCCGCGAACTGGAGGGCGCGACCCTGCCTCGTACGCTCGGCGAGGTCGACATGGCGCTGATCAACACCAACTACGCGCTGGACGCGAAGCTCAACCCGGTCCGCGACGCGCTCGCGATCGAGGATGCGAACAGTCCGTATGTGAACTTCGTCGTCGGCCTGCCGGGCGGCGAGAAGGACCCACGGGTGGTCAAGCTGATCGCCGCGCTGCGCAGTCCGGCGACCAAGGCGTTCATCGAGAAGACGTTCAAGGGCGCGGTGCTGCCGGCATTCTGAGCCCCCCAGCCGGTTCTCCTGCGAAAGCAGGAGCCCAGGGTTACAAGAGCTGAGCTTGGTTACCCTGGGTTCCTGCGTTCGCAGGAATACTAGGCGGCCGGATACACCCGCGACGCCGTGATCCGGAGCGCGACGTCGTCTCCCGCGCGGGGCACCTGCCGCCCTGCGCCCAGGTCGATCTCGACCGCGCGCGGGTCGTCCAGGGTCGTACCCTCGACCCGCCAGCCACCCCCGCGGGGGCGAACCACATCGATCCGGATCGCCAGCGTACCGTCGCCGCCGTTGACGATCTCAGCCTGATGCGGCCGGAAATGAAGGTCGCCCACACCTTCGATCCCGCCCGCATCGGCGGACAGCGGCTTGCCCGCATACGAAACCCGTCCCCCCGAGACCGTCACCGGCAGGCGATTGGTCTCGCCAACGAACTGCGACACGAACGCGGTCGCTGGCGAATCATAGACCTCGGCCGGTGTACCGACCTGTTCGATCTTGCCCTGGCTCATCACCACGACGCGGTCGGCCAGTTCCAGCGCTTCCTCCTGGTCGTGCGTCACGAACACCGAGGTCAGCCCCATCTTCTCGTGCAGATGCCGCAACCACCGCCGCAGGTCTTTCCGCACCTGCGCGTCGAGCGCCCCGAACGGTTCGTCGAGCAACAGCAGTTGCGGTTCGACCGCCAGCGCGCGGGCCAGCGCGACGCGCTGGCGCTGCCCGCCCGATAGCTGCGCGGGAAAGCGGCCGCCGATATCCGGAAGCTGGATCAGGTCGAGCAGTTCCACCACCCGCCGCACGATATCCGCCTTTGCCGGCCGTTCGCGGCGTTTGCGCACGGTCAGCCCGAACGCGATGTTGTCCGCCACCGTCATGTGCCGGAACAGCGCGTAGTTCTGGAACACGAAACCGATCCGGCGTTCGGCGGCCGGCGTGTCGGTCATGTCCGCACCATCGAACAGCACGCGCCCGGAATCGGGGAAGTCGAGCCCGGCGATCATCCGCAGCAGCGTGGTCTTGCCCGACCCCGACGGCCCCAGCAGCGCGAGGAATTCCTTCGGCCGCGCCTCCAGGCTCACGCCGTTCAGCGCGGCGAAGCCGGAGAAACGCTTCGACAGGTCTTCGACGACGATACTCAATGCGCGCTCCTGGCGTGGTGGTGGCCGAAGCGCCATTCGAGGACGCTCTTCAACACCAGGGTCACGAGCGCAAGCGAGGCGAGCAGCGAGGCGACCGCGAAGGCGCCGACGAAATCATATTCATTGTACAATATCTCGACATGCAGCGGCATGGTGTTGGTCAGCCCGCGGATATGCCCCGACACTACCGACACCGCACCGAATTCGCCCATCGCGCGGGCGTTGCACAGCAGCACGCCGTACAGCAGCCCCCAGCGGATGTTGGGCAGCGTCACCAGCCGGAACACCTGCCACCCCGACGCACCCAGCGATACCGCGGCCTCTTCGTCGTCGCGACCCTGTTCCATCATCAGCGGGATCAGCTCGCGCGCAACGAACGGGAAGGTCACGAACACCGTCGCCAGCACGATCCCCGGCACCGCGAAGATGATCTTGAGGTCGTGCGCCATCAGCCACGGCCCGAACCACCCCTGCGCCCCGAACAGCAGAACGAAGATCAGGCCTGATACCACTGGCGACACCGAAAATGGCAGGTCGATCAGCGAGATCAGCAGGCTCTTGCCGCGAAAGTCGAATTTCGTGATCGCCCAGGATGCGACGACGCCGAACACGCAGTTGAGCGGTACGGAGATCGCTGCGACCAGCAGCGTCAGGCGGATCGCCGCCAACGCGTCGGGCTGCACGATCGCCTCGGCAAACGCGCTCCACCCCTTCGAGAATGCCTGTACGAACACCACGACCAGCGGCAGCACGAGGAACATCGCGAGGAACACCAGGCCGACGCCGATCAGCAGCCGGCGCGTGAAGGCACGCTCGCTGGTGGCGGAGCGGCGGCTCACCGCGTGCCCCGCTTGGCGCGCCACGCCTGCAACAGGTTGACCAGCAGCAATACCGAGAACGAGGCGACCAGCATCACGCAGGCGATCGCGGTCGCGCCCTGATAGTCGAACTGTTCGAGTTGCGTCGCGATCAGCAACGGCGCGATCTCCGACCGATAGGGCATGTTGCCCGAGATGAAGATGACCGAGCCATATTCGCCGACCCCGCGCGCGAAGGCGAGCGCGAACCCGGTCAGCAACGCGGGCGCGATCGCCGGAAAGATGACGCGGGCAAATGTCTGCCAGCGGGTCGCGCCTAGCGTTGCAGCCGCCTCTTCGACGTCGCCACCGAGATCGGCGAGCACCGGCTGCACCGTGCGGACGATGAACGGCAACCCGATGAACACCAGCGCGACGACCACGCCGAGCGGGGTGTAGGCGACCTTGACCCCCAGCGGCGCGAGCAGCGACCCGATCCAGCCATTGTCCGAATAGAGCGACACCAGCGCGATACCCGCGACCGCGGTCGGCAGCGCGAACGGCAGGTCGACCACCGCATCGACCAGCCGCTTGCCCGGAAAATCATAGCGCGCGAGGATCCACGCGATCAGCAGCCCGAACACCGCGTTGATGCCCGCCGCCGCGAATGCCGCGCCGAAGCTCAGCCGGTACGCCGCCATCGCGCGCGGCGACAGCCCGACCGCGACGAAGCCGTCCCAGCCGAGCCCCGCCGCACGCAGGAAGATCGTCGTCAGCGGGATTAGCACGACCAGCGACAGCCAGGCGAGCGTGATCCCGAACGTCAGTCCGAACCCCGGTATCACCGACGCCCGCCGCGACATGCGGACCGGCACGACGTCAGCCACCGATCAACGCTTCGGCCCGGAGTAGATCGTGTCGAACACGCCGCCATCGGCGAAGAACCGCTTCTGCGCCGCCTGCCACCCGCCGAAATCGCGGATCGTCAGCGTCTCGACCTTCGGGAATACGCTGGCATAGCGCGCCAGCACCGCGGCCTCGCGCGGCCGGTAATAGTTCTTCGCGGCGATATCCTGGCCCTCCGGCGTGTAGAGGAACTTCAGATACGCCTCGGCGACCTTCTCGGTGCCGTGCTTCTTCGCGTTCGCATCGACCACCGCGACCGAAGGCTCGGCGAGCACCGACAGCGACGGCACGACGATGTCGAACTTGCCCTTGCCGAGCTCCTTCTCAGAAAGCAGCGCCTCGTTCTCCCACGCGATCAGCACATCGCCCAGGCCGCGCTCCACGAACGTCGTGGTCGCACCGCGCGCACCCGAATCGAGCACCGGGACATGGCCGTACAGCTTGGTGACATAGGCCTGCGCCGCGCCGTCCGACCCGCCGCCCGCGCGCTTGCCATAGCCCCACGCCGCGAGGAAATTCCACCGCGCGCCGCCGCTGGTCTTGGGGTTGGGCGTGATCACCTGGACGCCCGGCTTCACCAGGTCGGCCCAGTCGTGGATCCCCTTCGGATTGCCCTTGCGCACCAGCAGCACGATCGTCGACGTATAGGGCGCGCTGTTGTCGGGCAGCCGCGTCTCCCAGTTCGCCGGCAACAGCTTCGCGCGCTCGGCGATCGCGTCGACGTCATAGGCGAGCGCCAGCGTCACCACATCCGCGCCCAGCCCGTCGATCACCGCACGCGACTGCTTGCCCGACCCGCCATGGCTCATCTTGAAGCTCACGACCTGCCCGGTCTGCTTCTGCCAGTTCGCCGCAAACGCCGCGTTGACCTGCTTGTACAGCTCGCGCGTCGGATCGTACGACACGTTGAGCAGCTCGACCGCGCCCTTGCCGTCCTTGCCGGCGCCAGACGGCGACGAGCATCCGGCGATCGCCAGCGCCAGCGCCATGCCCGTCATCCCAAGTCCGTACCGCATGCTCATACTCCAATAGCCCCGCGAGCATATTCCCAGCGGCGATATAGGGAATATCGGTAATGGTGAAGCGATCGAAAGATCAGCTATGTTGCCGACGCTGCCAGCCGGTGGCGAACATGCGCAGGAGACAGGCCGTGAGAAGTTGCATCGCCGTCGCATTGGCCGCCGCGTCGTCGCTGGCGATCCCCTCCCCTGCGCAGGCTCAGACCAGTGCGATCGCGCACGGCATCGAGGTGAAGCGCGGCAGCACGATCATGCGCGTCACTGCGATCGGCGATGCGATCCTGCGCGTCCGTGTGGCGAAGGACGGCGTGTTCCCCGAGGATGCGAGCTGGGCAGTCGCGGCGGACGTCCGCGCCCGCACCGCCCCGGTCCGGCCGACCGCGAACGGCTTCGCGACCGCGGCGATGCGGGTCGCGGTCGATCCCGCAACGCTGCGGATGACGGTCACCGACCCGACCGGCCAGGTCATCACCAGCGACACCCTCGATCCCCTGACGATCGAGGGCAAGAGTTTCACACTGCGCAAGGCGATGCCGCAGGCCGAGCATTATTTCGGGCTGGGCGACAAGACCGGCGGGCTCGACCGCCGCGGCAAGAGCTTCGTCGACTGGAACACCGATGCGTTCGGCTTTTCGGGCAGCGACGACCCGATCTACAAATCGATCCCGTTCTTCATCGGCGTCGGCGGCCCCGGCGGCAGCTATGGCCTGTTCCTCGACAACAGCTGGAGGTCGTGGTTCGATTTCGGCCACCGCGACGCCAACGTCCTGGCGTTCGGCGCGCACGACGGCCCGATCGATTATTATCTCATCGCCGGCCCCTCGACCGCCGAAGTCGTCCGCCGCTACACCGACCTGACCGGCAAGGCGCCGCTGCAGGCGCAATGGGCGCTCGGGTACCAGCAGTCGCGCTACAGCTACATGTCCGCCGACGAGACCAAGGCGATCGCGGCGCGGTTGCGGTCCGATCGCATCCCCACCGACGTGATCTGGCTCGACATCGACTTCCAGGACCGCAACCGCCCCTTCACCGTCAACCCCGTGACCTTCCCCGACCTCAAGGGCATGGTCGGCGATCTCGGCAAGGACGGCTTCAAGGTCGTCACGATCACCGACCTCCACGTCGCCCGCGCCGTGAATCAAGGCTATCGCCCCTATGACGAGGGCGCGAAGGGCGACCATTTCGTCCACAACCCCGATGGCAGCGTCTATGTCGCCCCGGTCTGGCCGGGCCCGTCGGTGTTCCCCGACTTCACCCGCACCGCGACGCGCGACTGGTACGGCACGCTGTTCCGCAAGCAGGTCGACGACGGCATCGCCGGCGCGTGGAACGACATGAACGAACCCGCGATCTTCGATACGCCGACCAAGACGATGCCGCTCGACATCGTCCACCGCATCGACGGCGACGGCTTCGCGCCGCGCACCGGCACCCACGCCGAGCTCCACAATGTCTATGGCATGCAGAACACCCGTGCGACCTATGAGGGGCTGCGCAAGCTGCAACCGAACGAGCGCGCGTTCGTGATGACCCGCGCCAGCTATGCCGGCGGCCAGCGCTATGCCGTAACCTGGACCGGCGACAACAGCGCGACCTGGGATCACCTCAAGCTGTCGGTGCAGCAGATCATCAACATGGGCCTGTCGGGCTTTTCCTATGGCGCTGCCGACGTCAGCGGCTTCGCGGGCGGTCCCAGCCCCGACCTGCTGACCCGCTGGTTCGAGATCGGGGCATTCTACCCGGTGTTCCGCAACCATTCCGCCAAGGGCATGCCGCGCGTCGAGCCCTGGGTCGACGGCCCGCAACACCTCGCGATCCGCCGCCGCTTCATCGAGGAACGGTACCGGCTGATGCCCTATCTCTACGGCCTCACCGAGCTCAACGCGCGCACCGGCGACCCGATCCTGCGCCCGGTCTTCTACGATTATCCGTCGGCGATGACGATGTCGTGCGACCAGTCGATGACCTTCACGCTGGGCAAGGGCCTGCTGGTCGCGCCGCCGCCCAAGCCGGAATCGCCACAGGCCTATGAGATTTGCCTGCCCGCGGGTGGCTGGTACGATTACTGGACCGGCAAGCGCGCCGGTGCCGCGCAGGGGGATGTGCCGGGCCCGGTCCAGTCGGCATCGCAGGCGACCGGCGACCCGCGCACCCGCGGCGACGTCTTCACCGCCATCCCGCGGCTCGATCAGCTGCCGGTGTTCGTCCGAGCCGGCACCATCCTGCCCCGCCAGCCGCTGGTCCAGAGCACCGCCGAAACGCCGGCCGGGCCGCTATCGCTGGACGTCTATCCCGGCGCGGATTGTCGCGGAGACCTCTACGCCGACGACGGCCACTCGACTGCGTTCCAGTCGGGGGCGTTTTTGCGCCAGACGGTACGGTGCACGGTGACGCCAAAGGGACTGACGCTAGATTTCGAGGCACCCGTCGGCCGGTACGTGCCGTGGTGGAAACAGTTTGCGGTCACCGTCCACGGCTGGACGGGCGCAAGCACGGTGTCCGTCACCGGCCGCGCCATCGCCAGCGCCCCCGACCCGGCGGCACAGACCGCCAGCTTCACGATTCCCGCGCCGTCCGCCGCCACCCGCATCACCATAGCGCGCCGCTGAACACGCAGCGGCCGTCGTGGACCCCGATTACACCCTGTTCGCGACCATCGTCGCCACCGGCAGCCTCTCCGCCGCCGGACGGACGCTGGGCATGTCGCCGGCGATGGTATCGAAACGGCTCGCGCGGCTAGAGCAGCGGCTCGGCACGCGCCTCGTCCATCGCACCACGCGACGGCTGTCGCTCACCGGGGCGGGCGTCGGTTTCCACACCGACGTCGTCGCGATCCTTGCCGCGATCGAGGCGGCGGAAAGCGCTGTCACCGGACGGCAGGACGTCGTGCGCGGGCAGTTGCGCGTCTCTGCGCCGACCGCGTTCGGCCGGCTGTACGTCGCGCCGCATCTGAAGGGCTTCCTCGACCGCTATCCGCTGGTGGACCTCCGGCTAGACCTGTCCGACGGGGTTAGCGACCTGCTGGCCGAACGGATCGATCTAGCGATCCGGATCGCGCCCACGATCGGCGCCGGCCTATCCGCGCACCGGCTGGCGAGCAGCCGCCGCGTGCTGTGCGCCGCCCCGGCGTATCTGGCGGAGGCCGGCACCCCCGTCGACATCGCCGCGCTTGCCGGACACCGGCTGCTCGCGGCCGATGGGCAGATGCCGTGGCGGTTGCACGGCCCGCGCGGTGCGGTGATCGTCGACCACGCTTCCCACATCGGCACCAACTCCAGCGAGGTGGTCCGCGAACTGGCGCTGGCGGGCGTCGGCATAGCGCTGCGGTCGCTGTGGGAGGTCGGCCGCGACATCGCCGCAGGACGGCTGGCACGCGTCGTACCCGACCATGAGGGCTCGGCCGACGTCGGCATCTACGCGGTCCACCCGGACACCCCGCACGTCCCCCGCACGGTCGCCGCCCTGGTCGATCACCTCACCGATCTGTACCGCACACCACCCTGGGACGCATAAACCGCTGGAAAAATCGGTGCGTGCAGGGGATGCAGCGCCATGGCCTATACCGACATCGCGACGCGTACCTACAATCATGGCTGGCGGCTCGACCCGATCATCCGCAGCCTGCTCGATACCGATTTCTACAAGCTGCTGATGCTGCAGATGATCCGGCGACTGCATCCCGACACGCAGGTGAGCTTCGCGCTGATCAACCGCAGCCGCACCGTCCGGCTTGCCGACACGATCGACGAGGCCGAACTCCGCGCGCAGCTCGATCATGCGCGCACGCTGCGGTTCACCAAGAAGGAACTGATCTGGCTGGCGGGCAACAGCTTCTACGGCGAGGCGCGGATGTTCGCGCCCGACTTCATCGCATGGCTCGCGGACTTCCGCCTGCCCGACTACGACCTGCGCACCGTCGATGGCCAGTTCGAGCTGCGCTTCGACGGGCCGTGGACGCACACCACGATGTGGGAGATTCCCGCACTGGCGATCGTCAACGAACTGCGCGCGCGCGTCGCGGTGCGCAATCACGGCCGGTTCGCGCTCGACATTCTCTACGCCCGCGCCAAGGCCAAGCTGTGGGAAAAGGTCGAGCGGCTGCAAGAGCTGCCCGATCTCGTCATCTCGGATTTTGGCACGCGTCGTCGCCACGGCTTCCTGTGGCAACGCTGGTGCGTCGAGGCGATGAAGGAGGGCCTCGGCAAACGCTTCATCGGCACCTCGAACGTACTGCTCGCTATGGATGCGGACCTGGAAGCGATCGGCACCAATGCACACGAACTGCCGATGGTCGCCGCCGCGCTCAGCGACAGCGACGCCGAGCTGGCCACCGCGCCCTACCGCGTGCTCGAGGACTGGCGCGCATCCTATCACGGCAATCTGCTGATCGCGTTGCCCGATGCATTCGGGACCACCTCGTTCCTGGCGCAGGCACCGGAATGGGTCGCCGACTGGACCGGCTTCCGCCCCGATAGCAGTCCGCCGATCAAAGGCGGCGAGCAGATCATCCGCTGGTGGCAGGACAAGGGCCGCGATCCGACGACCAAGCGCCTGATCTTTTCCGACGGCATGGACGTCGGCTCGATCGAGGCGACCTATCGCCATTTCCACGGTCGGGTCCGTACCAGCTTCGGCTGGGGCACCAACCTGACCAACGATTTTCGCGGCTGCGATCCGGAGGGCGGCGATGCCCTCGCGCCGATCTCGCTGGTCTGCAAGGTGGTGGCGGCGAACGGGCGCTCCGCGGTCAAGCTGTCGGACAATCCGGCCAAGGCGACCGGTGATCCCGCCGAAATCGCGCGCTATCTGCGGGTGTTCGGCGACAGCGGACGATCGGTGCAGGCGGTCAGCGTATGACCGGCGTTATCGCAGCTGGCTGTCCTTGCTGCCGCGCCGATTGAACAGGGCGTTGCCCGGCCGCTGGTCGCGCGTCGACTGGCACCCGACGCAGGTCCGCGCGCCGGGCAGCGCAAGCCGCCGGGCCGCCGGGATCTCGTCCCCGCACTCCAGGCAATGCGTCTCGCCCTCGCCCGCAGGCATGCGTGCCCGTGCGCTGAGCACCGCATCCATGATCGTATCGTCGATCTGGTCCTGTACCGCCCCATCGGGGGCCCAACCGCTCGCCATCTCCGCGCTCCGCTAACTTTGTTGAACAGTTAGATAGTGTTGCGCCGGGATTTTTCCAGGTCACGAGCGGTATGGCCATAGGCGAAGGCACCCCGGACGAAGCGCGTCGTCGCGTCCGGCAGCGTGATCGGCAGCATATGGCCGCCATCGATCGTGTCGATCTTCGCACCCGGCACGATCGCCGCGGTGCGGTGGCCGTGCAGCCCCGGATCGAGGATCGCGTCCTGCCGCCCGAACAGGATACTGACCGGGACACGCAGTTCGCCGTAGCGCGGGATCATTTGCCGCAGGTCGCCGTTCGCGCCGAACAGTTCGGCGGACGCCGTCGCGATCGCCGAGGGACGCTGCGACAACAGCCCGCCGCCGCGGATCCCGAAATCGTCGGGTGCGATCTCAGGCGCGAAGACCATGTCGAGCGTGTGCCGCGCGGTCAGCTTGCTCAGCGGCGTGCCGACCGTCTGCGCAAAGAACAGTCGCGCCGATTGCGGTACCCTCGCCAGGCCGCGGAAACTGTCGGGAACGGTGTCCTGCATCTGCGTCAGCGGCGCGATCAGCGCGATCCCGCGTACCAGGTTGGGTTGGTCGAGCGCCAGCGCCAGCGAAACCGCACCCCCCATCGAATGCCCGACGACCAGCGGCCGATCGAGGTGCAGCGCCTTGATCAACTCGGCAATCATCGCACCCTGCGCGATCAGCCCCGGTGTCGTTCCCGGATCCGCGGTCGAGTATCCCGACCCCGGCCGGTCGACCAGGATCACGCGGTATTCGGACGTCAGCCGTTCGAGCATTGCATAGCTGAAGTTGCGCAACTGGCCGCCAAGCCCGTGGACCATGACGATCGTCGGGCGCTGCCCGCCCGCGTCGACATAATGCAGCCGCGCGCCAGCGACGTCGAGGAACTGCCCGTCCGCCGGGACCAGCGCCTCGGCCTCGCGCGCGATGTGGTTCGCGTAATAAGCGAGCCCCAGCCCCGATGCGGCGGTGAACATCGCGCCGCCGATCCATGTCTTGCCGGACATCACCGGCCGTGTCTTTGATCTGTCATGATAGGGCAACGCATAGCCCGGCATTCTCGTTCTGCCATTATTTTTGCCGGCTCGTCATCAGCGGCTGGATCCGCGTCCCGAACGCCTCCACCCCTTCGAGGAAGTCGTCGAAGGTCAGCAGCACGCCGCCGGTGTTCGGCACCGCCGCCATCTCGTCGAGCATCCGCGCGACGCTTTCATACGATCCCACCAGCGTCCCCATATTGATGTTCACCGCACCTTCCGGCGCGGCGAGCTGGCGGACATTGGTGTCGGCGTTGTGGGTATCCTTCGCGCCCTGGTCGGCCAGCCAGGCGATCGCGTCGATATCGACTCCGGCGTTGTAGTGCCGCCATTTCGCCATCGCCTCCTCGTCGGTCTCCGCTGCGATGATCATGATCAGCACGAAGATCGATACGTCGCGCCCGGTCTTCGCGGTCGCCTCCGCCAGCCGGGTGTTGTTCGCGGCGAACGCGGTCGGCGTGTTGACGCCCTTGCCGAGGCAGAACGCATAGTCCGCCCACTTGGCGGAGAAGGCGAGTCCCTCGTCCGACGATCCCGCGCAGATGATCTTCATGTCGCCGGTCGGCTTCGGCCAGACCCGGCAGTCGGTCATCTCGTAATAGTCGCCCTTGAAGTCCGAGCTGCCCTCGTCCCACAGTTCACGCAGGATATGCGCATACTCGTCCAACATCTTGTAACGGTTCTTGAAATGCTCGTCGCCGGGCCACATCCCCATCTGCGTATATTCGGGCGGCTGCCACCCGGTGATCAGGTTCAGCCCGAACCGCCCATGGCTGATCGAATCGATCGTGTTGCACATCCGCGCGGCATAGGCGGGCGGGACCAGCAAGGTCGCGCAGGTCGCGAAGATCTTGATCTTCTCCGTCACGGCCGCCAGCCCGGCCATTAGCGTGAAGCTCTCCAGCCCGTATTCCCAGAACTCGGTCTTGCCGCCGAACCCCCGAAGCTTGATCATCGACAGCAGGAAATCGAGGCCATGCTTCTCCGCCGCGTGCGCGATCGCCTTGTTGAGGTCGAAGCTCGGCTTGTACTGCGGCGCGGTCTCGCTGATCAGCCAGCCATTGTTGTTGATGGGTATGAAGACGCCGACCTGCATAATTATCCCCCTGTTTCGGCGTCGAGCCAGTCGCAAAGCCACATGTTGAAATGGTCCGCGCGGGTCACGTTGCAGGCATGCGCCCCCACCGCCATCCGCGCCAGTTGCGCGCCCGGAATCCCCGCGGCCAGCTTCTCAGACGCCGACGGCGGCACCAGCATGTCATCGTCCGAGGCCACCAGCAGCGTCGGCACGCGGACCTCGTCCAGACGGCCTGCGATATTGAACCGCCGCGCCGCGGCGACGCGCCGCTGGATCATCTCCGCGCCGGGGAAATGCGCGAGATGCACCTCCTCCTCGGCCTGCAACGCCTCGTGATGATCCGAAATCCATTGCGGCGGATACAGGAACAGCGGCTGTGCATGCAGATAGGCGCGCGGGCCACTGTCGCGCAGCAACGCCAGCCGCGTGTCGAAGCATCGCGCCGTGTGTGGGTCCAGCTTCGCCCAACCGTTGATGACGACGAGGCGTTCGATCCGGTCCGGCGCATGCAATGCCAGCGCCAGCCCGATATGCCCGCCGAGCGCATGACCGACGAACGTGACGCGCTCGATACCGAGACCATCGAGCAACGTGACGACGTCTGCGGCCATCGCCTCCACGGTCAGGTCGCCCGGTACCTTACGGTCGGACCGTCCGGTGCCGCGGTGATCATAGGTGATGACGCGGTGGTGCTTGCCGAACGCCGCGAGGTTCGGTTGCCAATAACTGCCCGATCCACCGAGACCGCTCGACAGCATGATCGGCGGTCCGTTCGCGCGGCCGTGGTCTTCCCAGTACAGCCCCTCCGTCGTCGGCATCAGCCGAGGTGGGCGATGCTGGCGATCTCGACCAGGCACTCCGGCTTCACGAGGTCGGTCTTGATGCAGTAGCGCGCTGGCTTGGGCCCCGGAAAATACTCCGCGTAAACAGCGTTGAAGGCGGCATAGTCGCCAAGGTCTTTCAGGAAGATATGGTTGAACGCGACGTCCGCCAACGAAGCCCCCGCGGCCTCCAGCGTCGTCCGGATCACGTCGAGCACATGCCGGGTCTGCCCCGCCGCATCGCCGATGTGCAACACCACACCGCCCTCACCCAGCGCCAGCACGCCCGAGACGTAGACCGTGTTGCCGGCCTTGGCCGCCGCCGAATAGGGCGCGATCGGGGTCGGGAACTGCGGCGGGTTGATCGCTTCGAACGGCATGTCTGTCTCCCTTATTTACGCCTCACGGGCGCTGTCCGAACGATCCGCAGAAGTCCGCGACACTGCTCACCCAGCCGAAGAATTTCTCGATGTTGTAGACGGTTGCAGCCTGCATCTCAGTCGGGCCGAGATGATGCGTCGCATCCTCGAGCATCACCCCGAAATATTCGAGGTGGAAGCCGTCGCGCAGCGTGCACTCGACGCAGACGTTGGTGGCGATGCCGACGAAGACGATGTTGCGAATGCCGCGCGCGCGCAGCACGCTGTCGAGCTGCGAGTTGAAGAACGCGGAATAGCGCGTCTTGTGGACGCGGATGTCGCCGGGCTGCGGGGTCAGGGCATCGACGATCTCGTAATCCCAGCCGCCGCGCGCGAGGAACTGCCCGGCGAGTTCGGGCCGCGCGCGCATTGTCTTCAACGCGTTCGACTTGTACCAGTTGGGCGACCCCGGCCCGCCCGCCTCGACATAGTCGGGGTCCCAGCCATTCTGCAGGTAGACGACCGGCATCCCAGCGCCGCGTGCGGTGTCGAGCACCTTTGCGATCCGTTCGATTGTCGCGGCCGAACCCGAAATGTCGAACCCGGCGACGTCGACATACCCGCCGGGCGTCGCATAGGCGTTCTGCATGTCGATCACGACCACCGCGGTCTCGGCGGGGTCGAGCCGCAGCCCCTCGGGACGGGCGGCGAGCGTCACCGCATTGGCTTCGTTGGCACCGGCGCGAAGGATGGGATCCGCTGTCATTGCCGCAAGCTGCGCCCGATGCGGCTCGTTGTGCAAGTGCGAAATGTGCGGGCGGCTCGCGGCTCATTCCCGTCATCCCAACTGCTGATCCCGTTCAACATGTACGAGTCGCGGCCTTACCGTATCACGCCCCTCCTTGTTCTCCCGCGAAGGCGGGAGCCCAGTCTGGGTCCCCGCCTTCGCGGGGAAACACGTCTTCGGTGCTCGAAGCGGATAGCTGCGGTCATCGCAGCTAAGGCTGGCATGATCGGAGGGAGGCCGGCGGAACGCGAAGCCTTTACGCCCTACCCGACCAGCGCCAACCGCGTTTCCGAGTTCTTCAGGTCGATGCTCGTGACCCCCGGAAGCGTCTCGATATGCCCGGCCAGCTCTCCGTCGAGCAGGAAGTCGCGCCCCAGCAGGATAGTCAAATCGCATGTCCTGACCCGCACCTCGCCGCGAGCGCCGCGGTGGTCCGACAGCAGCCGCGACAAGGCCGCGAACGCCGACGGGTGGTCGATCGTCACCACCGCCTGGAACCGCGCGGTCGCCGCCAGTCCCTCGAACGGCTGGATGCGCTTGACGGTGACCCGCGGTGCGTCCTCGCCGGGCTTGCGGTCGAGTTCGACGGTGATCAGCCCGCAACCGCCCGCCTTCGCGGCCTCCTCCAGATCCGCTGCGACCGCATCGTCGAAACAGGTCGCCTGGAACTGCCCGCTGGCGTCGGACAGCTGCGCCATCATGTAGCGCTTCCCCCGCGCGGACGTGCGCCAGCGCGCATCCTCGACCAGCACCGCCATCGTGGCGCCGGCGCGGCTGCCGTCATCGGGAATGTTGAGCTCGGACAACGCGGTGTAAGCACGCGCGCCGTGGCTGTTGGCGATATGGCGGTGACGGTCGACCGGGTGCGACGAGAAGTAGAAGCCGAACGCTTCCTTCTCCTGCTCCATCCGCTGGCTGAGCGTCCAGCGCACGCCGGCGGGCAGCTTGATCGCGTCGCCGGCGGGCTCGGCATCGCCGAACAACCCGCCCTGCCCGCTGGTCTTGGCGTCATGCGTCCGCGCCGCGATCGCGAGGATGGTCTCGGCGGTAGCGTGGATGCCGGCGCGGTTGTCCTCGATCGCGTCGAACGCGCCGGCCGCGGCAAGCGTCTCAAGCTGGCGCTTGTTGAGCAGGCGCGGGTCGACGCGCTTGGCCAGCGCATCGAGGCCCGCGAACGGGCCATTCGCGACCCGCTCGACGATCAGCTTCTCCATCGCGCCCTCGCCGACGCTCTTCAACGCGCCTAGCGCGAAGCGGACCGCGAGGCCCTCACCGGCCGCTTCGACGTCGAATTCCGCCTGGCTCGCGTTAATGCACGGCGGCAGCACCGCGACGCCCATCCGCCGCATGTCGTCGACGAAGATCGCCAGCTTGTCGGTCTGGTGCAGGTCGTAGCACATCGAAGCCGCGTAGAATTCCTCCGGGTGGTGCGCCTTCAGCCACGCGGTCTGGTATGCCAGCAGCGCGTAGGCCGCGGCGTGGCTCTTGTTGAAGCCATAGCCGGCGAACTTGTCGATCAAGTCGAACAGCGCGTTGGCTTCCTGCGCCTTGATCCCGTTGACCTTCAGGCAACCCTCGACGAACCCCGCGCGCTGCGCGTCCATCTCTGCCTTCACCTTCTTGCCCATTGCGCGGCGCAACAGATCCGCGCCGCCGAGCGAGAAGCCCGCGAGCACCTGCGCGGCCTGCATCACCTGTTCCTGGTAGACGAAGATGCCGTACGTCTCGGACAGGATCGGTTGGAGCAATTTGTGTGGATACACAATCTCTTCGGTGCCGTTCTTGCGACGGCCGAACGACGGAATATTGTCCATCGGACCCGGCCGATAGAGCGAGACGAGCGCGATGATGTCGCCGAAATTGCTCGGGCGCACCGCCGACAGCGTCCGCCGCATGCCTTCGGACTCGAGCTGGAACACGCCGACGGTGTCGCCCTTTTGCAGCAGCGCATAGACGCCGGCATCGTCCCATTCGAGCGCGTCGAGATCGACCACGACACCGCGTTTGGCGAGCAGCTGGACACCCTTCTGCAGCACCGACAGCGTCTTCAGCCCGAGAAAATCAAACTTCACGAGGCCCGCGCCCTCGACATATTTCATGTCGAACTGCGTAACGGGCATGTCGGAGCGTGGATCGCGGTAGAGCGGGACCAGTTCGCTCAGCGGCCGGTCGCCGATCACCACGCCGGCGGCATGCGTCGACGAGTGGCGCGGCAACC
This sequence comes from Sphingomonas sp. R86521, assembly GCF_042466235.1. Classification (NCBI taxonomy): domain Bacteria; kingdom Pseudomonadati; phylum Pseudomonadota; class Alphaproteobacteria; order Sphingomonadales; family Sphingomonadaceae; genus Sphingomonas; species Sphingomonas sp. R86521. The sequence goes on along the minus strand of NZ_JAXHBY010000001.1, from coordinate 1,295,818 downwards.
CCTCCAGCTTCATCGCGAGATCCATCAGCCGCCGCACGCCATTGTCGTTGGCATATTCGCGCGCGAGGTCGGTGACCCCGTTAAGCGCACGCTCCAGCGTCCAAGGATCGGTCGGGTGGTTGGGCACCAGCTTCGCCAGCCGGTCGACCTGGCCATAGCTCATCTGCAGCACGCGGCCGGTATCCTTGAGCACTGCGCGCGCCTTGAGCTTCCCGAAGGTGATGATCTGCGCGACCTGGTCGCGGCCGTATTTCTCCTGGACGTAACGGATCACTTCGCCGCGCCGGGTTTCGCAGAAATCGATATCGAAATCGGGCATCGACACGCGTTCCGGGTTAAGGAAGCGCTCGAACAGCAGGCCAAGCTTCATCGGATCGAGATCGGTGATCGTCAGCGCCCAGGCGACCACCGAGCCCGCACCCGAACCACGGCCCGGGCCGACCGGAATGTCGTGGTCCTTCGCCCATTTGATGAAGTCCGCCACGATCAGGAAATAGCCGGGGAAGCCCATCTGGATAATGACGTCGAGCTCGAAGTCGATCCGGTCGCGGTATGCCTTGCGCCAGTCACCTTCGCCCTCGCCGTGGAGCTCGGTAATCCGTGCCAGCCGCCGTTCGAGCCCGGCATGCGCGTCGTCGCGCAGCATCTGCGCCTCGCCGGCCAGATCGCCCGCGAGCGTCGGCAAAATCGGTTTCCGGTACGGCGCCATCACCGCGCAGCGTTGCGCCACCACCAGCGTGTTGGCGATCGCCTCGGGCAGGTCGGCAAAGATCTCGTGCATCACCGGCGACGGCTTCATCCACGCCTCGGGCGAGCTGCGCACCCGGTCCTCGCTCTCGACATAGGTCGAATGCGCGATGCACAGCATGGCGTCGTGCGCATCCCCGAACGCGCTCTCGGTAAAGCAGCACGGGTTGGTCGCGACCAGCGGCAGGTTGTGCGCATAGGCGAGGTCGATCAGCGGATCCTCCGCCGCGATCTCGACCGCATCGCCGCGGCGGCACAGCTCGATATACAGCCGGTCGCCGAACAGACCCTGGAGCCGGTCGAGATAGGTCGCCGCCGCCCCCGGCTGGCCGTCGGCATAAAGCCGCGCGAGCGCACCCTCGCCGCCCGCGGTCAGCACGATCAGGCCATCGGTGCGGCCTTCGAGTGCGGCGAAATCGACATGCGCGGGCTGCTCGATCGGGCGATCGAGATGCGCCATCGACACCAGCGCGCAGAGATTGTCATAGCCGGTCTCGTTCTGCGCATAGAGCGCGAGCCAGTCGAACGGTGCGGCGACGCCTTCGGGAATATCGGGCCGACGGACCCCCAGCATGGTGCCGATCACCGGCTGCACGCCGTCCTTCTTGGCGGCGTCGGAGAACGCCATCGCCGCGTAAAGGCCATTGCGATCGGTCAGCGCGGCGGCGGGAAAGCCGAGTTTCCGCGCCTGTGCTGCGATCGCCTTGGGCTCGATCGCGCCGTCGAGCATGGTGTAACAGGAGAAGTTGCGCAGGGGCACGAAGCCGGAATGAGACATCACACCACCCTACGCGCAGATGGGTGATTCTGCCAGCGGTGCGCGGCCGGGACAGACCCCCCCGACGAACCGTCTGCCGCATTTGTTTCCCCGCGAAGGCGGGGACCCAGACTGGGCTCCCGCCTTCGCGGGAGAACAAGACGTCAGAGCAACCCCTCGATGTCCTTGCGGATATCCTCGGGCTTGGTGGTCGGCGCATAGCGATCGACCACCTGCCCATCCCGGCCCACCAGGAACTTGGTGAAGTTCCACTTGATCGCCTTCGACCCCAGCAGACCCGGGGCTGCGGCCTTCAGCGTGTCGAACAGCGGATCCGCCTGCGCGCCGTTGACGTCGACCTTGCCGAACACCGGGAACGTTACGTCATAGGTCAGCGAACAGAAATTTGCGATTTCCGCCGCATCGCCCGGTTCCTGCGCGCCGAACTGGTTGCAGGGAAACGCCAGCACCTCGAACCCGCGCGCGGCATAGTCGCGGTGCAGTGCCTCCAGCCCTTCATATTGCGGCGTGAACCCGCATTTCGACGCGGTGTTGACGATCAGCAGCACTTGTCCGCGATACGCCTCCAGCGCGACGGACGATCCATCGGCCGCCTTGACGGTGAAATCGGTGATCGCGGTCATCGGCAGTCCTCGTGTCGGGCCAGCAGGTACATCAGGTTCTGGCGCACGCCCGGCCATTCATGCGCGAGGATGCTGTAGACGACGGTATCGCGCAAGCGCCCGGTCGCGGTCACCTGATGCCCGCGCAACACCCCGTCGCGCCGCGCGCCGAGCCGTTCGATCGCCGCCTGGCTGCGCCGGTTGAGCGCGTCGGTCCGGATCTGCACGCTCTGGCACCCCAGCCGGTCGAACGCATGCGTCAGCAGCAGCAGCTTCGCCTCGGTGTTCGCGCCGGTCCGCTGCGCCCTGGTGGCGTAGAAGGTACCGCCGATCTCGAGCCGTCGGTTCTGCTCGCTCATCCGCATCAGGCGCGTCGTGCCGATCGTCTCCCCGGCCGCATCGAGCACCGTGAACGCCACCGCGCGGCCATAGGATTGCTCGGCGAAAACCTCCGCGAACCAGCCGTCGATATCCTTCAGCTTGGCGACGCCGGCGTAGAACAGGTCCCACAGCCCGTCGGCGGACGCGGCCGCGACCAGCGCGGGGCCATCCGCGCGATCGAGCGGGCGGAGCGTGACGTGCCGACCGGCGAGCGTCGGCGTTTCAGTCCATAGGTTCATCCTCTGCGGTTACGCACGCGCGGCGATGCCGACAACCCGGCACCGCCCCGCCCGAACGATCAGCGATGCCCGATGTCGATCGCCGGATCGACGATCCAGTCGCGCACGTCGGCCGCTCCGGCGCAACAACACGGATAGCAGTACGCCATGGTCGCGCCGGCGCGTCCGATCTTCATCTTGTACGAGACACCGCGCGGCACGAACATCCAGTCGCCAGCGTGCAGTTCGACCTCGTCATGTACCACGGAGCCCGCGACGATGATCCGCAGCGCATCGCCATTGTCGTGCGCGTGATCGGGCAGTTCGGCGCCGGCCTCCGCGTCGCTGATGAAGAACTGCGCCCGGTCGAAGACGAAGGGTAACTGGTATTTGGTGAATCCCGTCGGCACATTGGTGACGCCTAACTCCTTCAGCGCACCGGCCACGTCCGGGTCCTTCGATGTTAGCACGCGCGATTTGGTCTCCAGCTTATGCTTGGCGACCACGCCCTCGACGCGGACCGCGCCTTGCGCGAAACTGATCGGGCTTGGATCGAACTTTGCCATTTCCGTATTCCTGTCGCTTGAGTGACGAAGCACGCGAACGCGACCGCCGCTCGACCACAGGTGCTTCGGCACGGGACGATCGACCCGGATACGTCTCCGGCACCGTCACAGGCTGCGGGCAACGCACGGCCGGCGCAAGCCGAAGCGAGTCCGAAACGGTACCGCTACTGCAGCACGCCCTCATGCAACCGCAGCACGCGGTCCATCCGCGCGGCGAGCCGTTCGTTGTGCGTCGCGACCAGCGCGGCAGTGCCCTGTTCGCGGACCAGGCGGATGAATTCGGCGAACACGATGTCCGCGGTATGCTCGTCGAGATTGCCGGTCGGCTCGTCCGCCAGCACCAGCGCCGGTTCGTTGGCGAGCGCGCGTGCCACCGCGACGCGCTGCTGCTCGCCGCCCGACAGCTGGCTGGGGCGATGCGTCAACCGGTGGCCGAGCCCGAGCTGCGTCAGCAATTCGGCCGCCCGCGCGTCCGCCTTGGCGCGTGATGCGCCGTGGACGAGCTGCGGCAGCACGACGTTCTCGGTCGCGTTGAAGTCGGGCAGCAGGTGATGGAACTGATAGACGAAGCCGAGCTGGTCGCGGCGCACGATGGTGCGGTCGTGCGCGTTGAGCTTGGCCGCCTCGACGCCGGCGATGCGTATCGAACCCTCGAACCCGCCCTCGAGCAGGCCGACCGCCTGCAGCAGCGTCGACTTGCCCGACCCGGAGGGCCCGAGCAGCGCGACGATCTCGCCGGGCGCGATCGCCAGGTCGATACCGCGCAGCACCGCGATCGTCTCGCCGCCCTGCGTGAACGACCGCGTCAGCCCGGTCGTCTCCAGCACGGCCGATTGCGCCGGGGATACCGCGCCACCAAAGGCGATCTTCACGTCATTCATAGCGCAGCACCTGCACAGGATCGGTACTCGCCGCCTTCCACGCCGGGTACAGCGTGGCGAGGAAGCTGAAGACCAGCGCCATCAGCGCGATCACGACGATCTCGACCGGATCGGGTTTGGACGGCAGTTCGGTCAGATAGCGGATCGACGGATCCCACAGATTCTGCCCCGTCACGAACTGGACGAAGTTTACGACGGCTTGCCGGTAGAACAGGAACACGAAGCCGAGACCGAGGCCTGCCACCGTACCGAGTGCGCCGATCGTCGTGCCGACCACCATGAAGATCCGCATCAGCCCGCCGCGGTTCGCGCCCATCGTGCGCAGGATCGCGATGTCGCGGGTCTTGGCGCGCACCAGCATGATCAGCGACGACAGGATGTTGAACACCGCGACCAGGATGATGATCGACAGCACGGTGAACATCGCCACCCGCTCGACCGCCAGCGCCTCGAACAATTGCGCGTTCATCGTCCGCCAGTCCGCGATCACCGCACGCCCCGCGACCTTGTCGGCGAGCGGCGCGAGGATCGGCCCGACGCGGTCGGCATCGACCGTCTCGAGCTCGATCATTCCCACCGAATCGCCGAGCAGCAGGAAGGTCTGCGCATCCTCGATCGGCATCAGGACGTATGCCTTGTCGTAATCGTAGACGCCGATCTCGAAGATCGCGCCGACCGTATAGGTGACGATCCGCGGTACCGTGCCGAACGGCGTCGCCTGCCCCTGCGGGCTGATCACCGAGATTTCCGAACCGACCTGCGCGCCGAGCGAGTCGGCCAGCCCCGATCCGATCGCGACGCGGCCGCTGCCGGTGGTGATGCTGTCCATCGACCCCATCACGATCTTCATGCCCTTCTTGGCGGTGGTGCGGATGTCGGGCACCCGCATCCCGCGCAGCAGGATGAATTCCGATCGTCCGTTATAGCTCGCGAACAACGGCTGTTCGATCAGCGGCACCGCGCTGGTCACGCCCGGGGTCGCGCGCGCCTGCTTCACGACGTCGCGCCAGTCGGGCAACCGGCCGCCGACGCCCTGTACCACCGCGTGCCCGTTCAGCCCGACGATCTTGTCGAACAGCTCGGCGCGGAAGCCGTTCATCACGCTCATCACGATCACCAGCGCGGCGACGCCGAGCATCACTGCGACCAGGCTGATCGAGGCGACGAGGAAGATGAACGCCTCGCCCTTGCCCGGCAGCAGGTAGCGCCGGGCGATCATCCGTTCATAGCGTGACAGGATCATGGATGGTTCGATCTGGAAGGAAGCTTAAGGGCCGGCTCTACGGTGCAGGCCGGCGCGAGGCAACTATGACGCACTGGGGCACGCTGTGGCGGAATCATCACAGGGGGGCGTCATTCGTGACAGCTTCCTGTCAAATGCCGTGACAAAGATGCCTCCACTAACTAGCAAAACTCTTGCTGAGACACAGGCAACGGCCGTGGTTCGGGGAATGCTTTTACGCCCCGTCGCAAGACGAAGGGCGAGAGCGGGAAAATGGGGGCTGACGAGCGATCGTCACGCAGGCGCCCGGATCGGAAACGGTCCGGGCGTTTGCTTGTGCACCGCACAAATTCTCACGCCTTTCCTTACAAAACGTCGACGGGGAGCCGGGAGCTTCCGACTTCGACTCCCAGCCGACAGTTGCCAAACTACGCCGTCCAAGATGAACGGCGGGTTACTTCCAGCAGACCTTCTGTTTCATCCGAACCGGCACCACCGATTTACCAGCACGCCGCGGCTATCCTGCGCTCCTGCCCCGGCAGTAGCGCAAGGATCAGAACGATTTCGACACGGTGATGCCATAGGTCCGCGGATCGCCCGGCTGGCCGACCACCAGCCCCGTGCTCCCCGACTGCAGCGCCAGCAGCTCGAAATACTTCTTGTCGAACGCGTTCCGGAGCCAGCCGAACACGTTCAGCCCGTCATCCGCCTTGAACCCGAGGCGGAAGTTGCTGAGCGCATACCCGTTTATATTGGTGTACGCCGATGGCGACGGGTTCGACGAGAAGCCCGAGCGATAGCTGCCATCATAGCCGAGATAGACGCTCCCCTTCAGGTCGCCGATCGACGCCGGCACATCGTACTGCGCGCCGTACGAGAACGCCCATTTCGACACCCCCGGCAGGCGCTGGCCCGAAATGTCGCAGTTCTGCGGGCTGATGCCGCCCGGCGTCCCGGGTGCGCTGGCCGCCTGCCCCGCCGCCGCCGTAGTGCCTCCAGACAATTCGGGCGGGCACGGCGCATCGACGAACTTCACGTACTTCGCATCGGTATAGGCGCCGTTCGCATAGAGGCTGAGCTGCGCGGTCGGGCGGAACGCGGAGTCGAACTCGATCCCGCGGGTCCGCACCTTGCCCGCATTGGCCAGATACCCGCGCAGCACGCCTAGCTGGCCATTCGTCACGGTAGCCTGATACTCGCTGATCTCGGTCCAGAACCCCGCCAGGTTCAGCGTCACGCGGCGATCGAGGAACTGCGTCTTGAGGCCGAGTTCATAGTGATTGACCTTTTCGGGCCGCACCGTCGCCGCCGACAAAATCGGGGTGTTGGCGGCGTCCAGCGGCAGGCCGGACAGGTTGATACCGCCCGATTTGTAGCTGCGCGCATAGGTCGCATAGGCGTGGATATCGTCCGCGACCTCGTACGCCACGGTCAGGTCGCCCGACAGGTTCCAGCTGTCGAACTTCGGCTGATAGCTCTGCGGCGCGAGCACACCGCGCTGATCCGCGGTCAGCGCGGTGCCGGTGCCGTTGGTCACGACCGAAACGTAGTCGCCCTCCTTCTTGTCATAGTTCAGCCGCAGCCCGGGTGCGATCTGCAGCCGGTCGGTGACATGCCAGGTCAGCTTGCCGAACAATGCCGCGCTGGTGTTCTTGAACCCGATGGTGTTGCGCGAGGTCAGCCCGTCGAGCGTCGCGGGGTTGCGGCCGCCGGCGCTGGTCGGGTTGAGCAGGAACGCGCTCGCCGATCGCCCCTGGACCTGCAGCCCCTGGGTATCGATGGTCTGGTAGAAGTAGAACGCGCCGAGCACGTAATCGAGCGCATGCGTGCCGTTCGACGCGACCCGCAGCTCCTGGCTATATTGCTTCTGCTGCGACGGGTTCGCCGACACCGTCGTCACCGGCAGGCCGATGAAATCGCGGTCGTTCGACGGGTCCCAGTCCCAGAACCGCCACGCGCTGACCGAGGTGATCGTCGCCGCCCCCAGATCGAGATTGCCGACCAGCGACGCCCCGCCCAGTCGCTGCTTCGCGCGCAACGGGGTGTCGACATCGGTGACCCGATCGAACACGTCGGTCGACGGCACCGCATAGCCCTGCGCCGCCGCCAGCGCGGCATATTGCCGGTTCAGCGGTCGCTGAGTCGCGCCGGTACGCACATAATATTGCACGCAGCAATCCGGGTTCTGGTTGTTGAAATCGCCCGACAGCGTCAGGTCGAGCGTCTCCGTCGGCTTCCACAACAGCTGCCCGCGCACGCTCTGATTGTCCTGCGCGTTAAGGTTCTTGCCGGTCACGACATTGTGGATCGTACCCTCGCGCCGGGTGATCGACGCCGACAGCCGTAGCGCGAGCTTGTCGGCAATCAGCGGCCCGGACACCGACGCCTTGGCCTGGACGAACGCCAGATTGCCCGTCGTCAGCTCGACCCGCGCCTCGGGCGTGAAGCTCGGTTTGCGCGTGTAGACGTTGATCGCCCCCGCCGTGGTGTTCTTGCCGTACAGCGTGCCCTGTGGCCCGCGCAGCACCTCGATCCGCTCGGTATCGGTGAAGTCGAACGTCGCCGATGCGATCCGGCTGTAATAGACCTGGTCGACATAGATGCCGACGCCCTGTTCGATGCCGTCGTTCGTAAGGCCGAACGGCGCGCCCAGCCCGCGGATATTGGCGGCGGAATTGCGAGGATTCGTCGAATAGAATTGCAGCGTCGGCTGCAGCTGGGTCAGCCGGTTGACGTTGTACGCGCCGGTTTCCGCCAACGCCTGGCCGCCGATCACCGAGATCGCGATCGGCACGGTCTGCACCGTCTCAACGCGGCGACGCGCGGTAACGACGACATCGCCGCCGCCCTGCTGCGCGGGACCTAGCTGGCCCGGTTCGGGCTTTTCCACCGCTTGTTCGGTCGGTGCGGTTGCGGCTTGGGCGGCCAGCAGAAACGCAAGCGTAAGCGACATCGAAATCCCCCTGTTGAAGACTCAATGTCCCCTGAATCACTGGATGATCAAACAAGGCGATGCTTGGGGATGAAAAAGATGCGCTTGTCGGGCGAAATGCCCCTTGAACCGCTTTTCGGGCGACCCAAATCTGCGCCGCGCGCTGCCTTTTGGGCTGCGTGGCGGCGTCGCCTCCGGGGGCGCCGGCCTCGTTCAACTCGCTCATTGGAGGACTTGAAATGCGACTCGACCTGACCCCCTACCGCCGCTCGACCGTCGGCTTCGACCGTCTGTTCGACATGCTGGAGACCAACGCGCGCGGCGCGACCTCCGACAACTACCCGCCGTTCAATCTCGAACGCATCGCCGACGACCGCTACCGCATCACGCTCGCGGTGGCCGGCTTCTCGCGCGACGACATCGAGATCACCGCGCAGCAGAACCTGCTGCTCGTATCGGGCAAGAAGGACGAGGCCCAGTCCGAGGGCCAGCTGCTCCACATCGGCATCGCCAACCGCGCGTTCGAGCGCCGGTTCGAACTCGCCGATTTCGTGCTGGTACAGGATGCGCGCCTCAACGACGGCCTCCTCGTCATCGACCTGGTCCGCGAAGTCCCCGAGGCGATGAAGCCCAAGACCGTCGCGATCAAGACGGGTGCGCCGCTGGCCGCGGTCGAGGACAGCGGCGTCGTCGACCAGGCCGCATAAGCGTCTTCTGGTCCCACTGTCGGGCGTCCGGATCGAAGGGTCCGGGCGCCCTTCCTTAGCCGCAAAGAAGAAGCAGGGGTTTCACGCGGAGGCGCGGAGACGCGGAGATTTGCGCCCGTCGCGCCAGCGACTTTCACCAAAGACCGCGCATCCGCGTCGATCGGGAATATCGCCCGCTCCGCGAACTCCCTCCGCGTCTCCGCGCCTCCGCGTGAAACCCCTTCTTCAATCCGAGCCGAAGAAAGGGAACTCACGGAAAGGCACAAAGGCGCAAAGATTTTGCGATAGCAAAGGCGTTGCGCCTCACTCGCTAAAGTCGGAGCGCTACGCGCTCGGCAAGCGCAACCTCTTCGCGCCTTTGCGCGTTTGCGTGATCAAAACTGCCTTCAAACCAGCCGGCTCTGCTTCACCGCAGCCTGGATGAAACTCGCGAACAGCGGATGCGGGTCGAACGGTTTGGATTTCAGCTCCGGATGGAACTGCACACCCACGAACCACGGATGATCCGGCCGCTCGACGATCTCGGGAAGCGTGCCATCCGGCGACATCCCCGAAAAGACCAGCCCGCCGCGTTCCAAGGCCGGCTGGTAATGCGTATTCACCTCATAGCGATGGCGATGCCGCTCCGAAATCTCGGTGCCGCCATAGATCGACGCGACCACGCTGTTGCCGTCGAGCTTGGCATCGTACGCGCCGAGCCGCATCGTGCCGCCAAGGTCGCCCTCCGCCGCGCGCGTCTCCAGCCCCTCGCGGCCCATCCATTCGGTGATCATCCCGACCACCGGCTGGTTGGTCGGCCCGAACTCGGTCGACGACGCATCGGATATGCCCGCGGTATCGCGCGCCGCCTCGACGCACGCCATCTGCATCCCGAAGCAGATCCCGAAATACGGGATCTTCCGCTCGCGCGCGAACTTGACCGAGGCGATCTTGCCCTCCGCCCCGCGCTCGCCGAACGCACCCGGCACCAGGATCGCGTCACACGGTTCGAGCGAACTCGCGATATCGCTGTCCGCATTCTCGAACAGTTCGGCGTCGATCCAGCGGACGTTGACCTTGACCCGGTTGGCGATGCCGCCATGCACCAGCGCCTCGTTCAGCGACTTGTACGCGTCCTGCAGCCCGACATATTTGCCGACTACGCCGATCGTGACCTCGCCCTGCGGGTTGGCCAGGCGGTCCATGATCTCGATCCAGCGCGACAGGTCGGGCGAGCCTTCGGGCTCGATGTTGAACGCGCGGAGCACCTCCGAATCGAGGCCCTCGGCGTGATATTGCATCGGCACCGCGTAGATGCTCTTCGCATCGAGTGCGGGGATCACCGCCGCTGCCTTGACGTTGCAGAACAGCGCGATCTTGGCGCGCTCCGACGGCGGCAGCGGATGTTCGCAGCGGCACACCAGCACGTCGGGCTGCACGCCCAGCGCCGCCAGTTCGCGGACCGAATGCTGCGTCGGCTTGGTCTTCAGTTCGCCGGCCGCGGCGATGTACGGCACCAGCGTCACGTGGATACTGATCGCGTTGCCGCGGCCTTCCTCGTTCTTCAGCTGGCGGATCGCCTCGATGAACGGCAGCGACTCGATATCGCCGACGGTGCCGCCGATCTCGCACAGCACGAAATCGACATCGTCGGTTTCGGCGCGGGCGAACGCCTTGATGGCATCCGTGACATGCGGAATGACTTGGACGGTCGCGCCCAGATAGTCGCCGCGACGCTCGCGCGCGATGATCTGCTGATAGATCCGGCCCGACGTCACATTGTCCGACTGGCGCGAGGGAACGCCGGTAAAGCGTTCGTAATGCCCGAGATCCAGGTCGGTCTCTGCGCCGTCGTCGGTCACATAGACCTCGCCGTGCTGATAAGGCGACATCGTGCCTGGGTCGACGTTCAGGTAAGGGTCGAACTTGCGGATGCGCACGGTGTACCCGCGTGCCTGCAACAGAGCCGCGAGGCTCGCTGCCATGAGACCCTTGCCGAGCGAGGAGACCACGCCGCCGGTGATAAAAATGAACCGCGCCATGGGAGCAATTGCCTAGCGTGTCTTGAGGGCGAACGACAAGCGTCCGCGAAACGCGGACGCACGAAATAACAGTTAACCGACGGTATTAGTGGGCGAGCGGGACGCTCGAATTGTCGGCAGGCGCGGTGCCCGGCGCGACCGGCTTCTCGCCGCCGCCCGCAAACGGTGCCGCATCGCCCTTCGGCGCGGCAGTCGGCACGCCCGTGGTAGCGGGGGCCGCCGCGGCGGCCGGGGTCCGGGCCAGCGACGTATCGATCGTCGAGGTCGACCGCTTGGTCGCGGCGAACACCGCCAGCGCGATCGAGAACAGCACGAACATCGTCGCCAGCACGCCGGTCGCGCGGGTCAGGAAATCGGCCGCGCCACGCGCCGACATCAGCCCCGACGGGCTGCCGCCCATGCCCAGACCGCCGCCTTCCGACCGCTGCATGAGGATGACCGTGACGAGGGCGGCCGCGATGATCGCGTGGACGACGAGCAGGAAGGCGAACATTGCGCAGGAAACCCCGGAACTTTTACGAAGCCCGGCACATAGGCGAGGCCGCCGCGGCGATCAACCGCGCGCATCCTGCGCCAAACTGAAACACGATCGCCATGGGGCGGAAACAAGCGGTGCAAGCGGGCGTTATGTCCCCGTAATGAAGCCTGAACCCGGGCACAGAGGATTGGCGGATCAACGCTGTGGCATCAATGGCAGCTCAAACCTTATCGAACTGGATGAGTGCGCTGGTGGACTATGTCCGCTCCGGCGAGCCCGATCTTACCAACCGGCAGATGGCGCTGCTGCTGCTCGTATACCTGAAACCCGGCCCGCATACGGTGCGCGGATTGGCGCGTGCGCTCAACGTCTCGAAACCCGTGGTCACACGCGCCTTGAACAGGTTGGGTGCGCTCGGCTATCTGCGCCGACAACGCGACGACAGCGACAAGCGCAACATCTTCGTCGCGCGCACCACCGAAGGGGCAGATTTTCTTGAAGAATTCGGGCAATTCATCGGCGAAAACGACGGCGCCGCCCGCACTCACGCCCCCGCGTAGCAGTTTTGCGCTGACCGGTCGCTCGGTCGCGCTCGATCCCCGGCGCCATGCGGTGCGCCGCGATATCGCCGATATCCGCTTAGCCGAGCAGGTATTTGCGCCGCACTATGCGGTGCCGATGCCGACGATCGTGTCGCGCGCCTCGCCGCTAAGGCTGGAGCGCGATGCCGACAGCGAGATCGTCGCGACCCTACAATCGGGCGATACGTTCGAGGTGCTCGAACTTGCCGGCGTCTCGGCTTGGGGCGTCGCGGTCGGTGAAGGCCTGGTCGGCTATATCGACCGGACCGCACTCGAACTGATCGGGAGTGTTTCCGCATGACCAGCGTCTTCATCGACGGCGCGGCCGGCACCACCGGTCTCGAAATCCGCGACCGGCTCGGCGGACGCAGCGACATCGCCATCGTCCTGCTCGACGATGCGCGGCGGAAAGATGCGGACGCCAGGCGCGAAGCGCTCAACGACGCCGATTTCGTCATCCTCTGCCTGCCCGACGACGCCGCACGCGAAGCGGTGGCGCTGATCGACAATTCGCGCACGCGGGTGATCGACGCGTCCAGCGCGCACCGCGTCGCCCCCGGCTGGGTCTACGGCTTTGCCGAGATCGCGCCCGGCAACCAGGCCGCGATCGCGAACGCCGCCCGCGTGACCAACCCCGGCTGCTACCCGACTGGTTTCCTCGCGCTGGTCGCGCCGCTTGTCCGCGCCGGGTTGATCCCCGCCGACCTGCCGCTCAGCGTCAACGCGACCTCAGGCTATTCGGGCGGCGGCAAGGCGATGATCGCGGAGTTCGAGAGCGGCGGCGCATCGGCGTTCCGCCCGTACGCGCTGCAACTCGGCCACAAGCACGTCCCCGAAATGGCGACGCATGCCGGGCTCGCGCACGCACCGATCTTCGCGCCCGCAGTCTCCAATACCTATCGCGGCATGGTCGTCGAAGTCCCGCTGCATCTCCACGCGTTGCCGGGCTCCCCGAGCCTGCGCGACCTCGAAGACGCGCTGCGCGCCGCCTATGACGGTTCGCCTCTCGTCTCGGTAGCCGCTGGCGACGTTGGCGCAGTCGACATCGCGGAGAACGCCGGTACCGATCGCCTGACGCTCCGAGTCTGCGGCAACGCGGCCGCCGGTCAGGCCCGGCTGATCGCGACGCTCGACAATCTCGGCAAGGGCGCAGGCGGCGCCGCTGTCCAGAACCTCAACATCATGGCCGGGCTCGATCCCCATGCCGGCCTGATCCTCTAGGATATGCCCTTGACCCGTGACCCCGTCGCCAAGCTGCTCCTGTTCGGCGCCACCGGCGATCTCGCGCAGCGCATGCTGCTGCCCTCGCTCTACGGCCTGCACGCCGATGGGCTCTTGCCGTCCGAACTCACCATCACCGGCGCCGCGCGGCACGACTATGACGACAAGGCGTATCGCGCGTTCGCCAAGAAGGCGCTGCATTCGTTCCTGCCCGAGGACCGCAAGGACGAGAAGGCGCTCGGCACCTTCCTCGAACGGCTGTTCTACCAGCCGACCGACCTGTCCGACCCGGCGAGCTTCCAGCCGCTTGCCGACAAGATCGGCGACATTGCGGGTGGCCTCGCCATCTATCTGTCAACCGCGCCGTCACTGTTCGAATCGGCGATCGAAGGTCTGCATAAGGTCGGCCTCGCCGGGAACACCGTCCGCGTCGGCCTTGAAAAGCCGCTCGGCTACGACCTCGCCACCAGCCGCGAGATCAACGATGCGGTGGCCAAGGCGTTTCCCGAGGACCGCACCTTCCGCATCGACCATTATCTCGGCAAGGAAACCGTCCAGAACATCCTGGCGCTGCGCTTCGGCAACAGCTTCTTCGAACCGGTCTGGAACGCGCAGGGCATCGCCAACGTCCAGATCACCATCTCCGAGATGGTCGGGCTCGAGGATCGCGCCGGCTATTACGACGGCGCCGGCGCGCTGCGCGACATGGTCGCCAACCACATGCTCCAGCTGCTCGCATTGATCGCGATGGAGCCGCCCGCGCGGTATGACGGCACCGACATCCGCGACGAAAAGGCCAAGGTCTTCAGGTCCTTGCGGATGATCACCCCGGAAACCGTGAACCAGGACACGGTCACCGGCCAATATGGCGACGGCGCGGTCAACGGCGCGATCGTAAAGGGCTATCTCGACGAACTCGGCAAGCCGTCGACCACCGAGACCTTCGTTGCGATCAAGGCGCATGTCGACAATTGGCGCTGGCAGGGCGTGCCCTTCTACCTGCGCACCGGCAAGCGCATGACCACGCGCCGCAGCGAGATCGCGATCCAGTTCAAGCCGGTCCCGCACTCGATGTTCGCCGGCCGCGGCGGCCAACTCCAGCCGAACACGCTGGTGATTCGCCTGCAGCCCGAGGAATATGTCCAGCTGCTCGTCATGGCCAAGGAGCCCGGCCTCGACCGCGAGGGCGTCCGCCTGCGCGAGGTGCCGCTCAACCTGTCGCTCGACGCCGAATTCGCCGGCAGCCGTCGCCGCATCGCGTACGAGCGCCTGCTGCTCGACCTGATCGAGGGCGACCAAGCGCTGTTCGTGCGGCGCGACGAGGTCGAGGCGCAATGGACCTGGATCGACGCGATCCGCGCCGGCTGGACCGCAAACGGAACCAAGCCCAAGAGCTATCCGTCGGGCAGCTGGGGCCCGTCGGCCGCGATCGGCCTGACCGAGCGCGACGGGGTGACCTGGCAGGACGACTGAGTGCTCCGTCCCCCGAGAGTAATGCTTCAAAATTTCAAGGACGTACAATGACCGAGATCGAATGGTGGGATTACGACGACGCGGACGAGATGGCCGCGGCGGTTGCCGGCGACATCCAGTTCATCATCGAAAGCGCGATCGACGCGCGCGGCTCGGCGGTGATCGCGCTGGCGGGCGGTAACACCCCCCTCCCCGCCTACCGGCTGCTCGCCGAGGCGAAGCTCGACTGGAAGAAGGTCACGATCATCCCCGGCGACGAACGCATCGTCCCGCTCGGCGACCCGCTGTCCAACGTCACCGCGCTGGCGAAGATTTTCCTGCCCAAGGGTGCACGCGTAAAGCCGATCGTCCCCGAGGCCACCAAGGATTACAAGGCCGCTGGCCGCTCGGCCGACGCGCTGATGCAGGACCTCCACTGGCCGCTCGACTTCTGCCTGCTCGGCGTCGGCGGCGACGGCCATACCGCGTCGATCTTCCCCGGCCCCGACTACGAGGAAGCCGTCGCCGGCCCCAAGGAGCGCCGTGCGCTGGGCGTCATGCCCGACCCGCTGCCCCCCGAAGCCCCGGTCGCGCGAGTCACGCTGAGCCGTGAAGCCATCGTAACCGCCCGCGCGGTCATGATCGCCGTCACCGGCCAGGCCAAGCGCGACATCATCGAAAAGGCGATCGAGCAGGGTCCGCTGTCGCAATACCCGATCGGCCGGGTTTTGGCCGACGTCGAACTGCCGATCGATATCCACTGGGCGGCCTAAACTAACGGACGCCCCAGAAGAAACCGTCACCCCGGACTTGTTCCGGGGTCCACCGTGCCGCAAACCAAACGGCCGAAGATTACGCGGCACGGTGGATGCCGGACCAAGCCCGGCATGACGAGGATGGCATGAACCCCGAAGTTTCCGCGGTAACCGACCGCATCATCGAACGCTCGCGCACGCCCCGTGCCGCCTATCTCGCGCTCATCGAGCGTGAACGCGACGCGCACGTCCGTCGCCCGAACCTCGGCTGCGCGAACCTCGCGCACGCCTATGCGGGCACCGCCGAGGATCGCGACGCGATGAAGGCGGATGCGGGGATGAACATCGGCATCGTCACCGCGTACAACGACATGCTCAGCGCGCATGCCGTTTACTACCGCTACCCCGAACTGATGAAGGTGTGGGCGCGCGAGGTCGGCGCCACCGCGCAGGTCGCCGGCGGCGTCCCCGCGATGTGCGACGGCGTGACGCAGGGCTATCCCGGCATGGAGCTGTCGCTGTTCAGCCGCGACACCATCGCGCTGTCGACCGCGATCGCGCTCAGCCACGGCACCTTCGAGGGCGCCGCGCTGCTCGGCATCTGCGACAAGATCGTCCCCGGCCTGCTGATGGGTGCACTGCGCTTCGGCCACCTGCCGATGGTGCTGATCCCCGGCGGCCCGATGCCGACCGGCCTTCCCAACAAGGCCAAGGCCGCGGTCCGCGAGAAGTTCGCCGAGGGGCTGGTCGGCCGCGAGGAACTGCTCGACGCGGAGATTGGCGCCTATCATTCGAAGGGCACCTGCACCTTCTACGGCACCGCCAACACCAACCAGATGATGATGGAGGTGATGGGCCTCCACATGCCCGGCGCCGCGTTCGTCAATCCGGGCACCAAGCTCCGCCAGGAACTGACGCGCGCCGCGGTCCACCGCCTCGCGCAGATCGGCGCGCGCGGCGACGATTATCGCCCGCTCGGCCACTGCGTTGACGAACGGGCGATCGTCAATGCGGCGGTCGGCCTGCTCGCCACCGGCGGCTCGACCAACCATTTGCTCCACGTCCCCGCGATCGCGCGCGCAGCCGGCATCGTCATCGACTGGGAGGATTTCGACCGCCTCAGCCGCGCGGTGCCCACCATCGCCCGGGTCTATCCCAACGGCTCGGCCGACGTGAACGCGTTCGAGGCGGCGGGCGGCATGCCCTATGTGATCCGCGAGCTGATCGGTGCTGGACTGCTCCACGCCGATATCCCGACGATCGCCGGCGGCGACCTCTCCGCCTACGCCCACACCCCCTCGGTGGTCGACGACATGCTCGGCTGGTCCCCCGTCGGCGACAGCGGCGACGAGACCATCCTGCGCCCCGCCGCCGCGCCTTTCTCGCCCGATGGCGGCATGCGTATCCTCGCCGGCAATATCGGCCGCGCCTGCATCAAGGTCAGCGCGGTCGAGCGCGATCGCTGGGTGGTCGAGGCGCCGGCAGCGGTGTTCGACGACCAGCTCGACGTCATCGAAGCGTTCAAGCGCGGCGAACTGGAACGCGACGTCGTCGTCGTCGTCCGCTTCCAGGGCCCACGCGCGAACGGCATGCCCGAGCTGCACAAGCTCACCCCCCCGCTCGGCGTGCTCCAGAACCGTGGCTTCCGCGTCGCGCTGGTCACCGACGGCCGCATGTCGGGCGCCAGCGGCAAGGTGCCCTGCGCGATCCACTGCTCGCCCGAAGCACTGCTGGACGGCGCGATCGGCCGCATCCGCGACGGCGACATGATCCGCGTCGATGCGGAGACCGGCATGCTGACGGCGCTGGTCGATGCCGACGAATGGGCCGCACGCGTTCCGGCTTCCGCACCGCCGCCCGCCTCGGGCATGGGCCGCGAACTGTTCGGCATGTTCCGCAGCGGCGCCGACGAGGCCGAGCGCGGCGCGTCGGCAATGCTCGCAGGGGCTGGACTATAATACCGTGCCCTCACCCTTCTCACGGCCAAGCAGCCGCGGCCCCCTTCCCTCTCCCCGTCGAGGAGAGGGAGAGACGCCGAAGGCGGCGAGGGTGAGGGCACGCCGTACCGATATGAACGGGAGAGACGCATGCAGATCGTAGCCGCGGACATCGGCGGCACCCACGCCCGCTTCGCGCTCGCCGAGGTCGAGAACGGCCGCGTCGTTGCGCTCGGCGAACCCGTCACGCTCAAGACCGCGGACCATGCCAGCCTGCAGACCGCCTATCAGGCGTTCGGCGCCAGCCTCGCCCAGCCGCTGCCGCGCGCGATCGCGATCGCCGTCGCGTCGCCGGTCGGCAACGACGTCATCCGCCTCACCAACAACCCATGGATCATCCGCAAGTCGCTGATCCAGGAGCGGTTGAACGCCGATCAATGGGTCGTGGTCAATGATTTCGGCGCGGTCGGCCATGCCGTCGCGCAGGTGCCGGAGAGCGACTTCATCCATCTCTGCGGCCCCGACACGCCGTTGCCGTGCGAAGGCATCACCACGGTCTGCGGCCCCGGTACCGGCCTGGGCGTGGCGCAGGTCCTGCGGCACAAGACTGGCTATCAAGTGCTTGAGACCGAGGGCGGCCACATGGACTTCGCCCCACTCGACGGCATCGAGGACGCGCTGCTCAAGCGCCTGCGCAACACCTTCACGCGCGTGTCCGCCGAACGCGTCGTCGCCGGCCCCGGCATCGTCGCGATCTACGAGACGCTCGCCGCACTCGAGGGCCGCGCCGTTCCCAGCCATGACGACAAGACGATCTGGACCGAAGCCATCGACGGCACCGATTCGATCGCGCTCGCCGCGCTCGACCGCTTCTGCCTCGCACTCGGCGCCGTCGCCGGCGACCTCGCATTGGCGCAGGGTGCCAAGGGCGTCGTCATCGCCGGCGGCCTCGGCTTCCGCATCAAGGATCGCCTGATCCGCTCCGGCTTCGACCAGCGCTTCGTCGCCAAGGGCCGGTTCCAGACCATGATGGCGGCGATGCCCGTCAAGCTCATCACCCATCCCCAGCCCGGCCTGTTCGGCGCCGCGGCCGCCTTCGCCCAGGAGCATACCCAATGACCGTCACCATCTCCGACATCATGCAGACCAGCGCGGTCATCCCCGTCCTCGTCATCGAAGACGCCGCCCTCGCCCGTCCGCTCGCCGAAGCGCTGGTCCGCGGCGGCCTGCGCGTCCTCGAAGTGACGATGCGCACCGGCGCCGCGATCGAGGCCATCACCGAGATGAAGAAGGTCGAGGGCGCGATCGTCGGTGCCGGCACCGTTGTCTCGACCCAGCAGTTCGCGCAGGTCATGGACGCCGGCGCCGAGTTCATCGTCTCGCCGGGCCTGACCGAACGCCTCGGCAAGACGATCGTCGACAGCGGCGTGCCGTTCCTGCCCGGTATCGCCAACGCCGGCGACATCATGCGCGGCCTCGACCTCGGCCTCACGCACTTCAAGTTCTTCCCCGCCGAAGCCAGCGGCGGCCTCAAGGCGCTGAAGGCCCTCGCCGCACCGTTCTACCAGTGCAGCTTCTGCCCCACCGGCGGCATCACCGAAGCCAACGCCCCCGAATGGCTCGCGTTCAAGCCGGTGCTCTGCGTCGGTGGCAGCTGGGTCCCCGGCGGCACGATGGCGGAGGTCGAACTGAAGGCGCGGGCTGCGAACGCCCTGCGGGGGTAACCGGGACATCGTCACCCCAGCGCAGGCTGGGGTCTCGTGCCGCATGTTCCGTCCCTGCCGCATGAGATCCCAGCCTTCGCTGGGATGACGGAAGCGGCTGGGAGGGTAAGCACCCCACCCTCCCCAACCGTCACCCTGAACTCGTTTCAGGGTCCACCTCGCTCCGGGCGCAATCGTCTGGGGCAAGGTGGATGCTGAACCAAGTTCAGCATGACGGAGCTACATCTCCCCGCGTGCCCTTCTGATCGCGTACCATTTCTGCACATTGGCGTTATGCTGCTCGAGCGTATCCGCGAACACATGACCCCCGGTCCCATCCGCGACGAAATACAGCGCGTGCGTCGGCGCCGGATCCAGCACAGCATCGATACTGGCCCGCCCGGGGTTGGCGATCGGCCCGACCGGCAGCCCCGTCTCCGCATAGGTATTGTAGCCGTTCTTCGCCTGCAGCTCCGACCGCAGAATCCGCCGCCCCAGCGGCCGCCCCTTCGTAATCGGATAGATCACGGTCGGATCGGCCTGCAGCGGCATGTGGAGCTTCAACCGGTTCCCATAAACCGCAGCGACGGTGCGGCGTTCGGACGGCTTGCCGGTTTCCTTCTCGACGATTGCGGCGAGAATGATCGCCTGTTCGGGCGTCGTCACTGCGATGCCCGGCTTGCGCTTGGCCCAGGCGGCGGCGAGATAGTCGCGCATCGCCTTTTGCATCCGCGCCACCACCGACTCCCGCGTATCGCCGCGCTGGAACGCATAGCTGTCGGGCAACACCGATCCCTCGGCCGGCACCGCGACCTGCCCGACCAGCCCGTCGGCCTTCATCAGCGCGTCGTGGACCAGCACCGACGGATAGCCCTCCGGCACCACCACCAGCCGCTGCAGCGTCTTGCCACCCTGGAGCATCTTCAGGATATCGGCCTGGCTCAGGTGCGGCGGGATGCGGTATTCGCCGGTCTTGATCGGATCGCCCGACCCGAACACGCGGGCATAGAGCCGAAAGCGCGTCGCCGACCGGATCGCGCCGGCCTTTTCGAGCTCGTTCGCGGCGGCGGCAAGCGACGCGCCCTGCGGCACCTGCACCGTCAGCGTCCGCTTTGCCGGACCAGCGCCACCCCAGCCCTGCACCACGAGAAACAACGCGACGATCGCGGCGAGGCCGACGATGAGTCCGAAACAACCGACCTTACGCATCGCCACTCCTTGTTCCCCCGCGAAAGCGGGGGCCCAGATTCTATCGCACCTTCGTCATGATCAGCGACGCATTGGTCCCGCCGAACCCGAACGAGTTGTTCAGCACGGCGCGAACCTCGCGCTTCTTCGCGACATGCGGCACCAGGTCGACCCCCACGCAGCTGTCGCTCGGGTTGTCGAGGTTGAGCGTCGGCGGCACGATCTGGTCGCGCAGCGCGAGGATGCAGAAGATGCTCTCGACCGCGCCGGCGCCACCGAGCAGATGCCCGATCGCCGACTTGGTCGACGACATCGACAGCCCGGAGATCGCATCCCCGAACAACCGCCGTACTGCGCCCAGCTCGAGCTCATCGCCGAGCGGCGTCGAGGTCCCATGCGCGTTGATGTAATCGATGTCCTCGAGCTTGAGGCCCGACTTCTTCACCGCCATCTGCATCGACCGGAACGCGCCATCGCCCTCGGGATGCGGCGCGGTGACGTGATACGCGTCGCCCGACAGGCCATAGCCGATCACCTCGGCATAGATCTTCGCGCCGCGCGCCTTGGCATGCTCGTACTCCTCGAGCACCAGCACGCCCGCGCCCTCGCCCATCACGAAGCCGTCGCGGTCGCGGTCATAGGGCCGCGAGGCCTTTTCAGGCGTATCGTTGAAGTTGGTCGAGAGCGCGCGCGCCTGCGCGAACCCGGCGATGCCGAGCGGGCACACCGTACCCTCCGCGCCGCCCGCGAGCATGACGTCGGCATCGTCCATCGCGATCATCCGCGCGGCATCGCCGATCGCATGCGCGCCCGTCGAACACGCGGTGACGACCGCATGGTTCGGCCCGCGCAGGCCGTATTTGATCGAGACCTGACCCGAGATCAGGTTGATCAACCGGCCGTGCACGAAATGCGGCGAGACGCGACGCGGCCCCTTTTCGTGGAGCACGATCGCCTCGCTCTCGATCCCCGGCAGGCCGCCGATGCCCGACCCGATCGAGACGCCGGCACGCCAGCTTTCCTCGACGGTCATATCGAGCAGCCCGGCGTCCTCGAGCGCCTGGCCCGCGGCGTCGATGCCATAGATGATGAACGGATCGACCTGGCGCTGGACCTTGTGGTCGACGCGCTTGCCGGGATCGAACCCGTATTCGTGATCCTTGGGCTTCACTTCGCAGGCGATGCGGCAGACATACTCGCTCGCGTCGAAGCGCGTGATCGTGCCCGCGCCGGATTTGCCCGCGAGAATGTTGGCCCACACCGTCTCGACGTCCGCGCCGAGGGGGGTAACCATGCCTAGTCCGGTGACGACGACACGCCGCATGACCTAAAACTCCGTGATGCTCAAAACGAAACGGCTCCCCGCCCTCTTAGCCCAAGGACGGGGAGCCGCTCAAATCCGACCCGTCAGGGCAGGTCCAAAGATCTGGACCCGAAACCTGATTTAAGCCTTATGCTCGTCGATATAGGTGATGGCGTCCTTGACGGTCGCGATCTTCTCGGCGGCATCGTCGGGGATCTCTACGCCGAACTCTTCCTCGAACGCCATGACCAGCTCGACGATGTCGAGGCTGTCCGCGCCCAGGTCGTCGATGAAGCTCGCGTCCTCGGTCACCTTGTCGGCTTCGACGCCGAGATGCTCGACGACGATCTTCTTCACGCGGTCTGCGGTCTCGCTCATGTTCGTTCCCTCTATGCTCTGGGGGTTATTCGTTGTTCCTGAACGCCCGTAGAACGGGGTCCGTTTCGTGGCAAGCGTCACTTCATCCGGTCCCTTGCCCCGACCAGCGCCAAATCGACGCCGAACCGAACGGGGACCGGGGTATCACACCATCGCCATGCCGCCATTCACATGAATGGTCTGACCGGTGACATAGCTTGCCTCGCGACTGGCAAGGTAGACCACCGCGGCAGCCACGTCAGCCCCCTCGCCGAGCTTCCCCGCCGGGATGCGTGCGGTCAGCGCGACCTTCTGCGTCTCCGGGAGCGCATCCGTCATCGCCGACGCGATGAAGCCGGGCGCGACGCAGTTGACGGTGATGTTGCGGCTCGCAAGCTCCTGCGCGAGCGCCTTCGACATCCCGACCAGCCCGGCCTTCGACGCGGCATAGTTCGCCTGCCCCGGGTTGCCGGTCTGCCCGACCACCGACGTGATCGACACCACCCGCCCGAACCTTGCCTTCATCATCGGCTTGGCCGCCGCCCGGATCAGCCGGAACGCCGCCTCCAGATTGACCCGGATCACGGTATCCCACTCCTCATCCTTCATCCGCATCGCCAGATTGTCGCGCGTCACGCCGGCATTGTTGACGAGAATATCGAGTCGCCCCAGCGCCGCCACCGCCTGCGGCACCAACGCATCCACCGCCGCGCCGTCCGACAGGTCGCACGGCAAAGCGACATGATCACCGCCCAGGCTGGCGCGAAACGCCTCGAGTTTGTCTGCATTGGACCCAGAAACCGCCAACCGCGCGCCTTGTGCGGCGAGCGCCTTGGCGATCTCCGAACCGATCCCACCGGAAGCGCCGGTCACCAGCGCGGTCATGCCTGTAAGGTCGAACATTCTACTCTCCGATTTCAGATTTTTTCGCGCAGAGGCGCAGAGGACGCAGAGGGCTGGTGGTTGTTGACCAGGCGGCGGACACCTTCCTTCAACGTTTCGCCTCCAAAGTTTATCAGCAGCCCGACGGGCTGTTTGGTCAATCGCAGATACGTCAGCAGTTGCTTCGCGTGGACGGGAAGCAGCCTCTCGACGGATTTGATCTCGATGATCAAACGCTCGTCGACCAGCACGTCGATCCTGAACGCGCCCTCGATCCGGATGCCTTCGAATTCGATGTCGACAGACCGTTGCCGAGCAACGGTGTAGCCCATCGCCTCCAGCCGCGCAGCGAGAACAGCTTCATACACGCTTTCGAGCAACCCGGGCCCCAAATCCCGATGCAACCGTAAAGCAACATCCAGCACATCGCCGCTGATCGCATCGATATCCTTCATGGTCTCTGCGTCCTCTGCGCCTCTGCGCGATAAAACTCGAACCTACATCGTCTTAACCAAAGCCTCGATATCATCCATCGTCACAACGCTAACCGCATCGACATCCGGCGCAGTACGCTTGACCATAGGCGCCAGCACCTTGCCGCCGAATTCGACGAACCGCTCGACGCCAGCCGCCTGCATCGCCAGCACCGATTCGCGCCACCGCACCATCCCAGTCACCTGCCGGACCAGCGCGACCCGGATCGCGCCCGGATCCGCCACCGCGACGGCGTCGACGTTGGCGAACACCGGGACCAGCGGCGCGCGCAGGTCGGCGTCGAGGAGTGCCGCCTCCATCGCGTCGGCGGCCGGCTGCATCAGCGAACAGTGAAACGGCGCGGAGACCGGGAGCAGGACCGCGCGCTTGGCGCCCAGGTCCTTGGCCAGCGCGATCGCACGCTCGATCGCCAGGCGATGCCCGGAGATCACCACCTGCGACGGATCATTGTCGTTGGCGACGGTGCAGACCAGCTCCGCGCCGCCCTCTGCCAGGATCGAATCGACCGCAGCGCCCGCGATCAGCTGCGCCTTCTCCAGGTCCGCACCGAGCAGGGCGGCCATCGCGCCTTCGCCGACCGGCACCGCCGCCTGCATCGCGCGGCCACGCAGCCGCAGCAGCCGCGCCGTGGTCGCCAGATCGAGCGCACCCGCGGCACACAAGGCGGTATATTCGCCCAGGCTGTGCCCCGCGACATAGTCCGCCTTGTCGGCCAGCCGGATGCCGCCCTCCTTCTCGAGCACGCGCAAGGTCGCGATCGCGTTCGCCATGATCGCGGGCTGCGCGTTCTCGGTCAGCAGCAGGTCCTCGGCCGGGCCTTCGCTCATCAACCGGTACAGATGCTGCCCGAGCGCCTCGTCGACCTCGGCGAAGACCTCGCGCGCGGTCGCACTGGCGTCGGCCAGCGCCTTGCCCATGCCGACCGCCTGGCTGCCCTGCCCCGGGAAAATGAACGCGCGCATGTACCTCTCCTTTGGTCGGGCGCCCTAGAAAGGTGCGCGGTCACATGCAACCTGAACGGCCCCCCAGACCTGAACAGACATGAACGGGTTGCGACATTCCGCGACCATTTCCGCTCGTTGGCGACAATCGCCTGCGACAGATGGACGCCAGATAGGGTTCCGACGCCGCGTAGAAGGCGCCGTTACAAACGGGAGTATATCATGAACAAGTTCATTCTCAGCGCGATCGCCACGACCTTGGTCGCCAGCCCGCTGATCGCCGCCGCGCCTGCATCTGCACAGGTGCGTCACGAAACCACTACCGTCCGCCAGGGCCCGAACGGCCGCACCGTGGTCACCAAGAAGACCGTGGTCCGCCCGACCCAGTATCGCAACTGGCGCGCCGGCCAGCGCTTCGACCGTCGCTACGCGCAGGACTACCGCGTCGTGACGACCTACAAGAACTACCGCCTGTCGGCCCCGCCGCGCGGCAGCCAGTGGGTCCGTTCGGGTCGCGACGCGATCCTGATCAACGGCCGCGGCGACGTGGTCCAGGTTCGTGGCGGCGCGTTCCGGTAAGCGGCACGCGTGGACGTGAGAGCGTCGCAGGGGCGCTCCCATCCCCATAGCCCCGTCATCCTGACGAAAGTCAGGATCCAGGGTAACGGGCGGCGGCAGTTCCGGCTCTGGGTCCTGACTTTCGTCAGGATGACGAAGCCGGAGGGAAACCGGGCGCGGCAACCTTGCCTTTCCCCGACAATCGGGTAAGGCGCTCTGCAACCGGGGTGAGAGATTCGCGTCTCTCGCCCCTGTTTGCATTTCGAATGCGAATTTTCGAACGACAGCCGGAGGGGTGTACGCATGGGGCGTGCATCAGCGATCGGTAACGAAGGACGAGACATGGCTCTGTATGAGCACACGTTCCTTGCGCGCCAGGATCTGGCACAGGCGCAGGTGGACGCGCTGGCGGAAATCGCCACCAAGATCGTGAACGACAACGAAGGTCGGGTCGTCAAGACCGAGAACTGGGGCCTGCGTTCGCTGGCGTACAAGATCGCCAAGAACCGCAAGGCGCACTATGTCATGCTCGAGATCGATGCCCCGGGCAGCGTGATCGCAGAGCTGGAGCGCCAGACCCAGATCAACGAAGACATCATCCGTTACATGACGGTCAAGGTCGACACCCTCGAAGAGGGCCCGACCGTGATGATGCGCAAGCAGGATCGCGACCGTGAGCGTCGTGGCGACCGTGAAGGTGGCCGTGGCGACCGTCCGGATCGTGGCGATCGTCCCGAGCGCGGCCCGCGCCGTGATCGCGAAGAGGGAGCAGAATAACCATGGCACGTCCATTCTTCCGCCGCCGCAAGAGCTGCCCGTTCTCCGCAAAAGACGCTCCCCGGATCGACTACAAGGACGTCCGGTTGCTGCAGGGCTTCGTGTCCGAGCGTGGCAAGATCGTTCCTTCGCGCATCACGTCTGTTGCCGCGAAGAAGCAGCGCGAACTGGCCCAGGCCATCAAGCGTGCGCGTCATCTGGGCTTGCTGCCCTACATCGTTAAGTAAGGAGCGCCCCCATGGACGTCATTCTGCTTGAGCGCGTCGAAAAGCTTGGTGCTATCGGCGACGTGGTGAAGGTCAAGGACGGTTACGCACGTAACTTCCTGCTTCCCAACAAGAAGGCGCTTCGTTCCAACGAAGCAAACCGCAAGGTGTTCGAGTCGAACCGTGCGCGTATCGAATCGGACAACGCATCGCGTCGCTCCGATGCCGAGACCGAGGCGAAGACCTTCACCGACGCGACCGTCACCCTGATCCGTCAGGCATCGAACACCGGCCAGCTCTATGGTTCGGTCGCGGTGCGTGACCTGGTCGACGCGCTCAACGCCGACGGCCACAAGGTGCCCAAGGCTGCGATCGTGCTCGACAAGCCGATCAAGTCGATCGGTGTCTACACGGTCAAGGTTGCGCTGCACCCCGAGGTGTCGGTGGCCGTCAAGGTCAACGTCGCCCGCTCGCCTGAAGAGGCCGAGATGCAGGCTTCGGGCGTCGACGTCATGTCGTCGATGTTCGAGCGCGACGAAGCCGGCTTCGTCGAGGATTACGATCCGAACGCAGAGCCCGGCGCGACCGCCGAAGCACCGCGCGACCAGGAGGAAGAGGCGCAGGGCTGAGCCCGACGCTTTTCTCCAAACGCAAAAAGGGCCGTCCGGAGCAATCCGGGCGGCCCTTTTCGTATCGCCTTGGGAGCGACGCTTACCTCACGGACACGTCACGCAGGCGCCGACGACGGCGGCCAGCGGAATGAGCGCGAAGAAGACGGGGAACAGATGCTTCATGATGCGGGAACTCGTGAGAGGGTCTCCGCTCAAATGCCCGGGCGCGAAAATGGTTTCCAGAAGATGAACGAAGCCGCGTCACGCGTCGTACTACAGCGCATCCCGCGCATCGATACGTCAGGCTTCCGGGACCAATCCCTTAACCCAACTGCAAGCATGTTCCGCGCACGGTTTTCGCCGTTTTAGCATCAGGGAGGCTGGGCTGCTGCAATTTTCGCGCCTCGCTCGAGCCCACCCACCCAGCCCATGGGACAGCAGGCCAAATGTCCGGACCTAGTGAAATCCTGCCTGACCGCTTATGGGGAGGCTGAACGTCATAGCTGCCGCAGATCGCCGCTGACTTTGCGTCAGCTAGCTACGCTGATATAGTGAAATCACGTTCGTCAGTTGAGTCCAGACCTTATTGCCTTTGGCTGTGAAGCCAGCCCTACCACCTGAGGCGCCAAGCGGAAAGAACTGCGCCACCGCCCCCTTATTTAGGTCGACAAGGGCCACTTGAAATACTCCGCCCTTCTTCTCTGGCCAAGAGATAAGCGCAAAGTGTCCGTCGGGACTGACTTCTAGAATGTCTCCATTCCAAAATTCTTTCACGGTTGTGGAAATCGACCACAGCACCTTTCCATTATAAAAGTTACGAAGCTCCAGCAGTGGACCCGTCCGCGGTTGGGGCAGCGGTACTGTAGGGCACTTTCTGCTCCATACCTCACAAATGATCTGGACGCCGTCGGGCTGTAACTCACGGGTATTGAGGACTTGCTTTCCCGATGGGACAAGGACCAAGCGGTTACGTCTTTCCTTGCCAAAAGGAGAAACTACTTCGATAGGTGGCAAACCCTGTATCCATCGAACCCATGTGTCCCCATCTTGATTGCGGATCGTGACGACTGAACGTATGCGGCCTGCCGCCACCACAGCCGTTGCCGCCGCTATTGAAAACCGAGCATCAAACCCTGCCTTGCGCTGGTTGAACGACCTCAAGCTACTTAGCGCTAAGCGGTCCAGAACCTGACCGTGCGCGGCATCGATCATTGCCAGTTCCGGTGCCGGGTCGGCGTGGGGCGGTCTGTAGTAACTTCCATTGGTTCCGACCTGAACCAGCGCCATTGGGGAGTTCCGTATCCATTGAACGGCATCAAGAGGACCAGCGGGTAATGGCTTCAAGCTCGTAGGCAAGGTAGAACCGTCCCTCGCCAGACGCATCAGCGTCAGACCTGACAAAGGAAAGGGCGAGGGATAGGCCACTTCCTGCTTGGCAGCCCATACTGACTTTGAGTCACTCGACCATCCAATTGGCGGCTCCGCTCCTGTAAGGGACTGAAAACCGGAGTCGCCCAGGTGAGTGGTGAAGGTTCTTGTCTGTCCTGACTTTACATCCGCTATCACAACCTCGTCGCGATTTAGCCATGCGAAGCCGCTGCCGTCTGGGGCCATCGACGGCGAGGTCAAGCTGTTACTGCCTTTAGCGTTGATACAGTGAGCGGACGTCAGTTTGTAAGGTCCCGCGCTTTCGCGCTCGTTCTCGAAGCGGCCCCCGAAGTGCGCCGGGCAATTCGTGACTACTATTTCTGGCGCCAAGGCGCCAGCCGCGGAAGTAGCTGCGGCAGATAAGAGTAGGAAGCGCTCTAGCATTGCGTAATCCTAGCCCAAAAAAGTGACGAACCGTCGTTCAATTACAATTCCTCATAGTGCCAAACGCCGCCGATACCGTCACGAGGAATGTCTGCAATTCGGTTAGACCTGTGCGATCCGAACAGCAGCGATTGGGCGTTAGCTGCCTCACGTGTCTTTTGGCATTTGAGTAAGTAGGCAGCGAATCCAAGCTCTAAATCCTTATTTACGACCAAAGAGCTTCTCAAGATCCCCGTGCTGCAGCTTCACCCAAGTCGGGCGGCCGTGGTTGCACTGGCCGGAATGCGGGGTGACTTCCATTTCGCGGAGCAGCGCGTTCATTTCGGTCACCGACAGAATCCGCCCGGCGCGGACCGAGCCGTGGCAGGCCATCGTCCCTGCCACCGCGTCGAGGCGCTCCTTCAGTGACAGCGCCTCGTCGAACGCCGCGAGTTCGTCGGCGAGATCGGTGACCAACCCCTTGGGATCGCTCGGCCCGAGCATCGCCGGGGTTGCGCGGACCAGCATCGCGCGGGGACCGAAGCGTTCGAGGTCGAGCCCGAATTCGGACAGTTCGGCGGCGCGCGCTTCCAGCCGGTCGCACGCAGGTTCGTCGAGCTCGACCACCTCCGGGATCAAGAGCGCCTGGCTCGCGACCGTCCCGCCGCTGAGCGCGGCGCGCATCCGTTCGAGGACTAGGCGTTCGTGCGCGGCGTGCTGGTCGACCAGGATCAACCCGTCCTCGGCCTCGGCGACGATATAGGTCTTCGCGACCTGCCCGCGCGCGACGCCGAGTGGGAAACTGCTGGTCGAAGGGGGCGGCGTCCAGGCGGGTTCGGCGCGGGCCTGTGGGGGCGCCGAGAAGAAGGTCGGGCGGGTATCGTTGACCGAACCGTAGCTGCGCTCGGCGAGCGCGAGCCGGTCCGGCACCCCCTCACCCCAACCCTCTCCCCGCAGGGGAAAGGGAGCCGTCTGTTCCGGCTGCCACATCGCCAGCG
Source organism: Sphingomonas sp. R86521 (assembly GCF_042466235.1). Classification (NCBI taxonomy): domain Bacteria; kingdom Pseudomonadati; phylum Pseudomonadota; class Alphaproteobacteria; order Sphingomonadales; family Sphingomonadaceae; genus Sphingomonas; species Sphingomonas sp. R86521. The sequence goes on along the minus strand of NZ_JAXHBY010000001.1, from coordinate 1,266,529 downwards.
CCGCCTCGGGCGCGCGCTGGCTACGATGCCCGGCACCATCCAGCGCCCGCCGCAGTCCCGACACGATCAGCCCGCGGACCATCGCCGGATCGCGGAACCGCACCTCGGTCTTCGCCGGATGGACGTTCACGTCGACCTGGTCGGACGGCACATCTAGGAACAACGCCACCACCGCATGCCGGTCGCGCGGCAGCATCTCGGCATAGGCGCCGCGGATCGCGCCCATCAGCAGCCGGTCCTTCACCGGCCGTCCGTTGACGAACAGATATTGATGGTCGGCGATCCCGCGATTGTAGGTCGGCAGGCTCGCGACCCCGCCGAGCACCAGCCCCTCCCTTTCCATGTCGATCGCCACCGAACTGTCGGCCAGCGCGCGGTCGGTCAGCGTCGCCACCCGCCCCGGCCGGTCCTCGACTTGGCTCGCGGACAGCACACGCCGCCCATCATGCTCGACCGTGAACGCAATGTCCGGCCGCGCCATCGCCAGCCGCCGCACGCTGTCGAGGCACGCCGCATATTCGGCCCGCGCCGATCGCAGGAACTTGCGCCTGGCTGGCACCCGCGCGAACAGGTCCTCGACCACCACCCGCGTGCCGGGGGGCAACGCCGCCGGCCCCTCGCGCGTCACCACGCCGTTGTCGACCGTCCGCGCCCAGCCCTCGGCGCCGCGCACCCGGCTCTCGATCGTCAGCCGTGCGACGCTCGCGATCGACGGCAGCGCCTCGCCGCGAAAGCCCAGCGTCACGACCGATTCGATGAACTCGTCGGGCAGCTTGGAGGTCGCATGCCGCTCCAGCGCCAGCGCCATGTCGTCCGGCGTCATCCCGCAGCCGTCGTCCGCGACCTCGATCCGCAGCGTCCCGCCTTCGGCCAGCACCACGGCGATCCGCGTGGCGCCTGCATCGACCGCGTTTTCGACCAGTTCCTTCAACGCGCTGGCGGGTCTTTCCACCACTTCACCGGCGGCGATACGATTGACCAGATGCTCGGGGAGACGCCGTATTGACATGGGTAATGGTCTAGACCAAGCGACGGCATCCCGCGAGCCGCAAATGCCCCAGCACGGAGCGCCAGCACCCGTGCCTGATAGCGGCGGATCGCGAGATGTCTGCGATGTGCGTCGCCGGTAGCGGTGGCAGGTTACGGGACCCTGATTGAATGGCCTTCTACTCGCGTTTCTTCAAATTCATGTCGCATGACATGGCCATCGACCTCGGCACCGCGAACACCGTCGTCTATGTCCGTGGGCGCGGCATCGTGCTGAACGAGCCGTCTGTGGTCGCGGTCGAGACGATCAACGGCGTCAAGCGGGTCAAGGCGGTCGGCGACGATGCCAAGATGATGATGGGCAAGACCCCCGGCAATATCGAGGCGATCCGCCCGTTGCGCGACGGTGTCATCGCCGACATCGACGTCGCCGAGCAGATGATCAAGTATTTCATCCAGAAGGTCCACGGTCCGCGGAAATTCGCGCGCTGGCCCGAAATCGTGATCTGCGTGCCGTCGGGATCGACCAAGGTCGAGCGCCGCGCGATCCGCGATGCCGCGTCCAACGCCGGTGCGTCGCAGGTCTGGCTGATCGAGGAGCCGATGGCCGCCGCGATCGGCGCCGACATGCCGGTCACCGAACCGATCGGCAGCATGGTCGTCGATATCGGCGGCGGCACCACCGAAGTCGCTGTGCTGTCGCTCCGCGGCCTCGCCTACACCACCTCGGTCCGCGTCGGCGGCGACAAGATGGACGAGGCGATCGTGTCCTACGTCCGCCGCAACCACAACCTCCTGATCGGCGAAGCCACGGCAGAGCGGATCAAGAAGGAAGTCGGGATCGCCAAGCCGCCCGCCGACGGCATCGGCATGATCATCCAGATCAAGGGCCGCGACCTCGTCAACGGCGTGCCCAAGGAAATCCAGATCAACCAGGGCCAGATCGCCGAGGCGCTCAGCGAGCCGGTCGCGACGATCGTCGAGGGCGTCCGCGTCGCGCTGGAGAACACCGCGCCGGAGCTCGCCGCCGACATCGTCGACCAGGGCATCGTGCTGACCGGCGGCGGCGCGCTGCTCCAGGGGCTGGACGAGGTGCTGCGCGACGAGACCGGCCTGCCGGTGACGGTCGCCGAGGATCCGCTGACCTGCGTTGCACTCGGCACCGGTCGCGCGCTCGAGGACCCGCTGTTCCGCGGCGTGCTGATGAGCGGCTGAACGGCGGATTGGCATTGCGTCGGTAGGGTGGCGGGGACGGTCCCCGCCGCCGACCGGCGCGCAAGGACGAGGGGACAGGCGCATGGCGCCAGCCCGCGACCGCCGCACCGGATTTTCCCGGCGGCGGCAATATGGTGTGTTCATGGGCTATGTGCTCGCCATCGCCGGAGTGGTGGTGGGCGCGGCGTTGCTCGTCATGTCGACCTTCAATCCGCCCGCCTTCTCGGCGCTGCGGATGACGGTCGCCGGCGTCACCACGCCGGTCTCGTCCGGGCTTGCCTGGGTCGGGTCGGGCGCCGCCGCGGTGCCGCGGACGATCGGCACCTTCTTCTTCGTCCGCCAGGAAAACGCCGCGCTGCACGCGGAGGTCGATCGCACCCGCGCACTGCTGATGAAGGCGCGGACGATCGCCTATGACAATCGTCGCTTGCGCTCGCTGCTGGCGGTCCGCGACCGTTCGGTCGATCCGATCGTCACCGCGCGGCTGGTCAGTTCGACCGCGTCGAGCGGCCGCCGCTATGCGCTGCTCAACGCCGGCCGCTGGAGCGGTGTCCGGCCCGGCATGCCGGTGCGCGGCCCCGACGGGCTGGTCGGCCGCATCGTCGAGACCGGACCCAACGCCGCCCGCGTCCTCCTGCTGACCGATCCCGACAGCATCGTGCCGGTCCGCCGCACCCGCGACGGCCTGCCCGCGATCGTCGCAGGGCGCGGCGACGGCATGGTCGACGTCCGATCGGTCAACGCCACTAACGTCAAGTTCTCGGCCGGCGACCTGTTCGTCTCGTCGGGCATCGGGGGCATATATGCGCCCGGCGTGCCCGTCGCCCGAGTCATGAAGGCCGGACAGGATTCGGTCGAGGCCCGCACCTTCGCCAATCCGGACACGCTCGACTTCGCACTGGTCGAGGGCGCGTTCATGCCGATGCCGCCGCGCGCGCCGACGCCGCCCGGACCCGTGCCCGCGCCGTGAGTGTATCGTGAACGCGCAGCCCAACACCGTCGACTATCGCCCGTTCGCACCGACTCTGGGCGCCCGCCGCGCGCGGCTGATCGCGGCGGGCACGGTGATGCTGGGGTCGCTTGCTACGATCGTGCCCGTAGTCGCGACGATCCCGATCCTGCCGCCGCTCGGGCTGGTCATGCTGCTCGCCTGGCGACTGCTGGCGCGCTTCGCGTTCAAGCCCTGGGCAGCGGCACCGCTCGGGCTGTTCGACGACCTCGTCAGCGGCCAGCCCCTCGGCAGCGCGGTGCTGCTATGGTCGCTGTGCTTCCTGGCGATCGACATGCTCGAACAGCGCCTGGCGTACCGCGACTATTGGCAGGACTGGCTGATCTCCGGCGGACTGATCGCCGGCGTCATCATCGGCGGTCGTTTCCTGGCGGTTCCGGTCGGCTCGCATGTCGATACCGTGCTACTGGCGCAGATCATGGTCACCATCCTGCTCTTCCCCTTCGCGGCGCGGATCGTCGCGCGTGTCGAACGCAAGCGGGGCGAGGATTGAGCGGCCGCACGCGCATCGTGACCGAGATGTCGCAGGCGTACAGCTTTTCGCGTCGTGCCTGGCTGCTCGGCGCGGCACAGGGCACCGTCGGGCTGCTGCTCGCCGGGCGGATGGCGTGGATCTCGGTCGCGCAGAATGAACGCTACACCTCGTTGTCGGAGAGCAACCGCGTCAACATGACGCTGCTGCCCCCGCGGCGGGGCTGGATCGTCGATCGCCACGGCGTCCCGATCGCCAACAACCGCACCGACTTTCGCGTCGACATCGTCCCCGAACGGCTGCGCGACAAAGATCGCGTGCTCGACCTGCTCGGCCGCCTGCTGCGCCTGCCGCCCGAAGAGATGGAGCGGATCCGCATCGACCTCGACCATGCGGTCGGGCTGCAACCCGTACAGGTCGCGGAAAACCTCGACTGGGAGCGGTTCGCTGCGGTCAGCGTCCGCCTGCCCGAACTCCCGGGCGTCGCCCCTACCCGCGGTTTCGCCCGCGCCTATCCCGCCGGCGCCGCGGTCGCGCACCTGACCGGCTATGTCGGCGTGCCCAACGTCGAACAATACAAGAAGACCCACGACCCGCTGCTGGTCACGCCAGGCTTCAAGCTCGGCAAGGACGGGCTCGAGAAGATGCTCGAACCCGAATTGCGCGGGGTCGCCGGCGCCAAGCGCGTCGAGGTTACCGCGCGTGGCAAGCTGGTCGCCGAACTCGCCACCCGCCCCGACGTCCCCGGCAAGACCGCACGCCTGACGATCGATGCCGGGCTGCAGGATTACGCGGCACGCCGGCTCGGCCCCAATTCCGGCTCCGCGGTCGTGATCGACTGTCGCACCGGCGAGATGCTGGCGATGGTGTCGATGCCGGCTTACGATCCCAACAATTTCTCCGACGGCATCAGCCATCTCGAATGGCAGATGCTCAGCGACGACGATCACGTGCCCTTGATGAACAAGGTGACGCAGGGGCTCTATCCCCCCGGCTCGACCGTGAAGCCGATGAACGGCCTCGCGCTGCTCGAAAATGGCGTCGATCCGCATGCCCGTGTCTCATGCTCGGGCGCGATGCGGGTCGGCAACGGCATCTTCCATTGCCACAAGAAGAGCGGCCACGGCCCGCTCGATCTCAAGAACGCGATCATGCAGAGCTGCGACATCTATTTCTACGAAATGGTCCGTCGCCTCGGCTACGACCGCGTCGCGCCGATCGCGCGGATGGTCGGCCTCGGGCAGAAATTCGACCTGCCGTTCTCGACGCAGCGCTTCGGCACCGTCCCCGACAGCGCGTGGAAGCTGAAGAAGTACAAGGCCGGCTGGACCGTCGCGGATTCGCTCAACGCCTCGATCGGCCAGGGCTATGTGCTCGCCAATCCGCTGCAGCTGGCGGTGATGGCCTCGCGCATCGCCTCGGGCCGGCATCTGCGCCCGAGCATCCTCGCCAGCCATATCGACCGCGATGCGCCGATCCTGCCGCTCCAGTCCGAAAACCTCGCGATCGTCCGCGACGCGATGTTCGGGGTGGTCAATGGCGGCGGCACCGGTGGCGCCGCGCGCATGCTGACACCCGGGATCGCGCTTGCGGGCAAGACCGGCACCGCGCAGGTCCGCCGCATCACCATGGCCGAACGCCGCTCCGGCGTGCTCAAGAACGGCCAGCTGCCGTTCAAGCTGCGCGATCACGCCGTGTTCATGGGCTTCGCGCCCGCCGACAACCCCCGCTATGCCATCGGCATGGTCCTGGAGCATAACGGCCACACCGTCCGCAACCTCGATTCCCCACAGATCGCCCGCGACATCATGACCTATCTGTTCGACCGCGACCGCGCGATGGCCTCGCTGGCCGAGGGCGAGCCGACCTGGGGCGGCGACATCCGGACGCGGATGGCGACGCAGGCGGCCGCCTATCGTGCCGCACAGGCCCCGCCCCCGGCCGCCAGCGCCACCAAGACCGATGCGCTGGTCCCCAGCGACGCCCCCGCCGTCGAACGCGCCACCGATCAGGCCAACGCGACCCAGGCCGCTTTGATCACCCCCGGCAACACCGTCGCCGAAGACGGCTCCACGGACCGCGAACCATGAGATCCCGGATCGTCCCCGAACCGCTCGCCCGGCTGCCGTGGAAGGTCCTGCTGCTGGTCGTCGCGATCGGCTGCTTCGGCCAGGTGGTGCTGTATTCCGCCGCAGGAGGCTCGCTGAGGCCCTGGGCGCTGTCGCAGGGCATCCGCTTCTTCGTCCTGCTCGGCGGCGCCATGCTGCTGTCTCGCGTGCCCGAAAGGGTGTGGAAGGACTCCGCGCTGCCCGCCTATGCGATCATCACGGTGTCGCTGCTGGCGGTCGAGCTGCTTGGCAAGGTCTCGGGCGGCTCGCAACGCTGGCTCGACCTCGGCTTCATCCGCCTCCAGCCGTCCGAATTCATGAAGCCAGTGATCGTGCTCGCCTGCGCGAAATTCTACGACATGCTGCCCCCCGGCGAGACCCGGCGGTTCAGCGCGATCTGGCCGGCGGCCATGCTGATCGGGGTGCCGGCGGCGCTGGTCATGCTGCAGCCCGATCTCGGCACCGCGCTGATGATCTGCGCGGGCGGTGCGACCGTGATGTTCCTGGCCGGGATCCCGCTGCGCCTGTTCATCGGCGGCGGGCTGCTGCTGTCGGTGGCGACTCCGCTGGCCGTCAACTTCCTGCTCCACGACTATCAGCGCAACCGCGTGCTCATCTTTCTCGACCCCGAAAGCGACCCGCTCGGCACCGGCTATCACATCAGCCAGTCCAAGATCGCGATCGGATCGGGCGGCATCTGGGGCAAAGGTTTCCTTCAAGGCACCCAAAGCCACCTCGACTATCTACCCGAAGGCCATACCGACTTCGTGTTCGCGACCATGGCCGAGGAATGGGGCCTGGTCGGTGGCTGCCTGCTGATCCTCGCCTTCCTGCTGGTGATCCGCTGGGGCATCGACGTCGGCCAGCGCGCCACCGGCCGTTTCGCCCGCCTGACCGCCGCAGGGCTCGCCACCACGATCTTCTTCTACGTTGCGATCAACCTGTCGATGGTGATGGGTCTGGCACCCGTCGTCGGCATCCCCCTGCCGCTGGTCAGTTTCGGCAGTTCGGCGCAGATGACGGTGCTGCTGTGCCTGGCGATCCTGATGTCGATCGACCGCCAAAACCGCAAGACCGTGGGCTGGTAATCAAAAAAGGGGTTGCGCCCCCCGCCCCGCCTGCTAACAGCGCGCTTCCCCGGACACGGGGCGCCACACCAGCGGCGCCACCCAAACCGCCCGGCATGGACGCATAGCTCAGTTGGTAGAGCAGCTGACTCTTAATCAGCGGGTCCTTGGTTCGAGCCCAAGTGCGTCCACCATTTTTTCATAACTGTATGAGCTACTTATGGGTGGGCTTCTCACTCTCGAACCGAGAAGTTAGTGGCCGGGCACCGGATAGATACTGACGACTTCGGCCGAGGAATACGGCAGCTGCGCTCATTCTGGCGTTCCGATCGGGCTCCATCCTCGCTACGGTCGACGAGCTCAACATTCGGGCGAAACCACTGAGGATTACCGATGTCAGGGATTTCGAATACGGCTACTCGTCAGCCGTCTCTTTTCCCATCCGGCCTTGATGGCGACGATGCGCTCGGCCTTACATTTCGGGATAGCAAGTCGCTCCCAGTGCACGGATGGTATCCCTATGTTGAGGGGTTCGCCGCCGGCTACATCGAGGATCTGGTGCGGTCCCACGTTGGCGACGGTATCGTGTACGATCCGTTCGGTGGAAGTGGGACGGTCAATCTGATTGCTTCTCAGCTTGGCCGAGAAAGCGCGTTTTCGGAGGCGAACCCGTTTATGCGGTTTGTGGCCGAGACCAAGGTAAACGCTAGGGCGACGGCGAAACGAGATTTTGCAGCATTTTCCAAGTGTGTTGCACGCTTCCGACGCTGGGTTATGTCGAAAGAATTTGAGAGCGCGGCCAGCCGACAGAACTTGGACGCGTACGACGCAGCATTTAGCGGACGTGACTTTTTCCAAGAGGACGATCTTCGCGAGCTGATCACCATCCGCGACGGAGTAGAGTTTCACTCTGGGGGCAACAGGGCTTTCAAAGACCTCCTGCTGCTCGCGGTCATGTCCGTAACCGTTGCATGCTCGAATATGACGCGCCGTGCTGATCTCCGCCGTCGGCGACCTGACGAATATCTCACGCGAGTTGTGGACGTCAGAAAGGCCGTACTTGCAAAACTCGTAGATATTGAAAGAGACATTCAAACCGACGGCACCGTCCATGCACCAACCGCCTTTGTTTCTAATGATGCTCGTGAATACGTCCCCGCACTTCACAATCGCGCGAGCCTCATCCTTACCTCTCCACCATATCTCAATGGAACAAGCTATATTCGCAATACGAAGCTTGAACTGTGGCTTGCTGGATTTATTGAAAATGAGAGAGAGCTTTCTTCACTAAACAAAATTTGTATGGTTTGCGGTATCAGTAACGTCGTTAAGGGTAGGCCTCCAACGTTTCAATACCCCTCAGTTGAGAGCGTCGCCGGTGATCTAGACAGGGTCAGCCCTGATCAGAGAATTCCGGCTCTAGTCCGAGGCTACTTCTCTGATATGTTTGAGATATTTAAGAATTGTGCGTCCTACCTGACCGAGCAGGGTTCTTTTGTTCTCGATATTGGCGATTCTAAGTTTTACGGTATTCATGTTCCAACAGACGAACTCCTAATTGAAGTTGCTGCAAGCGCGGGTTTTGCCGTGAAGGAAAATCGGATACTGGCAAGGCGCCATTCGCGTGACAAATCGCCACTCAAGCAGGTCGAACTGACTTTCATCCATGCTCACTGAAACTACTTCGCGACTACAACAGCAGGGGGAAGATTTTCAACAAACGCTTCCCCATACCATCCGGCCTTACGCCAGCCGCGCGTGGGGGCACGGGCTACATTCACTTTGCTCCTATCAAGGGAAGCTTAAGCCTAGCCTGGCGCATTGGATGGTTCGGCAGTTTACAGCCCCCGGTGATCGCGTGGTGGACCCGCTCGGGGGCGTTGGAACCATCGCGTTTGAAGCCGGATTGCTCGGTCGGGTGCCTTTCACAACGGACCTTAGCCCGTTTGCTTCAACAGTCGCTCGTGCAAAAGTCGCTCCACCAACGCCAGAGTTGCTCTGGGCGGCCTTTGAGCAGTTTACGTCGGCGTTGGAGCTTGAAAAGCTTTCTGACGATGATACGGCCAGTGCTGCGTTCGGACTAAACGCGACCGTATCCGATTATTATCACCCCGAGACATTGCAGGAAGTTCTTAAAGCAAAACGGTATTTCTCTGCCCGCGACCTCTCGGCTGGGTCGAATTTTATCAAAGCCTGTCTTTTGCACATTCTGCATGGAAATCGGCCGTATGCGCTTTCTCGAACATCGCACCCAATTACTCCTTTTAGCCCGACCGGTGAGTTCGAATACCGGTCTGTCGTGGAGAGGCTTCAGAAGCGACTGTTGCGCTTGATAGAGCTCGACCGGCCGAACGAGTTCAATCCAGGTCAGTCGTGGCATTCGGATTTTAGAGGTCTACCCGAGTTGCTTGACGCTCCAGTCGACGCGGTCTTGTGTTCGCCACCCTTCCCCGGGATGCGATTTGATCGACCCAATTGGTTGCGTATGTGGTTCTGCGGTTGGGGCGCCAACGATTTTCACCAAACAAGCAAATCATTTCTAGAACGTCAGCAGGGTAAGACCTTTTCAGTCTATAAAGAGTTTTTTGCAACTTGCGCCGAGATTACCAAGTCCGGCTCACCGGTGATACTTCACGTCGGCGGCTCGAAGGGTTATGATATGGCGACCCATCTCATTGAGTTATCTCGCCCATATTTTCGGCATCAAGGAACAGTAATCGAAGCCGTCGACCATGTAGAAAAGCACGGGATTAGCGACAAAGGAACTACAAGCTCCCACATCCTACTACTCTTCGAGCGATTCTAGCTCGGCATCTACAAATGCGTCGGATATCGACTTGGGCCTAATGCTTTCTGCGCGCTTGAGGGCAAGAAACGTTGGCAAGTCTGCGTCCTTAAGTTCTGCCCATAGATCGACATCGGGTCGTAACTCGACGACTTTTCGAGCTATCGCGTTAAAAGCCCGAGGATCTGCCCGCTGAGCGAAATCAACAATGTTCTTTTGAATTCGCATTAGCTCAGGCTCGCATACGGAGCGTGTCTGCAATGCGGCAAGGTCGAGACCCGTCAATTCAGACAGACGAATCAACTGCGCCTCAGAGTAAAAATCTACCGGAAATCGATCTTTTTTGTGGTTGTTATGCTCACTACAGAGGCACGTCGCGTACTCATCAATTGGCCAGAGATAGGAAAGAGGTCGCGTGTGATCTAGCTCAACTTCCTTCAAAGTGAGCGGTTTAGAGCAGTAAAAGCATGCACGGCCAAACCGGTCCCATACGATGCTTTTTAGCCCCCGACCTTGCCGTTCCTTAACTCTTTGTAGTATTTCCGGCTCTCTGAGAAGAAGGCGCCGTTCTCGATTTATTACCGAGCTCTCGTTTAGCTGGTCGCTTGTACGGAGTGGGTTGAACGAGTTGTTGATTCTCCATTTTTTGCACGCTCTGCATTCATTTTGGTGGCCACTGAGCTTCGCATTGTGTTTATGGAAGCCGAGACGGCCGGCCGTACCTGGTCCAGTGGGCAGGTGGCGGCCACAATACGAGCACTTCTTCAACTCTATTAGCGAGCCCTCAGAAACGTGTTCAGCTCCTGAGAGGCCTTCCGGCAATATTGCTGAATGAGTTAGATACAAGGTTTCGGGGAGCAGGTGAGATTTGTTCAGTTCCGTTAAAGACGGAACCACTCCAGCCCCACTGTCAGGAAAAACGATTTTTCCAGCAGCGAGGCCCCAGACGTCAATATACTCCAACGGCTTGGAAAAACTAATTGTGACGTCAAGCGAACCAGACGATGCTTCGAATGCGCGTCCGACCCGCATCCATCCGTTACCGATGTGATAGCGCGCATCTGCGAAGATTTGACCGTCGACCTGTGCGGTTAACGCCAACTCTACGGAATCGGGCGCTCGAACATACGCGCCGACGCCCCAGCTGCGCTCGTTCTCTGCGCCCGCGGATACCTCGCATTGCCAAGACAGAGAGGTAATGCCGCCCGACGCAGACATGCGCGTACTAGGATGCGCTTGTATTTCCTGGTAGTCACGGCGGCTTCCGTAATCATCTTCTCGGTCTTGTTTTGCTAGTCTGCGCACGAACTTCTCCCTATCGAGAAGCTCGCACTGACGTCCTTGGATTTCAAGGGCTAAGCGCTGAACCAAGTAGGATCGCTATAGTCGGTTATAATTGCGCGGCTTCTGGTCAGCCGGTTGAGGCGCCAGATGCGGGCTCCTCAAGGCACCGGTCACCATGCACAGCATCGCAGACGGCTGAAGGAGCGGAAAAGGGGAATACGTCATCCGGCTCAATGATCGCGGCGTTCGCATCAGGCGCGAAGCGATTTTGCGATGAGCAAACCTTGCCTCAGCGCTGATCATCAAACAGCGCGCTTGGGTGAACTGCTAATGCGGCCGCCAATCGCCCTACGACCGCGACTGACGGATTACGACGCCCCCGTTCGATGCCGCCCAAATATGTCAGATCGATCTCGACGTCGTGCGCAAGCTGCTCCTGGGTGAGCTTCCGCTCGCCCCGCAGCCGGCGGACGTTGGCCGCGACGATCTCGTTCCAATTCATCTTACAGACTGGACGCGCGCCGGCGGCTCGGCTCTAGGGACTATAGTCTCTATTCCGTTGACACGGCAGAATGTCACGGCAGGGTCGGCTCCATGTTCGATCTATGGGCCGCAGAGCACTCGGTGCTCCGAGAGAAGGTGCTGGAGCGTGTCTTCCTCACCGAGCTCTCTAAGGTGCTCCTGATCGAGTTCGAGACGCCCTTCGAGGTGCTTCGGTCGGAGTTCGATGCCAACGGCTATGACGTTGTGGTCGAGGCGCGGGGCATCCTCCGCCACATCCAGCTCAAGGCCACTCGCGTCGGCGGCAAGCGCGCGAGCGTAGATGTGAACTTGGCCTTGGCGGAGAAGCCGGGTGGATGCGTGGTCTGGTTCAAGGCTGATCCAGAAACGCTAGCGGTCGGGCCTTTTCACTGGCTGGGCGGAGCGCCCGGCAAGCCCCTTGCGATCCCCGCCGGATCTGCGGCGCGGCACAGCCGAGCGAACGCGGTGGGACTGAAGGGCGAGCGGCTGGCGCTCAGGCGGGTCCCGATGGGAAGATTTACGCGGATGGATACGATCGAGGAGGTCGCAGAAGCGATGTTCGGAGCAGACCACGGCCGACTGCTCCGCGTCCACCTAGCTAGTCGCAACGTGGAGCTTGGCGCTCTCACGTTGCCCGAGCGCCTGACCTATGAGAACTCAGACGACCTCGCTCACGCGATCGATGGGTACGTGCTCGCCGAGGTAGCCGGGCTTGGCGACCCTGCCGAATACCTGGAAAAAGCCAGAGCGGAGGCCGAGACAATCGGCGCGTGGCGGGGTTCGGCGCTAGAGCTCTGGGTCGCTCTGTTCCTAGAGCATCGGCGCGATCACTTCGGCGGATTTCTTGTCGGGAGCGACATACCGGTGGCTAAGTCCCCGTTACGGGACGAGCTGTGCGTAGCGCTCCTCGCCAGCCTCAGACGAAACTATCCGAGCCGGTCAGGTTAAGCTCGTCGCCATTTGCGATGCGCACGGCGTCAGCGGGCTGAAGAGGCGCCGCCGCCCTCACCCGACAGGCGACAACGACGGTGCAATCCTCTTCACCGTAGCGGCGCGCGTTCCGTTCCCGCGTCTTCTTCGTCCGGGTCGTCGCGCCATGCCTCGTCCTCGTTCCACGGATCATCACGGACCCACATAGGCTTCGGCTTCCCGTACACCCCCATCGCGATGGTGCGTGGCTCGTACCGGAGCACCTGAAGATCCGCCTCTACCCTGTGCCTCGCCCCCTCATCGAAGTCGTCCGGATCCCCGCCGCAGAGGATGAATGCTTCCAAAGGCGTGACGATCTGCTCTCCAGCGAGCGCCTCACGGATCGCGCAGTATCGACGGCGCGGGGTTAGAAAGTTTCCTTCCTCGTCATAAGCATCCATGCTCAGTCCTCCTCGTCGTCGGAATAGGGGTCATTGCCGGCAGTCTGTTCGGCTTGACGCATCAGCGCGGCGTTGATGTCGCGGTAAGGATTGCGGGCACCATGCTCGAAAGCCGTGTCGTCGTGCGCGGCCTCCTCCGCGATCCGCTCCATTTCTAGCAGCGCCTGAGAGACGCGCCGGAACTGCTCGCCCACCAGCGCCTCGGCGAGTTCACTGGCCGCAAACGGCCTACTCGCCACATCCATCTCGCCAACGCGCGAGCACAGGGCCGCGGCGAGTTCGTGATCCTTGGTCGCCGCCGCCAGCTCAGCAAACGAAGCAAGTTCAGCTGGACCGGAATTCGCAATCTGCTGCACGAGCCGGCTGCGGCGCTCGGACCCAAGGTCGCGCCGCATCAGTACCTGCACGGGAGATGTATAGTGCGGCTTAATCGCTCCGGCCGCAGTCATGTGCCGCCCGGCTTCTCGAACCATGGTCAGCCGATTGTCCGCCGTCTCGCGCTTCAGCTCGTTGCGGAAGCCTGCGAGCGCCTTCTGAACTGTCGCAATGCGGTGGGTCTCTGGGAGGTCGGCGAGGGACCGGGCCAGTTCGGCCCTGCGTCCCTCGACCTTGTCTTCGAGCGAGCGGATCAGGCGCATCTGCGCCTCCCGGTTGCTCTTTGCTTGCGTCAGCCGTGCGATCACGTCCGTCTCGGACGCCCAGCTCGTGCCAAGGCTTGCCTTCTTAATTGCCATTTTCGTTCTCCTCTACCGGTTCAGCATCGCGCGTCGCCTGAGGGTCGGATCTGGCGCGGCGCAGCCGCTAATCGTTCCCGCCAACGCGGAGGGCTCATCCAGTTGATGAGCCGCACCGGAACTGAATGCCTCAGTCGCGGCGCGGCGCAGACCATCATCCGTGGTCGACTACTGCCGCTAGCTGACGTTTCGGCGAGACGGGCTCTTGAGGTGCTGCTTCGCCCAAGCGGTCGCAAGCGCCTCGGGCACCCCGGCCATCATGGCCGTGAGCGCCTTAAGACCCGGCCCGCACATCACGTGAGCGTTGCGGGCCGCTGCGACGGCGGTGGCGCAGGCGTCGATCTGCTCCCGATCCAAACCATGCATCGTCCGCCCCACCGTCTTGACGTCGTCACGGGTGAAGCTGACTACCCGCACGTCCCTCGCGATGATCTTGCCCATTTCCATGCTCCTCGATGAAAGCACGCTGATTGCGTACCAGGGAGCCTGTCGAGGAACACGAGCGCGGAATCGACCAACGTTTAGGTAAACGCGAGATTCACGTTCTAGCTTCGAACGCTACGCTCGGGAAGATTTTCCGAATCCGCCGCTCCAGGCTTGAGGGAGGAAGGTACTTCAACATACGGAATTCAACTAAGAGGTCGAACAAATCTTTAGCGATGGGCGCAGTCGAATTCACAGCGATTAACCCGATGTCCTGACTTGTGAGATGACTTCGGAGTAGGTTGCTGTAGCGATACTTTTCCTCGGCGGTCAGCCTTGTATCACTGCGTAGTCGATCAAGAATTGTGTAAATCATCCTGAAGTACGGAGAAAATGATGCCTCAACGCGGTCTTGGAGCCTTTTCATATAGATTCCGCCGAGATCTTCTCTCGATAGGTCGCCCTTTCCATGTTCCCTAATCCAAAATCTGATTTCTATGCTAACAGCTCTGATCGCCAGGTAGCCCCGTGCCGTTTTATACGAGTGAGCTGAAGATGTTCGCCCATGCGCCAAAGCGCTATTTACGGACATATTAACGTATTCTTTAGAGAATGAGTAACTTAGATCATCCCGCAACTGGCGCAACAAGCGAAGCAATTCAAAAAACGAACTCTCGAAACGCTCCCTGTGCGTGTCATCTAGTTGCGCGCTGAAGGCGGCTTGCTGATCTCTGAGGGCGATTTGCTGAAGGCGCAGCGTCGCAACAACCAAGAATGTGCCCGCAGTAGATACAAGGGCTGTAAAGGCACCGAACGTGTCTCCCCATGAGCCAGCCCCAGATACCGTCGACGCTTTCGCGCCCGCGAAGAAAGTTGCGACCGCGACCGAGTAGTCGGCGTACAATCCCCAAGCGAACGCAACGATCAAGAGACCGAAAAGCCAAGTTCGAATCGACATCCGCAGTGCCCCCAACAAATGTCGCCCAGTTAGCCGCGCAGCTTCGGCAATCCTACCAGTCACATCCACGCCGATCGTACATCGTCTTTAGAAGCTCCGGCAGGTGAACCGGGAAGGTGCCCACACCACGCCGTAGCGGATCGCGTCCGCTCCGTGGTCGGCAGCGTCGCTGTCCAAATCTTCAACGTCGCGGGGGTCGCGGGGAATCGTAGGCATCGTATCCCAAGCGTAGTTGCACAGGCGCGAGATATAGAGCCCAGGCAGGTCAGGCGATCCAGCCTGCGACAGCATGGTCCGCATCCGCTGCCACCCGGCCTTACGGGTGCCCTTGCCGCACGGGCTGAAGGAAACCCCCTGCTGTGAGAACTCATCTGCGATGGTGGCAGCGGCGTAGCCCCGAGCACGGGCGAAGATCGCGTCGTCCGCCGCCCCGTCTGGCTCCACGCCCCAACGGGCACACATCTCCTTGATCCCCTCCGCTAGCCGCGGAACGGTCCAGCCGAGTCCCTCGCTAGGCCGGTTCGGGCGCGCGGTGGCCAGTTCGTCCAACACCACGATGGAGCCACGCGGATAATATCGCCCGTCCAGTCCGATCGCGCCAGGGGAGCGCGTCATGACGTATGTCGCGGAGGGCGATGCCGTCCCAAAGTCGTGGGCGATGAATGCCTCCCATCCCATCGGCACCTGGCGCCACGGGTCAACGGCGCACCGCTCGGGAGAGAGGCACCCCGCGAAGAAAGCGCCGCGCGCCACAGACCAGTCGCCCTCCGTCCAGGCCCGGAACAGCTCGTCATCCCCGGCACATGCCGCCCGGAGCTGGCGGCAGTAGTCGTCAGTGTCTAGGTGGGGGTTGTCGAGGTACGTGCTCGGCGCGTGGACGCACAGGCCCCCGGCCTCGGTGCGGAAGGGCACCCACGCACGGCCCGGAAGGACGTAACGGGAGGCAACCCAATGGTGCCCGACGCCACCGGGGTTGCCCGCGTAAACGGTGCGCAGCGGCACATCCTTCGGGCCGCGCAGGTTCGACCGCAGCATGTCGATCGACAGCGGATCGGCCCACTGAGTCAGCTCGTCCACCATGATGAGGGTGAAGGAACGACCCTGCACCTTATCGTAGGCGCCCGGCGTATCGACCTGGGCTAGCTCGACGTAGCCGTACGGCAGTCGGAAGACGTGCTCGGTGGCGTTGTACGACGCGGCAGACCCGTAGGCCGCCGAGAAGAGCGAGCGGAGCACCAGTTCGAAGTCGGCCAGCCCCTTGTAGGTCCGCCGAACGTACAGCACGCGGGCCTTCTCCCTGTACTGCTCGACGTGGCGTAGGATCAGCAGCGCCTTGCAGTGGGACTTGCCGCCGCCGCGCCCGCCGCCGAGGAACAGGTCCACGGTCTCCGGGACGCTGAGCGCGCGGGATTGATAGGGAGTCGGTGCCAGCTCCTCGGTCATGCCCGCACCCCGTCGACGGTCCGCATGTAGTCGTCCACGCTTGCCTGCGCGCCCGGCAGGTTGATCGTGACGTTCACGCGCTGCTCGGTTCCGCCCTGCGGTGCGCCTTGGTCGCGGTAGCCATGGCGGCCCTTGAGGGCGAAGATGATGGATGTCGTGTCGCCGGCGCGCGCCTTGTCCATCAGCAGCCCGACCAGCTCCTCCTCCTCGAACTTGCGGGCCTCGCCGAACGCGGAGGCGATCCGCTCGTCTTCGGTCTTCAGTCGTCCCCAGGTGCGGTAGTTGACGCCCAGGGCGCGGGCGATCGACACCTCCGACTTGCCCTGCCGTATCGCCGCGATGACCTTGGGCACGGATCGCTCCGGGAGGACGTACTTCGGCTGTCCAGGCCCCCGCTTGATGGCTAGGGAGGGCGGCGCGCTGTGCTCGGCTCGGTGCTCGTGTTCGTCTTCCATGCCTAAGTCCTTGATCCGGTTCGGCAACCCGACACGGCACCCACCGATCGACGATCAGAGGGCCTGCTTTCGGATCGCCTGCGCGCGCGCGTTTTGTGCCGCGTGAACCGCGCTTTTGCTGACCAACGATCCGAGGAGGTGGCTCAATCGCGCCCGAAGCCGCGCCGCCCACCTAGGCTTCCCGCCAGGCGCGTGCTCACCAAGGGCTAAGTGGCCTCAAGCGCTACCGCGCCGTCAGGAAATGAGCCACAAGCGTCAGAACCGTCAAAGGAAAAGCCTTGTTTCGCATAGCTTTGTACACTTCTGACACTTCTGACACTTTGATAATTAGATTGTAAATTTAGAATATAGTCAGGCACCCCGCCGCGCCGCCGATCCCAATCAGCAGAAGGCACCTGGCCACGGCGGATTTCGCTCGAAAGACTGTCAAAAGCGTCAGAAGTGTACAAGCTGCTGAACTGGCTTGGTTTTTGGGTCGCGAAAGCGTCAATCGTCCAAGCTGTAAGTGTCAGAAGGGCGCCGGACCGATGGCCCGACGTCCCTGACTTATCTTGCCTAGTCGGTTCGATGCTCAGTCCCAGTCGACCTGCCCGCCAACAAGGGTCTCGAAGCATTGACGGGCGGCTGCAAGAGGCGGGACGCGCCAGACCTTGCCGCCCCTGCGGTCCCGAGCGGTCACGTCGATGCCAACCCGCGAGAGGAAGCGCGCGACTGCGTGCTTGGTGAACTCCGCGCGCCTCCCCATAGCCCGCGCCTGTGCTTCCAGCGCTGCGACAAAGCCGTCCTTTGCTGCGCTGTCCACGTCGAAGCCCTCCGGCCATCCGGCTACTCCGAGGCCGCCCGAGAGGTCGCCGTCCTCCAGGGCCCGGTGCCACCAGAAGGCGATCGGGTCGTTGCGGAAGCCCTGAACCTTCTGCTGCGTCAGCGCCCGGGTGGCGGGCACGTGCGAGCGCGGGTGCCAGTCTGCGATGTCGATGTGCTGGAGTTCGTGGAGCATCGCCGCTGCTCCGCCTTCCCTCATCTGCCGGTTGAGTTCCTCGAAGAAGCCCGCGGGAAGCGCAGCACGAGCGACCCCGTCGGCCTCGAAGACGGCGAACCGGCGCTCGTCAGGGGAAGCGGGTATCACCCAGTCCTCGTTGGATGCGATGACAACGTGCAACCGGTTGGGGCCGCTCACGATAGGCTTGTTCTTACCCTCGAACGAAAGGGTCGGCTCGGTGATCAGGTTCTTCAGGGCGCCCTCAGCCTTGCGGTCGCCCGCCCAGAGTCCCTCGTCGACGAACAGCAGAATGGTGTCGTTCAGATGGTCATTGAACCTGCCGGTGAAATGGTCCGCCTGCGCGACCTGGCGCCCGTGCTGCCCGGCGAGATCCTTCAACGCTCGGGCAAACGTCCCCTTCCCCACGCCCTTCTGTCCCTTGAACACTAGCGCCACCTCGGCCGGCGCGTTCGGGTGCTGCACCATGAACGCCGCCCACTTCAGCACGTAGTCGAGGTTGGCGTGATCGCCGCCGCACAACACGTCGCTCATGAGGCGCTTCATCAGAGACCAGTCGCCTGCCTCGGGCTCGACGCTCCAACCGCGCCAGAGGTTGTACAGGCGCGGATGGTCCGCTCCTGGGGCGGGGTCAAAGATCACGCCGTCATACTGGCGGCGGCGCGGGTGCTTGACCCACCATGACCCAAGCGGCTTCCGTGCTCCATCCGGAAGCACTACCGACCGGCTATCCAAGTGCTTCTGGACCGCGACGTCGGGGAACCACTCAACGGAGGTGTGACCCTGGAACGGGCAAACCCCCTCCCTACCGACTAGGTACTTCCCTGCCGTTAGGACAGTGAAGTGTGTCGCGTTCACCTCTTCCAGCTCAGCGCTTGCCTGTGAGCGCGACTGAACGCCTTCGTAGGCTGGCAGATCGTCGGCGAAGTCCTCCTCGGCGGTGTGTCGAGGGATAAGGTCCTGCCTGCCTGCATCGATGAGCGCCTTGAATAGCGTGCGCTGCGTGACGCGGCGGCCGTCCTGATCGGCGTGAAGGCTGTCCCAACGGCGCCCGATCGACCACGCCTGATCCTGGTACTCGGGGTCCGTCGTCGACCACCCGAGGAACTCGTCGCGGCCCTCACCGGCAGTAGCATGGTGGCAGGCCATCATCAGCGCGAGCCACTTGGCGTGGTCCGAGAACATGCGGGCGTCGAGGCCCTCCAGCATCTCGCTGAGCTTCTCCGGGCTGACGTCGCCCGCGTCGGCCGCGGCGATCCGCTCAGGCCGCCGCGTCAGCTCGACGAGCGAGGCCGGGGCGTCCCTGACCTCGGCCAGTGTCACGGCGAGGGGGTCGGGGTCCCACTCGTACGGCCTGAGCGCGTCCGGGTGCACCGAGCCAGCCGAGACGACCTGGCGCCCGAGCGTCTTGAACTCGACGCCCTGGTAGGCCTCCAGACTGTCCCTGAGCAGCTCGTGCTCGGGCTTGAGCATGTAGACGTGGTATCCGCCCGAGCCGGTGATGACCCGGGGGTAGTCGGTGAAGTCGACGCCCAGGTCGTCCTGCAGGCGCCGGTAGGGGTCGTCGCCCTCGAGGAAGTTGCGGGGGTCGACGTCGACCACCAGGTCGCACGGCCGCAGCCGCACGCCCACGTTGCCGCCCTCGGCCATGTGGGCGGCGGCCTCGTCGACGGTCAGGTGCACGTCCTGGCGCCACCCCTTGTAGGGTGCCTTGCCAATCGGCCGGCCCTCTTGATCGCGGTCCCGCGGATGGTGCAGGCGGATCAGCTCATGCCCAGTGTGTCGGTAGTCCTCCAAAAGCTGGGGCTTGTTCAAGGGTACTTCGTGGTGAGCCAGAGGCACATCGTTCTTCTTGGAGCTGCCCATTCCATGCGCTTCCTCGACGGGCGCGTCGCCGATCCCATCGGCGCGCCCGTCACCCTCCCGATAACTCATCGCACGCCCCCCCCACGCACGAACGCGTCGAGCGCTTCGATGTGATAGCGAACAAGCTTGGTCTGGATGACATGGTAGCGTGGACCTTCGCCGCGCGAGCGCCACGTCTTTAGCGTCCCCGGCGTGCAGCTGAGGTATTCGGCCGCGGCATCGCTGTCGAACCACGGACTCCGCTTATGGTTGTCGAGGACGCGTCGCATTGCGTCCTCGATCATTTCGATCGATTCGGATTGCATGAGCAATCTCCTTTGGGAGGGGATTGCCGAACTTTTCTCGATCAAACAGGGGCAGGCCGGCGCCGCTGCACGTGGCTCATTGAAGAGATCCCTCTACGCGCTCCACCTCATTAACTCAGGTCGACTTAAAGACGTATCAACGTTTCACGATTTATTTCAGGCTTACTGCTGGCCACTCATGTCCTGATTGCGGACCAAGTTCGCTTGAATAATCCGGTCATCAATGTGCCGGGCTAGAGCATCCACCGCGTTCCGTGCACTCTCGACAAAATCACGGTTCACGACGATCTTATCGTTCCGAAGCGGGATAAGCGGATAATCACTTCGATACAGAGGGTCCGCCTTTCCATCACGATGAACTAGAATATGCCGAGCATCCAAATAGGGCATTGCTCCTGCCACCAAGGTAGCATCCAAGTCTAGGCCCAAGCGAGCGCTCGCTTTCTTTAGTAAATCCTTTGTATTCCGTTCGTTCTCCAGCTTTCTGAAAATTGCATCTGATACCAATCGGACCGCCGCATCCCAGTTTCCCGCCGCCAATATCTCAGAGGCGTGCAAATCCAACTTTATCTCTCCAACAAACCTAGCTGGATCGATGCCTGCTAGCGCCGCCTTCGTCATTGTTCCCGAAATGAATTCGGAAAAGTCTTCAAACAGATCCTTTATGAACGCTGCATGCAGTGTCGCCTTAAGGTGCTGTCCGACAATATTTCTGGAGTCGCGAACATTCACGCGTCTAGACAGATGGGGATATCGCTGCTCGTCTGAGCCAAGTGCAACCGCTACACTGTCTTCAGAGTTTGGTATCGTTATGAACTTCTCGACGAGTGCATCACATAGCTCAATATCGGAATTGTAATAAGCTATGCGATTTGAAAACCGATGGTAGGCTTTAGTCGCCACGTCTCTATCCCCCCGTTTAGTTGACTACCCTCTATCCGCAATAATTCTATTTTCCAACGCTTGCGAATGCTGCCGCAGGTGCTCGACGAGATGTTCGGCGTGGACGTAGCCGCCGGAAGCTCCAGGTAGCTTTTGCCCTAGCAAGAGCGCACTCTCAGCGTAGGGAACCCCGCTCGCAATATACAGGGTGCGCGCGTGGTGCCGATATTCGTGAGGACTCGGAAGACCGTCCTCCTTCGGCTCGACAACGTGCCCGCACGCGCTCGTCGCGGAAGGCCATAACCAAGGACTGTTCAGAGGCTCGTCCTCGGTGATCCGGGTCAGCAACATTTCGGCTAGCCGTGAGCCTAATGGGAACAGCATCTGCCCGCCCGTCTTCATATGGCGGAATCTGAGAATGCCCGTCTCAAAATCGATATCATCACGTCGGACTTGCACGATCGACGATCGGCGGGCGCCAGTGAGCAACATCGCGATGTGAAGGTCGCGACGAATTGCCGTCAGCTTCTCCACCTCGATCCACCATGCCTTTAGGTCGAGCGCGTTGACCTCACGGCGCTTCGGCGAGGGAACTCGAAGCGCCGCGACCGGATTGCTGCCGATTGTCTCATCCATCCTCATGGCAGTGTTGATCGTCGCCCGTAGCGTCCGCATGGTGCTTGCCGCCGTCGTCTCGCCGCGTTGCTTCTTCAGCCCGTCGAATAGGTCCCGCACCTCCTGCCGCGTGATGTCGGTCACGGCCCGGTTTCGGAAGCGGGTGAGGTAGTGGTCCAGGTGGTAGTGGTAGCCCTCGACCGTACGCGGGCTGTAGGTCTTCTCGGAGAGGTGGGCGTCCAGTGCCTGCTTGAGCGTGATGCCGCTTTCTGCGGGACCGGCCGTGGGGTCCACGCCGGACTGGATCTGGCTCATCAGCGCCTTGGCGCGGTTGCGGGCTTCCCGGAGGCCGATGCGGTCGCACCGGTCGATCTTCACCCGCACCGTCCGGACGTGCCGCCCGTTCCGCCGTACGTCCCCCTGAACCGCATAGGTGCGGGTCGACTGGTGGCAGACTACCATCAGCCCCTTTACCTGCTCGTCCCGATGGATGCCCGACCCGAGGGCGAGGTCCCTGATACGCGCCTCCGTCAAGTTCACGACTGCCATTCTATGTCTCCACGAGTACCGGCCTGAGCACCGAAAACGCGCTCTCTCTGAGCGGCTCAGGTCTACCTAGATGTCGTGAAAACAGTGCTCCGCGAACCATGATTGCCTCAGGTTCTCAGTCATTTACACCAAAGCGCTGAACTCTTAATCAGCGGGTCCTTGGTTCGAGCCCAAGTGCGTCCACCATATTTTACAGAGGCTTACCTCGAAAATTTGAAGTGAGGCTCCCGGTCCACTCGGGCGTAAGCTACAACGCAGCTACAGGATTGGATCGGTTGGTTTTAAGCCAGCCTATGACCGGGTCAGTAGGAACGCTGGCTTGGGTAAATTCTTTAGTCGCTGTTTGATCAGTTAATGTCGCCGACAACCGCGTTTACGCCCTGCCCTATGGTAGCGTAGAGTGTCCCGACGCGATCCTGATTCGGCTCGGCGTGGTTAAGATGCGACCTAACGTATTATGGCTATTGCGAAGGCGCTTTCGTCTTCGGATACGGTACGTTGAAGCGTTACGCATGGGCGTGACGCGAGGGACAATTCAAGGCGGTCATGGCACGTAGCGATATTCTCGTCAGTCTTGTTCGTGCCAGTGCAACGGGCGATCGGGAAACCGTGCGTTCGGCTACCGAGGCGCTCGTTGCAGATGAGCGAGCTAAAAAGCATTATATCGTCGCCGATCGCTTGCAGCGTGCCTTGTCGGCAGTGCCCGTGACGCCGCCCGCGCTTACGTCCACGTCCTCGCAGCTTAATCCGACCAGCGGTCGGGAGACGATCTTAGAGGTAACCGCGCGCCTACGCCTTGATGATCTGATGCTTCCATTGCCAGCCCAGCAGAGCGGCCGCCAAATCATCGAAGAGCATCAACGCGCCGATGTGTTGCGTGCGAGCGGTTTTGAGCCCCGCCATCGCGTACTGCTGTCGGGGCCGCCGGGGAATGGCAAGACGTCCTTCGCGGAAGCGGTTGCCGAGGGACTTGGCCTACCCTTTTTCGTGGTGCGCTACGATGCTCTCATTGGAAGCTATCTCGGCGAGACTAACGCACGCCTGCGTAAGCTATTCGATTATGTACGCACGACACCCAGCGTCCTTTTCTTCGACGAGTTCGACGCGATCGGCAAGGAGCGCGGCGACACGCACGAGACGGGCGAGATCAAGCGCGTGGTATCGTTCCTATTGATGCAGCTTGACCAGTTGCCGAGCTACGTCGTTGTGATCGCGGCGACCAATCACGGCGAGCTACTTGATCGCGCCGTCTGGCGGCGTTTTCAGATGCGCTTGGCAATGCCAGCCCCACAAAAGCGGGACGTGACCGTGTTTCTCGATCGCGTCTTGTCTGATTGGCCAGACGCGCCCAAGATGAGTGCAGGCAGGATTGCAACCAGATTGGGAGCGGTCAGCTATGCTGAGGCGCTCGACTTCTGTCAAAACGTGCGAAGGCGCCAAATATTGGGCTTGGGGGAGGTATCGGTAGATGATGCGTTGCGCGCGGAACTCGAACTTTGGACGGCGCGGGTAACACCCGAGTCACTTCATGCCCAGCGACCCCACGAAACCGCTCTTGAGGCTGACGCCTCAAGCTGAACAGCCGCGCCAGCTCGGTCGCCCTGCCTATGTTCCGGCGCCAGACAGCTTCCCAAGAGCCCGTCAGACTGACACTTTCGGACCAAGGTTCGCACGCTTAGCCGAAGTGCTTGCGCGCGGCGCTAACGCCTTGGAGCTTCGTGCTGACCCCGCCGGTCTCGCGCCCGAACGACTGTTGGTCTTTGAAGTTCGCGGCTCGATCAACGCTTTTGCGAACGCTGTTCGCAATGTCGCCGGCCTTGAGTTGATCGACGAAGAAGAACTCGAGGGCGATGACGGGGACAAGCAGCCTTTCGCCTATTTGCTGGTGCCTGACATGGTTGCGCTTCGCAATCTCGAGTCCCTGTGGCGCCGATGGCAAGCCGGCCAACTGGTGCGCGGGGAGACTCCGTGGGCTGCCGTATTCGATTTGCTCCGCGATCTTCGGCCATGGGGGCCACTGGATCGCGTTCACGCCAGCGATGCGTCATTTCTTGAGACGGCAATCGACGGTTTTGACGATGCGGCATTGATACGACTAAAAGTCGAACTCGTCTTCCGCGAACGTGATGCCACTGCGGCAGAGCAAGAAGCCAATGTTCGCGCCGCAATTGTTGGCCGCGGCGGCGCGGTAATATCGCAAGCTCGTATCGCGGACATCAGCTACCACGCGCTGCTCGTTGATCTTCCCGTCGTTGTCGTCAGGGAAATCATTGCGCGCCGCGTCGATGGCGTCGCTGGCTTGGAACCGGTGCTACACATCCGCCCCCAAAGCGCTCCGACTGAAATTGAAATTGCGGATGCTAGCGAAGCGCCAGCTAAAGCATCTGACGAGCGCGCCCTTGGCGAACCCATTCTGGCGTTGTTGGACGGCGTCCCCGTTGCTGCGCATAGGCTGCTTGCGCGCCATATCGATCTTGACGACCCGTTTGACCTAGAGCCCGGCGCGCTGGTCGCGAGCCGATCACACGGCACAGCCATGGCGTCCCTGATTATCCATGGTGATCGGAACGAGAACGCAGAAGCACTACCACGTCAGATTCACGTCTTGCCGGTGATGGGGAACAATGATGACTTCCCCGCCAACAGACTGGTGGTCGACCTCATCTATCTGGCCATCATGCGCTTGCGCGAAAACCGGCCAAACATCCTGATCGTCAATCTTTCGCTTGGAAATCGGGTTCGGCCATTTCACGGCCAACTTTCGCCGTGGGCGCGTCTGCTCGATCGATTGTCAGCCCGCTTTGGCCTTTTGTTCGTCGTAAGCGCCGGCAACGCGTCGAGCGATATAGCCGTCCCGGCCTATCCGACTGGACTGGCATACGAGCGGGCAAATAGCGACCACCGTGCGACGTCGATGATCAGCGCGCTGCAGGCTGTCATTGGCGACCGCCGCATGTTCTCGCCGGCCGAAACGGTAAACGGTGTGACGGTCGGTGCGTGGAACAAAGATGCTGTGTCCGACGCGGATCGCGCTCTCGCGCGTGTTTTTATTGATCCTTATCCCGCACACGACACAGCCAATCCTTCGAGCGCGCTGGGGCCAGGCTTCGCGCGATCGGTGAAGCCCGACATCCTACTACCCGGCGCACGCGAGCATATGCAGGTCGTACGCAACCATGACCATATCGAAGTGCGACTCGGCCGAGCTTCGCGCGGTGCTGGTCTCAAGGTTGCAGCGCCACCGGCGGGCGGCCGCGAGAACCAAGATGGTTACACAAACGGAACAAGCGCAGCCGCAGCGCTTGCGTCGCGAACCTGTCACCGCATCCATGATGCACTGGAGCTAGCATATGGTGATCCGTTTCTCGCGTTGCCGGCGCTCGAACGCGCTACCCTATTGAAGGCGCTGATCGTCCATCCAGCGCGCTGGCCGCGCGACGTGGCCGAATTGATCAAGGCGACAATCGGTCCATGGGGACGCGGTCAAGCAAGCAAACAAAAGGACAATATTCGTCGATTTGTAGGATTCGGGTGTGTTGATGCCGACGAGGCTGTCGCGTGTGCGTCGGATCGCGCTACATTCTTCGCAACAGGTACTCTGCCACGCGATAGCAGTCTCACCGTCGCTGTGCCTGTTCCGTTGGTAATGGGCGGCAAAGCCCGGCCGCATAGCCTGTCAGTCACCCTCGCATGGTTCACGCCAGTATCGCCGGGCCGCAAAAGCTATCGCACGTGCCGCCTCAAGGTTCTAAAACCTGCTGTAATTGGCGATTTGGGCGTCGCCGGCCATGGCTCGCAGCCTGATGAAAATCAGACCAACCGCGGAACGATTTTCTCGCGTTGCTGGGAAGGAAGCGATGCCCCGATTGTGACGGCTGATATGACTGTGCCGCTTATTGTGCAACGCGATCCTGATCAGGGCGCTGCGGTCGATGATCCTATAACTTTTGGTCTAGCTGTTACCCTTGCGATGCCGGGAGAAGTGACTTTGTACGATGAAGTCTTCGCACGCGTACAGCCGCCAGTTCGAGCTACTGCCAGGTGAACAATTTCTAAAGCTCCGCCAGTTTTGAACTGATTTATGTCTTTCACGTCGAAATCTGATAATACAAGTTTTCGCTGGCCGAACTATATGTGAACATTCTGAGCATAAACCAAGCATATAGAAGAATAGAAAGACGATCACACTGGAGGCAGAACAAGGCTGTCGAGGTGATCAGCCCACAATTGAAGCGCGTGTTTCTTCTCTGCAAAATACTCCCATCGGTTGTAGATGCGACGAATGCCCACTTGTTTATGGTTTAAAATGCGCTCGACGACTTCTGTGATGATTAGCGGCCGAAAGTTCTCATCGAGGAGGCCGGTCATTCCTGTCGCCACGCTGCGCCGAAGATCGTGAAGGGACCAAGGGGCAACGGTCCTGCGATCACGAGCCGCGATCCGGGACATCAGGTCGCGCATTCCAGATACTGATTTGCTGTACCCGCTAAGAGGACGCTCAGGGCCGTTGCGACCGGGCCACACGTACTCGTAGTTACCCGCGAACCTTCGGCGGTCGGCGAGGAGACGGATTGCCTGCGAGGAGAGTGGCAGAACAAGCTCATCACCGTTCTTGCTCCGCTCCGACGGCAAGGTCCAAGTCCCCTTCGCAAAGTCAAATTCTGACCAGCGGGCCTCGAATGCCTCAGAGCGGCGACAGCCGGTAAGCAAGATGAATATCGAGGGTTCGGTAAGCCTTGAACTGCTTGCTTTGAGAATGGAAACTAGAATGGATAATTCGAAGTCAGAAAGGAACCGATCTCCCTCCTTAGCCTTTTCTAGCTTTACCACATGCTGTGACGGATCGACCTCTAGCCTCGTAGTTACCCGGCCTTTTGTTACGCACCACCGAAAGAATCGCTTAATGAGTGCGACGATATTGTTCGACATGACGGGCGCGGTTTCGGACTTTTTCAACACGATCGTTGCGAGGTCATCATACCTAATTTTGTAGATGGACTTGTCTCCAAGAATAGGCTGGATGTCCTTGCGATAAATACGCCACTTCTCAGCAGCAGATTTTTTCTGCCCTCCCTCCTGTGCCATGTACTTGTCTAACGCCCAATCCATTGTCTTCGTGGCAACGATGGCCGGCTGATGAGGCAGGTCACTCCCACGCAGGACGGGGTCGTTCCCCCTCTCCTTTTCCAGCATAATCGCCGATGCGAACTCCCGAGCGACCGCCACCGTGTAGGCGGGATGACTGCCAAGCGTGAACGTCTTGACCCCGTCTGGCGTCCTTCCCTTCCAGTTCCATACTTTCCGGCCGGAGGGGTACACCGAGACGCCGAGCCCCTTAGCTTCGGCATCCCTTACGCGGTACATCTCAGCCATCGGAGGCAAGGACCTGACCTGTGCGTCAGTCAGAGATTTGAACGACAACCCATCCTCCAGCAACAACGTAGCAACGGGCTTTATTGTTGGTTGAAAAGAACTTTTCGTCAAAGGTTAGCGTGACTTAGCTTCAGATCACGTAGCCGCTATTAAGGCTCAACTTTTAGAATATGGCGCGCCGCCCTTGGCGCAATCTAGTAAAGCCTAACTCTACCCGCGCAGAGCGACTCGGGGGCACGGCGCAGCAACAGCCAAGCTACTAAGCGGAAAGCTCCCCTGAAAAGCAGGCATTTTTCTAGCAGCCCTTCACGCTTAACCCTTTGATTAATAGCACCTATTATTTTTTATGTGGGCCTCTTAATCAGCGGGTCCTTGGTTCGAGCCCAAGTGCGTCCACCACCTCTTTCCTATAGAACAGCGGCCTGCTTCATGGTGAAGCTCAACGCCCTATCTTGATGCGAAGCCCGGTAACGACGGCGTCCTTGCGTAGCGCGTCGCCTCCCGGGTTCACCACATATTGCAGGTCGGGCTGTACGCTCAGCCACGGCGTCACCACCGCATTGTAGACGGTTTCGACCACCACCTCTTGCCTGTCGCGATCGCGGTCGAGCGCCGAATGGTCCCGGCGATAGCGAGCGCCGAACCCGGCGGCTGCGACGGATAGGCCGACCTGATCGTCGGGGCGGCCCGGTGCGGTGCCGGTATGGACCAGTCCCCCGCCGATATAGCGTCCGATCCGATTGAACCGGGTGTCGGCGACACCGAACCGCAGCCACCCGGCAAGGCCATGCGCATCGTCGGCGCGGGAGCCGACCAGGCGATGCTCGGCGAACACATACGCCCCCTTGTTCCCGCGCCGGGCTGCCGCCGGATCCGACGTACCGACATCGTCGAAGCGGGCGGTGTAGCCCCAGACCCCGATCGCGGCCTTCGTGCCATGACTGAGATAGTCGACCTCGCTCACCACCAGCGCGCCGTCGGTGGACGACAGCTTGACCGCGGTGCGCGCGGGATGGGCCGGATCGCCGGGGACACCGTCGAGCACCGCGACCCGCCCCAGCCAATGCTCGCCGAGCTTCACCTCGCCGCGGACCGCCAGCGACGTCACCGGGAAGATCGACGGCCCGCGCCGGCCCGCCTGCGCGAACTCCGGACCGATGCCGTGTGCGGACACCAGGAACAGCCCGCCGCTCTGCGTCGTGTCGAACTCGGAGTTGAGGTTGTACAGGCCGACCTTCACCGAGGCGTTGCGGCCGACGTCCTGTTCGACCCATGCCTCGAACAACCGCGCCGCCCGAACGCCGGTCTCGATGTTGGACACGCCCTGGGCGTCGCCGACCAGATCACTGGATAGCGAGGCTCCATTGTCGTAGAGGCCGTACAGGAACAGCCGCGCGCAGTGCCATCCGACCAGGCGATCCGCGTCGATCGCGACCTGTAGATCGAGATTGTCAAGGTAGCGGGTACCGCGGGCGATCCCGCCCGATACGTTGCTGCGGATGTCCGCGACATACACCGCGGACAGCGTGACCGGCTTGTCGGATCGCTCGTTTGCCGAGCGTGGATAGCCGGTCGGCCGTTCGTCCTGCGCATAAGCCGGGGCAGCGGTCCCGAGCAGCACCAGCGTGAGGCAGCGCCGGATCACACGGCATCGTCCAGGCTGAACCGGTCCGCATCCTCGTCATACGCGAACACCTCGGCATAGCGGCCCCAATGCGTCACCGTCCGCAACGTCTCGTCGGCGTAATCTTCCGACATGTGATCCTCGAGCTCGTCGCGGAACCGGCGGGCGGGAGCGACATGCCCGCTACGCTCGTCGAGGATGCGGCGGATGTGCTGCGCGAGCGGGACGTGTGCGAGCAAAGCCTGCGCGAACAGCGCCTTGCGCGCGTCGACATCGGCCTGCGCATAGCGCCGCGCGGCCGGCGTCAGCAGGATGTCGGCGCCTTGCAACTCGGCGAACCGCAGCAACTGGAGCGTCTCCGCCATCGGGAACAGATCGTCGACCTCCAGCTGGAGCTGGTCGGCGAGATCCGCCATCGCCGCGCGGCCGTCGAACGGGCTGGCGTCGACTTCCTCGATCAGCCCGGCGAGCGCGTTGGTCGAGACGCGCGGCAATACCATCTGGATGCCGGTGCCGGGGAACAGCCCGTCGCGGACCGGCTCGGCGGGCGCGCGCGCGGTCATCTGCGCGTAGATGTCGTCGACCAGCTTGCGGAAGGCGGGATCGAGCCGGTCGCGAGGTTGCGGCAGGTCGACCACGATCTCGGCGGCGACGCGGCCGGGGTTGGACGAGAAGACGAGGATACGATCGCACATCAGCACCGCCTCCTCGATATTGTGCGTGACGATCAGGATCGATTTGATCGGCATCCGCCCTTCCGCCCACAAATCGAGCAGGTCGGTGCGCAAGGTCTCGGCGGTCAGCACGTCGAGCGCGGAGAAGGGTTCGTCCATCAACAACAGCGACGGATTGACGACGATCGCGCGCGCCAGCCCGACGCGCTGGCGCATCCCACCCGACAGTTCCTTGGGATAGGCGTTCTCGAACCCGTCGAGGCCGATCAGGTCGATCGCCGCCAGCGCGCGGGTGCGGCGCTCGTCCGCCGGAACGCGCTGCGCCTCTAGGCCAAGCTCGACGTTCTGGAGCACGGTCAGCCATGGAAACAGCGCGAAGGTCTGGAAGACCATGCTGATCGTGTGCGCAGGCCCATCCGGCACGTCGGCGAAGTGCACGCGGCCCTCGTCCGGCCGGATCAGCCCGGCGATCGAGCGCAGCAACGTCGACTTGCCCGAGCCCGAGCGACCGAGCAGCCCGACCACCTCGTCCTCATGCAGAGTCAGGCTGACGTCGTCGAGCACCGGCGCGCCGCCATCGCCGCGGCCATAGCGATGACTGACGTGCTCGACCTGGACGAGCGGGCGGCTGGCCGGAGCGCGGAGGAATGCTGTTGCCATGTCTTGTCCTTTCGACATCAGGCGAGCCGGAGACGGCGTTCGGCAAAGGCGTACATCGGACGCCAGACGAGCCGGTTGAAGGCGATCACGAACATCGACATCACCGCGATGCCGAGCGCGACGCGCGGATAATCGCCGGCTTCGGTTGCCTTGGCGATGAACGTGCCGAGCCCGTGAGCCTCGATCTTCTGCGTTCCCCACGACACCGCTTCGGCGACAATGCTGGCGTTCCACGATCCGCCAGACGCGGTCAGCGCGCCGGTGACGTAATAGGGAAACACGCCGGGCAGAGCGACCTGTCGCCACCATTGCCAGCCGCGCACGTCGAACATCCCCGCCGCCTCGCGCAGGTCGGTCGGGATCGCGCTGGCGCCGGCGATGACGTTGAACAGGATGTACCACTGCGTGCCCAGGATCATCAGCGGCGACAGCCAGATGTCGGGCGACAGCCGCCAGTGGACGATGCCGATCACCGCGAACGGGAAAAGCACGTTGGCCGGGAACGCCGCGAGGAACTGCGCGACGGGTTGCAGGCGCTCCGCCCATTTGGGGTTGAGGCCGATCCAGACGCCGATCGGCACCCAGACGAGGCTGGCCAGCGCGATCAGCACGACGACGCGCAGCATCGTGATGCAGGCCAGCCCGAACACCGCGACCGCATCGCTCAGCCGCAGCGTCGAGAAGACATAGCGTCCCGCGAGCCAGAGCGCGGCGACCACCGATACCAGGACCACCGCCTGCCACAGCCGTTCCAGCACGATGCTCGGTTCGCGAACGCGGCGCTCGCGCGGGCGTGCCCTGCCCCGGTCTAGCGTCAGCAGCAGCTGGCCGAGCGCGGTGACCGGCGCGAACAGCACCGGCAGCAGGCGCGTGCGGCGGAACAGGTCATAGGCCCAGGATTGCGGCCGCTCGGTGCTGGCGGTCTGCTCGAACCGGAAGCGATCCGC
This sequence comes from Sphingomonas sp. R86521, assembly GCF_042466235.1. Taxonomy (NCBI): domain Bacteria; kingdom Pseudomonadati; phylum Pseudomonadota; class Alphaproteobacteria; order Sphingomonadales; family Sphingomonadaceae; genus Sphingomonas; species Sphingomonas sp. R86521. The sequence continues at coordinate 1,235,205 of NZ_JAXHBY010000001.1, read as the reverse complement.
CCAGGCGACCACCGGCCGGAAAACGAGCTGATCGTACAGCAGGATGACGATACCCATCGCGACCACGGCGAGACCGATCGCCGTGAAGTCCTTGCGGGCGATCGCCAGCGCAAGCCATGAGCCGACCCCGGGCAGAGTCACGGTCGTGTTGCCGACCGTGATCGCTTCGGACGCGACGACGAAGAACCAGCCGCCCGACATCGACATCATCGCGTTCCACACCAGCGACGGAGTCGCGAACGGCAGGTCGAGCCGGAGGAACCGCCGAACCGGCGACAAGGCGAAACCGCGGGTCACCTCGTCTAGGTCGGACGGCACCGAGCGCAGCGACTGGTAGAAGCTGAACGCCATGTTCCACGCCTGGCTGGTGAAGATCGCGAACACCGCGGCCAGCTCGACGCCGAGGATCTGGCCCGGGAACAGCCCCATGAACGCCGTGACGGTGAAGGTGAGGAACCCGAGGATCGGCACCGATTGCAGGATGTCGAGCATCGGCACGATGATCTGCCCCGCGCGGCGGCTGCGCGCGGCGAGCGTCGCGACGACCAGCGTAAAGACCAGGCTCGCCGCGAGTGCCGCAAACATCCGGATCACCGTGCGCAGCGCATAATAGGGCAGATACCACGGATCGAGCGTCACCGGCTCGACGCGCAGGCGCGACAGCGGCTCGGCCACGCCCTCCGCGCCCCGCACCAGCAGCGCGGCGATGCCAATCAGCAGCACGAAGGCGATGGCATCCGCGCGGTTGGGCTGGGTCAGCCTCAAAATCCGCGAGAATGAGCGGACCCGGCCGCCACCCGTCACCCCATCAGCCACCGCGCCGTCCTTTTCCGCAGACGCGGCGTATTACCCACGCAGCGTGACATGCGCGCGTCATGCCGACAGCTCGGTCACCGTGCGGAATCCGCTCGCCACGCATCCCCTGAGGATGCGACCACGATGTAGCGGTGCGGCGGCGAGCGCCGCGTGGATGGCGCGATCATGCTGGATCGCGCGGAAATCGAGATTGGTCATCAGGCGTCTCTTCCGGGCTCGTGGGCGAGTCCGGGACAGACGCTCAGCCGGACCGCACCCGCGATCCCCGAACGGCTTGCCCGAACCCGGGACGTCCAGCGGCGATCGTCAGCAGGGCAGAGCCGCTACTGTCGCCATCGCCGGACAAGGGGGTAGATCGGGGTTTCATGTGCGTCCTGTGTGTTGCCGGCGGCGCGATTTGCGTGCCTGCGAGGCGGCCGCTATACCCTAGGGGACTATAGATCAAGGGGGAGTTTCGCGTCGATCATGAGCCATGTCGAGAAGGAGAAAAAGAAGCTGCTCAACAGGCTCAAGCGGCTGAAAGGACAGATCGAAGCGCTCGAGCGCGCGATCGAGGAAGACCGCGAATGCGCGCGCGTCCTGCAGCAGGCGACCTCGTGCCGCGGCGCGCTCGACGGGTTCATCGCCGAGGTGATCGAGGATCATATCCGCGAACACATGATCGATCCCGCCACCGCGCGGGACGATCCCCGCACGGTCGCCGCCGAAGAACTGGTCGAGATCGTCCACGCCTATCTGACCTGATCACGCGTGGTCCGATGTCCGGCTATCGGGACCGTATCGGATCGGTCCGTCGGCGGGTGCGGCGCAGGCGCACGGCATGGATCGCTTCGGCGGTATGCGCGTGCCCCCGACGCTCGGCCCGCAGCGCCACCACGACGCGCTTGCCGTTGATCATCAGCGTCAGGCCAAGCAGCGCGATCGGAAACACCATCACGGCCAGCGCGGACCGGTCCATCGCCGCCGCGACGCCGCAAGCGCCGACTGCCAGGATCACGCCGACCCCGCGCCAGATACGATCGCGCCGGCTCATGCCGCGATCCCCCGAACATGAGAGCCGGCGTCGTCGTCGATGACGATCCGCCCGGCGTTGCGCAGCGCGAACGCCGCTTCCGGTCGCCAGTCTCGCGCGACGTCGTGGCAGAGCACGATATCGGCGGGCAGGTAATGCTCGTCCGCCAACGCAGCGAACATGTCAGCGACCGCAAAGTCCACGCCGATCGCCGGGTCGGCGAAGCGGGTTAAGGCAGCACGCGCGCGACCGATCAACAGCGCCGATCCGTCGGTCCCGCGCCCCTCGATCGCGGTGAAGCCAAGCCGCCTTGCCTGTTCAAGTGCGTGCAGCAGCAGCGTCCCGGCGCCGCAATCGATATCGACGATGCGCACCGCATGCCGACCGCTCGCGCGTAACGTCGCCAAGACCGCTCCGACCTTAGGCCAGCGCGGATCGTGAACGACCGCCTTCGACACGTACCGCGAACCGGCGGGGAGACCATGAACGTTCATCGCCATTCCCCCGTCACGCCGCACGCGGCAACGCACGCTCGTCGCGACCGACGGGTGCAAAGGACACGAGCGGCGTGAGCGGCACGTCGGCGATCTCGACGCTGGCGTGGTAGATATCCCGCTCGGCGTGCGCGTAGCTCAAGGCCGCGCCGTAGGAGATGAAGCGGCCTTCCAGGGTCCGCCGGCTGTCCTGGACCAGCCAATGTCCCGCGCGATCCTGGCCGACATAGATGACGAGTCCGGTAGGATCGGGCTCCGATATGGGTTCAGACGACATGTCGCCGTGCCTTTCGTATCACGAGCGTCCTGCCCGCCCCCGCCATGTACGGGGTACGGCATAGCGCTTCGAGATCGATCCACGCTGATCGCATAGCGGGAGCATAGTGATTCTACGCGATCGGGCGCGTTTTGGGATGCTCGGTTGCTAGCCGGATGACCCGACCTGGCGTTTCCAGTTCCACGCGAGGGCGAAGATGAGTCCGGTTATGAGCCCGGCGGCGTGGGCGACATGCGCAACTTCGGGTGCGACGGGCGGCAGGCCCAGTAGCTCCAGCCCCCCAAGGGTCAGAAAAACCAGCATGACGCCGCCCGTCCACGCCCGCCGGGGCGAGCGGGAGGCTTCGCGCCAATCGAGCAGGATAGCGCCAAGCATCGCATAGGTAACGGCCGACAAACCGATCCTGCCGACGCCGCCTATCCACGCTTCGGCGCCCATGGCGATATAGGCACTGACGCCCCACAGGCAGATAATCGCGACCCCGCCGTCACGCCGTTCGAGATAGCTGCCCAGCGTGGCCAAGCACCAGAGATTGAGCGCAAGGTGGATCGGCCCGGTATGCAGCACCGTAGAGACCGGGGCGAACGACCAGAAGAAAGACGTGCTGAATATTGAGTCGCGCGCGATGCCGCGCCAGGCGAGTCTATGGATTTCGAGAGTCTGCCAATGGACGATATGCTCGAGCACGTAGCAAAGAATGCAAAGCATCGCGATCGTGCAGACCGCCCAGTACCGACGTATGACCATCCGGTGATGCTGAACGATGCGATCGTTTCGGGCAAGCAATGAACGTTGAGGTATCTGCCGGCACTTGGGTACGTCTTCGTCCCAACACACAGAAGGACATCACGCGCACCATTATCGTAGTCGATATGTCGCTACCGATCCGAACACCGCCAACTGCGCCAGCAGCACCGCAACCGCGCCGGCGACTTCTCCGAGCGATGCGCCCATCTGGTTCAGCGGCACGAAGATGTGCGTCGCCGGGGTGACGGGGATCGTCCACGCGATCGCCTGCACCCAGCCCGGCATCGCGAACAGCGGCCATGCGAAACCCGACAGGAAGACGAACGGGATCGAGGTCGGGATGAGCAATTTCAGCGCATCGTCGCCGCTTCGCACGAAGCTGCCGACCGTCAGCGCGAGCGCGGACACGGTCGCGGCGAACAGCGGCACGGTCAGCAGCAGCGCGGGAATGTTGCCGCCGTGGGGAATGTCCTGCAGCCAGAAGACCAGACCGAAATAGAGCAGCCCGCTCAGCGTTCCGATCGTCGTGCACGCAGCCCATACGCCCAGCACCATGCCGCGCTGCCACCGGCCGGTGCGGCGGCGCTCGGCGACCAGCCGCGCGACCGCGAACAACAGCGTCTGCTGCAGGATGATGTTGGCTACCGCGGGGAAGATATAGTCGCGGTACCCCTCGGTGGTGTTGAACAGCGGGCGGGTGACGACGGGGGTGATGGGGATTGCGGTCGCTCCTGCCAGCCCGGCCAGTCGCTCTTCGACCGTGGCGGCGATCGCCGTGCCGATGGTCTTTCCGACCGCCTCCGCACGGAGCAGATAGGCGCCGTTGAGCCAGATCGCGATGCCGCCGCCGGATCGACCCTGGATCAGGGATGCGCCGAGATCGCGTGGGATCACCAATATGCCTTCGGCCTGCCGGTTGCGGACGAGTGCCTTGGCCGCCGCCGTGTCCGACACGTTGGCGGCAATCTCGACCTCGTGCGCAGCATCTAGGTTGCGGACGATCGCGCGCGAGACGACACTGCGATCGGCATCGACGACGACGATCGGCAGGCGCTCGACGACCTGGTGCGCATAGGGTGCGGGGTAGTAGAAGGCGTAGAACAGCACCGAGATCACCGCGACCGCAACCAGATCGCGCGTCCGCAGGATTTCGAGCAGGGCGCCCTCGAAGGCTTGGCGGACCGTCATGCCGATGTGCGTGCCTGCCGCCGAAGCAGCAGCGTCGCGCCGCCGCCCGCGATCAGCGCGGCCAACGCCAGGATCGCCGCCTGCTTCGCCCAGGTCAGGATATCCACGCCGATCGTCTGGTCCATCTCGAGCGTGACATAATGGGTGAGCGGCAGGATCGCGCTCCAGATCCGCGCCACCGCGATGCCGCCGGTGATCGGCAGCGACGCGCCCGAATAGGCGAGCGCGGACCCGGCGTAGATCACGCTCGCGGACAGGCTGGTCGCGACCTCGCCGGTCAGCGCGATCAGCAAGGTCGAGATCGCCGCGGTCGCGACGAACAGCAAGACCCCGCCGATCGCGACGAGGCCGATCGCGCCGGTGAAGGCAAAGCCCTGCCCCAGCGTCAGCCACAGCAGCCACGCGCAAAGCCAGAGCGTACCGATCACGACATGCGGCAACAACCGCCCGGCGGCGGCCATCGCGGGGGCACCGACCTGCGCCGCCCATGGCCCCATCGACTTGCCGACCAGCTCGCGACCGAGCGATGCGGCGCAGGTCACCGCGATCAGCAAATGCAGGATCGCGGGACCGATCAGCAGGCCGAGATACCATTCGAGACTGGCCGACGGATTGCCGAGCAGCGTCACCTGCACGCCCGGCAGTGGCACCCTGATCAGGCCGATCCCCGCCAGGCCTGCATCGGCAGGCGCCTGTCGTATCAGGTCCGCGGTGATCGTCGCTTGGAGCAGCGCGGACGTCAGCGCGCCGGTCGACAGGAACGCGGTCTGGTAGAAGATCTCGATCGTGCGCGGGGTCGCCGTCGTCCGTGCGCCGCCGAGACCGGACGGCAGCACGACCACCGCGATCGCCCTCTCGCGACGAATCTCGGAAAAACTTTCCGCCAGGCTGGATACGTCATCGACGATCGTCAGCGCATCGACCGCCTGGATCGCCCGGACGATCGACCGGGACGCGACGCTGCGATCCTGGTCGACGATCACCACGCCGAGACCGCGCGGCGATCCCTGCGACAGCATCCCGCCCATCACGACCAGGCACACCAGCGGCACCAAGGTCAGCAGTGCGAGGTCGAAGCGGTCGCGCCAGAGATGCGCGAGTTCCCCGACCAGCGCCCGCCGGAACGCGCTCATCGCGGCCAGTCGAACAGCACGCTCATCCCCGGACGCAGATCCGCGACGCGCTCGACGGGGCGCAGCTGGACGCCGAACGCGCGAACGTCGTAGCCGCTCGACTGGCGGGTCGCGCGGACCGTCGCGAATGCGGCTTCGGGCGCGATGTGGGTAACGCGGAACCGGACGTCGCGCGCGAGCGCCGGGACATGGCCGACCAGGATACCGCCCGGGTGGACGCCGGCATATTGGCTCTCGCGGACCGTGATCTCGACGCGCGGGTGATCGATGTCGATCACCTGATAGGCGGGCAGCACCGGGCTGACGATCTCGCCCGGCTGCAGCAATTTGCGCGAAATCTCGCCGTCGATCGGCGACACCAGCCGCGTCTCGCCCATCAGCGAACGCGCGGTCGACAGGCCGGCCTGCGCGATCCGGACCTGCGCCGCCGCTGCCTGCTTGTCCTCGCTGCGGGGCCCGGCCAGCGCCTTCTCATATTGCAGCCGCGCGGCCTCTGCCGACATCCGGCTGCTGTCGCGCGCGGCATGCGCTTCGTCGCGCCGCTGCGCCGCGATCACGCCTTCGGCATAAAGCGTGTCGGCGCGGCGGCTCGACGTCGCGCCAAGGTTGGCCGCCGCCTGTGCCGATTGCCAGATCGCGCGAAGCGAGCCGACATCCTCGCTGCGCGCCCCGGCCTGCGCCACCGCGTCGAGCGCCCGCGCGGTGTCGAGCGCACCCTGCGCCTGGCGTTCCGCGTTACCCAGTTCGGGGCTCGACAGCGTCGCCAGAACCTGTCCCGCCTTCACCCGCGCGCCTTCGTCGACCAGCAACCGATCGACCCGCGCCAGCGCCTTGGTCGCGACGTTGACGCTGTCGGCTTCAACCATGCCCTGGATCTGCTCGGGCCCCGGTCGGCTGGCGAGCCACAGGCCGATCCCGACGATCGCCACCACCACGATCAGGCCGACGTACAGCAATATCCGCGCACGGCGGGTCGGCGGGGCGGTGGGATCGCTCATCGGTTGGTTCCGTAGGTGAGGCGCTGGTCGGCCTTGGCCAAGTGCGCACCGAACGCATCGAGCCGGCTGGCCGACGCGAGCAGGCCCGCCAGCGCGAGGTCGTATTCGTACGCGACGGCGATGCGCTGTGCCTCGGCGGTATCGAGCGCCGCCTGCGCGGCGATCACCGGTGTCGCCGTCCCCTCACCTTCGCGAAACGCCACCGCCTGCACGCGGACATTCTCGCGTGCCGCAACCATGCTGCTGTCGAGCAGGACGAACGATCGGCGGGCGCCCTCGACCAGATTGTACGCGCGGATCGTCGCGCTGGTGGCGATCCTTCGCGCTTCGGCGGCGGTATCGGCGGCCGCGGCGGCCTGCGCGCGCGCCGCATCCTCGGTACGCTTGCGGTCGATGTTCGACAGGATGGTGTAGCGAACGCCCACGCCCGCGATCCAGTCCGGCTCGATCGGCAGCGCGTTCGAGTGATTGAAGTTGTATTCGCCGAACGCATAGGCCTGCGGCAGGCGCCGTGACCGCGCAAGCGCGACGCCGGCGTCGGCGATCTGTCGCCCGGCATCCGCGGTCCGTGCTTCGGGCGCGGTACCTTCGCTGCCGAGAAAGGTCCCGACCGGTGCCAGCGGACGCGTCTGCACGAACAGCGCGGTCGTGGGCACGACGCTGCCGTTGATGTCGAGCAGCCGGGCGAGTTCGTCGCGCGCCGTCGCGCTGGACAGGTCGGCACGCTGATACGTGCGCTCTGCGGTATCGCGCGCGACCTGCACCTCCAGTGTCCGGGCATGCGGGATCACCCCCGCCGCCTCCAGCTTGCGCGAGTCCGACAGAATCTTGTCGAGCGCATCGCGGCTGCGGCGTGCGGCTTCGAGTAGCCCGGCCGCCGCCTGCTGCCCGAAATACGCGCGGATCAGGTTGATCCGGGCGAGGTCGACCACCTGCGCGCGGCGTCCCTCGGCCATCGCGACGCCGCCTTCCGCCGCACGCTGGATCGCCGGGATCGCGCCGCCGGTGTAGAGCGGCAGTGCCGCCTGCACGGTGGGCCGGAAGACCTCGTCGCGAAAACGGTAGCTGAGCTGGTCGGGGATCGCGTCGAACAGACCCGGCAGCGCCTGCGACAGCCGGCCGGTGATCTCGCTCGCGATCTGCTGGAATGCGGGCGGCACGCTACCGGGAAAGGACGCCAGAAAATCCTGCGCGTTGCCCAGCGCATCGCCCTTGGCGCCGGCAAGATCGACCGAGAGCGTCTTTTCGTAGACGAGATACTGCGCCGATGCCGTGACGATCGGCCGGTGCAGGGTCCGCATCGCGTCCGCACCGGCCTTGGCCGCATCGACGCCGTGATCGGCGGCGCTGACCGCGCGCGACGTGCGGTCCAACCGCATCTGCGCGGCATCGAAGCTCAACGCCGTCTGCGCACCGGCCGCCGACGAAAAGGACACCGTCAGCGCGACCGCCATCGACCAGTGCCACTTCCCCGCCACTCGTATCGCCCTCGAAAGTCCTGCCCGGTCTCGCTCTAGCAAAGCATTTCGCCGGACGCGACGGGCAAGCCGACCCAGACCGGGTCAGCGCGTGGAAAGCTGGCGAGCCGCCGCCTCCGCGGTGTCTTCGGGCCGGGTATTGAACGCGATCGCCGCGTCGGGCGCCGCCCGGTGGACCAGGTTCACCACGGTCTCGAACAACGCGAGGCTCTTCGGCGGCAGCCTCAGGCCGCCGCCGATCACCACGCAGTCATAGACTGCTCCGCGTAGCGCCGCTTCCAGCATCGCGCTGCCCGCGGCGTCGGGCGTGATCATGCAGGTGTCGCCCTGCCATCCGCGCTCCCGGATCTTTTCCACCGCGATCGCGATCTTGTCGGCATCGAAGCCGGGCGGCAGCGCCGGATCCGAGAAGTCGACGGTTTCGGGTTTCTGGCCAACGAACAGGATTCTGGTCACGGATATTCTCCTCAAAGACGATGGTTAAGATCAGGCTGCCCATGCCGCAGCGGCACTCTCGGCAAAGTCGCGGTAGGACCGCGGTGCGTGACCGAGCAGGCTCGTCAGGCGCGCGATGTCGGCATCGGTGGCGACCGCGCCGTCCTGCTGATAGCGCCGCATCATCAGCGTCATGTCATAGGCGAGCCACGCCGGCCCGAACCCTTTCAGTCGCTGTTCCAGCGCATCCAGGTCGTTTCCGGCATAGCCGATCGGCCGCCCCAGAACATCGCTCCACAGCGCGGAGATCGTCTTGCTGGTGAGCGCATCGGGACCGACCAGCTCATAGATTTCATGCGGCAGCGGTGCACCGGCGCGCTCGCGGCGCAGCAATTCCGTCGCGGCGGCTTCACCGATATCGCGAACGTCGACCATCGAAATGCCCTTCTCGCCGATCGGCATGCCGTACACCCCGCCCTGCAACAAAGCGTCCTGCTGCCGCAGGTCGTTCTGGATGAAGTACGCCGGCCGCAGGACGGTGACGGGCAGCGCCGCGGCGTGGATCATCCGCTCGACCGTCATCTTGCTCGCAAAGTGCGGCACGTCGGCATAGGCTTCGCCCTTGAACACCGACAGATAGACGACACCCTTCACGCCAGCCGTGCGCGCCGCATCCAGCGTCAGCATCGCCTGCGTCAGTTCGTCGGGGGCATTCGGTGCGAGCAGGAACAGCGTGCTGACGCCCTGCAGCGCCGCGCGGACGCTGTCGATATCGGACAGATCGCCCCTCACCGCGGTCACGCCGGCGGGAAACTGCGCCTTTTCCGGCGTCCGCGTCAGCGCGCGAACCTCGGCGCCGTGGCCATCGAGATAGGCCAGCACCTGCGTACCGATGGTGCCAGTGCTGCCGGTTACCAATATCGTCATGGTGTATCTCCTTGATCGTCGAGACGACCCGTGTCGTCGCTGGATACAAAATAGCCGTTCCGAAGTTGTGTGGAAGATGGCAGGATCGGGACAGGTCGTCTCGTACATGGAACACAACATGGATCTCGCCGCGCTTGCCGACTTCAACCTTGTCGCGGCGCATGGCGGGTTCGGGCTCGCCAGTCGCGCCGCGCGCCGTCCCAAGGCCACCCTGTCGCGCAAGGTCACCGAACTGGAAGCGCATCTTGGCGTCAGGCTGATCGACCGAGGCTCGCGAACGCTGCGCCTGACGCCCGAAGGCCGCGCGCTGCACGAACGTACCCAAGGCCCGCTCGCGGAAATCGGCGAGGCCGAACAGGCGGTTGCCTCCGGCGCGTCGGTGCCCAGCGGCACGCTCCGGGTCAGCGCACCGATCGTGCTCGCCCATGTCCTGCTACCGCGTGTCGCAGCGGATTTCGTTCAGGCCTATCCCCAGGTCGCGCTCGAGATCGTCGCCGAGGATCGCAAGGTCGACCCGGTCGAGGACAATTACGACCTGGTGATCCGCATCAACCCGAACCCCGATGAGCGCCTGGTCGGACGGCGCATTCTCCACGACGAACGTCTCTTGGTAGCATCACCCGACCGACCCAATCCATTCCCGACGGCCACCGAGGACGCGCCCGTGACCGTCGCTGCGGTCGGGCACATCGCCACCTCCGGCGACGCGCCCTGGCGGATCAGGACCGACCACGGCGTCCGCTTGCTCGGCCCCGACATGCGGTTGCGCTTCTCCTCGTTTCTGATGGTGCAGGACGCGGTCCTCGCAGGCGCAGGAGTCGCGCTGATGCCGAAACTGCTCGCACGGCAGAACATCGCGACCGGCAAGCTCATCGTCTGGGGCATAGACGACGGCCCCAAGGTCGAGATCTGGGCCCTCCAGAACTCCCGCCGCCTCTCGAGTTCGAAGATCCGCGCGTTTCTCGAGGTACTGACTTCGTTGGTATAGACGGCGGGGTGCGCATCGATCGGTTGCAACGGCGCAGCTCCAAAATCACACCGTCTTGTTCATGCACAATCTCTGCTCAGTGACAGCGCGTATAAAGTCGGCCACGTCGGCTATGCCTCCATAGAGCAGCTCGCCGCGGCCGAGGTTGCATACGCCTTTACCGACGAACCCAGTGGAACATGTGCAGACCATTGGTCGAATAAGTCCTTTGCGGAGGATCTACCATTTAGGACTGGTACGCCTTTCAGAATCGCTTTCTCTGTTTTAAATATCCATATGCATAAAGTATTTCCCCGACTTATTCAGATAATATAAACTAACCCACAATAGGTATGTATAAAACCGTTACAGTTGTAGTATTGTTTAGCAGGTAAAGGCTACATTTTTAACAAATGATTTACTGAATCACTCCACTTATATCGGTATGAGTGGACGCACTTCATATTTTGTTCGGTGCCAAAAGGGAACGACGTTCCGCCCGCTGCTTCGATGTCTGCGCGATCGGCAGGGCGTCGCGCTGATCGAGATGGCGATCACGCTGCCGGTTCTCTTAACCCTGCTGTTCGGGATCATGGCGTACGGCGAATGGTTCTTCGTGTCGCATACCGTCCAGCAGGCCGCGAACGATGCGGCGCGTTCCACGCTTTCCGGGCTGTCCAAGGACGAGCGCCGGGCAATCGCACTGCAGACGGTGAGCACGAGTTTCCAGCGGGGCAGCACGCTCGACGACTCCAGAGTCACCGTCGCCGTCGTCGACGACGGCAAAACGATCGTCGTTCGCTTGTCGTACGACGCCGCCGCCGATCCGCTGCTTTCGACCGGATTGGTGCCGTTGCCGAGCAGGACAATCAGTCGAAGCGCGGCCGTCCTGCTGGGCGGGATCTGAGGCATGGTACGGCGCGCGATCCGACCGATGGCGCAGTTCGCCGAGGATCGCCGCGGATATGTCACGGTTCTGGTCGCGGGCGCGATGACGATGCTGATCGGAACGGCCGCGCTCGGCGTCGACATGGGGTCCATATACGTGGCAAAGCGACAGTTGCAGGGCGTCGCCGATGCCGCTGCCCTGAGCGCGACCAGCAACGTCGCCGACCCGTTACAGGGCGCGCGCGCCGCGGTGACGTTGGGCGGAACCCCCAACACGACGATCGCCAGCCTTGTACGGGGTCGGTATGTCCGCGATCCGAACCTAGCGATCAGTGCGCGGTTCGTTGCCGATACCTCCTCCGAACCGGGCATCGCCAACGCGTCGAAGGTTACGCTGGCGCAGGACGTACCGCTGTTCTTCGGGCGCCTGATCGTCGGCCGCCCGACGACACGCATCACCGCAACCGCGATGGCGGCACGAACCGACATGGCGGCATTCTCGCTCGGCACGCGGCTGGCCGGGGTTTCGGGCGGGTTGCCGGGTGCGCTGCTCTCCGGACTGGCCGGGACCACGCTGAACGTATCGCTGATGGACTACAACGCGCTGCTGTCGGCGAACGTCGATGCGCTCGCGTTCACCAGCGCGTTGCGGACCCAGCTCAATCTCGATGCCGCGACCTTTGGCGAGACGCTCGCGACGACGGTGACGTTGCCAAAGGCGGTCGAGGCGCTCGCTGCGGCGACAACCAGCCCGACGGCCGCGGCGGCGCTGCGCTCGATCGCGCTCAAGCTTCCGCCGACGACCGTGCAATTGTCAAAGCTGATCGATCTGGGGCCATTAGCCGGGCAACGCGACGCCGAACCCGCCAACGTCTTCTCATTCGACAGTTACTCGGGACTCCGCGAAATCCTTCAACTCGCCAATGGCCAGCGCACCGTGGCCCTCGGTACCGGCCTGGTGGTTCCCGGCCTGCTGTCGACGCAGGTGACGATGGCGAGCGGCCAGCGCATGGCCAACTCTCCCTGGCTTGGCATCGCCAAGGACAATGCCGTCATCGTGCGCACCGCGCAGACCCGGCTGTACATAGACACCCAGATTGCAGGGCCGGCGACGTTCGGGCTGGTATCCCTGCGGCTGCCGATCTTCGTCGAGCTTGCATCGGCCCAGGCGTCGCTGAACAAGATCAACTGTGTCCAGGGCGTGTCGTCGGCAACCGTCGATCTCGACGTCACGCCTAGCGTCGGCACCGCCATGATCGCCGATATCGCGACCGATCGGCTCAACGATTTTACCAAGCCGGTTACCGGACAACGCGCGACGATCGCCCATGTCGCGTTGATCGACGTCACCGGCTATGCCGATGTGAAGCTTGGCGGTGTCACCACGCAGCGCGTAACCTTCACGGCAGACGATATCGCGCAAAACCGGGTCCGCTCGGTTTCGACCAACGATTTGACCCAGGGGCTCGCCTCATCGTTGCTCCGCGGACTTGTTCTTCAAGTCAACCTGCTTGGACTCGGACTGAACCTGTCGGCGATCTCCGCCGCGGTCGGCACCGCGCTCTCGGTCGCGGCACCGGCGCTCGATGGGTTCATCAACGATCTAACCGGCTTGCTGGGCGTGCGTGTCGGCCAAGCCGACGTGCAGATCAACGGTGTACGGTGCGGGAAGTCCGTACTGGTAGGGTAGAACCAAGCAGATAGCGACGCGCACACAGCGCAAATCCTACCAAATACCCACCGATAACCGAATACTTAACGGACGGCCTTCGAACCGCAGCAACCTTGTTCACCATGAAAGCGCGGTAAACAGGTCGTGTTGCCAACCACGAATCGATCCTGCGCGACCCGCGTTGAGAATGTGCATAAATTGTAAGGGAACCGCAGGACTGCGTGATTCAATCAATGTAACGAAGCGCCAAGCCAAGGCCGATCGATAGATTTGCAATACCGTCGCAATACCGCGCCCGCTGCTATCGGAGCACTTCTTCGACTGCCGCTCGCTAAATACGATACCCTCGTCGATAACCCTTTTGCGCTCCCTCGACGATAACACTCCACGACGGCGAAGCGGTCCGGCAAGCTGGAGCGGAGAGAACACACCAAAGCCAATGCCGATTTCTCCGCCGCTGCGAACCGCAGTTGATCATCCACAGCGACACGACCGACATCCTGCAATCCTAATGAAGAAGGTGCTTCATACCGCGATTTCGGCCCGGATATACCGAGCGACAGAGGCAATCGGCGCCTGCCAAGCGAAACACGGCTTTGCCCCCATGACCAAACAGGGCGTTACACCCAGCGCCTCTTAGAACCGCAGCCGCACCCCCGCAGTGACCGTTTCCTGATGATCGTCCCTGCCCGTCTGCGAGCCTGCGGAAGCGAACAGGTCCAGGCCGCTCGGCAGGCGATAGCCGACACCCGCTGCCGCCGTGCCGACCATCCGCGACCGCGCGGCGCCCAAGGTCCCGAGTCCGAGCCCGCCACCGGCATAGCCCGCGACCGCGTCGGTACGGGTCCCCTCGAGCTGATAGCGTACGCCGAGCGATACGAACGGACGGAAGGGTTCAGCCGACGTCTCTGCACGCGAGAACGACAGGCCGCCATCGGCGAAGCCCGCGACGTGTCGATCACGTCCGACGGTGAGCGCGAAGGGACTGCCGCCCGTTTCGGTCACGCCGTCGCGGGTTGTGCGCACATAGGTGATCCCCGCACGTGGACGCAGCGTCCAGTCCGAAGCAACTGCCATATCGTAGCCGATCGCCACGTCGCCGACCCAGCTGTGCAGGTCGTAGCGCCCACTGGCGGCAGCCGTTCCCGGTAAGGCGCGGTTCGTCCGTGCCGTGCCGCCGTCGTAGAGGATCGACGCGGTCAGCCCAAACCCGGCCGGCGCCTGATAGCGACCGTGGACACCCGCGACGACGCCGTCGAGCTTGGTCCGTGCGTCGAGCGTATCGATCTGCTGGCGATCGTTCAGATACCCGGCAAACCCGCCGATGCTCCAGGCTGCGCTGCCGATGCCGACGCCGCCGACGAAGCCGTAGCTGCGGCTCCGTGCCGTCGACGTCCCCGCCGCGGGGTCGGCATCGAGCCGATGCCAGCCACCCAGCGTCTGCGCGAAAGTGAAGGCGTGGGCGTCCTCGCCGTCCGTACCGAAACCGGCGCCGCGCGCTGTTCCGGCCAGGGCCAGCGCGTTGTCGACGCCGATCTGGCTCGCCGAGGCATAGGCTTCGGGCGTGAGCTGCGCGAACGCGGTAGGGTTCGAGGCGCCCCCCGTCGTCAGCAGCGCGGGGAGCGCGGCGAACAACGGGCTCGTCGCCGGTGCGGTCGACAGCGTCGCATTGGCATAGGCGATGCTGCCGGTGACCTGCGGCGAGAAAGCGGCGTCGTTCAGGAACTGGCCGAGCAGCTGGATGCGGTCGGCACGCTGGACGACGAAGCCGAACAGCGTGTCGGGCTTGACGATTGTCGTATAGCCACCGGTGATCCCGCCCGTGGCGACGATCAGGTCGTAGGAGGTGCCGGGGCGCAAACTGCCGCTGGGGACGAGCTGCAGCGTTGCTCCCGACGCGATCGAGACCGCGCCGTTTACTACGAGCTTGTCCGACACCGTCGGCGTGATCTCGAACAGCGACACCGATCCCGACTGGATCGCGACATTGCCGTTGACCGTCATCGTGCCCGGCGACGCGCCGGGGCTTAGCGTACCGGCGATCGTGAGGTTGCCGTTGATGGTCCCCGCCGAGCCGAAGGTCGCGCCTTGGCGGACCAGGAACGACCCGCCGATCGTCGAGCCGGCGAGCCCGACGATCCGACCACCGGACAGGTCGACGCTGCCGAAAGCGGCCGTGCCCGATACTGTCGCGAAGCCGCCGGACATGGCGAAATTCTCGACGTTCGCGACCGAGCCGAAGGCGACCGGTGCCGCCTCGCTGCCGCCCGACACCGCGATCGTGTCTGTGCCGGCACCGCCATCGACCGATCCAACGAAGCCACCGGCGATCGTGAAGCGGTTGTTGGCGGCACCGAACTGGACCTGTGGTGCCGTGAGCGCCGCGCCGACCACGACGGTCAGGTCGGTAGCGGCGGTGACGCGGTCATAGGCGCTCGTCCCGGTCAGCGACAGGATCCCGGTACCTTCGGTAGCGAGTGTCTCGAACCCGGTCAGCTCGCCGCCGATCGTACGGTTGCCCGCCAGCTCGATGGTCGCGACGTCGGTGCCGGCGCCGCCTGCTACGGTGCCGATCAGCGTGCCAGTTGCGGCGAGGCGGAAGCTGTCATTCCCCGCACCGAGATCGATCGTGCCGGCCAGCGTGCCGCCGTTGGCGAGCTTGAGCTGCTGGTCGCCGGCGCCGAAAGCGAGCGCCGCACCGGTCGAGCCGAGCGTCCCCGTCACTATGAGCGCGTTGCCCGCAAGCACGAGCTGCTCAAAGCCGGTCGCGGTGCCCGCCAAAGTGACCGGAGTCGCCGCGGTGACGCGCAGCGTGTCGGTGCCCGCGCCACCGTCGTAGCGGCCCGCCGCGCGCGTAGTCCCGAGCGCGAGCGTGTCGTCGCCAGCGCCGAGCGATACGCTGGCGATGTCGCCGTCGACCGCCAGCGTATCGGCGGCTGCCGATCCGGTGACCGCGCCGATGCTGCGACCAGCGAGTGTTACGTTCAGCCCGGTGCCGGTCAGCACAACCGTGTCGAAGCTCTGATCGAGCGTGAGCGACAACGCGCCCGTTCCCATTACGCCCAGGCGCTCGAACCCGGTTCGCGCGCCGAGACCGGTACGGTCGCCAGCGAGGACGACCGTATAGAGGTCGCTGCCCGCGCCGCCGTCGACGCCGCCTGCGACGCGGCTGCCGGCCCCCTCGACGAACTCGTCGTCGCCGTCGCCCAGCGACACCGCGCCGCCGACACTGCCATTGTTGACGAAACGATCATTGCCGCCGAGCAGCGCGACCGAGCCCGCGATGGAGCCGTTGTTGATCACGGTCTCGGCCGCGCCGGTTCCCGTCAGCGTGACGGGACCTGTGCTGGTCAGCGTCTGGCCCGCCGCGACGGTGATATTGCTGCCGCCAACACCGATCGTGTCGAAGCGGAAATTGCCCGAATAGGCGACGTTGCCTTGGCCGACTTGGCTGAAGCGTTCGAAGTTGACGAACTGGTCGCCATTGACCGCGCCGCCGCCGGTCGCGTCGACCACCAGGCTGTCGAGGCCCACGCCACCATCGACCGTACCGACCAGCGTCGCGCTGGCGAGTTGCAGGAGCGTGTCGTCGCCCGCGCCGAGGAATACGTTGCCCTCGATGCGACCGCGATTCTCGATCGTGTCGCTACCTTCGCCGAGCGCGACCGAGCCGATGATGGTGCCCGTGTTGACGATCCGGTCGTCGGCGCTGCCGCCCGTCTGGATCGCGCCGGCGACGTATGACGTGCCGAGATAAAGCGCGAAGGGATTGTCGGCTGCGAGTACCGTGCCTGCACTGCCTTTGATCGTCCCCGCATTCGTGAGATCGATCCCAGCATCGTAGGACAGGAGCGCGGTGGCAGTCGGGCCGGTGGCCTCGATCACGCCCGTAGCGGCGTTGACCACCACCGCCTTGACGACCGGCGCCGTGGCCGGAGAATTGCTGTTGAGAATGAGGGCGACGCTGGCACTACCGTTCGCACGAATCGTGCCCGAATTGACCACGTTGATGGTCTGTTGGAAAACGCCGTCGCCAGCCGCGTTGACCAGCGCACCGGTGCCGCTGCTGCCGGTCGCCTCGATCGTGCCGGTATTGGTAAGCGATACGCTGCCCGCAGTGCCGTACGTTCCGGCGTAGAGGTCGACGGCCGTGCCGCGCGCACGCGTGATCGTGCCGCTATTGACCAGCGACACGGATGCCGTGGCCGGCGCGGCGGTGTCCGAGCCGGCATAGCCGTAGGAGGATGCATCGAACCCGCCCGTAATCGTGCCGCTGTTCGTCGCCGCAATCGCCCCGCCAGCGTAGCTGAACAGCGACGCGGCGATGCCGTTTCCGCCGCTCGTGATCGCACCGCTATTGCCGAAGGTGATGCTGGAGGCGCCCAGAGAGACGGGATTCGCGCGTCCGTTGTTGAGGATCGTGCCGCTGTTGGAGAAGGCCAGCGTGTCGTTCTGGCTACTCGCGACCGCGTTGACCGCCAGTGTGTTCGTGCCGATCGTTCCCGTGTTGACGATGCTGCCGACCGCGCCGGCGAAGCCCATGTCGACACCGCCGGCGTTGGTGAAGGACGCGAGCCGCGCGGTGGCGGCGGTTTGGCCGAAGTCGGGCGTACGGACGTAGACCTGGCCGCGGATCGTCGCGGTGTTGACGATCGCGCCGTCGCCCGAAACGACGACATCCGTCGCGAACGGTGCCGCCGCGGCGATCGTCACGGTCGTTCCGGCACCCTGCGCGCGCGCACCTTCGCGCTCGAAGCTCGTCGCCGTCGGCGCGCCTAGTGTCACGGTACCGCTGGTCGTGCGGGCATGGACGAAGGTATCGATCCCCTGCCCTCCGTCGATCGTGCCGCTGACCCCGGTCACGCCGTCCGTCGCGATGAACACGTCGTCGCCCGACCCGAAGCGCAGATCGCCCGCGAGCGTGCCGCCGTCGGCGATGTAGGTGGCCGACAGGAACGACCGGCCGTTGGTCGCATAGCCCAGATCGACCGACCCGGCGATCGTCCCCGCATTGCTCAGCGTGCCGCCCGCGATCTGGATCGCCGCCTGACCCGCCGCGCCGCGGATCGTACCGCCCGCCTGGTTGGTGATCGCCGCATTATAGGTGGTGCTGTAGAGCACGGTCGCGATCGCGGGACCGCCGGAACTGGCGATCCGTCCCGAATTGACGATGCTGTTGCCGTAGCTCAGCAACACCGCCGCGCCGGTGGAGTCGATCGTGCCGCTGTTGGTCAGTGCCGCGATGCCATTGACCGCCGCCGTGCCGGAGATTCCCGCGGTCTGGATGATCGCGCCGGAATTGGTGAACGCCGGCGCGTTGGTCACGCCACCCGCATTGGTGAGCGTGATCGTGCCACTGTTGACGACGGCTTTGCCGCCCGAGATCGCGTAGATCGGGTTGGAGATCGTCGTTGCCCGATCCCGCACCGTGATCGTGCCGGTGTTGGTGAAGCTGTCGTTCCCGCTCAGCACGACGGCGGAGGAGGCCCCGTTCGTATCGTTCGGATGATCGAGCGTCAGCGCGCCGCGGCTGGTGATGGCGAGGCCGCTGCTCGTCGGCGAGGTCTCGCCGGGAGCGATGAGCAGCGAGGTGACGAGGATCGCCGGCTGGCTGGTCGCGGCGATCGTGCCGTTCAGGTCGACGGTGCCGCGCCCCGCCAGCATCAACGGCGGGGTAAAGAAAGTCGGCGACGACTGGCTGGCGGTGCCGGTGAGCGTCAGAGTCGCATCGTCGTACAAGTCGTAGCCGACGCCGACGAAGCCGGTCGGCAGGCCGAGCGTGCCCGCCGCATCGCTGCGCACGCGGTAGCGCAGCTGCGTGCCCGATCCCGTCACGCTGCCGGTGATGCCCGCGAACGCCCCCGATCCGCGATTGACGAGTTCGGTGATCAGCGTATCGCCCGTGCCGAGAGTCAGGCTACCGTTGAGCACGCCGCCCGCGACCGCGAAATAGCGGTTGGGATTATAGTTGCTGATCGACGCGCCGACGAGGCGGACATTGCCGTTGATCGTGCCGGCATTGACGATTGCAGCACCGAACATCGAATTGGACGTGCCTGCGATCCCCGCGGTTCCGCCAGTGACGATGCCGCCCGCACGGTTAACCAGCACGCCGTAGTAATCGAGCTGCACGCCGGTCGCGGCCGATGCGATCGTCCCGGTGTTGATCAGCGTGCTGCTGACGCGCGCGCCGGCTGTGGCGCCTTCGATACGGCCGCTGTTGGTCCAGTCCGATCCGTATGACCCCGACAGGATGACGCCGATCCCGCCGGTCGAGCGGATCGTGCCCGAATTTGTGAAATAGGGCCCGAACAATGAAACGCCGGTGCCCGCCGCGGTAATGGTACCGCTGTTGAGGAACCTGCCCTGCGAACCGAAGTCGACGCCGTCGCCGGTCGCCGTGATCGTCCCGCTGTTCTCGAACCGGTTGATGGAGAAGCCGAGCCCCAGCGCGAAGACGCCCGACCTGCCGGCCGTGGTGACGATCGTACCGGCATTGACGAAAGTCGGAGAGCTCAGCGAGGCGGAATCGACGGCAACCGCCTGGGTCGCGCCGACGATAGTCGTCCGGTTGATGACCGTGCCGCTACCCCCGATCAAGATAGGCCCCGGCGCATTGAACCCGTCCGCCAACGTCGTCGTCACCTTGGTATCCGGCGCAAGCGACACGCGTTCGAAGTTGGTCGGCAAGACGATCGTTCTGGCGATCGTTGCATCCGCGGTGAATTTAACGCGCAACGTATCGGTGCCAGCCGCGCCGTTGATCGCACCGGTGATGCCGGTCACCAGACCGGTGCCGTTCCAGCCGGCAATCAGCGTATCGTCGCCCACGCCGAAGGTCACCGAACCTGCAATCGTTCCCGAACTCGAATCGATCGTGCTACCGGTCACGTAGCTCGGCTGCGACGCGGTAATAACGTTCCCGGTGATCGTACCGGCATTGGTCAGCGTCAGATAGGTATTGGACTGGATGGCGGTGGCGCCGGCGCTCGTGATCCGCCCGCCGCTGGCATTGGTGATCGACAGGTTCTCGCCCGTCAGCGCGGCCCCCGTGCCCCGGTTGGCGATGGTGCCGCTGTTCATGACGGCGCGAAACGAACCTAGATTGGCGACCGTCGCGACCGTGCTCGTCGAGGCGATAGTGCCCGAATTGGTGACACTGCCGTTGAATAGGCCGCCCGTGCCCATATCGACGGCGCCGCGTACGCCGCCGTCGATCGTGCCCGCATTCGTCAGCGTTCCAACCGGTCCGCTGATCGCGCCGATCGTGCCGGTGGCGCGGTTCGTTATCGTCGAAAACCCTGCGAAGGTGGGCGTCGTCGATTGCAGCGCAATGCCGCTCGTCCCCGTCAGGGTCCCGGCATTGTCGACCGTCGCATAGACATAGGATGAACCTGCCGCCGCCTGCCCGACCGTCAGCGCAGTATTGCCCGTCACGGTGCCACCCTGCGCGACCGTTAGCGCGATGTTCGCGGTACTGAAGCCCTGCGATGGCTGCGCCTGCACGCTCACGCCCGCTTGCGCGCCGCCATCGACGCGGCCCGCGACCGTCACGGTGACCCCTGATCCAAAACCGGTGGCTGGCGCCTGCACCGCGATGCCGGGTCGTCCGCCACCCAGCACCGTCGCGCCGATGGGTACGCTGACGGTCGTGCCGGACGTGGTTACCGTCACGCCATTCGGATCGGTGCCGGTGCAGGTCGTGGTGCCGTTCGCCTGGGTCGGCTCGGGTGCGCACTGCGCGAAGGCCGGCCCGGTCAGCACGAGCGTCAACGCCATTCCGCTCGTCTGCAACGCAAGCGCACGCACTCGCCGCCCCGACGAAAACATTCCAACCATTCCGCATCCCCCTGCTTCGACTTACCTTTATCGACAGGCGAGGGACATTGTCCAGATGCCGGTGACGCATATGATATACAGTAAAAAATAGCGGGAACCCGACGCAGCACTACGCACGATAATATTCTTCCTGCGGCTCAATGACGACGCAGGAAACGGCAGTTTTGGTTCTGGTACCATGCTTAACGAACTCGCCGCCCGCGGCACTTCATCAACATTGTTCTTTCGTTTCACGTCCGCCATGATCGCGTTCGGAAGCTGAAGCTCGAGCATTCGCGGCGACATGGGATGATAGCGAAACGGATCGTATTGTTTGGTCTAATGACCGCACTGCCCCCGCCCGCGCTCAGTCGCTATCCGATCTCGCCAACGAAGTGATGGTCTTTGGCGGTAACGGTGCGGCGACTTCCAATGCCACCTTCGCCCAATAGGCTGCGGCGCAATAAATCCTTTTCATATGATTAATATGTTAGTCAGCCTTCATCGGAAACCGGGGACTTCACTGAGACAGTTCACGAACACGAGTCTAATAATAAGCAAGTAGCTGCGCTCACGTCGCCGATCTGACCGGTTCGACCTGTGATCTGGCTGAGCAGATCGAAGCCGACGATTTGATTCGTTTCGGGGTTGGCGGCCCCCAGGAAGCTAAACAGATGGCAACCAACGGCTGCTACCGCCTTCCTCCTCAACGAACGTAATCGATCGACCGGATCACGGTGTCCGTTCGCGCGATGTGGTAGTCGATCTCCCAAGGAAGATCCCGGTCCTACCCGGCGAGGCCGAACTGATCACCAGCGTTCTCAGCGGAGCACTGACCGCACTGTTCGACAATAAAGAGGAAGATTGGAGGGCAGCAGACGACGCGAACGCTACTAGCAGAATGAAAGACCATAAATCGGCCGTAACGCGCCTACGAATATTTCCGCGTCAGCAACGATGCCGAGGGCGGAAACATTGCCAATATCGCCGCTCAGATCGCGGCGATCCAAAGCCGCGCCGAGCGCGACGAGATTCAGATCATCGCGATGTTCGAAGAACCGAACGTCGCCGGCCGCAAGCTGCACCCGCCAGTTCGACGCCATGTTGACTAAGGCTATCAGCCAGGAACGGCCGTGGACATCATCTATGTCTACGCCCTGTCGCGCTATGCACGGCGTCTGCTGCCGGGCGCTGCGGAACCCGCGCGATGCGGCAGGACGAGCTCGACGCCATCGCCCTCTCCGTTCTGACCGAACGTATTCTGCAGCGGCAGCGGCTGACGTAACTGCTGCAGGCAGTGCTTGAGAAGTCGGATGTTGCGGATACACAGCGGCTAAAGGATTTGGATTGCGTCCGACGGGAGAAGGTCGCGGCGGGAACGAGGATGCGCCGCTTGCTTGAGATGGTCGAAAAGGGCCTGACACCCCCGAAGGATACGATGTCCGCGGAGCGCCTAGCCCAACACCGTCAAAACATTGCACAGCTCGACGTCGCCGACCTTAGCCTGCCGCTGCAACTTGCACGAGACTCATGCCGCATCGACGCGGATATCCTCGGCCATAGGAATCTGCGACCGCTCCCGCGCCGTTCCCTGATGTAGTTCTCCAGCCGCCAAGCGTGAGCGCGAGGTCGCGTTCGATCCTCGCCTCGCGCAGAGCATCACGAAACGAGTGCCTGAGGCCGTGAAAACATGTGCGTTCGCGGGCTGCATCGCAGGAAATCAGGAATCGAGAAAACCACTTTGAAAACTTGCCGGAGTAGAGACCCAGAGAGTCGTTGGTGAGGTCGGCGAAGAGGCGGACATCATGCTCCTTGCGGCGCTCAGTGACGTAACTCGCAAATCCGATCTTTCGTAGTTCCGGATGGATCGGCACCACCCAATGGCTCGCCTCCGTCTTGAGGCGCTTGCCATTGTCTCCACCCGTTGACACCACAAAGCATAGAACTCCGTCGATCTCGGACATCGTCGGCAAGCATCTGGCAAATCGCGCCTTGCCGTAGCCCCGACCACAGAGCCACGAGCGGAATCCAGAAATGGAAGCGTCGCGATTGATTTCATCCGACAATCGCGTAGCCGTTTTCGTCATCGCGACAACCCCGATAAAGGGGTGCGTCAGATGTGACGCTAAAGCTGCCAATTGGCGAAGAGAAGCCATTTCTCACGAGCCGATAGGGGTTCCACGACCCGCAAACCTCTTGTACGGTATCCAAAATCGTGCTCGCCGGGGGGCGTTTCGAACCTCGAACAGCATATCCGTTCTCATCGTCCCGGCATCCTCGATACAACGGGGCATCGAATATGCGACGTAGTTGAACGATAAAGAAAGGTTGCCTTTTCTCTCGGGCATTCAACGGCTCTGCGATCCTGAGCCCTCTAGCGGGGTTCTTATCAATAAGCTCTTCCTTCACTGCCCAGTTCAGCAGACTGGGCAGCTTATTCATGTATTCGTTCGCGTTTGCCGGACTCATGGCGGCTTCTTTCGTTCGCCTTGCTTCATCCATGATCTCGACAAGCGACAGCGTAGGCCATCGATTCCGCGCATTGCCGGGTAAAACTTGAAGCGCCTTGAGGACATTCCGGCATGCGTCTCGCGATACAGAATATACCGGGAATCTGGCCAAGTATTTCGCTGATGGTCTTGAGGGTCGTGCGATAAACTACGGCGCTCTTCGGTGACCGCTGCATCGTAGGATCATTCAGATAAAGCTCGCATAGTTCTGCCATGCTGATGGACGATCGCTTGGATGGTGCCTGATGCTTACCCTCTACAGTGCACAGTATCACTGATCGCGCGACAATCGATGCTGTCCGCCAGACCCAAGTTTTTTCTTTACCGCATTGAACTTCTCCTTAATGCAGTAGGCGAATCCACGGGCCAATCGTCGAGCAACGGCGATGCAGGTCGTTCCCAGAGAGCGGTTGATATGGGATCGACCAACGAGCGAACACAGGTCTTGGGGGACGCGAACACAATACTGATAAACCGCACCTCGACGCCATACTCCGCTTTGTCTTCTGTGCGACACCTGTGTGCGACAGTTCAGAGCACACGAAACTGAACCATCTGAACAACTTGAGGAAGGTTCGCGGGGCGGTGTGCGACACCGTTGTGCGACGATCCGCTCGGGACCATGGCTTAAACGATTGATCTACCGACGGTTTTTGTAGGTTGGTGCCGCTTACAGGACTCGAACCTGTGACCCCCGCATTACGAATGCGATGCTCTACCAGCTGAGCTAAAGCGGCGTCGACCAAGGCGTTTGCCTGTCGAGGTGGCCGCCACTAACAGGTCGCCAAATCGCTGACAAGCGACTTTCCGCCATCGCCATCCATCGCTTCCAACAGGCGACTTTACGCCTCGTTTACCAAGCGCGGTGCACAAGCGCCGGACGAAACGGGGATGAACCATGGATACGGCACGCGGCCTGGACGACGAGCGGATCGAGCAGGAGCCCGATTCTACCGATGCGGGCGTCAACGACGCGATGTTCGAGCTCGGCGGCGACGAGCGGCGGATGCATGTGCGCGCCTATAATCACTGGGTATCGCTGCTGAAGGGCCGCCCCTACCCGTCGATCGCGACGCTGGATCCCGCGGGTATCGCCGATTTCGGTCCGCACAGCGTGCTGCTCGATTTCAGCGACGGCGTCGAAAATCCCGGGATCGCGTATCTCGGCCAGGCGCTGCGCGAGGAATGCGCGCTGGTCGGTCCGATCGCGTCGATCGCCGACGTGCCCAGCCGATCGCTGCTGTCGCGCCTGACCGACCATTATCTGGAAATCATCGCCAACCGCGCGCCGATCGGTTTCGAGGCGGAATTCGTCGGCAGCCGCGGTCGCACCACACTGTATCGCGGCATCCTGATGCCGTTCTCGTCGAGCGGTCCGGACATCGACTTCCTGTTCGGCGTGATCAACTGGAAGGAACTGGTCGACGACGGCCTGCAGGCGACGCTGGATGCCGAGCTCGACGCCGCTGTCCGCGCGGGCCCTACACCCGGCGTTGCGACGCCGATCTGGGCGGACGGCCCAAGCGGCGGGTTCGATACCGTCGTCGATCCCGTCCCCCCGCCGCCCGTAGTCGCCCTCGATTCCGTCCCCGACGAATTCCTGCTGACCGAGATCGTGCCCGAACCGCAGGCGGCCGACCCCGCCGCCACGGACTCGCTCGGCGACCGGCTGACGATCGCCCGCGACAGCGCGGCACAGGTCCGCGCCGCCGATACCCGCCGCCGCGCCGCGCTCTATCGTGCGCTCGGTCGCGCACATGATTTCGCGCTCGCGGCAGAACGCGACACGGCCGACTATGTCGAAACGCTGTCCGACGCCTGCATTGCGGCCCAGCCCGCCGCGCCGACCACCCCGATAGTCGAACTGGTGTTCGGCGCAGAATACGACCCCGCCCGACTGGCAGACTTCGCGACCGTGCTGCAGCATGCGCGCCGGACCGGCATCGGCAGCGGCGAGCTGGCATCGTTGCTGGCCGGCACCCCGGGCGGCATCAAGGCGATCGTCGCCGCCGAGCGGGGCCCGTCGAAACGCGCCGCCTCCCCGGCAAAGCGCGCGCCACGCCAAACCACGCTGGGGCATCTCGCCATCGAGACGCAGGCGGCGGTCGGTGAAACCGTGCTGCTCGTCGGTCGCGTCGCACCCGGCGGCGGGATCGATATCGTCGGTTCCGTCACCGGCGACCATGCGCTCAACGAGCGCGCAGTCCGCGCCATCAGCTGAGGCGCGGGACCGACCGAACCAGTACCGCGCTGCACCGCAACACGGCGCCTTCGCAACCGCCACAAGCCTTGAGCTCATCCCGCCACGGGCGCATAGGCGCGGGCATGGCGAACAACATGCAGATGCTGACCGACGCCCTTGCGGCCCGGCTAACCGAACGCGCTCTTCCGGGCGAACTCAAGGACTTCGGCGCGGGAGAGATCGCGCACGCCGCGGCCTTCGTCGCCGCCACCGCCGCGCACCGCGATGGCGACGCGCCGGCGATCGCGATCGAACCGATCGCCGCCGACGACGTGCGCCGCCGCATGCGCGTCGCGATCGTCAACGACGACATGCCGTTCCTGGTCGATTCGGTCGCCGCCGCGATCGGTGCCCAGTGCATCGCGGTCGATCGCATCATCCACCCCGTCGTCACGACCACCCGCGGCACAGACGGCACGCTCGAATCGATCGGTGAATCGACCGGTCCGGCTGGCACCCCCGAATCGATGATCTATCTCGAGATGGAACGCGCCGACGCGCGCGACCGTCGCGGCTTGGTCGAGGATCTGACCGCGGTGCTCGCCGACGTCCGCGCCGCGGTGACCGACTGGCGCGCGATGCAGGCGCGGATGGCGGCGGACATCATCGGGGTA
Organism: Sphingomonas sp. R86521; assembly: GCF_042466235.1. Taxonomy (NCBI): domain Bacteria; kingdom Pseudomonadati; phylum Pseudomonadota; class Alphaproteobacteria; order Sphingomonadales; family Sphingomonadaceae; genus Sphingomonas; species Sphingomonas sp. R86521. The sequence goes on along the minus strand of NZ_JAXHBY010000001.1, from coordinate 1,208,989 downwards.
TCGGACAACGAAGGCGCCGCGCTGTTGCGTTGGTTCCTCGACGGCAGCCTGACCCTGCTCGGTCATCAGCTGTGGCACCGCGACGGCAGCGGTGGCGCCGCACTCGGCATCGCCCGGCAGGAACATCGCACCCCGATCCTGGCGGAGGCATCGCGCGCACTCGCGATCCAGTGGTTCGAAAGCGGCAGGACCGCGCCGTTGCTGCTGAAGTCGAACCTGATCTCCACCGTCCACCGCGCCGTGCCGCTCGACCTCGTGATCGTGCCGGTGATGGCGGGCGCGACAGTGACTGGCCTGTCGATCCATGCCGGGCTGTGGACCAGCGACGCCCTCGCCGCACGGCCGCGCGACGTGCCCGTGCTGCGCACCGCGCTGAAGGCGCTGGAGCAGAAGTTCGGTTTCGACCCGCGCGGCCATGCCGGCAAGGCGCTGACGCATGCGCTGACCCAGTTGCCGCACGATCTGGTCATCGCGTTCGAACCCGCCGCGCTCGAAGAGCTGGCGCTGACCGCGATGAGCCTGGCGGATCGCCCGCGGCCTGCGCTGGTGCTGGTCCAGTCGACGCTGAAACGGCATCTGTTCGCGTTCGCCTGGCTGCAGCGCGACGACGTCACGACCAGCCGCCGCGTTGCGATCGGCGAGATGCTCGCCGAGGCCGCGAACGCGACCGTGCTGAACTGGTCGATCGGGCTGGAAGACGGCGGCGTCGCGCTGATCCGCTACACCCTCGACCTGCGCGGCGATGGCCGCATGCCCGAGGTCGCGCCGCTGGCCGCACGGTTGCAGCGCATGGTCCGCGGCTGGGGTCCCGATGTCGAGGCCGCACTCGCCGAGACGCTGGCCGCACCGCGGGCCGCGCGGCTCGCGCTACGCTGGGCTGCAGCATTCCCGCAGAATTACCGCAACGTCAGCAGCGCCGCCGAAGCCGCCGCCGATATCCAGCGGCTGGCCGCACTCGAAGACCCGGAATCCCGCGGCGTACGGCTGATCGCGAGCGCGCCGGGCGAAAATCGCCAGCTGAAGATCTACAAGCTCGGCGGCGCACTGGCGCTGTCGGACGCGGTGCCGGTGCTGGAGAATTTCGGGTTCCGTGTGATCGGCGAACTGCCGACGCGGTTGCAGGGCGACGGCGACGCGTTCGTCCATGATTTCGTGCTGGAAGCGAACGACGCCGCGCTCGATACCGATGCCGAAACCCTTGAAGGCGCGATCGCCGCGGTCCTCGAGGGCGCAGCCGAGAACGACGCGTTCAACCGCCTGATCGTCGAACTGGGTATGGCACCGCGTGCGATCGTGCTGTTCCGCGCCTGGTTCCGATATCTCCGCCAGGCCGGTCTGCCTTACGGCCTGACCACCGTGGTTGATGCGCTCCGCCGCGCGCCCAACGTCGCCGCGGCGCTGATCGCGCGGTTCACCGCGGTCCACGACCCGGCGCATCCGGGCAACGCGATCGAGGCCGATCATGCGATCGAGGCCGGGCTCGATGCGGTCGCCGCGATCGACGACGACCGTATCCTGCGCGCCTATCGCAGCCTGGTCGCCGCGACGCTGCGCACCAACGCCTTCACCCCCGCAGCGGCGGAAGCGCTGGCGTTCAAGCTCGACAGCCACCTGATCCCCGGTCTTCCGGCGCCGGTGCCGTGGCGCGAGGTCTGGGTCTATTCGCCCCGCGTCGAGGGCATCCACCTGCGCGCCGGCCCGGTCGCGCGCGGCGGCCTGCGCTGGTCCGATCGCCGCGACGATTTCCGCGTCGAGATTCTCGGCCTGATGAAGGCCCAGCGCGTCAAGAATGCGGTCATCGTCCCGACCGGCGCCAAGGGCGGCTTCTATCCGAAGCAGCTCCCCTCCCCCGCCAACCGCGACGCGTGGCTGGCCGAAGGCACCGAAAGCTATCGCATCTTCATCCGCTCGCTGCTGTCGATCACCGACAACATCGTCGAAGGGGCGGTGGTGCACCCCGAGAACGTGACGATCCTCGACGGTGACGACCCCTATTTCGTGGTCGCCGCCGACAAGGGCACCGCGACCTTCAGCGACGTCGCGAACGCCCTCGCGCTGGAACGCGGCTACTGGCTCGGCGATGCGTTCGCGAGCGGCGGCAGCGTCGGGTACGATCACAAGGCGATGGGCATCACCGCCAAGGGCGCCTGGATCAGCGTCCAACGCCACTTCGCCGAGCGCGGTATCGACGTGCAGACCCAGCCGATCACCGTGGTCGGCTGCGGCGACATGTCGGGCGACGTGTTCGGCAACGGCATGCTGTTGTCAAAGACGCTCAAGATCGTTGCGGCGTTCGACCATCGTCACATCTTCCTCGATCCCGACCCCGATCCCGCAGCAAGCTGGACCGAACGCGACCGGATGTTCGCACTGCCCCGCTCGAGCTGGGCGGATTACGACTCGACGCTGATTTCCGAAGGCGGCGGCGTGTTCGCGCGTACCGACAAGGTCGTGAAGCTCTCGCCCCAGATCCAGGCGGCACTGGGATTGAACGTCAGCGAGATCGAGCCAGGCGCGCTGATCACCGCGATCCTCAAGGCGCCGGTCGACCTGCTGTGGTTCGGTGGCATCGGCACCTATGTGAAGGCAGCGTCCGAGGCGAACGTCGCGGTCGGCGACCCCGCCAACGACCGCCTGCGCGTCAACGCCGAGGATCTGCGCGTCACTGCGATCGGCGAAGGCGCCAATCTGGGCGTGACCCAGGCCGCACGCATCGCGTTCTCGGCACGCGGCGGGCGGATCAACACCGACTTCATCGACAATTCGGCAGGCGTCGATTGTTCGGACAACGAGGTCAATATCAAGATCGCGCTGAACCGCGAGATGATCGAGGGTCGCCTCGATTATGAGGCACGCAACACGCTGCTCGCATCGATGACCGACGACGTCGCGCACATCGTGCTGGAGGACAACCGCCTGCAGACGCTGGCGCTGTCGATCGCCGAGGCCGACGGCGCCGTCGCCGTGCCGAGCTATGTCCGCGTGATCGAGATCTTCGAGAACACCGGGCGGCTCGATCGCGCAGTCGAGGGGCTGGCACCGAACGACATCCTGCTGCGCCGCGGCCAGGACGGGCTCGGCTTGACCCGCCCCGAGCTCGCGGTGCTGCTCGCGACCGCCAAGCTCGCGTTGCAGGATGCGATCGAGCAGAGCGACATCGCCACCGACGACGAACTGAAGCCGGACCTCCACGCCGCCTTCCCGACCGCGATGCGCGATCGTTATGCGGCCGCGATCGATGCGCATCAGCTGCGCGGGCAGATCGTCGCGACTAAGCTCGCCAATCGCATCGTCAACCGCCTGGGCGTGCTCTATCCGTTCGAGCTTGCCGAAGAAGAAGGCGCCGCGATGGGCGACATCGCGGGCATGTTCGTGGTCGCCGAGCGGCTGTTCGACCTGCCCGCCCTGTGGGCCGAAATCGAAACGACGGCGATGCCAGAGGCAGCCCGGATTGCGCTGTTCGACGAGGTTGCGGTGGCGACGCGGTCGCAGATCGCCGACCTGCTGCGGGTTTCCGCGCCCGGATCGAGCCCGGCAGACGTGCTGTCGCGGTTGAGCCAGGGTATCGCGCACCTCGACGGCCAGACCAAGGCGCTGCTGCTCGCGGAAGCCAGCGCGCAGAGCGACCGGATTGCCGGACAGCTTGAAACCGTCGGCGCGCCCGCGGCACTGGCCCGAAAGGTCGTCAGGCTGTTCGAACTGGACGGCGCAGTCGGGTTGGCCGAACTGGGCCAGCGCCTGTCGCTCGACGAGGCGGTCCTGACCCGTGCGTTCACGCACCTCGGCCAGGCGCTGGGGCTGGACTGGGCGCAGGCCAACGCGGCGCGGATCAGTCCGACCGATCCGTGGGAGCGGCTGCTGATCGCGGGCCTCGCGCGCGATTTCCAGCAGCTTCGCCTGGAATTCCTCGCCCGCTGCGGCGCGACCGATCCGCAGGGCGCGGTTGAGACCTGGCTGCTCGCCAATGCGCCCCGCGTCGCGCAGTTCAAGGCGGTAATCGACCGCGCCCGCCATGCTGCGGTGCCGAACGCGGCGATGCTGGCGCAGATTGCCGGCCAGGCACGGGTGCTGCTCGGCCGGTAACGAACCGGCCCTTTAAACCGGGAGCCCGATCGCGCTAGTCTGCCGCGATCGGACCCTTAGGTGGCGATGCCTTCCGCGTGAACCAGACGATCACCACCAGCGACAGGCACAGCCACGCCGAAATTCGGAACAGGTCGGTCGACGCCAGCAGATACGCCTGCCCGACCATCTGCCGCGTAATCGCGCCGGCCGCCTGCGTATCGGTCAACCCCAGTCGCGCCAGCCCGTCCGCCGCGAGCCGATACGGCATCCCCTGCCCCACCACCTCGGACAGCCGGGTCTGATGCAGCGCCTCGCGTCGGTCCCACATCGTCGTGATCAGCGACGCGGAGAAGCTCCCAGCGGTGATCCGCGCGAAGTTCGACACGCCCGTCGCCGACGGCAGCCGTTCGGGCGGAATACGATCTAGCGAGATCGTCAGCATCGAAAGGAAGAAGGTCGCCATCGCGATCCCCTGCACCATCATCGGCAGCATCAGGTCGTAGAAGCTGGCCGTGGTCGTGTAGCCCGAGCGCAGGTAATAGGAGTAGCCGAACGCCGCGAACGACACCGTCGCCAGGATCCGCGCGTCGACCTTACCCGCGATCCGCGCCACGAACGGCGTCAGGATTACAGCGACGATTCCCGACGGCGCCGCGACCAGCCCGGCCCAGGTCGCGGTATACCCCATCTGCGTCTGCAGCCAGAGCGGCAGCAGTAGCGTGTTCGCGAAGAACACAGCATAGCCAAGGCAGAAGGCCAGTGTCCCGATCGCGAAGTTGCGGTTCTTGAACTGAGTCAAGTTCACCGCCGGATTGGCGTCGGTCAGCTCCCAGATCAGCCAGGTTGCGAACCCGATCAGCGCGACCACCGCGGCGATGACGATGCGATCAGACGCGAACCAGTCGTCGTTCTTGCCCAGGTCGAGCACGATCTGCAGCGCACCGACCCACATCACCAGCAGGATCAAGCCCATCCCGTCGATCGGCAGCTTCCGCGTCGGCGTGTCGCGCTTGCCCAGCATTTTCCAGCAGATGAACCCGGTGAACAGCCCGAACGGCACGTTGATCAGGAAAATCCAGCTCCAGTGGTAATTATCGGAGATGTAGCCGCCCAGGATCGGCCCCATGATCGGCGCCACCAGCGTTGTCATAGACCAGATCGCCAGCGCGGTGCCGCGCTTGTGCGGCGGGAAGATCGCAATCAGCAGCGCCTGGCTGCCCGGAATCATCGGGCCCGACACTGCGCCCTGCAGGATGCGGAACCCGATCAGCGACGGCAGGTCCCACGCGATCCCGCACAGGAACGACGCGAAGGTGAAAAGCATGACGGATACGCAGAACGTCTTCACCACGCCGAACCGGCCCATCAGCCACCCGGTCAGCGGCACCGCGACGCCGTTCGCGACGGCAAACGCAGTGACGATCCACGTCGAATTGTCGCTGGAGACGCCGAGATTACCGGCGATCGTCGGCAGCGACACGTTCGCGATCGTCGTGTCCAGCACCTGCATGAAGGTGCCGAGCGCAAGCGCGATCGCGGTAAGCGCGAGTGGCCCGCCGGTCAGCGGCGCAGGACCGGCGCCGGATGGGGCGGCCATCAGCCCACCACCTCGTCATGAAACCCACCACCCCGGCGACGGCCGGGGCCCAATTGGGAAGGCTGTGGTAACGGAGCGCTGACGATCGTCCCCCAACTAGGCCCCGGCCTCCGCCGGGGTGGAAGCGACCCCATCACCGGTTCGCCGCAATGATCTGCCGGATCTTAGCCTCGACCGCCGGATCGCCTGCACCAGTCGACAGCCCACGATATGCCGCGGTCGCCGGACGTCCGACCATCGTCCCAGACCGGTTCGCGGTATCGACCGTGGCGTTCACCGACAGCCCGACCCGCAACGGGTTGCGCTGCAACTCGGCCTTATCGAGCGCGATGCGCACCGGCACGCGTTGCGTGATCTTGATCCAGTTGCCGCTGGCATTCTGCGCCGGCAGCAGCGCGAACGCATTGCCGCTGCCCGCACCCAAGCCGACGACATGCCCGTGATAAACCAGGTCGTCGCCGTACATGTCCGCGGTCACCGTCGCCGGCTGGCCGATGCGCAGGTCGCGCAGCTGCGTCTCGCGGAAGTTCGCGTCGACCCACACCCGGTCGAGCGGCACCACCGCCATCAGCGGCATGCCCGCCGAAACCTGCTGCCCCAGCTGCACGGTACGCTGTGCGACAACGCCGTCGATTGGCGCGACGACATGCATATGGCTGCGCGTGATCGCGGCGCGTCGATAGGCCGCGATCGCCGCCATCACCGCCGGATTGTTCGACACCGTGGTGCCGGCGACGCCATTCTGCGACTGTGCCTGCTGGCTGCGAACCAGCGCCAGCGTCGCGCTCGCCACCTTGACCTGGTCCGCGGCATGACCGAGCTCCTCGCCCGACACCGCACCCTCGGCCGCCGCACCACGACGGCGCTTCAGGTCGTTCTGTGCGCGCGCGAGTTCGGCCTGTGCCTGCACCACCGCGGCGCTGGTCTCGCCCAGCTTCGAAAAGTCCGACCGCGTTGCCCGAACCGCGCGCGCCAATTCGGCCTCGGCGGATGCGATCCCGACATCGGCGGTGGCGGCATCCAGATCGATCAGCGGCTGGCCGGCCTTCACGACCTGCGTGTTGTCCGCATGGATATCGGTCACCTGCCCCGGATCGCGCGCGGTGATCGCTACCACGTCGCCGGCGATATAGGCGTCGTCGGTTTCCTGCTCCGGTGCCGCCAGCAGGAAGTGGAACACCGCCCAGACGATCGCGCCGATCACGACGACGACCGACAGCACGGTCAGCGCACGCTTGCGGGTCGGATTGCCCGTGGGCGGGGCAGGCGTCTGCGTATCGGTCATCGGATATCCTGCGTGAAGCCGCCACCGAGCGCCAGCACGAGCGCGACGCGCTGCTGGGCTGCATTGGCAGCGAGATTGGCGTCGGCCTGTTCGGCTTCCAGCGTGCGTACGTCGTTGTCGACCAGGTCGAGCCGGCTATCGAGCCCACTCGCGACGCGAACCGCGTTCAGCCGCCCGGTCTCGGAAAAGCCGCGCACGACCTCGCGCTGTCGGGCGCGGTCGGCGCTCAGCGCCGCGACCCGCGACATCGCATCCGCCGCCTCGCGTACCGCGCCGATCACCCGGTCGTTATAGTCCGCGGTGGCAAGGTCGAGCGCGGCGGTCGCGCCGGCCAGATCGGCCTTCAACCGGCCGTTGTCGAAGATCGGCAGATGCACCGCCGGTCCGGCACCGACCGTGCCGGCATCGAGCGACAGCAAATTGCCCAGCCCGACCGCCTGGAACCCGGCGAGCGCCGCCAGATTGACGTTGGGATAGAATGCCTTGCGCGCGACTTGCCGCCCCGCCGCCGCCGCCGCGATCCGCGCCTGCGCCGCACCGATGTCGGCACGGCGTGCGAGCAGATCGGCAGGCAGGACCTGCGGCAGCGGCAGCGCGGCGTCGAGATGCAACCGAGTCGCCGCGATCGTCGCGGCATAGTCCGCCCCGCGTCCCGCCAACGCCGCCAATGCATTGCGCGCGAGCACCTGCGCAGCCTGCGCCCGCAGCAACGCCTGCCGCGCCTGCGCCACCAGCGTGGTCGCTGCCTGCGCATCGAGCTTGCTGTTCAGCTGATTGCGAACGCGAACGTTCACCAGCCGCAGCGAATTTTCGCGGGTCGCGATCGTTCGCGTCGCGATCGTGGCCTGCGCCTCGGCCCGTTCGAGGTCGATATAAGTCTGCACCACCGAACCCGACAGCGACAGGCGCGCCGCTGCCAGATCGAGCGACGCCGCGGCCACGCTCGCGCGCGCGCCGGCGATCGCGGCCTTCTGGCGCCCGAACAGATCGAGGTTCCAGTTGAGGTTCGCCACGGTCGACCCGACGAACCGCGTCGAGCCACCATAGGGCGGCGGGATGGTGTAGCGTCCCGACAGCCGCGCGTACTGCTCCTGCGCATCCAGCGTGACGTCGGGCCCGTTGTCGGCATTGCGCGAGGCCACCACCGCCTGCGCCTGCGCAATCCGCGCCAGCGCTGCATCGAGCGACGGGCTACCAGCGACCGCATCGCCGACAAGCCGGTCGAGCTGCGGGTCGCCAAACCCGCGCCACCAATCCGCAGCGATCGTCGGGGCAGCATCAGGCGACAGCCCGAGCGCGGTGTCGGAGACCGGCGCGACCATTGGCTTCGACGCGGGAATCGCACATCCGCCGAGCAGCACGGCGATCAGGAGACTGGCGGTCTTCATGCCCGCACGCCCTCGGCCGACGCCGACTCCATCGTCACGTGCAGTTTCCGCAACAGAGCGATCATCGTCGCGGTCTCGGCCTTGTCCCAATCCTTCAGGACCGCATTCCAATAGCTAATGACCCGGACCCGACACCGATCCGCGACGGTCCGGCCCTCGTCGGTCAACGTGAGCTTTATGATGCGACGATCATCGGTATCGCGATCGCGGGTCAGCCAACCGCGCTGCTCGAGCGTATCCACCAACCGCGTCATCGCACCCTTGTCGTGGTTCAGATCCCGGGCAAGTTCAGCGCACGTCGTGCCACGCTCGAACCAGAGCGACATCAGCGCCGACCATTGGATCCCGCTGGTGCCTTCCTCGGCGAACATCGGTTCCAGCGCGGCCACGCCGATCTGGTAACTGCGCCGCACGAGGTAACCGATCGAACAATCGGGCGTGAAATCGTTGGTCGAGTAGAATGCCATACCATTGCCTTGGCAATCATTGCCTCGGCAGTCAATACGTTTATCGATCGCGCCGTCCGGCTACCACTTCCACCGCGCCGTATAGGCGATGTAGTCGTCCGTCTCAGCGCCCGCGCCCTTGCGGCCGCAACCATTCGGACCCTCGATCAGGCACCCTAGGTCCCGAAGTTCGCTGTAGTTATAGCCTGTTCCGGCATTTGGGCCGACGTCCGAGATCGACGGACGTCTTCGGTCCCATCTGACATATCGAATGCCGAAGCCCCGTTTCGTATTGTTCGCAGCCGAGTCCAGTATCTTATGAGTGCGCCGAAACGCGAACCAACAGAAAAAGTTTTTCGCCCGCGGATTAGCTCCAGGCTGACATCGTGCCGGCGATCGATACTCCGGGTCGATCGGCAGAACGAAAAAAGGCGACACCAAGGTGCCGCCTCCTCTCACGATTCGGCGTTCGCCGCCGACTGATCATACCTGATTAGGCAAACATCAGATCCGTGTGGTCGACAGTTCCCAGATAGAGCTTCTGGATATGGAACGCACTCACCTCGGCCGGCGAAGCCTCTGCAATATACGCCTGATGGTCTGCGTCGGTCGATACCGCCGCCGACGTCGCAGCCGCGGTTACGACCGCTGCGTTCAGGATCAGGTCGTTGGCGGAAACCGCATTGGCGCCGGCAACCTGGATATTAACGTCGATCGAGCCATCGCCGCCCAGATCCATCGTGACGAACGTCGTCGTGCCGGAGGAGGTAATGGTGACGCGGTCCGCCGAACTAGTGTTGATCGCCGCCAGATCGATCTTGTCGGTCCCGGACTGGAAGTCGAGGATCGTATCAGAGCTCGCGAGCGTCGAGTCCGCAGCAGTAACGTAACGGAAGATATCGCTGCCGATACCACCGGTGAAAAGATCGGCACCACCCCCTCCCTGGATGAGGTCGTTGCCGTCGCCGCCGTTCAGCACGTCGTTGCCCTGCCCTCCGAACAGCTGGTCATTGCCAATGCCGCCGATCAGCGTGTCGTCGCCAACGTTGCCCAACAGCAGATCGTCGCCCTGACCGCCGTACAGGGTGTCGTTGCCGGCACCGCCGTTGAGCGTGTCATTGTCCTGGTTGCCGTACAGCGTGTCGTTGCCGTCATCGCCGTTCAGCGTATCGGCACCGAACCCGCCGTTGAGCGTGTCGTTGCCAAGGCCACCACTAAGGACGTTGGCGTTCGCGTCGCCGGTCAGGGTGTCGCCGAACGAGGAGCCGGACAGGTTCTCGATCGAGACTAGCCGATCAAGACCGCCACCGCCGGTGTCCTGATTGCCGGTGATCAGCAGGCTGACGTTTACCGCCGATGTCGCACTGGCGTAGCTCGCCGTGTCGATCCCAGCGCCACCATCTACGGTGTCGGGCGCGACCTCGGTAGCACCGGTGTAGTCGACGCTCGCCGAGGTGGAAGAGACGTGCAGGGTATAGGCCGCGTTTGCCGGCGGACCGCTCGCGATATCGAAATCCTGGACCCGCAGGTAATATGTCCCGGCGGTGCTAAAGGTGTAGTCGATCGCGCTCGCCGTGGCATCGCCGCCCGGATCGCTCGAATCATCGTTCTCGGCAAGGACGGCCCCGCCGGCGTTCAGCACCTGGATCACCGAGTCGAAACTGTTGTTGTCGATGTCGAAGACAACGCGGGTGCCGGCTGCGACTGTAACCGCGTAATATTCCTGCACCCCACCCGAAGCCGCGGCGTTGATCGAGGCGTGCGGGATCGTGGTCGAGCTGATGATGTTGCCGTTCGAAACCAGATCGAAATCGCCGCCCGGCGCGGTGTTGAGCACGAGCGCGGTCGCCATGCTGCTGATGACGCGCGTGTTGGGCTTTGCGATATCGGGATGATTCACGGTAACCTGGATCACCGCTTCGCCCCCGACGCCGCCATCGAGAATATCATCGCCCTCGCCGCCCGACAGCGAGTCGCTGCCCTGGCCGCCGATCAGAACATTGTTTTCCGCGCTGCCGAGTATGGTGTCCGAATAGTTCGATCCAGTGACGTTCTGGATGCTGAAGAGCGTATCGGTACCGGCACCACCGGTTGCCGTTCCAGCGCCGAGATTGACCGACACCGCCGCTGTCGCGTTCGCATAGGACACCGTGTTGAACCCGGTGCCCCCGCTCAGAATGTCGTTGCCGAGGCCCCCTTCAAGGAAGTCATCGCCGACGCCGCCGTACAGCGCGTCGTCGCCCTGCCCGCCATAGATCACGTCGTTGCCCGACTCGCCGTAGATCGTGTCGTTGTCCTGGTTGCCATAGATGACGTCGTTGCCGGCCCCGCCATAGATCTTGTCGGCGCCGGTCCCTCCGGTGATGGTGTCGTTGCCGTCAGCGCCGTACAGCGTGTCGGCAGCCGCGCTGCCGTTGATCGTGTCGTTCAGATGCGTGCCGTACAGCGTGGTCTGGCCGGCGTTGGCGATCACCAGCGTCTTCGCGGCCTGCACCGCCCGGTCCGCGAGGATGAAGCCCGATCCGGTCTTGACGTCGTAGCCGGTATCGAACGCCGCGGTGGCGGCGTCGTCCATGTCGAGCGCCGTGCTCTGCATCAGCGCACGAATGTCGGCGCCATTCAGGTTGGGGTTCGCCTGCAGCATCAACGCCGCGACCGCAGCCGCATCCGGTGCCGCCGCCGACGTCCCGAAGAAGTTCGGCGAGGTGTCGGGATCGGCCGAACTGTCGCTGCCGAAGAAGGTTGTGTTGCCGCCGTCGACCGCAGTCACCGCCACGCCGTAATATTCGGGTGCGGCGAGACGTGCGCCGTTGTCGTCATAGACGATCTTCTGCGTGCCGCGCGACGAGAAACTCTCGGCGACCGGCGGGTTGTAGCCCGCGATCGGCGTACGCGCGAACGACGTCGCGCCGATGCCCATCCCGCCCTCGACCGCATGGTGGCCGTACAGCGTGCCCTCGTTGGTGTTGGACGCCGGGTTCTCCAAGTCCACCGCAGCGCCATTGCCCGATGCGATCAGGCGGATTTCACCCGGTGCCGCGCCGCTGCCGAGGCCAACGCGGAGCTGCAGCGTCGAACCGACGGTCGCACCGCTCGCGGTGAAGCGGAACACCTCGACCGGATCGCCACCGATATTGTTGCTGACGGCGCCCGCCCGAATCGTCGTGCCGTCGGCGTTGGTCAGAAAGATGTCGAGATCGCTGGTCGCGCCAGGGCCGCCAGCCGAAGAGCCGGGCTGATCCCATTGCAGGATGAACGTCTGGCTCGCAGCGACACGGACGTTGATATAGTCCTGCCCCGGCGCGAACTGCATCAGCGTATAAGCCTGACCGTTCAGCGTCTGCGTCGCACCAGACACCCACGCGCCCTGATACCCTTCCTTACCGTCGTTGCCGGCCGAGCTGAAATAGGCGACGCCTTGGCCCGCGACCTCGTTCACCGCCTGCGCGATGATGCCGTTCTGATAGGTGAGCTCCGCGAAATAGCTTACGTCGTCGACGATCACCTTGTCGCCCGCCTGCGCCAGCCGGATGATGTTGTTGGCGAACGATGCCTGGCCGTTGAAGGCAGTGGCGAAATCGATCGCCGCGCCTGGCGCGAGATCGTGGACCAGTTGCGCCATCGCGCGACCTTCATCGGTCCCGCTGGCGGCGTCCTGCAGAACACGCGTGTCGGTCGGCAGGTCGTTGCTGGCGATATTGCTCTGCTGCGAGTCGATCGCGGTCGAGCGGTTGAAGCTATCCGACATCACGCCGACGCGGATACCGCTGCCGTCCACACCGTAATTGGCGCGCGCGACGTCGGCGTACATCCCCGAATCGGCCTGGGTCGTGACGAGACCGACGCTGGTCGCGAAGCCTGATTCGCGGGCCGAATGCAGCAGGCTGGTACCGACCAGCGCGCCGACCTGGTCGACCGGCAGATAGCCCGAGGCGACCGCGCCATACGAACTGCCGCCCTTCAGCCCCAGTGCGCGCAACTCGGTGAGCAGGCTCGCGCCATCGCCGTTTTTCGACACGGTGTCGATCAGCACATATTTGCCGTCGGCGGTGATCGCGTTGTCGAGATGATCGACGCCGCCGGTGAAGGCAGCCATCGCGGCGGACTGCGACGACGACGCATAGAACAGCGAAGCGAGCTGCGAATCGAGTACCGACAGCGGGCCGGTCTTCATCGCCGTGGTTGCAACCGAGAACGCATCCTCGAAGCTGAGCGCGACCGGGCCGGTAACGCCGCTGGCGGCGCCCACGCTCGGTGTGCTCGCCGTGACGACGGGCGCGGTGGTATGCGCATAGGCGAGCGCCGACACCGCGTCGGCGCTGACCTCACCGAAATGACTGTCGAACGTCCCGGACTCGCGCACGAACGACGAAAAATCCAATCCGGGAGCGGCATCGCTCTCGCTACCGGCGCCGCCGACAACATCCCGTACATTATTGATCGCCATCGCGTTGAGCCCCGTTGTTCGGATAGTGGAAAGGAAATGGTCTAGGCAAATTAACGCCCTGTCGGGACTAGGCCGAACAGGTGCACCTTGAAAGGCAACAAAATTGCGCGCCCCGTGGTAAATCACTCCGTAATTTTCAAAAGCTATACTCCAAACGATGCCTTCACAAGCCCGCAAAACACTGTGGCGCAATTTCTCGTGCTCGTGCCGGCTAGGCGCAGATGTCTAAGGCAAAACCGACCGACGCATTCTTGTCGACGCGGCCTGAGCCCCATCGTGTGGTCGCCTGGACTGTTCGAATTGTGCGTCAGGTGTCATGACCGACGACCTTGGGTATTTTTTGGCACGACGAGGATGGCCGCGCACGATACCAAACCGGCTGGTGAGGCGGCGAACCGTTTAGACACCGCCGCCTCGCTGCAGGACGCATTTCCAGCCATCGGTGGCCGGACTCACGCAGCGCGCGGCTAGACCGGCTGACCGCTCTGACGGATCATCAGGGGGACGGTCAGCACCTTTTCATGCGGGACGCCGTGCTCCCAGACGCCGCCCTCGCCCCAGGCGTCGCCATGATCAGCGCAGAGGAGGATGGTCGCGTTCAGGAACCGCGCGATCAGCGGCGCCAGCGCCCGGTCGACATGACGAAGCGACGACGCCTGTCGTGCCGCACACTCGTCGCTGCGATCGACCGTCTGGAAAGGGTGGCAGCAATTGTCGTCCTGCGGCCACGGCGCACCCTGATGCCAATAGGGGACGTGGGTCTCGCCGCAATTCAGGAAGGTGAAGACCGGCCCGGTCGCGGCATCGAGCCGCTCCTCGATCCAAGCGACCTGGGGCTCACAGGCGCCGGGCTGGCCGTCGTGCAGGAAATGCTGGAACGGCCGCCCCAGATGCACGCCGGTCGGCGTATTAGGGTCGAACCAATTAACTGCGCCCGAGCCGATCGTCGTATAACCGCGGTTCGCGAACCCCTCGATAATGTTCGCGCCAACCAGCTCGAACCCCTCGCCGCCCTTGCCGGGATGCCCCCCGCCGACCAGCTTGAACGGCTTGGCCGCCTTCGGGTTGAGCAGCGGAACCGGATCGAGCGTGGCGACCGGCGTGAACCCGACAAACATCGCGCAATGCGAGCCATAGGTGAAATAGCTCGGCGCCTGTGCGGCCCGCAGCGGCGCGATGTCGCGCATGCTCAATCCGTCCGCCGCCGCCATCGTGTCGAAGCGACACGAATCCAACGTCACGAAAAGGACGCTTTCGGGGTCGAGCTCAGCCACCGGGATCGACCGGACCCGATACCGGCGTGCGCGCGGCACCGTCGAACACGTTCGCCTGACCGATCCCATCGAGGGCGTCGACCGCGGTCATCCACGGGATCCGGTCGCGATCGTTGAGCCTTGCGACATCGGGGGCCAGCGGGTCCGCGGGCGTCTTGATACCAAATATCGCCGGATCCAGCTTGCCGCTGGCGGCGATCAGCGTCGCTTCGCCGACATAGCTGTCGTGCGCCGCATTCGCCCGGGCGATGCGCGCGTTGTTCAGTTCTTGTGCCGCGTTGAGGATGTCGAGCGCGGACCGCAAGGCGAACCGTTCCTCGATCTTCGTCCCTTTGTAGACGCCGGCCTGCGCGGTGACCTGCTGGTCGTACAGATCCAGCGCCTGCTGGCTGCCGCGCATCTGTTCATAGGCCTGCGACACCGACAGCCGCACCTGACGCCGCGCGCTTTCGACCAGGTCGATATCCGAGCGGTTGCGCGCCCGCGATTCGCGGATCCGCGACGTAACCGCGCCCGATGAATAGATCGGCACGCTCAGGACGAGTCGGACGGTCTGGTTGTCGTTGCGCAATTTGTCGTTGTACGGCAGCAGCGGCCCTTGGCTTATATCGCCGCGCAGCGCCAGCGACGGCCGGGTCGCGGCCTTTGCCTGCAGGATGCCCGCGCGCGACGACCGTTCCTGGAAATCGGCGCTCAGCAGCACGGGGCTGCTCTGCTCCGCGACCGCGTAGAAACCCTCGACCGTCTTCGCCAGATCCGGCAACGGCGGGACCGGCTCCAGCGTGCCCGGATCCCGCCCGACGACCGCGCGATACCCGCTCTCACTGGTCCGCAACCGCGCCGTTGCCACCACCAGCTGGGCTTGGGCCGCAGCGAACCGCGCAAAGCCCTGGTCGCGATCGGTCAGCGTCGCCGACTTGACCGCGAGCTTGGCGCTGGTCTGGTCGATCTGGCCCTGCAGCAACCCGACATTCTCGGTGCTGATCGCGACGATCTGCTGGTCGCGCTGGACATCCGCATAGGATGTCACGACCTGGGTCAGCACCCGCGCCTGCGCGCGCCGGACATATTGATAGTTGAGGAAGACGTTGGCGAGCGCTGCTTGGAGCGCGGCGTGGAGGCGTCCGCCGGAATAGATCGGCTGGATCACCGTCAGCGACTGCGACGCCGTCTGCGCGGTGACTTCGTTGTTCACGGTGGCGGTACTGTCGACGACCGCGCGCTGCGATTGCAGCGAGGCGGTGGCATCGATCGTGAAGCCGAGCTGCGCGCGCGCCTGCAAATAGCGCTCGTTGATCGCGCGGAGCAGTTCGCGTTGCGCGAGGATATCGGGGTTGGTGTCGTAGGCGGTGGCGATCGCCTGCGCGAGCGTGTCGGCATATGCCGCGGACGTCGCCCCGGCCATCGCCCCAATGATCGTCAGGCCGGCCGCTGCCGATCCCAATAACCGCGCAAGAAAGTGGCGCCCGAAGGCGCCACCAAGAAAACCGGATGCTGACACCATCATACGTCCACGCTTTACACCAGACACCATCGGCTTCGGTAGGTTCCGTACCGGCTTGCGCCGACACTATTGTACGATTGCGACCCGGTCCACACGGATATTGCGGACCGGGTCTGGTCCATCAGGCGAAGATGAACGCGTCGTGGTTAGGCGCTGCGGTCGCGCCAAACACGTCGAGGTGGAAGTCCGCGACGCCGTCACCATTGGTATCGCCATCGACGACATAATGACCAGCGCCGCTGGCTGGCGTTACGACCAACTGGCCGGCCACATCGGTGAAACCGGCGACCAGTGTGAACTGATCCGCCGTATTGGCATTGCCCTGCACCGCATCAATCGAGCGAAGATCGATCCGGTCGCCGTCGCCCTGGTTGAAGTCCAGGATCGTGTCGTGCCCGGCCACGTTCATGACGAACTGGTCCGCGCCGGCGCTGCCGGTCAGCTGGTTGGTGCCGAGGCCACCGATCAGAACATCGTTGCCGAGGCCACCGATCAGGACATCGTTGCTGTCGTCGCCGAACAGGGTGTCGTTGCCCTGACCGCCATAGAGAGTGTCGTTGCCAAGCCCGCCGTGAAGGATATCGTTACCCTGGTTGCCGATCAGCATGTCGTCACCGGCGTCGCCGAACAACGTGTCGTCACCCAACAGACCCGTGATCGTGTCGTTGCCGCCGCCGCCAATCAGAACGTTGGCATTGTCGTTGCCGGTCAGCGTGTCGGCAAACTTGCTGCCCGTCAGGTTCTCGAACCCGAACAGTGTGTCGCTGCCCGCACCGATCGTATCCTGCGCTTCCAACACCACGTTGGTCACGTGATCGACAGTCGCCGGGGCTAAGACCTCGGCATACTGGGCGAGCAGGCTGACCGTTACGCCTGCGCCGGCGCTGATGTAGCCGACCGTGTCGACCCCGTCGCCGCCGTGCAGTTCGTCGTTGCCAGCGCCGCCTTCGACATAATCGTTGCCGGCATCGCCGTAGATCACGTCGTTGCCCTGACCGCCATACAGCGTATCGTTGCCCTGACCGCCGCTCAGGATGTCGTTGCCCTGGTTGCCGTACAGCGTGTCGTTGCCGTCAAACCCATAAAGCGTGTCGTCACCGACGAGGCCGGTCAGCGTATCGGCGCCGGCCGCACCCTGCAAATAGTCGCTAAGGGCGGTGCCGGAGATGGTGTGGGCAATCAGAGCATCAGTGTTATCCGGGCCGAACTCGAGACCCGCGTCCGATGCGGTCACGGTGTTGCCGCTGACGGCGATCGTGTCCGGACCGACAATGCCATCGACGACGATGCCGGTGTCGGCGTTGCTGACGGTGTTGCCCGTGACGCTGCCGCCGCTGACGTTGTTGTCGACATAGATACCGACGAAGTGGCTGTCCGCGATCGCCCCGGTGACGGTGTTGGCGGTCACCGCCAGGTCATGGTTGCCCGAATAGACCAGGATGCCGGTCGCGCTGCTGGCGTTGCCGACATAGCCGAGCGCGCTCACCACGTTGTTGGTGATGACACCCGACGAGTCGAAGGTGACGATGCCGTTCTGCGCGAGCGCGCCGGTCGGGCCGCTGCCGGTAATCGCGACGCCGTGGACGTTGAGGACCGCGTTGGTGACGACCAACCCGTTCTTCTGGAAGTCGCTGATCGACCCACCCGACATCTCGAAGACGAGACCGGGCGCGTGGTCGCCGTTGTCGACGAGCACCGCACGGCCACGCTGGCCGCCGCTGAGCGCGCCGCCCGGTCCGACATAGGCGTCACGGATGTGCGCGACATCGACGTTGTACAGGCCGCCCGAGCTGTTCTCGAAGAATACCCCCGAAAACTCGTTCTCGCCGACCGACGAACCACCGGCCCCGGCGCCGTCGATGTGGATGCCCTGGATGCTGACGTTGGTCGAGTCGGTCACGTTGATGACCGCGCTGACGTCGACGCCGTTCGTCTTCTCCCCGGTGATGTGCAGGACCGGCGGTGCAACGATCGTTACCGTCGTGCCGGCAACCGCCTTGATCGTCAGGCCGTCGAACTCATTGACCGAGACCTGCTCGGTATAGGTGCCGCCGTTGATCAGCACGGTGCCGCCGCTGCCTGCCGCGTTCACCGCAGCCTGAACGGTGGTGAACGTGCCGGTCAGGTGACCCTGCGCGTCGAACACCTGGATCGGGTCGGCGAGCGAGAACGCCTGGCTGCCAAGGTCGAACCTAAGCGCCTCGACGCCGGTGAGCGTATCGGCGCCGCTGTCACCGACGGTAGGTACGATGGTGGCCACGGTCGTGAACGCCGTCACAAAGCCGCCAGTATTCTCCGTAATGCCGATTGTATGCGCCCCAGCCGGTCCGCTGAAGATCGCGGTGTCGAACCCGTCGCCGCCGTTCAGCGTGTCGTTACCCGCACCGCCGGTCAGGAAGTCGTTGCCCGCGCCGGCGTTGATGGTGTCGTTGCCAGTACCGCCGGTAAGGATGTCGTCATAGGCCGTGCCGGCGACGACTCCGTCGCCGGTGATGTGGTTGTAGTCGCCGTTGACCGTGAGCGTGAAGGTCGCCGGCGCCGAGACCAACGAACCGTCGGTCACCGCATAGGTCACCTTGACCGTTGCGGTGTCGCCCACGTTGAGGAACGCGAACGCGTTGGAGTCTACGGTCAGCTGGCCGCCGGCGAGCGAATAGGCCGATGGTGCAACCGTCAGGACCGTGCCGTGCTGGTCGGTCGCAACGATCGTCGGGGTGCCACTGATCTTCAGCGCGCCCGTACCCAAGTCAATGTCGCTCGCGGTGGCGAGCAGGTTGTATGTATGAAGCCCGGTATAGTCGATCGTCGTCGCCGCGCTGGCAGTCACGACCGGTGCGTCGTTGGCGCCCTGCACCAGGATCACGCGGAAGTCGTTATAGACCGCCGGCGGGCCGCCAAGGGTCGAGGCCCCCGTGGTGACGGTGTAGGCGATGCGGACCTGCTCCAGATCGCCGACGTTCAGGCGATCGAAATACGCGGTGTTCAGCGTGAAGCTGTTGCCGTTCAGCTGGTACGCCGAGCCCGGCAGCGTCACGCCCGTCGGGTTGCCGTCTCCGTCAAGCAGCGTGATGACCACGTTGTCGACCGTCTTGGCGTTGTCCGGATCGATCGTACCGGCCGACAGGTCGACCGTGAACGGACCGGCATTGTCGTTGGTCCGCACGGCCGAGCCGCCGTTGTTGCGCGACACGTCGTCGCTGCCGGTGATCGTCACCTCCAGAACTGCCGTATCCACGCCGGCCTGAACGGTCAGCTTGTCGACGACGGTCTGGCCAACGTTGAGGCCCTGCGTCTTCGTCGTGTCGACCGAGAAGGTCCACACGCCGTTGTCGTTCAGGGTGAACGTGCCATGGTCCGTCTTGAGGGGCGACGTCGCGGTGAGCGGCGTGGTCTTATCGTCGACATCGCTGACCACGAGCGTGCCGCCGACCGGGGACTTCGCATCCTCATCGGTCGTGGCGGTGTTGCCCGAAACCACGGCGGCGTCGTTGGACCCGTTGACGGTCACGCTGATCACCGTCGACGAGAAGTCGTCGGCTGTCACCATGAACTTCTCGACATAGTCGGCCTTCAGCGCCTGCGCCTTGGCGATGTCGAGCGCGTAGGTCCAGGTACCCTGCTGCGTAAGGTTGAACGTGCCGTACGCACCGGGCATGTTGCTCACCGCGTTGAAGCCACGGGGGCCATCATCGACGTCGTTCGCGGTTAGTGTGCCGCTGACCGTGTTTCCGACCGGACCGCCCGGCGTGGTCGGCGCGATGCCGTCCTCGCTGATGTTGCGCTCGGTCGTGCCGGTGATGACCGACTTGTCGTCCTCTCCGGTGATGACGACCGAATAGGTGGCAGGCGTGGTTGCACCGAGATCGTCGCTGACCGTGTAGTTGACGACGACCGTTTCCGTCTCGCCCGCAGCCAGATCGTTGAACGCGTTGGCATGAAGCGTGAAAACGCCATTGGTCAGCGAATAGTCGTTAGCGCTCAGAGTATGTGCACTGTCGCCGAACGTACCGACTTTATAGGATCCCGAAACCGTCGGCGCAGTCCCCGTCGCCGAGTCCGGATCGCTCACGCCGTCCAGCAGGTTATGCGTGAAGTTCGCAACCTGGTCGGTCGTCGCCCCAGCGGCCTGCGGCACGACGACGGGTGCGTCGTTCACGCCCGTGACGACGACGGTGTAAGACGCCGGGGTTGCCGCCGCCTCTTCGTCGTCGACGACGTAGGACACGGTCACCGTCTCGGTCTCGCCAGCGGCGAGATCCGCGAACGCCTTGGCGTTCAGCGTGAACACGCCGTTGACGACCGAATAATCGCTGGTGGTCAGGACATGGTCGCTGGCCCCGGTGGAGGTGACGCGGACGATGCCCGGCACGATCTCGGCGTCGGCACGATAGGTGTAGTCCGGGTCGGTCACGCCGGCCAGCAGGTCGTGCGTGAAGGCCCCGACCTGGTCGGTGGTCGCACCGTTGGGCTGCGGCGCGACGACGAGGGCGTCGTTATTGCCGGCGACGTTCACGACATAGTTCGTCGCGGTCGGCGGCGAGACGCCGTCGGTGACGGTGTAGTTGACCTGAACCGTGGCGATCTCGTTGATCGACAGGCTGTTGAAATGGTTCGGATCGATCGACAGCGTCGAACCGGTCAACGTGAAGCCCGAAGGCAGCGCGTTCGCGGCGAACGTGCCGTTCAGCCCGGTGCCGGCGGGTGCGCCGGTGATCGTCACCGACACGTTGGTCACCGACAGCGTATTGTTGCCGTCGGGATCGCTCGAACCCGCGAGCAGGTTCTGCGAATAGAGGCCATCGTCCTCGTCGATGGTGATGTTCGGGATAACGCCGACCGTCGGCGCGTCGTTGACGCCGTCGATCGTGATGACGACCTGGCCGGGCGAACCGTCGGGCGTGGTGAAGTTGAACGTGTCGGTCGGGTGATCCGTCTCGCCGAGCGGGCCAGTCTTGGCTGCGCTGAGCGTGTAGACATAGGTGCCGTCGCCGTTCAGCACGAGCGTGCCGTACTGGCCGGTCAGCGTGCTGGTCGGTGTCAGCGGCACGGTCGGGCTGTCCGGATCGGACGTGAGCACGGTACCGGTGACGTTCGCTACGTTCGCCGCAACCGTCTTGGTGTTGCCGGTGAACGTTGCGAGATCGTTCGCGCCGTTGATGCCGACCGAGATTTCCTGCGCGGTGCCGTCGGACGTGTGGACGATGATCGTGTCGTTCAGCAGTTCGCCGATCTTCAGTGCGTTGACGTCAGGATCGGCCTGATTGAGCGTGTAGGTGTAGTGGCCGTCCTGGGTGATCGTCAGCGAGCCGTGACCCCCGCCCGCCCCCTGGAACGTGCCCGCCTTCCACGTGTTCTCGCCGCGGTCGGGATCGTTGGCGAAGACCTGGCCGGAGACGGTGTTCTCGGCGTTGGTGTGGACGACGCCTGTGCCGTCGACGCCGCTCTCGTACATGTTCGGGCCGGTATCGCCGTCGGGCTCGGGAATGTCGTTGGAGCCCACCACGTTGATCACGATGCTGGTCGACGCATTGCCGGCGGTGACGACGTCGAAGGTGACATGGTCGGTCACGCCGCCCGGGATCTGCTGCGCGTTGGCGGTGTTGACCTTGAAGGTCCACGTACCGTCTGCGGCGATATGGAAGTCACCGAGCGAGCTGGTCTGCGAACCCTCTACGAACGTGGTCGCGCTGTCGGGATCGGTCGCGATGACCTTGCCCGTGATGGCCGTCGTCGCATCCTGATTGGTTTCGCCCAAGCGAGCCCCCGAGAACACCGTCGGATCGTCGATGCCGTTGACCGTGATGACGACGTTCTGCGGCGTGCCGTCGGCGCTGGTGATGCGGAACGTCTCGGTCGCGTCGGCGGTCAGCTGGATTGCGCGGCTGTCGACGTTATAGGTCCAGTTGCCCGACTGATCGATATGGAACGAGCCATAGGCACCCGACACGGTACCGCTGGAAACCGCCGACGTCGAAACCGTGTAGAGCACCGGATTGGAAACCGGCACCGGCGCTGGCGCGATGCCCGAGGCCGGCACGAAACCGACGGTCGCGAGCGCCGACGAACTGTCGATGTCGGCGACGGCGACACGGCCGTTGATACCAAAGTACGCCTTCTCGGCAATGTTGCCCGTCAGGTTGCCCGAGAACTTTGCCGCGTCGTTGACGCCGGTGACGTAGACGGTGACCGTCGACGGCGTGCCGTCGGCGCTGACGATATCGAATTCCTCGATCGCGGTGGGACCGACGTTCAGCCTCTGCGCAGCGGCGGTGGGCACATACGTCCATGCCCCGGTCGCGCTGATCGAGAAGGTGCCGTAATCGCCCCGGCCGTCTTCGCCGGCGGCGAAACGGAAGTTGGCGGTGGGGTTGTCGACATCCGTCGCCGTCACGGTGCCGCTGGCCAAAGCCGCGTCCTCGGTGATCATCGCGTCGCGACCGGATTCGGAGTAGATCGCGGTGTCGTTCGCGCCTTGCACGGTGAACGAGAAGGTCGCAGGCGTCGTGCCGCCATGGCCGTCGTTCAGCGTATAGTTGACCGTAACGCTGGCCGACGCGCCGACGTTCAGGCTGTCGAAATAGGTCGGGTTGAACGAGAAGTTGCCACTCGCATCAATCGTATAGGCGTTCGTCGGCAACGGCTGCACGGTGCTGCTGCCGGCCACCGTGAAGGTCGCGTTGACGTTGCTGACGGCCAGCGTGTCACCGTCGGCATCGCTCGCGCCGGCCTGCAGGTTCTGCGTCACCGGCACGGTCGCGTTGTCATCGGTCTGCTGCGACAGGATCACGCCTTGGACGGGGGCGTCGTTCTTGCCGGTCACGTTGAAGACCAGGCTGGCAGTCGTGCTCGCCTCGCCGTCGGTCGATGCGTAGGTGAAGGTATCGGCGCCGACGATGCCCTCGCCCAGCGCCTTCGCGTTGTTCGCGACATAGGTGTACGCGCCGTTCGCGGCGATCGTCAGCGCGCCATAGGTGCCGGTGAGCGTCGTGGCCGTGCCGTCGGCAAGAACCGCCTGGTTCGTACCCGTGGCGGTCTTGATGCCGGTCACGGTCATGCGGTCGTCGATGTCGAGATCGTTCGCGAGCACGCCGGTGCCATAGTTGGCGCCGGTGGTGCCGCCGGTTGCCATCGCCGTCGCGTCCGCCTGGACGGTGATCGTGTCGGCGGTCGCCTGCAGGATCGCGTTGCCCGATGCGGCGACCTGGACCTGGACGTCGTTGTCGAACACGATCGTCTCGACCGTCGTCACGCGGTCGATGCCGCCGCGACCGGTGGCGATCAACTGCGTGATCGAGGACTGCACCGAAATGGCGTTGGCGGCGGTGGTGTGGACCCGCGCGATGTCGGTGCCGATGCCGCCCGACAGCGAGTTGTCGGCTGCGTCGGTGCCACCGTCGAGATAGTCGTTGCCCGACCCGCCGTTGAGCTGGTCGACGCCGTCGCCGCCGTACAGGAAGTCGTCGCCCGCGCCGCCGTTCAGGGTGTCGTTGCCAGTGCCCCCGTTCAGGGTGTCGTTGCCGCCACCGCCGCTCAGCGTGTCGTTGCCGGCACCGCCGTTCAGGATGTTGGCATTGTTGTCGCCGGTGATGACATCGTTGCCCGAGCCGCCGGTGACGTTCTCGATGTTGCTGAAGGTATCGTTGCCGATGCCGACGCCGCGCAGCGTGCCGGCGACCATGTCGATCGTCAGGTTCGCGGTGACCGAACTATCGGCGGCCAGCGTGTCGTTGCCGGCCAGGCCGTCAAAGACGTCGTCGACACCGTTCTGGCCGAAATTGATGATATCGTTGCCGGTCGTACCATTGATGATCGCCATGATAGTATATCCTCGATTAGCGCCAGTCGCCGAAGCCCGGCGCCGCATATGATGACTGAAATTTACGTGATCTGATGTTCGAACTTCGGGCGCGAACGGACACCGCCACGAAATCGCCCAAGCGCCGTGTCGGTATCCGCATCGCCGTACAGGGTTGCTCGTCGCGCCGCTTATCGGTGCGGCAGCGTAGCGTCCCTTTTCATAGTGCTGTTCTTAGGCATCTTGGCATCACCCCCCGGTTTGATGGTCAAGATGCCACGCGGAGATATCGCGTTGCCGATCTGCATTCGGCGGTCGACGCACTCCGAAGTCCCCCATCCCCTCTTTTTATCACAGTGCCGGATTGCTGGGCCAACTGTGGAACAAAGTAAATGATCTATTATTTGCAAAACCGCCCTCTCACCTGACGCGCCTCTTACGCGCCACTCGCGAGCTTGAAGGGACACTTGATTTGTAAATAATAGTCATGCCGCGAGCGCCGTTCCCTTCGCGATCGCGGCTATTCGTCCGGTCGACGGAATCGATCATCGCAACGGCATTTTGCCGGCGACCGGATTTCGCTTGTGGTGATCCGGCGCGCTCTATACCGAAAGCGCTGCGCGACGTGCCGGGGGTGGGCGCGCTGCAGACGAACGCTTCCAATCTCAAGTCCTTGGCACATCCTCGGGCGCGGTCTGGTTGGGTGCGACATCGTCGGCGGCGCCTGTCGATCACCGCCCTTTCATCGAAGGGCCGGGTGTCAACGCGTGCACACACGATGATTGCATGATCTTGAGGTAGCGTCGATGTTTGCGGCCAAGGAACCCTTCAGCAACCAGGCCTGGAGCCTGATCCGATCGCATGTCCGCTGGGCCGTGCTGTTCAGTGCGCTGGTCAATATTCTCTATCTCGCGCCGACGATCTACATGATCCAGGTCTATGACCGGGTGGTCCCGACGCGCGGCGTACTGACACTCGTCTTTATCACGATGGTCATCCTTGGCGCGCTCGCGACGCTGTCGGTGCTGGACCAGATGCGCAACTCCATCCTGTTGCGCGCCGCGGTCCGACTCGACGACGAGCTTGGCCCCAGGCTGGTGCGGATGACGGTTAGCACCCCGGCGGCAGGCGGACACCCGCAACAGGTGATGCGCGACTTCGACACGCTGCGCCAGTTCCTGGCCAGCCCCGCGCTCGGCGCGCTGTTCGACATGCCGTGGGCGCCGATCTACATCATCGTCGCGACCATCATCCATCCGCTGCTGGGGCTCGCCACGCTGATCGGCGCCGCGATCCTGGTCGCGCTCGCGATCGCCAACGACCGCGCGACCCGCTCGGCCGCGAAGGCTGCGGCGGAACGTTCGACCGACACCTATTTCGCGCAGGAAGCGGTCGGCAGCGTGACCGACACGATCCGCGCGCTCGGGATGCGCGATGCGCTGGTCAACCAGTTCGTCGCCTCGCGGGTGCAGTCCGCGGCCCCCGGCCGCGCCGTCGCCGAGACTGCGAGCCGCTATTCGGGCGTCATCAAGTTCGCGCGGCTCTCGCTGCAGTCGGCAGCCCTCGGCATCGGCGCGTTCCTGGCGATCAACGACATGATCTCGGCAGGCGCGATCATCAGCGCCAGCGTCCTGATGTCGCGCGCGCTGGGCCCGATCGACCAGATCGTCAGCGGCTGGCGTGGCTTGGGCGACGCGCGCAACGCGCTCGCGCAGCTCAACACGTTCACGCTGAACTACGCCGAGCCCGGTCCGCGCACCACGCTGCCCCGCCCCCGCCCCGTCCTGCAGGTCGAGAACGTCAGCGTCCTCGCGCCCGACGGCAAGCGCCTGCTGATCTCCGACATCAGCTTCCGGATCGACCAGCCCGCGGTCGTCGCGGTGGTCGGTCCCAGCGGCGCGGGCAAGTCGACGCTGCTGCAGGTGATGGCGAACGCACGGATTGCCGATCGCGGCGCGGTCCGGCTCGATTCGGCCAAGCATACCGACTGGGAACCCGAACAGCTCGCCAGTCATCTCGGCTATCTGCCGCAGGACATCACCCTGCTGTCGGGGTCGATCAAGGACAACATCTCGCGCTTCCAGTCGCGGCTTGGCGACGACATCGATGCCGCCGCTGTTGCCGCCGCGCAGCGTGCCGGTGCGCACGACATGATCCTGCATCTGCCCGCCGGCTACGACACGATGCTGGGACCACGCGGCCGCGGCCTGTCGGCAGGACAGCAGCAGCGCGTCGGACTGGCGCGGGCGCTGTACGGCTCACCGGTGATGCTGGTGCTCGACGAGCCCTATTCGGCGCTCGACAACGAGTCCGAGGCGCGACTGCTCCGCGGTCTGGCCGAAATGCGCGAGCAGGGGACGATCGTCGTCGTCGCCGCGCACAAGAACTCGATCGTGAAACTCTCCGATTATCTCGTCATCATGAAGGACGGTGCGCTGCAGGCGTTCGGACCGACGGCGAAAGTCCTGGAGCAGATGCGTCCGGCACCTGTTCCGCGTAGCGAAGTGGCGACCATCGCATGACCTATGTAAGCCAAATCGACGGCAGCGAGTCCGACCAGCCCGAAGCCCCGCCACCGCCGCCACGGCGCAACCTTGGCGCGATCTTCCGCCGTACGAGCACGCCCGCCCTAGCCGGCCCCGGAGATCCCAGCCGCCCGATCCGCGTCGGACTCGGCGTGGCGTTCGCCTTCTTCGTCGGCTTTCTAGGCTGGGCGGCGCTGGTCCGGCTGGATGCCGGCGTCACCGCACAAGGCTATGTCGTCGTCGCCGGCAACCGCAAGGCGGTCCAGCACCGCGAGGGCGGGATCGTCGGCAGCCTCTACGTCCACGAGGGCGACACGGTGAAGGCCGGGCAGGTCCTGATGCGCCTTGCCGACGACGAGCTTCGCTCGCGCGAACGCGCCGCCAGCAGCCAGGTGATCGCACTGAAGGCGTACAAGGCACGGCTGACCGCCGAGATCGAGGACAAGCGCTCGATCAGCTTTCCGCCCGAGTTCGCCTCGCTGACCGGTCCCGATCTGGAGGATGCGCGAATCAACATGCGCGTCCAGCAGAAGGAGTTCGACCTGCGCGGCCTTGCGCTCTCGACCGAGAAGAAGGTGCTGCGCGAACGCATGACCGAGCTGAGCCATCAGGCCAGCGGCAGCCGTGCGCAGGTCTCGGCCAGCGAACGCCAGGGCCAGCTGATCGGCGACGAACTGGTCGGTCTGCGCGATCTCGAACGCCAGGGCTATGTCGCGATGTCGAAGGTCCGCGAAGCCGAGCGCGCCGAGGCGCAATATCGCGGCTCGCGCGGCGAATACGAGGGCGGCGTCGCGAAGAGCCTCGCCTCGATCGGCGAGACCCAGGTCCAGATGATCGGCCTCGACCGCAACCATGCCGCCGACGCCGCGCAGCAGTTCCGCGAGGCTGATCTCAAGCTCGCCGAACTCGAGCCGCAGCTGGTGGCACTGCGCACGCAGCTGGGCCGGACGATCGTCCGCGCGCCGGTGTCGGGCCAGGTGGTCGGCCTGAAGGTCTTCACCAACGGCGGCGTCATCGCGGCGGGCGAAACGCTGATGGAGATCGTGCCGACGCGTGAGAGCCTGGTGGTGCTTGCCAAGGTCGAGCCGTCCGACATCGACGACCTGACGATCGGGCAGAAGACCGAGATCAAGATCCCGGCGTTCCACAACCGTGGGCTGCCGATCCTGAACGGCAACGTCTCGAAGGTCTCGGCCGACAGGCTGGTCGACGAGAAGACCGGCAAGCCGTACTTCAACGTCGAGGTCGTCGTGCCGCCCGCGGAACTGAAGATCCTGCGTGACGTACGCGGCAGCAAGACCGACCTGATCGCCGGTCTGCCCGTCGACATCGTCATCACCCAACGCAAGCGCAGCGCGCTCGACTATATGTTCGAGCCGATCGGCCAGGCGCTCTGGCGGTCGTTCCGCGAGGAGTAGAGCGAGCAGGGCGCGCCGGGGATACCCGGCGCGCCCTTTTCAATGTCCGAGCACGTTATCTTGGGCGAGCGCCGCGCGACGTCCGGCAGCGCCCCTTCGCCGCACGCGGCTGCGCGCCGAGCATTCCCGTAAGCGCGTCCCCATCGCGCACGATCGCCAGCGAGGCGCGGTCGAGCGTGAAGCCGTCGAACATCACGGTATCCCGCGTGAACAGCGCGCGCGACTTTACGGCAGGCGCGGTCGCCGGCCAGCTATAGCGCACGACACCGTGCACTTCGTCCATCCGCAGCATCATCGTGGCGGGTCGCCATCTATCGTCGATCGTGCACGTCAAGGTGACCGGCATGGTCATGGCCAGCAGGACGATAGCGAACATCGGGCCTCGCTCCTCACATGTGAAGCGCCAAACCCGAAGGCCAGCGACGGGCCGTCACTCTGCACGGCTTACAGGGTGAGCGGTAGGCCAAACGTCATTGCACGCCGCCAGGCCGCCGACATGGTCAACGTTGCGCTACCAGCATCTCAGAACAACAATCACGCACCACGTAGTAATCGATCCGGTTTTTGTTATAACAAAAACAGTTCTATCAATATGTTTCATTGCTAAGCAGTTTAGATAGCGCAATGCGCAAGTAGTATTCTTACATAAATATAGTAAATGCCGCGACAACGATCTTCTTGACTTGCCTGTTAATGCGATTCGGGGATTTTAGAACCTTCATTAGCCACTTGGACCATCGAGGTCCTTGAAACGCCTTGGTGAGGAGATGACCATGTCCGTAATCCGTACGTTATTCTCGAACGACGATCTCGGCCCGATCCTGTTCGGCGACGACGACGCACAAACGGCGTTCCCCGGACTGCCGATCATCGGCACCAATGGCGACGACGTCATCAACGGTACCGCCAACGATGAGTTGATCACCGGACTGGGCGGCAACGACACGATCCACGGCAACGCCGGAGCCGACACTATCTCCGGCGGCACTGGCAATGACGTGCTGTACGGCGATGCCGGCAACGACATCGTCAATGGCGACGAAGGCAACGACGTGATCTTCGGCGGCGACGGCGACGACGTGTTGAATGGCGGACTTGGCTCCGACGTGATCGAGGGTGGCCTCGGCAACGACGTCATGGACGGCGGCGGGCTGCTCGGCATCATCGATCCCGACGTCGACACGGTCAGCTATCTGAACACCAACGTCCTCAGCGGCGTGACCGTCAGCCTCGCGCTGCAGGGCCAGGTCCAGAACACCGGCACCGCAGGCTTCGACACGCTGTTCGGGTTCGAAAACCTGATCGGCACGCAGTTCGGCGACAGCCTGACCGGCGACTCGGGCAACAACCGCATCGACGGCTATGGCGGCTCGGACCAGCTGTTCGGCATGGCCGGCGATGACGTGCTGGAAGGCGGTCGTGGCGACGACGGCATCAACGGCGGCGACGGCAACGATACCGCATCATATCAGAACGCCCAGCTTGCGGTCTCGGTCAGCCTGCTGTTGCAGAATACCGCGCAGAATACCGGCGGCGACGGCATCGACACGCTGACCTCGATCGAGAACCTGATCGGATCGCGGTTCGCCGACACGCTGACGGGCGATGACGGCTTCAACATCATCACTGCCGGTGCCGGTAACGACCTTGTGACGGCTAACGGCGGCAACGATACCGTATTTGGCGGCGACGGCGACGACATCATCTACGGCAACCAGGGCAACGACGTGCTCAGCGGCGATGCCGGCAACGACACGCTATTTGGCGGCCAGGGCGACGACGTGTTGCACGGCGGCATCGGCAATGACTATCTCGAGGGCGGCAAAGGCACCAACTTCGTCTATGGCGACGGCGGATCGGATACCGCGGGCTACATCTATGCCGCCAACGGCGTGACCGTCAGCCTATCCTTGCAAAGTGCCGCCGGATCGCCCGCTATCGCCCAGGACACCGGGATCAGTACTGACTATCTGTTCGACATCGCCAACCTGACCGGGTCCGGGTATGCCGACACGCTGACCGGAGATGCCAACGCCAACGTCCTGACCGGCGGCGGCGGCAACGATCTGCTGACCGGCCTGCTTGGCAACGACACACTGTTCGGCGATGCTGGCGACGATACCCTGCTGGGCAACCAGGGCAACGATATTCTCCATGGCGGCGACGGCAACGACACGCTGTACGGCGGGCAGAATGACGACGTGCTGTTCGGCGATGCCGGAAACGACGTCCTAGTCGGTGGTCTGGGCACCAACGTCCTGACCGGCGGCGCCGGCGCGGATATCTTCGTGATGACGGCGGCGGGACACGACACCATCCTCGACTTCAATGCGGCCGAAGGCGACCGGATCGACCTGCGTGGGATCGACGCCAACACCACCAACGCGACCTTCGATCACTTCACCTTCTCGGCGGGCGCTGCGTTCACCGGGGTAGCAGGTCAGTTGATCGTCACTGCCGGTGCCGACGCCTCGCACTTCCAGGTGCAGGGCGATCTGGACGGCAACGGCGTCGCCGACTTCGTCATGGATGTTGCCAGCACCTCTGCCCCCCACGCCGACGCGTTCCTGTTCGGCTGATCGGGATACCCTCATCCCCGCGTAACTGGGGGTGAGGGTTCGTTCTCACTGATAACCGCTCGCAGGAGCGGCGCTGCCCTTCCCCCACCCCCTCCCCCTTGCTAAGGCCCGCCGGGTAACAGCATTTTGCTCGGTTCCCCGGCGCGCCCCGCGCGGCCTTGCGGTCGCTTCCCCCTCGGCGCACCTGCGACCGGCGCCCATGGGAAGGACCCCTATGACTGCCATCGGCCAGGACACCCTAAAGACCCGCACCAGTCTCTCGACCGGCGGCAAGACCTATGATTATTACAGCCTTGCCAAGGCATCCGAGCAGCTCGGCGACATCAGTCGCCTGCCCTTCTCGATGAAGGTGCTGCTCGAGAACCTGCTGCGCTTCGAGGACGGCGTCACCGTGACGCGCGACGACATCCAGGCGATCGTCGACTGGCAGAAGGACTGCCGTTCGAACCGCGAGATCCAGTATCGCCCCGCGCGCGTGCTGATGCAGGACTTCACCGGCGTGCCTTGCGTCGTCGATCTCGCCGCGATGCGCGATGCGATGACCAAGCTGGGCGGCAACCCCGAGAAGATCAACCCGCAGGTCCCCGTCCACCTCGTCATCGATCACTCGGTGATGGTCGACGAATTCGGTACGCCCAAGGCGTTCGAGGATAACGTCGATCTCGAATATCAGCGCAACATCGAGCGCTACGAGTTCCTGAAATGGGGCAGCAAGGCGCTCGACAACTTCCAGGTCGTGCCCCCAGGCACCGGCATCTGCCACCAGGTGAACCTGGAATATATCGGCCAGGCCGTATGGTCGTCGGCATCGTCGGGCGAGCACGGCGACGGCACGATGATCGCGTATCCCGACACGCTGGTCGGCACCGACAGCCACACGACGATGATCAACGGCCTGGGCGTGCTCGGCTGGGGCGTCGGCGGGATCGAGGCCGAGGCCGCGATGCTCGGCCAGCCGGTCTCGATGCTGATCCCCGAAGTCGTCGGCTTCAAGCTGACCGGCGCGGTCAACGAAGGCATCACCGCGACCGACCTGGTGCTGACCGTGACGCAGATGCTGCGCGCCAAGGGCGTGGTCGGCCGCTTCGTCGAGTTTTACGGCCCCGGTCTCGACACCATGACGCTCGCCGACCGCGCGACGATCGCCAACATGGCACCCGAATACGGCGCGACCTGCGGCTTCTTCCCGATCGACGACAAGACGCTCGACTATCTGCGCCTCACCGCGCGGACCGAAGCGAATATCGACTTGGTCGAGGCGTACGCAAAGGCCAACGGCTTCTGGCGCGACGCCGATGCGCAGGACCCGCTGTTCACCGACACGCTCGAACTCGACATGGGCACCGTCGTCGCCAGCCTTGCCGGGCCGAAGCGCCCGCAGGACCGCGTCAGCCTGAACAAGGTCGACGAGGTGTTCAACGGCGACCTGCGCAAGATCTATCACAAGGAGCAGCCGACGCGCGTGGCGGTCGAGGGACGTGACCACGACATCGGCGACGGCGACGTCGTGATCGCCGCGATCACCAGCTGCACCAACACCTCGAACCCCTCGGTGCTGGTCGCCGCCGGGCTCGTCGCGCGGAAAGCCCGCGCGCTTGGCCTGACGTCGAAGCCCTGGGTCAAGACCTCGCTGGCGCCGGGTTCGCAGGTCGTCACCGACTATCTCGACAAGGCTGGCCTGACCGAGGACCTCAACTATCTCGGCTTCAACCTGGTCGGCTATGGCTGCACCACCTGCATCGGCAATTCGGGACCGCTGGCACCGGCGATCTCGTCGGCGATCAACGAGAACGACGTCGTCG
This sequence comes from Sphingomonas sp. R86521, assembly GCF_042466235.1. Lineage (NCBI taxonomy): Bacteria > Pseudomonadati > Pseudomonadota > Alphaproteobacteria > Sphingomonadales > Sphingomonadaceae > Sphingomonas > Sphingomonas sp. R86521. The sequence continues at coordinate 1,176,864 of NZ_JAXHBY010000001.1, read as the reverse complement.
CCGCATCGGTGCTGTCGGGTAACCGCAACTTCGAAGGCCGCGTCTCGGCCGACGTCCGTGCGAACTTCCTCGCCAGCCCGCCGCTGGTCGTCGCCTATGCGATCAAGGGCACCGTCACGACCGACATGATCGAGACGCCGCTGGGCCAGGGCTCCGACGGCCAGGACGTCTATTTGCGCGACATCTGGCCGACCAACGCCGAAGTCCGCAGCACGATGGACGCCAACATCGACGCCGGCATGTTCGGCGCGCGCTACGGCGACGTCTATGCGGGCGACGCCAAGTGGCGCGAGATCGAGGTCACGGGCTCGGACACCTATGCATGGCGCGCCGGGTCGACCTATGTCGCCAACCCGCCCTATTTCGAGGGCCTGTCGATGACCCCTGCCCCCGTGCAGGACATCATCGACGCCAAGCCGCTCGCGATCCTCGGCGATTCGATCACCACCGACCACATCAGCCCGGCGGGCTCGATCAAGGCCGACAGCCCCGCTGGTCGCTTCCTGCTGGAGCATCAGGTCAGCAAGGGCGACTTCAACAGCTATGGCGCACGTCGCGGCAACCATGACGTGATGATGCGCGGCACCTTCGCCAACATCCGCATCAAGAACGAGATGGTCCCCGGCGTCGAGGGCGGGATGTCGAAGTACAACGGCGAGACGATGGCGATCTACGACGCCGCGATGCGCTTCAAGGCCGACGGCACGCCGCTGGTGATCGTCGCCGGCAAGGAATACGGCACCGGCTCGTCGCGCGACTGGGCGGCAAAGGGCACCAACCTGCTCGGCGTCCGTGCGGTCATCACCGAGAGCTTCGAGCGCATCCACCGCTCGAACCTGGTCGGCATGGGCGTGCTGCCGCTGCAGTTCGCGGAAGGGATCGATCGCCAGACGCTCAAGCTCGACGGGTCCGAGACCTTCACGATCCTCGACGTCGCGGCGATCCGCCCGCGCCAGGACGTGACGGTCAAGCTGACCCGCGCCGATGGGTCGAGCGAGACGTTCGAGACCAAGTGCCGGATCGATACCGTCAACGAGCTGGAGTATTTCCTCAACGGCGGCATCCTGCAGTACGTGCTGCGCAACCTGGCCGCCTGACGCGAAAAAGCGGGGCGACCGGTGAGGTCGCCCCGTAGTTCAGGGAGGATACCGCCGCCAAAAGGGGGGAGCGACGGCGAGGTCGCTCTGCACCCGATATGTTGCAGGGATGTGTCGGGTTGCTGAAACTGCCACTCCCGTCATCCTGACGGAAGTCAGGACCCAGGGTCGCGAACGCCAGCTCTTGTTACCCTGGGTCCCGGGTCAAGCCCGGGATGACGGTTGGGTTGGTATGGAACGCCCCTCTACGGTCCGGCCTCTCGGGCCATATCGACAGCTATTCCCTGCACGTAAGACGTGTTTCCCCGCGAAGGCGGAGACCCAGACTGGGCTCCCGCCTTCGCGGGAGAACGAGAAGGGGCGTGATGCCGCAAGATTGATTGCGGCTCTTACAGGGTCGACGGGGATAGGCTTCGACCAAGTCGGGGCGACGAACGCGCCTAGGCTCGCCCTGCCCCGTTCCAGTCATGCCGGCGCAGGCCATAGATCAGGCTGTCGCGCATCCCGAGATGCGTTTCCCATTCGTCGCGCAGCAGTCGCTCGCGGCGGAACCCCAGCCGTTCCAACAGCAGGATCGACGCCGTGTTCTCGGTATCCGCGTCCGCGAACACGCGCTTGCGGCCCTCCGCAAACAGTCGGTCGATCACCGCCGTCACCGCCTCGCTGGCGATGCCGTTCCCCCACGCCTCGCGCGCCAGGATGAACCCGATCTCGGTCACGCCGCCGCGGCTGTCGCCATCGGCTTCGCTCCCCGAGACCCAGCCGATCGCGCGGTCGTCGCCGGTACGCGTGATCGCCCAGGTGCGCTGATTGCCGGGCTCCGCCTCTTCGGCGAGATAGGTCCGGACGTCGTCCACCGTGCCGAGCGGCCCGTCCGCCGAATAGGTCATCAGCTCCGCATCGGCGAGCATCGGATGCAACGCGGCCGCATCGTCCTCGACCAGCGGGCGCAACACCAGTCGCGGCGTCGCCAGAACGGGATGGTCGGTCACGCCGTCAGCGCGTCGACCAGCGCGCGCACCTTCTTCTGTCGCCACTGCGGCAACGGCGCGACCAGCCAATAACCGCCCCGCGACGGCTGCGCCTCGCCGATCACGACGACGCTGCCGCTCGCGATCGCGCGCCGGGCCAGCATCTCGGGCACCGTGGTGCGTCCCAGCCCGGCCGCGGCCGCATCGATCGCGAGCCCGGCATCGGCGACTCGGACCAGCGCCCCGACGCCGTCGCCCGACCAGGCGATGACGGCTTCCGACGCGCTGCCGCCAGCCGCGATCGTGACCAGTCCTTCGGACTCCAGCGCCTCGCCTTCATGCTCGCCCGGCCCGTCGCCCCAACGGATCGCGAGATCCAGGTTCGCTTCGGTGAAGTCGACATTCTCGTCCGCGGTGATCAGCACGAACCGCAGCTCGCCATCCGCCGCAGCGATCTCGGCGAGACGCGGCATCAGCCATTTCTCGGTCAGGTCGCGCGGCGCGGCGATGGTCAGCGACTTGGACGACTGCCCCGCCTGCATCGCACGGACGGCTTCCTCGAACTGCAGGAAGCCGTCGCGAAGCGGCCCCAGGCCTGCTTCGGCCTCTGGCGTCAGCTCAAGCCCGCGCGTCGTACGACGGAACAGCACGACGCCGAGCGTATCCTCCAGCGCGCGGATCTGCTGGCCGACCGCGGCCGGGGTCACCGCCAGTTCGTCGGCCGCGCGCGTGAACGACAGATGCCGCGCCGCGGCGTCGAGGACGCGCAGGCCGTTGAGCGGAAGATGCGTCCGCTTCACTGCTCCGCTCCCCAATCCCGATCCGTCACCCCAGCGCAGGCTGGGGTCTCTGTGGGGCTGATGCTGCGGTCGCCGACGGGAAGACCCCAGCCTGCGCTGGGGTGACGGACGAGGGTAGACGCCAGCTGGCCGAACCCTCTCACGACGTCACCGCCGGTGCGAACAGGCTGAAATCGGGGATCTCGACATCGAACACCGCGCCGGTATCGTCGACCATCCGGTACGATCCCCGCATGCCACCCGTCGGCGTCGCCAGCGGGCAGCCCGAGACATAGTCGAAGCTCGCGCCGGGCTCGATCAGCGGCTGTTCGCCGACTACGCCCTCGCCCTCGACGGTGTGCTTGGCGCCGCGCCCGTCGGTGATCTCCCAATGCCGGGTCAGCAGTTGCACCGCGCCTGGGCCGTCATTCTCGAGGCGGATATGATACGCCCAGAACCAGCGCCCGCGCTGCGGTTCCGACTGTTCGGGCAGGTAGCTGACCGAGACGCGCACCGTCACCCCGCGCGTGGTGGTCGCGTTGGGGAACAGCGCCTTCATAGCCCGACCTTCGCCAATGCGCGGTCGAGATCGTCGATTACGTCGGCGACGTCCTCCAGCCCGACGTTGAGGCGCAGCAGCCCCTCGGTCACGCCCATCTCGATGCGCTTGTCCTCGGCGACGCCCGAATGCGTGGTCGACGCCGGATGCGTCATCAGCGACCGCGAGTCGCCGATGTTGTTCGAGATATCGACCAGTTCCAGCGCATCGAGCAGCCCGTGCGCCTGCTCGCGACCCTCGACCTCGAACGCGAAGATCGGCCCGCACGCGTCCATCTGGCTCATCGCCAGATTGTGCTGCGGATGGCTGGCCAGCCCGGGATGCAGCACGCGCGGTACGCGACCCTCCAGGAAGGCACCGACCTTCAGCGCGTTCTCAGACTGGCGATGGATTCGCAGGTCGAGCGTCTCGAGCCCCTTCAGCACCACCCAGGCGTTGAATGGCGACAGCGTCGGCCCGGTGTTGCGCGTGAACGGCAGCAGCGTGTTGGTGATGAAATCCTCAGACCCGCACACCGCGCCCGCGAGCACGCGGCCCTGGCCGTCCATCATCTTGGTCGCGCTATAGGCGGTGACGTCGGCGCCGAACTCCATCGGCCGCTGCAGCGCAGGCGTCGCGAACGCATTGTCGACGACGGTGGTGATGCCGCGTTCACGGGCGATGTCGCACACCGCCTTCAAGTCGACGACGTCCATCGTCGGGTTGGCGGGCGTCTCGAAGAAGAACACCTTCGTATTCGGCTTCACCGCGTCGAGGAACGCCTGTGGGTCGCGGGCGTCGACGATCGTCGTCTGGATGCCGAATTTGGGGAGCAGCGTGTCGGTCAGCCAGCGGCACGACCCGAACGCCGCACGGCCGCCGACCAGGTGATCGCCGGTCTGCAACTGGCACAGCAGCACCGCGGTCATGGCGGCCATGCCGGTCGCCATCGTCCGGCATGCCTCGGCGCCTTCGAGCAGCGCGATGCGTTCCTCGAGCATCTGCACGGTCGGGTTCTGCAGCCGGGAATAGGTCATCCCGTCCTGCTCGCCGGCGAACCGCGCCGCGGCGTCGCCTGCCTTGTCGTAGCAATAGCCCGAGGTGAGGAACAACGCCTCGGACGTCTCGCCATATTCGCTGCGCGCGGTACCGCCGCGCACGGCTTGCGTCTGGGGACGCCATGTCTGGGTGATCGAACGATCCTGGCCGGTCTTGCGCTTCATGGGCTCGCTTTGCAGGGGGCGGCCCGCGATGACAAGGGCGGACCCCCGACTATGCCGCCCCGGACGGAATCCGGGGCGGCTTGGTTGGTCAGATGTGGATCGGCTTGCCCTGCACCGCCATCGCAGCTTCCTTGATCGCCTCGGCATGCGTGGGATGCGCGTGACACGTGTAGGCGATGTCCTCGCTGGTGGCGCCGAATTCCATCGCGATAGCGGCTTCGGCGATCAGCGTTCCCGCCAGCGACGACACGATCCAGACGCCAAGGACGCGATCGGTCTTTGCGTCGGCGATGATCTTCACGAAGCCGTCGGTGTCGCGGTTGGTCTTGGCACGGCTGTTGGCGGCGAACGGGAACTTGCCGACCTTGATCTCGGTCTTTTCCTTCGCGGCTTCTTCCGTGAGGCCGACGCCGGCGATCTCGGGCATCGTGTAGACGACGCTCGGGATGACGTCCTCGTTGACGATGCCGGTCTGGCCGGCGATGTTTTCCGCGACCGCGACGCCCTCGTCCTCGGCCTTGTGCGCGAGCATCAGCCCGGGGATGCAGTCGCCGATCGCCCAGACGCCGTCGACCTTCGTGCGGAAGCTGTGATCGGTTTCGATCTGGCCACGCTTGTTGAGCTCGAGGCCGATGGCTTCGAGGTTGAGGCCGTCGACGTTCGCTTTCCGGCCGATCGAGACGAGCACCGCGTCGGCGGTCAGCGTCTCGGACGCGCCACCCGCGGCGGGCTCGACGGTGACGGTCGCGACGCCGTCGGCGACGGTGACGCCGGTGACCTTGGTCGAGAGCTTGAGCTCCATGCCCTGCTTCTTGAAGAGCTTGGCGGTCTCGCGGCGGACTTCGCCGTCGAAGCCGGGGAGGATCTGGTCGACGAACTCGACGACTGTGACCTTCGCGCCGAGGCGACGCCAGACGCTGCCCAGTTCGAGACCGATCACGCCGCCGCCGATCACGACCATGTGCTCGGGGACCTTGGGGATCTCGAGCGCGCCGGTGCTGTCGACGACGGTCGTCTGGTCGACTTCGACACCGGGGAGCGGCATGACGCTCGAACCGGTGGCGATGACGATGTTCTTCGCGGTGACCTTCTGGCCGTTCACGTCGACGGTATGCGCGTCCTGGAACGCGGCCTTGCCCTTGAGCCAGGTCACCTTGTTCTTCTTGAATAGAAATTCGACGCCGCCGGTCAGTTCCTTGACGGCCTTGGCCTTCTCGGCGTGCATCTGGTCGAGGTTCAGGGTCACGCCGGTGAACTCGACACCGAACTTCGTCATGTGGCCGCCCTTCGCCTCCTCGTAGATCTCGGAGGCGTGGAGCAGCGCCTTGGACGGAATGCAGCCGACGTTGAGACAGGTGCCGCCGAGCGTCTCGCGCGATTCGGCACAAGCGGTGCGCAGGCCGAGCTGCGCGGCGCGGATCGCCGCGACGTAACCGCCGGGGCCCGCACCGATCACGAGGACGTCATAGTCGTAGTCAGCCATGTTATGCTCCACGTGTTTTCCTGCGAACGCAGGAATCCAGGGTTATCGAGGGCGACGTTCGTGACCCTGGGTTCCTGCGTTCGCAGGAAAACAGCAGTCAGAAGAGCGTCTCGTACAAATCCTTCCAGTGCGGGTTGGTCTGTTCGATCAGATCGATCTTCCAGGCCCGCTTCCATTTCTTCATCTGCAATTCGCGTTGCCGTGCAGATTGTATGTCGTCACTCGCCTCGAACCACACAAGGAGGATGCAGCCATGCTCCTTGGAGAAGCCGTCGATCAGGCGATTGCGGTGTTGGTAGGCTCGGGCGAGCAGGTCGCTGGTGACGCCGAGGTAGAGCGTTCCGTTGCGGCTGCTCGCCGTTAGATAGACGAAACCGGGCCTCACGTTTTCCTGCGTATGCAGGAATCCAGGGTTACGGAGGGTGGTATCCGGAACCCTGGGCTCCTGCGTTCGCAGGAGAACAAAAGGGCCTGATGGGTCAGAGGTCGATCAGGATACGGGTCGGATCCTCAATAGCATTTTTCAGCGCCACCAGGAACGTCACCGCTTCACGGCCGTCGATCAGGCGGTGGTCGTAGCTGAGCGCGAGGTACATCATCGGACGGATGACGATCTGGCCGTTCACCACGACCGGACGTTCCTCGATGCGGTGGAGGCCAAGCACGGCGGACTGCGGCGGGTTGATGATCGGGGTCGACATCAGCGAGCCGAACACGCCGCCGTTCGAGATCGTGAAGGTGCCGCCCTTCATCTCGTCCATCTTGAGCGTGCCGTCCTTGGCCCGCTTGCCGAAATCGCCGATCGTCTTCTCGATGCCAGCGACCGTCAGCGCCTGCGCGTCGCGGATCACCGGAACGACGAGGCCGCCCGGCGACGACACCGCGACCGAGATGTCGGCGTAATCGTGATAGACGATGTCGTCGCCGTCGATCGACGCGTTGACGCTGGGGATGTCCTTCAGCGCCATCGTCGCGGCCTTCACGAAGAAGCCCATGAAGCCGAGCCGGACGCCGTGCTTCTTCTCGAACAGGTCCTTGTACTTGGCGCGCGCCGCGATCACCGCGCTCATGTCGACGTCGTTGAACGTCGTCAGCATCGCTGCGGTGTTCTGCGCTTCCTTGAGGCGCTTGGCGATGGTCTGGCGCAAGCGCGTCATGCGCACGCGCTCTTCCTTGCGACCACCGGCAGCAGCCGCGACGGGCGCCGGGGCGGTGGCGGCGGGCGCAGGCGCTGCGGCGGGCTTGCTGCTCGCGGCGGCGGTGACGTCTTCCTTAGTGATGCGACCATCGCGGCCGGTGCCCTTGACCGTCGAGGGATCGACGCCGTGTTCGAGCACCGCGCGGCGCACCGACGGCGAGAGTGCGGCAGGCGAGTCGCCCGCGGCGGGGCTGTCGCTGGCCGACGTGCCCGGCTGGTCGCCGTAACCGGCACCGCCATCGCCCGATGGCGCAGCAGCCGAAGCCGCAGCAGCGGGTGCGGGGGCCGCGGCGCCACCGGCAGCATCGATCGTCGCGAGCATCGCGCCGACCTGCACCGTGTCGCCCACGGCGACGGCGTGCTGGCCCATGACGCCGGCGACCGGCGACGGAACTTCGACCGAGACCTTGTCGGTTTCGAGGCTGGCGATCGGCTCGTCGACCGCCACGGCCTCGCCGGGCTGCTTCAGCCATTCGCCGAGGGTGGCTTCGGTGATCGATTCACCCAGGACAGGGACGGTGACTTCGGTTGCCATTTTTGCTTCTACCTTTTGTGCTCCTGCGTACGCAGGAGCCTAGGGTTGCTCTGCCGGACCCTGGGTTCCTGCGTTCGCAGGAAAACAGGGAGCGGGTTCGATCAGTTCGCGCGGGTGCGGCGGATTTCGTCGCGGACGGAGTGGCCGAGCGCGTCGGCGACGAGCGCGCCCTGTTCGGCCTGGTGACGCTTCATCAGGCCAGTCGCCGGCGACGCCGAGGCGTTGCGGCCGGCATAGCGCGCGCGCTTCACAGGGGAGTCGACCGTCGCCAGTGCCTCCTCGATCAGCGGCTCGACGAAGAACCAATAGCCGTTGTTCTTCGGCTCTTCCTGCGCCCAGACGATCTCTTCCAGGTTCGGCATCCGCGCGACCCGCTCGGCGATCGCATCGCCGGGGAAGGGATAGAGCTGTTCGACGCGAACGATCTGCGTGTCGGTGTCGCCGTGCGCGTCGCGCGCCTCGATCAGGTCATACGCGACCTTGCCGGTGCACAGCACGAGCCGCTTCGTATCGACGTCGGCGGCCGGATTGGTATCCGACAACAGGCGGCGGAAGTGGCTGTCGCCCTGAAAGTCCTCGGCCGACGATACCGCCAGCTTGTGACGCAGCAACGACTTCGGCGTCATCACGATGAGCGGCTTGCGGAAGTTGCGGTGCATCTGCCGGCGGAGCAGGTGGAAATAGTTCGCTGGGCTGGTGCAGTTCGCGACCTGGATGTTGTCGTCGGCGCACGATTGCAGGAAGCGCTCGGGACGCGCCGAGCTATGCTCAGGCCCCTGCCCTTCATAGCCGTGCGGGAGCAGCATCACGAGGCCGTTGGCGCGGAGCCACTTCGATTCGCCCGACGTGATGAACTGATCGATCATGATCTGCGCGCCGTTGACGAAATCGCCGAACTGCGCCTCCCAGAGGACGAGCGTCTTCGGGTCCGCGAGCGCGTAGCCGTACTCGAACCCGAGCACGCCGTACTCCGACAGCGGGCTGTCGAGCACTTCGAAATTGCCGTGCTCGATTTCCTGCAGCGGCACGTACTTGTGCTCGTCGGTCTGGTCGACCCAGACCGCATGGCGCTGCGAGAAGGTGCCACGACCCGAATCCTGGCCGGACAGACGGACGCCGTAGCCTTCCGAGAGCAGGCCGCCGAACGCGAGCGCTTCGCCGGTCGCCCAATCGAAGCCCTTGCCCGACTTGAACATCTCGCGCTTGGCGTCGATCACGCGCGCCAGCGTCTTGTGGATCTGCACGCTGTCGGGAACCGTGGTCAGCGTGCGGCCGAGCGAGTCGAACAGCTTGGTGCTGAGCCCGGTCTCGACGTTGCGGCGCACGTCGGAATCGGCCTTGGGCGCGCTGAGCCCGGTCCAGCGACCGCCGAACCAGTCCGCCTTGTTGGGCTTGTACGCGGCACCGGCCGCGAACTCGCTCTCGAGGCGAATGTTGAGTTCCTTGACGCTCTCGTCGATCCACGCCTGATCGACGACCTGCTCCGCGACCAGTCGATCGCCGTAGACCTTGGACACGCCGGGGTGCTTGCGGATGATGTCGTACATCAGCGGCTGCGTGAAGCTTGGCTCGTCGCCCTCGTTGTGGCCGAAGCGGCGATAGCACCACATGTCGATGACGATGTCGCGGTGGAACTTCTGGCGGAATTCCATCGCCATCTTGGTCGCGAAGGTGACCGCCTCGGGATCGTCGCCGTTGACGTGGAAGACCGGCGCCTGGACGCCCTTGGCGACGTCCGACGGGTAGGGCGACGAGCGCGCGAACTGCGGCGAGGTCGTGAAGCCGACCTGGTTGTTGATGATGAAGTGGACGCAGCCGCCGGTGTTGTAGCCGCGGATGCCGGAGAAGCCGAGGCACTCCCAGACGATCCCCTGCCCCGCGAACGCCGCGTCGCCGTGGATCAGGACGGGCAAACTAGCCACGTGGTCCTTGAGGTCGTTGTTGAGCGTCTGGATCGCGCGGGTCTTGCCGAGCACGACGGGGTCGGCGGCTTCGAGATGCGACGGGTTGGCGACCAAGCTCATGTGAACCTTGTGGCCGTCGAACTCGCGGTCGGTGCTGGTGCCGAGGTGATACTTCACGTCGCCCGAGCCGCCGATGTCGTCGGGGTTGGCCGAACCGCCGGCGAATTCGTGGAAGATCACGCGCAGCGGCTTGGCCATCACGTTTGCGAGCACGTTCAGGCGGCCACGGTGCGCCATGCCGATGACGATCTCGCGCACGCCCATCTGGCCGCCGTATTTGATGACGGATTCGAGCGCGGGGATCATCGATTCACCGCCGTCGAGCCCGAAGCGCTTGGTCCCGACATACTTCTTGCCGAGGAATTTCTCCCACTGCTCGGCTTCGATGACCTTGTTGAGGATCGCCTTCTTACCGTCGACGGAGAATTCGATCGCCTTGTCCTGGCCCTCCATGCGCTCCTGGAGGAAGCGGCGCTCCTCGACGTCGGAGATGTGCATGTATTCGAGGCCGACATTGCCGCAATAATTCTTGCGCAACGTGTCGACAAGCTCGCGGACAGTCGCCCACTCCATGCCCATCGTGCCACCCAGATAGACCGGGCGATCGATGTCGGCATCGGTGAAGCCGTGATATTCGGTGCGCAGATCCTCGGGCATCTCGCGCTTGGACAGGCCGAGCGGATCGAGATTGGCGGCGAGGTGGCCGCGGACACGGTAGGTGCGGATCAGCAGCTGCGCGCGGATCGCATCGCCGGCTGCCTTGATGATGTCGGCCTTGCTGACCGCGGGCGCGGGCGCCGCCGGAGCAGGCTTGCCGCCCTTGGCGGGCTTCGGTGCAGGCTCCATCTGGGTCGGGTCGAGGGCCGCGGTCAGGTCGTCGGTCGTGGTCAACGGCCAGCGTGCGCTCTCCCAGCTCGGGCTCTGCGCGCTCTCGAGACCCTCGAAGAAGCTGCGCCAGCCGCTGTCGACCGAGGCGGGGTCGGCATTGTACTTGACGTACAACGTCTCGACGAAGGCCGGGCTGACGCCGGCGGCGATATCGCTGAAATCCTGGCCTTCGTAGCCCATGTCGTTCGTCCCAGCCGCTAAGTCTTCCGTCATCCCGGGCTCGTCCCGGGATCCAGGGTCACGGGCGGCGCGCTTGCGGCCCTGGATCCCGGGACAAGCCCGGGATGACGTCACATCACTTGTTCAACACGCTCAGCAGCGTCTCGCCGAGCAGGCTCGGGCTTTCCGAGACCTTGATCCCGGCAGCTTCCATCGCCGCGATCTTGCTCTCCGCGTCGCCCTTGCCGCCCGACACGATCGCGCCGGCGTGGCCCATGCGACGGCCTGGAGGCGCCGTACGACCGGCGATGAAGCCTGCCATCGGCTTCGACCGACCGCGCTTGGCTTCGTCGCGGAGGAACTGTGCCGCCTGCTCCTCGGCGTCGCCGCCGATTTCGCCGATCATGATGATCGACTGAGTTTCGTCGTCGGCAAGGAACAGCTCGAGCACGTCGATGAAGTTCGTGCCGTTGACCGGATCGCCACCGATGCCGACCGCGGTCGTTTGACCAAGGCCTGCGTTCGACGTCTGGAAGACCGCCTCATAGGTGAGCGTGCCTGAACGGCTGACAACGCCGACCGAGCCCTTCTTGAAGATCGAGCCGGGCATGATGCCGATCTTGCACTCGCCGGGCGTCAGCACGCCGGGGCAGTTCGGGCCGATGAGGCGCGACTTGGAGCCCGACAGCGCGCGCTTGACCTTGACCATGTCGAGCACGGGAATGCCCTCAGTGATCGCGACGATCAGCTCGATCTCGGCGTCGATCGCCTCGAGGATCGAATCGGCGGCGAAGGGGGGCGGCACGTAGATGACGGACGCGGTCGCGCCGGTCATCGCCTTGGCTTCGGCGACGGTGTTGTAGACGGGGAGGTCGAGGTGGGTCGTGCCGCCCTTGCCGGGCGTGACGCCGCCGACCATCTGCGTGCCGTATTCCAGCGCCATCTTGGTGTGGAAGCTGCCGGTTTCGCCGGTCATGCCCTGGGTGATGACCTTGGTGTTCTTGTCGACGAGGATGCTCATCTAGTGCTCCTTGTACCCCGCAAGCGGGGGAACAGGTTTAAAATAGTGACTCGAACAGGTCGTTCCAGTCGGGGTTCATTCGTTCGATCTCGGACAGTTTCCACTGCCGGTTCCACTTCTTCATCTGAAGCTCGCGCAGGCGCGCGTTGTCCAGATCGTCGTGCACCTCATACCAAACCAGAAGTTTGCAGTGGTGCGTTTTCGTGAAACCGATGATCAGGCCGTTGCGATGCTGATAGGATCGTGCGGCGAGATCGCTGGTGACACCGAGATAAATCGTTCCGTTCCGCCGGCTCGCCATCATGTAGACGTAGCCGGCTTTGTTCACGCGGCCCGCGATCCTCCTTGTTCCCCCGCGAAGGCGGGGGCCCAGTCTGGGTCCCCGCCTTCGCGGGGAAACAAGTTAGGTTCGCGACGCATTTTAATTCAGCGAACCATCGATACCCTTGCAGGCCACGATCAGTTCCTTGACCGCGTCGACCGAGACCTGGAGATTGCCCTTGGCTTCATCATCAAGCTTGATCTCGACGATCTTCTCGACGCCGCCGGCACCGATCACCACCGGCACGCCGACGTACAGATCGGTCAGGCCGTACTCGCCCGAGACATACGCCGCCGCCGGCAGCACGCGCTTCTGATCGTACAGATAGGCTTCGGCCATCGCGATGCCGCTGGTCGCCGGCGCGTAGTATGCCGAGCCCGTCTTCAGCAGTGCGACGATCTCGCCGCCGCCGCCGCGCGTGCGCTTGACGATCGCGTCGATCTTGTCTTGGCTCGACATGCCCATCGAGATGAGATCCGGCACGGGGATTCCCGATACGGTCGAGTAGCTGATGACCGGGACCATCGTGTCGCCGTGGCCGCCGAGCACGAAGCTGGTGACGTCCTTGACCGAGACCTTGAACTCATCGGCGAGGAAATGGCTGAAGCGTGCCGAATCGAGCACGCCGGCCATGCCGACGACCATGTGATGCGGCAGACCCGAGAACTCGCGGAGTGCCCACACCATCGCGTCGAGCGGGTTGGTGATGCAGATCACGAATGCGTCGGGGGCGTTGTTCTTGATGCCCTCGCCGACGGCCTTCATGACCTTCAGGTTGATGCCGAGCAGGTCGTCGCGGCTCATGCCGGGTTTCCGCGCAACGCCAGCCGTGACGATGATGACGTCGGCGCCGGCGATGTCGGCGTAATCGTTCGAACCGGTGATGGTCGAATCGAAGCCTTCGACCGGGCCGCACTGCGACAGGTCGAGCGCCTTGCCCTGGGGAATACCCTCCGCCACGTCGAACAGGACGATGTCGCCCAGCCCCTTGAGCGCCGCGAGGTGCGCGAGCGTCCCGCCGATGTTACCGGCGCCGATCAGCGCGATCTTCTTGCGAGCCATTCAATCCGTCTCCGTCTACGGGGTGATTGGCCACGCCGCCTACGCGCATTGTGGCGCTACGGCAACCGCTAAAGCGGGAAAGGTGTCGCGTTGTTGCGACTGCTTCGCATGTGCAATAGGTTGTACTCCTCTCCGTCATCCTGACGAAAGTCAGGACCCAGAGCCAAAAGCGGTGCGGACGGTACCCTGGGTCCTGACTTTCGTCAGGATGACGGAAGGGTCGATCAGATATGGCCTTCGGCGAGGTAGTCCTCGGAGCGCATTTCCTCGAGCCGGCTGATCGTGCGATCGAACTCGAACCGGCCATCACCGGTCTCGTACAGCGCGTCAGGCTGCGCGTCGGCGGCCGCCAGCAGCTTGACCTTGTGTTCGTACAGCGCGTCGATCAGCGCGACGAACCGCGCGGCCTCGTTGCGGTTGTCGGGCCCGAGCTTGGGAATCCCGACCAGGATCACGGTGTGGAATTTCCGCGCGATGGCAAGGTAATCCGCCACGCCCCTCGCCTCACCGCACAGCTTCTTGAAGCTGAACACCGCGACGCCCTTGAGCGATTTGGGCACCCGCAGCGTGCGTCCCTGGACGACGAGGTCCTCGGACGGAACGTGCTCGCTGTCGTCGGTCGAGAAGTCGGTGAGGCGGAAGAACGCGGCCGAAAGCTGTGCGGTGGCCTCGGCGCCGTTCGGTACCAGCCAGGTGTCCTGCTGCCCCAGCCGGTCGCGGCGATAATCGACCGGGCCGTTGAGCGGCAGCACGTCGAGCTTCTGTTCGATGGTCGCGATGAAGGGCAGGAAATGCTCGCGGTTGAGCCCGTTCTTGTAGAGATCGGACGGCGGGCGGTTCGACGTGGTGACGATCGCCACCCCGGCGTCGAGCAGCGCGGTGAACAGCCGCGACAGGATCATCGCATCGGGGCTGTTGGTCACCATCATCTCGTCGAACGCGAGCAGCCGGGTTTCCGCGGCGATCGCGGCCGCGACAGGCGCGATCGGGTCGCCGACTTCCTTGCGGCGCTCTGCGGCGATGCGCGCATGAACCTCGAGCATGAACTCGCCGAAATGGACGCGGCGCTTTTGGACGACCGGGGCGTTGGCGAAGAACAGGTCCATCAGCATCGACTTGCCGCGCCCGACGCCGCCCCAGAGGTAGACGCCGCGGGGGTCGGGCCTGCTGGTGAAGCGCGCGAAGAACCCGGTGGATTTGGGCGCGGCCAGTTGCTGCGCGAGCGTGTTCAGGCGCGCGGCGGCGGCGGCCTGTTCGGGGTCGGGGCGAAGCTCGCCCGACGCGATCAGGGCTTCATAGGCGGTAACGACGGTCACTATTTTCCCCGGCGGAGGCCGGGGCCCAGTTGGGAGAACCGACGTGATAGGCGCAACGGACTCGAGCCGAACGTCCCCAACTGGGCCCCGGCCTTCGCCGGGGAACAGTCGGGGAAGAGGCTCAGACGATCCGTTCGGCTTCCATCTTCTTGATCTCTGCGATCGCCTTGGCGGGGTTCAGACCCTTGGGGCATGCGTTCGCGCAGTTCATGATGGTGTGGCAGCGATACAGGCGGAACGGATCCTCGAGCTCGTCGAGACGCTCGCCGGTCATCTCGTCGCGGCTGTCGGCGAGCCAGCGATAGGCCTGCAACAGGATCGCAGGGCCCAAGAACTTGTCGCTGTTCCACCAATAGGACGGGCAGCTGGTCGAGCAGCACGCGCACAGGATGCACTCGTACAGCCCGTCGAGCTTCTCGCGGTCCTTCGGGCTCTGCAGCCGCTCCTTGCCCGAGGGCGGCGGCGTGACGGTCTGCAGCCACGGCTTGATCGACGAATACTGTGCGTAGAAGTGCGTGAAGTCGGGCACCAGGTCCTTGATCACGTCCATGTGCGGCAGCGGGGTAATCGTCACCTCGCCCTTGATGTCCTCGATCGCGGTGGTGCACGCCAGACCATTGCGGCCGTCGATGTTCATCGAGCACGACCCGCAGATGCCTTCGCGGCACGAGCGGCGGAAGGTCAGCGAGGAATCCTGCTCGCCCTTCATCTTGATCAGCGCGTCGAGCACCATCGGACCGGTCTCGTCGAGATCGAGCTGGAAGGTGTCGTAGCGCGGGTTCTCGCCGCTGTCGGGATCGTAGCGATACACCTTGAACGATTTGAGCCGCTTGCCCCCGCTCGTGGACGCATGCTGGACGCCCTTCTTGACGACGCTGTTCTTCGGGAGCGAGAATTCGGCCATTGCGAGCGGTCCGTCCGTAGGTGGGTGATCGGTTAACGGTGCCGATACATGACCCGACGCGCGTCCGCAAACCCCGTGTCGCTGCAGCGCACTATATCACGTCGAGCACTAGCCCCAGCGCAAGCGCCTCCTCGGCCTCGATGTACCAATTGTTGGGCGCGCGCTCCTTCAGATCCTCGAACGCGACCTTCGATCCGGCGACGATATCGCGGAACCCTTCGTCCTGGATGCGGATCGAATCCTCGATCTCGTTGAGCTTCGCACGGAGCGTATAGGACAGCGTGTTGAGCGGGCCGTTGAGCTGGATCGTGCTCTGCATCGACCGTTCGTGGATCATCAGCCGGGTGTGCTTGGTCAGGAAGCGGCTGTGGACCGGGAAGGCCGACATCAGCGTCGCGCCGGCGGAATAGACAGCGACCTTGCCGAGGAACAGCGTCTCGCGATCCGTATAATCCCGGAGCAAGCGGATGTTGTCGCCCATCGCCCGCGCCATCTCCGGGTCGCCGCCCAGCGTGGTGATCGACAGGACCAGCGGGCCGTCGCTCGGCGCGTTGGCGAGTTGCGCCGTGAAACTGTCGTACATCTTGTCGTCCACGGGACCGTGGAGCTGGATGTGCGGCGCGGCCAGCAGGGGATAGTTGCGGGCGTTGGATTGGGGCGAGGTGTCGGTCATGCGCCGCGTAACCGTCAACGGCACGGGTGGTTCCGCCGAAGCGCCGTCAGTTTAGGTTCGGCTGGCGCGGCGTAGCTTGATGATCCACCCCAACACACCCCCGGGGACGCCGCCCGCAAGCGAGAACAACGCGGCGAAAGGGATCGCCAGCGCGGCGTTGGGGTCGTTCGCCGCCGCCGGATGGAACTGGACGTAGAGCAGCGCACCGATCGCAACGATGATCGGCCAGGCGAAACCGACCAGCAGGGGTTGCAGACGCGTGGGCACGCCCACCGCGATCGGGACGAGGAACCCGACCGCGATGATGGCCCAGTTCATCAGTACACGCGCTTCTTGGGCTTGATGTAGTCGACGTCGTCGGTGAGCGTGTAGTCGTGCACCGGACGGTAATCGATCTTGGTCTCGCCGCCCTTGCCGCCCCAGCCGTTAAAGGTGGTGATGGTGTGCTTCATCCAGTTCGCATCGTCACGCTCGGGGAAATCCTCGTGCATGTGCGCACCGCGCGATTCGGTGCGGTTGGCCGCCGAGTTCATCGTCACGACCGCCTGGCCGATCAGATTGTCGAGCTCCATCGTCTCGACCAGATCGGTGTTCCAGATCATGCTGCGATCCTTCACCTTGATGTCCGTCATCCGCTTGTAGATGCCGGCCATCTTCTCGACGCCCTGGTTGAGCAATTCGGTGTCGCGGAACACCGCACAATGCTTCTGCATCGTCTGCTGCATGTCGAGCCGGATCGTCGCGGTGGTCGAACCACCGTCCGCGTTGCGGAAATGGTCGAGGCGCGACAGCGACAGCTCTTCCGAACCCTTGGGCAGCGGCGCATGCGACTGGCCGGGCTTCTGGATGTCCTTGATCCGCAGGCCGGTCGCGCGGCCGAAGACAACCAGATCGATCAGGCTGTTCGAACCGAGGCGGTTGGCACCGTGGACCGAGACGCACGCTGCTTCGCCGACCGCGAACAGGCCGGGGACGACGGTGTCGGGGTTGCCGCCGACGAGGTTCACGACCTCGCCGTGGAAGTTGGTGGGGATGCCGCCCATGTTGTAATGCACCGTCGGCGTGACGGGCAGCGGCTGGCGCGTGAGGTCGACGCCGGCGAAGACTTTCCCAGTCTCGGTGATGCCCGGCAGGCGCTCGGCCAGCACCTTCGGATCGATGTGATCGAGGTGCAGGAAGATGTGGTCGCCGTTCTTGCCGACGCCGCGGCCTTCGCGCATTTCGAGCGCCATCGAGCGGCTGACGACGTCGCGCGAGGCGAGGTCCTTCGCCGACGGGGCATAGCGCTCCATGAAACGCTCGCCCTCGGAGTTGGTCAGGTAACCGCCCTCCCCGCGTGCGCCCTCGGTGATGAGCACGCCCGCACCGTAGATGCCGGTCGGGTGGAACTGGACGAACTCCATGTCCTGCAACGGCAGCCCGGCGCGGAGCACCATCGCGTTGCCGTCGCCGGTGCAGGTGTGCGCCGAGGTCGCCGAGAAATAGACGCGGCCATAGCCGCCGGTGGCGAGCACGGTCTGGTGGCTGCGGAAGCGGTGGATCGAGCCGTCTTCCATGCACAGCGCGATGACGCCGCGGCAGACGCCGTTTTCCATGATCAGGTCGAGCGCGAAATACTCGACGAAGAAGTCCGTGTTGTACTTCAGGCTCTGCTGGTACAGCGCGTGGAGCATCGCATGGCCGGTGCGATCGGCGGCGGCGGCGGTGCGCTGGACCGGGGGGCCCTCGCCCATGTTCTGCATGTGGCCGCCGAACGGACGCTGATAGATCGTGCCGTTCTCGTTACGGCTGAACGGCATGCCGGCATGTTCGAGCTCGTAGACCGCCTGCGGGGCCTCGCGGCAGAGATACTCGATCGCGTCCTGGTCGCCGAGCCAGTCGGAACCCTTGACGGTGTCGAACATGTGCCAGGTCCAGTGATCCGGCGAGTTGTTGCCGAGCGACGCGGCGATGCCGCCTTGGGCTGCAACGGTATGCGACCGGGTCGGGAAGACCTTGGTGATGCACGCGGTCTTCAGACCACTTTCGGCGATGCCCATCGTGGCGCGCAGGCCGGAGCCGCCAGCGCCGACGACGACGGCGTCATAGGTATGATCGATGATCTTGTAGGGGGCGGCCATTATGCGGGGGCTCCGGTGAAGGCTACCTTCAGGATCGCGAACAACGCGATGCCAGCGGTCACGAACGTGAAGAGATTGAGAACGATCATCCAGACGACGCGGGTCTCGTCATGCTGGTAATCCTCGATCACTACCTGGAGGCCCAGGCGGAAATGATAGAAGACCGATACGATCAGCAGGATCATCGGCACCGCGACCCAGGCCGATTGCAGCCACAGGTGGACCGCGCCGTAATCATAGCCGGGCATCCGCGCGACCGAGATCATCAGCCAGAGCATGAGCAGGATGTTGGCGGCGGCGGTCAGGCGCTGGTGCCACCAATGGTGTGCGCCTTCCTTGCTGCTGCCGAGTCCGCGGACGCGGCCGAGGGGGGTGCCGGTACCCATTACTTGATCCCCAGGTAAAGCCAGAACACGACCGTAAGCGCGACCGATGCGACCATCGTGGCCAGCGCACCCATCTTGTTGCGCTTCAGTTCGAAGCCCGCACCGGTGTCCATCACCAGATGGCGGATGCCGGTCATCATGTGCTGGAACAGCGACAGCGTCAGGCCGATGCCGATGACGTAGCCGAGGATGTTGAGCGCACCGGTGTCGGTGGTGAAGACGTCATGGAACGTCGCGTAGCTTTCAGCGCCGCCAGCGATGGCCGCGAGCCACCAGACCAGCAGGCCGGTGCCGACGGTCGCCATCCCGCTGCCGGTCGCGCGGTGCAGGATCGAGACCAGCATGTGCGGGCCCCATTTATAGACCTGCAGATGGGGAGACAGCGGGCGGGCGGGATTGCGGGATGCCAAGGGCGAAGTCCTCGAATGGGTTTGGCGACCTATTAGACCGCGCGTGCTGCGATGCAACCCATCGTGCACGTACGGTGACCGGGCGTCGGCACCATGCTCCGGCGAAAACCGGACTGCGAACCACGAACCGCCATTCTAACCCCCGCTTAACCATTGGCGGTTACCTTCGATCCACGTTCTTCCTGCCACGCGGAGTGCACCGTCTTGACGACCCCCGAGCTTCCGGTCCCCGGCGCGATGGCCGCATCCATCGACCTGCCCGCGCGACTGCGCGTGTTCGACTTCGACGGCTCGCTGACGACCGCGAGCCGCGAAGTGTGGGCCGCGCTGGCACCCGAGGTCAGCGACGTGTCGCGTGCCTATTGGGAACAGTGGCTGCGCTGTTTCCCGGACGAGCGGATCTGGGCGCCGAACGAAACGGAGAGGATGATCGAGATCGGGTGCACGTTCCTGCGCAACCGCTTTCTCGAGACCGGAGGACGGGCCTGGGTCGAATCGGTCGAGCGGTCGGTCGCCGTCGCCTATACCGCGGACGTGTCGCCGATGGCGTTGCTGTCGATGATCAGCGCGAGCGACCGCGCCGCGCTCGACGTGCTGATGCGCCGGGTCGACCGCGCGGACGAGAAACTGCCAATGTATATCGATACGCTGATGCGGCTGTCGGCGCTGGAGGGCGAGATCACGGTCGCGCTCTACAATGGCTATCGCACGCATGCGGCGCAGGGCCAGCGCGATACGCTGGCGGCGGAATTCCGCGACGGCATCGCGACCATGGTCGAGACCGCGACCGACGAAGGGCATGTCCTGCGCGAACAGGCAGTGCGCAGCTCGGCGTCGACGCGCGCGGTGCTGGGCAAGGCGAGCGAAGTCGCAGCCGCCGCCGAACAATCCGCGGTGGCGATGCGCGAAGCCGCACAGACCGCCGCCGGGCTGATCCGCGCGATCGAGGATGCACGGACCGAGGTCGAGGCTGCAGCCGAGATCGCAACGCGTGCGTCGGCGCAGGCCGGCCAGGCGGTCGGCATGTCCGAGACGCTGAGCGATCACGCCAAATCCATCGAATCGATCCTGAGCCTTATCCGCGACATCGCCGGGCAGACCAACCTGCTGGCGCTGAACGCGACGATCGAGGCGGCGCGCGCCGGCGATGCCGGACGCGGCTTCGCAGTCGTGGCGCAGGAGGTGAAGAGCCTCGCCAACCAGACTGCGCGGGCAACCGACGACATCGCCGCGAAGATCGCCGCGATCCAGTCGGCGACGCG
Source organism: Sphingomonas sp. R86521 (assembly GCF_042466235.1). Taxonomy (NCBI): domain Bacteria; kingdom Pseudomonadati; phylum Pseudomonadota; class Alphaproteobacteria; order Sphingomonadales; family Sphingomonadaceae; genus Sphingomonas; species Sphingomonas sp. R86521. The sequence goes on along the minus strand of NZ_JAXHBY010000001.1, from coordinate 1,156,553 downwards.
TTCGACCGTCGAGACCAATGCCAGCATCAAGGCGACCGTCGCCGAGGTCCAGGAAAGCGCGGACCGCATCCGCTATGCGATGGAGGCGCAGGCCCAGACCGTGACCGCGATCACCGCGGCGGTCGACGAAACTGCGCTGGCCGCCGATTCGATGTCGACCACGATCGCCGCGATCCGCCAGGACACCGAGACGGTGGCGAGCGAGATCGACGGCGTCGGTCGCGGCTTCGACGTGCTCGACAGCCGATTGAGCAACCTCAAGAACAGCGCCGGCGATTTCATCGCCAAGGTCGCTGCGTGAGGCCCGTAGGAGGGACGCAATGCCGGAGATGAAGACCTGGAGCGGCGATGTCCGCGCCTTCGCCGATCATGTCCGCGATTATGACTGGGACGGAGCGATCAGCACCGGATCCGCGCAGATCGCCGCGCTGCTGATCCCGGAGGATTACGAGCGCATCGCGACGATGTTCTGGAACTATTACATGTCGCTCGATTCCGCCCGGCATCTGTCAGCGACGATGACGGAGGGCGCACGAGACCGTGTGGTCGCGCGCAGCGTTGCTTATGCGCGCGCCAAATACGATGCGCCCTACGGCGAGCCGTGGCGAGACGGCGCGATCCTGCACGCCGATCTGAGCAAGGCGGCGGGCGTGCCGCTGCCCGCGCTGCTGGCGTCGCTCGCCTATGCGCACAGCACGACGATGACGTTGATCGGCGAGCGGCTCGAGCCCGGCGATACGCGGCTGTGCCAGTTGTGCGACGTGGTGCTGCGGCTGTCGCTGATCGAGGCGGACGTGATGGCATCGCATCTGGGTGCGGTCGATGCGGCGGAGGCGCGTACCGAGCGCGGCACCCGCGCCGCGGCGTTCCGCGAACACATCGCCACTTCGATCGGCGATACCGCGGCACTGGGCGCACGGATCCGCATCCAGGCGACCGGAGCATCATCGTCGGCCCGCGGCGTGCTGGGCAAGGCGAGCGAAGTGGCGGCCGCGGCAGAACAGTCGGCGGTGGCGATGCGCGAGGCGGCACAGACCGCGACCGGGCTGATCCGCGCGATCGAGGATGCGCGTACCGAGGTCGAGGCGGCGGCGGAAATCGCGACGCGCGCGTCGGCACAGGCGGGCCAGGCGGTCGGGATGTCCGAAGCGCTGAGCGATCATGCGAAATCAATCGAATCGATCCTGGGGCTGATCCGCGACATCGCCGGGCAGACCAACCTGCTGGCGCTGAACGCGACGATCGAGGCGGCGCGGGCGGGCGACGCCGGGCGCGGGTTCGCGGTGGTGGCGCAGGAGGTGAAGAGCCTCGCCAACCAGACCGCGCGCGCTACCGACGATATCGCCGCGAAGATTGCCGCGATCCAGTCGGCGACGCGCGGCACGGTCGCGACCAATGCCGATATCAAGGCGACGGTGACCGAGGTCCAGCACAGCGCCGACCGCATCCGCCACGCGATGGAAGCGCAGGCGCAGACCGTGAGCGCGATCACCGCCGCGGTCGATGAAACCGCGCTCGCGGCCGATTCGATGTCGACGACGATCGCGACGATCCGCAGCGATACCGAGGCGGTGGCGCAGGAGATCGACCTGCTCGGCCAGGAGTTCGGCGAGGTCGACGATCAGCTCAACGTGCTGAAGACCGCCGCCGACGGATTCTCGGCCAGCGTCGGGTAGGCAACGAGGTGACGCCGGGGCCCCTGCCCGCTAAGCCCGCGGGCATGACCATTCTTCTCACCGGATCCAGTCGCGGTATCGGCGCGGCGATACACCAGGCACTCGGCGATGCCGGCGCGACCGTTATCGGCCAGCATTCGGGGCACGGCAGCACGGCCATCGGCATCGCTGCGGACTTTGCCGACCCCGCGGCGCCTCGCGCGTTTTGGGACGGGGCACTGGATCAGGCTGGCGGCAGGATCGACGTGTTGATCAACAACGCCGGCGTGTTCGAAGCGAGCCCGCTCGATGCCGACGACTGGACGCAGAGCTGGGAACGGACGATGCGGATCAACCTGACCGCGAGTGCCGAACTGTGCCGGCTTGCGGTGCTGCACTGGCAGGCGCGGGGCAGCGGCGGGCGTATCGTCAACATCGCCAGCCGCGCCGCCTATCGCGGGGATTCGCCGGCGCACTGGCATTACGCCGCGTCGAAGGCGGGGATGGTCGCGATGACCAAGACGATCGCACGGGGCTATGCACGCGAAGGCATCCTGGCGTTCGCGATCTGCCCGGGCTTCACGATGACGGGGATGGCGGAGGATTATCTGTCGAGCCGCGGGGGTGATGCGTTGCTGGCCGACATCCCGCTCGGCAAGGTCGCGAACCCCGCCGAAGTCGCGTCGGTCGCCCGCTATTGCGCGCTCGAAGCCCCGCCATCGATGACCGGCGCGGTGATCGACGTGAACGGGGCCAGCTATGTCCGATAGCTGGAAGCTCACCCTGCCCTGCACGCGTGCCGAGGCCGAGGCGATCGACGCGGGCGAACTGGCTATCGATGCGGTGCTGATGACCACCGAAGAGGTCGAGGACGACCGCGAGCATTGGCGACTCGACGCCTATTTCGAGGTCGAGCCCGGGGCGGAGACGGTCGCTGCAGTGCGCGCGCTGGTGCCGAGCGCGGCGGGGGCGGACAGTGTCGTCGAGCGGCTCGGCGATGCGGACTGGGTGACGATGAGCCAGGCGGGGCTGGAGCCGCTGCATGTCGGGCGCTTCTATGTCCACACCGGCGAGGCGGTGGCGCCAGCGGGTACGCGCGCGTTCCATATCGCGGCGAGCCGGGCGTTCGGGACCGGGCATCACGAGACCACCAGCGGTTGCCTGGCGATGCTCGACGGCTTGGCGGATGCGGCGTTCGCGAACGTGATCGACATCGGCACCGGCACTGGCCTGCTCGCGTTTGCAGCGGCGCATCTGTGGCCGCGGGCGGCGGTGATGGCGACGGATATCGATCCGGTGTCGATCGAGGTTACCCACGAGAACGCGGTGCTGAACGGGGTTCCGGGGATCGATCTGGTGGTTGCGGACGGGACGCTGGACGACGCAATCGTGGCCCGTGCGCCGTACGATCTGGTGATCGCCAACATCCTCGCGGGGCCGCTGGTGTCGATGGCACCGGAGATCGCTTCGATCGCGGATGCGGGGGCGACGATCGTGCTGGCTGGGTTGCTGGAGACGCAGCGGGAGGCTGTGGTCGCAGCTTACGCAGCGTGCGGATGCGCGCTGGAAGCGGTTGATCGGCGGGGGGACTGGAGCGTGCTGCGCCTGCGTGCAGGCAATGTGCGGTTCGTGGCGGCCGGGCCGTTCGATCCCAAGGGCCGCGATGGCTGGGCACTGGATATCTGACACCGCCCTCGGAAGAACTTTGTTCCCCCGCGAAGGCGGGGGCCCAGACTGGGCCCCCGCCTTCGCGGGGGAACAAGTTAGGGTTGGGACCTCGCATACTCCTGCGTGCCCTTTGTCAGCACAACGTCTTCCGGCTCGATCTGCGCGACCGGAATGTCGGGCAGCGCCTTCAGCTCATCGTACAAAGGCGCGAAATCCGTTTCGACCGTCAGGCGCAGCAGCTCCTCGAAGCTCGGGATGACGAAGTAGTTCTGCTGGAAATCGTCGATCCGGTAGTCGGTGCGCATGACGCGGGCGAGGTCGAGCGCGATCCGGTTGGGGCTGGGGTCGTCGAGCGCGAAGCGGCTTTCGGCATAGCTGGAGACGATGCCGGAGCCATAGATCCGCATCCCCTCCGGCTCCGCGATAAGCCCGAATTCGACCGTGTACCAATAGAGCCGCCCGAGATATTTCAGCGCATCGAGCCCGAGTGCGCGCTGCCCGCCGCGGCCATAGGCTTCGAGATAATCGGCGAACACCGGGTCGGCGAGCATCGGCACGTGACCGAACACGTCGTGGAACACGTCGGGTTCCTGCAGATAGTCGAGCTGGTCGGGCCGGCGGATGAAATTGCCCGCGACGAAGCGGCGGTTGGCCATATGGTCGAAGAACACGTCGTCGGGCACCAGCCCGGGCACCGCAACGACTTGCCAGCCGGTCAGCTTCATCAGCCGTTCGGACAGCTCCTCGAAGTCGGGGATGCCGGGCTTGGACAGCTTCAGCACGTCGAGCCCGCGCAGCCAGGCGTTCGACGCACGCCCCGGCAGCAATTTGGCCTGCCGCGCGAACAGGGTGTCCCAGGTCGCGTGTTCCTCGGGCGTGTAGTGCGACCAGTCCTGTGCGATCGTCCAATCGCCCTGTGCCGGGCTCGTAGCTGTTTCCTGTGCCATCGCGGCAGTCTAGCATGACGAAATGATGACGGGAACGGGCGCGCGCGCCTGGATTTTACGCGCGGTGGTGGCTTTGGTCGTATTGGTGCTCGGCTATTTAGTCGCCGGCGCGATCGGTGGAGCGATCCCGACCAATCGCGGCTGGCATCCAGCCGACCAGGGCGTGCGGATTTTCGTCGAGAGCAACGGGGTGCATACCGGCTTCGTCATGCCCAAGGTCGCGGCGGGGGTGGACTGGCGCCGGCTGGCCCCCGCGGGCGACCTCGCCGATCCGCGCTATGGCCGGCTCGATCATGTCGCGATTGGCTGGGGCGAGAAGGCGTTCTTCCTCGAGACCAAGACCTGGGCGGACGTCCGGCCGGGGACGATCCTGGGCGCCGCGATCGGGAGTTCGCATACGCTGATGCATGTCGAGCATGTGCCGATGCCGGCGGTGGGGCCGGACGTGCGGGCGGTGGTGCTGAGCGAGGCCGAGTATCGGCGGCTGGCTGCGTTTGTCGCAGGGAGTTTCCGGCTGGGTGGTGCGCGGTACCCGGGGTATGCCGGGTATGACGTCTTCTACGACGCGCGGGGGCGGTATGATGCTGCGCGTACCTGCAATGCGTGGACGGGCGATGCTTTGCGACAGGCTGGTGTTCGGGTGGGTGCCTGGACGCCGTTTCCTGCCACGGTGATGCAGTGGTTCACGCCATAGGCATACGTCATCCCGGGCTCGTCCCGGGATCCAGGGTTACAGCCGTTGTCCCCCGTTACCCTGGATCCCGGGACGAGCCCGGGATGACGGGACGCGCGGTCAGTTTCCGGCGCGATATCCCTGGTATTGCTGGCACTCCGAGGCATCGCGGTTGTTGCGGCAGCGGGCGGCGCGTTCCTTGCGCTCGCGACCTTCCTTGGCCTCCTGCTTGCGCATCTTCTTGCCGTAGTTGCGGTCGGATTCTTCCTGGCTCGTAGTCGTCCAGTCGACCGCCTTGCCGGCAACCTGGAACGGCGCCTTGACGATGCTGGTCGCGGTGCTGATGCAGCCCGCGGTCGTCAGCGGCAGCAGGGCGAGGATCACGAACTTACGCATTTACTTGGCTCCCGTGCGCAGTGCGTTGCGCGCTTCGACCCCCTGTAGCGGAAAATCGGTGAAGAATCCGTCGATACCTTGGCCGAGCGCCGCGGTGATCTCTGCCGTCACGTCGCCGTGCGCGGCAGGGTCAGCGCCATGGCGGAAGGGCTCGCGGACGAACATATTCTCGGCACGGTAGGTCCAGGGGTGGACGCGCAGCCCCGCGGCGTGCGCATCGGCCACCAAGGAGGTCGCGGCATCTGCCGCCCACAGCTGCCCCTTGTTCGGCCCGATCCCGTACGCATAGGCCGCGACCTGCTTGAGCCCTGCCGGCGTCAGCATCGCCGCATAGCTCGGCGCGGCATGGTCGGCCGGGCCGCCCTGCCCGTCGGTGAGCTGGATCAGGCGGATCTTCGTGACCTTGTGCAGACGCTTGAGGTTCGCGACCTCGAACGACTGGATGAAGACCGGCGCGCTGGCCGAATCCCAGCCGGCGGCCTGCAATTGCGCGACCAGCGGCAGATCGGTCGGATGCCCGATGCTCGCGAAATAGGTCGGGTGCTTGGTCTCGGGATAGATGCCGATCGTCCGGCCGGTGTCCGCCGAGCGCCGCTTGGCGAGCGCGATGATCTCGACGAGCGTCGGGATCTCGAACTTGCCGTCGTACGCGGTGTTGCCCGGACGCAGCTTTGGCAGGCGCTCCTTCGCGCGCAGCGTCTTCAGCTCCGCCAGCGTGAAATCCTCGACGAACCAGTCGGTCTGCTCGCGGCCGTCGATCGTCTTGGTGGTCCGGCGCGCAGCGAATTCGGGATGCTGCGCGACGTCGGTGGTTTCGGAGATCGCATTCTCGTGCCGCGCGACCAGGACGTCGTCCTTGGTCGGCACCAGGTCGGGCTCGATGAAGTCGGCACCCTGATCGATCGCCAGCTCATAGGCCGCCAGCGTGTGTTCGGGACGCGAGCCGCTGGCGCCGCGATGGGCAATTACGATGGGAGTCTTGGTCGGGTCCATCCGCGCATTGTGCGCGGGGACTGCGGCGAGCGCCAGTGCCGGGCTCAGTGCCAGCCCCACGGCCCCGCCCAGTGAGAGCCAATCGCAATAGGATAGGATCGAAGACATTGGCGTTCAGCACCCAACGGAGGACAAGCCCCATGCATTTCACGATCAATGGTCAATCTTATGACGCCGACGTCGATATCCGCACATCGGTGCTCGACCTTTGCCGCGAACATCTCGGGCTGACCGGCTCGAAAAAGGGTTGCGACCACGGCCAGTGCGGCGCGTGCACGGTGCTGATCGACGGCCGCCGGGTGAACAGCTGCCTGACGTTGGCGGTGATGCACCAGGACGACGAGATCACGACGATCGAGGGCCTCGGCCAGGTCGGCAATCTCCACCCGTTGCAGGACGCGTTCGTGCGGCACGACGGATACCAGTGCGGATACTGCACGCCGGGGCAGATCTGCTCCGCGGTCGGGATGCTCGACGAGGTCAAGAAGGGCTGGGCCAGCCATGCATCTGGCGACCTGACCGATCCGAAGTTCGACGACGCCGAGATTTCCGAGCGGATGAGCGGCAACATTTGCCGCTGCGCCGCCTATCCCAACATCGTCGATGCGATCCGCGAAGTTGCCGGTGCCGAGCCCGCCGGCCGCACCGCGGACGAGAAGGACGAAGCGATGCGCAACGAACTCACGCATGGGGAGCTGGCGTCGTGAAGACCTTCACCTATGAAAAGGCCGACAGCCCCGAAGCTGCGGTCGCGGACATCTCGGTCGGCGCGAAGTTCATCGCCGGCGGTACCAACCTGCTCGACCTGATGAAGCTGCAGATCGAGACGCCGGACAAGCTGGTCGACATCAGCCGGCTGGATCTGGCGACGATCGAGGAGCGCGAGGATGGCGGGCTGACGATCGGCGCGCTGGTCCCGAACAGCGACCTCGCCGCCGACCCCCGCATCATCGCGAAGTACGAGGTGTTGAGCCGCGCGTTGCTGGCAGGTGCCAGCGGCCAGTTGCGCAACAAGGCGTCGACCGGCGGCAATCTACTCCAGCGGACCCGCTGCTATTATTTCTACGACACCGCCGCCAAGTGCAACAAGCGCGAGCCCGGCACCGGGTGCGACGCGATCGGCGGGCTCAACCGGATCCTCGCCGTGCTCGGCACCAGCGAACATTGCATCGCAACGCACCCCAGCGACATGGCGGTGGCGATGCGTGCGCTGGATGCGACCATCGTCACGCTTAAGGCCGACGGCGACCGGCGGCGGATCTCGATCCACGACTTCTATCGCCTGCCGGGCGATACGCCGCATATCGAGAATGTGCTCGAATCCGGCGAGTTGATCACGCACGTCGAACTGCCGACGCCGCCGAAGGGCAAGCATGCCTATCGGAAAGTGCGCGACCGTGCGTCCTATGCGTTCGCGCTGGTTTCGGTGGCCGGCGTGGTGTCGGTCGAGGACGGCCGCATCACCAGCGCCTCGCTCGCGTTCGGTGGCCTCGCGCACATGCCGTGGAAGAACGACGCGGTCGAGGCCGCGCTGGTCGGCAAGGAACCGAGCGACCTCGTGTTCGCCGCGGCGGCCGACGCGCTGATCGCAGATGCCAAGGGCTTCGGTTCGAACGACTTCAAGATTCCGCTCGTGAAGCGGACCTTGATCGCGACTCTTCGCGAATTGACGGGAGCATGAGCATGTTCGGTTTCGGCACCACCAACAGCCTGACGATGGACAAGCCGCACCCGGAGAGCTTGCTCGACACCGGCGTGCAGGGCGTCATCAGCCGCCCGCTCGACCGCGTCGACGGGCCGCTGAAAGTCTCGGGCACCGCGACCTATGCGGCGGAGTACGCGTTCGACAACATGGCGTACGGCGTGCTGGTCGGCGCGAAGATCTCGGCGGGCAAGGTCGTGGCGATCGACGCGGACGCGGTGCGATCGATCCCCGGCGTGATCGACGTCGTCACCGACTTTGACCGCTTCATCCGCGTCGCTGCACAGGGTGGCGCGACCGATGCGCCGACGCAGGGTGTCCAGGACATCGCCTTCTTTGGCCAGATCGTCGCGATCGTGCTCGCCGAGAGCTTCGAGGTCGCGCGTGACGCAGCGCAGAGACTGCCGATCACCTATGAGGCCGGCGATGGCCAGTACGACTTCGCCGCGCACAAGGACGAGACGCGGAAGCCCGCAGACGATGCGACCAAGGCGCATTTCGCGCAGGGCGACGTCGATAAGGCGATGGCTGATGCGCCGGTGGGGATCGACGTGACCTATGTCACCCCGAGCCAGAATTCGGCGGCGATGGAGCCGCATGCCTCGACCGCGGTGTGGGAAGAGGATGGCTCGCTGTCGCTGTACGGCGCGTACCAGATGCCGACGTCGGATGCGCAGCAGCTGGCCAAGTCGCTCGGGGTGTCGCCCAAGAAGGTGCGGATCATCGCGCGTTATATCGGCGGCGGGTTCGGATCTAAGCTGGGCATCGCACCCGAGAGCGTCGCGGCGGCAATCGCGGCCAAGCAGCTCGGCCGACCGGTCAAGGCGGTGATGGCGCGCCAGCAGGTGTTCGACGCGACGATCCGCCGCTCGAATACCGAACAGCGGATGCGGCTGGCCGCGCACGCCGACGGTCGGCTGACCGCGATCGGGCACGAGACGCTGTGTTCGAACCAGTCGACCGAGGATTATTTCGAGCCCGCCGGGATCGGCACGCACATGATCTACAGCGGCGAGAACCGGCTGATCACGCATGATCTGGTCGACCTGAACTTCGTCGTGTCGGGATCGATGCGCGCACCCGGCGAAGCGGTCGGGATGATCGCGCTGGAATGCGCGATGGACGAGCTGGCCGAAAAGCTGGGGCTGGACCCGATCGAACTGCGCCGGATCAACGACCCGGCGCAGGATCCCGAAAAGGACGTGCCGTTCTCGTCTCGCATGCTGACGCGCGCGCTCGACGAGGGCGCGGAGCGGTTCGGATGGGGCAAGCGCAGGAAGGCCGGCACGCAACGCGACGGCGAATGGCTGGTCGGCATGGGCGTGGCGTCCGCGGTGCGCGGCAACATGCTGCAGGAATCGTCCGCCAAGGTCGAAATCCATCCTGACGGCACCGCGACGGTCGCGTCGGCGATGACCGATATCGGCACCGGCAGCTACACGATCCTCGCGCAGATCGCGTCGGAGATCCTCGGCATTCCGGTCGAAGCCATCACGCTGTCGCTGGGCGACACCAACGATCCGCCGGCAGCGGGTTCGGGCGGGTCGTGGGGTGCGGCGTCGGCCGGCTCCGCGGTCTATCTCGCGTGCGAGATGCTGCGCGGCAAGCTCGCCAAGGCGATGGACGTCAGCGAGGACGATCTGACGTTGAAGGACGGCCAGGCGATCGGCGCCAACCGCTCGACCCCGATCGGTGAACTGGTCGGAGAGGGCCTGGAGGCGACCGGCCATATCAAGCCCGGCAAGCAGGAGAAGCTGACCACGCAGGCGTCGTTCGGCGCGCACTTCGCCGAGGTCGCGGTGAACGTCGTGACCGGCGAGGTTCGGGTGCGGCGGATGCTCGGCGTGTTCGCGGCGGGGCGTGTGCTCAACGCGAAGACCGCGCGCTCGCAGTGCCTGGGCGGGATGACGTTCGGGATCGGTGCCGCGCTGACCGAGGACCTGATCCACGACCTTCGCAACGGCAAGCTGGTGAACCGCGACCTTGCGGAATATCACGTGCCGGCGAACGCCGACGTGCCGCAGATGGGCGTACACTTCCTCGACGAGCGCGACATCCATGCCAACCCGATCCATGCCAAGGGGATCGGCGAGTTGGGGATTTCGGGCGCGGCGGCGGCGGTCGCGAACGCAGTGTACAATGCGACCGGCGTTCGGGTTCGGGACTTTCCGATCACGCTCGACAAGTTGCTGGAAGGGTTGCCGACGGTCTGAGCGCCGAACCACATTGAAGCTCTACCCCGGCGGAGGCCGGGGCCCAGTTGGGAAGCAGTGGTAACAGGGCGCCGTCTTGCACCACGATGGTTCTCCAACTGGGCCCCGGCCTTCGCCGGGGAACTAGCAGTGCGGTACGAGCTTGGTTCGCCCCGCCCCCGTCCCTATCTCCAGCCTCCCTTCGAGGATGATGCATGACCGACCATGTGATGGACGCGCCGTTCCGGCCGGCGGCGCTGGACCGCGCGGAACAGGGTGTGCTGGGACGGCCGATCGATCGGGTCGAAGGACCTGCCAAGGTCACCGGCACCGCTACCTATGCCTATGAAGGCACGCCCGACCGCATCGCCTATGCGGCGATCGTCGGGACGCCGATCGGCAGCGGGCGGATCGTTCGTATCGATGCGACCGCGGCGCGTGCGCTACCGGGGGTGATCGCGGTGATCCACGGTGATCCGCGGATGCCGGCGGGCGAGTCCAATTCGCGCGCGATGCCGTTGGCGAACACCGACCGGATCCTCCATCTGGGCCAGCCCGTCGCGATCGTGGTCGCCGAGGCGCAGGCGATCGCGCGCGATGCCGCCGCGCTGGTGGTGGTCGAGTGCGAAGCCGGCGCGTCCCGGTACGACGTCGCCGAGCAGCCGATCGATACCAAGCCCGGTATCGGATTCCTGCCGCCGATCGATATCGGCGACCTCGACGCGGCGATGGCGGACGCGGCGGTGACGCTCGACCGCACCTACACCACGCCGATCCATTTCCCCGCCGCGCTCGAACCGCATGCCACCACCGCGTGGTGGGAGGACGGCAAGCTGACCGTCCGCACCAGCAGTCAGGTGATCGGCGGCGCGCGCAAAACCATCGCCAACGCGCTGAAAATCGATCCGGACCTGGTCCGCGTGCTGGCGCCCTATGTCGGCGGTGGGTTCGGCGGCAAGACCGGGGTCGGGGCGGAAGTCGTCCTTGCCGCGATCGCCGCCGAGGCAACCGGCCGGCCGGTCAAGATTGCCCTGCCCCGCCGCCAGACCGCGTATATGGTCCATCACCGCTCGCACACCGTGCAGCGGGTGCGGATCGCGTGCGACGCGGATGGGCTAATCCATGGCTTCGGGCATGAAAGCGTCGCCGGCCAGAACGACGATGGCGAGTTCCTGGAGCCGGTACCGTTCGGATCGTTGCCGCTGTACCGCGGCGAGGCGCGGCGGTTTCGCACCGACCTGGTCCGCGTCAACCTGCCCGCAGCGGGTGCGGTGCGTGCGCCGGGCGAAGCGGTCGGCACCTTCGCGGTCGAATGCGCGATGGACGAGCTTGCCGAGCAACTGAGGCTGAACCCGCTGGAGCTGCGCCGGCGCAACGAGCCCGAGACCGATCCGGTCAGCGGCAAGCCGTTTTCGACGCGGCGGATGCTCGATTGCTACACGCAGGGCGCGGCGCGGTTCGGCTGGCCCGAGACGATGCCCGCGCCCGCATCGGTCCGCGACGGCGAATGGCTGATCGGGATCGGCATGGCGGCGGCGTTGCGCGGCAATTTCACCGTCAAGGCGGAAGCGCGGGTCCGGCTGGATGCTGCCGGTCGCGCCACGGTCGAATGCGACATGACCGACATCGGCACCGGGACCTACACGATCCTGGCGCAGATGGCGGGCGAGATGCTCGGCCTGCCGGTCGCCGACGTCACCGTCCGGATCGGCGACACCGACCTGCCGCCGAGCGCGGGGTCGGGCGGATCGTTCGGCGCGGGCAGCGCGACCGCCGCGGTGGCGCTGGCGTGCGAGGACATCCTTGCCGAACTGGCCCGGCGGATGAACGCGGCGCCCGAGGAACTGCGGCTGAAGGACGGCTGCGTCAGCGTCGGTGCGCGTCAGGTGTCGCTGGTCGACCTGATCCGCGGCGACCCGATCGTGGCGATGGGCCGGACCGGACCGGGTGCGGAAAGCAAGCGCACCAGCCAAGCGAGCCACGGCGCGCAGTTCTGCGAGGTCGCGGTGAACGCTGTCACCGGCGAGACTCGGGTGCGGCGGATGGTCGGCGTGTTCGACATCGGCCGGGTGCTCAACGCCAAGACCGCGACCAACCAGATCGTCGGCGGGATGGTCTGGGGAATATCGTACGCGCTGGGCGAAGAGGCGGTGGTCGACACCCGCACCGGCAGCTTCGCGAACCCGGATTTCGGCGAATATCACGTCGCGGTGAACGCCGACGTGCCGCAGATCGCGGTGCATTTCATCGAGGAGATCGACGACAGCGCGAACCCCGCCGGCGCCAAGGGCGCGGGTGAGCTGGGTATTTCCGGCGCCGGGGCCGCGGTGGCGAACGCGATCTACAATGCCACCGGGGTTCGGGTGCGCGACTTTCCGGCGACGCTCGACAAGTTGCTCGATGGATTGCCGGCGGCCTGAAGGGACCCGTCCCTGCTACCACCACGGCAAAGGCCGGGGCCCAATTGGGAGGACGGTTGTAACGGCACACCGTGCATCATTACATCTGCCTCACCGATTGGGCCCCAGCCTTCGCCGGGGTGGTGTTGGAGCACCGCGCCGCAATCATCCCCATGCTGGGAAAGTAGGAAGAAACATGGCCGAAAACGATAGCGTGATTGCCGCCGCCGCTGCCTGGAAGGGCGAACCGATGGCGATCGCCACGGTGGTGTCGACCTGGGGATCGGCGCCGCGTCCCAAGGGCAGCCACATGCTGGTCCACGCCGATGGCCGGTTCGAGGGATCGGTGTCGGGCGGTTGCGTCGAGAGCGACATCCTCGCAACGGCGGCCGACGTCATCGCCGGCGCGCCGTTCTCGGTCCGCAGCTACGGCGTCGCCGATGCCGCGGCGTGGGAGGTCGGGCTGCCCTGTGGCGGCGAGATTTCGGTGATGGTGCAGCCGGTCTCGGCGGAGGGGTTCGACCCCGAATTGTTTGACCGGATCGCCGCCGCGCGCGACGCCGGCGACGCGCTGACGGTCTCGACAGACCTAACTTCGGGGCATTCGGACGCGCGCCCGATCGAAACCGGGCAGGCGTTCGTCAATCGCTACGATCCCCCGCGTCGCCTGCTGATCGTCGGCGCGGTGCAGATCGCGCAGTCGCTCGCGCAGATGGCCGCCGCGCTGGGAATCGAAACGGTGGTGATCGATCCTCGCGCGCGGTTCCTGACCGAGGAGCGGTTCCCCGGCGTCTCGCTCGACGATCGCTGGCCGGACGAGGCGATTGCAGCCTACCGCCCCGGCCCGTCGACCGCGGTCGTGACGCTCAGCCACGACATCAAGATCGACGATCCCGCGCTGGTCGCGGCGCTTGGCAGCGACGCGGCGTATGTCGGCGCGCTCGGCTCCCGGAAAAGCCATGCCGCACGGCGCGAGCGCCTCTCGGCGGAGGGCATTACGCCGGACCAGCTGGAACGGATCGACGCGCCGGTCGGGGTCGACATCGGCGCGACCGGGCCGTCCGAGATCGCCCTCTCGATCGCTGCCGCGATGATCGGAGCCTTTCATGATCGCCGCTGAAGACGTCGTCCTCATTCTGCTCGCCGCTGGCAAGTCGGAGCGGTTCGGGATCCCCAACAAGCTGGAGGTGGATTTTCTCGGCCAGCCGATCGGCTTCCACGTCGTCACCGCGCTGGAGGGGATGCCGTTCAGAGATCGGCTTGCCGTCACTGACGGTTGCCAGCTCGATTTCGGCTCGCGCGGCTATACCGTGGTGCATAACGACGATCCCGGTGCAGGGATGTCGCGATCGGTGAAGCTGGGCGTGCGCCACGCGCAAGAAACCGGGGCGGCGGCGGTGCTGATCGCGCTGGCCGACATGCCGCGGCTGACCACTGCGCACATCTATCGTCTGCTCGATGCCGCCGACAGCGACGATGCGGTGGTAGCGTCCAGCGACGGCGTGAAGCCATCGCCCCCCGTGGTGTTCGGCCGCGCGCGGTTCGATTTTCTGATGTCGCTTGAGGGCGATGCGGGCGCGCGCGATCTGGTCAAAGCCGGGCGGCACGTCGTTACCTCGCCCGCCGAACTGATCGACATCGACACGCCAGAGGATCTGGCGGCGTTGCAGGCGCTGGTCCACGACCCCGCCGCGGCGATCACTCGTGGCGCAAGGCGTCGATAGGGTTCATCGCCGCTGCACGCCGCGCCGGGAAATAGCCGAACACCACGCCGATCACTGCGGAGATCGCGAACGCGACGAGGTTGATCTTGAGGTCGAACAGCCATTCGACCTTGATCAGCGGCGAGATGATCGCGATCGCCGCCTGCGCGATGACCAGGCCGATCAGGCCGCCCAGGCATGACAACGCGATCGCCTCGACCAGGAACTGCAACAGCACCTCGCGCGCGACTGCGCCGATCGCCAGCCGGATGCCGATCTCTCGGGTGCGCTCGGTCACCGACACCAGCATGATGTTCATGATGCCGATCCCGCCGACCACCAGGCTGATCCCCGCGACCGCGGCGACGATCCCGGTCAGCAGCGTCGTGGTGCCGGTCAGCGTGTCCGAAATCTGCTTGGTATCGAAGATGTTGAAGTCGTCGGGCTTGTCGCCGGTGATCGTCCGGCGTTCGCGCAGCAGGTCGGTGATCGACGCCTGCACGGTCGCGGTCGAGAAGCGTTCGTCGACCCCGACCAGCATGAGGCGGATATCGCGGTTGCCGGTGAAGCGGCGTTGCACCGCCTTGATCGGCATCACCACGGTATCGTCCTGGTCGCCGCCGAAGCCCGCCTGGCCACGCGTCGACAGCACGCCGACGACGTCGCAGCTGATGGATCCGATGCGGAACCGGTGCCCGACCGGGTCGCCGCTTGGGAAGAGGTTCTTCGCGACCGTATTGCCGATGATGCAGACCGCGGCGCCCGCGCTTTCCTCGGCGGGGATCCAGTAGCGACCCGAGGCTAGCGGCCAGGGCTGGACCTGGAAGATCGCGTTGGTGGTGCCGTTGATCGTCGTCGACCAGTTCGCGCCCTCGTATATCGCGGTGGCCGTAGCGCTGGCCTGGGGGGCGACCGCGGTGACGCCGGCGATCTGGTTGGCGATCGCGGTGACGTCCTCGGGCTTGAAGTCGGGCGGACGCGGGCCCCCGCCGCCGCGGCCGAAGCCTTGGCCGGGACGGACCTGCAGGATGTTGGTCCCGAGTGCGGAAATCGATTTCTGCACGGCGGCGGTGGTCGCTTCGCCGAGCGTAACCATCGTCACGACCGCACCGACGCCGATGACGATGCCGAGGATGGTCAGGAACGACCGCAGCAGGTGGCGACGGATCGACCGGAGTGCGAGGGAGAGGGTCGTGAAGAACACTTACTCCCCTCCCACTTGTGGGAGGGGCTGGGGGAGGGCGTGTCCGCGGGAACCGGAGGCTGGTGCCTGGGACACGCCCTCCCCTAGCCCCTCCCGCAAGCGGGAGGGGGACCGGTTGCGCTTGCCGTTCACGCTTCCACCCTCTCGCCCTGGCGGTGCTGGCTCTCGATCCGCTCGACCAGACCGTCCTTGAAGTGGATCACCGTTCTCGCGAACGCCGCCATGTCGGCCTCGTGCGTGACCATCAGCACGGTGATGTTCTTCTCCGCGTTCAGCCGGGTCAGCAGTTCCATGATCTCGATCGAGCGTTCGCTGTCGAGGTTTCCGGTCGGTTCGTCGGCGAGCAGCACGTCGGGGCTCGTCACCAGCGCGCGTGCGATTGCGACGCGCTGTTGCTGGCCGCCCGACAGTTCGGCGGGGGTGTGGTCCCACCAGTCCGCCAGCCCGACCGTGTCGAGGCTCGCCATCGCCATCTCCCGACGAGCGCGCTTCTCGTCGCCGCGATAGAGCAAGGGCAGTTCGACGTTCTCGAGCGCGCTGGTGCGGCTGAGCAGGTTGAAGCCCTGGAACACGAAGCCGAGATAGCGGCGGCGGAGCAGCGCGCGCTGGTCGCGGTCGAGCGTCTCGACGTGATGGCCGCGGAACAGGAAGGTGCCGTCGCTCGGCACGTCGAGGCAGCCGAGGATGTTCATCGTGGTCGACTTGCCCGACCCCGACGGCCCCATCACCGCGACGAAATCACCGGTCGCGATGTCGAGGTCGACGCCCTTCAGCGCCTGGAACATCGTCGCGCCGGTGCCGTAGGTCTTGGTGACGCCGCGCAAGCTGATGAGGGGGGCGTTACTGGCCACCGCCCCCACCCTTGCTCGCGCCGCCCGAACGACGACCCGCGCCGCTGGTCTTGTTGTTCTCGCCGCCGGTCGCGAGCTGGCCGGTGATGACCTGCGCGCCGGGTTGCAGCCCCGACAGCACTTCGGTCATCGTGCCGTTGGTGTCGCCGGTGGTGACCTGCACAGCCTGCGGCGTGCCGTCGGCGCCCTTGACGTACAGCGTCTGCTGCGCGCCACGCGCCAGGGTCGCGGTACGCTCGGCGCCGCCGCCACGACGCGGGCGGAAGGTCAGCGAACCGGCGATGCCGCCGCCCGCGTCGCTCGCGGCGGTCGGCTTGAAGCGCAGCGCGGCGTTGGGGACGAGCAGCACGCCGCGCTTGTCCGATGTCACGATATCGGCGGTCGCGGTCATGCCGGGCCGCAGCGTCAGCGACGGGTTCGCGACGGTCAGGTCGGCGGCATAGGACACCACCTGCCCGGTGGTCGACGTCGTCGAGGTCGTGCTGGACGAGGTCGCCGAGCTGACGGTCAGGTTGGAGCCGAGATCGACCCGGCTGATCGTCGCGGGGAAGGTCTGGCCCGGGAACGCGTCGACGGTGAAGTTCGCCTTCTGGCCGATCTTGACCTCGCCGACGTCGGCTTCGTCGATCGCGACCTCCAGCTTCATCTTGGTCAGGTCCTCGGCGATCACGAACAGCGTCGGGGTGTTGAACGATGCCGCGACTGTCTGGCCGGGGTCGATCTGGCGCGCGAGCACCACGCCGGTGACGGGCGAGCGGATGATCGCACGGGCGCGCTGGGTCTGGCTCTGCGCGAGCGCGGCGCGGCTGGCGACGACATTGGCCTGCGCCACCTTCAGCGCGGCGACGGCACGCTGGTAGGTCGCGCGGCCGGTCTGCAACTCGGTCTTGGACGGCACCCGGCCGCCCGACAGCCGCGAGACTTCCTCGAGCCGCGCGAGCTGTGCCTGGCTCTCGCCGACGGTGGCCTGCGCCTGGTTCACCTGCGCCTGGTTGGCGGAAAGCTGTGCGTTGCCCTGGCGGATCTGGTCGTCGAGCTGTTCGGGATCGATCAGCGCCAGTGGCTGGCCCGCGACGACGCGGTCGTTGACGTCGGCGACGACCTTGGTGACCAGCCCCGACAGCTGCGAACCGACCGTGACTTGGTTGGTCGGCGCCAGCTTGCCGGTCGCGGACACAGTGACGGTCAGATTGCCGCGCGCGGCGGGCGTGACGGTATATTCGGTCTGCGGCTTCGCCCCGAAACAGCGCGCGAGCAACAGGCACAACAGCACCACGCCGACCGCGATCGCGACCCATTTGATGTAGCGTTTCCACGGCGCCTGCGGCTTCACGCCGAGGAAATCGTCGAGATGTTCGTCGGCCATCACCGGGTCCCTGAATTTGGTGCTTCGGGCACGCGCGTCGCATCCCAGCCGCCGCCGAGCGCGATATAGAGCGCGATCAGCGCGGTGGCGGCGTCCGAACGCGCCTGGGTCGCGCCGTTCTGCGCCGACAGCAACGCGGTTTCCTGCTGGTTCAGCGTCGTGAAGTCGGTCAGCCCGGTGCGGTATTGGCTGCGCGACAGGATCGCGGAATTGTTCGCGGCATCGAGCGCGATCGCGAACTGCCGCTCGCGTTCCTGCGCCGATCGCAGCGCGACGACGGCGTTCTCGACATCCTCCAGCGCGGTCAGCACGGTGCCGCGATAGGCCGCGAACGCGCCGTCGGCGGCGGCTTCGCTGGCGCGGACCTGGCTGCGCAGGCGGCCGCCGTTGAAGATCGCCTGGGTCAGCCCGGCGAAAAGCCCGCCGGTGATCGCCTCGCCGATATTGCCGATCGTGCTGGCGTTGGTGTTGATGTTCCCGGTGATCGCGAGCGCCGGATAGAGCTGCGCCTTGGCCACGCCGATCCGCGCGGTGGCGGCGGCGAGCGCGCGTTCGGAGGCGCGGATATCGGGGCGCTGGCGCAGCGTGTCGGCGGGGATGCCTGTCTCGACGGTCGCAGGGCCGCTCGGGATCGGCTTGACCGGCGCGATCAGCGGTTTCAGCGCGCCCGGCGCCTGCGCGGTCAGCACGCCGAGGCGCGAGACTGCAGCGTTATACTGCTGTTCGAGGTTGGGGACGGTCGCCGCGGTCTGCGCGCGCTGGGCGCGGGCCTGTTCGGCGTCCAGGCTGGAAACGAGGCCGGCTTGGACACGGAACCCGGCGATTTCGAGATTGTCGTCCTGGATCGCGAGCGACGCGCGCGCATTGGCGAGCTGCGCTTGATACAGCCGGGCGAGGACGTAGTTGCGCGCGACCTCGCTTTCGACCGAGAGCAGCACGGTCGCATAGTCGTAGCCGGAGGCCGCGTAATCGGCGTTGCTTGCCTCGACGGTGCGGCGGATCTCGCCGAAAATGCCGACCTGGTAGCTCGCGCTCAGACCGACGGAGAAGCTGTTGGCGCCGCCGCCCCCGCCGGTGTCGACCACGGTACCATCGGGCAGCGTGAACGCGCGCCCGCCGCCGCGCAAATTCTCGTTGCGCTGATACCCGGCCGACCCGCTGAGCGTCGGCAACAGCGACGCGCGGCTCTGGTTGAGCGACTGGCGGGCCTGGCGGAGGCGGGCGACGCTCTGCGCGATATCGAGGTTGGAGGCGGCGGCCTGCTCGACGAGTTGCCCGAGCACGGGATCGTCGAACCGCTGCCACCAGCGGGTCAGGTCGGCCGCGGTCGCCGCGGGCGTGACCGAATAGGCGTCGGGGACGCCCAGCTCGGATGCCGCCTTGGGATGGTAATCGGGGCCGACGGTGCAGCCGGCGAGCGCGGCGGACAGCAGGAGAAGGGCGCGGGTGCGGACCATGCGCAGGGGGATGGCGGCGAGGCTCGCCCTCGTCCAGTGGTTTTGTGTCGCCAGATGTATCCGGGCGATCGCATACCCCGCCGTCATCCCGGGACGAGCCCCGGATGACGACCGCCAGATCGAACCGGTTGCGTATCAATTTTCCGCGGTGCAGCGGAACGCAGCCGTTGTCCCGAGGGTTAGGAAATCATGCCAGCCGAACGCCTGTCCGCGACGCCCGACCGTGCGCCGCCCCATTCGCTTGGCGATACCAGCCTGTTCTTCGACTTCGACGGGACGCTGGTCGATCTCGCCGCGACGCCCGACGGCGTGGTGGTCGAGGCGGGCTTGCTCGCGCAACTGGATGCGCTCGCGGAACGGCTGCCCGGCCGCGTCGCGATCGTCAGCGGTCGGTCGATCGCGCAGCTCGATGCGATGCTCGGCGGCCATGCGCGGCTGTTCGCGGTCGCGGGCAGCCACGGCGCTGAACGACGGACGCCGGAGGACGGGCATGTCACGCCCGAACCACCCGCCGCGCTGGAACGCGCCGCTGCCGAGCTCGCCGACTTTGCTACCGCACACGACCTCGTGTTCGAGGCCAAGAGCCTGGGCGCCGCGCTGCACTACCGCGCTCATCCCGAACTGGAAGCGGACGCGGTGCAGTTCGTCGAGCAGGTCGCCGAAACCCATCAGCTGACGTTGCAGCGGGGCAAGATGATGGCCGAAGTGCGCAGCCCCGGCGACAAGGGTGCCGCGCTGACCGCGCTGATGGTCGCGCCGGCTATGGCGGGGACGAAACCACTGTTCTTTGGCGACGACGTGACCGATGAGGACGGCTTCGTCGCCGCCGCCGCGCTCGGCGGGGCTGGCGTTCTTATCGGTGCGATGCGCCCTACCGCCGCCACCTACCGCCTTGGCGATGTGACCGCGCTTCGCGACTGGATCACCGCGATACTGGAGATATGATGCCAACGCCCACCCTCCCCGCGACCACTGCCGACATGAACCTATGGCCGATCGGCAATTGCCAGGTCTCCGCGCTGATCGACAGCGGCGGCACTTTCGTCTGGGGCTGCATGCCGCGCGTCGATGGCGATCCGGCATTCTGCTCGCTGCTGGGCGGTACCGAGGAACCCGAGACCGGATTCTGGTCGATCGAGCTGGAGAATTGCCGGTCGATCACGCAGAGCTATATCCGCAACACCCCGATCCTGGTGACCCGCCACGAGGACGAATGCGGCAACGCGATCGAGGTAACCGACTTCGCGCCGCGCTTCGTGCGCGAGGGGCGGACCTATCGCCCGACCAGCTTCGTGCGGATCGTCCGGCCGGTGTCGGGATCGCCGCGGGTGCGGATGCGGCTGCGGGTCGCGACCAACTGGGGCGAGCCGGCGGGGCGCACGCATGGGTCGAACCACATCCGCTACCTGATGGCGGACCAGACCCTGCGGCTGTCGACCGATGCGCCGGTCGGTCACCTGACCGCGGAGAACTGGTTCCGCCTCGAACGTCCGGCGCACATGTTCCTGGGGCCCGACGAGACGTTCGCGGGCAAGCTCAGCGAAGCCGCCGCAGCGATGCTGGAGCGAACCACCAACGAGTGGCGCCACTGGGTCCGCGGCCTAGCGACGCCGGTCGAGTGGCAGGACGTCGTGATCCGCGCCGCGATCACGCTGAAGCTGTGCCAGCACGAGGAGACCGGCGCGATCGTCGCCGCGCTGACGACGTCGATCCCCGAGCATGAGGGATCGGAGCGCAACTGGGACTATCGCTACTGCTGGATCCGCGACGCCTATTATACGGTGCAGGCGCTCAACCGGCTCGGCGCGCTCGACGTGCTCGAAGGCTATCTGGAATACCTTCGCAACATCGTCGACGCGTCGAAGGGCGGGCATATCCAGCCGCTGTACGGCGTCGGCGGCGAAGCCACGCTGGTCGAGCGGATCGAGACCACCCTGCCCGGCTATCGCGGCATGGGTCCGGTGCGCGTCGGCAACCAGGCCTATGAGCAGATCCAGCACGACGCGTATGGCCAGATCGTGCTGTCCGACGTCCAGGCGTTCTTCGACGAACGACTCTTCCGGATGTCGGGACCGGAGGATTTCGCCAGCTTGGAACTGGTCGGCGAGCGCGCCTGGGAAAGCTATGACAAGCCAGATGCCGGGCTGTGGGAGCTGCGCACCAAGGCGCATGTCCACACCTATTCGGCGGCGATGTGCTGGGCGGCCTGCGACCGGCTGTCTAACGCGGCTCAGGTGCTGGGGCTGAGCGACCGCTGCGTGTTCTGGCAGGATCGCGCCGACACGATGCGCGCGACGATCGAGGGTGCGGCGTGGCGCGAGGATACCCAGCGTATCTCGGCGACGTTCGGCGGCGACGATCTCGATGCCAGCCTGATCCAGCTGCTCGACCTGCGTTTCCTGGCGCCCGACGATCCACGCTTCCAGTCGACGCTGACCGCGGTCGAGGAGGGGCTGCGCCGCGGATCCTACATGCTGCGCTATGCGACCGAGGACGATTTCGGCCTGCCGCACACCGCGTTCAACGTCTGCACCTTCTGGCTGATCGAGGCGCTGCACGTCACCGGCCGCTCCGCCGATGCACGTGCGCTGTTCGAGGAGATGGTCGCGCGGCGGACCCCGGCAGGGCTGTTGTCCGAGGACATCGATCCGAACACCGGCGAACTGTGGGGCAATTATCCGCAGACCTATTCGCTGGTCGGGCTGATCAACTGCGCCACCCTGCTGAGCAAGCCCTGGAGTGCCGTCCGATGAGCCGCCTCGTCGTCATCTCGAACCGGGTCCAGTCGGTCGACGCACCTTCAGGCAATCAGGGTGGGCTCGCTGTCGCGCTGCTCGCCGCACTCCGCGAAAAGGGCGGCGTGTGGTTCGGATGGTCGGGCGCGACTACCGACAAGTTCACCGGCCATATCAATTTCCAGCAGGGCAAGGGCGTCACGACGGCGACGATCGACCTGGAGGAACAGGATTTCGACGAATATTATAACGGCTATGCGAACCGCACGCTGTGGCCGTTGTTCCATTACCGGATCGACCTGACCGAGTTCGAGCGCGACTTCTCCAGCGGTTATGCGCGCGTGAACAAGCGGTTTGCGGAGACGGTGTTGCCGTTGATCGAGCCGGACGACCTGGTCTGGGTCCACGACTACCACCACGTCCCGCTCGGGCAGGAACTGCGCAAGCTGGGCGTCGAGAACAAGATCGGCTTCTTCCTCCACATCCCGTGGCCGCCGATGGCGATGCTGCTGTCGCTGCCGAGCCACCGGGCGCTGGTCGAATCGATGTTCGCGTACGATGTGATCGGGTTCCAGACGCAAGACTGGCTCGACAGCTTCCTCCACTACGTGACGAGTCAGCTCGATGGCGTCGTCGGTGAGGACGGCTGGGTCACCGTCGGCGATCGTACGATCAAGGCGATCACGACGCCGATCGGGATCGAGACCGCGGATTTCGAGAAATCCGCGAGCAGCGACACCGCAAGGATGGCGCGCGAACGCATGTACATGTCCGCGACCGGGCGCAGCCTGATCGTGGGCGTCGACCGGCTCGATTACTCGAAGGGTCTGGCCGAGCGGTTCGCGGGGTATGAGCGGTTCCTGGCGTCGCACCCCGACCGCCGCGGGCTGGTCTACATGCTGCAGATCGCACCGCCCAGCCGCGAGAAGGTCGACACCTATCAGGAGATCCGCGCGAACCTCGATTCGATGTCGGGGCGGATCAACGGCGAATTCTCGGACATCGACTGGACGCCGATCCGTTACGTCAACCAGGGTTTCCCGCGCGATTTCCTCGCCGGCATCTACCGTGCGGCGCGGATCGGACTGGTCACGCCGCTGCGCGACGGCATGAACCTGGTTGCCAAGGAATATGTCGCGGCACAGGATCCCGAGGATCCCGGCGTGCTGATCCTGTCGCAGTTCGCCGGCGCCGCCGCGCAGCTGCCCGATGCGGTTCTGGTCAATCCGTACAGCCCGGAGGAGATGTCCGACGCGATCGCCCGGGCGCTGACGATGCCGCTGGCGGAACGCAAGGCGCGCTGGGAAAAGATGATCGACAACGTCCGCCGCGAAGACGTGATGTGGTGGTGCGAACTGTTCATCACCGCGCTGGAAGCGGTGCCGGAACACGCTACGGTTTAGGGGTTGTGTCCGGTCCCTGCTCCCACCCGTCATCCTGACGAAAGTCAGGACCCAGAGCCACTAGCGATGTCGTTCGTTACTCTGGGTCCTGACTTTCGTCAGGATGACGGGGTTCGAAGGACGCGGTCGCCGACCACGTCCGGCCCCATCAGCAGGCGCCCGCGGGGCATCGCCTCGGGCATCTCGTCACGGATGAAGGCCAGCATCGCCTCGCGGACGTCGCAGCGCAGGTCGAACGCGACCGCGGCATCCTTGGCGGTCATCAGGCCGCGGACCTCGATCGCGTCGGCCTTCATGTCGGTCACCTGGACGTTGAAGAACCGCTTGTCCCAGCGCGGGTTGGCGCTGACCACCTCCGCCAGCTTGGCGCGGAAGCGCGGGATGTCGGCGCTGGGATCGAGATACCAGAACACCGATCCCAGCAACTGGCTGGTCTCGCGCGTCCAGTTCTGGAAGCTCTCCTCGAGGAACTTCGACACCGGCACCACCAGGCGGCGTTCGTCCCAGATCTTGATGACGACGAAGGTCAGGTGGATCTGTTCGATCCGCCCCCATTCGCCCGCGACGATCACGACGTCGTCGAGCCGGATCGGTTCGGTGAACGCCATCTGCACGCCGGCAATCAGGTTCTTCAGCGCAGGCTGTGCGGCGGCACCGACGACGAGGCCGGCGATCCCCGCCGAGGCCATCAGCGTGACGCCGATGGTGCGGATGCCGGGGACGCTGAGCAGCATCAGGCAGACGCTGATGAAGATGATGAAGAACGTGCCGATCCGCCCGAGGATCGCCGCCCGCGTACGCTTGCGACGAGCACGCAGATTGTCCTCGACGGTGATGTCGGCGCGGATCTCGACGACGTCCTGCGTCGCCCGCAGCGCCGCCACCGCGAGCCAGCCGAGTAGCGCCGGCACCACGAAGCCAAGCGCCTGGTGCCACATGTCCTGGACGTCGCCATCCATCGGCAGGAACCGCGCGACGAAGCTGACCGCGACCGCGACGAACACCGCACGCAACGGGCGGCGGATCCGCGCAAGGACCAACCCGTCGGTCTTGGCGGTGCTGCGGCGCTGCGCGTGACCGGCGATCCGCATCGTCAGCCAGTGCGCGACCAGCGCGGCGAGCACCGCGACGGAGACGGCGACAACGCTTTCGATCCAGACCCAGTCGGACGAAACGTGGAGCGTTCGGAAAAGGCGGCGCATCTGGATGCAACCGGTACGCATGCGGAATGTTCCGCCGCAGTGCAGCATGATCGATCTGCCGTCGTCATCCTGACGAAAGTCAGGACCCAGGGTAGCATGCGGAGCGCCCGTGGCTCTGGATCCTGACGTTCGTCAGGATGACGAGCGAGCGCCTAGTGACCCTATCGCCGCTTGGTGCGTATAGAGCGGCATGATCGGCACCCGCCTGCGCAAATTCCTGAGCGAGGAAGACTGGCAGTTCGCCAAGCACGAACTGCCGACGATTCCCGGATCGCCGGGCAATCCCGAACATCCGTTGCGCCGCCAGATCGCCTACGGCGTGATCGGCATACAGCTCGGCCTCACCGGTGGGCTCGGCAACGCGCTGATCTCGGCGAACACCACGACGCTGCAGGGCGCGCTGGCGCTCGATCCGGCGGAGATCGCGTGGCTGCCGACGGTCTATGTGATGACCAACGTGTCGATCAACCTGCTGCTGATCAAGTTCCGCCAGCAGTTCGGGCTGCGGCCGTTCGCGCTGATCTTCCTCGGGCTCTACATGCTATTCACGCTCGCGCATTTGTTCGTGCACGGCTTCTGGTCGGCAATCCTGGTCCGCGGCGCCAGCGGGATGGCGGGCGCGGCGCTGTCGAGCCTGGGACTGTACTACGTAATGCAGAGCCTGCCGGCGAAATGGCGGCTGAAGAGCATCGTGATCGGGCTTGGCGTGCCGCAATGCGCGACGCCGCTGGCGCGGCTGTTCTCGCCTGACCTGCTCGCGATGTCGCAGTGGCGGACCTTGTACCTGTTCGAACTCGGCATGGCGCTGCTCAGCCTCGCGGCGGTCGCGTTCCTTCGGCTGCCGCCGACGACGCGGATCAAGGTGTTCGAACCGCTCGATTTCGTGACCTTCGTGCTGTTCGCTGTCGGCGTCGGGCTGGCCACCGCGGTACTCGGCGAGGGTCGCTATGTGTGGTGGACGCAAAGCGCATGGCTCGGCTGGGCGCTGGTCGCAGCGATTCCGATGCTCGCGGCCGCGCTGTGGATCGAACACCACCGCGCCAACCCGCTGATCAACACCCGGTGGCTGGGGGGCGCCGACATCCTGCGGTTCGCGGTCGTCACGATCATGGCGCGCATCGTGCTGTCGGAACAGACCTTCGCGTCGGTCGGGCTGCTGGCGGTGCTGGGCGAGAACAACGACCAGCTCGTGCCGTTCTTCACGATCATCTTCCTGGCGTCGGTCGCCGGCGTGATGCTGAGCGCGATCACGCTCGACCCCGAACGTCTGACGCATCCGGTGATGCTCGCGATCGGGATCGTCGCGGTCGCCGCCTATATGGATTCGCACGCCACCAACCTGACCCGCGCACCGCAGATGTACTGGACACAGGCGATGATCGCGTTTTCGGGGACGTTCTTCCTCGGCCCCGCGCTGCTGTTCGGGCTGACCCGCGCCTTGAAGGCAGGCAGCGGCCACATCATCAGCTTCTTCGCGCTGTTCGGGATCGTCAATTCGGTCGGCGGGCTGGCCGGCACCGCGCTGCTCGGCACCTATCAGACGATCCGCGAAAAGGCGCACAGCGCGGCGATCGTGCAGGATATCGTCGCCACCGACCCGATCGTGTCGCAGCGCATCCAGGCCGGCGGTGCCGCGGTCGCACGCGTGATCGGCGATCCCGGCTTGCGCTCGGCGGAGGGAGCAGCGATTTTGGCGCAGACCGCAACCCGAGAGGCGAACATCCTGGCCTACAACGACACCTTCCGGCTGGTCGCGATCCTTGCCGCGATCACGACCGCCTATCTGCTGACCCTGCTGGCCCTTCGCGCCCGCCGCGCGCGGATCGCGGCACGCATCGGTACGCCGGCATGACCGACACGCGAGTCCCCGATCCCGCACCCGTCAGCGAGGCGCGCGCCGCCGAGATCGCCGCCGGCAGCCCGGCCGCGCCACCGGCCGGGTCGGGCTGGAAACCCCAGCGGCCGAGCGCGACCGCGACCATCGTCATTGTGCTGCTCGCGGTCGCCGGCGTCTGCGCGGTCCTCGCGGCATGGCGGTTGCCGCCGTTCACCACGGCGAACGAATCGACCGACAACGCCTATGTCCGCGGCCGCACCACGGTGATCAGCCCGCAGGTCAGCGGCTATGTCACCAAGGTGTTCGTGCGCGACTTCGCCGACGTCACCGCCGGCCAGCCGCTGGTGCTGATCGACGATCGCATCTATCGCCAGCGCGTCGAACAGGCGCAGGCACAGGTCGGTGCGCAGGAAGCGACGCTGGCGAACAGCCGCCAGACCGCGGCATCGCGAGCCGCCAGCCTCGCTGCGCAGGACGCCGCGGTCGCCAACGCCCGCGCCCAGTTGATGCGCGCACAGGCCGACATGAACCGCGTCAACGATCTGGTCACCGACGGATCGGTGTCCCTGCGCGAACGCGACCAGACGCTGGCCGCGCTGCGCCAGGCGCAGGCGCAGGTCCAGCAGGCCAACGCCGCACGCGAGATCGCACGCCAGGACATCCGCACCGTCGAGGTCGGCCGCGGCGGGCAGCAGGCCGGCGTCTCCGGCGCAGAGGCGGCGCGACAGCTGGCGCGCATCGACCTTGCCAACACCATCGTCCGCGCGCCCGAAACCGGGCGGCTGAGCGAAGTCGGGGTACGGCTCGGGCAATATGTCACGGCGGGGTCGCAGCTGATGTTCCTGGTGCCGCCTGAAACCTGGGTGATCGCCAATTTCAAGGAAGCGCAGACCGCGCGGATGACGGTCGGCCAGCAGGCGTCGTTCACCGTCGATGGTCTCGCCAACGCGCGGCTGACGGGGCGCGTCGAACGGATCTCGCCGGCGGCGGGATCGGAGTTCGCGGTGCTCAAGTCCGACAATGCGACGGGTAATTTCACCAAGGTGCCACAGCGGATTGCGGTGCGCATTCGCGTTGATGCGGGCCAGCCGCTGGCGCGGCGCCTGCGGCCGGGGATGTCCGTGCAGGCACGGGTGGACACGGCCGGGGGGCCGGGGGATCGGTGATGGGTGGCTTGCTCGATAGAGGACGGACGGCCCTAATTCTCCCCTGCAAGGGGAGGTGGCTGGCGAAGCCAGACGGAGGGGTGACCCGCTATCGAGAGGGCGACACCCCTCCGTCAGCCCTGCGGGCTGCCACCTCCCCTTGCAGGGGAGGATCGGGTATTGCGCGCCCCGCCCCCTTGCCGGGGGGAAGGCTGACTGGAGGTCTTTTTGCTGCAACGACCCTAGCGCTCACCCTCGCCGGCTGCATCGGCCCCCGCCCTTCCGCCCCGGCGTCCACCGCGGTCGCGCCACCCCCCGCGTGGCGCACGGCCCTCCCCGCCGGCGGCGCGATTCGCGCGGACTGGTGGAGCGCGTTCGGCGATCCGGTGTTGACGCGCCTCGTCGCCCGCGGCCTCGCCAACAACCCCGATCTCGGCAGCGCGGCGGCGCGGATCGATGAGGCGCGGGCGACCGAGCGGCTGGCGCGGGCGCAGCGGACGCCGTCGATCGGAGGGTCGCTGCCCGGCACCACAGGCCAGACCGTCAGCCCGCTTGGGACGCCGTCCGACGCGATCGGCGCGCAGCCCGGGGTCTCGATCAGCTACGACCTCGACCTGTTCGGCCGCCTGCGCCAGGCGAACCGCGCCGCGCAGGCCCAGCTGCTGGCAAGCGAAGGCGCGCGCGACACCGTACGCCTGGCGATCGCGAGCGGTATCGCGACCAGTTACATCACGCTTCGCGCGCTCGACCTGCGCCTTTCGGTCGCGCGCGAGACGCTGGCGGCGCGCGCGGAAGGCCTGCGGATCGCGCGGCGGCGTGCAGAGGCCGGCTACACCTCGAACCTCGAGCTTCGCCAGTCCGAAGCCGAGTACCGCGCCACCGAACAGCTCGTGCCTGCAGCCCAGCTCGCGATCAGCCGGCAGGAAAACGCGCTCAGCCTGTTGCTCGGCGACAGCCCCGGCGCGATCCCGCGGGGGGTGCCGCTCGACCGGCTTGCGACCCCGGCGATCCCCGACGGCCTGCCCGCCGATTTGCTGCGGCGGCGGCCCGACCTATACCAGGCCGAACAGACGCTGGTCGCCACCGACCGCAGTCTCGACAGCGCACGCGCGGCGATGCTGCCCAACCTCGCGCTGACCGGCACCGCCGGCGTGGCGCTGTCGACCGCGCTCGCAAACCCGATCGGCGTGTTCACGATTGGTGCGAGCATCCTCAGCCCGATCTTCGATGGCGGGAGGCTGCGGGCGCAGGCCGACGTCGCGACCGCACGGCGCGACCAGGCGGCATTCGCCTATCGCCGCGCCGCGCTGCAGGCGTTCCGCGAGGTCGACGACAGCCTCGCAGGGGTACAACGTTCCGGCGAGCAGGCGATGGCGCTGGCCGGGCAGCGCGATGCGCTCGCGGGCGCGCTCCGCAACGCGTCGAACCGCTACCGCGCCGGCTATTCCGCCTATATCGACCAGCTCGATGCGCAGCGCGGGCTGCTCACCGCCGAACTGTCGCTGGTGCAGGCGCGGGCGGACCGACTTACCGCTTACGTCACGCTGTATCAGGCGATGGGCGGCGGCTGGTCGCCCGCCGACGTTTCCGCGACGCGACGCTGACGCTTTTTCCTGCCATGATTGTCCGTTAGGGGCGCGCGGATGAAGGCCATCATCATCGCCGCGGGACACGGCTCGCGCCTGTTGCCGCTGACGCTGACCACGCCGAAATGCCTGGTCGCGGTCGGCGGCCGCGCGATCCTCGACCATCAGCTGGATGCAGTGGCGGCGGCGGGATTCGAAAGTGCGGTGATCGTCGGCGGCTACCGGATCGAACAGGTCGCGGCGCATCTGGCGGCACGCGACGGGTTTCCGACCGAGCTCGTCTTCAACCCGTTCTGGTCGATCGCCAACAGCATCGGCAGCGTCTGGGCGGCGCGTGCCGCGCTGGCCGAGCCGTTCGCGCTGATGAACGGCGACACCCTGTTCGAAACCGCGATCCTGCGTCTCGCGATCGACAGTCCGGAAGACGGTATGAAGCTGGTCGTCGAGCGATTGTCGCAGCCGGGGCTCGACGACATGCTGGTCGAGACCGACGGCACCCGCGTCGTTACCGTCGGCAAGCACATCCCCGGCCACGTCCCGACCGATCGCTCGCTCGGGCTGATCGTGTCGACCGGCGGCACCGCCTATGCCGACGCGTTGCGCGACGTGATCGGCGAAGAGGGCGGCGCCCAGTCCTATCACCACGCCGTCGTCCGCCGGGTCGCGCAGACCGCCGGCGTTACCGCGGTGCGGATCGCGCCGGGAACGCGGTGGCAGGAGATCGACCGGCCCGAGGATATCGACCTGTGGCAGCGCGATCATCACGGCGCTTCGGGCGGCGACACCGAATGATGCGGCGGAAAGTCGCCTTCCTGTTCCTGGGCGAGACGCTGCTGATCCCGCATCTCTATCCGATCGTCGAGGCGCTGGCGGCGGCTGACCCCGAGCTGCCGATCGAACTGTGGGTCAGCACGTCGATGCACGCGGCGCTGCTGGGGCGATGGACCGCGGACCTGCCGAGCGTCCGGATCCGCCGGGCGCCGGGCTTTCGCATCGTGGACGAAGCCGAGGGGCGCAATCCGGCGCTGCCCGCCAAGCTGCCGATGCTGGTCCGGCTGCTGCCGTATCTGGCGCGGACGCCGGTGGTGGTGTGTGCCGAGCAGACGAGCCTTTGGCTCCCCGCTGTGCTGCCGATGAAGACCCGGTTCATCGATACCTTCCACGGCGCCGGATCGATGATGGCGCGCGGCCATTGGCGGCGCCGCGCCGGGTGGCGGACGCTGGTGGCTGCGGAACGTGATCGCCGCGCGCTGATCGCGGGCGGCGATTCGCCCTCGCGGGTCGTGACCACCGGTTATGTGAAGGCGGCGTTCAGGCAACGGACCCCTGCGGCGACGCTGTTCGCCGACGACAAGCCAGTGGTGCTGTATACGCCGCACTGGCAGGCGCATCGATCGTCGTGGTGGCGCTGGGGGCCCGAGGTGGTCGATCGGGTGCTCACGGACGGGCGCTACAATCTGATCTTCGCGCCGCACCAGCGTCTGGCCGAACGCGCGCCCGAGGTCAGGGCGTTCGCCGCGGGGTTAGTCGGGCGACCGGGCGTGCATGTCGACCTCGACAGCTTCGCGATGGTCGACGGCAGCTATACCGCCGCGGCGGACCTCTATCTGGGCGACACGTCGAGCCAGGTCGTCGAATACATGATCCGCCCGCGGCCCTGCGTGTTCCTCAATGCACTTGGCTCGGATTGGCGGGGCGACGAGTCCTACGCGATGTGGGGTGCGGGCGAGGTCGTGGAGACGCTCGATGCGCTGATCCCGGCACTGGACCACGCACCAAAAGTTCATCCGGGGTTTGCGGCGTTCCAGGCACGCTTCGTCGAGGACGCGTTGGGCGATATTGCGGGCAGCGCGCCGGCGCGCGCGGCGGCGCAGGTGCTCTCGGCATTCAACACTTAGCCGTTCCCCCGCGAAAGCGGGGGCCCAGGAGTCGCAAACGCGGCGCTGCTTGACCCTGGGCTCCCGCCTTCGCGGGAGAACGGTATCATAGAAGCGTCCTGCTTTAATTCGCTGCGTAATCGGGTATCGGCAACGGATGGAATCCTCACTGGCTCTCGTACCCATCGGCACCAATCCGACCCTGCTCTGGGGCATGACGAACGCCGAGCGGACGCGGCGGATCGCGGTGTCGCAGGGGTTCGCGACGACGGAGACCGGTGGCCCCGCGATCCTCGCCAACAGTGCGTTCGCGTTCGATCCGGTGTGGACCGCGCATCTGAAGACCCGGCCCGGCACCGTCGTCACGCGCGGCGGCATTCCCGTGCTGGCGCATGTCCGCGATGCGGCGGAGCGCGCCGTCGTCGAGGCGGCGATGCGCGACGATGCGGCGATGCCTGTGACCGACCTGACCGTGATCGCAGCCGAAGCCGAAGAAGGCATCCTCAACGAGGCGCTCCGGAAGCGCGAAAAGCCGTTCGCCGAGCGCCTGGTCCCCGCCGCCGTGCCGGGGATCGAGCGCGCCAGCTATGTCGGGGCGTATAAGGGCGTCACCGACCTGCTGACCAAATATCTGTGGCCCGAATGGGCGCTGGCGATCACGCGGTTGTGTGCGCGCGCCGGGATCACGCCGAACCAGGTCACCGCGCTGGGATCGGTGCTGTGCATCGTCGCGACGATCGCGTTCTGGCATGGCTGGTTCTGGAGCGGGCTCGCCACCGGCCTGGTCTTCATGGTGCTCGACACCGTCGACGGAAAGCTGGCGCGCTGCACGATCACCGCGTCGAAACTGGGTAACGCCTGGGATCACGGCGTCGACCTGGTCCACCCGCCCTTCTGGTGGTGGGCGTGGGCGGCGGGTTGCGCGCCTTATGGGCGGCCGCTCGACGATTCGACCTTCTGGTGGGTGATCGGTACGATGCTGTTCGGTTACGTCGCGCAGCGGCTGATCGAGGGGGCGTTCATCGTCCGATTTTCCATGCACATCCATGTCTGGGAACGCTTCGACAGCCGCTTCCGGCTGGTCACCGCACGGCGCAACCCGAACATGGTGATCCTGTTCGCCTGCCTGCTCATTACCCGGCCCGACTGGGGGATCATCGGCGTCGCCGCGTGGACCGCGATCTCGCTGGTCGTCCACCTCGTCCGCCTGTTGCAGGCGATCGCACGCCGCGCGAAGGGCGAGACGCTGACGAGTTGGCTGGCCTGACCCGCGACAGGCCATTAGGGGCGGCGTCGACATGAGTATCGGCGACCGCCTTTCCCGTTTGCGCGCACTGTCGTTTCGCGGCCGCCCATTGCGGCTTCAGGGCGCGATGGGCGCGGTCGCGCGCAACCTCGGGTGGCTGCTCGCCAGCCGCGGCGTCGTCGCGGTGCTGTCGCTGTTCTATATCGGCTTTGCGACGCGCAGCCTGGGCGTGAAAGATTTCGGCCGGTTCGCGCTGGTTTCGGGCGCATCGCAGGCGCTGGCGACGCTGGTCGCGTTCCAGACCTGGCAGATCATCGTCCGCTACGGCATCGAGGCACAAGCTCAAGGCGACACCGCCCGGCTCGGCCGGCTGTTCCGCACCTGCGCGGTGCTCGACCTGGCCAGCGCCACGCTCGGCATCGCGATGGCGGTCGCGATCCTGGAGCTTTGGGGCGAAGCGTTCGGGATCGGTCCGACGCTGCTGCGCGCGACGCTGATCTTCACCGTCACGCAGTTGCTGACGATCCGTTCGACGCCGACCGGGATCCTGCGGCTGCGCGATCGCTTCTCGTCCGCCGCCATCGCCGACAGCGTCACGCCGGTGATGCGGTTCGTCGGCGCCGCGGTGGTGATGTGGTTCCATCCGACCGTGCAGGGGTTCCTGCTGGCCTGGGGCCTGGCGGAACTCGCTACCGCGATGACCTATTGGGCGTTGATCATCCGCGACGGCGATTGGCGACTGTTTGCCGCACGCGACTGGTTCGATTGGCGCCGGGTTGCGGCCGAGAACCCCGGATTTGTCCGGTTCGCGCTGAGCATCAACGCCAATTCGACGCTCAACTTGTCGAGCAAGCAGGTGCCGCTGCTGGTCATCGGCGCGTTCGTCGGCACGTCGTCTGCGGGCATCTTCCGCCTGACCGCGCAGTTGGCGCAGGCGTTGGCGAAGCTGTCGCAGATGCTGTCGCGCGCCGCGTTTGCCGAGGTCGTGCGGATGGTCGAGCGCGCGACGATCATGCGGTTGTTGCGCCGGATGGCATTGGGCAGCGCGCTTGGCAGCCTGGTGATCATGGCGGTGGTGGTCGCGATCGGCCGGCAGGCACTGGAGACGATCGGCGGCCCGGGGTTCGGCGTCGGCTATCCCGTGCTGATCGCGCTCTCGGCGGCGGGCTGCGTCGAACTCACGATCGTCGGGCTCGAAACCGTGATGACCGCCAACGGCCGCGGCGCGCATGACGTGTTCGTCGCGCGCAGCGTCAGCGTCGCGATCATGGCGGTGGCAGCATGGGCGCTGATCCCGGTGCTGAGCTCGCTCGGCATGGCGCTGGCGGTACTGATCGGCTCGCTCAGCGCGGGGCTAATGCTGATGATCCGACTGCCGCGCGTCATCGCACGGTGAGAATGCGCTCATCCTGTGTTCAGGACCCGAACGATAGGTGATCCCATGCGTTATCTACATCTGACCCCCGCGCTGCTTGCCGGTGCGTTTCTCCTGTCGTCTGCACCGGCCAATGCAGAGACCTGCGTCGGCACGCCCGGCGGCGGCGCGGCGCGGCTGATCCTGGAAGCGACGACGCTGCACAACCGGACCGGCGAGGTCGCGTTCACGGTCTATCCCGACGACAAGAGCCGCTTCCTGTCGAAGGGCGGCAAGCTCGCACGCGCTCGCGTGTCCGCGGTCGAGCCGCGGGCGTGCTTCTGGCTGCCGCCCGGCTATTACGCGATCGCGCAATATCACGACGAGAATAGCGACCATAAATTCAACCGGACGCTGTTCACGCCGAAGGAAGGCTACGGCTTTTCGAACGACGCGCCGACGACCATCGGATTGCCATCATTCGCCGCTACCAGGTTCCAGCTTCCGGCCAACGGTCGCATCGTTCGTATGACGATGCGCTACGGTCGCTAGCCATGAAGCCGCAACGAATTTGCCATAAAAGTGTAGCGGTGACGCGCACGGACGAGTAGCCAGACCTGTGCGTAATGCTGTCTCAGACTTTCAAGCGTTCCAGATCGCTGCCCTGACGCAACCGCTGCGGACGACCGACGCTGGTGCCGGCGAGGCGGGCTTCGGAGAGGCACGCTCGGCGGCCTCGCGGATCCGCACCGGCATCATCTGCAATCCCAAGAGCCACCGCAACCGCAGCAGCGTCGAGGCGACACGTCCGTTCGTATCGGGCACCGTGCTCGCCGCGACGCCGCGGACGCAGGCTGAACTGGCGGAGGTCCTGACCGACTTCGCGCGGTTGAACATCGAATTATTGGTCATCGACGGCGGCGACGGCACGATCCGCGATGTGCTGACCTGTGGCGCGACGATCTGGAAGGACGCCTGGCCCAAGGTCGCGATCGTGCCGTCGGGCAAGACCAATGCGCTGGCGCTCGATCTGGGCATCCCCGACGACTGGTCGCTTTGCCGTGCATTGACCGCGGCGCGTGATGGCAACGTCGTTGCGCGCAGCCCGATCGAGGTCGCACGCCAAGGGGGGGCTCCGTTGCGGGGTTTCCTGTTTGGCGCCGGCGCGTTCGTCAGTGCCACGGCGCTGGCGCAGCGCACGCATCACGCCGGCGCGTTCAAGGGCGTCGCGGTCGCCCTCGCCACAGGCTGGGGCATCCTGCAGACGCTGGTCGGCGGGGCAACGAGCGATTGGCGGCGTGGCGAGCGGATGCGGGTGCGCTATCCCGCAACGGCCGGCGCGGGCGCGAACACCGACAGCGACCGCGCACGCTACATCCTGCTGGCGTCGACGATGGTCCGGATGCCCGTCGGGGTGCGGCCGTTCGGCACGCCCCGCGAAGGCATGAAGACGCTACTGGTCGATGCACCGCCGCGGTGGCTGGCATTGGCCGCGCCGCTGGTCGTCGGCGGCGCATCGCCCGGCTGGCTCGATCGCGCAGGGTATCACCGGATCGATACGCCGTCGTTCGGGTTGCATATCGACGCGGACTTCATCCTCGACGGCGAGGTCTATCCCGGCGGCGACCTGACCGTGAGCCAGGCCCCGCTGATCCGCTTCGTGGTGCCGTGACCCTTGCCGATGTCGTGCGGCGCGATCTGCGCGCGCCGACGACCGATGCGGTGCGCGCAGTAGCGACCCAGCTCGCCGAGACCGACGGCGCGGCGGCAGTGCTGTTTTATGGATCGAACCTGCGTACGGGCTCCAGCGAAGGCGTGCTCGACTTCTATGTACTGACCGCAGGACCGCGCGAACGCGGGATGTGGCCGACGGTCGGCTATCGCGAATTCGACCAGGATGGCGAACGCCTGCGCGCCAAGATCGCGACGATGCGGCTGGCGACCTTCGCCGATGCCGCGGCGGCGCGGACGCTGGACACGACGATCTGGACGCGCTTCGTCCAGCCCTCGGCGCTGGTCTGGGCGCGAGACGACGCTGATCGCGAAGCCGTCGCCGCCGCGATCGCCGATGCTGCCAAATCGGCCGCGCGATTCGCCGCCGCGCTGGGCCCGGTCGCGGGCACGGCAGGGAGCTTTTGGCGGGCGCTGTTCCGTCAGACCTATGCCGCCGAGTTTCGTGTCGAGAAGAGCGGGCGGGAGGCGCAGATCCTGGCGTTCGATCCGGACCGCTACGATGCGTTGCTGCCGCTCGCCTGGGCGGCCGACGGAATCGCCTATGCTGCCGATGGGACGATGCTGCGCCCCGCCCTACCCGCCGCGCGACGCGAATCCCTGGTGAAGGCCTGGGCCACGCGACGACGGATGGGCAAGCCGATCAACATCGCCCGCCTGGTGCGCGCGGCGTTCACCTTTGACGGCGCGGCGCGCTATGGCGCTTGGAAGATCGAGCGGCATACTGGCATCCCGGTGCCGCTGACGCCGTGGCGCGAGGCACATCCGTTGCTCGCGGCGCCCGGCGTGTTCTGGCGCCTCTACCGCGCGCGGCGTAGCGCGTGAGCGGGTTCAAGGCGTTGATCCTCGCTGGCTCGCGCGGCGGGGTCGATCCGCTCGCGGCCTATGCCGGGGTCGCGCACAAGGCGTTGATCCTGCTCGACGGCGAGACGCTGCTGACGCGGGTGGCGCGGGCGCTGACCGAGGCGGGCGCCGGCGAGATCGCGGTGTCGGTATCGGACGAGGCGGTCGGCGCGCATGCCCGTTCGCTGGGCCTGCACGTGCTGCAGGCGGCGGGTGGGCCCAGTCTGAGCGTGCGGCAGGGTGTCGAAGCGCTCGGCACGCCGTTGCTGGTGACGACGGCGGACCATGCGTTGCTGCAAGCCGATTGGGTGACGCGGTTCCGTGCCGACATTCCGGCAGGCGCCGACGTCGCGGTGCTGCTCGCGCGGCAGGACGTGATCGAGGCCGCGGCGCCGGGCACGAAGCGGACTTATCTGCGCTTTGCCGACGGTGCGTGGTCGGGGTGCAACCTGTTCCAGTTCGGCACCGCGCGATCGGTCGCGGCGCTGGACCTGTGGGCGCAGGTCGAGGCGGATCGCAAGCGGCCGTGGCGGATCGTCCGCCGGCTGGGGGTTGGGACGTTGCTGCGCTATCTGCTCGGGCGACTGACGCTGGTGCAGGCGGTGGCGCATCTGGGGCGGCTTGCGGGCTTGGATGCTGCCGCGGTAGCGAGCCCGTTCGGGTTGGCGGCGGTCGATGTGGACAAGCCGGAGGATCTGGATCTGGTGCGGCGGCTCACCGCAAACTGACGCTGCCAGCCGCTACGGCTTCGCACTCTTCGTGAAATCCATCCGGATCCGCACCCAGCCACCGATGATCTTCTTTGTGCCGACACGCGGCGGGAACACGCGGAACTGCCACGACGCCAGTCGCATCCCGCGAGCGAGACCCGATCCCGGCGGCGATTCGCCAAGCGAGCGGCAATTCTCGACGCGGTAGCCCTCGACCATCCGGCACGCGATCATCGCCCAGCTCCCGGGCGGTACGCTCGCCGGCAGGAACGGCGACAGCTCGGCGTCGGTCGGGCGCTTGACCCAGTCGACGTCGTAGAGTTGCTCGCCGCCAGGTCCCTCGCCGGGGCCATAGACCGCAGCGCTGCCCTTGCCCTTGCCGGCACCGTCGCCATTGCCGCCGGTCGTACTGTCCTCCGGATGCTGCGGCAGCTTGCCGATATCGGCGGATTCGAACAGCGCGGCGCCGCCTGGCAGCCCGAACGGCGAGACCGTCGCCTGCGCGGCCGGTGGCGCCGGGGCCTTTGCCACCGGGTCCTTCGCACGGGCCTGCGAGCCTCCGTCCTTCTTCGGCGTCGGCTTCTCGGTGATCGCCTGTGCGATCTGCGGCGGCGGTGGGGGCGGCGTCACCTGGAACGTGCTCAGCGTTCGCTCCAGCGCGCGCGGCGTCAGGCTGGGGGACAAATGCAGCAGGACCCAGATGATCGCGATATGCGCCAGCACGGTCAGCACGAACGCTGCCGCACGACGACGACGTGCCGAATCCGACCGGTTCAGATAGGATCCGTGCATTGCCGGATCGCCTAGACCCGCGGTGCGCTCGTCGCAATGGTTTCGAAACACCCTGTCCCCCGCCCCCCGCTTTGTGCCAAGGATGGAGCATGCCAAATCACACCAATCGACCCGTCCAGACGGACGACGCCGCATGACCGCGATCGGCATCTATGGCAGCGCCGGCCGGATGGGCCGCGCGATCACCGACGCGATCGAGGCGGCGGGCGCGCAGCTTGCCGGCGGCGTCGATGCCGGCGACGATCCCGCGCCGCTGGCCACCGTCGCCGACGTGCTGGTCGACTTCTCCACCCCGACCGCGCTCGAGGCGCATCTTGCCGCCGCCCGGGCTGCCGGAACCGGCATCGTCGTCGGCACCACCGGACTGTCCCCGCGGCACCAGTCGCTGATCGACGAGGCGGCGCTGGACATCGCGGTGCTGCAGACCGGCAACACCTCGCTCGGCGTGACCTTGCTCGGCATTCTGGTGCGCGAGGCCGCGGCGCGGCTGGGGCCCGACTGGGACGTCGAGATCGTCGAGATGCATCATCGCCATAAAGTCGATGCGCCGTCGGGCACCGCGCTGCTGCTCGGCGAAGCTGCCGCGAAAGGGCGCGGGTCTTCACTGGCCGAGCTGCGCGTCGACAGCCGCGCGGGGCTGGTCGGCAGCCGCAGCGAGGGCACGATCGGCTTCGCGAGCCTGCGCGGTGGATCGGTGATCGGCGATCACAGCGTGATCTTCGCCGGCGAGGGCGAGCGGATCGAACTCAACCACCGCGGCGACGACCGCTCGATTTTCGCGCGCGGTGCGGTGCGTGCGGCGATGTGGCTCGCCGACCAGCCGGCCGGGCGTTATCGGATGGGCGACGTGCTCGGGCTGTGAAGAAGGCCGAAATATTCGCCTTCTATGCGCGACTGGCAGAGGCCAATCCGCACCCCGAGACTGAGCTCGAATACCATAATCCGTTCACGCTGGTGGTTGCGGTGGCGCTGTCCGCGCAGGCCACAGATGCCGGCGTAAACAAGGCGACGCGGGCGCTCTTCGCCGAGGTGGATACGCCGGCGAAGATGGTTGCGCTCGGACTCGACGGCCTGAAGGCGCATATCCGCACGATCGGGTTGTTCAACACCAAGGCGAAGAACGTCATCGCGCTGTCGCAGATGCTGATCGACGACTTCGGCGGCGAGGTGCCCGCCGATCGCGATGCGCTGGAACGGCTGCCGGGGGTCGGGCGCAAGACCGCCAACGTCGTGATGAACGTCGCGTTCGGTGCCGAGACCTTCGCGGTCGACACGCACATCTTCCGCGTCGGCAACCGCACCGGCCTTGCGCGCGGCAAGACGCCGCTCGCGGTCGAACTCAAGCTCGACAAGGCGACGCCGCAACCGTTCCGCCTGCACGCACACCACTGGCTGATCCTGCACGGTCGCTATGTCTGCAAGGCACGGACGCCCGAATGCTGGCGCTGCATCGTTGCGGATCTTTGCGCCTACAAACCCAAGACCCCGCCGCCCAAGGCGATGAAAACGACTGGCGCCGCTGCTCCGGCTTTGCTAGGCGATCGACAGCGCACCCGTAGCTCAGCTGGATAGAGCACTGCCCTCCGAAGGCAGGGGTCGCCCGTTCGAATCGGGCCGGGTGCACCATTCCCACGACATCGATGACTTCAGGCAGCGCACGGTCCATCGGCAAGCCTATGCCTGTACGCGCAAGTCGGGCACGATGCGTCCATGGACGAGCTGACCACCTCCATCGTCGGGATGGACTTTCCAAACGCCGACAAGAGCAAGTCGAACCGGCGGATGGAGATCATGCTCTGCGCGCCGGGCGACCCGGTCGAGTTGCGCGCCGAGCCCAGGAACAGTTTCGACAGCAACGCGGTCGCGGTCTGGTCGGTTCGCGGCGTCCAGATGGGCTATATCAGCGCCGAGCGCGCGCCGCTGATCGGGAAGCGCATGCAGGAGGGCAATGTCGTCGCGGTCTTCCAGGCGCTGGTTCGCAGCGGCGCCTATATCCGGATCCGGTTCGGCGGTGGGTCGCCTACCCTGGAGCCGGTGCCGACGGAGCCGCAGGAAGCGCCGCCCGCGCCTCGCTCGATGCGCGCCGGGCCTCGGACCGCGTTCGATCCGGATGTATTCTACCCAGACGACGAGGGGCCGGAGTTCGGCGCGTGATCGGCATCAGCTTCGATGCAGCACCGTGATGACCAAGCAAACCAGGCCGTCGCCTGCAGTGACGCCCGATGGCCGCTACATAGTCGTACGAGGGCGGCTTTGGCGCCGGCGAACCCCAATCTCTCAGAGAGCGACCGCGCGGCGTTGGTCGGTCAGTTGATGAACGCGCGGCGCGCCGTGCGTGATGCGCTAGCCAGTGGCGACAGCGCCGCGCTTCGAGAGGCGCGGGCTGCCGTCGATGCGGCCAAGGTCGCGCTGGGCGAGCGCGGCCCGGTGTGGTGGGACGGCGATGCCGACCTCAACCGGCGGATGGCGAAGAATACGCCGTACGCCGAATGGTATGCATCGCTGGACAACCAGACCTGACCGTCCGATCAGCGCGTCGCCTACGCCAGCGGCGTTACGGCAGAACCGGCACTTCCGCCGCTTTCGCGCGATTTTCGGCGCGGGCGGCGCGGACGTTCTGGCCGAAGCATCCGGTGGCGCCGCCGACGCCGACCGCGGAGCAGCTGCCGATGCTGTTGACGCCGACGCCGGCATCCATCGTCCCCTGCGCCTTTGCGGCCCAGCTTTCGTTCTCGGGCGTGACGACGAAATCGCGCAGTTCCTTGGGCACGCGGTACTGCTCCTGCGCGCTGCGGCGGACGCAGATGACGATCTCGTCACCATTCGCGTTGGTCGGGCAGCGTTCGTTGCCGAACAGCGTCAGCACGCCGTTGATCGGCGCGTTGCGCGACACCTGACCGGGCGTGGTCGACGCCGGCTTGGCCGGTGCCGCTACGGGGCCGGCTACGGTCTGCGCCGTTGCCGGGGCTGCGACCAGCAGGGCGGCCATCAAGATCCTCATACGCACACTCCCATCAGATACGCTTGGCGGTCGCGATCGCGATTTTCGTGCCGAGCCGGATCAGCGTACTGAGCACCGGATAGCCGAAAGCGGTCTCGGCTCCGGCCGCGAGCGCGGCGTCGCGGTGCTCGAGTTCCTCGGCCTGAAAATCGGCGATCGCCGCGGACAATTCGGGATCGCTGTCGCCCAGTTCGACCAGCTGCTCGGCATAATGCTTGTCGATCTCGGTCTCGACCGCGGCGGTGCAGGCCATCGCCGCTGCGGGGCCGATCGCCGCGGTCACCGCGCCGAGTGCGAAGCCGGCGACGCTCCAGATCGGCTGCAGGATCGTCGGCCGGACGCCGCGCTCCGCGATCATCCGGTCGAAGAACGCACGGTGGCGTTCCTCCTGCTGCGCCATGTGGTGGATCGACCGCGCAGCGGGATGGCGGTCGCCCAGCACCGCCAGCTGGCCTGCATAGATGCGAATCGCGCCGAACTCGCCGGCCTGATCGACCCGGACCATCGCATCGGTGGCGCGCTTGCGGTCGCCGGGCTTCCAGCGCGTCGCCGCGGTCATCGTGTCTTCCTCATGAGCGACAAGATGGTGAGTGCGCCGCCCAATGAAAGGATTGCGTTGAACCCGGCGAGCGAGATGCCCGCGAACCGCCACTGCGCGACGTCGCAACGGATCATCGGGGCGTTCATGATCGCCGCCAGCCGCTCGGCCGATGTCGTCGCGCCGCCCGCGATGGTCGAGGTGCAGGCGGTGATGCCGTTCCACCAATGATATTCGACGCCGGCATGGAACACGCCGATCGCCCCGCTGAGCGCGATCAGCAGCGCCGCGATCAGGACCAGCGACCGCCGCATCTCGCGGCCGGGCACGACGAACGCGCCACCTGCGATCAGCACCGCGGAATAATGCGGCCAGCGCTGCCAATGGCACATCTCGCAGGGGTACAGCCCGCCGATATACTGCGACGCGAGTGCGCCGAGCACCAGCAGCAGCGGCAGTCCGAACGCGATCGCGCGCGCGAGTTCCTGGTTCTTGGTCATCCTACTTGACCGGCGGCTTGGTCGCGGCGGCGATCTGCGCGGCGCCACCCAGCCGCGCGACGGTCTTCAGCGCGTAATAGAGCTGGAAGTCCTCGATGCCCTGCTTCTTCAACTGCTCGGGTGTCGCGGCGAAGCGCGGGTCGGTCTTGGCGTCTTCCTCCAGTACCGCGTTGTCGGCCTTCATCTCGTTGATCAGATGCTTCCGCAGGTCCGCCTCGCGGAACACCGGGCGCGACTTGTAGTCGGGGTCGCTGATCTGGGGCACCTTGATGTCGGGTTCGATCCCGCCCTCCTGCACCGACCGGCCCGACGGCGTGAAGTAGCGCGCCGTGGTCAGGCGCAACGCGGTCTGGGGGCCGAGCGGGAGCACGGTCTGCACCGAGCCCTTGCCGAAGGTCCGCTCGCCCATAATCAACGCACGGTGGTGATCCTGCAACGCGCCCGCGACGATCTCGGACGCGGAGGCGGTGCCGGGGTCGGTCAGCACGACGACCGGCAGGCCGTGCGCATCGTCGCCGGGCTTGGCGTAATAGCGTTCGATATCGGTCTTTTCGCGGCCGCGCTGGCTGACGATCTCTCCGTGGTCGAGGAACGCGTCGCTGACCGCGATCGCCTGGGTCAGCAGTCCGCCGCCGTTCTCGCGAAGGTCGACGACATAGCCGAGCGGACGGTGGCCGAGCGACTTGTCGATGCTCATGATCGCGGCGCGGGTGTCGGCGCCGGTGTTTTCGCTGAAGGTATTGATGTTGATATAGCCGACGTCGCCGCGGACTTCCCACTTCACCGGTTTCTGGACGATGATCTCACGCATCATCGAGACCTCGAGCGGCTTGTCGCGGCCCGGGCGTACAAGCCCCAGCGTGATCTTGGTGCCGGGCTTGCCGCGCATCTTGCCGATCGCCTCGTCGAGCGAATCGCCGTAGATCAGCTTGCCGTCGATATGCGTGATGTAGTCGCCGGACTTCACCCCTGCGCGGGCCGCGGGCGTATCCTCCTGCGGCGCCACGACCTTGATCGCGCCGTCCTCCATCTGCACGGTAAGGCCGAGGCCGCCGTAATTGCCCTCGGTCATGATCCGCAGATTCTCGTAGTCGAGCGCGTCGACATAGCTCGAATGCGGATCGAGCGCGGCCAGCATGCCCTGGATCGCGCCCTTGATCAGCGTCTTGTCATCGACCTTGTCGACATACTCCGCCTTCACGCGGTTGAAGACGTCGAGGAACTGGTCGAACTCGCGGTAGGTATCGGTGTCGACCGCGGCCATCGCCGACGTCGCGAGCGGAATAAGCGTCAGCGCGCCGAGGATTGCGGTCGCGGTAAGGATCGGACGAGGCATCAAGAGTCCTGGAGCACGAGGTGCCGACGAGCCTAGCGGCAATCTGCGTCGCGAGCAAAGCCGCATGGCGGTGAACCGCGGCTGACTGCGCCACCCGATCGCCTTGGGCGGGTGGGGCGAGCGCAAGCTATCCGATCAACGCCGCCGCATCCATGGGTCGACCGCGACGACGCAGTTCGACGGTCACGCGGGGATCGTCACCGGCAGGGGCAGTGCCGAGCGCGGCGCCGAGCGCAACTTGCTGACCCGGCGCGACAACGACGCGCGCGAGGCCGGTGACGAGGCTGGTCCAGCCATCGCCGTGGTCGAGGATGACGATGACGCCGTATCCGCGAAAGCGGCGGGCGTAGCGGACGATGCCGGCGGCGGGTGCGGCCACCCCTGCCCCGGCTGCGGTTGCTAAAGTCAGTCCGCGCGATCGGACCCCGGCGTCGGACACCTCGTCGAACCCGGTGACGAGGCGGCCGGCGACCGGGAGACGGTAGATGCCGTGCGGCGGCGCGGGCCAGATCGTGCCGGCGGCGACTGGGCGCGGCAACGGGCCCGGAAGCCCGGCGAGGCTGGCGGCGGTCGCGTCCGCAGTCCCCGCCTCCGCCATGCCGTCGACAAGGTCGCGCGCACGTTCACCAAGCGCCACCGCGCGATCCGATTCATCCAGCGCGCCGCGCCCGAAGGCCTGGCTGCGCTGACGGTGTACGGCTTCGAGCTGGGCGAGCGCGACGCGATCGGATTCCAGGCGGATGCGGCCGTCGCGGAGTGCGGTGGCGGCCAGCGTCGCGCTGTCCTGCAGGCGTCGCGTCTCGGCGAGTTCGGCGCGCACGCCGGCGGTCCGCGCCCGCACCACCGGCAACGCACTGCCCAGCACGGCGCGGACATGGACAAGGTCGTCGACCGAACCGGGTTGTGCGATGGCGACGATCGTCGGCCGCCGCGCCAGCGATTCCAGCGCCGCCAGCAGTCGCGCGACCGGCGCCTGCGCCGTCCCCAGCCGGGTGCGCTGGGCGGCCAGCAAGCGGTCGACGATCGCGACCCGTGCCTGCGCCGCCGCGAGTTCCGCTTCCGCGGCCGTGACACGGGCGGCGAGCGCGCGTTCATCGGCGCGCGCGCGTTCGGCTGCACCGCGTTCGGTGGCGGCAGCATCGGCCAGCTGGTCCGCGCGCCGCGTCGCGATCGCGGCATCGCGCTTGGCAGCCGCGAGACGCGCCTGCTGCTCGGCGAGCGGTGGCATCGCCACGCCTCCGCCCAGCGCGAGCCCGCACGCGCCTATCGCCAGAACAATCCCCACCCGCATGGGGTCAACCTTCGCGGTGATACGGGTGGTTGGCAAGGATGCTGGTGGCGCGGAACAATTGCTCGGCAAGCATGGCGCGTGCGAGCAGGTGCGGCCAGGTCGCGCGCCCGAACGAAAACAGCAGGTCCGCCTGCCCGCGCGCTGCATCGTCGAAGCCGTCCGCGGCGCCGAGTTCGAACCGCACCTCGCGAACGCCGTCGTCGCGCCAGCGTTCGAGGATTCGCGCAAACGCGGTCGAGGACAGCGTTTCGCCGGTCTCGTCGAGCAGCACGCGCCGAGTCTGCGGTTCGACCGCGGGGATCTTGCCCCCG
The DNA here is from genome assembly GCF_042466235.1 of Sphingomonas sp. R86521. Lineage (NCBI taxonomy): Bacteria > Pseudomonadati > Pseudomonadota > Alphaproteobacteria > Sphingomonadales > Sphingomonadaceae > Sphingomonas > Sphingomonas sp. R86521. The sequence continues at coordinate 1,111,909 of NZ_JAXHBY010000001.1, read as the reverse complement.
GTGTCGGGCAGTTCGGTCACGCGCGTCGGCCAGGCGATCCGCTTCAGATAGCGCGCGACCAGCTCGGCCTCGGGCGATCGCCCGATCCGGCCGCGCGCGACGATGTGAAGCAGCATCGCCGGCTACGCGTCAGTCTTCATTCATCATCGGGGCCGCGGGCGGCGTCGGCGCATCGCCGAACGCCCACATCCGCTCGAGATTGTAGAAGCTGCGGACTTCGGGACGGAACAGGTGGACGATCACGTCGCCGGCGTCGATCAGGACCCAGTCCGCGGTCGGCAGGCCTTCGATGCGGGTCAACCGGCCCAGTTCGCCCTTGATGCGCTCGGCCAGCTTCGACGCCATCGATGCCACCTGCCGCGTCGAGCGGCCGCTGGCGATCACCATGAAGTCGGCGATGCTGGTCTTGCCGGCGAGCGGGATCGAGATCGTCTCGACCGCCTGATCATCATCCAGCGACGCCAGGATCAGCGCATGCAGCGCCGCCACCTCTTCGGGGTCGGTCGCACGGGGAACGGTAGGGGAAGTGGCCAAGTCAGCTCCTGGGTTGGGCTACCGGCCCGGCAAAACGCCGGTACCAGTCGGGATCGCCGGCGCGCAGGCCGGTCGCGGAGGTCGGGTCGGGTCGGAAGCGCAACAGCACAAGTGCCGGCAATCTCCACGTCGTCCAGCTCTTCGCCTTGGCTGCGGGCCGTTGGAAGCGTCGCAGCCATCCCATCGCGGGAGCCGCGAGGGCGCGTCCGTCATATCCCGGCCGCGCGATTACCGCAATCGGAACCTCAGCGGCGATTCGGCGCCACCCGCGCCAACGGTGGAATTCGGCCAGATTGTCCGCACCCATCAGCCAGATGAAGTGATTTTTCGGGTAATGCCGCTTCAGTTTACGGATCGTGTCGAGCGTGTAGCGGGTGTGGAGGCGGCACTCGATATCGGTCGCGCGGATCGGTGCACGTCGCGATGCCGCGCGTGCAGACGCGAGTCGCGCGGCGAACGGGGCCATGTCGCTTGCCGCGTCCTTCAGGGGATTGCCGGGCGAGACCAGCCACCAAGCCTCGTCGAGCCCGAGCGCATCGATCGCGTCGAGCGTGATGGCACGATGCCCGCGATGCGCAGGGTTGAACGAGCCGCCGAGCACGCCGATGCGGCTCACCGTTCGGCGATTCCGTGATTGCCTCGCGCAGGCTGCGTCAAGTGCGCACCTGACCCGAGCCGCGGCCGATCCATTTGTAGGTCGTCAGCCCCTCCAGCGCGACCGGCCCGCGGGCGTGGAGGCGGCCGGTGGCGATACCGATCTCCGCACCCAGGCCGAATTCGCCTCCGTCGGCGAACTGCGTCGAGGCGTTCCACAGCACGATCGCGCTGTCGACGCCGGACAGGAAGCGTTCGGCGACCGCTGGGTCTGCCGCGACGATGGCGTCGGTGTGATGCGATCCGTGATGCGCAATGTGGGTCAGCGCGCCCTCGACGCCGTTCACCAGTCCGGCCGAGGCGATCGCCTCGAGATATTCGGTGTCCCAATCCGCGTCGGTGGTGGCGGCGAGTTCGGGGACCAGCGCGCGAAGGCCGGGACCGCCCCGCACCTCGCACCCCGTCGCCGCGAGCGCACGGACAAGCGCAGCGGCGTGCGGATAGGCTCGGTCGATCAGCAGCGTCTCCATTGCGCCGCAGACCCCGGTACGCCGCATCTTGGCATTGACCACGATCGCCTCGGCCATTGCCGGGTCCGCGGAGGCGTCGACATAGACGTGGTTGATCCCGTCGAGGTGCGCGAGCACGGGCACGCGCGCCTCGGCCTGAACGCGGGCGACCAGACTCTTGCCGCCGCGGGGGATGATCAGGTCGATGACCCCGTCCGCCGCCAGCATAGCGCCGACCGCGGCACGATCGGTGGTCGGCAACAGTTGCACGGCATCGGCGGGAAGCCCGGCCTCGACCAGTCCGGCGACCATCGCGGCATGGATCGCGCGGTTGCTCGCCACCGCCTCGGATCCGCCGCGCAGGATCACCGCGTTGCCCGACATCACGCACAGCGCCGCGGCGTCGGCGGTGACGTTGGGGCGGCTTTCGTAGATGATGCCGATGACGCCGATGGGTACGCGCACCCTTGTCAGGCGCAGGCCGTTGGGACGGTCACGCGAATCGATCTCGGCGCCGACCGGATCGTCGAGCCCCGCCACGGCCTCGACGCCGCCCGCCATCGCCGCGATCCGCGCCGGATCCAGCGACAGCCGGTCGAGCATGGCACCCGACAGCCCGCTTTCGCGCGCCTTCGCCATATCCTGGGCGTTCGCATCGAGGATCGTCGGCTCGGCCAAGCGAATCGCCGCGGCGGCGGCGCGTAGGGCAGCCGCCTTGGTCGCGGTCGGCACTGCCGCGAGCGTCGTTGCGGCGGCGCGTGCACGCACGCCCATGTCGGCAATCAGGGCGGTGGGGTTTGCTGCATCGGCCATGATCTTCGCTAGCATGGCATTCCCCCTCGCGCCAAACCGCTGGGCGGGCTACGCCTTACGCGGGGTACACCGGGGGGCGTGCATGACGGCAGATATCGGGGCGGCAGCGGATACGATGACGGGCGCGCTGCTGGCGCGGTCGTTCGAACCGGATGCGGGGGAAGCGCACGGAGGTGGCGGTGCGCTCTGTCTCAACTGCGGCACGCGGCTGATCGGCGAGCATTGCCATGCCTGCGGGCAGGCCGGGCACGTCCACCGCTCGCTGGGCGCGATCGCGCATGAGATCGGCCACGGCGTCTTTCATTTCGAGGGCAAGATCTGGCGCACGCTCCCGATGCTGGTCCTCCATCCCGGCACGCTGACCCGCCGATACGTGCAGGGCGAGCGCGCGCGCTTCGTCTCGCCGCTGGCGTTGTTCCTGTTCTCGGTCTTCCTGATGTTCGCGACGATCAGCGCGGTCGGCGGCGAGATGAGCGAGCTTGCACAAGAGGCCGCGTCGAACACCAGCAGCGCGAAGACCAGCGCGAAACTCGAGGCCGCTCGCGCCGAACTCGCCCGGGTCGAGGCGCAGCGGGCACGCACGAAGACGGGCGATCTCGACACCGAGCGCGCCGTGCTCCGAACCACCATCCGCGGGCTCGAGACGACCTCCGACCAGGTCGGCGTGTTTGGCTCTGCCGATCTCAAGACCGGCTGGGCGCGGCTCGATCACGGCCTCGCCAAGGCACGCTCGAATCCCGGTCTCACGGTCTACAAGCTTCAGACCAGCGCGTACAAATACAGCTGGGTCCTGATCCCGCTATCGGTGCCGTTCGTCGCGCTGCTGTTCCTGTGGCGGCGTCGACATCATCTGTACGACCACGCGATATTCGTCACCTATTCGCTGGCGTTCATGATGCTGCTGACAATCACGCTGATGCTTGCCCGACTAGCAGGCCTGCCGAGCGGCTGGATCACCTTCGCGGCCTTCATGGTGCCGCCGATCCACATGTTCGCGCAGTTGCGCGGCGCCTATGAGTTGCGCAAGCGATCGGCGGCATGGCGGACCGCGGTGCTGCTGGCGTTCGCATTCACGGCATTGATTACGTTCGTCGTGCTGCTCCTGCTGCACGGCCTGACGGACTAGGCCGGATCAGCGAAGCCGCAGCGAACCGGCATCAGCACGGGAAGCGCTTGGCCAGCACCTGCGCATACCCATCCTTGAGCGGACGTTTCTGGACCGAGGCGGGCAGCGCGGCGAGACCGTCGAGCATGTCCATGATCCCGATCTTCTCGCCGTCGGGCACGCAGGCGATCGGCTTCTTGCCCGCGGCTGCACGGGCAGCACCTTCCGACCTGAGCTGGGTCGTCGCCTGCTTGGCTTCGGCCTTGAGGACCGGAAGATCGGGCGACATCAACGCCATCGGACCCTGGTCGCGCAAGGCGTTGGCGCGCGACAGAAACGTCTGCACGGTCATCGCCGCATCGGCAGGAACCGCAACGCCGACCAGAACCAGACTAGCAACAACCGTACGCACAAACGACATGGGCCGACCCTTCCACTGGAAAGGCCGACCCATGAACCGGTCGAGCTTACGCCGCGATGAACCGATCGGGGAACCGATCAGGCGCCCAACGGACTAGGCGTTCCGAACGGGCCGGTAGGGCGCCGCGTCTTGGGGATCGACGTGCCGGCCTTGGGCACCGACGCGATCTTCGCGCCCGGTGCGGGACGATCCATGTCCTCGCCGGCGATCAGCTTCTTGATCTCGTCACCGGTCAACGTCTCGAATTCGAGCAACGCACCGGCGACGGTGTGAAGCTGGTCGATATGCTCACTGAGCACATGCTTGGCACGATCGAGACCGCCTTCGACGATGCGCTTGATCTCGTCGTCGATCAGCTGCGCGGTCGCATTGGACATCCGCGCGGGACGGCTGGATGAATAACCCAGGAACGACTCGCCCTCCGGCTCGCCATATTCGAGCGGACCGACCTTGTCCGACATGCCCCAGCGCGTGACCATGTCGCGCGCCAGACCGGTGGCGTACTGGATGTCGCCCGACGCGCCCGACGAGACCTTGTCATAGCCGAAGATCAGTTCCTCGGCGATGCGCCCGCCCATCGAGACGGCAAGGTTCGCGTACATCTTATCACGGTGATAGCTGTACGAATCGCGCTCCGGCAGCCGCATGACCATGCCCAGCGCACGACCGCGCGGAATGATCGTCGCCTTGTGGATCGGGTCCGACGCCTGCTCGTGCATCGCGACGACGGCATGGCCGGCCTCGTGATACGCGGTCATCCGCTTCTCGTCGTCGGTCATGACCATGCTGCGACGCTCGGCGCCCATCATGACCTTGTCCTTGGCCTCTTCGAACTCGGCCATCGCGACGAGGCGTTTGCCCTTCCGTGCACCGGTCAGCGCCGCCTCGTTGACGAGGTTGGCAAGATCGGCACCCGAGAAGCCCGGCGTGCCGCGGGCGATGACGCGGGCATCGACGTCCGGCGCCAGGGGCACCTTCTTCATGTGCACTTCGAGGATCTTGATGCGACCCTCGATATCCGGGCGAGGCACCACGACCTGGCGATCGAAGCGGCCCGGACGCAGCAGCGCGGGATCGAGCACGTCGGGACGGTTGGTCGCGGCGATAATGATGATGCCTTCGTTCGCTTCGAAGCCGTCCATCTCGACCAGCAGCTGGTTCAGCGTCTGCTCGCGCTCGTCGTTACCGTTGCCGAGACCTGCGCCGCGATGACGACCGACCGCATCGATCTCGTCGATGAAGACGATGCACGGCGCGGACTTCTTGGCCTGCTCGAACATATCGCGGACGCGGCTGGCGCCGACGCCGACGAACATCTCGACGAAGTCCGAACCCGAAATCGTGAAGAACGGTACGCCGGCCTCGCCTGCGATGGCGCGGGCGAGCAGCGTCTTGCCGGTACCAGGCGAGCCCACGAGCAGCGCGCCCTTCGGGATCTTGCCGCCCAGCCGTGCGAACTTGGTCGGGTCCTTGAGGAACTCGACGATCTCCTCCAGTTCCTCTCGCGCCTCGTCGATGCCGGCGACGTCCTGGAAGGTGACCTTACCCTCCTTCTGCGTCAGCATCTTGGCGCGGCTCTTGCCGAACCCCATCGCGCCCGACCCCGAATTCTTCTGCATCTGCTTGAGCACGAAGTACGCGATGCCCAGGAACAGCACGAACGGCAGCGACTGATAGAGCAAAAGCATCAGCACCGACGGGCCCTCTTCGGGCTTGGCGCTGATCGAGACGCCCTTGTCGCGCAGCTTCGGCACCAGCGTCGAATCGGGGATCGGATAGGCGCGGAACTTCTCGCCGCTGGACAGCGTGCCAGAGATCATATCGCGGCTGATGTTGACGTCCTTGACGGTGCCCTCGTCGACCTTGTCGAGGAACGCCGAGTAGGCGATCGTGTTGCCGCCGGTCGTCGTCGCCCGGCTGTCGAACATCGTCACGAACACCGCCAGTGCCAGCAGGATGCCGACCCAGATCAACAGGCTCTTCATCCACGGGTTGCTGCCGCCGCCGTTACCGCCGCCATTGCCGCCGTTGTCGGGGCCCTGGGGCTTGTCGCCGCGATTGTCGTTGTCGCTCATGGGTGCCGGATACCTTTCACGACACAAGATAAGCGCCCGCAGGTTAATGGCAATGGAACAAGCGCCCGAACGGGGGTGCTATCCGTCACGGCGTGGCGGTGCCACGCGGAAACGCCATCCGCCACCGCGCGGCGACACCAGTACCCCCGCCTGGGTTGATCGCTTTCCCGTCATCAGCGCGTCGAGCAGGCGCTCGATATTGGCCGAGTCGCTCCAGTCGGGCTGGGTCACCGCAGCATCCGTGCGAACGGATCCAATGGCGCGACGCGCAAGCCGACGAAGCAGTTCGCGCGGCAGTCCGGCGGTCGCCAGCCGAACCTCGCCGTCGGTGCGTACGGCGCGTTCCGTCCATAGCCATTCGACGATCGCGCGGACGTCCGCATCGGTCTCCGCCAGCGTCGCCGCCGAGCGGGCCAGATGCGGCGGGTCGAGCCATTCATTTTCACCCAGCAGCCGGCGAAAGCGGGTGCGGTCGTGGCGTTCGTCGTGGTTCGACGGATCGTCGACGAACGGCACTTCCGCGCGCCGAACGATCGCGCGCAGTTCGGCGCGCCGCCAGTCGAGCAATGGCCGCAGTATTGTAATTCCGGAAATCTCGGTCCGCGCGCGGATGCCAGCGAGCCCGGCAAGGCCCGATCCCCGCGCGGCCCGCATCAGGAAGGTCTCGGCCTGGTCGTCGACGTGATGCGCGGTGAGGATCGCGCGTGCTCCGCGCTCACGGGCATGATCGGCGAGCAGGGCATAGCGGCTGGTGCGCGCCTGCGCCTGGATGCTGGCGCCGGTGATCGGATTTGCCGGTGCCAGTATTGCATGCGGAATGCCGATGCTGGCGCAATGCGCCGAAACCATCGCCGCCTCGCTCGCGGCCTCGGCGCGCAGGCGATGATCGACGGTCGCCGCCATGACCTGTCCGCCAAACGCGTCCGCTGCCAGGGTGAGCATGGCCATGCTGTCCGGGCCGCCGGACACCGCGACCAGGAATGGCCGATCGATGTCGTGCGCGATCCGATCGAGGTCGGCGCGGAACCGTGGGGCTTCGTCGATCATCAGGAACTTGGAACCGTAAATTGGCACGTACGCAACCGGGCGACCTTACCGGCCACCGCGTTCAGTTGCTGATATCCTCTCCATGCCCGCCTGCCGTCAACTCACGAGCATTTCGCGGTCGACCTCCCCTTTGCGACGTCGGCCTTCATCGCCGCCGACATCTTCGCGCCGTACACGTCTGTCAGCTCGTCATAGACCTTGCAGGCATCGGCTGCCTTGTTGAGCTTGGTCAGCGCGGCGCCGAGGTTCAACAGGCTGTCCGGCGCGCGTTCGCCGTCGGGCATCTTCTTGTAGTTGTCGTAGAACGCCATCGAGGCGAGGCTCGGCTTGCCGTCGTCGAGGTAAGCCCGACCGAGCAGGTTCTGCGCATAGCTTGCGCGCTTGCTCTTGGGATAGTCGGCGACGACCTTCTTCAACTGCACTTCCGCCTCGGGGTAGAGTTTCGCGGACCACAGGCGGTAGCCGTAGAGATAGGCATCCTCGGGGGCGTCGCCGGTCGACGGCTTCTCGACCGCATCGACCAGCCGCGCACGGTCGGGACCGGAGGGCTTCGACGCCGTCTCGGGCTTGGTGGTCGGACGGGACGCGCCGGTGGTGGGCGCGGGAGCGGACAGGCCGGGATCGGTATCGCCGGTCGCGCGCGGGGTCGCCCCGCCCTCGACCGACTTCATCCGCGCGTCGTTGCTGCGCTTATAGGCGTCGAACGCATCCTGGAGCTGGCGCGTCTTGTAGGTGTTCTGCTCGATCTGCCCGGTCAGGCCCGCCATCTGCTGCTCCAGCGAGGCGACACGGCTCGACAGGTCGGCGATCGCGCTGGTCGCGGGCGATCCGGGTCCGGGCCCCGTGGTCGCCTGCGGACCGCTGAGCTCGGGTTGGAGCAACTGCCCCGCGCCGCCCGGAAACACCTTGCGCTGCACCGCGCGCATTTCGCTTTCGAGCTTGCCGACGCGGCCCTCGACCCCCGACTGCGCCATCGCGCCGCCGGGCAACATCATGGCGCAAACGCCGATCAGAACAGATTTACGCATGGCCGACACCCCCCGGTGCAGTGGTTAATGGGGACCGTATAGCTGCAACAGCCATCCTGTCGCCAGCCTTAAGGGGCGGGCGACGTATTGGTGGCCGATTGCAGGTTGGCGCGCTGGGTTTCGGTGAGCGCGCGGCGGGGCCGATTGCGCTGGGTACGGCGTTCGCTGGACGCCGGGGTCGACCGCGTGGCGTCCGCCTGCGGTTCGGGCGTACCGGCCAGCCGCGCGGCGATCGCCGCGGGTCCGACCTTGACGTCCTTGATCGCGCGTTCGCCAGTGCCGAGCGGCGGGACGCTCGATCCGTTCAGCGTCACCGTCAGCTTGTCGGGGCGGCCGACGTTGATCATCGGCTGGTTCGCGCCGGCGGGCACGTCGAACTTCTCGCCGGGCTTCATTGTCCCGAGGTAGAGCGTCTTGTTGTCGGCATCATAGACCCGCATCCAGACCTCGTCGGTCGCGGCCAGCGTCACCTGCCCGCCGGTCGGCGCGGGCTTGGGAACGGCGACCGATACCGCGGGCGCCGGCACGGTGGCGACGGTCGCCGGACCGCTCGCACCGCCGGTGTCGCGGGCGCGGAACCAGTCGGTGCCGTACCACAGCCCGACCAGGATCAGCACCGCGAGCGCCAGCCCGAGCGCGACCACCGTCACCGCACGCGAGGGCACGCGCGCGGGATCGGTCATCGCATAGGGTTCGTATTCGGGGGTGCGCCGACCGAGCTTGGCGACGTCGGTGCGGACCATCTGCGCGATCCGGACTTCGTCGGCGCCGATCGCGCGCGCATACGCCCTGCCGAAACCGACCGCGTAGGTCGGCGATGGCAGCCCGGCATAATCCGATGCGTCGATCGCCTCCAGATGCCGCAGCGGCACCCGCGTCCGCGCCGCCACATCGGCAAGCGTTAGGCCCTGAGCCTCGCGTGCGATACGAAGGACGTCGCCGGCACGTTCGGGTTGCGCCGGTGCCGCAGGGTGCCCGGTGTCGACCTCGTCCATTCTCGTCTCCGCATGCGGCCGTCCGGGTTGGCCTGGCTTGGGCTCCCATGTCACAGAGGCCCCAAGCGCTGTCAACGCGGTCCCTGCGGATCGGGCGACGTGCTCAGGTCAATTCGACGCCGTTTTGCAACGCCCAGTCGGTCAGCGCACCGCGCATGTCGCGCGGCGGGTCGGCGAGCAAGGCTGTCACGAACGCCGTAACGGCGGCGCGATCGAGACTGCGGACCATCGCCTTGATCGGACCGACCGCCGCCGGGGTGATCGACAGCCGTTCGATTCCGAGCCCGATCAGCGCCATCGCCTCCAGCGGACGCCCACCCATCTCGCCGCAGACCGCCAGATCGACCCCCGCCGCCCGCGTCGGACCGACCAGCCGCGCGATGAAGCGCAGGATCGACGGACTTAGCCAGTCATAGCGCTCAGCAAGCTTCGGATTGGCGCGATCGGCAGCGAACAGGAACTGGGTGAGGTCGTTGGTGCCGATCGACAGGAACTGGATACGCGGCAACAGGATGTCCAGCTGTTCGGCAAGCGCCGGCACCTCGAGCATCGCGCCATAGCGAATCGCGATCGGCAACTGCCGGCCGCGCTTGGTCAGCCAGGCGCGCTGATCCTCGAACAACGCCCGCGCCTCGTCGAATTCCCAGGGTTCGCTGACCATCGGGAACATCACGTTGAGCGTCCGCCCCGACGCCGCCTCCAGCAGCGCGCGGGCCTGCACCTTCATCAGGCCGTCGCGTTCGAGCCCGAGCCGCAGCGCGCGCCACCCCATCGCGGGGTTCTCTTCCTCGGCGTCGGTCTTGTGCAGATAGGGCAGCGCCTTGTCGCCGCCGATGTCGACGGTGCGGAAGATCACCGGCCGATCACCCGCGACGTCGAGCACTTCGCGGTACAGCCGCTGCTGGCGTTCGCGCTGCGGCAGCGTCGCGGAGACCAGGAACTGGAACTCGGTGCGGAACAACCCGATGCCGTCGGCGCCGGTGACGTCGAGCGCGGCGACGTCGTCGCGCAAGCCGGCGTTGACCATCAGCGTCAGGCGGTGGCCGTCCTTGGTCACCGGCGGCACGTCGCGCAACGCCGCGAACGCCGCCTTGCGCTTTTGCCGGAGCGCGAGGCGCGCCTCGAACGATTCCTCGATGCCGCTGTTGGGGCGCGCGAACACGGTGCCGTCGGTGACGTCGAGCAGCAACAGGTCGCCCTCTGCGATCAGCCGCCGGACATCGCGGACACGGCCGAGCACCGGCACGCCCATCGCCCGTGCGACGATCGTGACATGCGCGGTCAGCGAGCCCTCCTCCAGCACCACGCCCTTTAGGCGGCGGCGGTCGTATTCGAGCAGTTCGGCGGGCCCGAGATTGCGCGCGATGAGGATGGTATCCTGGCGCAGGCCGACCTGAGCCGCGGTACCCATCTGCCCGGAAACGATGCGGATCAGCCGGTTCGACAGATCCTCCAGGTCGTGCATGCGATCGGCGAGCAGCGGATCGTCGATCTGCCGCATCCGCTGGCGCGTGCGTTGCTGGACGCGCTCGATCGCGGCTTCGGCGGTCAGTCCGGAATCGATCGCCTCGTTGATGCGCCGCGACCAGCCCTCGTCATAGGCGAACATCTTGTAGGTCGCGAGCACCTCTTCATGCTCGCCGCCGCCGCCGAATTCCGCCTCGCGGGTCATGCGGTCGATGCCTTCGCGCATCTTGTCGAACGCGGCATAGACGCGGTGGCGCTCGGCGTCGGTATCTTCGGCGACGGTATGCTCGATATGGATCCGCGGCTGGTGGAACACCGCATAGCCCGCGCCCATGCCGTCGACCAGTTTCTGGCCCGGGATGCGCATTGCCGCGGTCGATTGCGGTCGATCGACGCCGCCGCCGGTGGTGTCGATCAGCCCGGCATTGGCGATCAGCTCGGACAGCACCATCGCAACGGTCTGGAGTGCCTCGATTTCGACATCGGCGTATTTGCGGCGATCGGTATGCTGCACCGCAAGGACGCCAACCGCGCGTTCGCTGCGGATGATCGGGACGCCGGCAAAACTGTGGAAGCGATCCTCGCCGGTCTCGGGCTTGTACGCGAAGTCGGGATGGCTGGCAGCCTCATCGAGGTTCAGCACCTCGACACGCTCGGCGATCGTGCCGACCAGCCCCTCACCCATCGCGAGCTTGGTGACATGCACCGCGCCCTGATCGAGCCCGCGCGTCGCGTACAGCTCGAGCACGCCTTCGCGGAGCAGGTAGATCGAGCAGACTTCGCTATCGATCGTCTCGCCGATGATCGCGACGACCGAGTTCAATTTCATCTGCGCAGTCGTCCGCGCCGCCATCACGTCGTGGAGGCGGGTCAGGATCTCGCGGGCGGAGGCGGCGGCCGAAACGGGCATGGACTTTGGCTAGCAGGTCGAGGGCTTGGGTGCCACGCAACAAAAGCTAGGTCGGTCGGAAGCCGATGCGCTTGCGCGATCGGTCATGCGTCGAACAACCCATCCTGTGCGCCGGCGGGGGGATTAAGGCCGAGATGCTTCCAGCCGCCGGCGTTGAGACAGCGGCCGCGCGCGGTGCGGGCGACGAGGCCGAGCTGGATCAGATAGGGCTCGATCACTTCCTCGATCGTGTCGCGCGGTTCGCTGAGACCGGCGGCGAGGGTTTCGACGCCGACCGGTCCGCCGCGGTAGATGTCGGCGATCATCATCAGGTAACGCCGGTCCATCGCGTCGAGCCCGAGCGAATCGACTTCGAGCCGGGTCAGTGCGGAATCGGCTGCATTGCGGTCGACGATCGCGTGCCCTGCGACATCGGCGAAATCGCGCACCCGTCGCAGCAACCGACCGGCGATCCGCGGCGTACCGCGTGCGCGCCTGGCGATCTCGACCGCGCCGTCTGGAGCAATCGCGAGTCCGAGCAGCCCGGCCGCGCGTGTGACGACGCGGGTCAATTCCTCGACCGTATAGAATTGCAGTCGCACGGGGATACCGAAGCGATCGCGCAATGGCGTCGTCAGCAGCCCCTGCCGGGTGGTCGCGCCGACCAGCGTGAAGCGCGGCAGGTCGATGCGGACGCTGCGCGCGCTGGGGCCCTCGCCGATCATCAGGTCGAGCGCGCGGTCCTCCATCGCGGGGTACAGCACCTCCTCGACCGCGGGCTGCAGGCGGTGGATCTCGTCGATGAACAGCACGTCGCCGTCCTCGAGGTTGGTCAGCAGCGCGGCGAGATCGCCCTGCTTGGCGATCACCGGCCCGGAGGTGGCGCGGAACCCCACCCCCATCTCGCGCGCGACGATCTGCGCGAGCGTGGTCTTGCCGAGACCCGGCGGACCGAAGAACAGCACGTGATCGAGCGCATCGCCGCGGTTCTTCGCCGCCTGGATGAACACCCGCAGATTCTCGCGCGCGGCCTTTTGCCCAACGAAATCGTCGAGCGTCTTGGGACGCAATGCGGCGTCGACATCCTCGGGACGGCGGGCTGCATCGATAATGCGATCGTCGCTCACTTCGAGGCCTTGCGCAGCGCGAGGCGGACCAGCGCGTCTAGGCTGGCGGTCTCGCCCAGTTCCTCTTCGGCCGCGGCCACCGCGCTAGCCGCCTCGGCAGGGCGGAAGCCGAGGTTGAGCAGCGCCGACACCGCATCGGCCGACGCGCCGACCGGTGCCGCCATCGCCACGCCGCCCGGCCCGAGCGGAATGCCGCCGGTCTTGTCCTTCAGCTCCATGACGATCCGCTGCGCCAGTTTCGGCCCGACACCGTTGGCCCGCGCGACCATCGCCTTGTCGCCGCTGGCGATCGCCCGCGACAGGTCGTTCGGCTCGAGCGCCGACAGGATCGCCAGCGCGACGCGCGCGCCGACCCCCTGCACGCCGGTGAGCAAGCGGAACCAGTCGCGCTCCGACCCGCTGGAAAAGCCCATCAGCCGGATCGAATCCTCCGATACCAGCATCTCGGTGAAGACGGTCGCCGCCTCGCCGACCGGCCCCAGCGCCGCCAGCGTCCGCGCCGACGCGCCGACCAGATAGCCGACGCCGCCGACATCGATCACCGCGTGGTCGATGCCGGTGGAATCCAAACGTCCTTTGAGATGCGCGATCATGACGGCGGGGTAGAACAAAGGGAGACTGCAGTCACCCCCTCGGCAGCGTGCGCGCAGAACCTTATTGTCGGGTCCGCTTTACCCGCGCGACGCGGATCACCATATCCGCGCCTCATCACCGACATGCGGCTCGCGCCACAGACGCGCGACCGGTTTTTCAGAGGATATGCCATGACCGCCGACCCGATCATCATCGCCAGCTATGCCCGCACGCCGATGGGCGGGTTCCAGGGGGCGTTGTCCGGCGTCACGGCGGTGGAACTCGGATCGACCGCGGTGCGCGCGGCGGTCGAGCGCGCGGGTGTCGACCCCGCCGCGATCGACCGTATCTACATGGGCTGCGTGCTGCCCGCCGGGCTCGGACAGGCGCCCGCGCGTCAGGCTGCACTCGGTGCCGGGCTGCCGATCTCGGTCGAGGCGACGACGATCAACAAGATGTGCGGATCGGGCATGCAGGCGACGATCATGGCCGCCGAGGCGTTGATGGCGGGTACCGTCGACGTGGTGGTCGCAGGCGGGATGGAGAGCATGACCAACGCGCCGTTCCTGCTCGCCAAGCACCGCGCCGGTGCGCGCATCGGGCACGACGTCGTATCGGATTCGATGATGATGGACGGGCTGGAAGACGCCTATGACAAGGGCAAGCCGATGGGTGCCTTTGCCGAGGATACCGCGGGCGAATACCAGTTCACGCGTGAGGCGCAGGACGCCTTCGCGCTCGAAAGCCTGGCGCGCGCCAGTGCGGCGGTCACCGGCGGCGGTTTCTCGGACGAGGTCGTCCCTGTCACGGTCAAGACCCGCGGCGGCGACGTCATCGTCAGCGAGGACGAGCAGCCCGGCAAGGCCAAGCCGGCGAAGATCCCGGGGTTGAAGCCGGCCTTTGCCAAGGACGGCACGATCACCGCCGCAACCTCCGCATCGATCTCGGATGGCGCGGCCGCATTGGTGCTGACGCGGGCGAGCGTTGCCGAGCGTCTTGGCCTGACGCAGGAAGCGGTGATCGTCGCGACCGCCGCTCACGCGCATGAGCCCGCGAAGTTCACGACCGCGCCGGTCTCCGCGATCCGGAAGGTGCTGGACCGCGCCGGCTGGAGCATCGACGAGGTCGACCTGTTCGAGGTCAACGAGGCGTTTGCCACCGTCGCGATGATCGCGATGCACGAACTCGGCATCCCCCGCGACAAGCTGAACGTAAACGGCGGCGCGACCGCGCTGGGCCATCCGATCGGCGCGAGCGGCGCGCGTATCATCGCGACGATCGTCGCTGCGCTGAAGCTGCGTGGATTGAAGAAGGGTGTCGCAGCGCTCTGCATCGGCGGCGGCGAGGCAACCGCGATCGCGGTCGAGCGGGTGTGACGGGCGGGGAAGCCCCCGATCTTGACAATTCGCGGATGATGCTGCAGGTGCGTCCTCATCGAGGCGTCATGCAGCGTGATTCGGACCTAACCCGTCCAAGCTCCGCCTCGGTCGATTTCAACGGGCTTCCCTTTTCACGCGGGGTGTCAATCACCACCGTCACTCGTGCGTCCTGCGTGGATTCACGAGCCCGGCATCTATTGAGAGACTCTACATGTCATTCGCAAACCTCGGCCTTGCCGAGCCCCTCGTCCGTGCGCTCGAAGCCAAGGGCTATACCGAGCCGACGCCGATCCAGGCACAGTCGATCCCGATCCTGCTCGAAGGCGGCGACCTGCTCGGCATCGCGCAGACCGGCACCGGCAAGACCGCGGCGTTCGTGCTGCCGTCGATCCAGCGCCTGACTGAGAACCAGAAGCGCGTCCTGCCGACGCATTGCCGCATGCTGGTGCTCGCACCGACGCGCGAACTCGCCAGCCAGATCGCCGACAGCGCCCGCGCCTACGGCCAGTTCAGCAAGATGTCGGTGACGACCGTGTTCGGCGGCACCAGCATCAACAAGAACCGCCAGGACCTGAGCCGCGGCGTCGACATCCTGGTCGCGACACCGGGCCGTTTGATCGACCTGATCGAGCAGGGCTTCTGCAACCTGTCGATGATCGAGATCCTGGTGCTCGACGAAGCCGATCAGATGATGGATCTCGGCTTCATCCACGCGCTGAAAAAGATCGTCCGGATGCTGCCGAAGAAGCGCCAGACGCTGTTCTTCTCGGCGACGATGCCGACCGCGATCCGCGAGCTCGCGTCGCAGTTCCTGCTCGACCCGAAGACGGTGTCGGTGAAGCCGGCCGCGACCACCGCCGAGCGCGTCGACCAGTATGTCACCTTCTGCAACCAGTCGGAGAAGCAGGCGCTGCTGACGATCACGCTGGCCGATCCTGCGATCGACCGTGCGCTCGTCTTCACGCGCACCAAGCATGGCGCCGACCGCGTCGTGAAGCTGCTCGCCGGCAACGGCATCGCCAGCAACGCGATCCACGGCAACAAGAGCCAGGGCCAGCGCGAGCGGGCACTGGGCGAGTTCAAGCAGGGCAAGGTCAAGGTTCTGATCGCGACCGACATCGCGGCACGCGGTATCGACGTCTCGGGCGTCAGTCACGTCATCAACTTCGAGCTGCCGAACGTCGCCGAGCAGTATGTTCACCGCATCGGCCGTACCGCACGCGCCGGCGCCAGCGGCATCGCGGTCGCGTTCTGCGCCGATGACGAGAAGACGTACCTGCGCGACATCGAGCGGATCACCCGCCAGAAGGTGACGGTCCAGCCGCTGCCGGAGGACTTCGTCAACCTGTCGAACCAGATCAAGGCGACGCGCGTCAAGACGATGGGTGCCGATCCCGAAGTCCGGATCGAGCGCCAGCGCCAGCCGGCACGGCCGCGCGCGACGCATTCGCCAAGCCCGACGGGCAGCACCGGCCGCAACTACGCCGGCGCGAGCCGTGGCGGTCAGGGCGGCGGCGGTGGCCAGGGCGGCGGCGGTCGTGGTGGTCGTCCGAGCGGTGGCCAGGGCGGTGGACGCCCCAGCGGTGGTCAGAGCGGCGGCGGTCGTGGTGGCCAGGGCGGCGGCCGCGGTACCGGGTCCAGCTCGCCGCGGTAATCGACTTCGGTCTCCTCGCGGTTTAGGCTGAGCCGAAGCCGCGAGGAGATTGCCCATGGACGTATCCACCACACCGGTCGCCGAGCGCATCGCGCGCGTGCTGGCCGGCCAGCGCATCAGCGCGAATGCGGGCGGCGACGAGGAATCGGCGGCAGCGCATATCGACAGCGCCTGGCCCGAATACCTGCCCGATGCGATCGCCGTCCTGAAGACGCTGCGCGAACCCGACCGGGCGATGGCAGCGGCGGGTGATCCGGCGGTATGGGAGGCGATGATCCTGGCCGGGATCAAGGGCGCCAAGCCGAGAACCGTGATTCTATGACGCCCCCTCCCGGATGGGAGGGGGTGGTCGGCTACAGCACGTAGCGGCTGAGGTCGGTGTTCCGCGCGATTTCCTTCAGCTGGCTATCGACATAGGCGCCGTCGATCGTGACGCTCGATCCGCCGCGGTCCTCGGCATGGAAGCTGACGTCTGCGAGCAGCTTCTCCATCACCGTCTGCAACCGCCGCGCGCCGATATTCTCGATCTCGGCATTCACCTCGGCGGCGATCCGCGCGATCGCGGCGATGCCGTCTTCGGTGAAGACGATTTCGACGCCCTCGGTGGCGATCAGCGCCTTGTACTGCAGCGGCAGCGACGCCTTGGTATCGCTGAGGATCGCGACGAAATCGGCTTCGGTCAGCCCCTTCAGCTCGACGCGGATCGGCAACCGGCCCTGCAGCTCGGGCAACAGGTCCGACGGCTTGGCGACGTGGAACGCGCCGCTCGCGATGAACAGGATATGGTCGGTCTTCATCGGCCCGTATTTTGTCGCGACCGTGGTGCCCTCGATCAGCGGGAGCAGGTCGCGCTGGACGCCTTCGCGGCTGATCGAACCACCGCCGCGGCCGTCCGACACCGCGATCTTGTCGATCTCGTCGAGGAAGACGATGCCGTTGGCCTCGGCATCCGCCAGCGCGACGCGGCTGACCTCGTCCTGGTCGAGGCGCTTGTCGGCCTCCTCCTCAACCAGCTTGTCCCACGCTGCGGTCACGGTCAGCTTCCGCCGCTTCAGCTGCTGGCCGCCACCGAACGACTTCATCATCTCGCCGAGGTTGATCATCTGTGGCGCGCCACCGGGGATCTCGAACGGCGTGGTCGGCGCCTGTTCGACCTCGATCTCGATCTCGGCGGTGTTCAGGTGACCGTCGAGGAAGCGCTGCTTGAAGCTCTCGCGCGTCGCCAGGCTGGAGTCCTTGCCGACCAGCGCGTCGAGCAGGCGGCCCATCGCGGCTTCCTCGGCCTTGTCCTTCACCGCGATGCGGCGGCGTTCCTTTTCCAGCCGGATCGCTTCCTCGACGAGGTCGCGGGCGATCTGTTCGACGTCGCGGCCGACATAGCCGACCTCGGTGAACTTGGTCGCCTCGACCTTCACGAACGGTGCGTCGGCCAGCTTCGCCAGGCGGCGGCTGATCTCGGTTTTGCCGCAGCCGGTGGGCCCGATCATCAGGATGTTTTTTGGCGTGACCTCGTCGCGGAGATCCTCGTCGAGCTGCTGGCGACGCCAGCGGTTGCGCATCGCGACCGCGACCGCGCGCTTGGCGGCGGACTGGCCGATGATGTGTGCGTCGAGCGCTGCGACGATGGCCTTCGGGGTGAGCTGGTCGTTCATTTTTCTACTCTGTCCCCCTCCCGCAAGCGGGAGGGGCTAGGGGTGGGCTCGCGCTGTCTTCGGGTGGCAGCGCCGGAGGTGAGCGCGAGCCCACCCCCTGCCCCCTCCCGCTTGCGGGAGGGGAAAGAAGAGTTAGTCGGTCGCGATCGTCTCGATCGTCAGGCGGTCGTTGGTGTACACGCAGAGCTCGGCGGCGATCGCCATTGCCTTGCGGCAGATCGTCTCGGCGTCCTGTTCGTAATCGACCAGCGCGCGGGCGGCGGCGAGCGCGTAGTTGCCGCCCGAGCCGATCGCCGCGACGCCGGCCTCGGGCTCGAGCACGTCGCCGTTGCCGGTCAGGATCAGCGTGACGTCCTTGTCCGCGACGATCATCATCGCTTCCAGGTTGCGCAGGAACTTGTCGGTGCGCCAGTCCTTCGCCAGCTCGACAGCGGCGCGGAGCAGCTGGCCCTGGTGCGCTTCGAGCTTCCGCTCCAGCCGCTCGAACAGCGTGAAGGCGTCGGCGGTGGCGCCGGCGAACCCGCCGATCACGCTGCCGTCGCCCAGCCTCCGCACTTTGCGTGCATTGGGTTTCATCACCGTCTGGCCCATCGAGACCTGACCGTCGCCGATCACCACGACCTTGCCGTTGCGCCTGACCGACAGGATCGTCGTGCCGTGCCAGACCGGCGTTTTGTTTTCGCTCATGGGGCGGATGTAGGGTGTGGGCCGGTTCGTACAACATCCCGTCATCCCGGGCTCGTCCCGGGATCCAGAGCCACGAACGACGACGCCTGTAACCCTGGATCCCGGGACGAGCCCGGGATGACGGCGGTAAGTTACTCCGTCCCGCGCATCTTTCCCCAGCACCGGGCCGCGGTGTAGCCGAGATAGCCGGTGCCGAAGAGCGCGTAGAGCGGTTCGGGGATGCCGTTCAGATAGGCGCTCATCCCGCGGATCATCGCCGCCGCGGTCGCCGGGCTGATCGCCGCGACCACGCCCATCGGGATCGACCAGAGCAACAGCACATACATCACGTAGAGAAAGGCGGGCCGCGCGCGGGCGGGCCAGGGGTCGGGTAGGGGATCGGACATCGTCGGCCTTTCCAGACGGGGTGATCGGGATGGGTGGAGCAGGGCTGGAAGGTCACAAAGGTCACGCCCACGCCCTATGAAATACGGTCGGGCCTCGCTAACCGATGCGGTTCGCCAGCCAGCCGTAGAGGAACGCCTCGTTCGCGGGACGACGTTCGGCGAGCGCGACATAGCGTTCGCCCTGCAGCGCCTCGATCGCCTTGAGCAACACGGCTTCGGCGCCGGGGCCGCGGCGCGCGAGGAAGGCGTCGAGTGCGGCGAGCAGGCGCGGGCCGACGACGCCGTCGAGCACGATGTCGGGATAGTCGGCGGCGCCGCGGTTGAGCGCGTTGAGCGCGCGCTGGAGAAAGCCGGTCGCGACTGCGGGGCCCATGTTGATTCCGGTATCGAACAGCTCTTCGGCGATTTTCGGCGCGCGCGACGCGACGGTGTCGAAAGCGGGTTTGAGCCAGTAGAGCCGCCGGTAGAGGCTTGCCGCGGTCGCCCGCGACAGCATCTGCATCGCGCCGGTATAGCCGTTGGCGCGCGCGACCGCTTCGGTGATGCCCCATCTCGTGGCCCCGCCACGATCCACGGGATGATCGACGAAGCCGCCTTCGCGGTCGATCACAGCATCGATTAGGGGGTCGATCAAGTCGCTGTGCATCGTCACGCTCCCGCCGGTGTTGGAACGAAACGTGAACCATATCGGTTCGCTGTAGGACAGGGGATTCGCGCATGGTTGCGCGTGACCCGCCGCGCCTCCGGTTGCGCCGGGACCAGCGCGCGGCTAGCGCGCGCCGATGCGCTTCCTTCTCGCTTCGCTTATGGCGCTCGCGCCGTCCACTACCCTCGCCCAGCCCCGGCCGGAGCCAATACCCGGCCCGAAACCCGGTATCGTCCGGGTCAAGATCGTGACCTCCGACGGACCGTTGATGCTGGCGATCGACACCCGGCGCGCGCCCAAGACCGCGGCGAACTTCCTCGGCTATGTCGACGACGGCCGATTCGACGGCACCAGCTTCTACCGCGCGTCGCGGAGCAAGGCGGATCCGAAAAAGGGGTTTATCCAGGGCGGCATCCAGACCGACGCGCGGCGCATCCTGCCGCCCTTCCCGCTTGAGACCACGGCGATGACCGGGATCCGCCACCTCGACGCGACGGTGTCGATGGCGCGCGCGCAGAACCCCGATTCGGCGGGCGGCAACTTCGTCATCACGATCGGCCCCGCGCCCCAGATGGACGCGCGCCCGGGCTACCCCGGCTACGCCGCGTTCGGACACCTGGTCGCCGGCCGCGATACCGTGAAACGCATCCTCGCCGAACCGAGCGGCGGCGGCATGGACGCCTTCAAGGGGCAGATGATCATCCACAAGGTGAAACTGATCAGCGCGCGGCGGCTGGACGGCGTGCCGAAGCCGACTGGCGGCCCGAAGGTTTGGTTGCTGACGGGGAATTGAGCCGCTTCGGCGAATTATCGGATGTACTCTAGCTGACCGTCACGCACGCTGCTACTGCCGTCCGAGTATCCGGCGACGGAGAGTGTGACAAAAGCATAGCGCCGCCGCTACGGCACCAAGTCTGCTTTCTACCCCGGTAAGGCATCGCCACGGGGAGAGTACGCATTTGGCACAGTCGGCAGATTTGCGCTCAATTCATGCGTCAGCTGTCGCAGAGCTACCTTGCTGGTCGAGAAACGCACGCATTGCGGCCACTGCCGAGGCGGACAAGACTACGTCGTCTCCGTCATTGCGGGTCTCGACCTGCCCGTCTTGTACAAGGTGATTTAGCCACCGCCGTCCGGTAGCTACGGGCAACCGCGTTCTTTCAAGCAAGTCTTTTTCCGCAACGACCTCGTTCCCTGCGAGACTTACAAACAAAATCAACAATATATTCCAGGCGTGCTCGTCAAATAGCTCGCTAGGAAAATGCCGATTTCGCTGCACCCTCATGTTCAGAAGGTACTTCGCGGCATCACTGCGTTTTTGATCTCCAATCATTGTCGATCACCATCCTTAAAATTTAACTCATGTTATGCGACACGGCGAGAACCTATGTTTACATTAACGTGGTGGACGCTTTAAACTTTTAAGTGCTCCTAGAGAAATGTCAAAAACTGATAATCTAAACGGAGATTCCCTCCGCGCCGCAGTGAGCCGGGCCTTGAACATAGCGGACGAGGTCGGCGAAACGTTAATCGGCGCAAAGCTGTCAGATATTCTTGAGCTTATCGATAGGCTGATGCCCTAGGCTGCCTTCGAACACAGCCCAGCCCTATGAAAGAAGGCTCAAGCGGTATCAACAGTCGCGAAGGAGAACATCGACTGCATCGCCTTCCCTAAGGCTAGCGGTCCGCTGACCACGGCTGTAGACATGCGACGCCTCAACGCTTCGCTAGCTTGGGGCACGAAGCGTTGCAGGCCCCGCCAAGCTACGGTCGTCCGCGCTGCCGACATACAAAAACGGGCAACTCTCGCGACGCGTGCAACGCCCATGATCTATTGATCAAGGCAACAGGATTCAAATTTGCGCGCCCCACACACCCAGTTGAGCGCCAGGACCTTTCGGAATGTCATTCTAGCCGTTTCAGTGGGCTTTCTCCAAGCATGAAGCTCACCATGATTCCCCTCACACGCTCCGAAATAATATTTGGTACCTTGCCTGGTGCTTGCTGAAGATCACGATTGCCTACAGGTAAAATACCAAAGCGATGTCCGTCGCTGCCGGCCGCTTCGTCTCGGGGGCCGGGACGCTGGTCAACATCGGCTTGGCGACGCTGGGATGGATTTGGTGGCGGCTAGGTGAAGCCCCGGGCGCACGGCTTGCCGGCTGGATCCTGGTCGTCATCAACGGGCTCACATCGTTCGGCTATCTGATCTTCTCCGCGGCGTTCGGCATCGGCGGTTGGAACGGGGCCAGTGTTATGGCCGGCGTGGTGGCTGCATCGCTGGCGCGCGGTGTGCTCGCTCTTGTTGATATCGGCGGATATTACGCGATCGTCCGGGCGTCGGCGAGAATGGTGTCGGGTCCGCTGATAATCGCCCGATTTATGAAGCCGTCGATGGCGTTACAGACGCTGGTGAACAAGAAGAACTGTTTCCTTCGCAGCGCGGCGCTCGTTGCCGTTGTAGTATTCGGCATAATCCTGGGACCCGGTTTGCGCCTTCAACGCTCGTTAGCCAGCGACGTTAACGACCGGCCAGCGTCGCCGTGAGCCAGGGCGTAATCAGAAGACGTCGCCGAGGACCATCCGATATCCGCGACCCCCGGCGATCTGCACGTCGAGCACGCCACCCCATTGCGCCGCGGTGGATTGCGTCAGATCAAGCAACGTCACCGAAATGCCCGGGACGAGATGCGCGTTGCCGCCTTGTTTGGTCCGATTGCTGCCTGCGGTGATCGTCAGCGTGTACGTGGCATCGACCGACCGTCGGGCCGATCCTATCAGCCGGACGCGGACGGAATCGCGCGTTCGCTCGATCAGCGCCTGTATCGGTTGCGCATCGGCCGGGACTTCGGCGGCGATCAGGGCGACCGGGATCGGCGGCATCATGGCGTGGGCGCCGCGGGTGGCGTCGGCTTGGCCGCAGGCTGTGGCGCGGCCACCAGCCCAGCCGCGGCGGCGA
Source organism: Sphingomonas sp. R86521 (assembly GCF_042466235.1). Taxonomy (NCBI): domain Bacteria; kingdom Pseudomonadati; phylum Pseudomonadota; class Alphaproteobacteria; order Sphingomonadales; family Sphingomonadaceae; genus Sphingomonas; species Sphingomonas sp. R86521. The sequence continues at coordinate 1,089,369 of NZ_JAXHBY010000001.1, read as the reverse complement.
CCTCGGCAACCGTGCGTGCGCCGAGGTCGGGCGTGTTTGCGCGTGCTGCCGATCCGTTCGCCAACAGCGTGGCATAGGCACGTGCTACATCGACTGTGGTGTCGGGCTTGTGCCCAGTCGCCTCGATTAGCACCGGCTGATCGACCGCAACGGCCTGGGGTGGCACTTGCGCGACCTGCGTGGTGTCACTCGCCACGCCGTGCGCGTGTCCGGGCGGCGGACTGCGCGTCGGCTGAATCTGTTCGACGGTCTGGCCGATCAGGGCGCCGGCGACGAGAAGGGCCAAGGTCGGGATCATCGGTTGACCTGACTGACGATGGCCCGGGCGCCGCCATCCTGCGTCATCTTGATTGCCAGATTGGTGCCGGTCTGACTGATCGCCGCCACATTGTCGTTGTGCGTCTGCGTCAGCGCGATCGCATTGCCGCTGCCATATTGGGCGAGCGTTGCGCTGTTGCCGATGCCGCTCTGCGCGAGCGCGACCGCGTTCGCGGCACCGGCGACCCCGCCGGACTGCGCCAGCCAAAGATTGTTGCCCGTGCCCGCGATCGCGACGGTGGCGACCGCGACGCCGTGCTGCGTCACCACCGCGTCGTTGATAAGCCCGCGCATGTCCAGGTCGATCCGCGCGCTGCTGCCGGTGCCAACGACGTGTTGCGTGAGCTGGACCGTCTGGTTGGTGCCCTGCTGCGCGATCCGCGCGACCGCGGCACCGCTCTGCGCCACCGCCACGCTGTTCGCCGCGCCGACCTGGTCGACAAAGGCGTCGCTGTTGACACCGACATTGCCACCCTGCGCGCGGGCGCCGTTCGCGACCACCAGCAGGGGTACGATGATAAGAAGAATGGGCAGACGCGTCATCGTCGATCTTCCGAAAAAGGGTCCGGGCGGCCTGGTGCCGCCCGGATGAAGGCGTGACTTACTGATGCACCACCGCGATCAGTCCGGCCCCGTTCTGCGTGATAGCCGAAGTGTTGCCGTTGGTGGTCTGCGAGACGACGGCATAGTTGTACGTGTTACCGGTCTGGTTGATCGTCGACGCGTTGGCATTTCCCGACTGCGTCACAGTGGCATATTGCAGCTGGCCCGACTGCGTGATGTCCGAGCTGTTGCCCGTTCCCGACTGGGTGGCGTAGGCGAGCTGATACGCGCCGCTCTGGGTAAAGCCGGCGGTGTTGCTGGTGCCAGACTGGTTCAACTCGGCATATTGGTGGTTGCCCGACTGGAAGGCCGACGCGCCACCGCCATGACCGATCTGATCGACCTGCGCGATATTCACCGTGCCGGTCTGGTTCACGTTCGAATTGTTGTCGAAGTTCGACTGGTTGACGTTGGCGGTGTTGAACGAGCCACCCTGCGTGATCGTCGACTGCGAGCCCAGCGTTCCCCCCTGATTGACCTTGGCAACGTTGTCGTTGCCGGTCTGCGTGATGAACGACGACGCGTTGTGCATACCCTCGGCCTGCGTGACGGTGGCGCTGAGGTTGGTGCCGTTCTGGTCGATCGCGCTGTCGTTGCGATAACCAAGCTGCGTCACGGTTGCGGTGTTGGCCGCGCCATATTGCTTGACCGCCGACCCGTTGTACCAGCTGGTGTCGTTCGACTGGGCGCGGCCCTGCGTCACGGTCGCGACCTGCTTGGTGCCGCCCTGTTCGATCGTAGAGACCTGACCATCGTCGCGCTGCACCAGCGTCGCCTTCTGCAGCGAACCGCTCTGCGTGATCTTGCTCGAATTAACGCGGTCGATCGTCTCCGCGATCTGGTCGACCGTGGCGAGGTTGGCGCTGCCGGACTGGGTGATGACGCTCGCATTGGCGGTGAGCTTGCTGTTGACGCGGCCGCCGTCGTCCGACTGGGTCACGACGGCGTTCTGGATGCTCCCCGACTGGGTGATCTCTGACGTGCCGCCGAGCTTCGCGCCGGTCTGCAAGACCTGTGCAGTGTTGTTGAGGTCCTTCTGGGTGATCGTGCTCTTCGAATTATCGGCAAAGGCCGGTGACGTCATGAGTGCGGCCAGGCTGACGGTGAGTAGAAGTTTGCGCATTCTTTCCTCCTGTGGCGGGCGTCGTCGTCGATCCGCTCCGCAGCCCTGATGCGGAGCAGACCGGGCGGCGCGGCGCGGCGTTCATCCTTTCGAAAGCGCGGGTGCCGCAGGATGCGGCCACGCCTTCGATCGGTTCACGCCGGTCACCGCGCCGCACAGGTCGCAGCGTTCGTCCCGGACGACCGACGATCGACGCCCGCCAGTGCGGCGGTAGGCCATCTCATCGGGCGATTTCCGTTCGCGAAATCTGCTCGTGCGATCCGTCGGCAGGTCGGGTTTCTAAGGCACAGGCCCGCCGGCGGATTTCCGTCTGATCCTTCTCGCTAGCGCCGCAGCTAGGAGCCGGGTCGGCCCGGCTGCGGCACGCCCGGCTGCGCTGGTGCGCCTCGGGCGATCGCGACCGAAGAGATCGGGCATGCGGTCGAATAGGTTCGCCCCTGCGCATCGGCGGGAAGCTTCACCTCGATAAGCGTGCGATGGTCGCGCTCGGCGATGTGCTCTCGCACCAGCCGTTCGGCGGTCGGCTGGTCGGCGCGGAAGCACCACAGCCGTTGTTCGGCGCCCTCCATGATCAGCGCATAGACGGACTTCTCGATCGCCTGCTGCAAGGCGAGCTCGACGGGCTCGTTGTACGTGATGCCGCTGTCGATCTCGAGCAGGTCCTTGAACCCGACATAGCGGAACGCGTCGGCGCCGAGTGCGACCGAGACGACCTGCTTGCGCGAATTGACCGAGAGCAGCACTTCGCCGGTCTTGGTGCTGATCGCCCGCAGATAGACGGTGACGGTGTCCTCGCGATATTTGGTGCTGCCACCGATCCCCAGGAAGCGGGCGCCGACGCCGCCGGTCTTGGTGTTCGAATCATACCCGATGATCCCGCCCTCGAGCAGGATCCCGGCGAACAGCAGGGGCGGCAGGGCCTCGCGGTTGAGTTCGGCCTCGCCCAGATACGCCGCGCGCATCTCGCGGATGACCGAGCGCTCCTTCAGCAGATTGTCGAGCCGCTCGCGCTCGATCACCTGGAACCACGAGCGTTGCCCGGCATCCTGCAACGCCTTGACCAGGATCGACGTCGCCCCCTGCGTCACCGCCCGCGACAGCGTCTGGACACTGTCGCTATCCTTGAACTGTCCGGTCTGGTCGGAAAAGCCGTATACCGCGACCGCCACCTTGCGCTCTGCGGGCGGCAGATTTTCGAGCGTCTTCTGCGCCGGCGTCGCCTGCGCGATATGCGGCGGCGACCAGCTCGACGGATGCGACACGCTGCTCCCCGCCGCGCATCCGCCGAGCGCCCCCGTCGCCAGCACGGCCAGGATACCCCCTCGCGTCATCGACTCACCCACCCAGCAACGGGAGCGTGATGGTCGTCTTGGCATTGGTGGTCGTGTTGAAGATCGTCAGAGTCACGCTCTCGGCGCCGCGAACGAAATCGATGACCTGGTCGCCAAAGGTGAAATGGCCCGACTCCGCCGGGTTCGCCCCGAAGATCTTGTCGGCGATCTGCGACGCGACGGTCGACAATAGCCGGCTTTGCAGCTGGTCGACGAACTGCTTCGCCGGGTCGTTGCTCGCCGCGCTTGCCGGATCGGCATATTTGTCGTTCGCATTGGCGATGCCGAGCAGATGGCTGCTGTTGAACGGGCTGCCGCCGAACGACGGATCGGTCGGGACATAGGTGAGCGTCGAGGCCTGTGCCGAACCGGCCGTTGCAAGCGCGACCCCCGCGACCAGAATCCGATGCTTATGCATGACCGCCCCCCCTGCTGCCCGTGTCGAGCCCCGCCCCACCGCCGCACAATGCGGATCGATGGCGCCGCAGACTTCGAGGCGTGGCTTGCTCCGTGGCCAATGGAGCGACAAGCGCGCAGCGCTTATGCTGCGCTGTCAGTCAAGGAATTGCTCGCTCCGTCAAATGTGCCTCTGTTCGCGGGGCCGATACCTGGTGCTCTGCAAGTCGGTCCAATATTCTGGCGACTCGAAGCAAATCTTTAGAAATCGTTACCGACACGCGCGATGCGACATGAATTATTGTGGAGTCATGCGCGGACGGGTACGCGTCTAGTCGGGGTGCAGCCGTTGGGGGGCGTGTGACAGAGGGTCTGAAGCCAAGTCCGAGGCGTGCCGACTGGTTGCCGCACGAGTATCGCGGCCGCCCCCGCGCGCTGTACGACTCGATCCACGAATCGAGCTACGACAATGTCGAGGACTGGCGCACCGGCATCAGCGACACCTTCGTACCGCTGGTCCCCGCAGCGATCGGTGCCGGGCCCTTTCACGGCGCGCTCCAGAGCATGCAACGCGGCCCCCTGACCGTCTGCAGGATCGAGGGATCGTCGCAGGTCGTGCGGCGCGGCCCACGCGAGATCGCGACGACGCGCGGCGACTTCGCCTATTTCAACATCCAGCTGTCGGGGTCCGGCGAGGTCCGCAGCGGCGGCGGCGTCCGCAAGACCGAGCCCGGCAGCGGCGCGATCGTTCTCGCGGACCATCTGTTCGAGCTCAAGTTCGAACAGCCGTTCAGTCAGCTCTGCGTCGCGATGCCGATCGCCTGGTTGCAGGCGCGGTGCGGATTGTCGCTCGGCGTCGCGGTGACGCGCAGCGTCGATCTGCTCAACGGCACCGGGCGCGTGGTCAAGGCCGCGCTGAGCGCGCTGATGGAGGCCACTGACGCCAGCGAGATGGCGCAGTGCAGCGACCTGTTCGCAAGCGCACTCGACATGGCGCTGCGCCCCCACCAGATGCCGGCGCCCGCGATCGACGGCGCCGTCATGCCGAGCTTGATCCGGCTATTGTCGCAACGCGTCGGCGACGACAGCCTGACACCGACGAGCGCGGCGGCCGCTCTCGGCTGTTCGGTCCGGACGCTCCACGCTGCATGCCAGCGCACGGGCCGCAGCTTCGGGCGCATGCTGCTCGACGTTCGGCTCGATGCCGCCGAAGAGGCGCTGCGATCGACTCCGGTCCTATCGCGTCGCGTCGGATCGATCGCCTTCGCCTGCGGCTTCAGCGATCTCTCGCATTTCTCGCGCGTCTTCCGCGCGCGTTTCGGGGTCGCGCCTCGCGATTATCACGGTCCGCGCACGAGCGATCAGATCTCGTAAGCGCGATCGACGTTTTTACCCGCGTGACGTGCTACGCCGCGCCTCCCGGCCTGGGTCCCAGTCGGTGACCCGCGGAACATCTCTATTCGAGCAGCACGACAAATTGACCGTAACTCGGGCGATCACGTCGGTGCGACCGTAGATCGATGAGACCCAATTGCGCACATTAAGGCGGCCTTTCCCTCTTCTCAACTCCGGTCGGGGAGGCAGCCCGGAAAACGATGCACGTGTGCCTCGGACGCCCGGCTAAAGGCGTCGACGATTACGTCTTTCCCAGCCGGAACGATTACATGCGTCATATGAGCACGCGGCAATATGCTCGTTCCACATCTACAAGGCGACCGGTAATCTACGTGCGGTGCAGATCCTGCTCGGCCACGCCAAGATCGACAGTATCGTCCCACACCTTGGCGTCGATGTCGAAGATGCCCTAGAGTTGGCAGAACGCACTGAGGTCTGAAGCAGACTGACCCAGTCCGGGACACCCGCGGCGGGTTTCTTGTTCCCCAACTTCCGAAGTTCATTCACAGTCGGCACGTACGCATTTACGGTGAGCAACTGAATTTGTAACCGTCCTCGATCCACGGCTGTCATCCCGTCGTCTTTCAGTCGAATGCTGCTACGTTCAGCGTACCCGTTGCCCGAAGCAGCGCAGTTTCGCTGGTGAGTAGGTCGCTTCGGCTGCCCGCAAGCGCCAACTGCGCACCGCGCAGGCTTTCGTCCGCGATCAGGATGTCGAGCGTGGAGCGCAAGCCCACCGCATATTCGGCCTTCACGCCGGCGAGCGCACGATCGGCGGCGGTGACCGCTTGCGTATTGGCGTCGACCCGCATCTTGGCGGCGACCACGTTCGCCCAGGCTGTATCGGTGGCACGGATCACCGCCCTGGATACGGCTTCGGTATCGTAACGCGCGGCCTTGGCGTCCGCGGTTGCCTGCCGGACCTGCGACGCGACGAGACCGCCGGTGAGCAGCGGCACGCGGAACGTCGCACCAGCTGCGGCACTGCGAACATAGCCACCACTGTCACTGCCCGTGGTGTAGCCATAGCCATAGCTTGCGCCGATCCCGACGCTAGGCGCTCCGTTGCTCCGCGCGACGCCGATCCGTGCGTCGGCAGCATCGCCCGCCGATCGCGCCTGGCGATATAGCGGGTTCGCATGGATCGCTCGCACCCGTGCCTCGTCAACGGTTGCAGGCAATCCCGCGAGCATCGCTGGCGGCGGTGCGAGAGTACCCGCATCGGTGCCGACGACGGCGCGGTACGCCGCGGCAGCTGCCGCGAGGGCCGCCACTGCGCTGGCCTCGGTAGCGCCGGCCGATGCACGTTGCGCGACAAGGCGAGACACGTCGGTCTGCGTCCCCGTCCCCAGATCGAACCGTGCCTTGGATTCCGCCACCTGGCTCTCGAGCAACTGGATATCGGCGCGAACGATCGCGACGGATTCCTGTTGGAACAGCAGGTCGGCATAGGCGCTCGCGACGTCGCTGAGCACGGCGGCGGACGTGTCGCGGACGCCTTCCTCGCCCGCTGCGACGTCGGCGTCGGCGGCGCGGACCGCGGTGCGGACGCGACCGCCAGTCCAGATCGGCAGCGATGCGGAGACGGTGCCGCCGCCGCTCGTGCCACGGTCGTAGCGGTCATACCCGCCGGTCGCAGCGGCATCCGCGGTCAGCCGCCCCTGAGCCCGCGCCTGCTCGGGTGTCTCGGCAAGCGCATCCTGCCGAGCGGTTGCGGCGGCAAGCGTCGGGTTGCTCGCGATCGCCGCCCATGCTGCATCCGCCAGCGTCTCGGCCGACGCCGGTGCGGCGACGAGCAACGCTGCACCCGTCATCCAGACCCTATTCATGGCGCAGTGCCCAGGCAGGCGTGGCACGCGAGGCACGGATCGACTGTGACAGCACCGTGGCGATCGCGATCACCAGCGCCAGCGCGCTCGCCGCGATGAAGTACAAGGGCGACAACGCGATCCGATCGTCGAACCCGGCGAGCCATGCACGCATCGCGACATAGGCGAGCGGCCACGCAAGCAAGTTGGCGATCAGCACCGGGCGCAGGAACTGCCCGACCAGCAGCGTAACGACGTCGCCGGACGACGCGCCGAGCACCTTGCGGATACCAATCTCGCGTACCCGGCGTGCTGTCGTGAATGACGCGAGGCCCCACAAACCCACACAGCCGATCGCGACCGCCAGCCCGGCACCGATCGCGAACAGGTTCGCCATCCGGTCGTCGGCCTTGTAAAGCTTGTCGAGCGCCTGGATCGTCGTGCGCGCATCGAACGGGATCGCAGGCACTTCGCGCCGCCATGCGTCGCGCGCGGCATCGGTGAACGGTTTGGCCTCGCCGCGGAAGCGGATCACCGCGACGGACGAGTTCGGCGGCCGCAGATCAAACATGTATCCGGTAGGCGAAATCTTGTCGCGCGGCGAGTTGAACCGCATGTCCTCGACGACCCCGATGATCGTCCGGGGCGTTTCCCGGCCGACGGTCTTGCCGATTGCCGCCTGGGGACTGGCAAAGTGAAAGGCGCGGACTGCACTCCGGTTGATAATCATGTTGGCAGGCAGGCGTTCCGATCCGTCCACCCCGGGCTTGTCGGGATTGACGTCGGCGGGACGAGCTGGGTCGAACTGTCTTCCCGCGATCAACTTCGCGCCAAGCACCTCGAAATAGCCGGGCATGACATCGTACCGCTCGATCGAGGGTCCCGAGCCGGACATGCCGGGGATCGGATAGGACGTGGTCGAGGTGAACAGCCCACGCCCCGGAACCGAGGTACCGACGCTGACCCCGCGTGCGTTCGGCAACGCGGCAAAGCGATGAAGCAGCGACTCGCGCTGTGCCGCATCAAGGCTGTCGCTGCCGAACGAGCGCACCAGCAACAGCCGGTCGCGATCATAGCCGACGTCGGTCGCGCGAACGTGGCGGGTCTGCGCGACCAGCACCATCGTACCGACGATCAGCGCGATCGTGACCGCGAACTGGAAGACGACCAGACCCTCACGGATCCGGGCCCCTGCCCGTCCGCCGCCGGGCGAACGCGCGGATGCGAGAACCGCTGCGGCGGGCACACGCGATAGAATCACAGCCGGATAGAGGCCCGATACCACGCCGATGACGACCGCAAGCACGAGAAGCGGCAACAGCACGCCGTCAAGCCCTGCGTAGCGGATCGACAGATCGAGCCCGGTCGCCGCGTTGACCAACGGCACGCCGAGTTCGGCAAGCGCAAGGCCGAACACTGCGGCGATGAGCGTCGTCGCCACCGCTTCGCCGACGAAATGCCGGAGCAGCGTAGCGCGATCCGCACCGAGAACCTTGCGCATACCCACTTCGCGCGCGCGGAGCCCCGCGCGGGCGGTGGCGAGGTTCACGTAGTTCACGATCGCCACGATCAACGTCAGCAGCCCGATGATGCCCAGGGTCGTGACCATCAGAAGCGTGCCGGGCGTCCGAAAATGCGCGCCATCCAGCTTCGCCAAGGACAGCGTCAGCCCGAAATCGTCGTTGCCGGGCGTCTCGGTCTTCACGTGGCGCGCGACAATGCCGGGCAACGCTGCCGCCAGCCGCGTCGCGGACGCCGGGTCGGGCAAGCGCACATAGGTTTCGGGTCCGCCATAATTCCATTGATGATTGTCGACGTAAAACGGATCGGCGCGATCCTGCGAGATGACCAGCGGGGCGATCAGGTCGCTGTCGAGCCGGGTGCTGTCCGGCAGGTCGTCGATCACGGCCACCACGCGGTAGGCATAATGTTTGCCGCCATACGACACCGCCAACGGTGCGCCGATCGGCGAGCCCGACCCGAAATATTTGGTCGCCGTCCGCTTCGTGATGACGATCGCGGTCGGATCGACGAACCGGACTGGCAGAGTGCCGTCGCTCGCCTTCATACGAAACACGTCGAAAACGTTCGGGTCGACCAGCCCGATGCGTTCGCGGATCCCGACCCCGCCCTTCACCACCGCCGCGTCCTTGTCGACGATACGCGTCCCGACGACATCGGGCAGATCGGCATGGATCGCAGTCCACGCAGCGACCGGCGTCGTTTCCCGCGCACGGACGCTGTTCAGATCGTCGTTGGTGTGGCTTTCGATCAGATAGACCTGTTGGTGGCCGGGCAGCCAATGTTCGAAGCTCGTCTCGAACCGGACATAGAGCGCGAGGACGAGGAACACCGCGATGCCGAGCGCGAGCCCGCCGATATTGAGCGCGGCGTAGAGCCGGTGGCGGGTCAGCGACCGCCAGAAACTGATCAGGGCGAAACGGTTCATGAAGTGTCCCTTCAGATTTGGCGCGCGACGGAGGCGACGATGCGCCCGTCGAGCATGTCGATGCGCCGGCCGACGAGGTCGGCGTGCGCGGGGCTGTGCGTGACCATGATGATGGTCGCCCCGGCGGCGTTGAGGCTTTCGAGGATGCCCATCACCTGCGCGCCGTTTTCGGTGTCGAGGTTGCCGGTCGGCTCGTCGGCGAGGATCAGCTTGGGATCGCCGACGATCGCGCGGGCGATCGCCGCGCGCTGCTGCTGGCCGCCCGACAACTGGTGCGGATAGTGACGCGCGCGGTGCGAGATGCCGACGCGGTCCATCGCCGCCTCGATCCGGCCACGCCGGTCGCCCTTCTGGTCCTTGCGGTAGGCCAGCCCGAGTTCGACGTTCTCGGCGATCGTCAGTTCGTCGATCAAGTTGAAGCTCTGGAACACGAAGCCGAGCGTCTGCGCGCGGAACTGGGCCAGCGTCGCCTCGCCCTCGCTCGCCAGATCGCGACCGTCGAACAGATAGCGTCCCCCGGTCGGCCGGTCGACCGTGCCGAGCGTGTTGAGCAAGGTCGACTTGCCGCAACCCGATGGCCCCATGATCGCGACGAACTCGCCGGCCGCGACATGGAGGTTGATATCGGCAAGCGCCGTCGTCTCGACCGCATCGGAGAGATAGCGGCGCTGAATGCCGTCCAGGGTGATCATGATGGCGGACCCTTCACTTGAGGTTGATCGAGGCGGCTTTGTTGAAGCCGCTGGTGTCGGATGTGACGATGCGTTCGCCGGCCGCGACGCCGGACAGGATTTCGACTTGCCCCGCGTTGCGGCGGCCGATCCGGATCGTGCGGCGCATCGCGTGCGTCCCGCCCGCATCGAGGACATAGGCGGCGGCGCCACCATCGCTGTCGAGCCAGCCGCCGAGGGGGGCGACGATGGCCGGACGTGCCGCGCCCAGCGTGATCCGAGCGTCTAGCGCCTGGCCACGGTTGAGGCCTGCTGGCGCGGTCCCTCGAAAGCTGAGCTCGACGCGGAAACGACCGTCCGTCACCGCGGGCAGCACCTTGGTGACGACGAGGCTCGGCGCCCCTTCGCCGCTCGCCCGTTGCCCGATCTGGACGCGACCGAGGAAATACTGGTCGACGTCGGCGATCAGTTTCCACGACCCTTCACTGTCGACCTGTCCGGCCGGATCGCCGGGCTTGAGCGACTGACCGGGCTGAATCGTAAAGTTGGTGAGCCGGCCCGTCGCGGGTGCACGGATCGTCAGCGCGTCCAGGCCGTCGCGTACTGCTGCGAGATTGCTCGACAGACGGCCACGCGTATCCGACAACCGGCTCGCCTGGAGCTTGGCGATCCGCTGCTCGGCACCTTCCGCGGCATGCAATTGCGCGACGCGCTGGCGTTGATACGCAGCTTCCTCCTGATAGCTTTTCAGACCGGCGTCGGACACGAACCCCTTGTCGTGGAGCTGCTGGCGAATGCTCAGGTCGCGGCGCGCCTTGATCAGGTCATAGTCGGCGCCGGCCACCTGCGTATCGCGGTCGCGCGAGCTGCGTTCCAGCGAGAGATCCTCTCCGGACACTTGGCCGAGCTGGCTCGCGATCGCGGCCTCGCGCGTCAGGATATCGAGCTTCAGCTGAGGATTGGCGAGCGTCGCCAGCGGTTGACCGGCGACCACTGCCGCACCGTCCTGCACGATCAGGCGTTCGATCTGGCCGCCCGAGACCACGCCGACCAGCGTCGTCACGCTCGGTGCGACGGTCGCGCGGACTGGGACCGCATCATCGAACGGTGCGCGCGTTACCGCGGCAGTCTCGACGTCGGCCGCGGCGACGTTGGTCGACCCTGCTGACGGAAGGAACCGCCACAGCGCGATCATGCACAGGATCGCAAGCGCCGCCGCAGCCCCGAGGCCGATGCGCCGACGCGAGAGCCGTGGCGTGTCGACGCGACGATCCATGCTCGCGCCACTGGTCGCGGTCGGGCTTGCGGGAAAGTCAGATGTCACGATCGGTGGCCCATACGCGAGTGTCCAGATCCGGACGGCGACTGTCCGGCGTCGGACAGTCCCGGTCCTGCTGCTCAACCATGTACGGAATGGCCATCGAGGCCGGCGGTCCGATGCGCCTGCTTGACGACGGCGCGACGGCACGACAGCTCGGATGCGGACCGCAGGCGGTCGTCCTGCGCGCAAACCAGGTTGGCGGCGCTGGCAACGCGACGGTCGAAAACGAGCCGGCCGGCGGCGTTACCGAGGTCGAGATCGCCATATTTTATCGTGGTTTGCCGAGGAGCGTCGATGCCGACAATGCTGGCGCTGGCAGGGTTGGAGATGGCGACGAGGCTGGCGGCACCGGCGAGGCTCAGGAAGGAGCAGACGATCCGTTGGTTCATAGTCATGGCAGGATCCTTTCGGTCGGCGATGCTGCCGACCCACTTCCTTCAGCATGAGCCGTGCCAAAGTTGCTAAGCGATTGTCTTTACAAAAATTCACCAAGGGTTTTTGATCCTGCTGGCGTCGTTCGTGGTCATGATCGGACACCAGATGTCCACGACTGGACACTGGCACGCATCTTGATTGTAGGCCGGGTATGACCAAAGCTGTGCCGATGTCCTCGACGCCCCCCTTCGATCGCTGCCTCGTCGTCGACGATGACGAGGACATCCTGCTTGCCGCACGCCTGCTGCTCGCGCCGATGTTCCGCGACGTCATCACGACCACGTCCCCGGACGAAGCGGTGGCGGCGATGAAACGCGGGCATTTCGATGCAGTGCTGCTCGATGCGAATTTCGCGCGCGGCGCGACCGATGGCTCGGAGGGGTTTCGCTGGCTGGGGCTGATGCAGGCGGCCGATCCCGCCGCCGCGATCGTGATGATCACGGCGCATGGCAGCGTCGCGGTGGCGGTCGCCGCGATGAAGCAGGGTGCGACCGATTTCGTCTCCAAGCCGTGGAAGAACGATCGGTTGCTGGCGACGGTACGTAACGCCGCTTCGCTCGGCCGGATGCGTCGTACGGATACCGGTGCCGCGACGACGAACGCGACGGGCTCGCCGCTGCTCGGGACATCGCCGGCCATGGCCCGCGTCCAGTCGCTGATCGAGAAGGCCGCACCGACCGATGCGAACGTCCTGATCCTGGGGGAGAACGGCACCGGCAAGGAACTGGTCGCGCGCGAACTCCACCGCCTCTCGCGACGGGCCGCGGGCGATCTGGTGACGGTCGATCTTGGGGCGATTTCAGAGACGTTGTTCGATTCCGAGCTGTTTGGTCATGCCAAGGGCGCATTCACCGACGCGCGTGCGGATCGCATCGGACGGCTCCAGTCGGCCGATGGCGGTACGCTGTTCCTCGACGAGATCGGCAACCTGCCGCTCCATCTCCAGCCCAAATTGCTGACCGCGCTGGAGCAGCGCCGCGTCACGCCGGTCGGGACGAACAGGCCCGTGGCGATCGACATTCGTGTGGTGTCCGCGACGAACATGGCCGTGGCGAACCTTGGCGACGAGCGTCTGTTTCGACAGGATCTGCTGTTCCGGCTCAACACCGTCGAGATCGAGTTGCCGCCGTTGCGCGACCGTCGCGAAGACATCGCGGTGCTGCTGACCACGTTCCTCGATGAATTCCGCACACGCTACGACAAGCCCGAGCGCAAGATTCCCGCCGACGTCCTCGCGGCCCTGATTGCCCATGACTGGCCCGGCAACGTCCGCGCGCTGCGCCACGCTGCTGAGCGCGCAGTCATCCTCGCCGAGGGTGCCGCCTATGCCTTGGCCGACTTTCCACTTGGTCGATCGGCGCCGGTAGCCGAGGCGGCATTGGTTGACGACCTCAATCTCGACCGCGTCGAGCGGCAGGCGATCGAGCAAGCCTTAAAGAAGCACGCCTTCAACATCTCGACCGCGGCAACTGAACTCGGACTATCGCGCGGCACACTGTATCGGCGGATGGAAAAGCATGGCCTTTAGGCGCCGTTTCGCGGTGCGTCTGGCCGCCCGCGTACTGCTGCTGCTCGTCGCGCTTAGCGTCGCAAGCCTGCTCGCCGCCTATCACCGCGCGCCGACCGCGATGCTACTCGCGATTGGCCTCGCGCTCGTCGTCACGATTGGCCTCTGGCGGCTCATCTCCGAGAGCAACGCCGAACTGACCCGGTTCGTCGCCGCGCTCGACCGCGCCGACCTAAGCCAATCCTTCACCTTGAGTGGTCGAGGGGCCGGTTTCGACCGGCTCGGCGCGGCATACGAACGCGCGCTTGCCAGGCTACGCGAAGAAAGGACCCGCGGCGCCGTTGCAGCGACGTTTGCCAGCGCGCTTGCCGATGGGGCGCCAACACCGCTGCTCGTTCTCGGTCCAGGCGATGCTCTCACGCTCGCGAACAAAGCGGCAAGGCGGCAGTTCGGTCGCAATTCGCCGACCGTTGTCGCTGCACTCGACCAGTACGGCGAAGCGTTCGTCGACCTACTTCGCAGCGCAACGCCCGGACCAAGCCGGCTCGGCCAAATCGTCGTGGACGGGCTGTCGCAACGCGTCGTCACCGACACCACGCTGATCGAACTCGACGGCGACGCGCGGCGGATCGTTGCGGTAAAGATAATCCAGGCGGAACTCGACAGTGCCGAACTTGCCGCGCAGATCGATCTTGTTCGCGTCCTGACGCACGAGATCATGAACTCGCTGACCCCGGTGACCTCACTCGCCGCAACGGCAAAGCAGTTGCTCGATGCGCTGGACGCCACCGACCACCAAGCGATCGGCGACGCGCAACTCGCGGTCGGGGCACTGGCACGACGAGCCGGCGAACTCGAACGTTTCGTCGAGACCTACAAGGGTTTCAGCGAGGCCCCGATTCTTCGCCGCGAACCGATCGACATCGCCGACTGGCTGACCAGGACCGCAGCGATCCACGCCGCGACACCGAACATCACCATGCCCATTACGCTGGACATCATGCCCGCCCTGCCGCGGCTGAACGGGGACGTAGCGCTGCTGACACAGGTTCTGCTCAACCTGCTCAAGAACGCTAGCGAGGCGACCGCCGCTACCCAAACTCCAACCATCGCCCTGACTGCAGAACTCAAGCCGCACGATCGTATAAGGATCGCGGTTACCGACAACGGTCCAGGCATCCCCCCGCACCTGTCGCGCGAAGTGTTCCTGCCGTTCTTCACGACCAAGCCCCGCGGCAGTGGGATCGGTCTTAGTTTTGCGCGGCAAATCGTCCTTCTTCACGGGGGGCAGATCGAGGCCGGTAACGGCCTGCCAAGCCGGATCGAAATGGTCCTTCCGACGATAATCGAATAAACACTTTAGTGGCGCACGGATGGTGGCTTGGCGACCAATACCCGGTCATTCACACCCTGCTTCGCTCTTCCCAACTTCAGACGCTCGTTCATCTCGTCAATGGCCGACGCCCCACGACTACGTGAGCAACACAAGGCCGTCCCGTCCGTACCACCCGGCTTAGAGTGCCCCCCCCTGATCGTCGTTTAAGCGACCTCGTTATCAGTCGACCAGCATGCACCGGACCTCGCCGTCGTTCGTTTGTTGGGTATCATTGGCTTAGCCGAGGCAAAGTATGCGAACAGTGGCGTTACCGGGCGGCGAACAGATACCCTCACTAGGTCAAGGCACTTGGATGATGGGGGAGCGATCCGATCGCCGATCGAAAGAGATCGCTGCGCTTCGTCTGGGCGTCGATCTCGGCATGACGTTGGTCGACACGGCAGAGATGTACGGTGACGGCGCTGCCGAGAAGCTGATCGGCGAAGCGTTGGGTGACGTTCGCGACAAGCTCTTCCTCGTCAGCAAGGCCTATCCGCAAAACGCATCCCATGCTCGCCTGCATGCCGCCTGCGAGGCAAGCTTGAAGCGGCTCGGCACCGACCGGCTCGATCTCTACCTGCTTCACTGGCGGGGATCGGTGCCGCTCGGCGAAACGGTCGAGGCGATGGAGGCGCTGCGGACGGCCGGCAAGATCCGCCATTGGGGCGTTAGCAATCTCGACACGGGCGACATGGAAGAACTGCTCGCGGCTTGCGGTGACGGCTGCGCGGTCGACCAGATCCTCTATAATCTTACCCGCCGCGGCCCCGAGCATGATCTGCTGCCGTGGCTGGAAACTCACGGCATTCCGGCCATGGCGTATAGCCCGGTGGAACAGGGCCGCCTCCTGGCCAATCAGACACTCCGTGGAATTGCCGAGACGATCGGCGCTACGCCCGCACAGGTCGCCCTCGCCTGGACGCTGCGGCAGGGCAACGTGATTGCCATACCCAAGGCGGGCAGCGTCGCGCACGTCCGCGACAATCGTGCTGCCGTCGACCTTATACTGTCTGACGACGACGTGGCCGCGCTCGATGCCGCCTTCCCCGTGCCGCGCAGCCGCCGCCCGCTCGAGATGTTGTGACCGGCATGGCGCTGTTCTTCACCGCCGACACCCATTTCGGCGATCACCGGACGCTCAACATTCATCGCCGGCCGTTCGCGACTGTCGGCGAGATGGACGAGGCGCTCCTCAGCGGTTGGAACGCCGTCGTCGGCTGCGAGGACGTCGTCTGGCATCTGGGAGACGTAGCACGGCGACCGGTCGACGTGGCGGCATTGCTCTCTCGCCTCAACGGCACCAAGCACCTGATCCGCGGCAACAACGATCCCATTGCGACCGGCGAGGCGGAAGGATGGGCCAGCGTTGGCGACTATGCCGAATTGACGGAGGGCGATCACCGGCTGATCCTCTGCCATTATCCGTTCAGGAGCTGGAATGGCCAGCACCGCCGCGCCATCAACCTGCACGGGCACAGTCACGGCAAGCTGAAACCCATGCTCCGCCAGTATGACGTGGGCGTCGATGCCAGGGACTTCCGACCGGTCCCGCTGGCCGAACTACTCGTCAGCAAGTTTGCCCCTTTGCTGCCCCCGAGCCATAAAGCCGCATGATCGTGAACGAAGCCTACTGGATTCATATGGCGACGACCGCCGTCGAGATCGTAGGCACGGCCATCATCGTCGTGGGGGCGTTCGGCACGCTGGGAGCCTTCCTGATCGGGATGGGCAAAGGCACGGCAGACCGGACTACGCTGGTTGCGGACTTCCGGTCGGGTCTCGGGCGGTCGATCCTACTTGGCCTGGAATTCCTCGTTGCCGCTGACATTATCAACACGGTAGCTGTCGAGCCGACGATCGAGAGCCTTCTGGTCCTCGCCGGCATCGTCCTCATTAGGACTTTCCTGAGCTTTTCCCTCGAAGTCGAGATCGAAGGGCGCTGGCCCTGGCAGAAGAAGAGACGATCGGACGAGGGAGCTAATGTAAGGCAGATCGGGAACGCTGACGTGGGCTGATATCCTTCTAACTAGCACTCCACACAGAACCAGACGCTGAGCCGCGAGGTGCGCTCGCCAAGTTCGGCCATCCATTCATCTCAGCCGTTCCACCGATGTGAGGTGCCAAGCGGTGCGGCGAACCTGTTCGGCTTGACCCAAATTTAATCCCAGAACGGCATACATTCGATGCGGTTCCGGGGGGAGGCCTGGAAGAGATGTTGATGCCGCATGGTGATGGTGTGTTGCCGCGTTGGGCCGCGCAGAGAGCTTTGACCCAAAGCACGACCTTCAGCAGTCCCAGCTCGCTCCCTGACTCCAGCTGTCGGTTGATGTCACCGAAAAGATCATATTGGCTTGCCGAACAGGATCGCGAATGGATCAAGCTCGTCTTCGCAGTCGCTCGTATATTTGAGTGGAGGAGATAAACATGATCGCTGCGAAGCCGCCTCCGCGATAGATTGGCATAATACTCATGTGGGCGTTTCCGACTACATCCGGGTGGGCCCAACTCGTTCCTTCCTGCCGATTATGAGAACGAAGACCGCAGCTGGGCGTTGCCTTGCCGACCGATCCAGAGGCACACAGTCTGAGTCGCATCTCGGACGAGTCTCAGGCCCGCCTATTTGGGCCAGATCCTGGTCACAGACGTGTTGCGACCGCAGCACACGTCAAAGTCGTCAGCTTGCCGACATCCGCAGCAGCGGCGACCCACAAAGCGACCTTAAAGGCTAGTCTTGCAATTACCGTAGCAGACGGCTGTTTATCTCACCTATTGCGGCATAAACAGCTTCGCCCAGCTGCTTGAAAGGCGAAAGCCGTACTATGATGCAACAAACGTCAAGCGACGTGGACTTTACTCGTTGTCGCGGTTGCGATGCCGGGCACCCCGGCTTCGACCGTAAAGTGCGCAAGGGTTGATACCGGCGATGCCAAGTCGCGCGCGTCAGCCAGCCCGCGAAAGGCGACGTCCGCGCCGGTCTGGCGAAGATCGACCAGCGCGTAGCCACGCACTTCATTCTCCGCGAAGCGGATTCCTGGATTTAGCTTCGCTTCCTCTCGCCAGCCGGGATGATGATTTGTCGAAGTGATCGACCCGCCTACAAATTCGGCCGCCACGGGCGCGCCGTCGGGGTGCGCGGGGTGGCGGATATCGTCGGCGGTAAAGGCGTGGATATCGCCGCTCAGCACGACCGGGTTGGGCGTCTTCGCCTCGACCCAGCGCGTGAAAATCCGATCACGTGCGGCGGTATAGCCCTCCCAGCGGTCGGCGGGATGCAGCGTCGCGCCCCGTTCCGGATGCGCCGGGTCGATCATCGCAAAGGGGGTCATCAGCGTCTGCTGCGCGAGCAGATTCCACGTCGCTTTGGTCGTGCCCAGCGCGTCGAGCAGCCATTGCTCCTGTTGCGCGCCGAGCATCGTGCGCGCTGAATCGTGACGATCCGCGCAGTCCTCGACCGCGACGCGATATTGCAGATGCTTCAGCGCGAGTTCGGGCGGCTGGCAGGCGCGACCCCCACGATACTGGCGATCGTCGATCACCTGAAATTGCGCAAGCCGGCCCCAATCGAGCGTGCGGTACAGGCGTGCCGAAGCACCGTGCGGATGCGCTGCGGCACGCAGCGGCATATGCTCCCAGTAGACCTGATAGGCGGCGGCCCGGCGCTTTAGGAAGGTCGCGGGATCACCGTTCAGCTCATCGCGCGCGTCGGCATAATCATTGGCGACTTCGTGGTCATCCCACGTCGAAATCCACGGCGCGGCGGCATGTGCCGCCTGGAGCAGCGGATCGAGCTTGTAGGTCGCATAGCGCACGCGGTAGCCGGGGACGTCGCGCGGCTCGGGGTTGAGGTGGGGGCGCACCGCGTCGTTGCTGGGGTCGTTTTCGTAGATATAGTCGCCGAGGAAGACGATCAGGTCGGCGTCTTCGGCGACGAGGTGGCGCCATGCGGCATAGTGCCCGGCTTCGTATTTCTGGCACGAGCCGAAGCAGAAGCGCAGGTGATCGACCACGGTGTGGGCAGCGGGCGCAGTGCGTGTGCGACCGACCGGGCTGCCTTCGCCGCCGGCGATGAAACGATAGAAATAAGCGTGTGCCGGTTTCAGCCCCGAGACATCGACATGCACCGAGTGCGCGGCGGCAGGTTCGGCGAAGGCGGTGCCCGAGCGCACGACCCGCCTGAATCCTTCATCTTCCGCGACCTGCCAGGTCACAGGTACGCGTGCGCGGGGCATCCCGCCATCTGCCTGTAGCGGTTGTGGCGCGAGCCGGGTCCACAGCGCAACGCCGTCGGACCACGGATCCCCCGAGGCGACGCCCAGCGTGAAAATCGTCTCCGCCCCGCCCGCGCCGAGCAGCCGCGACGGCATGAGCAGGATCGCCGGCGCGGTGATCGCCGTGGTCTTGAGCAGGTCGCGGCGATTGGGTGCGAACAGGGTCACGGATCAGACTCCGGCGGAAGAAACGAGGCGGCAGGCGGGTCTGCATCGGCGCGATATATGACGCGTTGACGACAGTCGGGCGGGCGGAAATCGGCGCTTTCGACACCGTGCGCGGGAACGGAATTTCGGCATGGCGGTTTTGGCGGCACGAAGCATCGGGCTGGCGAGGCGGCGCTCGGTCGCCAGCCAGGGGGACCGGTCCATGCTTCGTCGTTCAGCCATTTTCTTTCTCTTGTCGAGTACCACGCTGGCGTCGGCCACCACCGCCGCGAAGCCCGTTCCGGCCGTATCGCGCTCGGTTGCGTTCGACATTCCCGCCTCGGATCTCGCCACTGCGCTGAACGAGCTCGGCCGCCAGGCTGGCGTGCAGATCTCCTTTCCGTTCGATAGCGCAACCGGCCACAGCGTCGCGCAGTTAAAGGGGCGGATGGCACCGCTCGACGCTGCGCGCCAGCTGATGTCGGGCACCACACTCACCGTCGCCGAGGCGACTCCCGACCATATCCTTCTGATCGCCGGTTCGCAGGCGATCAGCCAGGCCGGTCTTTCGGACGCGAGCTTCCCGGAAAGCAAGGATATTGTCGTAACCGGCTTTCGTCTTGCGACGCGCCGCGCGATCGAGACCAAGCGGCGTAGCGCGCAGATCATCGATTCAGTGAGCCAGGACGATGTCAGCCAGCTGCCCGACGTCAACGTCGTCGAGGCAGCGCGGCGTATCCCCGGCCTATCGGTCATTTCGGATCGCGACAGCAGCCGCGGGCATGACAATTACCAGTATGTCACGATCCGCGGGCTCGACAGTCGCTACAACCTCGTGACCGTCGACGGCGCGCAGATCGCCAGCGCCGACAGCAGCTATCGCGGCGCGCAGCTCGCATTGCTGCCCTCCTCGCTGGTCGGCGAGATCCAGGCGATCAAGACCGTGACTGCCCAATACGACCCGCATGCGCTCGGCGGTCAGCTCAACCTCGTCACCAAGAGCGCGTTCGACACGGGCAGTATGCTCACCGCCCAAGCGCTCGGCGGCTGGACCTCGCAGAGCGGCAAGGTCGTGCCCGACAAGCATGCCAACATCCGCGCCGACGCCACCGCCGCGATGCTGTTCGGCGCGGACAAGCAGTTCGGCCTCGTCCTGTCGGGCGAGTATCAGCAGCTCCATGCATCGGCGCTGGCGACATTGCCGGGCGACACTGCCGGCGCTGGCTGGACCTATTACACCGCCGCCGGTGCGCAGACCGGCGACATCCCCAATTCGACCGGCCGCGCAGTGCCCGTCCGCGTGCAGGACTATGCGTTCGATGAGAAGCGCGAGCGCTACAGCATCAACGGCAAGTTCGAATATCGCCCGAGCGACCGCTTCGGCCTGTCGATCTTCGGCGGCTATTATCACGAGCTGTCGGACGAGGACCGCTACGAGGCACTCGCCCTCCCCTCGACCAGCTACACGCCGGGCGCGACCGCCGACACAGGCAAACTCAACACCGGCAACTACCAGCTCGGCCTGGTCGCGCAGCCGGAGAAGCGCCGCACCTGGTTGATCAACGGCAACGCGCATTACGATTTCAGCGAGAAGCTCAAGCTGACCGGCGGCATCTCGGACTCCAAGGCGCATTACAACGAAGACCGGTGGATGTACAAATGGAACACTGGGATGGTCATCACGCCCACCTCCGCGGCCACGACGAACCTGGCGCTCTATGGCTACAGCTACCAGAACGCCAACGGCGGAACGACGATCGCGCTCAACGATCCGGCCGCAGCGGCGAACGCCGCGAATTACGGCCCGCGCTACTGGCGCAACATCGTCTACGACATCGACAACACCGTGCGCGGGCTGCACGGCGAGCTGGCGTGGAACTTCGATGCCGACGATCGCGGCTTCGGGCTGCAAGGCGGCGTCACCCAGACGCTGACGCATGTCGAGAGCCTGCTCAACTATCGCGAATGGTTCGCCAAGGATGCTGCGTCTGCGGCGCTGATCGGCAATCTCGACAAATATTCGCAGTCGACCGTGCCCACGCCGATCTCGGCGCCCGGGATCAATTTCGATCTGATCGACGCGGACAAAGCGCAGGCCGTACTGGTCAACCACCCCGAATGGTTCCGCCAGAACACCGGCCGGGTCTCCGATAGCAACAGCGCCTTCTACCAGCTGCGGGAATCAATCACAGCGGGGTATGGCCAAGCGCGCTGGCAGAGCGACGATTTCAACCTGCAGGCCGGGCTGCGCTACGACAGCACCTCGGTCGGCGTGACGACGCGCGTTAATGGCACCAACACGACGCTGTCGCGCGAGCACGGCTACGCATATGCCCTGCCCTCAGGCGTCGCGACATGGAACGTGACCAGCGCGTTCAAGCTGCGCGTCGGCATCAGCGAGACGATCGGTCGCCCGGACTACGGCCAGTATGGCGCGACCACGACGCAGTCGCTCGACATGTCGAACGTCGCGCGCCCGCTGACGATCAACCAGGGCAACCCCGACCTGAAACCGCGTCGCTCGTGGAACTACGATCTTTCAGGCGAACTGTATCTCGGGCGCGGCGGGCTCGTCTCCGCAGCGGTGTTCTACAAGGACATTCACGACGAGATCTTCAACCTGACGACGCAAGAGTCCGGCGTCTACTATGCCGACGGCGCAACTTATAACGCCACGATCAGTCAACCGGTCAATGCGGCCAAGGCGATGGTCAAGGGCGCCGAGCTGCAGATCGTCAAGGACCGGCTAGACTTCCTGCCGGGACCGCTCGCCAATTTCGGCGTGTCGCTCAACGCGACCTGGCTCGACGGGCGTTTCGACTTTGTCGGCACCACTGGCGCTAGCCGCCGGATCGGCGCCTTGTTCAACCAGCCCGACCATATCTACAACGCGACCTTGTTCTATGCGGTTGGCCCAGCAACGATCCGCGCGGCGTTCAATCGGATCGGTGCCGCGCCGGTCTCGGTCGATTCGCAATATGCGTGGCGCGACATCTGGCAGGATTCGCGCGACCAGCTCGATTTGCAGGCGAGCTACAACATCAAGCCCTGGTTGCAGGTGATGAGCCAGGTGCAGAACGTAACTAACACATCGTTCCAAGCGCATCTCGGTCAGAATCGCGAACTGCTGCAGACCCGCTACCCGGTCGGCCGCACAGTGTGGTTCGGCTTCATCCTGAAGCCACGCTTCCGCAAGTGACGCCCTCCCCCGGCGCGCAATTTCTGTGCGTCGGGGACGACACCGCCGCGCGTGTCATTGTCCCGTATCAATGTCGCCATAGGGAGGGTACATCACCCTCGCATCAGGCTACCCAATCGTAATGTCCTGGCTTCGCCCAATCGACGAATGGTTTTCGGAGGCCATTCTCCGGCACGAAGCCGATTTACTGCGGCAGGCGCGCCGCTGGAGCGCGAATGAAGACGAGGTCCGCGATCTGGTACACGAGGCCTATGCCCAACTGCTTCAGCTGACCGCCTGGGACCAGATCCTCAACCCCGCCGCTTATGCTACGCAGATGATCCGTAACATCGCGCTGCAGCGGCTCCGCCGTGCGCGGATCGTGCCCATGCGCCAGTTCGCCGCGCTTGAGGAGACGGAGCATGCCGACCCCGCCCCCGACAGTTTCGCAATCGCCGCGGGCCGCGACGAACTGCGCCGCATGATGCAGGCGATCGAAGCCCTCCCCCCGGCGAGCCGGCGCGTCGTGCTGCTGCGTAAACTGGAGGCGATGGCGCCGCGCGACATCGCCCAACATCTCGGCATCAGCCTGTCGACCGTCGAAAAGCACCTCGCGCGCGGCATGTTGCTGGTGGCGCGCGCGCTGCACGGCGCCGATACCGTACCGTCAGCACGCGCACCAAAGCGCTTGGATGACGTGATCCGCCTTAAGGCCTGAAGATATTCTGGCGATGGCATGGCGGTTTTCCTCGCGCTAGGGAACGATCAGATAGAGCGTAGCGGCACGAATTCGAGAGCAAAACTTTGACCACGAGCGAGCGGCAGGACAGGATCGAGGCGGAAGCCGCCGACTGGCTGGCCGCGCTCGAGACTGGCCAAGCCGATACGGCCGCGTTCGAGGGATGGCGCGCGCGCGATCCGGCGCACGCCATCGCGATGCTCAGGCTAGCGCACGCGTGGCAGAGGCTCGACCGGCTCCGTGATGCCCCGTCCGCAGGGGCAACGGCTCAGCCACAACACCGTGCGGCTTTGCCGCGGCGTCGCGCGCTCGCCGCTGCGGCGGGCGCGGTCGTCGCGCTGGCGGCGGGCGGCGGGTTGTTGGTCGCCACGCAAGCTGCAGCGCAAACCGTCGAGACCACAGTTGGCGAGCGCCGCCGCTTCTATATAACCCCACGCATCTGCCTCGACCTCAACACCGCGAGCGAGTTGCGTTGGTGGCGCATGGGCGACGCGGTCGAGGTGAGTTTGCTACGCGGCGAAGTCTCGCTCGACCTGTCGCCGGGCGCGCCGCGCTGCACGCTCGACGTGGGGCGCGCGCGGCTGCAGATCGACCGTGGGCATTTCATCGCCCGCCTGCGGTCGGCGGAAACGGTCGATGTCGTCGCCATTGCTGGTGCCGTCAGGCTGTTGCCCCGACGCGGCGAGACCGGCGCGACGAAGATCCCAGAACGCGCGAAACTGGTAGTGTCCGCTAGTGGGATCGCGGCGCACCCGGTGTCCGATACCGAAATTCGCGCATTGTCGGCATGGCAGGAGGGTGAATTGCTGTTTGACGGAGAGCCGCTGTCGGTCGCGGTCACCGAATTTAACCGCTATTTGCCTACGCCAATGGTGTTGGAGCGGCCAGCAATCGGCACGGTGCGGCTGGGCGGCCGATTTCTGACCAACGATCCCACCGAATTCCTGAAATCGCTGCGTCTCAACTTTGGTATCCAATCTCGATCGGCACATGGCGGAATTGAACTCTATAGATAAAGCAGCTTTTGGAGCAGCGAAACGGCGAGCTCGACCGACTTCCAGCCCCTCGGGTGGACTGTTCCGCTTCCCAGCTTCGGACGTTCGTTCGTCTCAATGTTGCTGGCCGCCTGCATCTGAGTTCAGCCATCTGAACGTTTCAAATTGGCCATCCATATCGCTCACGTCATCACCGCATCTCCAAAAAGGGGCGTTGGATCACGTACGGTCCACAGACCCCCTCGCCGCTCGCTGCCCCCCAGTAGACGGACACCAAAGTCAAAAAGACGGATAGCAGGTCATACTGCCCGCGCGGCAGTTGACAGAAAACTCTACTTAGGTTGAGTAGGCGCATGGGCCGTAATCGTCGACCATCGAAGCAGATGCTCCTTTTGTTGGAGGCGCTGTCTGCGCGCACTCAGCAGTGGCGTCACGGCTACGATCTGATGAAAGAAACCGGGCTCCTGTCGGGAACGCTGTACCCGCTACTCATCCGCATGACCGACCAAGGGCTCGTCGAGGCCGAGTGGCGCGAGCCTGAACAGCTTGGCCGCCCTGCGCGCCATGCGTACCGTTTAACGAATGCCGGCGTGGCATTTGCGCGGACGGCGATACCTGCCGGTCCGACCATCTTCACCAAGGCTTCCTTCGCATGACAGCAGCTGTGTCGCGGGCTTTGCTGTCATTGGCTAGTCGGACTCTCGGCTCGGATCGCCGAACGTGGGCAATGGCCATGGAAGCGGAGTTCGAAGCCGCGGTCGAAGATCGGCGTCCATTCCTGTTCGCTCTCGGCTGCCTGTTCGCAGCGTGGCGCGAGATGGGGAAGCACAGCGAAGGACGCCTGACCCTCGCGAACTACGCGCTCGCCCTGGGATTACTCATCCCGATGGCGGCTCTGCAGTTCCAGCAGGCGGTCGGCTTCCTGACCTCGGCCGAAGGTCAGGCTTTCGGCACGTCAGGCTTCGGTGCCGGACCGAACCCGTACCTGATCTGGTCTCAGAACAGCGCCATCCCGATATTGCTGATCATTAGGCTTCTGCTTGGCATGGCGCACCTTTGTCTTGCGTGGATGCTCGTGGAGGGAGACTGGTCGCGCGCCCTGAAGTGCGGCACGCTGATCGCGGCGGCAATGATCACGCTGTCGCTGTTCACAGGCGTATTGATGCTCGATTTGTCGCCACTGAGGGTGCAATTCTTGAAGCTGGCGATCGAGTTGGCCGCGGTGGTATCTATCTCGCGGTGGCACATTCGAGTCTTGTCAGACGGTTTGCCCGAACCGCTTGCCCGGTAGCTTGTAGATGCCTTTCAATGATCCAGGCGATCGGCTGGAGCTACGCCTACCCAATTGACTCTTAAGTCTACATATGTTGCTCTCTGCTCACGACAACGGTGCCGAGGTTCAACGCTGAAGGTGCACGAAACGCCGGCTAGGTATGTGCGAGCCGGAAGGGGAGCAAAGATGCGACGTGTTATCAGCATAGGTCTCGTTGCGGCCAGCACTGTCTTGCTCATTGCTCTTCTCGTCTTCCTGCGTAAGCCGGTCGTTGATGCCGGCGAGGCCGGCCTATTCGCCAACGACTGCTGCGGCACGGTAAAGCTCGCCAATGGTGAGATGCTAATCAACGATCAGCAGACCGTATCATACAGCGTCGCTATAGATGCAGATGGGCCCTACATCCTGCCCCGGTTTGATGTCGGCATTGTAGCCGATCAGGGGCTTGACGTGGACGGAACCCGATCGGTGCGCAAGCTGCGGCTAGACAGGCTACCTGCGCCGACCAGAATTACGATATATGAAGGTTCACCCTATGTTTTTACTAGGTCGACACCTCGTCTTCGCAAGTAAACCCAAGTGGCCGATCATCAACTTGAATGATTTAGTAAGACTCAACTTTTCTTAACTCTTAAATCTACATATGTCGTGACGA
Organism: Sphingomonas sp. R86521; assembly: GCF_042466235.1. Classification (NCBI taxonomy): domain Bacteria; kingdom Pseudomonadati; phylum Pseudomonadota; class Alphaproteobacteria; order Sphingomonadales; family Sphingomonadaceae; genus Sphingomonas; species Sphingomonas sp. R86521. The sequence continues at coordinate 1,063,382 of NZ_JAXHBY010000001.1, read as the reverse complement.
TTTTCCGGAGGAGGCGGCTATGCTTGCAATCAGGGACCTCAGCCATGTCTATACCAACGGCACGCGTGCGCTCGATCACGTGACTCTCTCGATCCCTGCGGGCATGTTTGGCCTGCTGGGCCCCAACGGCGCGGGCAAGTCGACGCTGATGCGGATCGTCTCGACCCTGCAATTGCCCACGTGCGGCAGCGTTGCGTTCGAGGGCACCGATGTCCTCAAGGAACCGGGGGCGCTGCGCCGGACACTGGGCTATCTGCCGCAGGAATTCGGCGTGTACCCGCGCATCTCCGTGTACGACATGCTCGATCATATGGCCGTACTGAAAGGCCTCTCCATTCGCGCCGAACGCAAGGAGACGGTCGAGGCGCTGCTCCACCAAGTCAATTTGTGGGAGGTGCGCAAAAAGGCGTTGGCCGGCTTCTCGGGCGGTATGCGCCAGCGCTTCGGTATCGCGCAGGCGCTGATCGGTAATCCCCGGCTGATCGTCGTGGATGAACCCACCTCCGGTCTCGACCCGGAGGAACGCAATCGCTTCCTCGACCTGCTCGCGGGGATCGGCGACGAGACCGTGGTGATCCTTTCCACCCATATCGTCGAAGACGTCGCGGATCTGTGCCCGCGCATGGCGGTGCTGGCGAACGGCCGCATTGTGCTTGACGGTGCGCCTCAGGACTTCATTGCCGAACTGAGAGGACGTGTCTGGCAGAAGACCATCGATCGCGCCGTGTTGGGCGACCATACCGCCGCGCACCGGGTTATTTCGTCCCGCTTGCTGGCGGGCCGAACCATTATTCACGTCGCATCCGACACCTCGCCCGGCAACGGGTTTATCCCAGCCGCAGGCAGCCTGCAGGACGTCTATTTCTCCACGCTAGACGCTTTGCGCCGCGCAGCCTGAGAGGAACAGAGACGGTGTTTCTCAAAGTTGCCAGATTCGAGGTTCGCTACCAAATCCGCAATCCGATCCTTTGGATCGCCGTGCTGCTGTTCGCGGCACTCGTCTTCGCCGCAACAATCGGTCCTAATTCCATCGGCGTACCCCAGCGCGTTCAAAAGAATACGCCATTTAAGGTCGCTCAACTCTACATGGCGCTATCGGTACTCTACATGTTCGTTTCGGCGGCCTTCGTCGCGAACGCGGTCGTGCGCGACCAGGAGACCGGCTTTGCCCCTATCCTGCGGACTACCCCCATATCGAAAAGTCCGTATCTGCTAGGCCGTTACGCTGGCGCTCTCTTCGCAGCAGCGCTGAGTTTCCTCGCAGTTCCCGTGACGCTGTGGCTCGGGACGCAGATGCCATGGGCAGATCCAGCGCTGTTCGAGCCGAACCGCCTGGCCGCTTATCTCCTGCCATTTCTTCTGTTCGCGCTGCCCAATTTGTTCGTGGCTTCAGCGCTGTTCTTCGCGCTCGCGGTGATGACGCGCTCGATGGTCGCCACCTATGTCGGCGTCATCGCCCTGCTGATGTTCTGGGGAGGGGCGACCGTCGCCTCGCAGAGCGGCGGCCATAAGCTGCTCACCGCCTATATCGACCCATTAGGTCTCGCTGCGCTCGCGCAGGCTACGCGATATTGGTCCCCGGACGAACTCAACACGCTGGGCACGCCGGTTCAAGGCGTGGTGCTGTGGAACCGGATCATCTGGATCGCCATCGGCACGGCCTTCCTCGCGCTCGCCCACGCCCGCTTCCAGTTCACCGAACGCGTTCCGCGCGGAGCGCGTCGCCGTCGCATCGAGGCCAAGCAGGTCGGTACAGCCGCAATCGCCAGCAAGGGCGGTGGCAAGGATATTCCAAGGATCGAGCCGCACTTCGGTCACGCGACCGCCTGGGCTCAACTGCGGGTCCGCACGCAGCTCGACATGGTCCAGATATTTCGCAGCCCGGCCTACCTCGTTTTGTTGGTGCTCGGTCTGATCTTCTCGGTAGCCGGTCTGCGAGACCTCGACCCGGCGTGGGGCACCCCTTCCTTGCCAGTGACGCGGCTGATGATCCAGCTGCTCGACGACAATTTCAAACTCATTCCTCTCGTCATCGCTATCTATTACAGCGGGGAGCTGGTCTGGCACGAGCGCGACCGGAACATTCACGAGATCATCGGCACGACCGCGATACCCGACTGGGCCTATGTCGTGCCCAAGGTCCTCTCGCTGGCGCTAGTGCTGATCTCGACGCTGTTGGTGAGCATGATCGGTGCGGTAACGATCCAGCTTTTCGGGGGCTACACGCAGCTGGAGCTTGATCATTATCTTCTCTGGTACCTGCTGCCCAACGCTGTGGACTATGTACTGATCGCGATCCTCGCAGTGTTCGTGCAGGCGATCAGTCCCCACAAGATCGTCGGCTGGGGGTTCATGCTGATATTTGTGGTCTCGCGATCGGCTCTCCCGGTGCTTGGTCTGCAGGACCATCTCTATACCTATGCGCAGGGACCGGTCGTCCCCCTCTCCGACATGAACGGGCAGGGCCGATTTTGGATCGGTGCTTGGAGCTTTCGCGCTTATTGGGCAGCACTCGCTCTTCTCATTCTGGTGCTAAGCCATGCGCTGTGGCGACGCGGTGCCGAAACGCTGCTGAAGGTCCGGCTGAAGCGCGTGCCACACCGGCTGGCAGGCCCGGCGGGCGGCATATCGGCTGCCGCGATCATTGCCTTTGTCGGGCTCGGCGTCTGGTGCTTCATCAACACACATGTCTGGAACGCGTATCGATCCTCGCGCGATGACGATCGGTACCTAAGCGGGCTTGAACGCCAATTGCTGCCCTATGCGAGAACGCCTCAGCCCACGATCACCATGGTGCGTGTGAACGCCGAACTATGGCCTCACCAGCAGAAGCTGGTGTCGAACGGCACGCTCGATCTCGTCAATCGGCAAACGGTACCGCTGACCGAAGTCCATCTCCGGATGCGCTCGCGCGACACCAACTGGACCGCGCTAGATGTCGCCGGCGCAACGCTCGCCAAGGATTATCCCGCTTTCCAGTATCGCATCTACCGCTTTGCAACGCCTCTGGCCCCGGGCGCGGTGACGCGCGTTACCTTCACGACCGTCCACCATCAGATCGGCTTTCGCAATGAAGGCAACGATGTGGGCGTGGTCGACAATGGCACCTTCGTAGACAATTTTGAGCTTCTGCCCACGATAGGCATGGATCGCCACGGCCTGATCGAGGATCACGATACACGGCGCAGATATGCCCTGCCGGTGCTAAGCCCAGCCGGAGTGGGCGACATTTCGCAAACACGCTACAATCGACTGCGTAGCGACTGGGTCAAGACCGACATCATCCTCACCACCGATGCCGATCAGACCCCGATCGCCCCGGGCACCAAGATTGCAGACGGGATCATCAACGGGCGTCGCACCGCGCGCTTCATAACCGACGTGCCGATATTGAATTTTTTTTCGCTACAGTCTGCCCGGTATAAAGCGCGGCACATCCTGCATAAGGGCGTCGATCTAGCCGTTTATTATGATGCGCGGCACTCCCGCAACATCGACCGGATGCTAACTGGGTCCGCGCATGCCCTTGACTTATACCGCTCCGCGTTCGGGCCCTATCAGTTCCGCCATGCACGCATCGTCGAGTTCCCGGCTTACCGGAGGGGCGCGCAATCCTTCGCCGGGACGTTCCCCTATTCCGAAGGTCTGGGGTTCATCGCCGACTTTCGGGACAAGACCATGCTCGACTATGTCGGGCGGGTGGTCGCGCACGAGTCGGCGCACCAATGGTGGGGGCATCAAGCAATCCCTGCGGACATGCAGGGAGCGTCACTGCTGGACGAGACGCTTGCGCAATATTCCGCGCTGATGGTGATGCAGAGAACCGGTGGCCGCGATCAGGTTCGTCGCTATCTCAGGCATGAGCTCGACACATATCTGTCCACGCGCGGCTTCGAGACCGCAGAAGAGTTGCCGCTCAGCCGAGTTGGAAACCAGCCCTACGTCTATTATCAAAAGGGCGAACTGGCGATGTATCGCCTCCGCAATGTGCTCGGCAACGAACGCGTCAATGCTGCGCTAAGGCGATATCTCTATCGCTTCGGGTCCCACCCCGCGCGGTATCCTCGATCGCTCGACTTGATTGCAGAATTCCGCAAGAATGCCAGCTTGGCGGAGAACGAGTTGATCACCGATCTGTTCGAGAAGATCACGCTGTATGATATCAGGACCACAGCAGCCAAGGTCCGCAAGTTGCCCGACAGTCGCTATGAAACCATTCTGACTGTCGAGGCCCACAAATATCACGCTGATGGAAAGGGAAAGGAGACCGAGACACCCCTGGCGGAACGTATGAATTTCAGCTTGTTGGCGGCGAGGCCCGGAGCAGGCCCCTTCGCCGCGCAGGATGTGCTCTCGACACAGTCTATCGCTATCCGTGTCGGGGTACAGCAGATCAGACTGATTACCTCGGTCAAGCCGAGCTATGCGGGTACGGATCCCTTCGACGTTCTGATCGACCGCAATTCCGACGATAATGTCATTGCGACCACAGGATGACGCCCAAGGCACGCAAGCTATCACGTTGCGGCACACCGGACGCACACTACCGAGATTAGGAGTCGAGCAGTACAAATTGGCGACGAATAAAACGCCACCCCTTCCCCCCGCCTCTTCGTGATCCACTTAAACTATAGCTCTCGATGCGGGCGGCCAGAACCGGACCGCGACCAGACGAGTCGTAATGCTCGTCGCGCTCATCGATTATGGTACCGCGGTGCTTGACCCAAAATGCGACATTCGGGGCCTTTCTGCGAGTTCGTGAAAGCAGGCAGTCCTTCTGGCCGGCCAAACCCAAGCCTGTCATCAAAATGTCGTTCAAGGCGTCTCTTGCGAGGCGGCAAGCCGCCTTGAAGCACCCACTGCGTTCTGCAACGGGGCGGTCGGCATCAACGCTGATTTGCAACTTGAACGCGGCAATGCCGCCGCCATGTATTGCCGCAGCAATCAGGAGACCGTTGGAACCGCTATGACGACCACTGAAACCACGCCCACCGCCCGTTCCTTCGAAGCTGACGTCGCCAAACTCCTGCACCTGATGGTGCATTCGGTGTACTCGGATAAGGATGTGTTCCTGCGCGAACTCATCTCAAATGCGGCGGATGCGTGCGAGAAGTTGCGCTACGAAGGGATCAGCGATCCAGCGCTTCTAGGCGGCGATAGCCAGCCGCGTATTCTCGTCACCCTCGATCCCGACAATCGGCAGCTAACGATCGACGACAATGGCATCGGCATGAGCGAGGCCGAAATGGTGGATGCGCTCGGCACGATCGCGCGGTCCGGCACCAAGGCGTTCATGGACCGGATCGCGGGTGCAAAGGATGCGGGCGAAAGCCAGCTGATCGGGCAGTTCGGCGTTGGCTTCTATTCCGCTTTCATGGTCGCCGACCGTGTCGAAGTAACGTCGCGTCGTGCCGGCTTCGACACCGCGACGGCTTGGTTGTCAGATGGCCTCGGCACGTACACGGTGCAGCCGATCGACGTTGCTGACGCGCCGGAGCGCGGCACGCGCGTGCTGCTCCACCTGAAGGAGGACGCCGCCACGTACACCGACCCCTTTGCGGTCGAGCGCACGATCAAGGCCCAGTCCGGCCACGTGCCGGTTCCGATCTTCCTCAAGGAAAAGCCCGATGCCGAGGAGCAGAAATCGGTATCCGATGGTGCCGCCTTGTGGACCCGCCCCAAGAGCGAGGTCACGGCCGAGGAGTATCGGGATTTCTATCGCACTGTCGCCGGCCAGTATGACGCGCCCTCGCTGACGCTGCACTACCGGGCAGAGGGACTGCACGAGTACAACGTGCTCGCCTTCGTGCCTGAGACGAAGCCGTTCGACCTGTTCGATCCCGATCGCAGCGGGCGCATGAAGCTGTACGTCCGGCGCGTGTTCATCACCGACGATGCGCAGATCCTGCCGCGCTATCTACGCTTCGTGCGCGGCCTGGTGGACTCCGCTGACCTCCCGCTCAATGTTTCGCGCGAGATGATCCAGGAGAGTCCCGTACTCGCTGCCATCCAGAAGGGTGTTGCCAGTCGCGTGCTGAGCGAGCTGGACAAGCTCTCCACTAGCGACCCCGAACGGTACCTATCCTTGTGGGACAACTTCGGCGCGGTCCTGAAGGAAGGTCTCTATGAGGATTACGCCCGGCGCGTGACGTTGCTGGGCTTGGCTCGCTTCAGAAGCACGGCCGTTGATGGGGGATGGCGCTCCCTCAAGGACTACGCAGCTGACCTGCGGGAGAACCAGACAGCGATCTACTATGCGACGGGTCAGGATCTGGAGCGCCTGGCATCGTCGCCGCAACTCGAGGGCTTTCGTGCGCGAGGCATCGAGGTGCTGCTGCTGCCCGATCAGATCGACAGCTTCTGGGTAACTTCCGGTGTCGATTACGAAGGAAAGCCGTTCAAGTCCGTCACGCAAGGATTGGCCGATCTCAGCCTTATCCCGCTGCCGGAAGGCGAACTGCCGGCCGAGCCTCCGTCCGAGGCCATCGGTAGCTTCATCGCTTTCGTAAAGGCGACGCTGGGTGATGCCGTGTCGGATGTGCGCGCGTCAGAGCGCCTTACCGAAAGCGCAGTCTGTCTCGTAGCACCCGACGGCGGCATGGACCTCCAACTGGAGAAGCTGTTGGCCGGTGCTGGGCAGGTCGGCGGCAAGGCGAAGCCGATCCTGGAGATCAATCCGCGCCATCCGTTGGTGGCGCGGCTCAGCACCGCAGGCGAAGCGGATCAGTCACTGCGCGAAGATGCCGCCCATCTGCTGTTCGACGAGGCGCGCATCGCTGATGGAGACCTGCCGCTTGATCTGCGCGCCTTCTCTGTTCGGCTCGGCCGGGTACTCGGACGCGGGCTGAGCTGACAAGGGCTTCATGGCGCTTCTCATCGCTTGATGAGAGGCGCCGGCCGCCCCGAGAGCAAGTAAACCCAAAATCGGACGCTCACGCCCCTTCCCTCGCTTCCCGGCTTCAGACATTCATTCACCTGCACGCCCGTATTTTTTGGCGTCGGACATCCGTCATGGACGCCTTGGTTGAAGTATTGAAGTATTGCGGACCGTTCGCAACTTAGGCTGGAGCATCGAGCGCCGTTTTCTTCGCCTTAGGCGCCACCCGTTTCCGCGCATCCGTCCCTATTGATGCGCCCGGAACGTCACCCCTATCGTACGCGGATCGCTTGGCGTGGCGAGGATTAGCCCGGAATTGCCGGCCTGGATCGTGACGTTCTGAATATAGTCGCGATCGAACAGGTTGCGGGCGAAGACCGCGAGCTCCCAGCCCTTGTCGCTGCGATAGCCGACGCTGCCGTTGACGACCGTATAGCTGCCGATCGTCGTGAAGCGCGAGCCGGTCGGGTCGCCGAACTGCTTGCTGCGATGGTTTGCATCGGCATGCGCGAACACGCTGCCGCCAAGCGCCGCAACCGGGCGGAGATAGTCGCCGCCAACGGTGTACGACCATTTCGGCAGACCCGGCAGGCCCGTTCCGCTCAGGTTGCAGGGGGCCACGGTGTTGCCGATCAGCTCGATCGGGCATGGGCCGGCAGGGTAGCGGGCGTACTTGCCATCGGCATAGGCGACCGAGGCGCGCAAGGACAGTTCGCGCGTGACCGCCGCAGCGGCGTCCGCCTCGACGCCCTTTACCGTCACGCGCGGGATGTTGGCGAGGTAGGTGCGCAGCGCCGCCGCGGCGCGCGTATCGCTGACGTTGGTTTGGAAGTCGGTGACGCGGGTGTAGAAGCCGTCGATGTTGAAGGTCAGCCGGTTGTCGAACAGGCGGGTCTTCACGCCGACCTCATAGGCGGTGTTCTTCTCCGGCCGGACGACGGCGGTGCCGATCGCTGGCAAATTCTGATCGTTCAGCGGCAGGCCGGACATGTTGATGCCACCCGACTTCTCGCCGCGCGCATAGCTCGCATAACCAAGCACGGCGTCGGTCACCTGCCACGCGATGTTGGTGCGACCGGTCAGGGCGCCGTCATCGACCTGCGCGGCATAGGTCTGGCCGCGCAGAATCGAGAGCTGGGCGTTGATCAGCGCGGTGTTGGTGATCGCGGGTCCGCCGAACACGAACGTGTCGTAGGTGCCGGTCTTGTGCTCATAGGTATAGCGCAGACCGCCGGTTAGGGTGAGGCGATCGACCAGGCGCCAGTTGACCTCGCCGAACGCCGCATAGCTGTTCGACTGGAAATCGGTGCGGCCATCGGTGCCATAGCCGTCGAGCAGGTTGGCGGGCACCGGGGTGGCGTTTGCGCCTGTCGTCGTGCCGATCAGGTAGCGCGCGGCGGCCGGACCGTAGATCGAGATCGGCCGTCCGACGACGCGCTGGCGAAAGAAATACAGACCGCCGACATAGCTGATCGCGTGGTCGCCATTGGAGGCGAGCCGGAGTTCCTGGCTATACTGGTCCTGGCGCGACGGGATGTGCTGTTCGATCTGGATCGGGATGCCGGTATAGTCGCGATCGTTGGCCGCATCCCAGTTCCAGAAGCGCCATGCGCTGACCGAGGTCAGCGTGGCGCCGCCGAGGGTCCAGTCCGCGATCGCCGCGACGCCGCCTTCGTTGGTATCGACGCCGAGCGGCGCATCGATATCGGTCACGCGGTCATAGGCGTTGGTGCTGGGCGGCGTGTAGTTGAACTGTGCGGCAAGGCCGGTCGGTCCGGCGAACTGCCGCGTGGCGGTGCGCGCGACATCGCGGGTGGCGACGCGGTAATAGACCTGCGTGCAGCAGTTGCTCTGGAAGTTGGTGAAGTCGGCGCTGAGCTTCACCTGGAACATCTCGGACGGCTTGAACAGCAGCTGCCCGCGGACCGCTTGGTTGCCGATCTGGTTCTGGTCCCGGCCGGTGCGGACATTGTCGATGACGCCGTCGCGGCGTGTCGACACGCCCGATACGCGGAACGCCAGCGTATCGCTGATCGGACCCGATGCGGCCGCCCTGACCTGGACGAAGTTGAAGCTGCCGATCGAAATCTCCTCGCTCGCTTCCGGCGTGAAGGTGGGGGCGCGGGTGGTGATGTTGATCGCGCCAGCCGTGCTGTTCTTGCCGAACAGGGTGCCCTGCGGCCCGCGCAGAACCTCGACCTGGCCGATGTCGCTGAAGTCGAACGCCGCGGTCGCGGGACGGGCGTGGTAGACCTGGTCGACATAGAAGCCGACGCCCGGCTCCAGCCCGTCATTGGCCTGGCTGACCGCGACGACGCTGCTGCCCAGGCCGCGGATCGTGAAGGCGGTATTGCGGGGGTTGGCCGAGCTGTAGTTGAGCGTCGGTACCAGCTGCGACAGTTGCTGCGTGTTGACCGTATAGGACCGGTCGAGCAGCGCGCCGCCAACCACGGACAGCGAGCCCGGAATGCGCTGCGCGTCTTCTGCACGACGGCGAGCCGTGACGGTGATCTCCGGCAGTGCGGCCTTGTCCTCGTCCGCGAAGGCGGCGGTCTCGGCCGACGGAGTAGCCTGGAGCCCCGCCCGATCCTGCGCGAACGCAGGAGTAGCAAGCGCGATAAGGCTGACGGCGCAAAGCAGGTAACGCATCGGAATTCCCCTTGTCGACCGGCACGCGACTATCGCACGTTACGCCGAGTCTATATCCGGCCATATACAGCCATCAACCGATAGGAAAAGACCTTGTTGGCCACCCCGCTGATTTCACTGCTCGCGCTTGCTTCCGGTCCGCAGGCAATGCCCTCGATGGACCATTCAGCGGTCGCATGCCCGTCGACACCGGTCCCGCTGCCCAGCGGCTTGGAAGGATGGGGCCGCCGACAACCGGTTCGCGCAGGCGGCACCGTCAGTACGGCCACCACCGTGGCGCTTGGGTCCGGCGTAACGGCTACGTTGCTGCCGACGCTGCAGGTCACCTACGCCGTCCCGCCGCACAAACCCGGTGAACCGGCGAGCAGCGGCGGGATGTTTGCGTTCTCGGTCCAGACGGCGGGTCGGTACCGTGTTGCACTAGGCTCTTCGGCTTGGATCGACGTTCTGAGCGGTACAACGTCCGTCACGTCGGTGGCGCATGCGCACGGACCGGACTGCACGGGCGTCCGCAAAATGGTCGATTTCGATCTCGCGCCGGGCCGCTACCTGCTGCAAGTCGCGGGCAACGGCGGTGCGACGCTGCCGTTGATGGTCGTCAGGCTGAAGTGACGAGCGGTCACGAGGTCGACCATCGAACGCCCCAGCGATGAACCTTATCCCGGATCGACAATTATATCCGTTGAGATATAGATGGTCTATCGACGGACGGGTAAGGGCATGAAGATCAGGATCGACATGACGGGACTGCGCTATGGTCGCCTGGTCGGCGTCCGTTTCGCGCACAAAAGCCGCAGCGGCCACGCGCATTGGCTTTTCGCCTGCGATTGCGGAAACGAAGTCGTAGCAGCGGGTGGCAATGTCAGGTCGGGCAGCACCGCGAGTTGCGGCTGCCTGCACCGCGAGATCAGCGCCGCGCGCCTGACCGACCATGGTCATCGCGCACGGCAGCGCCACAACGGCACCTATCGCGCATGGCAGCGCATGAAGATCGAGCATGAACCAGGAGCGATCTCGCCGGTTTGGTCAGCACAGTATGTCCGCTTTCTTGCCGACATGGGCGAGCGCCCGGCGGACACGGTGCTAGAGAGGATCGAAAAGTCCAGGCCATTCTGCTCGGCCAACTGCCGGTGGTCATCCGTCGCATCCCGCGCGGAGCGGGCGACGGCGGGGTGGCGGACGCGACGCGGTGACGCCGCGCGTCAGTCTTCCGGCTTGATGGCGGCGATCAACCGGTCGAAATCTGCGCCCGCGGCTGCAGCAACCATGCGCGCCTCGATTCCCCGGTAGCTGGCGAGCACGTCCTCGCCGAACGGCGTCAACTGCGCACCGCCGGTCTTGCCACCGCCGACGCGGGTCTCGACCAGCGGCTCGATCCAGGCTTGGTTAAGGCTATCGACGAGCAGCCAGATGCGCCGATAGCTCATCTTGAGATCCCGACCGGCCGCCGAGATCGAGCCCGTGCGTGCGATCGCGTCGAGGACCAGCGCCTTGCCCGGTCCAATCGCTGGATCGGATCCGCGGAGTAGCTGGACGTTGACCTTCAGCGGGCCATCAATCGCCACGTGGGCGCTCCCGGCCGAAAGCGCGATCCGCGGCTGCTAGCCCCGGTCGATGTCGAGTCGCTTCGTGGATATCCGAACCGACCCGCACATCATTTTCCAATCAGGACGTCGCTTGCCTTGACGAACACGGTCACCTGATCGCCTTCACCCAGTTCCAGGTCGGCTATCGCCTCTTCGGTGATGTTGGCGGTAATGATGACACCGTTGCCGATGTCGACCTTGACCGACCCGTTCACGGCCCCCGGACGGATGCTGGTCACCCGACCGGAAATCTGATTGCGTGCGCTGATTTTCATGCAGCCGCTTTATCGAATGCGGGGATTGGGGGGAAGCGCGTTCGCTACAGGCCCCCATCCGACGTTCTCGAAACCGAACTTAGCGGAGAAAGCGTCGCGCCGGAGGTGTCAAATAAAGTCGAACTCGTCCCTCCCATACAAAGCTATTGCCGCGGAGCGGTTTCAGCTTGCGAGGCATCGCCACTCCGCTAGGGCGGCGGAGCGCCGTTCCTTGTAGCTGGGCTGATCAATGAGGTGGCGTTTCGATGTCGAAGTGGTTGTTGAATCATGCGTGGACAGAGGCGAGCTTTTGCAAGGTCTTCATCTGTCGGAAGCGCGACATGGCACCCTCGTCATCGGAATGGTAGGTGCGAGTTCTCGACCCGTTATTGGCCCAGAGACATACCTCCTGCCGCTCGGCATTGCCCAGCTCGTTCATCGCGGCTTTGTAAATCGTAGGCCATCGGTCGTGATGATCGCAGGGGCTTCCGTGCCGCTTCAGTGCTTGCCGCATGAACGTGAGAGCGGCAACCTGGTTTCGGGTCACGGTGACGAAGGATTGGAGCACTTCGCCCTCGTGATCGACGGCGCGCGACGGGTAGCGCATCTTGCCTCGATCTTCACGTACATCTCGTCCAGGTGCCACTGCCGGTGACGAGATGAATTAGCGAAACGGACGGCAGGTTTGCGCGGGCGGGGCAGATGCGGCCCATACCCACCCTCGCTAATTATCGGTGCACTTTGTCTGACATGCCGGATTAAGGGCGCAGGTCAGGTCGCCGCGGCGAGCGGCTTCTCCGTTGCAGGTTAGAATTTAACCACTTCACGACTTACGTCATGCTACGTTCTACCGGTATGTCAGGGTGAATAAGTACCCAATTCGAGAAACGGCTCACTTATGGAAGCGGAGGTTTCAATCATTGGCTATGCCCGGGCCGGCGCATGGCCGGCCCGATGCTTGTCATAGCCCGACGGTGAGCTTCAGATAGCCGAACTGGCCGGGGACATCGTAGGTCGTTGGATCGAAGTTGTTGAGGCTGCAGGTGATGCAGGCCGGCGGATCGGAGTTGAACACATTGTTGACGCCGGCGGAGATGCCGAAGCGCTTGCCCATGAACAACGGCGTCAGGCGGAGCTGGACATCGCCGTAGAAGCGGCTGTTCAGCCGGTTGTCGGCCCCGCTTTCGACGACGCCGTCGATGTAGCGGCCGGTGAACGAGGCGCCGAACCAGCCCGACTGCCAGTCGATCGTCGCGTTGCCCTTGTACTTCGGGAACGCCTGGTCGGGGCTGCCCCGCTCGGTGCCCTTGCGGTCGAGTACGACGAAGCCGTTCGACGCCGACAGCACGTACTTCAGCAGCCGTGTCGCATTGAGCGAAACGCCGAAGCTGCCGATGCCCGTCTCGGGCGTACGGTAGTTCGCGGTAAGATCGATGCCGCGGGTGTGAATGCTGTCGAGGTTCTGCAGCGTACCGGTGATCTGGTTGATGAAGCCGTTCGCGGTCCGCACCACCAGTGCGCAGCTTGCCGCATCGCCCCTCAGCGCGCAGTTGTTGAGCGTCACGTTGGGGTCGAATGCAGCGATCGCCTGACGGACGCGGATGTCGTAGTAATTGGCCTCGACGTTGAACAGGCTCGCGAAGCCGCCGTTGCGCGCCCATTGCGGCGCATAGACGATCCCCGCGGTGATATTACGCGACTTTTCGGGACTGAGATTGCGGTTGCCCTGCGTCAGCACGGGCAGCTGGCCCGGATCCTCGGCATAGCTGCCATTGGCGGGGACGCCGTCCGCGACGCAGTTGGCGCGGACCGTCGCGTTGGTCTGGAACTGGCCGGTCGATGCGCTCGAACACGGATCGGTGACTGGCAGATCGAAACGCGACCGGCCGCCGAACAGCTCGCCCAGGCTCGGTGCGCGGAAACCGGTGGTGTACGACCCGCGGATCAAGAGATCCGCGACCGGCTTCCACAGGCCGGTGCCGGTATAGGTCGTGCTGCTGCCGCTCAGCGAATAGTTCGCATGCCGCACCGCGCCGTCGACCTCGAGCGAGGCGAAGAACGGAACGTCCTTCAACAGCGGGACGCGGAGTTCGGCATAGACTTCGTCCGAGTTGTAGCGACCACCGGCTGGCTGCGCGGGGATGTCCGCGCCAAGACCGGCGGAAACGATCGGATCGGGCGTGAAGCTCGCGCTCTGGATGCGATGTTCGTAACCGATTGCGACCGCGACCGCGCCACCGGGCAGGTCGAACAGCTCGCCGCTGACGTTGAGGGTATAGTCCCAGAGGTGCTGGTCGCTCTTGTCGCGTTCGGTGAAGCCGATGTAGTTGAGCATCGCGGGCGTGATCGAACCGGCCCCGCCGAACAGGTTCAATGGCACGCACCCGCCGGTGCAATTGGCTACCGGCCCGATCGCCAGCGCGACCAGATCGGCGCGCACGTTGCCGGTAAAGCTCTGGTGCGCATCATTGAGGCCCAGCGCTGCATTGGCATCCCAGTAGAATTTGCGGGCGCCGACGTTGAACGAACCGTCGAGCGTGGCAGTCCCCGCGAAGGTATCGACCTGCTGGTTGAAGGTCCGCTGCCCCGCCTCGACCAGACGGCGGGCGATGAAGGAATAGTTGGCGGTCCGGCCGTTGAGGGTGCCGTCCGAATTGACCCCGGACTCGAGCGTCACGCCGTAGGGGTTGAACGGATTGGTCCGGTCGATGCTGAGCGTGTCGAACAGGCTGCCCGCACCGTTCCCTGCATCGGGGCCGATGAACAGCGGTTCGAACGCGGCCTGGTTCTGCGAATTGCGTCGGTTGTACGAGGTCTTCACGCGCAGGTTGGTGCCGCCGCCAAGCTCCTGCCGGAAGCTCATCCACGCGCCGTAACGCTCGGATGGCGTGAGCAGGTAGTTGAACGGCGCGAAATTGAACCGGTCCGCGGCAGTGAACGGCCGCAGTTCGGCACGCGTTGGGGTCGCATCGGGCGGCCCACTGATCGTCTGGTTGCCAAAGCTCGTCAGGAAGCGGCCATTGACCGCGGCGCTGCTGCACCCGCCGACCGGGTCGGTACAAGCGGTCTGCCCCGGGTTGGGGAATTGCGAGATCTTGCGATCGCCCGAGCGCACGGCCTTCTGGTTAACATAGCTGGCGCCGAACACCACGCTGGTGCCGCTGCCCCGGCTCTGGATGCCATAGCTCGCATCGAGGTTGTAGGTATGGCCATCGCCCGCGCGGAACGTACCGAACTGGCCCGACAGTCGAAGCCCCTCCTGCCGCTGCTTGGTGATGACGTTGACCACGCCCGCGATGGCGTCCGACCCGTATAGCGGCGACGCGCCGGCCTGGAGCACCTCGATCCGGTCGATCATGCTGGCGGGGATGGTGTTGAGATCGACCGTCGAAGGGATGCCGCTGCCGCTCGTGCCGTTGACGTAGCGCAGGCCGTCGACCAGCACGAGCGTCCGCTTGGCGCTCAGGTAGCGCAGGTCGATCTCTGCCGCACCCGCGCCGACGCCACCGCCGTCGGGCGGGTTGCCGAGATTGCCCGAGTTGTTGACTTTGGTGTTGAGCCCGCCCGATGCGCTCGGCAGGCGTTGCAGGACATCAGCGACCGAAGTCAGGCCGGTCCGCTGGATCGCCGCGTCGTCGAGGGTGATCACCGGCGAAGTCTGTTCGAGCGGGTCGCGACGGATGCGCGATCCGGTGACCACGATCTCCTCGCCCGGCTCTCCGGGCTGGGTCGCCTGGGTCAACACCGCGCCGGTTTCCTGAACGCCACCGCCCTGCCCATTCGCGTCCTGCGCAAAGGCAGGTGCGCTCACCAAGGCGATGCTCATCGCCGCAACGGCGATCCCCGAATAGAGAAGCTTGGTCTCGCGCATCATATGTCCCCCTGAACATTTGGCCGCAGACCTGCGGCACGCATCACGACGTGAGACAATCAGTCAATTGGACCGCAAACAAGCCGTTCCAGAGTTGCAACCCGGTTATGGACTTATTTTCGTGTCACACTGTTGCAACACAGCGACAGCTACAATTGCGATAGGCGCCTCGACGGGCTTAACGCTGTCGCCGCCGAACTCGACCGTCCCCCAGCGCAGACCGCCTTGGCATAGGTGATGGCCCGTCCGGGCATTACTTCCACGCTAATAGGCACTTCCACGCTAATAGGCGCGACGCGGCAAAACCAGCTGGAGAGCAATATTGCAGCAGTGGGGATTTCGTTAAGCGGTGATAAGATGCCCCGTCTCGGTGACGCCAGCAAGCCTACACCGAATTTCAGCGCATCGCAGATCACGCCCCTGATCCGCCGGATGATCTTCGGCGGTCGGGACGTCATGGCTGAATAGCCCCTAGATTTCTGGACGCCTTCAATCCTAATTTTGACGACAGGGTGACGATGAGGAAGTCCAATTTCAGCGATGAGTTCAAGCGTGCCGCAGTGGTGCAGATCACGAAGTGGGGTTACCCGGTAGCGGAGGTTTCGCAGCGCCTCGGCGTCAGCCCGCACTCGCTGTATGCGTGGAAGCAGCAGTTTGCGAAGGTGGCGTCGGGCGATGCCAATTAGGACGCCGAGGTTCGCCAGTTGAAGCGCGAGTTGGCTCGGGTGACCGAGGAGCGAGCGATCTAAAAAAGCCACCGCGTATTTCGCCAGGGATGCCAAGTGAGATACGTCTTTGTCGCTGAGCATCAGAACCAGTTTGGCGTCCGCGCGATGTGCCGGTGCCTGACGATCCAGCCCAGCGGTTTCTATGCCTGGCGCAAAGCGCCGCTGAGCCGGCGAGCGCAAGAAGATGCTCGGCAGATTGCATTGATCCGGCAGGCCTGGAGCGACAGCGGCAAGGTCTATGGGTATCGAAAGTTGCACGACGATCTGCTCGATCAGGGCGAGACCTGTTGACGCAATCGCGTTGCCCGCCTGACCAACCTAGCAGGCATCAAGGCGCAGATCGGCTACAAGCGGCGCCCAGGCGGAAGGCCTTCGGCCGTTGTTGCCAACGCGTTGGATCGCCAGTTCGACGTGCCGCAAGCTGATCGCGCCCGGGTGACGGACATCACTTATATCCGTACGATGGAAGGCTTCGCTACCTGGCGGTCGTGCTTGACCTCTACTCCCGTCGCGTGGTGGGATTGTCGTTGCTATTCAGACCGACGTCGACGGGTACGCGAACTGAAAGATGGACTGCGGCGCTATGCATGCGCAAGCATCATCTGCGTCACCGCCGGCGTGCGAGCGATTGGTCAAGCTGGTGTAGAGCAGCGCTAACTGCGGTTCGGGATTTCAACTGCTTCAGCCCCGACAACGATCCTTTGAAGAGCATAAATTTCGGCGTCCAGATGGTCGCCGGTGAGCGCCTAATCGGGAAGATCGACCACTATGGCCGCAACCGTCGTCATGGTTCACCCCACGCTGCCGATCCCGCGGTCAAGACGTGGGTTCTCACGATCATGATGGCCTACGAGTACTAACCCGTGGGATCGAAACCCGCCGATGCCGCCTGCAGGCCCTGAACACGTAACTCGTCGCTCGTGCTTGCTAGCGGATCGGTGACGGCGGGTTGCTGGTACAACACGCTGTCCGAGCCCATTGAAAAGCCCGAATAATAGTTGGTCGGGGCGACAGGATTCGAACCTGCGACCCCCACACCCCCAGTGTGATGCGCTACCAGGCTGCGCTACGCCCCGACCGAGCCGCGCGCCCTACGCGGGTGTTGGCGGAGATGCAAGCGCTGGATGCGGGATTGGGGGCGGTTTGGGCTGCACGGAGGCCCGCGCACCCCGCTCCGGTTGCACGCGGCGTCGCGCGGTGATAGCGGGCGGCCCATGCGGGTGCGGGTCACCTGGATCCTTCCTTTCAGATACGGAACGCCATGTTCATTGCACCAGCCTTTGCCCAAGCCGCCGACGGCGCGTCCGCAGCCGGGGGCGGGATCGCGTCGTTCCTGAGCCTCGCGCCGCTGTTCCTCGTCTTCGTGGTGTTCTATTTCCTGATGATCCGTCCGCAGCAAAAGCGGATGAAGACGCTGCAGGCGTCGGTCGCGGCAGTGAAGAAGAACGACAGCGTCGTCACCGCCGGCGGCATCCTGGGCAAGGTCACCAAGGTCGAGGATAACGTCGTCGAGGTCGAGATCGCGCCGAACATCCGCGTGCGGGTCGTCAAGGCGACGTTGACCGACATCACCAGCCCGAACACGAAGCCGGCCAACGACTGATGCTGGATTTTCCGCGCTGGAAGGTGGCGTCGATCATCGGCCTGCTGGCCGTGCTCTGCGCGCTTGCGATCCCGAGCTTCTTCCCCGAATCGAGCACCAGCAAATGGGGCGCGATCCCGCATCCGCGGATCAACCTGGGGCTCGACCTGGCGGGCGGCAGCTATCTGCTGCTCGAGGCGGACACCGCCGACCTTGCGAATTCGCGCCTGGAAGTGATGCGCGACAGCGTTGCCGGCACGATGCGCAACGGCACGCCGCGGATCGACATCGGCGATATCTCGTCGCGGAACGGCCAGCTGTCGTTCCTGCTGCGTGACCCCTCGCAGGTCGACGCGGCACGCGAGCGGTTGCTGGCGATCACCGGCGGCGGCGCCGGGATGAGCGGCCAGCGCGAATGGGATATCGCGGTCGTCGACACCAGCCGGTTCGTACTCAAGCCGACCGAAGCGGGCCTGACGCAGGCGATCGACACCGCGATGAAGGACGCGACCGAGGTCGTGCGCCGGCGTATCGACGAACTCGGCACCAAGGAGCCGACGATCGTCCGCCAGGGCGCGACGCGGATCGTCGTCCAGGTGCCGGGCCTGCAGAACCCGCAGGCGCTGAAGGACCTGCTCGGCAAGACCGCCAAGCTCGAATTCAAGCTGGTCGACGAGACCGCGAACCCCGCCGACCTCGCCAAGGGCATCGCCCCGATCGGCAGCCAGGTGCTGCCCTATCCGGGCAACCCGCGCGGCGTCCCGTTCATCGCGGTCAAGCGATCGGTGATCATCTCGGGCGACCAGCTGGCGGACGCGCGCCAGGAGTTCGAGCAGCAGTCGAACGCACCGCAGGTGGCGATCACCTTCGACGCGGTCGGGGGGCGTCGCTTCGCCAAGGTCACCACCGAGAACACCAACAAGCCGTTCGCGATCATCCTCGACAATTCGGTGATCTCGGCGCCCAACATCAACGAACCGATCCTCGGCGGGCGTGCGTCCATCTCGGGCAACTTCACCGTCCAGTCGGCGAACGAACTCGCGATCGCACTGCGCTCGGGCAAGCTGCCGGTCGCGCTGAAGGTGATCGCCGAGAGTACCGTCAGCCCCGACCTCGGCAAGGATTCGATCCGCGCCGGCGTGCTCGCCAGCGTGATCGCCGCGGTGCTGGTGATCGTGTTCATGTTCGTCACCTATGGCCGGTTCGGGGTCTATGCGAACCTGGCCGTGGTCATCAACATCTTGGTGATCGTCGCGGTCATGGCGATGCTCAACGCGACGCTGACGCTGCCCGGCATCGCCGGCTTCGTGCTGACGATCGGGACCGCGGTGGATGCCAACGTGCTGATCAACGAGCGTATCCGCGAGGAACGCAGGCGGGGTCGCAGCGTAATCCAGTCGGTCGAGCTCGGCTACAAGGAAGCATCGCGGACGATCTTCGAGGCGAACGTGACCCACGGGATCACCGGCGTGATCATGCTGTTGCTCGGCTCGGGCCCGGTCAAGGGCTTCGCGGTCGTGCTGCTGATCGGGATCTGCACCTCGGTGTTCACCGCCGTGCTGTTCACCCGGATGATGGTCGCGTTGTGGTTGCGCAAGACCCGCCCGACCACGATCAATATTTGAGGCGGGAGATAACCATGCGCCTGCTGAAACTCGTACCCGACAACACCAACCTCAAGTTCGTATCGCTGCGCAACTGGGCGTTCGGCTTGACCCTGGCATTGTCGATCCTCGCGGTCGGGCTGGTCTTTACCCGCGGGCTCAACATGGGCGTCGATTTCGTCGGCGGCGTGCTGATCGAGGAGAAGTTCGCGATTCCGCCGTCGATCGACCAGGTCCGTACCGAGGTCGACCGGCTGGGCGTCGGCGAAGCGTCGATCCAGTCGTTCAGCGACCCCAAGACACTGTCGATCCGCCTGCCGATCCCCAACAGCACCGACGAAGGCGCGACCAACCGCCTGGTGAAGAAGGTTTCGGACGACCTCGCCGTTAAATTTCCCGGCGCGACCTTCTCGAAATACGACACGATTTCCGGGAAAGTTTCGGACGAGCTGATCAGCAAGGGGCTGCTCGCGGTCGGGCTCGCGATCCTCGGCATCGCGCTGTTCGCAGTGGTGCGGTTCGAGTGGCAGTTCGGCGTGTCGACGGTCGTCGCGATCGTCCACGATCTGTTGATGACGCTCGGCTTCTTCGCGCTGACGCAGTTCGAGTTCGACCTCAACATCGTCGCCGCGGTGCTGACGATTATCTCGTATTCGATCAACGACAAGATCGTGATCGACGATCGTATCCGCGAGAACATGCGCCGGTACCGGAAAATGGACATGCGCGAGATCATCGACCTTTCGGTGAACGAAACGCTGCCACGCACCGTGATGACGTCGGTGACGATCCTGCTCGCGCTGCTGGCGATGCTGGTGCTCGGTGGCCACGTGCTCCGCGGCTTCACCGCGGCGATGATCCTGGGCATCGTCGTCGGCACCTATTCGTCGATCTATGTGTCGTCGTCGCTGCTGATCACGCTGGGGCTGCGCGCCGATCCGGCACCGGGCAAGGCGACCGCCGCCGACGGTGCCGAACGCGTCGGTCCGCGGACTCCGCGTTGATGCGATCTGCCCGGTGAGGATGGACCGCGAGAAGACCGACGGGCCGATCATCTCGGCGTTCGGGCATGGCGGGTTCAAGGTCGACGACGGCTATTATGCGGCGCTGCTGATGACGCCGGAGCGTGCGGACGGATGGGTGCCGCCGGCGCTTTCCGCGCTAACTGAAGCCGATGTGGCCGCGCTGTTCGTGCTGGATCCTGCGCCCGAGTTCGTGCTGCTCGGCACCGGGGCGACGCTTCGGCACCCCCCGCTGGCATTCCGCAAGGCGATGGAAGCGCGCGGGATCGGGATCGAGGCGATGGACAGCCGCGCCGCGGCGCGCGCGTGGAGCGTGCTACGCGGCGAAGGGCGCTGGATCGCCGGCGCGCTCTACCCGTTCGCGGACTAATCCCGACAGATGCGCATAGAGCGCGGCGGTGTTTGCCTCCCAGGTGAAGCGGGCCGCGGTCGCGCGGGTTGCAGCCGTTGACGGCGGGGCCTGCAACAGGTCGCTGATCGCGGCGGCAAACGCAGCGGGCGTACGCGCGGCGATGCGGCCGGCATCCGGAGACGTTACCACTTCGCGCGCACCACCAGCATCAGTGATCACGATCGGCGTGCCGCTGGCGAGCGCCTCGACCCAGGCATTGGCGAGCCCCTCCGACGACGACGCCAGCGCCATCACGTCGGCGGCCGCGATCAGATCGGGGATGTCGGCGTGCGGGACGCTGCCGAGCAGGCGGATGCGGTCCGCGGCACCGGTATGCGCGACCAGCGCCTCGAGCCGGGCGAGATCGGGTCCGGCACCGGCGATCCGCAGCGACACGCCGGGCAGCGCCGCGACCGCCTCGATCACCACGTCATGCCCCTTGCGCGGGATCAGTGCTCCGACCGACACGATGAGGGGACCGCTGATCCCCAGCAGCGTCTTGGCGCGGTTGCGGTCGACGGGGGCGAAGCGGTCCTGGTCGACCCCGGTCGCGTGGACGCGGATGCGATCGGCGGGCATGCCGAGCGCGATCATGTCGTCGGCCATCGCGTCGCTGACCGCGAGGAGCCCATCGGCCCCCTGCCCTGCCGCGCGGACCTGTGCTGCGGTGGCGGGGTTGCGACCCCAATGGTGGATATCTGCACCGCGCGCCTTGATCGAGACCGGGACGCCGTAGCGCCGGCCGAGTGCGATAGCGGCGGGGCCGTCGGGGAAGAAGAACGAGGCGTCGATGACGTCGAACGCGAAGTCGGCGCGGATCGCGTCGAGAACGGGGATGAGCGCGCGTTCGAGGGCGCGGGCGTGGTGGCGGCCGGCGGTCATCGGCCAGGCGGTAAAGCGCGGGCGGTGGACCGGGATGCCTTTCCAGACTTCCTGGGCAGGGAGCGTGGTCAGGGCACTGCGGCCGGGGAGATAGCGTAGGGGTCCTGGAAGCAGTCCGATCGGGGCGACGGCCCGGAGGTCAACATCCGGGTGCGCGGCGAGGCCAAGGGTCTGGCGCTCGACGAAGACGCCGAAATTGCGGCGGGTGGCGTCGGGGAACAACGTGGACAAGGTCAGGACGCGGAGCATGCTGGGGATGTAGCTGGGAATGGTTAAGCTGGCGTGGTTTTCACCGCCCCCTTCACCACCCCGGCGAAGGCCGGGGCCCAATTGGGCGACCGCGGCAACCGGCGCTGCGCGTCGCCACTGGGACCTTCCCAATTGGGCCTCGGCCTTCGCCGGGGTGGTGCGGAACCCAAGCATATTGTTCCCCCGCGAAAGCGGGGGCCCAGGGTCGCGGGCGCCGTCGTTCGGAACCCTGGGCTCCCGCTTTCGCGGGAGAACGGGATAGGCGCGGCTGCCCTCAGATCCGCGCGGTCCCCGGATACGCGAACAGCACGTCCGCGTCCGCGCTCGTCTCCACCGATTCGCTGCCCGTCACGGTGACGCACTCGCCCGCCTTGAACGCGACGTCGGCGACCGAGCCCGAGCCGGTGATCGGGATCACCCAGCCGGTCTTGCCCTCGGGCAGGTTGACGACGTGCTCGCCGCCCTTCCAGCGTTCGAGGACGAATTTGGGGCCTTCGACCATGATCGTGCGGCCGGTCTCGACCTCGACCGGGGGGGCGACGGGGACGTACGGGGTCGGGTCGGCGACCGCGATGCCGTCGTCCAGATGCAGTTCGCGGTCGCTGCCGTAATCGTACAGCCGATAGGTGGTCTCGGAGTTCTGCTGGACCTCGATCACCGTCAGCCCGCCGCCGATCGCGTGGATGGTGTCGGAGGCGCAGTACATGAAGTCGCCCGGCTTTACCGGCTTCCAGTCGAGCTTGTCCTCGATCGTACCGTCGATCGCCGAGGCGCGCAGCTCGTCCTTCGAGATCGGCGCCTTGGTCCCGACCGCGATCGTCGAGGTCGGTTCGGCGGCGAGCACCGTCCAGCATTCGTCCTTGCCGCGCGGCAGGCCGCGGGCGTGCGCCTGGTTGTCGTCGGGATGGACCTGCACCGACAGCTTCTCGCTGGTGAACAGATATTTGATCAGCAGGTCGGGCTTGGTGTCGCCGGGAGCCTGGAACCAGACCTCGCCGATCGGCGGCGAACCGGGCGCGGGATCGTCGAAGCCGGGCCACAAGGTGCTGCGCCCCCAAGGCTTTTCGACGCGGTGCGTGTGGAGCAGGGTGGCGGGCATGGGAGTCCTTTTCGAAGCCTGACGTGACGCCGTCAACGCACCAGCTTTGCCGTGCGATCCGCCGCCTGTGAAGGCCCGCGAAAGGGATTGTTCGCGCGAGCCTGCATACGCTATGGACAGCTTCGATGCGTATCCCCCAGTCTCGTGCAAAGTTGCCTCGTGCGCTTGTCGTCACGCTCCTCGCCGCGCTTGCGCTCCCCGTTGCTGGTTGCGCGAGTTCGCGTACGAAGGGCGACCTTCCCTATGTCGCACGCGACGTCGGCACGCTGTATTCGACCGCGAAGAACCGGCTCGACCAGGGCCGCTACAAGGAAGCGGCGCAGCTGTTCGACGAGGTCGAGCGCCAGCATCCCTATTCGATCTGGGCACGCCGCGCGCAGATCATGAGCGCGTTCAGCTATTATCTGGGTCGCGATTATACCGCGTCGATCGCCTCGGCGCAGCGCTTCCTGGCGGTGCACCCGGGCAACCACGACGCTCCCTATGCCTATTACCTGATCGCGCTCGGCTATTACGAACAGATCACCGACGTGACGCGCGACCAGAAGATCACGCGCCAGGCGCTCGATTCGCTCGGCGAGTTGATGCGGCGCTACCCGAACACGCGCTATGCATCGGACGCGCGGCTGAAGGTCGACCTGGTCAACGACCATCTCGCGGGCAAGGAGATGGAGATCGGCCGCTTCTACGAGACGCGTCGCCAGTGGCTGGCGGCGTCGGGCCGGTATCGCACGGTGATCGACCAGTATCAGCAGACCACGCACACCCCCGAAGCGCTGATGCGCCTGACCGAGGCGTATCTGGCGCTCGGCGTGCCGGTCGAGGCCGAGAAGTCGGCCGCGGTGCTCGGCCGCAACTATCCGGGTACCGACTGGTACAAGCATGCCTACGATCTGCTGCAGAAGCATCCGATGACGCCGGTCGCGCCGCTGAAGCCGGGCGAGCAGCCGGTTCCGGTCGGCACCAAGGGGACGCCGTCGGTGTCGGTCGAGGTCGACCAACAACCGACATCGTCGTCTGCACCCGCGGGTCGCGAAGCACGGCCGAACCCGGTCGGGTCGGGCGGCCAGCCGTCGAACACGGGTCCGGGGATCTGATCTGGCGTTCTCCCGCGAAAGCGGGAGTGCGGCTTTCACCGGCGGCACCTTGTATGTTGGAACATAGGGGGATCACTTCCCCGATCGGTTCGTCTATGGCGGCATCACGATGCTGACCGAACTTTCCATTCGCGACGTGGTGTTGATCGAGGCGCTGGACCTGGGGTTCGGCGACGGGCTCGGCGTGCTGACCGGCGAGACCGGGGCGGGCAAGTCGATCCTGCTCGATGCGCTGGGGCTGGCCCTGGGCGGGCGTGGTGATTCGGGGCTGGTCCGGCACGGTGCGGCACAAGCGGTGGTGACCGCGACGTTCGATCCGCCCAGCGCCGACGCGCCTCTGACCGCGCTGCTCGACGACAACGGGATGGAGATCGAGCCCGGCGAACCGCTGATCATCCGCCGCATCGTCAAGGCCGATGGCGGCAGCCGCGGCTTCGTCAACAACCAGCCGGCCTCGGCGGGGCTGCTGCGCGAGATGGCGCCGCATCTGGTCGAGATCCACGGCCAGCATGACGAGCGCGGGCTGCTCAACCCGCGGGGCCACCGCGCGCTGCTCGATATCTTTGGACGGACCGAACCCGCGGCGGTTGCGCGAGCCTGGAGTGTCCTGCGTGCTGCCGAAGCCGAGCTGGCGACGGCGCGCGCGGAAATCGAGGCGGCAGCGCGGGATCGGGAATGGCTGGAGCATACCGTCGGCGAACTGACGACGCTCAGCCCGCAACCCGGCGAGGAGGAGACCCTCGCGGAGACGCGGCGGTCGATGCAGCGGTCGGAGAAGATCGCCGACGACCTGGCCGCTATCGACGAGTATCTTGAAGGATCGGATGGCGGGCTGGCCAAGCTGCGCCAGGCGGCGCGCGTGCTGGAGCGGATCGCGGGCGATCATGCCGCGCTCGGCGAGGCACTGGCGGCAGTCGACCGCGCGGTGATCGAGGGTGCGCTGGCGGAGGAGCATCTGCGCGATGCCCGCGCGCGGCTGTCGTTCGATCCGCGCGCGCTGGAGGACGACGAGGCGCGGCTGTTCGAACTGCGGGCGATGGCGCGCAAGCACCACGTGCAGCCCGACGACCTCGCGGCACTGGCCGACGAGATGCGCGCCAAGCTCGAGCGGCTCGATGCCGGCGAGGGCGGCGTGCTGGTGCTGGCGGCGGCGGTGAAGGCGGCGCAGGGCGAGTATGATGCGGCGACGGCGGCACTGACCACGCGGCGTCAGGCGGCGGCGGCGAAGCTGGATGTCGCGGTGGCGGGCGAGTTGGCGCCGCTGAAGCTGGATGCGGCGCGGTTCCGCACCGTGGTGGCGGAGACCGACGAATGGTCGGCGGCGGGCAAGGACCGCGTCGAGTTCGAGATCTCGACCAACCCCGGCGCGCCGTTCGCGGGGCTGACCAAGATCGCTAGCGGCGGCGAATTGTCGCGATTTATCCTGGCGCTGAAGGTGGCGCTGGCGGAGGAAGGCGGCGCGTCGACGATGGTGTTCGACGAAATCGATCGCGGCGTCGGCGGCGCGGTGGCGAGCGCGATCGGCGAACGCCTCGCGCGGCTGGCGCAGACCACGCAGCTGCTGGTGGTGACGCACAGCCCGCAGGTCGCCGCACGTGGCGCGAAGCACCTGCTGATCGCGAAGAGCAACGACGGGACCGTGACGCGGACCGGTGTGCGGGCGCTGAGCGAGGCGGAACGACGCGAGGAGATTGCGCGGATGCTGTCCGGCGCGTCGATCACTGACGAAGCGCGCGCGCAGGCGGAACGGTTGCTGGAGACGGCTTGAGGGATACGAGGGGGTTTGAAGGGGGGCGGCGCATTCGGCCGTGACCTCAGGACTGTCCCGCCGCTACTGAACTCCCCGTTATCCCACGCCCCCCGCCCGTCATCCCAGCGAAGGCTGGGATCTCCCTGGGGCGGGGCCGCGGCCCGAACGGGGAGACCCCAGCCTACGCTGGGGTGACGGTGTGAGGGGACGCGGACCTCAGCCTCCGCTGGGGTGACGACTGCGTCAGTCCCTATAGCCCGGGTTCACGCGGTCAAGTTTCCGCAACAGTGCCGGCCAGGCGAGACCTTCGGCGAGCATCCGGATTCCCGGGCCGCTCGACTGGCCCTCGACCTTTTCCGCAACGCCCTGGTTGGGATTGTTCAGCCCTGCCCGCCCGGCGCTGAGCATCAGCACCTGCGCCTCGCAGGCGCGTTCGAGGAAATACATCCGCAGGAACGCCTGCGGGACCGATTCGCCGACGGTCAGCGTGCCGTGGTTGCGCAGGATCATGCTGTTCCGGGTGCCGAGATCGGCGACCAGTCGCTCGCGTTCGTCGAGCTCGGTCGCGATGCCCTCGAAGTCGTGATACGCGACGTCGTGCCCGGCGATCATCGCGGTCTGGGTGTGCGGCAGCAACCCCTCCGCCATCGCCGACACCGCCTGGCCGTGCGGGGTGTGGAGGTGCAGCACCGCGACCGCGTCGTCGCGCCCGGCGTGGATCGCCGAATGGATCACGAACCCGGCGCGGTTGACCGGTGCCGGGGTGTCGGTGACCTTGTTGCCGTCGATGTCGATCTTGATCAGCGACGATGCGGTGATCTCCTCGAACATGTGGGTGTACGGGTTGATCAGGAAATGATGCTCGGGCCCCGCCACGCGTGCCGAAATGTGCGTGAAGATGAGGTCGTCCCAGCCGTACATCGCGACGAGGCGGTAGGCGGCGGCGAGATCGACGCGGAGCGCCCATTCCTCCGGCGATACCTGATCGCGGACGGTCGGGGTCGGCTTGAGCGCGGTTGCCATCATCCATCTCCTTATGTTTTTTGGAGACATAGCACGGCGCGGTTGGGCGTTGAAGCGGGAGCCGCGTGCCCTTCCCGCTTCGTCATCCTGGGCTTGACCCAGGACCCAGGGTTACAAGCGTTGGCGTTTGTAACCCTGGGTCCTGACTTTCGTCAGGATGACGGTAGGGCGAGTTTACGGGCGCGGCGTCAAAGTGCGCCGGTGCCGCCATTCGCGCCGAACGCGCTGCCGGTGGTGAAGCTCGACCCCGGATCGGCCAGCGTGACGTAGAGCGAGGCGAGTTCGGCGGGCTGGCCGGCGCGGCCGAGCGGGGTGTCCT
This sequence comes from Sphingomonas sp. R86521, assembly GCF_042466235.1. NCBI lineage: Bacteria > Pseudomonadati > Pseudomonadota > Alphaproteobacteria > Sphingomonadales > Sphingomonadaceae > Sphingomonas > Sphingomonas sp. R86521. Next base: position 1,036,399 of record NZ_JAXHBY010000001.1, on the reverse strand, counting down.
GCCCGAACTCGGCCATCTTGCCCGGCAGCTGCCCGCCCGCGACCTGGAGCGGGGTCCAGATCGGGCCCGGCGCGACCATGTTGACGCGGATACCCTGCTTGCCGAGCTGTTTCGCCAGCGCCTTGGTGAAGATCAGGATCGCTCCCTTGGTCGAGGCGTAGTCGAGCAGCTCCTCCTCGGGCGCGACCGAATTGACCGACCCGGTGTTGATGATCGCGGCGCCGGGCTTGAGCAGCGGGATCGCGGTCTGGCAGATGTGGAACATCGCATAGACGTTGGTCCTCATCGTCCGATCGAACTGCTCGGGCGTGATCTCCGCGATCGACATCTTCGACTGCTGATACGCGGCGTTGTTGACGACGATGTCGAGCCCACCGAGCTCGCGGTGCGCACGCGGCGCGAGTTCGCGGCAGAATTTGGCGTCGGTCAGGTCGCCGGGGATCAGCACGATCTTCCGCCCCTCGGCGCGGAGCAGCTTGGCGACGTCCTGCGCGTCGGGTTCTTCGCTGGGGTAATAGTTGATCGCCACGTCGGCGCCCTCGCGCGCGAAGCCGATCACGGTGGCGCGGCCGATCCCCGAATCGCCGCCGGTGACGAGCGCCTTGCGCCCGGCGAGCCGGCCCGAACCGCGATAGCTGGTCTCGCCGCAATCGGGGACCGGGTGCATCTCGCGCTGGAGCGCGGGCCATTTCTGGCGCTGTTCGGGGAACGGCGTTTTCGTGAATTTGGTCTGCGGATCGACCAATGGCGCCGCGCCCTGCGCGAACGCGGGGGCGGCGGCAGCAGCGAGCCCCGCGACGGCGGCGCCCTTGAACAGATCGCGGCGGCTGGTGTCTTCGGTCATGGCAGGGCTCCGGGACAAAATACGATTATCCGCTAAACACTTAAGTCGCCCGGATGTTCAGTGCCCTTGTGGTTTGCCCTCGCTGTCCCCTACCCCGCCAGAATGACCGCGCTACCCGACCACGAGTCCCCCGAAACCGAGGCCCAGGCCGCCGCCGAACTGGCGACGCTCGCGGAACAGATCGCGTATCACAACGCCCGCTATCACACCGACGACGCACCCGAGATTTCGGATGCGGCCTATGATGCTCTGGTCCGCCGCAACGCCGCGATCGAAGCCGCCTTCCCGGCGCTGGTCCGTGCCGATTCGCCGAGCCGCACAGTCGGCGCGGCGCCCGCGGGGCATCTGGCCAAGGTCGCGCATGCCAAGGCGATGATGAGCCTCGACAACGCGTTTGCGGACGAGGAGGTCGAGGAATTCGTCGCGCGAGTGCGCCGGTTCCTGAAGCTGGCGGACGACGAGCCGGTGGCGCTGACCGCGGAACCGAAGATCGACGGGCTGTCCTGTTCGCTGCGCTACGAGGATGGGCGGCTGGTGCAGGCGCTAACCCGCGGCGACGGGCAGGTCGGCGAGGATGTGACCGCGAATGTACGGACCATCGGCGATATCCCGCAAACCCTGCTCACCCGCCAAGGCCAAGCGCCCGCGGTGTTCGAGGTTCGCGGCGAAGTCTATATGGCCAAGGCCGACTTCGCTGCCCTCAACGCCCGGCTGCTCGCGGAGGCCGAGGATACCGGCAAGGACGCTCGCCAGTTCGCCAATCCGCGCAATGCCGCGGCGGGATCGCTGCGGCAAAAGGATCCCGAGGTCACCGCGAGCCGGCCGCTGCGGTTCCTGGCGCATGGCTGGGGCGAGACGAGCGCGATGCCCGCCGATACGCAGGCCGGCGTCGTCGCGGCGCTCAAGGCATGGGGTTTCCCGATCGCCGATGCCTTTGCCCGGATCGAGGGGACCGCCGAGGCGCTCGTTACCTACCGCGCGATCGAGGCGGCGCGCGCCGACCTGCCGTTCGACATCGACGGCGTGGTCTACAAGGTCGACCGGCTCGACTGGCAGACGCGGCTGGGCCAGGTGGCGAAGGCACCGCGCTGGGCGATCGCGCACAAATTCCCCGCCGAGCGCGCCCAAACCATCCTCCGCGCGATCGATATCCAGGTCGGGCGGACCGGCGCGATGACCCCGGTCGCGCGGCTCGAGCCGGTGACGGTCGGCGGCGTCGTCGTCACCAACGCGACGCTGCACAATGCCGACGAGATCGAGCGGCTGGGCGTCGCGCCGGGCGACCGCGTGTTGGTCCAGCGTGCCGGCGACGTGATCCCGCAGATCGTCGAGAACCTGACCCCCGATCCGGACCGCGCGCCCTGGGTCTTCCCGCATACCTGCCCCGAATGCGGATCGGCCGCCGACCGCGAGGAGGGCGAGGTCGTGTATCGCTGCACCGGCGGGCTGATCTGCCCGGCGCAACGGGTCGAGCGGCTGATCCATTTCGCCTCGCGCCACGCCTTCGATATCGGCGGGCTGGGGCAGACGCTGATCGAGGCGTTCTTCCGCGACGGGCTGATCGAATCGCCGGCCGACATCTTTCGCCTGACCGAGGAGCAGCTGGCGGCGCGGAAAAAGGACGGGCGGGTGTGGGCGGCCAAGGTTATCGCGGCGATCGCGGACAAGCGCCGCATCCCGCTCGACCGCTTCCTGTTCTCGCTCGGCATCCGCCATGTCGGCGAGATTACAGCGCGGGATCTGGCGCGCCGTTATGTCTCGGCAAGGGCATTGGGCGCGATGCTGCGGCATGCGGTGTTCCTGCGATCGCAGGTCGTGCCGGCGATCGGAGAGGCTGACCGCAAGTTCGTGCTTCGCCGCGACAAGGTGCTGGTGGCGGCGATCGAGACCGCAGGGATCGGGCCGGAAGTCGCCGGCGCGCTGGTCGGCTTCTGCGCCGAACCGCACAACCGCCGCGTGGTTTTCGAGCTGTTGCGCGAGGTCGCGCCACAGGACGTCGTCCATGAAACGCGCGAGTCGGAGGTCAGCGGCTGGACCCTGGTGTTCACCGGCAGCCTCGAAACGCTCAGCCGCGACGAAGCCAAGGCGCAGGCCGAAGCATTGGGCGCGCGCGTTGCTGCGTCGGTGTCGGCGAAGACCAACATGGTGATCGCCGGACCCGGTGCGGGGTCGAAGCTGAAAAAGGCCGCAGACCTGGGAATCCGGGTGATCGATGAAGCGCAGTGGGCGCAGATCGTTGCGGACGCAGCGGGATAGGTCTCGCTAGTCGCAGATAAACCCGTGGTTTTTTTGCAACGCACCACGGCCAAACTCGGTTCCGCGGAATTGCGACTCGCGTATGTCACAGACGTGAAATATTCCCCGTGCAGGGGCGCGGTTGACGGCAAAGGGAAGCCGACATCGAGCATATGCTCAAAGGGGACTATTCAGATGCGTAACAACCTATTTCTGGGCGTGGCAGCGGTTGCGCTGATCGCGCCGATGGCCGCGAGCGCGCAGGAGACGACCTCGTCGATCCGCGGCACGGTTACGTCGAACGGCGCACCGGTCGCTGGCGCCACCGTCGTGGTGACGACGCCCGACACGGGTACCCGCTCGACCGCGACGACCAACGAATCGGGCACGTTCAACCTGAACGGCCTGCGCGCCGGCGGCCCCTACACCGTCTCGGTCAGCGCGCCCGGTTTCGGCAGCACGCAGATCACCGACATCAACACCACCGTCGCGCAGGCGTTCGACCTGCCGGTCGAGCTGGCCGCCGACACCACGGGCAGCGCCGACGAGGTCGTCGTGACCGCATCGCGTCTCCCCAACGCCCGGTCGATCTCGCAGGGTCCGACGACCGTGCTCAACGCCCGCCAGATCGCCAACATCGCGACCGTGAACCGCGACATCCGCGACCTCGAGCGCCGCGATCCGTTCGCCCGCCTCGACGACAGCCCCTCGGGCGGCCGCTCGGTTTCGTTCGCCGGCCAGAACGCACGCTATAACCGCTTCACCGTCGACGGCGTGTCGGTCAGCGACAATTTCGGCCTGAACAGCGATGGCCTTCCCAGCCGTCGTTCGCCGATCCCGCTCGATGCGATCGGCCAGTTCCAAGCCCAGGTCGCTCCGTACGATGTCCGCCAGGGCAATTTCCAGGGCGGCGCGATCAACATCGTGCTGAAGTCGGGCACCAACGACTTCCACGGCACCGGTTTCTATTCGCAGTCGCGCGACGAGTGGGTCGGCAAGCGGACCAAGGACCTTCGCGTCAGCGTCCCCAACTTCAAGACCGAGAACTATGGCGCCGAGCTGTCCGGCCCGATCATCAAGGACAAGCTGTTCTTCATGGTCGCCGGTGAGCGCCTGCGCGGCGGCCGTCCGATCGCGGAAGGCCCGACCGACAACAATGCCGGCACCAGCATCCCCGGGATCACCCAGGCGCAGGTCGACCAGATCAGCGCGATCGCCAAGTCGGTGTACAACTATGACACCGGCGGCGTGCTCCGCGACCTCGGCGACAAGGACGACCGCGTCGTCGCCAAGATCGACGCCAACCTGTCGGATACGCAGCGCCTGTCGCTGACCTACACCTACGCCAACGACGCCATCAACCTGCTGCAGAACACGTTCCCGACCGCGCCGACCGGCCTTGGCCTGGCGTCGAACGCGTACATCCAGGGCAACCGCCTGCACACCGGCGTGGCACAGCTGAACTCGCAGTGGTCGGACAACTTCTCGACCGAAGTCCGCGGGTTCTACAAGAACTACACGCGTATCCAGGACCCGTTGATGGGCCGTGGCTTCGCGCAGTTCCGCGTCTGCACCAACCCGACCTCGACGGTCGCAGCCCCCGGGGCCGCCGCCAACACCGTGTCGCCGTCGGCTTGCGAGAACAATGCCGGTACCGTCTCGTTCGGTCCCGACAGCTCGCGCCAGACCAACCAGCTGAAGACCGAGACCTGGGGTGGCCTGGTCCAGGCGCGCCTGACCATGAACGATCATGACGTCCGCGTGTTCGGCGAAGTGTCGAGCGTCTCGATCTTCAACTCGTTCCTGCAGAACAGCTCGGGCAGCTATTACTTCGACTCGATCGCCGACCTCCAGAACCGCTTCGCGGGCTCGCTGGCCTATGGCAATGCGATCATCCCGAACAACGGCCTGCCGGCACTCGATCCGAATGCGGCGGCTGCCAGCTTCGGCTACCAGAGCTACACGTTCGGCGTGATGGACTCGTGGAAGGTGACCCCGACGCTGAACCTCAGCTACGGCGCCCGCTACGACCTGTACGCAATGGACGACAATCCGGCGCTCAGCACCGCGTTCGAGTCGCGCTACGCGAACGGCGCCATCGTCAATGGCCAGCGCGTCAACATCAACAACAACACTGCCAACATCTCCGGGTTCGGCCTGTTCCAGCCGCGCGCCGGTTTCGACTGGAAGCCTGCGCAGCGGGTGAGTATCCGCGGCGGCGGCGGCATCTTCGGCGGCGGCACCCCCGACGTCTATGTGTCGAACAGCTTCTCCAACACCGGCGTGCTGACCAACTCGTTCAGCGTCAGCCGTACGGTCACCGGGTTCAACGGCTTCCCGACCGGTACGGCCGCCGGCGTCCAGGCGTCGACCGCTGCGGCGCTCCTGACCGGCGTGACCGGCACGGCAGTTCCTGCCGCCGCCAACACGTTCCTGACGGGCGGTTCGGTTCCGGCGAACTCGACGGTCAACGCACTCGACCCGAACTTCAAGATCCCGTCGCAGTGGCGCGCCACGCTGACCGGTGAGTACACCGCGAACCTCGGGTTCCTCGGTGACGACTGGGTGTTCGGTGCCGACCTGCTCTACTCGAAGGTCCGCAACCAGGTGTATTTCACCGACATCCGTTCGGTGCCGATCGCCGGTTCGCTGACCCCCGATGGTCGTCAGCGTTACCAGAACCTGATCGATGGTGGTGCCGCCAGCACCAACACCAGCAGCGACATCCTGCTGACCAACACCGACAAGGGCCGCGCCTATATCGGGGTCGCGCGTCTCGAAAAGGCGTGGGATTCGGGGCTGAGCATCAACGCCAGCTTCACCTACCAGGACGTCAAGGACGCCGCACCGGCAACCTCGTCGACCGCGGGTTCGAACTATTCGAACGGTGCGTTCGCCGATCCGAACAACGTTGCCTACGGCATCTCGAACGATCAGGTTAAGTACTTCTTCAAGTACGGCGTGAACTACGACCACGCGTTCTTCGGGGACTACAAGACCACTTTCGCGCTGTTCGGTGAATCGCGTGTCGGCCATCCGTTCAGCTACACGTTCCAGGATTTCGGCAACAACGGCGGCGGTCGTGCATCGATCTTCGGCACGACGGGTGTCAGCTCGAACTCCAGCACCGGTGGCAACCGCTACCTGCTGTACGTACCGACGGTCGACGATGCGAAGGTCTCGTACAGCAGCGCGGCCGTCCGCAACGCGGTGAACCAGTTCATCGATGCGACCAGCCTGAAGAAGTATCGTGGCCAGATCGCGCCGCGTAACGCCTTCCACTCGAAGTGGTTCACGCGTCTCGACCTTCACGTCGCGCAGGAAATCCCGACCTTCCTCGGCGGTTCGCGCGTGACGGTGTTCGCGGACATCGAGAACTTCACCAACTTCATCAACAAGAACTGGGGCCAGCAGCGCGAGTACGTGTTCCCGTACAACACGGCGCTGATCCGCGCGCAGTGCCTGACCACCCCCGGCAATGCCGATGGTGCCGGCACGATCGCGACCACCGTCGGTCAGGCGTGCGCGCAGTATCGCTACTCGCCGGTCGGCGGCGGCGCGACCTTCACGCCGCAGGCCGATCAGGTCTACGTGAACCAGTCGCTCTACTCGATCCGTATCGGCGCGCGCTTCACCTTCTAAGGCCAGCGTGACATCGATCGGCTGAAGGGGCCGCCGTTCCATCCGGGACGGCGGCCCTTTTCGTTATCGGCGGCGGAGCGTCGCGAGCCGGTCGACCGCGAGCACGCCGATCAGGGTGGCGCCAAACAGTGGCATCGCCACGCCGAGCGCCGCGATCGTGCCGGCCAGGCTCCAGCCGTAGCGCGGACGGCCGAGCCGCGGCGGCTGGCCCAGCGTGCCGGGGCGGCGGCGACGCCACCACATCACCGCGCCCGACACCGACAGCGTCGCCAGCAACGCGGTCACCAGCGTGCCGAGGATCTGGTTGGCGAGGCCGAAGAACGCGCCTTCGTGGATGGCGACGCCGTAGCCGACCGCGCGGTCGATCCACTGGCGCTGGGCGAAATCGCGGCGGTCGAGGATCCGGCCGGTAGCGGCGTCGACGGTGACCCGGCTGCGCTCTGGCCGGTTGGCGGAGTCCGAGCTGATCGTCCAGCGATCGGCTCCGGACGGCGCGATCAGCACCGGCGGGGCGAGCGCGAGGCGAGCGCCCGTGGCCACGACGGCGTCGAGATTGCCGGGTTCGGCCGCAGGCATTGCCGTGCCCCGGTGCTCGGCATGCGCGTCCGGCTTGCCCGCGACCTTCCAGTCGACCGGGCCATCGGTGGTGCCGGTCGCGGTGCGGACCGCGCCGAGATAGCCGCCCCAGGCGTTGGCCCAGGGCAGGCCGGTGGCGATCAGGAAAATCGCCGCGACGCTGACCCAGATCCCAGCGACCGCATGGGTATCGCGCCAGAACAACCGCCGTCCGCTGCGCCAGCGCGGGTAAAGGATACCGCCCAGCCCCTTTCGCCCGCGTGGCCACCAGAGATAGAGGCCGGTGAGCAGCATCGTGATGGTCCAGCACGCCGCGATCTCGACCAGCCAACTGCCGGGGGCGCCCGCGAGCAACGTGCCGTGGAGCGCCGAGATCGTCTTCATCAGCCGCCCATCCTCGCGGACGCTGTTCAGGACGCGGAGACGGTAGGGATCGACATAGACCCGGGTCTCGACGCCGTCCTTCGCGACCAGCACGCGGACCGCCTGGTTCGGGGACACCGGCAGCTGGTACTTCGACAGGTGTGCGCCGGGAACCGCGGTGAGCGCGGTGGCGACGATGCGGTCCGGGGCGGCGCGCGGCGCCTGCACTGGAAGGGTATCGTAGGCGCGGTCCTGCCACACTTCGATCTGCGGCTTCCAGAGATAGATCGTGCCGGTGACCGACAGCCACAGCACGAACGGCATGCAGAACAGCCCGGCATAGAAATGCCAGCGCCAGACCGCATTGTACCACGACGCACCGGCGCCGTTCGCGCGCGTCACAGTTTCCATGTCAGGTCCGCCTGGAAGCTACGCTGCGGGAACGGGTGGAACAGGAAATACCGGTCGTTGCCGACGTTATCGACGCCCAGCCCCAGCGTGTAATGCTCGCCGACCTTGAACTGCGCGCGGAGGTCGACGACCAGGTATTTGTAGAAGCCCTGATAGGTGTTCCCGACCACGTCGCTGTTGTCGAGCGTGCCGTAGAAGCGGCTGGCATAGCGCCCCGCCGCGGTCAGCGAGACGCCGTCGACCGGGCGCCAGGTGCCGACCAGCGTCGCCTTCCATTTCGGGACCTGCGGCAGGCGTTTCCCGACCGCGGCGGGGAAGGCTGCGTTTTCTCGCGTGGTGGCGTCGGCATAGGTGACGCTGCCGGTCAGGTCGAACCGCGGCACGATGTCGACGCGCTGCACTGCCGCCTCGACGCCGCGGGCGCGGGTCCGGCCGACGTTCTGGACGAAGGTGGCGAGCGTCGGGGTGCCGTTGAGCGGCCCGGTCTGCGAGATCAGTGCGTCGCGGATGCTTTCGTTGAACAGCGACACGCGCAGCGTGCCATGATCGTCATGATGCTCCGCACTCAGTTCCTCCGACAGCGCGCGTTCGGGCTTCAGGTTCGGGTTGGGGACGGCGGCGACCGGGGTCGTGACGATCTGATAGAGTTCGCCGACGGTCGGAAAGCGCCACGCGGTGCCGAACGATGCGCGCAGCGTGACGACCGGGGATGCGTCCCAGGCCAAGGACGCCTTTGGCGAGAAGCGCGCGGCGGTGAGGACGGGCTGGGTCGCCGCGATCGCCGGGGCGAGCGAGAAGTTGCTGCCGTCATAGGCGCGCCACCATTCGTAGCGCCCGCCAAGCGTCAGCGTGACCGCCGGCGTCATGCGCCAAGCATCCTGCGCCCACAGCGCCGCGGTCCGGGTCCGACCGCGCGAGGCGAGGTTCAGCTGCCCTGGCTGGCCGGATATCCAGTCGTCGGTCACGTAGCGGTTGCTGTGCAGTTCGAACCGATCGAAATGCGCGCCGATGTCGATCCGGTGCGCCGCGGTGGCGTTCCAGCCGGCCTTCGCGTCGAGCGTCGTCCAGCCGGTACCGCCGAGCCGGGTGATCGTCCCCGCCCCGCCGGTCCGCGCCGCGGGCAGCGCGGTGGTCGGGCTGCGCTGATCGTCCTGCGCATAATCGTACAGCGTGCCGATCACCTGCCAGTCGACCGCGCCGCTGCCGGTCGCGGACAGCGCATGGCTCCAGTGGCGCTCGTCGAACGCATAGGTGCCGCCGGAGAACGCGGCGGGCGCCAGCGTGTAGGTGCGGCTGCCGCTGTTGACGGTGCCCGCGAACACCGGCGTGCCGGCCGCGTCGCGCAGATAGGTCTGCGCGACCGCGTCGGTATCGTTGAGGAACAGCGCGCCGACATAGCTGAGGCGGATCGACGGCGTGACGTCGAGCGCGGCCTTCAGCTTGAAGCGGTCCTGCTGCTGATGCTCGATCGCGCTGGCGCCGAGCACGCGGATGGGCACGTTAGTGCGATTGACGTCGTCATAGCCGCCGGTGACCGGCGTGCCCGCGCCGCTGGCCGGCGCCGGCCGGGTGGCGGTGACGAACAGGAGCGGCTGGCTGTTGCTGGTGACGTGGTCGTAGCTGCCGAACAGCGCGAGCGGTCCGAACCGGTCGCCCAGCGTCGCGCCGAACTGATAGGCCGGCAGTGTCTGGTGCGTGCCATACTGGTCATAGGTCTGGAGATTGGTGCCGCCGGTCACCGTCGCCTCCAGCCGGTCGGGCAGCCGCGTGGTGATGTTGACGACCGCGCCGATCGCGTTGCCGGGATAGGCCGCCGAATAAGGTCCGTAGAGCACGTCGATCCGCGCGATCTCCTGCGGGCTGACCAGGCCCCAGCGCGGCGACGCATTGGTGTTGTTGTTGCCGATCAGCGCCGACAGCAGCGCGCCATCGGCATAGACCAGGCTGCGGGCGCTGGCCCCGACGCCGTTGGTGCGGGTCGCGAGCGGGGCCTGGGTGTCGCCGATATGGCGTTTGCGGACCAGCAGGCTGGGCAGGTATTTCAGCGTATCCTCGACGTTCACCGCGTTGACGGTCGCGGCGATGGTCGCGGCGTCGACGCTCGCCTGGGTAGCGGGCTGCTCCTGGGGGACGGGTTTGCGGGCGGTGACGATGATATCGGTCTTGCGCTCGTCCTCCGCCGCGGCGGGTGCCGCGACGAGGACGAGCATCGGCGCGCCGATCAGCGCGAAATGCGTGTACATGGAATTTCCTTCGAACCTGGACGTGGCGCTCCACCGTCAAAAGGCGGCTGCGCTGCAAAACTCAGGCGAAGGGCGGCGGTCCGGTCTGCGGCGGCGGGGGTGCGGCCAGTCCGTGACCGACGGACACGAGCGTGCGGACCGGTGCGGGCGTGGTGCGTACGAATAGTGGCGGCGGGGCAACGGCCAGCGCCGGTGCATCGACGACCGGCGTGACGCCGGCAAAGGCGCAGGGGTGATCGACGCCGGACGCCCCGTGATCGGCATCCTTGTGCACCATGCCCGCCATGGCATCCCTGTGCGCCATCCCGGGCATGGCGTGATCCATCGGCGCCGCGGCCTGCGGGAGCAGCGGTCCGGTGCCCGAACACGGCACGATCCGGACCCCGTCCGCGGTCGCGACGGGCATCCACCCGCTCGGCACCAGCGCACGCGCCAGCATCGCGCAGGCGAACAGCGCCAGGAGCAGCCGCGCTTGCAGCGGCGTGAGGTGACGCAAAAGGCTCACCCAAACCGTGTGGCGCGTGGCTCGGTATCGGACAAGTGGACGTTTGGTCCGATGCCGCTTGGTTTGCCCAGAGACGGAACCAGCGAAATGCCCTGCGCACCTATTTTTGCACCCGCCCCCGCCCGCGTGTAAGACCGCGCGCAACGATGGCCATGCTCCCCACCCCTACCGCATCCGGCACGCCCGGCGTGACCACCCGCCGCCTGCCGTTCACCGCGCGGCCGTTCTTCGAGAACAAGAGCCGCGCGTTCTGGACGCTGCAGGCGGTGGGGTGGAGCGGCTACCTCGTGCTGCGCGGGGTGTCGTCGGTCTCGAACGGCCTCACGCTGGACGTGATCATCCCGGTGATCATCGAATCGATCATCGGCTACTGCATCACGCTGCTGCTCTCGACGCTGTACGGATCGTACCGCCGCATCCCGCGCGTGCTGGGGCTGTTCCTGACGGTCGCGACGCTGGCGGCGGCGACGTTCCTGTACGTCATTCTCGACGCGTTCGCCTTCTCGTTCATCAAGACCAGCAATCCGGGAATCACGATCACGCTGCTGCTGGGGTTCGTGTTCCTCAACTTCGTGACGCTGGCGGGCTGGTCCGCGCTGTATTTCGGGATCAACTTCTACCTGATCGTCGAGGACCAGATCGACCAGATGCAGCATCTGGAATCGCAGGCGTCGTCGGCACAGCTGGCGATGCTGCGCTATCAGCTGAACCCGCATTTCCTGTTCAACACGCTCAATTCGATCTCGACGCTGGTGCTGCTCAAGCAGACCGAGCGCGCCAATGCGATGCTGAGCCGGCTGTCGTCGTTCCTGCGTTATACGCTGGCCAACGAACCGACCGCGCACGTCACGGTGGCGCAGGAGATCGACCAGCTGAAACTGTATCTCGAGATCGAGAAGATGCGGTTCGAGGACCGGATGCGTCCCGAATTCGACATCGACCCCCGCGCCGAACGCGCCCGACTGCCGTCGCTGCTGCTGCAGCCGCTGGTCGAGAACGCGATCAAATATGCGGTCACGCCGCAGGAGGAAGGCGCCGAAATCCGCGTCCGCGTGCGGCTCGCCGGGGAACGCGTGCAGATCGCCGTATCCGACACCGGACCGGGGTTGATCGAGGGCAGGATCAGTTCAAGCCTTTCAACCGGCGTGGGGCTCGCCAATATAAGGGACAGGTTGGTGCAGTCCTTCGGGGCCGACCACCGTTTCGAAACGCGCTCCACGCCTGCTGGCGGCTTCTCGGTCGAGATCGAGATTCCGTACCAGCTCGAAGACGTGAACAGAGAGGCCGCATGACCATCCGTACCATTCTCGTCGACGACGAGCCGCTGGCGATCCAGGGCCTGGAGCTCCGGCTGCAAGCCCATGAAGACGTCGAGATCATCGAAAAATGCTCGAACGGCCGCGAGGCGATCCGCGCGATCAAGACCCACAAGCCCGACCTGGTCTTCCTGGACATCCAGATGCCCGGGTTCGACGGCTTCTCCGTCGTCCAGGGGTTGATGGAGGTCGAACCCCCGCTGTTCGTGTTCGTCACCGCCTATAGCGATCATGCGCTCCGCGCGTTCGAGGCGCAGGCGGTCGATTACCTGATGAAGCCGGTCGAGGAATCACGGCTAGCCGATACGATCGAGCGGGTCCGCCAGCGTCTGAACGAGAAGCGCGGCGTCGAGGAGGTCGACCGGTTGCGCGAAGTGCTCGCCGATGTCGCACCCGATGCGGCCGCGGACATGTCCGACAACGCTGATGCGGTGCAGGCGAACCGCTTCGAAAAGCTCATCAACATCAAGGATCGCGGCCAGATCTTCCGCGTCGATGTGGATACGATCGAGCGGATCGATGCCGCCGGCGACTATATGTGCATCTATACCGGCGACAACACGCTGATCCTGCGTGAGACGATGAAGGACCTCGAGAAGCGGCTCGATCCGCGGCGGTTCCAGCGGGTGCATCGCTCGACGATCGTCAACCTCGACCTGGTCAAGCAGGTCAAGCCGCATACCAATGGCGAATGCTTCCTGGTGCTGAATTCCGGGGCGAGCGTGAAGGTCAGCCGGTCGTACCGCGATGTCGTCGCGCGGTTCGTGCACTGATCTGATTCGTCGTCAAACCGACATCCTGACGCCATCCCAGCACCCCACCGTCATCCCAGCGAAGGCTGGGATCTCCCGGGTCGGGCCACAGCGTCCGCCCAAAGAGAGACCCCAGCCTACGCTGGGGTGACGGATTGGCGGCGAGGTACGTGCTTCGCAGTAGGCGCATTAACCACTCCACAACCCCTGCCCGCTACGCCCCGCGAGCATGGCGAAGCGCGGCTCTCTCTATGTTCACGGCCTGATCGGGCTGCCCGCACTGGTACTCGCGACCAGTTGCGTGCCCGACGATCATCCGAAACCGGTGTCGCGCGTCCAGGCGGTGCCCGATGCGCGCGCGCTGTTGCAGCGCATGGCGCTGAGCCTACCCGACGACATCTCCGCCAAGGCGCTGACGCCCGAGGACGGCCGCACCGCGTTCGCCTCGGTAGCGGCGCCGCCGTTCATGGCGCCGCGCACCACCGACGATGCCGCGCGCGCCGCGGATTGCCTGACCGCCGCGGTCTATTACGAAGCGCGATCGCAATCGGTCGACGGGCAGCGGGCGGTCGCGCAGGTCGTGCTCAACCGCGTCCGCGACCGCGCCTTTCCCGACACCGTGTGCGGCGTGGTCTATCAGGGATCGCAGCGCCGCACCGGGTGCCAGTTCAGCTTCACCTGCGACGGATCGATGATGCGCCCGCGCGAGCCCGGCCCCTGGGACCGCGCGCGCGCCGTCGCCGACGCGGCGCTGTCGGGTAGCGTCTATGCCGCGGTCGGTGCGGCGACGTCGTTCCATACCACCAGCATCCTGCCGTGGTGGGCGTCGAGCCTGGCGCGGATCACGACGGTCGGGGCGCACGTGTTCTATCGCTGGCAGGGCGCACTGGAACGCGCGCTGACGTTCCGCCAGGCTTATGCGGGTGTCGAACCCGGCGTGCCGTCCCTCGCGGTCGCCGCGACGTCGATGACGGTCGAGGGCGTCACCGTGCACCGCGGCAACGAGACCGTCGCCGGGGTCACGGTGCACCGGGGCAAGATCGCGCCCGTCGCCGCGCCGCAACTGGTCCGCGTCAATTATGCAGGCGTGCGGGTGCATGTCGGCGGACACCAGCCGGGTGCGCTGGATACCGGCACCGAAGCCGCCACCGTCGGCGAGGAAAGCGCGCCGATCTGACGCGGCTTATCTCCCCTCCCTGGAAGGGAGGGGTCGGGGGTGGGTCGGCTTGGGGCAGACACCGCGATCCCTCGTGAGCCAACCCACCCCCAGCCCCTCCCTTCCAGGGAGGGGAGCAGATATCGCGACTCGTCGGTATGACGGAGACGACACCCGCCCTCGCAAATCCGTGCTGCATCTGCTAACGGCGCGCGCATGCTGAACCTGAACAATATCACGGTGCGCCTTGGCAGCCGCGTCATCCTCGACGGCGCCAGTGCGTCGCTGCCACCGGGCAGCCGCGTCGGCCTGATCGGGCGCAACGGCGCCGGCAAGTCGACGATGGTGCGCGTGATCGCGGGCCAGCTCGAACCCGACGACGGTTCCGCCGACATGCCGCGCGGCGCCCGCATCGGCTATCTCGCGCAGGAGGCACCGCACGGCGTCAAGACGCCGTTCGAGACCGTGCTCGAAGCCGATTCCGAACGCGCCGCGCTGATGATCGAGAGCGAGACCAGCGAGGATCCCGACCGGCTCGGCGACGTGTACGAGCGGCTGATCGCGATCGACGCCTATACCGCGCCGGCCCGCGCCGCGCAGATCCTGCTTGGCCTCGGCTTCGACGAGGAGATGCAGGCGCGCACGCTCGACAGCTTCTCGGGTGGCTGGAAGATGCGCGTCGCGCTCGCCGCTCTGCTGTTCTCGCAGCCCGACCTGCTGCTGCTCGACGAGCCCTCGAACCATCTCGATCTCGAGGCGGTGATGTGGCTGGAGGACTTCCTCAAGGGCTACAAGGCAACGATCGTGGTGGTCAGCCACGAGCGCGACTTCCTCAATAACGTGGTCGATCACATCCTGCATCTGCAGGGTGGCAAGATCACGCTCTACCCCGGCGGCTATGATTCGTTCGAACGCCAGCGTGCCGAGCGGCTTGCGCAGATCGAGGCGGCGCGCGCCAACCAGGCGGTGCAGCGCGAGAAGCTGCAGGAATATATCGCTAAGAATTCCGCCCGTGCGTCGACCGCGAAGCAGGCCCAGTCCCGCCAGAAGATGCTCGCGAAGATGCAGCCGATCGCGGAGAGCTTCAACGATCCGACGCTGTCGTTCGGCTTCCCCAACCCGACCGAACTGCGCCCGCCGCTGATCACCCTCGACATGGCGAGCGTCGGTTATGCCGATGTGCCGATCCTGAAGCGACTGAACATGCGGCTAGACCCCGACGACCGGGTCGCGCTGCTGGGGCGCAACGGCAACGGCAAGACCACGCTCGCGCGCCTGCTGGCGGCGCAGCTCGCGCCGATGGACGGCGCGATGGCGTCGTCGAACAAGATGAAGGTGGGGTATTTCACCCAGTATCAGGTCGAGGAACTCGATCCGCACGATACCCCGATCGAGCATATGACGCACCTGATGAAGGGGGCCACCCCTGCTGCGGTGCGCGGTCAGCTGGGCCGGTTCGGGTTCTCGGGCGACAAGGCGACGACCAAGGTCGGCAAGCTGTCGGGCGGCGAGCGTGCGCGCCTCGCTCTGGCGCTGATCACGCGCGATGCGCCGCACATGCTGATCCTCGACGAGCCGACCAACCATCTGGACGTCGATGCGCGCGAGGCGCTGGTCCAGGCGCTCAACGCCTATACCGGCGCGGTGGTGCTGGTCAGCCATGATCGCCACATGCTGGAGCTGACCGCCGACCGGCTGGTGCTGGTCGACGACGGCACCGCGAAGGAATTCGACGGCAGCCTCGACGACTATATCGCGCTGGTGCTGAAGGGCGACGGCGGCAAGGGCGATGCCGCGTCGAAGGCCGACAAGAAGGCAGGCAAGAAGGCCGCCGCGGATGCCAAGAGCAACGACGCGGCGATGCGCAAGACGTTGCGCGAGCTGGAGGAACAGACCGCCAAGTTCACCAAGGAAGTCGCCGCGCTCGACCTGGCGATGACCGATCCGGCCAAGGCCGAGCCGCGGTTTTCGCGGATGTCGATGGGGGATCTGAACAAGCGCCGCGCCGAGGTCCAGGTGAAGCTGGATGCTAGCGAGGCGAAGTGGCTTGAGGCTAGCGAGGCGTTGGAGGGGGTGGCGGCTTAGGGCGCGACGTACACGCTCCGTCCTCCCTGCCCGCCTCTGTCATCCCAGCTCTTCCAATCCGTTATCCCAGCGAAGGCTGGGATCTCCCGGTTCGGGGCACAGCGTCCGCCAACGGGTAGACCGCAGCCTGCGCTGTGGTGACGGGTGTGGGGCGCTGCGACGTATTTCGACCCCGTCATCCTGCTTCTACCTCGTCATCCTGACGAAAGTCAGGACCCAGGGTTACGGGCGCTGGCGCTTGGGGCTCTGGGTCCTGACTTTCGTCAGGATGACGGGGGTTTGGCGTTCAGTCCGCAGCCTTGTCCGCCGCCGGCCGCTCGAACCACGCCTCGATATCGCCCGACAGCTTCAGCGTCAGCGGATTGCCATGCCGATCGACCTTCTTGCCGAGCGCGACGCGGATCCAGCCTTCGGAGATGCAATATTCCTCGACGTCGTGGCGCACCGCACCCTTGAAGCGGATGCCGATGCCGCGTTCCAGCAGGTCCTGCTTGAAGAACGGGCTGCGGTAATTGGTCGACAGGCGATCGGGCGGGGTGTCGCCCTGAACGGCGTCGGAGTTCGGGGCTTCGGCCTGCGGCGCGTCTGGAGTCTCGGTCATGCCTGCGCGTTAGCGGCAACCGCCCCGCGCGCGCCACAAAAAAACGGCGCCGGGAGCGATCCCGACGCCTTGTTGCACGATCAGCTGCAGACCTGGACCCGCACTGGATCGCCATAATAGGGATCCCGACGCCATTCGCTCCAGCACCGCGGGCGATAATCCTCGCGGTAATAGGTGCGAACCGGCGGTCCCTGATAATAGCCGTCGTTGTAGTAGCCGCGGTCATAATAGCGCCCGCGGTTGTTGTTGCTGGCGATCACCGCGCCAACGCCGAGACCCAGGATACCGCCCAGCACCGCCGCACCGGCCACGTCGCCGCCGCGGTGACCGCGATAGCCACCATAACCACCCCGCCCCCAGCGCTGCGCGTCGGCTGGTGCCGCCGCCGTCAGTGCCGTCGCCGCCAGCGCGATTCCAAGACCTGCCTTCTTTATCAATCCGTTCATCGCGAACCTCCATTACTCGTTACGCCCGGTCCACATGGGACAACGCATAGGTGTCCGACCGTGTTTCAGTCTTTGCGCGAGTCGGGCTGAATGATGGCGGAACGGCGCGTTAACCCTACGTATAGGCGGGCGGCGCCCCAGCGTGGACAATATAGACGCCGTTCGTATCGCGGCGGGACAGCGCGCAATCGCTGCTGGCGTCGTCGCCGCATCCCCGGCATGCCGTCCACTCAACGCAAGGGTCGGTTGGATGGCGAAGATCAGGGCGATGCAGATGGTGGCGGTCGCGGTACTGGCCGGGACCGCGGGGCTGGCCGGCGCGGTCGCGATGCTCGGCGCACCGGGCCGGCCTGCCGTGGCGCAGGCAGCGACGCCGGTTCGCGCGCCCGCGCCGATCGCAAGGCCGGTCGCGCTCGCGGCTAAACCCGCACCAACGCGCGCGCCTGCGGCTAAACCCGCACCAACGCGCGCGCCTGCGCCCGACGCCGGCTATGTCGTGAAGCGCATCCTGGCGGTGAAATCGCCGTTTGTGCACGGCGATTATTACTGGGACGAGGCCGGCGTCCCTGCCGGGCCGATCGTCGTCACGGTCGACCTGGAGGCGCAGACGCTGTCGGTATTCCGCGGCGGCTACGAGATCGGCACCGCAGTCGTGGTCTATGGCGCCGACGAGAAGCCGACCCCGCTCGGCGTGTTCGCGATCAGTCAGAAGGACGCGAAACACGTCTCCAACCTGTACGACGCACCGATGCCGTACATGCTGCGGCTGACCAACGACGGCATCTCTATCCATGGCAGCGCGGTCGGATCGAACCTTGCCACCCATGGCTGCGTCGGCGTGCCGAAGCCGTTCGCCAAGCTGCTGTTCGGCGCGGTCAAGCTGGGCGACCGCGTGATCGTCAGCCGGGGCGAGCGGCTGTCGCTGGGCGAGCAGGTCAAGGCCGCGTCCTGACCGACCCCATCGCATAGCCGCGCGGCCTGCGAAGATATTACGGCGTTCCCGCCAATCCCGGACCGACATCCGCACTGGGCAGATACCGCGGCGCGACGCGCGCCTTCGCACGCTGTTCATACGCGTAGCCGGCGCCGAGCACCGCTGCCTCGCCGAACTTCGTCGCGATGAACGACAGGCCGACCGGCAGGCCGCGGACCAGGCCCATCGGCACGGTCAGGTTCGGATAGCCGGCGATCGCGGGCAGTTCGCTCGAACTGGGGCCGCCATATTGGTCGCCGTACACCGGTTCGCTGAGCCACGCGGGGCCGTAGGTCGGCTCGACCAGAACGGTCGCACCTGCGGTCCGAAGCATCGCGTCGATCCCCTCGACGCCCGCCAGCCGCAGCGACTTCGCACGCGCCGCCAGATAGGCGGGATCGGCCAGCCCCTTGGTCTTGGCCGCCGCCTCGAACGTCTCCTGCGCGAAGAACGGCATTTCGGTCGGCGCGTTGGCGGTGTTGAACGCGATCACCTGATCCAGCGACCGGGTCGCGATCGGCGCCGGACTAGTACCGAGATAGATGTCGAGATCGGCTTTCAATTCGGTCTGCAGCACCAGCAACTCGGCCTCGCCGATGCCCTCGAGCTTGGGCTGCTTGACCTCGACCAGTACCGCACCCGCGGCCTTCAGCACGTCGAGCGCGGCCTGATACCGGGCAGCGACATCGGCGGTCATCTCGGGCCGGACGACGCCGATGCGCAGACCCGACAGCGCGCTGGCCGACAGCCCGGCAGTATAGTCGCGCTTCACCGCGCCTGCGGTTGCCGCATCCGCCGGGTCCGCCCCGACCATCGCCGACAACAGTGTGGCGACGTCGCGGACGCTGCGCGCCATCGGTCCAGGCGTGTCCTGGCTATGGCTGATCGGCACGACATGGGTGCGACTGACGAGGCCGATCGAGGGTTTCAGTCCGACCAGTCCGTTGATCGACGACGGACAGACCACCGAACCGTCGGTCTCGGTCCCCACCGCCGCCGCCGCGAAGCTCGCCGCGATCGCAGCGCCCGACCCGCTCGACGATCCGCAGGCGGTGCGATCGAGCGCATAGGGGTTGCGGACCAGGCCGCCCGTGGCGCTCCAGCCGCTCATCGACCGGGTCGACCGGATGTTCGCCCATTCGCTGAGGTTGGTTTTCCCCAGGATCACCGCACCCGCCGCGCGCAGCTGCGCGACCACCGGGGCGTCGCGGCGCGTAAGGTTGGCCTTCAGCGCCAGGCTGCCCGCGGTCGTCGGCATCGCATCGGCGGTCTCGATATTGTCCTTGATCAGCACCGGCACGCCGTGAAGCGGCCCCCTCACCCGCCCCGCCTTTCGCTCTTCGTCCAGCCCCTTCGCCTGCGCCAGCGCGTCGGGGTTGAGCGCGATGATGCTGCGCATTGTCGGCCCCTTGCGATCCATCGCCGCGATCCGCGCCAGATAGGCGCGGGTCAGGTCGACGCTCGATGCCTTCCCCGCGGCCATATCCGCCTGGAGCTGGTCGATCGAGCGCTCCTCGACTGCGACCGTCCTTGCCCCGACAGGCGCTCCGGTGGTGGCGAGCAGCAACGCGAACATCAGACGGCGCATGGTATCCCCTTTGTTTTATCGACGTCAGGCTATCGGCGATTGCGACGCCCGCCAAGCGCACATCTAGATCGTTCGGGGCGCGTTGCGCGGCCGCGTGCGCGAACCCATATTCGGGCGCTATGGCCATTCAGATTCGCACCAGCCTTGCCGAGCCCGAGACCGGCGAGACCTTCGTACCCCACCGCCCTTCGGCACGTCCCGACAAGGTCGAGGGCGGCAAGCGGTTCGAACTTGTCAGCGAATACACGCCGAGCGGCGATCAGCCCGGCGCGATCGCCGAACTCGTCGCCGGGGTGAACGATGCCGAGAAGGACCAGGTGCTGCTGGGCGTCACCGGGTCGGGCAAGACCTTCACCGTCGCCAAGGTGATCGAGGCGGTCCAGCGCCCGGCGCTGATCCTGGCGCCGAACAAGATCCTCGCGGCGCAGCTGTACGGCGAGATGAAGTCGTTCTTCCCGAACAACGCGGTCGAATATTTCGTCTCGTATTACGACTATTACCAGCCCGAAGCCTACGTCGCGCGGTCGGATACGTACATCGAGAAGGAATCCTCGACCAACGAGTCGATCGACCGGATGCGCCATTCGGCGACGCGCGCGCTGCTCGAACGCGACGACGTGATCATCGTCGCGTCGGTGTCGTGCCTATACGGCATCGGATCGGTCGAGACCTATTCGGCGATGATCTTCGACCTGAAAAAGGGCACGACCGTCGACCAGCGCGAGATCGTGCGGAAGCTGGTCGCGCTACAGTACAAGCGCAACGACGCGGCGTTCCAGCGCGGCAATTTCCGAGTGAAGGGCGATACGCTCGAGATCTTTCCGTCGCACTATGAGGACAGCGCGTGGCGGGTGTCGTTCTTCGGCGACGATATCGAGGAGATCACCGAGTTCGATCCGCTGACCGGCAGCAAGATCGCCAGCCTCAACTCGATCCGCATCTATGCGAACAGCCATTACGTCACGCCCGGCCCGACGCTGAAACAGGCGGGCGAGGCGATCAAGCACGAGCTCGCCGAGCGGCTGAAGGAACTGGTGATCGAGGGCAAGCTGCTCGAAGCGCAGCGGCTGGAGCAGCGTACCAATTTCGATCTCGAGATGATTGCGGCGACCGGCAGTTGCGCGGGGATCGAGAATTATTCCCGCTTCCTGACCGGGCGGATGCCGGGCGAACCACCCCCCACGCTGTTCGAATATTTGCCAGACAACGCGCTGCTGTTCGTCGACGAGAGCCATGTCACGATTGGCCAGATCAACGGCATGTCGCGCGGCGATCACCGACGGAAACTGACGCTGGCGGAATACGGCTTCCGCCTGCCGTCGGCGATCGACAACCGCCCGCTGCGCTTCAACGAATGGGACGCGATGCGGCCGCAGACGACTTATGTCTCGGCGACGCCGGGGTCGTGGGAGATGGAACAGACCGGCGGCGTCTTTGCCGAACAGGTCATCCGCCCGACCGGGCTGATCGATCCGCCGGTCGAGATCAAGCCGGTCGAGGAACAGGTCCAGGACCTGATCGTCGAGGCGCGGAAGACTACCGAGGCTGGCTACCGCACGCTGGTGACCACGCTGACCAAGCGGATGGCGGAGGACCTGACCGAGTACATGCACGAGGCCGGGATCAAGGTCCGCTACATGCATTCGGACGTCGAGACGCTGGAACGCATCGAGCTGATCCGCGACCTGCGGCTTGGCGTGTACGACGTGCTGATCGGCATCAACCTGCTGCGCGAGGGGCTCGATATCCCCGAATGCGGGCTGGTCGCGATCCTCGATGCGGACAAGGAGGGCTTCCTGCGCTCCGAGACGTCGCTGATCCAGACCATCGGCCGCGCCGCGCGCAACGTCGACGGGCGCGTCATCCTCTATGCCGATCGCATCACGGGCTCGATGGAGCGCGCGATGAACGAGACCGGGCGCCGTCGTGAGAAGCAGGTCGCCTACAACACCGAACACGGCATTACGCCGACCACGATCAAGCGCAACATCGGCGACATCATCGCGCACGTCGCGAGCGGCGACCAGGTCACGATCCCGATCGACGAGGATCGCCCGCACATGGTCGGGCACAACCTGCGCGCGTATATCGAGGATCTCGAGAAGCAGATGCGCAAGGCGGCGAGCGATCTGGAGTTCGAGACCGCCGGGCGCCTGCGCGACGAGATCCGCCAGCTCGAGAACGACGAACTCGGGTTGCCGGTCGACCAGCAAAAGGCGCCGATGATGGGGCGTTCGAACGAGGGCAAGCCGGGCACGCGCAAGACGCGCTATGGGAAGAGCCAGAAGATGCGGATGGGGGGGAGCCGGTCGCGGTAGATCGGATACCGGTCCTTCCTCTCTGACGGCGGTAACGACGTAGGGTTCTGCGAAGCATAGAGCATGGGTTCATCGCGGAGAGCCCCATGATCCGAAGCTTCGCAGACCCGGAAACCGAACGTATCTGGAACGGTGATCGTAGCCGTAGATTGCCCGCCGACGTCCAACAGCGCTCGATGCGTCGGATGAAGCTGCTGGACGCCGCGCGATCATTGGAGGAACTGGGGGAACTGCCCGGCAACCGCCTTCATGCGCTGAAGGACGACCGCCTGGGCCAACATTCCATTTCCATTAATATGCAGTGGCGCATATGTTTCGCCTGGAAGGACGGAGACGCATATGACGTCGGGATTATCGACTATCACTGACTCCGATTGGCTCGAGAACGAGCACGCGGGGAAGATGCTGGTCAGCGAATTTCTTGAGCCCGAAGAACTGAGCGTCGAACGGCTTGCTCGGGATATCGGCGTTGCGCCGGATCAGGTCGCGTCCGTCATCAGCGGTGCCCGCCCAGTGGATGGCGAACTCGACCTGCGTCTCACGCGGTATTTCCGACTGTCCGAAGGGTTCTTCCTGCGGCTGCAGAACCAGTACGAACTTCTCGAAGCCAAGCGCGCGTTGAACGGCGCGCTCGATCGCATCGTCCCGCG
This sequence comes from Sphingomonas sp. R86521, assembly GCF_042466235.1. NCBI lineage: Bacteria > Pseudomonadati > Pseudomonadota > Alphaproteobacteria > Sphingomonadales > Sphingomonadaceae > Sphingomonas > Sphingomonas sp. R86521. The sequence goes on along the minus strand of NZ_JAXHBY010000001.1, from coordinate 1,013,695 downwards.
CGCCGCCTAGCCTACCGTCAGATTCTCGGCGCCCGATCCGTAATAGCTGGCAACCCGGTCGGCATAGGCCTGGTCGAATACCGGTGCGTTGTTCGACCAGCTGGGGCCACCTTCGAGGACACGTTTGTCGATCGTCACCATGTACAGGTCGCGGACGGCGTCGAACTGCAGCAGCGCGAAGGGGAGCGGGTAGAAGCTCTTGCCCATCCCCAGGAAGCCGCCGAGGCTCAGCACCGCGTGGGTGACGCGACCGGTGCCCTTGTGGACCATGAAGGCGTGGACCGATCCGACCGCGTCGCCGTCACGGCTCTCGACCTTCATCGTCCCGGAGATGTTCGCCTGGACGAGCAGCTGGGTCGGGGTAGCGGGGGTATCGGACACGGTGTTTCTCCAGGACGTTCGCGACGTTGAACCGGTAGGAGGGCGCGGCGGTTCCCACACGTCGGACCGGCGACGGGTTGAGCGGCTCCCGCGCATCCGCCATAGCGAGGCATGCGCGCCCTTGCCCCCCTCGCTCTGCTGGCCGTGATCGGCGGCTGCGTCGCCGCTCCGACCAGCGCACCGCCACCGCCGCGACCGATCGCACAGCCGCGACCGGTACCACCGCCACCCCCCATGCCTGCTGCGGACTGGCGCGATCTGCCGTATAGTCCCGGCACCTGGACCTATCGCCGCGACCCGCGTGGATCGATCGCGCTGTTCGGACCGGTGGGATCGGATGCGTCGCTGACGCTGCGCTGCGACCTGACCACGCGGCAGATATTCCTGTCGCGGGCGGGCACTGCGGTGACGCCGCTGACGATCCGGACGTCGAGCACGACGCGCGGCCTGGCGGTGCAGCCGGTCGGCGGCGCCCTGCCCTATGTCGCCGCCGCGTTGGTGCCGGGCGACCCGATCCTGGAGGCGATGGGCTTCAGCCGTGGCCGTTTCGTGGTCGCGCAGGCCGGGATGCCGACGCTGGTGGTCCCCGCCTGGGCCGAGATCGAGCGCGTGACCGAGGATTGCCGGGGCTAGTCGGCCGCCGAAAACGCCCCGAAAACGGACTGTCGAAAACACGTAAATCAGCGCTTGTATCGCGACCGCCTGCAAGCCACATTGCGGTTGCGGCCAGGCTTGGCCGCGTTGTTTCAACAAGCGAAAGGAGGTGATCCGATGTCTCATGGTTCAGCAGTGAGTTCGGTTCGGTTCGTTCGGGGGACGCGCCGCTAAACGCCGAGATGTCGCGCCGGGAGGTATCCTCCTCCAGTCAACGGCGTGATTCACAGGCAAGGCGGTTCGCATGGTCCTCCGGGCTGGAGCTCTCCGGCCGCTGACCATGTCTGGAGGTTGTCGGGTCGCAGGGATGCGCCCCGGCAACCTCTTTTCATTTCTGGCTTATTTTCCTTCGCAGGGTGGTGCAGCGGTCGCCACACCCCAGATCAGCGCGATGCTGCGCGACGCCATTCGAGACCAGATCCGGACGCTGATGGGATCCGACGAGGCGTCGGCTGTCGACCTGACTCGTCCGCCCGGCGACGACGGACTGTTCGGTCCGGACTCCGCGAGCTGGCAGGTCCACGGCGACTTCACCGCGATGATGATCGGCGGCGTCTCGGCACTGTTGCTGCAGATGCTGCATCCCGCCGTGCTCGCCGGGGTATGGGACCATTCGGGGTTCCGCGACGACATGCCAGGCCGGCTGAAGCGCACCGCACGGTTCATCGCCGCCACCACTTATGGGTCGACCGCGAGCGCGGAGGCGATGATCGCGCGCGTGCGGCACGTCCACCGCAATATTCGCGGCACACTGCCCGACGGCACGCCGTACGAGGCGGACGATCCCGCGTTGCTGACCTGGGTGCATGTCGCCGAGGCGCGCAGCTTCCTCGCCGCGCATATCCGCTACCGCGATCCGGCTTTTCCCGGCGCCCGGCAGGACCGCTATTATGCCGAGATGGCGGCGCTCGCGCGGCGGCTGGGGGCTACCGAGGTGCCGGAGACGCGGGCGGCGGTCGAAACCTATTTGCGGGGGATGCGCCGGAAGCTGCTAGTCGATGCGCGAACCCGCGACGTCGCGCAGGTGCTGCTGGGGCAGCCCGCGCCGAACCCGGCGTCGCGCCCGCTGCAGCAGATCCTGCTGCAGTCGGGGGTCGACCTGTTGCCGCCTTGGGCGCGCGCGATGCACGGCCTGCGGGTGCCGTTGCGCGAGAAGCTCGCATTGCGGGCGGGCGCGATCGGCGCGGGCAACGTCCTCCGTTGGGCGATGGCGCCGCGGTGAGTCGATCGTGGCTTCTCCCTTCCCAACCCCCGTCATCCCAGCGCAGGCTGGGATCTCCTGAGGCTGGCGCGGGACAGAAGCCTCGGGAGCCCCCAGCCTTCGCTGGGGTGACGGAATTAGAGGCCCCCGTGCCTGCACTGGGGACGGGGCGGGAGGCCTCAGGCCCCGACCAGCAACCCCTCCCGTGCGATCTTCTCGCGCCAGACCAGCGGCGCTAGCTGGTGGACGTTCTGGCCCGCGGAATCGACTGCGACAGTGACCGGGAAGTCGCTGACCTCGAATTCGTAGATCGCCTCCATCCCGAGGTCCGCGAAGCCGACCACCTTGCTGCCCTTGATCGCACGCGCGACCAGATAGGCCGCACCGCCGACCGCCATCAGATAGGCAGACTTCCGCTCGGCGATTGCCTTGGTCGCATCGGCGCCGCGCTCCGCCTTGCCGACCATCGCGAGCAGGCCCTGGTCGAGCATCATCCGGGTGAACTTGTCCATCCGCGTGGCGGTGGTGGGGCCAGCGGGGCCCACGACTTCATCACCGACCGGATCGACCGGACCGACATAATAGATCACGCGGCCCTTGAAATCGACCGGCAGCGGCTCGCCCTTGGCCAGCATGTCGGCGATCCGCTTGTGCGCGGCATCGCGGCCGGTGAGCATCTTGCCGTTGAGCAACAGCCGGTCGCCATGCTTCCAGCCCTGCACCACCTCGGGCGTCAGCGTATCGAGGTCGACGCGGATCGCAGCCTTGTCCGGCGTCCAGTTGACGTCGGGCCACTCGTCGAGCTTCGGCGCCTCCAGATACACCGGACCCGAGCCGTCGAGCGTGAAATGCGCGTGGCGCGTCGCGGCGCAATTGGGGATCATCGCGACCGGCTTCGACGCGGCATGCGTCGGCCAGTCGAAGATTTTCACGTCGAGGATGGTCGACAGCCCGCCAAGCCCCTGCGCACCGATACCGAGCGCGTTGACCTTGTCGAATATCTCGATCCGGAGCGCCTCGATGTCGTTGCGCGGCCCGCGCTGCTTCAACTGCGCCATGTCGATCGCCCCCATCAGCGATTCCTTGGCGAGCAGCATCGACTTTTCCGCGGTACCGCCAATGCCGATGCCGAGCATCCCCGGCGGGCACCAGCCGGCGCCCATCTGCGGGATCATCTCGAGCACCCAGTCGACGATCGAGTCGCTCGGGTTCATCATCTTGAACTTCGACTTGTTCTCGGACCCGCCGCCCTTGGCCGCGACGTCGATCGAGACGGTGTTGCCGGGCACCATCTCGACATGCATCACGCTCGGCGTGTTGTCCTTGGTGTTGCGGCGCGTGAAGGCGGGGTCGGCGAGGATCGACGCGCGCAGCTTGTTCTCGGGGTTGAGATACGCTTTCCGCACGCCGTCATCGATGACTTCCTGCAGCGAGCGCGTCGACTCCAGGCGGCAATCCTGGCCCCATTTCACGAAGATCGTGACGATCCCGGTATCCTGGCAGATCGGCCGATGCCCCTCCGCGCACATCCGCGAATTGGTCAGGATCTGGGCGATCGCGTCCTTGGCCGCGGGAGACTGCTCGGCCTCGTACGCGACACCCAGCGCGCGGATGTAATCCATCGGGTGGTAGTAGCTGATGAACTGGAGCGCGTCGGCGACGCTTTCAATCAGGTCGGCTTCGGTGATGACGGTCATGCGGCGCCTTCGAAGGGGAGGATGCGGCCGCCATACCCCCGTTCGCGCGATTTATGAAGACGGGCGCGAGCACGCCCCTGTTCGCTTTCGTAGCAAGGACCGGACCGGGGCGCCGCTTGTGGCTGCCCCGGTCCGCTCTTGGACGAACCGCCTTACATCGGCGGGGTGAGACCATCCTTGCCGACCGCGACCGATTTCGCGCCCGCGGCGCCGGGCGAAACGACCGCGAACACCTTCTGGCCCTTTGCCAGCACCGCGCGCTCGGCCGGCTCGAACCGGACGATCGGCGTCCCGACCGGGACCGCGACCTGGGCCTTGCCGCCCTTGTACGAGATCGTCAGCTTGGTCCCGCCGGGCTTGCCGGCTCCCCCGGTCACTGTGCCGTTGGTCATCCCGCTCTGCTGGTCGACGGTGCCGTTGGTCATCGCGCTCTGCCCGTCGACGGTGCCGTTGGTCATCGCACTCTGCCCGTCGACGGTCCCGTTGGTCATCCCGCTCGACGCGTTGGCGCCGCCACCCGCGGACGCGACCGCGCCGGGGACGTCCCAGGGATAATGGCCCTCGCCGGTGCCGCGCATCGCCTCGGGGAAGATCACCAGCTCGACCGCGCGCAGGGCATCGTCGGGACCGGTGGTCGCGGTGCCGATGAAATCGCCGTCCTTCAGCGTCGACAGGTTCGACGCGACCACCCAGGCGTATTTTGTGCTGGCGTCGAGCGGCACGTCGACCGACTTGCCGTCATAGGTCTGGACCGTCACCGCGTTGGCGCCGACCGCCGTGATCACACCGCGGACGCGGTTGACGGCGGGCGTTGCGCTTGCGGTTGCGCTGGTGTTCGCCGCGGTCGCGTTGCCGGCCGACTGCTTGTCGCCACAGCCGCCCAGGACCGCGATCACGCCGCTCAGCAGCACCAGTTTCTTCGTCAACATCGCATCGGATCCTTCAGATTTTCCCGGCTCGCGACGCCGAGGGTGGCACCGGCGATCGGCTCGCGGACGGCCACGGTGGCGTGGTCGATGCTCCTCAACGCCGGAGGGGGGCAACCGGGCGCATCCGTCCCATCGTATCAGCCGATTGCGGCGCGTCCGCGGGATGCCACGGACGGCGGCCTTGCGCCTCTAAGCCAACTAGGCAAAGCTCTTCGCCACCCAAGCCCGCATCGACGCACGGCGGGACCGAAAGACTAGCGATGTGGCGAGGGGATTTCGCGTTCGAACCGCACGCTGCGCAATATCGCGGCGCGGCTGGCGACAACGCCTTCCACGTTCATTTCGCCATTCAGGTCGTGCAGGGCATGGACCGGGCAGTGTTCGTCGAAACGGCGGAGGGCCTCGTCACCGGATCGAGCCTGACGATCGGATCGCTGGTTCCTCATCGCCTCCACCCGCAGGATGACGTGATCATCCGCTGGATCGAGCCGACGAGCGTGGAAGGTCGCATCCTGGTTGCACGACAGACGGCGCCGATCATGGTCGGAAGCGCTCCTTTCTCGCATCACTCTACCCCAGCGCTCGACGAGGCGGTGCGGCAGGCCATCGGACAGGTTACGGCCGGTCCCCGATCATTGGCGAGCGTCGCCAGCGACATCGGCATATCGCCGCATCGGTTGCGGCAGGCCGCGCGCGGGGCGCTTGCCGGGTCGCTCCGCCGCTGGACGCTGTGGCTCAAGCTTTGCCGTGCCGCACGCTCAATCGCCGGGGGCGCAACGCTGGCACAAGCGGCGATCGATGGCGATTTCGCCGATCAGGCACATCTCAACCGCACGATGCGCGCGATGTTCGGCATCACACCGGGCATTTTCCGCTCAGCCGCGCACGGCGGAATAGATCGCCAGCCGTCCGGTCATGGTGGCTAAGGCAAAGTCTTCGGCAACGTCCGTAAAGCCGGCCTCGCCGATCAGCTGCGGCAGTATCCCCGCGGCATTCGGTCCCGTCGCGTCGAACCCGTCGATGCACTGGATCAACAGAAACGCGGTTCGCATCGCAATCATGGGCTGCACGCCGTAATCGCAGATCAGCAGGCGCCCGCCGGGACGCAACAACGCCCACGCGTCGGCGAGGATCGCGCGCTTCATCGCTAGCGGGCATTGGTGCAGGACAAGGCTCGAGACGACGATATCCGCCACGCCCGCGCCAATCGTCGCGACACTCCGGTCGCCCATCGTCCGGACCCATTGGACAGTCGCGTTGCTCGCCGCCGCTTTCGCCCGTGCAATCGCCAGCGCATCATCATCGGGATCGACTCCGATCACTAGGGCTTGGGGATGAGCGGTCTTGATAGCGATCGTGAGCGAGCCGGTGCCGCAGCCGATATCGACGACGGTGCCGGTGCCGACCCCCTGGAACCGGTCAACGAGCGCGCGGCGCCATACGGTCTCTCGCGTCATGAATGCCAGCGCCCGGTCATAATGTCGGGTCATGCCAAAACGGCCAAGAGCGGGTACGAAGGCTTGTGTCATAGCCGGTGTTAGGCCGACCATCGGCGTGGGGGATTGAACGTTTCGCGCCGCAGTAGATCAGCAGCCAATCAAATCGTGAAACGGGCACCTGCTTCCCGCGAGCGGACCGTCCGCATTCCACCACTTCCGGCCCTTCCACCGCCGGCGTATTCAATGGCCATGCGTGATATCCAGAACATCGTAATCCTGACGGGGGCGGGCGTTTCCGCCGAGTCCGGCGTCCCGACCTTCCGCTCTAAAGGCGGCATAACCTATTGGGATGTGTACGAAGACGAACTTGGTCCGAAGAGTTACAGGGTCGAGGATGTCTGCACGCCCGAGGCGCTCGCGGTGGATCCGGCGTTGGTGCATCGGTTTTATGATTTGCGGCGCGCGGCCTTAGCGGGGGTGAAGCCGAATGCCGCACATCGGGCGCTGGCGCGGTTGGATGCGGGTTGGGGCGGTGGGTTGCTGATCGTTACGCAGAATGTGGACGACCTGCATGAACGCGCGGGGGCGACGCGGATGCTGCATATGCATGGGGAGCTGTTGTCGGCCTTGTGCGCAGTGTGCGGTGCGCGGGAGCCCTGGACGGGGGCTTTGCCGGAGGGGTCGGTGTGCGGCGCTTGCGGGTCGGCGGCGCTGCGGCCCGACATCGTGTTCTTTGGCGAGATGCCGTACCAGATGGAGCGGATCGAGGCGGCGTTGGCGCAGGCCGATCTGTTCGTGTCGATCGGGACGTCGGGCGCGGTGTATCCGGCTGCCGGGTTCGTGCAGACGGCCGCGTACTACGGCGCTGCGACGCTGGAGCTGAACCTCGATCCTTCAATGGGGAGCGTGTTCTTCGAGGAGACCCGGATCGGCGCGGCGGGGGTGCTGGTGCCGGCTTGGGTGGACGAGGTGCTGGGCTAAGATTGTTCTCCCGCGAAGGCGGGAGCCCAGTCTGGGCCCCCGCCTTCGCGGGGGAACAAGTTGCTAAGGGAGCCGCCCGGTGGTCAGTCGACCCAGTCTAGGCCGATGTCGCGGTAGGTTTCGCGGTCCTCGTCCCAGCCGGGTTTGACTTTCACGTGCAGATACAGATGCACCGGCTTGCCCGTGATGCTGGCCAGCTCGATGCGCGCCCTCGCGCCGATTTCCTTGATCCGCTGGCCGCCCTTGCCGAGGACGATGGCGCGCTGGGTGGGGCGTTCGACGAGGATCTGCTGGTGGATCTCAAGGCTGCCGTCCTGGCGCTCGATATACTGCTCGGTCTCGATCGTGCTCGCATAGGGGAGTTCGGCGTGGAGCTGCAGATAGAGCTGTTCGCGGGTGACTTCGGACGCGAGCGAGCGTTCGGTGGCGTCGGAGACCTGGTCCTCCGGGTAATGCCACGGGCCTTCGGGCATCGCCTTAGCGAGTTCCGCCTTGAAGTGCGCGATGCCGTCGCCGGTGCCGGCGCTGATGAAGAAGGTCTCGGCGAACGGGAGCAGCGCGTTGAGCTTCTCGGCGTGGATCAGCAGCTTGGTCTTGTCGGCGAGGTCGACCTTGTTGAGGATCAGCCAGATCGGCTCGGTGCGGCCGATCAGCGATTCGACGATGTCGGTGACCTTGCCGCCGATCCCGCCCTTCGCGTCGACCACCAGCGCGATGATGTCGGAGCCCTCCGCTCCGCCCCAAGCGGCGGCGACCATCGCGCGGTCGAAGCGGCGCTTGGGTTCGAAGATGCCGGGGGTGTCGACGAGCAACACCTGGGTGTCGCCGAGGATCGCGACGCCCATCAGCTTGGCCCGGGTGGTCTGCGCCTTCGGGCTGACGATCGCGACCTTCTGGCCGACGAGCGCGTTGACCAGGGTGGATTTACCGGCGTTCGGCGCGCCGACGACGGCGACGAGGCCGCAATGGAGGTTGCGAGCCGGCTCTTGGGCCGGGTTGGTTTCGGATGTTTCGTTCACCGGAGCCGCATGACGGATTATGACAGTTTTTCCAAGAGCGCCTTAGCCGCTGCGGTCTCGGCCTCCTGCTTGCTGGTGCCTTCCGCGACCGCCTCGGCAAAGCTGCCGAGCGATACCGCGATGGTGAAGCGCGGCGCGTGGCCGGGGCCGGTGCGGTCGACGACGCGGTAGTCGGGGGCGCGACGGTTGTGCGCGGCGGCCCATTCTTGCAGCTGAGACTTGGGGTGCTGCGGAGCCTTCGCCCCGGCCTTGACGCGGTCGCCCCAGGTGCGGCGCACGAACGCGCGGACCGCATCCAGTCCGGCCTCGCGGTACCACGCGCCGATCAGCGCCTCCATCACGTCGCCCAGCACATTGTCGCTGTCCGATGCGCCGTCGTCGCGCGCCTGCTTGCCGAGCTTGAGGTGATCGCGCACGCCCAGTTCGCGGGCGACGTCGGCGCAGACCGCGCCGGTGACCAGCGCGTTGAGCCGCTTCGACAATTGCCCCTCGGCGTCGCCCTCGAAGGTCTCGTACAGCCATTCGGCCACGACCAGCCCGAGCACGCGGTCGCCGAGGAATTCGAGCCGTTCGTAGTTCGCCGCCGCTTGGCTGCCATGCGTCAGCGCACGCTCATAGGGCGCCAGATCGCTCGGGCGGCGACCGAACATCGCGGTCAACCATGTCGCGAGGTCGCTCAAAACCCCTGCCCGATCCGCGATCCACGCGCGGCGGTGAACCACGTCCACGGCGCGAACGAGGCGTTGCCGTCGGTCGAGAAGAAGGTCACGAGCGCCTTGCCCTCGACATTCTCGAGCGGGACGTAGCCCATGCCCTGCGGCGCGGGGAAGCGGCTGTCGCCGCTGTCGTCGCGGTTGTCGCCCATCACGAAGATATGGCCAGCGGGGACGGTATAGACGCCGGTATCGTCGCGGTCGGGCATCTGTCCCTGGTCGAGAACCTCGTAGCTCCGGCCACCGGGCAACGTTTCCCGGAACCGCGGATAGCGGCAGATCGGGATGCCCTTCGCATCGACGTCCTGGAAGTTCGCACCGCACTTTTCGGCGTTGAAATTGGCGGTCAGCGGCAGCGTGAAGTCGGCGATGCGGAGCTTCGGGATCGGCGTGCCGTTGAGGATCACCTGGCCGGCGCGCATCTGGATGGTTTCGCCGGGCAGGCCGATGACGCGCTTGATGACATCGTGATCGAGCACCTCGGGCGCGCGGAAGACGATGACGTCGCCGCGTGTCGGGGCGCTGCCGAGGATACGTCCGGGGATCAGCGGCGCGCCCCAGGGCAGCGACCAGCGCGAATAGCCGTAGTTCCATTTCGTCACGAACAGATAGTCGCCGATCAGCAGCCGCGGCAGCATCGATTCACTCGGGATGCTGAACGGCGCGAACAGGAAGCTGCGCACGATCAGGACCACCAGCGCGAGTTTCAGCAGGAAGCGGAGCGTCTCGCTGCTCTCGGACCGAGCGGGTTTGGGGGTTTTGGCCATGCCGCGCGGTTTGCGTGGGGTCGCGCGCGTCGTCAAGCTGGCGGTTTGGAGGATCGATTGGTAGGCACCACGCGTATCGTTCGCGATTCCTTACGGAGAGACATTATGGCCGACTGGTCCAAGATCGAAGCGCTGCCCGCCACCAAGCTGACCGAGCTGTTCGCAGGCGACCCAGACCGGCTGGCGACGCTGAGCCTGGACGTCTCGGGCATCCATTTCGACTGGTCGAAGACGCATCTGACCAAGGATGCGATCGCAGCCTTCGCCGATCTCGCCAAGGCGCAGGATCTGGCCGGCAAGCGCGAGGGATTGTTTTCGGGCAAGATCGTCAACGTCACCGAGAACCGCGCGGTCGAGCACACCGCCGAGCGCGGCGAGGGCAAGCCCGAGAGCGTCGCGATCGCGGCCGCTAGCCACGCTCGGATGCGCGCGTTGATCGACGCGATCGAGGCGGAGGCGCTGGGCCCGGTGCGCCACGTGCTGCACGTCGGGATCGGCGGATCGGCGCTGGGCCCGCACCTGCTGGTCGACGCGCTGGGTCGCGAGGACAAGCGCTACGACGTCGCGATCGTGTCGAACGTCGACGGCGTCGCGCTGGAGGACGTGTTCGAGCGGTTCGATCCGGCGGCGACGTTGCTGGTGGTCGCGTCGAAGACCTTCACCACCACCGAGACGATGATGAACGCCGAATCGGTGCTGCAGTGGATGACCGAGCATAATGTCGAGGATCCGTACGGCCGGGTGATCGCGCTGACCGCGGCGCCCGAAAAGGCGATGGAATGGGGCGTCGACGAGACCCGCATCCTGCCGTTCGCCGAAAGCGTCGGCGGGCGCTATTCGCTGTGGTCGACGATCGGGTTCCCGGCCGCGATCGCGCTCGGCTGGGACAAGTTCGAGGAGCTGCTGGAGGGTGCGGCCGAGATGGACCGGCATTTCCGCCTCGCCGCGCTGCACGAGAACGCGCCCGCACTCGCGGCGTTCGCCGACCTCTATTACACCCAGGTCCGGGGCGCCGAGACCCGCGCGCCGTTCGCCTATGACGAGCGGCTGCGGTTGCTGCCGAGCTATCTGCAACAGCTCGAGATGGAATCGAACGGCAAGGCCGTGACCGTCGACGGCCAGCCGGTCGGGCGTCCGACCGCGGCGATCACCTGGGGTGGGGTCGGCACCGACGCGCAGCATGCGGTGTTCCAGCTGCTCCACCAGGGTACGCATCTGGTCCCGGTCGAGTTCATCGCGGTGATCGAGCCAGGCGATACGCTGGCCGAGGATCATCACAAGGCGCTGTTGCTCAACGCGTTTGCGCAGGGCGCTGCGTTGATGGCGGGGAAGCAGGTCGAGGATCCGGCGCGCAGCTATTCGGGCGACCGGCCGTCGTCGACGCTGCTGCTCGACGATCTCGACGCGCGGACGCTGGGCGCGCTGATCGCGTTCTACGAACACCGGGTGTTCGTGAACGGCGTGCTGTTGGGGATCAATTCGTTCGACCAGTTCGGGGTGGAGCTTGGCAAGGAGATGGCGAAGGAAGCGGCCAAGGGCGGCGGGAGTTTCGATCCGTCCACGGACGATCTGATCAAGCGCGCGTTCGGGTAAGGCGGGCGCAGGGATAATACCGTTCCCCGGCGGAGGCCGGGGCCCAGTTGGTGAACGGCAGTGCCGCAAACGCAAGCCTTCCCAACTGGACCCCGGCCTTCGCCGGGGAACGGTGGTGACTGAGACCGTTCCCCCACGGAGGCGGGCGCCCGCTTTCGCGGGAGAACGGTGGGCGCTCGGGCGTTACCTATCCATGTCCATGCTGATCGCCGCCGCTCTCGCCCAAAGCACCATCGCGCAGATGAAATGGGAGCGGCGTATCCTCGTCGTCGCGGCGCCGAGCGCGACCGACCCGCAGCTTATCGAACAGCGCCGCATCCTCACCGCCTGGCGGAAGGAAAGCGAAGCGCGCGACCTTACCATCGTCGAGATCGTCGGGGACCGCGTCTCCGGCGCAGCCGACGCCGCCGCGGCCGTGCGCCGCAAATATCGCCTGCCCGCTGGCTTCACCGCGATCCTGATCGGCAAGGATGGTGGCGAGAAGCTGCGGAGCGCGCACCCCTTCCCCGCCGCAGCGCTGGCCGAGACGATCGACGCGATGCCGATGCGCAAGGCGGGTCAGCGATAGGCGTAGCGATCACAGTGATCGGGACGGCGGCCTTGTCCGCGCGCGCGTGCTGCCCCAAGTGGCAGGCATACCGTACGAGGAACGCCCGTGACCGACCCCCATTATGACTACGACCTCTTCGTCATCGGCGCAGGCTCCGGCGGCACGCGCGCGTCGCGCGTCGCAGCCGCACACGGCGCGCGGGTCGCGGTGGCCGAGGAATACCGGGTGGGCGGCACTTGCGTCATCCGCGGCTGCGTGCCGAAAAAGCTGCTCGTCTACGGCGCGCATTTCGCGGAGGATCTGAAGGACGCCAAGCGGTTCGGCTGGGACGTTCCGGAGCCGCTCGCGTTCAGTTGGCCGACGCTGCGCGACAATGTGCTGGAGGAGGTCGACCGGATCAACGGCGCCTATACCAACACGCTGAACAACAACGGGGTCGAGATTATCCTGTCGCGCGCCGTCGTCAGCGGGCCCAACGAAGTCACGCTGTCGGACGGCACGAAGAAGACCGCCGCGCGCATCCTGATCGCGGTCGGCGCGCATCCTCTGGTCCCCGACGTTCCCGGCGCCGAGCACGGCATCACCTCGAACGAGGCGTTCCACCTCGACGACGTGCCGAAGCGGATCCTGATCGCGGGGGGCGGATACATCGCCAACGAGTTCGCCGGGATCTTTCACCAGCTTGGCGCGCACGTCATCCTGGTCAACCGCACCGACCAGATCCTGCGCGGCTATGACCGCCAGATCGTCGACCGGCTGCTGCAGATCTCGATCACCAAGGGGATCGAATTCCGCTTCAACGCCGCGCTCGAAGGGATCGACAAGGACGAGGACGGCTGCCTCACCGTCCGCATGGGCGGGTACGAGCCCGCGGTGGTCGACGCGGTGATGTTCGCGACCGGACGGCTGCCCAACACCCGCGGACTGGGTCTCGACAGTGCCGGGGTCGAACTGGACGCGCTGGGCGCGATCGTGGTCGATGCCGACAATCGCTCGAGCTGCGACAGCATCTACGCGATCGGCGATGTCACCAACCGCATCCAGCTGACCCCGATCGCGATCCGCGAAGGCCAGGCGTTCGCGGACACCATCTATGGCGGCAAGCCGACCAAGGTCGACTACACCTGCGTGCCGAGCGCGGTGTTCAGCCACCCGCCGATGGCCGGCGTCGGCCTGACCGAGGCCGAGGCCAGGAACGCGCTCGGCTCGGTCCGGGTCTATTCTTCCGACTTCCGGCCGATGAAGAACGTGCTGGCGGGGCGCAACGAACGATCGCTGTACAAGATGGTGTGCGACGCCGAGACCGACCGGGTCGTCGGACTGCACATGATCGGCCCGGACTGCGCCGAGATCCTGCAGGCCGCCGCAGTCGCGGTGAAGGCCGGACTGACCAAGGCCGACTTCGACGCCACCGTCGCGCTGCATCCGAGTATGGCGGAAGAGCTCGTCCTAATGCGCTGAACTTCGTTACGCATGTTCAACGACTTGTGACCCGGAAGACACGCGTCGGCGCTATGATGCGTCGGCGCGTCTCTTGGGTATTGGCGGCCCCTGGCTTCGAGCGTACCGCTTTGTGACGGGTACCCGTGCGCGACAGACGCACGAGCCGGACAGGAGCAGGACGAGGGGCCATGAGGCCGCACCAGCCGTCACCGCATTCAGCGCATGCCGCCACCGGGCAGCAAGGACGACCGCGTGCCCATACACCCCCGTCGGCAGACAGGGACACGCGACAATGAAGACCATGACATCGGTAGCGCTCCGCGCTGCCCTGGCGACGACGACCATCCTCGGCGCAAGCCTGGCGCTGACCGCGCCCGCCGCCGCGCAGACCACCACCGCGTCGATCCGCGGGCAGGTTCGCGACGGCGCCGGCGCTGCGGTCGCGGGGGCGACCGTGGTGGCGGTCAACCGCGGCACCAACCAGACCCTTCGCGCGACGTCGTCGGCCAGCGGCAGCTATGTGCTGAACGGGCTGCGACCGGCGCAATACACCATCACCGTCACCGGTCCGACCGGCACGACTACCGAACAGACAGTGATCGTCGGGGTCGGCCAGGCGACAACGCTGAACATCACGCTGGCGCCCGCCACCGCTGCGGCGCCTGCCGCGCCAGGCGGTACCGACGCGACCCCCGCTGCGGGCGCCACGGCCGATGCGACGCCCACTGCCGAAACCCCGGGTGGCGACGTCGTGGTCACCGGCAACCGGCTGGTGGAGACCAAGACCAGCGAAGTCGCGACCAACGTCAGCCAGAACCAGATCCGCATCCTGCCGCAGGGCGATCGCAACTTCCTGACCTTCGCAGCGCTCGCACCAGGCGTGCGCTACAACGACAGCGAGACCAACAAGGGCATCGTCTCCGGCGCCTCGCCCGCCAGCCAGGTCAACGTCTTCATCGACGGCACCAGCCTGAAGAGCCAGACGCTGGGCGGCATCGCCGGCCAGACCGACAGCCGCGGCAACCCGTTTGGCCAGCTCGCGGTCGGCGAGTTCCGCGTGCTGACGCAGAACTACAAGGCCGAGTACGAACAGGCCGGCTCCGCGATCGTCACCGCGATCACCAAGTCGGGTACCAACGAATTCCACGGCGAGGTGTTCGGCCAGTATACCGACCGCAGCCTGACCGCCGCCAACATCATCGACGAGCGCGCCGGTCGCGACAAACCGAAGTTCGAGCGCAAGCAATACGGCATCGCGCTGGGCGGCCCGATCATCAAGGACAAGCTGTTCTTCTTCGGCGCGTACGAAGGCAACGACCAGGATCGCGCATCGAGCGTGAGCGTCGGCAACCGCACCCCCGCCAACGCCGCGGCGTTCGGCCAGTATGAGGGCACCTATGTCAGCCCGTATCGCGGCGATTTCTACTTCGGCAAGCTGACCTTCACCCCCGACGAGCGCCAGGTGTTCGACCTGTCGTTCAGCCGTCGGCAGGAGACCGACATCACTGGGTTCGGCGCCAATTTCGGGTCCGCCAACATTGCCTATTCGGCGGCGGTCAACAAGATCAACAAGACCGACACCTATACCTACAAATGGACCTATACCGGCGACAGCTTCGTCAACGAGGCGAACCTGACCTATCTCGATTCGGTCTATAATCCGTCGTCTCTGAACCCCGACGATCCGAGCTTCGAATATCAGGGCGTCATCACCTTCGGCGGCAAGGACTCGACGCAGAAGATCAGCCAGCAGAGCTATGTGCTGCGCGACGACCTGACGTACAACGGCCTGGCGGGTCACGTGATCAAGGGCGGCATCCGCTTCGCGTTCCAGGACTATGATTTCACCAAGAACCTGTTCGTCCAGCCGCACTATTTCTTCCAGACCGACGCCCTGCGCGGACTGGACTTCAGCTTTCCCGCGACCGCGCAGATCGGTGTCGGCAATCCGCGGATCATCGCGTCGAATTCGCAGCTCGGGCTGTATCTGCAGGACGATTGGGACGTGACCGACAAGCTCCAGATCAACGCGGGCATTCGTTGGGATTACGAAAGCAACCTGTTCAACAACAAATATCGCAGCCCCGCCTCGGCGATCGCCACCCTGAGCGCCCTGCCCAAGACCGATTATTTCGACCCCGCTGACTATATCACCGACGGCACCGACCGGCCGACGCGGAAAGACATGTTCCAGCCGCGGATCGGTTTCAGCTATGATGTCAACGACGACCAGCGCACGGTGTTCTTCGGCGGATACGGCAAATATTACGATCGCAACGTCTTCAACAACACGCTCGACGAGCAATTCCGCCTGCAATATTCGACCGGCGTGTTCTATTTCTCGCGCGACGGGAAGCCGCGCGACGGCAACCCGACGGTGGTGTGGGACCCAGCATACCAGACCCGCGATGGCCTGCTGGCGTTGCGCGCGACCGCGCAGACCGGGCTTCCCGAATTGTTCGCGGTCAAGAACGACGCCAAGGCGCCGTCTACCGACCAGTTCAGCTTCGGCCTGCGGCAGAGGTTCGGCATCTTCCGGACATCGTTCACCGGATCGTACGTGCGCGGCCAGAACGGCTACACGCACCTGTTCGCGACCCGCAACGCCGACGGATCGTGCTGCGACACGACGATCCCGCGCGCCAACGGCTATAGCAACGTGCTGATCGGCTATGACGGGCTGCGCACCCGCTACAAGGCGCTGCTGGTGACGATCGACAAGGATTACACCAAGGCGTCGGGTTGGGGCTTCAACATCGCCTATACGCTGTCCAAGGCCGAGCAGGACGGCGGCGACCTGTTCAGCCTGGATAAGGTCACGCCCGACAAATATGGCTGGCGCCCGATCGCCGACCAGGACGAGCGCCACCGCATCGTGTTCTCGGGGATCGGCGACCTGCCGCTGGGCTTCCAGCTGTCGACGCTGACCACGCTCGGCAGCGGCACCGCGTTCCAGGTGCTCGACCAGACCGCCGGCACCAGCGTCAACCAGCAGGTGATCCGATCGCTGTACCGGCCGAAGAACTGCATCAAGGGCGTGTTCGCGTTCTGCGAGGTCAACCTGACGCTGCAGAACAACATCAAGGTGTTCGATACGCACAACATCAACGTCGCGGTCGACCTGCTCAACGCCTTCAACAACAAGAACTACACCGGCTATTCGGGATTCATCGGCGTCGGCGAGAGCTATTCGTTCAACAGCACGACCAACGCTCCTACCGGCCTGCAGACGCTGCCGCGCAGGATCCAGTTCCGCGCGGGCTATCGGTTCTGACCTGAAAGGCCACGAACGGGCACCCACCGGGTGCTCGTTCGTTGTTTCGCCATGGATGACGTTGATTCCGCAGCCTTCGGGCTGAACCGCCGGCATTTTCTGGGCACCGGTGCGCTCGCCCTGGGCGGCTGCGCCACCACCCGGGTCGGCCCGCGCGACGCGCCCGATCTGGTCGCCGATCTGCAGGAACGCACGTTCCGCTATTTCTGGGACACCACCGACCCCAAGACCGGGCTGGCTCCCGATCGCTGGCCGACGCCGTCGTTCGCGTCGATCGCGGCGGTCGGCTTTGCGCTCACCGCCTATCCGATCGGCGTCGCGCATGGCTGGATCGACCGCGCACAGGCGCGGGCGCGGACGCTGGCGACACTGGAATTCTTCGCCGCCGCGCCGCAGGGCGACGCTGCGACGGGGATGACTGGGTATAAGGGCTTCTTCTACCACTTCCTCGGCACCACCAAGGGTCAGCGGTTCGCGCGGTCCGAGCTTTCGACGATCGACACCGCACTGCTGCTGGCCGGGGTACTGTTCGCGCAGGCGTGGTTCGACGACGACCATCCCGAAGAGATCCGCATCCGCGAGCTTGCCGACAAGCTGTATTTCGCGGTCGAATGGAACTGGATCACGCCGCGCCAGCGCTATCTGGCGATGGGCTGGCACCCCGAGAGCGGGTTCATCGCGGACGACTGGAACATCTATAACGAGAGCATGCTGCTCTACGTGCTGGCGCTAGGTTCGCCGACGCATCCGATCCCGGCGGAGCGCTGGGATATGTGGACCGAGACGTTCGAGGCGGCGTGGAGCGGCGAAGGCAACCAGGCGTACGCGCATTTCCCGCCGATGTTCGGGCATCAGTACAGCCATGTCTGGATCGACTTCCGCGGCATCCGCGACCGCTTCATCGGCGCCAAGAAGATCGATTATTTCGAGAACAGCATCCGCGCGACCCGGGCGCAGCGCGCCTACGCGATCGCCAACCCGGGCGGCTGGAAGGGGTATGACGCCGATGTCTGGGGGCTGACCGCGTGCGATGGCCCCGGCGATTTCACGCTCGACGTGGCCGGGCGGAAACGCGATTTCTACAGTTATTCCGCGCGCGGCCCCGGCGACCGCGACGACGGCACGATCGCACCGACTGCGGCGGCCGGATCGATCGCATTCGCCCCCGACATCTGCGTGCCTGCGATCGAGACGATGCACCGCCGCTACGGCCCCGACATCTACGGCAAATACGGCTTTCTCGACTCGTTCAACCCGACGCTGACGGTCGGAACGCCGCCGCTGAAGCACGGCAAGATCGTCCCCGGCACCGGGTGGGTCGATGACGATTATATCGGCATCGACCAGGGGCCGATCGTCGCGATGATCGAGAACCTGCGATCGGGGCTGATCTGGTCCAAGATGCGCCGCAACCAGCATATCCGCCGCGGGCTGGAACGCGCCGGGTTCCGCGGTGGCTGGATCGACCGGGGATAGGCTAATGCCTACCCCGGTCGATCCCGCACCGCGCGTCAGTCCGCGAACAGCAGGACCGGCGTCTCCAAATACTTCTTCAGACCCTGAACGAAGCTCGCCGCGTCCCAGCCGTCGACGACGCGGTGGTCGCAGCTGATCGACAGGTTCATCAGCTTTGCGCGGATGATGTCGTCACCCCCTCTTCCATTATCACGGAACACCGGGCGTTCGACGATCTTGTTGGGGCCGATGATCGCGACCTCGGGACGGTTGATCACTGGCGTGGTCGCGATCCCGCCGAGCGGACCGAGCGAGGTGACGGTGATGGTGCCGCCGCCCATCTCGTTCGGCACGAGCTTGCCGGCGCGCGCGGCTTCCGCAAGCCGCGTGATTTCGGTCGCGAGCTGCCAGACGTTGCGGTCCTGCGCGTCGCGGATCACGGGGACGGTAAGCCCGGCGTCGGTCTGCGCGGCCATGCCCATGTGGACCTGGCCGTGGCGGGTGACGATGCCGGCTTCGTCGTCGTAGCGCGCGTTCATCATCGGGAAGTCGGGGATGGTCTTGCAGATCGCAACCATCATCAGCGGCAGCATGGTCAGCTTCGGGCGGCCGCCGCGGTTGGCGTTGAGATCCGCGCGCATCGCCTCCAGCGCGGTGACGTCGATCTCGTCAACATAGGTGAAGTGCGGGATCGCGCGCTTCGATGCGGCCATGTTCTCGGCGATGCGGCGACGCATGCCGATGACCTTGACGGGCACGTCGGCGCGGGCGCGCGACGCGTTCGGGGCGTGATAGCCCTCGCCCGAGCCGTAGCGGAGATAGGCGTCGAGGTCGCTGTGACGGACGCGGTCGGCGTCGGTTTTGACCGAAGCGAGGTCGATGCCGAGATCGCGCGCGCGCGCGCGGACTGCGGGGGATGCGAGCGCGTGAGCCTTCTGCTCCGCACCAATTGCAGGAGTAGCGCTCGGCTTCTGCTCCTTCTCCCCTGCGGGGAGAGGGCTGGGGTGAGGGGTTGGGGCAGTTGCCGGCGTTTCCGCCTGGGGCTGCCCCTCACCCCGACCCTCTCCCCGCAGGGGAGAGGGAGTTGCCCCAACCACCTCTTCGACACCCGGGTTCTCGGCTTCGTACTGCTCCGCCGTTTCCACCTGCGCGGGCGTGAGCGGCGCGGCAACGACCTCGGCGTCGTCGGCAACCACCGCGTCCGTCTCGATCACCACCAGAGCGGCGCCGATCGAGACCTGGTCGCCGACTTCGCCCGCGAGTTCGATCACGACGCCCGACACCGGCGATTCCATCTCGACGGTCGCCTTGTCGGTCATCATGTCGGCGAGGCCTTGGTCCTCCTCGACCCGGTCGCCGATCGCCACGTGCCACGCGACGATCTCGGCCTCGGAGATGCCTTCGCCGATGTCCGGCAGCTTGAAGGTAAAGCGAGCCATTATGCGTCCTTCATGATTTTCTTGAGCGCCTCGCCGATGCGGACGGGGCCTGGGAAATACGCCCATTCGAGGCTGTGCGGGTACGGCGTGTCGAATCCGGTGACGCGCTCGATTGGGGCTTCGAGGTGATAGAAGCAGCGTTCCTGGACGATCGCCGACAGCTCTGCGCCGAACCCGCTGGTGCGCGTCGCCTCGTGCACGATCATGCAGCGGCCGGTTTTCTTCACCGACGCCTCGATCGTCTCGATGTCTAACGGCACCAGCGTGCGCAGGTCGACGATCTCGGCGTCGATCCCGGCTTCAGCGACCACGGCCGCGCAGACATGGACCATCGTGCCGTAAGCGAGGATGGTCAGCGCCTGGCCCTCGCGGACGATCTTCGCCTTGCCGAGCTCTATCTTGTAATAGCCGGTCGGGACTTCGCCGGCCGGATGCTTCGACCAGTTCTGCGAGGGACGGTCCCAATATCCGTCGAACGGGCCGTTGTAGATGCGCTTGGGTTCGAAGAAGAGCGTCGGATCATTGTCCTCGATCGCGGCGATCAGAAGGCCCTTGGCGTCGTAGGGCGTCGAGGGAATGACGGTCTTGATCCCCGACATGTGCGTGAACAGCCCCTCGGGGCTCTGGCTGTGCGTCTGGCCGCCGAAGATGCCACCCCCGAACGGCGACCGCACCGTGATCGGCGAGGTGAACTCGCCTGCCGAACGATAGCGCAGCCGCGCGGCCTCCGACACCAGCTGGTCGAGCGCGGGGTAGATGTAATCCGCGAACTGGATTTCGGGGACGGGACGCAGGCCATACGCGCCCATCCCGACCGCGACGCCGATGATGCCGCATTCGGTGATCGGCGTGTCGAACACGCGGGTCTTGCCGTGTTTGGCCTGGAGCCCGGCGGTCGCGCGGAAGACGCCGCCGAAATAGCCGACATCCTCGCCCATGACGATGACGTTGGGGTCGCGCTCCATCATGATATCCATCGCGGAATTGATGGCCTGGATCATGTTCATGCGCGTGGTCGCTTCGCCCGCGTCCTGCCCTGCAGAGGCGTCGGTCGTCGTGTCGGTCATCACTTCCTGTCCCATGGACGGCCGCTCGCCGTCTCTTCCGCGATCATCTGCGCCTGCTGTTCGCGCAGGTGCCAGGGCATTTCCTCGAACACGCCGTCGAACAGCGTGTCGAGCGGCTGGTGCAGGCCGTGGCCGAGGATGCCGTTCTTCTCGGCCTCCTTCTGCGCCGCCTTGACCTGGTCGCCGACTTCCTTGTCCTGCGCGATGTGGCGATCCTCGTCCCATTCGCCGAGCGCGACCAGGTGATCCTTCAGCCGCACGATCGGATCGCCGAGCGGCCACGCTGTCGGTTCACCTGCGCTGCGATACTGGCCGGGATCGTCGGAGGTCGAATGGCCTTCGGTACGATAGGTGAAATGCTCGATCAGCGTCGGGCCCTGGTTGGTCCGCGCGCGCTCGGCCGCCCACTGCGTGGCCGCATAGACCGCGAGCGCGTCGTTGCCGTCGACGCGCAGCCCGGCGATCCCGTATCCGATCGCGCGCGCGGCAAAGGTCGTCGACTCGGCGCCGGCGAACCCGGAGAAGCTTGAGATCGCCCACTGGTTGTTGACGACGTTGAAGATCACCGGTGCGCGGTAGACGCTGGCGAAGGTACAGGCCGAATGGAAGTCGCCCTCCGCGGTGCTGCCCTCACCGCACCAGGTCGCAGCGATCCGGGTGTCGCCCTTGGCCGCGGACGCCATCGCCCAGCCTACCGCCTGCGGATATTGCGTGGTCAGGTTGCCCGAGATCGAGAAGAAGCCGGCTTCCTTGACCGAATACATGATCGGCAGCTGCTTGCCCTGCAGGCGATCGGCGCTGTTCGAATAGATCTGGTTCATCATGTCGACCAGGTCCCAGTTCCGCGCGATCAGCAGGCCCTGCTGGCGGTAGGACGGGAAGCACATGTCGTCGTAATCGAGCGCATAGGCGGCCGACACCGCGACCGCCTCCTCGCCCAGCGCCTTCATGTAGAAGCTGGTCTTGCCCTGTCGCTGCGCGCGGAACATCCGCTCGTCGAACGCGCGGAGCAGGACCATGCTGCGCAACATCCGGCGCAGCACGTCGGGCGACAACTTAGGGTCCCAAGGGCCGACCGCGTTGCCCTCATCGTCGAGCACGCGGATCAACGTGTAGGATAGTTCGTGGAAACTATCGGCTTTGTCCGCGGTATCTGGGCGGCGCGCCGACCCCGCGGGTGGCACGTCGACGCTGGCGAAATCCACCGCGTCGCCGGGGCGGAATTTCGGTTCGGGCACGTGCAGCGCAAGCGGCTGCAGGTTCGCGCGGTTGGTCGCCACTCGAGTCTCCTAAGGTCGTTCGCGCTGCTTCGAACGCGTCGGCAGCCTATTCGGAGCTTTGTTATTAAATTTCAAGCGTTGTGAATCGGTGTCCGGCTCCCCTCCCCGGAAGGGAGGGGGAAAGGTCAGCCTACCGTCTGTTCGATCGTCCCGAAGATCGGTCGATGGCGTTCATCTTCGGCCCAGATCTTGACCGTGTCGCCAGCCTTGAGGAACGGCGTCACCGGCTTGCCGCCTTCGATCGTCTCGATCGTGCGGAGTTCGGCGAGGCAGGAATAGCCGACGCCCCCAGCGGCGATGGTCTTGCCCGGACCGCCGTCCGCGCCGCGGTTCGACACCGTGCCCGAGCCGACGATCGTGCCTGCGCCCAGCGCGCGCGTCTTCGCGGCATGCGCGACCAGCGTGCCGAAATCGAAGGTCATGTCCTCGCCCGCCTCGGCGCGGCCGAACGGCTGGCCGTTGAGGTCGACCATCAGCTTGCGGTGCAGCTTGCCGCCCTGCCACCAGTCCCCGAGCGCATCGGGGGTGACGAAGACCGGCGAGAACGCACTGGCAGGCTTCGATTGGAAGAAGCCGAAGCCCTTGCCGAGTTCGCCGGGGATCAGGTTGCGCAGCGACACGTCGTTGGTCAGCCCGACCAGCCGGATCGCCGCCAAAGCTTCCTCGCGAGTCGCGCCCAGGGGCACGTCGCCGGTGACGACGACGACCTCGCCCTCCATGTCACAGCCCCAGGCTTCGTCGGCGAGCGGGATCGGTTCGCGCGGCCCGAGGAACCCGTCCGATCCGCCCTGATACATCAACGGGTCGTGCCAGAAGCTGTCGGGCATTTCCGCGGCGCGCGCCTGGCGGACCAGCGCGACGTGGTTCACATAGGCGGAGCCATCCGCCCATTGATACGCGCGGGGCAATGGCGACGCTGCGGCGTGTTCGTGGAACCGCCGCATCGGGATCATCTCGTGCTCGAGATCGGTCGACAGATTCTCCAGCAACGGCGCGGTGCGGTCCCAGTCGTCGAGCGCGGCCTGCAGCGTCGGCGCGATATGCGCGGCGTCGGCGTACCAGGCGAGATCCGTCGACACGACGACGAGCGCACCGTCGCGTCCGCTCTTGAGGCTGGCGAGTTTCATGGCAAATCCTCTCGTTGTTTCCCCCATCCTAGCGGTGTCGCGGGGGGCTACGCCAGCGTCTTGAGAGGAACGGCGGGGTCGGCGAGCAGCGCCGGGTCGACAACGGCACCGCGTTCGACCAACGCACGGCCCTGGACATAGTCGCGGGTGGCGTTGACGCAGTCGAGCGCGATCACGCGGCCCTGCTTCAGATAAATCACCGAGAAGGCGCGGGTGTCGGCATCGCCGCGGACGATCGCGGTGTCGTGGCCGATCGACAGGCCGACGGTCTGCAGCTTCAGGTCGTACTGGTGCGACCAGAACCATGGTATCGCGTCATAGCGCTCCGGCGTGCCGGTCAGCAGCTTGGCGACGGTGTTCGCCTGGTCGTTGGCGTTCTGCACCGATTCGAGCCGGATCGTGGCACCGTCGGCGAAGCGGTTGGCATGCGCGGCACAGTCGCCGATCGCGAACACATCGGGCAGCGAGGTGCGGCAACAGTCGTCGACCGTGACCCCGTTGCCGCCCGCCACGCCCGCAGCGAGCAGTGGCGCGACCGCAGGTTCGATGCCGATGCCGACGATCACCATCTCGCAGCTGAGGACGGTGCCGTCGGCCAGCCGCACGCCGACCGCAGCGCCGTCCCGCTCCTTGATACAGGCGACAGCGACACCCAAGCGGATGTCGACACCGTGCGCGCGGTGCTCGGCCTCGAAGAAGCGCGACAGCGGCTCGCCCGCGACGCGCGCGAGGACACGGTCCTGCGCCTCCAGCACCGTTACCTGCTTGCCGAGCTTGGTCAGGACCGCCGCGGCCTCCAGTCCGATATAGCCGCCACCGATCACGACGACGCGCGCCACCGTGGGCATCTCGGCGATCATGCGGTCGACATCGGCGCGGTTGCGGACCGAATGGACGCCGCGCAAGGCGTTGCCTGTGCAGGTCAGCCGCCGCGGCGATCCGCCCGTCGCCCATATCAGAGCGCCGTAGCCGATCGTCGTCCCGTCACTCAGCGTAACCGTCTTGCCAGCCGGATCGACCGTCTCGACGCGGCGACCCAGGAGCAGGGCAACGTCGCGATCGGCCCAGAAGGCAGGCGGGCGGATGAGGATGCGGTCGAACGGCTTGTCGCCGGCCAGATAGTCCTTCGACAGCGGCGGGCGTTCGTAAGGAAGATCGGGTTCGTCGCCGAGCAGCGCGATCGTCCCGGTGAACTTGCGCTGGCGCAACGCCATCGCGGCCTGCGCGCCGGCATGGCCCGCGCCGACGATCAGGACGTCATAGATGTCGGCCATGCGCTTCACCCGGTTGGGTCCATCAGGACCGGACAAACGCCTGGTGCGGGCGGTGGGAATCGAACCCACACTCCTCTCGGAACCGGATTTTGAGTCCGGCGCGTCTACCAATTCCACCACGCCCGCATGCGTCCCGCGGCATAATTAGCCGGGGTTTGGGGTCTATAAGAGAGCTTCCGCCGGAACTCCATAGGGGAGCGAGGGAGTTTTGTTGGCGCCCCCGCCGCCTGCGCGCCACCTGCGCCCCCCTACCCCGTCATCCCGGGCTCGTCCCGGGATCCAGGGTTACGGGCGTTGGCCCTCGTGGCTCTGGAACCCGGGACGAGCCCGGGATGACGGAGAGTCGGTGTCCCGCGGTGACGGAGGATCGATGTGTCAGGGTGACGAAAGAAAAGGGCCGGAGGTTTCCCCCCGGCCCTTCTGCATTTCCTGCCCAGCGCGCCGCGGTAAAGCCGCGTCGTCGGACCTCGCTTTAGCGAAGCCGGCCGAGCGCCTAAGGCTCTCGGCCGGCTTCGCCGTGCTGGCCTCAGGCGCTCTGCTTCGCCCGGCTCGCGCGCTTGCGCTCGTTCGAGTCCAGGAAGCGCTTGCGCAGGCGGATCGACTTCGGCGTGACTTCGACCATCTCGTCGTCGTCGATGTACGCGATCGCCTGCTCCAACGTCGCGCGCTTCGGCGGGGTCAGGCGAACCTGGTCGTCCTTGCCGCCGCTCGCGCGGAAGTTGGTCAGCGCCTTGGTCTTCATCGGGTTGACCTCAAGGTCGTCCGGCTTGGCGTTCTCGCCGACGATCATGCCCTCATAGAGCGCCTCGCCGTGACCCACGAACAGGATGCCGCGCTCCTCGAGCGGACCCAGCGCGTAGTTGTTGGCTTCACCCGACCCGTTCGAGATCAGGACGCCGTTCTTGCGGCCCTCGATCGGACCCTTGTGGGGGCCGTACTTCTCGTACAGCCGGTTCATGATGCCCGTGCCGCGCGTGTCGGACAGGAATTCGCCGTGGTAGCCGATCATCCCGCGCGACGGCGCCGAGAAGGTGATGCGGGTCTTGCCGCCGGTCGACGGACGCATGTCGGTCATCTCGGCCTTACGGATGTTCATCTTCTCGACGACGGTGCCCGAATGCTTCTTCGTCGACGTCGATGATGACGGTCTCGTACGGCTCGGTCTTCTTGCCGTTCTCGTCCTCGCCGAACAGCACGCGCGGACGCGAGATGCCCAGCTCGAAGCCTTCGCGGCGCATCGTCTCGATCAGCACGCCCAGCTGAAGCTCGCCGCGACCGGCGACTTCGAAGCTGTCCTTGTCGGCCGCCTCGGTCACCTTCACGGCGACGTTCGACTCGGCTTCGCGGAACAGGCGCTCGCGGATCATGCGCGACGTCACCTTGGTGCCCTCGCGGCCCGCCATCGGCGAATCGTTCACGGCAAAACGCATCGACAGCGTGGGAGGATCGATCGGCTGCGCGTGCAGCGGCTCGGTCACCGTGATGTCGGCGATAGTGTCGGCCACGGTTGCCACCGAAAGCCCTGCGAGCGAGATGATGTCGCCAGCCTTGGCTTCGTCGACGGGGACGCGGTCGAGACCACGGAACGACATGATCTTCGAGGCACGACCGGTCTCGATGATCTTGCCGTCGTTATCGAGCGCGTGGATCGCCTGGTTGGTCTTCACGGTACCCGAATTGACGCGACCCGTAAGGACGCGGCCGAGGAACGGATCGCGATCGAGCAGCGTGACGAGGAAGGTGAACGGCACGCCGGCGACTTCCACGGCGGGCGGCGGCACGTGCTTCACGATCGTCTCGAACATCGGGATCAGCGTGCCTTCGCGCGCGTCCATGTCGGTCGAGGCATAGCCGTTGCGGCCCGATGCGTAGAGCACGGGGAAGTCGAGCTGGTCGTCGTTCGCGTCGAGCGACACGAACAGGTCGAACACTTCGTCGAGCACTTCCTGGATGCGCGCGTCGTTGCGATCGACCTTGTTGACGACGACGATCGGCTTCAGGCCGAGCGCGAGCGCCTTGCCGGTGACGAACTTGGTCTGCGGCATCGCGCCTTCCGACGAATCGACCAGCAGGACGACGCCGTCGACCATCGACAGGATGCGCTCGACTTCGCCGCCGAAATCGGCGTGGCCAGGCGTGTCGACGATGTTGATGCGGATGCTCTCGGACTCGCCGGGAGGAGTCCAGTCGACCGAGGTCGGCTTGGCGAGAATCGTGATCCCGCGCTCCTTCTCGAGGTCGTTCGAATCCATCGCGCGCTCTTCGATGCGCTGGTTGTCGCGGAAGGTGCCGGACTGGCGGAACAGCTGGTCGACCAGGGTCGTCTTGCCGTGATCGACGTGCGCGATGATCGCCACATTGCGGAGGCTCATGGAAATTCCTGAAGGTACGTGGATATAGCTGGGCGCGCCCATAGCCGAATTGTTGCGCCGCGGGAAGACCGGCCGGTGTTTGGGGAGACAGGCGGCTTGGCGCTCCGCTCGGACAGTGTGTTGCTCCCATATACCACTTGAACGTGGAGCCGGTTGCCGTCACCATGCGTACCGCTGCACTGGAGACCGACATGGCGACGACACCCGATACGCTGACTGCCGAGAAAGAGCTGGTGCTGACGCCGCCCGATCCCGTGCCGACCGTCACGGCCGAGAAAGCCGCCGGCCTCGTCCCCGTCGATGCCGGCGTGAAGTCGCAGCTCGAGGAGCGCGTCTCAGGCTTCGTCACCGACCTCGTCGCGCAGGACGTCAACTCGCCGGAGTTCGGCAAGCGCGTCGACGCAATCACCGCGATGGGTGCGAAGGAGATCCGCGAGGCCGCCGGGCAGTCGAACCGCTTCCTCGATCGCCCGGTCAAGGCGATGGATCAGGAGACCGGGGTCGGCAAGGATCTGGCCGCGCTGCGCCGCGTCGTCGAGGATCTCGATCCCGGCAAGAAGGGCAACCTTACCGCGCCACAGAAGCTGTTCGGGATCATCCCGTTCGGTAGCAAGATGCGCAATTATTTCGACGGCTACAAATCGTCGCAGACGCACATCGCGCAGATCCTGAAGAGCCTGTCGTCGGGCAAGGACGAGCTGCTGATGGACAATGCCGCGATCGATACCGAGCGCAGCAATCTGTGGGCGGCGATGAGCCGGCTGGAGCAGATGATCCATCTGTCGCAGACGATGGACGCCAAGCTCGAGGACGTCGCCAACGACCTCGATCATACCGATCCCGCCAAGGCCAAGGCGATCCGCGAGACCGCGATGTTCTATACGCGCCAGCGCACGCAGGACCTGCTGACGCAGATGGCGGTCACGGTCCAGGGCTATCTCGCGCTCGACCTGGTGAAGAAGAACAATGTCGAGCTGGTGAAGGGGGTCGATCGTGCGTCGACCACCACCGTATCGGCGCTGCGGACAGCAGTGACGGTAGCGCAGGCGCTGACCAACCAGCGGCTCGTGCTCGAACAGATCACCGCGCTCAACACCACGACCGCGAACATCATCGATTCGACCGGCAAGCTGCTGAAGAGCCAGACCGCGACGATCCACGAACAGGCCGCCGCGTCGACGATCCCGCTGGAGACGCTGCAGCGCGCGTTCCAGAACATTTACGATACGATGGATGCGATCGACACGTTCAAGCTGAAGGCGCTCGATAGCATGAAGACCACGGTCGGCGCGCTGTCGAACGAGGTCGACAAGTCGCGCGGCTATATCGCGCGGGCGGAGGGCGCGACGCAGGGGTCGCTGAACGGCCCTGGTCCGCAGTTCAAGCTCGAGGCGCTCTGATCCCATGAGCGAAGTCGACGACGCGATCGCCAGCGCACGTAGTTCCTGGGCGCGAATTTCGGAGGACCGTACGGCGCCGCGCGCGGAGACACGCGGACGTCGTCGCACCACGCAGGCGATCGGCAAGCGGCTGACACGGATCGCGGTCGCCGACACCACGATCCTGATCGCCGCGGTGGTGATCGGGATGATCGTGCCGCTGGGGATCATGGGCGCATTGCTGGTGATGGCGCTGCTGATCGCGGCGACCTTGCTGTTCGCGATTTGGCCGACCGAGGCGGCACCGACCCCCGAACGCCTCGCTTCGGTCGATATCAAGGCGTTGCCCGCGCAGACCGAACGCTGGCTCGACGCGCAGCGCCCTTCCCTCCCCGCGCCCGCGGTGACTTTGGTCGACCGCATCGGCCTGCGCCTCGAAACGTTGTCGCCGCAGCTCGCCGCGGTCGATAACGACGGCGAGGCCGCACAGGAGGTCCGGAAACTGATCGGCGAGCAGCTGCCCGCCTTCGTCAAGGATTACGCACGGGTTCCGCCTTCGCTGCGCACCACGGCGCGCAACGGGCGCTCGCCCGATGCCGAGCTGGTCGCCGGGCTGTCGCTGATCGAACAGGAGATCGCCGAGATGACCGCCCGCCTTGCGCAGGCCGATCTCGACACGCTGTCGACGCGCGGACGCTTCCTGGAACTCAAGTACAAGGACGACGCGGCCGGCTGAGACAGGCGCGTCAGGCCATCGCCGCCTTTGCGCGATCGGCCAGGCGTTCGATCGCCGCTGCATGGATACCGGGCGTGCTGGCGAGGACACCGAACGCCTGGGGTCGCGGCTTGTTGAAGGCGAGCGTGCCGCCGAACGCGTCGCTCACGGCGGCACCGGCCTCGCTGGCGATCAGCACCGCGGCAGCGATGTCCCACTCGTTGCCCCAACGCAGCGTCGCCACCAAGTCCGCTTCGTCGGCCGCGACCATCGCGATGCGCAATGCGATCGAGTTGGGCTTATGGATCGCAGTCAGGTCGCGGTCCGCCTTGGGCAACGCGTCGCTGGGCACGCGCGATCCGGCGAACTGTGTTCGGTCGCCCGCGCGAAGGACGACGCCGTTGCGGGTCGCGCCCTGCCCCAGCGCCGCCTCCCAGCGTTCGCCGCGCGACGGCGCGTCGAGCACGCCGATCGTCACGACGCCGCGCTCGATCAACGCCACCGATACGCACCAGCCGGGCCGTGCGCGGATGTAATCGCGGGTGCCATCGATCGGATCGACCACCCACACCCGGTCGCGCGCCAGTCGGTCGGGATTGTCGGCGGTTTCCTCGGACAGCCAGCCGGCGTCGGGCAGCAACGCCGACAGCCGCGCCTTTAGCATCGCATCGACATCGAGGTCGACTTCGCAGACCGGGCTGCCGGGCGTCTTTTCCCAGCGTTGAAAATCGGTGCCGAAGCGCGCGAACGCCATCTGCCCCGCCTCGGCAGCGATCGCGGCGACCGCATCCAGCAACGTCCGATCCACCACCGGATCAGCCACTTGCCACAGTCATGCCCTCGACCCGGAGCGTCGGCACATTCACGCCGTAGCGGAACTCGAGGTCGTTGGCGGGAGTCAGCGCCAAGAACATGTCCTTGACGTTGCCGGCGATGGTGAATTCGGCGACCGGGCCGGTGATCACGCCATTCTCGATCCGGAAGCCCGCCGCGCCGCGGCTGTAATCGCCGGTCACGCCGTTGGCGCCGCCGCCCATCAGTTCGGTGACGTAGACGCCCGAGACGATGTCCTCGACCAGCGTCGCGGGCGGGACGTGCCCCGCCTCCATGAAGACGTTGCTGGTCGACACGCCGGGATTGCCGCCGACGCCGCGCGCGGCATGGCCGGTCGGCGACAGGCCCAGTTGGCGCGCCGAGGCGGAGTCGAGCAGCCAGCTTTCCAGCATGCCGCCTTCGATGATCGCGGTCGGCGATACCGGCAGGCCCTCGCCGTCGAACGGTCGCGAGCGGAGCCCGTGCGGGCGGTGCGGATCGTCGCGGATCGTCACGCCGGTTGCGAACACCTGCGTGCCGAGCGATTCGAGCAGGAAGCTGGTCTTGCGGGTGATCGACGATCCAGAGATCGCGCCGATCAGATGGCCGATCAGCGATCCGCCGACACGGCGGTCATAGACCACGGTCATCGGCCCGCTCGCCAGCCGCCCCGGATTCAATCGCGCAACCGCCTGTTCGCCAGCACGCCGACCAATGTCCTCTGGCGGTTCGAGATGCGCGCGGCGGCGGGCGCTGCTGTACGCGTAATCGCGCTGCATGCCGCCGCCCTCGCCGGCCACCACGCTGGCGGAGATGCCGTGCCCGGTTGCGGCATAGGCGCCCGCGAAGCCGTGGCTGGTCGCGAGCGCCCAGACGCTGCGCGACGCACTGGCACCGCCGCCTTCGCTGTTGGTGATGCCCGCCACAGCGCGCGCGGCATCCTCGGCGGCGAGCGCGGCGTCGCGCAACTGCTGGGGGCTGACGTCGCCGCCATCGTCGAGGTCGAGCAGCGGCGGGGCGCCGTGCAGCAGCCGGTCCTGCGGCGCGAGTCCGGCCCATGCGTCCTCGGGCGCCTCGCGTGCCATCGCCACCGCGCGTTCGACTAGCGCGTCCATCGCCGCAACCGAGAGATCGGAGGTCGAGACGCTCGCCGAGCGGCGCCCGACGAACACGCGGAGGCCGAGTTCCTCGCTCTCGGAACGCCCGACATCCTCGAGCTTGCCGAGGCGGATCGAGACATCGAGCGCGGCGTCGGCGGCGAACACCGCGTCGGCGGCATCGGCCCCCGCAACGGTGGCGCGCGCCACGATATCGGTGGCACGGTCGCGGGCTTGATCAGGGGTGAGCATCGATCCGATCTAGGGTCACAGCGTCGTACCGACAACCACACAGGCAAGGAACATCAGGAACCCAGCGAACCGATTGCTGCGGAACCGCGCGAGCGCGCCGGTGCCGTCATCGGGCCTGAGCGTCGCGACCTGCCAGCCGAGATGCAGCGCGACCGGCAGCAGCGTCGCGATCGCGAGCGGGTCGGGCCGCATCTGCCAGAACGCGCCCGCCCAGAGCGCCAGCGCGGCAACGTAAAAGGCCGCGACCCCGCCCCGAACATGCCGCCCCATCCGCAACGCGGACGACCGGACGCCGATCATCGCATCGTCCTCGCGGTCCTGCAGCGCATAGATCGTATCGTACCCGATCACCCACGCGATCGATCCCGCATAGAGCAGCCACATCGGCAGCGAGAGCGCGCCCGCGATGTCGGCCCATCCGACCAACATCGCCCAGGAGAAGACGAGCCCCAGCCACGCCTGTGGCCACCACGTGATCCGCTTCATGAACGGATAGGCCGCGACCGGCGCGAGGCTGGCCAGCGCGACCACCGCGGCGAACGGCGTCAACTGGAGGAGAACGACGAGCCCGACCAGGCACAGCAGGACGAGCCAGATCCAGGCGAGCTTGATCGAGACCAGCCCGCTAGGGATCGGCCGGGCCCGCGTCCGCGCCACCTGCGCATCGAGATCGCGATCGACGATGTCGTTGAACACGCAGCCCGCCCCGCGCATCGCGATGCTGCCTAGCAGGAACCACAGGATCAGGTCCCACCGTGCCACCGCGCCGCCCGCAAGAGCGATCCCCCACGCGCCTGGCCAGAACAGCAGCCACCACCCGATCGGCCGGTCGAACCGCGCCAGCAGCGCGAGACCCCGCAGCGTCGGCGGCAGGCGACCGACCAGGCCCTTATGTTCGCTGTCGGGGACGATCTCTGCCTGCATGGCCGCGGGGTTAGGAACAGCGGGTTTGGCGCGCAAGCCCGTAGCGGCTAGGCTGACGCCAGTGTCGCGTCCCGAACCCTTGTCATGATCGGCCTGTCGGTTGCGGTCGGCCGCTTCGTCGAGGCGCTGTTCTGGGGCATTTTCCGCGTTGCCGGGGCGGTGGCAGGGGTAATGCTGTGCGCGGCAGTGGTGCTGGTGGTGATGTTCGTGGTGGCGCGAAAAGTCTGGAAGCGGCGGCGATAGAGGCGGAGCGCTCGTATCCTTTCGTCATGTTGAACTCGTTTCAGCATCCACGGCGCCACGGGCGCTATCACGTGCGGCGCGATGGACCCTGAAACGAGTTCAGGGTGACGGAGGATGTGGACACCTTCCCCTCCCCCTCCGGCCGAGGATCGGTTAGGACCGCCTTATGCCCGCCACCCCAGCCTGGCCGCCGCAATCCACGCCGCGGCTGTTCGTCGATACCCCCCTCGCTCTCGGTGCCCGCGCCATCGACGGGCCCGCCGCGCATTATCTTGCCGGGGTGATGCGGATGAAGGTCGGCGATCCGGTCAAGCTGTTCGACGATGTGAGCGGCGAATGGCTCGCGATCGCGACCAGCGTCGGACGCCGCGACCTGATGATCGACGTCACCGAATGCCTGCGCCCGCGCGAGCCGGTGCCGGACCTGTGGCTGTGCGCGGCGCCGCTGAAGAAGGGTCGCGTCGACTGGATGGCGGAGAAGGCCTGCGAACTCGGGGTCGCACGACTCATCCCCGTGGTGACGCGGCGCACGGTGGTCGACAAGCCCAACACCGACCGGCTGCGCACGCACATGATCGAGGCGGCGGAGCAATGCGGCCGCACCGCGATCCCCGAGGTCGCGGAGCCGGTGAAGCTGACCGCGCTGCTGCGCGACTGGCCGGCGGAGCGCGCGCTGTTCTTTGCCGACGAGACCGGCGGCGTCCCCGCGCTGGAGGCGATGCGCGCGCGCGCCGGGCCGGCGGCGGTGCTGATCGGTCCCGAAGGCGGGTTCGACTCCGACGAACGCGAGGCGATCCGGGGCTGCGCACAGGCCGTCGGGATCGGGCTGGGCCCGCGGATCCTGCGCGCCGAAACCGCGGCGGCGGCGGCGGTCGCGCTGTGGATGGCGGCGGCGGGCGACTGGCGACAGTGACGTTACCGCCCGCTGGGCTACCGACCGGTACGAATCCCCCCTAGCGGGCCTGTTCATCGGCGCGTAAGGCGCGGCCATGACGACCGATCCCAAGCCCACCAGCCCGATCATCGAATCGCGCGACCAGCTGATCCAGAGTTTCGCGCGCGGCGAGAAGCCCAAGGACGCGTGGCGGATCGGCACCGAGCACGAGAAGTTCGTCTATGCGAACGGCGACCATCACGCGCCGTCCTATGACGAGGCGTCGGGAATTCGCGCGCTGCTCGGCGAGCTCGAGCAATATGGCTGGAAGCCGGTGCTCGAGAACGGCAAGCCGATCGCGATGACGGGCGCCGACGGCAGCATCAGCCTGGAGCCGGCGGGACAGTTCGAACTGTCGGGTGCGCCGCTGGAGAATTTGCACGAGACCTGCGCCGAGACCGGCCGGCATCTCGACCAGGTCAAGGCCGCGGGCGAGAAGCTCGGGATCGGCTTCCTCGGCCTCGGCATGTGGCCGGACAAGACCCGCGCCGAACTGCCGACGATGCCCAAGGGGCGCTATGCGATCATGCTGCGGCACATGCCGCGCGTCGGCAGCATGGGTCTCGACATGATGCTGCGGACCTGCACGATTCAGGTGAACCTGGATTATGAGTCCGAGGCCGACATGGCCAAGAAGTTCCGGGTCGGCCTGGCGCTGCAGCCGCTTGCGACCGCGCTGTTCGCGAACTCGCCGTTCACCGAAGGCAAGCCCAACGGCATGCTGTCGTATCGCAGCCATATCTGGTCCGACACCGACCCGCACCGCACCGGCATGCTGCCGTTCGTGTTCGAGGACGGCTTCGGCTACGAACGCTACGCCGAATACGCGCTCGATGTGCCGATGTACTTCGTCTACCGCGACGGGAAGTATCTCGATGCCGCCGGGCTGTCGTTCCGCGATTTCCTCAAGGGCGAGCTGTCGATCCTGCCGGGCGAAAAGCCGACGCTCGACGACTGGACCGACCATCTTTCGACCGCTTTCCCCGAAGTGCGGCTGAAGACGTTCCTGGAGATGCGCGGCGCCGATGGCGGACCGTGGAACCGGATCTGCGCGCTGCCAGCCTTGTGGGTCGGGTTGCTGTACGACCAGGGGGCGCTGGATGCGGCGTGGGACCTGGTCAAGGACTGGACGATCGACGAGCGCCAGGCGCTGCGCGACGCGGTGCCGAAGCTGGGCCTGGATGCGCCGGTCGCCGGTGGCCGCATCCTGCGCGACATCGCCGGGCCCGCACTCGACATCGCCAGCGCGGGCCTGTCGGCGCGCGCGCGCCTCAACCGGGCGGGCGACAACGAAACCGGCTTCCTGGATCCGCTGCGCGAGATCGTCCGCAGCGGCAAGGTGCCGGCGCAGGTGCTGCTCGATCGCTATCACGGGATCTGGGGCGGCGACGTGTCGAAGGTCTACGACGAAGCGAGCTTCTGACGTATCCCGTACACGGCCTGAAACGACGTCGTCATCCCGGGCTCGACCCGGGACCCAGAGTTACGCACGCCACCTGTGTCCCTGGGTCCTGACTTTCGTCAGGATGACGGCCAAGGGTAAGGTGACGGGCTCGGGTTATCGCTTCCGGAGCCGTGCGAACAGCCGCGGCACCAGTCCGTGGCGTGCCATCCAGGCGCTATATTCGCGATATGCCGGGTCGAGTCCCAGATGGCGCTCCTCGGTCTTCGCGCGCCAGTAATAGACCCCGCTGACCGCCATCATCAACAGCGTCGCGCGGACCGCGTCGGTCGCCGTACCCATCGTCAGCACGGGAATCGTCGACAACCACCAGAACAGGTTCTTCGACAGATAGGCCGGGTGCCGCGAGAACGCGTAGGGACCGTGCGTCAGGATGCCGCGATGCGTCAGGTTCGAGAAGCGCATCCCGAACGCCATCGTCGCCCAGGCATAGGTCGCGGTCAGCGCGACCAGCACCGACCCCAGCAACGCCAGCACCACCGGGTGATACTGGAACCAGAAATCCCAGTAGCGCGTGCCTTCGTGGTAATCGAGCGGGCCACCGGTGCTCATCAGGATGAACGGCGGGTAGCACATCAACGCTGCCAGCCACGCCACCGCGAACGGGTTGGCGCTGCGGATGTGCGAATCGAGCGGGCGGAAGGTCAGCAGGTAGCCGACCGTCGCGAACGCGACGTCGATCGTGAACATGAAGGTGATCAGCCAGTTCGCCAGCGCCGCCGGATCGTGCAGGATCTCGGCGGTATCGCCGCGGATGAAGTCGCCGAAGCCCGGCGGGACGATCGCCAGCATGAAGGCGAGGAAGAAGGTCTTCACGCCCCAGGCGCGCAAATGGCCGTAGATCGCGTCGGGGTCGACGCCGCCCTGCCCGGTCAGCCAGGCGCCGAGATGCCAGGCGCCGTCGCGCGGTTCGACGAGGTAGCGGTCGAGCCACAGCACATAGGGTATCGAGGCGACGAACAGGATCGGCGCGGCGTTGGTGAAGCACCACATCGCGAACGCGAAATTCCCGGTCCAGTAGAACCGCCCCATGAAATAGATCGTCGCGATGCCGAGCCAGGTGATCCAGAACGCGGCAAGCTTGGTCAGGCTGGTCTCGACCGTATCGCGCCACGGACGTCGCGCCGACCAGTCGATCCCGGTGCTGGGATTGCGGTGGACCTTGTCGACGAACACTGACCACAGCACCATCGGCAGCCCGCAGGCGGCAAGGTTGACCAGCGCCGCATAGGGCCCGTCCATCCCGTACCGGCGCGCCAACCCCACCCAGGTCAGCACGCCGAACAGCCCGGCCAGGCCGGCGCCGTGGCTGACCGCGGATTTCGGGCGGGGTTTGGCCTTTGCGGGGGCCTTGAGCACGGCGTCTTGGTACATGCCGCGAGCCCTAGCCGATATTGGTAAGCAAGCCGTGAAGCATTCGCCGGCTTGCGCGCGCGACGACGCGACGCTAACCCGACGCACCGACGCCGTAGCGCGCGGGAGCCCATGGGCGGGTATAGTACAATGGTAGTACAGCAGCCTTCCAAGCTGAATACACGGGTTCGATTCCCGTTACCCGCTCCACGCTCTCCACGCCGCGTTCAAGACAGGGCGCTCAAGGCAGTGCGAGCATCGCGAGCAGATTGGTCATCCGCCGCCGCCCGGTCATCGTCAGCGTGACATGCGAGCGGCGTCCGTCGGTGGCGTCGCGGATCCGCTCGACCAGCCCGGCGTCCTGGAGCAGCGACAGATAGCGCAAAGCGGTCGCGGACGGCGCGCGGGCGCCGATGCAGACCGCGGAGACACTCAGCTGGCGGTCGTCGTAATCCGAGATGAACAGGTCGAGCAGGATGTCCCAGGCGGGTTCCGAGAACAGCGAATTGCCGAGTTCGGCATCGCGCCGCTTGCGCAAGCGGTAGAGCCGCCGCGCGACCTCGACCAGCGTCGAGCCCGGCTTGACCGTGGAGACGGATCCTCGGCCAAAGACCGAGGTATCGATAAGCGCTTGATGCATGACAGTTCCGATTCGGCGAGGCTATCGGACGGTCGGATCCTGCCTGCTCCAATCGAGATCCCAGCCCTTCGACCGGATTCGCGAGGCATGCCTGATCGTACCGATCACGAGCAGCACGATGATGGGGTAGCTCCATGCCGCCGCCAGCACCGCGTACGTAAGGCGGATGACGTCGGGACTGATGGCGCGGGCAAGATGAGCACCGATGCCGAGGATGTGGAGCGCGGTGGCCCAGGCGGGCCAGAAGCGGTCGGCGTTGAGGGTGATGGCGAGCATCACCCCCAACAACGCCACGTCGACCAGCAGGACCTTCAGCTCGACCCCGGCGAACCGGATCGGCATGTCGTCCTGCAACACCTGGGTCGACACCGCCGCGAGCAGCAGGGCGAGCCCGACCAGCCGTTCCGGTGCGCCACCGCGCCATAATGCGAACGCGGATGCGGCAAGCAGGACCGCATAGAATATCCAGATGCGATCCACCCTGCCGCCCTGCCCCGCTGGTTCAGGCGACCGCGGACAACCGCGGCGCCTCTCGCACGACACCTTCGTTGGGCGGGCATTCGGAGACGTCGCCGAAGCCGTAGAACTGACCCAGGCCGATGTCGCGGCGCACCTCGATCAGCGCGCGGTGCGCATCGACGAAGCGCTGGCGGGCCTTGATGATGTCCATCGAGGCTTCGGCCACCATCTGCAGCGCGGCGCTGCCGGTCCCGACCGGCAGGTTCGCTGCAACGCGCTGCTGGAGCAGCGTCGAGACGCAGGTCGCGGCAAGCTGTGCGGCCTGGTCGACCGCAGCTTCGGCCTTCAGGAAATCCGCGGTGACCATGTCCGTTGCATGGCGTCGTTCCTTGAGCATCGTATGTCTCCCACCCATTGGCGCCACAAATGCGGCGCTGCCTGTCGGAGCGGCGGCGGCCCGGGTGGATCGAAGCAGGCTGGTCAGCGTCATGGCCAGGTTCACGATCGACATCGATGCGATGGCGATCATGACCGTGAGGCCGATCAGTCTGACGAGCCGGGTCCCCTTCGAAAGCCGGTTGCGCGCTGCTCCTTCGAAGCCGTCCGTCGGAGCAGTTCCGATGAAGCGGCGAACAAGCCCCCATGGCTCGGTCGGCCCATCGTCTGCGCTGGGGATTGGGGGGTTGGGAACGTCGATTGGTTCGGATGGTAGCCGTTCGTATGCCGGAGCGTCGCTCGCAAAGACCGGAGAGCCGCCTTCGTGGACCTGCAGCCGCCGCGCCGCCTCGAACCGCGAGCCGACGCCGAGGATCTGGATCGCCCGCTCGATGCGCTTGTCGATCGCCGACGGCGACACCCCGACGATCGCTGCGATCTCCTTGGAATTGTGATGCGCGAGGACGAGGCGCAAACAGGCGCGCTGGGCTTCGGTGAGCTGATCGATGCGTCCCCCGGTCACGCGACCGCAATACGCGTTAATCGATCGGGTTACATCATTTCTATGGTGTTACGATTGCCCGCATCGCAGCGGCGTGTGGCTCTCGCGCGGGACCACCGCGCGCCGTTATCCGCGGAGGCGGTGGTAGACAAGCCAGGGTTCGAACATAAATGGGAAGTCCGGCAGATTGCTCGTCTATCGGCAACTTACCTGCATTTCTCGCGACCACCCAATCGCTCGAACAGTAAACAGCTTGCGGCCCGGCGCGCTGCTGTGCGGCACCGCCGGCGGCTAGTGGCGTCGCCCCATGCACGGCACGCCCGCGCATCAAGACTCCGTTTCTCGGCACCGATCGCCGGCGGTTGCTTTATCGCGGCGGCAGGTCTGCCCTCGCGTCGCTGGCGTTGCCTTTCTGCTGACCAAGCGGCAGTAAGGATGGGCGGAAATACGGGCGTCGTTCGCCCTACCTTCGACCTATCTTGCGTCGCCGCCCCCCCAAGAAAATAACGCGCTAGCTCCCATGTTCTGCCCGCGCTTACGCCCAACGCACGACAGCAAAGCATAATGTTCGCCGCCCTCGTGATGGCGGCGACGGCAGGCGTTTCCGACCCGATATACCGGCGAGAGCGTCAAGCAGGCCGATAGCCACGCCAGAAGCTCTATTAGTAGCCGCGGGCCGAAGATGGCCATGTGCCCAAAGCATCACCAACTCGCGAGCGCTAAGGGAACAGCACCGGTGTCAACGCCCCGAGTGTCGCCGCGACGATGCATATCGAGTAGCGCTAAGATTCCGATCGCAGCCTCTACATGCGTGCGATCCACCGCGTGGGGTTCAAGGTCCAGTAACGGCGCAACCAAAGCATTCTGGCCTCGTCGATCCAGGAAACTCGCCGCGATGCCCAGACGAAGGGAACCAATATCCCTTAACAAAGCGGTTTCCAGCGCGTGTAGGGTGGCGATGCCGTCCCGTGATTCACCACACCTCCGATCGCGTTTGATCTCCATCGAACTGGACCGTGCATCCGTCGGCCACCGAAGGCATAGATCGCGAAGACAATTTACTTAATGCGGCAGTAACACAGGAACGTCGCTGGCGAATAAGGTGCTAGATCCAAACAATCGACCGGCGCGTGCCACCGCTTCATTAACCCACGTCACATCAAATATCGCAACGTTCTCTGTAATGAGGTAAGGTTTATCTTCGTATAGACGATAGAAGTGTTCAACGAATGCCTCAATCGAGACAACGTCCCCCGATAAAAAGGCGCCTGCCGTACCGTCTATTCCAAATTCTTTTTGGACTGATGCCGTAATTGGCCAGCATATAAGGCTTAATGGGCTAAAATCCCTACATGGTTCTAACGTTTCCACTCCTAGATTTTCCATTATTTGGTTAAATGCGTGAGTAATAATCTCCCCGCAAGGATGATTAACAGTGTGAAAGCCCCTCCAATCAGCACCCTTTTTTTCAATAATATCCGTTATTATTATTTCGCAAGATGTTTCGCGGCTTTTTAGCTCGGCCACACCATCCCGGTAGTTGGACCGAAGGAAGTTCCGGTCGAGCGCCTCGGGATCGACAAACAGCGAAACGGCGGTATCAGCGCTGGCTCCACGCGCAAAGCAATTCGCAACCAGACGGCTGTGATAACCCCAGTCAATGCCCCCGACATGAAGCCTAATCCCGCGTTCGTTTGCAAAATACGTTATATCAGGCATGTGGGCGTTTAGCCACATAGATGGCAATTCTAGTCGCTGACCTTTCAGAAAGCCGAGCAGATACTCGGTATCCGCCGGGCTCCAATGGGCGGAGATTTGTTGAAATATAAATACGTCGAGCGACGCAACCAGATCGGCCATTTCGGCCCGCTCGGACATTGACATTTCATGTACAGGTGCGATGGCGATAACATCGAATCGGTCTAAAAGTGGCCGGTAGTTTAGCATCATGGTTTGCAATGCACTCGCTTGACAGTTTCCATGTATTGCAATCTTCGGTTTCATAATAAATTCCCCCGCTCCCCATCAGCGCGCGCTAGGGTAGGAAAGCAAGCATCGAATGGCTGGCCGCGAAGGTAACTCATACCTTCGGTGAATCCGGCTACGTCATCGGCTATCGCTACCCATCGCAAATGAAAAGGAACGTAGCGTATCACTCGATTGCGATGGCGCTACACCATACGACGCGATACCACTTTATTATTGTAGAAAATAATCAGCTGCGCTCTTAACAACGAGATCGTACGGCTGTGCCATGACGGTACTGACTTCAATCAATGCCGTACCTCAAAAACACCGAGCGAGCGCTGGTGAGTGCGCTCAGGTCCGCGCGGCTTCGATACGGGCTGCCCCTTCATGGCGACAGAAAAGAACAACGGACGTCAAGGGAGGTATTTCCTTTGACGGCAACGACACCGAAAGCGTGCAACGCGATGATTTACAAACGGCCTTGGCGCGGTCGTCAACGCCCGCCGGCTTCGATCCGAACTCTGCACCCCGCACGTCATGCACCGCCGCGATGACGGCGTTGATGAAAAGAAGGTCGCGGTCCGATGATTCACGAAACCGGCGGGTACAATACGACGCCCATGGTCATGCATCACGTCTACGCCTGCAGGCAGTAGATCATCGATACAATACGCCGGCTCAGCATCGGTTCTGCTGTCCGCATCACACGGAAGCACGCACGACCCATAACTGGGAAGACGCCAAGGCTGCTAATATTACGCCTACCTCCAGGCAAATCCGCCCACCGTCGCACGGCTTAGTCCGGTGCATGCGATCACGTCGTCGATACGCAGGAAACGACCCGCTGCGCTTGCATGACCGTCTCGCTAAGCTTGGGCGACGTTCATCATGCGGCTTCCTTGATGAGTTCGGCGTCGTGCAGCTCCGCGATGCGGTTGCAGATCTGTCCGGAGGTAGGATACCGGCGAACATCAGCATGCTGAGCTGCTCGTAGCGGTTCTCCAGCTCCATATTCGGCGTGCCGTCCGCGTTCAGAACAGGACGCATCGACTTGCGATATCGCGCCCTGCCTGCGACGGGCAGGGTCACGCGAACGATACGCGGAGCCTGCCGGTTGCCGCTCGCTGCAACGGAAGCCGCTGCTGGGGCGGCTACAAACTTGGCGTTGATCATCAAATGCGTTCCGGCAAGGCGGCGGCGTTCTCGGAAGCGCGTTCCGAGCGATGGTTAAGACGGACGTGCCGAGATTAGCGGGCGCGCTTGGCCTTGGGTGGTCGCAGGCGTAGCTTGCTGGTCGCGCGGTATGCCTCAACCAGTAGCGACAGCCACCAGCGGACCAATGCGACATGGAAAACCTCGCCAGTTGGGCGTGGCCGCGGCACTGTTTCCAGCGGAGCGTACGGGTCAACCGTGTTGCGGGGTCCCACGATCATGAGAAGGTTGCGTCTTCCGACCGGTTCCAGACCTCGTAGAGAACGGCGGTGACGTCGGCCGCGATGATGGCCTTTGCTCCATCCTTGATGGCCTCGCCGCCCGCTTCTGCGCCCCATGCAAAGCGATAATCGTCGCCCTCGTCGCTCCGCCAGAGATAGGTCATTTCCTGAAGATTGGCGCTGTAGCCACCGGGATCAATGACCTTTGGTTGCTCGATGACGGTCAGGTAAGCGTTTAGGTCCGGTAAAATTCCTCGCGCTCTATATTTTTTCGTATTTCGGCAACCTCACGAGTGAGACGTCTTGCGCCGTGAATTTATCCTGCCGCTGCGAGCGGCGCATCCTTAAGCTCTTTTTACTTTTCGTCTTCACATAGCTCGAAAACGAATTTGAAGATAATCTGGTAATTATTACAATAGAATCCGTAGGGGATTATGGCATCCCTTAGTTTTTCGCACTTTGTTTACTCTGTGGCGAAGTTTTTTCTCAGTAATAAGAAGCGAACACAGACCATAGACTAGGTCATGATCCAGGCCAAACCCGTCGAAGTAGGCAATGACCTCGCGATAGACGCAGCCTATCGACAGCATTCCGTCGATCTTCACTCCGAGAATGCGGAGCTGCTTCATGATCGCGGCGATATTTGCCTCATACCAACGGAAGCGAAGCTTGAAGCCGATGCCCGTTGCGGCTGCGGCCGGACGCAGCACACGGCCGCGAACCTAGAACTTCATTACGTCCTGAGGGATCTCAGCCTTGGCCATAATATCGCCGCGTAGAATCGGCTCATGGGCAGGCATTCGTCTTCCTTGTGCTCAACTTTCGCTCAGATCTAAGTGACAAAAGATCACTCTGTAGTCGTTAAAGCGGCCTCCGTGGATGCCTTCGCCGTTCGCCGCTGCGCTATCCGCCAAAAGACGATCGTGAGATGATGGAGCGACCACTCTTGTCGCTGTCAAATCGGAAGCGCGACAAGTCGATCGAATAGACCTCGCCGACGGCACGGTCTGTCGTGGTTGGCGCGTTGTTAGATTCTTGCCGTGTGGCGGATGACCCAGGAGTGGACGCTCGGCCGGCCCTTTCGCTTCCCATCTTCAGACGCTCATTCATGAAGCCGGTCGCCATACGCAGCTAAAGCGTCGTGTCCTTAGAATGATGCTGAGTTGGGACAGTTGCCACCTGGCTGACGCGTGTTTTCATCACCAAACATTCACGGCGTCTAAAACCCGGACTCCAATGACGCAGCAACGACCCATAACTGAATGTTTAAATCGCGATGCGCTCTCAGAAGCGGACGCCTATCATCTGGGCCCGACGATCAGGAGGGGACGATAAGACGGCCCGCCGCATGCAACATGATCGTCACGGGCCTGTCGCCCCATCGTCGCAATCGCCGCCTAACCGGTCTTCGAGCGCGCTGGAACGGGGCGTGACGGGGATCGGGGACTGATGAAAAGATTTTTGGTAACGGCACGGTTGTCGAGCGGCATCGCTATGGCCGTGCTGACGTCGTCGATGGTGCAGGCGCAGACGCTGGCAGCGCCGACGGAACCGGCGGGACAGGACAGTCCGGCGTCCGAAGCCGGTGTGGCCGGTGAGATCGTCGTCACGGGCACGACGACGCGCTCGGTAAGCCAGGTGTCGGGCGTCGAGATCCAGAAGGTCCTGCCCGGCATCAGCCCGTTGAAGGCGCTGCAGACGCTCCCCGGTGTAACCTTCTTGACCGCGGATCCCTGGGGTAACAACGAACAGAATATCTCGCTGTTCGTCCACGGCTTCAACCAGCAGCAACTGGGCTACACGCTCGACGGCATCCCGCTCGGCGACCAGCAATACGGCAATTACAACGGCCTCTCGCCGCAGCGCGCGGTGATCTCCGAGAATGTCGGCAGCATCACGCTGGCGACCGGTGCGGGCGATCTCGGCACCCCGTCGACCAGCAACCTCGGCGGCACGATCGACGTATTCTCCAGCGATCCGAAGCGAGATTTCGGCGTCAACCTGCAGCAGGTCTTCGGCAGCTATTCGACGTTCCGCACCTATGGCCGCCTCGACACCGGCGATCTGGGCGACGGCACGCGGCTCTATGTATCGGGCGTGCGACAGGATGCCCGCGCCTGGGACTTCCGCGGCAAGCAGGGCGGCTACCAGGCCAACGCCAAGCTGGTCCGCGAGGATTCCCACGGCAAGCTGACCGCCTATTTCGCCTATTCGGACAAGACCGAACCGAACGAGGATGCGACCTCGATCGTCGTGCGGCCGGCGTCGGGCACGACCGCGGCGGTCGATAACCGCGGCGTCGCGCCGTATGTCCGGCCGTTCATCTACCCGGACGCCGCGGGCGCGGTGGCCTATTACGCGTCGCCTGCCTATGCCGCGGTGAATGCGGCACCGGGCGCGAACTACCGCAATTATTACAGCGATGCGCAGCGCACCGATTATCTCGGCTATCTGAAATACGACTGGACCGTCGCGCCCGGCCTGACCTGGTCGAACCAGGGCTATTTTCATCACGACGACGGCGTCGGCGTGGTTGCCGGGCCGGTGACCGCCGCGGGCCTGCCGCAGCTCTTCTCCTTCTATTATCCGGGCGCAGCGGGCAGCAGCCCGACCTCGGCGGCGAACCTGGCGCGGCTATCGACGATCTTCGGCGGCTCGGGGATCGCCACGCGTACGACCGAATACCGGATCGACCGCGTCGGCGCGATCTCGACGCTGCGTTTCGAGACCGGCGACCACAAGATCGAGCTGGGTGGCTGGTACGAGCATCAGAGTTCGTCGGCCAAGCGCCGCTGGTACGCGTTCGACATCAACAACCCGTCGACCCCGTACGATCGTCCGCTCGACCTCGCGCAGCCGCTGATCACGCAATATCACAGCGAGATCCGCGTCGATGAAATCCAGACGCATATCCAGGACGCGTGGCGGGTCGTGCCGACGCTGACGCTGCAGGCGGGCTTCAAGAGCACCTTCCAGAAGGCGAGCCAGACGATCCCGGTTCAGCCGATCCCCGGCTCGTTCACCGGCTCGCGCGAACTGCCGGTCGGCAAGCTCAACACCAACCGCGTCTTCCTGCCGCAGGTCGGCGCGCTGTGGGAGGCAAGCGAGCACGAGCAGGTCTTCGTCAACGCGCAAAAGAACATCCGGCAGTTCCAGACCAGTGCGGCCGCCGGCCTGTCGCCCTTCGCGCTCGGCAGTCAGACGCTATTCGAATTCTTCAAGGACAACACCAAGCCCGAGACCAGCTGGACCTACGAGGGCGGCGTCCGCACGCAGCGCAGCCTGGACCTCGGGCCGATCACCGGTTTCCAGGGCCAGATCAGTGTCTATCACGTCGATTTCAGCAACCGGCTGCTGTCGATCAGTCCCAATGCGACGATCACGGCGATCGTCAGCGGCGCGACGGTCCTGCAGAATGTCGGCAGCGTGAAGACCGACGGCATCGACGTCGCCGGCACCCTGCGCTTCGGCAGCGCCTTCTCGATCTACAACGCGCTGTCGTACAACAACTCGCGGTTCGAGGATAATTACCTGAACGGCACCGCGACCGTGCTGACCAAGGGCAAGAAGGTCCCGGGATCGCCGGCATGGCTCAACAAGACCGTGGCGACCGTATCGGTCGCGCCGTTCGAGCTGCAACTGATCGGGGACTATCTCGGCCGACGCTATGCGACCTTCACCAACGACCTGTCGG
This sequence comes from Sphingomonas sp. R86521, assembly GCF_042466235.1. Taxonomy (NCBI): domain Bacteria; kingdom Pseudomonadati; phylum Pseudomonadota; class Alphaproteobacteria; order Sphingomonadales; family Sphingomonadaceae; genus Sphingomonas; species Sphingomonas sp. R86521. Next base: position 968,737 of record NZ_JAXHBY010000001.1, on the reverse strand, counting down.
TCGGCGGGTACTTCACGATGTCGGGCCGGATCGGCGTTGACGTGCCGCTGAGCCAGGGCTTCGTCGCGAAGAAGCTCACGCTTAGCATCAACGTGACCAACATAACCGACAAGAAGGCGGAATCGACGCTGAGTATCGGCGCGGCGTCGGGGACGTACAACTTCTTCCCGCTTGCGCCGCGGCAGGTGTTCGGGACGATCGGCATCGGGTTCTGATGCCCTGGCGTACGGCGTGACCCTCCGCCTCGACGGGTATGTCGGAGGGCAGCGCCCGCTTGATTGGATGTTGCTAGCGATCGCCGCCAAGCCCGAACAGGCGCATGACGCTGAGGGGGGGCTGTCGATCTAGTCCTCAGCTCCTCAGCTTTGTTGCGGCACGGCGCAGCGGCCGCGATCGTACGAGCCGACTGTTCTGATCACGTCCGTGGATCTCGGCTCGACCCGCTTGCCGGTTGCAACCCCTGCCAGCACGCGCGCCAGCAACTGGTCGAGCCGACTGACGAGGTAACAGGCGACATCCGGCTCGGCGTGCGCATCGCCCACGCCACTGTCGTCCGTCAGGAACACATAGCGACCCTGGGTCATCGCTGCCATCGTGCGGAGGACATATTGCGCAGTGTCGTCGACGCCGCTCGCGGCCACCGGTACCAGCTGGACACCGGTTTCGCGGAGCTGTTCGGCGGCCTTCAGGCTGGCGGCAAGAGCATCGTCGTGCGGCGGTGCATCGGTGACCAGAAGGAGCGCCTTTGCAGCCCCTGCTCGCCATTGCAGTCGCGTGGCGGCTGCCAAGGCTTGGTCCATCGCCTCCGGCATGTCCCCGCCGCCGCCTGCCTTCTGTTGCGCCAGTAGCGCCTGGATCGCGTTCACGTCTGCGGTGAGTGGAACCGAGCGAACGACGTAGGCGTCGCCCTCGTCACGGTAGAGGATCACGCCGATGCGCAGGTCGAGCTGACCGACATTCTGCTGCAGACGCGAGACGATCGATTGCAACTCCGCGCTGAGATACGCCATCTCGTCGCCCATGCTGCCCGTCGTATCGATCACCAGGGCCAGATCCATCGCTGTGGGGCCCGTCGTCAGGCCCTGCAATCGAACCTGTACCAGTCGCGTTCCTGCAAGCGAGACGGAGCGTTGAGCCGATCCAGCCGTGGACGAAATCGCGACGGCCGTCTGCTGGGGTATGCGATCGAAGCGGGGGAAGAAAGAGGCGGTGCCGTCGGCAGCGGTGACCAGATGCAGCGCACCCCCTTGACGGCGGACCTCGGCCTTGGCGAACGGCACCGGCCGGCCACGCGCATCGACTACCTTGATGGTGACCCGGGTCCGCGTGTCCACGAAAGGCAGGGCGGTCGCCTGCCGCTGGAGGAAGCGGCTGGCATATTGGGCGTATTGCGTCGGGTTCAGCAGGTCGTCCACATCGCCTGCGGTGAGCAGGCCGGCTTGCGGAGCAGGCTGCCGCGGCGACGCAATCTCGGGTTCGATGACGACCGGCGGTGCCGACGTCGGCTCGACCGTCGTGATCTCTGTCCTGCCGCCGACGATCCCGCCGACGTGCCACTCGCTTTTCTTCGTCGTCACCTTGGGTGCCGCCTCGGGCGCAAAATCCATCGTCGGTACATCCGCCGCACCGCCGCCCGTTGGCGCCTTGCTGCAGGATGCCGAGAAGAGTGGAATCGACAGCAGCCAAAGCCAAGCAAACCGAGATCTTAGCAGCATCGAATAGCCTTCGCATGTTGACGAACAGAAGCTCTACGAACCTACTGGGAATTACAACCCTCCTACACGAAGGACCAATGACGAACACTTTCGAGGCTACCGAAACAGAATTTTTCCGGGTGAGCACACACCAGGAAGGCAGTGCTGGAGCGGCCCAACTGTCCTGAACATCGTACTTCGACGAGAGCATGGTGGCGATATACGATGACGGTTTGAGCCGCACAGGCTCGGCGCTCGGCTTACCTGTCCTTCGCCCGGTTCAACCGGAACACCAGCACCGCTAGGGTCAGACAGCAGCGGTCGCATTTTCTTCCTCCTTTATGGATTCGGTTTGATCAGCCGGCTCTTCGGTCGGCGTCGCGACCGTCGGGGGTTCCTGGCTTCACCTCGTGCTATGTGTTGACCTTGGCCTGTAGCGCCGCGAGGCGCAGGTCCGCGGCGTTGGCATTAAGTCCCGCGTCGACGGCCACCTTGAGATACCGTCCGGCCGCGGCTTCGATTTCGAACCAAGACATCTCATTCTCCGCACCGACCGGTTCGCCGTCGCCGAGCGTTGAACGCGCTTCCGCATCGAAGCCCCCGCACTCGTCGAGCTTCCGCCAGCCCAACGCCCTACCGACGTGATCGAAGCAGTTCTGGCTGTGGATCATCTCGCCGGCGAGTTCCTCCTTCGCGGTTATGGAGACCCGCGCGGCGCCGCGACGGACGCCTACCGGACTTAGCGGTTCGGGCGGCGAAGGTGGTTGCGCTGCCACCGCAGTCACCAAGGCTTCCTGCGCATTGCCTACGTCCTCGGCAACGGTGACCGATGAGTTCGCGCCGCGCGTCGTCGACGAGCATTTCCGATCGCAAACAGCAGCGTATCTGCCACGATAAGGATGAGCCAACCGTTTCCGCCTGTCTTGTTCAGACCCTTTGTCCCGATTGACTGCGTGACGTCCGATGGTTTGGGTGATCGCCGCACCGGCTTGCGTTCGACCAAGGCTTCCCCCGCGTGCTCCCCTTGGAGTTTAGGCTTGTCGTCCGGATCGGCAATCTGGATATCGAATAAATAAGGTATTGCCGTCGTTAGAACCCGATCATAGCGTTTCGAGCAAAAGCTGAACGGGGGGCGACGTGCAGGTAGTAGAAGTGTTTGTCGAGTTGTCGACCCGAAACACTCCTACGAAGTCGAAGCGGCAAAACGTATGACCATGATCTTCGATACGCTTCGGCCCGGGTGGACGGTAGACGCGTGACGATCTCGGGGGCACGAGACGAGGCGGGGGCACGACATTGCTGGCGCGTCCTGCTGCTGAACAAACGACTGGTCGATGAGCCGACGGGGATCCCCAAGTCGTCCTCGCGTCGCTGGTCGCTTGAGCTTCGTACCGCTTCGCCTTCGACCGGTAGGGCGTGGAGGCGCGCTTGCTATCATTGACGCCGGGCGCTTCTTTATCGGCACGCCGGACTTGCTCGACCGGCTGGAAGAGGAGCGGATATCGGACGGCGACCGCGCCTTCCTGCGGTCGGACGGATTCTCGATCGACAAAGGCGACCTGCTCGGGAAGGCCGCCCACATGCGCGGCATGGCTGATCGCACCACATCTGTTGGAACGCTGGATTACTTGATCCTCGTCCCGACCCTCCGCTGCAACCTTTCTTGCAGCTACCGTCGGATGTCACGTGTCGCCGAGGCCCAGCGAGGCTTCGATTGGAGCGAGGAGACGCTCGCTGCGGTCCTGACGATGATCGACTTACTGGACGCGCCTCGCCTGTAGATAGAGTGCCAAGGCAGCGAACCTACGCGCAGGCCAGACATCATCCGCGCGGTTATCGAACGCTGCGAGCGCTTCGAACACGTCGAGTTCGTTGTCTGCACCAAACTTCAGCATGTCGATGACGAGATACCGGCCATCCTCGACCGTCCGGACGTGTTCGTCAGCACTTCGCTGGATGGCGATGCGGCCGTTCACTCGCGAAACCGGACAGGCACGACCGAGGTAACGGATGCCTTCTTCTCAAATCTGCGCATGCTGGCGGATCGGCATGATCCCCGAAGATCTCCGCTCTTCCCACGATCAATCCGCCGTCGCCGCCGGAGATGGACGATCTCATCGATGCCTGCGTCGCATTGGGTTTGAACAGCATCTTCCTTCGACTGTACCGCGCACCAAGGTTTTCATTATCGATCTGTGGGTTAAGCAGAATCGTTCGCCCACAAGCTTACCAAGCTTGAATTTGAGATTCATCGGTCCAAAGCGACGGTCAGGGTCACGCATCTCTTCGCCGTTCAACGTCTCGCGCACCATTACGTCCAATTTGACATCGAGAATACAGCGCCTCAATCCCTGTTGTAACAATCGCCCGATCCCGGAACTGTCCTGTTTCACGAAGCGCCACTGGCCGCCGAGCGACTTGTTCCAGTTCTCCTCGACGACGATGTCCGCCACGAGGTCTGCAGGCGTTGTGGCGGGGCGGCAGGGCACGGAGGTAGCAGCGTGAGTAGTGGCGGGGTCGGACTGCGGCGGACATCGCTTTCCCGAAGCGATCAGATCGATGCTTGGACGAATGGGAAAGGCGCGCTTGCTGGCAACCGTGGCTCAATTTGCGGATCAGACTGCGTCCTCTCGCCCGCTTCGATCTTTAAGCCAAGCTCATGCGCGCCGTCCGTGCCCGAGAGCACTCCGCTACCAAGCCGCTGTACCTGATTTGGAACCGTTCGGAGAAAGAGTGGAAGATGCCGTCACGTGAGTGGATTATGGCCAAGGCTCAGTTCGCCGTAATCTTTGGTGAGCGCTTCATTCGAGCCATGGCGGCGTAATGCTCAACCACCTGCCCGCACCCGGAAATCCTGACATCCTCGCGGATTGCCGGTGGGGTGAGCAGCGGAGCAGTTACCTAATCTGGCAACACCGTTGTAACGCCGTCAATGTCGCCTCACAGACTGGTCGGACTAGTCGGACTAGTCGGACTAGTCGGACTAGTCCGACTATCTTCACGCTCTTGCTTCTCGACCGATACATGGCGGGTCGCTTATGTCTTTATTCTTCTTCTTCGCAGTGGGCGCCGCAGCTCAATCCGGTCCGTTTTCAACATCTCGGCGATGATAACAACATCAAGCGAGCAGGCTTCGATTTGGACAGTCAGAATCAGCGCCAACCCCCGCCGAGCGTTTTGCGAATTGCAACCGTCATTGCAGGCGCGCATGCCCGTTAAGGCATGCGCACAAACTCGAAGAGCTCATGCCCGGCTTTGCTCAGACGCAAGTCCATCATTTATCATATGGGCATAATCGAACCAGCTCATCAGGGCGCGGCTCGTAGCTTGATTTCTAAGCATCGCTATATCCGAAGGAGATTCGGCCAGCTTACATATCGCCGACGCGATCGCAGTTTCATCTAGCATGTCCACGAGAACAGTCCCGCCCCCAGGCGCGATCTCTGCCATTGATGACCCGGAATGACAGATACAAGGGGTAGCCATCCACAAGCTCTCCATTATCGGCAGTCCGAAACCTTCCTCCCATGACGGATATATCGCCGCATCGTGCCGGTCGTAGAGTGCGACGAGAGTTTCATTGTCGATCCATTCAAAAGTTGTCACGTTAGACATTCCGGTAAGTAAATGCCGAACCTCGTCTATATAGTTCGTGTACATCCCATGCGAGCCAACGATCGTTAAGCTTATAGTTTTGTTCGTAATACTCTGAGCCTGCACAAGCGATCGAAGAAGGCGCGGAAGATTTTTTCGAGGCTCCCAAGTTGAAACCGTCAAAAGCCTGAACTGATTGGCATCAAGGGACGAGTGTTTCGACGTGCGCCGGCTACAATTTGCCAATTGAGCGGGTAGCTGGACAACAAGTATACGCGGTACGGGAAGCCCCCGCGCTGCGAGATATGCTCGAAATTCGGCAGCTACATAGTGGGTTGTTGTGATAACAAGGTCGGCGTTGACGAACATCGAGTAATAGCGATTGTACAATTCTCTTGCGGGACTGTCGTAATACTCACTGAGCTTAAGGGGAATAAGGTCATGCAAGAGCGCTGCCACACGCAAGCCGAAAGACCTGCCAATTTGGACCGGATCCGCCCCATCCGTAAGAACACAGCTCGGTATCTCAGGAACAAGCAGCCAATCAGCGCGCCAGTCCTCCCCATTTACAAGGGCACTGTCAGAATTCCAACCCTCAGCGTCGAATTGACGAAGTCGGGGTATTTTTTGGGTCGAGTCCCAAAAAACCTCAACAAGCTCGGAGCCTACGTCGCGTAGACCCCGAGCTAACTGACGCACTACTCGCTGAATACCCGTTTCAATTGGCATTTTAGCGGTATGACCGGACCAATAGAGAATCCGGAGGTGATTTTTCTGACCGCTGACCAATGATACATCCGGATTAGAACGAGCAATGCGGCGGCAATTTATGCTGCCGATGCCAGCCGAAAGACATCCTCTACGTCAGCCTTGGGGCGTTGCGGCGGCGCCCACCGCGGAAGGCAGGGCGCGGCAAACGAGATCCGGAATATTGCGATATCCTTGCACCCTTCCCACAGCTTAGCGGGTAGTCGAGACTTCCCAGCCGTCCAACGCCACGTATCTTCGGTCTCAATTCCGTGAAAGCCAACGCAAAGCAGGTCATCATCCAGCGCTATGTCACGTTGAACGGAAAGCCCGTCGTCAATCGATATCGCTTCGAGCTGGATTCCCAGCGATCGACGATCAGACGACCCCAGAACGTGATACGGAACCGATGTCTCCGAAAGAAGCCATACGTCCTTGGCGTTTGCCGGCACGATGAATCTTGCCTGGTTATTATAAAAAGCTGGCTCAATTATCTTACCATCTGCGGATAATTGGAGGTTCGGATCGGTCGCAATCTCAAGCGTCCATCCCATGGCAAAGGCCTTGTCCCTCAGCGCTTTATGAACGGCATCGACGACATATCCCTCTGCGAAGAACGGACGGCAGTAATCATCGAATGTCCGGGGCGCTCGGTCGGGGGGGAGGTAACCCTCCGTAGATTGGAAGAAAGATCGATTGTCGACGTCAATATAACTTTCCGCCGGAAGCCCGTTTGCGAGCAGGATATCATGCGTTGCCAGCTCAATATGCCAATAGGTAACCTCGTCCGTCTCGATTTGGGCAACCGTTGCACCATTTACCAGCGACAGCGCAGGGATCAAAACCCCCTCATCCATGAACGGAACCCACACAGCGTGGCCCGGGGAGAGGTAAAGATCTCGGTGAGGCTTCATCTCGCCAAAAGCGTTGGCCGAAATGCGGATGGGCCACGCAGAAGTCGGATCAAAGCAGCGGTCGCAACGAACCGCGTGGCTTCCAATCCACTGAACTGGAACCTCATTGCCGGCAGCGGTAACGACGACGTCGCCAACCTGAAGATCCTCGACAAGCACCTCTCCGCTTGTTGTCAATATTCCTGTACCAGAGACGAAACAGGGGGGAGGAACGTTGTTAGTGTAGACAGGCACGGAGGTGTTGACGCTGACCGAATTGTCGCGGGCGTCGTACACGGTCCCCTCGATTTGCGTCTGGACGCTAAACCCACCCGAGGGCAGCTGGGTAAACACGCTGACGGGCGAGAGGTGATATTGATAGCCTGCCGAGCCCGGCGTCCCGTCGGAAACCGTCAGCGACACGCCTTGATTGCTGAATCCATAGTCAAAGCTGTGCCTCGTATCGGAATACAAAGTGTTATCGGGCGCGTGGGTCGTCCCCAGGCCAGTAACGGTGTAGTTGCCGGCGACCGTTCCAGTAGCACTGACGATCGTATACGTGTTGTTGCCTGCGTTCTCGACCACGAAACTAACGTTGCCGTCGGGAAAAGTGTAATTCCACGTAAATTGCGCCACAAAAATTACCCCTCTGTTGCCGGCCTCTGCTCAGCCGTTGGAACGCGACGACCCATGCCTTCGGCCATCGCCATATGATCGCCGGGGCGTTCTTTATATATATTGTGCTAACTAGCACAATAGGCGCGATTATGTCCTGACGCCCCCCTGTTTTTAGTCCCTTTGAGCGAGGGTTTTTCGGCCTCAAAACGCCTTCGGGCGAGGAGCCGGCAATGAAGAAATCCAGGGTACACGGACGAGCAGCTTGCCTTCGCGCTGAAGCAGGCGGAAACTCGGATGCCGGTGGCAGAAGTCAGCAGCGTCGTGCGACGTCCGCTAACGCCATCTGCCTTCCGAATAGCGGACGGTCCGCATTCGACCAATCTCGTCGGCCCCGAATTGCACACCTAAATACTGCGAAAGCCCCCCGCCTTGCCCGCGGGCTTTTCGTGTCGCAAACGGTGCGATCACAGCGGTGGCGGAAACCGGCCGCAATCCCCGGGTTTGGGGTTTATGAGAAATATCGATCACCGGCGCAGTACGGTGCAGCAACGGCTGAAATAGCTCACCATTCGCGCGCCAGATCGCGTCGACACGGCATACACGCGGCGCGATTGTACGCCGCCTCTACGCCCTCCGGGACATTCGCGAGCATGAGATCGATGATCGGACGATCCCCCACCCGATTCTCCACCGCGGCCAGCTCGTTCATGACGGTCGAGTAGGTCGACCGCCAGCCGTGCGGAATGTGCAGCCCGGAGAAGCCGGCTTCGCGATATGCCTTGCTGATCTTGCTGTCGCTGATCGGCTTGCGCGGATGACGCACACTCCGAAAAATCAACGGTTGGTGCGCACCGGTGAACTCGATCGCCATTTTGACCAGCTCCACCGACTGCGGTGCCAGCGGCACGATGAACTCGCAGGCCGCATCCTCCTTGCGCTCCAGCACGAGCTTCATTTTCGCGGCCGGTATGCGCCAGATCGGATTGAGCCCGTCGAGAGCCTTGAACTCTTTCGGCTCGGCCAGCCTGAGAACGCCCGAGCGAACCGCGGTGAGTGCCAGGAGGCGCGACGCCAGCTTCGTAAGCGGATGCCCCAGCTGCGCCTCGACCGTCCGCAGGACCTTCCGCGCCGCATCGAGCGTGCGCACGGGCGGATATTTGCCCTTCTTCACTTTCGACAACGCGCGCGCTGCGACGGTCGCCGCGTCGCTTGTCGCAATGCCGCTCGCGATTGCTCGAGCAAATATCTCCGAGATCCGCTGGCGAACGCGGTGCGCCGTCTCGATCGCTCCACGCTGCTCGATCGCTCGAAGAACCTGCAACACGATCGGCGATGAGCCGAGCCGCGGAAGAACGTCGATATCCAAGCTCCGCCGTACCACCTTTGCATACCGAGGCGACGAGGTCCGTTCCTGGCTCGCATACCAGTCGTTCGCTACCGCTCAGAAGGTACGCCCGCCCTCGCCATATGCGCAGCTCCGCGCTGACGCTTGTCCACAGACGGATCCACGCCGACGGTTAGCTGCCGGGCCGCGTCCTCGCGTAGGCTGCGCGCTTCTACCAGGGTGACCTCCGATAGACACCGAAAACTAGTCGGTTCTCCTTGCCCGTAGAGCGGTACTTCCACCGCCAGCTCTTGTAGCCTTTGGGCGTCACTTATAGGTGCAAATTCTGCGCATCCGTGAGTTTGTATGGCCTGTCTTGGGGCTTCGCCTTTTTGCAGGCCGTATCGGTCAGCACGCGATACCCCCAAGGGCATTTGCCAATGCCCCGGTGTGCCCCTCATTCGATCGCGCTGCATGGAGACACTGCGGACGCTGCGAGACAACGCACAACTCTCAAATCAGCGCTTTGCCGCCTCTTTCTTCCGAAACGGCGTGAGACAACCTGAAATGAAGGGATGGTGGACAGGGTAGGGTTCGAACCTACGTAGGAGAAACTCCGGCAGATTTACAGTCTGCTGCCTTTAACCACTCGGCCACCTGTCCAGGTGTCGCTTTCTTCAAGCGAGGCGGCTCCATGGCGAAGCTTGCCGGGCGTGTCAACGCGACTTGCGTCATCGGGCGTCGCCGCATAGCGCTTTCCGCACGTTATGCGACCAGATGAAAGACCGACGATGACCGACACATATCCAGGCGGAACGCGCTGATGGCCGCGCGGAAAGGCCATCGGCCGAGCAAGGCGCCTGCGGGCCGCCCGCGCTTCTGGGGCAAGCACCCGGTCGCTGCCGCCTTTGCCAACCCCGAGCGGGTGGTGCGGAAAATCATGGGCACGCGCGAGGCGCTGGCCGGGCTCGACCTGCCGGCGAACGTTCCGGTGACGTTTGCCGAGGCCACCGACCTGGCGCGGCTGGTGCCGGGCGATGCGCCGCACCAGGGCGTGGTGATCGAGGTCGAGCCGCTGGAGGACATGTGGCTGGCCGACCTGCTGGAGCACGGCAAGGACGACAACCGGCCGCTGGTGATCCTGGACGGAGTCACCGACCCGCACAATGTCGGCGCGATCCTGCGGTCGGCGGCGGCGTTCGACGCGCTGGGGATCGTCACCCCCGACCGCAACGCGCCGCCCGAATCGGGGACGATCGCGCGGGCCGCATCGGGCGCGCTGGAGACGGTGCCGTGGATCCGCGTCGTCAACCTGGCGCGCGCGTTGGAGGAGATCGCCGCGGCCGGGTTCTGGCGGATCGGGCTGACTGGGCACGCCACGCAGACGCTGGGCGAGGCGATGGGCACGCAGCGGATTGCGATCGTGCTGGGCGCCGAGGGCGAGGGCATGCGGCAGAACACCGAGCAGCATTGCGACGAGCTGGCCAAGCTGCCGATCTCGGACAAGGTCGAGAGTTTGAACGTGTCGAATGCCGCGGCGATCGCGCTGTATGCGGTGACCACGCGGTAATCCTACTCCCTCTCCCCGCCGGGGAGAGGGAAGGGGCCCGCCGCGCTTGCGGTGGGAAGGGTGAGGGGCTCGAGGCTCGGGACGGTGCGTCCCAACACCCCTCACCCTTCCGGCGCAAGTGCGCCTCCCTCCCTCCCTCCGAAGGGGCGAGGGAAGTTTAGTCTTCTTCGGCGATCCGGACCTTCAGGCCGTCGAGCGCGTCGGTCATGGCGATCTGGCAGGACAGTCGCGAATAGGCGTCGCGGTGGCTGGTCGAATCGAGCAGGTCGTCCTCGTCCGGGCTGACCGGCTTGAGTTTGGCCGCAAACTCCGGGTCGACATGGACGTGGCAGGTGGCGCAACTGCAGCAGCCGCCGCACAGCGCGAGGATCTCGTCGATCCCGGCGTCGCGGATCACTTCCATGACCGACAGGCCCGCCTCGCCCATGATCTCGCGTTCTTCCCCTTCACGCGTCACGACGATAAGCTTGGGCATGATAATCTCCGAAAAATTTTCCCATGCCTATCCGCACTCCGTCGGGCAAGCATCATGGGGCTGACCGCCGAACAGCTCGACGCGTCGATGGCGGCGCTGTGCGCGGTCGAGCCCGCGTTTGCCGCCGCGGTCGCGCAGGCTGGCTCCCCTGCCCCTCGGCTGAGCGACCGCGGCTTCGCGACCTTGCTGCGGACGATCGTGGGGCAGCAGGTCAGTGTCGCCTCCGCCGCTGCAGTATGGCGCAAGCTGGACGCGGTAGTGGAGGGCGCCGCCGACCCTGCGAAGATCGCGGCGGCGAGCGACGAGACGCTGCGCAGCGCCGGACTGTCGCGGCAGAAGCTCGGCTATGCGCGCAGCCTGGCGGACGAAGTGACCAGCGGTCGGCTCGATCTCGAGAACCTGCCCGAGGACGACGAGGAGGCGATCGCGGCGCTGGTGCGCGTGAAGGGGATCGGGCGGTGGTCGGCGGAAATCTATCTGCTGTTCGCGGAAGGCCGCACCGACATCTGGCCGGCAGGCGACCTGGCGGTGCAGATCGCGGTCGGGCGGATCCTGGGGCATGACGCGCGGCCGAGCGAGAAGCTGACGCGTGAGGTCGCCGAGGCCTGGCGGCCGCATCGCGGCGCGGCGGCGATTTTTGCGTGGCATCATTACCAGGCGGACATGAAGGTGATTTGAGCCGGGCGGGTCGCGGAAGGTCACAAAGGTCACGCCGGAGACGGTGTTCTTCGTCATCACCGCGGCTGGGGTCTCCCTGTAGAGAGCGCACGGCTCGAACCGGGAGATGCCAGCCTTCGCTGGCATGACGGGCGGGGAGATGGCGTGGATGGCGGGGGGTGAGTGAGGGGACGGCGTTGGAGAGCGTCCTACAGTCGCCGGGATGAGAAATAGCGCGACTCGGGTCTGACGGAACGCTCGCACCTGTCGGGCGTGTAGGACAGCGATTTCATTCGGCTGTCATCTATTGCCTATTGGTCTGCGCTGGCGTTTGAGGGACGGACAGACCGGGAGCGACGTGCGTGCTTATACTGACGATGGCCTTGCTTACAGCGCCCCCGCAAATAGCAGACCCCGCCCCGCCCCTGATTGCGACGGCGCCGGCTGCTCCCGTACAGGCCGCGCCGCCGGTCGTTGCGCCCTCTGAGGGTGCGCCCGAATCCGATCACAGCAAGGGCGTGCCATCGGGGAACCCGCGCCGCGATGCGCAGGCGACGATGGCGGTCGAGACGAAGCGCGCCGAGACTCGGCAGGCGGCCGCGGCGAAGGCGGCGGGGATCGAGCTGAAGGACGACGATATCCTGGTGCTCGGCCGGACCCGCGAAGGCGATCCGTTGCAGGGCGCCAATTTGAAAGCGTTCGGCGCGACCCAGGCGGTCGACAGCGCGGTGCTGGGGCCGGTGGCGCGCGCCTACAAGCGCAAGGTGCCCTCCCCGATCCGCAGCGGAATTCACAATTTCCTGTACAATCTGAAGGAGCCGATCGTGTTCCTGAACTTCCTGCTGCAGTTCAAGGCGGGCAAGGCGGCGGAGACTGCGGGGCGGTTCGCGATCAATTCGACCGCGGGTGTCGCCGGGCTGTTCGACTTCGCCAAGCGCAAGCCGTTCCGCCTGCCGCGGCGGCAGAACGGGTTCGCTGATACGCTGGGCTTCCACGGTGTGAAGAACGGGCCGTTCCTGTTCCTGCCGATCGTCGGGCCGACCACGGTGCGCGACCTGTTCGGCGGCTTCATCGACCGCCTGATCCTGCCGACGACGATTGGGTCGCCGTTCACCAAGGTCGCCTATACCGCGCCGCTCGGCGCACTGGGTGCACTGGATCACCGCGCCGATTTCGACGAGACGCTGGAGGTGCTGCACGACGGATCGGTCGACCCGTACACCGCGTCGCGCGAATTCTATCTGCGGCGGCGGCAGGCGGAGATCGACCATCTGCATGGCCGCGACCGGGTAACGCCGCCGCCGGTGGTGCGGACGTTGCCTGAGACTGCGTTGGTTTCTGCGCCGACTCCGATTGAGCCGCTGTCGACGCCCGTGCCGGTGCCAGAGACCGTTACGCCGTAGACGCTGCGTCATACCGGGCTTGTTGCGGCATCCATGGCTCCGCAAACTGGCCGATCACGTAAGACGTGTTTCCCCGCGAAGGCGGGGACCCAGACTGGGCTCCCGCCTTCGCGGGAGAACAAGGAGGGGCATGACACCGTAAGACTGCGGCTCGTACATGGTCGACGGGGATTACCTCTGGCTAAGTCCGGAGCGATGAAAAATCTGGAAGCGACTTGGACGACCACGGGCGCTTGTCGCTCCCCGAGCATTACGGCAGAGCGGCGGGCATGGATGCAGTGACCCCCACCCCCTCCTCGATCGGCGCCTCGCTCGGCGACAGCCACCGCAGCGTCGCGGTGCCCGCGGGAGCTTCGTTCTGGCGGCGGTTGTTTGCGTTTGCGGGGCCGGGGTATCTGGTCGCGGTCGGGTATATGGATCCGGGCAACTGGGCGACCGACATCGCCGGCGGGTCGGCGTTCGGCTATACGCTATTGTCGGTCGTGCTGTTCTCGAACCTGATGGCGATGGTGCTGCAGGCGCTGTCGGCGCGGCTGGGGATCGTCGCGGGGCTCGACCTGGCGCAGGCGTGCCGGGCGCATTATTCGAAGCCGGTCTCGGTGGTGCTGTGGGTGCTGTGCGAGATCGCCATCATCGCGTGCGACCTGGCCGAGGTGCTGGGCACCGCGATCGCGCTGAAGCTGCTGTTCGGGCTGCCGATCCTGTACGGCGTGTGCCTGACCGCGCTCGACGTGTTCCTGATCCTGGCGCTGCAGCGGTTCGGGTTCAGGAAGCTGGAGGCGTTCATCGTCGCGCTGCTGGTGATCATAGCCGGGTGCTTCATCTTCGAGCTGTTCCTGGCGCGGCCCGACATGGCGGGCGTGCTCGGCGGGCTGGTGCCGACGACGCAGATCGTGACCAACCCGGCGATGCTGTACATCGCGATCGGGATCCTGGGCGCGACCGTGATGCCGCACAATCTGTATCTCCATTCCTCGATCGTGCAGACCCGCGCCTTCGCCAAGGACGAGGCGGGCAAGCGCGACGCGATCACGATGGCGACGATCGACGGCACCGTCGCGCTGGGCCTCGCGTTCTTCATCAACGCCGCGATCCTGATCCTGGCGGCGGCGACCTTCCATGTCGCGGGACGCACCGACGTCGCCGACATCGACCAGGCGCATCAGCTGCTCGCGCCGATGCTCGGGATGGGTGCGGCCAGCGTGGTGTTCGCGGTCGCGCTGCTGGCGTCGGGGCAAAATTCGACGATCACCGGCACGCTGGCCGGGCAGATCGTGATGGAGGGGTTCCTCAACCTGCAGATGCCGGTGTGGGCGCGGCGGCTGGTCACGCGGTTGCTGGCGATCGTGCCGGCGGTGATGGTGGTCGGCGCGATGGGCGATGCCGGCGCCACCAAGCTGCTGGTGCTGAGCCAGGTCGTGCTGAGCCTGCAGCTGCCGTTCGCGGTGGTACCGCTGGTCGCCTTCACCGGCAGTACGACGATCATGGGGACGCTGGTGAGCCCGGTGTGGCTGCGCGTGCTGGCCTGGGCGATCGCGGTGGTGATCATCGGGCTGAATGCGACGTTGCTGTGGGGGATGCTCTGAACACGCCCCCTGCGAAGTCGCGGGTGACATTGCCGCCATTCCGGTTAGGATCGCGTCAACCGTAACGACTTCCGGGACCAGCGTGATTTCAGACACCGTACAGCCGCCCGTCCCGTCCGCGCAGGCCACCGCCGACCAGCAGCTCGCCGATTCGATCCTCGACACGCTGGTCCACCGCATCGGCAAGGATGCGCAGGCGGCGCGGCCGCACGACTGGCTGGCGGCGACGATCCTGACGGTGCGCAACGACATCGTCGAACGCTGGATGGCGTCGACCAAGGCGGCGCATGCGGCGGGCGCCAAGCGCGTCTATTATCTGAGCCTGGAGTTCCTGATCGGGCGGCTGCTGCGCGATGCGGTGACCAATCTGCAGCGCGGCGATGAAGTCGCGCGCGCGCTTGCGATTCACGGGCAGACGCTCGCCGAACTGGAAGAGATCGAGCCCGACGCCGCGCTCGGCAATGGCGGTCTCGGCCGGCTGGCGGCGTGCTTCATGGAGAGCCTCGCGAGCCTCGACCTGCCCGCCTATGGCTACGGCATCCGCTATGTGAACGGCATGTTCCGCCAGCGCATCGACGATGGCTGGCAGGTCGAGATGCCCGAGAACTGGCTCGCGCACGGCAACCCGTGGGAGTTCGAACGCCGCGAGAGCGCGTATTTCGTCGGCTTCGGCGGCGAGGCGACGGTGATCGACAACCGCGTCCACTGGAGCCCGTCCGAAGCGGTCGAGGCGACCGCAGTCGACACCCCGGTGGTCGGCTGGCGCGGCAAGCGCGTCAACACGCTGCGGCTGTGGACCGCGCGGGCGTTCGATCCGATCAAGCTCGACAAGTTCAACGCCGGCGATTTCGCGGGCGCACTGGGCGACCAGCTGCGCGCGGAAACGCTGACGCGGGTGTTGTATCCGAACGATTCGACCCCGGCGGGGCAGGAACTGCGGCTGCGGCAGGAATATTTCTTCTCGTCGGCGTCGATCCAGGACATCGTGCGGCGGCACATCCAGTATTTCGGCGACATCCAGACGCTGCCCGACAAGGCCGCGATCCAGCTGAACGACACCCACCCCGCGGTGTCGGTCGCCGAGCTGATGCGGGTGCTGATCGACCATCACGACTTCGCGTTCGACGCGGCATGGGACATCACCAAGCGGACCTTTGGCTATACCAACCACACCCTGCTGCCCGAGGCGCTGGAAAGCTGGCCGCTGCCGCTGTTCGAGCGGTTGCTGCCGCGGCACATGCAGATCGTCTATCAGGTCAACGCCAAGCTGCTGCGCGAGGCGCGCGCCGCCGGTGCGGACGCCAGGATCGACGACCGCGCGATCGCCGCGATCAGCCTGATCGACGAGAGCGGCGAGCGGCGGGTGCGGATGGCGAACCTGGCGTTTGCCGGGTCGCATAGCATCAACGGCGTCGCCGCGCTGCATACCGATCTGATGAAGAAGACGGTGTTTGCCGATCTGCACCGGCTGTATCCGACGCGAATCAACAACAAGACCAACGGGATAACCCCGCGGCGCTGGTTGCAGCAGTGCAACCCGGGGCTGACCGCGCTGATCCGCGAGGCGATCGGCGACGGATTCCTCGACGATGCCGAGAAGCTGATCGATCTGGATGGATTTGCAGACGATCCCGGTTTCAGGGACCGCTTTGCCGCGGTGAAGCGTTCGAACAAGGTCATGCTGGCAAACCACATCTTCGAATCGATCGGGCTGCGGATCGACCCGGACGCGATGTTCGACGTCCAGATCAAGCGCATCCACGAATACAAGCGGCAGCTGCTCAACATCGTCGAGACGGTGGCGCTGTACGACCAGGTCCGCAGCCATCCCGAACGCGACTGGGTGCCGCGGGTGAAGCTGTTCGCGGGGAAGGCGGCGTCGAGTTACCAGAACGCCAAGCTCGTCATCAAGCTGGCGAACGACGTCGCGCGGCGGATCAATGCCGACCCGATGACGCGCGACCTGTTGCGGGTCGCGTTCGTGCCCAACTACAACGTGTCGCTGGCCGAGAAGATCGTGCCGGCCGCCGACCTGAGCGAGCAGATCTCGACAGCGGGGATGGAGGCGTCGGGCACCGGCAACATGAAGTTCGCGATGAACGGCGCGCTGACGATCGGCACGCTGGACGGCGCCAACATCGAGATCAAGGACCGCGTCGGCGACGACAACATCTTCATCTTCGGGATGACCGCGGACGAGGTCGCCGCCAAGCGCGCCAACGGCTATGACCCGCGTACGGTGATCGAGGCATCGCCCGAGCTGCGCCAGGCGGTATCGGGAATCGCGTCCGGCGTGTTCTCGCCCGACGATCCGGCGCGCTATGCCGGGCTGATGGGCGGACTGTACGACGGCGACTGGTTCATGGTCGCCGCCGATTTCGACGATTATGCCGTCAAGCAGCGTGACGTCGACGCCCGTTGGACCGACCGGGACGCGTGGACCGCCTCGGCGATCCGAAACGTCGCACGCGTCGGCTGGTTCTCGTCCGATCGCACCATCCGCGAATATGCCCGCGAGATCTGGACGGTCATGTGAAGCCACCCCCCGGTGCCATCGTCGCCCTGATCGAGGGGCGGCACGACGACCCGTTCTCGCTGCTGGGGCTGCATGCCGGACCCAAGGGCGTGTTCGCGCGCGCCTGGATACCGGGTGCCGAGACCGCGAAGGCGCATGACCTGTCGGGTGCGCTGATCGGAACGCTCAAGCGGATCGACGATCGCGGGCTGTTCGAGGGGATCGTCGATGGCGAAGTCCAGCCGGTGCGGTACCAGGCACAGGGCGGCGGCGCGGAATGGTGGGTGACCGATCCGTACAGCTTCGGTCCGGTGCTGGGCCCGATCGACGACGTGCTGATGGCCGAGGGCACGCATCTGCGGCTGCACGACAAGCTGGGCGCGCACCTGATCGAGCATGAAGGCGTGCGCGGCGTGCATTTCGCGCTGTGGGCCCCGAACGCGCAGCGGGTCTCGGTGGTCGGCGACTTCAACGACTGGGACGGCCGCCGCCACGCGATGCGCAAGCGCGGCGGCGTCGGGGTGTGGGAGATCTTCATCCCCGACCTGGCGGAATATCGTAGCTACAAGTTCGAGATCGTCGGTGCCGGGGGTGAGATTCAGCCGCTCAAGGCCGATCCGTTCGCGTTCGCCGCCGAACTGCGCCCCGCGAGCGCTTCGATCACGCGCGACATGGTGCACGATTGGGGCGATGCCGATCACCGCGCGCACTGGGCCTCGGTCGATCCGCGCCGCGTGCCGATCAGCATCTACGAAGTCCATGCCGGATCGTGGGAGCGCGACGCCGACGGCTGGTTCCTGACCTGGGATGCGCTAGCCGACCGGTTGATCCCGTACGTGGTCGAGATGGGCTTCACGCACATCGAGTTCATGCCGATCAGCGAGCATCCGTACGATCCCAGCTGGGGCTATCAGACCACCGGACTGTACGCGCCGTCAGCGCGGTTCGGCGATGTCGACGGCTTTGCGCGGTTCGTCGACGGCGCGCACCGCGCCGGGCTGGGCGTGCTGCTCGACTGGGTGCCGGCGCACTTCCCGACCGATGCGTTCGGGCTGGCGCACTTCGACGGCACCGCGCTGTACGAACATGCCGATCCGCGGCTGGGCTTCCACCCCGACTGGAACACCGCGATCTATAATTTCGGGCGGCGTGAGGTGGCGTCGTTCCTGGTCAACAACGCGCTGTTCTGGGCCGAGCGCTATCATATCGACGGGCTTCGCGTGGATGCGGTCGCATCGATGCTGTACCGCGATTATTCGCGGAAAAGCGGCGAATGGATCCCCAACGAGGATGGCGGGCGCGAGAACTGGGAGGCGGTGAAATTCCTCCAGGCGGTCAACCGCGAAATCTATGGCCAGCACCCCGGCGTGTTCACCGTCGCCGAGGAATCGACGTCGTGGCCCGGCGTGTCGAAACCGGTCCACGAGGGGGGATTGGGGTTCGGGTTCAAGTGGAACATGGGCTTCATGCACGACACGCTGCAATACATGCAGCGCGATCCGCTGCACCGGAAGCATCACCACGGCGAAATCAATTTCGGGCTGGTCTATGCGTTCAGCGAGAATTTCGTCCTGCCGCTGAGCCATGACGAAGTCGTCCACGGCAAGGGATCGCTGCTGACCAAGATGCCGGGCGACGACTGGCAGCAATTCGCCAATCTGCGCGCCTATTACGCGTTCATGTGGGGATACCCCGGCAAGAAGCTGCTGTTCATGGGACAGGAGTTCGCGCAGCGCCGCGAGTGGAGCGAGGATCGCGCGCTCGACTGGAGCCTGCGCGTCAATCGCAGCCACGAGGGCGTCCGCAACCTGGTCCGCGACCTGAACCAGGTTTATCGCGACAAGCCCGCGCTGCACGGCCGCGACTGCGAGAGCGAGGGTTTCGAGTGGCTGATCGCCGACGACGCCGCCAATTCGGTGTTCGCGTGGCTCCGCAAGAGCCCGGGCGCCAAGCCGATCGCGGTGATCGCGAACATGACGCCGATCGCACGCGCGCCGTATCGGATCCCCCTGCCGCACGACGGGCGCTGGTGCGAGATCATCAACAGCGATGCGCGCGATTACTGGGGCAGCGGGCTCGGCAATCTGGGCGGCGTGGTCGCCAAGGATGGCGCGGCGTGGGTGTGCCTGCCCCCGCTGGCGACGATCATGCTGGAATACGAGGGATAGCATCCGTCATACCGGGCCCGTCCCGGCATCCAGGGTTCCGCAGCCCCGTCGGCTGTGGGGCGCGGAACCCTGGACCCCGGAACAAGTCCGGGGTGACGAAGGTATAGAAACCGAAGAATCGGGGAGAGACGGAAATGGTCGAACGGCGCGGACAACCGCTGGCACGCGATGCGATGGCTTATGTGCTGGCGGGCGGCCGCGGCAGTCGGCTGATGGAGCTGACCGACACGCGCGCGAAACCCGCGGTGTATTTCGGTGGCAAGGCGCGGATCATCGACTTCGCGCTGTCCAACGCGATCAATTCGGGCATCCGCCGGATCGGCGTCGCGACGCAGTACAAGGCGCATTCGCTGATCCGGCACCTGCAGAGCGGCTGGAACTTCCTGCGTTCGGAACGCAACGAGAGCTTCGACATCCTGCCCGCATCGCAGCGGATCAGCGAGTTCCAATGGTACGAAGGCACCGCCGACGCGGTCTACCAGAACATCGACATCATCGAGAGCCACGCGCCCGAATACATGGTCATCCTGGCCGGCGATCACATCTACAAGATGGATTACGAGCTGATCCTGCAGCAGCATTGCGAGACCGGTGCGGACGTCACCATCGCATGCCTGGAAGTGCCGCGGATGGAGGCTGTCGGGTTCGGCGTGATGGCGGTCGACGAGCAGGACCGCGTCACCGCGTTCGTCGAGAAGCCCGCAGATCCGCCGTCGGTGCCGGGCAATCCCGAGATCGCGCTGGCATCGATGGGGATCTATGTCTTCACCACGAAGCTGCTGTTCGAGGAGCTGCGTCGCGATGCCGAGACGCCGGGATCGTCGCGTGATTTCGGCAAGGATATCATCCCGTACCTGGTCAAGCACGGCAAGGCGATCGCGCACCGCTTCAACGACAGTTGCGTCCGATCGGGGCTGGAAGAAGAGGCGTACTGGCGCGACGTTGGTACCGTCGATGCGTATTGGGAGGCGAACATCGACCTCACCGATGCGGTGCCGAAACTCGATCTCTACGATCACAGCTGGCCGCTATGGACCTATGCCGAGGTCACGCCGCCGGCCAAGTTCGTCCATGCCAGCGACGGGCGTCGCGGCGAGGCGGTGTCGAGCCTGGTGTCGGGCGACTGCATCATCTCGGGATCGTCGATCCACCGCAGCCTGATCTTCACGGGAACGCGCGCGCACAGTTATTCGGCACTCGACCAGGCGGTGATCCTGCCGCGCTGCCAGATCGGACGCGGGGCGCGGCTGTCGAAGGTGGTGGTCGATCGCGGTGTCGTCATTCCCGATGGACTCGTGGTGGGCGAGGACCCGGTGCTGGATGCGCAGCGGTTTCGGCGGACCGACAATGGCGTGGTGCTGATCACCAAGTCGATGATCGATGCGCTGACGCCGTGAGGCGCGACGCCGCTTCTGCTCCCCTCCCTGAAAGGGAGGGGTCGGGGGTGGGTTTGCCCTTGGCGAAACGCCGTTCGTGCCACAAGCCGACACACCCCCAACCCCTCCCTTCCAGGGAGGGGAGAGGACTTGCTGACCCTTCGGAATTGATTCGATGACCCGCGTTCTGTCCGTTGCTTCCGAGGCGTATCCCCTGATCAAGACCGGCGGGCTGGCCGATGTCGTCGGCGCGTTGCCGGCCGCGCTGGCGCCGCACGGCGTCGAGATGACGACGTTGCTGCCGGGCTATCCCGCTCTTGCAGCCGTCAGCAAGGGCGCGAAAATGGTGCATCGCTATGCCGACCTGTTCGGTGCGCCGGCGCGGGTGCTGGCGACGCGGATCGGCGAATATCCGCTGCTGGTGCTCGACGCCCCGAAATTGTTCGCGCGCGGCGGCGGGCCGTATGGCGATGCGAGCGGCGCGGACTGGGACGACAATTGGCGCCGCTTCGCCGCGCTCGCACGGGTCGGTGCCGACCTCGCCTCCGGGGTGGTCGCAGGCCATGACTACGACATCCTGCACGCGCACGACTGGCAGGCAGCGATGGCGCCGGCGTTCCTGCGCTGGGCACCCGGCCCCGGAGCACCCGCGCGGTCGGTGGTGACGATCCACAACATCGCGTTCCAGGGCCGCTACGGCGCCGATATCTTTCCCGAGCTCGGACTGCCCGAAGCTGCCTTTGCGATGGACGGCGTCGAATATTATGGCGGCGTCGGCTATCTGAAGGCGGGGCTGGAGGCGGCGGACGCGATCACCACGGTCAGCCCGACCTATGCCGCCGAGATCCGCCGCGCCGAATTCGGGATGGGGCTGCAAGGCCTGATCGCGACGCGCGCGGCGCGGGTCACCGGAATCGTCAACGGGATCGACCCGGCGGTGTGGAACCCGGCCAGCGACCCTGCCCTGCCTTCGCGCTACACCGCGCGCGCGATCGGGCGGCGCCGGGTCAACAAGCGCGCGGTCGAGAAGGCGTTCGGGCTCGACGTCGGCGACGGCCCGCTGTTCACCGTCATCAGCCGACTGACCGCACAGAAGGGCATGGACGTGCTCGCGGCGGTGCTTGATGATCTGGTCGCGATGGGCGGCCGGCTGGCACTGCTCGGTTCGGGCGATGCCGCGCTGGAACGCGCGTTCCTCGACGCGGCCGAGCGGCATCCCGGGCGGGTCGGCGTCCGGATCGGGTATGACGAGCCGGTCTCGCACCTGCTGCAGGGCGGCGCCGACGCGATCCTGATCCCGTCGCGGTTCGAACCCTGCGGGCTGACGCAGCTATACGGGCTGGCCTATGGCTGCGTGCCGGTGGTGGCGCGGACGGGCGGCTTGTCGGACACCGTGATCGATGCCAACGAAGCCGCGATCGCCGCGGGCGTCGCGACCGGCATCCAGCATGACGGCGTCGCGCCCGAGACGGTGTTGCACGCTCTGTCGCGCGCGATCGCGCTGTTCGCGGTGCCGGAGCGCTGGGCGACGCTGCAGCGCAACGGCATGCGCGCCGATTTTTCCTGGGGCGAAAGCGGTCGCCGCTACGCCCAGCTCTATGCGAACCTGATGGGGACCCCATGATCCGTACCGTACCGACGACGCCCTATACCGACCAGAAGCCCGGCACGTCGGGGCTGCGCAAGAAGGTGAAGGTCTTCCAGCAGCCCAACTACGCCGAGAATTTCGTGCAGTCGGTGTTCGACGTGGTCGACGAGAAGGCCGGCGCGACTTTGGTGATCGGTGGCGATGGCCGCTTCCTCAACCGCGAGGTGATCCAGGTCGCGATCCGGATGGCGGCGGCGAACGGCTTCGGCCGCGTGGTGGTTGGGCGCGGCGGGATCCTGTCGACACCGGCTGCGAGTCATCTGATCCGCAAGCGCGGGGCGATCGGCGGGCTTATCCTGTCGGCGAGCCACAATCCCGGCGGTCCCGACGAGGATTTCGGGATCAAGTACAACATCGCCAATGGCGGCCCGGCGCCCGAGAAGGTGACCGACGGCATCCTCGCGCGGACGCTGACCATCGATCGCTGGCTGACCGTCGAGGCCGACGACATCGACCTGGATGCGGACGGCGTGGTCGAGGTCGGCGGGATGCCGGTCGAGGTGGTCGACCCGGTCGAGGATTATGCCGCGTTGATGGAGACGCTGTTCGACTTCGACGCGATCCGTGCCGCGAAGCTGACGATGGCGTTCGACGCGATGAGCGCGGTGACCGGGCCGTATGCGACCGAGATCCTCGAGGGACGGCTGGGCTTTGCGAAGGGCACCGTGCGCAACGGTACGCCGTTGCCCGATTTCGGCGGGCAGCACCCCGACCCGAACCTGGTCCATGCGCACGAGCTGTACGAGACGATGATGGCCCCCGACGCGCCCGATTTCGGCGCGGCGTCGGACGGTGACGGCGATCGCAACCTGATCATCGGCCGCCACAGGTTCGTGACGCCGTCGGACAGCCTGGCGATGCTGGCCGCGAACGCGCATTTGGCGAAGGGGTACACCGGCGGGCTGAAGGGTATCGCGCGGTCGATGCCGACCAGTGCGGCGGCCGACCGGGTCGCCGAAGCGCTCGGCATCCCGGCATTCGAGACGCCGACCGGGTGGAAGTTCTTCGGCAATCTGCTCGACGCCGGACGCGCGACGATCTGCGGCGAGGAGAGCGCGGGGACCGGATCCGACCATGTCCGCGAGAAGGACGGGCTTTGGGCGGTGCTGTTGTGGCTCAACATCCTGGCGGTCCGCGGCGAGAGCGTCGATGCGATCGCGCGCGATCACTGGGCGAAGTTCGGGCGCAATTATTACGCGCGCCACGATTACGAGGCCGTCGAAAGCGACAAAGCGGACGCGCTGATGGCGGCGCTGCGCGGGTCGCTGGCGACGTTGCCCGGCACGCAATTCGGGGATCTGACGGTCGAGTCTGCGGACGATTTTGCCTATACCGACCCGACTGACGGATCGGTCAGCCGCAACCAGGGCGTTCGCGTGCTGTTCGAGGGTGGCAGCCGCGTCGTGTTCCGGCTGTCGGGGACCGGCACCAGCGGCGCGACGCTGCGGGTGTATCTCGAACGCTATGAAGCAGTCGGCGGCGATCTCGACCGCGAGACGGGCGAGATGCTCGCCGATATCGTCGCGGCGGCGGATGCGATCGCCGGGATCGTCAAATTCACCGGGAGGACTGCGCCGGACGTCGTGACGTGAAACTCGGCTATGTCCTGCCGGCGCTGCTGATCGCGGCAGCGCCGGCGCCCAAATCTCCGGCGCAGCTGTTCGGGCCACTCTATCATGCGGTCGAGATGCGCGGCATCTTTCCCGACTCGAAGACCTTTGCCGATGCCGTGCCGAAACGCACCGCCGCGGCGATCCTCGCCGACTACGCGAGATGCCGGTGCGACGACGACACGGCGCTACGCCAGTTCGTCCGGGTCAATTTCGACTTACCCGGCACACCCGCCCCGCCGCCCTCGTCCGAGCGGCTGCCGCTGAAGGCGCATATCGACGCGCGCTGGCCGCAGTTGACCCGCGCGACGCCGCGCGTCCCGGCCGGATCGTCGGCGATCAGCCTGCCGCGCCGCTACGTCGTGCCTGGCGGGCGGTTTCGCGAGATGTATTACTGGGACAGCTATTTCACGATGCTGGGGCTGGCGCGGTCGGGGCGGCAGGACCTGGTCGAGGAGATGGTGGTCGATTTCGGCAGCCTGATCGACCGCTATGGCCGCATCCCCAACGGCACGCGGACCTATTATCTCAGCCGTTCGCAGCCGCCGGTGTTCTACCTGATCGCCGGGCTTTCGCGCGATGCGAGGACGCTCGCCGTCCGCAACCGCCAGCTGCGCGCGGAACATGATTTCTGGATGGCCGGCGCCGATACGCTGAAGCCCGGGCAGCAACGCGCGCGGGTGATGCGACTGGCGGATGGCGCGCTGCTCAACCGCTATTGGGACGACCGCGACGGTCCGCGCGACGAGAGTTATCGCGAGGATGTCGAGCTGGCCGATCGCACGCCGGGCCGCGACCGCCGCCAGCTGTTTCGCGAACTGCGCGCGGCGGCGGAAAGCGGTTGGGACTTCTCGTCGCGGTGGTTCGGCGATGGCCGCAGCCTCGCGACGATCCGCACCACGCGGTTCGCGCCGATCGATCTCAACAGCGTGATGGTGGGCATGGAACAGGCGATCGCGGCAAACTGCGCCACGCTGGGCGATCGAGCCTGCGCGGCGTCGTATCGCGCCAAGGCGGACGCGCGTATCGTGGCGATCCGGGCGCATCTGTGGACCGGGCGGTTCTTTGCCGATTACGATATCGATACCGGCAATCCCTCCGGATTCGTGAGCGCGGCGATGGCGTTCCCGCTGTTCGCGGGGATCGCCACCGACGACCAGGCGCGCGCGACCGCGGCGGCGCTGGTCCCGCTGGTCGGCGAGGGCGGTATGCGGACCACGCTGATCGGCAGCGGGCAGCAATGGGACGATCCCAATGGCTGGGCGCCGCTGCAGTGGATCGCGGTCGCGGGCCTGCGGCGCTACCGCGAGACGGCGCTTGCGGACCGGATCACCACCGCGTGGCTCGGCAGCGTCGAGCGCGAATACGAGGCGAGCGGGAAGCTGCTCGAGAAATACGACGTGGTCGAGCGGCGGGCCGGCGGCGGCGGCGAATATCCCAACCAGGACGGTTTCGGCTGGACCAACGGCGTGACGCGCGCGCTGATGGCGCCATGACGATCCGCCGCCGCCGCACCGCGCTGTACATGCCCGCCTCCAACGCGCGGGCGATCGCGAAGGCGCGGACGCTGGCGTGCGACGTCGTGATCCTCGACCTTGAGGACGCGGTCGCACCCGAGGAAAAGGCGCGCGCGCGCGACCGGGTGGTCGCCGAGGTCGGCGCGGGCGGGTTCGGCACGCGCGAACTGGTGGTGCGGATCAACGGCCTCGATACGCAATGGGGCATGGACGACGCCGCGGCGGTGCGCGCGATCGGCGCCGATGCGGTGCTGGTGCCGAAGGTGTCGGGGGTCGACGACCTGATGGCCGCGCGCGCGGTGCTGGGCGAGGACGGGCCGGCGATCTGGGCGATGATCGAGACCTGCGCCGGGATACTCGCGTTGCCGGCGCTGTCTGCTGCTGCGAATGCGGCGAGGCTGGCGGTGATGGTAGCCGGCACCAACGACCTGGCGAAGGAGATGCGGTGCCGGCCCGGTGCGGACCGGATGCCGCTGGTCCCGGCGCTGGCGGGGATCGTGATGGCGGCGCGCGCGGCGGGGATCGCGGCGCTGGACGGGGTCTGCAACGCGATCGACGCGCCGGACCGGCTGGCCGCGGAATGCGCGCAGGGGGCGATGCTGGGGTTCGACGGCAAGACGCTGATCCACCCGGCGCAGATCGGCGCGGCGGAGGCTGCGTTCGGGCCGAGTGCGGAGGAACTGGCGTGGGCGCGGGCGGTGATTGCGGCGTTTGCGGTGCCGGATGCTGCGGACAAGGGGGCGATCCGGCTGGACGGCCAGATGGTTGAACGGCTGCATCTGGCCGAGGCCGAGGCGATGGTGGCGGAAGCGTGACGATCTGAGCCCGTTCCCCCGCGAAAGCGGGGGCCCAGGGTTCCGAACGGTACGCTTGTAACCCTGGGCTCCCGCTTTCGCGGGAGAACGGTTGGTCTGTGATGGTGCCCCTACTTCGCCGGCGTCAACTTAATCAGCCGCCCCTGCGAGTCGCCGCCATCTTCCAGCACCCAGATCGCGCCGTCCGGTCCCTGCTCGACCTCGCGGATGCGGGCGCCCATGTCCCATTGGTCGCCCTTGGCCGCATTCGTGCCGGTCAGGTGGACGCGGACCAGCGATTGCGACGACAGGCCGCCGATGAACGCGTCGCCCTTCCACTGCGGGAACATGCTGCCCGAATAGATCATCAGGCCGCCCGGCGAGATCACCGGGTTCCACCAGACTTTCGGCGCTTCATAGCCGTCGCCAACCTTGTGATCGGGGATGTCGCGGCCGTCGTAATGGCTGCCGTTCGAGGCGTTGGGCCAGCCATAGTTGAGACCGGGCCTGATCAGATTGACCTCGTCGCCGCCCTTCGGCCCCATCTCCTGCTCCCAGAGATTGCCGGCCTTGTCGAACGCGATGCCGAGCAAA
This sequence comes from Sphingomonas sp. R86521, assembly GCF_042466235.1. NCBI lineage: Bacteria > Pseudomonadati > Pseudomonadota > Alphaproteobacteria > Sphingomonadales > Sphingomonadaceae > Sphingomonas > Sphingomonas sp. R86521. The sequence goes on along the minus strand of NZ_JAXHBY010000001.1, from coordinate 941,954 downwards.
TTGCGGTGGCCATACGACCAGACCTCCGGCGCGAAACCCTTGCTCGCGAGCGGATTGCCGGGGGCGGGCTTCCCGTCGAGCGTCAGGCGCAGGACTTTCCCCAGCGTGGCCTTCGGGTCCTGCGCAGGGGTAAATTTCTGGCGCTCGCCGTTGGTGAAGAACAGGTATCGGCCGTCGGGCGAGAAGGCGATGCGGCCCGAATAATGGCCGTTGCCCTCGACGAAGGGACGCGCGCTGAACAGCGCCTCGATTTCGCCGAGGTGTTCGCCGCCGCCACCGTTCGGACGCAGGCGTCCGCGCGCGAGGACGACGCCCTTGCCGCCCTCCCCTGCGGTCGAATAGCTGAAATATACGCGCTTGCTGGTCGCGAAGTCGGGCGCGAGGACGATGTCCATCAAGCCGCCCTGCCCCGCCGAATCGACGGTGATCGTCGCGACCGTCTGGCGTGACTTGCCATCGGCGGAAACGAGCAGCATCTCGCCCTTCTTCTCGGTAACAAGCATGCGCTTGTCTGGCAGGAACGTCATCGCCCAGGGTGAATCGAAGTCGGCGACGACGGTGCGGGTGAAGGGCGCGGCGGACGGCGGCGTGTCGGCAACCGCAGGGGCGGCGGCGTTCGACGCCCCGGCGATCAACGCGATCGGCAAGGCTAGCAGGTGGTGGCGCATCATTTCTCTCCCGGGAAAATCTCACGTCCAACGCGCGTTAGCAGCGATCGGATGCGCAAGACCGTACGGCGGGCTTGTACGGGGCGGACAACCCGCGTATATCCTCCACCTACTCTAAATCGTCAGATGAAGAGGCTGCGGGGTTCTCCCCGCGGCGCCAACGACCCGTGTTTGGAGCCATGATGGCGGATATCGCCCAATTGACCGCGTTGATCGAGCCCGAGGCGCAAGCCCTGGGGCTGAGCCTGGTGCGCGTGCGGATGCAGGGCGGCAAGTCCGACCCGACGCTGCAGGTGATGGCCGAGCGTCCCGACACCCGCCAGCTGGTGATCGAGGATTGCGCCGAACTCTCGCGCCGCATCTCGGACAAGTTCGACGCGCTCGAGGAAGCCGGCAAGGATCCGATCCCGGTCGCCTATCGCCTGGAAGTCTCGAGCCCGGGGATCGACCGGCCGCTGACCCGCCTGCAGGATTTCGCCGACTGGGCCGGGCAGGAAGTCCGCATCCGCCTTACCGAGCCGTTCGAGGACCGGAAGCAGATTTCGGGCAACCTGATCGGCGTCGAGGGCACCAGCATCACGGTCGACGTCACCAAGCACAAGCTGATGACGATCGACTATACGCGGGTCGCCGACGCGAAACTCGTCATGACCGACCGACTCATCGCCGCCACCGCCCCGCTTTCGATCGAAGGCGCGGACGAGGTGTTCTATCAGGATGTGCCAGACGAGTCCGAGACTCCGGCCGCCGAGACCAACGAAAAAGGACAGCATTGATGGCTACGGCAGTCACCTCCGGGACCTCTGGCGTCACCGCCAACCGCGCCGAACTGATCGCGATCGCGAACTCGGTCGCGTCGGAAAAGATGATCGACAAGGCGATCGTGATCGAGGCGATGGAGGACGCGATCCAGCGCGCCGCGCGCTCGCGCTACGGCGCCGAGAACGACATCCGCGCCAAGCTCGATCCGAACACCGGCGACCTTCGCCTGTGGCGCGTCGTCGAAGTGGTCGAGGCGGTCGATGACTATTTCAAGCAGGTCGACGTCAAGGGCGCGGAGAAGCTGCAGCCCGGCGCGGTGATCGGCGACTATATCGTCGATCCGCTGCCCCCGATCGAGTTCGGCCGCATCGCCGCACAGGCCGCCAAGCAGGTGATCTTCCAGAAGGTTCGCGATGCCGAGCGCGAGCGCCAGTATGAGGAATTCAAGGACCGCGCCGGCGAGATCATCACCGGCGTCGTCAAGCGCGTCGAGTTCGGCCATGTCGTGGTCGACCTGGGCCGTGCCGAGGGCGTCATCCGCCGCGACGCGCAGATCCCGCGCGAAGTGGTGCGCGTCAACGACCGCATCCGCTCGCTGATCCTCAACGTCCGCCGCGAGAACCGTGGACCGCAGATCTTCCTCAGCCGGGCGCACCCCGACTTCATGAAGAAGCTGTTCGCGCAGGAAGTGCCCGAGATCTACGACGGCATCATCGAGATCAAGGCTGCGGCTCGCGATCCGGGTTCGCGCGCGAAAATCGGCGTCATCTCGCATGATTCGTCGATCGATCCGGTCGGCGCCTGCGTCGGCATGAAGGGGTCGCGCGTTCAGGCCGTCGTGCAGGAAATGCAGGGCGAGAAGATCGACATCATCCCGTGGTCGCCCGACACCGCGACCTTCGTCGTCAACGCGCTGCAGCCGGCTTCCGTCAGCCGCGTCGTGATCGACGAGGAAGAGGACCGCATCGAGGTGGTCGTTCCCGACGATCAGTTGTCGCTCGCGATCGGTCGGCGCGGCCAGAACGTCCGTCTCGCCAGCCAGCTGACCGGCAGCGCGATCGACATCCTGACCGAGGCCGATGCGTCCGAGAAGCGCCAGAAGGAGTTCGTCGAGCGTTCGGGGATGTTCGAGAAGGAGCTCGACGTCGACGAGACGCTGGCACAGCTGCTGGTCGCCGAGGGCTTCACCAGCCTCGAGGAAGTCGCCTATGTCGAGGTCGAGGAGATCGCCGGGATCGAGGGCTTCGACGAGGACCTCGCAGGCGAGCTGCAGAACCGCGCGACCGAGGCGCTGGAGCGCCGCGACGCCGCCAATAAGGAAGAGCGGACCGCGCTGGGCGTCGACGACGCGCTGATCGACATGCCGTATCTGACCGAGGCGATGCTGGTCACGCTGGGCAAGGCGAACATCAAGACGCTCGACGACCTCGCCGATCTGGCGACCGACGAGCTGGTCGAGAAGAAGCGCGTCGAACCGCGCCGCCGCAACGAGGACGCCCCGAAGCGTCCGGAACCGAAGGGCGGGATCCTCAGCGAGTATGGCCTGAGCGACGAGCAGGGCAACGAGATCATCATGGCCGCGCGCGCGCACTGGTTCGCGGACGAGGAGCCGGCCGAGGCGCCTGCTGCCGAAGCTGCTGCCGAAGCCCCAGCGTCGGAGGAGAACGAAGCCTGATGCCGTTCGTCAGCATCCGCATCTCCGGGTCCGCGACCAAGGACCAGAAGGCCGGCATCGTCGCCGACGTCACCCAGTCGCTCGTCGAGCGGCTGGGGAAGAACCCGGCTGCGGTGCAGATCGTGATCGAAGAGATCGCGGTGGAGAATTACGGCGCCGGCGGACTGCTGATCGCCGACCGCGACAAGACGCCTCCGGTGCGGGAGGACGCTCGTGCGGAATCCTCGCAATGAGACGCTAGGGCGTTTTTCACGCGCGCCGTCACCCCGGACGCGGTCCGGGGTCGACCGGTCGGCTTGTTCTCAGGCCGATGGGTTCGGGGAGCCGTGGCTACCGGACCCGAGCGATGAGACGCTAACGCGTTTCACCATTCGTCATGCCGGGCTCGTCCCGGCATCCAGGGTTAGTCTCCGTACCCCTGTTGCGCTCTACGACTCTGGATGCCGGGACGAGCCCGGCATGACGGGGGGTACGCCGGACGGGTCAGTCGAGCGGCGGCAGTTCCAGGTCGACCGCGAGATCGCGCCAGTGCGGGTTTTCGCGTTCGATCAGGTTGAGCTTGTAGCGACGCGGCCATTTCTTGATGCGCTTTTCGGCGTCGATGGCGCCTTCCATGGTGTCGGCCATCTCGAACCACACCAGATGGGTCACGCCGTAGCGCTTGGTGAACCCTTCGAATGTGCCTTCGCGGTGCTGGATGATACGGCCGATCAGGTTGGACGTCACGCCGATGTACAGCGTGCCGTTGCGCCCGCTGGCGAGGATGTAGACGCACGGCTGCCGGTCCCTCATATCGCGGAGACTGCCGCGCGATGGACCCCGGAACAAGTCCGGGGTGACGGAGAGCTATTTCGTCATGCCGGGCCTGTTCCGGTATCCATCTCTCCGCGGGCGTGGAGGATCGCGGCATGACCGAAGACCCCATCCGCCGGTGCATCCTATCCGGCGAGCGCGACTCGCGCCCGCATCTCGTCCGCCTGGCGCTCGCGCCCGACGGCACGATTCATCCCGACGTCCGCGCGAAGGCCCCCGGGCGTGGCGCCTGGATCGGCGTCACCCGTGCCGAACTCGAGGTTGCGCTGAAGAAGGGCAAGCTCAAGGGCGTGCTGACTCGGGCGTTCAAGACCGCCGAGTTCACGCTGTCGCCCGATCTGCCCGCGCAGGTCGAGGCGGCGCTGGAGCGCAATGCGATGGACCGGCTGGGGCTCGAATCGCGTAGCGGCACGGTGCTGATCGGCTCCGACCGGATCGCGCAGAACGCGCGGTCGGGGAAGCTCGCCAGCCTGTATCACGCGTCCGACGCGAGCCAGGACGGCAACCGCAAACTCGACCAGGCGTGGCGGATCGGCAACGATGTCGAGGGCTCCGGGCTGCGGGGGTTGGCACTGCCGGTCACGCGCACCATATTGGGATTGGCGCTGGGCCGCGAAAATGTGGTACACATTGGCCTGACTGATCGTGCTGCGGCAAAGCGGGTGAGCGAAGCGCTCGACCGCTGGCTGCATTTTATCGGACCCGAACCTACCCCCGTGCCTTGCGAAACGGCCTCGCAGGGCGCATCGGCGTCCGAACTTTCTGGCGAACTTTCCGGCACCCGACCGGCCGCAAACGTACACGAGGAATTTGAGTGAGCGACACCGACAACGAGAAGCCGAAACTTGGCATGCGCGCACCTCTGGGTGTGAAGCGCACGGTCGAGACCGGTCAGGTGAAGCAAAGCTTCAGCCATGGCCGGTCCAACACGGTGATCGTCGAAACGAAGCGTGCGCGTGTCCTGCGCCGGCCGGGCGAGCCCGAGCCGGTCCAGGAGGCGGCACCCGCACCGGCGCCCGTCGCGGCTGCTGCTGCGCCGGCACCCCAGGCGCGTGCGCCCGAGCCGGTCGCACCGCGCCCGGTGCCGAGCAACCTGTCCGCGCAGGAGCGCCAGGCGCTGTTGCTGCGCCAGGCCGAAGAGCAGCGCATGAACACGCTGGAGGAAACGCGTCGTCGCGCCGAGAGCGATCGCACGCGTGCCATCGAGGAAGAGCGCCAGCGCGCCGAGAACCGGGCGAAGGCCGCGGCCGAGAAGGCAGCGCCGGCTCCCGAGCCAGCCGCTGCTGCCGAGCCGGCCCCTGCGCCTGCCCCCGAGCCGGTCGCGGCTCCCGTGGCGACGCCGGTCGTCGCCGAGCCCGCCGCGGCGCCGACGCCCGCGCCGACCCCGGCGCCAGTGGTTGCCGCGCCTGTGCCCGCTCCGGCACCTGTCGCGGCGCGTCCCGCTCCGGTGCCCGCCCCTGCCCCGACTCCGGCTCCTCCGCCGCTGACGGTCGAACTGACGCGCGATCCGTCGATGCCGGCACCGCGCCGGTTCTCGCCGGTCGCCCGTCCCGAGCGCCCTCCCCCGCCGCCGCCCAAGCCCGTCGAGGCACCTGCTCCGGCAGCGACCGCGACGACGGCTGGTGCTGCGCGTCCCGGTGCGACCGGTCCGAACGCGGTTGCCGGTGGCGTTCGCCGCGACGCGGTGCCGAGCCGTCCGCAGCAGCGCGACCGCAAGGGCGACGATCGTCGCACCGCGGGCAAGCTGACCGTCAACCGCGCGCTTGGCGATGGCGATGGTGCGCGTGCGCGTTCGCTCGCCGCGCTGAAGCGTGCCCGCGAGAAGGAACGCCGTGGTTCGGGTGGTCCGCGCGAGCCGCAGATCAAGCAGGTCCGCGACGTCGTCGTGCCTGAGTCGATCACGGTGCAGGAACTCGCCAACCGCATGGCCGAAAAGGGTGCGGACCTGGTCAAGACGCTGTTCAAGATGGGCATGCCCGTCACCATGACGCAGACGATCGACCAGGATACCGCCGAGCTGCTGGTGACCGAGTTCGGCCACAACCTGACCCGCGTCAGCGATTCGGACATCGATATCGCGTCCGACTTCGAGATGGACGAGGAGGACACGCTGCAGGCGCGTCCGCCGGTCGTCACGATCATGGGGCATGTCGATCACGGCAAGACCAGCCTGCTCGACGCGCTGCGCGGCACCGACGTCGTGCGCGGCGAAGCGGGTGGCATCACCCAGCACATCGGCGCCTATCAGGTGACGTTGAAGGACAAGTCGAAGATCACCTTCCTCGACACGCCGGGCCATGAGGCGTTCACGCAGATGCGTGCGCGTGGTGCGGACGTCACCGACATCGTCGTGCTGGTCGTCGCGGCCGACGACGGGCTGATGCCGCAGACGATCGAGGCGATCAACCACACCAAGGCGGCCGGCGTGCCGATGATCGTGGCGATCAATAAGATCGACAAGGAAGGCGCCAATCCGCAGAAGGTGCGCGAGCGCCTGCTGGAGCATGAGGTGATCGTCGAGGAGATGTCGGGCGACGTCCAGGACGTCGAAGTCTCGGCACTCAAGAAGACCGGTCTCGACCAGCTGATCGAGAAGATCCAGCTGCAGGCCGAGCTGCTCGACCTCAAGGCGAACCCGAACCGCGCTGCGGAAGGCACCGTGATCGAGGGCAAGCTGGACAAGGGCCGTGGCCCGGTCGCGACCATCCTGGTCAACCGCGGTACGCTCAAGATCGGCGACATCTTCGTCGTCGGTGCCGAGAGCGGCAAGGTCCGTGCGCTGGTCGACGACAAGGGTCGGCAGATCAAGGAAGCCGGGCCGGCGATGCCGGTCGAGGTCCTGGGCCTGTCGGGCGTGCCGCTGGCGGGCGATCCGCTGTCGGTGGTCGAGAACGAGGCGCGTGCCCGCGAAGTCGCGGAATACCGCAAGGGCGTGAAGACCGACAAGCGCACGACGTCGGTTCCGGCGAGCCTGGAATCGATGTTCTCCGCGCTCAAGGAAAAGCAGGCGATCGAGTATCCGCTGGTCGTCAAGGCGGACACGCAGGGCACCGTTGAGGCGATCGTCGGGGCGATCAACAAGATCTCCACCGACCTGATCAAGGCGCGCGTGCTGCATTCGGGCGTCGGTGGCATCACCGAGTCCGACGTCACGCTGGCCGGGGCTTCGGGCGCGCCGATTATCGGCTTCAACGTCCGTCCGAACGCCAAGGCACGCGAGATCGCCGAGCGTCAGAAGGTCGCGTTCAAATATTACGACGTGATCTACGACCTGATCGACGAGATCCGCGCCGGCATGGCCGGCGAGCTTGGGCCGGAAGCGTTCGAGACGGTGGTCGGCCGTGCCGAAATCCGCGAGGTCTTCTCGGCGGGCAAGCATGGCAAGGCGGCGGGTCTGCTCGTCACCGAAGGCAACATCCGCAAGGCGCTCAAGGCACGTATCACGCGCAACGACGTCATCATCTACCAGGGCGAAATCGCATCGCTGCGTCGCTTCAAGGATGATGTCGCGGAGGTCCGTGCGGGGCTCGAGTGCGGCGTGACGTTCACGTCGAACTTCGTGGATATCAAGGCCGGCGACGTCCTCGAGACGTTCGAAGTCGAGATGCGCGAACGCACGCTGTAAGTACTGCTCCCCCTCCCGCTCGCGGGAGGGGGCTGGGGGGTGGGCACCCGCCATCCACGGCGCGAGACGCTGAGGCCGGGAGCCCACCCCCGGCCCCTCCCGCAAGCGGGAGGGGAGTTTGAGTATTATGAAAACCGACACCAACGAAACCAAGATCGTCCGCGGGCTTCGCGTCGGCGAGCAGGTGCGTCACGCGCTGTCCGATATCCTCGCGCGCGGCGACGTCCATGACCCGGTGCTGGAAAAGCACATGGTCACGATCACCGAAGTCCGGATGTCGCCAGATCTGCGCCACGCCACCGCGTTCGTGAAGCCGTTGCTCGGCAAGGACGAGGCGATCGTGCTGAAGGCGCTGCGCACCAACACCGCGTTCCTGCAGCGCGAGTGCGCACAGCGGGTCCAGGCGCGGTTCGCCGCCAAGCTGAAGTTCATCGCCGACGAGAGCTTCGACGAGGGCACGCATATCGACCAGCTGCTCAAGCAGCCGGAGATCGCGCGCGACCTGACCGCCGACGAGGGCTAGGCGACCATCAGGCGCCGACCCCGTGCGATCAGCGCCCCGCAACTCGCCCAGAGGATAAGCGCACACGGGATGCCGGTCGCGGCATAGCGATCGACGGGGGGCAGCAGCAACGCGAGCGCCCCGACTGCGATCATCGCCAGCCCGGTCGCGTAATAGACTTGCACCGGGATCCCGCGCGCGAGCGGCAGGAAGTGCAGGCCGACGATGATCGCGAGGATCGGCACCGCGGCGTCGGGGATGCCAAGCTTGGGGCACAGCGTGAACGTCGCGAATATCGCGACCCCCTGGATGCTGCTCCAGATCGCGATAAGGCGCCCGATGCGTCGGCCTTCGGCCGCGGTTCGCTCGGGCAAGTCGATGCGGCTGGCCCAGCCGATCAAGCCCGCGGAGATCGCGATCGGTATCGCCATGGCCGGGAGTCCAAGCGGACTAAAACCGATCGCCCCCCATATCGCCGCAAAGACACCCAAAACCCAGATCGCGCCGCGCATATGTCATCCCCCTGAAAGACCCGGGCACGCTAGCGAAGGACGGGGCGCTGTCCAGCAGCGTCGATTGACTCGGCCATCGGTAAGACGCATCTTACCGACATGGGTATCGCCATCACCATGTCGTCCAAGGGCCAGATCGTCATACCCAAGGACGTGCGCGATGCGCTCGGCCTGAAGGCCGGCGAACGGCTCAGCCTCGAGCGCGTCGGCCGCCGACTGATCCTTGAGGTACCCGAAGAGACACGTGAATCGATCAGCTACGAGGAGTTTCGCCGGCGTATGCCGCGTTACGACGGGCCACCGATCGCGGTAGAGGACATGACGATCGACTGGAATTACGTTGCCGAACACGAAGGACCGGCCGAACGCGAAGAACGGGCTGAACGCGAAGAACGGCTCGACGGGGAGTGATCGCCGTCGACACGAATATCGTCCTGCGACTGATCTTGAACGATGATGCCGGACAGATCGAGGCCATCAGGGCGCTGATGAAACGCAACCGGCTGTTCGTGTCGTTGACCGTGTTGCTGGAGACCGGCTGGGTCCTGGAAAGCCGCTACCGGATGCCGCGACACGACGTGGCGGCGGCATTGGACGGTGTTGTTGCGCTGGAAGGGGTCGCGATCGGCCGACCGGCGCTCGCGGCCTGGGCGGTGGACCGTTATCGTGCCGGCGGCGATTGGGCGGACATGATCCACCTCGCCGCCGCGGCAAAGACCGACGGCTTCGCAACGCTCGACCGCCGCGTCATGCGCCACGCGGGTCCCGACTCCCCCATTCCCATCGAGACGCTCGCCTGATGGCCAAACTCTATTTCTACTACGCCTCGATGAACGCGGGGAAGTCGACCAACCTGTTGCAGGCGGACTTCAACTACCGCGAGCGGGGGATGGCGACGATGCTGTTCACCGCCGGCGTCGACGACCGCTTCGAGCACGGCACGATCACGTCGCGGATCGGGCTGTCGGAGGCGTCGATCGCGTTCGATGCGACTACCGATCTCGGCAAGTGCGTGGCGGATCGGTTGCGCCACGAACCGATCGCGTGCGTGCTGGTCGACGAGGCGCAGTTCCTGTCGGCGGCGCAGGTCGATCAGCTCGCGCATATCTGCGACGTGCTGGGCGTCCCGGTGCTGGCATACGGGCTGCGCACCGATTTCCAGGGCGCGCTGTTCCCCGGGTCGGCGCGGTTGCTGGCGATCGCCGACTCACTGGTCGAGATCAAGTCGGTGTGCGTGTGCGGGCGGAAAGCGACGATGAACCTGCGCGTCGATGCGCAGGGCCACGCGATTGCCGAAGGGCGGCAGACGGAGATCGGCGGGAACGATCGCTATGTCGCGCTGTGTCGGCGGCATTTCACCGAGGCTCTGGGGTAGCGCGAGTCCTACCCGCGTCATCCTGACGAAAGTCAGGACCCAGGGTACCGAACACCGTCTTTCCGGGCTCTGGGTCCTGACTTTCGTCAGGATGACGGACGGAGTCGGATTTGCTCTCGCCTCAATCAAACCGCTAGGGCCGGCGGATGCATGGATGGATCATTCTCGACAAGCCGCTGGGCCTGGGATCGACGCAGGGCGTCTCGGCGGTGAAGCGCGCGCTGCGGGCCGGCGAGTACGGCAAGTTCAAGGTCGGGCATGGCGGGACGCTCGATCCGCTCGCGACGGGCGTGCTGCCGATCGCGGTCGGCGAGGCGACCAAGCTTGCGGGGCGGATGCTCGACAGCGACAAGGTGTATGATTTCACGGTGATGTTCGGGGTGCAGACCGACACGCTGGATGCGGAGGGGGTGCCGGTAGCGACGTCGGATGTGCTGCCGACGCTGGCGGCGGTCGAGGCGGTGCTGGCGCAGTTTACCGGGCCGATCGCGCAGGTACCGCCGGCGTATTCCGCGCTGAAGGTGAATGGGGCTCGGGCGTATGACCTGGCGCGGGCGGGGGAAGAGGTGGTGCTCGCGAGCAGGAACGTGACGGTGCATTCGCTTCTCCGTCACCCCGGACTTGGTCCGGGGTCCACCGTTCCACGAGCGCCGGAGCATGCGGAGGAGTGGACCCCGGACCAAGTCCGGGGTGACGGAGTGGAGCGGGATGGGCCCCTGCCCCACTCCCCCCTGGACGAGGTCACCCTCACCGCGCATGTCTCGAAAGGCACCTACATCCGCAGCCTCGCGCGCGACATCGCGCTGGCGCTCGGCACCGTCGGCCACGTCACGATGTTGCGGCGGACCAAGGCCGGTCCGTTCGACCTCTCGTCGGCGATATCGCTGGACAAACTGGCCGAACTCGGGCATTCGCGCGCCCTAGACGACATACTTCTGCCCTTGAGGGTGGCGCTGGACGACATCCCGGCTCTCTCCCTCACCCCCGATCAGGCAGGAGCGCTCCGGCAGGGGCGCGTCTTGGTCGGGATCGCCGCAGACGATGGCCAATACTTCGCCGAACTGGAGCATGTTCCGGTCGCGCTGGTGGAGGTCGAGGACGGCAACGTCCGCATTGTCCGCGGTTTCAATCTATGATGTCGAGGACGAAGAATTCATGACGATTACCGCAGAACGCAAGACCGAACTGGTCAAGATCCACGCACGCGCCGAGGGCGACACGGGTTCGCCCGAGGTCCAGGTCGCGATCCTGACCGAGCGGATCAAGAACCTGACCGAGCATTTCAAGGGCCACAAGAAGGACAACCACTCGCGTCGTGGTCTTCTCATGATGGTCAACAAGCGCCGGTCGCTGCTGGATTATCTCCGTCACAAGGACGGCCAGCGGTACCTGGACCTGATCGCCGCACTCGGCCTTCGCAAGTAATTCGGACGGCTCCCCTCGGGGGGCCGTTTTCGTATATAGGGTTGTTCTCCCGCGAAGGCGGGAGTCCAGACTGGGCCCCCGCCTTCGCGGGAGAACAGGAAGTGCCAGGACACAATTCGGTGGACTGGTCAGAAGCGACAACTCGCTTCGAACCGCCGCGGGCCGGCTAAGCCCGCACATAGGCCCCAAACGCATCTGGCGTTTGGAGTGAAGGAAAAAGAATGTTCGATACCAAGACCGTAAGCGCCCAGTGGGGCGGCAAGACGCTGACGCTCGAGACCGGCCGCGTTGCTCGCCAGGCTAACGGCGCAGTCCTCGCCACCCTCGGCGAGACCGTCGTTCTGTGCGCCGTGACGGCTGCACGGACCGTCAAGGAAGGGCAGGATTTCTTCCCGCTCACCGTCCATTACCAGGAGAAGTTCTCCGCGAGCGGCCGCATCCCCGGCGGCTTCTTCAAGCGTGAGCGCGGCGCGACCGAAAAGGAGACGCTGACCAGCCGTCTCATCGATCGCCCGATCCGTCCCCTCTTCCCCGAGGGTTTCTACAACGAGATCAACGTGATCTGCCAGGTTCTGTCGTATGACGGCGAGAACGAGCCGGACGTCCTCGCGATGGTCGCCGCCTCCGCAGCCCTGACGATCTCGGGCGTGCCGTTCATGGGCCCGATCGGCGCAGCCCGCGTCGGTTACGTCGATGGCGCGTACATCCTCAACCCGACCCTGGAAGAAGCCAAGGCTGGCGATCTCGACCTCGTCGTCGCCGCCACCGGCCAGGCCGTGATGATGGTCGAATCGGAAGCCAAGGAGCTTTCGGAAGAGATCATGCTCGGCGCCGTGCAGTTCGCCCACAAGGCCTGCCGCGAAGCCGCCAATTTGATCATCGATCTGGCCGAGAAGGCTGCCAAGGATCCTTGGGAAATGGCCGAGCAGGCTGATCTCTCGACCGCCAAGGACAAGTTGAAGAAGCTGATCGGCAAGGACATCGCCGCCGCCTACAAGGTGACCGACAAGTCCAAGCGGTCCGACCTGCTGAATGCCGCTCGTGCGAAGGGCAAGACGGCATTTGCCGATGCGTCCCCGCAGGACCAGATGGCAGCCGGCAAGCTGATGAAGAAGCTGGAAGCAGAGATCGTCCGCGGCGCCATCCTCAAGGACGGCACCCGCATCGACGGCCGCACCACCACGCAGATCCGTCCGATCGAGGCGATGGTGCACTTCCTCCCGCGCACGCACGGCTCGGCGCTGTTCACGCGCGGCGAAACGCAGTCGATCTGCACCACCACGCTCGGTACGCGCGATGCGGAGCAGATGATCGACGGCCTCAACGGGCTGTCGTACGAAAACTTCATGCTGCACTACAACTTCCCTCCCTATTCGGTCGGTGAAGTCGGTCGCTTCGGTGCGCCGGGTCGTCGCGAAGTCGGTCACGGCAAGCTCGCATGGCGCGCGCTGCACCCGGTGCTGCCGACCAAGGAAGAGTTCCCGTACACGATCCGCGTCCTGTCGGACATCACCGAGAGCAACGGCTCGTCGTCGATGGCGACGGTTTGCGGCGGATCGCTGAGCATGATGGATGCGGGCGTTCCGCTGAAGCGTCCGGTGTCGGGCATCGCGATGGGCCTGATCCTCGAGGGCAAGAACTTCGCGGTTCTGTCGGATATCCTCGGCGACGAGGATCACCTCGGCGACATGGACTTCAAGGTGGCTGGCACGTCCGAGGGCATCACCACGATGCAGATGGACATCAAGATCGCTGGCATCACCGAGGAGATCATGGGCAAGGCGCTGGCGCAGGCCAAGGAAGGCCGCGCGCACATCCTGGGCGAGATGGCCAAGGCACTCGACCACACCCGTGAGGAACTGTCGGCGCACGCACCGCGCATCGAGAGCTTCCAGATCGACAAGTCGAAGATCCGTGAAGTCATCGGCACCGGCGGCAAGGTGATCCGCGAGATCGTCGCGCAGACCGGCGCCAAGGTGGACATCGACGACGAGGGCGTGATCAAGGTGTCGTCGTCCGACCCCGCGCAGATCGAAGCTGCGATCAAGTGGATCAAGGGCCTCGTCGAGGAAGCCGAAGTCGGCAAGGTCTATGACGGCAAGGTCGTCAACCTGGTCGATTTCGGGGCGTTCGTGAACTTCATGGGTGGCAAGGACGGTCTCGTCCACGTGTCCGAAATCAAGAACGAGCGCGTCGAGAAGGTGTCCGACGCCCTGACCGAAGGCCAGGAGGTCAAGGTCAAGGTGCTAGAGATCGATCCGCGCGGCAAGGTTCGCCTGTCGATGCGTGTCGTCGACCAGACGACCGGCGAAGAGCTGGAGGACACGCGTCCTGCACGTGAGCCCCGCGAGGGTGGTGACCGTGGTCCGCGCGGCCCGCGTCGTGACGGCGATGGCGGTCGTGATGGCGGCGGCAATGGCGGCGGCGGCGGTGGCCGTGGTCCTCGCGGCGAAGGCGGCGGCGGTGATCGCGGCTCGCGTGGCCCGCGTCGTGACGGCGACGGTGGCCGTGATGCGGCCGGCGGCGGTCGCGAAGGCGGCGGTCGCGGCCCGCGCCGTGACGGTGGCGGCGACCGCGCCCCCCGTCCCGAGCGTGCGGAAGGCGGCGAGAGTTCGGGTTCCGAGCTGCCGGCCTTCCTGACCAGCGATCGCGACTAAGCCATCGCCGCACGGCGGTAATGGTAAGAGGGGCTCGGGAAACCGGGCCCCTTTTTCGTGGCAGGCTCGCTTTGCCGCGATCCGGTCCGATACGCTGATTGATATCGGAGCTAAGTTGCATGCCCGACCTTCGAACCGATAGGGCGCCCATTCGCAAATCTGTCGTACGCGTAGCGCAGGCCGGAGCAGGCTGGATAATCAGGGCCGATGCTTAACCTTTACATCATGCTCGCATCCTAGACGTGGTCGCTGGCAACGGGTGAGGCGCAGTGGCGCGAGGCGACGACGACAATTATATTCCGCAACTCAGTGGTATTCCTGCTGCCGGTCGGGACCGGACGTGGCGGGCTTCCTTAGGCAAGATGGCGTTCGCCATAGCGGTATTCGCGGTCGTCTTCGGTGGCGGGACCTTCCTCATGCAGTCCCGTGCCGCGATGCGCGCGGCGTCTGCGACTTTGCCTGGCCGCGGCGTCGTCGACCGCTGTAGCGTCTGGTTCATCGGCAGTTCGTCGATCCACAAATGGGCGACATTGGCGAGCGACATGGCACCGCTGGCGGTGCGCAATCGCGGCGTCAACGGGGCGATGATGCCCGAGTTGATCCAGATGGCCCGCAACGAACCACGCGAGGTCCCCCCGCGTGCAATCGTGTTCTACGCGGGCGAGAACGATATCGCCAACGGCGCCCGCGCAGTCGACGATCTGGCCAGCCTGCGCGCGTTTCTGGCCCTGAAGGCGCGCCGCTGGGGTACGATCCCGGTGATCGTCGTCGCCTTGAAACCAACCCCGACGCGGTGGGGCAATCTTCCCGAGCAGACCGTTTTCAATGACGCGGTGGGTACCCTCGCGGCGCAGACGCGGGGATTGACCTTCGTCGACATCGTCCCGCTATTCCTGGTGGATCACCGTCCAGGCGCCTTCTACGTCGACGACGGCATTCACCTCAATCCGGCTGGGTACGCGCGATTGACCGCGGCGATCCGCCCCGCGCTGGATGCCGTACTTCGGGATGCTCCGATGCCGGGCTGCGACCGCGCGGTGCTCGCCGCTCAATCCAGCGCGTGGCGGTGACGGTAAGCGGCTCCGCAATGATAGCGCCGATCCTGCCACCCATGGGTGGCAGGATCGAAGGCCTGGCATTCTGGCGGGCGGTTTTGATGCTGGCCGGTGTCGTACTGCATGCGGTGATGGGCCTCGAGAATATTCCAATCCTGTGGGCGATACCCCTGATATCGCATGCCTTCAGAATGGGCAGCTTCATGCTGATATCCGGGCTGCTCTGTGGTCACGCGCTTGCACGCCGGTCTTCGCCGCTCGTGTGGCTGGGGCGACG
The DNA here is from genome assembly GCF_042466235.1 of Sphingomonas sp. R86521. Taxonomy (NCBI): domain Bacteria; kingdom Pseudomonadati; phylum Pseudomonadota; class Alphaproteobacteria; order Sphingomonadales; family Sphingomonadaceae; genus Sphingomonas; species Sphingomonas sp. R86521. The sequence goes on along the minus strand of NZ_JAXHBY010000001.1, from coordinate 926,608 downwards.
GAGCGTACAGATCGGCGTGCCCTTGCTGGTCGGCCTGCTGACGGTTTGCCCGCTGCTCGGCATGATGTTCGGTAATCCGCCGGATAGGCCGGGCTGGCCCTTCCCGGTGGCGCATGACTGGTACCATTTGTGGTTTCTCGTCGCCTTGCTCGCCTATGCGCCCCTGAGCTACGCACTCCACCAGCTTGACCGCCGGCAGGACATCGTGGGCGCGATCGACCGTGTCCTGAACGAGGACCGACTTGGCAGCTCGCGCTGGGTGCAGACGGCAATCCTGTTCGGCACGGCGGCCGCCTGTTACACGCTGATGGCCATCACGCGCACGATGCTGGCGGGCTATATCGATTCGCCCTATGGGCCGGCGCTGGCGCAGGTCTCGCTGATGACGGGGTACGCACCCTTCTATCTGCTGGGGTTCCTGCTGGCGCGCTCACGCAACCTATGCCGCGCCATGACCCGTTCCGCGTACGCGCCCATCGTCATCCTGTTCGCCGTGGGTGGCCTGTACGCAATCTGGTTCGGGGCGATCGGCGCGACGGTCGATCCGACGCGACGGATCATGATCGACGACTTGGTCGAGATGATCGGAATGTCCGTGTGTCCGGTCGCGGCGTCGGTCCTCATCCTGCGGTCGGCGATCGCGATGCCCGCCGTGCCGCCGCTCGTAAAGCGCCTGTCCGCGGCGTCGTTCACGATCTACATCTTACATTTTCCGATAATCGTCGCGACGAAGATCGTGCTGCTCGATATGGCCTGGAACCCCTATACGAAGTTCGCCATCGCGATCGCGTCGGGTACCGTCATCGCGTATGCGGTGCATGTCATGCTGATCGAACGGTTTCCCGTGATGGCGTTCCTGGTCAACGGGCGACTTCCCGATACCGTCAAACCTGCGTTGCCGATTGTAGTCTAGAACTTCGGCGGCTGATACCGACGATGGAGCATCGCTCGTGTCCGTTCGGGTTCGGTAGCGCGACAGCAACGCCGCAACCGTGTCGACGCGCCGAATTCGTGAGGCTGGTGGGGAGCTTCTGTTGCTCGGTGCTCCCCGTACCGCCGGTGTCCACTTCTGTTGCCCGGTGTGGCCCGAACCGCGCTTTCGTCCGTATAACCTAGGTCGTTAGACCGTCAGTTATGCGGCAATTGCGAGTGCTTCGTTATCGTTGGCACTTGTGTATGGGCCGTTGCGGTGGTCCCATTCCGAGCGAAACATAGCGTCGTTGAACACACGTCGATCCTAGTTCGACCCCGTCATCGTCCCCCTCTTGCGAAGGGGGCGGTGGTGGAGTCGCCGGGTACTGCCCCCGGGTCCGCTGTGTCTATGACACGCCACGGTTTATCGCCATAGCCGGCGGAGGAAGTTTCCCCCATCGGCATGACCGATATAGGCACGCACCGCGCAGATGAAAAGCCCGCCTTTCGCTCGCCATAAAGGCCGTGCATAGCGCCGGTCATCATGTTGACCCAGCGATCCCGTTACGCGCTCCGCGCGATGATATTCCTGGGCGGTGCGCCGGCCGGAAGCCCACCGATCCCGATGACGCGGATCGCCGCCGAGGCGAACGTCCCGCGCAAGTTCCTGGAACTGATTCTAGCCGACCTGCGCGAGGCGGGGCTGCTGCACAGCCACCGCGGCAAGATGGGCGGATACTGCCTGTCGCGGCCGAGCCACCTGATCTCGTTGGGCGAGATCATCCGCGTGATCGAGGGTCCGCTGGCGCTGGTGCCGTGCGTCAGCCGGACCGCCTATCGCTCGTGCGGCGACTGCAAGAGCGAAGCCGATTGCGCGATCCGCCACGCGATGATGCGGGTGCGCGACGAGACTGCACGGATCCTCGACGGCACCAGCCTGGCGGACGCGAACGCCGACGAGCTGGTCGCGGCCTGAGACAAAAGTTCGTCACCCCAGCGAAGGCTGGGGTCTCCCGTTACGCGCGCGCACCCTGGCCGCACGAGACCCCAGCCTTCGCTGGGGTGACGGATCGATCAGGGGCGCGACTTCAGTTCGTCGCGGATCTCGCGGAGCAGGGCGATCTCGACCGGCTCGGGGGCCGGCGGCGTCGCCACTTCTTCCTCGCGCCGCAGCCTGGCCGTCTCGCGCTCGATGATCGCCGACGCGCGGTTCACGACGCGCAGGATCATGAAGATGATGAACGCAACGATCAGGAAATTGACCAGCTGCGTCACGAACGCGCCGTAGCCGATCAGCGGGACACCGGCCTTTTTCAGCGCGACGTAATCGGTCGACCCGCTCAGCGCCGCCGGGATTGGCCCCATCACGAGGTAATAGCTGGAGAAATCGAGCCCGCCGAAGATCTTGCCGATGATCGGCATCAGGATGTCGTCGGTCAGCGAACTGACGATCTTGCCGAATGCAGCGCCGATGATCACCGCGATCGCCAGATCGAGCACGTTGCCGCGCATCACGAACGCCTTGAATTCCTTGAGCATGCCCGCCCTCCCCGATGACGCCCCGACGCTAGCCGCCGATTTCGGTTTCGCCAAGCCGCCCGGCTGTCCTATGATGCTAGTACAGGCAGTCTGGAGAGCCCCAATGCACAAGTCCCTCGTTCGGTTCGGTGTCGTCATCGCAGCGTCGGCGGCCCTGGGCGGCTGCGGCATCAACAGCATCCCGACCTCCGAAGAGACCGCCAAGGCGCGCTGGGCGGACGTGCAGAACGAGTATCAGCGCCGCAGCGACCTGATCCCCAACCTGGTGGCGACCGTGAAGGGCTATGCCGCGCAGGAGAGCAAGGTGCTGATCGGCGTCAGCGAGGCGCGGGCGCGGGCCGGATCGGTGCGGCTGAGCGGCGACGACCTGACCGACCCCGCCAAGGTGCAGAACTATGCCAATGCGCAGAACGGGTTGACCGTCGCGCTGAGCCAGCTGCGGCCGTTGCAGGAACAATATCCGGACCTCAAGTCGAATGCGAACTTCCTCGCGCTGCAGAGCCAGCTGGAGGGGACCGAGAACCGCATCACGATCGCGCGGCGCGACTACAACAGCGCGGTGCAGAGCTACAACACCACGATCCGCACCTTCCCCGCGGCGGTCGGCGCGAAGATCTTCTACGGCGCGAAGCCGATGGTGCCGTTCCAGGCGACCACGCCCGGCGCCGAGACCGCGCCCAGCGTCAGCTTCGGCAACGCGAGCTGACGCCGATGTGGCGGTTCGCCCTGCTGCTGGTCGCGACCGTCGGCGGGATCGGCACGGCGGACGCACAGACCTTCCCGAAATTCACCGGGCTGGTGGTCGATGCGGCGAACGTCATTCCCGACGATCAGGAAGCCGCGCTCAACACCCGGCTGCAGGAGCTGCAGAAGACCACCGGCAACCAGCTGGTGGTTGCGACGATCCCGAGCCTAGAGGGCTATGCGATCGAGGATTACGGCTATCGCCTCGGGCGCGCCTGGGGTGCCGGGCTGAAGGACCTCAACAACGGCGCGATCCTGATCGTCGCGCCGAACGACCAGAAAGTGCGGATCGAGGTCGGCTATGGCCTGGAGCCGGTGCTGACCGATGCGGTTTCGAGCGTGGTGATCAACCAGCAGATCCTGCCGCGGTTCAAGGCGGGCGACATGGCGGGCGGGATCGTCGCGGGCGCCAACGCGGTCGCCGACCAGCTCGCACTGCCCGACGCCGAAGCGCGTGCGAAGGCGACCGCGGCGGCAGCGCAGTATGACAAGACGCATCGCACCCAGGCGCAAAGTGGCGGCGGAGTACCGTTCGGGCTGATCTTCTGGCTGATCGTGCTCGCGGTCATCGTCGTGCCGATGATCGGACGACGCGCGCGGGGACGCCGGTACGGCGGAGGCGGCGGCGGCAGCAGCTGGCCGATCGTGCTGTGGAGCGTCGCCAACGAGATCGGTCGATCCGGCGGAGGCGGTAGTGGCTGGAGCGGTGGCGGCGGCGGTAGCGATAGCGGCGGAGGAGGCTGGATGGGCGGCGGCTTCACCGGCGGTGGCGGCGGATCGTTCGGCGGCGGCGGCGCATCGGGGAGCTGGTGACATGCGACTGAGCAATCTCGATCACGACCGCGTCACCGCCGCGGTACGTGCGGCCGAGCGCGACACCGACGGCGAGATCGTCACGATCGTCGCGGCCGGGTCCGACCCCTATCACGACGTCTCGCTGCATTATGCGGTACTGGCGATGCTGCTGGTGCCGGCGTTGCTCGCGTTCCGGCCGGCGATCGCCGAGGCGGTCTATGCGCGTGTAGACCCCTGGGAGCAGCCGCCGGCGGGCGCGCTGTTCGGGATCGTGCTGATCCTAATGGTGCTGGTGTTCCTGCTGGTACGGCTGGTGCTCGCGCATGCTCCGCTCAGGATCGCGGTGACCCCCGGCCCGACCAAGACCCGGCGGGTGCGACGCCGCGCGCTGATGCTGTTCCGCGCCGGCGCCGAGAAGCGCACCAAGGGCGCCACCGGCGTGCTGTTGTACCTCTCGATCGCCGAGCGCCGTGCGGAAATCGTCGCGGACGACGCGATCCACAGCCGCGTGCCGGCGGAAACCTGGGGCGAAGCGATGGCGGCGGTGCTCGCCGGCGTCCGCGACGACCGCCCCGGCGACGGCATGGCGGATGCGGTGGCGCGGATCGGCCTGGTCCTGACCGAACATTTCCCGAGGAGCGGCAAACCCGTGAACGAACTTCCCGACCGATTGATCGAACTGTGAGCGAGACCGTCTGGCAGGGCCGCTATCTGACCGTCCAGAAGGAAGGGTCGTGGGAATATGCCGCGCGTGCCGGGGACATCGCGGCCGCGGTGATCGTCGCGATCGACGACGGCCATGTCCTGCTGGTCGAGCAGTACCGCGTCCCGATCGGCCGCAACTGCCTCGAACTGCCGGCGGGGCTGGTCGGCGACGAGACCGCGGGCGAGAGCGTCACGGTCGCGGCCGGGCGCGAGCTGGAGGAAGAGACCGGCTACCGTGCCGAGCGGATCGAGGATCTTGGGGTGTTTTATTCCTCGCCGGGGATGACGTCGGAGTCGTTCATGCTGGTGCGGGCTTCGGGGCTGACCAGGGTCGGGGCTGGCGGCGGGGACGCGCAGGAGAATATAACGGTGCACCGGGTCGCGCTGGGGGATGTGCCGGCGTTCGTGGCAGCGAAGCGCGCTGCGGGGGTGGCGGTGGATGCGAAGATGGTGCTGATTTTGGCGGGGTCGATTCTGTAGGGGCCACCCTTGATCACGTCCCCCTTGGCACCACCCCGGCGGCGGCCGGGGCCCAGTTGGGAAGGCCGCTGTAACAGCGCGCTTTCCTTCACCACATACGTCCCCCAACTGGGCCCCGGCCTCCGCCGGGGTGGTGTTGGGGTTTGGGGGTTCGGTCGTTCGGTCGTTCGGGTTAGCGCGCGACCCAAACCTTGTTCCCCCGCGAAGGCGGGGGCCCAGGCTGGGCCCCCGCCTTCGCGGGGGAACAAGCTTACTGTGGGGCAGTCGGGGCGGTTTGGTCAGAGCCCGCTCACCCCTTCCGCCGCGTCTCCCAACCCTTCTTCGCAGCAGCAGACCGATCCGCCGCACTCCGCGCGCCGGCCTTCCGCCCGCCCCGCTCAGCGGAAGCATGCGTATCCGGCCTCCCACGACCCGAGCCGGACTTGTTGCCGCCCCCAGAATCCTTGTTGACCGTCGCCCAGGCGCGCGCTTCCGCCTCGTCCTTGGGAACGCCGCGCTCCTCATAGCCTTGCTCGATATGCTCGGCCTTGCGCTTCTGCTTGTCGGTGTACGCGCTTTTGTCACCCTGCGGCATCATGGCTCTCCCGTCTGGAGCAGCCACAACGCGCGAGGGTTAGCGGCCGATCCAGTCCGCGAGTTCGGTCGCGACCTGGTTCGCGGCCTGGTTGATCCCGGTCGCCGCCGATGCCGCATCGATCGTCGTGATCGGCACCCGCGCCTCGAAGCGGTGCTTCTCGACCGTGGTCTTGCCGGCACGGGTCAGGGAGGCATCAAACGTCACCACCGCTTCGCGGGTGGTCGCGTCGAGGCCGAAGTTGCGGAGTTCGCCGGCCAGCTGCGCGCTGGGATCGCCGACCGACTGGATCGTCGACAGCACCACCAGCCCGGTACGCGCCGCGATCGTGTCGGACGACAGCCGCGCGAACAGCCGCGCCGGCGGTTCGGCCCATTGCGCGTTCGGGACGTAGGCGATGCTGGTCGGCGTCGCCTGTACCGGCACGCGCGCGGTCGCCAGCGCCATCGGCGTGGTCGGGACCTGGATGGTGATCGACTTCGCGACCGCCGAATCCTGGTTCTGGCCGACCGGCAGCACCGACTGGCTGGTCAGTGTCAACAGCGTGGGCGGCGGTTTCGCGCCGAAGCTGATGCAGCCGGCCAGCGGGAGCATGGCGATCAGGATGAGTGGTGTCTTCATGGCGTGCCTCACTTACCCTTGTAGTCCGGGAGCTTCTGCTGACCGATCAGCGAACTCGCCCCCTGCTGGTCGACCTTTTCCGCGACCGACGACAGCGCCGCCGCAGTGGTGCGCAGGTCGTGGACAAGACGGTTGGCCTCGGGGATCGTCGTCTTCGAGAACGCCTGCAGCCCCGGCCGCGCATCGCCGATCGCGGCGTTGAGGGTATCCGCGCTGGTCTGCGCCGACACGATCGCCTTGTTGAGGTTCGCCATCGCCGGCTTGACGTCCTCGGAGAGCACGCCGTTGGTGGTCTTTGCCAGCACCCCGAACTGCTGCGCCGCGTCGCCCGCCTGCTGGATCGCGACGCGGGTCTGCGCCAGCGTCGCCGCGATCTCGGGTCCGCGATCGGCCAACGCGTTGGTCAGCCGGTTGGTGTTGTCGAGGATGCCGGCGATAGACGCCTGGTTGCGGTCGGTCAGCAGGCCGGTCAGCCGCTCGGTCAGCGTCGACAGCCGCTCGAGCAGCTGCGGCGCGGAATTGAGGATCGCGCCGAGACCGCCGAGCTTGGTCGGGATCACGGGAACGCCGTACGGGCACTCGGTCGGCGTGCGGACATCGGGGCAGCCGATCGCGGGCGCACCCTTGCGCGCGCCGTCCAGCGAGATTTGGCTGACCCCGGTGAAACCAACGCCGGAGATCGATGCGGTGGTACCCTGCAACACCGGCGTGTCTTCATTCACGCTGATGCGGACGCGGACGAACTGGGGATCGTTCTTCCACAGCGAGATCGCCTTGACCTGCCCCGAGGGCACGCCGGAGAACGTCACAGCAGAACCCCGCGCGAGACCGTCGACCGACTGGCGGAAGAAGATGTCGTATTCCTTCTCCGCGGTGCCGCCGAGCCGCGCGATCCACACGGTGAAGAGCGCCAGCACCGCGAGCAGGATCAACACGATCGCTCCGACGAGGACATGGTTCGAACGGGTTTCCATCAGCGTGCCTCAGACTTGATCGACGCCTGTTCGGCGGCGTGATGTTCCTGCGTCGCGACCGCGGCGCGACCGCGCGGTCCCTTGAAATATTCCTCGATCCACGGATGGTCGAGCGCGATGAGTTCGTCGATCGTCCCGACTGCGATGACCTTCTTGTCGGCCAGCACGGCGACGCGGTCGCAGATCGCGTACAGCGTATCGAGGTCGTGCGTGATCAGGAACACCGTCAGGCCCAGCGTCTTCTGCAGCGACTGGGTCAGCGTATCGAACGCCGCCGCACCGATCGGGTCCAGGCCCGCGGTCGGTTCGTCGAGGAACAGCAGTTCGGGATCGAGCGCGAGCGCGCGCGCTAGGCCGGCACGCTTGCGCATGCCGCCCGACAGCTCGGCGGGATATTTCGGCGCGGCGTCCGCCGGCAGCCCGGTCATCACGACCTTGTACCCGGCGATCTCATCGAGCAGCGCCTGGTTGAGATCGGGGTAGAACTCCCGCAGCGGCACTTCGACGTTCTCGGCGACGGTCAGCGTCGAGAACAGCGCGCCGCCCTGGAACAGCACGCCCCAGCGCTTGCGGATCTCGACCGCCTCGGTCTCGTCGCGGTCGATGTTGGATTCGCCGAACACGATCACATCGCCCTCGTCGGGACGCTGCAACCCGATGATCGAGCGCATCAGCACCGACTTGCCGGTGCCCGAGCCGCCGACCACGCCGAGAATCTCGCCGCGCCGCACTTCGAGGTCGAGGCCTTCATGGACCACCGAGTCACCGAAGCTGTTGCGCAGCCCCTTCACCGAGATGACGATGTCGCGGTCGTCTTTCACGTCCTGTTGCGCCATCAGTTCCACCCCAGCCAGGTGAAGAACACCGCGAAGAACGCGTCGAGCACGATCACCAGGAAGATCGCCTGGACCACCGCAGAGGTGGTGCGCTTGCCGACCTGCTCCGAATCGCTCTCGACCAGCATGCCCTGGAAGCACCCGGCGACCGCGATGATCGCACCGAACACCGGCGCCTTGATCAGGCCGACATACAGGTCGGTAATCGGGACGACCTCGCGGATGCGCTGGACGAAGGTGATGGGCGGCACGCCGATCGTGACCCACACCAGCAGGCCGCCGCCGATCAGCGCGATCATCGATGCGTAGAAGCCGAGCAGCGGCATCAGCAGCACTGCGGCGAGCGTACGTGGCAGGACCAGCGCCTCTAGCGGCGAGACCCCGATCGTGCGCATCGCGTCGATTTCCTCGGTCAGCTTCATCGTGCCGATCTGCGCGGCGAACGCCGAACCCGATCGCCCTGCGACCATGATCGCGGTCATCAGCACGCCCATCTCGCGCAGCGTCAGGCGGCCGACCAGGTTGATCGTGAACACCTCCGCGCCGAACTGGCGAAGCTGCACCGCGCCCTGCTGTGCGATCACGACGCCGATCAGGAAGCTCATCAGGCCGATGATCGCCAGCGCCTGGACGCCGACCGATTCGAATTGCTGCACCACCGCATCGAAGCGGAACCGGCGTGGATGACGGATGACCGCCAACAGCGCGAGTGTGGTCGCGCCCATGAAGCCGACCAGTCCGTACATCGTGCGGAAGGTAAGGACGACAGCATCGCCGATCTCGCCAAGCACGCGGTTGAACGCGTTGGTCTTGACCGGGCGCAGCGCGATCGGCTGATCCGCGGCGACGACCTGGTCGAACAGGTGCTGGTCGTTCTCGTCCAGGCCTTCGATAGTGGCGTCGTTGCGGGCGGCGAAGCGGTGGACGACCCAGGCGCCGATGGTGTCGATGCGGTCGACCCCGCTCAGGTCGACGCGCTTGACGGCGCCGCCATCGACGGCCTCGAGTCTATCAGGCAGATTGCCAAGGCGGGCCAGCGACAAATTGCCGGTGAACCGCAACGTTCCGCCATCGGCGGTGTCCTGCTGGAAATCGGCCATAGCGCTCATCGCGGGCACCTTTGCGGCAAAGTCGCTGGATCGGCAAGGCGAATGCGGCGTAAGTTGAAGCGATGACCACACGCCTAGCCATCTACGACATGGACAAGACGATCACGCACGCGCCGACCTGGACGCCGTTCCTGATCCACACCGCCAAAAACCGTGCGCCGTGGCGCCTTGCGCTGATCCCGTTCGCCGGGTTTGCCGCCGCCGGCTATGTCGCGCGGCTGATCAGTCGGGGACGGCTGAAATACGTGATGCAGCGGATGATGCTGGGTAAGCAGATGACCGAGGCGGAGGAACGCCGCGCGGCCGATGCGTTTGCCGACCGGGTGATGGCGGACCGGGTGTTCGCAGGCGCGCTGGCGCGGATCGCCGCGGATCGCGCCGCGGGATACCGGCTGGTGATGGCGACCGCGTCGTACCGATTCTATGTCGAGGCGATCGCCAAGCGTCTGGGTTTCGACGCGGTGATCGGCACCGAGAGTTTGCGCGGACCGGATGGGCAACTGCTTGCAGGGATCGATGGCGAGAATTGCTACGGGCCGGCGAAACTGCGGATGATCGAGGCTTGGATGGCGCGCGAGGGGATTTCGCGGGAGGAGGCGCATGTGCGGTTTTACTCCGACCATGTGTCCGATGCGCCGACCTTTGCGTGGGCGGACGAGCCGTTCGCGGTTAATGCGCATGGGCCGCTGAAGCTGCTTGCCGCCGCGAAGGGGTGGCCTATGCCGGATTGGGAGCGGTAGTTCATCGGCACCGTGGTCGGAACTACCTAACTCCTTCGTCGCCCCGGACCTGGTCCGGGGTCCATCGTTCCGCGAACTCGGTGGTCCGGGGTTTGCGGAACCATGGATGCCGGAACAAGTCCGGCATGACGAAATCGGGGTTACATCGTGACGTCGATCGCGTGGATCACGACGCCGACCAGTCCGCCGACCAGCGTGCCGTTGACGCGGATATATTGCAGGTCGCGGCCGACTGCGTTCTCCAGCCGGCGGGTGATGGTGTCGGCGTCCCAGCCGCGGACGGTTTCCGACACCAGCCGGACGATGCCGTCGCCGTAATCCGCCGCCACGCCGACGATCGAGCGCCGCACGAAGCGGTTGATGGTGTGGGACAGCCGGGGGTCGTGCTGCAGCGTCTCGCCCAGCTGGCGCAGGATGTCGCCGAGCTTGCCGTTCATCGCCCGCTCGGGCTCGCGCGCGATGTTCAGCAGTGCACCGCGGGCCTGTTCCCACAGTCCGTCGAGCCAGCGCTGCATCGCGGGATTGTCGAGCAGCTCGCTTTTCATCGCCTCGACCCGGGCACGGACGCGGCGGTCGTGCTGGAGGTCCCAGGCGAGGCGGTCGAGCCCTTCCTCCAGCTTTAGTCGCAAGGGATGCTCGGGGTTGTCGATCATCTCGGTCAGCAACTTGTCGAGCCCGTCGATCAGCTTGTCCGCGACCGTGGTGTCGAGGCCGGTCCAGCGCAGGATCGAACCCGCACGGTCCTTGACCATCGCGCGGATCAGGTGATCGTTCGACGCCAGCGCCTTGGCCGACCAGCGGATGCCGCCTTCCAGCAACGGCGTATGGCGCCCCTCGGCGATCGCGGCGTTGAGCAGCTGGCCGAGGATCGGTGACACCTCGGTCTGGCGCAGCCGCGCGCCGATGCCGGCCTTGACCATGCCGCCGAGCCGTGCGGGATCGAGGCCTTCGAGGACCTGCGCGACCATCTTCGAGGCGCCCTGGCGGAAGCGCCCCCCTGCCCCCTCCGGCGGATCGGTCAGCCAGCGCGCGATCGCGCCGGCAACGTCTAGGCGCCGCATCCGCCGTGCGATGACGACGGGGATCAGGAAGTTGTCGCGGAGGAACTGCGCCAGCGTGTCGCCGATCCGGTCCTTGTTGCGCGGCACGATCGCGGTGTGGGGAATCGGCAGGCCGAGCGGATGCCGGAACAGCGCGGTCACCGCGAACCAGTCGGCGAGCCCGCCGACCATTGCCGCCTCGGCAAACGCGCGGACGAAGCCCCAGCCGGGATGCACCGGCACGAGCGACCGGCTGACGAGGAATACCACCGCCATCAGCAACAGCAGGGCGGTGGCGACGATCCGCATCCTGACGAGTGCGGGCGGAGCGGCTTCGGCGGCCGGGCGCGCGCGGGGGAGTATCATAGCTTCAACAATCCCCGAGCGCGGGGATTGTTCAAGCTTGATCATTCGGCGGGCTGGGTCGAGTCGCCGAGCTTTGGCGTCGCAGGCGCGAGCGCCGGGCGCGCTGGGGGGCCTTCGATCACGGCGCCGCCGTCGCCGGGGCGATAGGTGATCAGGCGGCTGCCGAGACGGCGCCCGATCGCGCGTTCGACGCCGACCGCCAGGCTGAACCCCGCCGGGACGATCAGGAGCGTCAGCAGCGTCGACAGCGTCAGCCCGCCGATCACGGTCACGCTCATCGGCGCGCGGAACGATCCGTCGCCGGTGATCGACAGCGCGGTCGGGATCATCCCCGCGACCATCGCGACCGTGGTCATCACGATCGGCAGCGCACGTTTGTGCCCGGCGTCAATGATCGCCTCGGTCTTGGGCATCCCCTTGCCCATCTGCTCGAGCGCGAAATCGACCAGCAGGATCGAGTTCTTGGCGACGATGCCGAGCAGCATCAGCAACCCGATATACACCGCCAGCGACACCGACATCCCCGCGATCCACAGCGCCAGGCACGCGCCCAGCGGTGCGAGGAACAGCGAGCCGAGGTTGACGAACGGCGGCAGGAAGCGGCGGTACAGCAGCACCAGCACCGCAAACAGCAGGAAGAAGCCCGACGTCACCGCGAGGATGATGTTGGTGACCAGCTCGGCCTGCATCTTCGACTGGCCGACGCTCAGCCGGCTGACGCCCATCGGCAGATGCTGCACCGAATAAAGCGCATCGATCTGCTTCTGCGCATTGCCCTGCTTGACCCCCGGCGACAGGTCGGCGCCGATCGTCAGCTTGCGCTGCTGTGCGTTGCGGTCGATCTGCGTCGGGCCAGCGCCGAAGCCGATTTCAGCGACGACCTTCAACGGCACCGACCCCCCGGTCGAGGTCGTCACCGGCAGGTTCTCGATCGTCGACAGCCGCTCGCGCGCGGTCGCGGCGAGCGCGACGCGGATCGGAATCTGCCGGTCGTTGAGCGAGAAGCGCGCGCTGTTCTGGTCGATGTCGCCCAACGTTGCGATGCGGATCGCGTTGGACAGCGCGCTGGTGGTCACGCCCAGATCGGCGGCGAGGTCCATCCGCGGCCGGATGACGATCTCGGGCCGTTGCAACCCGCCTTCGGTGCGCGGCGCCTGCAGCGAGCGCAGCTTCGACATCTCCTCGACGATGCCGTCGGCGGTCTTCGCCAGCAGCACGGGGTCATCGCCACCCAACGTCAGGCTGATGTCGCGCGAGCTGCCGCCCCAGCCATTCTGGTTCTGGAACGAAACCCGGGCGTCCGGGATCAGCGCGAGCTGCGGCGCCAGCCCACGTTCGAACTGCACGCTGGTCTGCTTGCGATCGTCGGCGAGCTGCGCGGTTACCCGACCACGGCCGACGAACGCGCGCTGATAGACCGAGGTCACGATCGGCTTCTGCCGCGCGAGCAGATTGGCGACGCGCGTCGTGACGGCCTCGCTCTGTTCGAGAGTCGAACCCGGCGGCATGTCGATCGTCACCGTGCTGCGGTCGTTGTCCTGCTGCGGCTGGAACTCCTGCGGCAGCTGCATGAAGATCGCGACCGTGGCGACCAGCGCGCCGAGGCTGATCAGCACGATGTAGAAGCGATGATCGAACATCCGCGCGAAGACCCGCCGGATGCCGCCCTTCGCCCGCGCACGCTCAACACCCGTTTCATCGAGCGTCCAGTGCAACACGCGCATATAGGCGCGCATGACCCGCCCGTCGGGCGCATCGCCGTGGCCGAAGGGTTTCAGGAAATAGGCCGCGATCATCGGCGTGATCAGTCGCGCGACCGCGAGGCTCATCAGCACCGATGCGACCACGGTCAGGCCGAAATTCTTGAAGAACTGGCCCGAAATGCCGGGCATCACCGACACCGGCAGGAACACCGCGACGATCGACATCGTCGTCGCCAGCACCGCGAGGCCGATCTCGTCGGCGGCGTCGATCGATGCCTGATAGGCGGTCTTGCCCATCTTCATGTGCCTGACGATGTTCTCGATCTCGACGATCGCATCGTCGACCAGCACGCCTGCGACCAGGCTGAGCGCCAGCAGCGTCATGCCGTTGAGGCTGAACCCCATCAGGTCCATGAACCAGAAGGTAGGGATCGCCGACAGCGGGATTGCCAGCGCAGAGATCGCGGTGGTCCGCCAGTCGCGCAGGAACAGCCACACCACGATCACCGCGAGCACCGCGCCCTCGATCATCGCGTGGATCGCGGTCTCATATTCCTGTTCGGTATATTTGACGCTGGTCGACAGCAGCTGGAAATGCACGCTCGGGTTGCGGACCTCGAGCTCCTTGAGCTTCTTCTCGGCCTCGCGGAACACGGTGACGTCCGACGCGCCCTTCGAGCGCTTGAAGTCGAAACTGACGACCTGGTGGCCGTTGAACGCCGACCGCGACGTCTGCTCGGCGTAAAGATCGCGGACGTCGGCGATGTCGGCGATACGGATCGTGCGACCGGCACCGACGCTGATCTGGGTCTGGCCGAGCTGATAGGCGTTCTTCGCGTTGCCGAGCACGCGGACCGCCTGTTGCGATCCGGCGATCTCGGCCTTGCCGCCGGTCGCGTTGACGTTGACCGCGCGCAGCACCGCGTTGATCGCGTTGGCGGTCAGCCCCTGCGCCTGCAGCTTGACCGGATCGAGGATCACGCGGATCTCGCGGCTGACGCCGCCGTTGCGCTCGACCCCGCCCATACCGGGGATCGAGAGCAGTTCCTTGCTGACGGTGTCGTCGATGTACCAGCTGAGTTGCTCGACGGTCATGTCGCTGGTGATCGCGGAGAAATTGGCGATGTCGTTGTCGGTGGTGTCGACCCGGCCGATCTGCGGCTCGAGGATACCGTCCGGCAGGTCGCTGCGAATCTGGGTGATGGCGTCGCGAAGGTCGTTGACCGCGCGGTCGATCGGTGCGCCGATCTTGAGCTGGACGACGGTCTGCGAGCTGCCCTCGGTAACGGTCGAGCGGATCTCGTCGATGCCCTGCAGCGTGCGCGCGGCGGCCTCGACGCGCTTGGTGACCTGAGTCTCCAGCTCGCTCGGCGCAGCGCCGGGCTGGCTGATCTGGACATAGGCGACGGGGAAATCGATGTCGGGGTCGTTGTTGACGTCCATCCGCATGAAGCTGACGATCCCCGCCAGCGTCAGCGCGATGAACAGCACGATCGGCGGGACCGGATTGCGGATCGACCAGGCGGAGATGTTGCGGAAGTTCATCGGCCTAGCTTTCCATCTTGCGGACGATCGGCTTGACCTTCTGACCGGGTGTCAGGAAGGCGGCCGCGGCCATCACCACGCGCTCGGTACCGGCGAGCCCGCTCTTTACCGAAACGCCGGCATCGGTCGTCTGCCCGACGACGATGTCGCGGCGCACCGCCTTGTTCGCGGCGTCGAGGACGTACACGAAATTGCCGCGGGTGTCGCTCTGCACCGCCGATTCGGGGAGCAGTGGCGCAGCACTCGACCCGCTCTGGATCGAGGCGGCCGCAAAGCCGCCGGGGCGGAGCGCCGCGTCGTAGGTCAGCGCGACGCGTGCAATGCCCTGACGGGTCGTCGGATCGATGATCGGCGAGACCTGCCACACTTCGCCGGCAAAGCTCCGCACCGAGCCGACCGGTGTCACGGTGGCACGCGCGCCGGTTTTCAGCCCGGCGAGATCGCTCTCGCTCATCATGGCGCGCAGCTCCATCTGTCCGCCCATCGCCATCCGGAACAGCACGCCGGACCCCGAACTGACGATCTGGCCCGGCTCGACGCCGCGGGTAAGCACCAAGCCGGCGGCGGGGGCGCGGATATCGAGGCGACCGTTGCGCGCACGCGCCTCGGCCAGCGTCGCCTGCGCGACCTTCACGCGCGCCGATGCGGCGTCGCGAGTCGCGGCCTTGCGTTGCAGGTCGGCCTTCGAGATGAAACCGCGGTCGACGAGCTGCTGGGCGCGATCGAGTTCGGCCTGCGCGATCGATTCGTCGGAGCGTGCGACGTTGACCGATGCCGCGAGACTCGCCGCGGTCTGCGTCTGCACCGAGCGATCGACCGTGGCCAGCACCTGGCCGGCGGCGACCCACTGGCCGGGTTCGACCAGCACGCGCGTGACCATGCCGCCCTCGCCCGCCACGCCGACCGGCATTTCGCGGCGCGCGGCCAGCGTTCCGGTGGTCGAGATGGTGCGATCGATGGTCTGGCGACCGGGCACGACGACGGTGACGCTGGGGACGCTTTCGGTGACCGGGCCGGTGGGCGCGGCCTTCTTGTGGCCGAAGACATAGGCCGCGATCGCGATCGCCAGCACGACGACGATCACCGCGATGATGATGTTGCGGCGGCGGTTCGACGGTGGCGGCGTCAGATCGCTCAGCAGCACCTGCTCGTCACTGCCACTGATCGTCTGGGTCTCGTAATTCATGCGCGTCGCCATCCCCGTCCGAATCGCGGCGTTCGACACCCGTCGTCGCCTAGATCCCAAGCTGTGTTATCTGAATAGGTCACCGCGCTCAAGCCCCGGTGCGCGGCCGCCGAAGTCATGCAACGAATTTGGATATCCCACAACGTTCAGCTTGCGTTGACCTGCCGTCGCCCAAGACCGCATGTACTGTGTTACCGGGAGAGCAAAATGAAGACTGTATCCATTATCGGCGCACTTGCCGCACTGCCCCTCGCGGTTGCCGCGACTGCACAGACCACGCCCAGCGTCGCGCCGATGGTACCGGCGACCGGCACCGTACTCGACGTGACCGCCGAGGGCCGCACCACGCGGGTGCCTGACGTCGCGACGATTCGCGCCGGCGTGGTCAGCCAGTCGGCGACCGCCGCGGCCGCGCTCAGCGACAATGCGCAACGCATGACCAAGGTGCTGGCCGCCCTGAAGCGCGCCGGCGTCGCCCCGCGCGACATCGCCACCGCGACGGTCGGGCTGAGCCCGCAATACCGCTATGCCGACAACCAGCCGCCGGTGATCACCGGATACCAGGCGACCAACAGCGTCAGCGTGCGCTTTCGCGACGTCGCGAAATCGGGCGCGATCCTCGACGCGCTGGTCGGCGAGGGCGCGAACCAGATCGACGGGCCGAACCTGTCGATCGACCAGCCCGATGCCGCGCTGGACGAGGCACGGGCGGATGCGATCAAGCGCGCCAAGGCGCGCGCGGACCTGTACGCGAAGGCGGCGGGTATGCGCGTGACGCGGATCGTGTCGATCGCGGAGAATGGCGAGAACGCCGGCGGATCGCCGCCGCCGATGGTCTTCATGGCCCGCGCGGCAATGGCCAAGGACAGCACGCAGATCGCCGCGGGCGAGAAGGACGTCACGGTCACGCTGTCGGTGCGGTTCCTGCTCGACTGAGCTGTAAGTAGCGGTCCTGCAGGGACGTCGGAGCGCTGGTTCGCTGGCGGCCTTCGTCTCTTGCGGGACCGCGTAGACTGAAGTTTCCAATGCCGAGTGCGATTGCTCCAAGGTGCGGTGGCAATCGCAGGTTGCCCGCCCTGGTACCGGCGTGATCGTCATGATGGTCGATTCGTCCTGGGGCAAGGTCCCAGCGCGTTGCACCAAGTAACCCATTCGTCGGGTGCTGACGAATGACGGTCATCGATGATCGGGCAAAAGTAGATAAAGGGTTGGCGGGCGGGCCGGAACGCGGCAACACACTGCGGCCGCAACTGGAAGGCGCTTGCCGCCGACCGGAATCGTCAGGGGGAAACAGCTTGAACACGATCACCGAAAGCGAACAGTCGAACGTCGAGCGTATCGCGCCGCCAAACGTTGATATCCGCGCGACCGTCGATCAGATGGAGAAGATCGCGCAGTACACGCCGCTGGCGATCCTGGCTTTGCTGGTCGGATTTCCGGTCATCAGCGGCATCCTGCACGGCTCGATCGGCGGGGCGTTGTTCATCGGCTTCATCATGTTCATCGTCGCCGGGTTCGTCATCAAGATCGTCAATGCGGTCGTGATCGGACCGATGCAGACGGTCCGCTACAAGCGCGCCGCGACGACGCTAGCAGGACAGGTGCAGGCGTTGCCGACCCCGACCAGCCTGTGGCGGTCCTGGTGGACGGGGGCGCCGGGCGCGCTGGCGATCACCCGCGATGGTCATGTCGTCATCGTCGATCGCTCGACCGACTATTCGCAGCTGTGGCTGGGCCAGGGCCAGATCGTGAACGTCAGCGTCGAGCGCGAGGCGACCCAGATTACCAACACCAAGCATGGCGGCCGCTTCACCTTCGGCGGCGCGTCGAGTGGTGGCCTGTTCGGCGGGTACACCACCGGGGGCCGGTCGAAGTCGACCACCACCACCGTCGAGACCGCATTCCTGGAAATCCGCTATCAGCTGGAACGCAACGGATCGGTCTACACCTCGGTCATCCCGTTCAGCGCGGATCGCCGCGGCGCCGACGAACTGTGCGCGGCGATCACCCGGATCGAGCATGGTAACTGATATCGCTACGCTGACCTTCGGCCGTACGATCCCGGCCGGTGGGCGGATCGGGTCGTGACGATCTCGCGACGCGAGGCGTTGGCCGGAGCACTGGCCGGCGGGACGATCGCGTTGTCGCCCGACATCGCGGTTGCACAAACGCCGGCCGCGCGCGTGCCTGCCCTGCCCGCGGCCCCGCCGTATCGCCGCGGGTTCGACGGGCAGCGGGTGTCGGATCTCGGCGATGGCCGGTTCCTCAACCCGCTGCTCGCCGGCGACCGACCGGATCCCGCGATCCTGAAGGACGGCGCCGACTATTACATGACGTTCAGCAGCTTCGACAGCTATCCGGGGCTGACGATCTGGCACAGCCGCGACCTGGTCAACTGGAGCCCGCGCACCGCGGCGCTGACCCGTAACATCGGGTCGGTCTGGGCGGTCAGCCTCGAGAAGCACCAGGGCCGCTATTACCTCTATATCCCGGTCAAGGCGCGGCCCAACGCGATATACGTCATCCACGCCGACTCGATCGACGGGCCGTGGAGCGACCCGATCGACCTGAAGCTGCCCAACCATATCGATCCCTGCCACGCGGTCGGCGAGGATGGCAGCCGCTGGCTGTTCCTGTCGGGCGGCGACCGCATCCGGCTCGCCGCCGACGGGCTGTCGACGGTCGGCGCGGTCGAGCACGTCTATGACGCATGGCATTACCCCGAGGACTGGGACGTCGAGGGTTTCGCCGTCGAGGGTCCCAAAATCCACCGCCACGGCGGCTGGTTCTACATGGTGACCGCGGTCGGGGGCACCGCGGGGCCCCCGACCGGGCACATGGTGATCGCGGCGCGATCGCGGTCGATCAACGGGCCGTGGGAACAGCATCCCGGCAACCCGCTGGTCCGCACCGTCTCCACCGACGAGAAATGGTGGTCGCGCGGCCATGCGAGCCTGGTCGAGGCGCCCGATGGCAGCTGGTGGTCGGTCTATCACGGCTATGAGAACGGCTTCTGGACACTAGGTCGCCAGGCGCTGCTCGATCCGATCGAATGGACCGCCGACGGCTGGTTCCGGATGAAGGGCGGCGACCTGTCGCAGCCATTGCCCAAGCCAAAGGGCGGCCGCGCCGGCCCGCACGGCCAGCCGCTATCTGACGCCTTCCATACTCTGGCGCTGGGTTCGAAATGGAATTTCTTCCGCCCCGCCCCCGACGAATCGACACGTGCTCGGGTCGAGGGCGGTGCGCTGATCCTGCAGGGCCGCGGCACCGCGCCGGTAGACAGTTCGCCGTTGCTGCTGACCGCTGGCGACCAGGCCTATGAATTCGCGTGCGACATCGAGATCGCGCCCGGCGGCACCGCGGGGCTGGTGCTGTTCTACGACGACAAGCTGTATTGCGGACTGGGTTTCGACGAGAAGGCGTTCGTCACGCACCAATACGGCATCGAACGCGGCCGCCCGGCCAATCCCAACGGTCGCCGCATGACAATCCGGATCGCCAACAAGCGGCACATCGTCGCGATCCACACCAGCGGCGATGACGGCGCGACCTGGAAACGGTTCGATCGCGGGATGGAGGTGTCGGGCTATCACCACAATGTCCGCGGTGGGTTCCTGATGCTCAGGCCGGGCCTTTACGCAGCCGGCCCCGGCGAGGCGAAGTTCCGCAACTTCCGGTTCCGCGCGCTGCCCGACGCGACGTAGCGGCGCGGGATCGGATTGGGGCGAGTTCGTCCGCCTTCCCGAACGATCGACGTACAACAGGTGACAGCGGTTCGCTTTGGCCTGACACTGCGTGCGCCCACCGGGAGAGCGACGATGATCCGACATTGCCATCACAGCCTGCGCCGTCCCGTCCGGTCGCTGCTCGCGGGCAGTGTCGCGCTCGTTTCGCTGGTAGCCGCACCCGCGCTGGCCGCGCCGCTCGCGAGCCTCGATCGCAACGGCAGCGTGGTGTCGATCGAGCCCTATGCGCCAAACATCGTCCGCGTGACGATCGCGCTCGATCGCGCGCTGGCCGATGCCCCGCCCGGAGATGGCCCCAACGCCAAGCCCGATGCCACCGGCTGGACGCATCGCAGCGATATCGGCGGCGACGTATTCGCCTCGGCCGCGTTGAGCCTGACCGTCGCGGCCCAGCCCTGGCCGAAGGCGCCGAGCCAGATGGAGCGGTATTTCGTGCCGTCGCTGCCCCCCGTCTCGCTGTCGATCAAGGCGCGCGACGGTCGCGAGATTGCGCGGATGACCGGCTGGGAACTCGCACCGCACACCGTCAACGGCGAGAAGACGTTCCGCGTCGGCGCCAGTTTCGCGGTGCAGCCGGACGAGCATTATTACGGGCTTGGCCAGAACCAGGAGGGTATGCTCGACCTCAAGGGCCGCACGATCGACTGCCGCCACAATTACGACGCGCCCGCGGGCGAGACCGTCTGCGTACCGTTCATGGTCACCAACAAGGGCTATGGCATCGTCTGGGACAATCCGTCCGCGACCATCGTCTCGCCGGGCCTGCACAATGCGACGCACTGGCAGTCGAACGTCGGCGAACGCGTCTCGTTCTTCGTCATCACCGGCGACACCACCGACGATATCTATTCGGGCTATGCCAGGCTGACGGGGGCTACCCCGCTGCCCCCAAAGGCGGCGTTCGGGCTGATCCAGTCCAAGGCGCGGTACGAAACGCAGGCCGAGCTGCTCGCCGTCGCACAGGGCTATCGCAAGCGCGGGTTGCCGCTCGACGTGATGGTGCTCGACTGGTTCTACTGGTCGCGGATGGGGCAGCTGGACATCGACCACAGCTATTTCCCCGATCCCAAGGCGATGAACGCCGTGCTGAAGTCGATGGGGATGCATTCGATCATCAGCGTGTGGCCACGCTTCGAACGCGAATCGCGCTATTACGACATGCTAGGCGCGAAGGGCTGGCTGCTCCACGACAAGGACGGCAGTGTCGTCGACGGCCTGCCGATCCGATCCGACCGCGCGGGCGCGCTGCTCGATTCGACCAATCCCGACGCGCGTGCCTGGTACTGGGACCGGCTGCGCGACAATATCGCCAGCCAGGGCTTCGACTGGTTCTGGCTCGACGAGACCGAGCCCGACCTGGTTCCGGACGGCCATTTCTTCTCGATCGGCTCGGGCGATCGCTACCACAACCTGTACCCGCTAGTGCACACGACCGGGGTCGCGGAAGGGTCGGCGCGCGACCGCCCCGATTTTCGCAACCTGATCCTGTCGCGCGCCGCCTATCTCGGCACGCAGCGCAACGGTGCGCTGTTCTGGTCGTCGGACGTCCAGTCGACCTGGGAGGCGCTGCGCCGTCAGGTCCCGGCGGGCCTTGGCTTCACCGCGACCGGCATGGCGTATTGGAGCAGCGACACCGGCGGCTGGCAGTGGCCGAACGGGCCGAAGGCGGTGCATCCGGTGTTGATCGATCCGGCCGGCGCGACCGCGATGGCGCCGAGCTATGCCGACTATCCCGAACTGTTCACGCGTTGGTTCGCATACAACAGCTTCACGCCGACGCTGCGGATCCACGGCCAGCGCCCGGGAACGGCGATTTGGGAGTATGGCGCTGCCGCCGAACCCGTGCTGACGAAGTTCCTCAAACTGCGCTACGCTTTAACCCCGTACATCTATTCGCTCGGGCGCCAGACCTATGAGACCGGGCGGCCGTTCATGCGCGCGCTGTTCATGGACTTCCCCAACGACCCGAAGGTCGCCGAGATGGGCGACGAATACATGTTCGGCCCGGCCTTCCTGGTGGCGCCGGTCGTCGAACAGGGCGCGACCAGCCGCAAGGTATATCTGCCCGCTGGCGCCGACTGGTATGACTATTGGACGGACAAGCACTTCACTGGCGGCCAAACGATCGACGTCGCCGCCCCGATCGACCAGATCCCGCTGTTCGTCCGCGCCGGATCGATCGTGCCGATCGGCGTGCAGGTCCCGAGCACGGCTACCCGCCAGCCCCTGGAGAGCATCCGCGTCTATCCCGGCCGCAGCACCAGCTTCGCGCTGTACGACGATGACGGTGTCACCAATGCCTACACGCGAGGCGGCGGGACGACGGCGACGCTGCGCTGGGATGACGGCGCCAAACGGCTCAGCAGTTCCGCCGCGCTCCCGACCCGGCAGGATCCCGGCAAGCTGATGCACCTGGTCACGGCTCGGTAGCGGCGCTGCACGGGTACGCAGGGACTGTCGGTGGCTCGCGGATATTCGCCGAGGGTCGACGTGCGACCTTCCGCCGGTCGCGCAACGATGCTCTAATCATCCGATGATCATCACCCGTGTACCCACGCTGCTCATCGTGTTCGCCGCGTTCTCGGCGGCGCCGCTCGGCGCGCAATCGACGTTCGACCAGGTCGATCCGATGATCGGCACAGGGGGCGAGGGCCACACCTTTCCCGGCGCCGTCGCCCCGTTCGGCATGGTGCAGCTCAGCCCCGACACCGATACCGACCACGTCATCCGCGACAGCTACAAATGGGCGGCGGGATACCGCTATTCCGATCCGACGATCGAAGGCTTTTCCAGCACGCACTTCTCGGGCGCGGGGCATTCCGATCTTGGCGATTTCCTGGTGATGCCGGTGTCGGGCAATGTCGTCCCGCTCGAACCCGGCGATGCAGCCAAGCCCCGGTCGGGATACCGCTCGCGCTTCAGTCACGCGAGCGAGGTCGCCGCGCCCGGGTACTACGCCGTCACGCTGGACGATCCCGGCGTTCGCGCCGAGATGACCGCGGGGACGCGCATCGGCGTGCATCGCTATACCTTCGCAGCCGGCAAGGCGGCGCATCTGGTGCTGGATATGCGATCGTCGCTGTACAATTATCCGGGCAAGGTGTTGTGGTCGTCGCTCCGGTTGATGCCGGACGGCACGCTGGTCGGCGGCCGCGAGACGCGCGGCTGGGCGCCGGATCGGAAACTCTATTTTGCGATGCGCTTCTCGATGCCGCTCGCCGGGCACGCGTTCGTCAGCACCGAGAAGGATGTCGTCTATCGCGGGTTCCAGGGTCCGGGACGCGGCACCGACGAGGTCGCCGAACGATCGGGACGCGCGCTGGTCGCACGGCTCGATTTCGGCACGCTTGCCCGGCCGCTCGAGGTGACGGTCGCGATCTCGTCGGTCGACGAAGCCGGTGCGGTCGCCAACCTCGCCAGCGAACCCGGCAATTTCGACGCCGTCCGCACCCGGACCACCGCGGCATGGCGCAGCGCGCTGGATGTGCTCAAGCTGCGCGGCGCACCCGCGATGCAGAAGAGCGTCGCCACAGCGCTGTACCACAGCCTGCTTGCGCCTTCGGTCGCGGGCGATGCCGATGGCCGGTATCGCGGGCCGGACAATCAGGTGCACCAGGCGACCGGCTACGTGTTCCGATCGACCTTCTCGCTATGGGATACGTTCCGCGCCGAGCACCCGCTGCTGACCCTGGTCCAGCCCGCCAGCACCACGACCGACGTCGTGCGATCGCTGGTCGCGAGCCGCGAGGACAGCCCCGACGGCATCCTGCCGGTATGGCAGTTCCAAGGGCGCGAGACCTGGACGATGATCGGCTATCACGCCGCGCCGGTGATCGCCGATGCCTATCTGAAGGGGATCCGCGGGTTCGATGCCAACGCCGCGCTCGACGCAATGATCGCGAGCGCGACCTACGCGCCGTACGGGGGCCTCGGCGACTATATGAAGTTCGGTTACGTCCCGATCGACCGCGAACCCGAAGCGGCGTCGAAGACGGTCGAATATGCCTATGACGACTGGACGATCGCCCGGATGGCGAAGGCGATGGGGCGCAACGACGTTGCCGCGACGTTCGAGAAACGCGCGCGCAACTGGCGGAACAGCTTCGATGCGAAGACCGGCTTCGTCCGCGCACGCAAGGCGGACGGCAGCTTCCGCACCCCGTTCGATCCGACCGCGATCAATTACGGATCCGACTATACCGAGGGCAACGCGTGGCAATATAGCTGGTTCGTACCCCAGGACCAGGCGGCGCTGACCACCGCGCTGGGGGGCGATGCGGCCACCGTCGCCAAGCTCGACTCGATGTTCGACTACGACAATTCGAAACTGGACTATAGTCACGCCGAGGACATCGCCGGGCTGATCGGCCAGTACATCCATGGCAACGAGCCGAGCCATCATGTCGCGTATCTCTACAATTATGCCGGCGCGCCGTGGCGCACCCAGTCCCGGCTGAAACAGATCGTCGAGAGCCAATATCATCCGACACCGGACGGCCTGGCCGGCAACGACGACCTGGGCCAGATGTCGGCGTGGCTCGTCTTCACGGCGATGGGCTTCTACCCGGTGACGCCGGGCAGCCTGGAATATGTCATCGGCCGGCCGTTCCTCGACCGCGCGGACCTGACGCTGCCCAACGGCAAGCATCTGGTCATCGTCGCGGACCGGCTCGACGACCGCCATCCGTATGTCGGATCGGTCAGCCTGAACGGCAGCGCCGTCACGAACGGGTATCTGCGTCACGACCAGATCATGGCCGGCGGCGAGTTGCGGTTCGCCATGCAGGCGGCGCCGAACAAGACCTGGGCTGCTCGACCGGCGGATCGACCGTTTTCGAGCAGCGAGCGGCGATAGGTCTCAATCCGGGAGTTCGGCCGCAAAGTCCGGGACGCCGCGAGCGCGGCATTCCGCCATCACGTCCCTTCAGCAAGGGGATGAAGCACATGGCGTTCCGTATCCAGGGTCTCGATCCGCACCAGTTCAGCCATCTGGTCGGGCTCTCCGACACGGCGCTGACCGAGTATGGCGCCAGGCGCTGCGTGGTCGACGCCAAACCCGGCTTTCCCGACCGCATCGAGGTCCGCGATCTCGACATCGGCGAGACCGCGATCCTGCTCAATTTCGAGCACCAGCCTGCGGATACGCCGTATCGGTCGCGGCATGCGATCTTCGTCCGTGAAGGCGCGGCGCACGCGCTGGACGTGGTCGACATCGTGCCCGAGGTGCTGCGTATCCGGACGATCTCGCTGCGCGCGTTCGATGCCGAGGGCACGATGATCGACGCAGATCTCGCGAAGGGTACCGCGCTCGTACCGCTAATCGCGCGGCTGTTCGACAATGCCGACACGGCGTATTTGCACGCCCATTATGCCAAGCGCGGCTGCTACGCGGCACGCATCGTCCGATCGTGATGCGCGGCGTAGCAATCGACGCTAACGCGTGTACGCTCTGGCAGGTCAAGACCAACGCCGGTTAGCGTTCCGCATTCGGCGGCGCATGATGCCTGCTCGAAAAGGAAATTCCGATGCCGGCCCTGGACGGAAAAGTCGCGCTCGTGATCGGTGGCGCCCGCGGCATCGGCGCCGCCGTCAGCCGCAGGATGGTCGCCGACGGCGCGGCAGTTGCGATCGTCTATCTCAGCCGGTCGGAAGACGCCGAGGCCCTTGCCGGCACGCTGACGGTAGCCGGCGGCTCGGTCCTCGCCATCCAGGCCGACGTCAGCGATGCGGCCGCGCTTGCGGATGCGATGGACCGGGCGTTCGCGCATTTCGGCCGGCTCGACGTCCTGGTCTGCGTCGCGGGCACGGCGATCGTCGGGCCACTCGACGCCTACGCCGACGATGCGTTCGATCGGATCTTCGCGTTGAACGTGCGTGCGCCGTTCGACGCCGCGAGGAAGGCCGCGACGATGATGGTCGACGGGGGGCGGATCATCACGATCGGCAGCATCGTCGCGGATCGCATGCCGGGCGCCGGCGGCACGCTGTACGCGGCCAGCAAGTCGGCGCTGGGTGGCTTGACCCGCGGACTGGCGCGCGACCTTGGCGAACGCGGGATCACCGCCAACCTGATCCAGCCCGGCCCGATCGACACCGAACGCAATCCCGCGGATGGCCCCAACGCCGAGGCGAACCGCTCGCCGCTCGCGATCAAGCGGCACGGGACGCCGGACGAAGTGGCCGCGCTGGTCGCCTATCTCGCGTCATCCGAAGCCGCGTTCGTCACCGGTGCGGTCTATAATATCGACGGTGGCTGGAGCGCCTGATCGTCGCGGCTTGGCGGAAAGCGCATCGACAGCTTACGGGTAGCAGCCTGTAACAGTTGCCGAACGGACCAGGATGCCCCTTACGATCTTCAGACCCATCCTGGCCGGCGCGCTCCTTCCCGAACGGCTGCTCGGCTGTCTCGGCGCCGTCGCCTGCATCGCGCTGACGATGGTGGTTTGCGGGCAGTTCCTGCCGGTGTCCGACATGCCCGTCATCGTCGCGCCGCTGGGCGCGTCGGCGGTGCTGATCTTCGCGGTGCCGTCGAGCCCGCTGGCACAACCCTGGTCGGTGATCGGCGGCAACACGATCTCCGCGCTGGTGGGCGTCGCGGCCTATCATGCGATCCCCGACCTCTTCGTCGCGGCCGGCGTTGCGGTGGGCGGCGCCATCCTCGTGATGTCGCTGCTCCGCTGCCTGCACCCGCCCGGTGGCGCCGCCGCACTGACCGCGGTGATCGGGAGCGCGGGCATCCACGCGGCCGGCTATGCGTTCGCGCTGGCGCCCGTCGCGATCAACTCGGTCGCCCTCGTCCTGCTCGCGATACTGTTCCACCGCGCGACCGGGCGATCCTATCCGCACCGTGCCGCGCTGGCGCCGGCCGCGATCGCAGCGGAACGGACCGCCGCCGGGTTCCATCCCGACGATATCGACGCCGCGCTGGCCGACATGCACGAAAGCTTCGATATCAGCCGCGAGGATCTCGAGGTGCTACTCTCCCGGGCCGAGTTGCACGCCCGCGCACGCGGTACCGGCGGGCCCGCCTGACCAGGTCCTGTGGCCCTTCGGCGCGCAATGTGGTGAAAGGCGCGGATGAGAGCATTCGACGACCTTTCGGAACGCGAGATCCTCGCGCTGGCAATCGCCAACGAGGAGGAGGACGGGCGCATCTATGCGGATTATGCCGAGCATCTGCGCGAGCATTATCCCGATAGCGCACGGCTTTTCGACGATATGGCCGCGGAGGAGGATGAGCATCGTCGCACGCTTATCGACCTGTATGTCGAGCGGTTCGGGCGGCATATCGCCTATATCACGCGACGGGATGTGCGCGGCGCGCCGGCGCCCGCATCGCCGCGCACCACCATGCTGAAGGGCATCGACGCGGTGCGCGCCGAGACCACGCGGATGGAGCGCAACGCCAGCCGCTTCTACCGCGAGGCCGCCGATCGCAGCACCGACGCACCGATCCGCAAGCTGCTGGGCGACCTCACCTCGGCCGAGCTCGACCATCTGCGCACCGCCGGCGAGATCGAGGCGGAGCGGCTGCCCGGCGACCGCCGTGCCCGCGAGGACGAGGAGGCGCATCGCCGGTTCGTGCTGCAGATCGTCCAGCCCGGACTGGTCGGGCTGATGGACGGATCGGTCTCGACGCTGGCGCCGGTATTTGCAGCGGCATTCGCGACGCACCTGCCGTGGAACGCGTTCCTGGTCGGGATGGCGGCGAGCATCGGCGCGGGGATCAGCATGGGCTTCGCGGAGGCGCTGGCGGACGACGGCAAGCTGTCGGGACGCGGCGCGCCGCTGTTGCGCGGGCTGGTCTGCGGCGCGATGACAACGGCGGGGGGCATCGGCCATACGCTGCCGTTCCTGATCGCCGATTTCTGGACCGCGATCGTCGTTGCCGCGGTCGTGGTGGTCGTCGAGTTGAGCGCGATCGCCTGGATTCAGTACCGCTACATGGATACGCCGCCGCTGTCGGCGGCGGCGAAGGTTATGCTGGGCGGTGCGCTGGTGCTCGCCGCGGGGATCCTGATCGGGAGCGGCTAACCAGGGAAGGTCACAGGCCGATCGCGAGCCGGAGCGTAATCGTCCGCGGGCGCACCGGCACGGTCTGCGTCGTGCTGTCGAGCGTGAACGGATTGCCGAAGCCGAAGCTGTTGCCGCGGCTGTCGAGCAGGTTGGTGACGTCGATCGACCAGCGCCGCGTCCCCGCCTCGATCGAGGCACCGGTGTCGACCGTCGCGTAATGGCCCGCCGGGCGATCGAGCAGCGGATCGAAGCTCAACCGCGTGCGGCCGATATAACGGGTCGCGGCATAGACCTGCGCGGGCCGGCCGCGGACATCGAAACTACGCGACGCCGCCAGCCGTAGGGAGAGGTCGGGCACCACTGGCAACCGGCGATCGTCGTCGACCGGCGTCGTGGCCCCCGAGGTCAGGCGGATCGAGTTCAGGCGGGCGCGCTGCAGCGTGGTGCCGAAGTCGATCGTGACCGGCGCAAGGTCGAGCCGACCGCCGAATTCCACACCGTAATTGGTCGCGTTGCCGGCATCGACGGTGCCCAGCAGGCCGTCGGCGCCGACGGTATCGCTGCGCAAATGCTCCCATGTCGACCCAAAGATCGCGCCGTTCAGGGCAAGACGGTCGCCGGCAGCGCGAATCCGCCATCCCAGTTCGAGGCTCTGCAGTTCATCGCCGGGAATCCGGCGATCGCCGACCGGCGCCGCGCGGCTGACTCCCGCGGGGCGGACCGCGCTCGCATAGCGCAACCAGACCAGGCCGAGGTCGTCACGGTGCCAGCTGAGCGTACCGCTGGGCGTCACCCCCAGGCGATACGCCCGCTCGCGGTCGGGACCCTGTTGCTCGAGATGGCTGGTGGTCGAGAAGGCGCGCAGCCCGAGCTTGAAGTCGAGCCGTTCGCTCAGCCGCTGGGTGCCCTCGGCGAACAGCGCGGCGTCGGTGACGTCCTCCTCGTCCTGGCGCGCGGCGATGGCGGCGCTGCCGACCGAGGCGAACCGACCATCGAGCCGGCTGGTCGAATGCAGGATCGTCGCGCCGACGATCCACGGATGGCGCGCGGTCTGGTCGCTGACCCGGATTTCCTGCGACAGCAACTGCGCCGAGCGGTCCTCGATATAGGCGAGCGGCGCCGGAACCCCGCGCGCCGGCGCGAGCACGCTCGCGTCATAGGTGCTGCCGAATTGCTGGTCGACGAACGCCGTCGTCGCCTGCGCGTTGAGCCTGCCGATCGGTCCCTCGACGGTCAGCGTCGCGGACACGAAGTCGTTGTCCTGCGGCTCGGCGATCCGGGTCGCGCGCGACAGGCCGCTGGTTGCATATTGGCTGTCGCGCGCGTCGATCCACTGCGCGACACCGCCCAGCGTCGCATGCCAGTCGCCGACTTCCCAGCGCAGCGCGGCGCGGCCGCCGGTCCGGTGTATCCGGTTGACGTCGCGGCGGCCGCGCCCGGTGTCGTCGATCCAGCCGGGCATCGTCTCGCTCCAGGTCGAGGCGCGCAGGCCCAGCGTTCCCGGCACGATGGGCACGTTGACGATTCCCTCGACCGCACCGCCCAGCGCGCCGTTGGTGATGCCGGTACCCTCGATTGCCGCGCTGCCGGTGAAGCGATCGAGATCGGGCGCGACCGTGACGATGCGGACGACGCCGCCCAGCGCACCGGTGCCGTACAGCGTGCCCTGCGGCCCGCGCAGCACCTCGACCCGGTCGATATCGACCAGCCGCAGGTCGGGATCGGGCGCGGCATAGCCGATCCGCGCGTCGTCGAGATACAGGCTGACCAGCGACTGGCTGGTGCCGTTGAACGCGCTGTCGGCGACGCCGCGCAGGAAGATGCGGTCGCGGCCCGGCCCGAGATTGGTCGAGAACGCGCCATCGGTGGTCGCCATCACGTCGACCAGCCCGCGCCGCCCCGCCAGTCGGTCGAGCACCGGCCCGCCGGCGACGCTGATCGAGGCGGGCAGGTCGGAGAGGCGTTCGTCGCGCTTGCTGGCGGTGACGATGATGTCGCCAACGGCGAGGTCCGGCATCGTCGGGACACGGCGGAAGAGCGACCGCCGGGGCTTCTGCGGAACCGGCTCGATCCGCCAGGTGGTCGCGTCGATCCTGACCGCGTGCAGCTGGCTGTGCTGGAGCATCTGTCGCAACGCATCGCCGACGCCGCGCGCGCGGTCGATCTGCCGGATACGCAGATCGGGGAGCGCACCCGCCATCCCGATCGAAATGCCACTTTGCCGCGCGAGCGAATCAAGCGCCGATCGCAGCGTGCCGGCGGGGATCGTCAGCCGCGGCCGTGCCTGCTCAGCGTGGGCCGTCTCAGCGTGGGCGGGCGTCCAGGTGCACCACGCCGCCGACGTTACGAGCGCGTATCGGCAGCACCGCGCGAAGCTGATCGACGAGCCGCGATCCATCACCAATCGTCAATACCCCGGAGAAACGCAGATCCGCCGCCGACGGATCGACCATCAGCGGGGCGTCGGCATACCGCGATATGTCGGCGGCAACCAGCGTCAGCGGCGCGCCGTCGTAATCGAGCCGTCCGTCGGTCCAGTCCGACACGCGCGCCGGATCGACCGTGCGCCGTTCGGCGATCTGCTTCGACGGTGTGATATCCAGGCTTTGTCCGGCGTGCAGCGTCGTCGTGTCCGCCGCCGACCCGCCGACCGGGGTGACGCCGACCGCGCCCTCCGCAACCGTGACTGCGACGCGGCCCTGCGCGCTGACGACATCGAACCGCGTGCCGATATCGCGGACTTCATAGCCGCCGGCGCGCACCATCAGCAGCCGTGACGGATCGTGGCGCACCGCAAAACTCGCCGCGCCGTCGGCGATCTCGATCACCGGGCTGGTCCCGCCGCTGACCGAGACGCGCGATCCCCGGTCGATCTGCATGTGGCTGCCATCGGCGAGGGTGACCGCGCGCGTTTCACTGCGCCCGGTGGTGTAGAGTTGCTCCGCGGTTTCGGCCGAAGGCACCGCGAGCAGCACCGCGAGCCCCGCCGCCAGTGCGCCGCCGGTGCCGAGCGCGGCCCAACGCCAGCGGCCGGATCGTGCCGGGATTGCCATCTCGGAGACCGTATCGTCGTTCGCCGGCATCGCCGCGGCAATCGCGGGCGCGGCCTCGCCGATCTCGGCGTCGAGCAGCGCAATCCGGTCATAGGCCGAGCGATGCGAGGGGTTGGCATCGAGCCAGGCGCCGAACGACTCCCAGTCCATATCAAGCGAATCGAGCCGCGCATGCCAGGAGGCCGCGTCGTCGATCGCGATGCGTGCGTCACTCATGCTGCCCTCCTTTCCCTGCTCGGTTGATATCCGCCCGATGCATAGACGCCGCCACGGTCGGCGCACCGCAGTTGCTTGTGCCGATCAATCATCGAGCGCCTTTCTAAGGTGCCGGAGCGCGACCGCGACGTGCTTTTCGACGGCACTGCGCGATATGCCCAGTTCGGCGGCGATCTCGGCATGCGAGGCGCCGTCGATCCGATGCCGCCGGAATACGCGCATCGCGCCTTCGGGTGGGCCCGACAGCACCGCGGCCAGCCGCGCGATGCGCTCGCGCCCGACGACCGCATCGAACGCCGAGGGTGCGTCGTCGACCGCCTCTCCGCCGGCGACGGAGGTCGTCACCTCGACATAGCCGGCGTCGCGCCGCTGCCGGCGCCCGCCTGCGCGGACCCGGTCGAGCACAATGTTCATGCCGACGCGGTGCAGATAGGCGAGCGGGTTGGCGATCGGACCCGGCGCAGGCTCGGCGACGTGCAACCAGATCTCCTGGACGACATCCTCGGCCTCCGCGACGCTGCCGGTTCGTCCGGTGAAGAACCGGACGAGCTGCGCGCGGTTGGCCGCGAGCACCGCGGACAGGCCGGCGGGCGGTATCGTATCGGCGTCGGCTACGTCACGGCTCCGCGGTTCAAGTGCAGCGCCTTGGCCGCTTGGGCATAATGCCCTTGTGCGAACGGTAAGTCGCCCCTGAAATCTATCGCGTCAGGCGGCGCGCCGATCGGCGGGACGCAGCGGCCAGATCAGGATCAGCACGACGATCGCGACCGCCAGCACGCCCGAGGCATTCGGGCGGCTGAACGCCAAGCCGCCATGATCGAGCGGCTTGTCGAGGAAATCGCCGACCGCGGCACCGAGCGGCCGGGTCAGGATGAACGCGGCCCAGAACAGCAGCACGCGGTCGACCGCGGTCCACAAATACAGCGCGGCTATGATCGCCAGCATCGCCCCGAACACGATCGCGGCGCCGCCATAACCGAGCCCGCCGGTATCCGCGGTCCAGTCCCCGAGCGCGGTGCCCAGGGTCTGTGAGAAGGTGATCGTGATCCAGTAGAACAGTTCCGCGCGCGGCTCGTGCACGGTCGCGACCGACACCGATCCCAGCACGCGGTGCCACAGCAGCAGCGACGCCGCGACGCACGCCAGCAGGATCAGCGATCCGCCCGGATAGCCGATCCCGAGCGACCGCGTCGCGAAGTCGGCCATCGTCGTGCCCGCCGTGGTCGATGCGATGATCGTCGCCCAATAGAGGAACGGGCGATAGCGCGATGCCGCGACCTGCCGCCATACCAGCACCACGAGGATCGCGGCGAAGATCGCGGTGCCGACGAGATAACCGAGGTTCATCGACATGCTGACGGTGTCGCCCGCGGTCTCGCCGAGCGTGGTCGCCAGGATCTTGATGATCCAGAACACCAGAGTGACCGCCGGAACCTTCGACAGCATCGCGCGGTCTCGTTCGCTCACCGGGTCGATCGTCCCAGCAAGCCGCAGAGGCGGACGATCAGGACTGCGAGACACAGCAGCGCGCAGGCGGGGATGGCGAGATAGAAGCTCGGACAGGCCAGCGCGGACCGGTCCCCTGCCCGGCACCGTCGGCCGTCGCCGCTGAAATCGCAGGCCTTGGGCTCGCCCGGCTCTACCGTCGGGTGCGGATCGGCGAGCACGGCGGCGGGGATGGCAAAGGCGATCGCGGTCATCGGCATGATCCTTCTCTCCTCGTGGCGGCACCGCTGGCATAGAGCGCGAGCAGTGCGTCGAAATGGTCGTCCATGGTGCGGACCTTGGGGAAGTGTGGCGCGATCGGACGCGCCCGGGCGACCGCCAGGATCGCGTCCGCGGCACTCTGCGCGTCGCCCGAGCGATAGGTCACGCCACCGCCACCGCGCGCGAGGTCGGCGGCACCGCCGCGATCGGGCGCGATCAGCGGGCGGCCGGAGGCGATCGCCTCTGCCGCGACGAAGCAGAAGGTCTCAGCCTCGCAGCCGTGGATCACCGCGTCGGCGCTCGCCATCATCCGCGCCAGTGCGGCGCGATCGGTGGTAGGCTCGATCAGGCGGACATGCGGATTGCCGTCGATCGCCTCGACCACCGGGCGCTGGCGCGATCCGCCGCCGACGATCACCAGCCCGACCGGCACCTGCGCACCCGCCAGCGTCGCGGCCTGCGCGACCATCGGCCAGCGCTTCTCGGGCGCGTGGCGTCCCACCCCGATCAGCAGCAGCGCATCTTCGGGCAGGTCGCACAGCGCGAGCATCGCGCGCCGCGCCTCGGCATCGCGCAGGCTCGGCGAGAATTGCCCGGGTTCGACCCCCATCGGATCCGTGACGACTTTCCGCAGGCCGCCATCGCGCAGCCGCTGGGTCAGGCTGTCGCTGGCGCTCACCACCACGTCGAAGCGCTGGTCGAGCCGGCGCAGGTGACGCCAATACCAGTCGAACGCGCGGTCGATCGTCCGCGTCGACGCCACCCCCTCGAACCAGCGATAGGCATAGGCCGACAGCGGATCGGCATGCGCGACCAGCGACAGTCGCGCGCTGCTGCGGCGTTCGCCGCGCCAGTCTGCCACCATCGACGCGCTCCGCCACGGCGACGACACCTCGATCAGGTCGGCGTCCTCCTCGTCGAGCACCGCATGCAGCGCGGAGCGGTCGGCGAAATAGCGATACGAGCGATCGAGCGGAAACCGCGGCGACCGCACCCAGCGGATCTTCGCATGCGGGCCGCGACGTTCCTCGCCGTCATGCTCGCCGGGCGCGACGACGACGACCTCGTGGCCGCGCTCGGCAAACGCGATCAGCTTGCGATCGACATAGGTGCGCACCCCGCCGCCGCTGGGCGTGTAGAAGGCGCAGACATCGACGATCTTCATGATGCGCGCCCCCCCTCGGGCAGCAGATCGGCATAGCGCCCGACGGTGCGCCGTGCCGACAGCGATCGGATGGTCCGGTCGATAGACTTCATCAGCGACTCCTTGGTGACGTCGCCGGGATGCACCGCGACCCGAAGCGTCGGCAGCCAGTCGGGCAGCGCGCGGGCGGCGGCGGCGACCGCTAGCGAGCTGGCAGTCCGCGCGGTCGACCGGCTGGCCCAAGTCACCACCGGCCCCTTGGCGACGACCGCGCCGCTGGCGGGTTGCCAGACCCGGAAATGATCCTCGGCGAGCGCGAAATCGCAGGCCTTCAACGCTTGGTGGGCGCCGGCACCATAGAGCCAGGCGGGGGCGATGAAGCCCGCGACCGGACGCTCGATCGCATCCTCGACCAGATCACGCCCGCGCCGCATGCGGTCTTCGGCTTCGTCCGCGCTGAGCCCCAGGAACTCGCCCTCGCCCGCGGTCATGTAGCGTGCCTTGATCGCCGCGGCGGCGCCGGCATGCGCGCTGGTATCGCGGTGGAACCAGCCGTGCAGGAACATCTCGACGCCGGCATCGGCCCAGCCGCGCAGCCGCCGGGCGAACGCCGGCGCGCGATCCAGCGGCGCCGCGCCCCAGTGATCGGGTACCACCAGCATTGCGAACCGCGGCCCGCCCAGGATCGCGCCGATGGTCTCCGCCAGTCGCTCGATCGGATCGGCAAACGCCGGCGAGACATCGTGGATCGACACGATAAGGCGCCGGTCGGGCAGGCGCCGGACGGGCGGCGCCTGCGATGCGCGGTCGTTGGAATCTGTCATGTATCGTCCCGAAAGCCGCATGCCCCTGCATGCCTCGGTGACGGCACTGCGGGGGCCGATCCGCAGTCCGGGCGAATTTTTTCTTCGCCGTCCGCGCCCGGGCTGCGGATGCCGCGGCGCGGCGGCGTCGAAGGGCCATGACAAAATCGGGTTCGTTTGCTGCCGCGACCCTGCGGCACCATCTCTACCGGACGATGGCAAGGATCGGCGCCGCATGAGCGACGCGCTGAACCGGACCATGCCGTCCGCCGTCGCGCTCCCGCTGAAGCCAATGGCGATCCACAAGGGTCTGGTCGCCCGCTGGCTGACGCCGTTGCTGTCCGCCGCGATCCTGATTGCCGCGCTGTGGCAGCTGCGCCACCTGGACGTCCGTGGCGTGATCGCGATGGTGCCGCGGTCGCCGCTGTTCTGGCTGGTGTTCGCCGCCGGCTATCTGGCGATGCCCGCGAGCGAGTGGGTGATCTATCGCCGGTTGTGGAGCCTGCCCGGCAAGGGCTTCCTCGCGCTACTGCGCAAGCGGATCAGCAACGAGATCGTCGCGGGCTATTCGGGCGAACTCTATTTCTATGCCTGGGCGCGACGCCACGCGACGATGGTCGGCACGCCGTTCGGGGCGATCAAGGACGTTTCGATCCTGTCCGCGGTGGTCGCCAATGTCTGCACGCTGGCGCTTGCCGCCTTGAGCTGGCGCGCGCTGGTCGCCCTGAACCTAGGTACCGATGCCCGGGTGATGATCCTGTCGGCCGCCAGCATCGCGCTGCCGTCGCTGGTCGCGCTGGGCCTGCGCAAGCGGCTCTTCAGCCTGCCGCGCGCCGAGCTCGGCCGGATTGCGGTGATCCATCTGCTGCGGATCGTCGCGACCACGGTGCTCGCCGCCGCGCTGTGGGCGGTGACGCTGCCCGCTGCGCCGCTCGCCTGGTGGCTGGTGCTCGCGACGCTCAGGATGCTGGTGTCGCGCCTGCCGCTGATCCCCAACAAGGATATCGTCTTCGCCGGTCTGGTCGCCTTCACTGTCGGGCAATCGTCGCAGGTGACGGCGTTGCTGACGATGATCGCCGCGCTCTGGCTGATCACCCATCTGCTGCTCGGTGCGATCCTGGCCGCCGTCGAAATCCTCCATCCGGAGCGTACGCAGTGATCCTGCCCCTGATCGGCATGCTTGCCGCCACCCTGCCCTCCACGCCGACGCTCGGGACCGAAGCGGCGCGGTGTCGACCGCACGAGACCGGACCCGCGATCGTCGTGACGGTCGCCGGCCTGAAGGACCGGGTCGGCCGCGTGCGGGCGGAAATCTATCCAGCGGTCGAGGGCGATTTCCTTGCCGATGACAACGTCCTGATCGCGCAAGGCAAGACCTTCCGCCGCGCGGTGATCGCGGTACCGTCGTCCGGCGCGACGCAATTGTGCCTGCGCGTGCCCGGCGAGGGCGCCTATGCGCTCAGCGTCGTCCACAGCCGTACCGGCGGCCATGGTTTCAGCCTGCTCCACGACGGCATCGGCTTTGCCGGCAATCCGCGGCTCGGCCACTCGAAGCCCGACGTCGCGCAGGCGCGCATCGTCGCGCATGCCGGCCTGACCGCGACGACGGTGGTCATGAACTATCGCAGCGGACTGTTTTCGTTCGCACCCCTCAAGCACTGATCCGGCCAGGCGTCGAAAGAGCGCCCGCAGCGTCAGTTACAGGTGCGGTTCGTGCTGCACCGCGGCGTCTGCACAGATATCCCGGTAACAGGAGCGCGGACGGTGTCGGTACGGATCGGAAATGTCGGGCTTTGCGCGATCGCGCTGGTTGCCTGTGCGGCGCCTGCGATCGCCAGCGATCCCCAGCGGACGGTGTCGGTGCTGACCTACAATGTCCACGGCCTGCCCTGGCCGGTCGCCGAGGATCGCTCGGTGTCGCTATCCGCGATCGCGGCGCAGTTCCGCGCGATGCGGGCCGCACACCGCCAGCCCGATATCGTTGCGTTGCAGGAAGCGTTCGTGCCCGATGCCAAGGCGATCGGGATCGCGGCAGGGTATCGCTACATCGCGTTCGGCGCCCCCGCCGAGGCCGCCGCGGACGCCACCACCGCGAACGACCGGCGCTTCGTGGCCGAGGGCAGCATGTTCCGCGGCGAGCGCGTCGGCAAGCATGTCGGGAGCGGTCTGGCGATCTTTTCCGACTACCCGATCCTGGCGGTCCGCCGGGTCAGCTATCCGGTCTGCGCGGGCTATGACTGCCTCGCCAACAAGGGCGCGATGGCGGCCCTGATCGCGATCCCCGGCGTGGCCCGGCCGGTCACCGTGATCAATACGCACCTGAACTCCAACGGCGCGACCGGGGTGTCGCAACCGCGCGCGCTCTATGCCTATCGGCGGCAGATCGACCTGCTCAGCAGCTTCATCGGATCAGTCGCGCGGCCCGAGACCAGCATCCTGGTGGCTGGCGATTTCAACGTCGGAAAGGACATCGCACGCCGCCGCTATTTCGCCGAGCACATGTTCGGTGGCCCGGTCGCGCTGACCGGCGGATCGCTGCAATGCCGGATGTCGCGAGCCTGCCTGGTCAGCCAGCCCGCCGATATCGCGATATCGACCGGCCGCGCCAAGGACTGGCTGATGTACCACGCCTCGAACGCGCTCTCGATCCGCCCGCTCGGCCTCAGCGCCCCGTTCGGCCGCGATGCCGCGAACGCGATGCTGTCGGATCATATCGGCGTCATGCTCACCTATGCGCTGGGCAACGTCGGCATTCGAGCCAAACCGTTGCTCGCCCTCGCGGCCCGCTGATCTGCAGCAGCCTTTGGTCATCCATCCAGTGCACTGGCCGTCATCCGGCTAGGCGCTCCGCCAGGAAGTCGACGAACGCTCGGACTCTAGCGGGAGTCTGGGTGCCACCGACGAACACCGCGTGGATCAGTTCGACGTCGCCGGGATTATAGTCCTCCAGGATCGGTACCAGCCGTCCGGCGGCGATGTCGTCGACCACGCTGAACGCGCCGACGCGCGCGATGCCGACGCCGGCGGCGGCGAGCTGGCCGAGTGTGTCGCCGTTGTTGGCTTCGACATTCCCCTTCACCTGCAACACGGTGTCCTGACCGCCGCGGCGGAACGGCCAGATCGGTTCGGCACGGCGAAAGTTGAAGTTGAGGCAATTGTGAGCGTGGAGGTCCTCGGGAACCGCCGGAATACCGTGGCGCGCGAGATAGTCCGGGGCGGCGACGATCACGCGGCCGCTCTCGCCGAGCTTGCGCGCGGTCAGCAGGCTGTCGGCGAGCGCGCCGAACCGGATCGCGACGTCCGCCTGCCCGGCGGCGATATCGACGATGCCGTCGCTCAGCGCGATGTCGATCAGGATGTGCGGGTAGAGCGCGGCGAACGCGCCGAGCAGCGGCACGACGCACAATCGCCCATGCGACAGCGCCGCGCTGATCCGCAACCGGCCGCGCGGCGCGCCCTGGTCGGCAATTTGCCGTTCGGCATCGTCGAGGTCGGCAAGGATACGACGCGCGGTCTGCAGATAGGCCTGCCCCTCCGCCGTCGGCGCCAGCGCCCGCGTCGACCGCAACAGCAGGCGCACGCCGAGCCGCGCCTCGATCCGATCGATCGACCGAGCGACTGCGGACGGCGTCAGGCCCAGCATGCGCCCGGCGGCGGAAAAACTGCCCTCGCGCATCACCGCCGCGAAGATCTCCAGCGACCTGGCACGATCGGCGCCCATCGCCACCTTTGCGTCCATATCAAAAGTCCTTGGCGGCACCGCCTGGTTATCGGCGCTGCCGATATGGACCATCTATGCTTCAGGACAGCAGTTAGGAAGCGCGCATGGACTATCGGCAACTGGGATCGTCGGGACTGCGCGTTCCGGCGTTGAGCTTCGGCACCGCGACCTTCGGCGGCACGGGCCCGTTGTTCGGCGCCTGGGGCCGGAGCGACGAGACCGAGGCACGACGGCTGGTCGACGTCTGCCTCGAGGCGGGCGTCACGATGTTCGATACCGCCGACGTCTATTCCAACGGCGCCTCCGAAGCGGTGCTGGGCGCGGCGATCAAGGGTAGGCGGGATGCCGTGCTGATCTCGACCAAGACCGGGTTGCCGATGGGCGACGGGCCGCAGGACTGGGGCGCGTCGCGGGCGCGGCTGATCGGCGCGGTCGAGGCGTCGTTGCGCCGGCTCGGGACCGATCATGTCGATCTGCTCCAGCTTCATGCGTTCGATGCATTCACGCCAGCTGAAGAGGTGATGGGGACGCTCGACACGCTGATCGTCGCGGGGAAGGTGCGCTATGCCGGGGTCTCGAACTATCCCGGCTGGCAGCTGATGAAGGCGCAGGGCATCGCCGATCGCAATGGCTGGCCGCGGCTGGTCGCGCACCAGGTCTATTATTCGCTGATCGGCCGCGCCTATGAGGCCGACCTGATGCCGCTCGGCGCCGACCAGGGCGTCGGCGCATTGGTGTGGAGCCCGCTCGGCTGGGGTCGACTGACCGGCAGGATCGGACGCGACCGCCCAATCCCTGCGGGCAGCCGGCTGCACGATACCGAACAGTTCGCGCCGCCGGTCGAGGCCGAGCAGCTGTACCGCGTGATCGATGCGCTGGAAGCCGTCGCGGCCGAGACGCGCAAGAGCGTGCCACAGGTCGCGATCAACTGGCTGCTGCGCCGGCCGACGGTCGCATCGGTGATCATCGGGGCACGCAACGAGGCGCAGTTGCGTGACAATCTGGGCGCGGTCGGCTGGGCTTTGTCGCCCGAACAGGTTGCGGTACTCGATGCAGCCAGCGCAATACTGCCACCCTACCCCCATACCCCGTATCACCAGCAGGAGGGCTTTGCCCGCCTGAACCCGCCGTTGGTCTGAGGACGCCCATGTTGAAATTCAATCCAGGCCTGCTGGCGCTCGCGATCGGCGCGTTCGGTATCGGCGTCACCGAATTCGCACCGATGGGGCTGTTGCCCGTCATCGCCAGCGATCTCGGCGTATCGATCCCGAGCGCGGGGCTGCTGATCAGCGCATATGCGCTTGGCGTCGTGATCGGTGCGCCGCTGATGACGCTGACGACCGGACGCGTTCCCCGGCGGATGCTGCTGATCCTGCTGGCCGGCATCTTCACCGCGGGCAACGTGCTGGCGGCGTTGTCGGGCAGTTACGGCATGTTGCTCGCCGCGCGCGTCCTGACCTCGTTCAATCACGGCGCCTTCTTCGGGGTCGGCTCGGTCGTCGCCGCCAGCCTGGTCCCGGCCGAACGCCGCGCGGGTGCGGTGGCGGCGATGTTCATGGGGCTGACGATCGCCAATGTCGTCGGAGTACCGCTTGCGACCTGGGCGGGCGAGCATCTCGGCTGGCGGGCTTCGTTCTGGGGCGTTTCCGCGCTCGGCGTCGCGACGATGGTCGCGCTCAGGCTGACCCTGCCGCCGCTGCCGGCGCCGACGGACAGCAATGCTATGGCGGAGTTGCGGGTGCTTACGCGTGGCCCGGTGCTCGGCGCGCTCGGCCTGACCGCGGTCGGGGCGAGCGCGATGTTCACCGTGTTCACCTACATCACGCCGATCCTGCGCGAGGCGACGCATGCCTCGCTCGGCTTCGTGACCGCGATGCTGGTGACCTATGGAGTCGGGCTGACCGTGGGCAACTGGCTGGGCGGCCGCTATGCCGATCGCTCGGTCGACCGCACGCTGATCGTCACGCTGACGCTGCTCGCGGTGATCCTGGTCGCGTTCGCGGCGCTGATGCCGTTCAAAGTGCCGACCGCGATCCTGGTCTTCCTGTGGGGCGTCGCCAGCTTCGCCCTGATCCCGCCGCTCCAGGTTCGCGTCATGCATGCGGCCGCGGACGCGCCCAACCTGGCGTCGGCGATGAATATCGGGGCGTTCAACCTGGGCAATGCGATCGGTGCCGCGCTGGGCGGCGGGGTGATCGCGGCTGGCCTGGGCTATCCCGCCGTGGCGCTGGCGGGTGCTGGGGCCTCGGTACTGGGCCTGGTCGCGGTCATCGTCAGCGTCCGCAGCCAGTCCAGGCGCGATGGCACAGAGACGCCGATCGGCGAACGAGTCGCAGGCAAAACGGCCTAGCGCACGACGCACCGGGTGATGCGTAAGCTGGGACAAGGCAGAATGGAATGCAGCGCTGGCACCAACTGTTCCGACGGTCACGTACCTTGGCTTTCGTTCAATTCGGTAATTTCAACCGCGTATTCGCCCAGCCGCTTTGCCGAACGGCCTGGACCGCGGCGGCTCTCCACGGGTCGCACCCTGTGCTAAG
Source organism: Sphingomonas sp. R86521 (assembly GCF_042466235.1). Lineage (NCBI taxonomy): Bacteria > Pseudomonadati > Pseudomonadota > Alphaproteobacteria > Sphingomonadales > Sphingomonadaceae > Sphingomonas > Sphingomonas sp. R86521. The sequence continues at coordinate 885,790 of NZ_JAXHBY010000001.1, read as the reverse complement.
GGCACTGCCTTCAAGCAGCGGACGTCGACCAACAGAGGCGGGAGCGACGATACGACGACGGGGTACGGGTTCAGTTCGGCCGTGCTTGTAAACAGTTGCCGCATCGCCAGAAGCCACGGATTCGTAAACGTCAGGTCGCCAACGCCGGTACGATCAACGGTACCATCAACTTCGGCTCGACGAGCACGGCGAGTATGCCATGCGACTGCTTCATCGGTCGCGGCGGCGCGGCGAATGGTGACGTTCGCATGGGCGGCGGCGATGTCCGCGGCACCTATATCGCGCAATCGTCGGCGGTGTTGCCGGCGCAACCGGGACGTTTTCGGCTTCGAAACCTTCCGGTATCGAACCAGCGTCAATGCGTAGGGCACGAACGCGCCGCGTGCGAACTTCGAAGCTGTGGGCTAAGAGGTTGCGAGCGGCACGGGTTCGCGTCGACCAGCCCGGTGCGGCCACCGTACCGTTGAGCTTCTCGGGCACCGGAACGATCGACTTGGCCACCAATGTCGCCGTGGCCGACTAGCCGTTGATTGATGCCTCGACACTAGCTAGCCGCAATGGTCTGGTCTGGTAGACCATGTTCGCGTCAACGCCCGCACGAGCGCCAGCCGCGGAACGTCGACATCCGGCGGGGTGGCCAGCGAAAACTTAGCTCGTGCTCGGCACCGGCACCCCCACGTCCAACGTTAAGAATTCGGCCACGATCAGCGGCGGCGCCAAACCGATGGCGAGACCGATCAGATGACGCGGCGTCGCACCGTCCGCTACGCCAGTTCTACAAGAGTGTAGACAAAGACCGTCGGTGAACTGGTATGGGCGATGTTGCCGAACGGTACGTGGGCTGACGTTTATGTTATATGGGCGTTGTCGTGATAACAGATTCACCTTGATCCAATGTCGGCACCCAACAACTCCACTCGACGTGTGGAATCAGATCGTATTGCTATTTTTATCCTTTTTGTTTCGATTCAATCGCTAACCTCTCTATAAACTGAAGATATATACTATTTCTTGATTGATCGTCGTTGAGATGACTTTGTATATTGAAATGGCGGTGCGCGTCGGGACGGACTTAGGCAAACTTACGCAGCATTTGTATTCGCATGCGTTGGAATATAGATCGCTTCCTTCGATGGTATCTGAGCGGCTGTTTTTGCATCGCTTGATGCGCCTACCAACTACCGGTATTTGCCATCGACGACCAAGGCTCAGCAGGATCTAGACGACCGTCCTGCAGCAGTTCGATCGAGATGCCGTCGGGGGTGCGGACGAAGGCCATGAAACCGTCGCGCGGCGGGCGGTTGATCGTCACGCCTGCATCCATCAGCCGCTGACAGGTCTCGTAGATATTGTCGACGCGGTAGGCGAGGTGGCCGAAATTGCGGCCGCCGGTATAGTCCTCCGGATCCCAGTTGTGGGTGAGTTCGACCTCAGCCTGTTCATCGCTGGGCGCCGCCAGATATATTAGCGTGAACCGCCCTTTTTCGCTCGTCATGCGTCGGGTCTCCTTCAAGCCGAGCAGCTCGAAGAAGCGGATGGTGGCGTCGGGGTCGGTCACCCGGACCATGGCATGGAGATATTTCATGCCCCATTCCTAACCCCGTACGCAGGCAGGCAGAACCTCCGAAAAAATCATGGCGCGATGCGGCGTACGCTCAGTTCACCGCTGGCGGCGAGACGCCGGGACGCTGCATGTCAGCGGTGGTCTCGCGGCCGTTACCGTACAACCGACGCCATTCCTCCGCGGTGTGACAGATCTTTTGGACCCGGGCGAGCGTACCCGTATCGACCTGTCGACGGCATTTCATCGTTGGTTTCGCAACTTCGGTCGGGGGTGTCACCGGTGTTGCCTGCAGCAGCATCGCCGCCATCGCCATGCCTATCACGAGCACCTCCTATTCGCCGAAATCGGTCTTGAAACCATGGCCGCGCAGCCTGTCGGTGGTCGCGAAGAACGTCGCGACCATCGCGCGCTCATCGTCGCAGAGATGCGGGTTCCAGGCATCGAAGATCAGGATCGCGCGGACTTCGTCGCTGTCGTTCCAGGCCTCATGCTCGATGGTGTCGTCGAAGACGAACGCGCGACCGACCTCCCATTCGCGCGTCTCGCCGCCGACGCGAAAGCCGCAACCCGGCGGTACGACCAGCGGCAGGTGCACGGTCGCGCGCATGTTCGAGACACCGGTGTGCGGCGGGATGCGCGTATGCGGACGCAGGACCGAGAACAGCGCGGTCGGCGCGCGTCCCGGCAATTGCGGCAAGGGCGACGCCGCCAACGCGGCGGCGGTCGCCGGGCAACGCGCGCAAACCGCCTCGTCCCGTACCCCGTGTCGATACAGATGCAACGCGCTCCAGTCCGAAGACCCGTCGAGCGGCGACCAGCGGTTGTCGGGCGTGCCCGATGGCATTTCGACATAGGGGCGAAACGCGGCGGCGGTGCCGTCCTGTGCGTACAGCCGCAGGAATTCGTCGCGGATCGCCGACGTCTGCGCCTCGATGTCGGCCAGCCACGGAAATTGATCGCGGGCGAAGAATTCGTCGGCGGGGAGGAAGGGAATGTGCAGCCCCGAGCATTCGTTGACGTAGATTCGTCGCCCGCCCAGCATCGCGTCGATCCCGGTCGCCACCCGGCGTCGTGCGGTCGCGTCGTGGTCGACCGCCAGCGCGGTGCCGACCGCGTCCGCCAAATGCCGGGTCCGCGCCGCGACATAGGCAGCGGCCTTTGCGAGGATCGGCCCTAGCGCGACGGGCTTGTCGGTCATCATATGGCCGACCGCCAATACCGCGGACCAGCGTGCGGCAGCCTCGGCATCCTCGCCGCATCGTTCATGCAGTTCGGCGAGCCGCACCAGCGCCATCAGGTGGCGTTGATCGCAGTCGAGTGCCGCAAGCAGCGCGGTTCGCTCCAGCACCCGATCGCCCACCGCGCGCGCTGCGGTGGCGAGATTGATCCGCAACGCTGGCGCCTGGGGATCCGCCTCCGCAGCGCGACGGAAGAACCCGATCGCAGCATTCGGGTCGTCGGCGAGCGCGACCATGCCGCGGCCGTTTAGCGCGATGGCATGGTTCGGCTCGACCGCCAGGATCCGGTCGAACAACGCCGCCGCGACATCGCCCCGCGCCCGTTTCGCCGCATCGAGCAGGCCGGCCACGTCGGTTGAGGAAACATCCATCGGCGGAGCATATCCACAAAAGGGCCGGGCGGCGTATCGAAACGCCGCCCGGTATCAGCTTGGTGGCTTAGAACGTCAGTCGCGCGCCGAACGAGAAGCGCCGACCGAGCGAGTCGTAGGTCGAGGGATAGGTATTGCCGCTGTTGTATTCGACCACGCCGATGCTGCCACCGACGAAAGGAGGCTGCTTGTCGAAGACGTTGTTGACGGTGACGGTGAATTCGAAGCTCGGCTGGACGCGGAAGCGGATCGAGGTATCGAAGTAGTTGTAGGCCGGGATCTTGCCGTAATCGGCAAAGGCGTTCCCGTTGGCGACGACGTCGAGCGGCTCCTGCTTGACGGCGTCGATGTGGCGCCACTGCACGGAGAGATCTGCGGCCCCGTAGGTGAAGGTCGTACGCTGGTTCCAGTAGAATTCGGGCTGGATCGACCCGCTATAGCCGCAGTTCGCGCTGTAATAGCCGACGCACTGGCGGTTGACCGAGGTCGGAGTCGCCTGGAACTCCTGCTTGTGCGTCCAGTTGCCCAGGAACGACAGGTTGATGATCGCCTCGCCGATGCTGTGGCGATAGTTGACGCCCAGATCGATACCGTCGGTCTTCAGGCGGCCGAGGTTCGACAGGCCCAGGAACAGGCCACCGGTGGTGCCCGCATCGCCGTCCAGCGCGCCGGTCTCCGGATTACGCCGGATCTGCGTGCAGACGCTGCTTGCGGCGCTCGCCGCAGTGAGGCCCGCGAAGCAGTTGTCGATCGCGTCCTGCGCGGTCGGCGAGGTGATCGCGTCGCGGATCTTGATGTTGTAGTAATCGACCGTGACCGTCAGCGACGGAATGATCGGCGGCTGGAGGACGACACCCAGCGTATAGGTGGTCGCCTTTTCCGGCTGGACCTGCAGGTTACCGCCGCTGGTGGTGTTCGGCTGGCCCGACGATGGATCCTGGATGCTGCCGATGGTGAACGCCGGCGCCCCCTGCCCCAGGCAGACCGCGGTCAGCGCGGCATTGCCGACCGGCTTGCGGCCCGAGCACGGATCGATCGCGAGCGAACCGAGCCCGGTCGAATTGGGTTCGAACAGTTCGTTGATGTTGGGCGCGCGGACGGCGCGCTGGTAGACGCCGCGCAGCTTGATCGCGTCGATCGGCGTCCAGCTGCCGCCGACCTTCCACGACGTGGTGTTGTACGACGGCGAGTTGGGTGCCGTGATCGAGTAATGCGACTGGCGGATGCCGGTCTCGAGCGTCAGGTCCTGGATGCCAGGCTTGTTCTGGACCAACGGCGCGATGATTTCGCCGAAGCCCTCGACGACCTTGTAGCCGCCCTCGAACGGGGTGATCGCACCGCCTGCGCCGCCCAGTTCGCTGGGGTTCTGCGCCAGCGAATCCGCCTCCTGTGCCGCCTTGTACTTGCGGTATTCGGCGCCCGCCGCGAAGCTGATGGGCTTTGCGGCCATCGGTACGGCAAAGCCGAAGTCGCCGTTGATCTGGCCGCGCGCCTGCGCGAGCGAGGTCGTGATCCGGCTGGTCGCGGGCACGCGGAGGTAGGCGGCCTGCGCTTCGGTGATGGCGCCGCTCGAGCCGAATACGTTCAAGGGGACGCAACCGGTCGCGCCGCTGAGGCAGGTGTTGGGATTGGTCGAGAGCAGGGCGTCGCGAACCCGCGACAGGCTCACATAGTTCTGTTGCGCGTGGTAATTCTCGCTCTCGCCGTAACTGCCGGCGATGTCGTAGCTGACGTGATCGGTGATATCGCCGCGGACGCCGCCGCGGAAGTCGAACACCTGCGTCTCGTAGCGATCGACGCGCGGGCCGACATCGGTGGTGCGGATGCGCAGCTGCGTGCTGAACGTCCGGTAGTTGGGATCGCTGGCGTTGGTGGCCACAGCGCCCGCCGCGCACTGTGCCGCGGTGATCGTCTGGATCCCGGCAAGCGCCGCGTTGAAATCGTTGTTGGCGCAGAAGGTCGCGCGGGCCGCCGCTGGCAGATACGGGTTCGATAGCGGGATCGCGACGTTGGCGGCGAACACCCCGGACGGTGCGACGATGGTCTGGACGACGTTCTTCGAATACATTGCGCGGCCGTAGACTTCGATGTCGTCGGCGACGTCGTAATGCGCCGCCGCATAGGCGTTGTAACGTTCGAACGGCGTCTGGAAGATGTTGTATGGATTGTAGTTGAACGGCTGATACGGCGCGACCAGCGCACCGGTGGTCGGCTGCAGCTGGCGCGTGCCGAGCGAGCCGACGCTGAACGACGCCGGGAGCGAGGTGCCCGAACCGCCCTGTGCGCCGCTGTACGAATCAATCTGCGTGCTCGAGAAGCCGCGCGCGCCCTGATAGACCGGATCGGCCTTTTGATAGCCAAACGAGAGGACTGCATTGCCCTTGTCGTCGGCGAAGTTGCCTCCCATCGTGACGTCGCCGCGGAAATAGCGTCCGTCGCCGCGATCGTTGAGCTGGTAAGAGGCAGCAGCCTCCAGCCCGGAGAAATCGGAGCGGGTGACGAAGTTGACCACGCCGGTGATCGCGTCCGCGCCGTACGTCGTCGACGCGCCGCCGGTCAGCGTGTCGACGCGCTCGACCAGCGCGAGCGGGATGTTGTTGAGATCGACGCGCCCGAACAGATCAGCCGGCGCGATACGGTTGCCATCGAGCAGCACGACGTTGCGGAAGTTGCCGAGCCCGCGAAGGTCGACATAGAAGGAGCCGGCGCCGCCGTTATTGACCGCCGAGCCGATGCTGGGCACCGCGCCGGGAAGCGTGCGCAGGATTTCCTCTGCGGTGTTTGCCTGCCGCAGCCGAATTTCTTCCTTGCCGACGATCGATACCGGTGCCGAGCTGGCGATGCTGGGATCGCGCATCAGCGTACCGGTGACGACGACATCGCCGCTGCTGCTGGCCTCGTTCGGTGCGCTTTCCTGCGACTGGATGCCGGGGGCGGGCGAGCCGGGCTCGGTCGAACCGACGTCTGCCGCCGGTGACGTCTGGGCCAAGGCCGGTGCGCTCGCACCGATGATCCCGACAAGGGTGGTGGCCAGTAGATAACGACGGATACGAGCAGACATGCGAACCCCCTTAGTGGTTTTGCGAAGCAACGGTCTCAGCTTGCCCTCCCAGGCCGGTCATCCGATCTTCGTCGGAATGTAACGCAAGCGTAACTTGCATCAGGCAGAATCGGAAACGGTGAGTCTGTTCCGCGCAGACCAAAAGAATCTCCCGATCATGAGTTTTACGCACGGCTGTTGCAGCGCGGCATTATCCATTGCGGCGCGCGCGCAATCCTTCGCCGAGCACGTTGACGGCGATCATCGTCAGGAAGATCATCACGCCCGGCGGGATCGACATCCACGGCGCGCTGACCAGCCAGGGTGCGGCCTGATTGAGCAGATTGCCCCAGGTCGGCATCGGCGGCTGGATGCCGAAACCGAGGAACGACAGCGCGGATTCGAGCATGATCGCGCCGCCGACGGCGATCGTCGCGGACACCGCAATGGCGCCGACCGCATTGGGCAGGACATGGCGGACGATGATCCGCGCCGGCCCGGCGCCCAGCGTACGTGCGGCGGCGATATAGTCGGCGGTGCGGATCGACCGGACGTGCGCGCGCACCAGCCGCGCGGCGCTGGTCCAGATCAGTGCGGCGATCAACAGGATGAGCAGGACCGGGCTTGGCCGGATCAGCCCTGCGACGACCAGCACCAGCGGCAGCGCGGGAACCGAGAGCATGACGTCGGTGAAGCGCATCAGGACCTGGTCGACCCAACCTCCGAAATAGCCCGACAGCGCCCCGAACACGGTCCCGATCCCGGTCGCGACCGCCGCACCGGCAAGGCCGACCGCGAGCGAGATGCGGCCGCCGTACAGCAACCGGGTCAGCACATCGCGACCCAGTTCGTCCGTCCCCAGCCAATGCGCCAGCGATGGCGCGCGCGGTTCGCCGAGCAGCGCGAGCGACTGTTCGTCATACGCATAGGGCGAAAGCCACGGCCCGAGGACCACGGCCGCGGCGATCAGCGCGAGCAGGACAAACCCGGTCGTCAGCGCGCCGGGCCTGGAAAACCGCGGGCCGATCCGGCGGGCGCGCACTTCGTCGGCGGCGATCAGGGCGACATCAACCATTGCGCAACCTCGGGTCCAGTGCCGCCTGCAGCAGGTCGCCGACGATGTTGGCCAGGATCACGGCGGCGGACCCCATCATCAGCACGCCCATCAGGACCGGATAGTCGCGGCCGTCCATGCTCTGGACGAACAGGCTCCCAATCCCCGGCCACGCGAACACCGCTTCGGTGATCACCGCGCCCGAGATCAGGCTGGCGAGATCGAGTGCGATGATGCTGATCGCGGGGACGATGGCGTTGCGCAGCGCGTGGCGGACCAGCACTTCGCGCTCGCTCAGGCCCTTGGCATAGGCGGTGCGGATATAGTCGCGCGACAGCACGTCGATCATCCCGGCGCGAATATAGCGCGTCCAGCCTGCGGTGGTGACGATCGCCAATACCGTCGCCGGCATCACGATGTGCGCAACTCCGTCGACGAACGAGGTTTCGCCGATCGTCTCCATCCCCGCAGACGGCAGCCAGCCGAGCCGGACCGAGAAGAAATACTGCAGGACCAGCGCCAGCCAGAAGGCCGGCATCGACAGCCCGCTGAGCGTCGCGGCATCGATCGTGCGGTCGATCCAGCTGCCAGCGCGCGCCGCGGCGAGCGTCCCGAGCGCGAGCGACGCGACCAGCGCCACCGCCATCGCCGCAGCACCGAGCTCGATCGTCGGCCCGAGCCGTTCGACCAGTTCGGTTAGCACCGGGCGGCCGGTGCGGATCGAGAAGCCCCAGTCGCCGGTCAGCATCGCCTTCAGCCACAGGCCATATTGCACCGGCAACGGCTGATCGAGACCATAAGCCGCGGACAGCCGTGCGAGTGCGGCGGGCGTCACCGAGGGGTTGTCGGCATAGACGTCGAGCGGACCGCCCGGCGCCAGATGGACGACGAGGAACAACAGCAGCGAGATCCCCAGCAGCAGCGGGATCGCCGACGCCAGCCGGGTCAGCAGCACGCGCGCGCTCATGCCGTCCACCGCCAGAACGCGCTGCCGACGAACGGCGTCATGTTGGTCGGGTTGGGCGTGAAGCCGGCGAGTGCGCGGCGCTTGGTCACGACCGCGACGTTGCTGGTGAGCGGGACGCTGGGCAGGTCGTGAAGCAGGATCCGCTGCATCGCGAACGCCGCGCGCTTGCGTTCGCCGGGGTCGAGCGTCCCCTCCATCCGGGCGAGCACGCGGTCGAGCGCGGGGTTGCTGTAGCCCTGCCCGTTGTTCGATCCCCTGGTCGCATAGAACCGGCTGTAGATCGGGTCGGCGCCCGTCACCCAGGTCGCGTAGTTGATGTCGTATTGCCCGGTGTAGCGGGCCTGGCGGTACGAGACGCCGGTCTTGTTGTCGGCATAGGCGTCGATCCCGACCGCCTTGAGCTGCGCGATGATCACCTGTTGTGCGAGTTCGTCGTTGCCCTTGCCGGCCTGCGCCAGGAAGCGGAAGCGCAGCGGCTTGCCGTCGCGTCTGCGTACGCGGGTACCGACATAGCCGGCGGCCTCGAGCAGCGCGCGGGCCTTGGCCGGGTCATAGGCGATCTCGGTCGCGTCGGGATCGTAGAAGTCGAACACCGGGACGACCGGCGACTTGATCGGCGCGGGGAAGCCGCCTTGCGCCCGCACCAGCGGTTCGCGGTTGATCGCATGCGCGATGGCGAGCCTGACCTGGCGATCGGCGAGCATCGGGTTGCGGAAGTTGAAGTCGAGATGCTGCCACGACAGCAGCGGCGCGCGGAGCAGTTCGACCCCGGGCAGGCCGCGCATCTGCTTGGCCTGATCATACGGCGTCTGCGTCACGAGATCGAGTTCGCCGGACCGGATCTGCGTCAGCAGGGTGTTCGAATTGGGGATGATCTTGAAGATCAGCTTGTCGAGATAAGGCAGCCGCCGCCCGCTTGCGTCGTGACGCCAATAGCCGGGGAAGCGTTCGGTCAGCACGTACTGCCCGCGCTTGAACGCGGTGACCATGAACGGACCGGTGCCGATCGGTCGTTCGTTATACGATGCGGTGTTGAGGTCGACCCCTTCGAGCAGATGATGCGGCAGGATGCCGAAGGTGAACAACGTGGTCGCGAACGTCGGGCTGACCGCGGCGTAGCGGCAGATCACGGTGAGCGGATCGGGCGTTTCGATCGCGGCGATCTCTTCGGTGCCGTCCTTGGACTCGGCGATGAAGGCGGGGTTCTTGACCGCGCGCCAGGTGAAGGCGACGTCGGCGGAGGTGAACGGGTGGCCGTCATGCCACAGCACGCCGGGCCTGAGCTTGTAGGTGATCGTCATGCCGGCACCGTCGCGGACGATGCCGCCATTCTCGAGCGTCGGAACCTCGGTGGCGAGCACGGGGACGTAGCGGGCATGTTCGTCGGGTGCGAGCAACCCCTCGACCACCGCGGCCTCGACATCGCCGAGGAAGCCGGTCGAATAGACGTTGAGTGTGTCGAGGTCATAGGTGAGCCCGACCACCAGCGTGTTCGACGCACGGCCGCTGCGCACCCGGCCGCAGCCGGCGAGCGCGGTCGCCCCCGCGCCTGCCAGCAGCGCGCGGCGCGTCCAGGTGGCGGGGTCGTTCACGCGATCAATAGCCGCGGTCGAGGTCGACGACATGCGCCGGGGTCTCGCCACGCTCCCATGCCCGGACGCTGTCGGCCATCACCGAGACCGCGGTGGCGACGTGCGTGGGTGCGGCGACGTGCGGTGAGACGAGGACGTCGTCGCGCTGCCAATAGGGATCCTCGGCAGGCAGCGGTTCGGTGCGGAACACGTCGAGCGCGGCGCCGCTGAGTTGCCCGGCGTCGAGCGCGGCGAGCAAATCGGCATCGACGATCGCCGCACCGCGCCCGCCATTGACCAGGAACGCGCCTCGCGCGAGCCGGGCGAGCAGCGCGGCGTCGATCAGGTCGGTGGTGCCGGCGGTCGCGGGCAGCAGGCTGACGAGGAAATCCGCGCCTGTGACCGCGTCGGCCAGCGCGTCGGCGCCGGCGAAGGTGGCGATGCCGGGCAGGTCGCGCGGCGTGCGGCTCCAGGCGCGCACGGAAAAGCCAAGCGTCGCGAGCATCGTCGCGACCGGGCCGCCGAGTGCGCCGGCGCCCAGAACCGTGACGATGCGCTCGTGCGCGAGCTTTTCCGCGGCGGGCTCCCAGACGGTGCGCTGCTGCTTGCCGCGATAGGCGAACAGGTTGCGGTGCCACGCCAGCACCTGCGCGGCGACCCATTCGACCATGCCGTCGACCAGCCCGGGATCGACCATGCGGACGATCGGCACGCCGGCGGGGACTTCGCCGGATGCGATCAGATGCTCGACCCCGGCGTTGAGGCTGAGCACGAGTTCAAGTCCGGGAAGCGAGGCTAGCAACCCCGGCAGCGGACGGCCGACGACCGCATAGGCGACCGGCGATCCGTCCTCGGGGATCGAAGTGACGATACGGTGATCGGGCAGTTCGGCGCGGAAACGCTCCGCAAAGGCGTCGGCATTGGCGCGCGCGGCGACCAGCATGGTTTTCATCAGGGGTTCCGTGGTCATGAGAGCGTCAGTTCGTGCTGGCGGATGCAGGCGGCGCGGTGGCCCTCGACCGGTCCTTCCAGTGGCGGGATGGCGTCGGCGCAGGCGTCGATCGCGTACGGGCAGCGGGTGCGGAAGACGCAGCCCGACGGTGGCGCCATCGGGCTGGGCAGTTCACCGGCGAGGACGGTGACGGCGCGGCGCTGCGATGGATCGACCTCCGGCGCGGCATCGAGCAATGCCCGCGTGTAGGGGTGCCGTGGCGCGGCGAAGATGTCGGCGACGCGGCCGACCTCCATCACCCGGCCGAGATAGAGCACCATCACGCGGTCGCAGAAATAGCCGACCAGCGCTAGATCATGCGAAACGAACAGCATGGCCAGCCCGAGGTCGGCGCGCAGGTCCGAGAGCAGGTTGATGATCCCGGCCTGCACCGAGACGTCGAGCGCGGAGACCGCCTCGTCCGCGACGATCAGCTCGGGGCCGACCGCGAGCGCACGCGCGATGCCGACGCGCTGGCGCTGGCCACCCGACAGCGCACGCGGGTATTTCGCGGCCGCCGAAGCCGGCAGGCCGACGCGGTCGAGCAACGCCGCGACGCGGTCGGCGCGATCGGCGCGGGTACCGATCGCGTGAAGCTGCAGCGCCTCGCCGATCGCCGCGCCGATCGTCATCGCCGGGTTGAGGCTGGAGGTCGGATCCTGGAACACCGCCTGAAGACGCCGGCGGATCGCGCGCATCCGCCTCGGCGTCGCGCCGACCAGCGGCTCGCCGTCGAAATGGATCGCGCCCGTCGTCGGCGCGGTGAGGCCGAGGATGGCGCGGCCGAGCGTGGTCTTGCCCGATCCGGATTCGCCGACGATGCCGAGCACTTCGCCTGAATCGATGTGGAGCGAGACATCACTCAGCGCCTGCACCACCGGCGTCCGCCGCCAGCCGCGCCGCGAGCCCGGAAAATGCACCGACAGATCGGCGACGTCGAGCAGCCGGGTCACAACTCGTTCCAGCGCAGGCAGCGCGATGCGCGGTCGGGCGGGATCGGGAAGAACGGCACCGGTCCACCGCGGCAGTCGTCAATGCGCAGCGCACAGCGTGGCTCGAATGCGCAACCGGGGGGCGGATTGCCGGGATCGATCACCTGCCCCGGTATCGCGCGTAGCCGCCCCCCGCGCGACGGTTGCGGAAGGCTGTCAAGCAGGCCGCGCGCATAGGGGTGGCGGGGCCGCGCGAATAGCGCCCCTGCCCGCGCCTGTTCGACGATCCGGCCGCCGTACATCACGCCGACACGGTCGGCGATCTCGGCGACTACCGCCAGGCTGTGCGTGATGAACAGTACCGCCATGCCGCGTTCGCGCTGCAGCTTCGCCAGCAGCCGCAGGATCTGCGCCTGCACCGTGACGTCGAGCGCGGTGGTCGGTTCGTCTGCGATCAGCAGGCGCGGACGGCAGGCGAGCGCCATCGCGATCAGCACGCGCTGGCGCATGCCGCCAGAAAGTTCGTGCGGATAGGCGGCGGCACGGGCACGCGGGTCGGGGATCTCGACTTCCGCCAGCGCCGCGATCACCGCGGTGTCGATCTCCGCGCGCGACCCGCCGACGTGACGGCGCAGCGCCTCCGCGATCTGCGCGCCGACAGTCTGCACCGGGTTGAGGCAGCTCATCGGTTCCTGGAAGATCATCGCGATCTCACGCCCGCGGATCGCCGCCAGCGCCTTTGTCGGCAGCGTGAGCAGGTCGCCCGCGCCATCGAGCGTCACCGAACCGCCGACGCGCGCGCGCCGTGCGTCGAGCAGCCGCATGATCGCCAGGCTGGTTACCGACTTGCCCGATCCGCTTTCGCCGACCAGCGCATAGGTTTCGCCCGCGGTGATCGTCAGGTCGATACCGTGCAACGCGCGGATCGTGCGACCGTCGCTCGCGACGAAATCGACCGTCAGCCCGCGAACGTCGAGTATCGGCGTGTCGCGGACGCGCTCGTTCATTTCAACAACCCTGCGCGCGCCATCTCCTCGCCGGCCCAGGCGACGGGGATATGGCCATAGCCGATCAGCGTGTCGTGGAACGCGCGGGTGTCGCCGGTCCAGCGACGGCGCAGGTCGAGGATCTGTTCGGTGCCGAGCCAGTACATCAGTCGGGTGCCTGGCAGCATGACGTTGCGGGTGACTTCGCCGGCGACGCGCGCGGGGGCGAAACCGGCACGGTCGCGGTAGAAGGCGGCGGCTTCGTCGGGCGACCATTCGCCGGTGTGGAGCCGGATGTCGACCAGCACGCTGGCGGCATTGCGGCGTTGTTGCTGGAGCAGGAACAGGCGTTCGACCGGCGAGTAGAAGCCGGGCGCTTCGTCGATCAGGTCCTGGACGTAGCAGGCCCAGCCCTCGACCATCGTGCCCGCCGACAGGAACGCGAGGCCCAGCGCGCAATCGGTGCCGGCGACGCGGGCCAGCTTCGAATGCGCCGCGCGGGCGCGTGCATTCTGGGTGTGGTGGCCGATGCTGCCGTGATGGACGGCATGGATAAGCTTGACGTTGATCGTCGAATTGGCGCGGAGATAGGCGGCGCTGTCATCGCCCGGCGGTGCGATCCAATAGGTGCTGCCGTTGCCTGCGGCCAATGCCGGCGGCGAGCGATAGGGCAGGAAATACAGCGGACCGGCGACGTCGCGCCATTCGGGCGCGAGCCAGCGATAGTCGAGCGCATAGTCCCGCGCGGGCGTGACCAGTGCGGCGCCGTCGTCCATCGCACGCGCATCCAGCGCGCGGACGAGGTCGAGCACCGCTTCGGGAGACGCCGGCCCGATCTCGGCAAGCCCGGCGACCTGCTCTTCCCAGGTCTTCGACGGATCGATCCGCGCCGCCATCTCGACGAGTTGCACACCGAGGTCGTCGAACGCGGCGTCGGCGCGGCGGAGCGCCTCGTCGACGCCGAAGTCGAGGCCATGCGCCTCGCGCATCAGCGTCTCGATATACTGCCGGCCGGCAGCCGCGGGGCGGTCGGCGACGTTGTCGAGCGTCGCGGCGAACGCTTCGAGCGCCAACGCGGCGCGGGCAGCCGGAGCATTCCAGGACGGATCGTGATCGGGATGCAGCGGCAGGCCGTCGCGCAGGAACTTGGCGGTCGCGACCGCTTCGCTTCGCGCGCGCGCGGTTACGGCGGCAGGCGCCGCGGCATCGGCGAGCCGGGCGCGCGCGTCGGACAGGAAATTGGGCAATGCGGCCAGCCGCGCCTGCACCGCGGACCGCGGCGTCGGGCGGCCGCTCGGCAACAACAGGCCGATGATCGCGAACGCCGCCTCACCGGTGTACCAGGCTGGATTGTCGAACCGCGGCAGGTGATCGAGCCCCGCCCCGGTCACGCGCAACTGCGCAGTCGCCAACCGCCGGTCGAGCCGCTCGCCCAGATCATCCGGGTCCGTAGGCGTCGCGCCGATCAGCGCATAGAGCCGCGCGATCCCGGCCCGCTCGGCATCCGCAGCACCGGCCGATGCATCGGGCAGGCGATCGTCATACCCGGCCAGCCCCATGAAACTGGCATCGACCGGGCGGAACGTCGCGTGGTGCGCGAGATAGGCGTCGGCGATCGTTTGCGTCACGCCTCGCCGACCTTCACCCAGCGGCGCTCGGTATGCGCGCGGACGATCGCGTCGACGATCTCCTGGCTCTTGGCGCCATCGTAGAAGGTGCATTCCTCGGGACGGTCCTCGAGAATCTCGTCGGTGAAATAGCGGATCAGGTTGCGGTAATAGAGTTCGGGCCACGGCGTCGCGAGCGTGGTGCCAGGCGGCAGTACGTCATCACCGAGCTCAACCTTCGCGAACTCGACCGAGTTCGGCGCCGCGCGGTGCAGCGTCTCGGCCACCCCGTATTCGGAGATCAGCCGCGCGACCGCGGCGCCCTTCGATCCATAGACGCGGATTTCGACGCCCGGATAATTGCCGACCGCGACATAGCTGGTCTGCAGCATGCCCTGTGTGCCGCCGGCATATTCGACCAAGGCGACAGTGCCGTCCTCGACCTGGAACCGCTGTCGTCCTTCGAGCCCGCGGATCAGCCGTTCGGGGACGTAGTTGCTCATCGTGCTGACGACAGAATCGAACTCACCGCCGATCCAGCGCATCAGGTCGATCAGGTGCGAGCCATAGCCGACGATCGACGCCGGGATCAGCCGGTCGCGTGGCGAATTCACATCGAACTGGCGCAGCTCGAAATCGGGGTCGAGGAACTGCGAATTCTGTTCGAAGCCGTGAATGTGGAAGATCTCGCCCAGCTCGCCGCTCGCTACCCATTCCTGCAACCGCCGGATCGCGGGCGAATAGCGAAAGGTGAAGCCAAGCTTGGTGCGGACGCCGTTCGCCTTGGCGCGCGCCGCCGCCTCGAACGCGGGTGCGGCCTGGGTATGGAGCGGTTTCTCCGACAGCACATGCTTGCCGGCGTCGATCGCCGCGAGGCTGAGCGGCAGGTGCGTCGCGGTCGGCGTGCAGACGTCGATCATCTCGATCGTCGGATCGGCGAGCATCTCGCGGTAGTCGGTATAGACCGCGCCGGCACCGAACTTCGCCGCCGCCGCCTCGGCACGCGCGCGATCGGTGTCGCAGATCGCGACCAGCTCGACGCCGTCATGCGCGACGAGCCCCGGCAGATGCGCCTTGTCGGCCCAGGCGTGCGCGCCGATCAGGCCGACCTTGAGTTTGCGCGTCATGCCGCTGCACCCTCGATCTCGAACATTTCAAGGCTCTCGGGGCTGTGGACCTGGCCATAGAGATAGGCGTGGAACGCGGTGCGATCGCCGGTGCCGACGCGTTCGCGAACGCGGCGGACGCTCTCGTTGCCAGCGAAATAGGAGGGGACGAACGGTCCGCGGAACGGGTGGCTCGCCATCCGCAGCCGGCCCTGGACCCAGGCTTCCTGGCCGCAACCGACGGTGCGCATGTACTCGCCGACGCTGTCGGCGGCCTCGCCTTCTTCCATCAAACGCCAGGCGGCGGTGGTCTGCACCGCGCTTTTCAGCGAGCGGAGCGCGAGATGGATTTCGTCGTCGCGATCCTCGATCCAGTCGATCAGTTCGACCGCCTGATCGCCGATCCCTTCCTGGACGCAGCCGGTGACGCCGTTGGTCGTGCACAGCAGCGCGTCGGCGGGCGAGCGTCCGGCATCCACTTCGGCGCGGGTATAGAGCAACTGCGTCGAGTGGCCGGGGAACACCTCGTGTGCGACCAGATGCTTCAAGGCTGCCCGCGTGAAGGCGTTGTCGACGTTGAGGTCCATGCGCTTGTCGATGAAACCGCATCGCGCCGTGAACGGCACGTTGCGCAAGGGGTTCAGCTGCATGTCGTAATCGCCGGTGTCGAAGATCATCGTCGCGGTGCGCGCCTTGGCGATGCCCATCAGTTCGCGGAACGTCGCCTCGAGCTGCTCCGACGGGATCGCGCGCGCTTCTTCCCAAGCCTCGACACGCTGGCGCAGGTCGCCGCGGACGAAGCCGGAATCGGTCAGCGCGCGATCGAGCTGATCCGATAGTTCGGCGACGCGCGCCTCGGCGGTCGGCGCGGGCTCGGCGCCGACCAGATCGCGGACCTTTTCGGCATAGCTCATCTGCTCGCCCGAGAAGAGCCGGGCTGCGGTCTTCACCGACTTCACCATGCTGGTCAGGAACACGCCGCGCGCATCGGTCGCGGTCACGTCGGGCCGCGCGGCAAGCGCGTCGAGGTCGGCGAAGATGTCCTCCCACGCCGAATAGGCGCGCGGTGGCACGACGTCGTCGCCGATGTAGATCGGAACCAGCCCCTCGCCGTCGAGCAGGCTGTCGCCCTGCGCCCGCTCCCGCTCGAATTGATCGATTCCCATAGTGACGGCGGTCAATTCGAAGCCGGTATCGCTGGTTTTGGCCGTCATGTCGCAAGATTCCGAATGGCTGTGGTTGTTCGGAGTCTATGGTGCGTTGCGGCAATCGAACAGCGGAAATTGCAGTTTGATGACGGCGTAAAACTCATGTCCCGGCGATATTTGAGCACTGGCGCGATCGCGGGCGCACACCGCATGATGGACCATGACCAGCACAGACCCCGCCGCCCGCTACCTCCGCGACCCAGGCCCCAAGACCAGCGTCCGCGGCGTGTCCGCCGCGTGCAGCACCGACAACGCGATCGTGACCGAGACCATCCTGGACACGATGCGCGCCGGTGGCAACGCCATCGATGCCGCGATCGCCGGGTGCATGGTGCAGGCGGCGGTCGAGCCGTTCATGACCAACCACACCGGCACCGTCAGCCTGCTCTATCGCGAGGCTGCGACCGGGCAGTTCCACCAGCTGCACAGCGCCGGCACTTTCCCGGAAGGCCTTGCCCCGTTCCGCCCAATCCCCAAGATGGCGAGCGGCTATGCGCGGCTGCCGCCATCGGCCTGCATCCCCGGCTTCATGCCCGCGATGAAGGCAATGCATGCCCGGTTCGGGACGCGCGACTGGGCAAGCCTGGTCGAACCCGCGATCCGCTGGGCGGAGGACGGCCATGTGGTGTCGTCGTTCGAATATGCGGTGACGGTGTCCGAACAGGATTTCATCACCTATTTCCCGGAAGGCCGGCGCTTCTATCTGCCCGGCGGCTATTACCCCACGGTCGGCGAGCGTTTCCGCAACCCGGCGCTGGCGCGGACGCTACGCGGTGTTGCGGCCGATGGGCCCGATCACATGATTACTGGCGAATGGGCGTCGGAGTTCGTTGCGCATGCCAATCGGATGGGCTGGCCGATCACGCGCGCGCACATGACGCAGAACCCGCCGCGCTGGATCGAGCCACTGCGGCTTGCTCATGGCGAGCATGAGATCGTTACGCTCGCCCCACCCGAACAACAGGGTGTGTTCCTGTCGATGGTGCTGGGAATCCTCGCCGATCTGGGCATCGCGAACATGACGCCGGGCTCGGCGGAGCATCTGTTCGCGATGGCGCATGCGCTGCGGCTCGGGCTATATTTTTGCGGCTTCACCGGGGATCCGATCGTCGCGCGCTACGACATGGCGCAGCTGCTCGACGGCGATTTCCACCGCTCGCTGGCACGGCTGGTCCGCGGGATGCGGCCGAACGTCGACCTGACCGAGCATCTGCGGCTGGTGCGCGCGCCGGGGCTACGCGCGGACGAGCACGGCCTTGCCGGCATCCCGTCGCATGACGCGCAGACCAAGCAGCCGTCGGGGAGCTGCGAACTGAGCATTGTCGATGCGCAGGGCAATTGGGTGCAGATGATGAACACGCTGCAGTCCGGCGGCATCCCCGGCGCGGTGGTCGGCGGCGTGCCGATGGTCGGATCGCATGTGACCTTCGCGGGCGTCACCGGGCATTTCGACATCAAGCTAGTGCCGGGTGCGCGGCTACGGACGATCGTCGGCAATACCTTCGTCACCAAAAACGGCGAGCCGGTATTCGGGCTTGGCACGCCGGGCAACGTGTTCTGCACGGTGCCGCAGGTGCTGACGAACCTGCTCGATTTCGGAATGGACCCGTATGAGGCGATCGCCGCGCCGCGAATGCTGCAGCTCGGTGAGGATGGCGGGTTGGTGATCGAGGACCGGATCGCGCCGGACGCGCTCGACGGGCTGGCGCGGATGGGCGTGCCGGTGTCGGTGATGCCGCCCTATGACTGGCACATGGGGTCGTTCCAGATGTGCTACCGCGACGCCGACGGCGCGCTGTGTGCGACAGTCGATCCGCGGCGGTGCGGCGAGGCCGGCGGGTTCTGATCTATCCTCCCCCGCCAGGGGGAGGACAGGAAGTCTAGACCTGCTCCGGCGCGGTCGGCGACTGGCTTTCCTCGAGCAGCCAGTCGCGGAACGCGCGGTTCTTGCTGAGGTCGCGGCGCGCGGTCGGGCAGATCAGGTAATAACCGCCATCGTAGATTGTGTTGCGCGCGAACGGCACCATCAGCGCACCGGTGCGCAGCTCGTCGTCGATGAGGAAGCGCGGCAGCAACGCGACGCCCAGCCCCGCCACCGCTGCCTGGATCAACATGAAGAAATGTTCGAAGCTCGGTCCGTCGGGATCGAGATCGGCGAGCCCGGCGTCACGCAGCCACTGCGCCCAGGCCAGCGGCCGCGTGGTATGCTGGAGCAGCACATGATCGCGCAGGCTCGCCGGATCCTCGGGGACGATCCCCCGCGTGAGCAGTTCGGGGCTGCACACCACCACCATGTCCTCGCGCAGGCCGAGCCGGTACGACACCGCGTCGGGCCAGTTGCCGTCGCCGAACCGGATCGCGAGATCGATCCCCTGCGCGCTGAAATCGACACTGCCGTCGCCCGCGGTCAGGTTCAGCGTGATCTTCGGATGCGCCTTGGCGAAGCGCGACAGTCGCGGGATCAGCCAGCGCGTTCCGAACGTCGGCAGCACGCCGACCCGCAACACGCCGCCGCCGCGCTCGAACGCCATCGCCTGCAGCGTCGCCAGCTCCATGCGATCGAGCGCGTCTTTCAGCTCGGCGGCATAGACGCGCCCTTCCTCGGTGAGCTCAAGGCGCCCGCGCGTGCGCATGAACAGCGGGCCGCCGACATATTCCTCCAGGATCCTGACCTGCCGACTCGCCGCGCTCTGCGTGACGTTCAGTTCGCCCGCCGCATCGGTGAAGCTCATGCACCGCGCGACCGCCTCGAAGGTGCGCAGCGCGGTCAGGGACGGAAGCAGACGCCGTCGCATCTCAGTGCAAATAACTCATGATGGGCGTACTTTAGAGCGACTGTTTCGGCCGTGGCAATTGGTTAAACGCAAGCATCAGGATTTCTTCTCAAGGTCACCATGACGCCCTTCCATCTAGCTT
Organism: Sphingomonas sp. R86521; assembly: GCF_042466235.1. Taxonomy (NCBI): domain Bacteria; kingdom Pseudomonadati; phylum Pseudomonadota; class Alphaproteobacteria; order Sphingomonadales; family Sphingomonadaceae; genus Sphingomonas; species Sphingomonas sp. R86521. Next base: position 866,239 of record NZ_JAXHBY010000001.1, on the reverse strand, counting down.
TTCGTATCGATGACATCGAATCGACACGCGCCTTCTACGGCGGGTTGCTGGACTGCCAGACGGGCCGCGAGACCGGAAACTGGATCGACTTCGATTTCTTCGGGCACCAGATCTCCGCGCATATCGGCCCGCGACCCGACACCATCCTACAGACGCTGGTCGGGGGCATCGAAGTGCCGCTGGCGCATTTCGGTGCGGTACTGCCATGGGAGACGTGGCAGGCGTTGGCCGAGCGGCTGACGGATCGGGGGGCAGAGTTCGTGATCACGCCGCAGGTTCGCTTTGCCGGCGAACCCGGTGAGCAGGGCACGTTCTTTGTCCGCGACCCATCGGGCAATGCACTGGAGTTCAAGGCTTTCCGCAACGCGGCGAGCATGTTCGACGCGACGACCACGGCAGGAGCGCAATCATGAAGGTCACGATCATCGGCGCCGGCGCGATCGGCGGCCTCGCAGGGGCTTTCATGGCCAACGCCGGACACGACGTCGTCCTAGTGGATCGCTGGGCCGAGCATATCGACGCGATCAAGCGCGACGGCCTGTTCATCGACGGCATCCGCGGCGAGATGCGCATCCCCGTCCCCGCCGCGCACCCGCACGAGCTGACCGGCCCGCTGGAAGCGGTGCTGATCGCGACCAAGTCGCAGCACACGATCGAGGCGCTACAGCAGCTGTTCCCGCTGTTCGGCCCCGACACCTTCGTGGTGTCGTTCCAGAACGGCTTCAACGAACCCGGCATCGCCGATGCGCTGACCGCAGCCGGTCTTGGCGGGCGCGAGCAGGTGATCGGATCGATCCCGAATTACGGCGGCGCGCTGGTCGATCCGGGGCATCTCGAATTCGTCCATGAAGGCCCGATCCAGCTTGGCGAGATGGATGGCAGCGACCGCGAACGATTAAAGACGCTGGCTGGCATGCTCTCGGCGCTGACCGATGTGCAGCTGTCGTCGAACATCTGGGGGCAGATCTGGGCGAAGGAGGTGTATTCGGCGCAGGTCGTGTTCTCCGCGCTCGCCGATGCCCGCATTCACGAGACGCTCGGCAACCCGCGCTATGCCCGCACCGCCGGCGCCGTGGTGCGCGAGGCGCTGGAGATCGCGGACGCCAACGGCATCGTCGTCGAAGCGTTCGATTTCTTCGACCCCGCCAATTACCGCCCGACGACGCCGGCCGACACGCAGAAGCTGCTCGCCAACGTCGACCACGCGATCTGGCTGCTCAAGAAGGACCAGAAGCCCGGCGGCCATGCCTTCCGCAAGAAGGGGTCGGGGATCTGGTGGGACATCGTCTATCGCAAGCGCCAGTCCGAAGTCCGCTCGTCGAACGGCAAGCTGATCGATCTGGGCAAGGCAGTGGGCGCCGACACACGGCTGAACGAACGGCTCTGCACGATGATCTACGAGATCGAAGACGGCAAACGCAGGCTCGGGTTCCATAATTTCGATGAGCTGGAAGAGTATGCGGCGAGCATCGGCAAGACCCTTCCCTGATGGACGGGCGAACCTCGATCAAGCGATCCTTGCGGACGCTATCGGCGTAGAGCCAAAGAGCCGTTGGCCTGCAGGGTACTCAGATGTCAGCGGTGCCACGCCGAGAGGACCGCTGGCGCAAGCTCTTGGTCAAGGGACTCAAGGCCGGCGCCGTTGCGGACAGCGCACGCGCCAGGCTTGCCACTAACACGACCGTGGCCATTACGAGGTGCCGCCTGACACCGCTCGAATCGAGCGAACTGAGTCCAAACTTTAGAAATCAATTTCAAACTATGACGCGGCCATCTGGACCAGCCAGAACGGGACCTGAGCGCATAGCCATCGTTGACTCAACGCCGTCCATATATATTACTTTATGCAAAGGCTGGATGAACCGGTCGGCATGCTGGCAGGGGATGAGCGATGAGCAAGCTTGGGACGTTCAAGGCTGGGGTTCTGGCGCTGCTGGTATCGAGTGGATTGACAATGCCGGCCGCCGCGCTCGCGCAGGCGAGCTATGACAAGGACGACAGGATTTTCCGGCTGGACGGCGGCGATGTCACCTATGCCTTCAAGATCAACATCCTAGGCATTCTCCAATCGGTGTATTGGGGCAAGCGGCTGCCGGATCGCGCGCCGCTGGCTGCTCCCGAACTGTCGGGGTTGAGCGGGTTCGACGTGACTACCAACGTCGTGCCGCAGGAATATGCCGGGCAAGGCGGCGGGCTGTACGCCGAGCCGGCGTTGAAAGTGACCTATCCGGACGGCAACCGCGATCTGGTGCTGCATTACCGTAGCCACACTGTTTCGGGCGATACCATCCAGGTGACGCTCAGCGATCTCGATCGGCCGCTGTTCGTGACGCTGAGCTATGCGATCGACCGTGCCACCGGGGTGGTCGCGCGGTCCGCGGTGATCGAGAACCGCGGCGTCGGCGATGTCCGCGTCGACCAGGCGGCGGCGGCCGGGCTGACGCTGCCGGTCGCCTATGACTATCGCCTGCACTATTCGACCGGGCGCTGGGCGGCGGAATGGACGCTGCAGAACCGTCCGCTCACCGCCGGATCGACGGTATTGGAAAGCCGTCGTGGCTCGACCGGCAGCCAGAACAATCCGTGGTTCGCGATTACCCGCGCGACCACGACGGAGGAGGATGGCCCTGCCTGGATCGGTGCGCTGGCGTGGAGCGGGTCGTGGCGACTGAGTTTCGATCAGGACGTCACCGGGCGGATCCGCATCGTCGGCGGCTATAATCCGTTCGATTTCGCCTATCGGTTGAAACCGGGAGGCACGCTGTCGACGCCGACCTTCTATGTCGGTTTTTCCGATCAGGGCCGCGGCGGTGCGTCGCGGTTGTTCCATGCGTTCCAGCGCGACCGGATCCTGCCACGGCACGGCGGCAAGGTGCCGTTGCGCAAGGTGCTCTACAATAGCTGGGAAGCGACCGAATTCGACGTCAACGAGGCCGGACAGATCGCGCTGGCCGAACGCGCCGCGACGTTGGGCGTGGAGCGGTTCGTGATGGACGACGGCTGGTTCGGCGCCCGCAACAACGACCGTGCGGGACTGGGCGACTGGACCGTCAACCCGACCAAATTCCCCAACGGCCTCACCCCCCTGATCAACCGCGTCAAAGCGTTGAAGATGGATTTCGGGCTGTGGGTCGAACCGGAAATGATCAACGAGGACAGCGACCTGTTCCGCGCGCATCCCGACTGGGCGATGCAGTTCAAGGGTCGCCCGAGAACGCAGGGGCGCAACCAGCTGGTCCTCAATCTGGCGCGCACCGATGTCCGCGACCATGTCCTGGCCGCGCTCGACGACCTGCTGACCAAGAACGACATCGCGTTCCTCAAATGGGATTATAACCGCAACTGGTCGGAGCCGGGCTGGCCCGATGCCGACGTCAACGACCAGCAGACCATCTATGTCGCGTATGTCCGCAACCTGTACTGGATCATCGACGAACTGCGGAAGCGTCATCCCGGGGTCGAGATCGAAAGCTGTTCGGGCGGCGGCGGACGGGTCGACCTCGGCATCATGGCGCGCACCGACCAGGTCTGGCCGTCGGACAATACCGACCCGCTCGACCGCCTCTCGATCCAGGACGGCTACACCCAGGCCTATGCGCCGGGCGCGATGATGGCGTGGGTGACCGACAGCCCGAACTGGGTGAACAAGCGGCAGACGCCGCTGTCGTTCCGGTTCCTGTCGGCGATGCAGGGTGGCCTGGGGATCGGCACCAACCTGAACAAATGGCAGGATTGGGAATACCTGATCGCACGGCGCTACGTCGAATCGTACAAGCGCATTCGGGCGACGGTGCAGCAGGGCCAGCTGTACCGCTTGAACCGCGCCAGCGACGCGGACCGGCGCTGGACCAACCTGTATGTCGCGGCGGATCGCAGCCAGGCCGCGCTGTTCACGCTGATCGGTTCGACGCAAAAGCTGGATGTCATGCCGACGATCGCGCTGCGGGGCCTGGATCCGACCGCGCAATACCGTGTCGAAACGATGGACGGCGCCGCGCTGCCCGCGACGATCCCGGCGAGCGCCAGCGGCGCCTATTGGATGAACCACGGCCTGGACGTCACGCTGCAGGGCGATTTCCAGGGGGTGGGGTTCATCCTGACCCGCACGCACTGAACGCGAAAGAACACGATCCTGGTAAAGTTTCGGTTCACCGTAAAATTTCGCTAGACACCCCATAATGTCATATTTATTCATCGAGGCACAAAAATAAGCATAGGGGAGAGTCGTTGTGAAAAAGCTGCGTCGACCAATCGTTGCTCTGTTGTCCGGAGTAGCCCTCGGCATCCTGGCCTTGCCCGCCGCAGCCCAATCCGGCGCCCCCACCCCGCAGCCAGGCGGCGCGCAGATCGATCCCGCCGCCGCGACGACTGCCGTCGCAACTGACGAGGGTGGCGACGTCGTCGTCACCGGCATCCGCGCCAGCCTGGCCAATGCGCTGGAGCTCAAGCGCAACACCATCGGCGTCGTCGACGCGATCTCGGCGAAGGACATCGGCAACTTCCCCGACGCCAACATCGCGGAATCGCTGCAGCGCATCACCGGCGTCTCGGTCGATCGCGTCAACGGCGAAGGGCGCGGCATCACGGTTCGCGGCCTGGGGCCGGAATTCAACACCGTGCTGCTCAACAACCGCCTGTTGTCGACCGAAGCGGGCGGACGATCCTTCTCGTTCGACATCCTGTCGTCGGAGCTGATCACCGGCGCCGAAGTCTATAAGTCATCCGAAGCCCGGTTGCAGGAAGGTGGCATCGGATCGACCGTCATCCTGCGCACCGCGCGCCCGACCGATCGCGCCGGCATGCACTTCGCGGGCACCGTCGCCGGCCGCCACGACAATACCTCGGACAAGGTCACGCCGTTCGCGTCGGGCGTGCTCAGCGGATCCAACGCCGACCGGACGTTCGGCGCACTGTTCAGCTTCGTCTACGACAAGCGCAAGTTCGCGCTGACCAACATCAGCACCGATGGCTGGATCACCGGCCAGACCATCGACACCAATGGCGACGGGATCAAGGACCGCAGCGGCGTGGCGCTGCCGCGCACCACCAACTTCACCGCGACCAACAGCACGCGCGAACGGATCGGCGGAACCTTCGCGGCCGACTGGAACGTGTCCGATACGCTGAAACTGAAGCTCGACGCGCTCTACACGCAGCAAAAGGTGCAGAGCCGCACCAACCAGCTCGGCTATTATACGGATCCGGACCGCATCACGTCGGCGACGGTCAACGCCAACGGCACCGCGACGCAGTTCGTCGTGCTGCCGGCCACCGCAACGGCGGGGCTGGCGTCGGACAACATCGTATCGACCTCGCCACAGGACGCGCGGACCTATCAGATCGGCGTCAATGCGGAGTGGAAGCCGACCGCCGACCTGACGCTGGTGTTCGATGCCGCCCATTCCAACTCGCGCGATGCGGCGGATCAGCTGTTCTACGTCGTCGGCACGCGCCAGGTCGGCGTCACCCCGACCTTCACGCTCGATGGCCCCAACGGGCTGCCGTCGATCACCAACACCCTCGCCACCAACGACCGCACCGCGCCGCGTCTGCATTGTTGTTCGGAGCGCGGCGGGCGCAATGGCGACACCGTCAACCAGGCGACTTTCGACGCGACCTGGGACTTTGACGGGCTGCTCGACAAACTGCAGGGCGGCGCGCTGTTCACCAATCGCAAGAAGATCACGGTGTCGCGGGAATCGCCGGAACCGCTCGGCTGCTTCTATTGCGGCTATCAGGCGGTGGCGCCGGGCAGCCTGTTCACCGACTTCAGCGCCAACGTGCAAGGCCGCGACCTGACCTGGCTCGATTACGATGCCGCCGCGCTCGCGCAATATTACGGGTCGGCGGCGGCGGTGAACCAGGTCGGCGGCAATTCGCAGGCGGCGATCGACGCGCGCAATCGCTTCCTCGCGGTCTATGCCGGGAACAACAACAGCCTGGACCCGATCGATCGCGACCGGGGATCCGGCACGGTGCGGGAAAACACCTATGCCGGGTACCTGCAGGCGGCGTTCGGCGGTGACATCGGTACCAACCGTCGCTGGTCGGCGATGGCGGGCGCGCGGCTGGTCCACACCGATCTCTATGCCACCGGCTATTCGGTCACGCTGACCAACATCATCAAGAACCCGGCCGATCCAACCTCCGCGGTCCCGGTCTACAGTCCGACGGTGCCGGTCGATGCGCGCAACAACTACACCTACCTGCTGCCGACGCTGAACTTCCGGCTCGACATGAGCGATGCGCTGGTGCTGCGACTGGCGGGGTCGCGCACGCTGACGCGGCCGACGCTCAGCCGGCTGGGCCTGTCGCAGGACTTCACGTTCCGGCCGCCCAACTCGAACACGATCAGCGGTGGCAATCCGTATCTCAAGCCGTTCCTGGCATGGAACGCCGACGCATCGGTCGATTATTATCTGAGCCGGACCAGCTATTTCAGCCTCGCCGGGTTCTACAAGAAGCTCGAGAACTTCATCATCTCCGGGCAGCAACCGGAGGAATATTTCGGCCTGACGTTCCTCGCCAACCGCCCGTTCAATTCGCAGAAGGGCGAGGTCTACGGGCTGGAAGCGGCGGTGCAGAGCACGTTCGACTTCCTGCCGGCGCCGTTCAACGGGCTAGGCGTGACCGCGAACTACACGCTGGTGAAGAGCTCGATCCGGTTCGACCCGTCACTCAGCAACCAGACCTTCAACGTCGAGGGCCTGTCGGATACCGCCAATTTCGTGATGTTCTATGAAAACGACCTGCTGCAGGTCCGCGGTGCATACAACTGGCGTGCGCCGTTCCTGCGCCAGACCTTCGGTCCGCAGAGCGAGCCGGAGAACATCTTCGGCTACAGCCAGATCGATCTCAGCGGATCGATCAAGCTGAACTCGAATATCTCCTTCTATGCCGAAGCACTGAACGTCACGAACGAGAAGTTCCGCAGCTATTCGCGCTTCAAGGAGCGGTTGATCACGGTATCCGATCAGGGCCGCCGCATCACCGCCGGCTTCCGCGTCAACTTCTGATGCCGGCGACACCACCCCGCATTCGTGCCGGACGTGCGAATGCGGGGTGGTTACAGCATTTTATGATGCCCGATGCCGCAATGACTGACCGCGCGCGCCGCGATATGACCGTGCTGACGCTCCGCGCGCCGAACGGGATTACCGTGCGGCTGACCAATCTGGGTGCGACGCTGATGGGGATCGAGACACCCGATCGCGCGGGGCGGTTCGCCAACATCATGCTCGGCTATGCGGACCCGGCCGACTATCCGGCGGCAGGAGGGCCGGACCCCGATGCCTATCTCGGCGCGACGTGCGGTCGCTATGCCAATCGCATTGCCGGCGCGACATTCATGCTCGATGGCGTGCGATACCAGCTGAGCGCCAACGAGGCGCCGAACCACCTTCATGGCGGCGAGCGTAATTTCCACGAGGTGATCTGGCAGATCGTCGTGGCGGACGATCGTCGCGTCGTGCTGTCGCATCACAGCCCGGACGGCGACCAGGGCTATCCCGGTGCGCTCGACGCGGTCGCCACTTTCACGCTCGGCGACGACGGCGAACTTGCCATCGTCTACACCGCCACGACGACGCGACCGACCCATGTCAACCTGGTGTCGCACGGCTATTTCAACCTGTCGGGCGATCCGCGCACATCGACCCTGGACCATCGCCTATGGATCGATGCCGCCGAGATCCTGCCGATCGATGCGGCCGGATTGCCGACCGGAGAACGACGCGCGATCGCCGGATCGGCGTTCGACTTCACCGTTCCGCGGATGATTGGATCGCGGATCGACGACGACCCGCAGGCGCAAGGCGGGCAAGGCTACAACCACAATTATGTCCTTGGTGGCGCGGGAGTCCGAGAGGTCGCGCGGCTCGAGCATCCGATCAGCGGCCGCAGTCTGGCGGTTTCGACCGATCAGCCCGGGCTGCAGCTGTACAGCGGCGATTTCCTGGGCGGCAGCTTTGCGCCGCGGTCGGGAATATGCCTTGAGGCGCAGCACTGGCCCGACAGCCCCAACCGGGCGGATTTCCCGAGCACGCGGCTAGACCCCGGCGCGACCTATCGCAGCGAGACGCGGTTGCGCTTCGGGCTGTCCTAGAGCCGCGCCATCCGGCCGGCATCCGCCACCATTTCGCTGCCGCTAATGAACCGCGCGTCGTCGGAGGCGAGGAAACGCGCCAGCGCGGCGATATCCTCGGGCCGACCGATATCGGCCGGATCGATGACTTCCGCGCCGGACCGGATGTTGGGGCTGTCGCGGAGCATCGCGGTATCGATCGCGCCGGGCAGGATCGCGTTGCAGCGGATACCGCGATCCCGGCCCTCGATCGCGGTCGATCGGGTCAGGCTGACCAGCGCGGCCTTGGACGCCGCATAGGACGCCACCATCGGCGAGGTGCGGATGGCGTGGACCGAAGCGATGTTCACGATCGCGCCGCCCCGCGGCATGTGCCGCAGCGCGTGGCCGGTCAGCAGCGCCGGCGCGACCAGGTTGACCGCCATCAGCTGCTGCCAGTCGGCGGCGTCGTGCGCCTCGATCGGCTTGAAGATCATCATGCCGGCGACGTTCACCAGCATGTCCCAGCGGCCGAAGCGTTCGAGCGTGGCGTCGACTGCGGCGGCGAGCGCGGCGGGATCACCGACGTCGCAGCCGATCGGCAGCGCGTCACCGAGGCCATCGAGCGCCATGCCGTCCGCAGCGCGGTCGACCAGCGCCAGCGCGGCGCCGGCGTCCGCGAACGCCCGCGCCACGGCGAGGCCGATGCCGCCCGCGGCACCGGTGATCAGCGCGACCTTGCCGGCGAAGGGCGTTACCATTCGCGGAGCGACCCATCGCGTCCGCGCCACACCGGATTGCGCCAGCGATGCGGCACGCGCGCCGCATCGCGGACCCGGGCTTCGTCGATCGTGACGCCCAGCCCCGGCCCTTCCAGCACGGCGACGCTGCCGGCGGTGACCTGCAGCACCTCGGGGTTGGTGATATAGGTCAGCAGGTCGGCATCCGGCTGGTTGTAGTGGATGCCGAGCGACATCTCCTGGATCACGAAATTGGGCGTCGCGGCGGCAAGCTGGAGGCAGGAGGCCAGCGCTAGCGGGCCGAGCGGGCAATGCGGGGCGATTGCGATATCATACGCCTCTGCCATCGCGGCGATCCGTCGCCCCTCCGAGATACCGCCGGCATGGCTGAGATCGGGTTGCGCGATATCGATCGAGGCCGCCTCGAAAAACGGCTTGAAGTCCCAGCGCGAGAACAGCCGTTCGCCCAGCGCTAGCGGGACGCTGGTCTGCGCCGCGACCTGTGCGATCGCTTCGGGCTGCTCGCTCAGCAGGACCTCCTCGATGAACAGCGGCGACAGCGGTTCGAGCGCCTTGACGATGCGGCGCGCCATCGGCTTGTGGACGCGGCCGTGGAAATCGACGCCGACGTCCATCCCGGTGTCGCGCACCAGCCCGAGGCGTTCGACCGCCGCGTCGACCGCCGCCGGACCCGACAGCCAGTCGATATCCTCGGTCCCGTTCATCTTGACCGCATCGAACCCCTGTTCGCGCCGGGCGAGCGCCGCTGCGGCGACATCGCTCGGCCGATCGCCGCCGATCCACGCATAGACGCGGATCCGGTCGCGCACCCGCCCCCCCAGCAGATCCGCGACCGGCACGCCGAGCGATCGGCCGCGCAGGTCCCACAGCGCCTGGTCGACGCCGGAGATCGCCGACATGAACACCGGTCCGCCGCGGTAGAAGCCGAGCCGGTACAGCATCTGCCAGGCGTCCTCGATCCGGTTGGCGTCGGCCCCGATCAGCCGGTCGCGGACGACTTCGAACGCGCCGACTACGGCTTCGGCATGGCCCTCGAGGCTGGCTTCGCCCCAGCCCACCGCGCCGTCGCTCGTTTCGATCCGCACGAACAGCCATCGCGGCGGCACAAGGAAGGTTTCGATCGCAACAATCTTAGACATTCTGGGTATCGCTCCGGTCGGTCTCTTTGAAACGCAGGCGGAGCCGTGGCAGCCGCCCATCCTGCCGCAGGCGATCGGCGACGACTGCAAGCAGCAATATCCCCCCGCGCACGACATATTGATAGAAAGTCGGGACGTTGAGCAGGTTGAGCGCGTTCTGCGCCGCCCCCATGATGAACACGCCGATGATCACCCCGCCCATCGTGGCGAGGCCGCCGGACAGCGAAACGCCGCCCAGCACGCACGCCGAGATCACCGCGAGTTCCAGCCCGACGCTGGTGTTGGGCTGGCCGCTGGTGATCCGCGCCGCCAGAATGATCCCGGCGAGCCCTGCGACCAGTCCCTGCAGGGTGAACACGATGATCCGGACGCGGGTGATCGGCACGCCCGCAAGCCGCGCGGCCTCGGGATTGCCGCCGATCGCAAGGATGTTGCGGCCGAACACGGTCGCCTTCAGGATTACGCCGAACACCGCGAAGCTGACGATCATCGACCAGATCGGCCAACTCAGCCCGAACACCCCGCCCGATCCAAGCTCGTAGAATCCCTGCAACCCGATCGCGACGCTTTCGCCGCCCGACGCCAGGAAGGCGAGGCCGCGCACCACCTCCATCATCGCCAGCGTCACGATCAGCGAATTGACCCTGAAGCCCGCCACCAGCACGCCGTTGACGAACCCGACCATCGCGCCGCCCGCGAGCCCGGCCAGCACGCCGATCGCGATGCTCCCGGTCGCGCTCATCCCGACCGCGGCCAGCACGCCCGACAGCGCGACGATCGACCCCACCGACAGGTCGACCTCGCGCATCGCCAGCACCAGCATCATCGTCGCGGCGATCGTACCGACCAGCGTCACCGACAGCAGCAGCCCGCGCAGATTGCGCAGGCCGAGGAAGTCGGGGACCAGCAGCGACAGCAGGCCGACCAGCACCGCAAGCAGCACCAGCGGCCCGAAACGTTTCAAGAGCGTGCGCGAGGTCATGCCTGGATCGTGTCCTGATTGTGCGGGGATTGCGTGGCGGGGTCCGAACCGGGGGCCTGTGGCAGAGCGAGCCGGAGCAGCCCGCCGGGCGTCGCGTCGGCGCGCGACACGAGCCCCGCCAGCACGCCTTCGCGCATCACCGCGATGCGGTCCGCAACGCCCAGCACTTCGGCCATGTCGCTCGATGCGAACAGCACCGTCCCGCCGTCCTCGGCGAACCGATAGATGAGATCGTAGATTTCGCTGCGCGCGCCGACATCGATCCCGCGGGTCGGTTCGTCGAGCAGCAGCACGCGCGCCCCGGCCCACAGCCAACGTGCGATCACCGCCTTTTGCTGGTTGCCGCCCGACAGCGACGCGATCGTCGTCTCGGCACCGGGGGTCTTGATCCGCAGCCGCGCGATGAAGTCGTCCGCCCCGTCGCGCTCCTCTCGGGTGCGCAACCAAGGCGTCGCCCCGGTCAGGTTGCGCCAGGCCAGCGCCAGGTTCTCGCGGACCGATGCCAACGGCACGATGCCCTCTTCCTTGCGGTCCTCGGGACATAACGCGACGCCCGCCGCGATCGCCGCACGCGGGTCGCCGGCGCGAACCATGTCACCGTCGATCCGGACCGTGCCGGCATCGGGCGTAACCGCACCATAGATCAGCCGGAACAGTTCCGAGCGCCCCGCCCCGACCAGACCGAACAGCCCCAGGATCTCGCCCCGCGCGACATCCAGATCGACCGGTGCAGCGATGCCGTGCCCGGCGAGCGCGCGGACCTCGACCATCGGCGATCCCAGCGCGCGCGGCCGATAGCCATAGACGTCGCTGATCGTGCGGCCCGCCATCGCTCCGACGAGGCGATCGGCGTCGTCCGCGGTGACCGGCGCCAAGTCGAGGACATTGACGCCGTCGCGCAGCACGGTCGCGCTGTCGGCGAGCGCGTACACTTCCTCCATGCGGTGGCTGACATAGATGATCGCGCAGCCGCCGGCTTTCAGGTCGGCGATGATCGCCATCAGCCGTTCGGTCTCGCGGACGCTCAGCGAACTGGTCGGTTCGTCGAACGCGATGACCTTGGCGTCGCGAAGCAGCGCACGCCCGATCTCGACCATCTGCCGGCGTCCTATCGAGAGGTCGCCGAGCCGCGTATCGGGATCGATCGCCTCGCCGAGCCGGTCGAGCACCGCGATCGCCCGCGCGCGCAACGCGGCACAGTCGACGAACCCGGCGCGCGCCGGCAGCATCCCGAGCATCAGGTTCTCGGCCACGCTCAGCTCGGGAAAGAGCTGCAGTTCCTGATGGATGATCGCGATACCAGCATTCTGGCTGTCGCGGGGCGAGGCGAACCGGCGCGCCACGCCGTCGATCCGCAGTTCGCCGCGATCGGGCACGTATTGGCCCGCCATGATCTTGAGCAAGGTCGACTTGCCGGCGCCGTTTTCGCCGATCAGCGCGCGGACTTCCCCGGCGGCAACCGTGAAGCTCACCGCGTCTAGCGCCACCACGCCGGGAAAGATCTTGCCGACATCGTGGAAGGCGATCGCCGCGGTCATGCCATCGTCTCACGTGCCAGCACGGCGCGGAAGTTGTCCCGGTTCATCAGCGTCCCACTGGTCAGCACGGTTTCGGGCGGGCGACGGCCCGTGACGATCCAGCGATACATCGCCGCGCTGGTGTCGTAGCCATGACGCCGCGGGCTGAGCAGCACGGTCGCGAAGAACCCGGTCGGACGCGCCTTGGCGAGTTCGGCGATGGCGGCTTCCGACCCGCCGATGCCGATCCCGATCAGGCTGGATTGCGGCAGCGACAGTCCTTCGGCAGCGCGCACGCCGCCCACCACGGTCTCGTCGTTCAATCCGATGATGATCCAGCGATCGATCTGCGCGCGCGCCGTCAGGACCGGTGCCGCCGCGGTGAACGCGCCTTCGGTGTCGGTGGTGCGCTGGGGCGCGTCGAAGACTTGGGTGTAGCCCTCGCGACGCAGCGCGGTGACCGCCCCTGCGGTTCGCTCGCGCCCGGTCTCGAGGCTGTCATAGGCGATCCGCAGGATACCGGTGGCCGCAGGCGCCCAGCCGCGGCGACGCGCTTCCCGGGCCGCGGCGGTGCCGGCGACGTCGCCGATCGCGAGTGCCGAGATGCCGACATGCGGGATGCCCGCGATCGGCGCACCGCCGGGGCCGGACAGCCGATCGTCGACCGACATCGCCTTCATGCCCGTATCGCGCGCGAAATTGGCGATCGCCGGTCCGAGCCGCGGGTCGGGCGCGCAGATCACGAAGCCGCTGGCATAGCGGGCGTACAGTGTGTTCAGCGCCGACAGCACGCGGTCGCCGTCCTCGGCCCCGATCTCGATCAGCGAGAAGCCATAGGTCCGCGCGGCGGCGCGGGCGAACCGCCACTCGTCCTGGAACCATTGCTCCTGCGGCATCTTGACGATGAAGCCGATGCGCACGTCCTGCGGGCGCGACGCGCATCCCGCGACCGCAAGTCCACCCGCGGCTGCCGTGCCGCCCAGCATGGATCTGCGCGTAATCCGCATTGGCCGTCGTGCCCCTCGCTCTTCGCCAAATTGACGTCATTCCGATCGAAGCTATTTAAGTCATATATATTAGATGGGAAGCAGAATTTGCATGGCATCTTGCAAACATCGGCCACGCGGGGGCTGCCCGGGCAATGCATCGATCGGGTGAACACCACTCCGCCTGTCCAGCTACGACGTCGCGGCGCATGGCGCTTTGGGCGCGATGGGGATAATCACGACCGTATGTTGAAGAGCGACAAGACCCTCACCGGCGCAGGCGACCGGCCGTCGATCGCGGACGACGTGCGCCAGCTCGACGATGGCCGCAACCTGACCGCGAGCATCGTCAACGACCTGGGGCTTGCCATCGTCACGCAGACCTATCGCCCCGGCGCACCCTTTCCGACCGAAGCCGAGCTGTGCCTGAGTTATGCCGCGAGCCGGCCGGTGCTGCGCGAAGCCGTCAAGATGCTGACCGCGAAGGGACTGTTGCTGGCGCGCAAGCGGGCCGGCACGCTGGTCCAGCCCGAGGCCAGCTGGAACCTGCTCGACCCCGATGTGCTTCGCTGGATGCTGCAGCGCGCGTTTTCGATCGACCTGCTGATCGATTTCACCGAAATCCGCATGTCGATCGAGCCGCGCGCCGCATCGTTGGCGGCGCATTCCGCCAGCGGTCCGCAACGCCGCGCGATCCTCGACGCGATCGAACGCATGTTCGCGGCGGACCGCGGCGAGGAGGATGCGCTGGAAGCGGATATCGCGTTCCACATCGCCGTGCTGGAGGCGAGCAACAACCGCTTCATGCGACAGTTCACCGGGCTGGCCGAAACGACCCTGCGGTTCTCGATCCGGCGTACCAACGAGTACAAGGGCGTGCCGCGGGCGAGTGCGCTCGACCACAAGAAAGTTGCTGACGCGATCGTCGGTGGGCGCGCGCAGCTGGCGGGAACGCTGATGAGCAACCTGATCCGCGGTGCGCTAGATCTGTTGCTCGTCGCCGGCAATCATCCGCTGCGCCCCTGATCCATCGGCGGGTCACGGGACGCCGCATGGCGTGCCCGGATGCGGTGCGGTTCGCGCAGCGACGGTCGGGCGCGCCTCGCCCGGGTGATAGGGTCGTCCGGCCGCGCTGGCATCGAGGATGATCGGTCGCAGCTCGCCGCTGGCGTACCGCCCGACCTGATCGTCGAAATGCACCGAGGCCGGATCGCCGCTCTCGCCGCCCGCGGACACCGCCCAGGCACGCACGACGGGACCGAATTCGACGACGGCGACGAAGCTGTTCCCGCTGGTGCCGTACAGGCAGCGCTGCCCCGACTGGCGCTCCACGCCGAATGACGCGAGCGAGCCGAAATTGCCCGATGTGAAGCCGATCGGTTCGCTGGGCGCGCGGTCGTCGAACCGCGGCGTGACGCCGCCGTCGAGGCGCTGGAAGCGATTGATCCGCCCCCATGCGACGCGCCAGCTGCCGAGATCGCGTTGCATCCGCGCGATCGCCGCATCGAGCGCCGCGACCCGGTCGCGGTTGGCGGTGCGGGTCGCGAGATAGGCGAAGATCGGCATGTTCGCGGCGGCGGCCTTTGGTCCTTCGCTCGCCCACAACGCCTCGCCCCAATGCACTGCCAGCGTAGTCGGTTCGGACGCGGTGCCCCAGCGGCGATCCCATCCGGTCAGCATCGCCACCGGTGCCGCCAATCGCGTCCGCAACGCGTCGCCGGTCGGCAGGGCGTCGAACCCGGCCTTGAGCAACGGGATCTGCTGGTCGAACAACGGCAGGAAGCTGTCGAACGCGGTGCGGGTCAGCGTCTGCGGCGAATACAGCGTACCCTTCGACAGCAGCGCCGTCGCATGTTGGCCGCGCGGATTTTCGCCGAGCTTGTCCATGTAGCGCGGGAAATTCGCCGCCTTGGGGCTGTCGGCGCCCGCCGCGGTCCAGGGCGCGTTATTGGTGTTGACCACCCAGCCCGTTGCGGGGCGAATCACGGTGGGCAGGTCGCGCAGCGCATGCAGACCGTGCCGGTCGGTCGCCGGATCGCTGCCGTCGACCGGACGCGTGTAGTCGAACCGATCGTCGCGGATCGGCACGAACTGCGGATGCAGATAGGCGATCGTCCCGTCCGCCGCGGCGAGGATGGTGTTGTTCGAACTGTTGGCCTTGCGATCGGACACCGCCAGATACGCCGCGAGCGTGGTGGCGCGCGTCCTGAGATAACTCTGTTCGAGCGCAGCACGCGGCGCGTTGAGCATCGCGACCGCGATCCAGCGCCCCTTGTCCTGCCGGATGATCGGCCCGTGATGCGTCGCCAGCACGGTAAAGCGCCGAGTGGCGACGACGCCGTCGGGCTGGCGCACGCCGATCGCCACGAAGCGCTGCCGGATCGGCCGCCAATCGGTGCCATAGCGATAGGACAGCCGTCCGCCGCGCCGCGCCACCTCCACCGCGAACTCGTCGATGTTGTCGACGCCGCTCGACGTGTGCATCCAGCCGAGCCGCCGGTTGAACCCCTGATAGACGAAGAACTGCCCCCAGGTTGAGGCGCCATAGACGTCGAGACCCTGCGCGCTCGTCACCTGCTGTTCGGCGCGGAAGAAGAACGAGGTGTGCGGATTGATCCACAGCAACGGGTGCCCGTTGGCGCTGCGCGACGGGCCGATCGCGATGCCATTCGAGCCCCTGGGCTCGATCAGACGCCCGGCACCTGCCAGCCGGGCCGCCAGCCTGACCGGCGGCGGGGCTGCCCCCTGCCCGCCGTAAAAGGATTCGAGCGCGGCAAGGTCGACGCCGGTCTCGATATCGCCACCGATGCTGCCTTCCGAAAAGGCGAGCGCCATCCAGGGTTCGAAGTGCGTGATCCGCCGCGGATGCACCGCGGGATGCGTGGCGAGATACTGGTTCAGCCCGGCGGCCCAGGCATCCATCAACGCGCGCAGCCACGCCGGACTGCGCCGGTATTCACCCGGCAACGCATCGAGATCGAGAAACAGCCGCTGCCGCAGATCGGCCCACAGCGCAGGACTACCCTCGGTCTCGGCAAGCCGGCCCATCGCCGCGAGGTAATTGTGTTCGATGCGCGGGAAGTCGTCTTCGGCCTGCGCGTACATCATCCCGAACACCGCATCGGCATCGCTGGTGCCGCGGATGTGCGCGATGCCGTACGCATCGCGTGCGATCGTCACGTTCGATGCGTATGCCGGGGTACGTCCGGACGCCGATGTCGCCGACGTCGCCGACGCCAAGTACAGAGTCGCGACCAGACCGAGTGCTGCGGCTGTCTTACCCATGAATGCTCCCCTTTGACACATTCATAAGTCATATATATTCTTGTCGGCAAGACCATCATCGTGGAAGCCGACCAACATGACCATCGCTCTTCGCCAGGTTGCCATTCCCGACTTCGGTCCGATCGCGGCGCCGCCGGCCTTGCCCCCGGAGACCTACGCCGCGCGGTGCGACGCTGCGCTTTCCGCGGTCGGCACCGACTGGCTGGCGGTCTATGCCGATCGCGAGCATCTGGCGAACGTGATGTTCCTGGCCGGCTTCGAACCGCGGTTCGAGGAGGCGCTGCTGCTGCTCGGCCCGGACGGGCGTCGCGTGCTGATCACCGGCAACGAATGCGAATCCTATGCCGCCTTGTCGACGCTGCCGGACCTGGACGTGCTGCTGTCGCAGACGATGAGCCTGCTCGGGCAGGATCGCAGCAAGGCGCCGCGCCTGACCGACGTGCTCCGCAGCGCCGGGCTTGGTCGCGGCGACCGGGTCGGCGTCGTCGGCTGGAAATATCTCGACAGCGATGAATGGGAGGAGGGCGAGGCGCCGAGCTTCGTACCGGCGATCTACATCGCGGCGCTGCGTAGCGTCGTCGGGGCAGCCCTCGTCAACGACGTCACACCGGTGATGCTGCATCCCGAACACGGCCAGCGATCGATCATCGATGCAGACCAGATCGTGATCTTCGAGGCGGCGGCCGCGCGCGCGTCGGAGATGGTCTGGAACGTCGTGAAGGGCACGCGGCCAGGCGACCTCGAACGCGATGCCGCGCTGAACTTCGGCTATCGCGGCGAGCCGATGAACGTCCATCCGATGCTCGCGACGGGTAATGCCGCGGGGGGTGCGGTGATCGGGCTGGCGAGCCCGGGGTGGCGGCGGATCGCGCAGGGCGACGGCGCCTCGACCGCGGTGGGTCTATGGGGCGGACTGACCGCCCGCGCCGGGCTGGTCGACGATGCCAACGACGATTTCGTCGCGACGGCTGCGGCGTATTTCGCCGGGCTGGTGCGCTGGTATGCGCTGGCCGACATCGGCGTTGCGGGCGGCGATATCTACGCCGGTGTCAGCGCGACGCTGGCGGAGGGCGGATTGCGCTCGCTGCTCAATCCGGGTCATCTGACCGGCCACGAGGAATGGTCGCACACCCCGATCCGCCCGGGGTCGACCGATCGCATCCGATCGGGGATGCATATGCAGGTCGACATCATCCCGACGCCAATGCGCGATGGCTGGGCGCTCAACTGCGAGGATAGCGTGGTGTTCGCCGATGCCGCGCTGCGCGCCGATATCGCCGCGCGCTATCCGGCAATGTGGGCACGGATCGAAGCGCGTCGAGCGTTCGTCCGGACCGAACTGGGAGTCGCGATGGCGGAGTCGGTGTTGCCGTTGTCGTCGATCCCGCTGTGCCTCGCGCCGCTGTGGTTGCGAAGCGATCACCTGCTGGTCCAGACCTGACCCGGCCGCAGCCTAGAACCGCTTCACCAGCGTCGTCTGCCCCGTCTTGATGCGGTATTCCACCGGACGCGCCGGGTCGACGGTCTGCGACCATGTCGCCCCCGAGTACAGCCGTTTGGGTGGCAGCGCGCGGCAATCCTTGCCGCTCGAATCGCATTGCTTGCCCTCGTACAGCTCGACGTTGGTGGTGCCGGCATTCGTCAGCGCGATGCTCGTACTTGAGCGGATACCGTTGACGGTGCCATCGAGGACACTGGGCCGGACCATCACCAGCACATCGTACCCGACCAGCAGTTTCAGCGCCGTGGTCTGCGCGACGACGTCGCCGGCGACGGGCTTGATCGTTACCCGGTAGATTCGTTCGTGCATCGTCCGCGGCGCGATTGCGGCGATGCGGATCAGTTTGCGTTCGCCGGGCTCCAGGATCATGCGTTGCGGCGTGACGAGCAACCCGAGGACGGCGGGATCGGGACTGGCGACGCGGCGTTCACCGGGCTTGCCGGGATCGACGATCTCTGCGGGATCGGCAACGACGTAGATCCGTTCGGAGCCGGTGTTCGATGCCTCGACGTCAACCCTGGGCGGCGCACCGGGCGGCAGGTCGACCACCATCTGGCTCAGTACGAGATCGGCCGAGGCTGGCCCCGCAAGCATCGTCGCGCCGAGTATCGCTGCCAGCGTCTTTACCGCATTACGCATGTCTGTCCTTTCGACCGTGTCATCGTGCCGCATCGGCCATCATCGTACCGGAAACCGCGCGCGGGCAAACCAGGGTCCCGAGCGCGCGATAGCCGTTGGTGTCCGCACCGCCCGCGGTCGGTGCAAGCGGCAGGCGGCAGGTCCTGCCGTCGGCCGCTTGGACTTTCGCGACCGCGTTGGCGCCTGCCTCGATCTGGAAATAGCCGTTTTCGTCGGTGTTGCCGATCGCGCCGGTGACATACACCGCGGCATTCGCCACCGCGGTGCCGTCGGGCCAGACGATCCTGCCGAACGTCGCCACCACCCGCTGCGCCGACCATGTCACCCGCGCGACGTTGCCGGGATAGAGGCTGACCTGGCGCGCGTCGCCGTCGACGCGGACGATGTCGGTGCCGGCGGGGCGAAGCCGCACGGTGTACCGGCGATAGGCGGGCATCGCGATCGACAGTTGCGCGCCGGCGTGGACGGTCCCGCGCGGCGCATTGTCGACCAGGACCTCGAACGGCGTACCCTTTGCAGCGCCATCGACGGACACGACGATGATGCTGTCGTTCTGGTCGCGGCCCTGCAGCGCGAAATGCCCGCGCATCACCGCGGCGGTGGTCTGGAAATTGAAGCTGTATTGCGTGGCGCCGTTGTCGCCCGCGATCGGCTGCGCGACATCGACGGATACGGCGGCCTTCGCCGTGCGCAGGTCGGCGCGGCCACGCACCAGGGTCCCCTCGACCTCGCGCTCGACGCTCCCCGCAACCGCGGCGTCGCCGCCAAGGACATGATCGTGCTGCCAGGACGCGGCTACCCCGCCGACGAAGGCGGTACCGTCGTTGTAGCCGGTCCCCGAGATACTGCGCGCGCCCGCGGTTGCCGACACCGACGTGTGCGACCGCAGCCTCTGGAAACTCAGGCCGATCGAGGCCGCCTTGCCCTGGTTGGACAGCGTCATGTCGCCGCGCAGCGACATCTGGATGTCGCCGCGCGCAATCAACGGCCAGAACACGCTCGGGCCGATCGCATAGCTGCGCCCGGTACGCCGATCACGGCGATAGGATCCGGTCAGCCCGATCTGCCCGGGCTTCAGGTCGTAGCTGATCGTCCCATTGAGCTGCGCAAACGACCCGGTGTCCAGCTGCGCTGTGCGATCGATCGGCGCGATCGCCGACGGATAGCGATCATAGCCAAGCGGGATCAGCGGCTTGTCGCCGCGGCTCCAGATCCGACGCGCGTCGATGCTGTAGTTGAGGCGTGCCGCTCCCGACGAGCTCGCCTGCAGCAGCACGCCGGTATCGCCGCGGACCGAACCGAGCCCGGCCAGACGCACCTGCGCCGCCGAGGTGAGCCAATACCCGCCGAGCTCGAGTATCGCGGTCTTGTCGGTGCCGATCAGCGTCGCATCCAGCGCGAGATGCGCGGTGAAACGCTTCGCTAGACCCGCCTGGTAGAACGGCGTCCGCGTGACCGCGATCGGCGTGCCGCGGCGATCCTCGCCCAGTAGGCCGGCATAGGCAAAGAAGACCGGTTCGCCGATCGCCGCGACCGCGGCATTCTTCGTAAAGAACCGGCGTTCGTCGCGCTGATTGCCGCCCGATTCCTGGATATGCAGCACGACCTCATAGGCGCCATCGGGCAGACCCGACGTGTCGAGCGTCTGGTTGCCGGCGACATAGTTGCGCGAGGTCAGCAGCCGGCCATCGCGCAAGATGTCGACGCGCGCCGGGATCGCGAGCGAGACTACCAGCGGCGTACCGGCGATCATGGTTCGATCGAGGCGGGTGTCGACCTGGCTCTGCACCCCTGCCCCGACCAGCCGGCGCCGCCCGATCAGGTCGATGCCCGGCACCCACAGCGCGCCCGCCGAATAGCGCAACCCTGGCCGGTCGAGTTCGCCGACGAGCGAATCGACGGATAGCCCATAGGCCGAGGAATAGGACAGGTCGTTGCGGATCCGCCCGGCGCCGAGGCCGAGGATCGCACGGTTCGAAAAGCCGTAATCGGCGTCGCCACCGGCACCGGCGACGGTGCCGCCAAACTGATCGACCAGCGACACGCCGGCATCGGGCGCCGGCAGATATTCGCGGGTCGCCGCCGCATGCACGACCATCAACCGCGGATTGACGAACAGGTCGATCCTGAAGCGCCGTTCGTCGAAGATAATGCCGGCGACTACAGGCTGCAAAATGCCACATGCGCTGTGATCGCCCCCCCCGTCACCACCGCCATCGGCGGGACAGGCGAGGCGAGCGTGGGTATCGAGATCGGGTGCCGCGAGCGCCGCACGCACGGCAACCTGATCGGTCAGGTCGGGGATCAGCGCAACGACCGCGTCGGGATCGAGGAAGGTCAGCCCCCCCGACAGATAGCGCACTCGCGCCTGGCCGACCGCGCGCCCCCCGACATAGATATCGGCGACCGCGAGTTGCGGTTGGAGCAGCGCGTCGAACCCGACCGGCTGGCCGACGGTCACGCGT
Organism: Sphingomonas sp. R86521; assembly: GCF_042466235.1. Lineage (NCBI taxonomy): Bacteria > Pseudomonadati > Pseudomonadota > Alphaproteobacteria > Sphingomonadales > Sphingomonadaceae > Sphingomonas > Sphingomonas sp. R86521. The sequence goes on along the minus strand of NZ_JAXHBY010000001.1, from coordinate 844,902 downwards.
GGCGCCGCATTGTTCGCCTTCGCCACCGCATGCGACGTGGAACTCAGCAGGCCGGTCAGCGACGCTGCGACCAAGGTCGCTCGCCGGCCCCGACCCGACCGCCTTTGAAGGACACCGGGCTGATCCATCGACGCTGCTATTCGGCGGCGATGACGAGCGTGAGCGTACCGGTATAGCTGCCCGCGGTCGCCTTGCCGAGCTCGGTAGCCCGCACCAGCACGATCAGGCTTGCCGACGAGGTGATCAACAGCGAACAGGTCTCGTCCACCGTCACCGCGGTCAGCCCGGTCAGCGCCTGGCCCGGAACCAGCGCGGAGCCGCTGCTCTGGTTGGCCGATCCATTCCACTGCACCTCGTACGGCAGCGGCGCGCCGCTACCCGCAAGAGTGAACGCACCGCCTGAGCCGCTGCCGGTCGCCCGGACGTTGTAGTGGCCGCTGAGACTCTGGACATAGGCACACACGGTCTGCGCGCGCGACAGGTCGCTGGTCGTCGTCGACAGCGCGCCGAAATCTACATCGGACAGCTTGGTCAGGCGTACCCGCTGCGCCCCCGCCGGGGATAGGCTACATAACCCGGCCAAGGCTAAACCGAAGGCTGTCTTAACCATCCCGGCAGGAAGCGCGCGCATCGCCAGAACCCGTCGCCGAGTCTCGTCCTGTGCTTTAAGCCGGCGACACGAGGAGCGTCAGCGTGCCCGTATAGGTCGTCAGCGACGCCATGGTTGCGAGCTGCGTGGGCGCGATCGTGACGATCAGGCTCGACGTCGTCGTCGGGCCGGTCAGGCACGTCGGTACCGTCGCGGTCGAAACGAAGCCGGTCGAAACGGCCGCCGGTGCCAGCGCGGTACCCGATGACTGCCCCGTCGTCTGGTTCCACTGCACGGCATAGGACACTGGGGCGAGCACGCCGGATGTCAGTGTGAAGGCGCCGGCGGTGCCGCTGCCCGACGCGGTGATGGTATACCCCTTGGTCGCGGTGTTGCTCCACACGCAGTTGCTCTGCGAGCTGACAGCCTGGGCGTTGGGCTCGACACTGCCGAAAGCGACGTCGGTCAGCCCGGTGATCTGCACGCGACTCGGAACTTGAACGGTGATCGTGACGGTGCCGGTCGAGGTAGCGCCGAGCGTTCCCTGCGTCGGCGCAGCGAGCGCAGGCGCCGCGACCAGCGTCGATGCTGCGCCCAACGCCAGCAGACCAAACCGGACCGGGGGGATCGCGGACTGAGTTCTGCCAGCAACGTTCATGGTCCGGCCTGTCCGGCCGAGTGTCAGCATCAGCAGATCGACAACATTATACATCGAAATGGTTTTTCCTGAAACAAGACGCATGGCAACCTCTCCGCTCGAATACATCAAGCTACAGGCCCGTGCCCACAGCTGATCATCAACGCGAAATATGAACAAGACGCGGTTGATCGGAACAATACTCCCACGTGCAGGTTAACGAATCCTATACTCCTACTGCGTCTGTTCCCACTTTTTGATACATCTGATAACAGTTGCAATAGTATTCATTGTGGTTGTTTTTACTGGGTGTGCACTTCTCAAATATATTCTTACTCCAAATTTTGTGTATCCTGTGGTCGCCCATGTGCGTTACGCGGTCGAACCCTACCGGCCGACGCATAGCTACGCTGGATATGACGAGATTGATCTTAACCCCTCGCCGCACGATGCAGTTTATACGTTGAGTAGTTGAGGCCAGTGAACGGAAGGCCCAGCCATGCTACAAGCGCAGCGGGAGTATCTTTTTGTCAATCTGACGGGTCGACTAAGTGACGCTCAAATTGAAATAATTGTCGACAACAGCGTAGCCGGACGCGAACTTTTGGCGCGTCTTCCTTCGCCTGAACCACGGCATCGCTTCTCTCCGCCCTCAGAGCCTAAGTGGCTGACTTTCGCTCGGTCGAGCAAAATTCTTTTTTTTGGAACTTGGGCGGCGCACGTCGCCGACAGAGCCGGTCCGCGTAGCGATCGGTCTGGCAGACGGTCACCAGAAGCCGACGCTTGCCACTAGGCCCTAGGGCCCATCAAAACCACGCAACGGCCGACGTGTCTACGTACTTCACGTCGGTTCTCCCGCACCGGCGAAAGTCGCAAGCTGCCTCCTTGGGAGCGTTGGCGCGTCCCTACTATCGGGAGCGGACGGTGAACCGACGACAGCTGCTGGTTGGTGCGGGGGCGACCGTCCTGGTTGGCGGCGAGGCGGCCTATCTTCTCTACCGGGAGGCGAAGGCCGCGTCCGACTACGCAGCCCGGGCCGCCGCCCTTCGCGCGCCTTTGGCCGATACGCCGGGTGCGCATGATCTCATTCGCTATGCGACTCTCGCGCCGAACGGCCACAACACGCAACCTTGGCGCTTTCGTATCGGCGAACGGCGGATCAATATACTGCCCGACTATTCGAGACGGACCGCGGCGGTCGATCCGGACGACCACCATCTTTTCGTGAGTCTTGGCGCGGCGGCGGAGACCTTGTCGTTGGCGTCGGCGGCGCGGGGTCTGCCCGGCATGGTCGCGTTCGATCCGGGGAGCCGGGGTTCGGTCGCGGTCCACTTCGACAGGGCGCGGCCGAGTCCCTCTCCACTGTTCGACGCCATCGCCAGGCGGCAATCGACGCGTGCGGCGTATGACGGTCGGCCAGTCCCGACGCGCGACCTCGATATGCTGGTGAGGGCTGCGGCGGTTCCGGGTGTGGATCTGGTCCTGCTTACCGATCGGCATCGGATCGATCGCCTGAGCGACCTCGTCCTCGCCGGCAATACTGTGCAGCGGACCGATGCCGCGTTCGTCCGCGAGCTGAAATCATGGCTGCGGTTCAATCCGCGACAGGCGCTGCGGAGCGGCGATGGGCTCTACAGTGTTGCAAGCGGCAATCCCGCGCTGCCCGGCTGGCTAGGGCCGCGAGCGTTCGACTGGGTCTCGACGGTGCGATCGGAAAACCGGGCTTATGCCGGCCAGCTGCGATCGTCGGCGGGGGTGGCTGTGTTCGTCGGGGCGGGCGAAACCGCGGCGGACTGGGTTGCGGTAGGGCGCGCGTGCCAGCGCTTCGCGCTCCAGGCCACCGCGCTGGGACTGAAGCACGCCTTCGTCAACCAGCCGGTCGAGGTCGCTACGCTGCGGCCCGATCTGGCGGCGCTGATCGGCGCGCGCGGCCGGCGGCCGGATATCGTGATGCGGTTCGGCTATGGTCCGACGCTGCCCTGGTCGCTGCGGCGATCGGTGGATGCGGTGATCGTGGCATGAGCCGGGCCGCCCCCCTGCCCGCTGCCGTGATCGATCTCGCGATGCGCCTGGGCGTGCAGCCGGCGGACCATCCGCCCCGCGTCCGCCTGACCCAGACCGGGCGGATGAAACGATCGCTCGAGTCCGAGTCCTGGATGGCGTTCAAGGCCTCGCAGACCATCGCGACGCACCGATGTGGGTTCGACTGGCACGCGAAAGTCGGGCCGTTCGGGCTTTTCTCCGGACGCGATGCGCTGGAGGATGGCGACGGCCGGTTCGACATTACCGCGCTCGGCATCATTCCGCTCGCGCGCGCGCGAAATACGCCGGCGCTCGTGCGCGGCGAGTTGATGCGCTACCTCGCCGAAATCGCGTGGGCGCCGCATGCCATACTCCACAATCCTGAACTGCATTGGCGCGTCGACGGCCCGTACACGCTGGCGGTCAGCGCTGGTGACGCGGAAACGGCGTCCGAAGTGATCCTAGGCCTGGATACTGACGGACGGATAGCGACCGCCTTCGCGCCCGATCGCCCGCGCTCGGCGACTGCTCCGATCCTGCCGACGCCGTGGCATGGTCGGTTCTCCGACTATCGGCTGGTCGACACGATCTGGCTTCCGATGGCGGCCGAGGTCGCGTGGACCCTCCCGGCGAAGGATGTCGTCTATTGGCGGTGTCGCGTGGAGAGCTGGCGCGCGGACGCCGAACGATCGCAGCATCACGAGACGTCAGGAACACAATGAGCCGCATTGCGAACCACAGCCTGCGCGACAGGATCATGAGCGCCGACGACGCCGCGTCGCTGATCGCGTCGGGATCGACGGTCGGGCTCAGCGGGTTCACCGGTTCCGGCTATCCCAAGGCGGTGCCGATGGCGCTCGCCGCGCGGATCGAGGCGGAGCATGCCGCCGGCAACCCGTTCCGGATCCGGGTCTGGACCGGCGCCTCGACCGGGCCCGAACTCGACGGTGCGCTGGCCAAGGCGGACGGCATCGAATTCCGCCTGCCCTATAATTCCGATCCGATCGCGCGCGAGAAGATCAACCGCGGCGAGATGGAGTATTTCGACATGCATTTGAGCCAAGTCGCGCCGATGGCGTGGCAGGGCTTTCTCGGGCCGCTAAATACCGCGGTGGTGGAGGTGTCGGGCATCCGCGCCGACGGATCGCTGATCCCGTCGTCGTCGGTCGGCAACAACAAGACCTGGCTCGACCGTGCCGACCAGATCATCCTCGAGGTCAATCGCTGGCAGAATCCCGCGCTGGAGGGGATGCACGACATCTATTACGGCACCGCGCTGCCGCCGCACCGCGTACCGATCCCGCTGGTGCGACCCGACGACCGGATCGGCGACGCCTATTTCCGCGTCGATCCCGCCAGGATCGTCGCGATCGTCGAGACCGAGGCGCCCGACCGCAACCTGCCGTTCGCCGCGCCCGATGCGTCTGCCCACGCGATCGCCGGCCACCTGATCGAGTTCTTCGCCCACGAAGTCGCGCGAGGGCGCCTGCCCGCCTCGCTGCTGCCGTTGCAGTCGGGCGTCGGCAACATCGCCAACGCGGTACTGACCGGCCTCGTCAACGGGCCGTTCGACGCGATGACCTCCTATACCGAGGTGATCCAGGACGGGATGCTCGACCTGCTCGATTCCGGCAAGCTGCGGATGGCGTCAGCAACCGCGTTCTCGCTCAGCCCCGAGGCGGCGGCGCGGTTGAATGCCGACATGGGTGCCTATCGCGACCGCATGATCCTGCGCCCGCAGGAGATCAGCAACCATCCCGAACTGATCCGGCGGCTCGGCTGCCTGGCGATGAACGGGCTGATCGAGGCGGATATCTATGGCAACGTCAATTCGACGCACGTCATGGGCTCGCGAATCCAGAACGGCATCGGCGGATCGGGCGATTTCGCGCGCAACGCCTATGTCTCGATCTTCATGACGCCGTCGACCGCGAAGAACGGCAATATCTCCGCGATCGTGCCTCAGGCGAGCCATGTCGATCATATCAGCCAGGACGTCCAGGTGCTGGTCACCGAGCAAGGCCTGGCCGACCTGCGCGGGCTGAGTCCGAAACAGCGCGCTGCGGTGATCATCGAGAACTGCGCGCATCCCGATTATCGCCCGGCCCTCGCGGATTATTACCGGCGGGCGCGCGAAGGTTCGTACGGACAGCAGACCCCGACACTCCCGGGCGAGGCGTTGTCGTGGCACCAGCGGTTTCTCGATACCGGCACGATGCGGATGTGACGCGCCTGCGCCGTCATCGCAGGCGGTCGCGGAACTCCGCGAGGCGCGTCCGATAGCCATCCGCGTCGCCATATTCGAGGAACTCGTAATAGCGGTGGAGCGGATCGCTGACGCGGAGTGCGTGCTTGATCGGGCACCAATATTGCTCGGTCCGGCTGCTGACTTCGCGGACGAACCCGACCAAGCCGTTGGCATAGGCGCAGAACGCGCAGTTGAGCGCCTCGATGCGGTTCAGATACCCGAGGTGCGCGCGGTCGAACAGGATGTAGTCGCGCCGCCGCACCCGCGCGATGCCGTATGCCCGGAAGCAGATCGCCTGATACAGGCTGACCCACGCATCGACGATCAGCAGCGGCACGATCAGCGAATAGATCACCGGCGCGGTGACGATCGAGACCAGATCGGAGCGCGCGACGAAGCGCAGCACCGACATCTTCAGCCGCCGCTGCGCATCGAGCACGCCGTGTTCGAATCCGACGATCCGCCCGGTGATCTCGACGCCGAGCGCGCGCCGCCGGCGCTCGATCTCGCGGTCGAGTTCGCCCTGCAGCCGGACGATCTCGTGCGCCAGATCCTGCATCCGCTGGATGTCGATCGTCATGCGGTCTCCTCGACGGGCGGAGATCGCCCTTTGCAGCCAGCCTAGCCCGCGCCGACCGGCGCGATAGCGTCGGAAACTACGTGTTTCCCGACGCTGCGACGGCGCGGGCTTTGTCGGTAGGCCCGAGGTACAATCGCAAAGGATATCAGGATGGTCGACCTCGTCATGGAGCATGCAGGCGTCACGCCCACGGCACCGAGCGTGTCGTGGAGCGCCGACCTGACGACGCGCGACGGCTATGTGTTCCACGTCCGCCCCGCCTCGCCCGCCGACGAACCCGCGCTCGGCGCGTTCTTCGACCATGTCGACAAGGAGGACCTGCGGTTCCGTTTTCTCAGCGCGATCAACACGGTCGGCCACGACCAGCTTCGCGCGCTGGTCACGGTCGATCACGAGCATACCGAGAATTTCCTCGCCTTCGATCCTGCCACCGACCGGATCGTCGCGACGGCAATGCTGGCCGCCGACGAGAGCCGGATCCACGCCGAAGTCGCGATCGCGATCCGCACCGATTTCAAGCGCCGCGGGATCAGCTGGACGCTGCTCGATCACATCGCGGCGTTCGCCCGCGCGAAGGGGATCACGACGCTCGAATCGATCGAGAGCCGCGACAATCACCAAGCGATCGACCTGGAACGCGAACGCGGCTGGATCGCGTCGGCCTGCCCGGGCGACCCGGCGTCGATGATGCTGCGGCTGACGCTGTCAGCCTGACATCCCCCGCGCTTGGGTCAGCGCCTCGGCATAGGTCGAGGTGCTGACGATCGGGCCGAGTCGGGCGCGGGCGAGCATCGCGGTAGGTTGCGCGGCCATCCCACACAGGATCACGCGCGTATGCGTGGTCGCGGCTCGCCGCAGCAGTTCGGCAATCGCGGCCACACCGCTCGCATCGAGCATAGGTACGCGCTCCAGCCGCAGGATCAGGACGCGGGGGACGCTGCCCAACCGGCGATAGGTGTCCATCAGTCCGGCGGCGACACCGAAGAAGAACGGTCCGTCGATCCGGAACATCTCGACGCCGTCGGGCAGCGCACCGCGGTCGGTGAGCGCATCGTCATCGGGGCCTGTGATCGCGACCGTCTCGCTCATCCGCGCCATGAACAGCAGCGCGGCGAGCGTCACGCCGACGCCGATCGCGACCGTCAGGTCGACGAGTACCGTGAGGCCGAACGTCAGGAGCAACACCGCGCGGTCGCCGTTGGGCATCCGCAACAGGCCGACGAAGCGCTCCTGCTCGCTCATGCCCCAGGCGACGACGAACAGGATCGCCGCCAGCGCCGCCATCGGCACGAACGCCATCAGCCGCCCGCCGAACACCACGAACAGCAGGACGAACACCGCGTGGAGCATGCCCGCGACCGGGGTCCGCGCGCCGGCCTTGATCGTGGTCGCGGTGCGCGCAATCGCACCGGTCGCGGGCAGCCCGCCGAACAGCGCGGAGGCGATATTGGCGATGCCTTGCGCGACCAGTTCCTGGTTCGATCGGTGGCGCGATCCGATCATCCCGTCGGCGACGACCGCGGAGAGCAGCGCCTCGACACCCGCAAGAAACGCGATCGTGAACGCCGATGGCAGCACCACCTGGATCCTGGCCAGCGTCCAGATGGGGAATGCTGGCATCGCGATCCCGCTTGGCATATCCGGAAAGCGCGAACCGATCGTCGCGACGTGCGCGCCGCTGGCGATGACGACGACCGAGGTGAGCAGGACCGCGACGAGGAACCCGGGCACGCGTGGTGCGACGCGCTTGAGAATCAGGATGACGGCAAGTGCGCCCATGCCGACTGCGACGGTCGGGCCGTCGATGGTGCGGATCGCGCCGGCATAGGCCAGCCATTTCGGGATGAAGTCGGCTGGAACCGCGGCCATGCCGAGCCCGAGGAAATCGCGGACCTGGCTCGACGCGATGATTACCGCGATACCCGCGGTGAAGCCGGTGACGACGGTGTAGGGGATGAACCGGATCAACGCCCCGAGCCGCGCATAACCTGCGACGATCAGGATGATGCCGGCGAGCAATGTCGCCAGGATCAGGCCGTCATAGCCGTGCCGTGCGATGACGGTGAACACCACGACCACGAACGCGCCGGTGGGTCCGCCGATCTGGACGCGCGATCCGCCGAGCGCCGACACCAGGAAGCCTGCGACGATCGCAGTGACGAGTCCCTTGTCGGGTGACGCGCCACTGGCGATGCCAAGCGCCATCGCCAAGGGCAGCGCGACGACCGCGACCGTCGCGCCGGCGATCGCATCGGCGCGCAACGTCGCGAGCGAATAACCTTCGCGCAGCGTCGTGACGATCTTCGGGACGAAGGCGGTCATTGGCGCCGCTGCCAGACCGCGCCCGCATGCTTGATCGCTTCGGTGGCGAACACGATCCCGACTACGGCGACGAACATCGGTACCAGCGCAAGGCTGCACGTCGGACGGCGAGTCGTCATGGCGGGAGTCCGATCAGCTTTCCGAAGGCTGCGGTCGAGCCATGACGAGTCCGCGCCAGATGACAGCGCGTCCATTCAGGCGATTTCGAGCATGTTCTCGACCTTCACCGCGCCCGGTGCCGCCCAGGCGGTGCGTTCGGCGACGCTCCGGTCGTGCGGGGAATCGACCGAGCCGGTGAGCCGGACCGTGCCGCCGTCGACCGACACCTTGATGGTGTCGCCGTCGAAGAACCACGAGCGGTGCAGCGCGGTGCGGATGTCGTTGCTGACATCGGTGACATCGACCCGCGGCTTCAGCGTAATGTGGCTGACCACGCCGACGACGCCCGCGAGCGGCCGCACCGCTGCTTCGGCTGCATCCTTCTGGAAATGCCAGCGCACTTCGCCGCGCAGGCTGACCCAGCCGTCCTCGACCTGCGCCGTGATGCTGTCGTGCGGGACGGTGGTGTCCCAGGACAGTCGCTCGACGATCGCACCGGCGATCGCTTCGTCGCCGCGCCTGAAGCGCTCGTCGAGGTGCACTTCGATCTCTTCCGCGACCGCCTTGACGCCCTCGACGCGCGCGGCGGCGCGTTCGGCAGCGAATTTCGCGGCATAGCTGCCGGCGTGGCCGCTGAGCGTGACGACGCCGTTGTTCGCGGTGACGCCGATATGCCCGGCCGGGACGCTGGGGTCCCAGTTGAGTTCGGCGAGCACGGCTTTCTGCAATCTGGCGTCGTGGGGCATGACACTCTCCTCAAGCGACGCGGGGAGGCCCGGCCGATGATCGCAAGCCTATCGCCTCGCCCGATCGCGGACAGCGTCGGGAACTACGCAGCCGGCGCTTATGCGTAATTCCCGATCCTTTCCCGCCCCCGCCCGAACGCCGACAGATCGGGAAAGAGGGAGACCGCGCGTGACCTATTCGACCCTGATGGTGCATCTGGATGGCGGCCGCGCCAACGCTGCGTTGCTCGACGTTACCGCAACGCTTGCCGACCAGTACGGCGCCGCGGTGATCGGTATCGCCGCATGCCAGCCGGTCCAGATCGGCACGTTCGATGGCTATCTCGGCGGCGACTATGCGGTGATCGAGCGCGATATCGTCGACGGCGAACTGGCCCGAGCCAAGACCGAATTTCACGCCCATGACCGGCTGGCGCACCATGTGCTCGAATGGCGATCGATCCCGACGCTCGTCAACATCGCGCACGTCGTCGCGGAGAATGCGCGCTCAGCCGATCTGGTCGTCACCAGCGCGGGGCCGGGCTTCGCCGATCTCGCCACGCACGCCGACACCGGCGACCTCATCCTGCGCGCGGGCCGGCCGGTGCTGGTGGTTCCCGAAGGCGCCGCCACCGCGACCTTCGCGACCGTGATGGTCGCGTGGACCGACACCCGAGAATGCCGTCGCGCGATCAGCGATGCGCTGCCGATGCTGAAGGCGGCCGACCGCGTCGTGATCGTCGAAGTCGCGATCGACGCGATCGATGCGCGCAAACCGATCGACGACATCGCCGCCTGGCTCGCGCGCCACGGCGTCGATGCGGACAAGATCGTCGCGCGAATGAAGGGCACCAGCATCGACACGCTCGCGGGAATCGCAGACGATATCCAGGCCGATCTGGTCGTCGCGGGCGCGTATGGGCATAGCCGGATCCGCGAATGGACGTTCGGCGGGATCACCCGCGACCTGCTGTTGCGCAACCGCCGCTGCGCGTTGCTGTCGCACTGAGCCATGACCGCGTTCGCACGCCACAAGTATCTCGGCCCGGTCATTGCCGCGAACCGAAGACTAGTCGTCGGCGCTACGATCCTGTCGGCGATCGCGATCATCGAAGGACTATTAGCATTTGGCGGGCGCTTCGCTTAACATGCGTCAGGTTTTGCACGAGGGCGTCGTATCCGTGCCCCGAGGCGAACCGGATCAGTGTGTCGAACAAGGCCCGCGTCTCAATGACTTGCCTCTGCGCTCCCCGAGCTACCGCACCGCCCGCATGATCGCGTCGTCGTCTCCGCACGATCCCGGATCCCACGCTGTGGCGCGCGGCGATGCGGCGTTGGCGGAGGAACTGGGGCTGCTGATCGACGGCGCCACCACCTATGCGATCTACATGCTCGATCCCCGCGGCCGCGTGACGATCTGGAACCGCGGTGCCGAACGGATCAAGGGTTGGGCCGAAGCGGAGATCATCGGCCGCGATTTCGCGATCTTCTATCCCGCCGACGATATCGCCGCGGGCAAACCCGCATCCGACCTCGCCCGCGCGCACGCCGACGGCCGGGTCGAGGAAGAAAGCTGGCGGGTCCGCAAGGACGGCTCCGAATTCCTCGCGCACGTCACCATCACCGCGCTCCACGACGACGCCGGCGCGCTACGCGGGTTCGGCAAGGTGATCCGCGACATCACGCACGAAAAGGCCGCCGAGGCCGCGATCGTCCGCCGCGAACATCATCTCCGCTCGATCCTCAGCACCGTCCCCGACGCGATGATCGTGATGAACGAGAATGGCATTGTCGCGTCTTTCAGCGCCGCCGCCGAGCTGGTCTTCGGCTATGGGGCGCACGAGGTGATCGGCCAGAACGTCGCGATGCTGATGCCGCAGACCGAGGCCCGCGACCACGACGCGCACCTGCGGAAGTACCGGCATACCGGCGAGCGCCACGTGATCGGCAACGTCCGCCTCGAACGCGCGATGCGCAAAGGGGGCGAGACGTTTCCGATCGAACTCGCGGTCGGCGAGGCATCGATCGCAGGCGAACGCATCTTCACCGGCTTCATCCGCGACCTCACCAACCGCCACGCGACCGAACGCCGGTTGCAGGAGCTCCAGTCCGAACTCGTCCACGTCTCCCGCGTCAGCGCGATGGGCACGATGGCCTCGACGTTGGCGCACGAGATCAACCAGCCGCTGACCGCGATCGCCAATTATCTCGAGGCGACGCGGGCGATGATCGCGGACAACGACGATCCGCTTTTGGTGGATGTGGCCGAGGCGCTGGAGCTGGCGGCGGCGCAGTCGCTGCGGGCGGGCACGATCGTCCGGCGGCTGCGCGCGTTCGTCGATGGCGGCGATACCGGGTTCCGCGACGAACCGCTCGACCTGCTCGTCGAGGAAGCGACTAGCCTCGGGCTGCTCGGCGCGCGCGAGGCGGGGATCGCGGTCGTCACCACCGCGCCGCCGGGTCCGGTGATGGTCCGCGTCGATCGCATCCAGATCCAGCAGGTGCTGGTCAACCTGATCCGCAACGCGATCCAGTCGATGGCGACATCGCCCAGCCGGACGCTGGCGATCGCCACCGCCCCCGAGCGTGAGGGCTGGATCGAGATCACCGTCGCCGACACCGGCACCGGCATCGACGCGGCGGTCCGCGCGCGCCTGTTCGAGGCGTTCGCGACCACCAAGGAGGACGGCATGGGGCTGGGCCTGTCGATCTGCCGGACCATCGTCGAGGCGCATGGCGGGCGGATCTGGGCGGACGGCGTCGCGAGCGGCGGCACCGCATTCCATTTCACCGTCCCGCTCGCCGTCGTCCCGGACTCAGGCGCCAACCATGACTGACACCTTGAGGACGGTGCACATCGTCGACGACGACGAGGCGATCCGCCAGTCGGTCGGCTTCCTGCTGCGCAAGGCGGGGTATGCGGTCGAGAGCTATCCTGCCGGCACGCAGTTCCTGAAAGCCGTCACGCGCGAGTCGCGGGGGTGCGTGCTGCTCGACGTCCGGATGCCCGATCTCGACGGGTTCGCGGTGCAGGCGCGCCTCGCGCAGACCGGCATCGCGCTGCCCGTGATCATGCTGACCGGGCACGGCGACGTCACGCTGGCGGTCCGCGCGATCAAGGCCGGTGCGATCGAATTCCTCGAAAAGCCGTTCGAGCGCAGCGCCTTGCTCGCCGCGATCGAGACCGCGCTGGCGCATGCCGCACGATCGGACCGCGAACATCTCGCCGCCGCCGATGCGCTCGTCAGGCTCGCCGCGCTGACCCCGCGCGAACGCGACGTGCTCGACGGCATGGTGCTCGGCCGGCCCAACAAGCTGATCGCCTACGACCTCGACATCGCCACGCGCACGGTCGAGGTCCACCGCGCCAACCTGATGGAGAAACTCGCGGCGCGCAGCCTGTCCGACGTCCTCCGCATCGCGTTTTCGGCGGGGTTGGGGGAAACCACCGAACCGGTCTGAGCCCCCCCCTCACGCCCCTCGCCTTCTACGTACAGACGCGACGACGTGCGCGTGTCATCGAGGGTCGAGAAGGACCGCTTGATGACCGACCAGTTTCCCCAATCGCATGACGGCATCGGCATTTCGCTGGTCGATGGCGACCCCGCGATCCGTCGCGCGCGCCAGATCATGCTGATGTCGGAACGCTACGACGTGCGTGCCTACGCGACCGGCGCGGCGCTGCTCGCAGACCCGAGATCCCGCGACGTCCCTTGCATCGTCGTCGATATCGACGGCGGCGGCGGCATGGACACGCTGCACGCGATGCGCGCGGCGGGATGGCGCGGCAAGGCGATTCTGCTCGATGGCGGCCTCTCGCCCCCCGCCCTGGTCCACGCCGCCGAACGCCACGGCGACCGCATCCTCGACCGCACCACCGGCGACGCCCCCTCCTCTCCGCAATCGCCGCCTCCATCGACCGCGGCTGGTCCGGCTGGAACGCGGAAGGGTAAGCGCGGCGGTAGGTAGTTCCCGATTCTGGCTCCACGGCTACCGGATCGTACGGTTGGCCACGCTCCCTTACCGAGGATCACGACATGAAATTCAGCCATTCGATCGTCGCCGTGTTCGACGAGCACGCCCAGGCCGATGCCGCGGTGAAGGCGCTGGCGGCGTCGGGGTTCGGGCTGCGGCGGTTGAGCATCGTCGGCAAAGGCTATCACAGCGACCAGGTCGCGACGGGGTTCTACAACAGCGGCGACCGGATCCGCTTCTGGGGCTCGCGCGGTGCGCTATGGGGCGGCCTATGGGGGCTGTTCATGGGCGGGCTCTACGCAACCGTTCCCGTGGTCGGCGGGGTCGTGCTGCTCGGGCATCTCGCCGCCACGGTGATCACCGCGATCGAGGGTGCTGTGATGCTCGGCGGCACCGGCGCGCTGGTCGCGGCGCTCGTCAGTCTCGGCATTCCCGAGGATTCAATCGTCACCTACGAGACCGATATCGCCGCCGATGGCTTCCTAGTCATGGCGCACGGCAGCGCGGCGGAGATGGAGCGCGCCAAGCTGGTGCTCGATCCGCTCAACCCACGTCGGATCAATGTCCATCATGACCACAGCAATGCCTCGCCGCATGCGCAGCTGACCGGCGAGTTGCCGATCGCCGAGCCGGTCGTCTGACGCAGGACACGGCATCGTTCTGGACCCGGTCGGCCGATGCGCTGCTGGCCGATCTCGGGACGTCGCGTGACGGCCTGACTGCGGCGGAGGCGACGCAGCGTCTCGCACGCTATGGTCCGAACAGCGACAGCGCGGAGACGCATACCGGCCCTGTACGGGCAATTGCGCGGCGGCTGCTCGAGCCGTTGTCGCTGATCCTGCTCGCCGCCGGTCTGGTGTCGGCGGCGACCGGCGATGCGGTCGGCGGGTCGATCATCGTCGTGATCCTCGGCTTCTCGGTGCTGCTCGACACCTATCAGGAGGGGCAGGCGGTCCATGCCGCGGCGATCCTGCGCCAGTCGGTTGCCGTTTCCGCACGCGTCCGCCGCGACGGCGCATTCGTCGCGGTTGCGATCGAGGCGGTGGTGCCCGGCGACATCGTCGAGGTTCGCGCCGGCGACATCATCCCCGCCGATGCGCTGATCCTCGACAGCACCGCATTCACCGCGAACGAGGCCGCGCTGACCGGCGAGCCGTATCCGGTCGACAAGCGCGCCGGTAGCATCACCGCGACGAACGCGGCGGAAGCGTCGAACGCGCTGTTCCGCGGGGCGATCGCGCAGACCGGCGCCGCGACCGCTCTGGTCGTCGGCACGGGCCGCGCGACGCTGTTCGGGTCGGCCGCCGCCGCGCTGGCGACCGCCGCCGCGCCCTCGCCGTTCGAGCGTGATCTCCATGCGTATGGCTTGTTGACGACGCGGCTGACGCTGGCGCTGGTGGTGATCGTGCTGACGGCCAGCATCTTCCTCGGCCGGCCACTGCTCCAGTCGCTACTGTTCGCGGTCGCGCTCGCGGTGGGGCTGACGCCCGAACTGCTGCCGATGATCACCACCGTGACGCTGTCGCGCGGCGCGCTGCGGATGGCGAAGCGCAAGGTGATCGTGAAGCGGCTCGCGTCGATCCACGATCTCGGTGCGATGACCATATTGTGCACCGACAAGACCGGCACGCTGACGTCGGCGCAGATCAGCCTCGCGCGGAGCATCGGCGCCGCGGGTACGGACGATCCGGAAGCCGCACGGCTGGGGGCGATCGCCGCGGCGCTCGGCGGCGATCGCGGCGCGCTCGATACCGCGTTGGTGATCGCATCGCCGGATGCGGCGAAAGGCTGGACGCTGGCCGCACAGAGCGTGTTCGACTTCGACCGCCGGCTTGGGACGGTGCTCGCGACGGGTGCAGGCGGTACGATCCTGATCACCAAGGGCGCGCCGGAGGCTGTGCTTGCCGGATGCGCTGTGAGCGAAGCCGACCGCGCCGCCGTCCTCGCACAGGTCCGCGCGCTCGCCGAACAAGGCCAGCGCGCCATCGCGATCGCCTCCCGCCCATGGACCGGTCACACGCATGCACCGACTCCGGACGACGAAACCAACCTCGTCTATGCCGGGCTCTGCGCGTTTGCCGACCCACCGAAGGCAACCGCCCCCGCCGCCGTCGCACGTTTGCAAGCCGCGGGGATCCGGCTGAAGATCCTGTCGGGCGACGACCCCGTGGTGGTCGGTCGCCTCGCCGGACTGGTCGGCCTCGCCACCTCGCGCGTGCTGTCCGGCGCGGACATCGCCAAGCTGAGCGACGACGCGCTCGCCGTGCAGGTCCGCGACATCGACGCCTATGGCCGACTCGCCCCCGACCAGAAGGCACGGCTGGTCCGCGCACTCCAGGCCGGCGGCGCGATCGTCGGCTATCTCGGCGACGGGATCAACGACGCGCCCGCGCTGAAACTCGCCGATATCGGCCTGTCGGTCGCCGGCGCGGCCAGCGTCGCGCAGGCGTCGGCGGACATGATCATGCTCGACAGCGATCTGGGCGTGGTCGCGGACGGCGTCGAGGAGGGGCGGCGGACGTTCGCTAACATCCTGAAATACGTCCGGATGGGGGCGAGTTCGAACTTCGGCAACATGCTGTCGATGGCGGCGGCATCGCTGTTCCTGCCCTTCCTGCCGATGCTGCCGACACAGATCTTGCTCAACAACCTGCTCTACGACGTGTCGGAGATCGGCATCCCGTTCGACGGCGTCCGCGCCGAGGCGGTCGCGCGGCCACAGGTGTGGAGCATGCCCGCACTGATCCGCTTCGCCGCCGTCATGGGCCCGCTGTCGTCGGCGTTCGACCTGCTGACGTTCGCGGGGCTCTCGCTCGTCTTCCACGTTGCGGCGCCCGAGTTCCGCACCGCCTGGTTCCTCGAATCGATGGCGACGCAGATCCTGGTGATCTTCGTGATCCGCACCAACGGACGGCCATGGGCGGACCTGCCGCGGCCGGCGCTCGCGCTGTCGTCGCTGGGCGCGCTGCTGGTGGCGATGGTGCTGCCGTTCACGCCGGTCGGCGGCTGGTTCGGCTTCGTCGCGCCGCCGCTCGTGGTGGTGGCGAGCATCGGCGGCGTCACGCTCGCCTATCTGGTGCTGGCCGAATTGCTAAAGACATTCCTGTTCGAGCACCGTCCCACCACGCTCGCCCGGCGCTGAATGAGCCTGGAGAGCCTCTGGCGCGGTGCGTTGCGCCATATCGGCTGGGTGCTGGGTCTCGCCGTGATCGCGATCGTGGTCGGCGCGGTGCTGCGGATCGGCGATCTGCACGCGTTCGCTTCGATGCTCGAAGATGCACATCCCGGCTGGCTGCTGGTCGCGCTGGGCTTGCAGGCAACCACCTATGCGAGCGTCGCGGCGGGTTGGAAGATCGTGCTCGCCCAGACCGACACGCCGCAACCGCTGCGGCGGCTCTATCCGATCGCGGTCGGCAAGCTGTTCGCGGACCAAGTCATCCCGGTCGCCGGCATGGGCGGCAACATGTTCCTGGTCGACCAGCTGGTCGCGCTCGGCGTGAAGCGCGGCAATGCCGTCGCGACGCTGCTGGTGGCGATGATCGGCTTCTACGCGGTGTACGGGGTCTGCGCGCTGGCGATGCTGGCAGTGCTGTGGATCAAGGGGCTGGCGTCGATCTGGATCGCGGGGTTCGTGCTCGTATTCCTGGTCATCGCGACCGTGATTCCCGGGCTGGCGCTTTGGATCCGCCGGCGCGGGCGGCGCCCCGTCTCCCCGAGCCTTGTCCGGTTCGCGAGTATCCGCGCGCTGGTCGGTATCGTCGGCGAGGCTCCGAAAAGGTTGCTGGTCGACCGCCGACTGATCGTCCGGGTCGCGGGTGCGAACGGCGTGGTCTTCCTCGCCGATGCGGCCAGCCTGATGGTGTGCTTCCTCGCGCTTGGCCAGCCGGTCGGCTTCCCGGTCGCGTTCGTCGCGGTGATGACCGCATCGATGATCGCGACGCTCGGCCCGATCCCGCTCGGCCTCGGCACGTTCGAGGCGGGCGCGACCGGCATGCTGGCGCTGATGGGGGTGCCGGTCGAGGCGGCGCTCGCCGCGACGTTGCTGCTGCGCGTGTTTACGCTGTGGCTGCCGCTAATCCCCGGCTTCGGGCTGATCCGAGGCGCCCTGCGGACCAAGGCCGAACAACATCGCGCCTAGCAGGCGAGCTTGAGCGTCAGGCGCGAGCGCGGCATTGCCGGACGCAAGACGCGCAAGCCGACCGACCGGTCCGACCGAGGCGCCCGCGATGCGAATGTGAGCGGCGGCTCCGCGATCAGGCACTCCAGCTGCGCAGCGAGCGTCGCCAGCGTATCGGCATAGAGCCCTGCGAGCGTCTCGTGCGCGACTCGCGCGCACGGTCCCGCGGCGGCGGCGGCCATGACCTGCGTGGCGGCCAGGCGGCGCTGGAAATACAGCATCTCGGTGTGGATAGCGTTCATCACCAACTCCCCCGTCCGCCCCCATGCCGCACGATGCAGACATGGTCCGGGCCGATCGATGGTGGGATCGTAGCGCGCGGTCGGCGCGACGTCGGGACTCGGAAAGCACGTAGGCGCGGGCTCGATCAGGCCAGCGCGGCGGCGTGGCCCGCGATCTGCGCGTCCTCCTGCGACGGGAAAATCCGGATTTCGAGCCCCGGGAACCAGGCGAGACCTGCACGGATTGCCTGAGCGGTCGGCGCATCGTTCTCGCCGATTCCGCCGGTCAGCACGAGCATGTCAGCGCCACCGAGCGAGGCGATCATCGCCGCGATCTGCTTGCACACCGAGCGCTCGAACATGCGGAGCGCGAGGTCGGCGTCATCGGTCGCGGCAGCGCGGAGGATGCGCATGTCGCCGGACAGGCCGGAGACGCCTGTCATCCCCGATGCGTGATCGACGAGCGCCGCCAGCGCATCCGCCGCCAGCCCCTTCTCGCGCAGTAGGTACAGCAGCACGCCCGGATCGAGATCGCCCGCCCGCGTCGCCATCATCACGCCGCCGGACGGAGTCAGCCCCATGCTGGTGTCGATCGATCGACCGTCGCGTACCGCGGTCACGCTCGCGCCGTTGCCAAGATGCGCGATCACCAGCCGGCCGGGCAGGTGATCGCCGAGCTGGCTGACGATCGACTCGCAGGACAGGCCGTGGAAGCCATAGCGCCGCACGCCGCTCGCCCGATACGCGCGCGGAATCGGCAGCGTCTGCGCAACATCAGGCATCCCCGCATGGAACGCGGTATCGAAACACGCCACCTGCGGCAGGCCCGGATAGCGCGCCTGCGCCACGCGGATCAGTGCCAGCGACGCCGGCCCGTGCAGCGGCGCGAACGCGCACGCCGCCTCCAGGTCCGTCATCACCGGATCGTCGATCCGGCAATGCGCATCGCGGTGTGGACCGCCGTGGACGATGCGGTGGCCGATCACCGTAGGCGCGGGCCACCCTCGCAACGCCGCCTCGATCGTGTCGAAGAAGCGCGCGTGATCGTCGGTCCCTTCAATGGTGCCGCCGACCAGCAGGACGGGCGCCGTCTCCACCGCATACAGCCCGTACTTCAGCGATGACGACCCGCTGTTGAGCGCGAGAACTACGACCATTGCCAATCACGGACCTCCGGCAGGTCGTCGCCCTGCTCGGCGATGTAGAGCTTGTGGCGCTCCATCGTCGTCCAGTAGCGCGCGGTCTCGCGCGGCACCCGGTCCCGCAACCGCGGAACCCGCTCGATCGCGTCGAGCGCCAGCCGGTACCGATCGAGATCGTTCAGCACGACCATATCGAACGGCGTCGTGGTCGTCCCCATCTCCTTGTACCCGCGGACGTGGATATTGGCGTGGTTCCCGCGCCGATAGGTCAGCTTGTGGATCATCGCCGGATAGCCGTGGAACGCGAAGATCACCGGCTTGTCCGCCGTGAACAGCGCATCGAACTCGCGCTCGTCGAGCCCGTGGAGATGTTCGGAGCGCGGCTGCAGGCTCATCAGGTCGACGACGTTCACCACCCGAATCCGGATATCGGGCACGTACGCACGCAGCATCGTGACCGCCGCCAGCGTCTCCAGCGTCGGCACGTCGCCCGCGCACGCCATCACCACGTCGGGTTCGGGATCATCCCCCGCCCAAGCCCATATCCCGGCACCCGCGGTGCAATGCCGCACCGCCGCGTCGATCCCTAGCCATTGCCACTCGGGCTGCTTCCCCGCGACGATCACGTTCACATAGCCGCGACTGCGCAGGCAGTGATCGCCGACCGACAACAGGCAGTTTGCGTCGGGCGGCAGATAGATCCGCGCGACGTCCGCGGTCTTGTTCGCGACGTGATCGATGAACCCCGGATCCTGGTGCGACAGACCGTTGTGATCCTGCCGCCAGACATGCGAGGTCAGCAAGTAATTAAGCGACGCGATCGGCCGCCGCCACGGGATCGTCCTGGTCGTCTTCAGCCACTTGGCATGCTGGTTGACCATCGAATCGACGATGTGGACGAACGCCTCGTAGCACGAGAACAGCCCGTGCCGCCCGGTCAGCAGGTACCCCTCGAGCCAGCCCTGGCAGAGATGCTCGCTCAGCACCTCCATCACCCGACCGTCCGGCCCGAGATGCTCGTCGACCGCCTCGACCTCCGCCATCCAGACCTTCCCAGACACGTCGTACACGTCCGCCAGCCGGTTCGACGCGGTCTCGTCGGGGCCGAACAGCCTGAAGTTCACCGTTGCCAGATTGAGCTTCATCACGTCGCGCAGATACCGCCCGAGCACCCGCGTCGCCTCCGCCTTGACCCTGCCCGGCGTCTCCACCGGTACCGCGAACTCACGGAAATCGGGCAGCGACAGCGGCACCATCAGCTCGCCGCCATTGGCATGCGGGTTCGATCCCATCCGCCGATGCCCGGTCGGTGCGAGCGACGCATACTCGTCGAGGAACTTGCCGGTCGCGTCGAACAGCTCCTCGGGCCGGTAACTCCGCATCCACGCCTCGAGCTGGCGCAGATGCTCGGGATCCTTGAAGTCCGCGATCGGTACCTGGTGCGCGCGCCACGTCCCCTCGACCGGCTTGCCGTCGACGAATTTGGGCCCGGTCCAGCCCTTTGGCGTGCGGAACACGATCATCGGCCAGCGCGGTCGCTCCGGCGTCACACCCTCGATCCGTGCCGCCGCCTGGATCGCCTGGATCTTTGCCAGCGCCTTGTCGAGTGCCGCGGCGAGTTGCTGGTGGACCGCCGCAGGATCGCTGCCGCCGACATAATAGGGCTCATGCCCATAGCCGCGCAGCAACGCGTCGAGCTCATGCCCGTCGATCCGCGCAAGGATCGTCGGGTTGGCGATCTTGAAGCCGTTGAGATGCAGGATCGGCAGCACCGCACCGTCTCGCGCAGGGTTGAGGAACTTGTTCGAGTGCCAGCTCGCCGCCAGCGCACCCGTCTCCGCCTCGCCGTCGCCGACCACGCACGCGACGATCAGGTCCGGATTGTCGAACGCTGCGCCATAGGCATGCGCCAACGAATAGCCGAGCTCGCCACCTTCGTGGATCGATCCCGGCGTCTCGGGTGCGACATGGCTCGGGATTCCGCCGGGCCACGAGAATTGCCGGAACAGCCGGTGCATGCCGCTGCGGCTCCGCTCGATCGCCGGATAGCGTTCGGTGTACGAGCCCTCCAGATATGTGTTGGCCACCAGCCCCGGCCCGCCATGCCCGGGCCCGATGACGTTGATCATGTCGAGGTCATGCTCGACGATCAGCCGGTTGAGGTGGACGTACAGGAAGTTCAGCCCCGGCGTCGTCCCCCAATGCCCGAGCAGCCGCGGCTTGACGTCGGCGATCGTCAGTGGCCGATCGAGCAACGCATTGTCGCGCAGGTAGATCTGCCCGACCGACAGGTAATTCGCCGCCCGCCAATACGCGTCCATCCGGCGCAGCGTGTCGGGCGACAGCGGGTGCGCCTTGGTGGGCATGGGCGTTGCAAGATCGACCATCTTCAGCTCCCGAAATCGAGGACGACGCGCGAGGCGACCTGGCCATGCTCGAGGCGGTCGAAGATGGCGTTGATCGCGGACAGCGGCTGCAGTTCGATATCCGCCTTCACCTTGCCATCGGCGGCAAAGGCGAGCGCCTCGGCCATGTCTTTCCGCGTCCCGACGAACGATCCGCGCACGGTGATGCACTTCGCGACCACGTCGAACAGCGGCATCGGAAAGTCGCCCGGCGGCAGGCCGACGAGCACGCACGTCCCCCGGCGTCGCGTCATCGCTACGCCCTGACTGAACGCGGTCAAGGAAGGTGCGGTGATTAGCAGGCCGTGTGCGCCGCCCCCCGTCCCGTCCTTCAGCGCCGCGATCGCATCGGGCTTGCGGGCGTCGATCAACAGTTCAGCGCCCAGCGTCTTGGCATGCGCTAGCTTGCCGTCGTCGACATCGACCGCGGCAACGCGCAACCCCATCGCCTTGGCGTACTGCACCGCCAAATGCCCCAGACCACCGACGCCCGAGATCGCGACCCACTCGCCCGGCTTCGCGCCGGTTTCCTTGATACCCTTGTAGGTGGTAATGCCCGCGCAGATGATCGGCGCAGCCTCGACCGCGGACAGGCCGGCGGGAATATGCGCGACGTAATTTGGGTCAGCGATGATATATTCCGCGAACCCGCCATTGCGCGTGTAGCCGCCGAACTCCGCGTCGGCACACACGGTCTCCCATGCAGACAGGCAGTATTCGCAATGCCCGCACGCGGAGTACAGCCACGGCACGCCGACCCGATCGCCCAGCTTGACGATCGTCACGCCCACGCCGACCTCGACGACGACGCCGATCCCCTCATGCCCAGGAATGAACGGTGGTATCGGCCTGACAGGCCAGTCGCCCCGCGCCGCGTGGAGGTCTGTGTGGCACACCCCGCACGCCTCGGTCTTGACGACGATCTGCCCCGGCCCGGCGACCGGCACCGGCATCTCGCGCAGGGTAAGTGGCGCGCCGAACGCCTCTACGACGGCGGCTTGCATCATACGGGTCATGGACGGTCCTTGAAGATGCGGGAGTCTATGCGCCATCACTTGAGCAAGGAAACAGACCCAGACAACGTGCAGGTCATGTACACCCGATGCCCCCACGCGAACCGCGTCATAAAGGGCCCCGCAATGGTATATTGAAAACCTGGACGGATCGGTCGAAACAGGATCACTGCCTGCCACCTCCCCGTCGCAACTCGGTCGCCAAAAACCATCCTTCCTTCTTCGCCAAGGGGCGAGAGTATCTGCAAAGCCGCAACGGGAAGCGGCATCATCAAACAAGTATCAGGTGAGGAAGGCTTATTCCTCGATTGCGATGAGAGTGACCCTCGGGAATTACGTAGTACGCACCCGTAACGGCGTCTTTCGGCGAGTATCTCCGCACCGACCCACGGAACACAGGCTCGCGAAATTTGGGCACCGTCAGCCAGCAATGGCGATGTTCGAGGTCTGCTTGCATCCCAAATGCAACAAAGCCCCGGGAGCGTGAGCTCACGAGGCTATGTATGTTGTGTGTTGGGTGAAGTTTGGTTGCGGGGACAGGATTTGAACCTGTGACCTTCAGGTTATGAGCCTGACGAGCTACCGGGCTGCTCCACCCCGCGACACTTCGCTGTGGCGAAGGAGGGTAAGAGACGTTGTGAATGGGTTCAGATGATGTGCTTTGCATGTCGCACGGGCTTCAATGCCTGGCGACGACCTACTCTTCCATCGCTTGAGCGATAGTACCATTGGCGCAGGCGGGTTTCACGGCCGAGTTCGGAATGGGATCGGGTGGGACACCGACGCTATAGCCACCAGGCAATGGAGCCGGTGCGACATGCGTGCACGTTATATCTGGGGTACCCCGTCTTTGCCTTTCGGCTGTGACGGGGCTCTTAAAATCGACGACCGTGCATGGTTGTAGTGGTATTTGCACCAATCCCTCGACGGCGAGGGGATTGGGAATCTGGCGTTCGACTTGATTATCATCCGCACCGTAATGCTTCGCTGGTTGCCCAGTGTTGTCATTGATGGTGGAACTCTCAAGCGCGAATAGAGCAATTAGTATCGGTTAGCTCCATGCGTTACCGCACTTCTACATCCGATCTATCAACGTCGTGGTCTCCGACGGCTCTATGAAATCTTATCTCGAGGGAGGCTTCCCGCTTAGATGCTTTCAGCGGTTATCCCGTCCATACATAGCTACCCTGCTGCGCTCTTGGCAGAACGACAGGTACACCAGAGGTATGTTCAACCCGGTCCTCTCGTACTAGGGTCAACTCCTCTCAAATTTCGACGCCCACGGCAGATAGGGACCAAACTGTCTCGCGACGTTCTGAACCCAGCTCACGTACCACTTTAATTGGCGAACAGCCAAACCCTTGGGACCTGCTCCAGCCCCAGGATGTGATGAGCCGACATCGAGGTGCCAAACAACCCCGTCGATATGAGCTCTTGGGGGTTATCAGCCTGTTATCCCCGGCGTACCTTTTATCCGTTGAGCGATGGCCCTTCCACGAGGGACCACCGGATCACTATGACCGACTTTCGTCTCTGCTCGACTTGTCAGTCTCGCAGTCAGGCGGGCTTATGCCATTGCACTCTAACAGACGGTTTCCGACCGTCCTGAGCCCACCATTGCGCGCCTCCGTTACTCTTTAGGAGGCGACCGCCCCAGTCAAACTACCCGCCACAGAGGGTCCCTGATCCAGCTAATGGATCGAGGTTAGACATCAGAAACAAACAGGGTGGTATTTCACCTATGGCTCCACATCAGCTGGCGCCGATGCTTCAAAGCCTCCCACCTATGCTACACAGTTTCTTCCTAATGCCACTCTGAAGCTGCAGTAAAGGTGCACGGGGTCTTTCCGTCTAACCGCGGGTACTCCGCATCTTCACGGAGAATTCAATTTCGCTGAGCATGTCCTGGAGACAGTGGGGAAGTCGTTACGCCATTCGTGCAGGTCGGAACTTACCCGACAAGGAATTTCGCTACCTTAGGACCGTTATAGTTACGGCCGCCGTTTACCTGGGCTTCATTTCAGAGCTTGCACCCCTCCACTTAACCTTCAGGCACCGGGCAGGCGTCAGGCCCTATACGTCGTCTTGAAGCCGACTTAGCAGAGCCCTGTGTTTTTGCTAAACAGTCGCTACCCCCTGGCCTGTGCCCCCCATAAGAGCTTGCGCTTATATGGGGCCTCCTTCTTCCGAAGGTACGGAGGCAATTTGCCGAGTTCCTTCAGGACACTTCTCTCAAGCGCCTTGGTATACTCTACCTGACCACCTGTGTCGGTTTCGGGTACGGTCTATACGGTGGGGCTATTTCCTGGAACCATTTCGAAGCCTGACCAATCCGATAAGGTCAGACAACACACATGATCCGTCACACACCACCAGGCCCACGAATATTAACGTGGTTCCCATCGACTACCCCCTTCGGGCTCGTCTTAGGGGCCGGCTCACCCTGCGCGGATTAGCCTTGCGCAGGAACCCTTGGTCTTTCGGCGAGAGGGCATCTCACCCTCTTTATCGCTACTCATGTCTGCATTCGCACTTCCGATACCTCCACGACCCATTACCAGATCGCTTCAACGGCTTACGGAACGCTCCGCTACCGCGTACCACATAAGTGGCACACCCTAAGCTTCGGCACGTATCTTGAGCCCCGTTACATCTTCGCCGCAGGACCTCTTGTTTAGACCAGTGAGCTGTTACGCTTTCTTTAAAGGATGGCTGCTTCTAAGCCAACCTCCTGGTTGTTTTGGAAG
>NZ_JAXHBY010000001.1:7500-815000 GCF_042466235.1 Sphingomonas sp. R86521 | reverse complement strand
GTCGCGCGGATCGGGCGTCCGTTGAGCATGATCATCGCGACCGTGTGCGGCTTGAACCGGTCCGACTCCGGACGCTCGAGTTTCAGCGCGGTGACGGGTTTGCCGCCAGCCCAATAGGCAAGACCGGTCTTTGGGCAGTCGCTGGTCTTCATCAACCGGACCATGCCGTGCGGCAGGTCGTATTCGACATCCGCCAGCCCGAGGATGTTCTGGCCGAGCAACCCCGCGGTCCCGGTGTCGCTGCCGCCGACGATGAACGACACCTTCGGGATCGTCACGCCGCCGAGCGAGAAATTCTGCGCGACCGCCGAGGAGGCCGAGGTTTCTCCGTTGACGCCCTTGAGACGGAAATTCGAAGGCAGCGCGTCGACCTTCAGCCCGAACTCGGCGGCGGTGGCGCGCGCGATCGTACTGTAGAACGCGCCGCTGTCGACGATGAAGCGCGCGTCGCGGCCGCCGAACTGCGCCGTGATCATCGGCCGCCGGCCGGCCATGACGACGGGCAGGTCGAGCAGCTTGCCGACCTTGCAGTCCGCCCACGCCGCCGAAGGTGCCAGGGCCATTGCGACGACCGAGACCAGCGTCTTCACTCTCATGCTCGACCCCACCCCAACGCGCTCCCCCGCGCGAACGCACCCGGATCATTCCCCGGATCGAACGCGAAGGCAATGGAATCCGCCCGCCGCTGAATCCACGTCCCGCGGATGGTGAAATTGCGCAGCGCGGTTTACGCTTGCCGACGCAACATCACGGAAGATCGCTTATGCTGTATCGTATCCTGACCGGTATCGTCCCGATCGTGCTGGCGGGATGCGGGCCGTCGTCCACTGCGCCCGCCGCCACCACCGAAAAGGCGGCGGCGCCGGTCAATTACGGCGCATCAACTCCTGCGGCGACCAAGCCGTTCAAGGCGACGGCGATCGCGACGTTCGACGCGCCTTGGGCGCTCGCCTTCCTGCCGGGGTCGGCCATGCTGGTCACGGAGAAGACCGGGAAACTGTGGCTGACGACCGCCAGCGGCGCCAAGACCGAGGTCGGCGGCGTGCCGAAGGTGCATGCCGAAGGCCAGGGCGGGCTGCTGTTCGTCGCGATCTCACCGAAGTTCGCGCAGGACCATCAGGTCTATCTGACCTATTCGGAACCGGGCGAAGGCGGTGACGGGCTGGCGCTGGCAAAGGCGACGCTCGGTACGATCGCCGGAAAGCCAGTGCTGCAGGGCCTGGCAGTGATTTGGCGTCAGCTGCCGCGCGGCGCCGGCGGCCAGTTCGGCGGCTACATCGCGTTTTCGCCGGACGGCCAGTATCTGTTCCTGACTTCCGGAGAGCGGCAGCGCTTTACCCCGGCGCAGGATCCCGACCAGGCGCTTGGCAAGATCCTGCGGCTGACGCTCGACGGCAAGCCTGCGCCAGGCAATCCGGGCGCGGGCAAGACCGGGAAGACCACGGTCAGCGTGTTCGATCCGCCCGCGAACACCGGCGCCGCCGCGACCGCCAAGGGGCACATGGTCACGATCCCCGCCCCCAACCTTACGCCGGCCGAGACCTGGTCGACCGGGCACCGCAACCCGTACGGTCTCGCGTTCGACGCCAAGGGACGCTTGTGGGAAACCGAGATGGGACCGCAGGGCGGCGACGAGCTGAACCTGATCGAACCCAGCCGGAACTATGGCTGGCCGCTGGTGTCGTACGGCAAGAATTACGACGACACCCCGATCGCCAAGCACGCGACGCGGCCGGATCTGCAGGAACCCGCCTTGTACTGGGACCCGATCATCGCGCCCGCCGGGCTGGCGTTCTACGATGGCGCGATGTTCCCCAAATGGCGGGGATCGGCGTTCGTCGGCGGACTGGCATCGATGGCGTTGATCCGGATCGCGTTCGACGGGGCGGCACCGCGCGAGGTCGAGCGCTGGGACATGGGCAACCGCATCCGCGCCGTGATGGCTGGACCCGACGGCGCCTTATGGGTGCTCGAGGACGGCGATGGCGGCCGTCTGCTGCGACTGACGCCGAACCGGTAGCGCGCAGCCTTCGACGCGCTGCGATCGTTGTACCGGCATGGATACCGACGATCGTGGCGCGGCGGAGGCCCGCTGGCTGACGCTGACCCGCGAGGTCCTGCCCGCAATGGCATCGGCGCGGGACTGGCCGGTGCGCGCGGATCATTGTTTCCAGCGGATCTTTCTCGACAATGCGTGCCAGGGCGTCTGGTACGACCATATTCCCGGCCGCCCGGCCTATGCCCGTGCCGACCGCGGCCTGCTGGACCGTGCGGTCGCGCTGGCCGAGGCGACGGTGGCGGGGGACGCCGACCTGGCACTGCTCAACGGGCGGTCGCTGGCGTGGCGAAGGCGGCGCCGTTAGTGCCGGCCCGTTCTACCCGACGATGAGATGGAGCGTCTGGTCCGCGGCGCCGATCGTGACGCCCCGGCCCCAGCCGAAACCGAGGAAATCCTGTTCGATCCCGTCACCGAAGATCACGCCGCCCTCGTTCATCCGCGAGGTGACCGCGAGCGGCGTTCGGACCAGCCTGCCGGCGCGCAGCGCGGTGCCGGTGGCCTTGCTGGGAAAGGGTTCGCGCACGAAGAACGCGACGGCACGTTCCTGGGGGTCGAGCGGCAGGCCCTCATGCGTCGCCTCCATGATCGACCGTGCCCAGCCGGTGGCGCCGGTGCCGGACGCCACGATCAACCCGCTGGACGACTGGTCCTCCGCGAGGTCGGAGGTGGCGATGCGGTACCGTGCGGACTGATGGCTGTGATGGCCGACGAACACCTCGTTCAGCGCCAGCAGCCGTTCGCCGGTATCGAGCTTCGCCTCGACCATGGTGCGGCGCTCGGCGGTGGCCGCCCCGGCGATGGTCGCGCGCAGCAATGCCGCCAGCCTTGCCAGCCCGACGCGGACCAGCACGCCGTCGTATAGGTCGGGCGCGGGGTTGAGCCCGATCACCGGCTGGCCGTCGAGGTATTTGGCGACGTTGGCGACCAGCCCGTCCTGCCCCACCGCGACGACGACATCCTCTGGACCGAACAGGAAGCGATCGAGATCGGCGCGCGCGACCGCGGCCTGACGCCAGTCGGCCGGCACCGCCGCACGCCCGGCGTGCAGCGTGGCGTGGAGCTGGCGGTGGCGATCCTCGAGCATGTCGATGTCCTGCCCGCGGGTCTCCAGAAAGAATTTCGCCTGGCCGCGCGTCGCGTGGCGGGCGAGCAGCAGGTCGTAATCGGTCTCGCGCGTCACGAACACCGCGCGCGGGCTGTTGGTCGCCATCGGCCGCGTCAGCGCGGTGGCAGCGGGGCGGGATCGCGACGGAATTCGCCGAGCAGCGTGGCGAGCAGGTCGGGGGTCACGTTCAGATGCTCGATGGTGTCGAGCTTGCCGGCCAGTTCGCGCGCCGCGAGGCCGAGCATCACGCCCGGCGGCAGGTCGCGATAGATCGTCATCCGCGCCTGCTCCGCCTCCGCCTTCGCGCTTTCGACGGTGCGGATCCGCTCGGCCTCCGCCGCCGCCTCGATCTGCTGCGCTTCTCCGAGGCCAGTCGCGCGGTTGCGGGCGTTCTCCGCCTCCTGCGTGATCAGCAGCATCTCGCGACGCGCCAGCTCGGTCTTGTTGGCCAGCTCGTTCTCGGCGATCGCGCGTTCCTTCTCGACCGCCAGCGCGCGGCGTTCGAAGGTCGCCTGATCCGCCTTTTGCTGCAACGCCTCGAAGGTCGGGGTCTGCAGCGCGCGTTCCAGCTCGCTCGATGGCGCCAGGTTGGTCAGCCGCACCGCGGTCACCGCGATGCCGATCTCGGCAAGTCCGGGATCGGCGGCGAGCGCGGCGTCGAGCTGATGACGGAGCGGCTCGGGCCCGGCGTCGAGCAGCGGGCGGACTGGGGACTGCGCGAGATATTGCAGCGCCGCCTGGTTCACCAGTCCCGCCAGCCGCGTCTCGATCCGCTGGATTGGTTCGCTCTTGTAGGCGCCGGTGACGAGGCCGAGGCTGAAGTCGACGCGCGCGGCGAGCAGTTCGGGATCGACGACGTGCCAGGTCAGCGTGCCCTGGATCGCGACCGACTGGAAATCCTGGCTGCGCCCCTTCACGAAGATCGCCATCTCGCGATCATCCATCGGCAGTTCGGCGATACTCGCGGTTTCGGGCCGGAACCAGAAGACCAGTCCGCGCCCGCTCTGGCGGACCTTGCCGCTGCGATAGCGGATCACGTGATTACTGGCATCGCTGCGCAACTGTGCGAAAAATCCGAGATTCTTGATAGATGCCATGCTGCTGCGCCTTCCCTGTTCGGCTTGCGCCGGATGTGGGTGATCTATCCGGCAATTGTGACGAAGGAAACGTCGCCTCGCGCAGCACCATGCTCGACCGATAGACTTCGTTGGGGCATGTACCGCCACGGGGCACCGCGGGGGCAAGACGACGCATGATCGTGTGGATAGCAATTCTCGGCGCACTCGCAGGCTGGTGCCTGGTCGATTTCGAAGAATATGGACTTCTTGTCGGCGGGGCGTTCGGCCTGCTGGCAGGGTGGGTTCTGCGCCGTGCCGTGCGCGCCGAACTTACCGTGGCGACGAAGGCGCTTCAGGACCAGATCGATGCGCTCGTTGCGGGGTCGGTGGTCGCGCGACCGGAAATCGTGGAAACTGAAGACGCGGCGCCCAGTCCGTTTACCGCACCGGCAACCTATGCGGATCCGCCGACGCCGGAAGCGGTCGTCGTGCGTCCCGAACCCGAACCGGCAGCAGGATTTTCCGATCCGCCCCGCGGGGTTGCCGCCGTCCGCGCCGTCGCCGCGACGCCCGCCGAACCGGGTGCTGTCGCGACGGCGATCGCCGCCGCTATCGCCGCTGCCCGGGCATGGTTGTTCGGCGGCAATACGATCGTCAGGGTCGGGCTGATCATCCTGTTCGTCGGGCTGTCGTTCCTCGCCAGCTATGCCGCGTCCGCGGGCCTGTTCCCGATCGAGCTGCGGCTGGCGCTGGTCGGTATCGTCGGCACCGCGTTGCTGGCGGTCGGGTTCCGTACCCGCGATCGCCGACCCGGTTTCGGGCTTGCGCTGCAGGGTGCGGGGATCGCGACGCTCTATCTCACGCTGTTCGCCGCCGCGCGACTGTACGACACGGTACCGATGATCGCGGCGTTCGCGCTGATGATCGTGGTATGCGCGCTGGGCTGTGCGCTGGCGTTGCTGCAGCGGTCGCAGGCACTCGCCGCGACCGCCTTCGCCGGCGGGTTCGCGGTCCCGCTGCTGCTGGGCGGCGGAGGCGGCAGCATCGTCGGCGTGTTCGTCTATTACACCATCCTCAACCTCGCGATCCTGGTGATCGCGCAGCGCCAGGCGTGGCGGGTATTGAACCTGATCGGCGTGATCGCGACGTTCGGGGTGGCCGCCTGGTGGGGCGTGACCAGCTACCAGCCTGCCGACTTCGTCGCGGCGCAAAGCTTCCTGATCGTGTCGGTGCTGATCTACGTCGCGACCGCGGTGCTCTATACCGGTGCGACGCCGGGCCGGCTGGGTGCAGTGGTCGACAGCGGGCTGGTGTTCGGCCCCGCGCTTGCCGGGTTCGGGCTGGAGGTCGGGCTGGTCCACGACGATCCATGGGGCAGCGCGTTCGCCGCGCTCGGGTTCGCGGCGCTGTATCTCGGCGTTGCGGCGTGGACGATGCGCTATCGGCGCGAAGGCTTCCGGGTGATGACCGAGACGATGCTGGCGATCGGCATCGGCTTCGTCACGCTGGCGGTCCCGCTGGCGCTGGGCGCGCGCTGGACATCCGCGACCTGGGCGCTGGAGGGTGCGGGGGCGTTCTGGGTCGGCATGCGGCAGGCGCGGTGGATGCCGCGGCTGTTCGGCATCCTGCTGCAGCTGCTGGCGGCGCTGATCTACATGGGCAAGGCATCGCACGTGGCGTCCGCACTTCCGCTGGCGAACCCCGGCTTTATCGGCGCCATGCTGATCGCGCTGGCGGCGCTGGCGACGGCATGGTGCTTGCGCGATCCGTTGCCGCACAGCGAGTCTGCGGTGGCACGGTCCTATGCCCGTCTTGAAGCCACGCTCGCCCAGCCCACCTTCCTGTTCGGCTTCGCGTTCTGGTGCGCGGCATGGGCGGCGGAAGCGATGCGGATCGTGCCGTCACATCTGGCCGACCGGCCGCCAGTGCCGGCGTTCGATCGCGGCGTTCAGCCGTTGCTGGTGATGCTGGCCTGCATAGCCAGCGCCTGGGTCGCGCAGACGATCGGACGCCGCTGGCGCTGGCCAGTGGCATCCTGGCCAAGCCATGTTACTCTGGTCGCCCTCGTACTAGGGTTCGCAAGCGCGCTGGATGACGGGCGGCACGTCTTGTACCTGCCCGACGCGATAGTCTGGCTCGCCGCGATCGGCCTGCATCTGCACATGCTGTACCGAAACGACGCCGACGCCGCGGCAACCGGGCAGCACCCGCTGCTCGACGCCGTGCATATCGGCGGAGTCTGGCTGGTGACGGCAATGCTCGCCGACTGCCTGTGGCTGGGCATCGATCGCGCACGGTTATGGAGCACGGCCTGGGCGGAGGTCAGCTTGCTCAGCGCGACCGTCGCGGTGCTTCTGGTGCTGACGCTGTCCGCCGGCCGGGCGATGACCGAGCGCAAACCCGCGATGCGGTGGCCGCTCGATCGCCATGCGAGCGCGTATGGCTGGGTGGCGGCGATCCCGATCGCTATCCTGAGCTATCTGGGCGCGATGCTGACGGCGGTGGGTTCGTCGGGGAATACGACGCCGTTGCCGTATCTGCCGGTGCTCAACCCGGTCGACCTGTCGCTGGGACTGGCGCTGGCCGGGCTGGCGCTGTGGCGGCGGACGATGCTGGCGGCGAACCCCCCGCCTCGCGGCGTCGCCACGCTGGCAACGCCCGGAGCGCTCGCCGCACTGGCGGGTCTCGCTTTCGTGATCATCAACACGATCTGGCTGCGGCTCGCGCACCATCTGTTCGGGGTGGCATGGGGCAGCGATGCGCTGCTCGGCAGCGTCGTCGTGCAGACCGGACTCGCGATCCTGTGGACCTCGCTGGCGCTGGCGCTGATGGTGCTCGCCAACCGCCGGGCGCAGCGGGCGCTGTGGCTGGTTGGCGCCGGACTGCTCGCGCTGACCGTCGCGAAGCTGCTGCTGGTCGACCTCAACACCGCCGGCGGCGGCGCGCGGATCGTTGCGTTCATCGGGGTCGGCGTCCTGATGCTGGTGGTCGGCTATATAGCCCCGCTGCCGCCCAAGACCGATGTGCCGAACGACCGGAGCGCCGTGGCATGAGGGCGCGACTCTCCGCACTTGTCCTGGCGACGGCGATGCTCGTCGCGGCGGCGCCGACCGGATCGGACGGCACGCCCGATGGCTATGCCGCGCGCCTGCCGATCGTGGTCGCGAGCGGCGCGCCTGCCCAGCGGATTATGTTGCCGGCCGCCGTGCTGGCGGCGTCGCGTACCGCCGGGCTGTCCGACCTCCGCGTGTTCGATGCCGCCAACCGGGCGATGCCGATCGCGCAGGCAGCTGCGCCCGGCAGAGCGGGCCGACGCGATGTGCTGCCGGCGATGCCGATCCTGGGCGCGGCCGACGCGCTGACGGTTACCGGCGTGTCGCTGACGGTCGAAGGGACCGGCGACGCGCGCGTGACGCGGATCGACGGCACGCCGCGCGGCGGGCCGGCCGAGGTCGAAACGCTCGGCGCCTTGCTCGACGCCCGTGCGGTCCGCGGCGACGCAGAAGCGCTGTCGCTCGACGCCGACGTGCCGCAAGCGCAGCCTGTCACCTTCACGGTAGCGGCCAGCGCCGACCTGAAGACGTGGCGACCGATCGCCGAAAAGACCGTTTATCGCGCGACGGGCGCCACTGGCGGGCCCCGCATCCCGTTGGATGGCGAGATGCTGCACGGCCAGTATCTACGCATCACCTGGCACGCCGCCTCGCGGCTGCTGGCGCCGGTCACGGTGCGCGGCGCCGTGCTTGAGAGCCGGGCCGGCGCCGCCGCGCCGGTCACGATGGGCGCGATCCTGCCGGACTTGGCCGATCCGCATGTCGTGGAGTTCGCGATACCGTTCGCCACCGCGCTCGATACGATCGAACTCCGTCCGACCGGGAACGACGCGATCGTTCCCGTTCGCGTGCTTGGCCGGAACGATGCTGAGCAGCCCTGGACCCTGCTGGGCCGCGGAACCGCCGTCCGGCCCGGGGTCGGCGCGAACGCAGGCGGCGCGATTACGCTGCCGGGCCAATCCTATCGGCTGATCCGGATCGAGGCGGACCAGCGATCGGCCGGCTTCACGTCCCCGCCGGGGGTCGAACTAGGCTTCGTACCGCGAGCGATCGTGTTCCTGACAGCCGGTCGCCCGCCCTTCACGCTGGCTGTCGGACGCGCCGGCGCCGCAGACGTCTATCTGCCGCCGGACAACGTCGCGACCGACCGCGGACCGATACCGACCGCCACTGTGACAACTGCGGAAACCCCGCTTCGCCTGGCCGCGATCGCCGGAACCGGGACGCGACAGGCGTTGCTGTGGATCGTCCTGCTCGCCGCTACCGCGATGCTCGGCGGCATGGCGTGGGCGTTGTGGAAGCGGAACGGTCGCGTCGATCCTGTCGCGTGACCGTCCGTCCGATCAGTTCCAGCCCGACATTTCGACCAGTTGCCGCGTCCGCGCGCGCGTGACATCCGCCCGGCACTGGTTCGCCGTGAAGGGCTGCATGGACCCGCCGCGCCATTCATAGCTCTCGATCCGGCACTCGGCATCGCGGAACGCCAGCCAGGCGCGCTGGGCGGCCAGCAACGCGGCGGCGTAGCCCGGCTCGTCGCGGTCGCGCAGCTTCATCTTGGCATAGAGCGGGGTCCACGCCCGGTTCATTTCGGCATCCGCCTGATCGGCGACGGCCTTCTGGCACATCGTCATCGCGGTCTGGTTCGGTTTGTCACCGCAATTCGCGGCCGCTGCGGCGAGCAGCATTACTACGCCCATCATGATGATTGTCCTTGCACGCTGATATCCTCCGATAGGTTGATTGCCGTTGGCGCCGCATCAGCCGGAGCTGCACGGGATTGTGGCGAACAAAAAAAAGGCCGCCCGATCGTTCGGGCGGCCTTTCCTTAGCGTTGGGTTTGCGACCGCTTAGCGGACGCTGCCGCGGCGCACGAGGTTCACGATCGCGAGCAGGATGATTGCACCCAGCAGCGACACGATGAACGTGGTGAGCGTCAGCGGCGCGCTGTTGATCGAACCACCCGACAGGATCAGGCCGCCGATGAACGCACCGACGATGCCGACCACGATGTTCAGGAAGATGCCCTGCTGGCCATCGGTGCGCATGATCATGCTAGCGATCCAACCGATGACACCGCCGACGATCAGCCAAAGAATGAGACCCATTTTACTTCCCTCCGTTTAGCCCGCGATGGGGCGACGGCGAAAAGACGAGCGAACGGGGAAATTTGTTCCGCTACCGTTTTAAACACCCAGTTTTTTGACCCCCGGTTTTTAACCGGGGCGTCAATATTTCTGCTGGCGTTCGTACAGCGACTTGTAGTGCTGGATTCGCGTGACCCGCAGCCCGGGCATGCCCGACCGATCGATCGCCCGCTGCCAGCTGGCGAATTCCTCGACCGTCAGGCCATAGCGTGCGCAGACATCGTCGACCGACAGCAGCCCGCCATTGACGGCGGCGACCACCTCGGCCTTTCGGCGCACGACCCAGCGCGTGGTGCTGGGTGGCGGAAGAGACTCCAGCGTCAACTGCTCGCCCAAGGGGCCGATGACTTTGCCGGGACGAATTTTATGGTTCTCGATCATGTACAACCTCTGATCGGGGCGGGGGCCCCCTCTCGATACGCAGGATCGGCACATAAGGGCCGGGCTTGAAGATCGACTGAAACGCAACGGTAAATCAGGTCTTCATTCCTCCTTCCAACGGATCAACGCCGCCGCCATCGGCCCGTTGAACGCACCGTGCAGTGGCGCGAACAGTTTCGGATCGTGCTGCGAACGCGCGAATCCCGCTTGCACCACCGCGGTATG
This sequence comes from Sphingomonas sp. R86521, assembly GCF_042466235.1. Classification (NCBI taxonomy): domain Bacteria; kingdom Pseudomonadati; phylum Pseudomonadota; class Alphaproteobacteria; order Sphingomonadales; family Sphingomonadaceae; genus Sphingomonas; species Sphingomonas sp. R86521. The sequence continues at coordinate 804,975 of NZ_JAXHBY010000001.1, read as the reverse complement.
GCTCGCCGCCTGTCGGGCGGCGATACCGACGATCAGGACGGCCAGATCACCCGGAAGTACGGTGAGCTCGACGTCGCGATCGAAACGGGGGAAACTCAGGTCCAAGCGTTCTACTCTCTCGTTGCCGTACGTGGCAGAACCGATGGTGTAGCCGCGAGGAAATGAAAGCCGGGTAAAGCCCGGTGCAAGAGTTCATGAACCTGTCGCTTTTTTCCAATTCTTCGTCGCATTTTTGCATCGGACGACCGCAACGCCTATGTGGCGCCATCATGGATAGTGTGGATTTTCAGCTCGGCGAGGCGGTTGCGACCAAGCGGATCGTCGTCGCGATGTCTGGCGGCGTCGACAGTTCGGTGGTGGCGGCGCTGGCGGCCGCGACCGGCGCCGAGACGATCGGGGTGACGTTGCAGCTCTACGACCACGGCGAGGCGGTCGGTCGCGCCGGGTCGTGCTGCGCAGGGCGCGACATCCGCGATGCCCGCGCGGTCTGCGACCGGCTGGGCATCGCGCATTACGTCTTCGATCACGAAACCAGTTTCCGCGAGCAGGTGGTCGACCGGTTTGCGGACGAATATCTGGCGGGCCGTACCCCTATCCCGTGCGTCCAGTGCAATATGGGGCCGAAGTTCACCGACCTTCTCAAGCTGGCGCGCGATCTGGGCGCGGATTGCCTCGCGACCGGGCATTATGTGCAGCGGATCGAAGACATCGCCGGCGCCGAACTCCACCGCGGTGCGGATCCGGCGCGTGACCAGAGCTATTTCCTGTTCGCGACGACGCAGGACCAGCTCGACTATCTGCGCTTTCCGCTGGGCGCGCTGCCCAAATCGCGGGTCCGCGAGATCGCCGCGGAGCTGGGCCTGGGGGTCGCGGCCAAGCCGGACAGCCAGGATATCTGCTTCGTCCCCGACGGCGACTATGCCGGGCTGGTCAAGAAGCTGCGACCCGATGCCGACACCGCCGGCGACATCGTCGACCTCGGCGGCACGCGGCTGGGCGCGCATCGCGGGCTGATCCACTTCACCGTCGGGCAACGCCGCGGGCTGGAGATCGGCGGGACCGCCGAGCCGCTCTACGTCGTTCGATTGGAACCCGAGACCAAGCGCGTGGTGGTGGGACCGCGGCGCGCGCTGGCGGTCGATGCCGCGCGGCTGACCGGTCTCAACTGGCTGGGCGGCGACCATAATGGTCCGCTGACCGCAAAGGTGCGCTCGATGGCGAAGCCGGTGCCGGCGCGACTGGTCGGCGACCGGATCGTGTTCGACGCCCCCGAATACGGCGTCGCGCCGGGACAGGCGGCTGTGCTGTACGCAGGGTCGCGGGTGCTGGGCGGCGGCTGGATCGCCGAGACCGAAGCCGCGATGCTCGCGGCGTGACCGATATCGAGGACCTGCGCCGACAGATGGAAGCCGCCGCCGCCGCGCTCGATTTCGAGACCGCCAAGCGGCTGCGTGACCAGATCAGCGTGCTACGCGGCGGCGGCGAGGTTGCGGACACCGAAGGCCTGACGCGGCAACAGCCCGGCGCGATGGGGCTAGGCACGAGCCAGCAGCGCGTGGTGCCGCCGGAGGGTTGGGTGAAGCCGAAGAAACCCGATCCGATGACCAAGGGGCGAAAGCGCTAGTTCCCGTCATCCCGGGCTCGTCCCGGGATCCAGGGTTACGGTGCGCAACGCATGCGACCCTGGATCCCGGGACGAGCCCGGGATGACGGGGAGTTACGGCAGCAGGAACGTGCCCTCGATCACCGTCACGCAGTTGCCGCCCAAAATCACGCGGTCGCCGTCGAGCCGGCACGTCAGACGCCCGCCCCGCGCGCTCGCCTGGAACGCAGTGAAACGGTCACCGAGCGTCTCGGCCCAATACGGGACCATCACGGCGTGGGCCGACCCGGTCACCGGATCCTCGGGGATCGCATAGTAAGGCGTGAAGACGCGGCTGACGATGTCGGTCGCGCGTCCCCGCGCCGCGACGATCGCGACGATTGGCATTTTCGCCAGCGCTGCCATGTCCGGCGACAGGGTGCGCACGACGTCCTCCTCCTCGACGACGACCAGCGCATAGCCCTTGTCGTGCCACAGCGTCTCGATCGGTTCCGCGATCCCCAGCGCCGCAGCGATCTCCGGCAGCGGCTTGGGGCTCGGCTTCCACGCGGGCAGCGCCAACGTATAGCCGGTGTCGGCGCGCGCGACCTCAAGCACGCCCGCCTGCCGCGTCGCGAACCGGACCCGGTCGAGCGCGGTGTCCGACGACAGCACGAAATGCCCGCTCGCCAGCGTCGCGTGACCGCACAGCGCGACCTCGGCCGCCGGCGTGAACCAGCGCAGGTCGAACTCGACGCCGTCCTGTTCGGACGCGACCAGGAACGCGGTCTCGCTGATGTTGTTCTCGGCGGCGATCGCCAGCAGCACGTCGTCGTCGAGCCACTTCGACAACGGCATCACCGCCGCCGGGTTGCCGCCGAACGGACCGTCCGCGAACGCATCGATCTGCGCGAAGGGGATTCTCATGCTGTACGGACCTTCTTAAAGGCGCTTGCCGAACCAGTGCGGGGTGACGTCGGCCTCGACCAGCGGGTTGTCGGTGTCGACATGCCCTTCGGGATCGAGGTGGATCAGCACCTCGACCTTGGGGAACATCGCACGCAGGTTGCGCTCGACGCCCTCGACGATGTCGTGCGCCGCGGCGACGCTCAGGTCGCGCGACACCTCCATGTGGAACTGCGCGAAATCGTGACTGCCCGACCGGCGGGTGCGGAAGTCATGGATGCCCTTCAGCCCCGGCTGGCGCGCGGCGACGTCGAGGAACTGCGTGCGCAAATCCTCGGGCCATTCCTTGTCCATCAGCTGGTCGATCGCGTTCGACGACGCCGAGAACGCGCCCCACGCCAGCCAAACCGCGATGATGATGCCGAAGATCGGGTCGGCGCCGCTCCAGCCGAAATACTGGTCGAGCACCAACGCGACGATCACCGATCCGTTGAGCAGCACGTCGGACTGGTAATGGACGTTGTCCGCCAGGATCGCGACCGATCCTGTCTGGCGAATGATGCTACGCTGATAGGCGAGCAGGAACAGCGTCGCGACGATCGCGATCACCGACACGCCGATACCGAATTCCGCGCCGCTGGTGGGGCCGGGATTGCCCAGCGCGACGATCGCACGCCAGGCGATCGCGCCCGCCGACGCGGTGATCAGCATGACCTGGAACAGCGCCGCGAGCGCCTCCGCCTTGCCGTGGCCGAAGCGGTGGTCGTGATCCGCCGGGGTCGCGGCAAGCCGCACGCCGTACAGCGTCACGAGGCTGGCGAGCAGGTCGAGCGCGGTGTCGGCGAGCGAGCCGAGCATCGCGACCGATCCCGTCGACCACGCCGCAAAGCCCTTCAGCAGCAGCAGGAAGCACGCCATCGCGACGCTGGCGAGCGCCGCGCGGGTCGCCAGCGGGATGATTTTCCGTCGTTCGTCGTTGGTCATGGGTACAGCTGCCCTTCGCTCCAGGCACCGTCTTCGCGCACGAACAGCCGGCGTTCGTGGAGCCGGTGCGCGCGATCCTGCCAGAACTCGATGTGGGTCGGCACGATCCGATAGCCACCCCAATGCGGCGGCCGCGGCACGTCCTGCCCCTCGAACCGCGCGGTCATCTCGGCGAAGCGCGCTTCGAACGTCGCGCGCGCATCGAGCGGTCGCGACTGTTCGGACGCCCAGGCGCCGAGCTGCGAGTCGCGCCCGCGCGAGGCGAAATAGGCATCGGATTCGGCGTCGGTCGCAAGCTCGACCGCCCCCTCGATGCGGATCTGGCGGCGGATCGACTTCCAGTGGAACAGCAAAGCGGCATGGGGATTGGCGGTCAGATCGCCGGCCTTGCGGCTCTCGCGGTTGGTGTAGATCACGAAGCCATCGGGGCCATGCCCCTTCAGCAACACCATCCGCACCGATGGCCGCCCGTCCGCATCCGCCGTCGCGAGCGCTACCGCATTGGGATCGTTGATTTCGGACGCCTTGGCCTCGGCGTACCAGGACTCGAACAGCGCGAAGGGGTCGTTGGACATGCCGGCTCCATAGCGAAACATGGCCGATAGCGAAACCTCGTCTCCCCTCCCTTTCAGGGAGCGTGAAGAAGGATGGGGAACGAGTTGCCTGCCCGAACGATTGAATCGGTTCCGCAACGAAGGACACCGCTTTGGCCGCACGCGCATATTGGCAGGGACAGATCCGGCTCGCGCTGGTCTCGATTCCGGTCGAGATCTATTCCGCGACCAAGAGCGGCGCGCAGGTCAGCTTCAAGCAGATCCACGAGCCGTCGGGCCAGCCGATCCATTACGACAAGGTCGTCACCGGCGTCGGCCCGGTCGACGCCGACGAGATCATGAAGGGCTATGAGATCTCGAAGGGCGAATATGTCCTGCTCGAACAGGACGAGATCGACGCGGTGAAGCTCGAGTCGAAGAAGACGCTGGAACTGACGCAGTTCGTGGACGCGAGCGAGATCGACGTGCTCTATTACGAGAAGCCGTATTTCGTGGTGCCTGCCGACGACCTCGCCGAGGAAGCGTTCATCGTGCTGCGCGAGGCGCTGCGGCGGACCAAGAAGGTCGGGCTCGGCCAGCTGGCGATGCGCGGGCGCGAATATGTCGTCAGTTTGAAACCATGCGGCCGCGGCATGGTGCTGGAGACGCTGCGCTACGCCGACGAGGTCCACAAGGCTCAGGGCTATTTTCGCGAGATCCCCGACGACAAGCCCGACGACGAGCTGCTCGACCTGGCCGAGGCGCTGATCGACAAGCGCACCGCGGCGTTCCACCCGCAGGAATTCCACGACCGCTATGTCGATGCGCTGAAAGACCTGATCGAGCGCAAGCGCAAGGCGAACGGCAAGAAGATCATCGAGGACAAGGGGGAGGAACGCTCCGGGTCGAATGTGGTCGACCTGATGGCGGCGCTGAAGAAGTCGATGGCGGCGAAGGAGCCGGCCAAGGCTGAGGAGAAGAAGACGCCGGCGAAGAAGGCCCCCGCCAAGCGCGCGCCGGCGAAGAAACGTGCCTGACCCGCTTCTCCTCCCCTCCCGCCTGCGGGAGGGGTCGGGGGTGGGCTCGCGCCATCGGCGTGAGCTATTGTCGAGAGCGCGAGCCCACCCCCTACCCCCTCCCGCTTGCGGGAGGGGAGTGAGATGACTGTCGATCCCCTCGAACTTTACAACGCGAAGCGCGACTTCGCGAAGACCGCCGAACCCGCGGGTACGCTCGCCCCCGGACACGGCAACAGCTTCATGGTCCAGAAGCACGACGCCACCCGCCTCCACTGGGACTTCCGGCTCGAGATCGACGGCGTGCTAAAAAGCTGGGCGGTCACCCGCGGTCCCAGCCTCGATCCGGGCGAAAAACGCCTCGCCGTCCGCACCGAGGATCACCCGCTCAGCTACGCGACGTTCGAGGGGACCATCCCCAAGGGCGAATATGGCGGCGGCACGGTAATGCTCTGGGACCGCGGCACCTGGTCTCCGATCAAGGGCAAGTCGGCCAAGGACCTCGACAAGGGCCACCTCCACTTCGTCCTCGAGGGCGAGCGGATGAAGGGCGAATGGCTGCTGATCCGCCTGAAACCGCGCGCGAAGGAAAAGCGCGAGAACTGGCTGCTGCGGAAGACCGGCGATGCCGAGGCGGGCGGGACGGATACGCTGGTCGAGGAGGCGCTGACCAGCGTCGCGACCGGGCGGACGATGGTGGAGATCGAGGAGGGGAAGACGGCGAAGGCGAAGGCCAAACCTGAGCGAAAACCGTCACTCCTCTCCAAACCGTCATCCCAGCGAACGCTGGGATCCAGAGCCACGAGCGCGACGCCTGAGACCCTGGATCCTGACTTTCGTCAGGATGACGATGCTTCGACTGCGTTCCGCGACCTCCAACTCTGCACCCTCGTCGACGCGGTCCCCACTGGCACCGCGTGGCTGCACGAAGTGAAATACGACGGCTACCGCGCGCTCGTTGCCGTCGCGAATGGCAAGGCGAAGGTCTTCACCCGCTCCGGGCTCGACTGGACCGACAAGTTCCCCGGGATCGCCGCCGCCGCCGCCAAGCTCCCGGTAAAGACCGCACTGATCGATGGCGAGATCGTCGCGTTCAAGGATGGCCAGCCAGATTTCTCGACGCTGAAGGACGCGATCTCGGCGAATGGCGAGATGACGATGTTCGCGTTCGACCTGCTCGAACTGGACGGCGAGGATTTGACGCCGCTGTCGAACCTCGACCGCAAAGCCAGACTGCAACCGCTGATCGGCAGCGACACGCACCTGCAATATTCCGACCACGTCATCGGCGCGGGCGAGCAATTGTTCGAGACGATGTGTCGCGAGGGCCTTGAAGGCATCGTCTCGAAACGCGCCGACGCGCCCTATGTCGGCAAGCGCACCAAGGCGTGGCTCAAGGTCAAATGCATCCGCCGCCAGGAATTCGTCATCGTCGGCTGGCTGCCGTCGGACAAGAAACGCGGGTTCAAGTCGTTGCTGCTCGGGGTCAACGGCCATGACGGCTATGTCTATGTGGGCAAGGTCGGCACCGGGTTCGACCAGGCACTGATGACCGAGCTGCGCGAGAAGCTCGACGGATTGGAGCGCAAGACGCCGACCGTGCAGGCGCCCAAGGCGGCGGTGCGCGGTGCGCGCTGGGTGACGCCGAAGCTGGTCGCGGAGGTCGCGTTCGCCGAGACGACGCCCGACGGCGTGCTGCGCCATTCGAGCTTTATCGGGCTGCGCGAGGACAAGGCGGCGAAGGACGTCGTCGCCGAGACCCCTGCCCCGCTTCCCGACCCAAAGTCCGATGCCGCCCCCGCGCCCGAGATCACCGTCAAGGTCAGCAGCCGCGACCGCGTGATCTTCTCTGAATCGAGCGTCACCAAGGGCGAGCTCGCCGACTATTACGCGGCGATATCGGGGATCATGCTGCCCTGGGCCGGCGATCGCCCTGTCAGCCTGGTCCGTTGCCCCCAAGGCCGCGCCCGCGCGTGCTTCTTCCAGAAGCACGACGCTGGCAGCTTCGGCGACACCGTCCACCAGGTGCCGATCCGCGAAAAGGACGGGTCGACCGAGAATTATCTCTACGTCGACAGCGCCGACGGGCTGGTCGCGTGCGTGCAGATGGGGACGATCGAGTTCCACGGCTGGGGATCGAAGATCGACGCGCTGGAGAAGCCCGACCGGCTGGTGTTCGATCTCGACCCCGACGAGGGCCTCGATTTCGAGGACACCAAGAAGGCCGCCGAGCATCTGAAGAACCAGCTTGCCGAACTCGGGCTGGTCAGCTTCCCGCTGCTGTCGGGGGGCAAGGGCGTCCATGTCGTGGTGCCGCTGACCCCGCAAGCGGAGTGGCCCGCGGTGAAGGACTTCGCCGACCGCTTCGCGCGCGCGCTGGCATCGGCCGAGCCCGATCGCTTCGTCGCGGTGATGGCCAAGGCCAAGCGGGTCGGCAAGATCTTCATCGACTATCTGCGCAACCAGCGCGGCGCGACCGCGATCATGCCCTATTCGGCACGCGCGCGGGCGGGCGCGCCGGTGGCGGCGCCGGTGTCGTGGACCGAGCTGCGCGATATCGACACCGCGGCGAAGTGGAGCGTGCGCGATGCGGCGAAGTTGATCGAACGGGTCGGGTCGCCCGCGCTCGATGGCTGGGGGCAAGCGGACCAGGTGCTGCCGGACCTGTAGGCAACCGTCATCCTGACGAAAGTCAGGATCCAGAGCCACGAACGCGGCGCTTCATAACCCTGGATCCTGGGTCGAGCCCAGGATGACGAACGGAAGAATCGGCGGGATTTGCCTTGCACCCCGCCGCCGAAAGGTGGACCAAGCCCGACGCGCTTTGGGGAATTACGTGACGATGGCGACGCAACCCGCCCCCCTGTTCGACGCCACCCTTCACGCCCGGCGCTGGCTGACCGACTATTGTGCGCGCTCCGGCCCTGCCGACGTGTTGTGCGACGCCGCGGATTCGGCGTGGACCGCGATGTTCGAGGAACTGGCGACGGTCGCCTCCGACGATCTCGGCCATGCCCGCGAGCGCGTGCAGCGCCATGCCGCCGACATCGGTACCGGCTTTCGCATCGCCGACGAACCCGACGAGCGCCCCTGGCCGGTCTCGCCGGTGCCGCTGCTGATCGAATCGCAGGAATGGGCGGGTATCGCGCGCGGCGTGGTGCAGCGCGCCGACCTGCTGGAGGCGATCGTCGCCGACCTCTACGGCGATGCGACCCTGGTGTCCGACGGGCATATTCCCGCCGCGCTGGTCACCGGCAGCCCGTTCTTCCTGCGCCCGATGGTCGGGCTGGAGCCGCCGGGCGGGCGGCATCTGCAGTTCATCGCGGTCGACCTGGGGCGCGGTCCGACCGGCGAATGGCGCGTGCTCGCCGATCACCTGCGCGCGCCCGCTGGCGCCGGCTATGCGCTCGAGAACCGGCTCGCGGTCGGGCGTACGCTGGGCGGATTGCAGGCGAAACTCAACGTCCAGCGCCATGCGCCGTTCTTTGCCGCGTTCCGCGCTGGGATCGCGGCGATGTGCAAGCGCACCGATCCGCGGATCGGGCTGCTGACCCCCGGCCGCTTCAACCCGAGCTATCCCGAACAGGCGCATCTCGCGCGCTATCTGGGACTGTTGCTGGTCGAGGGCGCGGATCTCGCCGCGCTCGAGGACAAGGTGTACGTCCGCACCATCGGCGGGCTGAAGCGGATCGACGCGCTGTGGCGCCGGGTCGATCCGCGGCTGCTCGATCCGCTGGCGTTCGACACCCATTCGCAGATCGGCGTGCCGGGGCTGATCGACGCCTATGCCGCGGGCAACGTCGTGCTGTCGAACGCGCCGGGCGCCGGCTTGCTGGAGGCGCCTGCCTTTGCCGGCTTCATGGCGGGTCTGTCGCGGAAACTGCTCGGCGAGGAGCTGCTGCTGCCCAACATCGCGACCTGGTGGTGCGGACAGCCGGACGCGTGTGCCAGCGTTGTGGAGGCGTTCGACCGGATGCTGATCGGGCCGGCGTTCCGCGAGACTCCGCTGGGCATGACCGGCGGACCGGTCGCGGGCGCCGAGATCACCGGCGCGGCGCGCACCGCGCTGATCGCAGACCTGGTGCGCCGCCCGCAGGATTATGTCGGGCAGGAGATGGTCCAGCTGTCGACGATGCCGGTGGTGATCGGCGACGCGCTGGTCCCCCGGCCGTTCACGCTGCGGGTGTTCGCGGCGCGCGGAGCTGATGGCAACTGGACCGTGCTGCCGGGCGGGTTCGCGCGGATCGGCGAGCATCCCGACCCGCGTGCCGGGGTGATGGGCGAAGGCGTGTGGTCGGCGGATGTCTGCATCCACGGCCCCGAACCGGTCGCGCCGGAATCGCTGCTGACCGCGCCGGACTCGCTCCACGTCCGCCGCAATCCGGGGACGCTGCCGAGCCGCGTCGCCGACAATTTCTACTGGCTGGGGCGCTATCTCGAACGCGGCGAAGCCTTGCTCGGCGCGATCCGGGTGATGCTCGGCAATTCGATCGACGTCGATGGCGGCGCGGTGCTGTCGCCGGCCACGGTGGGGCGGCTGGTCGGGTTGATCGTCGGGGCCGGCGCCGGCCCGCATCCGCCGTCGCTGCGCCGCGCCGACCTGACCCTCCTCGCGCGCACCGCGATGGAGGACGAGGGCTGGCAGTCGATCGCGACGATCAACCGCCACGCCCGCGAGATCGGCGAAGGATCGCGCGACCGGCTGTCGGCGGACATGGTGCGGCTATTGGAAGCGCCCTTCCCCACCCACCGCGGCATGCTCGATCGCGCCGGATCGCTGCAACGCCGGTACGCTGCGATCGCCGGGCTGTCCGCCGAGCATATGGGGCGCACCGCGGCGTGGCGGTTCCACGATCTCGGCCGGCGGATCGAGCGCGCGATGGCGATGGCGCGCGTGATCCGGCTGTTCGGGATGCCCGGCGCGTCGCCCGACGACCTGTCGGTGCTGCTCGACCTGGCGGACAGCCAGATCTCCTACCGCCAGCGTTACCCGACCGGGATCGCGCGGGTGCCGGTGATGGACCTGGTCGCGCTCGACCCCGGCAACCCGCGCAGCCTCGCCTTTTCCGCCGAACGGATCGCGCAGCGGCTCGCGGAACTGCCGGTGCTGAGCGACGACGAGATGGCCGAGCCGCAGCAATGGCAGGCGACCGGGCTGCAGGCGATCGTCGCGACCTCCAGCGCGGCGGAACTCAATGCGGAAACGCTGGGCGATATCGAGCGACGGCTGGGCGGCGTGTCGGACGCACTGGCGCGGCGCTATTTCCTGCAGGGCGCCGAACCGCTGCGCGCCGCCGGGCTGATCCTGGCATGAGCGGCAAGCGTGCGCTGCTCCCTCTCCCCTCCGGGGAGAGGGTAGGGGTGAGGGGCCGCCAAGCAATGCTGCGCCCAGATCAGCCCCTCACCCCAACCCTCTCCCCGAAGGGGAGAGGGAGCAGGTTGCCCCGATGATCTACGACATTCGCCACGTCACCACCTTCGATTACGGCGCCAGCGTCAAGTTCGCGCGCTGCAACCTGCGGCTGAAACCGATCGACTGGCCCGGCCAGCGGCTCGAATCCTATGCGCTATCGGTTCACCCCGCCGGCCGCACCAGCGCCGCGCGCGCCGAAGCGGGACTCGCCAACGTCACCCGGCTGACCGTCGATTCCCCGGTCCGCCACCTGACCATCGAAAGCATCTCGCGGATGGTCGTCGACCGCCTCGTGCCGGTGCCGACCGAAGACGACCCGACGCTGGGCGAGGTCGCGGCGATGGCGCGCGCCAGCACCGATTTGTCCGCGGCGAGCCCGGCCAATTATCTCTATCCCTCGCCGCTGATCCCGCTCGACCATGCAATCGCCGAATGGTGCGCGCCCGATCTCGACCCGTCGCGCGGCAGCCTGGAGGCAGGGATCGCGCTGGCACGCCGGATCCAGACCGAGTTCGAATTCGACGCCACCGCGACCTTCGTCGACACGCCCCCGCACGAGGCGTTCCTGAAACGCCGCGGGGTGTGCCAGGATTTCGCGCAGATCATGATCACCGGCCTGCGTGCCGCCGGGCTGCCCGCAGCCTATGCGTCGGGCTATATCCGCACCATCCCGCCCCCCGGTCAGCCCCGCCTGGTCGGTGCCGACGCGACGCACGCCTGGGTGCTGCTGTGGTGCGGGCCGGTGCAGGGCTGGGTCGGGGTCGATCCGACCAACGGCATCTGGATGGCCAGCGACCACATCGTCATGGCGGTCGGCCGTGACTATGCCGAGATTGCTCCGGTCGACGGCGTCGTACTGGGATCGGGCGCGCAGGACATGCAGGTCAGCGTCGACGTCGCGCCCTTCGAGCCGCCTGCCTTCGAGCAGTAGGAATTGCGCATCGCGGCGCGCTGCCCCACATAGGCGCCTAATACACCATGGGGACGTAAGTGGCCGATCCGTACAAGATCCTGAACGTGGACCGCAGCGCCAGCGAAGCCGATATCAAGAAGGCGTACCGCAAGCTCGCCAAGGAGCTGCACCCCGACCGCAACAAGGACAATCCCAAGGCGTCGGAGAAGTTCAGCCAGGTCACCAACGCGTACGACCTGCTGCAGGACAAGGACAAGCGCGCGCGGTTCGACCGCGGCGAGATCGACGGCGATGGCAACCCCGCCGCCCCGTTCGGCTTTGGCGGCGGCGGTGGCGGACGTCCGCAACCGGGCGGCCCTGGCGGCTTCCGCAGCGAGGAGTTCGGCGGCGGCGCGGATGTCGGCGACATCTTCGAAGGGCTGTTCGGCGGCCAGCGCGGCGGTTTCTCCAGTGGCTTCGGTCGGCGCGCGCAGCCCAAGGGCGCGAACGCCGCGTATCGCCTGCTGGTGCCGTTCGTCGAGGCGGCGACTCTCGAGCCGCAGCGGGTGACGCTCGCCGACGGCAAGACGCTCGACCTGAAACTCCCCGCCGGTGTCGAGAGCGGCACCCAGATGAAGCTGACCGGCAAGGGCGAGCCCGGCCCCGGCGGTGCCGGCGATGCGATCCTGACGATCGACGTCGCACCGCATAAATTCTTCACGCGCGACGGCGACGACGTCCGCCTCGATCTGCCGATCAGCCTGGCCGAAGCCGTCCTGGGCGCGTCGGTGAAGGCGCCGACGGTCGACAAGCCGGTGATGCTGACGCTCCCCAAGGGCACCAGTTCGGGCAAGACGCTGCGCCTGAAGGGCAAGGGCTTCCACAAAAAGGCCGGCGGTCGCGGCGATCAACTCGTCACGCTGATGGTCCAGGTGCCGGCGGACGACCCCGCGCTGACCGCCTTCGTCGAGACCTGGGAGGCGCGCGACGCGGGGAACCCACGGGGGGCGATGGGCGTCTGACGTCGTAATGAACGACGCCAGCGCCCTCTCGCCCGAAGCCCGGGCGCACCAGCATGGCGCCGCGCGCCGCCGTATCGACCGGGGTTACGCAAAGGTCCGCCCCGGCAGCTTCGCGTTCGAAGTGGTCAAGCGATCGGCGGTCGGCGTCTTCACCGATGGCTTCATCCACGCCGGCAACCTTGCCTATCTGGCGCTGATGACGCTGTTTCCGTTCTTCATCACGGCGGCGGCGATCGCGTCGCTGTTCGGCCAGAGCGAAGAGACGATCCGTGCGGTGAATTCCTTCCTGCACGTCCTGCCGCCCAACGTCGCCGATCTGTTGCGCAAGCCGATCTCCGACGTGCTGGCGGCACGGACCGGATCGTTGCTGTGGTTGGGCGGCCTCGTCGGGCTTTGGACGGTCGGCGGGTTCGTCGAGACGATCCGCGACATCTTCCACCGCGCCTATGGGATCAAGGCGACAGCGCCGTTCTGGAAATCGCGGCTCGGCTCGTCGTTCGTGATCATCTGTTCGGTGATCATCGCACTGCTGTCGTTCCTGGTGCAGGGCATCCTGACCGCCGCGGAACAGTTCATCTATCGCCTGCTCCCGTTCGCCGAGGACGCCGCGGGCTGGGTCGGCCTGTCGCGCGCGATCCCCGGGCTGATCATGTTCGGCGCGCTGTACCTGCTGTTCTATTCGGTGACGCCGTCGCGCTATCGCTACAGCAAGAACCCGAAATGGCCGGGCGCGCTGTTCACCACCGCATGGTGGATCGCGGCGACCGCGCTGCTCCCGGTGATCCTTGCGCAGCTCGGTGGCTACGACCTGACCTATGGCAGCCTGGCCGGCGTCGTCGTCATGCTGCTGTTCTTCTACGTCATCGGCCTGGGCCTGGTATTCGGCGCGCATCTGAACGCCGCACTGGCGGAACCCCCCGAAACGGGGCAAGAGCAGGGCAACGAAACGGAAGAGACGGGGACGGCGACGGCGTGAATGGATTGATGGCAGGCAAGCGCGGGCTCGTCATGGGACTCGCCAACGACAAGTCGCTGGCTTGGGGGATCGCGAAGAAGCTGTCGGAAGCCGGCGCGGAACTCGCCTTCAGCTACCAGGGCGCGACGATGGAAAAGCGCGTCCGGCCGCTCGCGGAGCAGCTCGGCACCGCGCGGCTGTTCAATTGCGACGTGTCCGACATGGCCGCGCTCGACGCGACCTTTGCCGACCTGGCGAAGGACTGGCCGACGATCGACTTCGTCGTCCACGCGATCGGCTTCTCCGACAAGAACGAGCTGCGCGGGAAGTATGTCGACACCAGCCTCGACAATTTCCTGATGACGATGAACATCTCGGTCTATTCGTTCGTCGCGGTCGCACAGCGCGCGGCCAAGATGATGGCGCCGTTCGATCCCGTGACGGGAACCGGAGGCGGCGCGATGCTGACGCTCAGCTATTACGGCGCTGAGAAGGTCATCCCGCACTACAACGTGATGGGCGTGGCGAAGGCCGCGCTCGAGACCAGCGTCCAGTATCTCGCGGTCGACCTGGGTCGCGACAACATCCGCGTCAACGCGATCTCGGCAGGCCCGATCAAGACGCTGGCGGCCAGCGGCATCGGCGATTTCCGCCTGATCCTGAAGTGGAACGAGCTGAACTCGCCGCTGAAGCGCAACGTCACGATCGACGACGTCGGCGGCGCCGGGCTGTATTTGCTCAGCGACCTGGCGAGCGGCGTCACTGGTGAGACGCATCACGTCGACGCCGGCTACAACGTGATCGGCATGAAGGCAGAGGACGCCCCCGACATCGCACTGGCCTGATGCCTACGGTGCTCCGGCTCCATGGCCTGCGCTTCATGATCTTCGTCGATGATCACCCACCGTCGCATGTCCATGTTTTTGGAGACGGCGAAGCGAAGATCGAGATCGAGGGCGACGGACGACTTCCGCGCATGATATACGTCGAACGGTTGAGCGCGGCAGTCCAGCGACGCGCACTTGTCGCCGTTGCACAGAACCAGGCGATGCTCCTGAAGAGATGGGCTGAAATCCATGATCGAACTGACTGACGAAGAGATGGCGATCGCGAACGAACGCGGTCGCATCGAGATGGCGACCAAGCCGCGTGCGCGTGCGGCGCGATACGACCGCGCGCAGGATCGCATCGTCGTCGATCTGGTCAACGGATCGACCTTCTCCTTCCCGCCGCAACTCTTGCAGGGCTTCGATCGCGCGACCCCGGAGCAGATCGCCGAGGTCGAAGTACTGGGCGTAGGGTTCGGCTTGCATTGGGAATCGCTCGACGCGGACTTTACCGTGGCCGGCCTCATGGCGGGCCGCTTCGGGAATGCGCGCTACATGGCCGAACGGTTTGGCGCCGCCTGGGACGCGGTTGCAGCGGAATGAGCTTCAACACCTTCGGACGCGTATTCCGGTTCACCACCTGGGGCGAGAGCCATGGCCCGGCACTGGGCGCGGTGGTCGATGGCTGCCCCCCCGGCATTGCGCTGAGCGAGGCCGATATCCAGCCCTGGCTCGACAAGCGGCGCCCCGGCACCTCGCGCTTCACCACGCAGCGGCGTGAGCCCGATCAGGTCCGCATCCTCTCCGGCGTGTTCGACGGCCGCACCACCGGCACCCCCATCAGCCTGATGATCGAGAATGTCGACCAGCGGTCGAAGGACTATTCCGACGTCGCCAAGGCCTATCGTCCCGGCCACGCCGACTATGCCTATGACGCCAAATACGGGTTCCGCGATTTCCGCGGCGGCGGGCGATCGTCCGCCCGCGAGACCGCGGCGCGCGTCGCCGCCGGCGCGGTCGCGCGGCTGGTGGTGCCACAGGTCCGGGTGCGCGCCTGGGTCGAGGCGATCGGCGGCGACGCGATCGACCCTGCCCGGTTCGACGATGCGCAGATCGACATGAACCCGTTCTTCTGCCCCGACATCGCCGCCGCCTCGCGCTGGGAGCGACTGGTCGACGATGCGCGCAAATCCGGGTCGTCGCTGGGCGCGGTGATCGCGTGCGAGGCAACCGGCGTCCCTGCCGGCTGGGGCGCGCCGATCTATGCCAAGATGGATTCCGAACTCGCAGCGGCGTGCATGAGCATCAACGCGGTCAAGGGCATCGAGATCGGCGACGGGTTCGCCGCCGCCGCACTGTCGGGCGAGGCCAATGCCGATCCGATGCGGCCGGGTGCAGAAGGCCCCGAATTCCTCGCCAACCATGCCGGCGGGATCGCGGGCGGGATCGCCACCGGCCAGCCGATCCGGCTGCGCGTCGCGTTCAAGCCGACCAGCTCGATCCTCACCCCGGTCGAGACGATCGGACCCGATGGCATCGCCACCACGATCGCTACCAAGGGCCGTCACGACCCTTGCGTCGGCATCCGCGGGGTGCCCGTGGTCGAGGCCATGGTGGCACTGGTATTGGCGGACCAGGCGTTGCTGCACCGCGCCCAGTGCGGATGAGGTAGGGAACGGTTAAGGCTGAGGGTCGTTGGGTCTCCTATAAAACAGGAGAGAGAACGATGCGTATTATCAAGACCTTGGGCATTGCCGCTTTGATCATCCCCGCCGCCGCCATGGCGCAGACGACGAGCTCGACCGGTACCGCCGGCGGGTCGATGTCGGGCCAGACCGGCACCACCGCAAGCAGCCCCCAGTCCACGACCTCGCCGACGACGTCGTCGACCCGCAGCAGCCGTTCGGCCAAGAAGAGCCGCTCGGGTTCGACCACCGGTTCGACGACGATGGGTACCGATTCGACCATGGGCGGAACGGCGGGTGGCACCAGGGGTGGCACGACCGATGGCACCATGGGCGGTACGACCGGCGGTACCATGGGCGGAACGACGGGCGGCATCATGGGTGGCACGACAGGCGGTACCATGGGTGGCACCGCAGGCGGCACGATGGGCGGCACCGGTTCGACGACCGGCGGTACCACGCCGAACTGATCGACTTCGATGAAGCAAGGATACCGGGCGACACTTTCGCCCGGTATTTTTGCGTCTGGGTCCTAGCCCCAGGGTATGCCGATCAGTCGGAGAACGGATCGCGTACCAGGATCGTGTCCGCGCGCTGCGGGCTGGTCGACACCAGCGCCACCGGGCAGCGAATCAGCTCCTCGATACGGCGGATATACTTGATCGCCTGCGCCGGCAGATCGGCCCAACTTCGCGCACCGGCGGTGGTTTCCTGCCAGCCTTCCATGGTCTCGTAGATCGGCTCGACCAGCGCCTGGTCGGCGGCATGCGCCGGGAAATAATCCAGCGTCTCGCCGCGCAGGCGATAGCCGGTGCAGATCGAGACCTGCTCGAACCCGTCGAGCACGTCGATCTTGGTCAGCGCGATCCCGGTGATGCCGCCGACTGCGGCGGACTGGCGCACCAGCACCGCATCGAACCAGCCGCAGCGGCGCTTGCGCCCGGTGACGGTGCCGAATTCATGCCCGCGCTGACCCAGCCGTTCGCCGGTGTCGTCCTCGAGTTCGGTCGGAAACGGACCGGATCCGACGCGTGTCGTATAGGCCTTGGCGATGCCGAGCACGAACCCGACCGCCGACGGCCCGAGGCCCGATCCCCCTGCGGCAGCGCCGGCGATGGTGTTGGACGAGGTGACGAACGGATAGGTGCCGTGGTCGACGTCGAGCAGCACGCCCTGCGCGCCCTCAAACAGGATGCGCTTGCCAGCAGCGCGCGCGATGTTGAGGTCGCGCCACACCGGCTTGGCGAACGGGAGCACGAACCCGGCGATCGCGCGCAGGTCGGCGATCAGCGTCTCGCGGTCGATCGGCGCCTCGCCGAACCCGGCGCGCAGTGCATCGTGATGCGCCGTCAGCCGGTCGAGCTGCGGTCCCAGGTCGTCGAGATGCGCTAGGTCGCAGACCCGGATCGCGCGCCGGCCGACCTTGTCCTCATAGGCTGGACCGATGCCGCGCCGCGTCGTGCCGATCTTGCCCGCGCCGCTCGCATCCTCGCGCAGACCGTCGAGATCGCGGTGGAACGGCAGGATCAGCGCGCAGGTATCGGCGATCCGCAACGTATCCGGCGTCGCGACGACGCCCTGCGCCGCCAGCCGTGCGATCTCGTCCTTCAGCGCCCAGGGATCGAGCACCACGCCGTTGCCGATGAACGACGGCGTACCGCGCACGATGCCCGACGGCAGCAGCGACAGCTTGTAGACGTTGTCGCCCACCACCAGCGTGTGGCCGGCGTTGTGGCCGCCCTGGAACCGCACCACCATATCGGCGCGCTCGGCGAGCCAATCGACGATCTTGCCCTTGCCCTCGTCGCCCCATTGCGCGCCGATGACTGCTACGTTGCCCATGTTCGTCTCCGAAGATTACCGATGGCGCCTACAGCGCGCGGGGGCCGTCCGCCACCCATAGATGCGTGCACAGCTGTGCCTCAGGCGTATCGCCCGCCTCCAGCGCCGCGACCGTGACCCAGCCCTGCGCGCGCATCGCCGCACCCTCGGCCGGGGCGGTACCGAACGGCAGGAACAGCCGACGCCGATCGACGCCGTTGCCGTTCGCGACCAGCGCGTCGGCATACAGCGAGAACCCGGTCGCAGCCTCTTCGGCGCCGTTCTCGTGGATCACAGTATAGGTGCCACCCCGCCCGGCCTCCTGCGACAGCCCCGCCGCGAACAGCGAGAAGCCGAGCCAGCTCTGATATTCGAAGCCGTGGCGCTCGGTCGGATCGAGCGTCAGCGTCACGCGGTCGCCGATGTCGGCCGCGATCCGCGCCAGTCCGTCGAGACGCGAGCCGAGGACTCCGCCGGTATCGAACGCGCGAAGCCGGGCGAGCGCGGTGTCGAACGGCCCCGCCGCCTCGATCAGCGGCAGATAGCCCGGCGCGATCGCCGCGACGCTGCCCGCATCCTTCGCATCCAGCCGGTCGCGCAGTTCGGCGATGTGCTCGGCCGCGACCGGCAAGGGCCCGTCTGCCAGTGTCTGGACCAGATCGGGCAACGTGAAATCGATCGACAGGCCGGTCGCGCCCGCCGCCTCCAGCGTATCAACGGCGACCGAGACCACCTCTTGCGCGGCGGCGACCGAATCGAGCCCGATCAGCTCGCACCCGATCTGCCGCCATTCGCGCGCCGGCGCGAGCTGCGACGCGCGCAGCTTCAGCACCGACCCGGCATAGCTCAGCCGCACCGGTCGCGGATGATGCCCCATCCGCGTCGCGGCGATCCGCCCGACCTGCGCGGTGATGTCCGGCCGGATCGCCAGCGTCCGCTGCGACACCGGATCGACGAACCGCACCGCGTCGTGCAGCCCACCGGCCTTCAGCCGCATCGCGAGCCCGTCGGCGAATTCTACCAGCGGCGGATCGACGCGCTCATAGCCATGCAACCGCGCCGCCTCGAGCACGCGGATTTCGAGCGCGGCGGCGGAATCGGCGAAGGGGGGAAGGCGGTCGCGATAGCCTTCGGGGAGGAGAGCGGTCATGCGATGGGTCCAGCGGTTTGAAGCGCGTTATCCAGAACCTGCCATACCCCGTCCATGTCGTTGATGACATCGGCATTGCTGAACCGGATCACGCGATACCCCTGTAAATGAAGCCACGCCGTGCGGCGTTCGTCGCGCGCTTGGTCGGTGTGCGTATCGCCGTCAACCTCGACGACCAGTTTCGCGTCGCGCGCGGCGAAGTCGGCGATGTAGGGGCCAATGACGAGTTGGCGAGTGAATTTGGTGTTGAAGATCTGGCGGTTGCGGAGGTGACGCCAGAGCATGGCCTCGGCCGCTGTAGGCTCGCGACGCATTCGCTTCGCCCGATCCAATAGGCGGTCGTCGGTTTTCACAACTGCTCCCTCTCCCCTCCGGGGAGAGGGCCGGGGTGAGGGGCGCCGCGAGCGCTACCCTTCCCAACTACCCCTCACCCAACCCTCTCCCCAGAGGGGAGAGGGCTTTAGAAGGAGCATAGCAGGATCAGAAATCCAACCCCATCGCGGTCTTCACGCCGGGGAGCGCGCGGACCTTGGTCAGCAGGTCCGCGGTCACCGCGTCGTCGACCGACAACAGCAGCACCGCCTCGCCGCCAGCCGATCGCCGTCCGAGATGGAACGTCCCGATATTGACCCCGGCCTCGCCCAGCGCCGTCCCGAGCCGCCCGATGAAGCCCGGTGCATCCTCGTTGACGACGTACAGCATCGGCCCGGCCAGATCGGCCTCGATCTTCACCCCGAACAGCTCGACCAGACGCGGGGCCTGGTCGCCGAACAGCGTGCCGGCGACCGAACGCTCGCCATCCGCGGTCCGCACCGCGACGCGGAGCAGCGTGTGATAGTCGCCCTCGCGCTCGGTCCGCACCTCGCGCACCTCGACGCCGCGGTCGCGCGCGATCAGCGGTGCGTTGACCATGTTGACCGTCGCGGTCTGCGTTTTCAGGAAACCGGACAGGACCGCGCTGGTGATCGGCTTGGGGTTGAGCTCGGCGACCGCGCCCTCGCTATGCACCGAAATCCGGTCGATCGAACCGTGCGTCAGCTGCCCGACCATCGAGCCGAGCTTTTCGGCCAGCGCCATGTACGGCTTCAGCCGCGGGGCTTCCTCCGCCGACAGGCTCGGCATGTTGAGCGCGTTGGTGACGCCGCCCGACATCAGGAAATCGGCCATCTGCTCGGCGACCTGGATCGCGACGTTGACCTGTGCCTCGCTGGTCGACGCGCCCAGGTGCGGCGTGCTGACGAAGTTCGGGGTACCGAACAGCGGCGACGCCTTGGCGGGCTCCTCGACGAACACGTCGAGAGCGGCGCCGCCGATATGCCCCGAATCGAGCCCCGCCTTCAGCGCGGCTTCGTCGACCAGCCCACCGCGCGCGCAGTTGATGATCCGCACGCCCTTCTTGGTCTTGGCCAAATTCTCCGCGCTGAGGATGTTGCGGGTCTGGTCGGTCAGCGGGGTGTGCAGCGTGATGAAGTCGGCACGCGCGAGCAGCTCGTCGAGCGTGACCTTCTCGACGCCCATCTCCAGCGCGCGCTCGGGCGTCAGGAACGGATCGAACGCGACGACCTTCATCTTGAGCCCGCGCGCACGGTCGGCGACGATCGAACCGATGTTGCCGGCCCCGATCAGGCCCAGCGTCTTCGACGTCAGCTCGACGCCCATGAAGCGGTTCTTTTCCCACTTGCCGGCCTGGGTCGAGGCGTCGGCCTCGGGCAGCTGGCGGGCAAGCGCGAACATCAGCGCGATGGCATGCTCGGCGGTGGTGATCGAATTGCCGAACGGCGTGTTCATCACGACCACGCCCTGCGCCGACGCGGCGGGGATATCGACGTTGTCGACACCGATCCCCGCGCGGCCGACGACCTTGAGGTTGGTGGCGTGCGCCAGGATTTCCTTGGTGACCTTGGTCGAGCTGCGGATCGCGAGACCGTCATACTCGCCGATCATCGCCATTAGTTCGGCGGGCGTCTTGCCGGTGATCTCGTCGACCTCGACGCCGCGCTCGCGGAAGATCTCGGCGGCACGGGGGTCCATCTTGTCGGAAATAAGGACTTTGGGCATGGATTGCTCCTGGGGGAATGTCGTGAATGGAGGATGGCTCCCTCTCCCCGTCGGGGAGAGGGCCGGGGTGAGGGGCTGGGTCTCACCGAGCGAATCGCCCGGGGCAGCCCCTCACCCAACCCTCTCCCCAGCGGGGAGAGGGCAAGGAAGTCAGCCGGCCTTGGCGGTCGCGTAGGCCCAGTCGAGCCATGGCCCGAGCGCCACGATATCGGCGGTGTCGACGGTCGCGCCGCACCAGATCCGCAAGCCCGGGGGCGCATCGCGGTAGCCGGCGACGTCAAACGCCGCGCCCTGCTTTTCGAGCAGCCCGGCGAACGTCTTGACGAACGCCTCGTCGGCGCCCTCGACGGTCAGGCATACGCTGGTCTTCGAACGCGTCGCCGGATCGGCGGCGAGATGCCCGAGCCAGTCGCGCTCCTCGACGATCGTGTCCAACGCCGCAGCGTTCGCATCCGACCGCGCGATCAGCCCGTCGGGGCCGAGCGACTTGGCCCATTCGAGGCTCCAGATCGCATCCTCGACCGCGAGCATCGACGGCGTGTTGATCGTCTCGCCTTTGAACACGCCCTCGGTGAGCTTGCCCTTCGAGACGAGGCGAAACACCTTCGGCAACGGCCACGCCGGCGTGTAGCTCTCCAGCCGCTCGACCGCGCGCGGCCCGAGGATCAGCACGCCGTGCGCACCCTCGCCGCCCAGCACCTTCTGCCAGCTGAAGGTCGCGACATCGATCTTGGTCCAGTCGATGTCGTAGGCGAACACGCCGCTGGTCGCATCGGCGAACGACAGGCCTTCGCGGTCGTCGGGGATCCAGTCCGCGTTCGGCACGCGGATGCCGCTGGTGGTGCCGTTCCAGGTGAAGAGCACGTCGTTCGACCAGTCGATCGCATCCAGGTCGGGCAGCTGGCCGTAATCGGCGCGCACCACGGTGGGATCGATTTTCAGCTGCTTTACGGCATCGGTGACCCAGCCTTCGCCGAAGCTTTCCCAGGCAATCGCGGTGACCGGCTTCGCGCCAAGCATCGTCCACATCGCCATTTCGTACGCGCCGGTGTCGGAGCCGGGGACGATGCCGATGCGGTGCGTATCGGGGAGCTTCAACAGTTCGCGCATCAGGTCGATGCTGTACTGAAGGCGGGTCTTGCCGATCTTCGAGCGATGCGAGCGGCCGAGCGAATCAGTGGCAAGCTTGTCCGCGGACCAACCCGGAGGCTTCGCGCAGGGACCGGAGCTGAAATAGGGGCGTGCCGGCTTGGTCGTCGGCAGCGTAGGCGCACCCGTAGCGGGGGCGTAGGTCGTATCAGTCATGTAGTCTCTCCTCACAGAGAGCACGCGCGGCGTTGGGACCGCGTGGCCCGTCGCCGCCCTAGCTGCGGGTGTCCGGGGTGGCAAGCCGCAAAGACTCGGACTGCCGCACCCGCCACTCCCCCCGTCACCCCGGACTTGTTCCGGGGTCCATCGTGCCGCAGGAGCAGCCGGGTGAGGGGTACGCGGACAGATGGATGCCGGAACAAGTCCGGCATGACGGGGCGGGTGTTGGTCGGGCTGGCCCTCCTGCTCGCCGGTTGCGGCAGCAAGCCCCAGCGCCCCCAGCAACAGGTCCGACCCGACCTGTCGCGCGTCCCGACCCATGAAACCGCGCAATGCTATTCCGACCTGCGGGCCGCCGGCGTCACCTTCCGCCCGCTGCCCGACAAGCAGACCGGCCCCGGCTGCGGGCTGTCCGGCACCGTCCAGTTGCTCGAGATCGGCGTCCCCGTGAACAACCTCACCGCGGTGCGCTGCGGCGAGGCACGCGCGTTCGTGACCTGGGCGCGCAACGCGGTCGCGCCCGCGGCGTACCAGATGCTCGGCAGCGAACTGGCGCGGATCGATTCGATGGGGAGCTATGCCTGCCGCAACATCGTCGGATCGGCGGGCAACGGTACGCGGCGGTCGGGCCATGCGATCGCCAACGCGATCGACATCGGCGGCTTCGTGCTGAAGGACGGGCGGCGGATCACGATCCTGAACGACTGGAACTCGACCGACCCGCAGGTCCGGCAATTCCTGCAGACCATCCGCGCATCGGCCTGCAAGCGTTTCGGCACCGTGCTCAGCCCCGACTACAACGCCGCGCACCGCAACCACCTCCACCTCGAGGACGACGGCGCGCGCTTCTGCCGCTAGCCTCCGCTGCCCTTTTGTTCTAATCCTGCGACAATGACAGACACACGTGTACCGTCGCGGGTTTTTCCGCGCGCAAAGCAGGACGCCGAGACCGCCAAGGACTCCGTCTCCACCCCGCAAACCCAGCATCCGGCGTACAAGCTCGCCTTCCAGGACATGGATTTCCTGCTCCGCGAAGACCTGCGCCCGGTGCGGTTCCAGCTCGAGCTGCTGAAGACCGAGCTGGTCCTCGACGAGGCCAAGATCGCCTCGACCTTCGTGTTCTATGGCTCGGCACGGATCCCCGAGCCCGCCAAGGCGCAGGCGCTGCTCGAACTCGCGACCGACGAGAAGTCGAAGAGGATCGCGCAGAGCCTGGTCGAGAAGTCGAAATATTACGAGGTCGCGCGCGAGCTGGCCGCAAAGGTCAGCGTGCTGCCCCGCGATGCCAATGGCTGGCGGCAGTTCGTGGTGTGCTCGGGCGGTGGCCCGTCGATCATGGAAGCCGCCAACCGCGGTGCCGCGGACGTCGGTGCCGAATCGATCGGGCTCAACATCGTGTTGCCGCATGAGCAGGCACCTAATCCTTATGTGACGCCCTCGCTCTCGGTGCAGTTTCACTATTTCGCGCTGCGGAAGATGCATTTCCTGCTGCATGCGCGCGCTCTGGCGGCGTTCCCCGGCGGTTTCGGCACGTTCGACGAGCTGTTCGAACTGCTGACGCTGATCCAGACCGGCAAGATTCAGCCGATTCCGGTGCTGCTGTTCGGCCGCAAATTCTGGGACCGCGTGGTCAATTTCGAAGCGCTGGTCGAAGAGGGTGTGGTCAGCGAACGCGACCTCGGCATCTTCCACTATGTCGAAACCGCGGACGAAGCCTGGGACGTCGTCCAGACCTTCTACCGCGAGCGCGCCGAGAAGGATTCGGCGGAGGGCTGAGGCAACTTCTCCCTCTCCCCTTTGGGGAGAGGGTCAGCCCCTTCTACTCCCTCTCCCCTCCGGGGAGAGGGTCGGGGTGAGGGGCAGTTCCGGGCGGAGCGCTGCTTGGCGGCCCCTCACCCCAACCCTCTCCCCGGAGGGGAGAGGGAGCAGGAATTACTTCTCGCTGCGCGCACCCTTGCGAGCCGCTTCCGGATCCACCGAAGGCGCACCCGAAGCCGGCGTCCCGGTGTTCGCGATATCCGCGGTATCCGGCCCGTTGGTCGCCGCAGCCGCGGCGGCATTCGCCGTCGCCGGCTGATCGCCCGCCGCCGGAGCCGCCCCGGCTGCCGGCTTCGCCGCGCCCGCTGCAGGCGCCGCGGGCAACGGCAGGTTCGAGCCCTGCGAGTTCAGATACGCGATCACGTTGGCGCGATCCTTCGGGTCGCCGAGCCCGGCGAACGTCATCTTGGTCCCCGGCGCGAATTTCCGCGGGCTGGTCAGCCACGCGTTCATCTTGTCGAAGTCCCATTTGCCGCCGACCGCCTTCAGTGCGTCGGAGAAGGCAAAGCCCGCCTTGCCCTGTGCGATGCCCTCGCCCAGCGTCGCGTACAGGTTCGGGCCGATGCCGTTGGCGGCACCCTGCGCGACGGTGTGGCAGGCGGCGCATTTCTTGAAGACTTCGGCGCCCTTGGCCGGATCGGCGGTCGGCAACAGCGACGCGATCGGCACTTCAGCGGCCGCGCCGCCGGCGCCCTCGGCAACGACGCCCTCGATCGCATAGCCCATCTTTTCGGGACGTTCGCCGTGGAACACCATGCCACCGACGATCGACAGGCCCAGCGCCGCGCCGCAGCCTGCGAGTACCCAGCCGGCGATCGTGTTGGTCCGATTGTCCATTTTGCGCGTCCGCCCCTATTTTGATTGCGTCGACCCATAGGAAAGCCCGCGCGTCACCGCAAGCCGCGCTTGCCCGCACGGCCAGTGCGCTTTACGCGCCAGCGCGATGGAAAACTTCGCGCGCCCCGCCCGCCCGATCGTCGCGCGGATGACCGCCGCGGCCGCCGCCGACCCTGCACGCACCGTCGCGTTCCAGGGCGCACCCGGCGCCAACAGCCACGTCGCCGTGGTCCAGGCGTTCCCGGATGGCCTGCCGCTGCCCTGTTTCGACTTCGCCGATGCGATCGACGCGGTGAAGGACGGTCGCGCCGATTGCGCGATCATTCCGATCGAGAATTCGCTGCATGGCCGCGTCGCCGACATCCATTTCCTGCTCCCCGAATCGGGCCTCGTCATTACCGGCGAGCATTTCCTGCCGATCCGCCACGCGCTGATGGGCATCGGCCCGCGCGACGGCATCCGCCAGGCGATGAGCCATCCGCAGGCGCTGGGCCAATGCCGTCACTGGCTGAAGGCGCACGGGATCGAACCGGTCAGCTATCCCGACACCGCCGGCGCCGCCGCGGTCGTCGCCGAACTCGCCGACCCGACGATCGCCGCACTCGCCCCGCCGGCGGCGGCCGAACTTTATGGCCTCGACCTGCTCGACTTCGACATCGCGGATGCGGACCACAACACCACGCGGTTCGTCACGCTCGCGCGCGGTGGCAAGCCCGCGACCGGCTCCCATGTCGAGGGGGTCGACTGGATGACGACGCTGGTCTTCGAGGTCCACAACATCCCGGCCGCGCTGTACAAGGCGATGGGCGGCTTCGCGACCAACGGCGTCAACATGACCAAGCTCGAAAGCTACCAGCGCAACGGCAGCTTCGCGGCGACCGAATTCTACGCCGACGTGGTCGGCAAGCCCGGCGACGCCAATCTGGATCGCGCGCTGGCGGAACTGGGGTTTCATTCCAAATGGCTGCGCGTGCTGGGAACGTATCCACAAGCCCGGAAGCGAGGCTGACCTTCTGCTCCCTCTCCCCTTTGGGGAGAGGGTCGGGGTGAGGGGCTGCCAAGCAGCGTTACCCTCGGTGAGACACAGCCCCTCACCCCAGCCCTCTCCCCGAAGGGGAGAGGGAGCTAGCCCTTCGCCCACTCGGTCAGCAGCGTGAACGCGATCGCATAGGGTGGCGGCGCGATGAACGGGCCGTCCTCGCCGCGCAGTACCGCGCGGACCATTTCGCGCGGTACCCACATCGCGTCCTCGAGCTCGTGCGGATCGATCGTGATCGCGTCGTCCTCCGCCTCGGCGATGCACGCCATCATCAGCGACGACGGGAACGGCCAGGGCTGGCTGGCGACGTACCGCACCTTGCCGACGCGGACGCCGGACTCCTCGACGATCTCGCGCGCGACCGCTTCCTCGATCGATTCGCCGGGCTCCATGAAGCCGGCCAGCGCGGAGTAACGCCCCGCAGGCCAGTTCTTGCCCCGCCCGAGCAGCGCACGGCCGTCATGCTCGGCGATCATGATCACGACCGGATCGACCCGTGGGAAATGCTCGGTCGCACAATTCGGGCACTTCCGCCCCCAACCGGCGCGGAACAGCGCGGTGACCGTCCCGCAATTCGCGCAGAACCGATGCCGGACATGCCAGTCGATCACGCTGCGCGCCGCGGCATAGGTCGCCGCCTCGCCCGGCGCGAGTGCGTGCAGCGCCGCCATAAGCTGCGGCGACCGCACCGCCGGCGTATTGTCGACGCGCATCCCGGCGAGCAGCGCGGCGAAATGCGGAACCCCTTCGCCGTCGAGCCCGAGCAGGATCGGCTCCGCACCGTCGGCCAGGTCGGCGGTCGTCGTCCAGCCGAGCATCCCCGCATCGACCATCGCGGGCATCAACCCGTCGAGCATCAGCAGGCGCGCACGCGGATCCGCCAGCGCCGCCGCCAGACCCTCGCTATCGTGCCGCAGCGCGTCGGCGCGATCTAGCGTCCCACCCGTGAAGCCGATCACCGGGCCAACCCTGCAGCATCCTTGGCCAACGCCGCAGCAACCTCCTGCCGCACCGGCCAGCGTTCGCCGGGGAAATAATTCACCATCACCGTTCCTCGCATATGTCGCACCGGATCGACCCAGGCGATCGTCCCCGCCGCGCCGCCCCAGCCATAAGTGCCCTTCGACGCGCTGCCCGGCACGTCCGCCAGCATCACCGATCCGCCCGCGCCGAACCCCATCCCGGCGGTACGGGTGGTGCCGCCATTGCCGTTGCCGATTCCGCCGAAGCTGACGCCTGCCGGCAGCAGGTTCGACATCCCCAGCGCGACCGTCTCGGGCTTCATCACCCGTACGCCGTCCAGCGTGCCGCCATCCTGCAGCATGTGCAGGAAGCGATCGTAATCGCGCGCCGACATCACCAGCCCGGCGCCGCCGTACGGAAAGCTCGGCGGCGTCAGGAATGCCGAGGTCGCAGCGGGATCGAGCGGCGTACGATTCTCGCCGACGAACGCGTAGTTGGTCGCCAGCCGACCGATCTCGCTCTTCGGCACGCTCCAATAGGTCGAATTCATCTTGAGGGGGCCGAACATCCGCGTCTGCAGGAACCGCTCGAAACTCATGCCGCTTGCGACCTCGATGACGCGGCCCATCACGTCGAGGCCCATCGAATAGCTCCACTTGGTGCCCGGCTCGGCGATCAGCGGCAGCGACGCGGCGCGGTTGGCGAATTCGGCCAGCGAGGTCGGCCGGACGCGCCGCATCTGCGCCTCCATCTGCGCATTGACCGTCGCCGGCAGCACGCCGAGCCGCTCGTATTCCTTGAGCAGTGGCCCCTTCGCGCTGATGCTGTAGCCAAGCCCCGCGCTATGCGTCAGCAGCATCCGGATCGTGATCGGCGTGCGCGCCGGACGCGTTTCCAACGAGGTGTCGGGATCGATCGCCACGCGCATCGTCGCGAACGCCGGGATGTACTTGCTGACCGGATCGTCGAGCTTCAGCCTGCCGTCCTCGACCAGCATCATCGCCGCCATGCCGGTGATCGGCTTGGTCATCGAATAGACCCGCCAAAGCGAGTCGGCATCGGCGAACGGCTGCTTGGGTCCATCCGCGATCTGGCCGCTCGCCAGGAACAGCGTTGGCCGGTCAGCGAACCCGAACGCACCGACGATCCCCGGCATCTTGCCGTCGCGGACATAGCCGTCGAACAGCCGTTCGACATTGGGCAGCACCACGCGTGCCGGATCGCCGGGACGTTCGGTCGTGACGATATCGCCCGGCCCCGAATTTGGCGCCGCCGTGCGCTGCGCCTGCCCGATCGCGGCGGTGGCGACCATCATGGCGATGCCGCCGGTGATCCAGTGCGTACGCGTCATGCAGCCCTCCTGATGGCGCCCGCGATCGCGCGGGCGGCCTTGGCGAAAACGGTCGGCAGCCCGGCTGTATCCAACGCATCGATGGGCCACCATTCGGTCGAGTCGTCGCCGGGCTGATGCGCCTCGACCTCCGCCACCGCAAGCGACAGGTCGAGATCGAAATGCGTGAAGCCGTGCGTCACGCCCCCGTCGAGCATCCGCCAGTCCGCCTGCGCCGGCGCGCCCTCATAGCCCGGCGCCGCGTCGACCCATGGCCCGGTCGGCAACGCGCGCATCCCGCCGAGTAGCCCCTTGTCGGGTCGCCGCACCAGCAGCACGCGGCCGCCCCGCTCCAGCCAGAAGATCGTGCCATGCCGCTGCGGCTTGGCCGCCTTCTTCGCCTTGACCGGCAAAGTCTCCGGCGCGCCCATCGCAAAGCCGTCGCACCATTCGCGCAGCGGACACAGCAGGCATTTGGGACTCCGCGTCGTGCAGATCCCCGACCCCAGATCCATCATCGCCTGCGCGAAATCGCCCGCGCGGAGGTCCGGCGTGATCGTATCCGCCGCCGCGCGGATCGCCGGCCGCGCTGCGGGCAACGGCGTCATAACTGCGAACAGCCGCGCGACGACGCGCTCGACATTGGCATCGACCACCACCGCGCGCTGCCCGAACGCAATCGCCGCGACCGCCGCCGCGGTGTACGCGCCGAGCCCGGGCAAAGCGCGCAACTCCGCCTCGGTCGCCGGGAACACGCCGCCATGATCCGCAACCACCGCCTTTGCCGCCGCGACCAGATTGCGTGCCCGGGCATAATATCCGAGCCCCGCCCACGCCGCCATCACATCGGCATCCTCGGCCGCGGCCAGGCTGGCGAAATCGGGCCAGCGCGCCGTCCAGGCCTGGAACCGCGGCGTCACCGCGGCGACCGTGGTCTGCTGCAGCATCACCTCGGACAGCCACACCCGGTACGGATCGACCGGCTCGCCCGGCCGTGCCCGCCACGGCAGGTCGCGGCGGTGGACATCGTACCAGTCGAGCAGGGCGTCGGGCACGCAAGAGCGCTTGGCGTTCATGCCCGCGCTATGGCATGGGTTGGCGGATGAGCAAGCCGCCCAGCCCGCGCCCAAAGGTGAAAGGTCGCACCGATCCCGACGCCCCGCGCGAGAACCGCGCGCGCGCCGTATCGGAGCTGCTGCCGTCGATCGGCGGCGCGGCGTTCCGGCGGTTCGGCTT
Organism: Sphingomonas sp. R86521; assembly: GCF_042466235.1. Classification (NCBI taxonomy): domain Bacteria; kingdom Pseudomonadati; phylum Pseudomonadota; class Alphaproteobacteria; order Sphingomonadales; family Sphingomonadaceae; genus Sphingomonas; species Sphingomonas sp. R86521. The sequence goes on along the minus strand of NZ_JAXHBY010000001.1, from coordinate 775,600 downwards.
CGTCCAATCCTCGATCGTCAGCCGCTGGCCCGACATCGTCGGCGAGAAGCTCGCGGGTGCCAGCACCCCCGAATCGATCCGCTTCCCGGTCGGCAAGAAACAGGACGGCACGCTGACGCTCACCGTCCGCGGCGCGCATGCACCGATGATGCAGCACATCACGCCCGAGATCATGGAGCGCGTGAACCGCTTCTTCGGCTATGCCGCGGTCGCCAAGGTCGCGATCCGCCAGGGCGAAGTCGCCGCCCCGCCGCCGCGCAGGGCGCCGCCGTCGATCCGCGCGGTTCCGGTCGAGCTCGGCGAAAGCCTGAAGGGCATCGCCGACCCCGAACTCCGCGCCGTCCTAGAATCCCTCGCCGCCGGCGTCGCTTCGACCAACGGCCCACCCAGGATCAGCTGAATGCGCGTGCTGCTTGCCCTCCTTTCCGTCGTCCTGCTCACCGCCGCGACCCCGAAGCGCGACTGGAACGCGGTCGCGACCAGGACGCCCGCCGGCGCCTATGTCATCGGCAACCCGCAGGCGCGCGTGAAGCTGGTCGAATATGCCAGCTACACCTGTTCGCACTGCGCCGCCTTTTCGGGCGCGTCGGAAGCGGTGTTGCGGAAACAGATGATCGCGTCGGGGTCGACCAGCCTCGAACTGCGCCATTTCATCCGCGACAAGCTCGACCTCGCCGCCGCGATCCTCGCGCGCTGCACCGGGCCGAAGGGGTTCGCCGCCACCACTGCCGCGATCTTCGCCGCACAGCCGACCTGGCTGCAGCGCGGGATCGAGTTCCAGGAAGCGAACGGCGCACGGATTAACCTATACCCGACCCAGGCACAGCTGCGCGCCAATGCCGACGGCGCCGGGCTGACCGCGCTGGTCAAGGCACGCGGGCTGTCCGACACCGCGATCGGCGCGTGCTTCGCCGATCAGGCCGAGATCGACCGCATCGTCGCAATGACCAACAACGTCCCCGCCGAAGTCGATTCGACCCCCAGTTTCTACATCAACGGCAAGCTCGTGCCCCACGCGGACTGGGCAAAGCTGGAGCCCGCATTGCGCGCGGCCGGTGCCAAATAATCCCAAGCGGAGTACATCTATGAAACTCGTCTACGCTCTCGCCCTGCTCCCGATCGCGCTCGCCGCCTGCTCGAAGGAGGATTCCGCTAACAGCGTGACCTCCGCGACGCCGGTAGCAGCAGCCCCCGCCCCCGCCGGCAAGAACTGGTCCGAAACGGTCGTGAAGACCGCCGAAGGCTATCGGATGGGCAACCCCGATGCGCCGCTGAAGCTCGTGGAATACGGCGCGCGCTCGTGCCCGACCTGCGGCGCGTTCGGCCGCGAGGCGTACAAGCCGCTGATCGAGAACTATGTCTCTACGGGCAAGGTCAGCTTCGAATTCCGCGACTTCCTGGTGCACGGTGCGTCCGACGTCGCGCTCACGCTGCTCGGCCAGTGCGGCAGCGTCGACAGCTTCTTCCCGCTGCTCGAACAGACCTATCAGAACCAGATCCCGATGCTCGACAAGCTGCAGCAGATGCCACAGGCGCAGCAGGCCGCGCTGCAGGGCAAGTCGCCGACCGCCGTCGCGACCGCGCTGGCCGAACAGATGGGCGCGATCGATTTCGTCAAGCAGCGCGGCATTCCCGAAGCCAAGGCCCGCGCATGCCTCGCCGACCAGAAGCAGCTCGAGATCATGGCCAAGCCGACCGAAAAGGCGATGCAGGACGGTAGCGTCACCGGTACGCCAACGTTCTTCCTCAACGGCAAGACCGTCGAGGGCGTGGTGACCTGGGCGGCGATGGAGAAGGCACTGAAGGCCGCCGGGGCGTAACCGCGGCTAGGCGTCCACAGCAACGGTTCTCCCGCGAAAGTGGGAGCCCAGGGTTACGAATGCCGCCGCCCGCGACCCTGGGCCCCCGCTTTCGCGGGGGAACAGCATAGGATGACCGCATAACCGTATCCGGGGGCGCGCGCGAACATGCAGATCAAACGCCTCCGCATCGCCGGGTTCAAGAGCTTCGTCGAACCCGCCGACCTGCGCATCGAACCCGGGCTGACCGGCGTCGTCGGCCCCAATGGCTGCGGCAAGTCCAACCTGCTCGAAGCGCTGCGCTGGACGATGGGCGAGGCGAGCGCGAAATCGCTGCGCGGCGCCGGCATGGACGACGTGATCTTCGCCGGCACCGCGACCCGCCCGGCGCGCGACTTCGCCGAAGTCTCGATCCTCGCCGAGATCGCCGGGGAAGAAACCGAGATCGTCCGCCGGATCGAACGCGGCGCCGGCTCCGCGTATCGGATCGACGGCCGCGACGTCCGCGCCAAGGACGTCGGCCTGTTGTTCGCCGATGCCGCGACCGGCGCGCACAGTCCCGCACTCGTCAGCCAGGGCCGGATCGGCGCGGTGATCGCCGCACGGCCCGCGGATCGCCGCGCGATGCTCGAGGAAGCCGCCGGAATCGCCGGGCTCCACGTTCGACGTAAGGACGCCGAGGGCAAGCTGCGCGCGACCGAGGCCAATCTCGCCAAGCTCGACGAGGTGATCGCCGACCAGGACGCGCGGGTCGCGGCGCTGCGCCGCCAGGCCCGCGCTGCCGAACGCTATCGCCAGGTTTCCGACCAGATCCGCGTCGCCGAAGCGCGGATGATCTTCGCGCGCTGGCGCGACGCCGCCGCCGCCGCCGATGCCGCCAAGGCCGAGGCCGTCGACGCCGAAGCCCGCGTCCGGGCGGCCACCGACGGCGAACGGACCGCGGCGGCGGCGCAGATCGACGCCGCAGGCACCGTCGCCACCGCACGCGCCGCAGCGCTGGCCGCACGCGACGCTGCGGCGGAGGCGGCGCACGCGCTCGCCACGCTGCGCACCGAAAAGGCGGGGGTCGAACGCCGCGTCACCGAGCTGGTCGCCGGCCGCGACCGCATCGCCGAGGACCGCGCCCGCGAAGGTGCACTCGCCAGCGACGCTGCCGCCGCGCTTGCCCGCCTCGCCGAGGAAGCGCGGACGCTCGACGCCGCGATCGCCGATGCCGTGCGCGCGTTTCCCGCGCTGGACGCCGCGATAGCCGACGCCGAACGCCATGCCCGCGATGCCGAGGTAGCCCTGGCCCAGGCGCTCGCCCGCCAGGCGCAGGATGCCGCCGAACTGCGTGTCGCCAGTGCCGCGCTTACCGCCGCCCGCGCGCGGACCGATCGCGCGGCGCAGGACGGCGCGCAAATCGCCGCGGCACTCCGCGCGCTCGGGCAGCCTGCCCCGATCGAGACGGAGCGCGCCGCCGCCGCCGCGACCCGCGCGCAAGCCGCGACCGCCGCCGGGGACGCACGCCAGGCGCTTACCGACGCCGACACCGACGAACGCGCCGCGATCGCCGCGCGCGATACCGCCGAAGCCGCGCGAGCAACCGCACGCGCCGAACTCGCCGCGATCGACAGCGAAGCGACCGCGCTCGCCCGCGCAACGCAGGCGAGCGGCCGCGACCGGTTGCTCGATTCGGTCACCGCGCGCCCGGGCTATGAACGCGCGCTGGCGGCCGCGCTCGGCGACGAACTCGACACCGGACTCGCCGCCTGGACCGGTGCCGACCCGACCCCCGACGATCCCGCCGCGCCCTCATCGAGCGAATCCGTTGCCGTGCATGTCGAAGCCCCGCCCGCGCTCGCTCGCCGACTCACGCAGGTCTTCGTCACCGATGCCGATAACGGCCAGCCGCTCGCGGTCGGCCAGCGCCTCGTTACGCGCGCTGGTGCGCTGCGTCGGTGGGACGGCTTCGTCGCGATCGGCAGCGGTGCCGCCACAGTCGAGCGGCTGGTCCGCATCAACCGGCTCGCCGCGCTCAACGACGCCCGCCCCACCGCCGCCACCGCCCTCACCGATGCCGAAGCCATCCGCGCCGCCATCGAGGCCCGCATCACCACCGCCCGCGCCGCCGCACAGGCCGCGCGGACCAACCTGCAGCGTGCCGAAACCGCAGGCCGCGACGCGCTGCGCGCGGAGGACCGTGCCACCGCTGCGCTCGAACGGCTGGCCAGCCAGCGCGCCGATCTCGACACCCGTGCCGCGCGGATCGCCGACGACGCCGCCGATGCCGCTGCCGAGCTGGTCCGCGCGCAGGCGGCGATGGCCGACGTCCCCGACGGCCGCGCGCATGTCGAGACGGTCGCAGCACTCCACCGCGACGCGGAAGCGCAGCGGGCGACCGTCGGCCAGGCGCGCGCCGATCGCAGCATCCGCGACCGCGCGCACGCAACCGACCGCGAACGCCTAGCCTTGGCACAGGCCGACATGCGCAGCTGGCGTGCGCGTGCGGGCGAGGCGGCGAAACGCATCGCCGACATGGACGCGCGCGCCGCCGGGCTCGCGCGCGACCTTGCCGCACTCGCCGATCGCCCCGCCGCGCTGGCCGAAGAGATCGCCCGGCACGACGCCGGCCATGCCGAGATCCGTGCGACCGCGGACCGTCACGCCGCCGCCGAACGCGAAGCAGACGCCGCGCTGCGCACCGCCGACGACGCGCATGCGCGAGCCAACGAGGCGCTCGCCCAGGCCCGCGAACATCGCGCCGGGGCAGTCGCGCGCGTCGAGAACCAGGAGTTGCGCCGCGTCGAAATGGGTCGGCTGTCGGGCGAACGCTTCGCCTGCCCCACGCCCGTCCTCCCCGAACGGCTCGGCTTCGATGCAGCGACGGTGCGCGGACCTGCAGAGGAGTCCGCCGCGCACGACCGGCTGACGCTGGACCGCGAACGGATCGGCCCGGTCAACCTGATGGCGATGCAGGAGCTTGCCGAGCTCGAAGCCGCGAGCGTTGGCAATGCCGCAGAGCGCGACGAACTCGGGCACGCGGTCAACCGCCTGCGCGGATCGATCGGCACGCTCAACCGCGAGGGTCGCCAGCGGCTGCTCGCGGCGTTCGAGGCGGTCAACGGGCATTTCCGCACGTTGTTCTCGACGCTGTTCGACGGCGGCGCCGCGCATCTCGAACTGGTCGATTCAGACGACCCGCTCGAAGCCGGGCTCGAGATCATGGCCCAGCCTCCCGGCAAGCGGCTCCAGTCACTCACGCTGTTGTCGGGCGGCGAGCAGGCGCTGACCGCGGTCGCGCTGATCTTCGGGCTGTTCCTCACCAACCCCGCGCCGATCTGCGTGCTCGACGAGGTCGATGCGCCGCTCGACGACGCCAATATCGAACGCTTCTGCGACCTGCTCGACCGGATGGCGATCGAGACCCAGACCCGCTACCTGGTCGTCACGCACAACGCGGTGACGATGAGCCGCATGCACCGGTTGTTCGGCGTGACGATGATCGAACGCGGGGTCAGCCGGCTCGTCTCGGTCGACCTGCGCGCCGCCGAAAGCCTGCTCGCGGCGGAATGACGCGCGCCTGCCGATGCGGTATATTAAGCCCATGTTCCTCGACGAATCGAGCATCTGGCCGCGCAAGGACGACCTGCCGCCGCGCAAGCCGGTCTTCCGCCACGAAAAGGCGCTGAGCCGGCTGGTCTTCGCCTATGCGCTGGTCCTGCTGCTGCTCCCGATCAGCCTCGGCAGCTTCGTCGACCTGATCCGCTATGTCGTCCGAATGTTCGGCTAGCACGCACCCCGCCCGCCTATTCCCGCGTTGTATCAAGCGAATACCCGGTATTGACCAAGATCAATCGACACCGGCCCCGTGAGAACGTAGGAAGAACGCATGGCCCAGCTCGACACCCGCGAAAAGCTGGAAATCCTGGCGGACGCCGCGAAATACGATGCGTCCTGCGCGTCGTCGGGCACCGCCAAGCGCAATTCGAAGGACGGCAAAGGGCTCGGCTCGACCGAGGGCATGGGGATTTGCCATGCCTACGCCCCCGATGGTCGCTGCATCAGCCTCCTGAAAATCCTGCTGACCAACAGCTGCATCTTCGACTGCCATTACTGCATCAATCGGAAAAGCTCGAACGTCCGTCGTGCGCGCTTCACCGCGAAGGAGGTCGTCGACCTGACGATCGCCTTCTACAAGCGCAATTACATCGAGGGGCTGTTCCTCAGCTCGGGCATCATCGCGTCGTCGAACTACACGATGGAGCAGATGGTCGAGGTCGCGCGCAGCTTGCGCGAAGACCATCAGTTTCGCGGCTACATCCACCTCAAGACGATCCCCGACGCCGACCCCGAACTGGTCCACCGCGCCGGGCTCTACGCCGACCGCCTCTCGATCAACGTCGAGCTGCCGACCGTTGGCGGGCTGAAGCGGCTCGCCCCCGAAAAGGACGGCGTCCGGATCGAGACCGCAATGGCCGAGGTCAAGGCGTCGATCGCCGACGGCAAGGATGCCAAGGCGAAGTACAAGTCCGCGCCGCGCTACGCCCCCGCCGGCCAGTCGACGCAGATGATCGTTGGCGCCGACGCCGCGACCGATGGCGATATCGTGCGGAAAGCCTCGACGTTGTACGACCGCTTCGGACTTCGCCGCGTCTATTATTCGGCGTTCAGCCCGATTCCCGATGCCAGCGCGGTGCTACCGTTGCAGCGCCCGCCGTTGATGCGCGAACACCGGCTCTACCAGTCCGACTGGCTGATGCGCTTCTATGAATTCTCGCCCGCCGAAGTGGTGGCCGCGGCAGACGACGCGACCGGCATGCTGCCGCTCGACATCGACCCCAAACTCGCCTGGGCGCTGAAATTCCGCGGGTCGTTCCCGGTCGACGTCAACCGCGCGCCCCGCGAAATGCTGCTGCGCGTGCCGGGGCTGGGCGTGAAGGCGGTCAACGGCATCCTCACCAGCCGACGCTGGCGCAAACTCCACCTCGCCGACATCGCGCGCCTCACGGTGTCGGTGGCGAAGCTCCGCCCGTTCATCATCGCGGAGGACTGGCGTCCGGTGGTCCTGTCCGACGCCGCCGACCTCCGCCCCCTGATCGCGCCGAAGCCCAAGCCGAAGCAGATGGAAATGTTCGCGTGACCCCCGTCCTGCTCCCCTCCCTGGAAGGGAGGGGTTGGGGGTGGGTCGGCTTGGGGCGGCCACGGCATTCCTACGCTAGCAACCCACCCCCGACCCCTCCCTTCCAGGGAGGGGAGAAAACGCCGTGCGTGTCGTAACCCTCAGCGAACCCGATGATTTCGACGGCTGGCGCGACGCCGCGCGCGGCCTGATCGCAGCCGACGTGCCCCCCGACGACGTCGTCTGGCAAGTCGGCGACGCCCCCGCCGATCTCTTCGCGACCGTCGCCGAGCCCGCTCCCGCCCCCGCACCCGGCGCCTTCAGCGTCCCGCGCGCGTTCATCGACCTCGCCCGCTCGGCGATCCTCGGCAGCGATCCCGAACGTTTCGCCCTGCTCTACACCCTCCTCTTCCGCCTGCGCCGCGAACCGAAGCTGATCGAGGATCGCGCCGACCCGCTGGTCCGCCGGCTCGATCGCATCGCCAAGGACGTCCGCCGCGACATCCACAAGATGCGTGCCTTCCTCCGTTTCCGCGAAGTGGACGACGACGGCGCACCGCGGTTCGTCGCATGGTTCGAACCCGACCACCACATCGTCCGCGCCAACGCCGCGTTCTTCGTCAACCGCTTCGCCAGCATGCGCTGGTCGATCCTGACCCCCGAGGTCTCGATACACTGGGACGGCAAGGCGCTCAGCGAAGGCCCCGGCGCGAGCAAGGCGGACGCGCCCGATGGCGACCCCACCGAGGAGGTCTGGAAGACCTATTACGCCAGCACCTTCAACCCGGCCCGCGTGAAGATCGGTGCGATGCTGAAGGAGATGCCGAAGAAATACTGGAAGAACATGCCCGAGACCGCGCTGGTCCCCGGCATGCTCGCGGCGGCACAGGCGAGGGAAAGCGGCATGATCACGAAGTCACGCGACCATATCGGCGGCAACAGCTTGATCTCGTGGGAAGCCCTGCGCGACGAGGCAGCCGGCTGCACTCGCTGCCCGCTGTACAAGCCCGCAACCCAGACAGTGTTCGGCGAAGGCCCGGTCGACGCGCCGCTGATGTTCGTCGGCGAACAGCCCGGCGACCAGGAGGATCTGGCCGGCCGCCCGTTCGTCGGCCCCGCCGGACAGATGTTCGACAAGGCGATGGCCGAAGCCGGCGTCGACCGCGCGCGCGCCTACGTCACCAACGCGGTGAAGCACTTCAAGTTCGAACAGCGCGGCAAGCGCCGGATTCACCAGAGCCCCGTCGCCGGTGAGATCGAGGCGTGCCGGTGGTGGCTCGAGCAGGAACAGATGCTGGTGAAGCCGAAGGTTACGGTGGCGCTGGGCGCGACCGCCGCGCGCGCGCTGTTCGGCAAGGTCATGGCGATCGGCAAGAACCGCGGACAGGCGCTGCAACTCCCGGATGGCGGCGAGGCCTGGATCACGGTGCACCCGAGCTATCTGCTGAGGCTGCCCGACGAGATCGCGAGACGGGAGGAATATGCGCGGTTCGTGGAGGATTTGCGGACGGTGGGATCGCGGATCGCCTGACTACTCACGCCGTCACCCCAGCGAAGGCGTGACGACGGCCCGCAGTTCGTTGGGGATCTGCGGATGGTCGGCAACTTTTCCGCATGCCCTCCACATCCGTCACCCCAGCGCAGGCTGGGGTCTCTCGTGGCTTCTGGTGCGCGATTGCCGCGGGAGACCCCAGCCTTCGCTGGGGTGACGGTCCGGTGGAGTCTGGTGCGACTGGGCCGTAGCGAAGTAATATGTAAGGCGTAAGCCGCCCTACATCGACCCCGGCTCAGGTCCCAACCGCCCGCCGGCATCGTCCATCGCATCGATCTTCGCCAGGTCCTCATCGTCCAGCGTCAGGTCCAACGCCGCGAAATTATCGCCCAGATGCTCGGCATCCGACGCCTTCGGGATCACCGACAACCCGTGCGCCAGATGCCACGCCAGGATCACCTGCGCCGCGCTCCGCCCATGCTTGTCGGCGATCGTGACGATCCGCTCGTCGGTCAGCAGCGTCTTACCCTGTCCCAATGGGCTCCAGCTCTGCGTCACGATCCCGTGCGCTTCATGATACTCCCGCGCCTCGCGCTGCTGGAAGTTCGGGTGCAGCTCGATCTGGTTGACCGCGGGCGTCACGCCGGTTGCGGCGACGATCGCGTCGATATGCTCGGGCAGGAAGTTCGACACGCCGATCGACCGGGTCTTGCCCGCATCGCGCAAGCGCACCATCGCCTGCCACGCCTCGACATACTGCCCCTGCGCCGGCGCCGGCCAGTGCATCAGATACAGGTCGACCGCGTCGAGCCCGAGCAGCGCCAGGCTCTCGTCCAGCGCCGCCTCTGCATCGCCCTGCCGGTCGTTCCACAGCTTGGTGGTCAGGAACGCACCGCCATCCTCGTACGATTCGCCCTTGTAGCCGTCGCCGACACCGCGCTCGTTCTCATAGATCGCCGCGGTATCGACCAGCCGGAACCCGATATCGAGGCCCTGGCGGACGATCGCCGCCACCTGGCTGTCGGGAATCTGCCACGTGCCCATGCCGAGCTGGGGCATATTACGGCCATCGTTGAGTTTCAGATCTGTCATGGCCACTCAACCGATGGCGGGCGCGGGCGGTTCCGATTGACCCGCCGCGCGGCTTGCCCCAGATCGCGGCCCCATGTTCGAGAAGATCCTGGGCGTCCTCGCCACCTTCACCATCTGGGTGATTTCGTCCGGCGGCTATGTCGGCATCGCGGTGCTGATGGCGATCGAGAGCGCGTGCATTCCGCTGCCGTCCGAGATCATCATGCCGTTCGCGGGCTATCTGGTCTCGACCGGGCGGTTCGACCTGTATCTCGCCGCCACTGCGGGCGCGATCGGCTGCAATCTGGGGTCGATCGTCGCCTATGAGATCGGCAAGCGCGGCGGCCGGCCGATGGCGGAACGCTGGGGCCGCTATCTGCTGATCGGCCCGGGCGAACTCGACGCCGCCGACCGTTTCTTCGCGCGCTGGGGCTCGGCCGCGGTGCTGATCGGCCGGCTGCTTCCCGTGATCCGCTCGTTCATCGCGTTCCCGGCCGGCGTCGCGCGGATGAAGCTGGTACCGTTCCACCTCTACACCTTCCTGGGCTCCTGGCCGTGGTGCTTCGGCCTGGCGTGGGTCGGCATGAAGCTCGGCGACAAATGGGACAGCGATCCGCGCGTCAAGGCGGCGTTCCACTCCGCCGACCTGGTGATCGGCCTGGTCCTGATCGCGCTGGTCGGCTTCTACATCTGGCACCGCGTCCGCGGCCTCAAGCGCCCGCCCGCAGCCTAGGACCCGCAGTTTAGGAATTGCCGCGATACCCTGGGCGCAGCGGCAGCCCCGACAGCCCGACCGTGCGCTTCTGCGCCAGCGTCTGGAAATCGCACAGCACGCCGCGCCAGAACCCGGTGCACGACAGCGCAAGGTACAATAGCCACAACCGCGTCCGCGTCAGCCCGACCTCGGCGATCGCCGCCTCGCGATTCGCGTACAGCGCCTCGCTCCACGCCTTCAGCGAGCGGTAATAATGTTCGCGCATGCTCTCGACGTCCATCACCTCGAAGCCGTGGCGTTCGAGGTTGGTCGTCGTCATGCCGATATAATCGAGCTCGCCGCCCGGGAAGATATAGCGGTTGATCACCGCCATATACGCGGTCCGCTTGCGGAATTTCGTCAGGTCCCGGGTCGCGCGCCGCGTCGTCGCCTGGTGCAGATACAGCCCGTGCGGCCCGAGCAGGCGGTGCATCTGTTCGAAATGCCGGTCGTGATTGTCGATCCCGACATGCTCGAACATCCCGATCTGCGCGATCTTGCCGTACGCGCCCGGCGTCTCGATCGTGCGATAGTCGCGCAGTTCGATCGTCACCCGGTCACCCAGCCCGCGCGACGCGACCCGCGCCTGCGCCAGGTCATGCTGTTCCTGCGACAGCGTCACGCCGTGCACGGTCGCCCCGAAAAACTCCGCGGCATGGCACGCCAGCCCGCCCCAGCCGCAGCCGAGATCGAACATCCGGTCGCCCGGCACCAGTTCCAGCTTGCGGCAGATCAGGTCCATCTTGGCGATCTGCGCGTCCGCCAGGCTGGTCTCGGGCGTCGCGAACACCGCCGCCGAATATTGCATCTCGGGGTCGAGGAACAACTGATAGAACGCGTTCGACACATCGTAATGGAACTGGATCATCGCGGTGTCGTCGCGACCCTTGCCAAACAGCGCGCCGACCCGGTCGCCGAAGCTCAGGGCGCCCTTGTCCGCATCGGTCGCGAACAGGAACGGCCACGCCGCCTTCATGATCAGCTTGCGGTTGACCGACTTGACCAGCCCGACCGCGCGCAGATGCTCCCAGCGCCCCAGCGCCTCCAGCGGACTGCCCCCGCGGATGTCGATCCCGCCAGCGATATACACCTCGACCAGCGTCATCAGTTTCGGCGAGCGCACCAGCCGGCCGATCGCGGCGGGGGATGCGATCACGACGCGGATGTCGTCGCGCGCATTCAGCCCCAGCGGCACGACCTCGCCGTTCCACAGCTCGACGCTCGCATCGGCCTGCAGATGCTCGGCAATATGCGCGATGATCGTCCGTGCGTTGGCGAGCAGATCGGCCATTTTCGTCCCCCCCTGCCGTGATTGCTCGGCGCGTCCTGCTCGCAGCCAATCGCGGCGAGCGCAACCCAAGAGTCAGGCGATGATGCGTCGCGCCTGCGCCTGAGCGCTCGCGAGGTGATGCGCATGCGTGATCGCCACCGCCAGCGCGTCGGCGGCGTCGGGTCCGGCCAGCTTCGTCCCCGGCAGCAGCACCGCCATCATCGCCTGGATCTGCCGCTTCTCCGCGCCGCCCGATCCGACCACCGCCTTCTTGACGGTGGACGGGTGATATTCGCCGATATGAAGCCCCGCCCCAGCCGCTGCGAGCAAAACGACGCCCCGCGCCTGCCCCAGCTTCAGCGTCGACTGCGCGTTGGTGTTGCCGAGCACCTCCTCGACCGCGGCGCCGTCAGGCCGCTCGGCACGGATCACGTCGATCAACGCGGCATACAACGCCGTCAGCCGCCGCGGCAGCGCCATCGACGGGTCGGTCTTCACCTGGCCGTTGGCGATATGGCTCAGCCGGTTGCCCTCGGCGCGGATCACCCCCCAGCCGGTAGTGCCGAGCCCGGGGTCGAGGCCAAGGATGATCACGAAGAAGAGTGATTCACGCGGAGGCGCGGAGACGCGGAGGTGTTGCGTTCGCGACTTCCGTCTCGCGTCAGCGAGACTTCAGCCCCTGCGGTCAGCCAAGCGCGGAATGGCCCGCTGGCGCGGGGGAGACACGACGCACGCGCAACTCTCCGCGTCTCCGCGCCTCCGCGTGAACCCACCTTCTTCATCTCAGCCGAGTTTCTCCAGAATCTCGTCGGAAACTTCGTAATTGCTCCATACCGTCTGCACGTCGTCATCCTCGTCGAGCACGTCGATTAACTTGAACAGCGTCGCCGCATCGTCCTCGCCGACATCGACCATCACCTGCGGCCGCCAGGCGAGCTTCGCGCCCTCGGCTTCACCAAGCTTGGCCTCCAGCGCCTTCGCCACCTCGTGCAGGTCGCCGACCGCAGTCCAGATCTCGTGGCCGTCCTCGCTCGACGTCACGTCCTCGGCGCCCGCGTCCAGCGCCGCCTCGAACACCGCCTCGGCATCGCCCGCGGTTGCCGGGTACGAGATCAGCCCCATGCGGTCGAACGCGTGGCTCACCGAACCGCTGGCGCCCAAATTGCCGCCGTTCTTGGCAACCGCGACGCGGACGTTGGTCGCGGTGCGGTTGCGGTTGTCGGTCAGCGCCTCGATGATCAGCGACACGCCGCCGGGGCCGAACCCCTCGTAGCGGATTTCCTCGTAGTTCTCGGCGTCGCCGCGGCTCGCCTTGTCGATCGAGCGCTGAATGTTCTCCTTGGGGAGCGACATCGCCTTGGCCGCATTAACCGCGGCGCGCAGCCGCGGGTTCATGTCGACGTCGGGCAGGCCCATCTTGGCCGCGACGGTGATTTCGCGGCTGAGCTTGCTGAACGCCGACGAGCGCTTCTTGTCCTGCGCACCCTTGCGATGCATGATGTTCTTGTATTTGGAATGGCCTGCCATCGGTGCCTCTTTTGAGCTGTTGCGCCGCTCTTAGGCTCCGGGCACCGTTTTCGCCAGACCGTCGATTTTCCGCTCGATCGCGTCGAGCCGGTCGAGCACGATATGGTCGATCTTGTGATGCACGCGCAGGATGTCGAGCTCGGCGCGCAGGTTGGTCTCATAGTCGAGGCTGGCGGCCAGCCGGTCCTTCGCCGATTGCCGGTTCTGGCTCATCATGATCACCGGCGCCTGGATCGCCGCCAGCGTCGACAGCAGCAAATTCAGGAAGATGTACGGGTACGGATCGAACGCGCGTCCGAAATGGCCGAGGATGTCGGAGTTGAGGATCATCCACCCGAACAGCACGACCGCAAACGCGATGATGAACCCCCACGATCCCCCGACCGCCGCGACCCGGTCGGCAAGCCGGTCGCCGAAGCTCGACTGTTCGTCGGCGACGTCGGCGGCGTCGCGGCTGACGGTGGTGCCGGCGCGGATCCCGGCGATGACGCGGCGTTCCTCGTCGTCGAGCGCACCGGGCGGCTTGCCAAGCAGGCGTTGCGAGAGATCGTCGAGCGAATCCTGGTTCATCGCAATCTCCTAGCGTGGAACGTGGCGAATCCGAACTCGCCGCTTGCCGCAGGGGCGCCCGACCTGCCAAACGCCGGCGATGACGGTACGCGTAGATATGGGAACCGACGGCAGTGGCGCCGCCGTGGCGATGGACCTTGAGGAACTGCTTGCCACCCGCCTGTTGGTGCAGGGCAATTCGGGGTCGGGGAAATCGCATCTGCTGCGCCGCCTGCTCGAACGCTCGGCGGGCCACGTCCAGCAGATCGTGATCGACCCCGAAGGCGATTTCGTGACGCTCGCCGGCCCGCACGGCCATGTCGTGATCGAGGCCGGCGAGTATAGCGAGCGCGAGATTTCGCGGATCGCGACCCGGCTGCGCGAACATCGCACCTCGGCGGTGCTCAGCCTGGAGGGGCTGGAGGTCGAGGGCCAGATGCGCTGCGCCGCGTCGTTCCTGTCGGCGCTGTTCGATGCCCCGCGCGAACATTGGTACCCGGTGCTGGTGGTGGTCGACGAGGCGCAGATGTTCGCGCCGGTCGCCGGCGGCGAAGTGTCGGAGGAGGTCCGCCGCGCCTCGCTCGCGGCGATGACCAACCTGATGTGCCGCGGCCGCAAGCGTGGCCTCGCCGGGGTGATCGCGACGCAGCGGCTGGCCAAGCTCGCCAAGAACGTCGCGGCGGAGGCGTCGAACTTCCTGATGGGCCGCACCTTCCTGGATATCGACATGGCGCGCGCCGCCGACCTGCTCGGCATGGAACGTCGCCAGGCCGAGGCGATCCGCGATCTGCAGCGTGGCACCTTCATGGCGCTGGGTCCCGCGGTTTCCCGCCGCCCCATCACGGTCAAGATCGGCGAAGTCGAAACCTCCGCACGCAGCGGCAGCCCCAAGCTCACCCCGCTGCCCAGCGCCGCGCCGATGGACCTGCAGGACCTGCTGTCCGAACCCGTGGTCGACGCGCCCGAACTCGGCCTGATGTTCGATTCGCGCCCGCGTCGGGTACCGGCCGAGGAGCTGCTGGAGGGCATCGCCCGTGCGCCTGAGCCGCGCACCGCCGCGCCGCCGCCCCCCGACAAGACCGACGACGAGGTCGAGGCGATCTATGCCGACGTCTTCCGCGCGATCGTCGCCGACGCCGAATCGTCGCTGCGCCCGCCATCGGTGCTGTTCCAGGATTTCCAGGTCCGCTGCCGGATGGGCGGCCTCGCCAAGCCGCCGCTCGACCTGCCGGGCTTCGTCCGTCGCCTCAGCTGCGCACGCGCGGGCATCTTCGACATGACCGACGAGGCGTGGACTGCCGCGCTCGACGTGGCCAGCGGCCTGCCCGACGACATGCTCGGCGCGTTCCTGCTGGTCGCCCGCGCCGCGCGCGAAGGCGAACCCTGCCCGTCGGACGCGCGCATCGCCGCGACCTACGGCACCAGCTCGCTCGGCCGCGTGAAACGCCTGATCGGCTATATCGAGAGCCGCAACCTGATCGTCTGCCGCACCGACCTGGCGGGCAAGCGCTCGATCACGATCCCCGGGCTAGGCTGGACGACGTTGCCGGCGGAAGCGGCCTAGCCCCGAACTGCTAGCCGCGGATCGGGGTGAACTGCCTCAGCCGCGGATCGGCGTGAACTGAACCGTAACGAACTGCCACGCGCCACCAACCTTGCGCGCTACGAAGCCGACCCGCATCGCCCGGGTCTGCACCTGGCCGTCCTTGCCGGGCATCGCATAGGCGATCCGCATCGTCACCGCGCCGATCTGGCCAGCCGGTCGCGCGACCGTCTCGCTGATCGTCATCGGCGGCGCAGGCTGCTTCTTGTCCGCCGCGTAGAACCCGATCACCCGCTCGCGCGAATCGACCTCGCCGACCGGCGATATCTCCTGATAGTCCGGCGCCATCATCGCGGTCATCGCCGCCTGGTCGAACGCGTTGCGCACCCGCACGAACGCCTCGGCGCGCTGCGCCAGCGCCTGCGCATCGGTCTGCGCCGCAGCCGGCGCCGCCACTGCAAGAAGACACAAACCCATCGATACCCGCATGCTCGCCCCCGTCGTAATGACTTAGTACAGCAATACACGCCGGGCGTTGCATATCAACCCGCTGCACTCTCCGTCATCCTGGCGAACGCCAGAACCCAGAGTAACGGGGCGCAGCGTCCGTAACTCTGGATCCCAGCCTTCGCTGGGATGACGGAAAGTGGGGGTGACGAACGGGGGGACGACGAACGGCCAACGGCGCCGCATCACGCTCCCCGCCCCACTCCCGTCATCCTGGCGAACGCCAGGATCCAGAGTACCACGCACGACATCCGCCCCGCCGATCCTCGGCTTGCACCCAGCCACCAGACGAAGCGGCTCCCGTCAGATCATCCCCAGCGCCTGGAGGTACACTTCGAGGATCGCCTCCTCCTCCTGATACTCTTCCTTCTTCTTCTTCCGGATCGACAGGATCTTGCGGATCGCCTTGGGGTCGTAGCCACGGCCCTTGGCCTCGGCCATCACGTCCTTGATGTCGTCCGAAATGCCCTTCTTCTCTTCCTCGAGCCGCTCGGCGCGCTCGATCAGCAGCCGCAGTTCGTCCGCCGCGACCGCGCCGCCGCCCATGCCGTGTTGGCGTTCGTCCGTCATGATATCCCCATTCGCTCTAGAAAAAGACCGGGCGCGATCGGCGTCACGAGGACCGCCGGTGAATCGCGCTACCCGGTGCGGCGCCGCATCTAGGCGTTAACCGTTCGCGGCTCAAGCGACCCGGCGCGCGGCCGGCGTTAATGGGCGTTCTTGGCGACGCTCACCCGCATCCGTTCGAGCTGCTCCGGGGTCGCGTCGCCCTGGTGCTCCGCCTTCCACTGCGCATAGGGCATGCCGTACACCGTCTCGCGCGCGGCATCCTTGTCCATCGCCCCAGCTTCCTCGACCCAGTCGGACAGGCAGTTGCGGCAGAACCCGGCCAATCCCATCAGGTCGATGTTCTGCGCATCGTCGCGGTGGCGCAGGTGCCGCACGAGCCGCCGGAACGCCGCTGCCGCTACGGCATCGTCGAGCTCTTCCAGTCTGTCCATTATCGCGTCCCATGATCCGCTAGTTGTTGATCGCATCGAGATAGGGGCTAAGGCAGCAACCGGCAAAGGCCCAGGAGAGCTGAATGACGAAGGCGATATCCCCCCGGCCCCGGAAGGTTCGCGTCCTCGCGACGCTCGGCCCCGCGAGCAGCAGCCCGGAGATGATCGCGACGCTGTTCGAAGCGGGCGCGGACGCGTTCCGCATCAACATGAGCCACGGCGACCAGGCCTCCAAGATCGCGGTGATCCAGGCGATCCGCGCGATGGAGCAGGATTTCGGGCGCCCGACGACGATCCTCGCCGATCTTCAGGGTCCGAAACTGCGCGTCGGCAAGTTCGCCGCGGGGAAAGTCGAGCTGAAGACCGGCACCACGTTCCTGCTCGATCGCGACCCGACGCCGGGCGACGCTACCCGCGTCGAACTGCCTCACCGCGAGATCTTCGAAGGCATCGAGACCGGCGCGCGGCTGTTGCTAGACGACGGCAAGCTGGTGCTCCGCGTCACCGCACACGGCCCGACGCAGATCGAGACTTTGGTCGTGGTCGGCGGCATGCTGTCGAACAACAAGGGGCTGAACGTCCCCGACGTCGTGCTGCCGATGGCGGCGTTGACGACGAAGGACATCAGCGACTTAGCCTTCGCTGTCGACCAGGGCGTCGACTGGATCGCGCTGTCGTTCGTCCAGCGCCCCGAGGATCTGTGGGAAGCGCGCAAACTGATCGGCGGCAAGGCAGCCCTGCTGGCGAAGATCGAGAAGCCCGCGGCGATCGACCGGCTGGTCGAGATCGTCGAGGCCTGCGACGGCGTGATGGTCGCGCGCGGCGATCTCGGCGTCGAGATGCCGCCACAGGCGGTGCCGCCGCTGCAGAAGCGCATCGTCGAGGTCTCGCGCCGGCTCGGCCGCCCGGTGGTGGTCGCGACGCAGATGCTCGAATCGATGATCACCTCGCCGTCGCCGACCCGTGCCGAAGTCTCCGACGTCGCCACCGCGATCTATGACGGTGCCGATGCGATCATGCTGTCCGCGGAAAGCGCCGCCGGCGACTGGCCGGTCGAATCGGTCGCGATGATGAACGCGATCGGCGTCTCGGTGGAGGGCGATCCCGAACACGGCGACCGCATGCACTTCACCGTCACCAAGCCCGATCCGACGACCGCCGACGCGCTGGCCGAGGCGGCGAAGAACATCGCCGCGACGGTGTCCGCGGTGGCGATCATCTGCTTCACCACCTCGGGATCGACCGCCCGCCGGATCGCGCGCGAGCGGCCCGGCGTACCGCTGCTGGTGCTGACCCCCAGCCTCGAGACCGCACGGCGCCTCGGGCTGCTGTGGGGCACCCATGCGGTCCACACCCGCGACGTCGAATCGTTCGAGGACATGGTCGGCAAGTCCAAGCGCATGGCGCTGCGCCACAACATGGCCAAGGCCGGCGACCGCGTCATCGTGATGGCCGGCGTGCCGTTCCGCACGCCGGGGTCGACCAACGTGCTGCATGTGGTGCGGATCGTCGGCGACGAGCTCGAGGGGCGTAAATAATACGCAGCCGTTCTCCTGCGAAAGCAGGAGCCCAGGGTCACGGGCGATGGTCCTAGTAACCCTGGGCTCCTGCTTTCGCAGGAGAACGGCTGACTGTATGACGAAGAGCACGCGGCTCGACGTGGTTCGCGACTGACCAAGAGGGTACCGCATGACGCTACGCGAAAAACTCGGCTGGGGTGCGCTCGGCGTGCTCGCGGCGTGTGCGCTGGCCGTCATCGCATTCGTCCGCGGCGAACATGTCAACGCGCTGTGGATCGTCGCCGCGTCGGTCTCGATCAACCTGATCGCCTATCGCTTCTACGCCCGCTACATCGCCCGCCACGTCATGCAGCTCGACCCGAGCCGCGACACCCCGGCGATCCGCCGCGCCGACGGGCTCGACTATGTCGCGACCGATCGCAACGTCCTGTTCGGCCACCATTTCGCCGCCATCGCCGGCGCCGGACCGCTGGTCGGCCCGGTGCTCGCCGCGCAGATGGGCTATCTTCCCGGCACGCTCTGGATTCTCGCCGGCGTCGTGCTGGCGGGCGCGGTGCAGGACTTCATGGTGCTGTTCATCTCGATGCGCCGCGACGGCCGTTCGCTCGGCGAACTGATCCGCATGGAGATGGGCGCGATCCCCGGCGTGATCGCGCTGGTCGGCGCGTTCGCGATCATGGTGATCATCCTCGCGGTGCTCGCGCTGATCGTCGTCCGCGCGCTCGCCGGCAGTCCGTGGGGGCTGTTCACCGTCGCCGCGACGATCCCGCTCGCCTTCGCGATGGGCATTTATACCCGCTGGATCCGCCCCGGTAAGGTCGGCGAGGTCTCGGTCCTCGGCGTCATCGGCCTGCTGCTCGCGATCGTCTATGGCGGCAGCGTCGCGGCGTCGCCGGTGTGGGGCCCGATCTTCACGCTGACCCCGGTGCAGCTCTGCGTGCTGATGGTCGGCTACGGCGCGGTCGCCTCGGTCCTGCCCGTCTGGCTCCTCCTTGCTCCGCGCGACTATCTGTCGACCTTCCTGAAGATCGGCGCGATCGTCGCGCTCGCGATCGGCATCGCGATCGTCGCGCCGCCGCTGAAAATGCCCGCGCTCACCAAATTCATCGACGGCAGCGGCCCGGTCTGGTCGGGCGGGCTGTTCCCGTTCCTGTTCATCACCATCGCGTGCGGCGCGGTCTCGGGCTTCCACGCGCTGATCGCCAGCGGCACCACGCCGAAGCTCATCGCCAGCGAAGGCGACGCGCCGTTCATCGGATACGGCGCGATGCTGATGGAGAGCTTCGTCGCGATCATGGCGCTGGTCGGCGCGACGATCCTCGATCCCGGCCTCTATTTCGCGATGAACAGCCCCGCCGCGGTGGTCGGCACCGACGCGGTCTCGGCCGCGACCGCGGTCAGCAAGATGGGCTTCCTGATCGCCCCCGACGCGCTGACGCAGGCCGCCAAGGACGTCGGCGAGGCGACGATCATCAGCCGCACCGGCGGCGCGCCGACGCTGGCGGTGGCGATGGCGGAGATCTTCTCCAACGTCGTCGGCGGCCCCGCGATGAAGGCGTTCTGGTACCATTTCGCGATCCTGTTCGAGGCGCTGTTCATCCTCACCGCGGTCGACGCCGGCACCCGCGCCGGGCGCTTCATGCTGCAGGACCTAATCGGGCTGGTCGTGCCGTCGTTCCGCAATGCCTCCGCAATCGTCCCCGGGATCATCGCCACCGCTTTGTGCGTGATCGCGTGGGGCTTCTTCCTCTATCAGGGCGTCACCGACCCACTGGGCGGGGTGAACACGCTGTGGCCGCTGTTCGGCATCTCGAACCAAATGCTCGCTGCGGTCGCGCTGGTACTCGCGACGGTCGTGCTGTTCCGGATGAAGCGCCAGCGCTTCGCCTGGGTGACGATCCTCCCCGCCGCATGGCTCTGCCTGTGCACGATCAGCGCCGGAGTGCTGAAGCTGTTCTCCGGCGACGTGAAGGTCGGCTTCCTGGCGCATGCCGACAAGTTCGGCGACGCCGCGGCGCGCGGGCAGATCCTCGCGCCGGCCAAGACGATGGCCGAGATGCACCGCATCGTCTTCAACGACCGCATCGACGCCGCGCTGATCGCGCTGTTCCTCGCCGTCGTCGTGTCGATCCTCGGCTTCGGCATCCGCACCTGCCTCGTCGCGCTCCGCACCGACCGGCCGACGGTCAGCGAAGTCCCGCCGCAGCTGGTCGCCGCGGAATGATCCGCGCGCTGCTCGCCCGCGCCCGCGAGACTGCGCTGCTGATGGTCGGCGTGCCGTCCTACACGGCCTACCGCGCGCACATGGCCGAACGGCACCCCGATCACGAGGCGATGGACGAAAAGACCTTCTTCCGGGACCGCCAGCAAGCGCGCTACGGCGCCAAGGGCGGCGGAAGGTGTTGCTGAACACATACCCCCCTTCCGTCATCCTGACGAAAGTCAGGACCCAGGGTTACAGGCGCTGACGTTCGTGACCCTGGGTCCTGACTTTCGTCAGGATGACGGGCGGGAGTGAGGATGACGGGCGGGAGTTAGATTGACCGCGTTGATCAGGACGACGGCGGATCAGCCGGGGTAACGACCGCCCCCCCGCATATCGCCGCGCAATCACCGCGCACGCGATCAGCTGGATCTGGTGGAACAGCATCACCGGTAACAGGATCACTCCGACCTGCGCCGCCGGGAACAGCACTCCCGCCATCGGCACCCCCGACGCCAGGCTCTTCTTCGACCCGCAGAACTGCAGCACGATCGCATCCTCACGCGGCAGCTTCATCAGCCGCGCCACCGCCAGCGTCAGCGCTAGCACGAACGCCAGCAGCACGCAGCATAGCACGCTCACCAGCACCAGGTCCCCGGCGGACACGCGGTGCCACAGCCCCTCGACCACCGCCGCGCCGAACGCGCTATAGACCACCAGCAGAATCGACCCGCGATCGACCAATGTCAGCATCGCCTTGCGCCGCGTGACCCACGCACCGATCCACGGCCGCAACAGGTGTCCGGCGACGAACGGCACCAGCAGCTGCAGCACGATCGCCTCGACGCTGCCGATCGACACCCCGCCGCTGCCGCTGGTCGACATCAGCAGCGCAACCAGCGCCGGCGTCACGACGATCCCGATCAGGTTCGAAAACGACGCGCTGCACACCGCCGCCGCGACATTGCCGCGCGCGATCGCCGTGAACGCGATCGACGACTGCACCGTCGACGGCAGCAGCGTCAGGAACAGCAACCCCGCCGCCAGCCGCGGATCGAGGAACGGCAACGCACGCATCCCCAGCCCGAGCAGCGGGAACGCGACGAACGTCACCGCCAGCACCGCCAGATGCAGCTTCCAGTTCCGCAACCCCGCCACGATCGCCTCGCGCGACAGTTTCGCCCCGTGCAGGAAGAAGAGGAGCACGATCGCGATGTCCGCGGCGTAACTCGCCACGGTCGCCCACACGCCGCGCGCGGGAAGGAAGCTCGCCAGCACGACGGTGCCGAGCAGCATCAGGATGAACGGCTCGAACACCGCGAGGAAGCGTCTGATCATAAAATTCTCACATTCGTCATTCCCGCGGAGGCGGGAACCCATATTGGCTAGTCGAGCGGCCGATCACCGACGTTAGAGCATATGGGTCCCCGCCTCCGCGGGGATGACGGCCCGGGATGCTGCCCTCAGCCCGCCTTCACATACGCATCGAGCGAAGCAAGATGCCCGCTCAGCGTCTCGTCATCCAGGAAACTCCCCAGGAAGCTGTTGCGCGCCAGCGTTACCACCTGTTCGCGCGACAAATTCCGCGCCGCCGCGGTCGCCCGGAAATTCTCGCCGATATACCCGCCGAAATAGGCCGGATCGTCCGAATGGATCGTCGCGCGCAAGCCCAGATCGAGCATCCGGTCGATCGGATGATTCTCCAGCCGGTCGACGTTGCGCAACGCGACGTTCGACAGCGGGCACACCGTCAGCGTCATCGCATCGCGCGCCAGCCGCGCGACCAGCGCCGGGTCCTCGAGCGCGCGGTTGCCGTGATCGATCCGGTCGACATGCAGCACGTCGAGCGCCTCGTGCACATATTCCGCCGGCCCCTCTTCCCCGGCATGCGCGCACAGCATCAGCCCGGCATCGCCCGCCGCGGCGAACGCCCGCGCGAACTTCGACGGCGGGTTGCCGACTTCCGAGGAATCGAGGCCCACGCCGATCAGCCGGTCGAGCCACGGCTCGGCCTGCGCGAACGTCTCGAACGCATCCTCCTCGGGCAGATGCCGCAGGAAGCTCATGATCAGGCCGACGCTCATATTGTGCTTCGCCTTGGCCTCGTCGATCCCCGCGAACAGCCCGGCCGCGACCACGTCGAACGGGATGCCCCGGTGCGTATGCGTCTGCGGATCGAAGAATATCTCGGCATGGACCACGCCGTCCATCGCCACCCGGTCGAAATACGCGACCGCCAGGTCGCGGAAATCCTCCTCGGTCTTCAGCACCGCGGCGCCGGCATAATAAATGTCGAGGAAGGTCTGCAGGTTGGTGAAGCTGTACGCCGCGCGCACATCCTCGACGCTGGCGAACGGGATCGCGACCTTGTTGCGCGCCGCCAGCGCGAACATCAGCTCGGGCTCCAGGCTGCCCTCGATATGCAGATGGAGTTCCGCCTTGGGCAGATTGGTGATGAAGGCGTCGGTCAGGGGAGCGGGCATAACGGGTCCTGTCGCTTTGGGCGTCTCGCCTGCAACCATTCCGCGCGCCGCGCACTACCGCAAGGGCGAAAGGCGTTGCATGACAATCCTGTCACGTTACCGAGCGCCGATACATTACGAAAGACACCATCGATGCCCACAGGACTGGTAGCGCTGCTCGACGACATCGCCGGAATCACCAAGCTTGCCGCCGCCAGCCTGGACGACGTCGCCGCCGCCGCGGGCAAAGCCGGCAGCAAGGCGATGGGCGTGGTGGTCGACGATGCCGCGGTGACGCCGCGCTACATGGTCGGCTTCTCGCCCAAGCGCGAACTGCCGATGATCTGGCGGATCGCGCTCGGCTCGTTCCGCAACAAGCTGCTCTTCATCCTCCCCGCAGCCCTCGCGCTCAGCGCGTTCGCACCCTGGGCGCTGACCCCGCTGCTGATGATCGGCGGCACCTATCTCTGCTTCGAGGCGGCCGAGAAGATCCTGGAAGCGTTCGGCGGCGCGCATGCCGAGGCCGAGGAAGAGGTCGCCACCGACCCCAAGGCGCTGGAGGATTCAAAAGTCTCGGGCGCGATCCGCACCGACTTCATCCTCTCTGCCGAGATCATGGTGATCGCGCTGTCCGAAGTCGCGGACAAGCCGATCTGGGAACAGGCGATCGTACTGGCGTTCGTCGGCATCGCGATCACCATCGGCGTGTACGGCGTGGTCGCGCTGATCGTGAAGATGGACGATATCGGCCTGCATCTGGCGGAACGGAGCAACGCCGGCGTCCAGGCGGTCGGCCGCGGGCTGGTCAAGGGCATGCCGATCATCATGAACGCGCTGTCGATCATCGGCACCGCGGCGATGATCTGGGTCGGTGGCGGGATCATCGTCCACGGCATCGAGGGCTACGGGCTGACGACGATCCCACATGCGATCCACGACGCGGCGGAGGGCGCGGCGGCTGCGGTCCCGGTCGGCAAGGGTGTGGTGTCGTGGGTCGTCAACGCGCTGGGCGCCGGCATCATCGGCATGATCCTCGGCAGCGCAGTCGCCGGGATCGTGCACCTGATCCACAAGGCCCGCGGCAAGCACTGATATTTCCCGTTCTCCTGCGAAGGCAGGAGCCCAGGGTCCCACGCGCTGCGCTTCGTTACCCTGGGCCCCGGCGTCCGCCGGGGAACTGCCTGGAGTTCACGGGTTGGGGCTCACTTCTTCCCCGTCCACTTGTCCATCCACCCGATCACCTCGCCATACCATTGCCGGCTATCCTTCGGCCGCTGCACCCAGTGGCTCGCATTTGGGAACACCAGCAGCCGCGACGGCACATCCCGCCGCTGCAGCGCCGTAAAGCTCGCGATCCCCTGTGTGTACGGGATCCGGAAATCCTTCTCCCCGGTGATCACCAGCATCGGCGTCTTCCACTTGTCGACGTAGTTCACCGGGTTCCATTTCTCGAACGCGGCCGGATTCTCGTAATAGGGGTGCCCGCCATGCTCCCATTCGTCGAACCACAGTTCCTCGGTCTCGTACGCCATTGCCCGCGCGTCGAACACGCCGTCATGCTGCACGATGCACTTGAAGCGGTCGGGCCACTGGCTCTCGAACCAGTTCATCATATAGCCGCCATACGACGCCCCCAGCGCGCACGCCCGGTCACCGTCGAGCCAGCCGAACTTCTGCGTCGCCGCCGCCAGGCCGAGCTTCAGGTCCTCGAGCGGCTTGCCGCCCCAGTCGCCGCGGATCGCGTCGGTAAACGCCTGCCCGTAGCCGGTCGACCCGTGGAAATCGACTGCGACCAGCCCGTATCCGGCGCCCGCGAAAACCGCCGGGTTCCAGCGATACGACCAGCTGTTGTTGCTCGACCCCTGCGGCCCGCCATGCACCATGTACGCGACCGGCAGCTTCCCCGTGATCCCGACCGGCTTCACCGCATAGCCCCACACCGTGTCGCCGCCCGCGCCGGCAAAGCTGAACCGCGTGACGACCGGCATCTCGATCCCGGCCAGCCTGGTCGCGTTGACCGAGGTCAGCCGCACCGGCTTGCCGCTGCCCGTGATCCGGTAGAAATCGTCCGGCGCGACCAGGCTGTTCATCGCGAACACGGCACCCTTCGCGGTCGGCACCACCGCGCTGACATTGCCCACACCGGTCAGCCGCGCGACCTTTCCGCTCGCCGGATCGACCGACCAGATCGGCGTTTCCTGAATATCCTCGGCGGTGACCAGGATGCGCTTGCCATCGGGGCTCCACGCGACCGACGCGACCGATCGGTCCCAGCCCTCGGTCAGCGCGCGGGTCTCGCCGGTCGCGAGGTTGCGCAGCTTCAGCACCAGCCGGTCCGCCTCGTAGCGCGCGCGCTTCATCGACGTGTACGCCAGCCACTTGCCGTCCGGCGACACCGCCGGCGCGGTATCGGTCCCCTCATTGTCCTTGGTCAGGTTGACCGGTGCCGACGATCCATCCGCGGGGGCCGCGAAGATATCCATATTGGTCGACAGCGGCTCGATCCGCCCGGCCTCGCGCAGCGCGAAATACACCGTCCTGCCGTCCGCCGACCAGGCCAGTTCCTCGCCCCCACCGAACGGTTTCGACGGGGTGTCGCCGATCAGCCGCCCGCCGATCGCAACCCCGTTGCCCGCCGCGCCGTCGGGCGTCAGCGGCAGCACGAACAGCTGCGACCGGCTCCCGTCCGCCCAAGTATCCCAATGCCGCACGAACAGCTGGTCATAGGTGCGCGCACCGCCCGCATTCGGATCCGTCTTGACCATCGCCGGTTCCAGGCTCGGCGCGCCGGGCGTGCGGTCCGCCCAGACCAGCAGTTTGTCGCCGGTCGGCGCCACCTTGAACCCGCCGATCCCGCCCTTGACCGTCGTCAGCTGCTTCGGTGCGCCGCCGGTGATCGGCACCGACCAGACGCCATCGTCATGCCCCTTGTCGGACTGGAAATAGACCGTCCTGCCGTCGGGCGAGAACGCTGGCGCGGTCTCGTTGGCGGTCGGCTCCGCCACCAGCTTCTCCGGCGACGCGCCCTTTTTGGTCAGGTCGAGCCGCCACAGGTCGAACCAGCCTTTGTCCGCAGCCAGATCGGTCTCGCGCTGCTGCCAGACGAGCCAATGGCCATCGGCCGAAACCGCAGGCGCCGACACGCGCGAAAGCCCGACGACATCGTCGATGGTCAGCTGGCGGGCGGTGGCAGGGCTGGCGATCGCGATGGCGGCGAGGCTGGCGGAGAGGAGCATTTTCATGGGAGCGAGCATAAGCCCGTTATGGGACCACTCGCAATCTCCCGCCCCCGTCATGCCGGACTTGTTCCGGCATCCATGGCGTCGCACACCCAGCGGCCCGTAGAGTACGCGGCAAGATGGACCCCGGAACAAGTCCGGGGTGACGACGGTACGTAGGATCGCATGCTAAAATCGTCCTTCCCCCCGGTCGTAGCCCCGAACACCCGCCTGCTCGTCCTCGGCAGTCTCCCCGGCGACCGCTCGCTCGCCGAAGCGCGCTATTACGCGCACCCGCAGAACCAGTTCTGGCGGCTGATGTCGCCGGTCGTCGGCCGCGACCTGCACACGCTCCCGTACGAAGATCGCCTCGCCGCGCTGCTCGCCCGCGGCATCGGTTTGTGGGACGTCGTCGCCTCCGCGCACCGCCCCGGCAGCACCGACGCAGCGATCCGCGATATCGCCGGCAACGACATCGCCGCACTCGCCACGTCGCTGCCCGAACTCCAGGCGATTGCCTTCAACGGCGCCACCGCCGCGAAGCACGGAACGCGGTTGCTGGCCGGTCTCGAGATCGAACGCATCGCGCTTCCCTCGAGCAGCCCGCTCCACACCGTCGGCCTAGCCGCCAAGCAGCCGGCCTGGGACGCGCTCAAACCCTTCGTCATCCCGGGCTTGTCCCGGGATCCAGGGTAACACCGGACGACGCTCGTTACCCTGGATCCCGGGACAAGCCCGGGATGACGGAGCCGCAGTGGTCACCCCCCTCTCCCGTCATCCTGACTTTCGTCAGGATGACGCCGCGGCACACTGGCCCTACCCGCCGTCATCCGCCAAAGCCGCAGCATGTCGATCGAATCGTTCATCACCAAATACGGCCTCGCCGCGATCTTCCTCGGCGCGGGGTTCGAGGGCGAGACCAGCGTCGTCACCGGCGGCCTGCTCGCGCACCAGAATCTGTTGCCGCTCGTCGGCACCGGGATCGCCGCAGCGACCGGATCGTTCGCCGCCGACCAGCTCTTCTTCTTCCTCGGCCGCCGCTACCGCGATACCGCGCGCGTCCGCCGGATGACCGAGCGGCCCGCCTTCACCCGCGCGCTGCAGACGCTCGATCGCCACCCGACCGCGTTCATCCTCGGGTTCCGCTTCCTTTACGGCCTGCGCACCATCAGCCCGGTCGCGATCGGCACCAGTCACGTGCCGGCCCGGACCTTCGTCGTGCTCAACGCGATCTCCGCGACCGTCTGGGCGGCAGTGTTCACCGCGATCGGCTATCTGTTCGGCGACCGCGTGCTGGCGCTGCTCGGAGGCCATCACAGCAAGCTGGTCGGAATCGCGATCCTGGCCGGTGTCGTCGCGGCGATCTTCATCGGCCTGCGGGTGTGGCGGCGCTATCGCACCAGGGCGTGACGGGCCCGGACGGTCGCATTTCCCTTGAGCGACGTTAAGGAACACGGATAGTCATGTTGCGTTGCAGCAACGAAACTAGTCCGTAACGATCGCGGGCGCGTGCAAAGACGCGGGGAAAGACATGGTCGAGCTTCATCGACGCGAAATGCTGGCGGGTCTCGCCGCGCTGATGGCGGCGGCCCAGGCGCGCGCCGCCTCGACGCCCGGCACGCCGTTCACTTGGGACACGCTGCAGGCCCGCGCCGCCGCGCTGGCCCGGCAACCCTATGTGGCACCGACCAAGGTCCCAGCCGCAGCGGCGATCGACTACGACAAGATCGGATCGATCCGGTACCGCGAGGCGCGTGAACTCGCCGGCGGCATCCGGCTGTTCCCGCTCGGCCGCTACGCCCCCACCCCGGTCGCGATCAACATCGTCGAGAACGGCCGCGCCACCCCGGTGCCCTTCACGCCCGACCTGTTCGAGAGCGAGGCCGGCCACGCCCCTGCACTCGGCATCGCCGGGTTCCGCGCGATGGCGCCCGGCGGCAAGAGCGACTGGATGGCGTTCATGGGCGCCAGCTATTTCCGCACCGCGGGATCGCAGGACCAGTACGGCCTGTCCGCGCGCGGCATCGCGATCGACACCGGGATCGCCGGCAAGGAGGAATTTCCCGACTTCACCGAATTCTGGATCGAGCGCACCGGCGCACAGGCCTACACCATCTATGCGCTGATGGACGGCCCCAGCCTGACCGGCGCCTATCGCTTCGAATCGACCCACGCGAACGGCGTCCGCCAACGCGTCTCGTCGGTCCTCAACATCCGCCGCGACATCCAGCGGCTCGGCATCGCGCCCGCGACCAGCATGTTCTGGTACGGCGAGGGCAACCGCGCTGCGGGCAGCGACTGGCGTCCCGAGATCCACGATTCGGACGGGCTCGCGCTCCACACCGGCGCCGGCGAGCGGATCTGGCGCCCGCTGGTCAACCCGCCGCACGAGACCACCGACAGCTTCCAAGATGAGAACCCACGCGGCTTCGGGCTGATCCAGCGCGACCGCGCGTTCGATCATTACCAGGACGATGGCGCGTTCTACGATCGTCGCGCGAACCTCTGGGTCCAGCCGCAGGGCCAGTGGGGCAAGGGCGCGGTGACGCTGTTCGCGTTCCCGACCGCGGCCGAGACGGTCGACAACATCGTCGCCTTCTGGGTCCCCGCCGCCCCGGTGCGAAAGGGTCAGCGGCTGCAGTTCGACTATGCGCTCGACTGGGGCTCGACCGACCCGACGCTCGCCACTGCCGCGCACGCGGTCGAAACCTGGCGCGGCACCGCGGGTCGCCCGGGTGGCGAGGCGATTGCCGGCGCGAAGAAGCTCGTCGTCGATTTCGTCGGCCCCGGCCTTGCCGGGCTCGACCGCTCGAGCGGCGTCATCCCGCAGATCGACGTCGCCCGCGGGAAACTGCTCGCCAGCGCCGCCTATCCGGTGGTCGGCCAGCCCAACCGCTGGCGCGTCACCGCCGATATCGCCCCCGAGGGTAGCGGCCCCGCCGACGTCCGGCTGTACCTGAAGCGGGGCACCACCTCGCTGAGCGAGACCGTCCTCGCGCCGATCTTCTGACGATGCGCCCGCTCCCCCCCGAAGCCCCGATCGCGATGCCGGTGCAGCGCTTCGGCGAACCGCCCCGTCCCAACGCGCCGGTCGCCGACGGCCAGACCGTCGAACCCGCCGACATGCTCAGCCGCCGCGTGCTGCTGGTGCTGCTGACCGGCCTGTTCGCCACTGCCGCCTCGACGACGCTGCGCGAATCGCTGATCCAGGACGGCATCGACGCCTGGGACGTCGCACTGCTGCTGCTGTTTTTCCCGCTGTTCGGCTGGATCGCGTTCGGCTTCCTCAACGCCGCGATCGGCTTCGTCCTGCTGATCACCGGATCGCATCCCGGGTTCGTCCCCGCTCCGTCGTCGGCGGGGACGCTGACCGGCCGCACCGCGGTGCTGGTGCCGATCCACAACGAGGATGTCGCCGCGGTCTATGGCCGCGTCGAGCGGATGGCGCGTTCGCTCGCCGATGCCGGCGCCGCGCACCTGTTCGACTTCTTCATCCTCAGCGATTCCGGCCCCGCCGCCGAGCCCGAGGAGTTCGCCGCCTGGGAGGCACTGGCCCCGCGCGCCGCCGTCCCCGTCTATTACCGCCGCCGCACGCACAATATCGGGCGGAAACCCGGCAACGTCGCCGAATGGATCCGCCGCTTCGGCAGCGCCTACGACTATATGATGATGCTCGACGCCGACAGCCTGATGGGCGGCCGCGCGATGGTCGGGATGGCGCAGGTCATGGAGCAGCGCCCCGGTATCGCCCTGTTGCAGACCGTCCCGACCGTGATCGACGCACAGACGCTGTTCCAGCGCTGGATGCAGTTCGCCAGCCGGCTCTACGGCCCGATCTCGACCGCGGGCCTGGTCTGGTGGTCGGGCGCTGAGGCGACCTTCTGGGGTCACAACGCGCTGGTCCGCGTGACAGCTTTCGCATCCAGTTGCGGGCTCCCCGACCTGTCCGGCAATCCCCCGTTCGGCGGCGCGATCATGAGCCACGACATGGTCGAAGCCGCACTGCTGCGCCGCCGCGGCTGGGCGGTGCACATGATCATGATCGAGGACAGCCACGAGGAATATCCCCCGACGCTGATCGACCAGGCGGTCCGTGACCGGCGCTGGGCACAGGGCAATATCCAGCATCTCCGCCTGCTCGACAGCGCGGGGTTCCACTGGATCAGCCGGTTGCAGCTGCTGATCGGTGCGTCGGCCTATATCACCTCGCCGGCGTGGCTGGTGCTGATCGCGACGACCATCGCGCAGGCGCTCGCGGGCCAGACCACGCTAGTCGGTTCGGGCGGCAACTCGGCGGTGTCGCTGCAGGTGTTCGGCATCACTTTAGTTCTGCTGTTCGGACCGAAGCTGCTCAGCGTGATCTGGGCGCTCTCCAATCCGGCATGCCGTGCCGCGTTCGGTGGACGCCGCGCGATCCTGCGCTCGGTGGCGTTCGACATCCCGCTGTCGATGCTGGTCGCTCCCGTCACCGCGCTGACCCAGACGATCGACCTGATCAATATCGTCCGCGGTCGCCCCTCCGGCTGGGCACCGCAGAACCGCAACCGCGACGGGCTGTCCTGGGCCGACGCCTTCCCGCGCTATCGCTGGCACATGGCGCTGGGGTTCGCCTTCCTGCTGCTCTCGCCGTTCGCGCCGATCACCGCGTTGTGGCTGATCCCGGTCACGCTGGGCCTGCTGCTCGCGCCCGTCCTCGCGATCTGGACCGCCAGCAGCGCGCGCGGGCAGGCAATGGCGGATTCCGGGTATTTCCAGGTTCCGGGCTCGCCGATCGTGTCCGGCGATTCACCACGATTATTGTCGCCCGCGACCTAGCGGCACTTCGCATCGTCATGCGCGTTATCCCCGCACCTCTTTTCAGGACGACAGCATGATCACCAGCCTCGCGGAACTCGACCGCATCCGCGACGAGACCCGCCGCCTCGTCACCAACCGCTCGCTGATGTCGGCGGGGGCCGCGGTGGTGCCGATCCCGGGCGCGGACCTGGTCGCCGATATCGGGCTGCTGACGACGTTGCTGCCAAAGATCAGCGAACGCTTCCAGCTCGATCACGAGCAGGTCGAAAAGATGGAGCCGCACCTCGCACAGCAGGTGTTCGTGGTCGCATCCAGCATGGGCAACAACATGATCGGCCGGATGGTTACCAAGCGCATCGTCGCCGGCCTGCTCCGCCGCATCGGCGCCCGCCTGGCGGTCGGATCGGTGGCGAAGTTCGTGCCGTTCGCCGGCTCGGTGGTCGCCGCATCGATCAGCTTCGGCGCGATGAAGCTGGTCGGCAACGCGCATATCGAGGATTGCTACAAGACCGCCAGGGCACTGATCGAAGAGCCGTCGCAGGGCGTGCTCAGGGGCTGAGACGCGGCAACGCGAATTCGAACCGAAAACGGTTCAATCTCTCGCGTTAACCCTGATCGCTAGCCAGTTTCGCAACGGAATCGGCGTTATCCGGGAGTATGCATGCGCCCCTCCCGAAAGCCGATCGTCGCCAACGCAGCCGTCCGGCAGCCTATGGGCTGTTCGGACTCGGCGAGGACGACCGCGAACCGGTGACCGCCAACCAGAATGCGTTGCTGGCGCAGATCGGCGCGATCTGGCCGTTCACGCTGGCAACGCAGCTGGTCGCATGCGGGATGCTGGTCGGCGCGGTCCTGCACGAAGGGCTGGCCGCGCTGATGCCGCTGATCGGTGCCTATGCCGGCATCGTCCTGCTCGTCTCGGCCGTCCTGCTGGCGACGTTGCGGCTGCCCGCGATGCGGCGCTGGCCTGCCCACCAGCGCTATCGCATCGTGATGGCCGGGTCGGCGGGCCTCGCCGCAGGACTGTTCGCGCTGCTGTGGACGACGACGCGGATGCCGGTCGGCACCGTTCAGCTCGGCAGCTTCGTCGCGATATCGGGGGCGATCGGCGTCACCGCGCTCAGCATCCATCCGATTCGCGTCGCGACGCTGGGGTTCGGCGCCGGGCTGGTGCTGATGCTCGCGATCCTGTCCGGCATCGGCGTCGCGTTCGGCGTCGCGCTGCTCTTCCTCGGCTGCCTCGCGCTGGTCGCGCACCGCCTCGCGCGGGTCGACCATGATCTGGCGCTCGACCGCGTCGACGAGACCAGCGAAGGCCGCCTCGCGGTCAAGATGATCGCCGAATTCGAGGGGCATGGCACCGGCTGGTTCTGGGAAGCCGACCGCCACGGCCGCGTCACCTATATCTCCGCCAAGGTCGCCGGCGAACTTACGCATACCGGCGGCAACCCCGCCGGACTGCTGCTCACCGACCTGTTCCGGATGGACAGCGACAGCACCGAACGCACGCTCGCCTTCCATCTGTCGTCGCGGACCTCGTTCTCGGACTATTCGGTGTGCGCCGCGTTCGGTCCGCCCGTCGACGCCGCCGCCGTGCGCTGGTGGTCGATCTCGGGCCGTCCCGTGGTCGACGAGATCGGCCGGTTCCACGGCTTCATTGGCTCGGGCTCCGACCTGACCGAGAAGCGCAAGTCCGAAGCCGAGATCACGCGCCTTGCGCTGTTCGACGGGTTGACCGGGCTCGCCAACCGCCAGCGGATGCGGATCACGCTCGACAAGACGCTCATGCAGCAGGCTGGCCCGCACCGTCCGACCGCGCTGTTCCTGATGGATCTGGACCGGTTCAAGGCGGTCAACGACACGCTGGGCCACCAGGCCGGCGACGCGCTGCTCAAACAGGTCGCGCAGCGGCTGCAACGCGGGGTCGGCGATACCGGACTGGTCGGTCGCCTGGGCGGCGACGAATTCCAGGTCGTGCTGCCCGGGATCGACAGTCGCGAGGCGCTGGCGACGCTGGCACGCGACCTCATCACCGCGCTGTCGCAACCCTATTTCATCGGCGGTGCATCGGTCACGATCGGCTGTTCGGTCGGGATCGCCGTGGCGCCGCAGCAGGGCGAGGATTCGGAGACGCTGGTCCGCAACGCCGACCTCGCGCTCTACGCCGCAAAGGGCGACGGCCGCGGTGTCCACCGCTTCTATTCCGACGACATGCTGACCGGCGCACGGACCCGCAAGCAACTCGAGGACGACCTGCGCACCGCGGTGTCCGAAGGCGCGTTCCACCTAGCCTATCAGCCGGTGGTCAGCACCCGGTCGACGCGGATCGTCGGCTATGAGGCGCTGATCCGCTGGACCCACCCGACCCGCGGCAACGTCTCCCCTGCCGATTTCATCCCGATCGCCGAGGAATGCGGGCTGATCGAGGCGATCGGCGAATGGGTCCTGCGCACCGCCTGTATCGAGGCTGCGCGCTGGCTCGGCGACATCCGCGTCGCGGTCAACGTCTCGCCGATCCAGTTCGCCAACCCGGTGCTGCCCGCGCTGGTCACCAGCGCGCTGGCGCAATCGGGGATCGCACCGGGCCGGCTCGAACTCGAGATCACCGAAGGCGTGTTCCTCGACGAGACGCAGTCCTCGGACCAGATGTTCAAGGCGCTGAAGGGTGTCGGCGTCCGCCTCGCGCTCGACGATTTCGGCACCGGCTATTCGTCGCTCGGCTATCTGCGCAACGCGCCGTTCGACAAGATCAAGATCGACCAGTCGTTCGTGAAGGGCGCCGCCCAGCCCGGCAATCGCAACGCCGCGATCATCAAGGCGATCGTCACGCTCGCCGATACGCTGGGGATGGAGACGACCGCGGAGGGCGTCGAGATCCAGGACGAGATCGACCTGATTCGCGAACTCGGCTGCACCCATATCCAGGGCTATGTCTATGGCCGCCCCGCCCCTGCCGAAGAGGTGCTGGTACAACTCGGCGTGCAGTCCGGCGTCGCCACCCCGAGCGGGTTCAAGGTCAGCCGCAGCCCGCGCACCAAGATGCTGCGCTCCGCTCGGATCGCGATCGACGGCACCCGCGGCGCGGTCCGCATCCGCAACATCTCGCCAAAGGGCGCGATGATCGACGGCCTGGAGATCGAGGGCGATCCCGCCGGGCTCGAGATGCAGATCGAACTGCTCGAGGACGAGATGATCGCCGCGCACATCCGCTGGGCCAAGGACGGCAAGGCGGGGATCGAGTTCGTCGAAGCCTTCAACCTCGACCGCCTCACCGCAGCCCCGGTGTCCAGGATCGTCCGCCGGACCGCTTGAACATCACGGCCTGAACGCAACGACAGTGCCGGCCGGTACCCCCGTACCAGCGCATCAAAATATTTTCGTTCGCCGTCCGTTCCCTTGCGTATCGCGAACCCCGCAGAACTCCGCGCGTCGCGCGTCCTGGGCGGTCGAAACCGTCGTCGTTCCCGATCGAACGCGCTTGCGTCGCTTCGCGGTTTGGCACAATCTCTTGGGGTTGCGTTCGGGAGCGGACCCAATCACTGGTAGAACGGTTCTCGCATAGCCATATGCAGACACGACGGTCGGGGTCGCCATGACGGCGGCGCGATCGGATTATGTTCCCCCTTTGATCCGCTCGGGTGTAACAGGGAGCGTGCTCCCGATTCGTACGGACCGAGCACGAGTGGGAGCGGTTTCGATGGACTACAGTAATAGCAGCCGGGATAGCGACATGACCACGGATACCCTCGAAGCAGCCGCGCCGGGCGCGACGCCCGAAGCCGCAGCGCCGGCCCAGGCTCAGGGCCAGCCTCAGGCTCAGGACAGCCATTCGGTACGCCCGCAGCCCTACCCCGTCGAAGTCGACCATAGCCGCGATGCGCTGCTGACCGATTTCGGCAAGGAAACCCTGCGCGACCGTTATTTGCTGCCGGGCGAGAGCTTCCAGGACCTGTTCGTCCGCGTCGCCTCTGCGTACGCCGACGACGCGCCGCACGCCCAGCGCCTGTACGACGCGATCTCGAAGCTGTGGTTCATGCCCGCCACCCCCGTTCTCTCGAACGGCGGCACCGGTCGCGGCCTGCCGATCAGCTGCTATCTGAACTCGGTGCCCGACAGCCTCAACGGCATCGTCGACACCTGGAACGAGAATGTCTGGCTCGCCTCGCGCGGCGGCGGCATCGGCACCTATTGGGGCAACGTCCGCGGCATCGGCGAGCCGGTCGGCCTCAACGGTAAGACCAGCGGCATCATCCCGTTCGTCCGCGTCATGGACTCGCTGACGCTCGCAATCTCGCAGGGCTCGCTGCGCCGCGGCTCGGCAGCCTGCTATCTCGACGTCTCGCACCCTGAGATCGAGGAATTCCTCGAGATCCGGAAGCCATCGGGCGATTTCAACCGCAAGGCGCTCAACCTGCACCACGGCGTGCTGATCACCGACGACTTCATGGAAGCCGTCCGTGCCGGCGCCGAATGGCATCTGCGCAGCCCCAAGGACCAGTCGATCCGCCAGACGGTCGATGCGCGCTCGCTGTTCCAGAAGCTGGTCGAGACCCGCCTGCAGACCGGCGAGCCCTACATCATCTTCGCCGACCACGTGAACAAGGCGATGCCCAAGCATCACCGCGAACTGGGTCTCAAGGTCTCGACCTCGAACCTCTGCTCCGAGATCACGCTGCCGACCGGCAAGGACCATCTCGGCAACGATCGCACCGCGGTCTGCTGCCTGTCCTCGCTCAACCTCGAGACGTGGGACCAGTGGAAGGACGAGAAGGGCTTCATCGAGGACGTCATGCGCTTCCTCGACAACGTCCTGCAGGACTACATCGACCGCCACGAGCCGGGGATGGAGCGCGCTGCCTATAGCGCGGGCCGCGAGCGGTCTGTCGGCCTAGGCGTGATGGGCTATCACAGCTTCCTCCAGGCACGCGGCCTCGCGTTCGAGGGCGCGATGGCGAAGTCGTGGAATCTCCGCATGTTCAAGCACATCAACGCGGCGGCCAACGAAGCGTCGATGCAGCTCGCGATCGAGCGCGGCCCCTGCCCCGATGCCGCCGACACCGGCGCGATGGAGCGCTTCAGCTGCAAGATGGCGATCGCCCCGACCGCGTCGATCAGCATCATCTGCGGCGGCACCAGCGCGTGCATCGAGCCGATCCCGGCGAACATCTACACCCACAAGACGCTGTCGGGCAGCTTCTCGGTCCGCAACCCGTATCTCGAAAAGCTGCTCAGCGAGAAGTCGAAGAACAGCGACGCGGTGTGGAACTCGATCCTCGAACAGGGCGGTTCGGTCCAGCATCTCGACTTCCTCTCGACCGAGGAAAAGGACTGCTACAAGACGTCGTTCGAGATCGACCAGCGTTGGCTCCTGGAACTGGCGGCGGATCGCACCCCGTACATCGACCAGGCGCAGTCGCTGAACCTGTTCATCCCGGCGGACGTCGAGAAATGGGACCTGCTGATGCTCCACTTCCGCGCCTGGGAGCTCGGCATCAAGTCGCTCTATTACCTGCGCTCGAAGAGCGTCCAGCGCGCGGGCTTCGCCGGCGGGGTCGAGGCCGACAACACCATCGACCTGCGCCAGATCGAGGTCGAGTCGAAGGATTACGACGAGTGCCTCGCCTGTCAGTGACACCGCGTTGCGCCAGTAACTGAACGACCGCACGACGGGGCATCTCAGGATGCTCCGTCGTCTGTCGTTGTGCACGATCGCACCCCTGCCTACGGCAGCGCCTCCGATCATGAATTTTACGGCACAAAGGAGAAATTCCGCACCGCCAGCGTAGCTACCCGGGGACCGCGCAAGACCGTGCGCGTCGGCAGAGCTGGAGACTACCGATGACGACGGCAACCAGGGCGGCAACGCCCAAGCCGGGCCATCACCCGAAGCCACCCGGCCACCCGCCGACGCGAACGCTCGATGCGCTCAACTTCTTCCTCGCCGATGTCCGCGACGGCCTCGGCCCCTATCTCGCGATCTACCTGCTCGTCGTCCGCGGCCCGTCGCACGGCTGGAACGAGGCGACCGTAGGGATGGTGCTCACCATCGCCGGGATCGTCGGCCTGTTGTCGCAGACGCCGGCCGGCGGCCTGATCGATCGCAGCAGGAACAAGCCCCGCATCGTCATCGTCGCGGCGTTGCTGGTCACGCTCAGCAGCCTGTCGCTGCCGATCGTCTCGGGCTTCACCATGGTCACGATCACGCAATCGATCGCCGCGGCGGCGGGCGCGATCTTCGCGCCGGCGATATCGGGGATCACGCTGGGCCTGGTCGGGCCGAAGCTGTTCGCCCGGCGGGTCGGCCGAAACGAAGCGTTCAACCATGCCGGCAACGCGGTCTCGGCGGCGATCGCGGGCGTCCTCGCCTGGTCGTTCGGGCCGGTGGTGGTGTTCTGGCTGATGGCGGCGCTGACCGTGGCGAGCATCGTCGTCACGCTTCGCCTGGACAACCGCGACATCGACAACGCGGTGGCGCGCGGGCTCGACTGCGAACCCGACGACGATTGCGAGGAACCGAGCGGCTGGAAGACGCTGATCGAGAACCGCCCGCTGATGATCTTCGCCGCTGCGGCCTTCACCTTCCACCTCGCCAACGCGGCGATGCTCACCTCGGTCAGCCAGCTGCTGGGGCGCACCGTCGGCACCGACAAGGCGACCTCGCTGACCGCGGCGTGCATCGTCGCGGCGCAGCTGGTGATGGTGCCGGTCGCGGTCGTGGTCGGCCGCAACACCGACCGCTGGGGCACCAAGCCGATGTTCCTCGTCGCCTTCGCCGTGCTCGCGGTCCGCGGCGCGCTGTATACGCTGTCGTCCGATCCGTGGTGGCTGGTCGGCGTGCAGGCGCTCGACGGCATCGGCGCAGGGATATTCGGCGCGCTGTTTCCGGTGATCGTCGCGGACCTGACCACCGGGTCGGGCCGGTTCAACGTCAGCCAGGGCGTGGTGTCGAGCGTGTTCGGGCTCGGCGCCGCGCTGTCCGCCTCGCTGGCCGGCGCGATCATCGTCCGCGCCGGCTATACCGCGAACTTCCTGACGCTCGCGGCGATCGCCGTCGCCGGCTTCGTGCTGTACCTCACCGCGATGCGGGAAACCCACAAATGAGCCGGACCCGGGTCGGGAAGCCCCAGTGACGCTCGCGACCTATGCGACTTGGGGCATCTGCGTCGCCGCCACCGCCGCGGTGATCGCGCGGCCGTTTCGCTGGCCGGAGGCGATCTGGGCGGTCGCTGGCGCGATCCTGCTGCCCCTGCTCGGCCTGATGCCGGTCGCCGCCGCGCTCCACGCGATCGGCAAGGGCACCGACGTCTATCTGTTCCTGATCGGGATGATGCTGCTCAGCGAGACCGCCCGCGCGGAGGGGCTGTTCGACTGGGTCGCGGCGACCGCGGCGATCCATGCCCGCGGATCGACCGCGCGGCTGTTCGCGCTGGTCTATGTCACCGGGATCGTCACGACGACGTTCCTGTCGAACGACGCCACCGCGGTCGTGCTGACCCCGGCGGTCTATGCGGCGGCGCGAAAAGCGAAGGCCGACCCGCTGCCGCTGCTGTTCGCCTGCGCGCTGATCGCCAACGCCGCCAGCTTCGT
Organism: Sphingomonas sp. R86521; assembly: GCF_042466235.1. Lineage (NCBI taxonomy): Bacteria > Pseudomonadati > Pseudomonadota > Alphaproteobacteria > Sphingomonadales > Sphingomonadaceae > Sphingomonas > Sphingomonas sp. R86521. The sequence continues at coordinate 737,199 of NZ_JAXHBY010000001.1, read as the reverse complement.
GCTGCCGATCTCGAACCCCGCCAACCTGGTGCTGTACGGCGGCAAGATGCCCCCGCTCGGCCAGTGGTTCGCCTCGTTCGCGCTGCCGTCGGTCGCCGCGATCGTCGTGACCTTCCTCGTGCTGCGCTGGATCGAGCGCAAGCGCCTCGCCGGGGCATGCGTGAGCGATGTCGATCGGACCCCGCTGACCACCGGCGGCAAGGCGGCGTTCGTCGGCATCGTCGCGACCGCGATCGTGTTGCTGGTGGTGTCCGCGCGCGATGCCGAACTCGGCCTGCCGACCGCGATCGCAGGCACCGTCACGACGCTGGCCGTGTCGGCGCTGTCGCGCTCCTCGCCGATCGCACTGGCGCGGCAGATATCGTGGAGCGTCCTGCCGCTGGTCGCCGGGCTGTTCGTGCTGGTCGAGGCGCTCGACCTGACCGGCATGATCGGCCAGGTCGCGCAGGCGATCCGCGTCGCCTCGGCCAACCCGGCACAGGCCTCGGCGGTCGCCGGGACCATCCTCGCGTTCGGGTCGAACCTGATGAACAACCTGCCCGCCGGCCTCGTCGCCAGCACCGCGGTCGCGCAGGCGCAACCGCCGCGGCTGGTCGTCGATGGGCTGCTGATCGGCGTCGACCTCGGTCCCAACCTGTCGATCACCGGCAGCCTCGCGACCATCCTGTGGCTCCAGGCGATCCGTCGCGAAGGCCAGGACGTCGGCTTCTGGCGCTTCCTGAAGGTCGGGGCGATCGCGATGCCGCTGGCGCTGATCGCCGCGCTCGGCGCCCGGATCGCGCTGGGATAAGCCCACGAAAAAGGGGCCCGCCGCAACCGGCGAGCCCCCTTCCGTAAGCGTAGCGATCCGGATCAGAACCGGACGGTAGCGCCCACCGCCAGGTTGCGCCCGAGCGAGTCGTAGCGCGCGGGGATCGTGTTGCTGCGCGCCAGGCTGATCTGGTACGAGTTCGCGAGGATCGGCGGCGACTTGTCGAGCAGGTTGTTCGCGATCAGGCGCAGCGAGAAGTCCTTTGCGACCGCGAAGTTGAACGACAGGTCGAAATAGCTGACCGGCGCGATACGGTAGAAGGTCGAACGGACCTGATCCGGCGTACCGCCGATCGCGGCATCGCCCGAATTGGTGGCGCTGGTCAGCGAACCGACATAGCGCCAGTTGAACGAGGTCCCGAAGAAGCCGTCCGCCGTGGTGTACGTCGCGCGCAGGCCGTGCGACCATTTCGGCAGCAGGTCGTTGCAGCCGTTGCTGTAATAGCCGGCGCAGTTGCGCTTGGGCTGCAGCGGCGAATCCTGGCCACCGGCAAAGGTGGTGAGCGACCCGTTGAAGGTCAGGTCGAGCTTCCCCGCGCCGCCCAAACCGACCGCGTACTGCGCCTGAAAATCGACCCCGCGCGAGATCGACTTGTAATAGTTGGTCGTGCCCTGGCGGATAAAGCCGCTGGTCGGGTTGCCGCCGGCCGCGGCGTACAAGATGCCGGTGCCCGGCTGGCGGACGATGCCCGAGCAGAAGAACGGGTCGCCGTTCGAACGCTGGCAGCCATCGGTGTAGTAGGTGTCCTGGTTGAAGCCGAGCGAGTTGTTGATCCTGATCTGGTAGCGATCGACCGACAGCACCAGCCCGCGGATGAAGCGCGGCTTGACGATCAGGCCGTAGGTCAGCGTGTAGGCGGTCTCCGGATCAGCGGTGAAGCCACCCGACCGAACCGTGCACTGGTTGCCGTCACCCTGCTTGCAGAGCAGAGTCGTGCTGCCATACAGCGCGTCGGAAAGCCCGGTCGCGCGGCAGACGTCGCGCGACGCGATCGGCGAGCCATAGGTGATCTTGCCGGTCGCCGGATCGGTGGTAACGGTCGGCGCGCAGAAGTCACCCTGCGATCCGCCCTGCAGGCCATAGCTGATGTTGCGGGCCTGGCCGACCTCGACCACGGTCGGCGCGCGCTGCGCCTTGTTGTACGATCCGCGGAACGTCAGGTCGCTGACCGGCGCGTACAGCCCCTCGATCTTCCAGGTGTTGAAGGTCTTGGGATTGCTGGTGTATTTCGACACGCGATAGCCGCCATTGACCTGCAGCAGGTGCGCGAACGCACGCTCCTCGATCAGCGGCGCCTGGACTTCGATGTTCGATTCCCAGACCCCCTGCGAGATGCTGGAATCGGTGCCGCCATTCTGGTCGCGGTACGCCTGGTCGGCGGAGCTGCGGAAATTGTCGTGGCGATATTCGACGCCGAGCGCGATCGCGACGCCCTGGTTCGCCAGCGGCGAGGTCACGCCGTACTTGCCGAGATCGCCGGTGACCGACCCGATCACGTTGTACAGCGTGCCGACGCCCTTGGTCGCGCCGCCCGGCATCGTGAACAGATAGCTGGCGAGCGGCGAACCGGCGGTGCCGGCGCTGAACGCGTCGAGCGGCAGACAGCCCGACGCTGCACCGACCGCGCAGGTCGGGACGCCGTTGACGTTGACGACGTTCAGCGCGTTGTTGACGCGGCCGAAGTCGGGGATGTTGCCGGACTGGACGCGCTGGATGTTGCGGGCGAAGACGCCGCCGATGTCATAGGTCCACGCATCGCCCGACTTGCCGCGCAGGCCGGCGGTCGCACGGATGCCCGTGTTCGTGTAGACGTCGGGGATGTCGGCCAGATCGTTGAAGCGATAGCGCAGGTCGATCGGCGCGAACGCGCGGGTGCCGGCCTGCGCGCCGCAGATCGCGGTCGCCTGCGATGCCGACAGATACGGGTTGTTGCAGTTGACCTGGTACGGCGTGGTGCCCTCGCCGTACGCGGTCGAGCTCAGGATGCGCGCCGGATAGGCGTTCTGCGACTTGTCGCGGAACCAGATCCCCGATCCATAGACTTCCATGTCGGGGGCGATGTCGGCGCTGACGAAGCCGCCGGCGTTCCAGCGCTCCGACGCGCGCTGATAGGAATAGCCGTCATACGGGTTGGCGGCGTTGCCCGCGCCGACGCCGTAGGGGACGAAACCGGTGCCACCGTTCGGATCGTTGACCAGCTGCGCGCCGCTGTTCGGACCGCTCTGCGGCACGATATAGCCGCTGCGCGAGTAGGTCGACAGCGAGCACGACAGCGGGCCGTCCTTGCCGGTCTGGATCAGCTGGCACGCCGAGCTCGAACGCGCGTCGTAGGGCACGATGTCGGTGTGGCGATAATTGACGAAACCGGACACCCGCAGCGCGCCGCCGAGCAGCTTCTTGCCCGCGGTCAGCGTGATGTCGGTCCGGCCGCCGTCGTTGGTCAGGCCGGTCGGGCTGCCGAAGCTGTTGGCGCGCGCCAACGGCGACACGATCGTGTCCTTGTTGTTGTGGTTGTAGAAATTATAGTTGCCGTCGATCTGGACGCCTTCGAAATCCTTTTTCAGGATGAAGTTGACCACACCGGCCACCGCGTCCGAACCATAGACCGACGACGCGCCACCGGTCAGCACGTCGACGCGCTCGAGCAGCGACGGCGGGATGATGCCGACGTCCTGGCCGTTCTGGGTGCCCAGGCGCTTGCCGTCGATCAGCACCAGCGTGCGCTCGAAGCCCAGGCTGCGCAGCTTGATGCGCTGGCGCCCGTCCGAATCCTGATAGGTCTGCTGGTTGTCGGGCGAAATCTGCGGCAGCCGATTGAGCACGTCCTCGACGTTGACCGGGGCCTGCGCCCGGATGTCCTGCGCGGTGACCGAGGTGATCGGCGCGGCCGACGTCATGTTCGGACGCTGGATCCGCGATCCGGTGACCACGATGGCGTCGCTCGGGGTATCGTCTGCGCCGGTGGTCGCCGCCGTCGCCGCGTCGGCCTGCACCTTCGATTGCTCGGGAGTGGTCGCATCCTGCTGCGGAACGTCCTGCGCAAAGGCCGGCATGGCCCCGAGGAAGAGCGAACCGGCAAGAGCGATCCGCGACACGGACTGACTGAAGATCATAGCTAAACCCCTTTGCCGGCCGCACACACGCGCTTGATCCGGTCCCGGGCTCGAAATTCTGCAAATCGGTTCGGCGGTCAATACCCAAACAATACCTTTCCAATACATTTGCGATAGTATGTTGCAAAATGGCGTCAGTGCTGGCGGACCGCTTCACGCTGAGATAGCATTGCCGGCATCGAGACCATGACCGGCAGCCAGGGGACCAAAGCGATGACCACCAGACGATCCGTGCTGACCGCGATCGGCGCACTTGGCGCCCTTCCCCTCACCACCGCCGCTGCCCGCGCAGCAAAGCCGGGGGCCGGCAAGCCGACTTCGATCCTGTCGACCTGGGATTTCGGCGCCGCCGCCAATGCCGCGGCGTTCGCGAAGCTGCGCGCGGGCGGGTCGCTGATCGACGCGGTCGAGGCTGGCGCGATGGTGCCCGAAGCCGATCCGACCAACCACAGCGTCGGCTATTCCGGCTATCCCGACCGCGACGGCCACGTTACGCTCGACGCGGTGATCATGGATGATGCCGGCGGTGTCGGCGCAGTCGCCGCGCTGGAAAACACGATGCACGCGATCTCGGTCGCGCGGCGGGTGATGGAGCGGACGCCGCATACCATGCTGGTCGGCGAAGGCGCGACGCGGTTCGCGCGCGACCAGGGCTTCCCGCAGCAGTCGCTGTTGACGCCGGAGTCCGAAAAGGCGTGGCGTGACTGGCTCAAGACCGCGAAATACCAGCCCGAGGCGAACAGCGAGAACCGCATCACCCGGACGCCCGGCGGCGCGCTCGATCACGACACCATCGGGCTGCTCGCGCGCACTGCCGACGGCCGCATGGCCGGCGCCTGCACGACGTCGGGGATGGCGTTCAAGATGCGCGGCCGCGTCGGCGATTCGCCGCAGGTCGGATCGGGCCTGTACGTCGAGGCGGGGATCGGGGGCGCCACCTCGACCGGGCTCGGCGAAGAGGTCACGCGGGTGGCAGGATCGGCGCGCGTCGTCGCTTCGATGCGCACCGGCGCTACCCCGCAACAGGCGTGCGAAGAGGTCGTCCGCCACATCGCCAAGCTGCGCGGCGACGCGATCCGCGGCGTCCAGGTCGGCTTCCTCGCGCTCGACGCCCACGGCGTGATCGGCGCGTTCTGCCTGCTGCCCGGCTTCACCTATGCGGTGACCGACGCCGATGGCATGACGACGGTGCTGAAGGCGCCATCGCTGTTCCAGGCCTGACCATGCATATCCCGCTGGCACTGGAAGTCTGCGTCGAGGACCTCGCCGGTATCGACGCCGCGGTCGCGGGTGACGCCGACCGCATCGAACTGTGCGCGGCGTTGGCGGTCGGGGGACTGACTCCGCCCGCGTCTTTGGCCCGCGCTGCCGCGGATGCACCGCTGCCGGTCCACCTGCTCTGTCGACCACGCGAAGGCGACTTCGTCTACTCGTCGGCGGAACAGGCGCTGATCGCAGACGACATCCGCACCGCCGCGGAGGCCGGACTGGCTGGCGTCGTGATCGGGGCGTGCAACGGCGACGCGCTCGACACCCGATTGCTCGCCCTGCTCGTCGCGCGGGCCCGCGCGGCCGGCGAGGCCCGCGGCACCCCGTTGTCGCTGACGCTGCACCGCGCGTTCGATCTCTGCGCCGATCTTCCGCTGGCGATGGAGGCAGCGATCGGCCTCGGCTTCGATCGCATCCTGACGTCCGGTGGCACGCCCAAGGCGGTCGACGGCGTCGCCATGCTCGCGCGCCTGCACCGCCAGGCCGCGGGCCGGATCGTCATCCTCGCGGGCAGCGGGGTGTCGCCGGCGACGCTTCCTGCGATCGTCGAAACCGGAGTCCGCGAAGTCCATGCCTCGTGCCGACGCCCGGATCCGATGCCCGCGGACCCGGCGGCGCTGCGCTTCGGCTTCGTCTCGCCGGACCATGCCCGAACCGACGCCCATGTCGTCCGGTTATTGGCGGCAGCACTAAAGACCTGACGCGACTTGAGCAGTACCAATTTATAACATAGTACCTATCGGCATCAGCGACCCCGGGTTGCCTCACCGCCAGCACAGCGAGACGACATGATCGACGCCCCCGCCGCCGAAACCACGCTGATGTACAGCGAAGCCGCCGAAGCCGGAACCGCGGTCGCGCGCATGCTCGCCGCCAATGCCCAGATCTTCGCCGAACTCGGCGCAAAGCTGCGCGCCGCGCCCCCCGCGGTCGTCGTCAGCTGTGCGCGCGGGTCGTCGGATCACGCCGCGGTGTACGGCAAGTATCTGATCTGGGCCGGTACCGGCATCCCCGTCGCCGCCGCCGCGCCGTCGATCGTGTCGGTCCGCCGCGCCCGCCTGCGCGCCGAGAACACGCTGTGCATCGCGGTCTCGCAGAGCGGCCGCAGCCCCGACCTGCTCGCGACCGTCGCCGCGATGAAGGCATCGGGCGCGCATGTCGTCGCATTCGTCAACGACGAGTCCTCGCCCCTGGCCGCGATCGCCGACACTCTGGTCGCGCTGAAAGCCGGTCCGGAAAAGTCGGTCGCGGCGACCAAATCCTATATCTGCACGCTCGCCGCCTTCGCCGCGCTGACCGCCGAGTGGACCGAGGACACCGAACTGCGTGATGCCGTCGCCGCGCTGCCGCAGGATCTTGCGCGCGCCTGGGCGCTCGACTGGTCGGCCGCCATCGCGCCGCTCCGCGACAGCACCAACCTGTTCGTCATCGCCCGCGGCGCAGGCTTCGGCGTTGCCAACGAAGCCGCGCTGAAGATGAAGGAAACCTGCGCGCTGCACGCCGAATCGTTCAGCGCGGCGGAAGTCCGGCACGGCCCGATGCAGCTGGTCGAGGACGGCTTCCCGCTGCTCGCACTCGCCACCTCGGATGCGGTCGGCGACGGCGTCCGCGATGCCGCCAGCGAATTCGCGGGCCGCGGTGCCAGCGTTCTGCTGGCGGATTCGCGTGCCGACGGCACCACCCCGGATATCGCCACCGGTGTTGCGCTTCCTGCGCTCGCCGCGCACCCGTCGATCGAACCGATCCTGATGATCCAGAGCTTCTACAAGATGGTCAACGCGCTGTCGGTGGCGCGCGGCTTCAACCCCGACGCCCCGTCCCATCTTAGCAAGGTCACGCGCACGCTATGACGAGCGTCCGGTTTACCAACGGCACGATCGTCACCGCGGCCGGGCTGCTGAGCGCGGCGACGCTGGTCGTCGAACACGGGCGGATCGCGCGGATCGAACCGGATACGACGGGCGACGACACGATCGACCTGGACGGCGGCTGGCTGATGCCCGGCTTCGTCGACACCCAGGTCAATGGCGGCGGCGGCGTGCTGTTCAACGACACGCCCAGTGTCGAGGGCATCGCCGCGATCGGCGCTGCGCATCGCCCGTTCGGCACCACCGCGTTCCTGCCGACACTGATCAGCGACACCCCCGACGTGATCGCGCGCGGCCTCGATGCGGTCGATGCGGCGATCGTGGCGGGCGTCCCCGGCGTGCTCGGCATCCACATCGAGGGCCCGGTGATCAGTCCGGCGCGCAAGGGCATCCACGACCCGGCGCGGTTCCAGGATCTCGACGACGACTTGCTCGCGTTGCTCACCCGCCCGCGTCTAGGCCGGGTCATGGTGACGCTGGCGCCCGAACGCGTGACCGCGGCGCAGATCGCGACGCTGACCGCCGCCGGCGTGCTCGTCAGCATCGGCCATAGCGACGCCGACCACGCCACCACCAGCGCCGGCATCGCCGCCGGGATCACCGGCGTGACGCACCTGTTCAACGCGATGTCGCCACTGGTCCACCGCGCGCCGGGCGTGGTCGGCGCGGTGCTCGACGACCAGGCGGTGTATTGCGGGATCATCGTCGACGGCTTCCATGTCGACGATGCAGTGCTGCGGATTGCCCTGCGCGCCCGCCCGCACGACCGCTTCATGCTGGTATCCGATGCGATGCCGTGCGTCGGTGCGGTCGAGAAGTCGTTCGTGCTGCAGGGCCGCGCGATCCGGGTCGAGGGTGGCCGCTGCGTCGGTGCGGACGGTACGCTGGCGGGGTCCGACCTCGACATGGCGGGCGCGGTCCGCAACACCGTGACGCGGCTCGGCGTGTCGGCGCAGACCGCCGCGGCGATGGCGTCGACCTATCCCGCCGCGTTCCTCGGGCTGTCGGACACCCGCGGCGCGCTGGCGCCGGGGCTGGCGGCCGACTGGGTGCAGTTGACCCGCGACCTGTACCCCGTGAACACCTGGATCGGCGGCGCGTCCGCCACCTGATCCGCCGATTTCGGTATCTGAGGAAGACCCAATGGCCGCCATCACCCTCACCGCCCCGATGCAGGGCTGGGCGATGCCCGTCGCCGATGTCCCCGATGCGGTGTTCTCGGACCGGATGCTCGGCGACGGCGTCGCGATCGACCCGACCGGCGACATGCTGGTCGCGCCCTATGACGGCGTCATCCTCAGCCTGCTCGACAGCGGCCACGCGATCACGCTGCGCACCCCCGAGGGCGTCGAGATCCTGGTCCATATCGGGCTCGACACCGTCGCGCTCGAGGGTCGCGGCTTCACCCCTTGCGTCGCGGTCGGCGACCATGTCGCGGCCGGCACCCGGCTGATCCGCTTCGACCTCGACCTGCTGGTCCGCGAGGCGCGCGCGGTGGTGACGCCGATCATCGTCCTCAACAGCGATGCGTTCACGATCACGCAGTGCGTAACCGGCCGGATGGTCGCGATCGGCGAGCCGCTGCTGACGCTGGAACCGCGGATTGCGGACCAGCCCGCCGAAATCGTCGACATCGAGGCTGGCGAAACCCACAGCCTGACAATCACCGTGCCCCTGCCGCACGGCATCCACGCCCGCCCCGCCGCGCGCATCGCGACGCTGGCGAAGCGCCACGACGCCGCCATCACGATCGGTTGCGGCGACAAGACCAGCGACGCGCGCAGCCCGATCGGCCTGCTCGCACTCGGCGTACGCTGCAACGACACCATTACGGTGTCCGCCCAGGGCCCCGGGTCCGTCGAAGCGGCGACCGCGATCGCGACGCTGATCGGCAGCGGCATGGACGAACCCGCCGAGGCTCCCTCCAAGACCGGGGCCGCCCCCGCCCCATCGCAACCCCGCCCCCTTCCCGCCGGTGCTCTGGCCGGCGTCACCGCCGCCCCCGGACTCGCGATCGGACAGGCGCACTGGTTCCGCCAGCCCGAGATCGAAGTCCCCGAACACGGCGAAGGCATCGCGGTCGAGGAAGCCCGCTTCGCGCAGGCCGTCGCCACGCTGACCGATCGGCTCACCGCGCAGGCCGCCCGCGCCGCCGGACCCGAGCGCGCGATCGTCGAGGCGCATACCGCACTGCTCGGCGACCCCGCACTGCGCGACGCCACCGGTGCGCTGATCGCTGCGGGCAATAGCGCAGGCCATGCCTGGCGCCACGCGATTCGCCCGCTTGCCGACGCGCTGCGCGCCGGGTCCGACCCGCGCCTCGCCGAGCGTGCCGACGACATGCTCGACCTCGAACGGCAGTTGCTGGCGCTGATCGTCGGCGTCGACCTCGCGCCGCCGGTGTTCCCGCCCGACACCATCCTGCTCGCCGACGACCTGCTGCCGTCGCACGTCCTCGCGCTCGACCGCGCCACCATCACCGGGCTGTGCGTCGCACGCGGCGGTCCGACCTCGCACGTCGCGATCCTCGCGGCGACGATGGGGCTGCCCGCTTTGGTCGCGATCGGCGATGCGCTGGCGGGCGTGCGCGACGGCGCGATGCTGGTGCTCGACGCCAGCGACGGGTTCGTCCGGATCGATCCCGACGCCGACACCGTCGCCGCCGCACAGGTCCAGCTGGTCAAGGCGACGGTCCGGCGTGCCGAGGCGCTGGCCCGCGCCGGCGAGCCATGCCGGATGGCGGACGGCACCCGGATCGAGGCGTTCGCCAATCTTGGATCGGTCGGCGACGCCCGGCTTGCGGTCGACAACGGCGCGGAAGGGTCGGGGCTGCTGCGCACCGAATTCCTGTTCCTCGAGCGCGATGCCGCCCCCGATATCGCCGAACAGACCGCCGAGTATCAGGCGATCGCCGATACGCTCGGTGGCCGTCCGCTGATCGTCCGGCTGCTCGACATCGGCGGCGACAAGCCCGCGCCCTATCTGCCGATGGCGGCCGAGGAGAACCCGGCGCTGGGCCTGCGCGGGATCCGCGTCGGGCTCGCGCATCCGACGCTGCTCGAGGGTCAGGTCCGCGCCATCCTCGCGGTCGCACCGCTCGGCCAGTGCCGGATCATGGTGCCGATGATCGCCAGCCTCGGCGAACTCCGCGCCGTCCGCGCCGTGGTCGACCGGGTCGCCGCCGAACTCGGCCTCGCCGATCCGGTCGCGCTCGGCGTGATGATCGAGACCCCCGCCGCCGCCGTCACCGCCGACCTGATCGCCGCCGAAGCCGACTTCCTGTCGGTCGGGACCAACGACCTGACCCAATATGCGCTGGCGATGGACCGCGGCAATCCGGCGGTGGCGGCGGGGATCGACGGGCTTCACCCGGCGGTACTGCGACTGATCGCGCAGACCTGTGAGGGCGGCCGACGTCACGGCCGCTGGACCGGGGTGTGCGGCGGCCTCGCTTCCGACCTGCTCGCGATCCCCATCCTGATCGGGCTCGGCGTCACCGAACTATCGTCGGCGCCGACGATGATCCCCGAGGTCAAGGCGCTGGTCGCGACGCTGACGATGGAGGCGTGCCGCACGCACGCCACCGCCGCGCTCGCGTGCCAATCCGCCGCCGCGGTCCGAACGCTTGCCCGGGAGTTCCACGCATGAAATCGATCCTGGAAGCGCTGCAGCCGCTCGGCCGCGCCTTGATGCTGCCGATCGCGGTGCTGCCGATCGCCGGGCTGCTGCTGCGGCTCGGCCAGCCCGACCTGCTCGACATCGCCTTCCTCAGCGCGGCGGGCGACGCGATCTTCTCGCATCTCGGACTGTTGTTCGCGATCGGCGTCGCGACCGGGTTCGCGCGCGACGGCAACGGCGCAGCGTGTCTCGCCGGCGTGGTCTGCTTCCTGGTCGCGACCGAAGCGGGGAAAGTGTTCCTGGTCGCCCCGCCCGCGGTCGTCGCGGGGCTCACCGGACCCATGGTCGACCTTGCGATAGCGGCGTGGAAGGCCAAGGCGATGGCGCGGCTCGACGTCCCGATCGGCATCCTGTCGGGGCTCGCCGGCGGGCTGCTCTACAATCGCTTCGCGGCGATCGCGCTCCCCGAATATCTCGCCTTCTTCGGCGGACGGCGGTTCGTCCCGATCGTCAGCGGCGTCGCGGGGCTGATACTCGCGCTCGCGTTCGGCCTAGGGTTCGGCGTGCTCAACGCTGGCGTCGACCAGTTCAGCCTCGCGATCAGCGGCAGCGGCGCGGTCGGCCTGTTCCTGTTCGGGCTGCTCAACCGGCTGCTGCTGGTCACCGGCCTGCACCATCTGCTCAACAATTTCGTCTGGTTCGTCGCGGGCGATTATCACGGCGCACACGGCGAGGTGCATCGCTTCTTCGCCGGCGATCCCAGCGCCGGCGGGTTCATGGCAGGGTTCTTCCCGGTAATGATGTTCGGCCTGCCCGCCGCGTGCTTGGCGATGTATCACAGCGCGCGGCCCGACCGGCGCAAGGCGGTCGGCGGCATGCTGTTCAGCCTCGCGCTGACGTCCGCCCTGACCGGCGTCACCGAACCGATCGAGTTCAGCTTCATGTTCCTCGCGCCGGTGCTGTTCGCGGTGCACGCGGTGCTGACCGGCCTTTCGATGGTGCTGATGGACGTGCTGGGCGTGAAGCTCGGCTTCGGCTTCTCCGCCGGGCTGCTCGACTACATCCTCAATTTCGGCAAGGCGACGCGGCCGTTGATGCTGCTGCCGGTCGGCGCGGCCTATTTCGCGATCTATTACGCGCTGTTCCGCTTCTTCATCCGCCGCTTCGATCTGGCGACGCCCGGCCGCGAAGCCGAGACGGTCGCAGCGCCGGTGGCAACGGTCCAGCCCGGCGGTCGCGGCGCAGCGTTTGCGCGCGCACTCGGCGGGGCGGCCAATCTGACCACGGTCAGCGCGTGCACCACCCGGCTGCGGCTGATCGTCGCGGATCAGTCCGCGGTCGACGACGCCGCGCTGAAGGCACTCGGCGCACGCGGCATCCTGCGCCCCTCGAACGCCGCGTTGCAGGTCGTGCTGGGCCCGATCGCGGACGTGGTCGCGGTAGAAATCCGCGACGCCCTCGCGCTCGGCGACGAGCCGGCGCCCGCAGACGAAGTCGCCACGACTTCGCCCGACGTCGCCACGACGACGCTATCAGCCGAAGCCTATGCGGCACTTGGTGGTGCCGCCAACGTCCGCACCGCGAGCCGCCACCCGGGCCGGTTGCGGATCGAGGTCGGCGACGCGGCCTTGGTCGACGACGTCCGCCTCGGCGCGCTCGACCTGCGCGGGATCGTCCGGCCGGCGGCGGGGCAGGTCCATCTGCTCGCCGCCGAAGACAGCCTGGCGCGGCTGGTGCGCGCGGGCTAGCGCGCCCGCGGTTCCAGCGTCACCGGGCCGAGTATCCCCGATGGCGCGCCGTCTGCGGCCTCGACAAGCAGGACGACCGTCCTGGCCCCCGCACCCGCCAGCACTGCCCCGGCGAACGGCGCGATCGCGGCCTCCGCCTTGGTGCCGACCCGCTGGCCATCGATCCACAGCTCCGCCTTGCCAGCGACCGCGGCGAAGCGGATCACCCCGCCCTCCGATCCGACCCGGCGCCACGGCGTCACGCTGGTACGATAGATCCGCCACCGCCCCTCGGCCGCGGGCTGCGCCGGCGTTCCGCTACGCACGAATGCCCAGCTGTTGTTGTCGCCGTCGATCGGCGCCAGCTCAGGATCGGGTCGCGCGGCGAACGCCGGCGACCGCCGCCACTCCCGGATCGCCATCGCCGATACCGTCACCGGCACCTGCTCGCGCGGCGCAAGGTTCGCACGATCGATGACCAGCCGCGCCGGCTTCAAGCCCGCAGCCGCGGCGCGGACGACGATGCGACCCCGCCCGGTCCCCGCCTGCACGACGATCTGCGCCAGGCCATTGAACAGCGACCGCGCACCGCCCTTTTCCGGCTCGTGGCTGTTGGGATCGCCATTGCCGACACCGATGATCGTAGCGCCCTCGACCGTGAAGCGCGTCGCCAGGTTCGCGGTCGGCACGTGGCGCCCCGCGGCGTCGATCGCGTCGATCGTCACCGCTTGCGTATCCTCGTCGTCGCCCGCCATCACGCTGCGCGCCGGGGTCAGCCGCAGCGCGACCGCCGCGCCAACAGTTTCGTGCGCCGCGGTCGCCACCACTCTGCCGCCACGCAGCGCGATCGCCTCGATCCGGCCGGGCGCATAGGGCACGCTCCATTCATTGCCCATGATCCGGTCGACCGCCTGCTCGCCGACGACGCGGCCGTTGAGCTTCAGGACGACGCGCTCGGCGTTGCTCATCACCAGGATCGGCACCGCCTGCCCCTCGCGCCCCGGCCAGCTCCAGTGCGGCGTCAGGCTGACGACGGCGGTATCGTCGACCCAGTGCGCGCGCTTGATATCGAACGCGGTCTTGGCGAATCCGCACAGATCGAGGATCCCGAAAAAGCTCGAGATCGTCGGCCATTCGTGCGGCGTCGGCTCACCGTGATAGTCGAACCCGGTCCACACGAAGCCCCCCGCCACGAACGGCCGGTCGGCGATCTTCTTCCAAGTCGCTCGGTGGGTATCGCCCCAGCTCGCCGCCTCGACGTCGTAAGACGACTGGACGTGCGCCGCGGCGTCGGTCGCGAACGCACCGCGCGTTTCATACGCGCTGGTATCCTCCGAGCTCGTGATCGGCTTGGTCGGGTTGAGCGCGTGGAACTTGTCGTAGTCGCCCTGGTAGTAATTGAACCCGGTGACATCGACGACGCTCGACACGTTGACCGGATCGAAGAACGCACCGTTCATCGCCGCGGTCACCGGCCGGCTGTCGTCGAGCGTCTTCACCGTCTTCGCCATCCGCCGCAGCATCTCGACGCCGGCCTCGGTGCCCTGCATCGGTTCCTCGTTGAACACCGACCACAGGATTACGCTGGGATGGTTGCGGTCGCGCCGGACCATCCAGGCGAGCTGCGCCATGTAATCGGGCGCCGGGTTGAACTGGCGGTTCTCGTCCATCACGACGAAGCCCATCTCGTCGCACAGATCGAGGATTTCGGCGGCGGGTGCGTTGTGCGAACAGCGGATCGCGTTGCACCCCATCGCCTTCAGCCGTTCCAGACGCCAGCGCGCCAGCGCGTCGGGAATCGCGGTGCCGACGCCGGCATGGTCCTGGTGCAGGCACACACCCTTCAGCTTCACGGGCGCATCGTTGAGGAAGAACCCGCGGTCGGCGTCGAACCGGATTTGCCGAAACCCGATCCGCGTCCGCCGCTCGTCGACCACCACGCCCGCGCGCGAAACCCGCGTTACCAGCGTGTACAGCGTCGGCCGCTCGATCGACCACAGCTGCGGCGCGGCGACCGCCAGCCGCATCGTCGCGACCGCGCGGTCGAGCGGCGCCACCGTGCCGACCGCGCTGCCCGTGGCGACCTGCGCACCATCGGGGCCAAGCAGCACCGTCTCGATTGTGACATCCGCCGACACCCGGTCGCTGCTGCCGATCGTCACTTCCACCGGCACGTGCCACCCGTCGGCATCGCGTCGCGGATCGCCGTGGACGCCGTCGGTCACGATCGCCACCGGCGCGCGGCGGATCAGCCAGGCATGGCGGTACAGCCCGGCGCCCTCGTACCACCAGCCCTCCATCGCCTCGGCATCGACCCGCACCGCGATGACATTGTGGTCGTCGCCGAACCGCGCGAACGGCGTCAGGTCGATCTCGACGCTGTTATACGCGGACCAGTTGTGCGCGACGACGCTGCCATTGACCCAGATCGTCGCGTTGGTCGCGATCCCGTCGAACCGCAACAGGATGGTCTTGCCGCGATCCGCCGCCTCGAGGCGCAGCGACCGCCGGTACCAGCCGATGCCCCGCGTGCGAAACCCTTGCGAGATGCTGGCGGTTTCGACGAACGGCTGTTCGGACGCCCAGTCGTGCGGCAGCCGCACCGGGCGCCAGTCCGAATCGTCATACGCCATCGCAGCCGCGCCCAGCGCGTTGCCCGCCTTGACGCTCAGATAGGTCGCATTGTGCCCGACCGGCTTCGGCGCGACGACATCGCCCTCGTTGAACAGCCAGCCGCGCTCGATCAGCATCCGCGACGGGTCCGGATCGAACCGCGCCGGCGGCAGTGCGCGCGACGGTCGCGGCATCGGCAGCGCACCGGCCTCGCCCGACGCGATCGGCGCCGCCTCGCCCGTACCGATCGCCAGGGTCGCGCCGGCACCCGCCGTACCGATGAGAAGCTCGCGACGGTTCATAGGCAATCCCGGTTAGATATCGGCGAGTTCGGCGACGAAGTCATAGGCGTCGCCGCGGTAATAGGACCGCGTGAACTCCGCGGGGCGGCCATCGCGCAGGAACCCGCGGCGCTCGATCAGCAGCCCGGCATGCCCCGCATCGACGCCCAGCATCCGCGCATGCTCGCCACCGAACGGCACCGCACGCAGCCGCTGCAGCGCGCGCACCGGTCGGCTCCCGGCCTTCTCCAGCGCGGCATAGAGCGAGTCCTCGACCACGCCGACCGAGGGCAGGCAATAGCCCGCGATGGTCGAGAATTCGAGCGCCATCGCCTCGTCGTCGGCAAAGCGGATGCGGTTGAAACGGAACACCGGCGCGCCCGGCGAAAGCCCCAGCGCCATCGCCTCCTCGGGATTGACCTGCCCTGCCGAGCGCGAGATCCAGCTGCTGCTCGGCGAACGCCCGCGCGCCGCCATGTCCTCGCTGAACGACGACAGTTTCGAGAAGCTCTTCTCGACGCGGCCCGCGACGAACGTGCCTGCGCCGCGGCGTCGGGTCAGCAGGCCTTCCTCGACCAGTCCGCCGATCGCCTTGCGCACCGTGATCCGCGACACGTCGTACTCGATCGCCAGGTCGCGCTCCGCCGGGATCGCGTTGCCCTGGACCAGGATCGCCTCGCCGATCGCGTTGCGGATCAGGTCCTGCAGCTGGAGATACAGCGGCGACGGATTGTCCGCCCGAAAACGTCCGATCTCGTCGGAAAACGCCATTGTCACTCCCCCAACCGGTCGCCCTCCACGAACGACCCTCCCCATGATAGGATCGAGCCTATCCAATGCGGGGGCAGCGGGCAACCAAGGTGACATTTACCCTAGATTGGTACTTAGTTAATGCCAATTCGCCAAGCCATCGATCAAGGGCGAAACCAAAAACCGGTTGTGCGTGGACCTATATTGGTTACGTTTGTGGGCAACGATCAGAGACAGGGGACGTGACCGTGCGGGATAGTTTGATGGATGCGGCGCGCCTGGCGATCGCCGTCACGATGGCCTGCACGGCGGGCGCCTCGATCGCCGACGCGCAGACCGGCGACCGCCTCCCACTCGTTCCCGCCCCTTCCGCCGTGACCCCCGGCATCGGCAGCTTCGCCATCGCCAGCGGGACCACGATCGCGGTCCCATCGGGCGACGCAGGCGCCACGGCAGCCGCCCGCCTGCTTTCCGCGCATGTTCTCACCGAACGCGGTCTCACGCTGCGCACCGCTAGCAGCGGAACGATCCGCTTCGTGCGCGACGCCGCCATCAAGGGCACGGAAGCCTATCGCCTGACCGTCGCCCAGACCGGCGTGACCATCGCTGCATCCGGAGACGCCGGACTGCTGTACGGCGCGATGTCGCTAGCGCAGCTGACCAGCCCCGACGACCGCTTCGGCCAGCCCGCCCGCGTCCCCGCGATGACGATCGTCGACGCCCCCCGCTTCGGCTGGCGCGGGCTGATGGTCGACACCGCGCGGCACTTCCAGTCGATGCCGTCGCTGTACGCGATCGTCGACCAGATGGCGTCGGTAAAGCTCAACACGCTGCACCTTCATCTGACCGACGACCAGGGCTGGCGGTTCGAGGTGAAAGCCTATCCGAAGCTCACCAGCATCGGCGGCTGGCGCACCCCGCCATCGACCGGCGGCGCGCCCGGCCCGCGCGTCGGCGGCTTCTACACCCAGGACGAACTCCGCAAACTGGTCGCCTATGCGCATGAGCGCGGCATCGTGATCGTCCCCGAGATCAACGTCCCCGGCCACGCCCAGGCGCTGGTCGCCGCCTATCCCGACCTCGGCGTGATCGGCGACGTGCCGCAGGTCAGCAACGAATGGGGCGTGAACCCCTATCTGTTCAACCCGAACGCCAAGGGCATCGCCTTCGTCAAGGCGGTGCTCGACGAGGTCATGGCGGTGTTCCCCGGCAGCTATATCCACCTCGGCGGCGACGAAGCGGTCAAGGACCAGTGGGAGCGCAGCCCGCAGGTCCAGGCACAGATCAAGGCGCTCGGCCTCAAGGACGAGAACGGCCTGCAGAGCTGGATGGTCGATCAGTTCGGCGAATATCTGGCGAGCAAGGGCCGTCGCCTGATCGGCTGGGACGAAATCCTCGAGGGAGGCCTGCCGCCGTCCGCGTCGGTGATGTCGTGGCGCGGCGAAAAAGGCGCGGTCGATGCCGCCAACGCCAACCACGACGTCGTCCTGACGCCGGCCCCGACGCTCTATCTCGACAGCCTGCAGAGCGACCGCAGCGACGAGCCGCCGGGCCGCCTGTCGATCTCGACGCTCAAGGACGTCTACAGCTACGAGCCGATGCCGGCAGGCATCGCCGCGGACAAGGCGCACCATGTGCTCGGCGCGCAGGGCAATGCCTGGGCTGAATACATCGTCACCCCCTATCAGATGCAGCATCTGCTGTTCCCGCGCGCCGCGGCGATCGCGGAGATCACCTGGTCCGCCAAGGCCAAGCGCGATTTCCCCGGCTTTATCGACCGCATTCAGCCGCAGATCCGGCGCTGGCGCCGTTCGGGCGTCGAGGTCGCGGACAGCGCGTTCGCGGTCAACTACACGCTCGGCGGCACACGCGGCGACGCGCTGCGCACCAACCGCACCAGCGTGACGCTGGCGACGCAGGCACCGTACGGCACGATCCGCTACACGCTCGACGGGTCGACCCCGACGGCGAAGTCGCCTGCCTATGCCGCGCCGCTCGCGGTGAAGACCGGCGTCTCGATCCGCGCCGCCGCATTCGATACCGCCGGCCTCCCGGTCGCCGCACCCCGCCTGTTCGACACCGGCCGCCAGGCGCTGTTG
Organism: Sphingomonas sp. R86521; assembly: GCF_042466235.1. Lineage (NCBI taxonomy): Bacteria > Pseudomonadati > Pseudomonadota > Alphaproteobacteria > Sphingomonadales > Sphingomonadaceae > Sphingomonas > Sphingomonas sp. R86521. Next base: position 719,050 of record NZ_JAXHBY010000001.1, on the reverse strand, counting down.
CAGCGGACCGCGTCCGAGATGATCGCCTGTCCGAAGGGGTCGCTTGGGCTGCGCGTCCCGCTGACCTCGGAGGCGCAGGCCAACGCGCCGGTGTTCAACGTCAATCTGTTCGACACCTGCACCGCCTATCCGGCCGCGCCGATGGACGTCGCCAAGGGCTTCACGATCGACGTCGCCCGGCTGCCACGCCATTACGGCCTCGCGCACGACTTCAAGGCGGTCCGCCAGCACTACAACGTCACCCCGCATGGCGAGCTGATCGTGCTGGTCGGCTGCACCGTGAAGGACGCCAAGCCGATCGTCGCCGCGACCTTCCCGCTGCCCGATCCGAACACCGCGCCGACGCAGTTCCGCTTCAAGGGCGATCTGCCCGCGCTGACCGGTGATCGCGACATCTGCCTGCAGTTCACCTCGCCGACGTCCGATCCGTTCTACGCGGTCGAGCGCATGCAATTGACGGAGACACGCTGATGCGTCGCTGGTTCGCGCTTCCGCTGATCGCGCTGGCAAGCCCCGCGTTCGCCGCCCCGAAAACCGTCGTCGCGCTCGATTCCGGCTGGCAGGTCCGGATCGACCCGGCCGATCGCGCCGCCACCGCGGCGCACGCGCGCGAGGCGAAATGGCTGGCGGCGACGGTGCCGGGATCGGTCCAGGAGGATCTGATCGCGGCGAAGCGCGTCTCCGATCCGTACCAGGGCACCAACGAGGCTGCGATCCAGTGGGTCGGGCTGACCGGCTGGCAGTATCGCCGCGTGCTCGACGTCACCCCGGCGATGCTCGCGCGCGGCCATCTCGACCTGGTGTTCGACGGGCTCGACACCTTCGCGACCGTCAGCGTCAACGGCCGCGTCCTGCTGCGGACCGACAACGCGCATCGCCGCTGGCGGATCGACGCCAAGTCCGCACTGAAACCCGGCCGCAACGAACTGCTGGTCGCGATCGCCTCGCCGATCCGCACGCTGCAGCCGATGGTGCTCGCCGAAAAGAAGTCGCTGCCCGGCGAATATGATTCCGCGTTCGGCGACGAGCCCAAGGGCCGCCAGACCTCGCCCTATATCCGCAAGCCCAAATACCATTACGGCTGGGACTGGGGCCCGCGCATCGTCGGGATCGGGCTGTGGCGGCCGGCGCGGATCGAGGCATGGGACGATGCCCGCATCGACAGCCTGCGCATCGACCAGGATTCGCTGAGCGACGCCGAAGCGCGACTGACCGCCAAGCTCGACGTGGTCGCCGACACCGACGTCCGCACCACCTTCCGCGCGACGCTGGTCGGACCCGACGGCACCCCGCAGACGATCCAGCGCGACGTCACGCTCGCGGCCGGCCGCAACCTCGTCACGGTGCCGTTGACGGTCGCCCGCCCGCAACGCTGGCAGCCGGTCGGCTACGGCGCGCAGCCGCTCTACCGGGTCGACGCGGCGCTTGGCGGCGACGATGCGGCCTCGCGCACGATCGGCCTGCGCACCGTCGCGCTGATCCGCGACGGCGGCGGGTTCGGCTTCCGCGTCAACGGCACGCCGATCTTTGCCAAGGGCGCGAACCTGATCCCGTTCGACATGTTCCCGAACCGCGTCACCGGCACCTATATGCAGACCATCCTGCAGGGCGCGCGCGACGCCAACATGAACATGATCCGCGTCTGGGGCGGCGGCTATTATCTCGACGACGCGTTCTACGACCTCGCCGATCGCATGGGGCTGATGATCTGGCAGGACTTCATGTTCGGCGGCTCGGTCACCCCGCCCGACGCGGCGTTCCGCGACAACGTCCGGATCGAGGCGGAGGAACAGGTCACCCGGTTGCAGTCGCATCCCTCGGTCGTGCTGTGGGCCGGCGGCAACGAAGTGTTGTCGGGCTGGGAGAACTGGGGCGACCGCAAGGCGTATAAGAAGGCGGTCGGGCCGGACGAGCAGGAACGCGTCGGCACCGGCATGGCGGTGCTGTTCGATCGTGTGTTGCGTGAGGCGGTGACGACGCGGTCGCCCGGCGTACCCTATTGGCCGGGATCGCCCTCGGCCGACTACGAGGCGCCGACCGACACCGACGCCAATGGCGACCGGCATTTCTGGGACGTCTGGTCGGGCTCCAAGCCGGTCGAGCGCTATCTCGACAGCTGCCCGCGCTTCATGTCCGAATACGGCTTCCAGGCGATGCCCGACCTAGCCACCATCCGCGAGTTCGCCGGCAAGGGCGCACTCGCCGCCGACAGTCCGGTGCTGAAGGCGCATCAGAAATTCCTGGCGGGCGAAGGCAATGAGCGCCTGCTGATGTACCTGCGCGACCGGTTGCGCCCGGCACGCGATTTCGCGGACCTCGTCTATTTGACGCAGGTCAACCAGGCCGAGGCGATCCGGCTCGCGGCGCTGCACCACCGCGCCTGCCGGCCGGTGACGATGGGGTCGCTGTTCTGGCAGCTCAACGACGTCTGGCCCTCGATCAGCTGGGCCAGCATCGATCATGCCGGTCGCTGGAAGCTGCTCAACTACGCCGCACGCCGCTTCTTCGCACCCCAAGCGATCGTCGCCGAACACAAGGACGGCGTAACGCGGATCTCGCTGCTGTCCGATGCGACCACGCCGATCGATGCGCGCTGGCGCCTCCGCGTGTTCGACATGGACGGCCGTGTCCTGAAGGACACCAGCACGGCCGCGACGCTGCCGCCGCTGTCGTCGACCCTGGCCGCGACGCTCACCGACGCCGCGCTGTTCGCCGACGCACCGCCGGCTTCCAGCTACGGTGTCGCGGAGCTGCTGGTCGGCGACACCGTCACCAGCCGCGCGATCGTCGAGCGCGGGTTGCCAAAGGACATGGCCTATCCCGATCCCGGCCTAACGGTGCGCTGGCAGGGCAGCGACGCGACCGTCACCGCCACACGCCTCGCCCGCGCGGTGATGCTCGATTTCGGCGCGGTCGCGGCCCAGCCGTCCGACGACGGCTTCGACCTGCTGCCCGGCGAGAGCATCACCGTCCACGTCGCATCCAAGGCGTCCGCCGCGACGCTGCGCAAAGCCCTGACCCTGAGGACCCTGGCGAAATGATCTGGCTGTTGCTCGCCGCCGCCGATCCCGCGGTCGCAGATCCCGTCACCACCGCCGTCGCGGCAATGTCGCTGGAGGAGAAGGCGGCGCAGTTGCAAAGCACCGCGCCCGCCGATCCGAAGGCTGGCCTGCCCGCCTACGACTGGTGGAACGAGGGGCTGCACGGCCTCGCCCGCAACGGCCACGCCACCGTCTTCCCACAGGCGATCGGCATGGCCGCGACCTGGGATACCGCGCTGGTCGCGAAGATCGGCGACGTCGTCGCGACCGAGGCGCGCGCCCGCTTCAACGCGCAGGACGTTGGTGCGAACCGCCGGATCTACGAAGGGCTGACGATCTGGTCGCCCAACATCAACATCTTCCGCGACCCACGCTGGGGCCGCGGCCAGGAAACCTATGGCGAGGACCCCTATCTGACCGGCCGCCTAGGCGTCGCGTTCATCCACGGGCTCCAGGGCCCCGACCCGCTCCACCCGAAAGTCGTCGCCACCCCCAAGCATTTCGCGGTGCACAGCGGCCCCGAGGCCGGGCGCGACAGCTTCGACGTCGATCCCAGTCCCTATGATCTGGAGGCGACCTACTTCCCCGCGTTCCGGCTCGCCGTCACCGAGGGCAAGGCGCAGTCGCTGATGTGCGCCTACAACTCGATCCACGGCGTCCCCGCCTGTGCCTCCGCACCGTTGATGATCGACCGGCTCAGGCGCGACTGGGGGTTCAAGGGCTTCACCGTGTCGGACTGCGATGCGGTGTCGAACATCAGCCTATACCACCACTACCGCCTCGACGCCGCAGGCGCAGCCGCCGCCGCGATCAAGGGCGGCACCGATCTCAACTGCGGCAGCGCCTACGCCGCCCTCCCCGCCGCGGTCCGCCAGGGCCTCGTCACCGAAGCGGAGGTCGACACCGCGCTGATCCGCTCGCTCGAAGCCCGCCGCGCGCTCGGCACGGTATTCGGCGCCGCCAACCCGTGGCGCAGCATCGGCACCGACCAGGTCGACACCCCCGCGCACCGAGCCCTCGCCCTCGACGCCGCGCGGAAATCGATCGTCCTGCTCAAGAACGACGCCAACCGCCTGCCGCTGAAACCCGGCGTTCGGATCGCGGTGATCGGCGCGGACGCCGACGACCTCGGCGTGCTGCAAGGCAATTACCACGGCACCGCGGTTGCCCCCGTCACCCCGCTGGAGGGCATCCGCAAGCAGTTCGGGGCCGCCAACGTCCGGTACGCGCAGGGCTCCTTGCTCGCCGACGGTGCCGCCGTGCCCGTCCCCGAGACCGTCTTCGCGGGCGGCCTGAAGACCGAATATTTCGCCGCACAAGCCGGCGTCGGCGCACCGACGCTCACGCGCACCGATCGCCACATCGACATCGACCACAACCGCGCGAGCCCGGCCCCCGGCCTCGCCAAAACCTTCGGCGTCCGCTGGACCGGGACCTTCACGCCCCCCGCCGCCGGCACCTATCCGCTGGTCGTCGACGTCCCCGCCTGCTGGAAGGACTGCGCGACGCACGACGCGGTCCGGCTCTGGATCGGCGACCGCCAGCTCTCCGCCGGCGAGGTCAAGAAGGGCCGCGTCGAGGTCACGTTGACCAGCGACGGCAAGCCCGTCCCGTTCCGCCTCGAACTCGATCACCGCAGCGACGACGAGGGCATCCGCCTGCTCTGGAGTCCCCCCGCACAGCCGCTGCTCGACCAGGCCGTCGCCACCGCGCGCGACGCCGATGTCGTGGTCGCCGTGATGGGCTTGTCGCCCGATCTCGAAGGCGAAGCACTCTCGGTCAGCGTCCCCGGCTTCGTCGGCGGCGACCGCACCGACATCGGCCTCCCGCTCGCACAGGTCCGCCTGCTCGAAGCGCTAAAGGCCACCGGCAAGCCCATCGTCCTCGTCCTCACCAGCGGCAGCGCCGTCGCGGTCGACCCGACCTCCGCCGACGCGATCCTCGCCGCCTGGTATCCGGGACAAGCCGGCGGCACCGCGATCGCCGAGACGCTGGCCGGGCTCAACAACCCGTCGGGCCGCCTGCCGGTCACCTTCTACAAGACCACCGGCGACCTGCCCGCGTTCACCGACTACACCATGAAGGAGCGCACCTATCGCTACTTCACCGGCACGCCGCTCTGGAGCTTCGGCCACGGCCTGAGCTACACCAGCTTCGCCTACGCCGCGACCAAGCCCGCGCTCAGCGTCGCCGCCGGACAACCGCTCACCGTCACCGCCAAGCTCTCGAACGCGGGCAACCGCGCCGGCGAGGAAGTGGTCCAGGCCTACCTCGTAGCGCCTCCCGCAAAGGCCGGCGGATCGACCACCCCCGTCCTCCAGCGCCAGCTCGTCGGCTTCGGCCGCGTCGCGCTGAAACCCGGCCAGTCGCGCACCGTGCCGATCACGATCGATCCGCGATCGATGAGCAGCGTCGCGCGCGACGGCACGCGGACGATCGTCCCCGGCGCCTACCGCCTCTATATCGGCGGCGGTCAGCCTGGCGACGGCGCGGGCCAGTGGAGCGACCTAACGATCACCGGCGCGACGGTGGAGTTGCCCAAGTGACCGCCTCGACCATGGACCGCCGTACCGTCATGGCCGGCGGCGCAGCCGGCCTCGCGCTCGTCGGCAGCCCAGCCTTCGCCGCCCGCCCCTCGCTGCCCAGCAAGCGCCCCGCGCTCGCCGACCGCAACTTCACCAGCCGCTCGGTCGAGCGCGAGATCGCGCGTGTCTCGGCCCGGATCGGCGACCCGAAACTGCGCTGGATGTTCGGCAACTGCTACCCGAACACGCTCGATACCACCGTCCGGATGTCGACGATCGACGGCGCGCCCGATGCGTTCGTCATCACCGGCGACATCCCCTGCCTGTGGCTCCGCGACTCCTCCGCGCAGGTCCGCCCCTATTTGCACCTGGCGGCACAAGACCCGGCACTGCGCACCCTATTCCGCGGGCTGATCGCGCGGCAGGCGCGCTCGATCCTGATCGATCCCTACGCCAATGCGTTCATGCAGGATCCCGCCGCGCGCACCAACCTCAGCTGGGCGCTGCACGACCAGACCGAGATGAAGCCGGGCGTCGCCGAGCGCAAATGGGAGATCGATTCGCTCTGCTATCCGATGCGCCTCGCGCACGGCTATTGGCAGGCGACCCGCGACCCCGCGCCGTTCGACGCGCGCTGGGCCGCCGCAGCCCGCCTCAGCATCGCGACCTACCGCGAGCAACAGCGCAAGGACGGCCGCGGCCCCTATCGTTTCCTGCGCGCCTCGACCCGCAACATCGAGACGATGCCGCTCGAAGGCTGGGGCAATCCGGCGCGCGCCAACGGCCTGATCCAGAGCGGCTTCCGCCCCTCCGACGATGCGTGCCAATATCCGTATCTGATCCCCGCCAATCTGTTCGCGGTCACGACCTTGCGCGAACTCGCCGTCGTCGCCAGCGAAGCCGCCCACGACACCGCACTCGCCACCGAAGCCACCGCGCTCGCCACCGAAGTCGAGGCCGCCTTGGTCGCGCACGGCCGCATGCGCCTCCGGGACGGCCGCGAAGTCTGGGCGTACGAGGTCGACGGCTTCGGCAACGCGATCTTCATGGACGACGCCAACGTGCCGTCGCTCTCCGCGCTCGCCTATATGGGGTGCGTCGCGCCGACCGATCCGCTGTGGCGCCGCACCGCAGACGCCGCCTGGAGCGACGCCAACCCCTATTTCTTCAAGGGCGCAAAGGCGGAGGGCATCGGCGGACCGCATGTCGGGCTCGGCCAGGTCTGGCCTATGTCGCTGATCATCCGCGCGCTGTCGGCCTCCGACGACGCGACGATCCGCGCGTGCCTGCGGATGATCCGCGACACCGATGCCGACACCGGCTTCATCCACGAAGCCGTCGACCAGGACGATCCCGCGAAATTCACCCGGTCGTGGTTCGCCTGGGCCAACGGGCTGTTCGGCGAACTGATCGTCCACCTCGCCGCCACCCGTCCGTCGCTGCTGGCGGCATCGCTGTGAGGCTGACCCGCCGCAGCCTGCTCGCCTCGACCGGTGCCGTCGCGGTCGCCGGCCTCGCGCCGCCCGCCGCCGCCCGCGCCCCCGCATCGCGCGCCGACCTGTGGATCGGCACCGGCGGCGACGGCCATACCTATCCCGGCGCCACCGTGCCGTTCGGCATGGTCCAGGTCAGCCCGGACACCGATACCGAGAACTGGGCGAACTGCTCGGGCTATCACCGCGGCGACCCGTCGATGATGGGGTTCTCGCATACCCATCTGTCGGGCACCGGCATCGCCGACATGATGGATGTGCTGGTCGTCCCCGGACGCGGACCGGTGCACCTGTTGCCCGGCGACGCCGCCATCCCCGGCAGCGGCTATCGCCAGACCTACGCGCAGGAAACCGCCGAGCCCGGCTATTACGCGGTCACGCTCGGCAACGGCGTCCGCTCCGAACTGACCGCCGAAGCCCGTGTCGGCTGGCAGCGCCACACCTTCCCCAAGGGGCCCGGGCATATCCTGGTCGACCTCGGCAACTACCGCGACAGCCGCCCCGGCGAAGGCCCGCTGATCGACCAGGGGCTGATCGAACTCGACACCGACGGCACCATCCGGGGCAGCCGCCGCACCTTCCGCTGGGCCAAGGGCCGCCGCATCCATTTCGCGCTGCGGGTGACGCCGAAACCCGACCGCATCACGCTCCACACCGGCCTGCAGCAGGTCGACGGCGCGATCGCCAGCGCCGACCGGGTGCGTGCGGTGCTGCATTACGACGATGCCGGCGCCAAGCCGATCGTCGTGCGCACCGCGGTCTCCGCGGTCGACCTCGCCGGCGCGCGCACCAACCTCGCGGCGTCCCTGTCCGCCGATTTCGACACCGCGCGACGCCAGGCGGTCCGCGGCTGGGCCACCGCATTGCGCGCGATCGAGGTCGAGGGTGGTACCGACGCCGCGCATACCATCATCGCGACCGCGCTGTACCATTCGATGCTGGCGCCGACGTTGTTCTCGGATGTCGACAACCGCTACCTCGGGCTCGACGGCGCGATCCACAGCGTCCCCAACGGAGAGGCCGCGTACAGCAGCTATTCGACCTGGGACACGTATCGCGCGCTGCACCCGCTGCTGACGCTGGTCGCACCCGATCGCGCGAAATCGCTGGTCCACGACCTGATCCGCCAGACCCAGCAAAGCCCCTACGGACCACCCTGTTGGCCGCTCCAGGGCGTCGAGACCGGGACGATGATCGGCGCGCATTCGCTCGCGGTGATGGCAGAGGCCGCGGCGAAGGGCATCGACGCCGATTATGCCGCGGCCTGGCCCGCGATCCGCGCGCGCGCGTTCGACCCGTCCGGCCCCGACCTCGCCAACAGCCGCGGCCGCGCAACCTATATCGCACGCGGCTACCTGCCCGCCGACCAGATCGATGAATCGGTCAGCCGGACCCAGGAATACGCCTATGACGATTGGGCGATGGCGAATCTCGCCGATCGCGCCAAGGCGACCGACGACGCCAAACTGTTGCGCGAGCGCAGCCGCAATTACCGCAACGTCCTCGACCCCGCGATCGGCTTTGCGCGGCCGAAACTCGCCGACGGCAGCTGGCTGACGCCCTATGACCCGATCCAGCTCGGCCATACCAAGCGCTACCGCGACTTCACCGAAGCGAACGGCTGGCAGACCAGCTTCCTCAACCAGCACGACATCTACGGCCAGATCGCGCATTTCGGCGGCGACGCGACGTTCGCGACCCGGCTCGACGCGCTGTTCGCGGCGCCATCGACTCTGCCAAAGGATGCGCCGCCGGACATCTCCGGGCTGCTCGGCCAATATGCGCACGGCAACGAGCCCGATCAGCACGTGCCGTATCTCTACGCCTATGTCGGCCAGCCGTGGAAGACGCAGCGGCTGGTCCGCACGCTGCTCGACACGATGTACCACGCCGCGCCCGACGGGATCATCGGCAACGACGATTGCGGGCAGATGAGCGCTTGGTTCGTGCTGTCCGCGCTCGGCTTCTACCCGGTCGATCCGGTCGCGGCGGTCTATGTGTTCGGGTCGCCGCTGTTCACGCGGGCGAAGGTCCGGCTGGGCGGCAAGACGCTGCGGATCGAGGCGCCCGGCAACCGCGCCGACACCCCCTATGTCGCCGCGGTGGAATGGAACGGCCGTCCCTGGACCAGGAGCTGGATCGCGCATGCCGATCTGGTCCGCGGCGGGACGCTGCGCTTCACGATGTCGGCAACCCCCAATCCGGCGTTCGGCGCGAAGCCCGCGGACCGGCCGCCCTCGTTCGGCAAGCCTGCCGAGTGATCCCTTGGAGACGATGATGACCGACGTTTCGCGCCGCCTGCTGCTCGCCTCGGGCATTGCGGCCACCGCCGTTCCCGCGCTCGCCGCTACCCGGGCGACGCCGCCCGAACCGTGGGGCGCGACGCCCTCGAAGCGCCAGCTCGCCTGGCATGCGCGCGAGCAATATGCCTTCGTGCATTTCTCGATCAACACCTTCACCGATCGCGAATGGGGCTTCGGCGACGAGGATCCGAAGCTCTTCGATCCGTCGGACTTCTCGCCCGACCAGATCGTCGCCGCGGCCAAGGCGGGCGGCATGCGCGGGATCATCCTGACCGCCAAGCATCACGACGGCTTCTGCCTTTGGCCGACGATGCTGACCGAACATTGCATCCGCAACAGCCCCTACAAGGGCGGCAAGGGCGATGTCGTCGGCGAGATGGAGCGCGCCACTCGCCGCGCCGGTCTCGATTTCGGCCTCTATCTCTCGCCCTGGGATCGCAACCACGCGGAGTACGGCCGCCCGGCCTATGTCGAGTATTTCCGCAAACAGGTGGTCGAACTCTGCACCCGCTACGGCGCGCTGTTCGAATTCTGGTTCGACGGCGCCAACGGCGGCGACGGCTATTACGGCGGCGCGCGCGAGACGCGAAAGATCGACGCGCCGAAATACTATAACTGGCCGTCGATCATCGCGCTGGTCCACCAGCATCAGCCGATGGCGTGCACCTTCGATCCGCTCGGCGCCGACGTCCGCTGGGTCGGCAACGAGGACGGCGTCGCCGGCGATCCGTGCTGGCCGACGATGCCGAACCATCCCTATGTCCAGACCGAGGGCAATTCGGGGGTGCGCGGCGCGCCGCTCTGGTGGCCGGCCGAGACCGACGTCTCGATCCGCCCCGGCTGGTTCCACCACGCCGACGAGGATTCGAAGGTCAAGACACCCGCGCGCCTGCTGACGCTGTACGACGAATCGATCGGACGCGGCACCAACCTCAACCTCAATCTACCGCCCGATCAGCGTGGCCGGCTTGCAGACATCGACGTCGCGGTGCTGCGGTCGTTCGGCGCCGCGCAGGCCGCGACCTATGCCACCGATCTCGCCCGCGGCGCCGTCGCCAGCGCCAGCCACGTCCGCGGCCCGGGCTTCGTCGCCGCCAACGTCCTCGACGGCGATCCGACCCGCTACTGGTCGTCACCCGACGGCATCACCACCCCCACGCTCACCCTCGACCTGCCGCCGGGCCGCGGGTTCGACCTGATCCGCCTCCGCGAATATCTCCCGCTCGGCCTCCGCGTCACGCGCTTCGCCGTCGACGCGCAAGTGGGTGGCAAGTGGCAGATGCTCGCCGAGAAATCCTGCATCGGCCCGCAGCGCATCATCCGCCTGCCGAAACCGATCGCCGCGCGCCAGCTCCGGCTGCGCATCCTGGAGGGACCGGCCTGCCCCGCGATCAGCGAGATCGCGCTGTTCCGCCAGGTCGCGCCCGCACCCGTCGCCGCGGTCAAGCCGACGGACTCCGGCATGCTGTCCCCCGCGCGCTGGACGATTGCCGCAGCGTCCGCGCCGGGTGCCGAAGCCCTGCTCGACGACGACACCGCCACCGCGTGGAAAGCCCCCGCCCCGACCCCCGGCGCGCCCGCCTCGGTGACGATCGATCTCGGCGCGGCGGAGACGCTCGCCGGGTTCGTCCTGACGCCGTCGCGCGCGGTCATGGCCAACACCGCACCGCCGCGGGGCTACCGCGTCGAGTCCAGTCCGGACGGCAAGGCCTGGCACGCGGTCGCCGCCGGTGAACTCCCCAACATCGCCTACGCGCTTGCCGCCCAGCGAATCGCATTCGGCGCCCCGCTGACCACCCGCTGGCTGCGATTCACCTTCGCCGAGACCGCCGTCCCCGCACAGAAACTGGCGATCGCCGGACTCGGCGCGTTCCGGCCGAAGCCACCCGCCTGATCCTGCCGCCACAAGAACAGGAATAGAACAAAACGAATCGGGGTCGGCGGCTCCAGGCAGTCCGCCACCCTCGACCCCGGATAAAGCCGCTAGCCGATATGGTATCCGTCCCCGCCGACCCACTACTAGCAGTAGTGGCCGGCGCCGACCACTCGTGCGAAAATTCGGAAATACGGGCTAGCGGTACCCCCCGAAACTGCGTAGGAAATAGGGCGTCGCCACTGTGGGATTCCCAGACCCGGATTGACGGTTTTTTCTCGAGCAAGTCGGAGGTGGAGTGTGCAGCGTAGCCAGGATTCCTCGCGTCCGACGCAGGCTCCCGTCCGTCCCGCAACCGCCCGCGACTCGTACGAAAAAGGGCGTCCCGGCATGATCCGGAACGCCCTTGTCGATCTCACCGCCGCAGCGGCGAATGCCCCTCTCCCGACGGAAGAGGGGGCTGGATCAGGCTTCTTCCTCGAACGTCACGGCGACGTCGGCGTTCGCGCTCAGGCGGACCTTGCCGTCCTCGATATCCGCGACCAGGCCGAGCGAGATGTAATGGTGATGCCCTTCATGCTTGCCCGAACCCTCGACGACCTGCGCGCCGGAATCCTTCTTGGTCAGCTTGATGCGGTTGCCCTCGACGTGATCGACGGTGCCGACATGGACGCCGTCTGCGCCGATGACTTCGGCATGTTCCTGGATCTGGCTTGCATCGACCATGGGTCTTCTCCTGTGTTGGTGTCGGGTGCAGAACGCGCGCACGCGGGATTGGTCGCATGACCTGGCAGGTCATGATCATGTTCGCCGTCGCGGGCGTGCTCGGCGTGGTCGGGATAGCATGCCTGGTCCGGCTCGCCTCCCCCCGGGTTACCCAGGGCCAGGTCTATGCGTTCCGGATGATCGGCATCATGCTCACCTCGGGCGCGATCGTCCTCGCGATGTCGGCCGCCGCGATGCACTCCTGGGGTGCACAGCCATGACCGACACGGTGGAAACCATCGCCAAGCTCATGGCCGGCATCGGCGGCCTGATCGCGCTGTTCGGCGGCGCCGGGCTGCTGGTGTTCGGCGACCAGCTGCGCGCGCGCGACCAACGCGCCGGTCGCATCGGCCCCGCCTATCCCACCCGCGAGAAACAGCGGCGCCAAGCTTATATGTTCGTCGGCATCGGTGCCGTCGGCGTTCTCGTCATTACCCTGTTCTGATCCGAAAGGCGTACCCATGTCCCTTCTCGAAGCCCGCAAGCAGTACAAGCCGTTCGAATACCCCTGGGCGTTCGAATTCTGGAAGCGCCAGCAGCAGCTCCACTGGCTCCCCGAGGAAGTGCCCCTGGGCGAGGATTGCCGCGACTGGGCGCAGAAGCTCACCGAGCACGAGCGCAACCTGCTGACGCAGATCTTCCGCTTCTTCACCCAGGCCGACGTCGAGGTGCAGGACTGCTATCACGAGAAATACGGCCGGGTGTTCAAGCCGACCGAGATCAAGATGATGCTGGCCGCGTTCAGCAACATGGAGACGGTGCACATCGCCGCCTACAGCCATCTGCTCGACACCATTGGCATGCCCGAGAGCGAATACGGCGCCTTCCTCGAATATGCCGAGCTGAAGGACAAGCATGACTACATGCAGAGCTTCGGCGTCGACAATGACGAGGATATCGCGCGCACGCTGGCGATGTTCGGCGGCTTCACCGAGGGCGTCCAGCTGTTCGCGTCGTTCGCGATGCTGATGAACTTCCCGCGCTTCAACAAGATGAAGGGCATGGGCCAGATCGTCACCTGGTCGATCCGCGACGAGACGCTGCACTGCGAGGGCATCATCAAGATGTTCCACACCTTCTGCGCCGAGCGCCAGTGCCTGACCAAGGCGGTGAAAGACGACATCGCCGACGTCTGCCAGACCACGATCCGCCTCGAGGACAATTTCATCGATCTCGCGTTCGAGATGGGGCCGGTCAACGGCATGACCCCCAAGGAGATCAAGAAGTACATCCGCTACATCGCCGATTGGCGGATGAACCAGCTTGGCCTCAAGCCGATCTACATGATCGACGAACACCCGCTGCCGTGGCTCGCCCCGATGCTCAACGGCGTCGAGCACGCCAACTTCTTCGAAGCGCGCGCGACCGAATATTCGAAGGCGGCGACCAAGGGCCAGTGGAACGACGTCTGGGACTCCTTCGACAAGCGCCAGACGGCGAAGAAGGGTCCTGCGGCGAACGAGGATCTGGGCGACGGTGGAGACATGTTCTCGTTGGCAGGGGTTGCGGCGGAGTAAGTCGCGCCGCGCGAGGAGTTAGCGCAAGCTAACTCCCGCTCCCGGCGGCGCTACAAGCCGACCGACGACATGGGCTTTGCCCAGCCCTAAAGAACTTGCCGACAATGTCGCGGCCGCAAAGGCAAAGCGGGGACCGCCTAAAAAGGAAAAGCGGGGACCGCCTAAGCAATCCCCGCCAGTTAAAGTGGACGACAAGCCGCCTAGGCGGCCACCGGAAACGCTAGGTCAAGACCGGCGGTAGTAGGACTTGACGCGCTCGATGCGGAATCGTTTGATGCGGTAGTGACCGCTAACAATGCGCTTCACTGGCATGCCCTTTCAGGTTGCCCAGAGCGGCGGAATATGCGAAACGGTGCGTGCAACGGCGGTCCGTTCCGAAGGCGCATATCGTCGCTCGGGGTTGATCTCAGGATGGGCGGCCCTCGGGTCGCCCGTTTTGCGTTATGGCCTAACTCACATTCGCGCCTCCACTCTTAATGTCTCGAACCGGACGGTTGAGGAAAGAGCATCGGAGAATTTGCGGTGCCGACGCCAGTCGCCTCGTCCGTCTTCTCTTCTCGTTCCATTGCCGCGGCCTCGGATGGAGTCGCGTACTTCCCGTTATTTTTAACTACACCGTTGCGCGCCACCATTCTGCCTAAGACCGTGTAGAGGTACTGCGGATTCCGAGCGATTTTCTCATCGAAGTCTTCGTTGCCTTTAAGGCGATCAACGATTTGCTTGGGCGTCAGATATCCTTGGCCTGTCAGCGTCTCCAGTACCAGTTCCGGTGTGGTAGGCTTCCGCGTATCCTGAGCCATCTCCAATGCGGAGATACCAATTCCCCCAGCTTCAACGCGCTCCCTAAAATCGAGCGAGTAAAAGGTATCACCCACCCTCTCAATTTCTCCCCTACTAGTTAGCCGCGAAACGGCGTTGTAAAAGCCATTGGCGTTCCGCGCGAGGCGTTCTGCGAATTCAGTTTCGGCAATCGACGCCTTCAAGGAATGCATCGTTTGCGGACCTGTTGCCTTGGATAGGATCGAGAGAACGAGGTCGGGCCAAGTCTTAGGATTTTCGAGCGCCAGCGCCTTGGCGGTAACTGGGGCAGCGATCTTCTCAACATCAAGGTCGGGGAACATCTCCGAGACCGCCTGTAGCTTTCCGTCTAGTTCGGTCAGCGTTTCTGACAGCACTGCGACCTTAGCGGCGACTATGTCGCGTTCGACTTTCCACTCCCGCACTTTCGAGATGGTAAGCAGTGATTCGGGCGGAGCGGTGACCATGACCTCACCGCTATGCCGCACCGGCCCCCAACGCAAGGGGTAGGGCGGAGGTAGGGGTGAGAAAGACGACTGTGATAGGATGCGGTTTGTTCTCATAAGACGGCACTGCTGGTTAGGCAGTCTCGCTTATCAAGCCCGGCTTGTTGATGTTACCCACCACCTGTAACCGGCCTTGGCCGAGCGAGGAGCGCATCCGGTCATTCCCGGCTCTGCGCGGCGGGGTGGTGGGCCTCGGCGAGCCGGTTATCGGAATAAGGGGCGGGCGGAATGAACTGGAAAGAGGGCACGCGTAGAATATCGATTCTAGTTGCTGCCGCGTGGTTTGGATGCGGCGCTATCTTGACCGCTTTATTATACGCCCGTTGGCGCTACATCTATTCCCGCGAAATCGCGGGCGATATTTTGGGCGTTACCTCCGATGAAACATTCGGAGCTTTCATTTGGTGTGGGGTGCTCGTCGTTACACTCCCCTTAATTGGGGCAGCTGTTGGCTGGGTATCTTACCGTCTCGCAAGATGGATACATCAGGGGTTTCGCGACGATCAGTAATGGGTCAAGCACGTATATAGGCCCCTTTCAGGAAGGGGAGCGATGCCACAGCGTCGTCGCGTATGGTGTCCGACAGCATCCGAGGGGTCCTGGACTCAAGACACCCCCCAAAAAATCCGCTGTCCTACACGCCCGAACGCGCGCAACTGGTCCAGCTTCTCGACCAGATGGAGCGGACCCATGAGAGCGGACAAGATGGCAGCCGGCGAGCGGACCGGTCGCATCGTCACCACCTTCGGCCACGAAGAATATGTCTACGACGACGAGCCGCCGCCCCCGGTCGCTAAACAGGCACCGCGCGAGATCACCGAGAGCGTGGAGATCGTCGAGCTCCGCCGCCGCCACGACGGCTGGACTGCGGCCCGCCAGCGGCTGTTCCTCAACACGCTCGCGAACACCGGCAGCATCTCGACCGCCGCGATCGCCGCCGACATCACACCGCGCTCCGCCTATCGCCTGCGCAACCATCCGAAGGGAGTCGCCTTTGCGCGCGCGTGGGACGCCGCGATGATCCGCGCGGGCGGACGGCTGATGGCGGTTGCGTTCGAACGCGCGACGTCGGGCACGCGCGCCAGATCTGGCGCGAAGGGCGGATCGTCGCGGAATATGCGATCCCCTCGGACCGCATGCTGATGTTCCTGCTGCGCAACCTCAACCCCGCGCTGTTCGATGCCGGCGGCGACATGGCCGCACGCGCCCGCTCGGTCGACGCGGCGCAGGCGGCGTTCGCGCCCGCGATGACCGGGCTGATCGACACCGACGTCGACGCCGACCTGCTCGACGACGACGATTATCGCCCGCATCGACCGACCGAGAACCCCGCCTGACGATAAGAGGGGCCTTCGAAAACACGCCCGCGGGCGTGACCTTTGTGACCTTTCACGCCCGGCCGCACCACCCCGCCCGCTTGCCGCCGGCGTAATCGCGCGCGAGTCCCTCGCCGACCAGCACCGCGCCCAGCGATGTGCCGCCCCGCTCCACCCGCCGCAGCTTCCGGCCATAGCGATCGACGTCGCGCCGGATCGGCACCAGCGTGAACGGCCCGGCGTTGAGCAGCGCCTGCATCCGCAGCGTCGCCGCACGCCCCGCCCGCGCCTCGGAGGCGCACCGCGACGGGTGGGTTTCCGGCGTGTCGATGTCGGCGATGCGGATCTTCTCGCCCGCCATCCAGAAGGTGTCGCCATCGACCACGCAGTCGATCCGCTTGCCCGATCCGCACAGCGTGAACCGCGCGGCGACCGCATCCGGTCCGCCATCGGGCGCGCGGGCTACCGGCGCACTGCCGGTCCGCTCGACCGCCACGACCGCCAACGCGAGCGCCACACCGCCGAGCAACACGCCCCGCGCCTCCCGCAAACTCGTCCGCCAGATACCACGCCGCCCCGCCCGGCCCCCCGCCCGGCTGCGCGTCGAAACGCGAAGGAATTCAATCGGATGCTCCATCGCCGCCGCGCTAGGCGGGAGCGGTTACCGATCGGTGTGCAATGCGACGAAGTGCCCGGCAGGTGAGTCGATCCGTTCCCTCCTCCTTCGGAAGTGGGCGATCGAAGCGTGCCTACCGGCGCTCCCCTCCCTGGAAGGGAGGGGTCGGGGGTGGGTCGGTTCGGGGCGGGCGCTGCGTTCCCACGAGAACAACCCACCCCCAACCCCTCCCTTCCAGGGAGGGGAGAAGGGCGCGCCCTCCCGGCCTGCCAGCTTACGCCTTGACCAACCCGATCTCGACCAGCCGCTGGTGCAAATAATCATGCGCCGTGATCGGCGTCGGATAGCGGTTCGGCCGGTCCGCGGTCACCGTCCCCGGCAGAGTCTCGATCAGGAAGTCGGGCGCCGGATGCAGGAAGAACGGCATCGAATAGCGCGAATGGCCGCGGCGCTCGGGCGGCGGGTTGACGACGCGGTGCGTGGTCGACGGCAGCACGTGGTTGGTCAGCCGCTGCAACATGTCGCCGACATTCACCACCATCGCGCCCTCGGGCGGCTTGATCGCCAGCCACTGCCCGTCGCTGCCGAGCAGCTCGAGCCCGGCCTCCTCGGCGCCGAGCAGCAACGTGATCAGGTTGATGTCCTCATGCGCCCCGGCCCGCACGCCCTCGGCATCGGCGGGGATCGGCGGATAGTGCAGCAGCCGCAGCACGCTGTTGCCATCCTTGACCGCCGGGTCGAACCAGTCCGGTGCCAGCCCGAGGTGCCGCGCGATCGCCGACAGCAACCGGTCGCCGGCGGCATCGAACGCCGCGAACAGCTCGACGAACACCGACTTGAAGCCCTCGGGCCGCTCGGGCCAGATGTTCGGCGCCATCTGGTCGGCATAGCGGTGCCCCCCCGCCAACTCACGGCCGACGTGCCAGAATTCCTTGAGGTCGACGACCTTGGCGTCCTTGGCGATCTCGGTCTTGAACGGCGTATAGCCGCGCGCGCCGCCGCCGCCGGGGACATGGTAGCGCCGCTTCTCGTCCTCGGGCAGCTCGAACAGCAACTTGGTCTCGGCCCAGGCGCGGTCGATCAGCTCGGCAGGGATGCCGTGGTCGGCGATCACCGCAAAGCCGTACCGTTCGAACGACCCGCCGAACGCCGCGGCAAAGCCGTCGGGGTCGCTGTCCTGCATGGCGAGGCTGAGGGTCGGAACCTGGGCGGCGGGGGTATCGAGCATGATGGCGGCGTCCATATCTGGGGAACGCATCATATAGGCGGGCCGCGCGGCCTTTGCCAAACGTCCTCGCGCCGTCATCCACCCACCACGTCCGTCATCCTGTCCACTCTTCGTCATCCTGACGAAAGTCAGGACCCAGAGCCAAGAGCACCGCCGCCCGTAACTCTGGGTCCCGGGTCAAGCCCGGGATGACGGAGGAAGAAGCGGCCGACGGCGGGCCGCAGCGGCGGCCGGCGCCCGCCGCTACGGCGCGGCGCAGCAACGGCAAAGGGTTCCGCACCGCGCCCCGTCTCTGTAAGGCCCGCGCATCATGACCTCTGCCCCCTCTACCGACTCGCCGACGATGCGCGGCGCGCCGATCGGCTTCGTCGAATTCGTCGCGCTCGTCGCCTCGCTGATGTCGCTGACCGCGCTCGGCATCGATTCGATGCTCCCCGCGCTCCCCGCGATCGGCGAGACGCTGGGCGTCGCCAGCGCCAATTCGCGCCAGTTCGTCGTCACTGCCTTCGTGATCGGCTTCGGCGTCGCGCAGCTCGTCCACGGACCGCTCGCCGACCGCTTCGGCCGCCGCACCGTGCTGCTCTGGGCGCTCGCCGCCTATGTCGTCGCCAACCTCGCCTGCGCGATCGCGGGCAGCTTCACGCTGCTGCTGGTCGCCCGCGTGCTGGGCGGCGCGATGATCGCCGCGGCGCGCGTCGCCACCATCGCGCTGGTCCGCGACTGCTATCACGGCCGCGCGATGGCGCGCGTGATGTCGATCGCGTTCATGGTGTTCATGATCGTCCCCATCCTCGCGCCCAGCTTCGGCTGGCTGGTGCTGCAGTTCGGCGACTGGCGGCTGATCTTCGCGACCATCGCCGCGCTGACCACCGCGGTGTGGATCTGGTTCCATATCCGCATGCCGGAGACGCTGGCGCCCGAGAACGTCCTGCCGATCACCCCCGCCCGCATCCTCGCCGACTGGCGCGTCACGCTGACCGACCGCCAGTCGCTCGGCTACATGCTCGCCTCGACCGCGTTGATGGGCGGGCTCTACGGCTATCTGAATTCGATCCAGCAGATCATGGCCGATGTGTTCGCAAAGCCCGCCTTGCTGCCCGTGATCTTCGCCGCCAGCTCGGTGACGATGGCGGTAGCCAATCTGCTCAACTCGCGGATCGTGATGCGGCTCGGCACCCGGCTGATCAGCCACGGTGCGCTGACCGGGCTGATCCTGGTCTCGCTGTTCCACCTCGCCGCGATCCTGCTCGGCTGGGAAAATCTGGTCAGCTTCACCGTCTTCCAGGCGCTGACGCTCGGTTGCTTCGGCCTTGCCACCTCGAATTTCTCGGCGATGGCGATGGAGAATATGGGCCGCATCGCCGGCACCGCCTCCAGCGTCCAAGGCTTCGTCAGCGTCACCGTCGGCGCGGTTGCGGGCGCGCTGATCGGCCAGGCGTTCGACCGCACCACCATCCCGCTGGTACTGGGTTTCCTGATCGCCGGACTGGTCGCGCTGGTCGCAGTCGCGGTCACCGAACGCGGCCGCCTGTTCCGCCCGGCGCAGACTTCCCGCCCGGCCTGACGGAACCGCCGCCGCCCTCGCGCCGTTCGTTTCGCATGGACCCGCATCCCGCGGCCGAGGAGTGAGACATGGGCGGACATCAGGTACCAAGCGCCGGCTCGGGCGACGACGGCTACGACGAAGAAGGCTATGACGAGAGCCAGCGCGCCGAGATCCTCGAGGTTACCGGGAACGGCCCGACCGACGGCGTGATCATGACCAACCTCAATCCCGACATCGGCGACGACGATGCCGAGGACGAGGGTATCGACGACCTCGACATGGATTCCGAGGAGGTCGGCGAAACCGATGCCAGCGTGACCATGGACAAGGACGACCAGGACGAAGACGACGTCCAGGACGAGCTCGACGATGGCAGCATCGACGACGACGACCTCACCGATGCCGACGACGTCGCCCTGAAACCGTAAGAGGGGGGTCTCGCGCCCCCGTCCCACGCGCTTCCGACGTAGGGGAGACGCCATGCGTATCGCGATCATCATCAGCCTGGCGGTACTGACCGACCTGTCGGCCTGCTCGCGTAAGCCGGCCAAGCCTGCCGATGTCACTGCGGTCGCGGCGACCCGGGCAAAGGCCAACATCGACGCATACGCCGCGGCCAAGGCGAAGAAAGTCCGCCCTGTGCCCAAACCGCTGCAACCGTGACCGTCCCAGGATCAAGGCAAAACCTGACGGTTTGCCTTGATTAGGCCGCACGACACTCCGGAAAGCCTTCTCGGTGCCATGGTTCGTTAACTTTGGCGAAAGGAACCGTGACCGATCGGCCACAGCTGGGATTTGTTCCCGTCCGCCGCTGTTTAAGATGCAACATTAGTGTCATTCGCCGGTTTGGAGGTACCTGGACCAGGCGCGGATCGCGACCGGACCACGGAACCGCAGTTTAAAAAAAGGTCATACATCCATGCGTAAGCTATCCCTCGCCGTCGCCCTCGCCGCTGCCACGATCGCGGTCCCCGCGTTCGCCCAGGACACCACGATGCCTGCGCCCGACAACAGCGCACAGCCCGGCGAAGCCGCTGCTCCGGACGGCTCGAAGGCCTTCGGGATCGAGCCGTATGTCGGCATCATGGGCGGTTGGGAGCAGTTCGACAACGAGAGCGGCCATCGCCTGCCCCAGGCTCTGAACGCCGACGGTTCGCTCCGTCGCCACTACAAGCCCGCCGGTGCGCTGGTGCAGGGCGTCGTTGGCGTCAACATTCCGCTCGGCCCGATCTTCGTCGGTGCAGAAGGCAACGTCATCAAGGGCGTCGATGGCAACATCGACTGGGAATACGGCGCAGCCGGCCGTGCGGGCTTCCGCGCTGGCGACAGCGGCCTGTTCTACGCGAAGGCCGGCTACCAGTGGGTCAACTTCGACCATTTCTCGGCACGCTCGACCCGCGGCGGCGACACCGGTCGTGACTATGGCGCAGTGACCTACGGCATCGGCGCAGAAGTCGGTCCGCAGGACATCGGCCTCAAGGGCATCACCGGCAACGCTGGCTTCCGCATCCGCGCCGAAGTCAACACCTGGGGCAAGGCTCAGAGCCTGCGCCCGATGCTCGGCATCATCACGCACTTCTGAGCCTAACAGCTCTCAAATGCCGAAAGGGGCGGGACCGAAAGGCCCCGCCCCTTTTTCGTTGCGTTCAAGTCGGGCGATTGCGCCTCAAGTCCGTCACCCCAGCGTAGGCTGGGGTTTCCCCGTAAAAGGGCGCAGCGCCCGCCCCACAAAGATCCCAGCCTCCGCTGGGATGACGGGCAGTCAGTCGAACCCGTTCTCTAAAAACCGTTCCGCGACCGCACAGTGCATTGCGATGCCATGCGCCATCACCCGCTCGTCGATCGTCATCCGGGTATTATGCAGCGGCGGGTTGGTACGCGGATCGCTGCCCTCGGGCGCCGCACCGATGAACGCCATCGCGCCCGGCAGCTTCTGCAGCACGTACGAGAAATCCTCCGCGCCCATCATCGGCGGCATCACCGCCCAGCCCTTCTCTCCGTTCAGACCGGTCGCACACGCCTTCATCAGCGCGGTCGCACGCGGATCGTTGACGGTGACCGGATAGCCCTCCTCGATCCGCGCCTCGCCGACCGCGCCGTGTGCTGCCGCAATGCCCTCGACCATCCGCGTGAACGCCGCGCGCAGCTGCTCGCGAGTCCGCTCCGACAGCGTCCGCATCGTGCCGAGCATCTCGACGGTCGACGGGATCACGTTATGCGCGGACCCCGCGTTCAGCTTGGTGATCGACAACACCGCGGGATCGGTCACCGCCACCTGCCGCGCGACATAGACCTGCAGCGCGGTCACGATCTCGCACGCGATCGGCAGCGGATCCAGGCAGTCGTGCGGCATCGCCGCATGCCCGCCGCGCCCGGTGATCGTCGCACGCAGCGTATCGGTCGACGCCATCAGCGTCCCCGCGCGGCTGACCACCGTTCCCATCGCCATGTTCGGCGAGATGTGCAGTGCGAACCCGGCCTCGGGCAGCGGATCGTCGAGCAGCCCGTCGGCGATCATGTGCCGCGCGCCATGATGCCCCTCCTCGCCCGGCTGGAACATGAACACCACGGTCCCGGCGAGCGTCTCGCGTCGTGCACACAGAGCCTTGGCCGCGCCGACCAGCATCGCGGTATGCGAATCATGCCCGCACGCATGCATCGCGCCGTCGGTCCTCGACGCAAACGGCAGCCCGGTTTCTTCCTGCATCGGCAGCGCATCCATGTCGCCGCGCAACAACACGGTGCGCCCGTTGCCACCGGCATCGCCGCCCCGACCGCCACGCAGGATCGCGACGAAACCAGTGGTCGATGTTCCCTCACGGATATCGAGCGGCAGGCCGGCCAGCGCCGCCTTGATCTTGTCCGACGTCCGCGGGCAATGCAGCCCGATCTCCGGATCCGCATGGATCGCACGCCGCAGGTCGATCGCCTCGTCGAGCGACGCCTCGCCAACAGCGGCCCAGCCGGTTGCGGTCTCGAAATCCAGGCTCATCACGCACTCCCTGTTTCCCCGCGAAGGCGGGGATCCAGACTGGGCTCCTGCCTTCGCGGGAGAACAATCTTCTCGGTACAGTCTACCCCCGGAACAGCCCCCCTAAAACCCCGCGCAGCACCGTCCCGACCAGACCACCGCTCGCTGACGACCGTCGCCGCGTCGTCCCGAACACCTGCTTGCCGATCTCGTTCGCGACCTGCCGCCCGATCGAAGAACTCGCGGCACGCGTGGCGGAGGTCGCCATCTTGGTCCACGGCGAATTGGCCGCATCGCGCGCCGCTTCGCGGTCCTGCCGATCCGCCTCCTTCTGCTGCGCCGCCTGCTCCCGCGCCGCGACCTTGGCGGCCTGCGCATCGACTTTCGCCTGCGCGGCCTCCGCCTTCTCTGCCTCTGTCGTCGCCTTGGCCGCAGCCGCAGCAGCCCCCGCCGCCTGCGTCTTCGCGGCGAGCAGTTCCTCTGCCGACTCGCGGTCCACCAGCGTGTCGTACTTCGTCCCGATCGCATCGGTCTGGATCATCACGCCCCGCTCCTGCGGCGTGATCGGCCCGACCCGGCTCGCGGGCGGCTTGATCAGCGTGCGTTCGACCGGCGTCGGCGATCCATCCGCCTGCAACAGCGACACCAGCGCTTCGCCGACCTTAAGCTCGGTGATCGCCGTGACGACATCGACGCCCAGATTGGCGCGGAACGTCTCCGCCGCCGACTTCACCGCGGCCTGATCGCGCGGCGTGAACGCCCGCAGCGCATGCTGCACGCGGTTGCCGAGCTGCCCAGCCACCGTGTCCGGAATATCGATCGGGTTCTGCGTGATGAAGTACACGCCCACGCCCTTCGACCGGATCAGCCGGACGACCTGTTCGATCTTGTCGAGCAGCGCCTTGGGCGCGTCGTCGAACAGCAGATGCGCCTCGTCGAAGAAGAAGCAGAGCTTCGGCTTGTCCGGGTCGCCGACCTCGGGAAGCGTCTCGAATAGCTCGCTCATCAGCCACAGCAGGAACGTCGAATACAGCTTCGGGCTCGCCATCAACCGGTCCGCGGCGAGGATGTTGACGATCCCCCGCCCGCGATCGTCGACGCCAATGAAGTCCGCCAGCTCCAGCGCCGGCTCGCCGAAGAAATGCTCCGCGCCCTGGCTGCGGAGCTGCAGCAACGACCGCTGGATCGCGCCGATCGACTGTTTCGACACATTGCCATAGGTCGTCGTCAGTTCGTCCGCGCGGCCCGCACAGTCGACCAGCATCGCCTGTAGGTCGTCGAGATCGAGCAGCAGCAGCCCTTCCTTGTCCGCGACGTGGAAGGCGATCTGCAACACCCCCTCCTGGACGTCGTTCAGGTCCATCAGCCGCGCCAGCAGCAACGGCCCCATCTCGCTGATCGTGGTGCGGATCGGATGCCCCTGTTCGCCGTACAGGTCCCAGAACTGCACCGGGTTGTCGGCATAGACCCAGTCGGTGTCGCCGATCTCCTTGGCGCGAGCGGCAAACGCATCGTGCGTCTTCGCGGTCGGCGATCCCGCCATCGCCAGCCCCGACAGGTCGCCCTTCACGTCGGCGACGAAGCACGGCACGCCGTTCGAGGAAAAGCCCTCGACGATGCCCTGCAACGTCACCGTCTTGCCGGTCCCGGTCGCCCCTGCGATTAGCCCGTGGCGGTTGGCGCGCTTCAGATCGAGGATCTGCGGTTTACCCGCTGCACCAACACTGGCCCCGATAAAGATGCCGTCGCTCATTGCCGTCTCCGTTTGTCTTTACGCGAACCTAGCCCTGCGCGACTGCCCTGCACACAACGAAAAAGGCCGCCGCTTCCTTCCGGAAACGACGGCCCTTGTTCAACCCGATCGGGGTGGATCAGCTCTTGATCTTGATCGGCAGGAACTGCGCCGGACCGCGCCCGCGCTTCACCTGCGCCAGCACCTGCGGACGCCCCGCGGACTTTGCCGCCGCGACCGCCGCCTGGACATCGGCAGCGGTACGCACCGGCGCACCGTTGATCGAGACGATCACGTCGCCGCGCTTCAGCTTGCCTGCAGCGTCGCTGTCGTTCGCGACCGCCGCGATCACGACGCCCTGCGTGGTCGCCTCGACGCCGACCGCCTGCGCGATCGCCGGGGTCAGCGGCTGCACGCTCAGACCCAGGCCACCGCCGGCTGCCGGTGCGACGGTTGCGCCGTCGCCGTCGTTGTCGTCACCGTCGCCGCCAAAGCCCTGCGCATCGCCGCCCAGCGTCGCCGCCAGCTTGTCGGCGCTAGGCCGCGGTGCGACCACGACGTTTGCGACCACCGGCTTGCCGTTGCGCAGGATATCGAGGCGCGCGGTCGCGCCCGGCTTCACGTTCGACACCAGATAGGACAGCGACTGGTCGACCGTGACCTGCTGCCCGTTGACCTTGGTCACGACGTCGCCCGCGCGAACGCCGGCGCGCGCCGACGGGCCGCCCGCGGTCACGTCGTTGATCAGCTCGCCCTGGTTCTTCGGGATGCCCAGCGCTGCCGCGGTATCCTCGTTGATCGTGCCGCCCGGCTGCAGCTGCACGCCGATATAGCCGCGCTCGATCGTGCCGCCCTTCATCAGGGTCGCGATGATCGGCTTCGCGGTCGCCGCGGGGATCGCGAAGCCGATGCCGATATTGCCGCCCGACTGGCTGAAGATCTGCGAATTGACGCCGATCACGTTGCCGTTGAGATCGAACATCGGGCCGCCCGAATTGCCCTGGTTGATCGACGCATCGGTCTGGATGAAGCGGTCATACGCGCCGCCCTGCCCGGTGACGCGGTTGATCGCCGAGATGATCCCGGCGGTAACCGTGCCGCCCAGACCGAACGGCTCGCCGATCGCGACCACCCAGTCGCCGACACGCGCGCCGGCCGAATCGCCGAACTTCACGAACGGCAGGTTGGCCGCATCGATCTTGAGCAGCGCCAGATCGGAATCGGCGTCCTTGCCGATCACCTTGGCGACATATTCCTTCTTGTCGCTGAGCGTGACCGTGATCGAGTCCACCGTAGCGCCCTGCGCACCCGGCGAGATCACGTGGTTGTTAGTCACGACATAGCCGTCCGGCGAGATCAGGAATCCCGACCCCAGCGACGCGCCCTCGCGCTTGACCGGCGCGCCACCCTGGCCGCCGCCACCGCCGAACAGGTCGCCGAACGGCGTGCCTGCGAACGGATTGGCCTGCTGCTTCTGGACGATGGTCTGCTTGGTCGAGATGTTGACGACCGCCGGCTGCAGCTTCGCGACCATGTCGGCAAAGCTCATCGGCGCGCCGGGCTTGGGCGAGACCGCCTGGATCGCGCCGGGCTCGTTCTGCGCGACCTGCGCGGTGCCGGGCTGCAACGCGAGTGTCGCGGTCGCACCGCCTAGAAGAAGCGCACTGGTAATGGCGTAGGCGTAACGCACTGGAATGTTGTCCTCTCGTTTGATCGGTCGAGACATACGGCTGTTCGCCAAGTCATGCTGAACGATACTTGAATATGAACGGGTCGTCAGACGTTCAACGCCCGCGGCCCTCGAATTCCTTGAGGTAAGAATTGTTCGGCGAAAGAATGATCGACGTCGATCCTTCCGGCTTGGTGCCATCGGCGCCGAACGTATGGCGGTACGACTGCATCGCGCGGTAGAAATCGTAGAAGTCGGCGTCCTTGCCAAAGCTCTCGGCATAGATCCGCGCGGAATCGGCATCGGCCTGTGCGCGGACGATCTGCGCCTGCTTCTGGCCCTCGGCACGGATCGTGATCGCCTCCTGCTGGCGCGCGCTCTGCATGCGCTTGAGCGCGCTATCCAGCGGCAGACCGACCGGCAGGTTCGCCTGCTTGATGCGGACGTCGACGATCTCGACGCCGTACTGGCTGGCGACGCGCTGCAGCCCGATCTGGATATTGTCCATCAACTGCCCACGCTCGGGGCTGAGCAGTTCGACGAACTGCCGCTTGCCGAGCTCGTTGCGCAGCGCCGAGCCGAAGATCGGCCGCAGCTGATCGGGGATCCGATCCTCGCTGCCGACCGCGTTGCGCATCTTCCGCGGATCGACGATCCGATACCGCGCATAGGCATCGACCTCGAGCCGCAGCTGGTCGGTCGACAGCACCAGCGTGTTGTCGAGCTCCAGGTCCTGCACGCGCTTGTCGACCCAGACGATCCGATCGATGAACGGGATGCGCGCGATCAGGCCCGCACCGGTCTGGCCGAACGGCACGCCCGGCTGCCAGACGTTGACGGTACGGATCGGCTGGCCGAACCGCAGGATCACCGCCTGCTTGGTCTCCGGCACGATCGCGAAGGTCGCGGCGGCGAGGATCACCAGCACCAGCGCGACGAAGCCCAGCACCACCGGGTTGCGATAGAACGCGGTCACTGGGCTGCTCCCGCCTGGGTCGCGGGTGCGACCTCGGGCTCGGGCAACCGCTTGGCGTTCGACAGCGGCAGATACGGCACGACCCCGCCGGGAGTCTCGACGATCGTCTTGTCGGTCTTGGCCAGCACCGCCTCCATGGTCTCGTAATACATCCGGCGGCGGGTCACTTCGGGCGCAAGCTTGTACTGCTCGTACACCTTGTCGAACGACGCTGCCTCGCCCTGCGCGCGCGCCACGACCTGCTGCGCATAGGAGCGCGACTGGTTGAGGTTGGCGATCGCTTCCTGCTGCGCAGCGGTCACCGCGTTGAAGTCCTCGACGATCCGTGCCGGCGCCGCGGCCTGCTTGATCGCGACGCCCTGTATCCGGACACCCGACTTGTAGTCGTTGAGGATCGCCTGAGTCAGTTCGGCAACGCGCTGTTCGATCACGGTCCGGCCGGTGCCGATCGCCTGGCTCAGCGTCGTCGTCGCAACCACCGCGCGCATCGCGCTCTCGGCGGCGGCGCGCACGGTGTCCTGCGGCTGGGCCAGCTGGAACACGTAATCGCGCGGATCGGCGATGTCCCAGCGTACCGAATACGCCAGGTCGATGATGTTCTGGTCGCCGGTCAGGGTCAGGTTCTCACCCTCGCCGACGGGAAAATTGTCGGTGCGGATCTTC
Source organism: Sphingomonas sp. R86521 (assembly GCF_042466235.1). Lineage (NCBI taxonomy): Bacteria > Pseudomonadati > Pseudomonadota > Alphaproteobacteria > Sphingomonadales > Sphingomonadaceae > Sphingomonas > Sphingomonas sp. R86521. Next base: position 691,512 of record NZ_JAXHBY010000001.1, on the reverse strand, counting down.
TGCACATCGACCACGTCGACGTCCGCGAACGGTGCCGGCAGCGTCACCCGCAGGCCGGGCTCCAACGTCCCGGCATATTGCCCGAAATAGGTCACGACGCCGCGCTGCTGCGGGCCGATCTGGTGCACCGACGTGAACAGCACCCAGGCGACAAGGATGACCACGACGCCGATCGCCCACAGCGTGCGGGCGTTGGCGCCCGAGGGCAGCCCCCCGAAATTGCCGCCGCCGCCGTTGCCGCCGCCACCGGTGTTGCGCGCCTTGCGCAGGAACTCGTCGAGCGCACTCGGCTTGACCGCACCCTTGCGGCCACCCGGCGGCGTCGCCCAGGGATTGCGCGGGCCGCCCGTACCGCCGCCGTTTCCATCATCGCCGGACCCGCCCCACGGGCCTTTTGGAATTTCTGCGGCAAGGATAGGGGGACGCCGGAACCAGCGCGAGAAGATCGTCATCATGCCTTTATAGGACCGCGGCGGCGGAAAAACAGTGCCAAGCGCGCGCCGCGACCCTATCTGCCGGACCATGATCGACATCGAAGCGGTAAAGGCGGCGATCGCCGCAGTAGCCGGCGCGCGCGCCACGGTCCGTTTGGAGGGTGCCCGGCTGGGCGTCGTCATCGACGCCACCGGGCTCGACCCGCAGGCGCGCGATGCCCTTGAAGCAACCGTGCGCATGGCCGCGACCCAGCCGGGCATCGCCGAGGTCCGCATCGCGATGACCGCCGAACGCAGCACCCGCCGCCTGATCGCGGTCGCCAGCGGCAAGGGCGGCGTTGGCAAATCGACGCTCTCCGCCAATCTTGCGATCGCGCTGTCGAAGGCCGGGCGTCGCGTCGGCCTCGTCGACGCCGACATCTACGGCCCCTCGCAACCCCGGCTGATGGGCGTCGAGGGCACCCGCCCGACTGCCAAGGACAAGGTGCTCGATCCGGTCCCGACCCCGTACGGCGTACCGCTGCTATCGATGGGCCAACTCGTCGAACCCGGCCGCGCACTAGCCTGGCGCGGACCGATGGCGGCCGGCGCGCTCGGCCAGCTGGTCGAGGCGGACTGGGGCGCTGTCGACACCCTGGTGCTCGACCTCCCGCCAGGCACCGGCGACGTCCAGCTGACGATGGTGCAGAAATACCGCCCGGCAGGCGCGGTGATCGTATCCACCCCGCAGGACCTCGCGCTGATCGACGCCCGCCGCGCGATCGACCTGTTCGAGAAAGCGGGCGTGCCGATCATCGGGCTGGTCGAGAACATGGCCGGTTATGTCTGCCCGCATTGCGGCGAATCCTCCGACCCGTTCGGCAACGGCGGCGCGGAAGCGGCGGCCGCCGAACTCGGCATTCCCTTCCTCGGTCGCGTACCCCTGACGATCGCGCTGCGTACCGCATCGGATGCCGGCAAGCCCCCCGCCGCCGAGCCCGGCGATACGGTATTCGCGCCGTTGGCGGCACGGCTCGTCGCATGGCTCGCTACGCTATGAAACCGGACGGGCGGTTCGACGTTCATGGATTACCGGTCGTACCTGACGCGTAGAGTCACGGTACGAGCGGACCAGTTTCCTAGATGGGAGGCATCGATGCCGCTTACCGCCGATGCCGATATCAAGGCGCTGCTCGAAGGCGCCCGCACGATCGCGATGATCGGTGCCTCCGACCGCCCGGACCGCCCCTCCTACGGCGTCATGGCGAGGCTGCAGGCGCACGGCTACCGCGTGATCCCGGTCAATCCACAGATCACCGGCGAGCACGTCCACAGCGAATTCGTTTTCCGCGACCTCTCGCAACTCGGCGATCCGATCGACATCGTCGATATCTTCCGCAATTCGGCCGCGGCAGGCGAGGCCGTCGACCAGGCGATCGCCGCCGGTGCGAAGGCGGTCTGGATGCAGCTCGGCGTCATCAACCAGGAAGCCGCCGCCCGCGCCGAGGCGGCGGGACTGCAGGTCGTGATGGACCGCTGCCCCGCGATCGACATTCCGGCGCTGGGCGTCGCGCCGATCGAACCCGACCGGGAATGATCCCGAAACGCTAATCGCAACTGGCGCTCTTCGCACCGATCGGGCAGCATCGTGGCGTCCGCCGATGCGAGGTACGCGATGCTGCTGTTTCTCTTTGCACTTCAGGCTGACGCCGCCGCGCTGGTGGATACTGCGCGCCGCATGACAAGCGCAGAGAATCGCTGCGTCCTGACCACAGACACTACGGACGTAACCGTCTGCGGCCTCCGCCGTGCCGATCGCTTCCGCGCCCCACTCGTGACTACGCCTTCGCGGCGCGACAACGTCGCCGAACAGCGCGCCACCCTCACCCATGCCCGCACTCCGATGGAGGATATGGGTCCGTTCCTCGTCGGTGGCGGTGCCGCGGGCGTAACCGCGACCGTCGGGGGCGAAGGCGGCGCGAAGTTCGCCGGCATGCGTCCCCCTGCACCGTGATGCTTGTCCTCCTGGCGCTCCTTCAGGCGGCTCCGGCCCCCGCCCCAGCGCCCGAGCGCTTCTCGATCCTGGTCGACCCATGCGCCAGCGCCACCGACGACAAGGGCACCGACGTCATCGTCTGCGGTCGCCCGGACGCGATCACCCCGCGCCTGCCGTTGCGCGACTTTCGCGGCGTACCCGACCGGCCGATGCCGTCGAACCCCGACATGCTCGCCTCGGTCGCGCTGAACGGCAAGCCCGTCGGCAATGAATGCGGCGCGTACGGCGAGGATTGCCCGGTTGGCTTTGGCGGATACGTGCTACCCAAGGCCGTCGATGGTGCAATCGGGTTGGTGAAAAGCGCGCTCGCAAAGAAGCCCGACAAACGCGGCCGCGTGCCGATCCTGCTCGACGATCCGATTCCGCCAAAGCCTTCGCCCTAAGATCGGAAACCATGATGACGAGCTATGTGACCACGAGCGACGGTGCCGAGATCTTTTACAAGGACTGGGGTCCCAAGGATGCCCAGCCGATCATGTTCCATCACGGCTGGCCGCTGTCGTCGGACGACTGGGACGGCCAGATGCTGTTCTTCCTCGCCAACGGGTTCCGCGTCGTCGCGCATGATCGTCGCGGACACGGCCGGTCGAGCCAGATCGGCACCGGCCACGACATGGACCATTATGCCGCCGATGCCGCCGCCGTCGTCGAGCATCTCGACCTGCGCAACGCCGTCCATATCGGTCACTCGACCGGCGGTGGCGAGGTCGCGCGCTATGTCGCGCAGCACGGTCTGCCCGCCGGTCGCGTCGCCAAGGCGGTGCTGGTCAGCTCGGTCCCGCCGATCATGCTCAAGACCGATCGCTACCCGGGCGGCCTGCCGATGGAGGTGTTCGACGGCTTCCGCAACGGCCTCGCCGCCAACCGCGCGCAATTCTACCGCGATGTCGCCGCCGGGCCGTTTTACGGCTTCAACCGCCCCGGTGCGACCGTCAGCGAAGGCGTCATCGGCAATTGGTGGCGTCAGGGCATGATCGGCAGCGCGCTGGCGCATCACGCCGGGATCAAGGCATTCTCGGAGACCGACCAGACCGACGACCTCAAGGCGATCACCGTCCCGACGCTCGTCCTGCAGGGCGACGACGACCAGATCGTACCCTACAAGAACGCCGCCGAACTCCAGGCCGAGCTTCTGCCCAACGCGACCCTGAAAATCTATCCGGGGTTCGGCCACGGCATGCTCACGATCAATCCCGAGGTCCTGAACCCCGATCTGCTCGCCTTCATCCGCAGCTGATCGCCCGACGCCGACGTTCCGCCGCGCTTACTGCGCGCGTGGCGGAACAGGCACCGCGGGCGGTCCGTTGGAGACGCCATACCGTCAGTTCAGGAGCCCTGCATGTCGAAGACCGTGATCGCGGATCTGTTCGCCGAAACGCTGCATCTCGCGGGGGTCGAGCGGATCTACGGCGTGGTCGGCGACAGCCTCAACGGCCTGACCGACAGCCTGCGCCGCCAGGGCAAGATCGACTGGATCCATGTCCGCAACGAGGAAGCCGCAGCCTTCGCCGCCGGCGCCGAAGCGCAGCTGACCGGCAAGCTCGCGGTCTGTGCCGGGTCGTGCGGTCCCGGCAACATGCATCTGATCAACGGGCTCTACGATTGCCACCGCACCCGTGTCCCCGTGCTGGCGATCGCCGCGCAGGTGCCGACCGGCGAGGTCGGCTCGAACTATTTCCAGGAAACCCGGCCGGAAGCGCTGTTCCGCGAATGCAGCGTCTATTGCGAGACGATCTCCGACGCCGACCAGATGCCCCGCACCCTCGACACCGCGATCCGCGCCGCGGTCGGCCAGCGCGGCGTATCGGTGGTGGCGATGTCGGGCGACGTCGCGCTCAGGACCACGACCGGAACGCTCGCACGCAACGCCGGCGCGCTGCTACCCGCGCCTGCGACCATCGTCCCGGATGCGGCGGGGGTCGCGGAGCTCGCGGCGCTGCTCAACAGCTCGGGTCGCGTCACCATCCTCGCCGGCCGCGGCTGCCGCACCGCGCACGCCGCGCTGCTCGATCTCGCCAGGGCGTTGCAGGCGCCGATCGTCCACGCGCTCGGCGGCAAGGAGTTCGTCGAATACGACAACCCCTATGACGTCGGCATGACCGGCCTGATCGGTTTCTCGTCGGGATACGACGCGATGATGGGCTGCGACACGCTGCTGATGCTCGGCACCGACTTCCCCTATCGCCAGTTCCTGCCGACCAAGGCCAAGGTGGCGCAGATCGATATCCGGTCCGAAAATCTCGGCCGCCGCACCGGCATCGATATCGGGCTGATCGGCGATGTCGGCGCGACCATCGCCGCGCTGCTGCCGCACCTGACGATCGCGCGCGACAGCGCCTTCCTGCAGGACTCGCGGGAGGATTACGCGAAGGCCCGCAAGGGTCTCGACGACCTCTCGCACGGCAAGCCCGGCAGCGGTATCATCCACCCCCAGCACGTCGCCCGCGTCCTCAGCGAACAGGCATCGGACGACGCGGTGTTCGCCTGCGACGTCGGGACGCCGACGGTCTGGGCCGCGCGCTACCTCAAGATGAACGGCCGCCGCCGCCTGCTCGGCTCATTCAACCATGGCTCGATGGCCAACGCTTTGCCCCAGGCGATCGGCGCACAGGCGTCCTATCCCGGCCGGCAGGTAGTGACGCTGTCGGGCGACGGCGGCCTCGCTATGCTGATGGGCGAGCTGCTGACGATCAAGCAGCTGAATCTGCCGGTGAAGATCATCGTCTTCAACAACGGCACGCTCGGGTTCGTCGAGATGGAGATGAAGGCGGCAGGGCTGATCGAGACCGGGGTCGAACTCGACAATCCCGACTTCGCGGCGATGGCGCGCGCGATCGGCCTGCACGGCGTCCGCGTCACCGATCCGGGCGAGGTCGAGGCGGGCGTCCGCGACGTCCTCGCGCATCCGGGCCCAGCGCTGCTCGACGCGGTCACCGCGCGCACCGAACTGTCGATGCCGCCGACGATCACGATCGAGCAGATGAAGGGCTTCAGCCTCTACATGGCCAAGGCGATCCTGAGCGGCCGCGGCGATTCGGTGATCGAACTCGGCAAGACCAACGTCGGGCTGCTGAAGCGATTCCTGTAACGCCGTCCGATCATTTGCTTCTTCCGTCATCCTGACGGAAGTCAGGATCCAGAGCCACCAGCGTCACGCTTCGTGGCTCTGGATCCCAGCGTTCGCTGGGATAACGTACGGGTTATGATCGACCGGTTTTCACCTAGCGCTGCCCGCTATAAGCGGGCAGCGCTAGGTGGAACCGGATCGCCACGGCGCGCAGGCTGAACCCCGCACTCGCACCGACCACCGCCGCCCAGGCCGGCGGCAACCCCAGCAAGATCAGCGCGGCATAGGTCGCCGAGGCCAGCGCGGCGGCGGTGACGTACAGCTCTGGCCGCATCAGGATCGACGGCTCGCCCGCCAGCACGTCGCGGATGATTCCGCCGACGCACGCCGTGATCACCCCCATCACCGCCGCGGGCACCGGCGGGATGCCGTACCGCATCGCTTTGGACGCGCCGTACACCGCGTACGCCGCCAACCCGACCGCATCGAACCAGCCGAGCGCCTCGTCCTTCCACCACCGCGCCGGCGTCATCCAGATCAGCAGCGCCATCGCCAGGCATACCGCGGCGGCGCGCGCGTCATGGACCCAGAATACCGGCGCCCCGATCAGCAGGTCGCGCACCGTGCCGCCACCAACCCCGGTGATCAGCGCGAAGAAGGCTAGCGTCACCGCGGTCTGCCCGCGCTTCGCCGCCGCCAGCGCACCCGAGGCGGCGAAGACTGCAAGCCCCGCTAGGTCCGCCCAGGGCGCGGCGACCGGCAGGATCATGTGGGGAAGGATCGGCGTAGGCAACATTCCGGCCTCCTACCCCAGAACGAATGCGCGCGCGACGGAACCCTTTCGCTTCCTGAACGTGCGGTTGTTTCAGGTTCATGCAACCGAGGGTAAACACCCGACGTTACGATCTCAGTTCTTTTCCAAACGGGAGTATATTATGCGTAAGATGATCTTGGCCCTTGGCTGCACCGCGATGGTCCTGCCGACGATGCTGGTCCCGGTTTCGTCCGCCGAAGCACGCCGCGAATGGCGCGGGCGCGATGGCCGCGTCTATTGTAAGAAGAACAACGGCACGACCGGCACGATCATCGGCGGCGTCGGTGGCGCCCTGCTCGGCCGCACGGTCGACACCCGCGGCGACCGCACGGTCGGCACGCTCGGCGGCGCGGTCCTTGGTGGCCTCGCCGGTCGCGCGATCGACAAGGGTTCGAGCAACAACGACCGTCGCTGCCGCTAACCGGCCCAGCCCGGGTCCGCCCGGGCGACGGAACTATCGGGGCACTCGCGACATCAGTCGCGAGTGCCCTTTTCTTTTGGAGAGTTTCCATGACGACACGCAGTGGTTCGGCAAAATACGAAGGCCTTGGCAAGGACGGCAAGGGCCATGTCTCGACGCAGTCGGGCGTTCTCGCCGACAGCCCCTACGGCTTCAACACGCGGTTCGAGAACGAGCCCGGCACCAACCCCGAGGAACTGATCGCCGCCGCACACGCCAGCTGCTTCACGATGGCGCTGAGCTTCGCGCTCGCGGGCAAGGGCTATTCGGCGGGCACGCTGGAGACCAGCGCCAAGGTGACGCTCGACAAGGACGGCGACGGCTTCACGATCACCAAGTCCGCGCTGACGCTGAACGCGCAGGTCGACGGCATCACGCCGGAAGAGTTCGAGGCGATCGCCAAGGACGCCAAGGCGAACTGCCCGGTGTCGAAGGTCCTGAATTGCGAGATCACGCTTGAGCACACGCTCGCCTGACCCCGTATCCGGCCCTCCCCGCCGGGGAGGGCCGGGTTAAATGATCCCGCCGCCCAGCATCAGTCGCAGCGCGAAGATGATTATCAGCACGATATTGAGGTTGCGTCCGGCGTTGCTCGACGACAGCGCGCCCACCGCGGCGCCGACGATCCCGATCGGGATGACCAGCCAGTTCATCCAGCCGAGCAGCGGTATGAACGCGACCAGCCCCAGCGCGAGGGTGACGAAGCCGATGAGGATCGAGACAAGATTGAGCATGCGCGGGATATGGCGCGTGGCTCGGTCGCGAGCAAGTCTCGGGGACTGACCCGGCATCCGCGCCGCGCCGACCACGCAAACGCTTTTTTGACGCCCTTCCCGCTATGGTCGGCGCCATGACCATGATTCGCGCCCTCCCCCTGCTCGCGCTTGCCCTCGTCGCGTGCGGCAAGACGCCCGCCGCCCAGCAGGATCTCAACAGCCTCGACGCCGAACTGACCAACGGTGCGAGCAATGCCCGCGACCCTGCGCTGACCGCGGCGCTCGCCGACCAGATCATGGTCGACCCGACGCTCGCGCAATCCTCCAACGGCAATGCGGTCCGCCCGCCGCCCCGCCCCGTCAGCGGCGCCGTGCCGCCCGACGGGGTCGCCGCACGGACCGACCCGACCGACCCGGCCACGCTGAAGAAGGCGCCGGCCGCCAGCAACGATTGCCCCGAATGCAAGGCCGCCAAGGGCGCGCTGACGCTCGGTGCGCTCGCCGAACGCCAGGCCAATCGCCGCACCGCCGCCTGCGCCGATGCGATCGGCTACAGCGCCGGCTGGGCCAACCGCTTGCCGGCCGACCTGCCGCTCTATCCCGACGCGCGGCTGTCCGAAGCCGCTGGCGCCGACCAGAACGGGTGCCGCCTCCGCGTCGTCAGCTTCGTAAGCAGCGCCAACGTCGATCGCCTGCTCGACTTCTACTACACCAAGGCGAATGCGGCGGGCTATTCGGCCGGCCACCGCACCGACGGCGCGCAGCACGTCCTGGGCGGCACCCGCGGCGAAGACGCCTATGTCGTCTATGTCACGGCCCGCAAGGGCGGCGGCAGCGACGTCGATCTGGTCTCCAACGCCGGGATCTGACGGGAGTCTGGACGCGCGACTTCCGCCGCCGCGCGATTCGCGCTACGGGCGCACCATGTCTCTCCTGTATGTCATGCTCGGCGGTGCCTTTGGCTCCGGCGCGCGTTATCTGACGGGCCGCGCGACGTTGTCGCTGTTCGGACCCGATTTTCCCTATGGCACGCTCGCCGTGAACCTGATCGGCGGCCTGCTGATGGGGGCGCTGGTCGGTGCGCTCGCACGTGCCGCGAACGGCGGCGAGACCTGGCGGCTGCTGCTCGGCGTCGGCGTGCTCGGCGGGTTCACGACGTTCTCGTCGTTCTCGCTCGACGCGGTGACCTTGATCGAACGCGGCCAGCTCACCGTAGCGCTCGGCTATGTGCTGGTCTCCGTGATCGGCTCGATCGCCGCGTTGTTCGCCGGCTTGGCGCTGACGAGGACCGTCGCATGACCGCGGGCAAGAGCGACAGCAAGGACGCCGGCGTCCGCGAATACAATGTCGGGTTCGACGACGACGGCATCCGCCTCGACCGCTGGTTCAAGCGGCACCTGCCCGACACCAGCTTCACCACCGTGGCGATGTGGGCGCGCACCGGCCAGCTCCGCGTCGACGGCGCGCGCGCGACGCCCGGCGACCGCATCGCCGCCGGCCAGATGCTCCGCGTCCCCCCGCCCGAAGCCGACAAAGCCAGCGCCGACGAAGACAAGCCCAAGCGCGTCCGCGAACGCGTGATCCTGTCCGACGAGGAAACCGAACTCGCGCAGGGCATGGTGATCCACAAGGATTTCCAGGCGTTCGTCCTCAACAAGCCCCCCGGCCTCGCGACGCAGGGCGGGACCAAGACCACGCAGCATGTCGACGGCCTGCTCGACGCGCTGCAATACGACAACGAGGGCCGGCCCAAGCTGGTCCACCGCCTCGACAAGGACACCTCGGGCGCATTGCTCGTCGCACGCACCAGCCGCGCCGCGGCATTCTTCGCGAAGGCGTTCTCGGGCCGCACCGCGCGAAAAGTCTATTGGGCGCTGGTGGTCGACGTGCCGTCGATCGAGGACGGCATGATCGAACTGCCGATCGCCAAGCAACCCGGCACCGGCGGCGAGAAGATGCACGTCGACGAGGCCGAGGGCGCACCAGCCCGCACCCGCTACCGCGTGATCGAACGCGCCGGCAATCGTGCCGCGTGGGTCGAGCTGCAGCCGTTCACCGGCCGCACCCACCAGCTGCGCGTGCACATGGCGGCGATCGGCCATCCGATCGTCGGCGACGGCAAATACGGCGGCGCGGCGGCGTTCCTGACCGGCGGCATCTCGCGGAAGATGCATCTGCATGCGCGCCGCATCAAGGTTGACCATCCCGATGGCGGCGGCATCGACGTCACCGCCGGGCTGCCGACGCACTTCGCCGAAAGCCTCGTCCAGCTGGGCTTCGACGAGAAGCTCGGCGACGCGCTGGTGCTCGAGGAAAAGACGCCGATGTCCAAGGATCAGCTGAAGAGCCGCGCCAAGGCGCACTCGAAAGTGATGCGCAAGGAACATCGCGGCGAACGCCGTGGCCGCGGCGCGCAGGACGACAAACCCCGCGCCGGCGCGCGGACCGGTGGCGCGAAGGCGGGCACGCCCGGCGGCGTGAAGCCCAAGGGCGCACCGAAATCAGGCCCCAAGGGTGGGGCCAAGCGCTGATGCATCCCAACCCGGCCTTCCGGGCAGAGAATGACATCCGGTCGCTCGAAGCCGCCGCCGCGATCGGCTTCGCGCACATCGTCGTGGTCACCGATCAGGGGCCGATGGTCGTTCACGCGCCGGTGACACAGGCCGGAAGCCGGCTGCAGTTTCACGTCGCCCGCGGCAATCGCGCGACCGCGCATCTCGACGGCGCCACCGTGCTCGTCAGCGTCGTCGGCGCTCACGGCTATGTCAGCCCCAACTGGTATGTCGACCACACCAATCAGGTGCCGACCTGGAACTATGATGCGATCGAGATCGACGGCGTCGCGCACGCGATCGACGATGCGGCGCTGGTCGAACAGCTCGACGCGCTCGCCCGGTTCCACGAACCCCGCGTCAATCCCGATAACCCCTGGTCGCAGGACAAGATGGACGAGACCGTGTTCGCACGCATGCGCGGCGGCATCCGCGGGTTCGAGGTTGCGGTAACGGCGATCCGCGGCACCACGAAGCTCAGCCAGAACAAGTCCCCGGGGGATCGCATTGGCATCATTGCTGGCTTGAACGCATGCGGCAACACCGACCTCGCCGAGGCGATGGCATGACCCGCCTTGCCGTATTCGATTGCGACGGGACGCTCGTCGACAGCCAGGCGAACATCTGCGTCGCCTGCGAGAGCGCGTTCGAACAGTCCGGGCTCATCCCCCCGCCCCGCGCGGCAATCCGCAGAATCGTCGGGCTGAGCCTGGTCGAGGCGATGTGCGTGCTGCTTCCCGAAGCCGATGACGCGACCCACCGCATGCTCGCCGAGCGCTACAAGGAGATTTTCCGGGCGATGCGCACGGACGGCCGACTGGCCGACGAACCGTTGTTCGACGGCATCGCCGATGTCCTCCGCACGCTGGTCGAAGACGGCTGGGTGCTCGGTGTCGCGACCGGCAAGTCCGATCGCGGGCTCGCGCATATCCTCGAACACCACGCGATCACCGATCGCTTCGTGACGCTGCAGACCGCGGATCGGCACCCATCCAAACCCAACCCGACGATGCTGCGCGCAGCAATGGCCGAGGCCGGGGCCACCGCCGAGGAAACCGCGATGATCGGCGATACGAGTTTCGACATGGCGATGGCCCGGGCAGCCGGCGCGCGTGCAGTCGGTGTCGCCTGGGGCTATCACGGCGTCCACGAACTGTCCGATGCTGGCGCCGATGTCGTTGCACAGGCGGTCTCAGAACTGCCTCGCCTGATGATCCGGCCATGACCGACGACCGGCAGGCACAGGGTCGCTGGCTGGCGCTGGTCGGCGTGCGGATTGCAGGGACGGCGGGCGCGATGCTCGGCCTCGTGCTGATCGCACGCGCCTATGCGTGGCCGCAAAAGGCGCTGGGCGTCGCGATCGTGCTGTCGGCGCTGCTGCTGATCGCGGTGGTGCCAAAGGCGCTCGCGCATCGCTGGCGGACGCCCGACGCATGAAGCGGTTCTGGACCGACGTCGGGATCGACGCCGACCGCATCGTCACGCTCGACGGCAAGCCGGTACGCACCCCCGGCAAGCGGCCGCTCGCGCTCCCGACCGATGCGCTGGCCCAGGCGGTGGCGGAGGAATGGCGTGCGGTCGGCACCGATATCGACCCGCGAACGATGCCGCTGACCGGGCTCGCCAACGCGGCGACCGACCCGATCGCCGCCGAGCCGGTATCCTTCGCAGCGGGCCTCGCGCGTTATGCCGAGAGCGACCTGCTCTGCTACCGCGCCGAGGGACCACCACCGCTGGTCGAGCGGCAGGCCGTCGCCTGGGATCCGATGCTCGACTGGGCCGCGACCCGCTATGACGTCCATTTCGCCGTCACCGCGGGCGTCATGCACGTGGCACAGCCGCCCGCAACGATCGCGCGACTAGGTGCCGCGGCAGCCGCGTTCGATATTTTCGCGCTTGCCGGGCTGTCGACGGTGGTAACGCTGACCGGGTCGCTGGTGATCGCGCTTGCCCTCATCGAGCGGCGGATCGATGCCGACACCGCGTGGAATGCCGCCGGGATCGACGAGGACTGGTCGGTCGAGATGTGGGGCGAGGACTGGCAAGAGGCCCAGTCGCGCGCGGCCAGACGCCGCGAATTCGACTCCGCCGTGACGTTCCTGGAGCTGCTTGCCCGCTAGCCTACCGCGTCAGGCGGCGGATGAACCCGATCAGGCCCTGCTGGCGCGATCGCTTGAGCCGTTCCGCCGCCAGGATCGTCTTCACGCCGCGGATGCAGCTGTCGACGTCGTCGTTGACCAGCACATAGTCATAGCCGTCCCAGTGGCTGACCTCGTTCGCCGCGCGCGCCATGCGTGCCTCGATGACCTCAGTGGTGTCGGTCCCCCGGCTGGTCAGGCGGCGGTGCAACTCTTCCATCGACGGCGGGAAGATGAAGACCCGGACCACGTCGGCCCCGGAAATCTGGAAAAGCTGCTGCGCACCCTGCCAATCGATGTCGAACAGCACGTCTTTCCCGGCCGCCAGCATCGCCTCGACTTGGCCCTTGGGCGTCCCGTAGCGGTGGTTGAAGACGTGCGCCCATTCCAGGAACTCATCCTCGGCGACCAGGCGACGGAATTCCTCCAGGTCGACGAAGTGGTAGTCCTTGCCCTCGACCTCGCCGGGTCGCATCGGGCGCGTCGTCGCCGACACCGACATCGCGAGTTCGGGTTCGTCGGCGAGCAATCTGCGCGCGATCGTCGACTTGCCGGCGCCGGACGGCGAGGACAGGACGAACAACACACCGCGGCGGCGAAAGCCATGGAGATCGGACTGAATGCTATGGGGCATGCGCGCCTTTGCCGCGGGCCGCCCATGGGCGTCAACCCATCGACGGCCCGTCAGTCTTTCCTAAAGTGAATCAATACCCGTTCTTGCGCGCCTTGTTGCGATCATACGCCTTCTTCGCCGCATACCCGCCGCCCAGCAGCAGGCCGAGCGGGCCCATACGCCGCATCGCGCTCATCGCGACAACGCCGGCGATCGCACCCTTGGTGCCGCTGCCACCTTCGCGGCGGCCCATTTCGCGACCGACCAATGCGCTGATAATCCGTCCGATCATGCCTTCACCTCGCCAAAAACCTGGTCCTTGAGTTCCGCGGCGCCGCGCAGAACGGCCCAGCCGATCGCATAGGTCACCGCCATCGGCACCACGATCTTCAGCACATTGGCGGTAATCGCGCCGATGATCGCGCCGTCGGCGTTGCCGTCGTCGCCGCTCATCGAATCGATCCCTGCGCCGATCAGCGCCCCTATCGTCGTCGCACCCATGTCGAACTCCCTTTTTGCGTTGCCACCAGAAGCGATCGGCGAGCAAATCCGTTCCGACCAATCCTCCCCTTCCAGGGGAGGTGGCTGGCGTAGCCAGACGGAGGGGTGTCGCCCTATCGACGGTGGATCACCCCTCCGTCAGTCCTACGGACTGCCACCTCCCCTCGAAGGGAAGGATTTAGCGCCCCAGCATATCCTCCGGCCTGACCACACGGTCGAACGTCTCCGCATAGACCAACCCGAGCGCCAGCCCCGCCTCCTTCAGCGTCAGACCCTCGGCATGCGCATGCTTGGCGATCTTCGCCGCGTTGTCATACCCGATCTCCGGCGCCAGCGCGGTGACCAGCATCAGCGACCGATCCACCAGTTCGGCGATCCGCGCCCGGTTCGGCTCGATCCCGTCGACGCAACGCTCCGCGAACGACTCCATCGCGACGCTCAGCAGATCGATCGACCGCAGCACGTTCGCGCCGATCAACGGCTTGAAGACGTTGAGCTCCAGATGCCCCTGCATGCCGCCGACGGTGATCGCCATGGTGTTGCCGATCACCTGGCCTGCGACCATCGTCAGCATCTCGCACTGCGTCGGGTTGACCTTGCCCGGCATGATCGAACTGCCGGGTTCGTTGGCGGGCAGGTCGAGTTCGCCCAACCCCGACCGCGGACCCGAGCCCAGCAAGCGGATGTCGTTGGCGATCTTGGTCAGCGCGACCGCCAAGCTGTTCAGTCGTCCCGAGAAATCGACCAGCGTGTCGTTGCTCGCCAGCGCCTCGAACTTGTTCGGCGCGGTCTCGAACGCGAACCCCGTCAGTGCGCTGATCTCCTTTGCGAACGCCTCGCCGAACCCCGCTGGCGCGTTCAGCCCGGTGCCGACCGCGGTGCCACCCTGCGCCAGCCGCGCCAGCGCGTGGCTGACGAACGGTTCGATCCGCACCCGTGCCAGTTTCAGTTGCGCGCCATAGCCCGAAAACTCCTGCCCCAGCGTCAGCGGCGTCGCGTCCTGCAGATGCGTCCGGCCGATCTTGACAATGTCGTCCCACGCAGCCGCCTTGGCGAACAGCGCGTCCTCCAGCCGTTGCAGTGCCGGCAACAGCCGGTGCGTCGCCGCCAGCGCCGCTGCGACATGCAGCGCGGTCGGGAAGCTGTCGTTCGACGACTGGCTCATGTTGACGTCGTCGTTGGGATGGACCGGCGACTTGCCGCCGCGCGCACCGGTGAGCACTTCGTTGGCGCGTCCGGCGATCACCTCGTTGACGTTCATGTTCGACTGGGTGCCACTGCCGGTCTGCCAGATCACCAGTGGGAACTGGTCGTCGAGCGTCCCCGCGACGATCTCTGCCGCTGCCGATTCGATCGCGTCGGCCTTGTCTGCGGACAGCCCATGCGCGCGGTTCACGCGCGACGCCGCCTGCTTCACCAGCGCCAGCGCGTGGACGATCTCGATCGGCATCCGCTCTCGCGCGCCGAACGGGAAATTCTCGATGCTGCGCTCGGTCTGCGCGCCCCAATAGGCGTCGGAGGGGACTTCGATCGGGCCGAGCGAGTCGGTTTCGGTGCGGGTGTTGGTCATAAATGAGGAACCGCCGGGGCGGCGTTAGGGTCCATCTCACCCCCTTCGTCATCCCGGGCTCGTCCCGGGATCCAGGGTCGAATGCGTTGCGCTCCGTAACCCTGGATCCCGGGACGACGACGGGGGCTGTCTCCCTCCCGTCAGGAAAGAACTATTTCTTCCGCTTGAAGTCGACCGACACCACGTTCGAACCATCCTCGGCCGGCGTCACCGTCGGCCCGTCATTCTCCGCCGCATCATGACCGCCGGGGCCATCGTCCGGACCCTCCTGCGCCTGGAAGCGCAGCTCGAAGCTGACCGCGGGATCCTGGAACCCGGTGATCGCCGAATACGGAATCACCAGCTTCGACGGCACCTGGTTGAACGACAGCCCGATCGAGAACCGCTCGTCGTCGACCACCAGATCCCAATAGCGGTTCTGCATCACGATCGTCATCTCGTCGGGAAACCGCTCCATCAGCCGCTTGGGGATGTCGACGCCGGGCGCCTGGGTCTTGAACGTGATGTAGAAATGATGCTCGCCGGGCAGGCCACCGGCCTCCGCAACCGACCCGAGCACGCGGCCGACCACGGCACGCAGGGCTTCCTGGACGATCTCGTCGTACGGAATCAGACTATCGGTAAGGCCTTCATTCATGCGCCTTGGGTAGCGCCATTCGGAGGAGGGTCAAGATTGCATGCGCCGACGCGTGCGTTATGGGGGAGTCATGCGCACCGCCACGATCTCCCGCTCCACCGCCGAGACGGCGATCGACGTCACCGTCAACCTCGACGGCACCGGCGTCTACGACGTCTCGACCGGCGTCGGCTTCTTCGATCACATGCTCGAACAGCTCTCGCGGCATTCGCTGATCGATCTCACCGTCCGCACCAAGGGCGACCTGCACATCGACGAGCACCACACCGTCGAGGACACCGGAATCGCGATCGGCCAGGCGTTCGCGCAGGCGCTCGGCGACAAGCGTGGCATCACCCGGTACGGCGACGCGCTGTCGCCGATGGACGAGACGCTGACCCGTGTCGCGCTCGATATCTCGGGCCGGCCGTGGCTGGTCTGGCGCGGCGGATTCTCGCAGCCGCGCCTCGGCGGCATGGACACCGAGATGTTCGAGCATTTCTTCCACAGCTTCGCGCAGGCCGCCGGGATCACGCTGCACGTCGAGACGCTGTACGGCACCAACAACCACCACATCGCCGAAGCCGCATTCAAGGGTGTCGCGCGCGCGCTGCGCACCGCGATCGAGATCGACCCGCGCAAGGCCGACGCGATCCCGTCGACGAAGGGGATCCTTTGACCCTCGCGCTGATCGATTACGGCGCAGGCAACCTCCACTCGGTCGAGAACGCGCTGCGCACCGCGGGCTGCACCGATCTGGTTGTGACCGCCGACGCCGATGTCGTCGCGAAGGCCGACCGCATCGTCCTGCCCGGCGTCGGCGCGTACGGCGCCTGCGCCGCAGCCCTGCGCGCGGTGCCCGGCATGGTCGAGGCGCTGAACCGCCGCGTCCGCACCGATGGCACGCCGTTCCTCGGCATCTGCGTCGGCATGCAGCTGATGGCGGACGCCGGCGAGGAAATGGGCACGCACGCCGGACTCGGCTGGATCCATGGCCGCGTCCGGCGGCTCGAACCCGGCACGGTGGATGCGAAGGTCCCGCACATGGGCTGGAACGACGTCGTGCCCCGTACCGCGCACGCGCTGATCGAACCCGGCGAGGCCTATTTCCTCCACAGCTTCGCATTCGAGGGAAGCGATGTCATCGCGACCACCGACCATGCCGGCGCGGTCACCGCGGCGATCGGCCGCGACACCATGATCGGCGTGCAGTTCCACCCTGAGAAGAGCCAGCGCTACGGCCTGGCCCTGCTCGAACGTTTTCTGGAGTGGCGCCCGTGAGCCTCATCGTCTTCCCCGCCATCGACCTCAAGGGCGGCCAGGTCGTCCGCCTCGCCGAGGGCGATATGGACCGCGCGACCGTCTATGGCGACGATCCCGCCGCGCAGGCGATGCTGTTCGCCGAACAGGGCGCCGGGCATCTCCACGTCGTCGATCTCGACGGTGCGTTCGCCGGCGCCTCGGTCAACGGCGATGCGGTCCGCGCGATCGTCGCACAGTTCCCCGGCCATGTGCAGCTCGGCGGCGGCATCCGCACGCGCGCCAGCGTCGAGGGCTGGTTCGACCTAGGCGTGTCGCGCGTCGTGATCGGCACCGCGGCGCTGGAGGACCCCGATTTCGTCCGCGGCGTCGCAAAGGATTTCCCAGGCGGCATCGTCGTCGCGGTCGACGCCAAGGACGGCATGGTCGCGACCAAGGGCTGGGCCGACGTCTCGACCACCAGCGCGGTCGACCTCGCGCGGCGCTTCGAGGATGCGGGCGTGGCATCGTTGCTGTTCACCGACGTCGGCCGCGACGGCATGCTCAAGGGCTGCAACGTCGAGGCGACCGTCGACCTGGCACGATCGGTCGACATCCCCGTGATCGCCAGCGGCGGCGTCAAGGGCATCGCGGAGATCCACGTCCTCGCGCTGCATGCGAGGGACGGCATCGAAGGCGTCATCACCGGCCGTGCGCTCTACGATGGCCGCTTGGACCTTGCCGCCGCGCTGAGCGTGGCGTCAGCGGCATGAGGGTTCACGCGGAGGCGCGGAGACGCGGAGATAGTGATTGTGCGCACAGCCGCGGAGCACGTGGACTAGAGTGCGGCGCCGCAGGCAGGAACATGATCACGCAAAGGCGCAAAGGCGCGAAGAGTGAGAAGAGCGTAGGTCAAACCGATCTTCTGCTCACTCTTCGCGCCTTTGCGCCTTTGCGTGAATCATTCTTAGCGGCTCCGCCGCGTCTCCGCGTATCCGCGCCTCCGCGTGAAAACCTCTTCTGGACCCACACATGACCGTCCGAGCCCGCGTCATCCCTTGCCTCGACGTCGCCGACGGCCGCGTCGTGAAGGGCGTGAACTTCGTCGAACTGCGCGACGCCGGCGACCCGGTCGAACAGGCCCGCGCCTATGACGCAGCCGGCGCCGACGAACTATGCTTCCTGGATATCGGCGCCAGCCACGAAGGCCGCGGCACGATCCTGGACGTGGTCAGCCGGACCGCCGCGGTATGCTTCATGCCGCTGACGGTCGGCGGTGGCGTGCGCACCGCGGAGGACGCCCGCGCGCTGCTGCTGGCCGGCGCGGACAAGGTCGCGGTCAATTCCGCCGCGGTCGAGCGCCCCGAACTCGTGGCCGACATCGCCGAACGGTTCGGCAGCCAATGCTGCGTCGCTTCGGTCGACGCCCGCCGGGTTGCCAATGGCTGGGAGGTCTTCACGCATGGCGGCCGGCGCGCGACCGGGATCGACGCCGTCGCCCACGCGCTGCGACTTGCAGACCTCGGCGCTGGCGAACTGCTCGTCACCTCGATGGACCGCGACGGCACCCGTAGCGGCTACGACCTCGACCTGATCCGCGCGATCGCCGATCGTGTCAGCGTTCCGGTCGTCGCCAGTGGCGGCGTCGGTGGGCTCGACGATCTGGTTGCCGGCATCCGCGACGGCCATGCGAGCGCGGTGCTCGCGGCATCGATCTTCCATTTCGGCCAGGCCTCGATCGGCGACGCACATGCTGCGCTGGCCGCCGCGGGAATTCCGGTACGCCGGCCGCTACGCGCCGCCTGACCATCTTCACGTCGCATCGGGGAGTTGGCGTGCCCAATTCGCACGCCTAGGGTCGCGCGAACCAGGGAGACCCCGATGCCGTTCGCGATCATCATGCCGGGGCTCACCCCGCTCGCCCAAGCGGCCAGTCGGACCCCGATCTCCACGGCGAGACACCGCTGACCATGGCCGCCGTCATCGGCAAGGGTCGGATCGAGGCGTTCAGCGACGGCGTCATCGCGATCATCATCACGATCATGGTCCTGGAACTGAAGGTCCCGCACGGCGCCGGGTTTCCCGACCTGCTCCCGATCGCGCCGATGCTGCTGAGCTACGTGCTCAGCTTCGCCTATGTCGGGATCTACTGGAACAACCATCATCATCTGTTCCAGGCGGCCCGCGGGGTGACCGGGCCGATCATGTGGGCGAACCTGCATTTGCTGTTCTGGATGTCGCTGATCCCGTTCGTCACCGGCTGGATCGATGAGACGCACAGCGCCGTCGCCCCGGTCGCGAGCTATGGCGCGATCCTGCTGATGACCGCGATCGCCTATCAGCTGCTCGCGACATTGCTCGCGCGCCACGACGGTCCGGGCTCACCCTTGGCCGACGCACTCGGACGCGATCGCAAGGGCAAGGCCTCGATCATATTGTATATGCTCGGCATCGCGGTGTCGTTCGTCGAACCCTATGCTGCGATCGCCATCTATGTCGCGGTCGCGCTGCTGTGGTTCGTGCCGGACCGCCGGGTGGAACGCGCGCTATCGGCCTGACACTCTTGTGTTGCCCAAATACAACACTACCTCCTAGGCCATTGGCTGACAGGAAACTGGCATGAACATCGACAAATTCACCGACCGGGCGAAGGGCTTCCTGCAATCCGCCCAGACCGTCGCGATCCGGATGAACCATCAGCGGATCGCCCCGGAGCATCTGCTGAAGGCGCTGCTAGAGGACGAGCAGGGCATGGCCGCGGGGCTGATCACCGCCGCCGGTGGCGATCCCAAGCGCGCGGTGGCGGAAACCGACCTCGCGCTCGCGAAAATCCCGGCCGTGTCGGGATCGGGCGCGCAGACCACGCCGGGAATCGACAACGACGCCGTGCGCATCCTCGACCAGGCCGAGCAGATCGCGACCAAGGCAGGCGACAGCTTCGTCACCGTCGAGCGCCTGCTGGTCGCGCTCGCGCTGTCGCTCAACACCCATGCCGGCAAGGCGATCAAGGCCAGCGGCGCGACGCCCGAGGGGCTCAACACCGCGATCAACGGGCTGCGCCAGGGCCGCACCGCCGACAGCGCCGGCGCCGAGGACCGCTACGACGCGCTGAAGAAGTTCGCGCGCGACCTCACCCAGGCGGCCCGCGACGGCAAGCTCGACCCCGTGATCGGCCGCGACGAGGAAATCCGCCGCACCATCCAGATCCTCGCGCGCCGCACCAAGAACAACCCGGTGCTCATCGGCGAACCCGGCGTCGGCAAGACCGCGATCGCCGAAGGCCTAGCGCTGCGGATCGCCAATGGCGACGTCCCCGATACGCTGAAGGACCGCCGGCTGATGTCGCTCGACCTCGGTTCGCTGATCGCCGGCGCCAAATATCGCGGCGAATTCGAGGAGCGGCTGAAGGGCGTGCTCGACGAGGTCAAGGCGGCCGAGGGCGACATCGTCCTGTTCATCGACGAGATGCACCAGCTGATCGGCGCCGGCAAAAGCGAAGGCGCGATGGATGCGGGCAATCTGCTCAAGCCCGCCCTCGCGCGCGGCGAACTGCACTGCGTCGGCGCCACCACGCTCGACGAATACCGCAAATATGTCGAGAAGGACGCCGCGTTGCAGCGCCGGTTCCAGCCGGTCTTCGTCGGTGAACCGACCGTCGAGGACACCATCAGCATCCTGCGCGGGCTGAAGGAGAAATACGAACTCCATCACGGCGTCCGCATCACCGACGGCGCGATCGTCGCTGCCTCGACCCTGTCGAACCGCTACATCACCGACCGCTTCCTGCCCGACAAGGCGATCGACCTGATGGACGAGGCCGCATCGCGAATCCGCATGGAGGTGGAGTCGAAGCCCGAGGAGATCGAGGCGCTCGACCGCCGCATCCTGCGCCTCAAGATCGAGCGCGAAGGGCTGAAGCGCGAGACCGACGACGCCTCGCAGGACCGGCTCGCCAACATCGAGGGCGAACTTGCCAATCTGGAAGAGCAGTCGTCGGCGCTGACGACCCGCTGGCAGGCCGAGAAGGACAAGATCGCGGGCGGCGCCAAGCTCAAGGAACGGCTCGACGCCGCGCGGCTCGAACTCGAACAGGCGCAGCGCTCGGGCGACCTCGCGCGCGCGGGCGAGTTGTCCTACGGCACCATTCCGTCGCTACAGCGCCAGCTCGAAGAGGCGGAGTTGCAGACGCAGGGCGCGATGTTGCGCGAGGAGGTCACCGCCGACGACATCGCCGGCGTGGTCAGCCGCTGGACCGGAATCCCGGTCGACCGGATGCTGTCGGGTGAGCGCGAGAAGCTGCTCGCGATGGAGGCGACGATCGGCAAGCGCGTGATTGGCCAGGCCGACGCGGTGCGCGCAGTGTCGACCGCGGTCCGCCGCGCGCGGGCGGGTCTGCAGGACCCGAACCGGCCGCTCGGCTCGTTCCTGTTCCTCGGGCCCACCGGCGTCGGCAAGACCGAACTGACCAAGGCGCTTGCGGAATTCCTGTTCGACGATCCCGCCGCGATGGTGCGGATCGACATGAGCGAGTTCATGGAAAAGCACGCGGTCTCGCGGCTGATCGGCGCCCCCCCGGGCTATGTCGGCTATGAAGAGGGCGGCGTGCTTACCGAGGCGGTGCGGCGGCGGCCATACCAGGTGATCCTGTTCGACGAGGTCGAGAAGGCGCATTCGGACGTCTTCAACGTGCTGCTCCAGGTGCTCGACGACGGCCGGCTGACCGACGGCCAAGGGCGCACGGTGGATTTCAGCAACACGCTGATCATCCTCACCAGCAACCTCGGCAGCCAGTATCTCGCCAACATGGAGGGCGAGGACGTCTCTGCGGTCGAGCCGCAGGTGATGGAGATCGTGAGGTCGCATTTCCGCCCGGAATTTCTCAACCGGCTGGACGAGATCATCCTCTTCCACCGCCTCGGCATGGCGCAGATGGCACCGATCGTCGACATCCAGGTCGCCCGCGTCGACAAGCTGCTGGCGGATCGCAAGATCGTCCTCGACCTGACCGATGCCGCACGCGCCTGGCTCGGCCGCGTCGGCTACGACCCGGTCTACGGCGCGCGACCGCTGAAGCGCGCGGTCCAGCGCTATCTGCAGGATCCGCTCGCCGACCTGATCCTGCGCGGCGACGTCAGGGACGGCGCGACGGTGCGGGTCGACGAAGGCGACGGCAAGCTGGCGCTGACCGTTGCCTGACACGCCGCGTATGACCCGCCCCCCGGCGAAGGCCGGGGCCCAGCCGGGAAAGCCGACGTAACGGCCGGCCACGCACCGTTACGTCCGTTTCCCTAGCTGGCTCCGGCCTTCGCCGGGGTAGGTTAGGTACCGAAGATGCACGTCCCCGGTATGCCTCGGTGACGGTTTCGTAACTCGCTTCTTCACGCACAAAAAAAGGGTGGGTCCCGAAGGACCCGCCCCGATTTCGTCGGCGTGGTTCGGCTTAGAAGCCGAACTTCACGCCTGCACGGTACTGACGACCGAAGATGCCGTCGCCGCCCTGCACGGCGTTGTACAGATACGCGCCGTAGGTGACGGTATCGACCGGCGGCAGGCGATCGAACAGGTTCAGCGCGTTGACGTAGAAGCTGAACTGATCGTTGACCTTGAAGTTCACGTTCGCATCGACCGTGACGTAGCTCTTCACGTGGCAGTCGTTGTAGACCGCTGCACGACCGCAACCCTTGTACGTGTCGCCCTGATCGGTCGCCGACAGATCGTAGCCCGACGTGTAGTTGACGGTGCCGGTGAGTGCGAAGTTACCGAAGTCGAAGGTGTTGAGCCAGTTGCCCTTCCACTCGAACGTGCCCGAACCTGCGGTCAGGTTGAAGTTGCCGAGCGTACCCTCGTAGCGCTGCTTCACGCCATCGACCGTCGTGCTCAGCTCGATGATGTAGCTGGCGTTCAGGTTCGAGGTCCACTTGACCGGACCGAAGTCGTACGCACCGTTGATGCCGAAATCGATGCCCGACGAATTGATCGTGTCGGCATTGATCAGCTGCGAGCGGACGAAGGCGATACGCGGACGGGCACCCGGATTGTTGGTGTCGACCGCGTCGGCGATGACCTCGAACCCAGCGGGGATTGCAGCGCCCGCATAATAGGCCGCGATTGCCGGCGAGTTGTCGGCGGTGGTGATCGCACCGGTCTTCTTGATGTTGTAGTAATCGACCGTCAGCGAGATGCTGCGGATCGGATCGATCTTGATCCCGCCGGTGAAGCTGCGCGACTTCTCAGGCTTCAGGTTCGGCGATGCCAGCGTGGTCTGGCCGATCGAGTAGGACGTCAGGTAGGTCGGGCAGCCGTTCGGCGTGCCGACCGTGCAGCCTGCGCCATATTGCGCCAGGAACGCGGCCGGGATGCCCGAGATCGACTGGGTCACATACCCGGTCGTCGGCAGCGCGTTCGCTTCGCCGAAGCTCGGGATACGGAAGCCGCGCGAATAGGTACCGCGGACCGTGACCTGCTTCACTGGCGTGAAGATCGCGCCGACCTTCGGCGAGAAGTTGCTCTGGCCGGTCGAATAGTGATCGTAGCGACCCGAACCGTTCAGCGTCAGCACGTCGAGGATCGGCGCGTTGATTTCGGCGAACGCCGAGCTGACCGTACGGTTACCCTTGGTGCCGAACGCGTTGAGCGTGAAGTAGCGCTGCGTCGCACCGTTATAGTCGTCGTTGGCGCTGGGTGCGTCGACCGCTTCGTAAAAGATCGACCCACCGACCGCGAGGCGCAGGTCGCCGCCGGGCAGCGTCGCGAGCGACTTCTGCAGCGTCAGCTGTGCCTGGTACAGATCGGACGTCGTGTCGGTGATGTTCTCGGGCGACAGGTAATCGCGCACAGCCTGGGTGTTCAGGCCCGGGTTGACGAAATTGTAGCTGCCGTCGGCGACCACGTCGAGCAGATGCTGGATGTACACGTAGCCCTTGGTCTTGAGACGCAGGTCGGTGTGCATCGCGGTCGCATTGAAGTCGTAATCGACGTCGTTGAGGACCGTGCCCTTGAGGCCGAACGCCGCACGATATACGCGGCTGCGGGTCGAGTTCTCGGTGACGGTGTCGGGGAGCGCGCCAACGAGGCGAGCGACCTGGCCCTGTGCCGCGAACGGGTTGTTCGGGTTGAGCGTACCGTTTGCCGCGGTGCAGTTCACGCGCGCCGCGCAGACATAGACCGGCAGCGCCAGGACTGCGGAACCCGCGGCCAGCGATGCGTTCGCTGCCTGCGAGGTCGAGAACTGCGGGAAGAGGATGCCCGCCGGTGCGTTGCCGCGGATGGCGGCGGGACGACCCGTGTAGTTGCTCGACGACTGCTGGAAGTTGACCAGCAGGTACGCCTCAGAGCTGTCGCCGACCTTCGCGGTGATGCGCGCCGAGCCACCGAAGCGCTCGAGGTTCGGGGTCACCGCGTCATACTTGTTGGTGTTGTCGACCTGGCAGACCACGCTCGGCGTCGTCGCGTTCGCGGCGGTTGCAAGCTGTGCCGCGGTCGGGCTGTACGCCGTACCGTTGAGGCAGCCCGCTGCCTGGTTCAGCAGCTGGTAGCGACCCGATGCGACCGTGTTCGCGGCGTTGGCCGGACGGACGTAGAAGTTGCCCGTGCCGATGATGAAGCCGTTGAGGTTGCCGTTGGCGTCCAGGCCGTTCGAGATGTTGTTCGGGCCGCACTGCGTCGTGCCGGTACGGTTCGAACAGATCCCGGTCTCGTTGTCCGAGTTGAACGGTGCCGGCAGGTCGCGCTGGTACACCGCTTCGCTGCGGTAGTAGAAGCCGCTGATATAGGCGTTGAAGCCCTTCTCATCGAGGTCGCCGGTGCCCGCGGTCAGCGTCAGGCGCTGGTTGGCGTTGACGCCGTCTTCCGAGATGCCGGCTTCGGCGCGACCCGAAATGCCGTTGAACTTGCGCTTGGTGATCACGTTGACCACGCCGGCGATGGCGTCTGCGCCGTAGCTCGACGATGCACCGTCGCGCAGCACGTCGACGCGCTCGACGATGTCGTCGGGGATGGTGTTCAGATCGACGAAGTTGCGCGAACCGTCATCCGACAGCGGATAATAGGCGGCGCGCAGGCCGTCGAACAGCACCAGGGTCGAGTTGGTCGACAGGCCGCGCAGCGACACCGACGATGCACCGGCGGCGAACGCGCCGTTGGCGGTGAACGAGTTGGTCAGCGCCGGGCCGTTGTTCGACGACAGCGCCTGAATGCCGGCCTGCACCGTGTTGATGCCGCGCGAATCGAGGTTCTCGGTGGTCAGTGTGGTGACCGGCGAGATACCGGTATCGGTGCCGCGGATGATCGAACCGGTGACGACGACTTCGTCGCCGGTGTTCTGGTTCTGCTCGGTTACGTCGCCCGACCGAACGCCGTTCTGCTCGGGCGGGGTGGCCTGCTGCGCGAATGCCGGCGTCGCCATGGCGAACGCGAACGGGGTCGCAGCCGCAAGCAGAAGCGCCTTCTTGGTCAACGAAATGCTGGTCATCATGATCCCTCGCTTGAACCCGGCCGCCCACATCGCGGTGCGCCGGGTGATGCTTCATCCCCTTTAATCGCGCCGAAACGCGACCCCGAAGGACATGTCGATGGGATGGAGGCGCTGTCGCATCCTGTAAAGATTACATTCAGGAACGCGGCACGCTTTCGTTCCAGCCTGTAGCGAAAATGACACAAGACCAGTCAGTACCGATGTTTCGATGCGCGATTGAAAGGCACCGACACCGGCTCACGCACGATAATTAGGCAACAGCGTTATCGCATCGCGCCCGTGATCAGCATCGGATCGAGCTTCGCGTCGCGCCATCGCAACGACCAGTGGAGGTGCGGGCCGGTGGCCCTGCCGGTGCGGCCGACGGCGCCGATCGGCTGGCCCTGGCGGACATGGTCGCCGACCTTCACGTCGATTCGCGACAGGTGGAGAAACGCGCTGTTCAGGCCCATGCCGTGGTCGATCATCAGCAAATTGCCCTCGAGCGTGAAGGGATGGTCGGCTGCCAGGATCACGACGCCGTCGGCGGGCGCGGTCACGACGGTACCGGTCGGCCGCGCGACGTCGACGCCCGAATGATACGACCCCGCCTCGCCGTTCGCATAGATGCGCTGCGAACCGAACAGCGTCGAGATCCGCCCGGTGACCGGCCAGGCGAAACGCTGTCGCCAGCCATCCGAAGTCGCGCCGATCGCGCGCGCCGCGGCGATCTGCGCCAGTTCGGGCGGCCGGACGCGGGCGAACTCCGCATCCGGCACCGGAATCTTGGGGAGCGTCGGCAGCCGAGAGATCGACCAGCCGCGCGGCGCGACGACGACGGTATCGCGGACGACCCGGCCGTCGCCCAGCGTAGCCACAAGGACCGCCGCCGCCTTGGCGTCGCGGTCGAATCCGACGATGAAACGGCCATCCCGCGCCACCGCGACCGGCGCACCATCCAGCGTCAGCAGCCGCGTACCCGCCGGCGCGGTACCCAGGATCAGCCCGCCCTGGCTCGGCGTACCGGTCCAGCGGAACGGCGACGCCGCGACCGCGGCAGTTTGGGGCGCGGCCGGGGCAACGCCCGCCATACCGACGAGCATCGCTGCGGCCAGCGCCTTCATCGCGGCGCCAGTGCCTCGCTGGAGAGCGTCGCAGTGGCATAGGCCGCCTGCTGCGCCACGCTCCAGTAGCGCAAATCCTCAAGCGCGATCCGCACCCCCGACGTGGCGCAGACGACATGATCGCCGGGACTGAGCACCCGGAACCCGTTCGCCATGTAATGGAGCCGCGCCTGGCGGTCGGTGTTGGACATCAGCATTTCAGGTCTCTCAAAGCAGCGAAGGCTGTTCGGCCACGCTCTTGTCATAGGTTTTGGATGGCGCCCGCTCAACCCGGGCATCGACTTCGCCGTCGCGGAACAACAGCGTGATCGCGCCCGCCGATCGCACGCTCTTGGCCGATGCGAGCGTCTCGCCGCCCGGTCGAGCGGTGATCCGCGCATAGCCGCGATCAAGGATATTATCGGGATTGAGCGACTGGACCAGACGCCAGGTCGCCTTGAGCTGTTCGCGCTTGGCCTCGAGCTTGCGCTCCAGCGTCGCCGGCCTCAGCGCCCCCGCCGACCGGTCGAGGCTACCCCGAGCCAGCGTCAGCCGCCGTTCGAGTCCGCGGTCCAGCCGTTGCCCGAGATCGTCCGCGCGCTGGCGCTGGGGCCCGAGCAGCTGGTCGCGCTTCGGCAGATGCCGCGCGATCGCCGTCAGATGCTCGCGCCCGCGCTCGACATAGCGCCGCGCGCACCGCTCGGTCCGGTTGCCGAACCCCGCGATCGTCAGGCGCAGGTCGGCCAGCACCGGCACCGCGATCTCGGCCGCAGCGGTCGGCGTCGGCGCGCGCAGGTCGGCGGCGTAGTCGCACAGCGTGGTGTCGGTCTCGTGCCCGACCGCGGAGATGATCGGGATCGAGCAGCCGGCGACCGCGCGGACCACGACCTCTTCGTTGAACGACCACAGATCCTCGACCGATCCGCCGCCGCGCGCGACGATCACCAGGTCGGGGCGCGGCACCGGTCCGCCGGCCACGATCGCGTCGAACCCGCGCACCGCCGCGGCGATCTCGTTCGCGGAGCCATCGCCCTGCACCTTGACCGGCCACACGATGACATGCGTCGGACAGCGATCCTCGAGCCGGTGGAGGATGTCGCGGATCACCGCACCGGTGCCCGACGTCACTACGCCGATCACCTGCGGCATGAACGGCAGGCGCTTCTTGGAGGCGGCATCGAACAGCCCCTCGCCCGCCAGCTTCGCCTTCAGCTTTTCGAGCAACGCCATCAGCGCGCCCGCGCCCGCCAGCTCCATCCGCTCGATCACGATCTGGTATTTCGACCGCCCCGGATAGGTCGTCAGCTTGCCGGTCGCGATCACCTCGATGCCGTCCTGCGGTACGAACGCCAGGCTGGCGGCGTTGCCCTTCCAGATCACGCCGTCGATCACCGCCTGGTCGTCCTTCAGGCTCATGTAGCAATGGCCCGATGCGACCCGCTTCCAGCCCGAAATTTCGCCGCGCAGGCGGACATGGCCGAACTCGCCCTCGACCATGCGCTTCAGCTTGAACGCGAGTTCGCCGACCGAGACGGTCAGGGCGTTGTCGCCCGGCACCGGCTCGGCTACCAGCCGCGCGTCATCGAAAAGGGGATCGGGCATGAACGTCCTGCTGCTGGGCTCGGGAGGGCGCGAACATGCGCTCGCGTGGAAACTGGTGCAATCGAGCGGTCTCGATACGCTCTATGCCGCGCCGGGCAACCCCGGGATCGCCGGGCTTGCGACCTGCGTCGCGCTGGATGCGACGGATCACGCCGCGGTCGTGCAGTTCGCGCGCGATCACGCGATCGGGCTGGTCGTGATCGGCCCGGAAGCGCCGCTGGTCGACGGTCTCGCCGACACGCTGATCGCCGCCGACGTGCCGGTGTTCGGCCCCACCCGCGCCGCCGCGCAACTCGAAGGCTCCAAGGGCTTCACCAAGGACCTGTGTACGCGCGCCGGCATTCCGACCGCCGCCTATGCCCGAGTCCGCAGCCGTGCCGAAGCGGACGCCGCGATCGCAACCTTCTCGCTCCCCGTCGTGATCAAGGCCGATGGCCTCGCCGCCGGCAAGGGTGTCGTGATCGCGATGTCGTCGGCCGAAGTCAGCGCCGCGCTCGACGCACTCTATGACGACGAGCCCGCCGCGGAGGCGGTGATCGAGGAATTCCTCGACGGCGAAGAGGCCAGCCTGTTCGTCCTCACCGATGGCAAGACGCTGATGCCGTTCGGCTCGGCGCAGGATCACAAGCGCGTCGGCGACGGCGACATCGGCCCCAACACCGGCGGGATGGGCGCCTACAGCCCGGCGCTGGTCCTCACCCCAGAGCTCGAGGCGCGCGCGATCGCGGAGATCATCGAACCCACGGTCAGGGCGATGGCGGCGGAGGGCATCCCGTTTTCGGGCGTGCTCTACGCCGGTCTGATGCTCACTGCGCAGGGCCCCAAGCTCATCGAATACAATGCCCGGTTCGGCGATCCGGAAGCGCAGGTGCTGATGCCACGCTTCAAGGGCGACCTGCTCGCGACGATGCTCGCGGTCGCCGAGGGCAGGCTGGCGACGATGCCGCCCGCGGCCTTTTCCGACGACACCGCGCTGACCGTGGTGATGGCGGCGCAGGGCTATCCCGGCACGCCGATGGCGGGCGGCGCGATCGTCGGGATCGATTCGGCGCGCGCGGCAGGCGGCACGGTGTTCCAGGCGGGGACGCGGATCGAGGATGGCGGGCTGGTCGCGGCAGGCGGCCGGGTGCTCGCGGTCACCGCGACCGGCGACGACGTCCGCGATGCGCAGGCGAAAGCGTATCGCGCAGCCGCGGCGATCGACTTCCCGACCGGCTTCTACCGCCACGACATCGGCTGGCGGGAAGTCGCGCGCGGCGATTAACGCTCGAATCGGGACGATAGCGTCGCTACGGTGCGGCCATGAACGATACGCAGACATCCGCCTCGGGCCTCAGCCTGTTGCCCGAAGGCACCGGCGCGATCACGACGATCCACCTCGCGCTCATCGCGGTGCTGGCGGTGCTCGCCATCCTCGGCATCCTGTGGGGCATCCGCCAGAAGCGCGCGCGGACGAAGGCGGCACGCGACGTCGTCGAGCATGCCGAGCAAGCCGGTGTCGCACCCGAACCAGCGGCACCGCCCGCCCCTTCGCGCGCGATACCGCCGGAACCGGCCAGCCAGTCGCAATCGCAGGTCCAGAGCGCGCCCGCGCCGACACCCGCTCCCGCACCGGTCCCCGTCGCTCTGGCAACCCCGCCGATCGCAGACTTGCCGGTCGTGGACACGCCGATCGCCGATACCCCGGAGCCGATCGCCGACGAACCGATCGCCGCCAGCTTCGACGCCAGCCCCGCCACCGAGCTCGCGCCCCCCGCGCCCGTTACGGCGGCACCCACACCCGCAGCCGCCGACTACGCCAGCGAGCCGGTCACCCAGCTGAAGGGCCTCGGCCCCAAGGTCGCAGGCCGCCTCGCCGAACTCGGCGTAACGACGATCGGCCAGATGGCGGCGCTGTCGACCGACCAGGCCGAATCGATCGACGCCCAGCTCGGCGCCTTCACCGGCCGCATGGGCCGCGACCGCTGGATCGAACAGGCGCGGCTCCTCGCTGCGGGTGACAAGGCCGGCTTCGAGGCGGTGTTCGGGAAGCTCTGACCCACAAGCAACGCGCATCAGTTTATGCATCATCGAAGTCACTGACTTCGCAGCTTCTCGCCGGTGATGCGAAACGCCTGATTTTTCGCATCAGGTGTTAACGATGGGTTTCTTGCTACTACGGATTGCCGCTCCGCACGCCAGCGAGCAAAGCTTTGGTTGCGGCGCATAGATCGCCTGACAAAACGGTACCGGGCATTGCTCGATAAGCGCGCCTGCCATCCTTTGTCGAATTATCCAGTTCCAGGCCGAGAGTAACTATTCCCGTTACCAAGCCTCCGTGTTCATACCAAACGATCCATTTGTTTTGAACGTGATACGCCCTGATAAAGCGCCGCGTTGGAACGGAACCATCGACAACATCTGTACCGTTGTATGGGCCATTCGCCTCTGAGATACCGCCACCAGATTTAGAAAATCTGGCCAATTCTACCGACACCTCTTTAGGAAGGCTGGCGATAGAATCCGCGATATCAGCCTGATTTCCAAGGTCGCATGCCGGTAAAATCGGCATGTCCGGGTGGTTTCTCTCCTTCCACGTTTCAGGCGGAAGAGGATTGACCTGCAACATCGCTATACTGAGCAGTAAGAACATAATAACATCCTCCTATCTAACACGACAAGCAGGCCCGTATGTCTTCGGCAACGTTTGGCGTTTGCATCAATGCTATAAGGCACGGTACTCGGTCATGTGGCGCTTACTGCGGCAAGGTTACCTGTAACCCGGTATAGCCGGTATAGGCGGCATCTCGCCAATGACCTGTTTGCCGACCGGGCCCTTTAGTCGGGTCGCAGGGGAGACGGTCGGGTTTGAGGGATAACTATGCCCGTCGAAACGAAGCCGCGCTTCGTAGCCGGAAATGATTCCGCCGCCCGAAACCAATACGCCCAGATCATGCCAGCCATACGTGATAGTGGGCAACACGCGGATGGGAGGGCGGGTGATCGATATATCTGTCACTTGACGATAGCCGGTCGCAGTAAGCGACAGCACATAGAGATCACATCCACCGCTACCACAGAGATTTGCTGGGCCTCTATCGGCAGTCGACATTGCGTAGATCAACGCCTCTGGTCGGTTGTCGCTATTCAAGTCCACCAGCGCGACGCTGTAGCGTGTCAGGTGATGATCCTGCACGAAGGCGGCGACGCCTTGAGGCGGCTCTGCGCTTGATGCCGCAATGGCGGAGGGCAGCATGATCGTAGCTATCGCTGCCCACGTTCTCGAATACTTCAAACACCGTCTCCCGACAGTGGCAACGACATTCGTATACGACGCCACAACCGATACTATGCCGTCGCGTCAGTTACGTTTTTGCTGACGGGAGGATGAAATCGACTCCCCCTGACGATCTCTATCCGGTCGTTCTTGATGACAGCCCTCAGACCGCGCTCACCAGCATCTTGTCGATCCGCCGCCCGTCCAGGTCCACCACCTCGAACCGCCAGCCCTGCTCCACGAAGCTCTCGCCCTCGCCCGGCAGATGGCGGAACACCGCCAGCGCCAGCCCGGCCACCGTCGCGTAATCCCGGTCCTCGGGGAGGTCGATGCCGAGGCGGTCGGCCAGCGCGTCCGCTGCCATCGTCCCCGCGACCAGCAGCGATCCGTCGTCGCGGACCACCACCGACGGCGCGTCCGATGGGTCGGCATCCGACTTGAACTCGCCGGCGATCGCCGCGAGCAGGTCGGCGGGGGTCACGATGCCCTCGAAATGCCCGTATTCGTCGTGGATCAGCGCCATCGGCACCTCGGCCTCGCGCAGTGCCATCAGCGCGTCCATCGCGTCGATCTGGTCGATCACCACCGGCGCCTTCCGCATCAGCGCGCGCAGGTCGAGCGGATCGCCGCGGAACAGCGCCGCAGCTATGTCGCGCGCCTGAACCACGCCCGCGACCTTGTCGATCGATCCGTCGCCGACCGGCAACCGGGTATGCGCACTGGCAAGCAGGGTATCGCGGATCTCGTCCGGCCCCCAGTTGCAGTCGAGCCAGTCGATATCGGTCCGCGGCGTCATCACCTCGCGCACCGGCCGGTCCGCCAGCCGCACCACGCCGGAGATGATCGAGCGCTCATGCTCCTCGATCACGCCCGATTTCGACGCCTCGGCGACGATCATGTGCAGTTCCTCGGCGGTGACGTGCTCCTCCGATTCGCGATCGAGCCGCAGCAGCTTGAAGATCAGCGCGCTGGTCGCGTTGAGCAGCCAGCCGAGCGGCGCGGTCGCAATCGCGATCCAGCGCATCACCGGTGCCATCAGCGCGGCGATCGGCTCGGGCGAGCGCAGCGCGAACTGCTTCGGCACCAGCTCGCCGATGATCAGCGATGCAAAGGTCGTCAGCCCGATGACGATCGCGAACCCGATCGTCTCCGCGCTCTCATGCGCCAGCCCCAGCATCTCGAGCCGTGCCGCGGTCGGCGTGCCCAGGCTCGCCCCCGAATAGGCGCCGGCCAGGATGCCGATCAGCGTGATTCCGATCTGCACCGTCGACAGGAATTTGCCCGGATCGGACGCCAGCAGCAGCGCCGCGCGCGCGCCGCGCTTGCCGCTGCGCGCCATCGCCTCGAGCCGCGCTTTCCGCGCGGAGACGATGGCGAGTTCGCTCATCGCGAACACACCGTTCAACGCGACCAGCGCGAGGATGATCAGGACGTCGATCCAGGGGAAGGGAGGAAGCGGTGCCATTGGCTCCGCCCTTATTGGCGTATGATGCGGCACTTCACAACCGCCGCGTCGGCGGGCATTCAATCCGCAACCGGAACAATCGCCCGCAAACCAGGGTTTGAGCGCGAAGACCTAAAGGGATGACGCAGATGAAGACCAGCTTTCTCGCCGCCGCCGCACTCTCGGCCCTCGTCCTCACCAGCGGGTGCGTGACCGATCCCGAGACCGGTCGCCAGACGATCTCGAAGACCGCGCTGGGCGGCATCGGCGGCGCGCTCGGCGGCTATCTGCTCGGCGACGTCGTCGGCGGCCGCCACGACCGCACCGAGAAGCTGCTGGGCGCGGGCATCGGCGGCCTCGCCGGCGCCGGCATCGGATCATACATGGACAAGCAGGAGCGCGAACTGCGCGCGCGGACCGCGGGCACCGACGTGCAGGTGATCCGCCAGGGCGACGACCTGGTGCTCAACATCCCGTCGGGAATTACCTTCGCCTACGACAGCGCCAACGTGCAGCCGCAGTTCCAGCGCACGCTCGACCAGGTCGCGCAGACGCTCGGCCAGTACAACCAGACCTATATCGACGTGTACGGCCACACCGATGCGACCGGCAGCGACCAGTACAACCAGGCGCTGTCCGAGCGCCGCGCGACCGCGGTGGCGGACTATCTGTCGGGCCACGGCGTCCAGGCGGCACGGATCGGCACCCGCGGCTACGGCAAGACCCAGCCGATCGCGTCGAACGACACCGACGCCGGCCGCGCCGCAAACCGCCGCGTCGAAGTGAAGATCGTCCCGATCACGCAGAACGACATGCGGTAAGAGGCGAGAAGCGGCCCGCGCTGCCTTGCCGACGGGCGCCGTCCCTAACGACGCACTCCGCCCCAATATCCGTCATCCCAGCGAAGGCTGGGATCTCCCCGGGGCGGGTGTTGCGCCCGCCACGGGAGATGCCAGCCTTCGCTGGCATGACGGTCGTGTGTGGGAGCCGAAGGCCCCCTAACGCCGCCCTGCAAAGAAATTCCGCAACAGCCCCGCGGCCTCGCTCTCGGCGATCCCGGCATAGACCTCCGGCCGATGATGACACGTCGGTTGCCCGAAGAACCGCGGCCCATGCTCGACCGCGCCGCCCTTCGCATCCGGCGCCGCATAATACAGCCGCGCGATCCGCGCATGCGCGATCGCCCCT
Source organism: Sphingomonas sp. R86521 (assembly GCF_042466235.1). NCBI lineage: Bacteria > Pseudomonadati > Pseudomonadota > Alphaproteobacteria > Sphingomonadales > Sphingomonadaceae > Sphingomonas > Sphingomonas sp. R86521. The sequence continues at coordinate 657,712 of NZ_JAXHBY010000001.1, read as the reverse complement.
GCGCACATCGCGCAGGGCTCCAGCGTCACCCACAGATCGCAATCTTCCAACCGATCACGCCCTAACCGCTCGGCGGCGGCGCGGATCGCCAAAATCTCGGCATGCGCGGTGGGATCGCTCAGCCGCCGCGGCGCATTCGCCGCCACCGCGATCACCTCGCCCCTTAAAATGACGACGGCGCCCACCGGCACTTCACCGGCCAGCGCCGCATCGCGTGCCGCATCGAGCGCGCGGCGCATAGGGTCGGGAACCGGGAACATGCCCTGCCCTGCCCCGCCTTACGATATTCGTAAAGGGAGCGCCCCGCCGCCACGCCGTCATCCTGACGAAAGTCAGGACCCAGGGTCACAGGCGTTGCGCGTCGTAATCCTGGGTCCTGACTTTCGTCAGGATGACGGGAGTCAGACTCAGTTCGGCGCCTGCGCGTTCGCCTGAGCCCCCGGCTTCTCGACCGAGATAGTCGGCACCGCCACCGTCTTGTTCTCGGTCCCCAGCGTCACCTTGGCGACGTCTGCCTGGAACTTCGGTGCCTGCACCACCGCCTGCTGGGTCTGGTCGATGTTGATGATCCCGAAATACATCAGCGCGACCACAACCAGCACCGCGATCGCCAACAAACTCAGAATCGTACGCATAAGTTTCCCCTTTACCGGTTCGATAGCGTAACAACGTCGCCAACGCCGCGCGAGTTGCACGGTGCCCATGAACACGATGACCTCGAACGCCACGAACCCGTGAATCGGTTGACGCGCTGCCCCTCGCGGGGTATCGGCGCGCCTTTCCGGGGGTCATCCCGAAACTTATAGGTAGACAGATGTCGCGCATTTGCGAACTGACCGGCAAGGGCCGGATGGTCGGGAACAACGTATCCCACGCCAACAACAAGACCAAGCGTACCTTCCTGCCGAATCTGCAGAACGTCACGCTGCTGTCCGATTCGCTCGAAAAGGGTGTTCGCCTGCGCGTCTCGACGCACGGCCTGCGTTCGGTCGAGCATAACGGCGGGCTGGACAACTGGCTGGTCAAGACCTCGGACGACAAGCTCTCGCTGCGCGTGCGCCGCCTGAAGCGCGAAATCGTCAAGAAGCTCGCAGTCGCCGCCTAACGCGGTTTGCGTGTTACGGCCGGCCCGCCCCGCACCCGCGGGGCGGGCCGCTGTCGTTTGTGTCGACGGCGCTCGATCAGCCGTTCAGGCGGAACTTAAGCAGCAACGTGCGCTCCAGCACGATCTGGTTGTCGTCTGACACCAGCCATAGCATCGTCGCGCCCGCTTCGCGCGTCGCCGCCACCCCCTCGAAATTGTCGTGGATCAGCGGCGGCGCCAGCGTCGCGATCGCGCGTCCGGTGACGCGTGCGCCCTCGCGGATCTCGCGCGGATCGATCAGCACCAGGATATTGGTGAACACGAACGGCAGCCCGAACGCACGGTTCAGCACCAGCAGCCGGCCATCGGGCAGCTCGGTTGCGTCCGACGGATCATAGCCGTTGGGCGGCATATAGGTGAAGCGCACCGCCGGCCGGCCGTCCTTCAGCGGATCGCCGGCGAATATCAGCGCCTGTCGTCCGCGCCGCAGCGGCACCGCCACCCGGGGGCCGCGCGTCGTCTCGGCGATCACCAGGAACCGTCCGTCGCGCAACCGCACCAGCGATTCGGCCCCGCCATTGGAATCCCATTTCGCCATCGCCGGCGGTGCGACGCGCCCCTCGGCATAGGCGAACCCGGGTGCGTACCGCCAGATCGCGTTCGCCCTCTCGAACCCGACCCAGATCTTGCCGGTGCGCGGATCGACCGCCATCGATTCGCTGTCACGGTCGGCCTTCTGCCATCCCTCACCGGGACCGCCCGGCAGGTTGCGGAAGCGAATCGCGGACAGCCGCCAGTCGGCGCTCATCCGAAACCCGACGGCATTGCCGCCGTCGCTGAGCAACATGAACCGATCGCCGCGCACCGCCAGCGACGAATAGCCGCCGAACGCCGGATCGCGGCTAGCCAAATGCACGCCCCCCAGGAACGTCAGCGCGCCGACCCTGGTCCGCCGGGCGTCGTCTGGATCCAGCGCCACGCGGGTCGCAGACAGGTTCGCACGGCGCCCGAGCAGCGGCAGGCGCACCTCTCCGGTCCAGCCTGGGGCGATCGCGAGCACGGTGCCGACGACGAGCAGCAGGGTGATCGGGCGACGCATCCCTGCCTCTTAGGGGCGCGGCGTGCATGAACAATGGATAACGAGCGCATTCAGGCTTCGCTCAACGCGAATCGTCCAGAAGGGCGTCATCGAGGATCGAAGGGCCGCCGACGCGGTGCCCGAAATCCCAACCGGGAGACGCTCAATGTTCAAGACTTTCACCCTCGCCGCCAGCGCCCTCGCGATGACCGCCACCGCGCTGGTCCCGGTTGCCGCCGATGCGCAGCGCTATCGCGGCGGCTACGAGCGCGGCTACGACAATCGCGGCGGGTATGACCGTGGCGGTTACGATCGCGGCGGCTACCGCGACTATCGCGGCGACGACCGGCGCTATTCGAACCGCCGCCGCGGCGGTGGTTGCGACAACAGCGGCGGCACCATCGTCGGCGCGCTTGCCGGCGGCCTGCTCGGCCACACCGTAGCCGGCCGCGGCGACCGCACCCTGGGCGCAGTCCTCGGTGCAGCAGGCGGCGCCCTTGCCGGCCGCGCGATCGATAAGTCGGATAACCCAGGGTATTGCCGCCGCTAAGGCGCGGCGACGCCAAGCGGCGGCACGGCCGGCGGGTCGGCCCCAGGCCGGTCCCGTCCGACGAAAGACGGCGGCTTTGCCGACGTCCGCCGCAAGCCCCAACAGTTCCCCAGTTCCCTCGCGTAGCGTATCGAGGGCAGAGGCCGGTTTCCGCAAGGAGGCCGGCCTCTTGTTCGTCCGGCTTTCCGCGGAGCAAGCAACCGGACATCGGCGCCCGCAGCGAACGCCATCATCGCCTGTGAAGCGGCAATGCCCCGCGGTTCAGGTTAAAGCGGCGATGCCGGATCGGTCAGGATGCCGCACGCGGCAGCGGCCTTGGCGACCTCGAGCGGCACCTTCGGATCCTTGACCTGTCCCGAGACGCGGACGAAGTCGCTGACGGTCAGGCGCCCCGGCGTGGTGTCCCCTTCCCGCGACGCCTTGGCCGCGCGACCGAGTTGCTGGAGCTGGCCAAGCGCCAGGTTCGCCTCGAGCCGGTCGCCGACGCATTGCGACTGCGCAGGCTGGAAGCCATACCCCTCGAGCGAGGTCGCGATCCTCGCCGATGGATTGACGCATGCCGCGAGCGACAGGGTCGTCATGCCGACAGCCAAGAGCCCGGCGATTTTCGAGAAACCAAGATGCTGTGTCATGGACGCCCCATTCTTCACGGGGTCACACAGTAAGGCCGGACTGGCCCACGATCCAATGATCCCTCGCTCCAAACCAGTCGGTTCAGGCAAAGGTTGCTAGTCTTGCAGGCGACTTGGCAGGTACGAACCTACTACGGTCCTGGACTGTTGCGATCGGCACTCGAACAGCGGAGCCCCTCCGCGATGTTGGCTCTCGCCGCCTAGCCTCGCGACGTGACCCTTCCGATCTCCACCAAGACACGACGCCGGCAAAGCCGCCGTCCGTCGTCGGACGGGATCGACCGCAGGCCGACCCGCCGGCCGTGCCGGGCGCTGCTCGGCCGCCTTGCGGCCTTGCATCGGCGCGGGCGTTGCCGCGCCTGCGCCCGTCAGTACATGTGCTGCCCGCCGTTGATGCTCAGCGTCGACCCGGTCACGAACCCGCTCTCCTCGGCACACAAAAACGCCACGCCGCGCGCGATCTCGCTCGCCTGGCCCAGCCGCCCGGTCGGAATCCGCGCGACGATCTTTTCCAGCACGTCGGCCGGCACGGCCGCGACCATGCCGGTGTCGATATAGCCGGGCGCGATCGCGTTCACCGTCACGCCGACCCGCGCGCCTTCCTGCGCCAGCGCCTTGGTGAAACCGTGGATACCCGATTTCGCCGCGGCGTAATTGACTTGCCCGTATTGCCCGGCCTGGCCGTTGATCGATCCGATATTGACGATCCGCCCCCATTTCCGCGCACGCATGCCGGGGAACACCGCCTTGGTCATGTTGAAACAACCGCCCAAATTGGTGTCGATCACCGCCTTCCAATCCTCATAGCTCATGTTGAGGATGGTGCCGTCGCGGGTGATGCCGGCGTTGTTCACGACGATATCGACATCACCCAGCGCGGCCGCGACCAGCGCGCATCCGGTCTGGCACGCCTCGTAATCGCCGACGTCCCAGCGATAGGCGGGGATGCCGGTACGCGCGGCGAAGTCCCGTGCGCCATCTTCGTTGCTGGCGTAGTTGGCAGCGACCACGATGCCCATGTCCTGCAACGCCAGGCTGATCGCCTCGCCGATGCCGCGCGTGCCGCCGGTCACGATTGCGACGCGTGCCATGTCTCTCTCCCGTCCGTTTCGACGACCGCTAACCGCGCGCCACCCATCCTTCAAGCTCCCGCGCTAACAGCGTCTGCAGCATCGCGATGCCGACCGCGCTGTCGTTCAGGCACGGCAGATAGGCAAAGTCGGTGCCGCCGGCCTCCTCGAAGCTCTCGCGCCCGCGGATCGACAATTCCTCCAGCGTCTCCAGGCAATCCGCCGAGAAACCCGGCGCGAAGATCGCGACCTTCTTCTTGCCGGCCTGCGCCAGTGCGACCAGCGTATCGTCGGTCGCCGGCCCCAGCCATTTCGCCGGCCCGAACCGCGACTGGAACGCGACCGTCAGTTCCCGGCCCATCGCTTCGCCCAGCAACCGCGCGGTCTTGCGGCAATGGCAATGATACGGATCGCCGAGTTGCAGCGTCCGCTTCGGCATCCCGTGAAAGCTCGCGACGATCGCATCGGGGACAAAATCGAGCGCCGCCAGCCCGGCCTCCAGCGACTGTTTCAGCGCATCGATATACGCCGGGTCGTCGTAATAGGGCGGCAGCGTGCGGATCGCCGGCTGCCAGCGCAGCCCTGCCAGATGCCCGAACGCCTTGTCGTTGGCGGTCGCGGTCGTCGCCGCACAATATTGCGGATACAGTGGCGCCAGCAGGATGCGCTCGCAGCCGGCATCCTTCATCGCCTGCAACCGCCCGGCGATATCCGGATTGCCGTACCGCATTGCCCAATCGACCAGCACGCCCGGCCCGAAGGAATCCTTCAGCGCGGCGGCCTGCAACCGCGTGATCGCGGCCAGCGGCGATCCGTCCTCGCGCCACACCAGGCCGTAGGCATGCGCGGACTTTTTCGGCCGGGTGTTGAGGATGATGCCGCGCAGGATCGGCTGCCACGCGATCGCCGGCAGTTCGACGACGCGCCGGTCGGACAGAAACTCGCCGAGATAGCGTTTCACCGACTTCGCATCGGGGCCGTCGGGGGTGCCGAGATTCATCAGCAGCACGCCGATCCGGGGCTTGGGTATCGACGGATGGTCGGGGGGCAGGATCATGAAATCGTATTTAGGGGCAAATTGCGGATGCGATAGCCCGTCGCCGAATGAAGCGCGTTGGCGATCGCCGGCGCGACCGCGGGGACGCCGAGTTCGCCGACCCCGCCCGGCGCCTCGTCGCTGCGAATCATCTCGACGGTGATGTCGGGCGTATCGGCCAGTCGCGGGATCGTCATCGCGTCGAACCCGCGCACGTCGGCCAGCCCCCGCGTGAACCCGGTCGCCGCGCCCAGCGCATTCCCCATCCCGAATATCAGACCGGCCTCGATCTGCTGGCGGACCAGGTCGGGGTTGATCTGCGCGCCGCAATCGACCGCGGCGACCAGCCGTTCGACCACCGGACGCCGGTCGTCGCCCATGTGTGCCTCGGCCAGCACCGCGATATAGCTGCGGCGAAAGGCGTGGGCGGCGATCCCCTGCCCGCTGCCCGGCACGCCGCCGTCCCAGCCACCCAGCGCCGCCGCGGTCGACAGGCAGCGCGCGAGCCGCGGGTTGCCGCCGAGCATGCCGATCCGGAACGACATCGGCTCCGAATGCGCGAGCTTGACCAGTTCGTCGAGGAAGCATTCGGTGAAGAACGCGGTGTAGCCATGCGCGCCGCTGCGGACATGCCCCGTTGCCACCCCGATATCGGCGTTGTGATAGTCGATCGCGAGCGCCGGGATCCGGTACGGCGGCATCGCCCCCGCGACGGCATAGCGATCCCCCGTCGCGACGCGGATCGCGGCTTCGGTCGCGACGCCGGGCATCAACCGCCGGGCCAGTTCGGCACCGGTCGCGGGCGCGGCGATCTTCGCGCGCCATCCCAGGATCGCGCCGTTCGGCGCCACGCGCGCCGCCATCCGCGCCGCGGCGGCCGGGCGATACCGATCGTGCAGGGTAGCCTCGCCCCGCGACCAGGTCAGGCTGACGGGCCGCTTCAGCTTCACCGCCAGCACCGCCGCCTGCTCGGCGACGCCGTGCTCCAGCGCGCCGCCGAACGATCCGCCGATCAGCATGGGATGCACCGTCACCGCGCTGTCCGACAGCCCCGCGGCCCGCGCCGCCGCGACCTGCGCGAGCCCCGGCGCCTGCGTCGCCAGCCAGAGTTCGAGCCGCCCGTCGCGGTACGCCGCCGTCGCGCTCGGCGTCTCGATCGCGGCATGGAGGCCAAGGCCAGCCCGGTACTCGGCAGTGACCAGCGGTGCGCCCTTGAACACCGTCTCGACGTCGCCGACCTTCGCCATCGACGCGCCCGGCGCTGCCAGTGCCGCGGTCAACGCGGCGTCGATCGACGCGCTGTCGACCGCCCGCCCGCCTTCGAACCGCGGCGCCAGCGCATCCAGCGCCTGCTGCGCCGCCCACCAGGTGGTCGCGACCGCCGCGACCCAATGCGGGTTCTCGACCACCGAAAGCACGCCGTCGATGCGATCCGCCGCGGCCCGATCGACTTTCGCGAGCCGGCTGCCCGCGGGTCCCTGCCGGATCGCGGCGTGCACCATGTCGGCCAGCCGCACATCGCCGGCGAAGTTCGCCGACCCATCGACCTTCGCCGGCACGTCGATCCGCGGCACCGACGTGCCCGTCAGCTTGCCCGCGCCCTGCATCCCGAGCGGCAGCGGATCGGGAACCGTTCCCTTCGCCGCATCCTCGGCCAGTTCGGCAAAGCGCAGGCGTTTCGCGCCGTGCACGACGAACCCCGCCTCGACCCTGGTCTGCGTCCAGTCGACGTCCCAGCGCTTCGCCGCCGCCATGCACAGCAACGCGCGCGCCGCCGCGCCTGCCGCGCGACACGCGGTCTCGAACATCCGGATCGAACTGGATCCCCCGGTCAGCATCGGCGCGTCCACCGGCAGCGCCGCGAACAGTCCCTCGAACAGGTCGCCGACGCCGATCGGGTTGGCATAGAGCGGGTTCAGCGGCGCCGGCTCGACGCCCACCGTCCGCCAGTCCGCGCCCAGCTCGTCGGCGACGATCTGCGCCAGCGCGGTATAGACGCCCTGGCCATGCTCGGCCTGCGGCACCGCGACGGTGACATGGCCATCGCTACCGATCTTCAGCCACGCACCGAACAGCGCCTCGCCCGGATTCGCGACGAGGTTCGGCGCATAGCTGCGCGGCCACAGGCCCCACGCGACGATCAGCCCGATGCCCGCGCCACCGCCGACCAGAATCCTGCGCCTGTTGATCCCGTTCGCCATGAGGTGGCTCTATCCTTGGCGACCGGGTGAGGAAATCCCCCCATCCGTCATCCCGGCGAAAGCCGGGACCCAGGGTAACAGGGCGCGGCGCTCGTAACCCTGGGTCCTGACGTTCGTCAGGATGACGGCGGCAGGTTACACCTTCGCCAGCGCGCGGTACGCCGCCCTCAGCGAAACCTTGTCGATCTTCTCGGTCCCCAGCCGCGGCAGCGGCGCGTCGGCGATCCAGATCCGCTGCGGCACCTTGAACGCCGCGATATGCTCCGCCAGGAACGCGCCCAGCCCGCCCTCTTCCACGGAAATGCCGGGGCGCAGGAACACCACAGCGCCGGGCACCTCGCCGAACTTCTCGTCCGCCAGCCCGAACACCGCCGCCTCGGCAACCGCGGGATGCTCGTACAGCACCGCCTCGACCTCCTGGCAGCTGATGTTTTCGCCACCGCGGATGATGATGTCCTTCTTGCGGTCGACGATGAACAGATAGCGGTCCTCGTCCAGATACCCGACGTCGCCGGTCAGGAAATAGCCGTCGGCGGTGAACGCCGCTGCGGTGGCCTCGGGCCGGTTCCAATATTCGCGGAAATTGGCGATCGACCGGATCCCGACCTCGCCGCGCTCGCCCTGCGGCATTGGGCGGCCATCGTCGTCGAGGATCGCGAGGTCGATCAGCGGTGCCGACGCCCGCCCCGCCGAATTGGGCTTCGCGGTATAGTTGCTGCGCCAGTTGCCGGTGCCGGTCGCGTTGGTCTCGGTCAGCCCATACCCGATCAGCGGCGCGCTTCCCCCCATCTCCGCCTCGATCCGGCGGACATGATCGACCGGCCGCGGCGCACCGCCGCACGCGAAGTCGGTGACGCTCGACAGGTCGTAATCGCCGCGATCCGGGTGCGTCAGGATCTCGAAGCTCATCAGCGGCACGCCGACGAAATAGCTGATCTTCTCCGCCTCGATCAGCCGCATCGCCTCGCGTGCATCCCATTTCGCCATCATCACGACCTTCCGGCCCATCGCGATGCTCTGCAGCAGCACGGTGATCTCGGCGGTGACGTGGAACAGCGGGATCGTCAGCAGAGTCGATGGCTGCCCGGTCGGCGCGGTCCCCTGCGCGGTCGCGATCCCGAGCATCATCAGCGTCTGCGCCAGGTAGTTGTACACCCCCTGCATCACCCCGCGATGATCCGACAGCGCGCCCTTGGACAGCCCGGTCGACCCGCTCGTGAACAGGATCGTCGCGGCATCGTCGGGGCCGATGATAGGCAGCTCGACACCATCGTCGTCCGCCGCGAACAGCGCCGCCAGCGCGACCTCGATCCGCGCCTGGTCGTCGATCGCGACCACCTCGGCGGCCAGCGCGGGGATCCCCGCCAGCCGCTTCACCCTCGGCGGATCCGCGAACACCAGCCGGCAATCGACCTCCGCGATCGCCGCCTCCAGCTCCTCGGTCTGCCACCAGCCGTTGAGCAAGGTCGCGATCCCGCCGGCCATCACGATGCCCATGTAGAGGATGATCCACGACGGCGAGTTGCGCATCGCGATCCCGATCCGCTCGCCCGTCCGCACCCCGTGCGCGCCGACCAGCGCCCGCGCCACGCGTCCGGCGGCGGCATGGACCTGCGCGAACGTCAGCCGCTCGTCGCCCGAGACCAGGAAGACCAGGTCGCCGTGCTGGTTCGCATAATGCGCGAAATAATAGGGCAAGGCCGGCGGTGCGGTCGCGATCGTCGGCAACGTCGTTCCGAACCGTTCGATAGACCCCAGTGCCAGCTGTCCTTCGACCGCCGTCAGTGCGGCCATGGTCGCATCCATCGCCTGGTCCAGTTCGGTCCGCATATCGCTCTCCGCTTGGTCTTATCGTTGGCCGCCTTTATGCAGATGCGAACCCTTGGGGAAAAGCCTTTGATACCAACCATCCTCGCGGCGGCCGCCACCGCCGCTGCCGGCACCGCCGATACGCACATCCATTTCGCGGACCTTCCGCTACGGCCGGAGGTGTTCACGCTCGGCTTCTTCACGCTGCGCTGGTATTCGATCGCGTATATCGCGGGGATCCTGGTCGGCTGGTGGTATCTGCTGAAGCTGCTGGCCCAGCCGGGTGCGCCGATGGCCCGCCGCCATGCCGACGACCTCGTCTTCTACGCGACGCTCGGCATCATCCTCGGTGGGCGGATCGGCTATGTCGTGTTCTACGCGCCCGAAATGTTCCTGCATCCCTTGCGAATCCTGCGGCTGTGGGATGGCGGCATGTCGTTCCACGGTGGGGTCATCGGCACCTCGCTCGGGCTCATCCTGTTCGCGCGAAAACATCAGCTCAACTGGTTGCGGGTCCACGATTATATCGCGTGCTGCGTGCCCTTCGGACTGTTCTTCGGGCGGCTCGCCAACTTCGTCAACGGCGAGCTCTGGGGCAAGCCGACCGACGTCGCCTGGGGCATCGTGTTCGAACGCACCGTCGCGTTCGGCCTCATCGAGCCAGCGCGCCATCCGAGCCAGCTCTACGAAGCCGGGCTCGAGGGTATCGCATTGTTCGCGCTGCTCTGGTTCGCGTTCTGGAAGACCAAAGCGCGCTACGACCCGGGCAAGCTCGTCGGGCTGTTCGTGCTCGGCTACGGCCTCGCGCGCTTCACCGTCGAATTCTTCCGCGAACCCGATTCGCAGCTGCGCGCCTTCGCCGAGCGCACCGGCCTGCACATGGGCCAGTGGCTCTGCGTGCCGATGATTCTCGGCGGCCTGTACCTGATCCTCACCGCCGCCGGCCGCCGGGTAAGGGTCGAACCGATCGCCGGCTCGCAGAGCGTAGCCTGACACGCGACGACATTACCAATTCCACCCCGGCGAAGGCCGGGGCCCAATTGGAACGTCCATCCTGATGTGCGTTGCGCTTCGTTACAGCGACCTTTCCAATTGGACCCCGGCCTTCGCCGGGGAGGTACTCTTATGAACGACTCTCTCCCCACCGAACCCGCCCTCCCAGCACGCCTCGCCCGCGCGATCGCGCTAGCCGGCCCGATCTCGATCGCGCAGTACATGGCGGCGGCCAACGCGCACTATTACGCCACCCGCGACCCCCTCGGCACCGCCGGCGACTTCGTCACCGCGCCCGAGATCAGCCAGATGTTCGGTGAACTCGTCGGCCTGTGGTGCGCAGACCTCTGGGACCGCGCCGGCCGCCCCGAGATCGCCTGGGTCGAGCTCGGCCCCGGCCGCGGCACGCTCGCCGCCGACGCAGCGCGTGCGATGGCCAAGGCCGGCCTCGTCCCCGCGATCCACTTCGTCGAGACCAGCCCGGTCCTTCGCGCGGCACAAGAGCGTGCCGTCCCCGGCGCGACCTTCCACGACACCATCGACACGCTCCCTGCCGACCGCCCGCTGGTCGTCGTCGCCAACGAATTCTTCGACGCGCTGCCGATCCGCCAGCTGGTCAAGCGCGGCCAGTGGCACGAACGCCTCGTCGCCGCGCAGGACACGCTGTTCCTGCCGATCGCGGGCAAGGCGCTGCCCGACACCGTGATCCCCGAACCGTTGCGCGATGCGCCCGCCGGCTCGGTCCTCGAAACGTCGCCCGCCGCGGTCGCCATCGTCCGCGCACTCGCCGACCGCATCGTCGCCCAGGGGGGCGCGCTGCTCGCGATCGATTACGGCCATGAAGGTCCCGCGCTCGGCGACACCCTGCAGGCGGTTCGCGGCCACGCCTTCGCCAACCCGTTCGAGGCACCCGGCGAGCATGATCTGACCGCGCATGTCGACTTCACCACGCTCGCCGCCGCCGCGCAGGCACAGGATGCGGTCGCTTGGGGTCCTGTAACGCAGCGCGACCTGCTCGGCGGGCTCGGCATCGATTCGCGGACCACCAGCCTCGCCCGCGCCGCGCCCGATCGCGCCGATCAGCTGATGGCCGACCGCCAACGGCTGATGGACGACATGGGCACGCTGTTCAAAGCCCTCGCGATCACCGCGCCAGCCTGGCCCAACCCGGCGGCATTTGCGGGAGCGGGTACATGATCACCTATCGCGACGCGACCCCCGCCGACGGCCCCGCGCTCGATGCGATGGCGCGCGAAATCTGGATCGCCACCTTCGGCCATTCCGCCCCCGCCGCCGACATCACCGCCTATGTCGCAAAGGCGTACGGCCCCGACGGCGCGCTGCTCCGCGACCTCGTCGACCCCGCGATCCACTTCCGCCTCGCTGTCGAAGCCGACCGCATCGTCGGCTACGCCAAGCTCACCCAGCCCTGGCTGGTCGAAGCCGCCAACCAACGGGGCGCGCTCCAGCTCAGCCAGCTCTACGTCGTCGCCGACCGCCACGGCCACGGCATCGCGCAGGCGCTGATGGACTGGACCATCGCCACCGCACGCCAGCGCGGCGCACCCGCGTTGTTCCTCACCGTGTGGGAAGAGAATGCCAGAGCGCGGCGCTTCTATGAGCGCTATGGGTTCGTCCATGTCGGCTACTATGCGTTCCACACCGGATCGCAGATCGACCGCGACGAAGTCATGAGGTTGATGCTGTGAACCAGATTGAGGTGATCCGCGCCCGCGCACTGGACGGTGTCGCGCACGGCTTTCTCGGACGCCGCGGCGGCCTGTCGAGCGGGATCTACGCCGGCCTCAACGTCGGCATCGGCTCGGGCGACGATATCGCCGCGGTGACCCGCAACCGCGTGCTCGCTGCCGAAGCGGTGCTGCCGGGCGCGCCGCTCCAGACGGTCTATCAAATCCATTCGGCCGAGGCCGTGACCATCCTCGCGCCGCTCGAGGACGGCGTCCGCCCGCGCGCCGACGCGCTCGTGACCAACCTGCCCGGTCTGGCGCTCGGCATCCTCACCGCGGATTGCGCACCGGTACTGTTCGCCGACGTCGCGGCCGGCATCGTCGGCGCCGCGCATGCCGGCTGGAAGGGTGCGCTCGGCGGCGTCACCGATGCGACGATCCTCGCGATGGAGGCGATCGGCGCGGACCGCTCGCGCATCGTCGCCGCGGTCGGGCCCTGCATCGCGCGGGCCAGCTACGAGGTCGATTCCGGCTTCCTGCGCCGCTTCTGCGAGGACGATCCGGCCAACGAACGCTTCTTCGCCGACGGCAAGGCGGACCATCACCAGTTCGACCTCGAATCCTATGTCGTCGCGCGCCTCGCCACCGCGGGGATCGGCCGGATCGAGGCGCTGGGGCTCGACACCTATGCCGACGAGGACCGCTTCTTCAGCTTCCGCCGCGCGACTCACCGCGGCGAGGCTGCATACGGTCGCCAGATCAGCATCATCGGGCTGTAATCCCGATCTTCGGCCTGTCCTACACGCCGGTTCTGTGATCCTGTCATCGGCATGGCGAGTTGCAACCGTCGCGCCCGACCAGACGCCCCCGGCCAAACGGGGAAACACCGCGTCGGGTGTGACTTTTGGGACTTTCCGCGCCGTCCGGTCGTTCGGATTGGCAGCACTAGGAGCATGATATGACTGAACCCACGGAAACCGAAGCCGACCTCACCGGCGTTCCAGCCCGCGTCGCCCCCAAGCCACAGGTCGGCGAGATCAACGGCCGGAAACTGAAGCCGTCGACGCTGATGATGGGCCACGGCTACGACCCCGCACTGTCCGAAGGCTCGCTGAAGCCGCCGATCTTCCTCACCTCGACCTTCGTCTTCCCCAACGCCGCAGCCGGCAAGCGCCATTTCGAGGGCGTCACCGGCAAGCGTCCGGGCGGCGCCGAAGGCCTGGTCTATTCGCGCTTCAACGGCCCCAACCAGGAGATTCTCGAGGATCGCCTCGGCGTCTGGGAAGAGGCCGAGGACGCGCTCGCCTTCTCGTCGGGCATGTCGGCGATCGCGACGCTGTTCCTCGCGATGGTCAAGCCCGGCGACACCATCGTCCATTCGGGCCCGCTCTATGCGGCGACCGAAACGCTGATCGGCCGCGTGCTCGGCAAGTTCGGGGTCAAGTGGCTCGACTTCCCGGCGGGCGCCACCCGCGAGGAAATCGACGCGGTGATGACCGAGGCCGCCAAGGGCGAGGTCGCGCTGATCTATCTCGAAAGCCCGGCCAACCCGACCAACGCGCTGGTCGACATCCAGGCGGTCGCCGCCAGCCGCGACGCGATCTTCGGTGAGAACAAGCCGCCGATCGCGATCGACAACACCTTCCTCGGCCCGATCTGGCTCCAGCCGCTCAAGCACGGCGCCGACATCGTGGTCTATTCGCTGACCAAATATGCCGGCGGCCACAGCGATCTGGTCGCGGGCGGCGTGCTGGGGTCGAAGGCGCACATCAACACGATCCGGTCGATGCGCAACACCATCGGCACGATCACCGATCCCAACACCGCTTGGATGCTGCTGCGCAGCTTGGAGACGCTCGAACTGCGGATGAACCGTGCCGGCGAGAATGCGGTCAAGGTCTGCGGCTTCCTGCGCGGCCATCCCAAGGTCGAGCGGGTCGGCTATCTCGGCTTCCTCGCCGACGAGCCGGGCATGGAGCGCCAGGCCGACATCTATCGCCGCCACTGCATCGGCGCCGGGTCGACCTTCTCGCTGTTCCTGAAGGGCGGCGAGGCAGAAAGCTTCGCATTCCTCGACGCGCTCAAGATCGCCAAACTCGCGGTCAGCCTCGGCGGCACCGAGACGCTCGCCAGCCATCCGGCATCGATGACGCATCTCTCGGTCCCCGACGCCCGCAAACAGGCGCTCGGTATCACCGACAGCCTGGTGCGGATCTCGATCGGCGTCGAGGACCCCGACGACCTGATCGCCGACTTCACCCAGGCGCTCGACGCGATCTGATCGTCCTGCCCGTCTTCGTCATCCTGACGAAAGTCAGGATCCAGGGTTTCAGGCGCTACGCCTGAAACCCTGGATCCTGGGTCGAGCCCAGGATGACGAGATCCTGAGGCTGGCTGTAAACAACCCAAACCGGTAGCTTCCGCCCTATGCCGATCTTTACCCCGATCCCCCAGGGCGAGTTCGTCGCCGCCGTCCACACGCTAGCGGCGCAACTCACCGCTGACACCTGGAAGCCCGATTTCATAATCGGCGTCGGCCGCGGCGGTCTCGTTCCCGCGGTATTCCTCAGCCACGCGACCGGGCTACCGACCCTGTCGGTCGACTATTCGAGCCAGGTCAAGGACTTCGCCGACGCGCCACTGGTCAAGCTGGCCGAACGGACCATCGCCGGCGAACGCCTGCTGTTCCTCGACGACATCAACGATTCGGGCCGCACGATCACCCATCTCCGCCGCGCCCTCGTCGACGCCGGTGCGGTCGACGGGTCGGTGCGGTTCGCGATGCTGATCGACAATATCAGCTCGGCCGAACGCATCGACTACAGCGCGCGCCGGATAGATCGTACCGTGACCAAGGATTGGTTCATCTTCCCGTGGGAAGCCGTCGCCCCGGCTGCCGCGATCGAACTCGACGCCGCCGCGGTACCCGACCGCATCGCCTGACCGTCAGTCGTCGTGCATAGCCAGCTCGCGGTACCGCGGGCGGATATTGCCGAGATAGCTCTCGAGTTTGCGGTGTGTCTCGGTCG
Source organism: Sphingomonas sp. R86521 (assembly GCF_042466235.1). NCBI lineage: Bacteria > Pseudomonadati > Pseudomonadota > Alphaproteobacteria > Sphingomonadales > Sphingomonadaceae > Sphingomonas > Sphingomonas sp. R86521. The sequence continues at coordinate 642,542 of NZ_JAXHBY010000001.1, read as the reverse complement.
TCAGCCGGAACGCCTTGGGCGCCTCGGCACGCGGATTGCGATATTCGAGTTCTAGGACGTTATGCTGTATCAGCGCCCGGACCCAGCGGTCGATGGTCGCCGGCGCATGGCCCAGTCTGGTCGCCAGCGTCACAATATTGACCGCGCGACCTTCGGCTTCGGCGACATAGGCGGCCAGCACCGCATCCCAGCCGGGGTCGGAGAACAGCGAGCGGTCGCACACCAGTTCGCGGTCTCGGCGCCCCCTGATCAGCAGCCGCGCCACGTCGAGCAGGATCGCAGGGTTGCCAACGGCATCCTGTTCCGCGACCGGTTCGATCGTGCCGACCACCATCGCCGCGCGGCTGCCATCCATCGTGATCGAAACCGAATTGCGGACCCAGACCAGTGATCCATCACAGCGGATCAAGCGCTTGACGATCGCAAACGGCCGCTGCGTCTCGAGCAGGGTCTCGATGGCCTTCGCGCATTCCTGTCGATCGGCCGGTGCGGTCAGGTCCATCACGGACCGCCCCCGAACTCCATCGGGATCGCACCGCATTATGTCGCAGAACGCGGCATCGACATCGAGCAGCTTGCCGTCCGTCCCGATCAGCACATGTCCTGCGTTCGGCATACCGCTCAATTCCCTGCTACCAGCCGATCACGACACTCGTACTATATTGATACAGATTTGAACGCGTCGATGAACATATAGGTTTCGTGTGGCGGGACTTTGGATGGCGTAAATACCAACCGGATAGTCTTGCGGTTCCAATTGAATCGTTGGCAGTCGACAAAAAAAGGGGCTATATTATCGGCTCACCCAGGCGCTGGAGTATTCGATACCCATGCCCGAACGACACAAACGGCTTTGCGCCATGCGCGACCAGTTGGTCCCTGTGCTGACATCGCTGGACGCGTGCGAAGAACATCATGTCGCGGCCATAATTTCGATGGCAATCACGACGCTGGAGACGCGTATCGCCGACGGTCGCCCACCGGGCAGCGCATCGGGCCTGGGCGGCTGAGCACTATTCAGCCGCCAGGAGATCAGCCGTCGCTGGCGCGCTCGATATCCGCGCCGACCGCGCTCAACTTCTCTTCGAGCCGCTCATAGCCGCGGTCTAAGTGATAGACCCGACCGACCGACGTCTCGCCGTCCGCCGCCAACCCTGCCAGGATCAGGCTCATCGATGCGCGCAGGTCGGTCGCCATCACCGGGGCACCGACCAGCTTGTCGACACCGCGCACCACCGCGGTCCGGCCCCGCACCTGGATATCCGCCCCCATCCGCGCCAGCTCGGGCACGTGCATGTAGCGGTTCTCGAAGATCGTCTCGGTCAGCATGCTGGCGCCGTCCGCCTTGCACAGCATCGCCATGAACTGTGCCTGCATGTCGGTCGCGAAGCCAGGGTACGGCGCGGTCGACAGCGTCAGCGGCTTCAACGTGTCGCCTGCCTCGACCCGCACGCCGTCCTTGATCGGCGTGATCGACACGCCGGCCTCGACCAGCGCGTCGAACGTCGCACCCATCGTCTCCGACGTCACGCCGATCAGGTCGAGCGACCCGCCGGTGATCGCCGCGGCACACGCATAGCTGCCCGCTTCGATGCGGTCGGGCATCACCGCATAGGTCGCGCCGTGCAGCTTGTCGCGGCCCTCGATCGTCAGCGTCTCGGTACCGATCCCGTCGATCGACGCACCCATCGCGACCAAGCAGTTGCACAGGTCGACGATCTCGGGCTCGCGCGCCGCGTTCTCGATCACGCTGGTGCCCTTGGCGAGCACTGCGGCCATCACGACGTTCTCGGTCGCGCCGACCGACACGATCGGGAAGCGGTAACGCCCGCCAGCTAGGCGGCCGCCGGGCGCGATCGCCTTCACATAACCCGCCGCCATCTCCAGCTCGGCGCCGATCGCCTCCAGCGCGCGCAGGTGCAGGTCGATCGGGCGATTACCGATCGCGCAGCCGCCGGGCAGCGATACCGTCGCCTCGCCGCCCCGCCCGAGCAACGGCCCCAGCACCAGGATCGACGCGCGCATCTTTCGCACGATGTCGTACGGCGCTTCGGTCGAGGTCAGCTTGCCGGCGCGGATCGTCATCACGCGGCCGAACTCCTGCGGGTTCGTGCCCTCGATGCTGGTCGACGCGCCGAGCTGGTTGAGCAGGTGGCCGAAGCCGTCGACATCGGCCAGCCGCGGCAGGTTGCGCAGCGTCAGCGGCTCGTCGGTCAGCAGCGCGCACGGCATCAGCGTCAGTGCAGCGTTCTTCGCGCCGGAAATGGGCAGGCGCCCGGACAGGCGGTTGCCGCCACGAATGAGAATGCGATCCATCGGGGGTATCTACGCGCGTCCACAATTCGCGCAAGACCAGTGCTGCGTCACCGCGTCCGATCGTTCAAGGGATGCGCTCAGGCCTTTTCCAGCGTGCATTGCAGCGGATGCTGGTTCTGCCGGGCGAAATCCATCACCTGGCTGACCTTGGTTTCCGCCACTTCATAGCTGAACGTGCCACACACCCCGACGCCCTTCTGGTGGACGTGAAGCATCACCCGGGTCGCGGCTTCCATATCCATGCGGAAGAAGCGCTGCAGGCACAGCACGACGAACTCCATCGGGGTGTAGTCGTCGTTGAGCATCAGCACGCGGTAGGGCGTCGGCTGCTTTGTCCGCGTGCGAGTCTTGGTCGCGACGCCTGCGCCGGTACCGCGATCGTTGCCGCCATCGGCGCCATCGTCGTCGCGCCGCTCGGCCATCTGTGGGGGTGTCGTCAGCATTGATGACAAAATATGGCATGCCGGGGGGCAAGGGCAAGGGGCCGCTACGCAAAAGCGCGCATGCCGGCATAAGGCCGTCGTATCGCTACCGCGCGCGGCGATCCGGAATGGTCAGCGCGCCAAGACGTACAGCCCCGGTGCGTCGCCAAGTGCGGGCAGCGCGCCCTCTCCCGGCTGCCGCGCGCCGGTCGCCGTAACCGTGTCGGCGTCGATCGCCCGGACCCAGTCGATCCAGTCCGGCCACCAGCTCCCCTCGGTCTCGACCGCACCCGCGACGAAGTCCGCAAACGTCTCGGCCGAGGCCGGGTTCGTCCAATATTGATATCTGCCCGACGCCGGCGGATTGACGACCCCGGCGATATGCCCCGACCCGGCCAGCACGAACTTCATCGGCCCGGCGAACGCCTGGGTCAGTTTCCACACGCTTTCGGCCGGCGCGATGTGATCCTCGCGCCCCGCCTGGACATAGCTGGGCGTCGTCACATTCGTCAGGTCGATCGGCGTCCCGTCGATCCGGATCCCCCCCGGCTGGACCAGCAGGTTGTCGCGGTACAGGTCGGTGAGATAGCGCAGATGCCATTTCGCCGGCAGGTTGGTGGTGTCGCCGTTCCAGTGCAGCAGGTCGAACGGCACCGGATCCTGTCCCAGCAGATACTTCTGCGTGACGTAGTTCCAGATCAGGTCGCGCCCGCGCAGCAGGTTGAACGTCGTCGCCATGTAGCGTCCGTCCAGGAAACCCTCCGGCGACAGCTGCGCCAGCATCGCCAGCTGGTCGTCGTCGACGAAATGCTGCAGGTCGCCCGCCGCGGAGAAGTCGACCTGCGCGGTCAGGAAGGTGGCGCTCGCGACCGTATCCGCCTGCCCTCGCGCCGCGCGCAACGCCAGCGTCGCGGCCAGCGTCGTACCCGCCACGCAATAGCCGATCGTGTGCACCGACGGCATGTCGAGCAGCGCGCGCACGGTGTCGATCGCGTCCAGCTGCGCCGCGACGTAATCGTCCCAGGTCACGTCCTTCATGCTCGCGTCCGCGGACTTCCACGACACCATGAACACGCTCACCCCCTGCGCCACCACCCAGCGCACGAAGCTCTTCTCAGGCGTAAGATCGAGGATGTAGAAGCGGTTTATCCAAGGCGGAAAGATCACGAGCGGGGTGGCGAGCACCGACTCCGTGGTCGGCGCATAGTGGATCAGTTCGTAGAGCGGCGTGCGTTTGACGACCTTGCCCGGCGCCGTCGCCAGGGTGCGACCGACCGCGAACGCGCCCTGCGGAGTATGGGTCAGCTGCCCGCGCGCCAGATCCGCGAGCATCGCTTCCAGCCCTTTCAGCAGGTTCGCGCCACCGGTCTCGATCGTCTTCTCGATCACCTGCGGGTTGGTCAGCGGAAAGTTGGTCGGGCTCATCGCGTCGAGGACACCGCGGGTCGCGAACCGCAGCTGCGCGCGTTGCTTGTCCGACACGCCCTCCACCGCGTCGACGCCGCGCAGCAGGTGCTCGCCGATCATCTCGTAACTCTGCCGGATCACCTCGAACACCGGCTCGCGCCATTCCGCGCCATTGAACCGCTTGTCGGCATTCGGCCGGACCTCGGCGTCGTATTCGGGATCGAGGACACGCTGCCACAGCGTCATGCTCTCCGCCCAGAGGTCGATAGCGCCGGGAGCAACCGCCAGCGCGTCGGGTCTGGCGTGGAGCAGCGCCTGCCCCTGTTCCATCATGATCTGCTGCGCGCGGCCCAGCACCCACGTCCAATGCTGCAGATCCGGCAAGCTGGGCGTATCGGCCATCGCGTCCTCTTCGTTGCGACGACCATAGCGCGCTGGCCGGATTTCCCCAATCGGCGAAGGCGTCGCGATCCACGACCGACGCAATCTCGCGGATCACCGGTTCCACCGGCGCCGCACGTGCGGTACACCGGCCGCGAACAACGAGGCCCGCCATGTCCGAAGACTTCTACCGCATCAAACGCCTGCCGCCCTACATCATCGCCGAAGTCAACGCGATGCGGGCGGCGGCGCGGGCGAGCGGCGAGGACATCATCGACCTCGGCATGGGCAACCCCGATCTGCCGCCCCCGCCGCACGTCATCGAAAAACTGGTCGAGGTCGCGCAGAAACCCGACGCGCACGGCTATTCGCAGTCGAAGGGCATTCCCGGCTTGCGGAAAGCCCAGGCGAATTATTACGGCCGCCGCTTCGGCGTCGACATCGATCCCGAGACCGAGGTCGTCGTGACGATGGGGTCGAAGGAGGGCCTCGCCAGCCTGGCCACCGCGATCACCGCGCCGGGCGACGTCGTGCTCGCGCCCAACCCGTCCTACCCGATCCACACCTTCGGCTTCATCATCGCCGGCGCGACCATCCGCGCGGTGCCGACCACGCCTGACGAGGCGTATTTCGAGAGTCTCGAGCGCGCGATGGCGTTCACCGTGCCGCGCCCGTCGATCCTGGTCGTCAACTATCCGTCCAACCCGACCGCGGAGGCGGTCGACCTCGCCTTCTACGAACGCCTGGTCGCGTGGGCGAAGGACAACAAGGTCTGGATCATCTCCGACCTCGCCTATTCGGAGCTCTATTACGACGGCAATCCGACACCCTCGATTCTGCAGGTGCCGGGCGCCAAGGACGTCGCGATCGAGTTCACCTCGCTCAGCAAGACCTATTCGATGGCGGGCTGGCGGATCGGTTTCGCGGTCGGCAACACCACGCTGATCGCGGCGATGAGCCGGGTGAAATCCTATCTCGATTACGGTGCGTTCACGCCGATCCAGGCCGCCGCCTGCGCCGCGCTCAACGGTCCGCAGGACATCGTCGCCCGCAACCGCGAACTGTATCACAAGCGCCGCGACGTGCTGGTCGACAGCTTCGGCCGCGCCGGCTGGGACATCCCGTCCCCCCGCGCGTCGATGTTCGCCTGGGCGCCGCTGCCCCCCGCGCTCGCGCATCTCGGCAGCCTCGAATTCTCCAAGCAGCTGCTCCAGCACGCGAAGGTCGCGGTCGCGCCCGGCGTCGGGTACGGCGAGAACGGCGAAGGCTATGTCCGCATCGCAATGGTCGAGAACGAACAGCGGCTGCGTCAGGCGGCGCGCAACGTGAAGCGCTATCTGCAAAGCATGGGCGTCAACATCCCCGCACAAGGCGCGGGCTGACAGCCCAACTCCGTCGTCCCGGTGGAGGACGCTAACCGGACTCCATTCCGTCCGTCATCCCGGGCTCGTCCCGGGATCCAGGGTTTCAGGCGTCGTCGCCGATAACTCTGGATGCCGGGACGAGCCCGGCATGACGGAAGGGGAGCGACGTCCAACCAAGATCCGTCACCCCAGCGAAGGCTGGGGTCTCCCGTGGCTGAGCGATGCAACCGCCGCGGGAAGATGCCAGCCTTCGCTGGCATGACGGGAGGCGCGCGCGTTTGACAGACAAGGTCACGACGCCCGATTTGCCCCAACAGCCCATACCCGGTTAGGAGCAACCGTCCCCCACAACCGGAGCAGCATCCTGGAAACCGTCTCGATCGTCCTCGTCCTGCTGCTCGCCGTCGTCGTCAGCGCCGCCATCGCGCGCATGCTGCCCGTCGCCGTCCCCGCGCCGCTGGTGCAGATCGCGCTCGGTGCAGTCATCGGTCTCGGCGTTCATCTGAAGGTCGAGCTCGACCCCGAGCTGTTCCTGCTGCTGTTCCTGCCGCCGCTGCTGTTCCTCGATGGCTGGCGCATTCCCAAGGACGAACTGCTCAAGGACATCTCGACCGTCGCCGAGCTCGCGCTCGGGCTGGTGCTGCTGACGGTCGTCGGGGTCGGCTTCTTCATTCACTGGATGATCCCGGCGATGCCGCTGGCGGTCGCGTTCGCGCTTGCCGCCGTGGTGTCGCCGACCGATCCGATCGCGGTGTCGGCGATCGCGTCGCGCGTCTCGATCCCGCGGCGGATGATGCACATTCTCGAAGGCGAATCGCTGCTCAACGACGCGTCGGGTCTGGTCTGCCTGCGCTTTGCGATCGCTGCCGCACTCACCGGCACCTTCTCGCCGTCCGAAGCCGCGCTGAACTTCCTGTGGGTCGCAGCGGGCGGGATCGCGGTCGGCGTCGCGGTCACGCTCGCGGTCACCCGCGCGAAAGCCTGGGTGTCGAACCGCTTCGGCGAGGAGACCGGGTCGCAGATCCTGATCAGCCTGCTGATCCCGTTCGGCTCGTACCTGCTCGCCGAGCATCTCCACTGCTCGGGGATTCTCGCCGCGGTGGCCGCTGGCGTGACGATGAGCTTCGCCGAAATCTCGCGCCAGGCACTTGCGACCACGCGGATGCGGCGCAATTCGGTGTGGGACACCATCCAGTTCGCCGCCAACGGCATCATCTTCGTGCTGCTCGGCGAGCAATTGCCCGACATCATCGCGAACGCCGGCGAGACCGTCCGCCTGTCCGGCCATGTCGAACCCTGGTGGCTGGGCGTTTACGTGATCGCGATCACCCTAGCCCTGGCGCTCTTGCGCTTCCTGTGGGTGTGGGCCTCGTTCCGGCTGACGCTGTTCCGCCGCCGCAACGACGGCACGCCGCCACGGAAGATCGCCAAGCGGCTGCTCGCGGCGATGTCGTTCGCGGGCGTGCGCGGCGCGATCACGCTGGCCGGCGTGCTGACGCTGCCGCTGACGATGAACGACGGCACCCCGTTCCCCGCTCGCGACCTTGCGATCTTCCTGGCGGCGGGCGTCATCATCGTCTCGCTGCTCGCGGCGAGCATCGCGCTGCCACTGCTGCTGCGCGGACTGACGATGCCCAGCGAACCCTCCCAACAGGTCGCCGAAGACCGCGCCCGCGTCGCCGCGGCCAAGGCCGCGATCTGCGCCGTCGAGCGCGTCCAGCACGCGCTGGCCGACGGCCGCGGCGACGCCGATGTCTATGCCAGCGCCGGCACCCGAATCATGGACACCTACCGCGAGCGCATCGAACGCCGTACCAAGCGCGGAGAGGCGGCAGCGCAGGCCCGCCGTGATGGCCGCATCGAACGCGACCTGCGGCTTGCGGCGCTCAACGCGGAACGCGACGAAATCTTCCGGATTGCCCGCGACCGCGAGGTCGGCAGCGAGACCGCCAAGAAACTCATCCGCGAGATCGACCTGGCCGAGGCGCGCTACCGCGTCTGACGGCTTGGCGAGACCGTCCGTTTCGGGTCTAAAGCCTTTCCCTCTTCAGAGAAAGGCACACGATGCTGATCCGCGCCGGCTATGATATCGCGTTCGAGACGACCCAGGCGGTGCCGATGCTCGCCAATCTCAGCATTCATTCGTCGCGCAACAAGGATCTGCGCACGGCGCAGCGGATCATGACCACCCCCGACGTGCCGATCTATGATTACGTCGATTCGTTCGGCAACGTCTGCACGCGCCTCACCATCCCGGCGGGCGGCATCACCATCTCGTGCGGCTTCGTGATCGAGGATCCGTTCACGCCCGACGCCGTCAACCCGGCCGCGCGCGCCACCCCGGTCGAGGCGCTGCCCGACGACGTCATGCTGTACCTGCTCGGCAGCCGCTATTGCGAGACCGACCGGCTGTCCGACGCCGCCTGGGCGCTTTTCGGCAGCTACGCGCCGGGCTGGGAGATGGTCCAGGCGATCGTCGCCTACGCCCACGAACGCATCCGCTTCGACTATCAGACCGCGCGCCCGACCAAGACCGCGTGGGACGCGCACGAAGAGCGCCAGGGCGTGTGCCGCGACTTCGCGCATCTCGCGATCACGCTGTGCCGCTGCATGAACATCCCGGCGCGCTACTGCACCGGATACATGGGCGACATGGACCTGCCGGCGGTTGTCGGAGAGATGGACTTCTCGGCGTGGTTCGACGCCTATCTGGACGGCACGTGGTACACGTTCGACGCGCGCCACAATTACCCGCGTGCCGGCCGTATCCTGATGGCGCGTGGCCGGGACGCCACCGATGCCGCGCTGACCAACACGTTCGGGCCTGTCGTGCTGACCCGGTTCGACGTCTACACCGACGAAAATCGCGTCCCGCTGTAAGGCCGTCGGCACCATATCGTCGTTCGTCCGTTACGCCCGCGTAGCAATTCGAAAGGAACGACCATGAACAGCACGACTCTGAAGGGCGACGGCCAGAACATCGGTGGCCAGATCAAGGAAACCGTCGGCGACGTGACCGGCAACCGCTCGCTCCAGGGCGAAGGCGTCGTCGATCAGATCACCGGCAACGCCACCAAGGCGGTCGGCGCAGCGCGCGACGCGGTCGGCCCGCTGACCGACAAGGCGACGACCTTCGCTAAGACCCGTCCGTACGCGACCGCCGCACTGGTCGGCGTGATCGGCCTTGCGGTTCTGAACACGCTCCGCGGCAAGTAAGATACTCGTCGGCCGCACGCGGCCGACGAGCTCCTGACGACCCTGTTCCCCCGCGAAAGCGGCGGAACAGGCGTTGCCGATGCAGCGATGCACGCGCCGGTCGCCCGATCGGCCGGGCGGCGCGCGCCTGTTTCATTCATATCCGCTTCATCCGATCGCATCAAAGGTCCGTCTTTGTCTAAGGCGAACCATGACACGGGCGACAATTCTCGATTCAATCGTCCCCGCGGCGCCGCCAGTTTCCGCCTCTATCGATACGCCGCAACGCCGCTCGACCGGTCGCGCCGCGATCGCTACTGCCGTCTTCAGCGCCGCTGTGCTCGCGCTGCTGATGCGAAGCGCCGAACTGACCCTCGATCCGTTGGCGCGCAGCAACGCCCCCTATTATCTTGTCGGCCTGATCGCGCTGATGCTGCGGTTCGGCCTGACCCGATCGTCGTGGCGCCACGCCCGTGCGGTCGGCGACTTTGCGGAATATTGCGCGCTGTTCACGCTGGCGTCGCTGATGGGTGCGGTCGCCAGTTACCCGGTCGCGGCGCTGACCCACGGCTATCACGACGCGGACCTGCAGCGGATCGACGTTGCACTGGGGTTCGACTGGCTGACCTGGTACCGCGCCGTCGCAGCATCGCCGGTGCTCCAGCAACTCGGCCTCGCCGCCTATCGCAGCATCTATTTCACGCCGGTTATCCTGTTCGGCTGGTTCGCCGCGACCGGCCAGCGCGCGTCCGCCTACCGCTTCATGGCGGCGTTCTGGGTGGCCGCGGTCGCGACGCTGCTGCTCTACAGCATCATGCCAGCGGTCGGGCCGTTCTCGTATCTCTGGCACCAGTCGATCGTCTATATGCCCGAAAGCGAACTGTGGCAGCCGGGGTTGATCCCGATGCTGCGCACGCACGTCGTGCACGTCGTCGACCTCGGAACGTTGCGCGGCATCGTCTCCGCGCCCAGCTTCCACGCCGCGGCGGCAACGCTGTATATCGTCACGGCGTGGCGGATTCCGCGGTTGCGCTGGCCGCTGCTGTCGGTCAACGCCGCGATGCTGGTGGCGACGCCGGTCGAGGGCACGCATTACCTCACCGACATCCTGCTGGGCGCCGCCGTTTCGCTGGTCGCGATCGCGGTCGTCGACCGGGCCGCCGCGGCGCTGGGACGCGATCGGGAACCTTGCGCCACCCCCCCGGTTTTTCCGTGATGACCCTGCATTCATCACGCCGCCGCTCGCCCGCATGAGCAAACCGCACGTGCCGCCGGCACCCCCCGCGACGCTCGTCATCTTCGGCGCGATGGGGGACCTGACGCGCAGGCTGCTGGTCCCGGCGCTGGTCAACATGACGCGACTGGGGCTGGTCGGCGATGGCCTGCAGGTGCTCGGCGTAGGCATCGACCCGGGCGACGACGCCACGCTCAGGCAGGCGCTCGACGACTTCAAGCCGGAGACCGGTGGCGAGGGCGCGGCCGAAAAGGATGCGGCGTGGACGCGCCTGCGGGACCGGGTCCATTATCTCGAAGGCGACTTCACGCAGGACGCGGTCTACGACGCGCTGAAGGCACGGCTGACCGGCAACGCCGCCTTCTACCTCGCGGTGCCGCCACGGTTCTTCGGCGACATCGTCGACAAGCTCGCCGAGCACGGTCTGACCACCGAGACGCCCACCGCATTCCGCCGGATCGCGATCGAAAAGCCGTTCGGCCACGACCTCACATCCGCGCAGGCACTCAACCAGCGCATCCTGGCCCGCATCGGCGAGCCGCAAATCTATCGGCTCGACCATTTCCTCGGCAAGGAAACCGTCCAGAACATCATGACCGCGCGCTTTGCGAACATGATGATCGAACGGGTCTGGAACGCCGACTGCATCGCGCATGTCCAGATCACCGCCGCCGAGACCGTCGATGTCGGCACCCGCGGCAAATTCTACGATTCGACCGGCGCGTTGCGCGATATGGTCCCCAACCACCTCTTCCAGCTGCTGGCGATGGTGGCGATGGAACCACCCGCGAGCTTCGATGCCGAAGCGATCCGCAACGAAAAGGGCAAGGTGCTGAAGGCGGTTCGCGCCTGGTCCCCCGCCAAGGCCAAACGCAACGGCGTCCGCGGGGTCTATACCGCAGGCCAGATCGGCGATCGCGTCGTCCCCGGTTACACCGAATCGCCCGACATCGCGCCCGACACCCGCACCGAGACGTTCGCCGCGTTGAAGTTGATGGTCGACACCTGGCGCTGGGCGGGCGTGCCGTTCTACCTGCGCACGGGCAAGGCGATGACGTGCCGCGATACCGAGATCGTCATCACCTTCAAGCCGGTCCCGTTCGCGTCGTTCCACCGCGCCAATGCCGAGCGCCTGCCGCCCAACCGGCTGATCATCCAGATCCAGCCCGACGAGGGCCTCAGCATGGACCTGCTGATCAAGCGTCCGGGGCTGGAGGTCGACACCGTGCCGATCGCGCTCGATTTCCGCTATGCCGACCGCTTCGATATCGGTCACCTGACCGGGTATGAATCGCTGATCTACGACATGTTCATGGGCGACCAGACGCTGTTCCAGCGCGCCGACGCGATCGAGGCCGGGTGGGCCGCGGTGCAGCCGTTCCTCGACCTGTGGGCCGCCGAGGGCACGCCCGATCCCTATGTCGCGGGCAGCCTGGGTCCGGCAGCGGCCGACGCCTTGCTCGAACGCGACGGGCACAGCTGGCACAAGCTGGCCATCGCGGGCCATTCCGAACCCTAGCCGCGGGCGCGGTGGCCGCTCATCTCCGAACCGGCATCGGCGGCAAAGCGCATGTTCCAGATCGTCGCCGCCGCCGACACCGCGGTGACGACCAGGAACGCCACCGTGAAGTCGGCGAGTTCGGGTCGCGTCCGCCCCGTGCCGAGCATCCCGACATGCAACGCCGCCGCCCCCACGCAGATGCCGAGCGACAGCATCAGCTGCTGGAAGGTCGCGTAGAAGCTGGTCGCGCCGCTCATCCGCGCCTTCGGAATCTCGTCATAGGCGATCGTGTTGTACGCCGAGAACTGGAACGACATGAAGAACCCCGCGCTCATCAGCACCGCGAATAGCAGCGGGATCGGCCAGTCGGGGCGGAACGCGCCGCAGATCGCATAGCCCAGGCTGCCGCCGAGACCCCCGACGATCAGGCTGCGACGAAACCCGAACCGCCGCAGGATCCGCGGCGCGAGGCCCTTCATCGCCAGCGACCCGATCGCGCCCGCGACGGTGATCGCGCCGCTGGCCGCGGCGGTCATCCCGAACCCCAGTTGCAGCATCATCGGCAACAGGAACGGCTGCGCCCCCTGCGTGATGCGGGTCAGCGATCCTCCGATCAGCGACAGCCGGAACGACGTGTAGCGCAGCAGCGAAAGGTCGAGGATCGGATCGCTCCGCCGCCTGGCATGCGCGATATAAGCGATGCCCGAGACCAGCCCGATCGCGATCAGGACCAGGGCGTGGACGAACTCGCCCGACCGGCTGGTCATCTCGAACCCGAACAACAGGCAGCCGAGCGAGACGCCGGACAGCACGAAGCCCGGGACGTCGAACCGCACCGGCCGCTCGCCGCGAACCTCGCCGATATAGCGCGTCACCAGCACCACGCCGAGCAGACCGATCGGCAGGTTGAGCCAGAAGATCCAGCGCCAGTCCAGATAGGTGACGATCAGGCCCCCCACCGGCGGGCCCATGATCGGCCCGATCAGCGCAGGCATGATCAGCCACGACATCGCCGAAACCATGTCCTCCTTGGCGACGCTGCGCAGCAGCACCAGCCGCCCGATCGGGATCATCATCGCCCCGCCCAGCCCCTGGACGAACCGCGCCGCCATCATGAACGGCAGGCTGGTCGCCTGCCCGCACAGCAGCGACCCGCCGACGAAGATCAGGATCGCCGCACGAAAGATCGCGCGCGAACCGAACTTGTCCGCAAGCACGCCGCTGGCCGGGATGAAGATCGCGAGCGCCAGCAGGTACGATGTCAGCGCCGAACTCATGCTGGTCGCGGGCACGCCGAAATCGCGCGCCATCGTCGGCAGCGCGGTGGCGAGCACGGTCGCGTCCATCTGCTCCATGAACAGCGCGCAGGCGATGATCAGCGCGGTGACGCGGTAGCTGCGCGGCGTCGCCAGCGTCGCAGTGGCGCGCGGTACCGAGGAGATCCGGTTCGCGGCAGGCAGGATGCCGTCGCGGATTTCGGAGTAGATCGAAGCAAGCCCGCGCCGCCCGAACCTCACGCTCCAGTCCCAGCACGCGAGGCGGTGTCAGGCGGCACGAACACGCGCGCCTGGTTGATGCGATACCGGTAGGACGTCATTGCTGTCCTAGGTAGTCGCGCAAGATTAGCCTGCAAGTCCGGATTGGGGATTGGACGATCAGGACAATCCCTACCACCCGACACACTCCCGTCCCCCGCCTTCGCGCCCTACCGTTCTCCTGCGAAAGCAGGAGCCCAGGTTCAAGCAGCGCCGCGATCGTGACTCCTGGACCCCCGCGCGGGAGCGGTATGCGGCAAGGGCGACACCTCATGAACGACACCACCCCGGCGAAGGCCGGGGCCCAATTGGGAGATATCGCCAACGAAGGGCTATCCTCCGTTACATCGACCTTCCCAATTGGGCCCCGGCCTTCGCCGGGGTGGACCGGGAGGCTTGGCTACTGAGCGCCAAGCCTCCGCAAGCCAGAAGTTACGCCGCCGGCGCGGTCGCGTTGCCAGCAGCCTGAACGGGCACCGGCGCAGTCGCAGGCGCAGTCGCCCCGACCGGTGCCGCACCTGCGGGCGGCGGCGGCGGGGCACGATCAGGGCCAGCACCTGGACCACGATCCGGACCGCGATCGGGACCACCTGGACCACCCGGCCGGCCGGGACCGTCCGGCCCGCCCCGGTCATGCGGCGGGCGACCGAGCGGGCCAAGCGCCTTCACCTTGCCATCGGCGCCGACCAGGAACGCGGCATGGACCGATCCGTCGTCGAAATGGCCCTGCACGGTCACCGGCTGGCCGATCCGGACCAGCGTGCCGTCCTCGCCTTCACGACCGGTGTCGACCAGCGCACGGCCGCTGCCGTCGGCCATCACGAACTTGTTGCCATAGATTTCGGCGACGCGGCCGCGGACCGTGACGATGGCGTCGCGGTCGTTCGTCAGCGTGCGGATCGCGACCGGTGTTGCCGGCGCCATCGTCACGCTGGGGCGGGTGGCCTCGACCGCAAGCGCACCGGCGCCGCCGCCGACGACCAGCAGGCCAAGGGCTGCGGCAAGGATCACGGGGCGTTGGCGGGACAGGATATTCGGCATGGGAACGTCTCCATTTGGTGTTGCGATGCGCTGTCTCTAGCGTGGCACCCCCACCCCCGCGCTGAACCGCGCCGTTCAGATTCGGTTTGGCTAGCGCAATTAGGAAGACGCGATGCGGGTATTGCTGGTCGAGGATGATGAGACGCTGGCGGCGGGCATCGCGCGAGCGCTGCGCGCGGAGAATTTCGCGGTCGATGTCGCCGTCAACGGCGAGGATGGCGGCCATCTGGGCGCGACCGAACTCTATGATGCCGCCGTGCTCGACCTCGGGCTCCCGCTGCGCGACGGGCTGTCGGTGCTGCGCGACTGGCGTGCGGCGGGCCGCGACCTGCCGGTGCTGATCCTGACCGCGCGCGACGGCTGGTCGGAAAAGGTCGCAGGCTTCAAGGCCGGCGCGGACGATTATCTGGTCAAGCCGTTCCGCGTCGAAGAGGTCATCATGCGGCTGCGTGCGCTGGTCCGTCGCGCCGCCGGTCACGCCGCCGCGCTGGTGACCTGCGGCCCGCTGGTGTTCGACGCGCAGCTCGGCACGTTCGAGCTCGACGGCCTGCCGCTGAAACTCACCGCGTTCGAATGGCGCGTGCTGTCGACGCTGATGCTGCGCCGCGAAGTCGTGGTCGAACGCACCGACCTGATCGAGCGCGTCTATGAGGGCGACGCCGACGTCGATTCCAATTCGGTCGAGGTGATCATCGGGCGGTTGCGCCGGAAAATCGGCGCCACCCTGATCGAGACGGTGCGCGGCCGCGGCTATCGACTGACGGCTGGCACGTGAGACTGCTCCCGCGATCCTTGTTCGGGCGCCTACTCGCGGTGGCAACGCTGGCGACGCTGGCCGCGCTGCTGATCGCGAGCCTCGCGATCGGCAACGTCCTCGAACGATCCGTCATGCGCGGGTTCGACGACCGGCTCGACGCGCAGACCACGGTCCTCGCGCGGGCGGTGGACGGACGCGGACGGCTGGACACGGCGCGCGTAATCGACCTGCCGGGGTTCGACGAGGCGGGATCGGGCTG
Organism: Sphingomonas sp. R86521; assembly: GCF_042466235.1. Classification (NCBI taxonomy): domain Bacteria; kingdom Pseudomonadati; phylum Pseudomonadota; class Alphaproteobacteria; order Sphingomonadales; family Sphingomonadaceae; genus Sphingomonas; species Sphingomonas sp. R86521. Next base: position 627,130 of record NZ_JAXHBY010000001.1, on the reverse strand, counting down.
GGTCTGGCAGGTTCGCAGCGCGGATGGGCACGCATGGCGCAACAGCCCCGACACGCTTCCGACCCCGCTCGCTATGCCCGAGCCGCGCCCGGACGGTCCCCGGCCGCATCCTGGGGAAGGTCGTGGGCGATCGGGCGAGCGACTGCATTTCCGCACCCTGACGCTCGCGCGCGCCGGCGGCCCGGTCACGATCACCGCGAGCGGACCCCGCCGCGTGGTCGAAGCCCCGCTGCACGAAGCGATGCTGCCGCTGCTCGGGTCGCTCGCCTTGCTGGGCGCGGCGCTGACGGCGGCGACGCTGGTCCAGCTGCGGATCGGGTTGCGACCGCTGCGCACGCTGCAGGCGTCGCTCGCCGCGGTGATCGCAGGTCGGCAGCGTCACGTACCCACCGACCTGCCGGTCGAACTCGCGCCGCTCGCTGCCGAACTCAACACACTGATCGACCAGAACGCCGAGGGGCTGGCGCATGCACGCCGCCATGTCGCAAACCTTGCGCACGGGCTGAAGACCCCGCTTGCCGCTCTCGGCCTCGAACTCGCCGACCGCGATCCGGACGGGCGGTTGGCCGCAATGCTCGCGGACATCGACCGGCGCGTCAGCCATCACCTGCGCCGCGCCCGCGCCGCCACGCCCGGCGCCTCCGGCCGCACCGCGATCGCCCTCGCGCCGGCGACCGCGGACCTGGTCGGCGTGCTGCGCCGCGTCCATGCCGATCGCGCGATCGCGGTCGAGATCGCGGTCGACGCGGGCATTACGGTCGGCGTCGACGCGCAGGATCTGGACGAAATGATTGGCAATCTGCTCGACAACGCCTGGCGCCACGCCGCGAGCGCGATCGGGATCACGGCTGTGGTCGACGCCGGCAAGGTTGCGATAACCATCGACGACGACGGTGCGGGACTCACTACAGCCGAGCGCGCGGAAGCACTGGTGCCCGGCCGACGCCTCGACGAAGCGGGACCGGGCCATGGTTTCGGGCTGCCGATCACGCAGGAACTGGCCGAACTGAACGGCGGCGGTCTGGTGCTGGAGTCCTCCCCAAAACTCGGAGGCCTGCGCGCGGTATTGGTCCTCCCGCGCTAATCCATCGCCGCGCGGATCGCGGCGCCAGCGACGAACGGCGCACCGGCAACCAGCAACAGGCTAACCGCCGCGAGCAATTTCACCGCGCCTGCGCCGCCGTCGAGCGAGCCCGCGCCGAAGATCAGCAACGGCACCGCGAGCGGCAGCATCACCAGCCCCGCGACCGCGCCGCCGCCGCGCACGCCTGCGACGAGCGCACTGGTTGCAACCGCCAGCGCAGCAAGCCCCGGCGTACCGATCGCCAACCCGATCTCGACGCGCAGCAACGTCTCGCCGGAGAGGTCCAACAACCCCGCAGCAACCACTGCGGCCAGCATCAGCGGCGGACCGAAACTGAGCCAGTGCGCCAGCGTCTTCGCCGCCGCGACCGCCGCGATCGACACACCGCGCACCGCGAACTGGTCGAACACGCCCGTCTCCAGGTCCGGCGCGATCAGACGTTCCACGGGCAACAGGCCTGCGAGCAGCGCCGCGGTCCAGATGATTCCGCCCCCGACCCGCGCAAGCAACGCCGCATCCGGACCGATCGCAAACGGGAACAGCGTCGCGACCAGCAGGAAGAAGCCGACGACCAGTGTCGCGCCCCCTCCGGCGACGTTGCGCCGCAAGTCGCGCGTGACGATACCGATCACAGCGCGATCTCCTGCGCGTCCGGCATCGCCAGCGGCTGATGCGTCGCGACCAGCACGATCCCGCCACCTGCGCGGTGCGCGGTGATCATCGTCTCGAGCCGCGCGACCGAATAGCGGTCCAGTCCGTTCGCAGGTTCGTCGAGCAACCACAGCTCGGCGCCGCTCGCCGCGACGCGCGCGATCGCGGCGCGGCGGCGCTGGCCGGTCGACAACAACCGCACCGGGATAGCTGCCAGATCGGCAAGATCCAGCGCGCCGAGCGCCGATCGCACCCGCGTCTCAGGATCGGGCGCCGCATCGAGGCCCGCCCAAAAACCCAGCGCTTCGACCAGAGTCCGGTCCCCATCAAGTGCCGCCGCCTCGGTCAGTAGCGCCCGCGTCCCGCCGAACGCGACCGATCCGCCAGCCGGCGCCAGCAACCCCGCGGCGATCCGAATCAGGCTCGACTTGCCGACACCATTGGGGCCGGTCACCACCGCCGCCCCGCCCGCCGCCAGCGTAAAGTACAGCCCCTCGAACAGCAGCCGCCCGCCCCGCGCGCAACTCACGTCGCGGAACGCCAGGCTCACGACCCGCCCGACTCCTCGAGCGCGTGCATGTCTTCGTCGGACAGCCCGAAATGATGCCCGATCTCGTGAATCGTCACATGCGCGACCAGATCATCGAGGCGCACCCCGGTCTCGACCCATTCCTCAAGGATCGCACGGCGATACAAGAAGATCCGATCAGGCAGCGCCCCCGTATCCATCGACGATTTTTCGCCGATCGGGCGGCCGTGATACAGGCCGGACAGGTCCAGCGGGTGGTCGACCCCTAGTTCTGCCAGCGTCTCGTCATCCGCGAACTCCTCGACCTGCAGCACGACATCGCCAAGGTGCGCGGCGAACGCAGCCGGCAGCCGCGCGATCGTCGCACGCGCGATCGCCTCGATGGCTGCGGCGTCCGGCGCCGCGGCGAAACGCTCTTGCCCGCTCATGCCCCCAGCCATAGGCGTAGTGGCTCGATAGCGGCAAGGGACGGTGATGATCGAAGCGTTGAACGAAGTCGACCGCGCCGAGGCGCTCGATGGCCTGGACGAGTGGGATTACGATGACGCGCGCGACGCGATCACGCGGACGATCGTGTTCGCGGACTTCGTCGAGGCGTTCGGGTTCATGACGCAGGTCGCGCTGATCGCCGAGCGCGCGAACCACCATCCGGAATGGAAGAATGTGTGGAACCGGGTCGAGATCCTGCTGACCACGCACGACGCCGGCGGGCTGTCCCCGCGCGATATCGAGATGGCGCAGGCGATCGACGCGATCGTCGACGAGGACTAGCGCCGCCGCCCGCGCATCATTTTCCGGAGCTTCCCCGGCATCCAGCGCGCGGCGAACGCCATGCGGTGCGCAGTCTTGCCGACATAGGTGTGGAGCCGCTCGCCGTGCACGGCATCCCATGCGGCCTGCGCCACCGCCTCGACGCCGGTCAACTCCATCCCCGCCGCGGTCACGGTTTCGCGGATCGAGCGGTTGGTCGCCGCGGTGGTGGTGTTGAGCAACGGCGTGTCGATGAAACCCGGGACGATCGACCGCACCCGGATACCATCCGCGGCCCATTCGCCGTCCAGCGCCTCGGTCAACGCGCGCACGCCGAACTTGGTCGCGGAATAAGGCGCGAGCCCGGACGAACCGTAGATCGCAGAGGCCGATGCGGTGTTGAGCAGGCACGATCCGGGCGTCCGCTTCAGATAGGCATAGCCGATCTTGGCGCCGTTGATCGCGCCCACCAGGTTGATCGCGACGACGCGGTCGATCTCGGCGAAATCGGTCAGCGCGAGCGGCCCGCCCGACCCGATTCCGGCATTGTTGAACAAAACGTCGAGCCCACTGCCAACGGTGAACGCGTCGAGCGAAGCGACCCAGGCGTCGCGGTCGCGCACGTCCATTTGGTAGGTTTCGGCCATCCCCGCAGGCAACAACGCCTTCGTCGCCGCCAGCCCCGCGATATCGACATCGGCAAGCCCGACCTGCCAGCCGTGCATCGCGAACAGCACCGCGGTCGCGCGGCCGATGCCCGATCCGCCGCCGGTGATGAAGATAGTCTGGGTCATGGCCCCTCTCCGTTTGATTTTGTCCCCTGCATCCCGCATCCCCGACGTAGATGCCAGCGCTTTCCCCCACCCTCGCTTTCGAAGGCGTCACGCGGCGGTACGGCGCGACGGTCGCAGTCGACGACGTCTCGGTTCAGATCGTCGGCGGCAGCTTCGTAGCGCTGGTCGGCGCGTCGGGATCGGGCAAGTCGACGTTGCTGAAGACCATCAACCGGCTGGTGGAACCGAGCGCCGGCCGCGTGACGATCGACGGCGCCGACGTCGCTGACGGCCCCGCACCCGCGCTGCGGCGGCGGATCGGCTATGTGTTCCAGACCATCGGGCTGTTCCCGCACATGACGGTGGCCGAGAACATCACGGTCCCGTTGCGGATCGCCGGGCGGCACAAGCCTGAGCGGGTCGGCGAGCTGCTCGATCTGGTCGACCTGTCGCGCGAAGTCGCCGGCCGGATGCCGGACGCGCTGTCGGGGGGCCAGCGCCAGCGGGTCGCGATCGCGCGGGCGCTGGCGCCGGGCGCAAAAGTCCTGTTGCTTGACGAGGCGTTCGGGGCGCTCGATCCGGTCACGCGCGATGCGCTGGGAACGGAGATCCGACGGCTGCATGAACGGCTGGGGCTGACGACGATCCTGGTAACGCATGACATGGCCGAGGCATTGCTGCTCGCAGACCGCGTGCTGGTGATGAAGGCGGGGCGGATCGTTGCCGATGCGACACCCGGCGAACTGCTTGCAGGCCAGGGCGGCGCAGACGCGCAGGCGCTGGTCCAGGTCCCGCGCGACCAGGCCGCGCGGCTGGCAGCATTGAAGCCATGAACGCCTTCCTCGACGCCCTTGCCCGCGTGCCGCCACTGCTCGCCGCGCATGTCCAGCTGTCGGCCTGTGCGCTGTTGCTAGGGATCATGATCAGCCTGCCGCTCGGCATCTGGTCGGCGCGCAACGTCCATGTCGCCCGGGTCTCGATCGGGTTCGCCAGCCTGGTCCAGACCGTCCCGAGCTTGGCGCTGCTCGCGCTCTTCTATCCGCTGCTGCTCAGCCTGTCGGCCCTGATCGGCGGCGGCATTCCCGCGCTCGGCTTCCTGCCGTCGCTGATCGCGCTCACCCTGTATGCGCTGCTGCCGATTCTCCGCAACGCGGTGACAGGGTTGCACGGCATCGATCCCGCGGTGCTGCAGGCGGCCGATGCGGTCGGGATGACGCCAGGTCAAAAACTGCGGCTGGTCGAGGCGCCACTGGTGGCTCCGGTGCTGGTCGCGGGCATCCGTACCGCGGCGGTGTGGACGATCGGCGCGGCGACGCTGTCGACCACGGTCGGCCAGCCCAGCCTCGGCGACATGATCTTTGCCGGCTTGCAGACCCAGAACTGGGCGCTGGTGCTGGCGGGGTGCGTGTCGGCGGCGGCTTTGGCGCTCACGGTCGATGCGCTGATCGGGGCGATCGAACGCGGCATTGCAACGCGCCGCCGCTGGCTGTGGATCACGAGCGCGGCCTTGCTGGTGATCGGCACGCTGGCAGCGACCGCGCCGCTATGGGCGCATGCGGGCAAGGGCCGTACCGTGGTGGTCGGCGCCAAGAACTTTTCCGAACAATATATTCTCGCGCGGCTGATCGGCGATCGGCTCGAACGCGCGGGCTATACCGTCGAGTATCGCGACGGGCTTGGGTCGGCGGTGGTGTTCGGTGCGGTCGCGGGCGGCGATATCGACGTCTATGTCGATTATGCCGGCACGATCTGGACCAACGCGATGAAGCGCACCGACGTGCCCGATCGGCCCGCGATGGTGAAGGCGCTCGGGGCGTGGACGAAGGCGACCAGCGGGGTGCGGCTGGTCGGCGCGCTGGGGTTCGAGAACGCCTATGCGTTCGCGATGCGCGGCGACGATGCGCGGCGACGCGGAATTGCCAGCCTTGACGATCTTGCGAAGGCATCGCCGGGACTGAAGCTGGGCAGCGACCTGGAGTTTCTGGAACGGCCGGAATGGGCGGCGGTATCACGCGCCTATCCGCTGCGGTTCGCGGAGGCGACGCCGTACAGTCCGACCTTCATGTATCGCGCGCTGGAGAGCGGGAATGTCGATGTGATCTCGGCGTTTTCATCGGATGGGCGGATTGCGGCGGACAAGCTGACGGTATTGACCGATCCGCGTCATGCGATCCCGGGGTATGACGCGATCCTGCTGGTCGCGCCGAAACGCGCGGGCGATGCGAAGTTCGTCGCCGCGCTACAACCGCTGATCGGGAAGATCCCGGTCGAGGCGATGCGCGCGGCGAACTACCAGGTCGACCGGGATACGGACAAGCGCACGCCGGAGGCTGCGGCGACGTGGTTGGCAGCGAAGGTCGGACTTTAACCTGTCCTAGAAGAACAGTTTCCGGACGCTCAGCCGCACCGTGCGGCCCAGCGCGTCAAGATAATCCGGCTGGAAGCTGATCGGCGTCACGCCGGTCGCGTCGGTCACCCGCTGGCGGCTGTTGAAGACGTTATCGACCGAGAAGGTCAGGCGCATGCCGCGGACCCAGGGGTGCGCCTTGACTAGCGTCAGTTGCTGGCCGAGGTCGGCGAACAGGCGCAGATTGCCGGTCGCGAGCCCCGAGAAGTTCAGCGTCTCGGGGGCAGCGGTGGTGCCGCCGTTGACGCGCGTGCCGTTGGCGTAGTTGGCCGACAGCCGCACGCCGATGCCGTTGTTGCTGTAGCCGGCCTGCGCCTCGACCTCGTGGCGCGACTGGCCGCCACTCGCGCCGATCGCGTCGCCGTTGAGCAGGTCGAGCGATGGTCCGCCCTGCTGCACCAGGACCCGGTCGGTGAAATGCCAGGTGTGGTAGACCGCGAACTGCAGACGCCCGCCGCCCTGCCCGCCGCCGCGGCCACCGAAGCCCCCGCCGCCGCCACGCCGCCGCCACCGAAGCCGCCACCGCCACCGCCCGGTCCGCCGGGGCCACCACCTGGACCACCGGGACCGCCGCCGCCGGGCGCGCCCTCGCCGCCCGGCCGGCCACGAAAGCCACCTGGGGGTGCAAGGCCTTCGAACGGGTTGGGACCGGTCCCGGCGCGATACGCTTCGAGCTCCTTCTGGATCTTCGACTTGATCGGCGCGGAGAAATTGATCCCCCAGCGCAGTTCGGAACGCTCACTGCGCGCGAAATTGATCGGTCGCTGGTCGACGCGGAGCAGATTGCCGCCGGCATCGCGGGTGAAGCGGTCGGGGAACGCGGCCTCGATCGCGGCGGTCGGGGTCGGGAACGACGCGATCGGGTTGTCGGTGCGTGCGCTGACGTAATTCGCGGTGAAATTGATGTCGCGCTTGGTCCACGGCTTCAGCGTCAGTCCGAGCTTCTTCACATGGTTGTTGTCCGCGATCAGGTTGGGGTTGCCGCCGCTGATCGCGGTGACGGTCGCGGTGGTACCCTGGATATAGTCGAAGATGCGCACGTTCGGCCGGGTGATCGATGGGTTGCCGAGCTGCTGTGCGGACGGTGCCTCGTCGCTGTCGGTGGCCGACGCGATCACGCGCACGCCCTCAATCGGCGACCAGTTCGCCCCATAGCCGAGCGTCGTCAGCGTGCCGAAATCGGAGAGATGATCCTCCGCAAGGTTGAAGTTGGCGGACAGATTGCCGAGGAAGCCGAGCACGTCCTTCGTCCGGCTGGCGATCGGCACGTCGATATTGACCTGGCCGTTGACGGTGTCGCGCGAGACCTGGCCGGTGGTGAGCAGGTTGGCGCGGTACGAACGGCTGCTGAAGTCGGCAGTCTCGGCACCCAGCTTGATGCTGGTCGATACCGCGCCGGCGGGCAGGCTGAACAGCGTACCGTTGAGTAGCGCATCGACGCCGCCGGTGCTCTGCTTGGCGTAGGCGCGGTTGCCGGGAGTGGCTGCGATGTCCGATGCGGTCAGGCGCGACAGGCTGGCGGTCGGATCGCCGGCGGTCAGCCGCGTCTGGAATGCGCTCCCATCGACGCCGGTTTCGGAAAAGGTCTGGGTGTCGCTGCGGTCGTAATTGCCGGTGACCGACCAGCGCCAGGTGCCAAGCCCGCCGTTCATCGTCGTGCCGAGATGGGCCGCGATCGAAGAACTGGTCTGCGCGAGCGGCAGGAAGCCGGGATCGTCGAGCGCGCGGCTGACCGTCGTCCCATTCGGCAGCGTGAAATTGGCGACCGGCAGGCCGTTCAGGCTCTTGCTGTCGGTCGATTCGAGCCGCGCGTTGATCGTCGCGCCGACATTGCCGAAGATGTTGCGCGCATAGACCGCGTTGGCGCTGGTCGTACGGCTGGAGCCGAGCAGCGTGCGGTACGGCGTCGGATCGATCACCGCACCACTCGCGCCGACCGCGGTGGTCGGCGTGGAGATGATATCGCGTTCCGATTCGGTCAGCGCCGAACTCTGCGTGTGATCCAGATGCAGGTTCATCCGCTTGTCGCGCGATATGCCGAGCAGGTCGATCGTCCCCTGCGGGGTGTTGCGACCGCCCTCGGTCGCGAGACGATCGTTGGCTTCCAGCGTCGCGGCACGGAAACGACGGCGCAACACGAAGTTCACGACCTTCTGGTCGGCACGATAGCCGTATTTAAGCGCGACTTCCTCGGGCAGGATGTCGACGCGCTGGATCGCCTCGGTCGGGATGTCGCGGATTTCGGCGAAGCTGGAGATGCGGCGGCCGTTGAGCAGCACGACGGGCGCGCCGCCGCTGCCACGACCGCTCGTCGTCTGCGGCGCGAGTTCGGCGAGCAGGTCCGATACCGTACTGACGCCGTACGAGCGGATGTCCGCCGGCCCCAGCTGCTGGTCGGGCGGAATGTCGCCGATCACCGCGCCGGGCAGGTTGCGCTGGCCGGTGACGATGATGTCGGGCTCGTCCGAATTGCCTTCCTCGGCCTGTGCTGCCGGTGCCGCCGGCGTGGCGGCAGGCGCGGGCGCCTGTTGTGCGGTCGCCAGCGCGGGCGTGCTCACCGCCAGAAACAGACCCAAACGCCGCATGAAAACTCCCTCGATACCCATGCGCATCGCCTAGTCGGCAATTGTCGCAAGACTATGCCGGAGGCGAAACGGACTTCGGGTTTCTCGACGACGCGTCCGCGCGGTCACCGCCAAACGGCTCTTGTCATCGCACGCCCGAGGCTAGACACTCGCCGCCACAACCGAACGGGAGAGCGGGATGGCGGCGATAACGAACGCGGAATCGAACGGGGGCACGCCCGCGCGGCAGAGCGAGCGACTGATCATCATCGCGTCGTCGCTCGGCACCGTATTCGAATGGTATGACTTCTACCTCTACGGCCTGCTCGCGACGATCATCACCGCGCAGTTCTTTTCGGGCGTCAACGAAACCACCGGGTTCATCTTTGCGCTCGCAGCCTTCGCTGCCGGGTTCGCGGTGCGGCCGTTCGGCGCGCTGGTGTTCGGCCGGATCGGCGACATGGTCGGGCGCAAGAACACGTTCCTCGTCACGATGGGGATCATGGGCGTCTCGACCTTCGTCGTCGGGCTGCTGCCCAATTACGCGACGATGGGCGTCGCCGCGCCGATCCTGCTGGTCGTGCTGCGGTTGCTGCAGGGTCTCGCGCTCGGGGGCGAATATGGCGGGGCGGCGACCTATGTCGCGGAACATGCGCCGCCGCACCGTCGCGGGCTGCACACCAGCTTCATCCAGACCACTGCGACGCTTGGGCTGTTCGCGGCGCTGCTGATGGTGATCGGCGTGCGCACGCTGATCGGCGAGCCGGCGTTCGCGGCGTGGGGCTGGCGCGTGCCGTTCATCGCCTCGATCCTGCTGCTCGGCGTCTCGCTGTGGATCCGCATGCAGCTCGCCGAGAGCCCGGTGTTCCAGAAGATGAAGGACGAGGGCACGGTGTCGAAGGCGCCGCTGACCGAGGCGTTTGCGCGCTGGGGCAATCTGAAGATCGTGCTGATCGCATTGTTCGGCGCGGTGATGGGCCAGGGCGTGGTCTGGTACACCGGCCAGTTCTATGCGCTGTTCTTCCTGGAAAAGACGCTGCGCGTGGACGGCGCGACGACCAACATCCTGATCGCGATCGCGCTGCTGATCGCAACGCCGGCGTTCGTGTTCTTCGGCTGGCTGAGCGACCGGATCGGCCGGAAACCGATCATCCTGACCGGTTGCGCACTGGCCGCGCTGACCTATTTCCCGATTTTCCACGGCCTGTCGCAAGCCGCCAATCCCGCGCTCTACGCCGCGCAGGCCAATGCGCCTGTCACCGTGGTCGCCGACCCGCGTGAATGCTCGGTGCAGTTCGATCCGGTCGGCAAGAACAAGTTCGATTCGAGTTCGTGCGATATCGCCAAGGCGTATCTGGCTAAGGCCGGCGTATCGTACGAGAACGTCGCCGCCCCCGCAGGCACGCTCGCGACGATCCGGATCGGCGGCACCACGCTAGACACGGTCGATCCGCGGCTGGTCACCGGGCCGGCACGTGCCGATGCGATCAAGGCGTTCGGGGTCCGCGCAAAGGCCGCGTTGTCGGCGGTCGGCTATCCCGAAAAGGCCGATATCGCTGCGATGAACAAGCCGCTCGTCGTGCTGTTCCTGACCATTCTCGTGCTCTACGTGACGATGGTCTACGGCCCGATCGCGGCGTTGCTGGTCGAACTGTTCCCGACGCGGATCCGCTACACGTCGATGTCGCTGCCCTATCATATCGGCAATGGCTGGTTCGGCGGGTTCCTGCCGACGACCGCGTTCGCGATGGTCGCTGCGACCGGCAACATATATTACGGGCTGTGGTATCCGGTGGTCGCCGCGGCGGCGACGGTCGCGATCGGGCTGTTCCTGTTGCCGGAGACGTTTCGGCGGTCGCTGGATTAATCCAGCGCGACCGTCGCGGCGTCGATACGGCGGAGCATCGCGACGAAGCCGGCGATCTCGTCCGGCTCGAACCCGGCAAAGATCCGTGCCTCCAGGTCGCGTGCCTTGGGCGCGACGTCGGCGTAGAGCGCCCGCCCCGCGTCGGTCAGCACCAGCAGATGCGAGCGCTTGTCTCCGGGATTGTCGCTCCGCCCGAGCAGCCCGCGCTCGACCAGCCCGATCGCGGCGCGGCTGACGGTGACCTTGTCCATCCGGGTACGCTGGCCGATCTCGCCCTGGCTGATGCCGCCGGTCTCGGCGACCACCGCGACCAGCCGCCATTGCGGGATCGTCAGCCCGAACAGCGCCTCATACGCCCGCGCGACGCGTTCGCTGACCAGGTTCGAGGTGAAGGACAGCCGGAACGGGATGAAATCGTCGAGCACAAGTGGGCGGTCGGACGGTTGGGCGGTCATGCCGAGATGGTAACGGTTGACACCATCGCTGCAACCCGACAAATTGGTATCAACGGATACTAAGCTCAATTCGAGGATGCGCGACATGGACCATATGGACGTCAACCCGATGGGTCTCGACGGTTTCGAGTTCTGCGAATTCACGTCGCCGGATGCCGATGCGATGGCCCGGCAGTTCGAGCAGCTCGGCTTCGTCGCGGCGTCGACGCACCCGACCAAGGCGGTCACCCGCTACAAGCAGGGCCGCATCAACCTGCTGCTGAACCGCGAGCCCAGTTCGCACGCATCGGACTTCGCTGCAGCGCACGGTCCTTCGGCAAGCGGGATGGCATTCCGCGTCGCGGATGCGAAGACCGCGTTCGAAGCGGCCGTCGCGCGCGGCGCGAAGGCGGCGGATGCGAGCTCGGGCGCGCTGGGCGAAGGCTATGTGCTCGAGGGGATCGGCGGATCGCTGCTGTACCTGGTCGACCGTCACGGTGCGGCGGGGTCGCTGTACGACGACTGGACCCCGGTGCCGGGCGCTGCGGAAGCGGAGGCGGAGAACAATGTCGGGCTCGACCTGCTCGACCACCTCACGCACAATGTGAAGCGCGGGCAGATGCGGACCTGGTCGGCATTCTACGGCCAGATCTTCGGGTTCGAAGAGGCAGAAGTATTTCGACATCAAGGGCAAAGCGACCGGGCTGTTCAGCCAGGCGATGATCGCCCCCGACCGCGCGATCCGCATCCCGCTGAACGAGAGCCAGGACGACAAGAGCCAGATCGAGGAGTTCATCCGCGACTATAACGGCGAAGGCATCCAGCATCTCGCGCTGACCACCGACGATATCTACACCACCGTCGAGAAGCTGCGCGCGCGTGGCGTCAAGCTGCAGGACACCATCGAGACCTATTACGAGCTGGTCGACAAGCGCGTGCCGAACCACGGCGAGGACCTTGCGCGCCTGAAGGCGAACCGCATCCTGCTCGACGGCAATGTCGGCGAGGAAGGCCTGTTGCTGCAGATCTTTACCGAGACGATGTTCGGGCCGATCTTCTTCGAGATCATCCAGCGCAAGGGCAACGAGGGTTTCGGCAACGGGAACTTCCAGGCGTTGTACGAGTCGATCGAACTGGACCAGATTCGGCGCGGTGTAATTACCGTCGACGCGTAGGATCGGGTCGAGCGGACATACCGTTCTCCTGCGAACGCAGGAGCCCAGGAGTCCCGAAGGACGGCGTTCGTTACCCTGGGCTCCTGCGTTCGCAGGAGAACTGATGACGTACCGGAGAAGTTTTGAACGGCCGGCGGTCGTGCACGGATCGGAACAGGTGTTGGAGAGGAAGCCAATGACAATACACCAGCCGATCGAGACCGCCGGCCAGCGCGAAAACTATATCCCCGGGTTCGGCAACCACGTGTCGACCGAAGCGGTCCCCGGCGCACTCCCGATCGGCCGCAATTCGCCGCAGCGCCCCGCGTTCGGCCTGTACACCGAACAGCTGTCGGGCACCGCCTTCACCGCGCCGCGCCATGAAAACCGCCGTAGCTGGCTCTACCGCCTGCGCCCGACCGCGGAACATCCGCCCTACACGCGGTACGAAGGCGCGAAGCGGTTCGCACCCGGCACCAGCGACGCCCCGCTCGCGCCCAACCGGCTGCGCTGGGACCCGATCTCGGATTGCCCCGCTGGCACCGACTGGATCGACGGGCTGACGACGATGCTCGCCAACCGCGACCCCGCCGATCTCGAAGGCGTCGCGCTTCACGTCTATGCCGCCGACACCGACATGCGCCGCGTGTTCATGGACGCCGACGGCGAACTGCTGTTCGTACCGCAGGCTGGGCGGCTCGACATCGTCACCGAACTCGGCCGCATCGCGATCGCCCCCGGCCAGGTCGCGCTCGTCCCCCGCGGCGTCCGCTTCCGCGTGATGCTCCCCGACGGTGCCGCGCGCGGCTATGTCGTCGAGAATCACGGCAGCCTGTTCCGCCTGCCCGACCTCGGCCCGATCGGCGCCAACGGCCTTGCCAACCCGCGCGATTTCGAGACGCCGGTGGCGTGGTTCGAGGACCGCGACGAGCCCACTGAGGTGGTCCAGAAATTCATGGGCAGCCTGTGGACGACGACGCTCGATCACTCGCCGCTCGACGTGGTCGCATGGCACGGCAACCTCGCGCCGTGGCGCTACGATCTAGCGCGGTTCAACACCATCGGCAGCGTCAGCTTCGACCACCCCGATCCGTCCATCTTTACGCTGCTGACGAGCCCCAGCGACGTGCCCGGTCGCGCCAACGCCGATTTCGTGATCTTCCCGCCGCGCTGGATGGTCGCCGAGGACACCTTCCGCCCGCCCTGGTTCCACCGCAACATCATGTCCGAGGCGATGGGGCTGATCACCGGCGCCTATGACGCCAAGGCCGAGGGGTTCGCACCGGGCGGCATCTCGCTGCACAATCTGATGGCGGGCCACGGCCCCGATCTGGCGAGCTGGACCGGCGCCAGCAACGCGACGCTCGCGCCGCACAAGATCGATGGCGCGATGGCGTTCATGGTCGAGAGCTGCTGGCCCTACAAACCGACCAGCTACGCGCTCGAACATGCCCAGCTCGATTACGACGCAGTCTGGGCGGACTTCCCCAAGGCGAAACTGCCGGAATGATCCTGCACGGCTATTGGCGATCGACCGCCGCTTACCGCGTGCGGATCGCGTTGGCGCTGAAGGGCGTGGCGTACGAGCACGCGACCCACGATCTGCGAACGGGGGCGCAGGGCGCGGCGGATTACCGCGCGATCAACCCGCAGGCGCTGGTACCGGCAATCGAGGCGGACGGTGACGTGCTGACGCAATCGCTGGCGATCCTGGAGTGGCTGGAGGAGCGTTATGCGTCCCCGGCACTGCTGCCTGTAGGCCTCACCGATCGCGCCATCGTGCGGGCCATGGCTGCAACGATCGCCTGCGACATCCACCCCATCAACAACCTGCGCGTACTGCAGGTGCTGCGCGGCGAATTCGGCGCGGACGAGGCGGCGGTGAATGGATGGATCGCACGCTGGATCGGTGACGGATTCGCTGCGCTTGAAGTGCTGATCGGGCGGCATGGACGTGGCTTCGCGTTCGGGGACACACCGACGATCGCCGATTGCTGCCTGGTGCCGCAGGTTTATTCCGCCGAACGGTTCGCGGTCGACCTGATGCCGTATCCGCGGTTGATGGCGGCGGCCGAGACCGCGCGCGCGCTGCCCGCCTTCCAGGCAGCGCACCCCGATCGCCAGCCCGACGCCGGATGACCGAGCGCGTGTTCGCGACGCCGGCGGGGGTGACGTTGGGGCCGCTGTCGGCGATCCCCGACGGCACCGCGCGCAACTATGTGCTGCAGCTGCGCGCCGGGCGGTTCCACGGTTTCGTCGTACGGCGCGGTGATGATGTCGTCGGCTATGTCGATCGCTGCCCGCACATGGGCGTGCCGCTGGCGCAGATGCTCGACGCCTATCTGACCCCCGACGGTACGCGGATCGCGTGTGCGTGGCACGGCGCGCTGTTCGAGATCGACGATGGGCTGTGCGTTGGTGGACCGTGCGTGGGGGCGAGACTGACCCCGTGGCAGGTTACGGTGGCGGACGGGGCGATCGTCACGGCGTAACGTTCTCCTGCGAACGCAGGAGCCCAGGGTTACAGAACACAGCGCCTGCGACTCCTGGACTCCTGCTTTCGCAGGAGAACCGTTATTCCAACTCCAAGATCACCTGATCAACCGCCAGGCTGTCGCCGGCCTGCGCCGAAACCGACTTCACCGTCCCGGTCTTCTCAGCGCGCAAAATATTCTCCATCTTCATCGCCTCGACCACAGCGAGCGGCTGCCCCGCCTCGACCGTGTCGCCGGCGCCGACATCGAGCCGCACCAGCAGACCCGGCATCGGGCAGATCAGGAACTTCGACAGATCGGGCGCGACCTTCTCGATCATGTGCCGAGCATAGGGGGCCGCGCGGGCCGGCAGTACGCGGACGACATGGCTAGCCCCCCGCGCCGTCAACTTGAACCCGCTCCGGGTGCGGGCGATGCGGACGGTGAGGTCCTCCGCGCCCTCGACCGTGACCATGCGGTCCCCGGGGGTGTATTCCAGGCTGAGGTCGAGATCGTCGCCGTCGACCGCGATGCCGTCGGTCGAGACCGTCACCGCATGGTCGTGCGCGGCGATCGTCACCACCCAGTCCGAGGGCGGCCGTAGCCGGCGACCCAATTGCCCGTCGGTGCGACGCGCGCGGTCCGCCTCTGCGGTGGCGGCGAAGGCGGCGACCGCGGCGAGCGTCTTCAGCAACGGCGCGTCGGCAGGCGCGCCGTGGAAGCCGTCGGGATATTCCTCGGCGATAAAGCCGGTGGTGAGTGCGCCCGACTGAAAGCGCGGATGCTGCATGATCGCCGAGAGGAAATCGATGTTGTTGCCGGGGCCTTCGAGTTCGAACGCGTCGAGCGCGGCGATCTGCGCGGCGATCGCACCATTTCGCGTTGGGGCCCAAGTGATGAGCTTGGCGATCATCGGGTCGTAGAACATGCTGACCTCGCCGCCCTCACGCACGCCGTCGTCGACTCGGATTCGGGGCTCCCCTCCCGCATCGCGGGAGGGGTTGGGGGAGGGCATGTCGGCGTAGGACACGTCTGCGTACGCGGACATGCCCTCCCCTAGCCCCCCCCGCGAGCGGGAGGGGGACTGATGCGGCGGATTATACCGCACGAGGCGGCCGATGCTCGGCAGGAACCCGCGATACGGGTCCTCGGCATACACCCGGTTCTCGATCGACCAGCCGTTCAGCTTCACCTCGTCCTGCGTGAACCCGAGCGGCTCGCCGGCCGCAACACGGATCATCAGCTCGACCAGATCCAGCCCGGTGATCTCCTCCGTCACCGGATGCTCGACCTGGAGCCGGGTATTCATCTCGAGGAAGTAGAAACCCTCCCCCGTCGTATCCGCACCCGAGACGATCAGCTCGACCGTCCCCGCCGAATAATACCCCACCGCCTGCGCCAGCGCGACCGCCTGCTCGCCCATCGCCTTGCGCATCTTAGGCGTGACGAACGGCGACGGCGCCTCCTCGACGACTTTCTGGTGCCGCCGCTGGATCGAGCATTCACGCTCGTTGAGATAGATGATGTTGCCGTGCTGGTCGCCGATCAGCTGGATCTCGATGTGGCGTGGCGATTCGATGAACTTCTCGATGAACACGCGGTCGTCGCCGAAGCTCGCTAGCCCCTCGCGCTTGGTCGCTTCGAAGCCTTCGCGGACGTCCTGTTCGCTGTAGGCGAGCCGCATGCCCTTGCCGCCGCCACCGGCCGACGCCTTCATCATCACCGGATAGCCGATGCCGCCGGCGATCTCGACCGCGTGATCGGTGCTGTCGATCTCGCCGAGATAGCCCGGCACGACGTTGACGCCCGCGGCCTTAGCGAGCTTCTTCGATTCGATCTTGTCGCCCATCGCGGCGATCGCGTTAGGTGGCGGGCCGACGAACGCGATCCCGGCCTCGGCGCAGGCCAGCGCGAAACTCTCGCGTTCGGAGAGGAAGCCGTAGCCCGGATGGATGCAGTCGGCGCCGGTTTCCTTGGCGGCGAGCAGGATCAACTCGGCCTTGAGATAGCTCTCCGCGGCAGGTGCCGGCCCGAGCCGGACGGACTCGTCGGCCATCAGCACGTGCGGTGCACGCGCGTCGGCGTCGGAATAGACCGCTACGGTCTTGATGCCCATCGCCTTGGCGGTCCGCATAACGCGGCACGCGATCTCGCCCCGATTGGCGACCAGGATTTTCTTGAACATTCTCGCTCCCCTCCCGCCTGCGGGAGGGGCCGGGGGAGGGCCTGTCCACGCGCGGATATTATGGTGCGGGAGGACATGCCCTCCCCTAACCCCTCCCGCAAGCGGGAGGGGAACTACTCCGCCGCAGCCCGCATCGGCTCCGCGCCGACCATCGGCTTCATCCCCAGCTTCGCCAGCAGCGTCGCATCGGCGCTGTCGCCGGCGTTGCCGGTGGTCAGCAGCTTGTCGCCGGTGAAGATCGAGTTCGCGCCGGCCATGAAGCACAGCGCCTGCGTCGCCTCGGACATGCTCTCGCGGCCCGCAGACAATCGCACCATGCTCAGTGGCATCGTGATGCGCGCGACGGCGACGGTCCGGACGAACTCGATGTCGTCGATCTGCGCCATCGGCGTGCCCGCGAGCATGTCGCCGAGTGGCGTCCCCTTGACCGGGACCAGCGCGTTGACGGGGACGCTCTCCGGGTGGCGCGGCAGCGTGGCGAGCGCGTGGACGAAGCCGACGCGATCGCTGCGCGTCTCGCCCATTCCGACGATCCCGCCGCAACAGACTGAAATGCCCGCGTCACGCACGTTCGCCAGCGTCTCCAGCCGATCGCCGAAGGTGCGCGTGGTGATGACGTTGCCGTAATTCTCCGGCGAGGTGTCGATGTTGTGGTTGTAGTAATCGAGACCGGCGTCGGCGAGTTGCTTCGCCTGCTGCGCGTCGAGCATGCCGAGCGTCATGCACGTCTCAAGCCCCATCGCGCGGACGCCCTCGACCATCGCGACGACCTTCGGCATGTCGCGCGGCTTCGGGTTGCGCCAGGCGGCGCCCATGCAGAAACGCTGCGATCCCGCGGCCTTGGCCTGCGCGGCGTCGGCGAGGACCGCGTCGACGTCCATCAGCTTTTCCGCCTTCAGGCCGGAGTCGGACGACGCGGACTGCGAGCAATAGCCGCAATCCTCGGGGCAGCCGCCGGTCTTGATCGACAGCAGCGTGCACAGCTGGACCTCGCCGATCGCGTGGTGCGCGCGGTGGAGGGTCTGCGCGCGGAACATGAGTTCGTCGAACGGGAGGTCGAACAGCGCGGCGATCTCGGGACGGGTCCAGTCGGTGCGGGACACGGGAGCATCGCGCACCAGGCTCGGAGCCACTGCATGTACGAGAGTACGAAGAAGGGTATCGGTCATTCGGCGGCTTCCTCTTGCGGGGCCATATTGTGGCCGAGGAGTTTCAACACGTCCTCGGCGGCCTGGATCAGGTTGGTGCCGGGTCCAAAGATCGCCTGGACCCCGGCATCGCGCAGCGCCTGATAGTCCTGTGCGGGGATAACGCCACCCGCGATCACCTTGATATCCGCGCGGCCCGCCTCGCGGAGATAGCCGATCAGTTCGGGGATCAGCGTCTTGTGGCCGGCCGCGAGCGACGAGGCACCGACGATGTCGACGTCCTTCTCCAGCGCGAGCGCGGCGGCTTCGGCGGGGGTCTGAAACAGCGGGCCGGGGACGATCTCGAACCCCAGGTCGCCGAACATCGACGAGACGAGGTTGGCGCCGCGGTCGTGGCCGTCCTGCCCCATCTTGGCGACGAGCATGCGCGGTTTGCGGCCCATCCGGCGCTCGGTGGCTTGGACGCCATCGGTGAGGCGGGTCCAGCGCGCGTCGTCCTCGTACGCGCCGCCGTAGATGCCCGAGACGGGGGTGGGCTGCGTGCCGTAGCGGCCGAACACGTCCTCCATCGCCGACGAGATTTCGCCGAGCGTGGCGCGGGCTCGGGCGCATTCAACGGCTAAGGCGAGGAGGTTCGTTTCCGATCCTCCCCTGGCAGGGGAGGTGGCAGCCGCGTTTGCGGCTGACGGAGGGGTATCGCCCTCTCGATAGGGCGCAACCCCTCCGTCATCGCTGTGCGATGCCACCTCCCCCGCCGGGGGAGGATTTCCGCGTCGCGCCCCTTCACGCAACGCGTCGAGCGCGGCGCGGCACGCCGCGTCGTCGCGCGTCGCCTTTACCCGGTTGATGCGTTCGATCTGGCCTGCCCGCACCGCGACGTTATCCACGTCGAGGATCTCGATCGCGTCCTGTTCGGCGAGCTTGTACTTGTTCACGCCGACGATGACGTCCTCGCCGCGATCGACGCGGGCCTGGCGGCCGGCGGCGGCTTCCTCGATCATCGCCTTGGGCCAGCCCGCCGCGACCGCTTTCGCCATGCCGCCTTCGGACTGGATCCGCTCGATCAGGCTCCACGCGCCGTCGACCAGCGACTGCGTCAGGCTCTCGATATAATAGCTGCCGCCGAGCGGATCGACGACCTTGGTCATCCCCGTCTCTTCCTGGATCACGATCTGCGTGTTGCGCGCGATCCGCGCGGAGAAGTCGGTCGGAAGCGCGATCGCCTCGTCGAGCGCATTCGTGTGGAGCGACTGCGTGCCGCCGAGCATCGCCGCCATCGCCTCGATCGTCGTGCGCATGACGTTGTTGTACGGGTCCTGCTCGGTGAGCGACACGCCCGACGTCTGGCAATGCGTGCGCAGCATTTTCGAGCGCTCGTCCTGCGCGCCCAGCTGCGTCATCGCGCGGTGCCATAGGACGCGGGCGGCGCGGAGCTTGGCGATCTCCATGAAGAAGTTCATGCCGATCGCGAAGAAGAAGCTCAGGCGCCCGGCGAACTTGTCGATGTCGAGCCCGGACGCGACGCCGTATTTCACATATTCCATGCCGTCGGCGATCGTGAAGGCGAGCTCGTGGAGCTGCGTCGCCCCAGCCTCCTGCATGTGATAGCCGCTGATCGAAATGCTGTTGAACTTGGGCATCTCGCGGCTGGTGTAGCCGAAGATGTCCGAGATGATCCGCATGCTCGGCTCGGGCGGGTAGATGTAGGTGTTGCGGACCATGAACTCCTTGAGGATGTCGTTCTGGATGGTCCCGTCGAGCAGTTTCCGGTCGACGCCCTGCTCCTCGCCCGCGACGATGAAGAAGGCGAGGATCGGGATCACCGCGCCGTTCATCGTCATGCTGACCGACATCTTGTCGAGCGGGATGCCGTCGAAGAGGATCTTCATGTCCTCGACCGAGTCGATCGCGACGCCGGCCTTGCCGACGTCCCCGGTGACGCGGGGGTGGTCGCTGTCGTAGCCGCGGTGGGTGGCGAGATCGAACGCGACCGACAGGCCTTTCTGGCCGGCGGCGAGGTTGCGGCGGTAGAACGCGTTCGAGGCTTCGGCGGTCGAGAAGCCGGCGTACTGGCGGATCGTCCACGGGCGACCGGCGTACATCGACGCGCGGACGCCGCGGGTGAAGGGGGCGAAACCGGGGAGGCCGGGGTCTTCGCGCACGTCTTCCGCGGTGTAGAGCGGCTTGACGTCGATGCCCTCGGGGGTCGGCCAGATGAGGTCGGTGCCTTTTACTTCCTTGGCGGCGAGCGCCTGCCAGTCGGCGAGGGTTGGGGCGGTTTCGGGCGTGTCGGTCATGCTGAAAACACCACCCCGGCGAAGGCCGGGGCCCAATTGGAAAGGTTGCTGTAACGGAGAACAGCACCAGCCAAGGCGCCGTTGCCCAATTGGGCCCCGGCCTTCGCCGGGGTGGTGTTGAAGGCGAAGGTCACTTGCCAGTGAACACCGGTTTGCGCTTCGTCAGGAACGCGATGCCCCCCTCCATCGAATCCGCAGACCCCCGCGCGTCGCGCTGGTTCGCAGCCTCCGCCTGCATCGCGGTCGCGTAATCCGTTTCGTACGCAGCCGTAATCGCCCGCCGCATCAACCCGAGCGCGACCGTCGGCATCGCCGCCAACCGCTCGGCCAGCGCAAACGCCTCAGCATCCAGCGCGTCGTCAGCAACGACCTTGTGCACCATCCCCCAGTCGAGCGCCTTCGCCGCCGGCACCCGCTCGCCAAGCATCATCATCTCCGTCGCGCGGGCCTTGCCTATCAATCGAGGCAGCATCCAAGATGCACCGCCGTCGGGCACCAGCCCGATGTTCACGAACGCCTGGAGAAAATACGCGGTCTCGCTCGCGACACAGAAATCCGCAGCGAGCGCGAGGCTGCAGCCGATGCCCGCCGCCGGCCCACGCACCGCGCTCACCACCGGCACCGACAGATCGGCGATCGCCGCCATCGTCGGATTATAGCTTCCCGTCAGCGCCGCGAACGTCGCCTCGCCCGGATTGTCCGAGCCAAGCGCCCCGCCACCAACATCCGCCCCCGAACAGAACGCCCGCCCCGCACCCGCGACCAACACCGCCCGCGCGCCATCGAGATTGCCCAACGCCGCGCGCAATTCCTCGAACATCGCCGGAGGCGCTGCGTTCAGCCGGTCGGGCCGGTTCAACGTCAGCACCAGCACGTCGCCGCGTCGCTCGCTCAGGATATGCATGTAGCTCAATGCGCGTCCTTCGGGGTTTCCATGAGCTCGACCAGCATCCCGCCGAAATCCTTCGGATGGACGAACACGATCGGCGTGCCATGCGCGCCGATCCGCGGGCTGCCAAGAACGGTGGCGCCCTTGGCGGTCAGATCGGCGACCGCCGCATCGATGTCAGGCACCTCGAAGCAGACATGATGCTGCCCACCGGCGGGGTTCTTGCGCAGAAACCCGGCGATCGGCGACGTCTCGTCATACGGCTCGATCAGCTCGATCTGCGTGTTCGGCGTATCGATGAAGCACACCTTCACCCCCTGCGCGGGCAGATCGAACGGCTCGCCGATCGCGGTCGCGCCGAGCAGCAGCCGATACGTCTCGACCGACTTCGCGATCGACGGCGTCGCTACCCCGACATGATTCAAGCGTCCGATCGTCATTTCGGGTCCTTGGCCGGCGGCGGCGTGGGTACGACGCCCAGCGTATAGCCGCACACGCCCAGCACCTGCCGGATCATCGCATCGTTGCCTGGCGCGGCGAAGGTCGCTTCAACCGCGAAGTTCGACGCGTTGGTGGTCTCGACGCCGACCTGCTTCGCCTTGACCAGGAAGCTCGTCAGTTTCGTGACCGCCTCCGGATCGGCGATGTAGGTCGCGGTCCCCGGAAACTGCCACAGATAATTGAAGGCCGGCCCGCCATCGAACCGCATTGCAACGGCCTTGGCGGCCGACTCGCCGAGCGCAGTCGGCTGGATGAACTGTACCGAGACGATCGGTTCGGATCCGACGTCGCACTTGACCAGCAATCGCGACAGACCGTCGCGCCCGATGACCGACGCCGAAACGCTGCGCACGCCGGCGGCATTGGTGCGTTCGGCAAGTTTCCATGCCTGGGCCGCCGGTGCCGGGGCAGGTGTTGCGGCTGCAACGGCCGCCTGGAAAAGCAGGGGTACGATCATTCTTCGATCCTCCGTTGCTGCCGCCCGGACGCCATCGCCGCGCCTTCGATCATACCCTCGAGGCGAGACACCCGATCGCGTAGGTCACCGTGCGCCCCGGCGAGACCACTGAGTCGCCCGCCGAGTTGCGCGAGGTCTCGATCGAGGTCGTCGAGTTGATCCTTCAGCGTCAAGATGGTCTTGAAAACACCAAATGCCTTTTCGCCGGCGCTCACGGGTTTTCGCCGGCCAGCACGGCATCAACGGCAGCACAGCTACGCGCTATATTTTCGCGCATCGACCGAATGGATGCCTTCATGTCGTCGACAGCAGCTTCGATCTGCGGCGTTAGCATCGCCAATGCCGCGTCCTCATCATGCGATGCCGGCGAGGCAATGTACCGTGTGGTCGCCTCGCGCACGACACGGCCAACCGACATGCCACAATTCGCTGCATAGGCGTCGAGCGCGGCCTTGTGGTCGGGCGTAGTCAAAAACGTCACGCGTTCGCTCTGCATGTCGCGACTCCTTCGCATGACATTATAATGTGCTTATCATCCTGCAACAAGCTGGCGGGCGGGTCGTAGGTCAAAGCGGAATGTTGTCATGCTTCTTCCACGGATTCTCAAGGACCTTGCCGCGCAGTTTCCGCAGGCCGAGCGCGATGCGGCGCCGGGTAGAGTGCGGCTGGATCACCTCGTCGATAAAACCCTTGCTCGCCGCCACGAACGGGTTGGCGAAGCGCGCCTCGTATTCGGCGGTGCGCGCGGCGATCTCGTCCGGGGTCTTGCCGCGGAAGATGATCTCGACCGCGCCCTTGGCACCCATCACCGCGATCTCCGCGGTCGGCCAGGCATAGTTCAAATCGCCGCGCAAATGCTTCGACGCCATCACGTCGTACGCGCCGCCATACGCTTTCCGCGTGATCACGGTGATTTTTGGCACGGTCGCCTCGCCGTACGCGAACAGCAGCTTCGCACCGTGCTTGATGATGCCGTTATGCTCTTGGGCGATGCCAGGCAGGAAGCCGGGGACGTCGACGAAGGTTACGATCGGGATGTCGAACGCGTCGCAGAACCGCACGAACCGCGCCGCCTTCTTCGAGCTGTTGATGTCGAGCACACCCGCCAGCACCATCGGCTGGTTCGCGACGAAGCCGACCGTGCGCCCTTCGATTCGGCCGAAACCGGTGATGATGTTGGCCGCATGTGCCGGCTGCGTCTCGAAGAAATCGCCTTCGTCGACGACCTTCCGGATCAACTCGTGCATGTCATAGGGCTGGTTGGCCAATGCCGGGATCAGCGTGTCGAGGCTGTCCTCGATCCGGTCCCATTCGTCTGCGGTCGGGCGTTCGGGCACCCCCTCCCGGTTCGAGGCGGGCAGGAAGTCGAAGAAGTCGCGCGCCGCCAGCAGCGCCTCGATGTCGTTCTCGAACGCGTTGTCGGCGACCGACGTCTTGGTCGTGTGCGTCACCGCGCCGCCGAGCGCCTCTTGCGTCACGACCTCGTTGGTCACGGTCTTGACCACGTCGGGGCCGGTCACGAACATGTAGCTCGAATCCTTCACCATGAAGATGAAGTCGGTCATCGCCGGGCTGTACACCGCGCCGCCTGCGCACGGCCCCATGATCAGCGACAGCTGCGGCACCACGCCCGACGCCAGCACGTTGCGCTGGAACACGTCGGCATAGCCGCCGAGCGACGCCACGCCCTCCTGGATGCGCGCGCCGCCCGAATCGTTGATTCCGATCACCGGCGCGCCGACCTTCATCGCCATGTCCATGACCTTACAGATTTTCTGCGCATGGCGCTCGCTCAGGGATCCGCCGAACACGGTGAAATCCTGGCTGAACACGAACACCAGCCGGCCGTTGATCGTGCCCGATCCGGTGACGACGCCGTCGCCCGGATAGACCTGGTCCGCCATGCCGAAATCGACGCAGTTATGCTCGACGAACATGTCGAGTTCCTCGAACGAATTCTCATCGAGCAGCACGTCGAGGCGTTCGCGGGCGGTCAGCTTGCCCTTGGCATGCTGCGCCGCGATGCGCTTCTCGCCGCCGCCGACGCGGGCCGCTTCACGGCGCCGGGCGAGCTCTTCGATCGTCGAGGACATGGACTCTCCTTGGTATTCCGCGCCCTACCTTTGCGGAGCAGCGCACATGGCGAGGGGTGCCTATTCTATTCCGCGTCCTTGGGAAAGAAGTGCTCGATGACGCTGTTCGCCAGCCGCGACGGCCGCAGCGTCTCGGCATCGAGGCAGCACCAGCTCGACTTGACCTCGGCCAGCACGTCCTCGCCGCGCTTGATAATCGTCTCGTAGAACGCGCGCGCGCCTTGCACCTTTTCGAGCAGGACGGTCGCGATGACGTCGTCGTTCAGGAACGCCGGCTTGCGGTAGGTGATCTCGTGCTTCAGCGCGACCCACAGGTGCCCCGCGACCGCATCGGGGGGCGCCAGGCGCTGCCAATGGTCGACCACGGCGGCCTGTACCCACTTCAGATAATTGGCGTTGTTGACGTGACCCATGAAGTCGATGTCGTCCGGCTCGATGCCGATGGCGTAGCTATGGGGAATGGCGGTGGACACAGCGCTATCCTAGCACGATCCCGGCCCGGGCGCGACGGCGATCAATCGCCGGTCCGTGCCGGATCATCGCCATCGGCAGCGCGGCCCAGCCGCTGCTCGGTCAGGATCTGCCAGCCCGTGATGAACAGTGCCCCCGCCAGCGGCCCGACGACGATACCGCTCAGCCCGACCAGATCGATCCCGCCCAGCGTGGTGACCAGCACCAGCCAGTCCGGAATACCGGTATCGCGACCGACCAGGATCGGCCGCAGAATATTGTCGGCCAGGCCGATCACCAGCACGCCCGACACGATGACGACCACGGCCTGCCAGATCGCACCGGTTGCGAGCAGGTAGATCGCGACCGGACCCCAGATGATCGCCGGACCGATCGCCGGCAGCAGCGCCGCGACCGCCATCAACATGCCCCACAGCAACGCCGCCGGCAGCCCGACCACCCAGAACGTCACCGCACCGAGTGCACCCTGGACCAAGGCGACGACGCCGGACCCCTTGATCGTCGCCCGCACCACGGCGACGAACTTGTCCGCGAGACGCCGCGACACCGTCGGCTCAAGTGGCAGCGCGCGCACGATCGCAGGACCGATCCGCGCACCGTCGCGGAGCAGGAAGAAGGTCACGTACAGCCCGACGCCAAAGGCGAGCAGAAAGGCGGCGGCGTTCGCGCCGATCGACAGCGCGCGGCTGGCCAGCATGCTCGCGCTGTTGCCGACCGCCTGCGAGAGTTCGGCCTGTGCGCGTTCGAAGCTGCCGAACCCGGCCTTGTCGATCAGCCGCTGCAAGCGCAGTGGCAACGCGTCGTGGACCTGTTCGAAATAGGACGCGAAGTTGATCTGGCCGCTGCGCATCTGGTTGTAGACGCCGGCCGCCTGCTCGACGACCAGGCTGGTCACGATCAGCGCCGGAATGACGACCGCGACGGTGATGATCAGGATGGTCAACGCGGCTGCGGTGTTGCGACGCTCCGGCCACCGCGCCAGAATGCGCTGGAACAGCGGCTGGAACAGCAATGCCGCCAGCACCGCCCACAGCAGCGCACCGGCGAAGCTGGATACCACCAGCGCGAGGCCGACGGTGATGAAGGCGAGGAAAAGGATAAGCCCGCCGTTTTCGACGCGGGGCCGCGCAATAGTCATGGGGTCGAGCCTTGCAGGGAGAGATACGCCCCGTCGGGGTCGTTGCGCAGGTGTAACTCTCGTCGCGCACTAAGGCTCCCGCCAGGCGTTTGCGGGGTAGCTGCCCTTAGCGGAAATTATCCGCGTAGCTCTGCAACTTCAGCGTCTTTTGCGGCGCGGGGACGATATTGTGGTCCCAGCCCTCGCGCTCGCAATGCGCGACGGCAGCCTCCAGCGTCGGGAAGAACAGCCGCACCTGATCGCGGGTGTCGCCGCTGCCGGCCCAGCCGGTCAGCGGGTCGGGCCGCTTGGGCTCGGACGGCTCGAATTCCAATTGCCAGGATTCGGTCCGGTACTTGCCGGACTGCATGGCGTTCTTGGGGCGCTGGAAGATACGGGCGGTAGGCATGACGCTTCCCTACCGCGAACCGGCGGCCCTTGCATCCGCCTTTTTCGTGCGCAGCGTCGCCGACGCCGAGGCGGGATCGTCGGGCCAGGGGTGCTTGGGGTAGCGCCCGCGCATTTCCTTCGCCACCGCGCTCCAGCTGCCGGCCCAGAATCCGGGCAGGTCGCGCGTCGTCTGGATCGGCCGGCCCGCGGGCGAGGTCAGGCTGAGTACCAGCGGCACGCGGACCTCGCCGATCACCGGATGCACCGCGAGCCCGAACAACGCCTGCACGCGCAGGTCGACGCGCGGGCCACCCTCCGCGGCATAGTCGATCGCGTGGGTGCTGCCCGCGGGGCTGGTGAAATCGGCGGGCGCGAGCCGGTCGATCGTCCGCATCGCATCCCAGCCGATGAGATTTCGCAGCGATTCGGTAAGCGACCCGATCTGGTCGAGCCTGCGCTTGCCCGCCAGCAACGGCGCGAGCCATTCGTCGGCACGATCGAGCAGCGTCGCATCATCGAGCGGAACCCCCGCGAACGCGGCACGGTCACGGAGTGCCTGCGCGCCCTCGCTCCACGCCAGCAATGCGAGCCCATGGGTCCGCACGCCATCTAGTAGCGCCGCGGCGATCGCCTCGGGATCGGCGCCGCTGTCCGGCCCGCTCGACAACCGGATCGCGCCGAGCCGGCGTTCGCGGGTCGGCTGCACGCCGCCCGTCGTTGGGTCGAAGGTCGCAGTGCGCCGCGTCTCGATACGGTCGGCGAACAACGCTTCGACGGTGGCGGCGTCGATCGCCGCCGCGGACAGGATGCGCGCGCCCGCCGCCGAGCCTTGCGTATCGGCCACCGCCAGCCATTCCGAGCGCGCGAGCGGCAATGTCGGATCAAGCCGAAACCCCCGCCCCCCAACCGAAGCCCAGGTCTCCCCCGAAGCATCCCGCCGCCGCGCGATCCGATCCGGAAAGCCAAGGGCAAGCGCGACTTCTACTCCCCTCCCGATTGCGGGAGGGGTCGGGGGAGGGGCTGTCGGTCCAGAACGCGCGGCAATATCCCCGACACGCCCTCCCCCAGCCCCTCCCGCAAGCGGGAGGGGGGCAAGACGCGCCCACCGTTCAGCCATCCCCCGAGCCGCCTGCGCCTTCGGCCCGCGCTCGCCCTTCCATCGCCGCAACCGCGCTTCCAGATCGACATCCGGCCCCCCGATCCCACGCTCCCCCAGCAACACCGCAACCTCCGCCGCGACCTGCCCCAGCCCCCGCTCGCCCGCACGGATCAGCATATGCGCCAGTCGCGGCGGCATCAGCAGCTTCGCGATCGCGCGCCCATGCGCGGTCGGGCGCCCATCGGCGTCGATCGCCTCCAGCGTCATCAGCCGCGCCTGCGCCTCGTCGGTCGCAGCCGCAGGCGGCGCGTCGATCCAGCGCAGCCCGTCGGGCGTCACGCCCCACAAGGCGCAAGCCAGCACCAGCGCCGACAGGTCCGCCTCCAGTATCTCGGGCGGATCGTAGCGCGGCAATCCCGCGGTCGCCGCGGCCTCCCACAGCCGATACGCCACCCCCGGCCCCTGCCGCGCCGCGCGACCGGCGCGCTGTATCACCGCCGCCTGGCTCGCGCGTTCGGTCACCAGCCGCGTCATCCCTGCCGCGCGATCGTAGCGCGGACGCCTCGCCAGCCCCGAATCGACGACGATGCGGATACCGTCCAGCGTCAGGCTGGTCTCGGCGATACTGGTCGCGAGCACGACCTTCCGCCGCCCGTCGCGCTGCGGCAGGATCGCGGCGCGCTGCGCGGCGGGGTCGAGGCTGCCGTGGAGTTCATGGACCACGATGTCGTCGGGCAGATTCGCCAGTCGTTCGGCGGTACGCTCGATCTCGGCGACGCCGGGCAGGAAGGCGAGCACCCCGCCCTCGCTTTCGGACAGCGCCAGCCGAACCGCACTCGCGACCGAATCCTCGATCCGCAGCTCGGCGTTCCGCCCGATGTGACGCAACTCGAGCGAATAGCTTCGCCCCTCACTTTCGATCACTACAGCGTCGTCCATCAACGCCGAGAAGCGCGCACCGTCCAGCGTCGCCGACATCGCGACGATGCGCAGGTCGGGGCGGAACCCCGCCTGCACGTCTAGCGCGAGCGCGAGCCCGAAATCGCCGTCGAGACTGCGCTCGTGCACCTCGTCGAACAGCACCGCCGACACGCCAGCGAGTTCGGGATCAGCCTGGATCCGCGCGACGAAGATACCCTCGGTGATCACGGTGACGCGCGTCGCGGCGGAGCGCTTGCTGTCCATCCGGGTCGCGTAGCCGAACGTCCCACCAACGGACTCCCCCGCGGTCGCGGCCATCCGTTCGGCGGCGGCGCGTGCCGCCAGACGTCGGGGGGAAAGCAGCAGGATCTCGCCCCCGCACCAGGGTTCCCCAAGCAGCGCCGGAGCGACCGCGGTGGTCTTGCCGGCGCCCGGCGGCGCGACCAGCACCGCGGACGACCGTTCGCGCAAGGCGGCGAGCAGCTCGGGCAGAACGGCAAGGATCGGCAACGCAGGCGTCATCCGCGCCTGCTGCCATGGATCGCGGCGGAGAGACAGTACTCCAGTAACCGTTCCCTCGCGCAAGCGGGAACCCAGCGAACACCGCCCCGAACCCTTCGTCATCCCGGGCTCGTCCCGGGATCCAGAGCCAAGCAGCACCGCCCCCCGTTACCCTGGATCCCGGGACAAGCCCGGGATGACGAAGGAGATGTACGTCGGGATGCCGAAAAAGACAGCGACGCCCTTCTACCGCGACAGACCGAACCCCGCTGGCAAGCGTCCGCGAACCTGCTAAACGCTCGGCCCAGTTTATGGCATCCGAACCTCCCCCCAGCTCGACCGTCCAGATCCGCCGCCCGATCGCGGCTGCCCGCGGCTGGCTCGCGCGCGTCTGGTCGCGGAAACTCGTCAAGGCCGCGCTGGCGCTGATCGTCCTCGGAATCGTCGCGATCTTTGCGTTCTGGCTGCTCGTCGTCCGCGACCTGCCCTCGGTCGACGCCTTGCGCACCTATGAGCCGCCGCTGCCGACCAACGTCCGCGGCATCGATGGCGTCCCGATCCACAGCTATGCCCGCGAGCGCCGCGTCGAACTCAGCTACGCCGAATATCCGCCGATGCTGATCCGCGCGTTCCTGGCCGCCGAAGACAAGTCGTTCTTCGAGCATCACGGCGTCGACTACACTGGCCTCGCCGGCGCGGTGATCGACTATGCATCGAAGATGGGCACCGGCCGCCGCGCCAAGGGTGGCTCCACGATCACCCAGCAGGTCGCCAAGAACCTGCTGATCGGCAACGCCTATTCGCCGACGCGCAAGCTGCGCGAGGCGGTGCTGGCGTACAAGATCGAGGACACGCTGACCAAGCAGCAGATCCTGGAACTCTACCTCAACCAGATCGCGCTCGGCCGCAACGCGTTCGGCGTGGAGGCGGCGAGCCACGCCTATTTCGACAAGGAGCTCGACCAGCTCGACCTCGCGCAGATGGCCTATCTGGCGATCCTGCCCAAGGGGCCGTCCAACTACGATCCGGTGCGGTCGCGCGAACGGGCGACGATCCGCCGCAACTATGTGCTCGCCCGGATGCTCGACAACGGCTTCATCACCCGCGCCCAGCACGATCAGGCGCGTGCCGAACCGATCGTCGCGGTGCTGCGTCGCACCCCGAAATTCGAGAGCGTCGGCGGCTATTTCGTCGAGGAAGTACGCCGCCAGTTGCTCGCCAAGTTCGGCGAGAACGCGAAGGACGGTCCGTACAGCGTCTATTCCGGCGGGCTGTGGGTGCGGACCTCGCTAGACACCCGGCTGCAGGACCTGGCGCAGAAGGCGTTGCGCGACGGCCTGATCCGGTTCGACCGCGGTCGCGGCTGGGCCGGGCCGATCCGCCATATCGACCTGACCACCGACGACGACGGCCAGGCCAACTGGCTGCAGTCGCTGCTCAACACCAACATCGCGCTCGATTACAACGACTGGGTGGCGGCGATCGTCACCGCGAAGTCGAGCGGATCGGCCGAGCTAGGGTTCGCGGATGGCGATACCGGCACGCTGCCGCGATCGGGCGCGCAGATGCCGGTTCGTGGCCAGGGCGGCAATGCGTTCACAGCGCTGAAGGTCGGCGACATCGTCGCGGTCGCTCCGGAAGGCGGCGGCTTCGGCCTGCGCGCGATCCCGAAGATCTCGGGCGGGTTCGTCGTCGAGGAACCGTCGAGCGGCCGCGTGCTGGCGATGCAGGGCGGCTTCGACGACCGTATCCAGGCGTTCAATCGCGCGACGCAGGCGATGCGGCAGCCGGGGTCGACGATCAAGCCGATCGTCTATTCCGCGGCGCTCGACAACGGCATGACCCCAGCGTCGATCATCGTCGACGGCCCGTTCTGCGTCTATCAGGGCGCCCGGTTGGGCAACAAATGCTTCCGCAACTTCGGCAATTCGCGTGGGAGCGGGCCACACACGATGCGCTGGGGCATCGAACAGTCGCGCAACCTGATGACGGTGCGCGCCGCCGCGCAGACCGGCATGCCGAAGGTCGTGGCGACGATCAAGAAGATGGGCGTCGGCGACTACGCACCGTATTTGTCGTTCGCGCTGGGCGCCGGCGAGACCACGGTGGGCCGGATGGTCAACGCCTATTCGATCCTCGCCAACAACGGCAAGGGCGGCGCGCCGTCGCTGATCGACTTCGTCCAGAACCGCCGCGGCAAGGTGATCTGGCCCGAGAACTGGCGCCCCTGCGATCGCTGCAACGCGCCCGACTGGGACGGCAAGCCGATGCCGCGGCCGGTGCCACGCCAGCGCCAGGTGCTGGACGCGCAGACTGCGTTCCAGATGGTCCATATCACCGAGGGCGTGGTCCAGCGCGGCACCGCGGTGACGCTGCGCGATCTCGACCGGCCGATGTTCGGTAAGACCGGCACCAACAACGGCCCCACCGACGTGTGGTTCGTCGGCGGCACCCCGCAATATGTCGGCGGGCTGTACATCGGCTTCGACACGCCGCGGAACCTCGGCGGCGCCGCACAGGGCGGCACGCTGGCCGCACCGATCTTCAAGCAGTTCGCGATCAAGGCGTACGAGGGGCTCGAGAAGCTGCCGTTCCGCGCCCCGCCGGGGATTCGTATGGTCCGCATCGATCGTGCCAGCGGCCGTCCGGTCTATGGCACCTGGCCCAATACCAGCGATCCCAAGCCCGCGGTGATCTGGGAAGCGTTCAAGCCCGAGAGCGAACCGCGCCGCGCCGCGCGCCGCTCGGGCGGGCCGATCGCGCCGGTCGTCGCCAAGCCCGTCGCGCCGCGTGCCGAAGCGCCGCGCGACAGCGATTTCTTGCAAAGGCAGGGCGGCATCTACTAGGCCGTGTCCTATATAGCGGGATTGGCCGTTCGTGCCGTTCCCGACCATTGGAGAATACCCATGCGCGCCGAAGCGCAGGCTCATGTCGACACCATCAACGACGCGCTGGCGCTGCTGCGCCGCTTCCTCGACTGGGACCGCGCGCTGCGTCGCCTCGACGAGCTGAACGCGCGCGTCGAGGACCAGGCGCTCTGGTCGGATCCGAAGGCCGCGCAGGAGGTGATGCGCGAGCGTCGTCGTTTGGACGAGGCGATCTCGGCGACCCGCGCGATTGAGAGCGAACTCAGCGACACCTCCGAGCTGATTGAGATGGCCGAGGCCGAGGGCGATACAGCGATGGAAGCCGACGGCGTCGCCGCGCTCGCAGAACTCGCTGCGCGCGCCGACCGCGACAAGATCAAGGCGCTGCTCGCGGGCGAAGCCGACGCCAACGACACCTATATCGAGGTGAACGCCGGCGCCGGCGGAACCGAGAGCCAGGACTGGGCGGGCATGCTCAGCCGGATGTACTCGCGCTGGGGCGAGCGCCATGGGCTCAAAGTCGAACTGGTCGACCAGCATTCGGGCGAACAGGCCGGGATCAAGTCCGCCACGCTGCTGCTCAAGGGCGAGAACGCGTACGGCTATGCCAAGACCGAAAGCGGCGTCCACCGCCTGGTCCGCATCAGCCCGTACGACAGCGCCGCACGCCGCCATACGTCGTTCGCCAGCGTCTGGGTCTATCCGGTCGTCGATGACGACATCAACGTCGAGTATAACGAGAGCGACCTGCGCATCGACACCTACCGCGCGTCCGGTGCGGGCGGGCAGCACATCAACACGACCGATTCGGCGGTGCGCATCACGCATATCCCGACCGGCATCGTCGTGCAGTGCCAGAACCAGCGCTCGCAGCACAAGAACAAGGCCGAAGCGTACAACCAGCTTCGCGCACGCCTGTACGAACGCGAGCTGGCCATTCGGGAAACGGCAGCCAATGCCGAGAACGCGGGCAAGACCGACATCGGCTGGGGTCACCAGATCCGGTCGTACGTCCTGCAGCCGTACCAGATGGTCAAGGATCTGCGCACCGGCGTCGTTTCGACCAGCCCGTCCGACGTGCTCGACGGCGATCTCGAGCTTTTCATGGCCGCGGCCCTGTCGCAGCGCGTGACCGGCGAGGCCGTCGAGGTGGAGGACGTCGATTGAGGATAGCCGTCGGACTCGCATTGATACTCTCGCTCGTGGCCTGCGACGGCAGCAAGCCGCTGATCAAGCGCGAGCCGAAGGGTCCGGGGCCGTTCCCTGCCGCCGACCGCCCGGTCGCGTCGATCGTGTCGGCACGCTGGTCGAACGAGGAAGCGCGCGACCGGCTTAACGAAGCCGGCGAGGTGATGGACAAGTCGCATATCCGTACCGGCATGACCGTTGCGGATATCGGCGCGGGCGAAGGCTATTATACCATCCGCCTGGCCGCGCGGGTCGGGCCGGACGGCCGCGTGCTCGCCGAGGACATCGTAGCGCACGTCCGTGACCAGCTCGCCGAGCGCGTGGCGCGCGAACGGCTCGACAATGTCAGCGTGCGGCTGGGCGAACCGAACGATCCGAAACTGCCGCCGACCAGCTTCGACCGCGTGCTGATGGTGCACATGTATCACGAGATCGCGCAGCCCTATGAGTTCCTGTGGCGCCTGCGGCCGTCACTGAAGCCCGACGGACTGGTCGTGATCGTCGATGCCGACCGTCCCACGCGCGACCACGGTACGCCGCCGCCGCTGCTGAAATGCGAACTGGCCGCGGTCGGCTATACCCAGGTGGCGATGGACGACATGCCGTCCGCGGGCGGCTACATGGCGACCTTCCGTGCCACCGGCCGCCGCCCCGAACCGACCGGGATCGTTCCCTGCAGGCTGAATAGTCCGGCGCCGCAAAAATAGGCGCCGTCAGGATGACGTAAGGTCGCGAATGCTCGTCGTCGCCTCTCCCGCCATCACGAGATGGTCGAGCAGTTCGACCTCGATCCCTGCCAGTCCCCGCGCCAGCGCCCGCGTGAACGCCAGGTCGCGCTCGCTCGGCCGCGCATCGCCGCTGGGATGATTGTGCGCCATCACCACCGCCGCGGCGTCGAACGCCAGCGCATCGGCCACGATCCCGCGCACCGAAACATCGACCCGGTCGCGCGTGCCGACGATGTGGCGCAGGCCGAGAATCCTCCGATCCGGATCAAGATACGCCACCCCCACCACTTCGCGCCGCGCCTGACCGAGCGCGTGAAACAGCGCGAGGGCGGTCGCGAAGTCGTTGACAGGCGGCAGGTTCGGCACGAACCGGCCTGCACTGCGGCTGCCGACCATGCACGACGAGCCAACTCCATCTTGGCGGCAGGCACGGCTTGGACTAGGCATCCGGCATGCGTCAATATCTCGATCTCATGGACCGTATCGTCTCGACCGGCGTCGAGACGATGGACCGTACCGGCACCGGCACCCTGAGCGTGTTCGGCGCGCAGATGCGCTTCGACCTCGGCCAGGGCTTTCCGGTGCTGACCACCAAGAAGCTCCACCTCCGCTCGATCATCGTCGAGCTGCTCTGGTTCCTGCGCGGCGACACCAACGTTCGCTGGCTGCAGGAGCGGAACGTCGCGATCTGGGACGAATGGGCGGACGAGACCGGCGACCTCGGCCCGGTCTACGGCAAGCAATGGCGCGACTGGGTCGCCGCGGACGGCCGCCATATCGACCAGATCGCCGAGCTGATCGACCAGATCAGGACCAACCCCGCCAGCCGCCGCCAGATCGTCAGCGCCTGGAACCCCGGCGACCTCCACGCGATGGCGCTGGCGCCGTGCCACTGCCTGTTCCAGACGCACGTCGCGAACGGCAAGCTGTCGCTGCAACTCTACCAGCGCAGCGCCGACGTCTTCCTGGGCGTGCCGTTCAACATCGCGAGCTACGCGCTGCTGACGCACCTGCTGGCGCAGCAGTGCGGGCTCGAGGTCGGCGAGTTCATCTGGACCGGCGGCGACTGCCACCTCTATTCAAACCATCTGGAGCAGGCGCGCACGCAGCTCGCCCGCACCCCCGGCCCGCTGCCGCAGCTGGAAATCGTCCGCAAGGCGCCGTCGATCGACGCCTATGACTACGAGGATTTCGTGCTGCACGATTACGTCGCGCAACCGCACATCAAGGCACCGGTCGCAGTCTGAAGCGATCGAATCGCAATAGGAACCGCGCGCACGCTGCGCGGTTCGGACCCGCATGGACATCACACAGCTCATCCTCGACGAACACGCCCAGCAGCGGACCCTCTTCGCCCAGATCGATTCGATCGACGCGAAGGACACCGAAGCGCTCTCCGCGCTGTGGACGCGCCTGAAAAACCTGCTCGACGCGCATGCGGAGGCCGAAGAGCGCTTCTTCTACCCGCGACTGATGCAGATCGGCACCGGCGGCAACGATGCCGACTCGGCCGCCGAGGAAACCGAGGACGCGATCGAGGATCACAACGACATCCGCGACACGGGCGAGGCGGTCGACAAGCATCCGGTCGGCTCGGACGCGTGGTTCGAGGCGGTCGGCGAATGCAACAAGGCGAACAGCGACCACCTCGCAGAGGAGGAACGCCAGGGCCTGACCGATTTCCGCAAGCACGCCACGCTGGAGGAACGCCACGAACTGGGCGTACGGTTTGCTGCGTTCGAGGCGAACCACCTGAACGGCGTGAAGGTCGTCGACAAGGACCCCGAAGCCTACGTTAAGGAACACGCACCGAGGTAAGGCATGTTCTCCTGCGCACGCAGGAGCCCAGGGTATCAAGCGTTACCCCCCGTAACCCTGGGCTCCTGCGTGCGCAGGAGAACGGGGTGGTCTTGGTGCATTCGCTACGGCATGACCGAAGCATGATCACCTTCCACCTAGCCCGCGCCGCCAACGGCGTGATCGGCCGCGACGGCCAGCTCCCCTGGCGCCTCCCTGCCGACCTCAAGCGCTTCAAGACCCAGACCATGGGCAAGCCGATGATCATGGGCCGCAAGACCTTCGAGAGCTTCCCCAGCCCCCTACCCGGCCGCCGCCACATCGTCCTCACGCGTGGCACTTGGAGCGCCGCCGGTGCGGAAATCGCCCATTCGGTCGACGAAGCGCTAGCGATGGCCGGCGACGACGTCGCGGTGATCGGCGGCGCGGAAATCTTCGCGCTGTTCCTGCCGCACGCTGACCGCATCGAACTGACCGCGGTCCACGCCGAACCCGAAGGCGACGCCACCGTGCCCGCGTTTGACGGCTGGCAGGAGACAGCTCGCGAAGACCACCCCGCCGACGGCGATCGCCCGGCGTACAGTTTCGTGACCCTCACTCGCTAAGGATACAGAAGGACTATCGCCTTTGGCAGCGGCTGGTTACTGACCCGCGCATGCAGCGGCTCGACGGGGGCGCTTCGATTCCCCCGCATCTCAGCAACGGGATCGTCGCGCTCGGCAATTTCGACGGATTCCATCTCGGCCACCAGGCGGTGGTCGCGCGCGCCGTCGCGTGGGCGAGGGCCGAGGGGCGTCCGGCGCTGGTCGCGACCTTCGACCCGCACCCGGTCCGCCATTTCCGCCCCGACACCGCACCGTTCCGCCTGACCACGCTCGACCAGCGCGAGCGGCTGTTCGCACAGGCCGGCGCGGACGCGATGATCGTGTTCCATTTCGATGGCGACCTCGCCGCACTGACTGCCGAGCAGTTCATCGCCGATCGGCTCGAACGCGCGCTGAAGATCGCCGGCGTCGTCACCGGCGAGGACTTCACTTTCGGCAAGGGCAAGGCCGGTACCGTTCACACCCTCGCCGCTCGCGGCCCCGCGCACGGCTTTCGCGCGGAAACCGTCGGCGCGGTCGCGCTCGACGGCGAGATCGTCTCCTCCACCCGCATCCGCGACGCGCTCCGCGCCGGCGACATGGCGACCGCCACGCGCCTGCTGACGCGCCCGTTCGCGATCGAGGGTGTGGTCCAGCACGGCGACAAGCTCGGCCGCACGATCGGCTATCCGACCGCGAACCTCGACATGGGCAAATATCTGCGCCCCGCCTACGGCATCTATGCGGCGACCGGACGGCTGCAGGACGGACGCGTCCTCAAAGGCGCCGCGAACCTCGGCATCCGCCCCAGCTTCGACCCGCCCAAGGAGCTGCTGGAGCCGTTCTTCTTCGACTTCTCAGAAGACCTGTACGCGCAGACGATCGAGGTCGCCCTGATCGAATATCTCCGCCCGGAGGCCAAGTTCGACAGCCTCGACGCGCTGACCACACAGATGGACGCCGACTGCGCGCGCGCGAGAGAGATACTGCGGTAGGCGCACGCCCCAAACCCCGTCACCCCAGCGAAGGCTGGGGTCTCCCTCCACGGGCCGCGCGCCTGCCGCATGAGATCCCAGCCTGCGCTGGGATGACGAGATCGTTGGGGAAGACAGCACGCTGACCTCCGCCTCCGCGTGAACCCCCTTCTTCCCTATTTGTGTAAGACCGACAGCGCGGGTAAAGCCCCGCTCTCATGACCGACGCTCCCACGCCCGCCCCCGCCCGCGATTACCGCGACACCGTCTTCCTGCCGAAGACCGACTTCCCGATGAAGGCGGGTCTCGCCGCGAAGGAACCGGCGATCCTCGAGCGCTGGGCCAAGCTCGGGATCTACGACCGGTTGCGCGAACAGAGGCTTGGGCGCGAGCGGTTCATCCTGCATGACGGCCCGCCCTACGCGAACGGCGACATCCACATGGGCCACGCGATGAACAAGGTCCTGAAGGACATCATCGTCCGCTCGCAGTCGCTGATGGGCAAGGACGCGCCCTATGTCCCCGGCTGGGACTGCCACGGCCTGCCGATCGAGTGGAAGGTCGAGGAAGCGTATCGCGCGAAGAAGCTCAACAAGGACGACGTCCCCGTCGCGCAGTTCCGCGCCGAATGCCGCGCCTATGCCGAGAAATGGGTGGCGGTGCAGAAGGCCGAGTTCGAGCGGCTCGGCGTGATGGGCGACTGGGCCGATCCGTACCTGACGATGAAGTACGACGCCGAAGCGACGATCGTCGGCGAGCTGCTGAAGTTCGCCGAGAGCGGCCAGCTGTACCGCGGCGCCAAGCCGGTGATGTGGTCGCCGGTCGAGAAGACCGCGCTCGCCGAGGCCGAGGTCGAGTATGAGGACATCGTCTCCACGCAGATCGACGTCGCGTTCGAAATCGTCGAGGCGCCGAACGCGCCCGAACTGGTCGGCGCGCATGCGGTGATCTGGACGACCACGCCGTGGACGATCCCGGTGAACCAGGCGCTGAGCTATGGGCCTGAGATTGAGTATGTGTTTCTCAATTTAAGGATGGGCTTCCATAATCCGTCTCAGTCCGCAGGCGATGCATTCGTTCCAACAGAGCACCCTCTGAACGACAAGCCCCTCATCGTGGCAGCAAACCTCGTTGAACAGTTTATCATCCGACTAAAAACTGATTTTCAGTCCAGCTTACCCGAGCGCATAGCTGGAACCCCTGTATCGATTCAGTACGCAATACAGCGTAGCTACAAGGGCTCCGACCTCGCCGACGCAACCGCCCGCCACCCGATGCACGCACTCGGCGGGTTCTTCGCGAAGCCGCGGCCGTTCCTCCCCGGCGCGTTCGTCACGACCGACGCCGGCACCGGGCTCGTCCACATGGCGCCAGACCACGGCGAAGACGATTTCGAACTCTGCAAGCAATACGGCATCGACCCGGTCTTCGCGGTCGACGGCGCGGGGATGTACCGCGCGGACTGGGCGTGGCTCGGGGGCCAGGGTAGCGTCATCAACAAGAAGTTCGTGGGCGCCGACGGCCCGATCTGCTCGGACCTGCGCGAGGTCGGCGCGCTGCTGGCGGCAAGCGACGACTTCAAGCACAGCTACCCGCATTCGTGGCGCTCGAAGGCCAAGGTGATCTTCCGCGCCACCCCGCAATGGTTCATCCCGATGGACTCGTCTTCTTCCCCCTCCCGCAAGCGGGAGGGGCCGGGGGTGGGCACGCGCTCTCGACCGGTGCTGACGGGGATGGCGCGAGCCCACCCCCCAGCCCCCTCCCGCTTGCGGGAGGGGGAGCAGAAGCTGGCAACGGCGCCACCCTGCGCGAGATCGCCCTCGACGCGATCGCCGCGACCACCTGGATCCCCGCGCGCGCGGAAAACCGGATCACGTCGATGGTGCAGGGCCGCCCCGACTGGGTCATCTCACGCCAGCGTGCCTGGGGCGTGCCGATCGCGTTGTTCGTGAACCGCGCCACCGGCCAGTACCTCAACGACCCCGCGGTCAACGCGCGCATCGTTGCAGCCTTTCGCGAGAACGGCGCGGACGCGTGGTATTCCGACGGCCATCAGGCGTTGCTCGGCCCCGACTACGACCTCGCCGACTATGAGGTCGTGAAGGACATCCTCGACGTCTGGTTCGACTCCGGCTGCACCCACGTCTTCACCGTCGAAGCGCGCTACGGTGAGGGCACGCGCGCGAACCTGTATCTCGAAGGCTCGGACCAGCATCGCGGCTGGTTCCAGTCGTCGCTGCTCGAAAGCTGCGGCACCCGCGGTCGCGCACCGTACGACGCGGTCCTGACGCACGGCTTCGCGCTCGACGGCCAGGGCCGGAAGATGTCGAAATCGCTCGGCAACGTCGTCGATCCATTGAAAATCATCGGCGAATCCGGCGCGGACATTCTGCGCATGTGGGTCGCTTCGACCGACTATTTCGACGACGTGAAGATCGGCAAGGAGGTGCTCGCCACCGCCTCCGACGCATACCGGAAGCTGCGCAACACCTTCCGCTACATGCTCGGCGCGCTCGAAGGCTTCGAGGAATCGGAGCGCGTCGCGGTGTCCCACATGCCCGAACTGGAGCGCTACGTGCTCCACCGCCTCGGCATGATCGACACCGAACTGCGCCAGGCGGCTGAAGCGTATGAGTTCAATCGCTACACGCGCCTGCTGACCGACTTCGCGAACGAGGACCTGTCCGCGTTCTTCTTCGATATCCGCAAGGATTCGCTCTATTGCGACGCGCCGGGCGACATCAAGCGCCGCTCGTACCGCACGGTGCTCGACGTGCTGTTCCACGCGCTGGTGCGCTACGCCGCCCCGGTGCTCTGCTTCACCGCGGAAGAAGTCTGGCAGTCGCGATTCCCGAGCGACGACAGCTCGGTCCACTACCTCGAATGGCCGCTGTTACCGCACGTCGAGGTCGAGGGCGCCAAATGGCATGAGATCCGCGCGCTGCGCGAGCGCGTGACCGAGGCGATCGAGCCGCTGCGCCGCGAGAAGACGGTGCGATCGAGCCTGGAAGCGGAAGTCAGCGTCCCGACGATGCCGCTCGACGCCGCCGGCCTGACCGAGGCGTTCATCGTCGCAAAGGTCACCGAAGGCGAGCTGTTCGTGACCCGCACCGAATACCTGAAATGCGGCCGCTGCTGGCGCCATCTGCCCGAAGTCACCGAGGACGGTAGCCTGTGCGCCCGCTGCGAAAGCGTGGTCGCCGATGCGTAATGTGCCCCGCGCCGGGATCGCCACGGCCGCGCTGCTGTTCGTTGCGGACCAGCTCAGCAAGTTCGCAGTCACGCGCACGATGGGAATCGACTCGCTCGGCGACTCGCGGACGATCACCTCGTTCTTCGACCTGCGCTTCGTGCCGAACATCGGCATCTCGCTGGGGCTGCTGCCCGCCGACGGCCATGTCACCCGCTGGGCGCTGATCGCCTTGACCGGGGCGATATCGGTCGGCGTCGCGATCTGGATGACGCGGGAAAAGAACCGCGCGGACCAGGTCGCACTCGGTTTCGTGCTGGGCGGGGCGCTCGGCAATATCCTCGATCGCGCGCGGCTGGGCTATGTCGTCGACTTCTGCGACCTGCATATCGGCGACTGGCGTCCGTTTTTGGTCTTCAATGTCGCCGACGCAGCGATTACGGTCGGCGTGCTCGTCCTGCTTGTTCGGGCGCTCCTCGTGCGCGAGAAGCCCCCTGTGGAGAATTCCCATGCGTAAGTTTGTGCCCCTGGCCGCCGGCCTCGCGAGCATCGCCCTGCTGTCCGGTTGCGGTGCGGGTCGCAGCCTCGATCGCGCACGCCCGGACGAGTTCGCCGTCGCACGCCAGGCACCGCTGGTGATCCCGCCCGACTTCAGCCTGGTCCCGCCACAGCCCGGCGCCGCGCGTCCACAGGACACCACCGCCAACGCCCAGACCCTCGACGCGCTGTTTGGCGGCGCGGCACCGCGCAGCGCCAGCGAGCGATCGACGGTCGATGCCGCCGGCGCCGATTCGGACGATCCCGGTATCCGCTCCAGCGTCGGTGATCCCGGCACGACCGTGGTCGACAAGGGCTCGACCACGCGCGACATCGTCGCCGCCCCCGAAGGCGACGGCCAGGACGCACGCGCCTCCGCGAACTGAGTTCAGCGGTACGAACGAAAAAAGGGCGGTCCCTCACGGGGCCGCCCTTTTTCGTGTCTTCCGTCATCCTGCCGAAAGTCAGGACCCAGGGTTTGGCGATCGCCGCGTTATCAGAACCCTGCCGACAGCGAGAACAGCACGGTCGCGCTGGAGATCAGGCTGCCGTCCTTGGTGCTGCGGAAATTCGGCGCGATGTAGAAGCTTTCCTTCTTGCCGATATCGGTGTCGATATACGACACGTTGAACGTCAGGTTCTTGTACGCCGCGACGTCGAAACCGAGCAGCCAGTCCCAATATTCGCCGGTCGGCGACATGCTGGTACCATTGGGCCCAAGCCCCGGATTGCCGTGTGAATAGCCGATATGCCCCTTCGCCGTCACCGGCAGCCCGGGGATCGCGATCGCGCTGTCGCCGGTCAGGTACAGATTGTCCTGCTTCTGCCCACGGCTGTAGCTCGTGTTCGAGAAGTTACCGAGCGAGGTCTGCTTCGGCGCATAATAGACGCCGCCGGTCAGCGTCGCCGGGCCGTGCGTGCCCGACACCCGGCCGAACAGTTCGACCACGTCGCTTTCCGAGAAACCGCCCGGATAGGTGTACCAGGTGCCGCCGACATCGACCGTCGCGGTCCCGAACGTGTGCTTGTAGCCGGCGATCGCGTCGAGCTCGACGTTGGCACCGCCGAACGTGCCCCAGCCGGCCAGGTTCGACCCGAACGTGCCGACATAGATGCCGCTTTCGTGCGCGACGGTCACGCTGCCTTGGATCGCGGCATGCTTGTCGGTCTGCGACACGCCGCGCAGGCGATAGTCGGTAATTGCGGTGACGCTGCCGGTGATCGTGATCGGCGACGGCGGGGCGGTATCCTGCGCGAACGCAGGCGTGGCGGCAGCAAGCGCGATGCCGCCGACGAGTAGAG
Organism: Sphingomonas sp. R86521; assembly: GCF_042466235.1. Classification (NCBI taxonomy): domain Bacteria; kingdom Pseudomonadati; phylum Pseudomonadota; class Alphaproteobacteria; order Sphingomonadales; family Sphingomonadaceae; genus Sphingomonas; species Sphingomonas sp. R86521. Next base: position 585,207 of record NZ_JAXHBY010000001.1, on the reverse strand, counting down.
TGGAGAAGCGCATCGTTTCCCTTTCGAAACCGGAAGTCGATGTCCGCCCTGCATGCCGTGAACGCCGCGTCTTTTGGGCATCGGCCCGAGCGCAGTCTTTTCGACGGTCCCGAACAGATGACAGGCGGTATTGCGCCGCACAAGACGTTTCTTGCGCCAGCCTCGGGAATGACACGCGATATGTTGCGCAAGCGCAACAGTTTCAACGGCGGAAGGCGCCCAGTCCTCGTTCCAGATCGGCGATCAGGTCGTCCGGATCTTCCAACCCGATCTGAAGCCGTACCATCGGGCCGGCCGCTTCGCGTGTCGTGACGCTGCGGTGGCGCTGCGGATCGACCGGGAGCGCCAGGCTTTCATACCCGCCCCAACTATACCCGATGCCGAACAGCTCCAGCGTGTCGATCAACGCGGCCCGCCCGGCATCGTCGCCGCCGTTCAGCACGAACGAGAACAGTCCGCTCGATCCCTTGAAGTCGCGCACGAAGACGTCGTGCCCCGGACAGTCGGGCAGTGCGGGATGCAGCACCTGCGCGACCTCGGGCCGCGCCTTCAGCCAGTGCGCGATCTGCAATGCGCTCGCCTGATGCTGTTTCAGCCGCACGCCCATCGTCCGCAGGCCGCGGCTGCCGAGCCAGCAATCGTCGGGGCTGGCGATCTGCCCCAATTGATAGCTGGTATCGCGCAACGCCTTGAAATGGCCCGGCGCCGCGGTGACCGATCCAAGCATCGCATCCGAATGTCCGACGACATATTTGGTACAGGCGAGGATGGTCAGGTCGACACCGCGCTCGATCGCCGGGAAGAACAGCGGCGTCGCCCAGGTGTTGTCGAGCAACGTCGTCACGCCGCGCGCTTTCGCCGCCGCGACGATCGCCGGCACGTCCTGCACCTCGAAGCTCAGCGAGCCCGGGCTTTCCATCAGGATGGCGCGCGTGGCATCGCCGATCAGCGCGGCGATCCCCGCCCCCACCAGCGGATCGTAGAACCGCGTGGCGATCCCGAACCGCTTGAGCAGCCCCATCGCCATCCCGCGCGTCGGATCATAGGCGCTGTCGGGCAGCAGCAGTTCGTCGCCCGGCGCCAGCACCGACAGCAAAGCAGCCGCGATCGCCGCGACGCCCGATCCGTACAGGAACGTCCCCTCCGCGCCCGGCTCCAGGCTGGTCAGCGCGTCGGCCAGGCTCCACTGCGTCGGCGTCCCCTTGCGTCCGTAGAACAGCCGGTGATGCGTATCGCGCCCCGCCGCCTCGCGCAGGTGCTGCACCGAATCATACAGGATCGTCGATGCGCGCCAGACCGGCGGATTGACGATGCCCCCCCCCTCAGCACTGTGCGTCCATTCCGGCCGGCGTCCTGCGAGAACGAGCTTGGTCGCGTCCTTGACCGGCCGCTCGGTGCCGCTCACTTGCCCGTCTCCTTGGGTGTCGCAGGGTTGGCGCCCCATTCGGACCAGCTGCCGTCGTACAGCGCCGCCTCGGTCCCCAGCAGGTGCGCGCCGAACGCAACGACCGCCGCGGTGATGCCCGATCCGCAGGTGGTGACGATCGGCTTCGTCAGGTCGATGCCCGCATCGGCGAACGCGGCCTTCAGCGCATCGCCGCGCGTCCACAGGCCGTCGGCATCGAACATCTTCCCGTAGGGCAGATTACTCGAGCCTGGAATATGCCCCGGCGCTACCCCGGCGCGAGGGTCAGCCTCTTCGCCCGTGAACCTTGCCGCCGATCGAGCGTCCACGATCTGTTCCGGGCTGGTATCGAGATTGGCCTGCATCTGCGCGAGGCCGCGAACCTTTCGCAGGTCGGGCTGCACGTCGAACGCGGCAGCGCGTGGCGCCGTGTCGCCCGCCACCGTCTCGCGACCCTCCGCGCGCCACCGCGCGATCCCGCCATCGAGGATCGCGACGTTTCGCGCGCCGAACATCCGCAGCAGGAACCAAGCCCGCGCCGAGGTGTGCCAAGGCGCATCGTCGTACAGCACGATGCGGTCGCCGCTGGCGATCCCGAGAATACCCAACCGGTCCGCGATTGTCTTCGCATCCGGCAGCGTATTGGGAAGGTCCGCACTCGTATCGCGCAACTGCGCCAGGTTCAGGAACACGGCGCCGGGGATATGGCCCGCGCGATATTCCGCCGCAGGATCACGTCCGCTCGCGCCATCGACATAGGTCGCATCGACGATCCTGAGATCGGCCGCGCCCAATTCGTCCGCCAGCCACTGCGTGGTCACCAACGCGTCCATGCCGATCTCCTCTTCGGGGAGGTCAGTAGCCAGCAGGGCCGCTCGCGTCGAGGGAGCCGAGGAACGCGGCGGCCTGCTCACGCGTGGCATCGCGGTCCGCCTCGCTCTGCTTCGCCCAGTTGCGATACGGCATCGCAAGGCGCGGATTGCGCCCAAGCTTGTCCTCGTGCCGCGCGAGGAAATCCCAGTAGAGCGCGTTGAACGGGCACGCATCCGGCCCGATTCGTTGCTTCACGTCGTAGCGGCAGCGACCGCAATAATCCGACATCCGGTTGATGTACGCCCCCGACGAGACATAGGGTTTCGACCCCAGCAGCCCGCCGTCGCCGAACTGGCTCATCCCCAGCGTGTTGGGCAGTTCGACCCACTCATACGCATCGACATAGACTTCGAGATACCAGAGATGGACCTTGGCCGGGTCCGCCCCGATCAGCAGCGCGAAGTTGCCGGTCACCATCAGCCGCTGGATATGGTGCGCGTGCGCCGTTTCCAGCGTCTGCCCGATGGCTTGCGACAGGCAATGCATGTCGGTCTCGCCGGTCCAGTACCAGCCGGGCAGCTCGCGGTGATGGTCGAGGAAGTTGCGCTCGACATACCCTGGCCCCTCGCGCCAGTAGATCCCGCGCATGTATTCGCGCCAGCCGATGATCTGGCGGACATAGCCTTCGACCGCGTTGAGCGGCGCGCGGCCGGCGCGGTATGCCGCCTCGGCGCGGCGGCACAGGTCGAGCGGATCGAGCAGCCCCGAATTGATGTACGGCGACAGGATCGAGTGCCACAGATAGCGCTCGCCGCTGAGCATCGCGTCCTCGTAGTCGCCGAACTGCGGCAAGGCGTGAGCGAAGAAATAAGCGGCCTGGCGCTCGGCGTCGGGGGCGGTGACGGCATAGTCGAAATCGTCGAGGCTGCCGGGATGATCGGCGAACCGCGTCGCGACCAGCGCGAGCACGTCCTGCGTGATCGCATCCGGCCCGAAGCGGAGCGGACGCGGCATCAGCAGATCGGCCTTCGCAGGCTTGCGGTTCTCCTTGTCGAAATTCCATTGCCCGCCTTCGGGCTTGCCGTCGGCCATCAGCAGGTCGGTCTTGACGCGCATTTCGCGGTAGAACCATTCCATCGTCAGCGTCTTGCGCTGCTCGGCCCAGGTTGCGAACTCGGCATGGCTGGCGAGGAAGCGATCGTCGGTGCGGATCTCGACGGGAATGCCGAACAGCGTCTCCCAGCTTTCGAGCATCGCCATTACGCGCCATTCGCCGGCTTCGGTGACGGCGATCCGGCCCGGGTCGTGGCGACCGACCGCGCGCGCGACTTCGCCGGTGAAGCTGCCGGTCGCGTCCGCGTCGTCGAGTTCGACATAGTCGACGGTCCACCCTGCGGCCCGCAGCGCCTCGGCATGATGGCGCATCGCCGAGAGGATGTAGGCGATCTTGCGGCGGTGATGGCGGACGTAGGTGGTTTCTTCGGCGACCTCCATCATCAGGACGATCGTGGTCGCGGGATCCGCATCGCGGAGAGCGGCGATGTCGAGCGTGAGCTGGTCGCCAAGGACGACGGCGAGCGTCGTCATGCCGCGAACCCTTCCGTCACGCCAGTCGTCACCCCGGGCTCGTCCCGGGGTCCAGGGTTCCGCACGCGGACAGGGCTCCCTGCGACAACCCTGGATGCCGGGACGAGCCCGGCATGACGGAGCGTTTGGCGGAAGGATCGCTCTTTTCGCGACCGCCGTCCGCCCCTACATCCCCAATCATGACACCTACGCATCTCGGTCAAACCAGCACCCTCCCCGCGTCTCCAGAAGCGGCGGTCCTCGATTATGTTCCCAACCCGCGGCTCGGCCAGACCTATCTGGTGCGCTTTGCGGTGCCCGAATTCACCTCGCTGTGCCCGGTCACCGGCCAGCCCGATTTCGCGCATCTGGTCATCGACTATGTCCCCGGCGATACCATAGTCGAATCCAAGTCGCTGAAGCTGTTCCTAGGATCGTTCCGCAACCATGCCGCATTCCACGAGGATTGTACGGTCGGCATCGGCATGCGGTTGTTCGAGGAAATGAAGCCCGCCTGGCTGCGCATCGGCGGATACTGGTACCCCCGCGGCGGCATTCCGATCGATGTGTTCTGGCAGTCCGCAGCGCCCCCCGCCGACCTCTGGTTGCCGGACCAGGGCGTGAGCCCCTACCGTGGGCGCGGCTGAAGACCGGTTGGTCGCAACACGTGTCATTATCCTGTTGCGATGCAACAATAATGAAACTTTATGCTAGAGCACTCGTTCGAGACATACGCGGTTCAGGTTAATCCCTATCGGCGTGCTCAAACGAGGGACAATCGAATGGTGAAGCCGGCGGACGGAGGCAATATCGCGCGACTGGCGCTGATCGGCAATTTCCTGCCCAGGCTGTGCGGGATCGCTACCTTTACCACCGACGTCTTCACCGCGCTGCGTGCCAGTTTTCCCGATATCGCCGTCGACGTCTACGCGATGGATGATCATCCCGGACTCTATGAGTATCCGAGCGAAGTCACGGGTACGATTCCAGAGAACGACCTGTCTGCCTATATCTCGACCGCGCGCGCGATCGAGACCAGCGGTGCGCAGGCGATCTGGCTGCAGCACGAATACGGCATTTTCGGCGGCCCCGCCGGCGAGCACATTCTCGCGCTGCTCGATCGCACCACGCTGCCGGTCATCGTCACGCTGCATACCGTGCTGGAAAAGCCGAGCGCGGACGAGCGCCAGGTCCTCGAAGGCTTGCTGCGTCGCGCGTCGCGCGTGATCGTCATGGCCGAGCGCGGCCGCGAGATCCTGCAGCGCGTGTACGGCGCCAACCCGCGCCAGATCGTCATGATCCCGCACGGCGTTCCCGACCGCGACCTGCTGGACACCGCGACGGTAAAGCCGAAATTCGGCTGGCAGGGCCGCAAGGTCGTCCTCACCTTTGGCCTGCTTGCGCCCAACAAGGGGATCGAGACGGTGATCGAGGCGCTGCCGACGGTCATCGCGCGGCATCCCGACCTGCTTTACGTCGTGCTCGGCGCGACCCATCCGAATCTTGTGGCGCACGAGGGCGAGAAGTACCGCGACAAGCTGAAGGCACTCGCGGCGGCGCGCGGTGTCGCGGACAACGTCGCGTTCATTGATGCGTTCGTCGAGCACGGCGAACTGATCGATTACCTGCAGGCCGCGGACATCTATCTGACGCCGTACACCAACCCGGCGCAGATCACCTCGGGTACGCTCAGCTATGCGATCGGCGTCGGTCGCCCCGTGATCTCGACACCGTACGTCCATGCGACCGAGATCCTGGCCGACGGTCACGGCGTGCTCGTCCCGTTCGGCGACGTGGCCGCATTCGCGCGCGAGATCGATGCGCTGCTGTCGAACGACCGCGACCGCATCCGCCTGTCGGAGCGCGCCTATGCGCGTGGCCGCACGATGATCTGGCCGAAGCTGGCCGAGGCGACCATCGCCGAGATCCGCGCGGTCGTCGCCGCGCGCCCTTTCCGCCTGACCAAGCCGCAGCCGCCGCTCAAACCCCTTGAGCCCGACTTCGCAGCGGTCGAACGGATGAGCAATTCGACCGGCATGCTGCAGCATTCGATCTATTCGATCCCCGACCGTCGCCACGGCTATTGCATCGACGACAATTGCCGCGCGCTGATCCTGATGAGCGCTATGGGCGGCCTGGATGACGTGACCCGCGACAAGTGGACGACGATCTACGCGTCGTTCGTGCAATATGCCTGGAACCCCGATGCGCGCCGGTTCCGCAACTTCATGCGGTTCGACCGCAGCTGGTGCGAGGATGTCGGGTCGGAGGATTCGAACGGCCGCACGTTGTGGTCGCTCGGGGTCACCGCGCGCGATGCGCAGATGGCCAAGCATCGCGACTGGGCGACGGCGATGTTCGATTCGACCGCCAGCCTGGCGCTCGAACTCGGGAGTTTGCGGGCACAGGCGTTCGCGATGCTGGGCGCAGCGGCGATGCTGGAGGCCAAGCCCGGTCACCGGTTGTCGCTGGAAATCATCCAGAAATTCCCGGACATCCATCTCGCCTTGCTGGCCGAGGCGCGACGCCCCGAATGGCAGTGGTTCGAGATCGTCCTCGCCTATGACAATGCGCGCCTGCCGCAGGCGTTGATCCGTGCCGGCCAAGCGCTCGGGCGGCAGGATTTGATCGATTGTGCGCTGGCGACGCTCGACTGGATCGTCGCCAAGCAGACATCGCCCGAAGGCCGCTTCCGCGCGGTAGGCAGTGAAAGCTTTGGTCGCCCCTACGCCGAACCCCTCCAGTTCGACCAGCAGCCGCTGGAAGCACAGGCGACAGTCGATGCGTGTGCCGCGGCATTCGATGCGACCGGCGACCGGCGCTGGCACGACGAAGCGCAGCGCGCCTATGGCTGGTTCCTCGGTGCGAACGACCTCGACCTGCCGCTCGCCAGCGTCGCCGACGGCGGGTGTTTCGACGGGTTGATGCCGACCGGGCTCAATCGCAACCAGGGCGCGGAGTCCATTCTGGCCCTGCAACTGGCCAATTGCGCGATTTCTGGGGTTTCAAAGGCAGCGCAAACCGTGGCAGGAGCCTCTCGCGTCGTCGCATAGCTTTCGTGCGGCACCCTGATGGCCGACACGGGAACGAAGCAATGGACCTGTTCAACCACCAGCTGAGGCTGCACGCGGATCCGTCGCGTGTCGTCGTCCGACCGTTCCACATCGCTTGGGGCGGTCAGGGCGGCGCACCTAGCCGCACCGAGCGGCTGGTCGGCGAAGTCCTGGAAATGACGTCCGCCGAGGCGCGCACCCAGCTGGAAGTCGTCCTCAAGGACTTCGAAGCGCGCCACTGGCAGACGCGTCGCGTGTTCATGACCCGCTACGACCAGATCGAGGACATGCTCGGCCTCGACGGCAGTGAGATCGGCGACGAGAAGCGCCAGCTGATCGGCGCGTATTTCTGCCACGAATATTCCTATGCCGCCGCCGCGCTGATGAACCCCAGCGCCGTGCCGCATTTCGACCAGTCGGGGATGCCGCCGGGCAGCCTGCGCGTGCTGATGTCGATGCGTGCCGTCGGCGAGGGTCACATCTCGTCGGTCGCCTTCCGCGAAGGCATCATCACCGACGAGAACCAGATGAAGCTCGCGCCCGAGCCGCCGTTCGCGACCGCGACCGATGCAGTGGGCAGCGGCGAGGACGAGATGCCGGTCGGCCCGGTCACGGTCTATCGCCACCGCGACAGCACGCTGAGCGGCACGGTGATCTTCCCGATCACGCAGGCGCAGTCCAAGGGGCTCGAAGACCTGCGCATCGTCCAGTTCGTCCACGACGACGGGTCGCTCGAATGGATCGGTACCTACACCGCGTACAACGGGTCGGTGATCCAGTCCGAACTGATGCGCACCCGCGACTTCCGCGCGTTCGATCTGGTTCCGATGACCGGCCACGCCGCGCGCAACAAGGGCATGGCGCTGTTCCCGCGCAAGGTGAACGGCCAGTACATGATGATCGGCCGGCAGGACGGCGAGAACCTGTTCCTGCTGAAGTCCGACACCCTGACCGACTGGGACGACGGCGAGAAGATCCTCGAGCCGACCTATCCGTGGGAGCTGGTGCAGATCGGCAATTGCGGTCCGCCGATCGAGCTCGACGAGGGCTGGCTGCTGCTGACGCACGGGGTCGGTGCGATGCGCAAATACTCGATCGGTGCGGTGCTGCTCGACAAGGAGGATCCATCGAAGGTGCTTGGCCGGACCCGGAAGCCGATCCTGGCGGCAAAGGACCAGGACCGCGAGGGCTATGTGCCCAACGTGGTCTATAGCTGCGGCGCTCTGCGGCACGGCGAGACAATCTTCATGCCGTACGGGATCGCCGACAGTTCGGTCGGGTTCGCGTTCGTGAAGATCCGCGAACTGCTGAAGGCGATGGGGCGGTAACCTACCGCCCCTGGCCCTAGCTTATCGACCGACGGCCATGGTGCGGCGGTACAGCAGCCAGGTCAGTGCCGCAAACAACAGGGTGCCGCCGACCAGAGCGATGCTGACGAACCCGTCGCCGACCAGCGCCAGCGGCGTCTCCTTGTTGGTGAGGTAGACGATCCCCGCGAACCCGACCCCCCACAGGCTTTCGCCAACGATCATCCCGGTCGCGGTCAGCACGCCCATCCGGCGCGCGCGCTCGGGATCAGCGGTGCGGTCCGCCCAGCGATCGTAGAAGAACCCGACCAGCGCACCGATCGACACCGGCAGCGTCACCGCCATCGGCAAATAGACGCCTAGCCCGACGCCGAGCGGCGGCAGTCGCAGCTTGCCCGCGCGCCCCAGTGCCTCGTCGACCAGGATCACCACCGCACCGGTCAGCGCGCCATAGCCGATCATCGCCCAGTTGAGATTGCCGCCAAGCACGCCTTTCGCCAGCGCCGAGATCAACGCCGCCTGCGGGGCTGCCAGTGCGTTTGGACCCGCTCCCGGCGCGCCGGCGAACCCCAGCGTGCTGCCGAGCAGGTTGAGCACCGGCGGCACCACCAGCGAGCCGAACACCACGCCGATCAGCAACGCCACCTGCTGTTTCCAGGGCGTCGCGCCGACCAGCTGGCCGGTCTTCAGGTCCTGCAGATTGTCGTTCGAGATCGTCGCGACGCCGAACACGATGCCGGTTACGATCAGCGCATAGGCGACCAGCGCCTGCGTCGTTCCCGGTTCGACCGCGCGGCCGAACCACGCGACCAGCATCACCGACGCTGCGAGGATGGAAAGGATTCCGATTCCCGACACCGGCGAGTTCGACGCGCCGATCAGCCCCGCCATATACCCGCAGACCGCCGCGATCACGAGGCCGATGACCAGGATGAACAGCAAGCTGCCCGCGATCAAGCCGATCGCGGACGCCTGCAGCGGTCCCCCGGCCAGCGTGGTCCACAACAGGATGCCGATCGGGACCAGCATCGCCAGCGCGGCCGTACCGACGATACCGATCGGGATGTCGCGCTCCTCCAGCGCCAGCACCGCGCCGCCGCGCTTGGCCGCCGATGCCGCCAGCGCCGAACGCACGCCGCCGACCACAGGCCCGGCGATCTTCAGCAGCGTCCAGATCGCCGCCACCCCGATCACGCCGGCGCCAAAGAATCGCACGTCGGAGCGGAACACGGTGTTGGCGAGCGCCTCGGCAGTGCCGGTGCCCAGGCCGATCTGCGCGGTCAGGATCGGCAGCAGGATCCACCAGCCGATCACGACGCCCGCGAACATCGCCATCCCGACCGAGATCCCGACCAGATGGCCCGCACCGAGCAGCGCGAACGACAGCCCGCCCGAGATCCCGGTCGCGCCGGCACCGACCCGGAACCAGGTCGCGGCCTCGGCAGCGGCGAGCTTGGTCTGCGTCAGGATCGCGAACCCGGCCGAGACCACAGCGTTGACGACGATGATGCGCAGCCCGACGGCGCTCTCCTCGCCGCCCTCGCGGCTGCCCGCCCCGACCTTCAGCACTTCGGCCGCCGCACGCCCCTCGGGGTAGGGCAGCACCGTGTCGACCACCAGCGCGCGACGAAGGGGTACCGAGAACAGCACGCCGAGCACGCCGCCGAACATCGTGATCGCCGCGGTGGTGAAGAACGGGAATCCCTGCCACCAGCCGATCATCACGAGACCCGGCAGCACGAAGATGATCGCCGCCAGCGTCCCCGCCGCCGACGCGATGGTCTGGACGATGTTGTTTTCGAGGATCGTCGAATCCTTGAACCCGCGCAGGATCGCCATCGAGATCACGGCGGCGGGGATCGAGGTCGCGAAGGTCAGCCCGATCTTGAGGCCGAGATAGACGTTCGCCGCGGTGAACAGCAGCGTGATGATCCCGCCCAGCACGATCCCGCGAAACGTCAGTTCGCGCATGCGGGGTGCGGCGGTACGGGCGGCGTCGGTCATTCTGGTCCCCTGATAGACGGTCCGAACCTAGCAGGCGGTTTGCGCGAAGTCTCGCGCCCGGCGCTCCTCGATTGCGCCACGAACTGCACCGCGGTCGGATACGCTATTGCAAGTCACTCGCGTTAGTATTAGCGCGCCGCCTTGAAAGGGGCATCATGTCACACCGTAAATTCCTGCTCGCGCTTTCCCTTGGATCCGCGCTGACCACCCTGCCCGCCTATGCGCAGACCACCTCGACGGACGACACGATCGTCGTCGAAGGCCAGATCGCGCGTACCGTGGCGTCGTCGGGCACCAAGTCCGCCGCGCCGCTTGCCGAAACGCCCCAGTCGATCAGCGTGATCAGCTCCGCCGACATCGCCAATCTCGGGCTCGCCAACCTCAACCAGGCGCTGCGCTTCGTTGCCGGCGTCACCACCGAGCAGCGCGGTTCGAGCGCCGAGGTGTACGACCAGTTCAAGCTGCGCGGCTTCGACGCACCGGAGTTCCTCGACGGTCTCAAGCTGGTCGGCGGCGCAAGCTACCTAACCCCGCAGATCGACGTATCGCGGCTCGACCGGATCGAGATCGTCAAGGGCCCGGCTTCGGTATTGTACGGCCAGTCCGGTCCCGGTGGCCTCGTCGCGATGTCGAGCAAGCTGCCGCTCGACGAAAAGCTCTATGGCGCGGTGTCGGGCACCTACGGCACCTATGATCTCTACCGTGTCGATGGCGATGTCGGCGGCAGCGCAGGCGATTCGGTGCTGTGGCGCATCAATGGCAGCGTCAACGGCGCACACACCCAGCAGCGGTTCAGCAGCCGCGAGCGCGAGACGATCTCGGGCGCAGTGACGATCAAGCTCGACCACGCCACCAAACTGACGCTGCTCGGCGCCTATTCGCACGATCCGCAAAACGGATCCTACGGCGTGTTCCCGGCCTCGGGCACACTGCTCGCCAACCCCAACGGCCCGCTCTCGACCAAGGCCGATTTCGGCGAGCCGGACAATTTCTTCAAGCGCGACCAGATCGCAGCGACCTATATCCTGACCCACGACATCAAGCCCGACTGGAGCCTAAAGTCGTCGGGCCGCTACATGCACGCGACGTCGCGGCTGGGTATCGTCTATGCCGGCGGAACGCTCGCCAGCGCCAACAACGCGAACTCGCAGATCTACGACCGCTATTCCTATTCGACGCGCGAGCGTGCCAATTCCTGGGTGGTCGACAACCAGCTGCGCGGCCGCATCACGACCGGTGACATCAAGCACGACGTGCTGTTCGGCGTCGATTACCAGACCGGCAACGCGCGCTCGGTCAACGCGTTCGGCTCCGCCACGCCGCTCAACGGCTACAACCCCGTATACGGCACGATGGTGGTGCCGCAGCAGCCCGAACTGGTGCCGAACAATTCCGGCGTCAACGACAACAAGCCGCGTTCGAACCAGGCGGGCGTCTATGCGCAGGACCAGATCTCGTATGGCGACCTGCGCGTCGTCCTGAGCGGTCGTCAGGACTGGGCCTCGGTCCGCAGCGCTCCCAACACCGCGTCGCAGGATTCGGCGAAGTTCACGTATCGCGCAGGCGCGCTCTACACATTGCCGTTCGGCCTTGCGCCATACGTCAGTTATTCGACATCGTTCGAACCCAATGGCACGTTGCAGGCGCGCGTCGGTGGGCCGATCACGGTTGCCAAGCCGAGCGAAGGCAAGCAGCTTGAAGCCGGCGCGAAGTTCACGGTCCCGGGCACGCAGATCCTGCTGACCGGTGCCTGGTTCCGCATCGACCAGACCAACTTGATCACCAGCAACCCGGTAACCCAAGTCTCGTCGCAGACCGGCAAGGTGCGATCGAGCGGCGTCGAGGTCGAGGCGGTGGCGCCACTGCCGTTCGGCTTCAACGCGCGCCTTGCCTATAGCCGCCAGAAGGTGCGGACGATCGCCGATGCCAACCCGGCCAATATCGGCAACGGCATCCTCGGCGTCGGTCGCGGCGGCGTGTCGGCCAATCTCGAATGGGCGCCGCGCACCGGTGCGTTCGAAGGCTTCGCGATCGGCGGCGCGGTGCGCCACGTCGACAGCATCTATGCGGGGACGCTCTACGATGCGAGCTTCACCCCGGTCGCGACGCGCCAGACTACGCCCGGCTTCACGGTGTACGACGCGCTGCTGCGCTACGATCTCGGCAAGGTCGCGCCGCAGTTCGCGGGGCTATCGCTCGGCGTCAACGCGCAGAACATCTTCGACAAGAAGTATGTGACGACCTGCTACCTCGATTACGCGTGGTGCTGGTACGGCAACCGTCGCACCGTGCAGGGCACGATCGCCTATCGCTTCTAAGAGACGTTCCTCCGGCTCCCTGTCGGAGGAGCGACCGGCCGGTAACGCCCCGTCATCCTGGCGTTCGCCGGGATGACGGGGCGTTACCGCGCCGCCATCCGTCGCGCGAAATGCACCTCGACGGCGCGCGTGACACTCTCGGCGATGCGGTGTCGCCCGTCGCCGCTGTCGAGGAAGGCGGCGTCCTGCGGGTTCGAGATATAGCCGGTCTCGAACAGGATCGATGGCATGTCGGGCGCCTTCAGCACCATCAGCGATGCCATCCGGTGGAAGTTCGGCTTGAGCGGCATCAGCGGCTTGGCCTCCCGGCCGAGCAACCGTGCGAACGTCGCAGATGCGTTCATCGTCTCGCGTTGCGTCAGGTCGATCAGGATCGACGACACATCGGCACCGGCATCGCCCAGGTTCACGCCCGAGATCACGTCCGCCTTGTTCTCGCGTGCCGCCAGCCGGGCCGCCTCCTTGTCCGACGCGACCTCGGACAGGGTGTAGGCGGTCGCACCCGTCGCATCCGCGGTACCCGTGCTGTCGCAGTGGATCGAGATGAACAGGTCGCCGCGCAGGCGGCGGGCAATGCCGTAGCGCTCGCGCAGCACCAGATAGCGGTCGTCGTCCCGGGTCAGCGCGACGCGTACCCGGCCGCTCGCGAGCAATTCGTCGCGGATCGCCTTCGCAACCTTCAGCGTCACATCCTTCTCGCGCAGGCCATCGGGGCCGATCGCGCCCGGATCGACGCCGCCATGGCCGGCATCGATGACCACCAGCGGCCGCGAATCATCGCCCTGCACGCGCGGCAGCTTCGCCCGGCGCGCGGGCGGCGGCACGGGTATCGACACGGTGTATTTCGGCCGCGCGCGCGCGCCGAAGGTGAACGGGAAGAAATTGAGCGGCCCCGCGATCCCGGCCTCGGCGAACTGCGCGTCGTCGACCTTGCGCAGCGACAGCGTCAGCTCGCGACCCTCCGAATCGAACCCCCCATCCTCGACGATCGCGGGCTTGGCGAGGTCGAATACCAGCCGCGTGACCGATCGGCCGCGACGCTGCTGCGTCATCCGCGTGACGATGCCCTTTGCCGCGAACGGCGCACCCGGGGTGGCGCCGGTGACGTCGACCGCGATCCGGCCGTCGTCGCTCAGCACCCGGCTGCTGGCATCCGCGACCGCTTCGTCGAAGCGGATCACGATCCTGCCGCCGCGCACCGCGACGCTTTGCACCGTCGATGCCCAAGCGGGCAGCGCGGTGACCCAGCCGACCATCATGGCGAGAAGCGCGAACACACGGCGTACTTGCCGCGTGGTCACCTCGCCGGTCCAGTGAAAAGCCATTACATGCCCTTTCCGAGCCCATACATTGGCAGCTCTTCTGACCTTCGCTACGCCCCACTTCCGGAACGCAGGCTTGCCGCACACGGTTAATTTCGTGTTCGGCATGAATTTGCCGGCAATGCGCTGCCGCTCCCGGCCGATCGCTGCCAGTTGCGGAGCGTCACCCGAGGTGCTAGCCCTGCGGTGCATCCGTGCGTGACCTGAATATCTGGTCATCGCAGGACGCTCTGCCGGCCCGGTCCCGGGCGCGGCACTTCAGGTTGACGCTCTCATGACGCATTTCCCCTGCCCCGCTGACCGACCGGCCTTCGCCGGTGGGAGCGCGGTCGCCTGGGAGCCGCCGGGCTTGTACCCGCGGCGTGCGTGGCGAGCAGAGGCACATTCGCACAGCTATACGCCCAGGGCAGTTGGCCCGGGCGCCCCACCATCAAGCGCGCGACGGCAGCAAACAGGCCCGGCGCGCGCGCGGAGACTTTACAATGACAACGCGCATGCTGATCGACGCACGCCACCGGGAAGAAACCCGCGTGGCGGTCGTCAAGGGTAACCGGATCGAGGAATTCGACTTCGAGTCTGCCGAACGCAAGCAGCTCAAGGGCAATATCTATCTAGCCAAGGTCACGCGGGTTGAGCCGTCGCTGCAGGCGGCGTTCATCGATTACGGCGGCAATCGCCATGGCTTCCTTGCGTTCAGCGAGATCCACCCAGATTACTACCAGATCCCCAAGGAAGACCGCGACGCGCTGTTGCGCGAAGAGGCCGAGCATGCCGCCGAAGAGGCCGCACTGCGCGCCGAGCATGACCTGGACGACGACGAGTTCGACGATCTCGAGTCTGGCGAAGAGCCGGGCGAAGACGACATTGAGCGCTTCGAGGATGATGGCGGGCTGGAACCCGACGCCACCGAGGACGGCGAGGCGCCGCGTCGCAAGCGCAAGTCGGGTAGCGACGATGCCGCGGTCGAGGATCTGCGCGAGCGCCGCATGAACCTGCGCCGCCGCTACAAGATCCAGGACGTGATCCATCGCCGCCAGGTGCTGCTGGTCCAGGTCGTCAAGGAAGAGCGCGGCAACAAGGGCGCGGCGCTGACCACGTATCTGTCGCTGGCCGGCCGCTATTGCGTGCTGATGCCGAACACGTCGCATGGCGGTGGAATTTCGCGCAAGATCAGCAACGCGGGTGACCGCAAGCGTCTCAAGTCGATCATGGCCGACATGCAGCTGCCGCCGTCGATGGGCTGCATCGTCCGCACCGCCGGGCTGCAGCGCACCAAGGTCGAGATCAAGCGCGACTTCGATTACCTGGCGCGGCTGTGGGACGGCATCCGCGAGACCACGCTGAAGGCGTCGGCACCGGCGCTCGTCTACGGCGACAGCGACCTGATCAAGCGCGCGATCCGCGACATCTACAACAAGGAAATCGAAGAGGTCATCGTCGAG
This sequence comes from Sphingomonas sp. R86521, assembly GCF_042466235.1. NCBI lineage: Bacteria > Pseudomonadati > Pseudomonadota > Alphaproteobacteria > Sphingomonadales > Sphingomonadaceae > Sphingomonas > Sphingomonas sp. R86521. Next base: position 569,977 of record NZ_JAXHBY010000001.1, on the reverse strand, counting down.
GGCGAGGACGGCTATCGTCAGGCCAAGGAGTTCATACGCCTGCTGATGCCGACGCATGCACGTCGCATCAAGCATTACGCCGACGCCGTACCGCTGTTCCAGCGGGCAGGCGTCGAGGAACAGCTGGCGGCGATGTACCATCCGGTGGTGCAGCTGAAGTCAGGCGGTTACCTGGTGATCAACCCGACCGAGGCTTTGGTGTCGATCGACATCAACTCCGGGCGTTCGACCCGCGAGCATTCGATCGAGCAGACCGCGACCGCGACCAACCTCGAGGCTGCGCAGGAAATCGGTCGCCAGTTGCGACTGCGCGACATGGCCGGCCTCGTCGTCATCGACTTCATCGACATGGATAACAATTCCAATGTCCGGAAGGTCGAGAAGGCGATGAAGGACGCGCTGAAGAACGATCGCGCGCGTATCCAGGTCGGCCGCATCTCTAGCTTCGGGCTGATGGAGATGAGCCGCCAGCGGCTGCGCACCGGCGTGCTCGAAGCATCGACCCGCGCCTGCCCGCATTGCGAGGGCACGGGGCTGGTGCGTACCGCGTCGTCGTCGGGCATTTCTGCGCTGCGTATGATCGAGGACGAGGCCGCACGCGGTCGCGGCTCGGTGCTGACGCTGCGCGCGAGCCAGGAAGCGGCGGTGTACGTGCTCAACCGCAAGCGTGCCGACATCGCCGAGATCGAGGATCGCTACGGCGTGATCGTCGAGATCATCCCCGGCCAGGACGAGGAAGGCGCGCACATGACGGTCGAGGCCAGCGGCCCGCCGCCCGCGCACGCGCCGAAGTTCGTGCAGATCATCGAGGACGACGAGGACGACCTGCCCGAGGAGATCGAGGACGAGGTCGAGGAGGAAGAGGTCGACGAGACCGAGGCCGAAGACCAGCCCCGTCGCCGCGAACAGCCGCGCGAGCGTGAGGCCGCAGCCGAGGGCGAAGGCGGCCGCAAGCGTCGCCGCCGTCGCGGCCGTCGCGGTCGTGCACGTCCTGGTGAGGAGGGCGCGGAGGGCACCGAAGCGGTCTCCGGCGACGAAACCGAAGACGCTGGCGACTATGTCGAGGGTGAGGACGTCGCGGCCGACGACGGTGTGGAAGTCCAGGCCGATCGTCCCGAGACCGAAGGCGAAAGCGAAGCTGGCGGCGAAGGTCGGCGCCGGCGTGGTCGTCGCGGTCGTCGCGGCGGTCGTCGGAACGAGGGCACGCAGGAGCAGGGCGTCGACACCGTCCCCGCGGACGACGCTGCGCCGATCGCCGATGCCCCCGAGCCCGAGGCCGTCGAAGCGGTGGCTGAACCGGTAGCGCCGGTTGCGGCCGAGGCTGCACCGAAGACGCGGCGTCGCCCGCGTGCGCGTTCGCCCATTGCTGCGGTGGAGATCGCGGACGCGGTCGCCGACGCGACGATGGAGGAACTGGCACCGGTGGAACCGATCGCGGCGGTGATCCCGGAGGCCATCGCCGAGCCGGTCGCCGAGGCCCCTGCGGCCAAGACGCGCAAGCCTCGCCGCAAGGCAGCGCCGGCCGTCGAGACAGAGCCCGTCGTCGAAAAGCCGGTTGTCGAGGAGGCCGCCAAGCCGAAGCGTCGCCCACGCAAGAAGGCGGTCGTGGTCGAGGCAGGCGATGCCGCACCGGTCGACGATACGCTGAGCACGCCGCTGGATGCGGCGCCGGTCAAGGCCGAGGTCCAGCCGGACGCCGAGCCAGCCCCGGAGCCGGCCGCGACCGATACATCGTCGAGCGACGACCCCGACGGCGCGCCGCGTCGCGGCTGGTGGCAGCGCACGTTCGGCGCGTGACCAGGAGCAGGCGCGGGGTGATCCCCGCGCCTGCTTCGTTGTTCCCTGATGGGGGGAGCCCCAAGGGCCGGTTGCCCCTGTCCCCCCAATCGACGATAACGCGGCCCATGAAGCGTATCATCGCCGCCGCCACTGCCGCCCTGCTCCTGTGGGTCCAGCCCGCGCAGGCGCAGTCGATCCTCCGCGATGCGGAGACCGAGGCGATGTTCGCCGAGATGTCGAACCCGCTGATCAAGGCCGCCGGACTGTCGCCGCGCGACGTCAAGGTCGTGCTGATCAACGACGATTCGATCAACGCCTTCGTCGTCGGCGGGCAGACCGTCTACGTCCATTCGGGACTGATCCAGGCGGCAGACAACGCCAACGAGGTCCAGGGCGTGATCGCGCACGAACTCGGCCATATCGCCGACGGCCATGTCGTGCTCGCCGACCGCGGCACCAAGCCGGCGATGGGCATCTACCTGCTGTCGATGGTGCTCGGCCTGGCCGCGATGGCCGCAGGCAGCGGCGAAGCCGGCGCCGGGATCCTGTCGGCCGGACAGCAGGCGGCGATGGGCAAGTACCTGTCGTTCAGCCGCGTCCAGGAATCGACCGCCGACGCCACCGCCGCCAAGTTCCTGCGCGAATCCAACATTTCGGGCCGCGGCATGCTGAGCTTCTTCAAGAAGCTGCAGCAGCAGGAATATCGCTTCGGCACCGCGAATATCGACCCGTTCATGCAGAGCCATCCGCTGTCCGGCGAACGCGTCGCCACGTTAAGCGCGGATCTGCAGGCGTCGCCGGCGTGGGCGAACAAGCCCGATGCGGCGCTGGAGGAACGCTTCAAGCGCGTGAAGGCCAAGCTCGCCGGCTATGTCCAGCCGGCGCCGCGCACGCTGCAGCAATATCCGCCGTCCGATCAGTCGGTCTATGCGCATTACGCGCGTGCCTATGCCTATCACAAGGCGGGGTATCCCGAGAAAGCCGATGCCGAGTCGGAGGCGCTGATCCGCGCCGGGCCGGACGATCCCTATTTCCTCGAGATCAAGGGCCAGATCCTGCTCGAAGCCGGCAAGCCCGTTGCCGCGCTTGCGCCGCTTCGTGCCGCGACCGAGGGGTCACGCAACAATCCGCTGATCGCGACCACGTTCGGGCATGCGCTGATCGCGACCGAGGACAAGGCGAACTATCCCGAAGCAACGCGCGTGCTGCGCACCGCGGTGGGCCGCGACGACGAGAATCCGTTCGCCTGGATGCAGCTGGGCACCGTCTACGAACTGACCGGCGACACCGCCCGCGCCAGCCTGGCCACTGCGGAGCGCGCGAGCATGTCAGGTGACATGCGGACGGCGTCGGCCAGCGGGCAATATGCACTTGCCAACATCCCGCCCAATACGCCGGACTGGATCCGCGCGCAGGACATCGTCATGGCCGCGCAGAACGAGATGGACGACAACCCCAAGCAATATAAGCGACGCAAGAAATGACGAAATGGGTGCTCCCGGCGATCGCGGTTGCGGGCGCGGCGATCGGCGGATTGGCAATGTGGGGATATGACCGGCAGGTCGGCCCCGACGGCATGGCGCGCGCGCAGGTCGAGGGCATCGTCCACGACTATGTGCTGACGCATCCCGAAATCCTGCCGCAGGCGATGCAGGCGCTGCAGGACCGCGAGTCGGGCAAGGTCGTCGCGGCGAACCGTCCGGCGATCGCGACGCCGTTCGGCAGCGCCTGGGCCGGCAATCCGAAGGGGGACGTCACGCTGGTCGAATATTTCGACTATAATTGTGGGTATTGCCGCGCCAGCCTGCCGACGATCGCCAAGCTGATCGCAGCCGATCCCAAGCTGCGGGTAGTGTTCCGCGACCTGCCGATCCTCTCTCCGCAAAGCCGGGTCGCAGCGCGCGCCAGTTTGGCCGCCGCGGCGCAGGGCAAGTTCGGTGCGTTCCACGACACGCTGTACGCGGCGGGGCCGGTCAGCGAAGCGACGATCGCCGCCGCCAGTACGCGCGCCGGGGTCGATACCGCCGGCGCGGCGGCATTCGCGGCGACCGCGGATGCGGAGATCGGCAAGAACATGGAGACCGCCGCCAAGCTGGGCGTCACCGGCACCCCGGCCTGGGTGGTTGGCGACCGCATGCTGTCCGGTGCGTTGCCGCTCGAGGAACTGCAAAAGGCCATCGCGGCGGCGCGCAACTCGTCATCCTGACGAAAGTCAGGATCCAGGGGTACGAACGGTGGCGTTCCGTAACCCTGGGTCCCGGATCGAGCCCGGGATGACGACAGGACGGGGGTGTAATGAACTCCGCCCGCCCCCATCTCCGACCCGCAAGGGGACCCCACGAATGACCGAAACCATCCTGTCCGTCGCGGGCGTCACCAAGACGTACAAGAGCGGCACCACCGCGCTGCATCCGGTCGATCTGGACATCAGGCGCGGCGAGATCTTCGCGTTGCTGGGTCCGAACGGCGCCGGCAAGACGACGCTGATCAGCATCATCTGCGGAATCGTGACACCGACCGCCGGCACGATCACCGTCGCCGGCCACGATGCGATCCGCGACTTCAAGGCAGCGCGCAGCCGGATCGGACTGGTCCCGCAGGAATTGAACGTCGACATGTTCGAGACCGTGCTGGCGACCGTCACCTTCAGCCGGCGGCTGTTCGGGCGGTCCGGGCACAGCGCGTATATCGAACAGGTGCTGCGCGACCTCTCGCTGTGGGACAAGCGCGACGCCAAGATCATGACGCTGTCGGGTGGCATGAAGCGCCGCGTGCTGATCGCCAAGGCGCTGGCGCACGAACCCGAGATCCTGTTCCTCGACGAGCCGACCGCGGGCGTCGACGTGGCGCTGCGCCGCGACATGTGGAAGCTGGTCCACCGGCTGCGCGAGGGCGGCACGACGATCATCCTGACGACGCATTATATCGAGGAGGCCGAGGAGATGGCCGACCGGGTCGGGGTGATCGACAAGGGACGGCTGCTGCTGGTCGACGACAAGGCGTCGCTGATGAAGAAGCTCGGCAAGCGCGAGATGGACATTTCGCTGCAGGACCCGCTCGCCGCGATCCCGTCCGAGCTCGCCGAGTGGGACCTGTCGCTGCAGGACGACGGCAAGTTCCTGCGCTATGTGTTCGATGCGCAGGCCGACCATACCGGCATCCCGTCGCTGCTCAGGAAACTGAACGAGCTGGGGATCGGCTTCAAGGATCTCGAGACCAGCAAGTCGAGCCTTGAGGACATCTTCGTCGACCTGGTGGGAGAGCGCGCATGAACACCCATGGTATCTGGGCGATCTATCGCTTCGAGATGGCGCGTGCGCTGCGGACATTGTGGCAGAGCCTGGTCACGCCGGTGCTGACGACCAGCCTGTATTTCATCGTCTTCGGCGGCGCGATCGGCAGCCGGATGCAGGAGGTCGGCGGGGTCGGCTATGGCAGCTTCATCGTGCCGGGCCTCATCATGCTGTCGCTGCTGACGCAGAGCATCAGCAACGCGTCGATCGGGATCTACTTCCCGAAGTTCACGGGGACGATCTACGAACTGCTGTCGGCACCGATCTCGGCGATGGAGATGGTGATCGGCTATGTCGGCGCGGCGACGACCAAGTCGGTGATTTTGGGGCTGATCATCCTCGCGACCGCGGCGTGTTTCGTACCGCTCCGGATCGAGCATCCGTTGGCGATGATCGCGTTCCTGGTGCTGACCTCGGTCGCGTTCAGCCTGTTCGGGTTCATTATCGGCGTTTGGGCGCAGGGGTTCGAGCAGCTGAACTTCGTCCCCGCGCTGCTTATCACGCCGCTGACGTTCTTGGGCGGGGCATTCTATTCGATCGACATGCTGCCGCAGCCGTGGCGGACGGTCAGCCTGTTCAACCCCGTCGTGTACCTCGTCAGCGGGTTCCGCTGGAGCTTCTTCGGGGTCGGCGACGTCGCGGTCGGGATCAGCCTGGCGGTGACGGCGGCGTTCCTGGCGGCGTGCCTGGTGGTGATCGCGGCGATCTTCAGGACCGGCTGGCGGATGAAGAACTGAGCAGCGGCCGCACGACGAGACCGTTGAGGTCGATCAGCGCGTGGAGCAGCATAGCAAGCCACACCGCGCCGGTCATCAGATAGACCGCGGTCATGGTAGCGCCGACGATCGTGGTCGCGGCGACGCCTTTCCAGCCCTGATAGAGATGCATCGCGCCGAACAGCAGCGTGGCGAACGCGAAGGCGAGGATCGCGTTGCCGGTGGCGAGGGTGACAAGCAGCGGGATGTAGAGGCGGAAGGCGAGCTCCTCGGTAATCCCGGCAGCAACGGACATCGCGGCGGCGTGGGCCACTTCCGGGCGGTTGCGCGGTAGGAGCGCGCCAACATTGCCGACGGGGAGTGTGCGCTTGCGGCGGATCGCAGCGAGGGTACCGACGACCAGCCCGCCAACTGCCGCGCCGCCCACGGCGCCGGTGAGGAACGCGCTGGGCCCGCCGGCGAACGCTGGCAGCAGGGCTCGGGCGGCGGCGAAATCCGGTGGTACCGCGGTCAACGCATCGAGCCGGTTCAGCAGCGCTAAACCGGCGAGCGCGGGCACGGCGAAGGCCAGGATCGCCTTGGCGATCCAGAGCCGATAGCGGCGTTGGCGTGACGCGGTGTCGGACAGCGTCTTGAGGCGACGGTATGCGCCGAGGTGCCCCTTTAGGAACCACGCGATGGCACCAAGCGCGATCAGGAGGAGGGTGAGTGTCATCTCGTCACCTACCTACATGCCACCCCGGCGACGGCCGGGGCCCAGTTGGGAAGGTCGATATAACGGAGGACCGCCCGCCGTGATCAAGGCCCCCCACTGGGCCCCGGCCTGCGCCGGGGAACTGCTATGGAAGATCGACGTCGTGCAGACCTCCGTTGAGCCGGGGGTCCTGCGCCCGCGACTCCTGGACTCCCGCTTTCGCGGGAGAACAGGAAAGCGTCGATCACCCGATGCGGTGCTCGCCCTTGACCCAGCGGACCGTGCCCGACGAGGCGCGCATGACGACGCTTTCGGTGGTCATGATCTTGCCGCCCTTGCGCTTGACGCCGGCGAGCAGCGAGCCGTCGGTGACGCCGGTCGCGGCGAAGATGCAGTCGCCCTTGGCGAGTTCGGACAGGTCGTACTGCTTGTCGAGATCGGTCACGCCCCACTTCGCGGCACGGGCGCGCTCGTCGTCGTTGCGGAACAGCAGGCGGCCCTTGAACTGGCCACCGACGCAGCGCAGCGCGGCGCAGGCGAGCACGCCTTCGGGGGCGCCGCCCGAGCCCATGTAGACGTCGATCGTGGTGTCGGGGTTGGTGGTCGCGATCACGCCCGCGACGTCGCCGTCGCCGATCAGCATCACGCCGCAACCAAGCGAGCGCAGTTCGGCGATCAGAGCCTCGTGGCGCGGGCGATCGAGCACGCAGACGATGATGTCGCGCGGTGCGACGCCCTTGGCGGCGGCGACGGCGGTGATGTTCTCGGTCGGGGTCCGGTCGAGGTCGATGATGCCCTCGGGATAGCCCGGGCCGACCGCGATTTTGTCCATGTAGACGTCGGGGGCGTTGAGCAGGCCGCCCTCGTCGGCGATCGCCAGCACGGCGAGGCTGTTGGGGCCGGCGGTGGCGCAGATCGTCGTGCCCTCGAGCGGGTCGAGCGCGATGTCGATCTTGGGACCGGTGCCGATCGCGGATCCGACCTTCTCACCGATGTAGAGCATCGGCGCCTCATCGCGCTCGCCCTCGCCGATCACCACGGTGCCGTCCATGTAGAGTTCGTTGAGCGCGGTGCGCATCGCGTCGACCGCGGCGGCATCGGCGGCCTTCTCGTCACCGCGCCCGGTGAGCACGGAGGCGGCAATTGCGGCGGCTTCGGTCACGCGGACCATTTCGAGGACGAGGACACGGTCTAGGACCTGGCTGGGTACTGCGGTCATGATGATTCCTTTGGCAGAAGAGGGTGCGCGGTCAGTCGCGGAGAAGGTCGTTGATGCTGGTCTTGGAACGGGTCTGCGCGTCGACGCGCTTGACGATGACGGCGCAGTAGAGGCCAAGATCGCCCCCCGTGCTGCCAGGTACGACCACCGCATAGGGGGGGACTTCGCCCTTGAAGACCTCCCCGGTGGCGCGGTCGATGATCTTGGTCGAGGCGCCGAGATAGACGCCCATCGACAGCACCGCGCCTTCGCCGACACGGACGCCCTCGGCGACCTCGGAGCGCGCGCCGATGAACGCGCCGTCGCCGATGATGACGGGGTCGGCCTGCAGCGGCTCGAGCACGCCGCCGATCCCGGCGCCGCCCGAGATGTGCACGCCCGCACCGATCTGCGCGCAGGAACCAACGGTGGCCCAGGCGTCGATCATCGAGCCTTCGCCGACATAGGCGCCGATGTTGACGAAGCTCGGCATCAGGATCGCGCCCTTGGCGATGAAGCTGCCGCGACGGGCGACCGCACCGGGGACGACGCGGATGCCGGCGCTGCGGAACTCGGCTTCGCCCCAGCCGGTGAATTTGGAGGGGACCTTGTCGAACGCGGGAGCGCCGGCCGAGCCGCCGTCGACCAGCACATTGTCGTTGAGGCGGAACGAGAGGAGCACGGCCTTTTTCAGCCATTGGTTGACCTGCCAGCCACCCCCGTTCGCGTCGCCGGTGGGTTCGGCGACGCGCGCGGTGCCGGCGTCGAGCATGGCGAGCGCGGTCTCGACCGCATCGCGGACTTCGCCCCTGGTATCGAGACCGAGCGTCGCGCGGTCTTCCCAGGCCTGATCGATAATCGTCTTCAGGTCGCTCATCATCTCTCCAGGATGGTTTCGAGCCACGGCGCGAGCGCGGGCACGGTGAAATCGATATGGTCGCGCGCGACATCGGTCGGCGCCTGTTCGGAGCCGTTGTCGACCCAGACCGTGGTCATCCCGATCGCCTTGGCGGGCGCGAGGTTGCGCGACATGTCGTCGACGAACAGCGACTCGATCGGGTCGATCCCGAACGTCTCGCAGAACCCGGCATAGGCGGACGCGTGCGGCTTTGGCACCAGCCCCATCGCATGGATATCGTGGATAGCCTCGAAGCTGGCACCCAGCCCAAGCCGGTCGAGGATCCGCGTCGCATAGGGCGTGTCGCCATTGGTGAAGACGAGCTTGCGCCCCGGCAGCTTGGCGATAGCGGCGACGAGGGGGGCGTCGTGTTCGAGCACGTCCATCTCGATATCGTGGACATGCGCGAGGAAGGCATGCGGATCGACGTCATGCTCGGTCATCAGCCCGGACAACGTCGTGCCGTGGCCGTGGAAATACGCCTTTTGCACAGCGTGCGCCTCGTCCCAGTCGACGCCCAGAAGATCCTGGATGAAACCCGTCATCCGCTGGTCGACCTGATCGAACAGGTTCGCCGACGCCGGGTACAGCGTGTTGTCGAGATCGAAGATCCAGTTGCGGATCGAGGTCAGGCGCCCAAGCATTGGTCAGGCTCTAGGCACCGCGGGGAGTGCGGGCAAGACTGGCGGATACCCGGGGGTGTGACAATCCAACCTTTGGCTGCATCAAGGCAAACGAGGTTTGCAACCGGCAATGCCCTCCCCATCTCCTGACCATGACCCAATATTCCCTGCTCGATCTCGTTCCCGTCGTCGAAGGCGGCACCGTGCCGCAGTCCCTCGCCAACGCTGCCGACCTGGCGCGGCACGCCGAAAGCCTGGGCTTCACCCGCTATTGGGTCGCCGAGCATCATGGCATGACCGGGATCGCATCGGCGGCGACCGCGGTGGTGATCGCGCATATCGCCGCGGCCACCGACACCATCCGGGTCGGGTCAGGCGGGATCATGCTGCCCAACCATGCGCCGCTGGTAATTGCCGAGCAGTTCGGAACGCTGGATGCGCTGTTCCCCGGGCGGATCGACCTGGGGCTGGGCCGTGCGCCGGGATCGGACCAGCGGGTCGCGCGAGCGATGCGACGCACGCTGGAAACCGACGCCAACGCGTTCCCGCAGGATGTCCTCGAGCTGCAGAGCTATTTCGCAGACGATGGGCAGACCGGGATTACCGCAACGCCTGGCGCCGGTGCGAACGTGGATATGTGGATTCTCGGGTCCAGCACGTTCGGCGCGCAGTTGGCCGCAGCGTTCGGTCTTCCCTATGCGTTCGCGTCGCATTTCGCGCCCGATTCGCTCGACGCTGCACTGGCCATCTACCGGCGTGACTTCAAACCGTCGGCGCGGCTGTCCAAGCCGCATGTGATGGCGGGGTTGAACGTCTTCGCTGCCGACACCGACGAGGAGGCCGAACTGATCGCCAGTTCGCAGCAACAGTCGTTCGTTGCGCTCCGGACCGGAAATCCGCGGCAGATGCCGCCCCCGGTTGCGGGCTACCGCGCGTCGCTGGGCGCGCAGGGTGCGGCGATACTCGACCATGTGCTGCAATGTTCGGCGGTAGGCGGGCCGGCCAAGGTCGCTCGGGAGATCGCGGCGTTCGTGGCGCGGACCGGGGTGGACGAGGTCATGGTCGCGAGCGCGATCTACGATCATGAGGCCCGCAAGCGGAGTTTGACGATCACTGCCGAGGTGATGAGCGAGATGAAGCTGGCGGCGTAAAACCGGACCCCGTCATCCCGGGCTCGTCCCGGGATCCAGTGTTACGAAGGCCGTCGCATGTTACTCTGGATCCCGGGACAAGCCCGGATGACGGGGTGGGCGGGACGACGGCGCGTTTAGTTCGCCGCGGGGAGCCTCAGCCGGACGAGCAAGCCGCCGAGGTCTTCGCTTTCTTCCAGGCTGACCGTGCCCTCGTAGATTTCCGCCACATCGCGAACGATAGCCAGCCCGAGGCCGGTTCCCGGCTTGCCGGTATCCAGGCGCACGCCGCGGTCGAAGATGCGGACGCGCTGTTCCTCCGGGATGCCGACGCCGTCGTCCTCGACCAGGAATTCCACGAAACCAGCCTGGGCACCGACCGTGACGAAGACGCTGCCACCGCCATATTTCGCGGCGTTCTCGATCAAATTGCCAAGCATCTCGTCGAGGTCCTGGCGTTCGACATGGACCTGGAGCCCGCGCGGGCCGGTGACGTCGATGCGGATGTGCCGATAAAGCCGGCCGACGGCGCGTTCGACCGATTCGAGGCTGGGCCAGACATCGGCGCGGCTGTGTGCGGAGCCGCGACGACCGACCGCGCGAGCACGCGCGAGGTGGTGATCGACCTGGCGACGCATCGTCCGTGCTTCGCGTATGACGGTGTCGGCAAGGTCGTCCGACTGTGCGGTCGCCGCATTCATGATCACGGTCAGCGGGGTCTTCAGCGCATGGGCGAGGTTGCCGGCGTGGCGCCGCGCCTCCTCGGCCTGGCGTTCGTTATGCTCGATCAGCGCGTTGAGTTCCTCGACCATCGGCGCGACTTCGACGGGCATCGCGCTGGACACGCGTGAAGACTGGCCGGCGCGCATCCGCGCGATCTCTTCGCGGACGCGGCGCAGCGGCCACAGGCCGTAAAAGGTCTGCAACGCCGCGAGCACGATCAGGCCAAGCGCGAGCAGCGCGAAGCTGCGGACAAGGGTGCGGCGCAGGATCAGGATCTGCGCGTCGAGCCCGTCGCGGCTCTGTGCGACCTGAAAGCGCCAATGGACCTTCGATCCCGGCAACATCACGTCGCGCTCGACGACGCGGAGTTTTTCATCCGGGAACTGCGCACTGTCGTAGAAATGCACGTTGCGATCGTCGTGCGCGCCGCCATGCGCAAGGCGGCGGTCCCAGAGCGAGCGGGACGGGAAGTCCTCGCGCCCCTTGCCGGAGACCTGCCAGTAGAGGCCGGAGCCGGGTTCGACGAAGCGCTGGTCGGCGGCTTCGCGGGTGAAGATCACCTCGCCCTCGGGGCCGATCTCTGACGAATTGAGCAGCGAGCGCAGGACATATTCGAGTTGGTCGTCGAAATTGCGCGTGACCGCCGACGACAGCACGCGATCAAGCGCGAACCCGCCGCCCGACAGCAGCACGATGATCCAAACCGCCGCGATCAGGATCATCCGGCGGGAGAGCGAGCCCTTGGTCGCCACCGGGGTGCGGATGACCGCTTCGGCTGGGGGTATGGCGTCCACGCGAGGTCCCTGGTCTATCCCGGCTTACGCGTCGGGATCTTCGAGGCTGTAGCCAAGGCCGCGGATCGTCGTGATGACGTCCTGGCCCAGCTTCTTGCGGATGCGGGTCACGAACACTTCGATCGTGTTCGAATCGCGATCGAAGTCCTGGTCGTAGATATGTTCGATCAGTTCGGTCCGGCTGACGACCTTGCCCTTGTGATGGAGCAGGTAACTGAGCAGCTTGTATTCCTGTGCGGTCAGCTTGACCGGCTCGCCGGCACGCGTGACCTTGCCGCTGCGGGTGTCGAGGCGGATGTCGCCCGCGGTGAGCTCGGACGAGGCGTTGCCCGATGCGCGGCGGATCAACGCCCGCAGTCGTGCGATCAGTTCCTCGCTCTGGAACGGCTTGGCGACGTAATCGTCAGCGCCGGCATCGAGACCGGCGACCTTGTCGGACCAGCTGTCACGCGCGGTCAGGACGAGGACGGGCATGACCTTGCCCTCCTTGCGCCAGCGGTCGAGCACGGTGAGGCCGTCGATCTCGGGCAGGCCCAGGTCGAGCACCACGGCGTCGTAATTCTCGGTGCTGCCGAGGAAATGGCCTTCCTCGCCATCGACCGCGAGGTCGATCGCGTAGCCGGCGCCTTCGAGGGTGTTCTTGAGCTGTGCGCCTAGATTGGGCTCGTCCTCGACGATCAGAACGCGCATGATAATCCCCTCGCTTAAGCTTAGCGGCCGGTGCGGCCGACGATCTGGCCGGAACGGCCGTCGACATCGACCCAGATCACATTGCCATCGCGCAGGAACTTCAGCGTGTAAATGGCCGTACCCGAATCATAGTCGAAGCCGATATATTGCGCGCCCTTCATCGTCGGGATGACGCGCGCCTCGATTTCGCGAAGCGACAGGGAGCGGCCCTGGCGGCGGGCCTCGAACGCCGACATCTGGTCGTCGCGGCGCTGGTCGGGCGCTTCCGCCAGTACGGGCGTCGCGGCCAAAGCTAGGAGAAGCAGCATCTTCATGGGGTTGGCATAGGGCCGCTGCATTGAACAGCCTGTGAATGGAGCCGGCAGCGCGACGAAAGGCGAGCGTGGCTTGCCTGCATCACCCCCGGTCCCTACCTGCGCCCGATGGCAGCACCGATACTCGCATTCGAAGACCTTGGCATCGTACAGGGGTCAGGATGGCTCTTTCGTCACCTCGACATCCATATCGGGCCCCGCGACCGGCTCGCACTGATCGGACGTAACGGCGCCGGCAAGACGACCTTGCTGAAGTTGCTCGGCGGATCGATCGAAGGCGACGAGGGGCGGCGGACGATCGTGCCGGGCACCCGCGTCGTCGTGCTGGAGCAGGAGCCCGACCTTCGTGGGTTCGCGACGCTCGGCGATTATGTGATGGCGGGCGACGATGCACCGCTGTCCTACGAGGCGGATGCGATCGCCGACCAGCTGGGGATCGACCTGTCGCGCGAGGCGGCGTCGGCGAGCGGCGGCGAGCGGCGACGCGCGGCGATCGTCCGCGCGCTGGCGCAGGACCCCGACGTGCTGCTGCTCGACGAGCCGACCAACCATCTGGATATCGGCGCAATCGAATGGATCGAGGACTGGCTGAAGCGGTTCCGCGGGGCGTTCGTGGTGATCAGCCATGACCGTACCTTCCTGACGCGGCTGACCAAGCAGACCTTGTGGCTCGACCGTGGTGCGATCCGTCGCGCGGAGATCGGCTTTGGCGGGTTCGAGGCGTGGACCGAAGCGGTGTATGCCGACGAGCAGCGCAACGCCGAGAAGCTGGACGCGCGGCTGAAGCTTGAGGAGCATTGGCTGCTGCGCGGGGTGACCGGGCGGCGCAAGCGCAACCAGGGGCGCCTGACCAAGCTGCACGAGATGCGCGCCGAACGCGCGTCGATGCTGGGGCCGCAGGGCTCGGCGAATCTGGTCACCGGCACCGACGACGCGCGATCGAAGGTGGTGATCGACGCGAAGGGCGTGTCGAAGGGCTATGGCCCGCGGACGATCATCGACGACCTGACGTTGCGCGTGACGCGTGGTGATCGGATCGGGATCGTCGGGCGCAACGGCGCGGGCAAGTCGACGCTGCTCAAGCTGCTGACGGGCGAGATCGAACCCGATAGCGGATCGATCAAGCTCGCCAAGACGCTGGACGCGGTGGTGATCGATCAGCAGCGCAGCCTGATGGCACCCGAGAAGACGGTGCGCGAAGTGGTCGCCGACGGCGGCGACTGGATCGACGTGCTGGGCGTGCGGAAGCACATCCACGGATATCTGAAAGACTTCCTGTTCGATCCGAACATGGTCGACGCCAAGGTCGGGTCGTTGTCCGGCGGCGAGCGCTCGCGGTTGTTGCTGGCACGCGAGTTCGCGCGGAAATCGAACCTGCTGGTGCTCGACGAGCCGACCAACGACCTGGATCTCGAGACGCTCGACCTGTTGCAGGAGGTGATCGGCGATTACGACGGCACCGTGCTGATCGTCAGCCACGATCGCGACTTCCTCGACCGGACCGTGACAATCACGCTAGGGCTCGACGGGTCGGGGACGGTCGACGTGGTCGCCGGCGGCTATGAGGATTGGGAGAAGCGTCGGAAGCCGCAGACCAGCGGCAAGCGCGCCTCGACCAAGGTCGCGCCGACCGCGCCGGCCGCGCCGAAGGTCAAGCTGACCTACAAGGACCAGCGCGACTACGACCAGCTGCCGGCGCGGATCGAGGCGCTGGATGCGCAGATCGTTCGTGACGAGGCGGCGTTGGCGAAGCCGGACCTGTACACCCGCGACCATGCGACGTTCGCCAAGCTGACCAAGGCGGTGGAAGCTGCGCGCGCGGAGAAGGACGCCGCCGAAGTGCGCTGGATGGCGCTGGCCGAGCAGGTCGAGGGGCTGGGCTAGAGCGCCCGCCCTGCCCGGCCCGCGAGGTCGACGACGTATTGCCACGCGACGCGGCCCGAGCGGCTGCCGCGGCGGGTGGCCCAGTTGATCGCTTCGGCGGGATCGAACGCCAGGTCGTGCGCCTTTGCATAGGCCGCGACGATCGCGACATAGCCGTCCTGGTCGAGCGCGTGGAAGCCGAGGCTGAGCCCGAACCGGTCGGCGAGCGCGAGATGGTCGTCGGCGGAATCGCGCGGGTTGATCGCACTGTCCTGTTCGGCGATGTCGCGGGGCTGCAAATGGCGGCGATTGGCGGTGACGAGCAGGCGGACGTTGGCGGGTCGCGGCTCGGCACCGCCTTCGAGCATCGAACGCAGCGTGCGCGCCTCGGCCGGCGCGTCGAAGCCGAGGTCGTCGACGAACAGTGCGAACGCGCGGGGCACGTCGGCGAGTTGCGCGAAGAGGTCGGGAAGATGGCCTAGGTCGAGGACCTCGACGAGTGCGAGGTCGGCGCCGTCGGTTTGGACTGCGGCGACCGCGGCTTTGACTAGGGCCGACTTGCCGGTGCCCCGCGCGCCCCAGAGCAGCACGTCTTGCGCGGCGTGGCCGGCGGCGAGGTGGCGCAGGTTCGCGAGCAGCGTGGCTTTCTGGCGATCGATGCCGAGGAGCATGTCGAGCGGCAGCGGCGCGAACGCGCGGGCTGGCAGCAACGCGCCGGTGCGCCAGATATAGGCAGGATGCGCGCGGGGATCGGCCCGTGGCGGTGGCGGCGGGGAGAGTCGCTCGAGCGCGGCGGCGATGCGGTCCAGCGGGTCGGTCATGATCGCCGTCATGAAGGGGGGACGCCGAGGGGGCAAGCCTCGGCGCCGTCTTCAGGACGGCGGGAGCTGGCGGAGGTGGCCCGCGATGACCGGATTGCCGGGGGCGAGTTTGGCGGCCTTGACCAACAGCTGGCGCGCGCCTGCGGCGTCACCGTTGGCCGCAAGCGCGATGCCGTAAGCATCCGCGGCGGCGGCGTTCATCGGGGACAGCGCATAGGCGGCCTTGGCATAGCGTAGCGACACGTCGTCGGCGCCATCGCCGGCATAGGCGCGCGACAGGTCGGTCAGCAGATCGGCGTCGCGGTTGCCGAGCCGGCGGCGGATGCCCTCGAGCGTTTCGATAGCCGGCGCCCAATCGGACGCTGCGATCTGAAGCTGACCGAGCATACGCTGGCCGGTGACGCTTTGCGGGTTTTGCGACAGATACAGCGCGAGCGCGGTGGAGGCATCGCGGGCGCGGCCGGTGCGGCCGAGCGCATCGACCAGCCGGAGCATCATCGGTTCGTCGAAGCGCAGATCGGCGGCGCGCGCATAGGCCGTCGCGGCGTCGGGATAGCGGTTGGCGAGCGCGAGCGCGTCGCCGAGCGCGAGTTGCGCGGCGGGGGCGCCCGGGGTCGCGGCGACGAGGCTACGGGCGCGTGCGATCGCGGCTTCGGCATTGCCCGTACCGATCAGCCCGCGGATCACGCCGATCGCGTAGGTCGGGTCGTCGGCCTGGCCGGCGGCGTCCGCCTCCAGGGTGCCGACGGCGTCGACGGTCGCGAAGCTGGTCGCGGCGCCCCCTGTCCCGGTGGCGGCGCGGTCGAGGGCCTGCACCGTAAGGTCCCGGCCCCCGACCGCTTCGGATCCGCGGGCGATGAGGTCGAGCGCATAGCCGTCGGCGTCGGGACGCAAGCCGATCGGATTGAGCGTTTCGAGGGCAGCGCGCGGATCCCCGGACCGCAGCAAGGCGGCGCCGAGCAAGCGGCGCGCGGCGACGTTCATCGGCTGCGCGTCGAGGAGCTGCCGCCAGGTGGCTGCGGCCTGTTCGAACTTGCCATCCGCGTAATCGATCGCACCGCTCAACAGCAGCGTTGCGGGCAGGCCGTCGACCGCGCGACCGGTGCGCTGAAGCAGCGCGCGCGCCAAGTCGGTATTGCCCGCGCGGGCGGCGAGTACCGCCTGCAGATAGAATGCCTGCGGGCTGCCGGGTTTGGCGGCGAGCGCACGGCGGGCGGCAACGAGCATATCCGCGTTGCGGCCGACGTCGCCGAGCGTGGCGGCGTACTGGATCAGCGCGGGGTGATAATAGGCATCGCGAGCGAGCGCCTGTTCGAACCACGGGAGTGCGGCGACCAGGCCATAGCGGCTGCGGATCACCTCACCCTGCAGCGTCAGTGCGGCGGGCTCGCCGGGAGCAAGCGCGACCGCGCGAGCGGCGGCGGGGGTGGCGCCGCCGATGTCGCCGGCGCCGAAGCGGAGACGGCCGAGGTCGGTCCAGGCCGCTGCGTCGCGCGGATTGGCGTCGAGCAGCGTGGACAGTGCCGCCTGTGCCGCGCCGGTGTCGCCCTGCACGGCAAGCGCGCGGGCGCGAATACGGGCGGCATAGCCGGCATAGCGTGTTGGCGCCTTGGCGGCTTCGTCGATCGCACCCTGGGGGTCGCCTTGCAGCAGGCGGGCATGGGCCTGAAGCTGATGCAACCGGTTGGCGTCGAGCCCCGCATCGCGGGCGCGGGTCAGTTCGGCTTCCGCCGCAAGTCCGTCGCCGAGTTCGAGATAGGCGCGGGCCAGCACCGCATGCGCGATCGCAAGCCCGGGGTCGGCAGCGGTCGCGGCACGCGCATTAGCGCGCGCTGCGTTGTAGTTACCGGCGCGCAGCGTCATCAGGCTGTCGGCCAGCGCGCGGCGAGCATCGGGTGGCGTATGGCGGGTGAGCACGACATAGCCGACCGCGACGACCGCCAGGCACAGCCCCAGGATCGCTGCGATACGGCTGCGACTGCCGATCGTGATGCGCGGCATACGGCGCTTCCGGCGGGAGCGGAGCAAGGGATAGGTCGCGCTAGACATGGAGATCATAGCTTTTCAGGAGGTCGTACAAGGTCGGCCGGCTGATGCCGAGCAGACGCGAGGCACTGGAGATATTGCCCTCGGCGCGGGCGAGCGCGTGGCGGATCGCCTTGCGGTCGGCAACCTCGCGGACTGCGCGCAGGTTGAGCGCTACGGCGTCCGCGGCCTTGCCGTCGATGTCGAGATCAGCGGCGGTGACGAGCTTGCCGTCGGCCATGATCACCGCGCGCTTGATGCGGTTTTCGAGCTCGCGGACGTTGCCGGGCCACGACCAGGCGTCGACCGCGGCGCGCGCATCGGGCGCCAGCCCGGTGACGCCGGGGTTCATCGACTTGGCATATTTCGTGACGAAATGGCGGGCCAGCAATGCGGCGTCGCCGGTGCGTTCGGACAGTGCCGGGATGCGGACGACGATCTCGGCGAGACGGTAGTACAGATCCTCGCGGAAGCGACCATCGGCGACCATCGCGTCGACATTCTGGTGCGTGGCGCAGACGATGCGGGTGTCGACCGCAATCGCCTTTCGCCCGCCGATGCGTTCGATCACGCGCTCCTGGAGGAAGCGGAGCAGTTTCACCTGCAGGGCAAGCGGGACGTCACCGATCTCGTCGAGGAACAGGGTGCCGCCGGCCGCCTGTTCGATCTTGCCCTCGGTGGTTTTCACCGCGCCGGTGAACGCGCCCTTCTCATGACCGAACAGCTCGGATTCGAGCAGGGTCTCGGGGATGGCGGCGCAGTTGATCGCGACGAACGCGCCCTTGCGACGCGGTGACGCATCGTGGAGCCCGCGGGCGAGCAGTTCCTTGCCGGTACCGCTGGCGCCCAGCAGCATGACCGAGACGTCGGCGGGCGCGACCCGCTCCAGGGTCCGCGTGACGACGGCCATCTCGGGCGAAGCAGTGATCAGACCACCGAAGCCGGTCGCACCGACGCGTGCGGCGAGGCGGCGGTTCTCGGCTTCGAGCGCATGGACGTGGAACGCGCGCGCCACGATCAGGCCCAGCGCGTCGATGTCGATCGGCTTGGCGTAGAAATCCCAGGCGCCGTCGGCGATCGCCCGCAGCGCGCTTTCGCGGGCACCGTGGCCCGACGCGACGATGACCTTGGTATCGGGTTTCATCGACAGGATATCGCGCAAGGTAGCGAACCCTTCGGTGACGCCGTCCGGGTCGGGCGGAAGCCCCAGGTCGAGGGTCACCACCGCGGGTTCGTGCGCACGGATCGCGTCGAGCGCCTGGGCGCGATCGCTGGCGACGACGATCTGGTAGCCTTCGTAAGCCCACCGCAGCTGGCGCTGCAGCCCGAGATCGTCCTCGACGATCAACAGGACGGGCCGGCTCTCTTCCGACGCACCGCTCATGCCGCGACCTCCATCATGTCCGCAGCCGGGAGCGTGATGCGGAAACGGGTGCCTTCGCCTTCGCGGCTGTCGACGCCGAGCGTGCAGCCCATCGCCACCAACAGCTGCCGCGCCTCGAACGCGCCGATGCCGAAACCCATCGGCTTGGTGGACACAAACGGGCGGAACAGCTGGTCGCGGATGAATGCGGCCGACATGCCGCAGCCGCTGTCGATGACGTCGATGACAACCTGACCGTCGCGCGTTTCCACCGCGATCTGGATCGCGGCATCGGTGGCGCTCGCCTCGATGCCGTTCTGGACGAGGTGACCGAGCACCTGTTCCAGACGTGCGGCATGGGCGCGGGCCACTGCGGGCACGGCTGTCGTGACGATAGCGTGCTGCGCACGGCGGCTTCGCGCCACCCGTTCGACGAGGGCTGCGACGTCGACGGGTTGCAGCGGCTCATCGCGAGCGCCGCTGTGCTGAGACAGGCGCGCGAGAAGGGTGGTCATGCGATCGGAGGAGTCCTTGAGGGTGGCGACCATGTCGGCGCGGAAATCGGGGTTTTCGGCGTGGCGCTCGGCATTGCGGGCCACCAGGGTAAGCTGGCTGACGAGGTTCTTGATATCGTGCAGGATGAACGCGAAGCGGCGGTTGAACTCGTCGAACCGCGCGGCATCGGCAAGCGCGGTGTGCGCGCGATCTTCGGCAAGGTAGCTTGCGGCCTGACGACCGGCGACACGGAGCAGGTCGAAATCCTCCCAGTCCAGCGCGCGATCGACCGGGGGTCGTGCCAGCACGATCGCGCCGGTCAGGCTGCCGCCGTGGACGAGGGGGACGATCGCCCAGGCATCGGGTCGGTCGTACAGCCACGCGGGGACGCTGGCGATCTCTTCGGCGGGCGCGGTCCCCGAACGGACGCGGTCGAGTTCGACGATGCGCGTGCCATCGGCGAGGTGACGCGCCAGCGCTTCGTCCTGACCATGCGGCATGTCGGTCCAGTTCCAGACGGTCCCGAGACCGAGCGCCGCGCCGTCAGGCACGAGAAGCAATCCTCCCGGTGAATCGGTCAGGTCCGCGACCGCCTTTACCACGCGTTGCGCCAGCGGAGCGTCCCCGGGGGTGCCAAGCGTCGCGGTAAACCGCTGCCACTCGGCGCGATAGTCGTAGCGGTGGCGGAACAGGTGCTTGGCGATCTTGACCTTGGTCCAGGCGCGCAGCCACGGCGTCGACAGCAACGTGATCAACGCGGTGGTGGCACCGAAAACGATCCCGGTCTGGACGATGCGCGTATAGCCACCGGCATAGCTGCCCGCGAGATTGGTCGCGAGTGCGGTGATGCCGGCATAGAGCACCAGCACGACCGTCGACAGCGCGCGTACCGCGATCGGCCGCGACAGTGATAGCGTCCAGTCGCCGCTGCGATGCACCGCGACGACGAGCAGCAACCCGACCCCCGCCATCGCGAACCCCCGCGCCGCGATCAGTCCCTGCGGCCAGCTCGACTGGATATAATCCGTCGTGAAGACAATGAGGTCGGTGCTCCAGAGTGCGCCGAGCGCGAGGACGACCAGGCGGATGCCGCCGCGGCTTGCGGGCGCCGCCTGGTAGAGGTGATCCACCAGCACCAGCGCACTCACCGCGGTCATCATCCGGAACACCAGCCGGGCGGAATCGATCGCGCTGGAAGTGTCGGCATCGACCTTCATGACGCCGGCCAGCGCGAACAGCGCGCCTGTGGCGGCGACAACCATGACGACCATATAGACCGCGCCGATCGCGACGTTGCCGCTGCGATCGCGGCGGACCAGCGCGAGCATGAAGCCGAGCCAGGCGATGTTCCGCGCGCTTTCGGCCAGCCGCGCGCTGACGTCGCGCGCGTCGATCCCTGCCACCGCAAGCGCCCACAACGCGGTCAGCAGCAGCGCGGTGACGAACGCGCGGTGCGGCCACTGCCCACCCGGCCTGCGCAGTTGCGCGACCGCCAACGCAGCGAACACGAACGCCGCGAGCGCATGGCCCCACAGGATCAGTGCGGCGGTCATCCGCTACCGCGCGCCGGCCGGCCACAGCACGACCCGAAGCGTCTGGAGCAGGATCAGCATGTCGAGGAACGGCGAATAATTCTTGGCGTAATAGAGGTCGTATTCGAGCTTGTGCCGGGCATCCTCGATCGAGGCGCCATAGGGGTAGTTGATCTGCGCCCAGCCGGTGATGCCGGGCTTCACCATGTGACGCTCGGCATAATAGGGTAGCTTGTCCTCGAGTTCCTCGACGAACTGCGGGCGTTCGGGACGCGGGCCGACGAAGCTCATCTCGCCCTTCAGCACGGTCCAGGTCTGCGGCAGTTCGTCGATCCGGACCTTGCGGATGAAACGGCCGATGCGGGTGATGCGCGGGTCCTGTTCGGCCGCCCAGATCGCCTTGCCGGCAACTTCGGCGTCCTGGCGCATCGAGCGCAGCTTCAGGATGTCGAAGCTCTCATTGTACAGGCCGACGCGGCGCTGCCGATAGAAAGCGGGGCCTTTGGACTCCAGCTTGATCGCCAGCGCCGTGAGCAGGATCACCGGCAGCGTGATCGCCAGCAACAGCCCGCTGGCGACGATATCGAACGCGCGCTTGAAGACGCTCGACAGCATGCGGGTGGACGCGAAGCCATCCGAGAAGATCAACCAGGACGGGTTCACGCTGTTGAGGTCGATGCGGCCGGTTTCGCGTTCGAGGAAGCTCGAGATCTCGCTGACCTGGACGCCGGTGGTGCGGACGCGGAGCAGATCCTTCAGCGGCAGCGCGTTGCGGCGTTCCTCGAGCGCCAGCACGACCTCGCTGGCGTTGAGGTCGACGATATGCGCGGACAGGTTCGGGATCTCGCTGCGCGGGATCGCGCCCGGGATGGCCGAAACCTGCTCGCCCATCGCGACGAAGCCGGCGACGACGAAGTTGATGCCGGGCTGAGTCGCCAGATCGCTGATTTGCGTCGCGCGGCGGCCGGCACCGAGCACCACGATGCGCCGCTTGAACGTCTCACCGCCCAGCGTTCGCCCCAGCATCGCACGGACGGTGACGAGCAGAACGGTGGCGATCACCATCGAATAGAGCAAATTCGAACGCCAGAATGTCAGCGCGGGCACCAAGAAGAAGATCAGCGACAGGAAGATCACGCCCAGCGCGATCGCGACCGAAAGCCGCGCCGCAGCGAACCGCAGCGACAGGAACGAGCCGACGCCGTAGGCGCCGACCGCAACCAGCGAGATCTGCAACGCGGCCGCGAAGCTGAGCAATTGGGGCAGGCGCGTGACGATCGGGTCGACCGTCATCCCGATCTGATGCGCGCGCACGACCCAGCCGATCTCGGCAGACGCGATCAGCAACAGTGCATCGACCAGACCGAGCAGCAGCACGGCATAGGGCACATAATGTTTGAACAGGCGAACCATATTGCGCGCTATCCCGACAGGACGGTGTAAAACCTACCGACACCCGCCATCGCAGTCGCAGAAAAGTGCCAACAAAGCCTGAAGATTATCGAATCCGCCGGATTTGGACCGATCACTGGGCCCATTTGCACCGTTCGCGCGTCCGCTGTAGGCCCGGGGTCTAGTGGAGGATACATGAGCGTTAAGACGATCGTTCCGGTCATATTGTCAGGCGGTTCCGGTACCCGCCTCTGGCCGATGTCACGGCCAGAAATGCCCAAGCAGATGCTGGCCCTGACCGCCGCCGAGACGATGCTGCAGCTGACAGCCGGCCGGACCAAGGGCGAGGTGTTCGCCGCGCCGATCGTGGTGGCCAATGCGCGCCATGCCAACATGGTAGAGCAACAGCTCGCGGCTGCGGGCGCAGATCCACAGGCGCTGATCCTCGAACCTGCCGGACGCAACACCGCGCCAGCGATCGCGCTGGCTGCCATCGCCGCGGGAAGCGGACGCGAGGCGTTGCTGGTGATGCCGTCGGATCACGTGATCGCCGATGTCGCCGCATTCCATGCCGCGATCGAGCGAGCGTTGCCGATGGTGTCGCAGGGTTGGCTGGTGACGTTCGGGATCGCGCCCCAGTCGCCCGAGATCGGGTTCGGCTGGATCCAGGTCGGCGAAGAACTCGCCACCGGCGTGCACCGGGTCGCACGGTTCGTCGAGAAGCCGCCGCTGGATGCCGCGGAGGCGATGTTGGCGAGCGGCGACCACGCCTGGAACGGCGGCATCTTCCTGTTCCGCGCCGACAAGTATCTGGAGGCGCTGGCGCAGTTCGCGCCGGGTATGCTGGTCGCGACCGAAGAGGCGATGGCCAAGGCGCGGCGCGAGGGCGTGCGGATTTATCCCGATGCGACCGCGTTCGCGGCATCTCCCGACGATTCGATCGACTATGCGGTAATGGAAAAGGCCGAGCGGGTCGCGGTGGTGCCGGTCGCGATGGGCTGGAACGACCTCGGCAGCTGGGACGCGCTGCACGCGATCAGCGAGCGGGATGCCGCCGGCAACGCGCATCGCGGCGACGGCGATGGCGACGTGTTGGCGATCGACACCAGGAACTGCTTCGTGCGGAGTGACGGGATCAAGATATCGCTGGTTGGCGTCGAGGACCTGATCGTGGTGGCGAGCGGCAACGACGTGCTGATCCTGCCGCGGGGGCGGAGCCAGGAGGTCAAGAAGCTGATCGAGGCGATGAAGCGCCAGCCGACGTCTTCGACCTGACGGTCGACCTGCCGGGCGACCGGGATCGCGAGAGGGGATCAGTCGGTCGCGAAAATCTCGTTGTGTGGGATGGTCAGACCGACAGGTGCGAGATCAAGGTCGCCCGCAAAGAACATGCTGTCCAACCACCGGGCCGATGCCAGTCGTCTGACCGATCGGACAAGTTCATTCACCGGGTCGATGAAGGCGATCAACGCGACGCTGGGAAGCGACCTGTACTCATCGAGCTTGGTACCCTGATCATAGGTGGCTGTGGACGGTGACAGGACTTCGATGACGATAACGGGCGAATCCAGTGCCATGACGGCATCGCCCTGCTCGGGGCGCGCGCCGCAATGCACGCTGATGTCCGGGTACCGGATATCGGTTTCGCTGACCCTGATACCCATTTCCGAACCGTAGCACCGGCAGCCCGATCCGCGCAGGTTGGTGCGCAGCCAGGCAGCGATGTTGTTCTGAACCCAGGCATGCGTCTCGGTCCCGCCCGTCATCATGTGGATGACGCCGTTCGACAGCTCGAACTTGCGATCGGTGCCGAAATCCATCGCCAGGAATTGGTCGGCGGTGATCGGCTGGTAGCGCGGGTCAGTTGCCATTGGGCGAGTGTACGCCTGTGGGTCCGACAAAAAAAGGGGCCGGGAATTGCTTCCCTGGCCCCTTTCTCTTGGGTGTTTGGTCGGAACGGAGGACCGGCAAAGCCGGCCCTTTTCGTCGGACGGGATCGGTGGCTTGCGCCGCCGGCCCGCCGGCCGTTCTGATTTCGTGTCGGGACCAGCTCTCGCTGGCCCCGGTCGAAAATCAGAAGTCCATGCCGCCCATGCCGCCCATGCCGCCGCCGCCCATGGGCATGGCAGGCTTGTCGTCGGCGAGCTCGCTCACGGCCGCTTCGGTCGTGATGAGCAGGCCTGCAACCGATGCTGCGTTCTGCAGCGCGGTGCGGACGACCTTGGTCGGATCGATCACGCCGGCTTCCACCAGGTTCTCGTAGGTATCGGTCGCAGCGTTGAAGCCGATGTTCGAGTCGTTGCCGTCGAGCAGCTTGCCCGAAACCACCGCACCGTCATGACCTGCGTTCTGAGCGATCTGGCGAACCAGAGCCGTCAGCGACTTGCGAACGATATCGATACCGCGCGTCTGGTCGTCGTTCGCGCCCTCGAGGCCATCAAGCGCCTTGGTTGCGTACAGCAGGGCCGTACCGCCGCCGGGGACAATGCCTTCTTCGACGGCTGCACGGGTTGCGTGCAGGGCGTCGTCGACGCGGTCCTTGCGCTCCTTGACTTCGACTTCCGAAGAACCGCCGACCTTGATCACGGCAACACCGCCGGCAAGCTTGGCGAGACGCTCCTGGAGCTTCTCCTTGTCGTAGTCGCTGGTCGTGTTCTCGATCTGCTGGCGGATCGCTTCGGTGCGACCCTTGATCGCATCGCTGTCACCGGCACCGTCGACGATGACGGTGTTGTCCTTGTCGATCGTGACGCGCTTGGCGGTGCCGAGCATGCCGAGCGTGACGGTCTCGAGCTTGATGCCAAGGTCTTCCGAGATCATCTCGCCCTTGGTCAGGATCGCGATGTCCTCGAGCATCGCCTTGCGACGATCGCCGAAGCCCGGCGCCTTGACCGCTGCGACCTTCAGGCCGCCGCGCAGCTTGTTGACGACGAGCGTGGCCAGAGCCTCACCCTCGATGTCTTCTGCGATGATCAGGAGCGGACGACCCGACTGAACGACGGCTTCCAGGATCGGGAGCATCGCCTGCAGGTTCGAGAGCTTCTTCTCGTGGATCAGGATGTAGGGATCCTGAAGCTCGACGGTCATCTTCTCGGGGTTGGTGATGAAGTATGGCGACAGATAGCCGCGATCGAACTGCATGCCCTCGACGACGTCGAGCTCGAATTCGAGACCCTTCGCTTCCTCGACGGTGATCACGCCTTCCTTGCCGACCTTCTCCATGGCTTCGGCGATCTTCTCGCCGACTTCACGGTCGCCGTTTGCCGAGATGATGCCGACCTGCGCCACTTCCTTCGAACCCGAAACCGGCTTCGAACGCGCCTTGACGTCCTCGACGACCTTGATGACGGCAAGATCGATGCCGCGCTTCAGGTCCATCGGGTTCATGCCCGCTGCGACCGACTTCATGCCCTCGCGAACGATGGCCTGCGCCAGAACCGTTGCGGTGGTCGTGCCGTCACCGGCGATGTCGTTGGTCTTCGAGGCCACTTCGCGCAGCATTTGCGCACCCATGTTCTCGAACTTGTCCTTGAGCTCGATCTCCTTGGCGACGGTGACGCCGTCCTTGGTGATGCGCGGTGCGCCGAAGCTCTTGTCGATGACGACGTTGCGGCCCTTGGGGCCCAAGGTCACCTTGACCGCGTCGGCGAGGATGTCGACGCCGCGGAGGATGCGCTCACGCGCGTCACGGCCGAATTTTACGTCTTTGGAAGCCATGCTAGCTGCCCTTTCGAATGAATTGGAAAGTCACAAAGGTCACGCCCGAGGGCATGACATTCGAATCAGCCGACGATGCCCAGGATGTCGGATTCCTTCATGATCAGCAGGTCGTCGCCGTCGACCTTGACCTCGGTGCCCGACCACTTGCCGAACAGGATCTTGTCGCCAGCCTTGACGTCGAGCGGCGTGATCGTGCCGTTCTCGGCGCGGGTGCCGGTACCGACGGCGACGACTTCGCCTTCCTGCGGCTTTTCCTTGGCGGTGTCGGGGATGATGATCCCGCCTGCGGTCTTCTCTTCGGCTTCGACGCGCTTGACGAGCACGCGGTCGTGCAGGGGACGAAAGTTCATGGGGCCCATGTCCTTTAGGTTTGTGACAGATTTCTGGCACTTAGCGATACCGAGTGCCAACGGAGCGGATATGTGCCTGCATGTCCTACATGTCAAAGGGGGTCGGAGGATTTTCGGACGGGTTTGGATCGATTGCCGCGTCAGTGGGACGGGCCGATGATCCGACGATCTGCTCGGGCAGAAGGAGGCAGCACGCGAGGCCCGGTTGTGGCGGATAGGATGGGCTGCGACGGTCGTATTGGCACTCCGATAGGGGCCATTTACGCACGTGTGCGCTTGCTCTAGCCATGCGGCATGACCGACAGCGCTGCGCCCTACCCCACCCGTTCCGCCTCCTATGTCGATCCGACGCGGCCACCGCGGCGAAAATGGCGGCTGGTGCGCGGTGCCTGGAAATTGCTGGTCGCGATCAAGGACGGGTTGGTCCTGATCGCGATGCTGCTGTTCTTCGGCCTGTTGTTCGCTGCGCTGAACGCGCGCTCCGGGACCAAGGCGATCAAGGACGGCGCGCTGGTGCTCCAGCTGAACGGTTCGATCGTCGAACAGCCCGAGGAGCCGGCGACGATCGCATCGCTGTCGGGCAGCAGCCGGCCGCGGCAGTTTCGCCTGCGCGACGTGGTTCGGGCGATCGATACGGCGCGAACTGACGGGCGGGTGAAGGCCCTGGTGCTCGACCTCGACAGCTTCGGTGGCGCCTATCCGGCGGCGCTCGGCGAGATCGGCGACGCGCTGGCGCGGGTGCGCGCGGCGAAGAAGCCGGTGCTGGCCTATGCGACCGCCTATACCGATGGCAGCTATAGACTGGCCGCGAACGCGAGCGAGATCTGGGTCAATCCGCTGGGCGGGACGCTGTTCCTGGGACCGGGCGGCAACCAGCTTTACTACAAGGGGCTGATCGACAAGCTGGGCGTCAACACCCACGTCTACCGCGTCGGGCGCTACAAGTCGTTCGTCGAGCCCTATACGCGCACCGCGCAGAGCGACGACGCCAAGGCCGCGAGCCAGGCGCTGTACGGCACGCTGTTCGCGCAGTGGAAGGAGGCCGTCGCCAAGGCACGGCCTCAGGCGCAGATCGCCGAACTGCTGAACGCGCCCGAAAAGGTCGTGCTCGCGGCGAACGGCAATCTGGCCGAGTCGAACATGCATAGTGGCCTGGTCGACAAGCTGGGCGACCGTACCGCGTTCGGGCGGCGGGTGGCCGAACTGGCCGGGTCCGACACCAGCAAGCCGGCCGGTAATTTCAACACGATCAAATATGACGCGTGGGTGCGGGCGCACCCGTTGCCGACCGCGGGTGACGCGATCGGCGTGCTGACGATCGCAGGCGATATCGTCGATGGCGATGGCGGCGCAGGCTCCGCGGCCGGCAACACCATCGAAAAGGCGATGCTGACCGGGCTCGCCAAGAAGAACCTCAAGGCACTGGTGGTGCGCGTCGATTCGCCGGGCGGATCGGTGCTGGCATCCGAACAGATCCGGCTCGCGATCCTGGAGGCGAAGAAGAAGGGCCTGCCCGTCGTGGTGTCGATGGGCGGCGTGGCGGCGAGCGGCGGATACTGGGTGTCGACGCCGGCCGACGCGATCTTCGCCGAGCCGGGAACGATCACCGGGTCGATCGGCATCTTCGGGATCATCCCCAGCTTCGAGGCGACGCTGGCCAAGATCGGGGTGACGACGGACGGGGTGAAGACCACTGCGCTGTCGGGCCAGCCCGACGTCGTCGGCGGCACCACCCCGACGTTCGACACGATCATGCAGGCGGGAATCGAGAACGGCTATCGCCAGTTCATCGCGCGCGTCGCGGCGTCGCGGAAGATGACGCCGGCGCGGGTCGATGCGATCGGCCAAGGCCGCGTCTGGGACGGCGGAACCGCACGCCAGATCGGGCTGGTGGATCGGTTCGGGACGCTCAAGGACGCGATCGCCGACGCCGCCCACCGCGCGAAGCTCGATCCTACCAAAGTCCATGCCGAGTATCTGGAGAAGGAGCCCGGGTTCCTGGCGAAGATCGCCGAGGGCCTGTCGAGCGACGATGACGACGATGCGACCACCGGCGGTGATGCCTTCGCACGGATCGCCGCGGATCGCCGACAGGTGTTGGCGCGCGCGCTGGGCGACATGAAGCGGCTGGCGTCGGCGGGATCGGTGCAGGCGCGGTGCCTCGAATGCGGCGGGATCGGGCCGGCGGCTGGCGACATCGACGATACGAAGCTGCTCGATTTCGTACTGGCGCGCATCGGGCTGTGATCCGGGTCCGGGCTGCGACGCCCGCTGATGCGGAAGCGATCGCGCGGATCTATGCGCCGCACGTGCTGGTCGGGATCGCGTCGTTCGAGACCGAAGCGCCTGATGCCGCGGTGATCGCGGGGCGGATGGCGGCTAGCGACGGGCTGTATCCGTGGCTGGTCGCCACAGACGAGGCGGATGCGGTTTTGGCCTATGCCTATGCGACGCGGTTTCGCGAGCGGTTGGCGTACCGCTTCGTGGTCGAGACGACGGTGTATGTTGCCGACACGGCGCAGCGGCAGGGGGCCGGGCGGCTGGTGTACCGGTCGCTCATCGCGACGTTACGGGCTCAGGGATTTACCCGGGCGATCGGGGCGATCGCGTTGCCGAATGCCGGCTCGGTGGCGTTGCACGAGGCGATCGGGTTCCGGGCTGCGGGCGTGTACGACTCGGTCGGGTACAAGAATGACCGGTGGATCGACGTCGGCTATTGGCAGTGCGACCTGGGTGAGGCGGTAGTGCCGCCGGTCGAGCCGCGGCGGTTCGTCGAGGTCGGGGTGGTGCGAGGGTAGTTGACCCTTCCGTCATCCCGGGACGAGCCCGGGATGACGGGGAATGTCAGCCGAGGATGTGCATCCACATCGGCTGGCCGACCAGGCTTTGCGAGCCGCGGAGTTTCTCGAGCGCCTGGGCGACCGCACGTTCCGGGCCGTCATGCGTGACGATCGCGACCAGGACGCTGCCTTCGCCGCTGGCTCCGCGCTGGATCAGGCTTTCGATCGAGACGCCGGCGTCGCGCATCGCCGCGGCGATCTCGGCGAGGACGCCGACGCGGTCCTGGACGGTGAAGCGCAGATAGGCACGACCGCGACGTTCGCCGCTGTCGGCCTTCGGCGCCGCGACCAGCGAGGCGACTGGCATCGCAAAGGGGGGCCCGTACTCGCCGCGCGCGATGTCGATCAGGTCGGCGACCACCGCGCTGGCGGTCGGGCCATCGCCGGCCCCCGCCCCCTGGAACAGCAGGCGACCGACGAAATTGCCCTCCGCGACGACCGCGTTGAGCGATCCCGTGACGTGCGCGAGCGGGTGATCGAGCGGCACGAGATGCGGGTGGACGCGCTGGAACAGGCCGTTCGGACCAGCTTCGGCAAGCCCGAGCAGGCGGACACGGTAGCCGAGTGCGGCGGCTTCGGCGATGTCGGCGCCCAGCAGATGGCGGATCCCGCTGGCCGCGACGTCGGCGAACGCAGGGCGGGTGCCGAACGCGATCGAGGCGAGGATCGACAATTTGTGCGCGGCGTCGACACCGTCGATGTCGAAGCTGGGGTCCGCCTCGGCGTACCCCAGCGCCTGTGCCTCGGCCAAAACCTCGGCGAAGTCGCGGCCTTCCGCTTCCATCTTCGACAGGATGAAATTGCAGGTGCCGTTGAGGATGCCGTAGACGCGCGCGATCTCGTTGGCGGCGGCGCCTTCGCGCAGGCCCTTGATGACCGGAATGCCGCCGGCGACCGCGGCTTCGAATTTCAGCGCGACACCCGCCGCTTCGGCCGCTTCGCCGAGTTCGAGGCCATGATGCGCCAGCATCGCCTTGTTGGCGGTGACGAACGCCTTGCCCGCTCCGAGCGTCGCGCGCGCGAGCGTCAACGCCGGACCATCCGAGCCGCCGATCAGTTCGACCACGACATCGGCGTCGGACCGGGCAAGCGCGGTGGTGTCGTCGATCCAGTCGAAGCGCGACAGGTCGACGCCGCGATCCTTGGTGCGATCGCGCGCGGAAACCGCGACGATCTCGATCGCGCGCCCTGCCCGCCGGGCGATCAGGTCGCGGTTGGCGTCGAGCAGGCGAATGACGCCGCCGCCGACGGTGCCGAGACCGGCAAGGGCTACACGCAATGGGTCTGTCATAATCTTCCTCCGCTCGGCAGTCCGACTAGGGTTCGCGCCTGCGGACTGCAATGCCCGTGACGGAATCGTTCGCGCACCCTATCTGCAGGCGATGACCGGCCGCTTCGACCATTTGCCCAACCGCCGCGCGATCATCGATCGCCGCGCGCTTGCCGATACCATCGCCGCGCTGGAGGGTCCCAGCGACGCCGCGCTGCGCCGCGATGCGACCGCGCTGTTGAAAACCGCGCTCGACGCCGGGCGCTGCGAGGTCGAGCGGCGGCTGATCGAGCATCCGTCGCGCGGGCTGGAGGCGACCAGTGCGCAGGCATACCTGATCGACCAGATCCTGCGGCTGCTGTTCGGCTTCACGATCGAGCGGCTTCATCCGCGGCCCAATCCGACCACCGCCGAGCGGCTGACGCTGATCGCGGTCGGCGGCTATGGCCGCACCGAGATGGCGCCACATTCGGACGTCGACATCGGCTTCCTGACGCCGGGCAGGCAGACGCCGTGGTCCGAGCAGGTCATCGAATCGATGCTGTACGCGCTATGGGATCTTGGGCTGAAGCTCGGCCATTCGAGCCGGTCGCTGGACGAGATGATCCGCCAGGCCAAGGCCGATATCACGGTCCGCACCGCGCTGCTCGAGGCGCGCTATGTCTGCGGCGATACCGAATTGTACGAAGAGGCGTCGCGGCGGTTCAAGGCCGAGGTGCAGGCCGACACCGCGCGAACCTTCATCGCCGAGAAGCTCGCCGAGCGCGACCTGCGCCACAAGAAGATGGGCGATACGCGCTATGTCGTCGAACCCAACGTCAAGGAGGGCAAAGGCGGCCTGCGCGATCTGCACGCGCTGTTCTGGATCGGGAAGTATATCTACGACGTCCAGCGCGCCGCCGAGCTGGTCGAGGTCGGGCTATTCACCAAGGCGGAATACCGGCTGTTCCACCGTGCCGACAATTTCCTGCAGGCGGTGCGGTGCCATCTGCACAGCATCACCGGGCGCGCCGAAGACCGGCTGACGTTCGACGTGCAGCGCGAGATCGCCGAGCGGATGCGGTTCTCCGACCGGCCGGGAAAGTCGAAGGTCGAGCGCTTCATGCAGTTCTACTTCCTGCAGGTGAAGATCGTCGGCAGCCTGAGCGGGGTGTTCCTGGCGCATCTCGACGAGAAATTTGCCGCGCGGGGCCGCCGTTTTGGGCTGCCGACGCTACGACGCTCGCCGCGCAAGATGCACGGCTTCGTGCTGGATCGCGGGCGGCTGGCGTTGCCGTCGGACGACTTCTTTCGCGAAGACCCGGCGCGGCTGATCGAGATGTTCCAGCTGGCCGACAAGCATGGGCTCGAGATCCATCCGCTGGCGATGCGCGCGGCGGCGCGCGATGCCAAGTTGGTCGACGAAGTGCGCGACAGCCCGAGCGCCAATGCGCTGTTCCTCGACGTGCTGAGTTCTCCGCGCGATTCCGAGCTCGTGCTGCGCTGGATGAACGAGGCAGGCGTGTTTGGCCGCTTCGTGCCCGACTTCGCGCGCGTCGTGGCGCAGATGCAGTTCGACATGTACCATCATTATACCGTCGACGAGCACACCATCCGCGCGATCGGGCTGCTCAGCCAGATCGAGCGCGGGGCGCTGGTCGAGGATCATCCGCTGGCGACCGGGATCTTCGACCAGATCGTGTCGCGACGCGCGCTGTATGTCGCGGTGCTGCTGCACGACATCGCCAAGGGGCGCGGCGGCGATCATTCGATCCTGGGTGCGGAGGTGGCACGGCGGCTGTGTCCGCGGTTCGGGCTGACCGCGGCGGAAACCGAGACGGTCGCGTGGCTGGTCGAGAAACACCTGCTGATGTCGGCGACCGCGTTCAAGCGCGACTTGTCGGACTTCAAGACCATCCTCGATTTCTGCGACGTGGTGCAAAGCCCCGAGCGGTTGCGGCTGCTGCTGACGCTGACGGTCGTCGACATCCGCGCGGTGGGACCCGGCGTGTGGAACGGGTGGAAGCGGCAGTTGCTGTCCGACCTGTACGAATCCGCCGAAGAGGTGCTGCGACTCGGCCACAAGCAGAAGGGGCGCGCGGACCGCATCGCCGCCAAGCAGGAAACGCTGCAGGCGGACCTGGGTTGGGACGACGCGAAGTTTGCGGACTTCGTGCGGCGGATGCCCGAAGCCTATTGGGTGGCCGAGCCCGACGATGTGCTGGCGCACAATGCGCGGTTCATCGCAGGCGCCGGCGACGCGCATCTGGCGATCGACGCGCATGTCTATCCGGAACGCGGCGCGACCCTGGTCACGATCTACGCGGCCGATCATCCGGGGCTGTTCTACCGCATCGCGGGTGCGATCCATGTCGCGGGTGGCAACATCATCGACGCGCGCATCCACACCACGCGCGACGGCATGGCGGTCGACAATTTCCTGGTCCAGGACCCGTTCGGGCGGCCGTTCGACGATGTCGGCCAGCTGGCGCGGCTCAAGACCGCGATCGAGGATGCGCTCGCCAATCGCGGCAAGCTGGCCGACCGGCTGGTCGCCAAGGCGCTGCCTCGTGTTCGGGCGGAGGCGTTCGAGATCGTCCCGAACGCGCTGATCGACAACAAGGCGTCGAACCGCTTCACGGTGGTCGAGGTCAACGCGCGCGACCGGCCGGCACTGCTGAACCAGCTCGCTCACGCGCTGTTCCAGTCGAAGGTGACGATCCATTCGGCGCATGTCGCGACGTATGGCGAGCGCGCGGTCGACACCTTCTATGTCACCGACCTTACAGGAGACCGGATCGTCGCCGCCGCGCGCCTGAGGACGCTCGAACGCCGACTGCTGGCGGCTGCGGCGGGCGAGGAGATCGATCTGGCGGCGTGATGGCGGGTTGGCCGAGGTGAGCGAGTCTTCCTTAGCTTCCGTCCTGCTGAACTTGTTTCAGCATCCACCGCTCCTCAAGCGATAGCGTTTGAGGAGCGGGAGCCCCCGAAACGCGTCCACGGTGACGGGGCGCGTGCCTTGATGCCTGCGCCCCGTCCCGATCAGAAGCGCGAGCGCAGCGTCACGCCGTAGGTGCGGGGCTCGGCAAGGTAAGACGTGAAGATCTGATTCCCCACACCACCAAACGCCTGCACCTGTGACTGGCTGCCGGCGCCCTGGAACGGGGCGCTGAACGCGACCTGCTGATAGTGCGTGTCCAGCAGGTTCTGCGCCCAGAGTTCGAGCGCCCAGCGCTGTTCCGGACCGCGGATACCGACACGGGCGTTCATCAGGAAGAAGCCGTCCTGCTCCTTCTCGCCGAACAGATCCGAGCCGGTGTTGTAGTCGCTGGTCATACGGCCATCGATGTAGACCAGCCCGGTGATCCCGCCCGAGCCGATCGGTGGCGTCCAGGTGGTCGAGCCGGTGACCGTGTGCTTCGGCGCGTTCGACATGGTGTTGCCCGACAGCAGGAACAGTGCGGGGTCGAGCGCCTCGCCGCGTTCCGAGCCGACCAGATTGTTCCTGAACTTGGTCTCGACATAGGTGTAGCCGAGCCCGACCTGGAAGTTGCGGACCGGGAACAGCCCCGCCTCGAGCTCGACGCCCTGCGAGCGCACGCCGTACTTCACCTTGCCGGTGCAGGCGCCGGTCGCGGCGCTGGCGTCACGGTCGCCGCCGTTCAGGCTGGTGTCGCACGAACTGATGTTCTGGACGATGAAGTTGGTGCCGTTGAAGGTGTTAAGCTGGAAGTTCTTGAACTGCTGGCGGAAGGCAGCGACGTTCAGGGTAAAGTTGCGCGAGGAGTATTTCACGCCGGCTTCATAGGCGTTGACCGTTTCGGGGTCGAACCGCAGGCGGCTGGCGCTCGCGTTGGTCGGCGCGGTGAAGACGTCGGGGGTCAGATCCGACCGGTCGAGGTTGTAGCCGCCGGCCTTGTAGCCGCGCGAATAGGACGCGTAGAGCATGGTGCTGGTGATCGGCTTGTACGAGACGATGCCGGTGCCGCTGAACTCGCCCTCCTTGAACCCGTCGCGGAGATTGAGGCCGTTCAGCGCCGAAGTGGAGTTGCCGGTGCAGGTCAGGGTGACGACGCCGCCGACGATCTGGTTCAGCTGCGCGCGCTGTGCCGCGGTCAGGCCGGGCGCGGTGGCGATCGCGTTGAACACCGCGGCGCCGGTTGCCTGCTGAGTCGGGCAGATCGTGTTGTTGTTGGCGAAATCGCCGTGGAAATCCTTTTGCTCGTGGGTGTAGCGCAGGCCGCCGGTGATCGAGAGCTTGTCGGTCAGCTTGAAAATGTTGTGCGTGAAGAACGCGTAGTTCTTGCTGTTCTGGTAATAGGTCGAGCGGGTGTCGCCGAGATTGTTGAGCGTGCTGAGCCGGTCGATCATGCCGAGGATCGGCGTCGCCAGCGCGCCGAAATTGGCGCCGAACGCGGCACGCGCGGTGGTGCCGGGCGCGACCAGCGCGGTGCTGAGGCAGCCGGGCGCAGCGGGATTGCGCAGTGCCGCGACCGGGCTGACCGTTGCGACAATGCGGCAGGCGGCGAACGCGCCGTACTGCGTGCCGAACTTAAGGTTGTCGGCGACGACGAGATCTTCCTTCGAGAAATAACCGCCGATCAGCCAGTCGAGCTTGTCGTTGAAAAGCGAGCCGTTGAGGCGGACTTCCTGCGTGAAGGTGTGGAACTGGCGGTAGGCGTTGCCGTCATCGGCGCGGTAGCCGATGTCGAGATTGCCATAGTCGATGTCGGCGGCGTTGCCCGACTTGTACTCGCGGTAGGCGGTGATCGAGGTCAGCTGCGCGAAGCCGAGATTGGCATCGATCTGGCCCGAGCCGCCATAATCCTTGGTGACGTTGGAATACGCCTTGCCGGGCGAGTTGGCGATGCGGCGGCCGAACGGATCGCCCGCGCTGGGGAAGATCGCGCCCATGCTCTGCATGACCTGGACGATGCGGTTGCCGGCGGGATTGATCGCGAAATCACCGGGGACGCCCGGGGTCGGATCGATCTTTTCGTCGGTGTTGATGTAGACCGCGCCACAGCATTTCTCGTCGCGGCGGGTGTAATCGCCGATCAGGCGGACGGTGACGTCGGACGAGGGTTCGAACAACAGCTGGCCGCGAACGAAATAGCGGTTGCGGTCGTTGTAGTCGGTCTTGTTGACGACGTCGTAGAGGAAGCCGTCGCGCTTGCCGAACACGCCGTCGAGGCGGAAGGCGAGCTTATCCTTGATGATCGGCCCGGTGAGGCCACCGGCGATGCGAATGTTGTTGTAATTGCCGTAGGTGGCCTCCGCGTAGCCGCCGAATTGATAGTCGGGCAGCTTGGTCAGGATGTTGATCGTCCCTGCCGACGCATTGCGGCCGGCGAGCGTGCCCTGCGGCCCGCGTAGCACTTCGATGCGGTCGACTTCGCCGAGATCGTTGAGGCCCGAGCCGGTACGGCTGCGATAGACGCCATCGATGAACACCGCGACCGAGCTTTCGAGGCCGGGATTGTCGCCGACCGTACCGATGCCGCGGATGCGGGCGGAGGCGTTCGCTTCGCTGCCGGTCGAGGACACCAGCAGGGACGGCACGAGCTGCGTCGCCTGGCGGATGTCGGTGGCACCGGTGTTCTCTAGCGAGGCCGAGCCGACCGCGGAGACCGCGACCGGCACGTTCGAGAGTCGCTCGGCACGGCGGGTCGCGGTAATCACGATGTCGCCGATGTTGGTCGAGTCGTCCTGTGCGGCAACCGATCCCTGCGCGGTGCCGGATGTAGAGGTACCCGCGGTCTGAGCCTGAGCCTGCGAGGTCGGTACATCCTGCGCGAACGCCGGGACGGCCAGCGCCGTGGTTGCGGCTGCGGACAACAGATATGCGAGTCTACGCATCGGCATTCCCTCCCTGGTGCGTTCGAATTGTTTCGAACATCTGGTTTGGTCGGAGGATAGAGAGATACAGGAGTAAACGTCTAGGTATTTCCGTATGCGGAAAGTATTTTTGAGGTTTGTGTCTCGTACGCAACACTCGATTGCGGCCGTGCCGCGGTTCGAGTCCTCGTGCCACCTCCCTCTGGGGGGAGGATTCCCGAGGCCCACGGCGCTGAACGCGAAACGGCCGGCCCGACATGGTGTCGGACCGGCCGTTTCGAATCGCCATGCGGCGCGCGCGGTTACTTCGGTGCGAGCACCATCAGCATTTGGCGGCCTTCCATGCGCGGATAGGCCTCGACCTTCGCGACCTCCGCGACGTCGTCCTGCACGCGCTTGAGCAGGTTCATGCCGAGCTGGCCGTGGCTAAGCTCGCGACCGCGGAAGCGCAGCGTGATCTTGACCTTGTCGCCCTCGCCGATGAAGTCGTTCACCTTCTTCATCTTGGTGTCGTAGTCATGGTCGTCGATGTTCGGACGCATCTTGATCTCCTTGATCTCCTGCGTCTTCTGCGACTTGCGTGCGAGGTTGGCCTTTTTCTGCGCCTCGTACTTGAACTTGCCCACATCAAGGAACTTGGCGACGGGCGGATCCGCGTTGGGCGAGACCTCTACCAGGTCGAGGCCATGTTCGGCCGCCTGCTCCATCGCCTCTCGCGTGAACATGACGCCAAGGTTCTCGCCCTCATGGTCGATCACGCGGACCTTGGGGCTGACGATGAATTCGTTGAATCGGGGGCCGTTCATCGGCGGCGCCTGCATCGGCCGGCGCATCGTGGGAGGACGTATGGGTTTGCTCCTGTGGTTCTGCTATCGTTCTATATAGTGATTTTTCGCGAAAAGCGAAAGGTGCCGCGGTAACCGACCTGCGCGGCACCGATCGAGGGGCGATCTACCGCTTCAGATACCGGTCGAACCAGGCGATCGTCCGTGTCTGCAGGTCCGCAGCGTTCTTGGGATCGCGGATGCCGTGGCCTTCCTCGGGGTAGATCACGAGGCTGGTCGGCACGCCCAAAGCCTTCAGCGCATGCCAATATTCGATCGACTGGGTCGGCGGGACCTCGATGTCGCGCTCGCCGACATAGAGGAAGGTTGGGGTCTTCGCCTTAGCGATGTAGGTGATCGGCGAGAGCTTCGCGTAGATCGCCGGATCCTCGTACATCGAATGCCCGAAGAACGGGATCATCCATTGGTCGATGCCGTTGGTGCCGTAATAGCTGATCCAGTTGGACAGGCCGGCGCCGGAGACGATCGCCTTGAAGCGATTGGTCTGGGTGTTGGTCCACATCGCCATGAAGCCGCCGTAGCTGCCGCCGGTCAGGCCGAGCCGGGCATCGTCGATTGGTGCGACCCGTTCCACGGCGTCTACGCCAGCCAGGATATCCTTCAGATCGCCACCGCCGAAATCGCGCTTGTTGGCGGCGGTGAAGGCTTCGCCCTGCCCGTAGCTGCCACGCGGGTTGGGCAGGAACAGATAATAGCCGGCGGCGCTGAGCGGTGCGAGGCCGCCGCGGCTGACATAGGACGGCGTGTTGGCGGCCGACGGGCCGCCATGGACGACGACGACCATCGGCGCCTTGGTGGCAGGGTCGGCTTTGGCCGGGGCGAGCAGCCAGCCCTGGCTGGTGAACCCGCCATTGGTCCAAGTCACGCTGCGCGCCCTGACCATCGCTGGCAGTGAGTCGTTGTCGCGGGTCAGTTGGCGCGGCGCGGCCACCGGCCCGGCATAGATGGCGGGGGCGTGTTCGAAATCCTGAATGACGCCGGCCATGACGCGGCCGTCGGCGCTGTAGACCATCCTGCCGTCCCCAGCGGTGAAGCTGGCGGGACGCGACCACAGGTTCGCGGCGCCTTTGGCGGGGTCGAAGCTGACCGCGCGGGCTTCGGCGCCGGCGAGGCTGGTGGCGCGGATGCCGGCGGGGAGCCAGTCCATCGAGGTGATGGTCTGCTTGCTGCCCGGGGTGCGGTTGACGGGGGCTCCGCCGGCGAACGGTACGGTCCAGATGTCGCCGCCGACCGAGCCGAAGTCGCTCATCAAGCCGCCGATATAGGCGACCGTTTTTCCGTCGGGGGAGATGCGGGGGAAGTTGAGCTGCGTGGCGGGCTTGGCGATCTGGCGGACCGCGCCGGTGGTGGCGTCGATCGCGTCGAGCGTGGCGACCCACCAGTTGTTGTCGCCATTGCCGAGCGCGGTGGTGGCGACGAAGCCGCGGCCGTCGGGGGTCCAGTCATATTCATAGACATAGCGGTCGGCGGGCGAGACCGGTTTCAGCGCAGCGGCCGCGGCGGGACCGGTCGCGAGATCGAAGACGGCAATACGCTGTTCGTCGGTGGTTTCGCCGATCTCGCCAATCTGGCGGACGCCGGCCTGGACCGCGCCGGATTCTTTCGCAGCGCCGATCGTGACGAGCAGCGCAATCCGCTTGCCGTCGGGGGAGAAGCGCGGGGTCTGCGCGATACCGCGGACGGTGGCGACGGTGCGGCCGTCCTGTAGCAGCGCGACTGTGCCGGCGGATCTGTCGCGGGACAGATAGGCCAGCGTGCCGGTCGGTGAGAAGGTTAGGCCGGAGAGGGTGCAGCTGGCGCACGGTTCGATCCGGCGAAGGATATGGCCGTCGGTCACAGAGCGGACGACGATCGCGCCCTTGATGGGCCTGCCGGGGTCGTCGGACTGTTCGACGGCGGCGAGCGTGTCGCCCTTTGGCGACAGCGCCAACGCGGAATATTGATGAACGGACTGGGCATGCGCAGCGCCAGCGACAAGGGCCAGTGGCAACGTCAACATCAGGTAGCGCATCAAGGTCTCCCGCTTCGGAAAACGGACAACCGATTGGCGGGGCGCTTGGTTGCGGCCCCGCCATCTGGATATTCGGACTGGATTATTCGGCGGGGACCATCGGCGTACCGATCATCATGCGCTCGCCACCAGGAGGGGCGGCTTCGCGGGCGGCGCGCAGAACCTGCGTGCGCTCGGCGCGGCTGGCCATTTCGTCCCACGCCTTTTCGGCGCGGCGGCAGCGGTCGCGGACATTGTCGAGCAGGGCGGCATCGCCGTTGCGGCGTTCCTCGTCAGCACGGGCACGGTAGAATTCGGGGTTGTCGGCCATGCTGCTCAGCTCCTGCTGGAAAGTCGAAAGAGTGATGCGGCGACCATCATGGCCGCCGCATCGCCAGCCGATGTTAGTCGGCCGGCTGGAGGTTCACGGCCGACTGCTTGCCGCGCTTGTCCGGCTCGAGCTCGTAGGTCACGCGCTGGTTCTGGTTCAGCGTCGGCATGCCGGCGCGCTCAACCGCGGTGATGTGGACGAAGGCATCGTTGCCGCCGCCATCCGGCGCGATGAAGCCATAGCCCTTGTCGGCGTTGAAGAATTTTACGGTTCCGGTGATAGCCATGGACTGGCTCCTTCTTTGTTTAGGGACCGCCCGAGTGCCGGGCGACCGCGTGCCGCGGAGCAGGGAAAGAAGGAGAAAGGTGCCGCAAAGCGCCAAGAACCGTCGATGTGCGACTGTAGCAGACCACTATATGCGCGCTTGTCGGCCGAATTGCAAACCGAGGTGGCTTGATCGACCGCAAACCGATGCATTTCCAGCCGAAATATAACCGGATCGGCCAAGCCGCCAGACCTTTCCGATCGCTCGGAATGGTCTGGCGGCAGGGTGGATCAATCCTTGAGGCCGGCGGGGACGGTGCCGCCGTTCTTTTCGAGTTCCCGCATCACCGCCTTATGCAGCCAGATGTTCATTTCCGCGCTGCCGTCCTTGGCGCCGGTGTAGCCGAGTTCGGTGGCGAGTTCCTTGCGGTTGTCGAGGCTGGAGTCGAGGTCGAGCAGCTTCATCAGGTCGACGATCGAGCTGCGCCAGTTGAGGTCCGACGACTTGCGCTGAGCGATGCCGGAGAGGACCGCCTCGACGTCGACCGGCTGCTGGGCCGGAGCGGCGGGGGCGGCTGCCGGTGCTGCGGCCGGGGTTGGCGCTGGCTGGGCGGCGGTGGTCTGCGGCGCCGGAGCCGGGGCTGGAGCAGCGTCCTTGGGGGTGCCGAAATGGCCGCTGCCAAGGGGGCCGTGCTCGCCGAAGATGGCGGATTTGATCTTGCTGAAGATGCTCATGCTTATGTCCTTGCTTGAAACTGGGGTCAGCCGACCGGGGTGTTGCGGCTGGCGGCGTCGTGGCGGTCGGGGAACGAGGCGGCGCCGGTCGCAGGGCGCAGCGAGTCGTATTCCGCCTTGGTCGGGACCGCGGTCGGATCGGGGCGGAACGCCGCGGGGGCGCGGTCGGCTGCCCCCGGATGCGGCTTGCCGGGTGCGAGATCGGGCGCGGCATGCTCGGCCGGGTTCGACTTGCGCGTGCTCAGGAACAGCGTCAGCAGCGCCCCGCCCAGCCCGATCGCGGCGGCGCCGGTCGCGAGCAGGGTGCGGCCCAGCGTCTTCGGCTCGGGCGGCTGGCGCCTAGGCGACTGGTGGTGTGCTTTCGTCATCATCGCATCCTGGCTGTTGCGCATCCTTAACGGTTGCAGGCGGGCCCTGTTCCGGCTGTTCCTGTTCGGCGGCTTCGTCGAGCAGCGCGGCCGCTTCGGCGTCAGAGGTCGCCGCCAGGATCTCGGCGAAGAAGTCGTCGCGCTCGACGCTCTCGGTGCGGCGATAGGCTGCGACCCGGACGGCTTCGGTATCCTCCATGCAGGCCAGTTCGAAGGCATCGAGATCGCGTTCGTAGCGGACATCGCCGAACGCGCCCTGTTCAGCGCCGTCGAAATCCTCGGGCGGCGGGAAGCTGGTGCGCCACACGTCATACTCGGCGGTCTGCCAGACCAGCGGCATGTCGGGATCGCGCGAACATTGAGGATGTTGATACGCCGGCGCGGTTTCGGCTGCGTCATCAGGCTCGTCCCCCTCGACCGGCGCCGGCGCGGCGATCGCGATCATCCCAGCGGCTTCGGCGCGGAGCCATTGCCCGGCGGTCCAGTCGGCGCGGTGCGCGGCGTCGAGATCGGCGATGTCGACTTCCGCGGCGGTGGCGACGCCGGTGCGGACCATGCGGTCGGCGGCGGCGAGCGCATAGAGCGGTGCCAGATCGCGAGTGTCGGCGGAATCGGGGCCGGTGCCGGAGTGGGCCCCCTCCCCTGCCTCCAGCCCGCCGCCGCGACAGGCGAGGAACAGCCCGGCGCGCGCGGGGCCCGCATCGCAGCCGACCAGATCGAGATAGGCGTCGAATTCCTGCGCCACCAGGCGCGCGGCCTTCGAGTCGGAATCGGCGGCGGTCTCGGCCTGGCGATCGAGCCGGGCGAGCAGGCTGAGCGCGAGGCGGCTGTCGTATTTGTGGCGGGTGATGACGGTTTCGCCGCGGACGATGGTGTCGACGGTGCCGTCGAGCGCGCGGACCAGCAGCGTCTCTGTGATCGCCTCGCGCGCGACCAGGCACGCGGCGCGCCAGCCGAGCGCGAAGGTCGCGCCCTTCGCGGTGCGGCGAAAGGCGTAGGCGGATGCGGCGGACAGCCCGACGCGGCGCGCGGCGGCGTCGACACCGGCACCCTCCGCGACGGCTTCGAGGAACGCGCGCTGGCTGGCGGCGGACCAGCCGTCCTGGCGGCGCGAGACGTGCGCGTGGGCGTCGGGGCCGTCCCCGGACTCGAACGCGTCATCGCCGGGTACGAAGGTGGTCGGCGCGACCGGGGGCAGCGGCACGTCGGTGAAGGTCATGCCATAGTCGTTGCCGTAGTCGGTACCCGGGACGGTAGCGAAGGCGGCGCGTGCGGAGTCGGAACTGTCGTTCACGGTTTGATCCTTTCCCGGAAGGAGAGGATCGAACAGGTATGCCGGTTCGGGGTCTGTAGGACAGCCCGCCGTGCAAGTTTATTTGCGCAGCAAAGAAACGCGCGACGACGGCGGGCTCGGCCAGCGTCGCCACAGCGACGACTGACGACGCGGCTTTGCCGCGGCGCGTCGAAATCCGATGCAACCGGCGTTTGCCGCCATCGACCGAGGGTGTAGGTTTTCCGTCCCTGGGTCACGACTCTCAGGAAGTAGGCCCACTGGCCGACCGTAGGACGCCCTCGGGCGGAGTACCCGGTATGTCGTGGTGGCGGTGGGCTAAAAACCAGGTCGCGAAGCCGGACTTGGCCCTCTCGGTTTTCCCCTGTCGGGGGAAGGGCGCCGAAGGTGACCGAGGGAGGAGGACAAAGAGCCTGTGTTACCCTCCCGCCCCCTCCGCCAAGCTATGCTTGCCGCAACGCGATCGGCGGTTATGCCATGGGGTGTGGCCCTCCTACGCCTACAGCATCTCGGCATCTAAACGAGATAAAGAAACTTCCCGTCCAGTCGCATGAGATACAGATGACGCGAAGTGCCTAGAAACAGAGTTAATCATTATGTCATCATCAAGCAAAGCTAGGTAGGGCCCTCTTCTTTCGAGCGAAGATGATATAAACTCTTCGACTACAGGTGTCCAATAACCCGGGTTATGAATGGCTTTTTTATAATTTGTTAGGCCAACAATCCCAAATATATCTATGTAACGACTTCCGATTCTTTCGAACTCCCTAAACGCATGGGATCGCCCGCCGACCAAGCGATCCATCCGTGGCGCTGCCCGGATGTCAAAAATCCATTTCGGCTTGATCTGGTCCAACGCGCTCTTGAAAGAGACATAATGAAATTGGGCCACATCCAGGACAACGATAATATCGGGCTCAGGGAAAGGGAAAGAAAGCTGGCGGATCTCTGTGTCGACCTTCTCGGAAAAAGAAGGAATCTCTAAGCTATCGTACACCAGCTTCAACCAGGGTACATCTGGACGGTTCACGTTAGATTTTCCGGACTAATATTAGTTAGCATTGCTTCAACTTGTGAATAGCTAAGTTGAAGTACGTGAGATACTCCGCTTCCATCCGAGTCAGGAAACGAAGTCAGCATCGTGCCATCAATATCGCTTTTTAGATCTCGATCCTTATAAAAAGCCTTGCGGTAAAGTCGCGGAGCTACACCTGTGAATGCTCTAAACAAAACCTGAGGAAGTTTTCCGCGCTTC
Source organism: Sphingomonas sp. R86521 (assembly GCF_042466235.1). Lineage (NCBI taxonomy): Bacteria > Pseudomonadati > Pseudomonadota > Alphaproteobacteria > Sphingomonadales > Sphingomonadaceae > Sphingomonas > Sphingomonas sp. R86521. The sequence continues at coordinate 526,558 of NZ_JAXHBY010000001.1, read as the reverse complement.
TCCAATGGAGACTTTTGATGAAACGCACTTGGAGGAATCCAACCTATTTTGTCTGAGGTTATCGAGTCTCCATGCAGCGGCAAGGCCCTGCTTTTGAGGTATGGCTCGATGAACTGAACCTCATCAACACCAGCTGCAACAATATGCCTTGCACAATTGTGGCAAGGATATGTTGTGACAAACAGACGCGATCCTACAGTAGATACGCCCTCTCTCGCAGCAGATAGCAGTGCGTCCATCTCGGCGTGAACCGCTCGGCTAAATTCAATAAGCTGACCTATGCGAGTTCCTCTAAGTCGCTTAATCAAATCCGGCGTGAGCTCTACCTTGAATTCTTCAATATCTTCTACTAGTTCTTTTATGATTTCGTTTTGGGACCTCGTATTTCGACAGTATCCTCCATGAACAGCACACCGGTGATCGCTTTCTGGATGAGGATCCTGATCAGAAAAGTCTTCGAAAGAACCGCCATACACACCGCCTCCTGCCCTCGGAACTTCATTGGTACCCGTGGCCAAAAGGTTTCCTTTTTGATCAAGCAAGGCGGCTCCTACTTGGCGAGACAAACAAGCGCTTCTCATTCTTGCACCATATGCATGGTACATAGCTGTCTCATTTGGGCGGGGCCGGATAATTTTTGAATGACTTAATACGTCAACGAGCCTTCCAAGCTCATCGACAACAGTCCAATCCGGATTTGGCCGACTTTCATCCGCTGCATTCTGAAGAAAGCGTGGCACAGAGTTTTCGACAAAAAAGTCTGCTAAATGAAAAGTTGAGGATACTTGCTGGCCATGCTTCTGTTCAGCTTTTTCATCACGTTTCATAAACAGATCAATTTTAGCTAAGCCGGCATCCTCATACTTTACCGTTAGTCGAGTCTTGCGAGTATCCTCGTCGCAAATTACCCCAATCAAACAAAAAGCTTGTTGATATACACGCCTTAAAATTTCAACCTCAGCGGGATTTCGCAAGGGTCTAGGATATAGGCTCTTTTTTTATCGTCGGGACGTACCGCTTCACCATTCTTGACATCGACACCAATCGACGCGGCACGATGCTGCCTGATTTTCTCGATAAGACCTACAGCAACAGCCGAACTTCCCTGCTTTAAGCGATAAGCATCACCGGCATCCTGCAGAGCTTCAGTCTGCTCCATTTTCGGCGCATCAGGCACAACAATGCCGCTAATGTCGGCCCAAGACGTTATAATATCTCGGGCTTTCAGAATTACCACATCATAGCTGGCGTTACTTAGGAAGTTCTCGAGCGTTTCAGCTACTTCACTTGTGCCAGAGCCGACCGGGCCGACTACACCGAAGATAAACTCCCTCGAAACCAGCTTCCGCACGATCTCGTGCGCATCGCGTGGTTGTGCGTCGTTAGCGGCCGCCGGCTTTAGAACAGTCGCCATAGAAAATATCCCCTGTTTTTGTTCTAGCCCTGCAGCCCTCGGCACCGCAAGAAATTACTGTGACGCCGCCTCCACCACGCGCTTCACCAGCAACGGCGCCAGATACTTCCCTGTAAAGCTCCCCTTCGCCTTCGCCACCGTTTCCGGCACGCCCTCGGCGACGATCTCGCCGCCCTTGACGCCGCCTTCGGGGCCGAGGTCGATGATCCAGTCGGCGGTCTTGATGACGTCGAGATTGTGCTCGATCACCACCACGGTGTTGCCCTGTTCGACCAGCGCGTGGAGGACTTCGAGGAGTTTCCGGACATCCTCGAAGTGGAGCCCCGTCGTCGGTTCGTCGAGGATGTAGAGCGTGTTGCCGGTGGCGCGGCGCGACAGTTCCTTCGAGAGTTTGACGCGCTGCGCCTCGCCGCCCGAGAGCGTCGTCGCCTGCTGGCCGACCTTCACATAGCCGAGGCCGACCTCGACCAGCATCGCCATGCGGTCGCGGATCGGGGGGACCGCCTTGAAGAACTCGGCGGCGTCCTCGACCGTCATGTCGAGCACGTCGGCGATGCTGTGGCCCTTGAACTTCACCTCGAGCGTCTCGCGGTTGTAGCGCGCGCCGTGGCAGACGTCGCAGGTGACGTAGACGTCGGGGAGGAAGTGCATCTCGATCTTGAGCACGCCGTCGCCCTGGCACGCCTCGCAGCGGCCGCCCTTGACGTTGAAGCTGAAGCGGCCGGGCTTGTAGCCGCGCGCCTGCGATTCCGGCAGGCCGGCGAACCAGTCGCGGATCTGCGTGAAGCTGCCGGTGTAGGTGGCAGGGTTGCTGCGCGGGGTGCGGCCGATCGGCGACTGGTCGATGTCGATGACCTTGTCGAGATATTGCAGGCCGGTGATCTTGTCGTGCTTGCCGGCCTGGATCCGCGCGCCGTTCAGTTCGCGCGCGGCGGCGGCGTAGAGCGTGTCGATGGTGAAGCTCGACTTGCCCGAGCCCGAGACCCCGGTGATGCAGCAGAAGGTGCCGAGCGGGATCGATGCGGTGACGCCGCGCAGATTGTTGGCGACCGCGTTGTGGACGGTGAGCTTCTTGCCGTTGCCTTTGCGCCGGGTGGCGGGGACGGGCACGCTGCGGCGGCCGGTCAGATAGTCGGCGGTGATGCTGGTCTTGGACTTGAGCAGCTGTTTCAGCGTGCCTTGCGCCACCACCTGGCCACCGCGGACGCCGGCGCCGGGGCCCATATCGATGACGTAGTCGGCGGTGCGGATGGCGTCCTCGTCATGCTCGACGACGAGCACGGTGTTGCCCAGATCGCGGAGGCGGCGCAGCGTCTTCAGCAGCATGTCGTTGTCGCGCTGGTGCAGGCCGATGCTGGGCTCGTCGAGGACGTAGAGCACGCCGGAGAGGCCCGAGCCGATCTGCGACGCGAGGCGGATGCGCTGGCTCTCGCCGCCGCTGAGCGTGCCGCTGGTGCGGTCGAGGTTGAGATAATCGAGGCCGACATTGTTGAGGAAGCCGAGGCGCTCGACGATCTCCTTCAGGATGCGTTCGGCGATCGCGTTCTGCTGGTCGCCGAGGTGCGTCGGGATGTCGGTGAAGAACTGCAGCGCGTCGACCACCGACAGATGCGTGGCGTAGGCGATGTCCTTCATGCCGATCTTGACCGCCAGCGCCTCGGGCTTGAGGCGCGCGCCGTGGCACACTTCGCACTTGGCGGCGGACTGGTACTTGCTGAGCTCCTCGCGCATCCACGCGCTCTCGGTCTGGAGCAGGCGACGGTTGAGGTTGCCGATGACGCCCTCGAACGGCTTGACGACGTCGTACTTCTTCTTGCCGTCGATGAAGGTCAGCGTGACCGGCTTGCCCTGCGATCCGTGGAGGATGAGCGACTGGATTTCGGGCGCGAGGTCGGACCAGGGGGTGTCGAGCGCGAAGTCGAACTCGCGCGCGAGGCTGCCCAGCACCTGCATGTAATAGGGCGACGGCGGGTTCGACTTCGCCCAGGGGACAACAGCGCCCTTCTTGATGCTGAGGCCGTGGTTGGGGACGACGAGGTCCTCGTCGAACAGCTGCTTCTCGCCGAGGCCGTCGCACGCCGGGCAGGCGCCTTGCGGAGCGTTGAACGAGAACAGGCGGGGTTCGATCTCGCTGATCGTGAAGCCGCTGACCGGGCAGGCGAACTTCTCGGAGAACACGATGCGGCCGGCGGGGGCGTTGTTGCCGAGCACCTCCGATTTCGGCGTGTGCGGCTCGACCGGATCGGCGGGGTCGACATACGCCAGGCCCTCGGCGAGCTTCAGCGCGGTCTCGAAGCTTTCGGCTAGGCGCGTTGCGATGTCGCCACCGACGACGAGGCGGTCGACCACCACCTCGATGTCATGCTTGTACTTCTTGTCGAGCGCGGGCGCCTCGTCGATCTCGTGGATCGTGCCGTCGACGCGGACGCGGGTGAAGCCGGCCTTCTGCCACTCCTGCATCTCTTTCCGATACTCGCCCTTCCGCCCGCGGACGACCGGGGCGAGCAGGTACAGCCGCGTACCCTCGGGCAGCGCCATCACGCGGTCGACCATCTGGCTGACGGTCTGCGCGGCGATCGGGAGCCCGGTGGTCGGGCTGTACGGCGTGCCGACGCGCGCCCACAACAGGCGCATGTAATCATAGATCTCGGTGACCGTCGCGACCGTCGAGCGCGGGTTGCGGCTGGTGGTCTTCTGCTCGATCGAGATCGCGGGGCTGAGGCCCTCGATATGGTCGACATCGGGCTTCTGCATCAGCTCGAGGAACTGGCGCGCATAGGCCGACAGGCTCTCGACGTAGCGGCGCTGGCCCTCGGCATAGATGGTGTCGAACGCGAGGCTCGACTTGCCGCTGCCCGACAGCCCGGTGATCACCGTCAGCGTGTCGCGGGGGATGTCGATATCGACGTCCTTGAGGTTGTGCTCGCGCGCGCCGCGGACGGAAATGTGAGTCAGCATGGGGCAGCGTGTTCCATATTTGTTCGGATCGGGCAAGATCGGGCGAGGCCCGCTGTCGACAGTCGAAGATGGGTTGCTAGAGTGTCGGGGGCAAGTTGGGGGACGGGTATGACGGGCGGGATGATCTGGGCATTGGCGGCGATCGTGGCGGGTAACGCGCAGGCAGCGCCGGATGTTGCGGTGCCGTTGGCGCCATCGGGAAAATGGACGGTCGAACACGAGCCTTACACCTGCATTCTTTCGCGCAAGTTCGGCCCCGCACCGGACGGCGTGTGGTTCGGGATCATGCCCCTGACGTTGGACAGCCACGCGACCGTGGTCGTCGTGCTGCCGAAGAATTTCCCCGGGCATCTGGCGTATCTCGGAAAGGCGCGGATCACATTGTCGCCATCCGGGCAATCGATCACGTCGGCCTTCGCCAAGACAAGGGCGGTGCCGGGGGGCGGTCGCGCGGCTATGATCACGATCGACCGAAGCGACCTGCCCGCTGTGCTTGCCGCAGCGAGCCTTACGATCGAGTCCGGTAGCGTCGCAGTATCGATCGTGCCAACGGCCGGCGCGTCCGCCATCCGCGCGCTGGAGACGTGCGAGACCGAACTGGCGGTACGATGGGGAATCGATGCGGCGGCATTGGCTGCAATAGCGACGCCTGCGGTGCCCGTGGACCCGCTGCACGCGATGATCACCAACGCCGATTACCCAAAGGGCGCCCTATCGAGCGGATCGCAGGGGGATAGCATGATCCTGATGCAAATCGGGACGGACGGAAAGGTCGTCACGTGCAGAACTCTGCAGAGCGCGGGATACCGCGAATTGGACGAGACCGCCTGTCGGGTCAAATCCCGGCGCGCGCGCTATACGCCGGCGCGCGACAAGCAAGGCGTTGCCGTTCCGTCATGGGTATCGACCACCATTTCGTTTCTCATACCGTAACCAGCCGCATGTCGAGATGACGATCCGCTTGTTCCGCGTCGGCCGTGTCTTATATTCCTGACACACAGGAGAATGACATGGCCAAGACGAAAGCTGGGACGAAGAAGCCGGACGGCGCGAAGCCCAAGATGAAGATTCCCAAGGAGATCGCCGGGTTCAAGGTGCCCAAGGACCTGCGCAAGAAGGGTGAGGCGCTGATCGAGCGCGCCAATTCGCCCGAGGGGCGGCAGGCGATCGCGTCGGGGCTGGCGATGGTCGGCGGGTTGGTCGCGGCGAATGCGGCGCGGAAGCAGGCGGAGAGTGCGAAGGCTGCGGAGGCGAAGGCTGGGCCGAAGCCGGAGGCTGCGAAACCTGAGGCTGCTACGTCGTCGGCACAGGCCGGTGCGGGCCCGACCGAGCCGGGCAAGCCGGGGATCAATCCGCAGCAGATGGCGGACCAGATCGGCGCGGCGGCGGACCTGTTGCTGGGGCGGATCTTCGCGAAGCGGTAGCGTCCTCTGGTACGGACCTGCGTAGCGGCTGTCTTTGACTGATGCTACGGCACCCGACAGGCGCTAATCCGTGGACCGCAATGACCGATCTTTCCGTGTACGAGCAGCAGCGGTTGGCGGCGCTCGCCCAGTTCGATATCCTGGACACCCCGCGCGAACAGGCGTTCGACGAGCTCGCGGCGCTGGTCGCTGCGATCTGCGAGGCGCCCGTCGGCATCGTCAACCTGATCGCGGACGGGCGGCAGTTCTTCAAGGCCGAGGTCGGCCTGGGTGTCCGGGAGACTCCGCTGGATACCTCGTTCTGCGCGCACGCCATCCTGGAGGACGATTTCCTCCTGGTGCCGGACGCGACCGAGGATCCGCGCTTTGCCGGGAACCCGCTGGTTACCGGGGACCCGCACTTGCGCTTCTATGCCGGTGCCCTCCTCAAGACGACGGACGGGTTTCCCGTCGGCACGCTCTGCGTACTCGATTACCGTCCCCGCATCCTGACCGACGTACAGCAGCAGGCGATCCGCGTTCTGGCCCGGCAGGTCATGACGCAACTAGAACAGCGTGTCGCGACGGCGCGGATCGCCGCGTCCGAGGAACGCCAGCGCGCCATCGTGGACAGCGCCAAGGACTTTGCCATCGTCGCGACCGACCTGGACGGCAGGATCGACGAGTGGAGTTACGGCGCGGAGCGCGTGCTCGGCTGGGCCGAAACCGAAGCCGTCGGCGAGCATATCGCGCTGTTCTACACAGAGGAGGACCGCGCGGCCGGCGTACCGACGGCGGAGATGGCAGCCGCACGCGAGAACGGTCGGGCGATCGACGAGCGCTGGCATCTGCGCAAGGATGGCGAGCGGTTCTGGGCCAGCGGCGAGCTGTCGCCGCTGAACGATCATGCGGAGCGCCACATCGGCTACGTCAAGATCCTGCGCGATCGCACCGAGGAGCATGTTGCGGGGATAGCGCTTGAGAAAGCGCAGCAGCGCTTCGCGACGATCTTCGACACCATCGAGGCGGCGTTTGCGATCGTCGAGGTGAAGTTCGACGAGAACGACAAACCGGTCGATTACCGCTTCCTCGAAGCGAACCCGGCGTTCGAGCGCCAGGCCGGCGCCGATCTGCGCGGCAAGTGGGTTACCGAGCACGCACCGGACCTGGAGCAGTTCTGGTTCGACACCTATGGCCATGTCGCCAAGACTGGTGAAGCGACCAGTTTCGAGAACTATGCCGAGGCGTTCCAGCGGTGGTTCGACGTCCGCGCGGTGCGGGTCGGCGACCCCGCCGACCGCCAGATCGCGATCATCTTCAACGACGTCACCGCCCGGCGCGAGGGTGAAGAACGCCTGCGCATCAGCGAGGCGGTGGCGCGCGAGAATGTCGAGCGGGTGAAGCTCGCGCTAGAGGCCGGCGCGATCATCGGGACGTGGCACTGGGACCTGCCGAGCGATCAGTTCACCGTCGACGAGGCTTTCGCGCGCGCATTCGGCCTGGATCCTGCGCTTGGCCGCGACGGCATCCCGCTCGCCCAGATCACGGCGACGGTTCACCCGGACGATCAGGCCGGACTGACGGAGGCGATCAACGCCGTCATCGCTCGTGGTGGGTCCTATGCCCATCAATACCGCGTGCGCCGCGCCGATGGCCGCTATTACTGGATCGAGGCGAACGGGCGGGTCGATCATGCGCCTGGCGGAACGCCGTTGCGCTTTCCCGGCGTGCTGATCGACGTCGAGGAGCGACGCACGATCGAAGCGGAACGCGATCGTGCGGTCGCCGACCTGCGTGCGCTTGCCGAGACACTCGAACAGCGCGTGATCGAACGGACCGCGGACCTCGGGCAGGCCGAGGATGCGCTGCGCCAGTCGCAGAAGGTGGAGGCGATCGGCCAGCTTACCGGCGGGGTGGCGCACGACTTCAACAACCTGCTCACCGTCATCCGCGGGTCGGTCGACCTGTTGCGCCGTCCCAACCTGTCCGACGAACGCCGCCTGCGGTATATCGATGCGATCGCCGATACCGCGGATCGCGCGACCAAGCTGACCAATCAGCTGCTGGCGTTTGCACGCCGGCAATCGCTGAAGCCCGAAGTCTTCGACGTCGCCGAGAGCGTGCGGACGGTGAGCGACATGGTCCGCACGCTGACCGGCGCGCGGATCAAGGTCTCGCACCGGTTGCCGTCCGAGCCCTGCTACATCAACGCCGACCGCAGCCAGTTCGATACCGCGATCATCAACATGGCGGTCAATGCGCGCGATGCCATGAAGGGCGCGGGCGAGCTGACCATCGCGGTCGCAGCGACGTCGGGCATGCCGGCGATCCGGTCGCATCCCGCCACCCCGGGCGAGTTCGTGACGGTAACGCTGACCGATACCGGACCCGGGATCTCAACCGAGCACATCGAGCGGATCTTCGAGCCGTTCTTCACGACCAAGGGGGTGGGCGAAGGGACCGGCCTGGGCCTGAGCCAGGTGTTCGGTTTCACCAAGCAATCCGGCGGCGGCGTCATCGTCACGAGCGACGAGGGCGAAGGCGCCAGTTTCACGATGTACCTGCCACGGGTCGAGGACATCGACGGCATCGCAACCGAAGCGGGCGACAATTCCCTGGCGCTGGGCGACGGTGCCTGCGTGCTGGTGGTGGAGGACAATGTCGAGGTCGGGATGTTCGCGACCGATGCGCTGGCCGAACTGGGTTACCGGACCGTCTGGGCGATGGACGGGTCCAGGGCGCTTGCCGAGCTGGCGGCGGGTGCGGAGCGGTTCGACATCGTGTTTTCCGACGTGATGATGCCGGGGATGTCGGGGATCGAGCTGGGTCAGGAAATCGCCCGACTGTATCCGAGGCTGCCGGTGGTGTTGACCAGCGGGTACAGCGAAGTCCTCGCGCAGGGTGGGACGCACGGGTTCGAGCTGGTGCACAAACCCTATTCGATCGACTCGTTGTCGCGGGCGTTGCGGAAGGTTGCGCGGCCGCGTTGAATTCGAGCTGATCTCGAAGCGTAGCGGCCCGCGGCGTTGCCGCGGGCGATCTTGCGCCGAAGCGGCCCGCGGCGTTGCCGCGGGCCGGGGCCGGTTACTTGACCTCGGCGGTGCCGTTGATCACCGCGGCCTTCTGGCCGTTGGTCAGGGCGTCGGCGTTGACGTCGGCGTCGTCGATCGCGTCGGAGCGCTCTTCGCCGTTGTCGCGGATCGCCTTGGCCTGGTCCTGGAGGTTGTCGGCGGTCGCTTCGAGGGCTGCCGCGTTGTTGTCGGCGGCCTGCTCGACCTGGTCGCCGAGCTTGTCGTCGCCCTTGCCGCCACAGGCGGCGAGCGACAGCGCGGAGACGGCGAGGATGGCGGCGGTGAAGGCGGTCTTCATAGAATATCGTTCCTGGTCGTTTCGGTGGCGGGACAACCGGCGTGCGCGGCGTTGGTTCCGCCGGGTTGCCCCGGGTTGCCCAGTCCGGCGCGCTTCTCTACCCTTGCGGCATGCGCAAACACATCCTCATCGTCTCCGGCCTGATCCTGCTCGTGATCGCCGCGGGGATCGCCTATTTCGCCTGGCCCGACACCGCGAAGCTGCCGGTCGATGCGGTCACCGGCAAGCTGCCCAGGATCACCGCGCCGCGCGAACAGCTGATCCCGACGGTCGACGTCGCCAAGGTGGTCGGCTGGCAGGGCAACGCGATGCCGACGGCGGCGGCGGGGCTGAAGGTGCAGCCGTTCGCGAGCGGGCTCGATCATCCGCGCTGGATGTACCGGCTGCCGAACGGCGACGTGCTGGTCGCGGAAACCAACTCGCCGCCGCGCGAGGGGGGTGGGATCACCGGCTTCGTGATGAAGATCCTGATGGGCCGCGCGGGTGCGGGAACGCCGTCGGCGAACCGCATCACGCTGCTCCGCGATGCCGACGGCGACGGCGTGGCGGAGACCAAGACCGCGTTCATGACCGGGCTGAATTCGCCGTTCGGGATGACCTTGCTCGACGGGCAGCTGTATATCGCGAACACCGATGCGCTGGTCCGCGTGCCGTATGTCGAGGGCGCGACGAAGATCACGGCCAAGCCCGAACTGGTGATCAAGCTCAATCCGGGTGGCAATCACTGGGCGCGCAACGTCATCACCGCGGCGGACGGCAAGACGCTGTACGTGTCGGTGGGGTCGTCGACCAACATCGCCGAGAACGGCATGGACGCGGAGAAATACCGCGCCAACATTTTGCAGGTGTGGCCGGCGGACAAGAACTGGCGGATCTATGCCGCCGGCTTGCGCAATCCGAACGGGATGGCGCTGAACCCGAAGACCGGGGGGCTGTGGACCGTGGTCAACGAGCGTGATCAGCTGGGGTCGGACCTGGCGCCCGACTATCTGACGCAGATCGAGTTCGGGGATAATTTCGGCTGGCCGTGGTATTATTGGGGCGGCTATCCCGATGCACGGGTCGAGCCGAAGAACCCGGCGCTGCAGGAATATTCGAAGCGGCCGGATTACGCGCTGGGGCCGCATGTCGCGGCGCTGGGGCTGACGTTCGCGCCGGATGCCAGACTGGGGGCGCGGTTTGCCAATGGCGCGTTCGTGGGCGAGCACGGGTCGTGGAACCGCAAGCCGGTGTCGGGGTACAAGGTGGTGTACGTGCCGTTTGCCGCAAACGGGTTTCCAACGCCTAACGTGAAGCCGGTGGATGTGCTGGGCGGGTTTCTGGATGCCGATGGCCGGGCGCAGGGGCGGCCGGTCGGGGTGATCACCGACAAGAGCCGCGCGCTGCTGGTTGCGGACGATGTCGGGAACCGGATCTGGCGGGTTAGCGCGCGGTAGGGCTTGCGGTTTTGGTGCGGGGCCCGGGTTTACGAGCGCGGCGCTTGGGACCCTGGGTCCTGACTTTCGTCAGGATGACGGAGTTTGGGAGGGACCGTCATTCTGACGAACGTCAGGATCCAGGGTTGCGGGGCTGCGCCTGGGGCTTTGGATGCCGGGACTAGCCCCGCCCAGCCGGGTTATTTCAGCAGCTTTGGGGCTTCGCGTTCGATCGCGCCTTTGATCTTGCTGGCGAACAGGCCGAGGATTCCGGGCAGGTCGACGACCGCGTGGACCTTGTCCTCGAACACCGTGGCGCTGCTGGCGATGGTCTGGCCCATCGCCTGGACGGTGAAGTGCATCGTGTCGCCCTCCCAGCGGTGATCGACCTTGCCGCCGCCGGGGATCTTCGAGACGACCTGGTCGACGCCGCCCTCCAGCCGCTGGCGGACCGCCTGCTTGCCGAGGGTATGCGGGATGTCGAGCGTGATCGGGTTGGCCATGGGACGTCCTCAGTTCGCGAAAATCTGTGCGTCGTCTGCAAACGCCTTGAACTCGAGGGCGTTGCCGGACGGGTCGCAAAAGAACATCGTCGCCTGTTCGCCGACCTGGCCCTTGAAGCGGATATGCGGGGCGATCCCGAACGTCACCCCGGCAGCGGCGACGCGCGCGGCCAGCGTTTCCCAGTCGGGCATCGTCAGCACGACGCCGAAATGCGGGACGGGGACGCTGTGGCCGTCGACCGGGTTGGCGACCGCGACGGCGCGCGCGGACGGATCGAGATGCGCGACGATCTGATGTCCGAACAGGTCGAAATCGATCCACGCATCGCTGCTGCGGCCTTCACGGCAGCCGAGCGTACCCGCGTAGAACGCGCGCGCGGCGGCGATGTCGTGGACGGGGAAGGCGAGATGGAACGGGCGGAGCGTCATGAGTGAGGTGATACCGTGTGGGTAAGCGGTCGTCATCCTAAACGTGACTGGGGGAAGCGCCTCATCGCCACCCCGGCGCAGGCCGGGGCCCAGTTGGGGGACGATGGTGACGAAAGACCGCGCTTCGTTACTCCGGCCTTCCCAACTGGGCCCCGGCCTTCGCCGGGGTGGGGAATGGTGAAAGATTGCCGAGGCCCGGCGCGCGCGGCATAGCGCGGGGGTGAACCGTTTTCTTACCTCCCCTGCCCTTGCCGCGCTGTTGCTCGGGGCGATCGCCGCGACGGGGTTTGCGCCGCTCGACCTGTGGCCGCTGACGTTGATCGCGACCGGGTTGTGGATCGGCCAGATCCATGCGGCGCCAACGCTGCGCAGTGCTGCGGTGCGCGGGTGGCTGTTCGGGCTCGGGCATTTCACCGTCAACAACAACTGGTTCCAGCACGCGTTCGATTTCCAGGACGCGATGCCGCCGGTGCTCGGCTATTTCGCGGCGGTCGGGCTGGCGCTGTACCTTGCGTTGTTCCCGATGCTCGCCGCCGTGCTTGCCTGGCGCATCGCGCGGCGGGGGGCGATCGATCCGGCGTTCGTGCTGATGTTCGCCGCGGCGTGGATCGCGAGCGAACGGCTGCGGAGCGTGCTATTCACCGGCTATGCGTGGGATCCGCTCAGTGTGGTCTGGTTGCCGGCGATCGGCGTGGCACGGCTGTCGGCGTATATCGGCACTTATGCGCTGTCGGGGGTGACCATCGTTGCCGCGGGTGCGCTGATGTTGCTGCTCCGCCGGCGGTATGCGCTGCCGGCGATCGTGGTGCCGGCGCTGGGGCTGGCAGCGCTTTCGGCATTGTGGACCGACGCCCCTGCCGCCGCGCCCGGGACTCCGCTGGTGCGCGTCGTCCAGCCCGATATCGGGCAGGAAGATCGTAGCGAGTCGGACGGCGAACGCGTGCTGTCGGCGCTGGAAAAGCTGTCGGGCACGCCTGGTACGCAGGCCCGGCTGGTGGTCTGGCCCGAAGGCGTGGTGCGCGACTATCTCGAGGATGGCTATCCGTTCTACGCCTATGACTGGTCGAGCCCGCTATACCTGCGGCGGCGGATCGCGCGGTTGCTGGGGCCGGGCGATATCCTGCTGACCGGGGGTACCGCGCTGCAGTTCGACCGCGACGACAAGATTTCGGGCGCCGCCAATTCCGTGTTCGCGCTCGATGGACAGGCGCGGCTGCGCGGGCGGTACGACAAGGCGCACCTGGTGCCGTATGGCGAATACCTGCCGATGCCGTGGCTGCTGAAGCCGCTCGGACTGGCGCGGTTGGTGCCGGGCGATATCGACTTCAATCCGGGGCCCGGCCCCGGTAATCTGACGCTGCCCGGGTTCGGCACGATCGGGATGCAGATCTGCTACGAGATCGTCTTCTCCGGACAGACCGTCGACCGTGCGCATCGTCCGCGGCTGATCTTCAATCCGTCGAACGACGCCTGGTTCGGCCGTTGGGGCCCGCCGCAGCATCTGGCGCAGGCGCGGATGCGCGCGATCGAGGAGGGCCTGCCGATCGTTCGCGCGACCCCGACCGGGATTTCCGCGATCATCGCTGCCGATGGCCGGCTGCTGGCGACCGTGCCGCACGAGACCGCGGGCGCGGTCGAACTGCCGATGCCGCCCGCCCTTGCCCCCACGCCGTTCTCGCGGGTCGGCAACGCGATGGCGGCGATCGTCGCCGGGCTGCTGTTTGCGATGGCCGTTGCCCTGCGTCGCCGGCCGCGCTAGGAACATATAAAGCTTTCCTTATATGTCGCTCCAACCCCAGGATCCTGGGTCGGGCCTTAGCCGTGAGGTACTATGCGCAAGTCCTTTCTCTTCACTTCCGAATCGGTCTCGGAAGGCCATCCCGACAAGGTCGCCGACCAGATCAGCGACACCGTCGTCGACCTGTTCCTGGCCAAGGATCCGCAGGCGCGAATCGCGTGCGAGACGCTGACCACGACCCAGCTGGTCGTCCTGGCCGGCGAAATCCGCGGCAAGGGCATCTATGAGGACGGCCAGTGGGCGCCGGGCGTGCTCGACGAGATCGAGGCCGCGGTGCGCAACACGGTCAAGGAAATCGGCTACGAGCAGGCCGGCTTCCACTGGGAGACGTTCGCGTTCCACAACAACCTCCACGGCCAGTCCGCGGAGATCGCGATGGGCGTCGACGAGAGCGGCAACAAGGACGAGGGCGCCGGCGATCAGGGCATCATGTTCGGGTACGCCACCGACGAGACCCCGGGGCTGATGCCCGCGACGCTGTACTACAGCCACAAGATCCTCGAGCGGATGGCCGCCGATCGCCATTCGGGTGCCGCCCCGTTCCTCGAGCCCGACGCCAAGAGCCAGGTGACGCTCGAATATCAGGACGAGAAGCCGGTCCGCGCGACCGCGCTGGTGGTGTCGACGCAGCATGCGCCGGGCTATTCGGAAAAGGGCCAGAGCCCCGATCCGGCGAAGTACGCGGTGCTGCGTGATTACGTGATGGGCGTGTTCACCGACGTGCTGCCGGACGGCTTCATCTCGGACGACACCGCGATCTACATCAACCCGACTGGCGCGTTCGAGATCGGCGGCCCCGACGGCGACGCAGGCGTCACCGGGCGGAAAATCATCGTCGACACCTACGGCGGCGCGGCCCCGCACGGCGGCGGCGCGTTCAGCGGCAAGGATCCGACCAAGGTCGACCGTTCGGCTGCGTATGTCGCGCGGTACCTGGCGAAGAACGTCGTCGCGGCGGGCCTCGCGCGGCGCTGCACGATCCAGCTGTCGTATGCGATCGGGATCGCCGAGCCGCTGTCGGTCTATGTCGACCTGCACGGCACCGGCACCGTCGAGGAAGCCGCGCTTGAGGCGGTGTTGCCGAAGCTGGTCCGCCTGACGCCGAAAGGCATCCGCGAGCATCTGAAGCTCAACGCGCCGATCTACAAGAAGTCGGCCGCGTACGGGCATTTTGGTCGCGAGCCCGAGGGTGATTTCTTCACCTGGGAGAAGACGGATCTGGTCGAGAAGCTGAAGGCTGCAGTGGCCTGATCTTCGGGTAGCTAGGTTGGTGGTACAGGAAGCCCCTGCCGGATCGTCCGGCGGGGGCTTTTTCGTTGCCTGTCGATCGTCGCGGCGAATTGCCTACGCCTGCCCTTCCATCGTGCCGATGATGGAAGGGCAAGCAAAGGCCATGCGGCGGGCTGACGGTCAACCGTGCCCCGTTCTCTACCGGTTCGAGACTGGCCCTTCCCCCCAGTTATGCGCGAATGCTGAACAGCGGCGGAAATGCCTTTCTGCACAAGATATCTGTGCCGACCTCAGGCCATTCTGCCTGCACACGTCGGACCTTCGCTCGACAGCGATAAGGCAAAGCAACTAGCTGGTGACACAGTGCCACCCGATCGCCTAACCTAGCAGATGCATGCCTGGGGGGATTGGTGGCGGAAGATTTATATCGTAGCGAGACTTTGCTTGTCCGGTGCATACCGGGCACCGATCAGAACCGGTGGGTAGTCACGTTCGACCATCACAGCGCCGGGCCGGGGTTCGATCGACCAGGATTCGCCGAAGCGTTTCTGAAGGATGCGGGCGTTTCCCAGATCGCGGTTCTCGGCGCGGGCAACCACTGGTACCAATATCGCGATATCGGTGTTGCGCTCGACGTCGTTCGCGCACGGATCGCGGGCGCCGCGCATGTCGTGACCTATGGGTCCAGCATGGGTGCCTATGCTGCGATCCGTTTTGCCCCCCGGCTTGGCGCCCACGCCTGCCTCGCGGTGTCGCCGCAATACAGCGTCGACCCGGTGGTCGTGCCGTTCGAATGGCGCTGGCCGGATGACGCGAAGACAATTGACTGGCTGCCCGAATGGAACGGCCCGATCGAGCGCGGTGTTCGCACCGTCGTCATCGCCGATGCGCGGCTGGATGATGCAGAGCATGTCCGACGCATAGCCGCCGACATTCCCATCGAATCTGTTTCGCTCGCCTATATCGCGCACCCCGCCACCACCTATCTCAATGCCGCCGGACTATTGCAGCGCGCGGTGATCGAAATGGTGGAGGATCGCTTCGATGCGGCGACGTTCCGGCGCGACGCGCACGCTCGCCGCCGCCAATCGGATGTCTATCTCGGCGAACTCGCGCGGCTGCAGCCCGCTTCACGTTCGCGCACGGCAATCCGGATTGCCCGGCGGGCGGTGGGGGTAGCGCCTGACAGCCCGCTAACCCACCACGTGCTCGGGCTGCGCCTCGGGACGTCGGGTCAACATGGCGAAGCGCTCTACCATCATCAGAGGGCCGTGGAGATCAGCGAGCGGTTCTGGGGCTACACATTGGCGTATAGCGAGGCACTGGCCGCCATCGGGCGCGTCGACGAAGCGTTTGTCGTGGCGCAGGACATGGTAACGCGAGATCCGCACCTTGCGCCGCTGCATCACTGGGCCGGGCACCTTCATTGGTGCCAAGGTCGGCGACCCGAGGCGCAGTATCATGCCGCGACCGCATGCACGCTGGCACCCACCAATACATTCTATGCCAGTAGCCTCGCGCAATATCACGCTCCGGTCCGATGGGCGATCGCCCGCAACGCTCGCTGGGTCGGGCGCCGCATCAGCCGATGGTTGCCCCGCGCCTAGCGCACGACGTCGCCGGTCACGATGCGATTCCAATTGTGATCGACCGAGAGACCAAGGCGTCTGTGCAGTTGTCCGCGACTGATACGCGCGTCGACGAAAGTAGCTCGCCTGCCACTAGGTTCGACGGGCATACGATCGAAGTGCTTGCGGAAGCATCTACGTCCGACATCTGCAATTTTTAGGTGCTTACGGCCGCGCGTCGACCACATCCTCGACGCGTGGCGCGACGCGGTCGAAGACGGCGCTGACCAGGGCTTCGGCGATCCAGCCTACTGCGGCGCCGGCGACGAGGTCGGTGAGGTAGTGCTTGCCGTTGACGGGCTGGGCGGCGGCGATGCCGGTGGCGAGGAGGGCGGCGGGGACTGCGGCGCCGTCGACGTCGCGCGAGACCGCGATGGCGACGGCGACCGCGCCGGCGGTGTGGCCCGAGGGGAAGGAGGTGAGGTCGTGGTCGCGGCTTTCGCCGGGTTCGAACACCGTCTTGCCGTCGTCGATCGCCTTTTCGGGGCGGGCGCGGTCGACCGAGCGCTTGACGGCGGTCTTGACCGCGGTGGCGACGACGTGCGCGGCGAGCATCCGGACGCCGCCGCGGACGAGGTCGGGACGCTTCAGCGCGAGCCCGACCACCGCGGTGCCGACCGAGGTTGCGATCATCTGGGGCTGGTCGCCGAGCTCGGCCAGGAAGCCGGTTGCCTTCACCAGCGGCGTGTCGCGGTGGCGGGCGGCCTTGTGGGTGGCGCGCTCGTCCGCCGCGACGACGGTCTTCACGGCCTGTTTCGCTGTGGTCATTCCTTGCCTTCCTTCATTTCGCCGCGGACCTGCCCGTGCGCGAGCAGCGCGAATATGCCAGCGCCGCCTAGCAGATTGCCGAGGATCGCCGGCAGCACCAGCCCGGCGAGCGTCTGTACGACGCCGGTGTGGCCGGAGAACAGCAGCAGGAACGCCTCGACCGACCCGACGATCGAATGGCTGAACCCGGCAACCGCGACGACATAGGTGATGGCGACGATGACCTGGAACGCCTGGTCGCGCGCATTCGGCAGCGACCAGGCGAGGATCGCGATCATGAAGCCTGCGGGGATCGCGTTGACGAACGTCGCCATCGGCGAGAGTTCGGTGATGCCGGTCGACACCGCGATCATCGCGTCGCGCAGGTCGGCGTTGCCGAGCAGCCCCGCGGCGATCGCGCCGCCGGTGATCGCGGTGCCGGCGAGGTTGGCGGCCAGCACCACCGCCCACAGCCTTAGCGTGCGCCTGAGCGCCCAGCCCGATGGCTTGGTGACCAGCGGCAGCATCGCGGTGATCGTGCTTTCGGTGAACAGCTGCATCCGGCCGAGGATGACGATCAGGAAGCCGATCGGATAGCCGAGCGACACCACCAGCTCGCGCCACGGCGTGTCGGGAAGCGCGGCGTGCAGCGCGCCCTCTGCGACCAGCGAGCTCGAGATCGCGAGACCCGCCGCGAGGCCCGAAAACGCGAGCGACGCCAGCGGGCGGTCGAGTTCCTCCTCGCCCGCTTCGCGTACCGCCTGGTGGAGGTCCTTGGCGTCGGCTGCTTTCAGCGAGTCGACGTCGTCTTCGGGGGGGTGATCGGCCATTCGGTCATGCAACGGACGGCGCGGCGCTTTGCTCCGGGGCGTGATGCCGTTAGAGCGCGCGGCGATGAACGATCCCGCCACCATTCGCCGCCTGTATGGCCGTCGCCAGGGCCACAAGCTGCGCGCCGGCCAGTCCGCGCTCGTCGAGACGACGCTGGCCGAGCTGTCCGTGCCCGAGACCGGGGCGCTTGATGCGGAGACCCTGTTCGGAGATTCGCGGCCCTTGCAGCTCGAGATCGGGTTTGGCGCGGGCGAGCATCTGGCGGGACAGGCGGCGGCGCATCCCGAGACCGGGTTCATCGGCTGCGAACCGTTCCTCAACGGCGTGGTGGGCGCGCTGGGGCATATCCGCGATGGTGGGCTTGAGAATGTCCGGCTGCACATGGGCGATGCGCTGGAGGTGATCGAGCGGTTGCCCGATGCGAGCCTGTCGCGGGTGTATCTGCTCCATCCCGATCCGTGGCCGAAGGCGCGGCATGCCAAACGACGCATGGTCAACCATGGGCCGCTGGACGCGATCGCCGCCAAGCTGATGCCGGGCGCCGAATTCCGGCTGGGGACCGACGACCCGACCTATTGCCGCTGGGCGATGATGATCATGAACCAGCGCAGCGATTTCGAATGGCAGGCGAAGACCCCGCAGGACTTCCTGGTGCGCCCCGACGACTGGCCCGAGACTCGGTATGAGCGCAAGGCGCGGCGGCACGGGCACGAGGTCTGGTATTTCCGCTACATCCGTCGTTGACTGCTGCGACGCCATAGCCAGCCGAGCACCCGGCCGGCGAGCGCGGGGAGGCCGGGGCGGAGCAGCAGCCAGTCGCGGATCGGGGCGCCTTCGGTGGCGCCGATGACCTGTTTATAGCCGCTGTCGCCGGAACCCCAGTCGACCCGCCGCGCGCCGCGGGCCATCGCCGCGACGAGGTTGCGCCAGTAGAGCAGCTTGCCCGGCGAGTGTTTCGCGAAGGCAGGGTCGTAGCTGTTGGCGACGGCGTAGAGCAGGTCGCCGGTGTCGATGTCGAACGAGAACGCCGCGGGTGCGCCGTCGATGGTCAGCAGCGCGGCGCGGAGCATGTCGGCGAGCACCGGATCGGCGACCGCCGCGCGCCAGAATGCGCCGTGGCTGTCGGTGAACTTCATGTCGCTGCGGTCGGTTGCGGCGAGCCAGCTCTTTTGCTCGATCGCGGCGAGTGCGTCGAAGCCGGCGGGCCAGTCGGTGCCGGACAGGAATCGCCAGTCGGGTAACCCATGCGCGGCGAGGTGCTTTTCGTGGAAGCGATTTTTCCGGAGCGTCGAGGCGCGTGGCCAGGGATGGCCATCGACGACGGGGTCGAGGTCGAGCGTCCAGCTGGTTCCGAGCTGCCGGTCGATCGCGGTCCAGCCGGCAGCGCGCGCGGCGGCGATCAGTGGGGTCGCCGCCGGGTCGCCGTCGAGAACCGGGCCGATGCGCAGACCGTTGACCGAGCTCGCCAGCGTCGCGAGCGCGACCTTCAGGACGGCGTCGCCGGTGCCGAGCGCGAGGCCGAAGCTGCGGAACGGCCAGTAGCAGCCGGGGACCGTGGCGAGCCTTAGCCAGCGCGGACCCGCCGCGGTGAACGGCAGCGCCAGCACGGGCGCGTCGTGCTCGCCGACGAGCAGCGTGCGCGCCTGGCCTCCGTAGGCTGCCAGTGCGGCGGCATACCAGCCGTAGCGCAGGAAGGCATGGCTGGGCGCCGCGCGATCGGCGACGGTGTCGATCGCGGCGGACAGCCCGACCACCACTTCCGCGACAATCGCCGGCGGCAGGCGCACGAAATCGGCCAGGAGGATGGGCTTCGTCACCCCTGCCCCTTAGCCGATGCGGGTTACCAAGTCGTGGAAAGCAACCGGCGGCCCTACTAACCGGACCGACTTCCTTCGTGCCGCGTTTGCCCGCATGATGGACTCCATGCTCGAAATCCCCGCAATCTCTACGATCGCCCAGACCATCCAGCTGTCGCTGGCGCCGGTGTTCATGCTGGCCGGCATCGGCCAGTTGCTCAACGTGCTGGCCGGGCGGCTGTCGCGGGTGATCGATCGCGCGCGGGCGCTGGAGCAGCTGCACCCGAGCAGTTCGGGGCCCGAGCATGACCGCCACGTGTCGGAGCTGCGGCTGCTCGACCGCCGCATGACGATCATCAACGCCGCGCTGTTCCTGTCGGTGACCAGCGCGATCATGACCTGCCTGCTGATTGCGTTGCTGTTCGTCGGCAGCCTCGCGAAGCTGCATCTCGGCCGCTATGTCGCGGTGTCGTTCATCGCCGCGATGATCCTGCTGATCGCCGCGCTGGTCGGGTTCATGGTCGAGGTGCGGATTTCGCTGCGCGCGTTCCGGATCCGGCCGGAACTGCTGGAGAAGATGCGGTGACCCCTGCGCGGACCATGATCGAGAAGCGGTTGCTGCAGGCGGTGATCGCGGTGGCGTGCCTGTTGCCGTTGATCGTCGGTGGCCAGGGCATCCTGCACGGCCCGGCGCCGTTCGGGCACCTGGCCGAGGTGCCGCGCGATCTCGACAGCCATTTCCGGTATATCTCGGGCATCTTCTTCGCCACCGGGCTGGGGTTCGTCAGCTGCATCCCCGATATCGCGCGCAAGGGTCCGCGGTTCCGGTTGCTGGGCGGGCTTATCTTCGTCGGCGGATGCGCGCGGCTGGTGTCGTTGCTGGCGGTCGGCGTGCCCTCCAAGGGGCATGTGCTCGGGCTGGGGATGGAGACGATCGTCGTGCCGCTGCTGATGCTGTGGCAGTGGAATTTCGCCCGGCGCGCGACCGCCAACCTATAGCGCGAGGCGGCTGCGCTTGAGGCGCAGGGTGACGATCAGACCTTCGGGTGACCAGTCATGGTCGATCGCGCCGCCGAGGCCGCCGATCACGCTGCGCCGGACCAGCTGGCTGCCGAACCCGGCCGGTTCCGCAGGCTTCACCACCGGCGGGCCGCCGCGTTCCAGCCAGGTCAGCACGATATGGTCGGCCTCCGACGTGCTGGCGATATCGAGCGTGCCGGTGGGTTCGGACAGCGCGCCGTATTTCATCGAATTGGTGGCGAGTTCGTGGACCACCAGCGCGATGCCGGTCGCTGCGGACTCGCCGACGCCCGAACGCTCGACAGCGACGCGTATCCGGCCCTTGAAGGCGCCGAGGTCGTCATAGGGCGCGAGCAGGATCGACAGCAGGTCGCCGAGCAGCGCCGCGGCACCCTGCTTGGCGGCCAGCGGCCGGACCAGATCGTGCGCCCGCCCCAGCGCAGTCAGCCGACCGGTGAGTTCGCGCGCCATGTCCTCAGTCGTGGTGGTCGACCGCGAGGTGATGTTGGTCAGCCCCGATGCGATCGCGAGCAGGTTCTTGACGCGGTGGCTCATCTCGCCGGCGAGCAGTTCGCTGCCTTCCTCCGCCTGTTTCCGACCGGTGACGTCGAGGAAGATGCCGTACATCGTCCGACCGACGATCCCGGCATCCTCGCCCTGGCCGCGCGCCGCGATCCAGCGGACTTCCTCGTCGATCACGATGCGGAAATCGGTCTCGTAGGGGCCAAGCACGGCGCGGGTCGCGGCGAACGCGGAGCGCACGCGGTCGCGGTCCGCGGGATGGATGTGCGACGACAGTTCCTCGAACGTGACCGCCTCGCTCCACGGCATGCCCCAGAGTTCAAAGCCGTGCGCATCCATCGTCAGCAGGTCGGTATCGACATTCCAGGACCACAAAGCGACCCCCGCAGCGTCGACCGCCAGACGCAGATGGTGCGGCTTCCACTCATAGGTGGTTGATCCAGATGCCACGGCGTCCCCTTTTCAATTTCATCCTCTCTACAGACGCACGTCGGCCGGTAACAAGTTATTACCGGCCGGGGGGGGCGCGTGATCGCTAGTCGATGGTGCCGGTCTCGATCAGGTGGCGCACGTCGTCCGCGACCTGGTTGTTGGCGCCGAGGCGTTCGATCAGCTGGGCTGCACGGCTGCCGCGGAGGCCTGCCGTCGTCAGTTGGCCAACGCGGACATAGGTGTAGACGCCGCTGACCGCGAATGCCGATGCGTGCGCGATATGCGGCTTCTGTGCGGCGTAGGCGGCGAGGAACGCGTCCGATTCGAGGAACGCGCGTCGAGCAAGCGGGGTTTCGAAACCGAGGTCGAGCACGGCGATCAGTGCGCGCTCGGCGGGGACCAGATGGTCGACATTGGGCGCCGGTGGTGCCGGGTCGGCATTGTCATAGCGGTCGGGCAGATGCAGCCGGAGCCGCACCACCGCCGGGTCGGCGGCAAGCGTCTCGGCGAAGCGGGTCACGGCATCGCCGAACGCCGCCGTATCGGTACCACGTGCGCCGAGATGGACATGGATGCGATCGATGCCGTCGTCGCTGTTGGGGATCGGATCGGGGATGCGGTCGACCAGCGTGCGCGAGCCGTTCGGCAGCGCGTAGGCGACGGTGGCGGCGAACATGTTCTGTTCGTCGGCGAACAGGATGTGGCTGGCGGCGTTGAAAGTCTCCTGGTCCGCCTTCGATGCGAACCCGATCTCTACGCCGCCATCGAGTTCATAGTTGGGGAACGCCGCGATGCCGTCGATCGCGGGCCACAGATGCGCGTCCTGTTCGCGGTCCAGATGCATCTGGACGTACCAGCCGAGCCCGGGGATGCGCGAGCACAGCGGACCATGGACGTCGCGCCAATAGGTCGCGAACACGTCGTGCGGCACGCGGGGGCGGCGCAGCACGGTGGTGTAGCTGTTGATCGCGATGCTCGCGTCGCGCGCGGCGTAATCGGTGTCGGTCGATACCTTCGACATGGCGGTTCCTTCGGGATTGGGCAGAATGGACAGCGTCTCAGACCGCGCTGCGGGTCCGGAGCCGGGCGACCAGCAACGTGAAGACCGCCGCGAGGATGGCGATTCCGGCGGCGACGTAGCCTACGCTGGCGAGACCCCAATGCTGGATCACCGACCCGCCGATGATTGCGCCGAGGCCGATGCCGGCATTGGCCATCGAGACGTTGAGCGTGCCGGCCAACGCCTGCGCATGGCTGGCCGACTGCATCACGCGGACCTGGCAGATTGGGTAGAGCGCGGTGTTGGCGATGCCCCAGACCGCCAGTGCGACCGCGAGCCAGGCATGCGAGCCGGCGACCAGGGTCGTCGCGGCCATCCCGATCGCGAGCACCAAGGATGCGATCGCGGTGACCATCAGCGGTCCGCGCCCGACGAACTGGCCGCCCAGCCAGTTGCCGCCCAATCCGACGATGCCGAACCCCATCAGCCACCAGCCGACCTGTCCGACCGGGATCCCGGCGATCTTTTCCAGCGTGTCGGCGAGATAGGTGTAGGCGGTGAACATCGCGGTGAACACGATCACCGACAGCACGACGTTGCCGAGGAAATACGGGTCCTTGAGGATCCGCGCCTGCTCGGCGAGCTTTACGCGGGCCGGGCGCGCGAGCGTCGGCATCACCACCAGCAGCAGCACCGCCATCAGCAGCGACAGCCCCGACAGGCCCCAGAACGTGCCGCGCCAGCCGAACGCGGTCGACGCGAGCGTACCGAGCGGGATGCCGAGCACCATTGCGCCGGAAATCCCGAGATAGACGTTGGCGACCGCCTTGCCCGATTTCTCAGGCCCGGCGAGCTCGCCGGCGGTCTCGCTCGCGGTGCCCCAGAACACCGGCAGCGCCAGCGCGGGCAGGAAGCGTGCGAAGCCGAGGATCCAGATATCGGGCGCGGCGGCGGCGAGCGCGTTCGCGCCCGCGAAGATCAGCAGGATCGCGACGAACAGCCGCTTGCGTTCGAAATGCGACAGCATCGCGGTGAGGAACGGTCCCGCCAGCATGACGGTGAACGCGAACAGCGTGACCAGCTGGCCCGCGGTCGAGATCGAGATGTTCAGATCGCGCGACAGGCTGGGCAGCAGGCCGACGATGATGAACTCGGTCGTGACGATCACGAACGCGGAGATCGCGAGTAGCAGCACGGCGAGGCCGTGGCCTGCGGTCTTCTGACCGGGGGGCGCGGTGGTATTGGGCATGGTCGAAACGGGGGGCATTCGTAAACTCCTGCAATGCCCCCCTCTACGCGCGACAAAATCCTGGGTTTCACGGTGTTATTTCTCGTCTATCGAGACATAAATTCCAGAGTGGAGCGCGGCATGATTCCTTCCGAGCGACTGAAGGGCATCGAGGCCTTTGTCTGCACCGCGGATGCCGGCAGCTTCACCGCGGCGGGGGCGCGGCTGAACCTGACCAATTCGGCGGTGAGCAAGAGCGTCGCGCGGCTGGAAGCGCGGCTTGGCAGCCGGCTGTTCGAGCGGACCACGCGGCGGCTGACGCTGACCGATGTCGGCGCCGCGTTCTACGACACCTGCGTCCGCGTGCTCGGCGATCTGGCGGATGCCGAGGCGGTGCTGGCGGCGCATCGATCGGAGATCGTCGGGCGGCTGAAAGTCGACGTGCCGGTCGCGTTCGGACGGATGCACGCGATGCCGCTGCTGCTCGCCTTTGCCGAGCGCCATCCCAATTTGCGGCCGAGCATCACCTTCACCGACCGGAAGGTCGACATCGTCGAGGAGGGGATCGACGTCGCGATCCGGATCGGCGCGTCGGATGCGAGGGGAGAGACGCTGGGCCACCGTCACCTGGGCAACGAACGCGTGATCTTCTGCGCCGCGCCCGCCTATCTCGAGCGCCGCGGGCGGCCGCAGTCGGGCGACGACCTTTCGAACTTCGACTGCGTGCTCTACGGCCGCGCCGATGGCAGCACGATTCCGTGGCGCTTTGCCAACGGTACCGGCGGTGTCGAGGAGCGGACGATGACGCCGCGGATCGTGCTGGGGAGTGCCGAGGCGCAGGTCGGCGCGGTCAAGGCGGGGTTCGGGATCGCGCAGCTGGCGACCTGGCTGATCAAGGATGACCTCGCGCGCGGCGATTTGGTCGAGATTTTGCCCGAGGCCGCGACCGTCGGGCTGCCACTGCATCTGGTCTGGCCGCGCAACCGGCAGCTGACGCCCAAGGTCGACGCGTTGCTGGAAGTCCTGACGGCGGGGTTGCAGATCGCCTGATTTAAACGCTGGCCTCGCTGCGAAACGATCGCGATACCGGTCGTCGACTTCGATGATCTCGCCGTCGTCATTCAACTGCCCGGGAAGGTATCGCGTTGAAGAAATTGATCGTGTCGGTGTTGCCGATCGTCGTTGTTCTGGCCGGATGCAGCAAAGCGCCGGATGCGGGCAACGGCTTGCCGGTTCGGGGCGGCGACGCGGCGCAGATGTCCTATGGCTACACCTATCGTTTCGCGTTGCCCGGCGATGTCGTCACCCAGGCACAGGACCGCCATATCGCACTGTGCGACCAGCTGGGGACCGCGCGGTGCCGGATGCAGGAGATGCACCGCAACGCAGGGACCGGAAGCTCCGCGGGATCGACGCGCTTCGTCGTCGCGAGCGGCGATGCGCGCCGGTTCGGGCAGGCGCTGATCGCCCCGGTGACCGCGCTGCAGGGAAGCTTGACCTCTCGCGAGTTCGAGGCCGAGGACGTTTCGAAGCAGATCGCCGATGCGCAGGCCAAGGCGGGGGCGAAGGACAGCGTCGCCAACCGCACCGCGGTCGCCGAGGTGCAGGACCGCGTCGCGACGTCGTCGATCTGGGCGTATTACGACGGCAAGACGAGCTTTGGCGAACAGCTGGGCGGTGCATTCGGCGAAGCCGGCGAGACGATGCGGTCGAGCATCATCGCGCTGATCTATGTCCTGTCGGCGGTGCTGCCCTGGGCGCTGGTGCTCGGCGTGTTGTTCTTCGTGATGCGGGCAGCGTTCCGGCGGGTCCGGATGCTTTTCCCGCGGGCGTACGACAGCCGGTCGCGGCGCCCAGTCACCGAGGCCGATCTGCCGCGGGACGACCGGGTATCGTGATGGTCGCGCTGGCGGTCGCGCTGCTGGCGGCGGCGAGCCCGGTCGAAGCGCGGGCATCCTATCCGCTCGACTGCAGCTATGTCGCGCGGGACGGCGAACTCCAGTCGCATGGGCCGTGCGCGCGGATCGAGGACGATCTTCCGCGGATCGACCCGGCGCATCTGGCGCGGATGGCGTTCGAGCATGGCCTGGCGGAAGTTCGCATCGACGGGTTCGGGATCGCGTATGTCCGGCGGGACGGACGCGCCGTCCGCGTCTTCATGCTCGACAACGGCGGCGATTATTTCCGGGAGGGGCTGGTGCGCGGGCTGCGGCATGGCAAGCTGACCTATTACGATCATGACCTGCGGCCGGTCATCGCGACGCAATATGACTGGGGCTATCCGTTCGATCACGGTCGCGCGGAGGTCTGCACCGGATGCAAGGCGGTGCAGGTCGATGCCGAGCATCAGGCGATGGCCGGCGGGCGCTGGGCGGTGATCGACCGCACCGGTCGCGTGATTGCCACCAAGACCGATCCCTCCCCTCTTCCGTTGGCGAAATAGACGATGATGGTCCTGTTCGCTGCGGCGGCGATCTGTGCCGCGACCGCGCCGGCCGCGGCGTCCGACGACCCGCTCGAAATTCCGGCGATGACGATGCCGGCGCTGCCGAAGCCGGGTCGCGTCGCGGCGTCCGCTGCCGGGTTCGCGCCGGCGGGATGGAAGGTCGAGCGATCGGTGCGCGCCGACCTGAACAGCGATGGCCACGGCGATTTGGTCGCGGTGTTGCGGGGTGCGGACGCGCACTGCGTGGTCGGCGCGGATCGTGGCGGCGGGCCGCTTAACACCAATCCCCGAGTGCTGATCGTGGCGTTCGGGGGCGCCGCGGGATACAGCCTGCGCGTGGTCAATGCCGCGGTGATACCGCGCCTTGAGGACCCGTACAGCGACGATCCGTTCGACGACGGCCTGGCGGTCCGCGGCGGCGTGATCCGGCTGACGCTGGGGGTGTGGCGCAGCATGGGCGGCTGGGGGACGAGCACGAACACCCTGTCGTTCCGCTGGGACGGCGCGCGGTTTGCGCTGATCGGGTTCGACCGCGACTATACGCATCGCGGCAGCGGCGAGACCGAGGTGTTCAGCGCGAACTACCTGACGCGGCGGGCCAAGGTCACCACCGGCACGATCGAGGACGAGGGGCCGGGAAAAGTCCGCTGGAAGACGCTGCCCGCACGCGCGCTGCCGACGCTGGACACGATCGGCGACGGGCTGGAGTTTGCGGAATCGAATCACTGAGCGGCCGTGCGTAAGGCGTGATTTTGCGATAGCCGGCGACCAAATCCCTATCCGAGGAGGCCTCCATGGGCCGGATCATCAAGTTCGTCGTGATCGTCATGCTGGTATCCGGGGTGACGTCGTTCCTGCTGACCGCGCTCGCCGCGGGTGGGCAGCGGCATCAGGCGGATCCAAGCTTCATCTCCGTGGTGTTCGGGATGACGGCCGGTATTGTCTTCCTGTTGTTCAGCGGTACCCGCCGCGTGCCGCTGGCCGACGAGGCGACACGCCGTGCGGTGTTGGCAGAACCGACCGCCGCCGCGGGGACGGCGCGACTGTTGGTGGTGCGGGAAAGCAAGATGGGGATGATGATCGGGGTCGATGTCGAGGTCGACGGCGCGGTCGTCACGCAGCTGAAGAGTCCGCGCTTCGCCGCGATCACGATATCGCCCGGACGCCGGGTCTGCGTCGCGATCGCTCAGGGCAAGCGGACCGCGCCGCTGGTCGTCGACGTCGCCGACGGCGAGACCGCGGTGGTGCGGATCACCGCGGGTCTGATGGGCATGAAACTGGCGCGCGAGGACGATACCCCGGCGTTGCGTGCCACGCTCGCCAAGGTCGCGATGGTCGCGCCGGCGTAGCGGGATGCGCTAGGCGGCGCGGGCTTCCAGCGCGCTGGCGGCCTCGGCCATCAGCGTCGCGATGATGTCGGCGACCGGCTCTTCCTTCTTGACCATGCCGACCGACTGGCCGGCCATCACCGAGCCGTGTTCGATATCGCCGTCGATCACCGCGCGGCGCAGCGCGCCCGCCCAGTAATGTTCGATCTGCAGCTGCGCCTCCATCATCTCGACGCGACCGGCGTCGAGATGCCCGGCGACCTCGCGCTGCTTGGCGGTGAAGAGTTCGCCGCCGGCGTTCTTCAGCGCACGTACCGGGATGACGGGCAGGCGCGGGTCGAGCTGGACGCTGGCGACCGCGTCGCGCGCCGAGGCGCGGATGAACGCCTTCTTGAAGTTCGGATGCGCGATCGATTCGGTGCCGCAGACGAAGCGCGTGCCGAGCTGTACGCCCGCCGCGCCCTGGTCGAGATAGCCGGCGATCGCCTCGCCGCGGCCGATGCCACCGGCGACGAACACCGGAATCTGGTCGGCGATCTCGGGCAGCATCTCTTGTGCCAACACGCTGGTCGAGACCGGGCCGATATGGCCGCCGGCCTCCATCCCCTCGATCACCAGCGCGTCGACGCCGCTGCGGATGAGCTTCTTGGCGAGCGACAGCGCGGGGGCGAACGCAATGAGCTTGGCACCGGTGGCCTTGATCGCCTCGATGCTGCCCTTTGGCGGCAGGCCGCCGGCGAGGACGACGTGCGTGACCTGGTGCTTCGCGCAAACCTCGATCAGCGCGAACAGATCGGGGTGCATGGTGATCAGGTTGACGCCGAACGGCTTGGTCGTGAGCGCCTTGGTCGCGGCGATCTCGGTATCGAGCAGCGCCGGGGTCATCGCGCCGCACGCGATCACGCCGAAGCCGCCGGCGTTGGAGATCGCGGAGACGAGGTTGCGCTCGCTGACCCACGACATCGCGCCGCCGAGGATCGCGACCTGGGACCCGAGGAACGCCGCGCCGCGCGCCATGCGGCGGGCGAGTCTGTCTTCCCCGACGGTGTTGCTGGGGCGGGCGGTCGTGTGCGTATCGGTCATTGCCGCCACATGCCCTCCCCTAGCCCCTCCCGCAAGCGGGAGGGGGACTTAGTTCACGCCCCTCCCGCAAGCGGGAGGGGAAAAGTGATTCAGGCCGCGTCTTCGGCGTCGAGGCCGTAGGCGGTGTGGAGTACGCGGACGGCGAGTTCGGTGTAGTCCTCCTCGATCAGCACGCTGACCTTGATCTCGGACGTCGCGATCGCCTGGATGTTGATGCCGCGTTCGCCGAGCGTGGTGAACATAGTCGCGGCGACGCCGGCGTGGCTGCGCATGCCGACGCCGACCACCGAGACCTTCGCGACGCGGGTGTCGTGGACCACGGTGGCGTAGCCGATCGCGTCCTTGGCCTTGTCGAGAACGTCGAGCGAGCGCGCGAGGTCGGCGGCGGGGACGGTGAAGGTGACGTCGGTCGACTTGGTCCCGCCGTTGGCGTGCGCGACGTTCTGCACGATCATGTCGACGTTGATCCCGGCGTCGGCGAGCGGCGCGAAGATCGCGGCGACCGAGCCCGGCCGGTCGCTGACCTGCGTCAGGGTGATCTTCGCCTCGTTCTTGTCGTGCGCGATGCCGGTGATGAGCTGGCGTTCCATGTCGTCGATTTCCTCTTCGCCCACGATGAGCGTGCCACGATGTCCGTCGTTGGTATCGCCGTCCTCGAACGAGGACAGCACGCGCACGCGCACGTTTTCCTTCATCGCCAGGCCGACAGAGCGAGTCTGCAGAACCTTGGCGCCGACGCTGGCGAGTTCCAGCATCTCTTCGTAGGTGACTTTGCTCAGCTTCCGCGCGCGGGGCACGATCCTGGGGTCGGTGGTGTAGACGCCGTCGACGTCGGTATAGATGTCGCAGCGATCGGCCTTCATCGCCGCGGCCATCGCCACCGCCGAGGTGTCCGAACCGCCACGGCCGAGCGTCGTCACGCGCTGCCCGGCGGCGACGCCCTGGAAACCGGGGATCACCGCGACCACGCCGTTCGCGAGGCTGGCGTCGAGCGCGGCGGTGTCGATCTCGCCGATGCGCGCGGAGGCGTGCGCGTCGGAGGTGTTGATCGGGAGCTGCCAGCCGAGCCAGCTGCGCGCGGGGACGCCGGCGGCCTGCAAGGCGATCGCGAGCAGGCCACTCGTAATCTGTTCGCCGGCCGAGACGACGACGTCGTATTCGCGGGCGTCGTAGAGCGACGAGGCTTCGCGGCAGAAGTTGACGAGGCGGTCGGTCTCGCCCGCCATCGCGGACACGACGACGGCGACCTGGTTGCCGGCATCGACCTCGCGCTTGACGCGCTGGGCGACGTTTCGGATCCGTTCGATCCCGGCCATCGACGTGCCGCCGAACTTCATCACGATACGGGCCAAATGCGCAAATCCCTTTGGGTCGAAGCGGCGGCCCTGATAGGTAGCGCGCATGATACTGGCAAGCGACACCCGCGCGAACGCAACAATCGATCCGAAGGAAGCCGCGCATTTCGGGGCGATGGCGCAGGACTGGTGGGACCCCAAGGGTTCGTCGGCGATGCTCCACAAGCTGAATCCGGCGCGGTTGCGGTATATCCGCACGCAGGTCGATGCGCATTGGGGCGGTGATGCGACAAGCTTCGCGCCACTGGATGGGCGCAGCGCGCTGGATGTCGGGTGCGGTGCGGGGCTGCTGTGCGAGCCGCTGGCGCGCCTGGGGGCGGCGGTGACGGGGATCGATGCCGCGCCCGAGAACATCGCGGTGGCCGAGGCGCATGCGGCGCAGAGCGGGCTGGCGATCGACTACCGTGCGTGCGGGGTCGAGACGATGACCGGGCAGTTCGACCTGGTCACCAGCCTGGAGGTGATCGAGCATGTTACCGATCCGGCGGGGTTCGTGCGCGGGCTGGCGGGGGCGATCGCGGAGGGGGGGCTGCTGATCCTGTCGACGCCGAACCGGACGCCGTTGTCGCGGCTGGCGCTGATTTCGGTGGCGGAGGGGACCGGCCGGATCCCGCGCGGGACGCATGACTGGAACCGGTTTTTGACGCCCGAGGAACTGACCGCGCTGCTGGTCGCGGCGGGGTTGCGGGTGGTGGATACGCAGGGGCTGGTGTTCTCGCCGGGGACCGGGTTTGCGCTGGGAGATTCGGTGGCGCTGGATTATTTCCTGACGGCTGTGAAGGGTTGAGGCCCTTCCCCGCGGGGGCTGCCGGTGAGGGGTAGCGCTTCCCAAGCGTGTTCCTCCGCGAAGGCGGGGGCCCAGGCTGTTCCCCCGCCTTCGCGGGGGAACACGTTGGTGTGGGTGACGCTGGCCGTTCTGTTCGTGGCGCTGGCCTTGCTGCGTCCGGTGGATCACGACGAGAGCCAGTATGTCGCAGCCACCGTACTGACCGCGCATGGGCTGCTGCCGTACCGTGATTTCGCGTATCTGCAGACGCCGTTGCAGCCGTTCCTGTTCGCGCCGATCGCATGGATCGCGGGGCCGTGGACGTGGCCGGCGCTGCGGATCGCCAATGCGCTGCTGGGGATGGTGGCGGTCGGGTTTGCGCATGCCGCGATGCGCGCATCCGGAGTGCGGCCGCGGGTTGCGCTGGGTGTCGCGGCGCTGTTCGCGAGCTGCGATATCCTGCTGTTCGGGATCGGGACCGCACGCAACGACGCGGTGCCGGTCGCGTTGCTCGCGGCGGCGATCTGGGGCTACGCGCGCGGCGGTATGCCGGTGCTGGTCGGGGCTCTGCTGGCGGGGGCTGCTGCGGCGAAGATCTCCTATGCGCTGCCGGCTGCGGCGTATGGGCTCTATGCGCTGACGCACCGCGGGCATCGGCCGGCGCTGGTCGCGCTGGGGGCGGCGCCGGTGCTGGCGTTGGTCGGCTGGACGTTTGCGCTGAGCCCCGAGGGTTTTTTGTTCGGGACGCTGCATTTCCCCGCCTTGGCGCCGGCGGAATTTTACGCCGCGCGGCCTTGGAAGCTGTCCTGGGCGGGCAAGGCGGTCGATACGCTGAAGTTCCTCGCGTTGGGGGCCGCGCTGCCCGCTTTGGTCGTGGTGGCGCGCGATGCGTGGGCGAGGCGGCGGCTCGGGTTGCTCGACTGGCTGATCGTCGCGGGGTTGGTCGCGGCGCTGCTGCCGTTTCCGACGTGGCGGCAATATCTGCTGCCGGTGCTGCCGCCGCTGTTCGTGCGGCTTGCGATCGCCTGGCCGGCTGGTCGCCGGTCGGCGGTGATTTTCGCGGGGTTTGCGTGCATCGGGATCCTGCCGACGATCTTTGCGATTGCCGAGCCGGGCCGATTGTCGCTCGCGCAGGGCCTGCGCGATGGTGCGGCGCTGGGACGGGTGCTCGACGCGCAGCATCTCACCGGGCCGATCGCGACGCTGTCGCCGGAGATTTTGCCGATGGCGGAGCGGCTGCCCGATCCGCGGTTCGCCGCGGGGCCGTTCTATTTCCGCAGCCATACGCTGCTCGATGCCGCCGCCGAGCGCCGGCTGCGGCTGATGTCGCGTGATCGTGCCGCGTTCGAGGGCGGCGGCGTGATCCTGACCGGGGGCGAATCGGAGGCTACCGCGGGCGACCCGGCGCTCGACGCCGCGATGGTACGGGGTCGCCGGATCGGCGGCGCGGGACGGTTCAGCCTGTACGCGACGCCCGCTTCGCCACCACCAGTCCGGCGTAATAGTCCATGAGCTCGACGGCGTGTTCGCGGTCGCTGCGGACGCGACCCGCGGCGACGCGGGCGGCGCGGCGCAGCATCACCGCATCGCGGGCGTGGAGCCGAGCGATCGCGTCCGCCGCGGCGCCGGCGTCGCGCGCCGCGTAGAGTTCGCTGGTCAGCGGATCGGCGACTTCGGCACAGCCGCCGGTGTCGGGGACGATCAGCGGCAGGCCCGACGCCATCGCCTCGGACGCGACCAGCCCGAACGGTTCGGCTTCGGAGCCGTGGATCAGCGCGTCGCAACTGGCCATGATCCGCGCGAGGCGTTCGCGGTCATAGACCGGCGCGAACATGCGGATGTGCGGCGATCCGCCGATCCGCCGCTCGATCGCGCGGCTCTGCGCGCCGGTGCCGATCAGGATCAGCCCGATCGGCAGCGTCGTCCCCGCGCGGGTCGCGGCGTCGACCACCAGCGGCCAGCGCTTCTCGCCGTGATGGCGGCCGAGCCCGAGCAGCAGCATCGCATCCTCGGGCAGGCCGCATTGCGCGAGCAGCGAGCGGCGCAGGCGGGGATCGCGCAGGGTCGGCGAGAAATGCCCGCGATCGATCCCGAGCGGCATCGCGGCATCGATCCGCAAGCCCCGTGCGCGCAGCCGTTTTTCCAGCGCCGGGCCGTTGGTGACGACGGCGTCGTACTTGACCAGGAACTTGCGCATGTAACGGCTGTACCAGGCGAAGCCCTGTTCGATGCGGTCGTGGCTGGCGACGCCCGAGAACCAGCGCTGCGCATAGGCGGCGATGTTGTCGTTGTGCATGAAGAACACCTTCACCGCCCTGCGGTCCCAACCGCCGGGCCAGTCGCCGACGAACCAGGCCGGTCGCCACGGCGAGCAGCTTTCGACGACATCGGGGTCGAGATCGTCGAGCAGGTCGTGGATGACGCGTTCGTCCCAGAACAGCCCGTAGTTGCTGTCGAACGGCATCGGCGGGGATTTGAGATAGATCACCCGGCCGCCGCCCGGGCGCTCCTCGATGCGGTCCTCGCGGCCCGGCGCGACGACGATCAGTTCGTGGCCGAGATCGGCGAGGATGCCCATCTTGCGGTCGACATAGGTGCGCACGCCGCCCCCGGCGGGCGAATAGAATTCGTTGACGTCGACGATCCGCATCGCCGACTCAGCCCGGATCGACCGGGCCGAAGCCGCTGAGGCCGCGGAGATATTGCAGGCGGATGTGCGTGACGGTGATCCCGGTGCCGACATCGATCAGCGCCTGTTCGACCTTCGGACGCGAACGGCCGAGTTTCACATTGCTGGGGAAGCCGGCGCCGTCGCTCCAGAAGCTGAACTTGTTCTTGCCGTCGCGGTTGTGGACCAGCAGCAGCGCGTAGCGGCCGGGGCGGGCGACGCGCATGCACAGCGCGATCGCGCCGGCGGCGGGCGTCGGCACGCTGATCCGGCGGAAGGTCTTGCCGGCGGCGACCAGGTCCTTGTCGGGCTTGAGGAAATCGGCTTCGTCGGCGGGGTAGAGTTCGAGCTTCAAGTCGCCGGTACGGTCCTTGAGGCCGGTCGCATCGACCTGGATCGCGGGGCCTTCGCTGGCGCGGCAGGCGGCGGCATCGGGACCGAGAACCTGTGCCGCGGCCGGGGACGACGAGATTAGCAGCGCCA
The DNA here is from genome assembly GCF_042466235.1 of Sphingomonas sp. R86521. Classification (NCBI taxonomy): domain Bacteria; kingdom Pseudomonadati; phylum Pseudomonadota; class Alphaproteobacteria; order Sphingomonadales; family Sphingomonadaceae; genus Sphingomonas; species Sphingomonas sp. R86521. The sequence continues at coordinate 492,706 of NZ_JAXHBY010000001.1, read as the reverse complement.
GAAGCAGCGACTTCATGCGGGCTTCCGGGTGGCGAGCGCATGGAGGCTGAACAGCGCGAGCAGCACGACGTGGACGAGCAGCGTCAGCGCGGCGGTGAACGCGATCAGTTCGGACAGCGTGCGGTCCTGCCCGATCAGCAGGATCGCGAAATTGGCGAACAACAGGTCCTTGTTGGGGACCAGCGGCAGCCGCGACACCAGCAGGCGCCCCGCGGCGAGGAACAGCCACATCCCCACAGAGACTCCCGGCAGCGCGTAATGCCAGGCGAGCGCGATCAGCACCGACCCCGTCAGCAATCGCACGCAGTGGACCCCGAACACCCACCACAAAGCGCGCTCCGGTAGCGAGAATATCCGCGTCGAGAAGATCAGGAACGGCAGCGACATCGCCAGCGTGATCGCCGCGGAGCCGAGCACGATGCGGAACTGTTCGGGGTTGAGCAGGCTGCGCCCGAGCGGCAGCGCGACCGCGATCATCGCCAGCGTGATCGCATTGCCGGCGATCGCCGACAGGATGCTGACGTCCTTCACCGCACCGAACGGTGCCGCCACCATCTTCGCATGGCTCCGTGCCCAGGCGTAGAAATAGGCTTCGCCCGAATAGCCGATCACGACCTCGTTCGCGATCCGCTTCTTGACCAGCGCGACCAGCCCGCCGAGCGGGATGCCCCAGAGCCGGCGGAAGATGAGATAATCGGCGGTCGGCAGCGACATGTAGAGCGCGGCGAAGCAGAGGTAGAACCGTGGGTCATGCGGCAGCGAACGGCCGAGTCCCGCCAGCCCCTGCCCCAGCAGTTCGCGCAGCAGCCCGGCGATCATCGCGAGCGTCAGCACCCCGCCAATGATCGCGGGCCAGCGCAGCCGCACCGTCTTCAGCGGTTCGAGCCCGGCGATGTCCGCCGGACCGCCAACCGCCGGTGCCATCCGTGTGTCCGACATGCGAGTCGCCAATCGATCGTCCTCGGATACGCAAGCCACCACGCCTGCAGAACGCTTAGAGCCGAGTTTCGTGGCAAGCCCGTGAACATGGTTTCATTCGGTCGCGATTCCCGCTCTAGCCAGCGGCCATGCCTTCGTCCGCACGCCATATCCTGACCTATGCCCGCGACCTGCGCGGCGGCGGGGTCGAGCGTGCGCAGCTGCGGCTGGTGCGCGGGTGGATCGCCGCGGGGCGCCGCGTGACGCTGTTGCTGGGGTCCGATGCGGGGCCGCTGGCGCACGAACTGCCGGCGGGGGTCGAGATCGTTACCGGGATGACGTGGCGGACGCTGTCCGGACTGGTACGCGCGGCCGCGCCCGACATCATATTCTGCCCGGGCAATTTCTACACCGGGCTGGCGGCGTGGCTGCGGTTGCGGCTGGGGCGGGAGTGCCCGCCGATCGTCGCAAAGATGTCGAACGCTGTAGTCCGTGCCGATCACGGCGCGGCGATGCGGGTGGTGCATGCCGGCTGGCTGGGGACGCACGGCGGGTTTCTCGACCATCTGGTGGCGATGACTCCGGCGACGGCGGCGGAGGCGGCGGAGGCGTTGCACATGGCAGGGCGGGTCAGCGTCATTCCCAATCCGCCGGTCGCTGCGACGGACAGCGCGGGCGTGCTGCCGGGGATGCCGGCGCGCTATGTCCTCGGCGTCGGGCGGTTGGAACCGCAGAAGCGGTGGGACCGGTTGATTGCCGCGATGGCGGTGCTGCCCGACGACGTCGATCTCGTCATTCTCGGCGAGGGGACCGAACGAGGTGCGCTAACCGCGCAGATCGCCCGGTTGGGTTTGGCCGGTCGCGTGCATCTGGCCGGGCATGCCGCCGATCCGCTGCCGGCGATGGCGGGTGCGGCGGTGCTAGCGCTGACCTCCGACTATGAGGGGGTGCCGGGTGTGCTGCGGGAGGCGTTGTCGGTGGGCACGCCAGTGGTCGCGACCGAGTCGAGCCGGGCGGTGGCGGAGATTGTGTGCGACCCGGCGTTCGGGACAATCGTTGGGCTTGATGACCGCGCCGGGCTGATATCGGCGCTGCGCCATTGGTTGACCACGGACCGGCCAGCTCCCGTCGCGCAGCCGGGGGGGGATTCGGTGGATCGCTACCTTGCGCTGTTCGACCAGTTGGTCAGTCGCTAGCCCCCCGTCATCCCCGCGGAGGCGGGGACCCATATCCTTCAAGGTTAGCCAATATGGGTCCCCGCCTCCGCGGGGATGACGGAAGGGGGGTTATGCCGCCGCCTCGCCTGCGGCGTCCGCCTTCTCTTCTTCACGCTCGGAACGCCGCTCGAGCGCGGTCTTGATCATCGCGGTCATCGGGTCGGCGAGGGCCAGGCCGAGGATGCCGAACAGCGCGCTCGCCATGATCTGCGCCCCGAGCGTGAGTGCGGGCGGCAGGTCGACGGTGCGCTTGGCGACCATCGGCACGATCACGTAGCCGTCGATCGTCTGCACCACGAGATACGTGCCGATCGCCCAATAGCCGGTGTCGACGCCCGCGCTGAACCCGACCGCGACCATCAGCACGCCGGTGACGATCGCGCCGACATTGGGGATGAACGCCAGGATGCCCGCGATGATGCCGAGCAGCATCGCCATCGGCACGCCGCCGACCGCCAGCGCGATGCCGCTCGCGACACCCTCGACCGCCATCCCGAGCAGGCGCCCGGCGAGCAGTTTCCGCAGCGTGACGCCCATCTTGTCGAGCGTCCGGGCGAATTCGGGACGCAGATCGGTCGGCACCATCCACGCCAGTCCGCGCGCATAGGTGCCCGGATCCATCGCGATGAACAGCCCGAGGATGAGGATCATGAACATGCTGGTGATCGCACCGATCGCGGTGCCGACCCACGACGTCACCCGCCCTACCGAGCCGAGCGCCTGCTTGACGATGCCGTTGACGTCCGATGCACCCGGCATCAGCCCCTTCGAGGACAGATAACTGGTGAAATGATTGGCCTGCGATTCGAGCGTCGAGCGCAGCTGCGTGACCTGTTCGGTGACCTGCACGCCGGTCAGGACGAACGTGCCGACCAGGAACGCGAAGGTCAGCAGCACCACGATCAGCAACCGCCAGCCGCGCCCGATCGGCAGGACCCGCCCGAGCAACCGCACGCCGCCATCGAGCAGCGCGGCGAAGACGATGCCGGCGAAGATGATCAGCAACGGCTGGACGAGCACGATCGACAACGCGATCGTGCAGGCGAGCCCGAGCCAGATGATCGCGCGCTTCAGTTCCTTGCGCAGGAACGGATCGCGCATCTCGACCGGGCTGAGTTCGGTGCCGGCTTTGTCGTCAGCCATCCTAGTTGGCCGTCGCGGGGTGGAGCGAGGTGCCGGCGCGGTTCGACCGGAGCGATCCCCACCAGGTCAGCGGGTTGAAGTTCGCATCGCCGTCGAGGCTGAAGGTGATGAATTCCGCGCGACCGCCGAGGTTTTCGTAGGGCACCGGACCGCCAAGCCCGAGCTGCGACAGTTCGAACCGGCTGTCGGCGCTGCGATCGCGGTTGTCGCCCATCAGGAAGACGTGGTTGGCGGGGATCGTCACCGGGCCGTAATCGTCGCCCTGGCTGTAGCCGAGCTCGATCGTCTCGTAATGGCGACCGTTCGGCAGCGTCTCGGTGATCGTCGGCAGGCGGCACATCATCCGGCCGTCGGCGAGCGTCTCGCGCGCGCCGGGATAGTCGATCTCGGCGCACGGGCTGTTGGTGTCGACCGGGATCAGGGTGTCGTGGATCGGGCCGCGCTTCACCGGCACCCCGTTGAGGATGACGACGCCGCCGCGGACTTCGAGGCGGTCGCCCGGCAGGCCGATGACGCGCTTGATATAGTCGTTGTGCGTGCCCGGCGGGGTGACGATGACGACGTCGCCGCGGGTCGGCAGCGATCCGAACAGACGCCCCTTCATGAACGGCACCGCGACGCTCCAGCTGTCCTCGGGCTGGTGCAGCACCACGCCCCTGAAGATCGCGACCGGGTTGGGGATCGTCGGCGAGACGAACGACCAGCCATAGGCGAACTTCGTCACCACCAGGCGGTCGCCGATGCGCAGGCCCGGCAGCATCGATTCGGACGGAATGTAGAACGGCTTGGCGATGAAGCTGTGGAAGCCGAGCACGACCAGGATAAGCCAGAAGATACCCTTGACCTCGCCCCACCAGTCGGTGCCGCGGCGTCTCGTCTCTACCGGCGTTTCCACCGGTGGCGGCTGCAAGTCCGTCGTTCCGGGCGTTTCGCTGCCGTCCAACACCGCTTCCTTCATCGATTCGCATCCGGGTCGAGGGGTATCGCTTCGATGATCACAAAGGCCTGCGCCCAGGGATGATCGTCGGTCATGGTCAAATGTACGCGGGCGCCGTGGCCTTGCGGCACCAACGCGTCAAGCCTCGCCTTGGCCCCGCCGGTCAGCACGAGCGTCGGTGCGCCACTGCGGGCGTTGACGACGCCGATATCCTTCATGAACACGCCGTCGCGAAACCCGGTGCCGACCGCTTTCGAAAAGGCTTCCTTGGCGGCGAATCGCTTGGCCAGCGTGCCGGCCTTGGTGAAGGGGCGGCGGGCGGCTTTCGCCTGTTCGACGGCGGTGAAGACGCGGGTTTCGAAACGGGCGCCGAAGCGGTCGAGCGACGCCTGGATACGGTCGATGTTGCAGAGGTCCGAGCCGAGACCGAGGATCATGGCTGCCCCGACAGGCCGTCAACGTAGCCCCCCCGTCACCCCAGCGAAGGCTGGGGTCTCGCGCGGCAAGCGTGCGGGCCGTTGCCGGGAGACCCCAGCCTGCGCTGGGGTGACGGGTTTGGCGGGTCACCGCGCCGCGTCCATCGCGTCGCGCATTTGGCGGACCGCGTCGCCGAGGCCGACGAAGAGGGCTTCGCCGACCAGGAAATGGCCGATGTTGAGTTCGCGGACCTGGGGGATCGCGGCGATCGGTGCGACGTTGGCGTAGGTCAGGCCGTGGCCGGCGTGGACTTCGATGTCGTTCTTTGCCGCCAGCGCGGCGGCGTCGGTGAGGCGGCGGAGTTCGGCGGTCTGCGCGTCGCCGTCGAGTTCGGCGTAGCGTCCGGTGTGGAGTTCGACGACCGGCGCGCCGAGTCGGATCGCGGCGTCGATCTGGCGTGCGTCGGGTTCGATGAACAGCGACACGCGGATCCCCGCATCACGGAGCGCGGCGACCAGCGGCGCGAGCCGGTCATACTGGCCGGCGGCGTCGAGCCCGCCCTCGGTGGTGAGTTCCTCCCGCTTTTCGGGGACGATGCACGCCGCGTGCGGGCGATGGCGGAGCGCGATCGCGAGCATCTCATCTGTCGCGGCCATTTCGAGGTTGAGCGGGATCGTCAGCTGGTCCGACAGCCGCGCGATATCGTCGTCGGTGATGTGGCGGCGATCCTCGCGGAGATGCGCGGTGATGCCGTCGGCGCCCGCTGCTGCGGCAACCAGCGCGGCGCGGACCGGGTCGGGATAGCCCGCGCCGCGCGCGTTGCGGACGGTCGCGACGTGGTCGATGTTGACCCCGAGCCGGAGCGAACTGGTCATGCCGCCCGGCTCCCCGGCTTGATCGCGGGGATCGCCTTCAGTTCAGCCGGCAACATGTCCGCGGGATAGGTCGGCACGTCGAGGCGGATCAGCGGGAAGAACGGCACGCCCAGATCGGCGGCACCGTTCGAGCGATCGACCAGCGCGCCGGCGGCGACCGTGACGCCGCCGGCGCGGCCGATCGCGGCGATCGCCTCGCGCGAGCTGAGCCCCGTGGTGACGACATCCTCCATCATCAGCACCTGCTGGCCGGGTTCGAGCCGGAAGCCGCGACGCAGTTCGAACACGCCGTCGGGACGTTCGAGGAACATCGCCTCGACGCCGAGCGCACGCGCCATCTCGTGCCCCGCGATCACCCCGCCCATCGCCGGCGACACCACCGCGGCGATCCGGGCGCGGAGGTCCGCCGGGATGCGCTCGACCAGCGCCTGCGCCAGCCGGGCGCCGCGCGCGGGGTCCATCAGGACGCGAGCGCATTGCAGGTAGCGCGACGATCGCAGCCCCGACGACAGGATGAAATGCCCCTCCAGCAGCGCATCCGCGGCGCGGAATTCGGCCAGGACCGCGTCTTCGTCCATCATCGTCTGGGTCATGGTTTCGGTCATGGAAGCTCCTGCGCGCAACGTCCCCGCTGATACGAGCCGCCCGCCGGCCGCGCAACGCAAGCCACGGGGCTTCGGCAAAATTCGTCTGCAACGGCGCTTGAGGCCGATGCCGCCGCCGCGTATAGGCCTTTGGCAAAAGGGGCAGGTGCGTGCCCGCAGACCCATCGCAATTGGGTTTTCAGCCATCGCAACAGGGGTCTAGGATAACGATGCGCAAAATGGGGATCAGAGGCATTGCGATGGCAGCGGGGCTCGCATTGGCGAGCCTTGGCGGCGTCGGACAGGCGGCCACCACCGCACCCAACCCAGCGCCCCAGGCCGCCGCAGCGCCGGCCGGCGTCTCCAATACCGCCCCGACCACGGCAGCCGCGCCCGCCACCGCCAAGCCCGCCAGCCCCGAGCTGGCGCTGGACGGCGCACCGGCGATGTCCGTCCTGCCGCATATCGGCCAGCCGACCAACGGCGTGTTCGGGTTGCAGACCCAGGTCACCAAGAACGGCGTGTTTGCGCACTGGATGCACGATTCGATCCTGATGCCGACGATCACCGCGGTCTGCGTGCTGGTGCTCGCGCTGCTGTTCTGGGTGATCTTCCGGTTTCGCCGCAGCGCCAACCCGGTGCCGTCGAAGACCAGCCACAACACCTTCATCGAGATCATCTGGACGCTGGCCCCGGTCGTCATCCTGGTGCTGATCGCGGTGCCGTCGATCGGGTTGTTGCAGGCGCAGTTCAAGCCGGCGCCGTCAGGTGCCGTGACGCTGAAGGCGATCGGCAACCAATGGTACTGGACCTATCAGTATCCGGACAATGGCGGCTTCGAGATCACCGCCAACATGCTGAAGGAAAAGGACCAGGTCGCCCCCGGTGAGCGCGCGCGCACCGACGCCGACGGTCCCCGCCTGCTTGCCGCGGACAACCGCATCGTGCTGCCGGTGGGCGTGCCGATCCGGCTGATCACGACCGCGAACGACGTGATCCACAGCTGGGCGGTCCCGGCGTTCTGGATCAAGCTGGACGCGATCCCCGGTCGCCTGAACGAGACCAGCTTCACGATCGACAAGCCCGGCGTCTATTTCGGCCAGTGCAGCGAATTGTGCGGGGCGCGCCACGCGTTCATGCCTATCGCGGTCGAAGCCGTCCCGCCGGCGCAGTTCGCCGCCTGGGTCAAGGCCAAGGGCGGGACGATGCCGACCCCGGGCAAGGCTTCCGACAAGGTCATCCCGCAGCCCGGCGCCGATGGCTCCGCGGCCAAGGCCGGCGAGGCGGCTGCCGCTTCGAACACCACAGGGCCGGTCGAGAATGCGACCGTTGCTGCCCCCGCCACCACGCAGGGTGCGACCTCCAACCCGGCCGGTGCCGGCAACGCTGGACAGTGATATGACCGACACCGCGCTCCACCCCAACGCGTTCGTAGCGCATGACGCGCACGGGCATCACGACGCCGATCACAAGCCCGCGTTCTTCGCGCGCTGGTTCATGTCGACCAACCACAAGGACATCGGCACGCTGTACCTGATCTTCGCGATCGTCGCGGGGATCATCGGGGGCGGCATTTCCGGCCTGATGCGTGCCGAGCTCGCGCAGCCGGGCATCCAGTATCTCGGCACCTGGGCATCGCTGCTCCACGGCGGGCCGCAGAGCCTCGACCAGTCGCTCCATCTGTGGAACGTGCTGATCACCGCGCACGGCCTGATCATGGTGTTCTTCATGGTGATGCCGGCGATGGTCGGCGGGTTCGGCAACTGGTTCGTGCCGCTGATGATCGGATCGCCCGACATGGCGTTCCCGCGGATGAACAACGTGTCGTTCTGGCTGCTGGTGCCGGCCTTCACGCTGCTGCTCGCCTCGCCGTTCTTCGGTGGTGCGGGTAACGGCTGGACGCTGTACGCGCCGCTGTCGACGTACGGCGAGCCCGGACCGTCGACCGACATGGCGATCCTCGCGCTCCATCTGGCCGGCGCGTCGTCGATCCTGGGGGCGATCAACTTCATCACCACGATCTTCAACATGCGCGCGCCGGGCATGACGCTGCACAAGATGCCGCTGTTCGTGTGGTCGATGCTCGTCACCGCGTTCCTGCTGCTGCTGGCGCTGCCGGTGCTCGCGGCCGCGATCACGATGCTGCTGACTGATCGCAATTTCGGCACGACCTTCTTCGACCCCGCAGGCGGCGGCGACCCCGTCCTTTACCAGCATCTGTTCTGGTTCTTCGGCCATCCCGAAGTCTACATCATGATCCTGCCGGGCTTCGGCATCGTCAGCCAGATCATCTCGACCTTCAGCCGCAAGCCGGTGTTCGGCTATCTCGGCATGGCCTACGCGATGGTCGCGATCGGCGTCGTCGGGTTCGTGGTGTGGGCGCACCACATGTTCACCACCGGGCTGAGCGTGAACACCAAGATGTACTTCACCGCCGCGACGATGATCATCGCGGTGCCGACCGGCATCAAGATCTTCTCGTGGATCGCGACGATGTGGGGCGGTTCGCTGACCTTCAAGACCCCGATGGTCTGGGCGATCGGCTTCATCTTCATGTTCACGGTCGGCGGCGTGACCGGCGTGGTGCTCGCCAATGGCGGCATCGACGACTACATGCAGGACACCTATTACGTGGTGGCGCATTTCCACTACGTGCTGTCGCTGGGTGCGGTGTTCTCGCTGTTCGCCGGGTTCTATTACTGGTTCCCGAAGATGTCGGGCAAGATGTACAACGAGTTCCTCGGGCAGCTGCACTTCTGGATCTTCTTCATCGGCGTGAACGTGATGTTCTTCCCGATGCACTTCCTGGGGCTGCAGGGCATGCCGCGGCGCTACCCGGACTACCCCGACGCGTACGCGATGTGGAACGGCGTCGCGACGCATGGCTATGAGATCATGGCGGCATCGATGGTGGTGTTCTTCGTCAACCTGATCTGGAGCCTGGCTGCGGGCAAGCCGGCTGGCGACAGCCCCTGGGGCGAGGGTGCGACGACGCTGGAATGGACGCTGTCCTCGCCGCCGCCGTATCACCAGTTCGAGACCCTGCCGAAGATCGACTGAGGCGGACAAGGGCCCTCAGGCCCCCGCCCGGCCGGCGGGCAACGCCCCGTCCGACGACATGGGATCTACTCCCATGTCGGGCCAGCCGAGAACGAGACGCCCCGGGGAGACCCGGGGCGTTTTTCGTTTCGCGCTTCGTCATCCCGGGCTCGTCCCGGGATCCAGGGTAACGGGCGGTACCCCCGGAACTCTGGATGCCGGGACGAGCCCGGCATGACGGAGTGGGTGGGGACTGGCGCTCAGCCGGACCCGGGTCAGATGCGGCGTGTCGCGAACCAAAGCGTGCGGGGTTCGCGGCGCCATGGATGCCGGAACAGGTCCGGCATGACGGGCGGAGCGACCGGCGAAACCGCGCCTTCCCCCAGACCCTTACGCAGCGTATAGCTCCCCGATCATGACCCCTGCCGTCCCCCTGCTGCCGCCGGCCGAATGGCGCGATTTTCTGGCTTTGACCAAGCCGCGGGTGATGACGCTGGTCGTCTTTACCGGGTTGTGCGGGATGCTGGCGGCGCCGGTCCCGATCCATCCGGTGATCGGCTTCGCGGCGATCCTGTGCATCGCGCTGGGCGCAGGTGCCGCGGGGGCGCTCAATCAGTGGTACGAGGCGGATATCGACGCGATCATGCGGCGGACGCAGAAACGCCCCCTGCCCGGTGGCCGGATGGATCGCCAGTCGGCGTTGCATTTCGGCGTGGGGCTCAGCGCATTCTCTGTGCTGTTCATGGGGTTCGCGGTGAACATGGTCGCCGCGGCGATCCTCGCGGTGTCGATCCTGTTCTACGTCTTCATCTACACCGTGTGGCTGAAGCGCCGGACGCCGCAGAACATCGTCATCGGTGGCGCTGCCGGCGCATTCCCGCCGCTGATCGGCTGGGCCGCGGCGACCGGCGACATCGCGCTGCTGCCAGTGCTGCTGTTCCTGCTGGTGTTCCTGTGGACGCCGCCGCATTTCTGGGCGCTCGCGCTGTTCGTGAAGACCGATTACGCCAATGCCGGCGTGCCGATGCTGCCAGTGGTCGCGGGCGAGCGGGTGACGCGGACGCAGATCGGGCTCTACACGATCCCGATGGCGGCGGTGGCGATCCTGCCCTGGCCGCTGGGGCTGACGGGGCCGATCTATGGTATCGCAGCCATCCTGCTGACCGGATGGTTCGCGCTGCTCGCGGTGCGCGTGGCCAGCCGCACAACCCATGTCGATGACGCGATGAAGCCGGAGAAGGCCTTGTTCAAATATTCGATCCTGTATCTGTTCGCGACGTTCGGTGCGCTCGTGATCGACCGGTGGTTCGCATGACCCCCGACGAACCGCGCGGCTTGCCGCCAATCACCGAGGAAGTTATCCGCCGCCGCCAGCGTGGCCGGGCACGGGTGATGGCGTTGCTGCTCGGCGCGTTCGTGATCCTCGTCTTCGCGATCTCGATCGCCAAGATCCAGGCGGGGATGCCGCACGGATGAGCATCTCGCGGACCAACCGGACCGCGTTGTTCGCCGTCCTCTTCGTGTGCTTCATGACCGGGCTCGCCTGGGCCAGCGTGCCGCTGTACCGGCTGTTCTGCCAGGCGACCGGGCTGAACGGCACCACCGGGCGCGGGCTCGAAGCGCCGGGGGCGGTCGATCGCCAGGTCCGGGTCGACTTCGACACCAATGTGAAGCCCGGCATGCCGTGGAAGTTCGTGCCCGAGAACCGGTCCGATACCGTCGCGATCGGCGCCCGCGACATGGCGTTCTTCCTGGCGACCAACACCTCGTCCGCGCCCGTAACCGGCACCGCGACCTTCAACGTACAGCCGGCACAGGCCGGCAAGTATTTCCGCAAGATCCAGTGTTTCTGCTTCACGCAACAGACGCTGAAACCCGGCGAGACCGCGCGGATGCCGGTGATCTTCTATGTCGACCCCGCGATCCTCACCGATCCCGACGCCGCCGACATCCAGACGATCACGCTGAGCTATACGTTTTACCCGGTGGATTCATCGAAGGTCGCAAGCTAGAACGACCACAGGGATAGAGGAACAGGGACACACGATGGCCGGCGCGAAGAACCACGACTATCATATTCTCCCCCCCAGCATCTGGCCGCTGGTCGGATCGATGTCGGCACTGGCGATGGCATCGGGCGGGATCATGTGGATGCACGAGGCCGCGCATGGTGGCTGGCTGTTCCTGGCGGGCCTCGCGGGTGTGCTGTTCACGATGTACAGCTGGTGGGCCGATGTCGTGCGCGAGGCGCATCACGGCGATCATACGCCCGTCGTGCAGCTCCATTTCCGCTATGGCATGATCCTGTTCATCGCGTCCGAAGTGATGTTCTTCGTCGGCTGGTTCTGGGCGTTCTTCGACTTCTCGCTGTTCCCGACCGCGATGACGTTCGCCGACGGCACCGTGACCCGCGCCGTCGAGGGCGGTGCCGCGGTCGTCGCGCAGTGGCCCCCCAAGGGGCTGGAAGTCATCGATCCGTTCGAATTCCCGCTGCTCAACACGCTGATCCTGCTGACCAGCGGCACCACGGTGACGTGGGCGCACCATGCGCTGATCCACGACCAGCGCGGCGGCGAGAAGACCGGGCTGTGGGGCCTGATCGGCGTCGGCAACCGCGACGGCGTGCTCAAGGGGCTGTGGCTGACCGTGATCCTGGGGCTGCTGTTCAGCTCGATCCAGGCGTACGAGTATGTCCACGCGCCGTTCCCGTTCAAGGGGATCAACTACGGCGCTTCGTTCTTCATGGCGACCGGCTTCCACGGCTTCCACGTGCTGATCGGGACGATCTTCCTGATCGTCTGCCTGGTGCGCGCGTACAAGGGCGACTTCACCCCGCGCCAGCATTTCGGGTTCGAGGCGGCGGCGTGGTACTGGCACTTCGTCGACGTGGTGTGGCTGTTCCTGTTCGTGACCGTCTATGTCTGGGGCGGCTGGGGCGCGCCCATCCACGCGGGCTAGGTACATATGCTCCCCTCCTGAAAGGGAGGGGCCGGGGGTGGGTGGATCCTTGGCGCAACCGTCGCGAGCCTCAGGACCCACCCCCAACCCCTCCCTTTCAGGGAGGGGAGAAAGTCGCGACATGACTGACACCCCCGATACCCCCGACCCGCTTGCGAACGCGCCGTCGATCGTCGACGTCGCGCTGAAGGGCCTCTGCCCGCGGTGCGGCAAGAAGACGCTGTTCGCCGGGTATGCGCGGTTCGCCGACCGGTGTTCGAACTGCGCGCTCGATTTCAACGGCTTCAACGTCGGCGACGGGCCGGCGGCGTTCCTCACGCTGATCCTCGGTGCGATCGTCGTGGCGATGGCGATCACGCTGGAGCTGACGCTGCATCCGCCGTTGTGGCTGCACATGCTGATCTGGATTCCGGTGACCGCGGGCGGCGTCGTGCTGTCGTTGCGGGCTGCCAAGGGCGCGCTGATCGCCGCCGAATTCCGCAACGCCGCGCGCGAAGGACGGATCCAGCCGTGAAGCGCGTGCCCGTCGTACCGACGATCCTGGTCGCGCTCGCGGTGGCGGCGATGATCGCGCTCGGGGTGTGGCAGCTGGTCGACCGGCTGCCGAAGAAGGAGGCGTTCCTGGCGCAGCTGGCCGCCAACCCGGCGCGGCCGCCGATCGCGTTCCCGCGGTTTCCCGACGATACGCTACTGTTCCGCCGCGCGAGCGGGTTCTGCCTGCAGCCGACGAGCATCAAACTCGCGGGCGCCGGTGCATCGGGCTACCGCGCGATCGCGCAGTGCCGCACCGGTGCCGAAGGGCCCGGGATGATCGTCCAGCTCGGCACCACACGCGACCCCAACGCCAAGGTTGCGTGGACCGGCGGCGCGGTCAGCGGGTTCGTCAGCCATGCGCCCGATGGCCGGTCGCTGATCGGATCGCTGTTCGATCGCCACCCGCAGGCGATGATGCTGATCGCCACTACCCCGCCCCCGGGCCTTACCCCGAACGGTCGACCCGACATCGCCTCGGTTCCGAACAACCACCTGGCGTACGGCGTGCAATGGTTCCTGTTCGCGGGGATCGCGACCGTGATCTATGTCCTCGCGGTTGTGCGGCGGGCGCCGCGCCGCTAACCGCAACACCATGCGCTATGTCAGTACCCGCGGGAACGCGCCCGTCCTCGGTTTCGAAGCGGTAACGCTCGCCGGCCTCGCCTCCGATGGCGGGCTGTATTTGCCCGAGACCTGGCCGACACTGTCGCGCGACGAGATCGCGGGTCTTGCTGGACTCTCCTATGTCGATACCGCGGTCGCAGTGATGATGCCGTTCGTCGGCGATGCGATGACCCGCGACGAGCTGCGCACGCTGTGCGAGCAGGCGTATGGGCGGTTCGCGCATGCCGCGGTGACGCCGCTGGTGCAGCTCGACCACGACCAGTGGCTGCTGGAGCTGTTCCACGGCCCGACGCTGGCCTTCAAGGACGTCGCGCTGCAGCTGCTGGGGTTGCTGTTCGAACGCTTCCTGACCGGCAGCACCAAGCATGTCACGATCGTCGGTGCGACCAGCGGCGATACCGGGTCCGCGGCGATCGACGCGCTGGCGGGACGCGCCGGGATCGACGTGTTCATGCTGCATCCGGCGGGGCGCATCTCCGAGGTGCAGCGCCGGCAGATGACGACGGTACTGAGCCCGAACATCCACAACATCGCGATCGAGGGCAGTTTCGACCATGCCCAGGCGCTGGTGAAGGCGATGTTCAACGACCGCGATTTCTCGACGCGGTTCACCTTGTCCGCAGTCAACTCGATCAACTGGGCGCGGTTGATGGCGCAGGTGGTGTATTTCTTCTACGCCGCGGTCCGCCTGGGCGCGCCCGATCGCGCGGTCGCGTTCTCGGTCCCGACCGGCAATTTCGGCGATGTGTTCGCAGGCTATGTCGCGGCGAAGATGGGGCTGCCGGTCGCCAAGCTGGTGGTCGCGACCAACGTCAACGACATCCTCCACCGCGCGCTGTCGAACGGCGATTATTCGCAGACCGGCGTGACGCACACCCCGACGCCGTCGATGGACATCCAGGTCAGCTCCAACTTCGAGCGACTGCTGTTCGATCTGGGCGGTCGCGACGGCGCGGCGCAGGCGGCGCAGATGACGGGGTTCGAGGCATCGGGCGCGATGCGGTTGAGCAATGCGCAGTCGCAGGGTGCCGCCGCACTGTTCGCGAGCGACCGGGTCGATTTCGACGACATGGCGCTGGCGATGCGCTGGGCGTACGAGCGAGCGGGCCAGGTGATCGATCCGCATACCGCGATCGGGCTGGCCGCGGCGCGCCGGTTCGACGGCGACGTGCCGATGGTGACGCTGGCGACCGCGCATCCGGCGAAGTTCGGGGACGCGGTGGAGCGTGCGATCGGGCTGCGGCCGCCGCTGCCGTCGCGGCTGGGCGACCTGTTCGAGCGCGAGGAGCGGCTGGCCACCCTGCCCGCGACGTTCGAGGCGGTGACCGCGTATATCGCCGACCGCGCGACGCCGGCGAGTTGAGGGCATGAAGCTCGACACGCTGATCGGCGAACCCTGGGCGGATTACGGCCTGGTCGATTCGGGGCATGGCAAGAAGCTGGAGCGCTATGGCCGGTTCCGCTTCATCCGCCCCGAACCGCAGGCGATGTGGGCCCCTGCCGCCGACGACTGGCAGGCGCACGGCGAGTTCGTGCCCGGGTCGGACGAGGATGGCGGCGGGCGCTGGGAGTTCCGCGAGCCGGTGCCGCGCGAAGGCTGGCCGCTGCACTGGAACGAGGTGGCGTTCACCGCGCTGACGACGCCGTTCCGGCATCTCGGCTTCTTCCCCGACATGGCGCCGGTGTGGAGCTGGATGCGCGAGCGCACCGCCGGGATGGCGGCGCCCGACTGCATGAACCTGTTCGGCTATACCGGCGTGGGGACGCTGGCGATGGCGGCGAGCGGCGCGAAGATGGTGCATGTCGATGCGTCGAAGAAGTCGGTCGAGGCGGCCAAGGCGAACGCCAAGCTGTCGGGGATGACGGATGCGCCGGTGCGCTGGATCGTCGACGATGCAGCGAAGTTCGTCGGGCGCGAGGTGCGGCGCGGGCGGCGGTATGACGGCATCCTGCTCGACCCGCCGAAATACGGGCGTGGGCCGGAGGGCGAGGTGTGGCGGCTCGAGGAGGATCTGCCCAAGCTGATCGCCAATTGCCGGCAGCTGTTGGACGCCGAATCGCGGTTCCTGTTTCTGACGGTGTATGCGGTTCGGATGTCGGCGCTGGCGATCGGGGAGATGCTGCGCCAGCTGTTTGCGGATTTGCCGGGGACCGTCGAGGCGGGCGAACTGGGTGTGCGCGAGGAAGCGCGGGGGCTGGTGCTGCCGACGGCGATCTGGGCACGGTGGAGTAGGTAACCGTCATCCCGGGCTCGACCCTGGACCCAGGGTAACTAGAGCTGGCGTTTGGGGCTCTGGGTCCTGACTTTCGTCAGGATGACGGAGGGGGAGCGAGCGCTAGATCCGGTCTACCGAATGCACCGCGTCTGCTGCGCGGAGGGCGGCCATCAGGCGCATCAGTTGCTGGATGTCGTGGACCTCGACGTCGATCTCGTTGGTGTGGAAATTGGTGTCGCGGGTGTCGAGGCGCAGGTTGATGATGTTGGCCTTGTGGCCGCCGATGATCGTCGAGACCACGCCCAGCGAACCCGGCTCGTTCTTCACCATCACCGAGATCCGCGCGACCGCGCCTTCGGTCTTGTCGCCCCAGGCGACATCGACCCAGTCGGTCTCGTTCTCCGAGCGCTCAGCGAGGTCGGTCAGCACGCGGCAGTCGATCGCGTGAACCTCGATCCCGGCATCCGGACGGCGCAGGCCGACGATGCGGTCGCCGGGCACCGGGTGGCAGCAGGTCGCGAGGTCGTAGGCGACGCCGGGGGTCAGCCCGCGGATCGAGATCGCGCTCGATTGCGGCGCCAGCGCGTGAACCTCTTCGGTGCCGGCCGAGCCGGGCATCAACGCTTCCATCACCGCGTTGTCCGACAGCGTCCGCCGCGCGATCGCGACCATCAGTGCCGATTCGTCGGACAGTTTGAGGCGTTTCAACGCCTGCGGCAGCGCCTCGCCACCGATCGGCGCAGGCAGACGCGTGAGGATGTCGTCGTAGAGCTTGCGGCCCAGCGTCTCCTGCTCGACGCGTTCGGTGTGGCGGAGATGGCGGCGGATCGCGGCGAGCGCCTTGCCGGTGGTCGCGACGTTGAGCCACTGCGCCTGCGGGGTCTGGCCCTTCGAGCGCAGGATCTGCACCTGGTCGCCATTCTCGATTACGGTCGACAGCGGCACGACGCGACCGTTGACCTTCGCGCCGACCGCCTGGTCGCCGAGATCGGTGTGGACCGCATAGGCGAAGTCGATCGGCGTCGCGCCCTTGGGCAGCTGGATCAGCTCGCCCTTTGGCGTAAAGGCGAAGATGCGATCGGCGTACATCGCCATGCGGGTGTGCTCAAGCAGCTCCTCGGGGCTCTCCGCGGTGTCGAGGATCTCGACCAGGTCGCGGATCCAGCTGACCTGATGGTCGCCACCGGAGATCTGCTGCTTGTAGGCCCAATGCGCGGCGAGGCCGTATTCGGCCTGCGCGTGCATCGCCTCGGTGCGGATCTGGATCTCGATCCGCATGTTCTCGGCATGGATCACCGAGGTGTGCAGCGAGCGATAGCCGTTGCGCTTCGGCGTCGAGATGTAATCCTTGAACCGCCCCGGCACCATCGGCCAGCGGCGGTGGATGATGCCGAGCGCGCGGTAGCAATCCTCCTCGGTCGGGACGATCGCGCGGAACGCCATCACGTCGGACAGCTGTTCGAAGCTGATGTGCCGTTCGGACATCTTGCGGAAGATCGAATAGGGATGCTTCTCGCGCCCCGAAATCTCCGCCTCGACACCGGCGCGCGACAGCGCGAGCTTCAGCCCCGTCGCGATCTTGTCGATGCGGTCGCCATCGCCGCTCTTCAGCTGTTCGAGGCGGCGGCCGATCGATTCCGCGGCTTCGGGCTCGAGCTGTTCGAACGCCAGCGTCTGCATCTCGCGCATGAACTCGTACATGCCGATCCGCTCGGCGAGCGGCGCGTAGATGTCCATCGTCTCCTTGGCGATGCGACGGCGCTTCTCGGGCTTGGCGATGTGGTGCAGCGTCCGCATGTTGTGCAGCCGGTCGGCAAGCTTGACCAGCAGCACGCGGATGTCGTCGGACATCGCGAGAAGGAATTTGCGCAGGTTCTCGGCGGCGCGCTCGTTCTCGGTCTGCGCCTCGATCTTGCTGAGCTTGGTGACGCCGTCGACCAGCCGCGCGACCGACGGTCCGAACAGCCGCTCGATTTCCTCCGGGGTGGCGACGGTATCCTCGATGGTGTCGTGGAGGATCGCGGTCGCGATCGTCTCTGCATCGAGGTGGAGATCGGTGAGGATGCCCGCGACTTCGATCGGATGGCTGAAATAGGGATCGCCGCTCGCGCGCTTCTGCGAGCCGTGCGCCTGCATCGAAAAGACATAGGCGCGATTGAGCAAAGCCTCGTCGGCATCGGGATCGTAATCTAGGACGCGATCGACAAGTTCATACTGGCGCAGCACGCGACCCTGATGGGGCCGCGTGCCGCCAGATTGCAATAGTTTGTTGGGATTCAGCGCGATGCGGTTGTCGATGCGGTTGTCGCAGGCGCGGCGGCATGGGCGTTGCACTGGGCGAGAGCGCTCGCGTCATAGGCCTCGCCGCGGACCGTGAAGCTGCCGAGCTGGCCGACCTGTGCGGCGAGCTGGCGGCAAAGCAGCTGGTGCCGGTCGGCGGAGCGCGCTGCGACATAGCTAGTGCCGTCGAGCCGCCAGGTGGTGAGATGCGTGACGTAGCTGGGGGCGGTCGGCTGGGCGACGGGGACGGCGACATAATAGCCGCTCTGCGCGGTGGCGGCGGTCGCCAGTGCGAGGCCGAACGTCGCCAAAGTCATACGAAAGACGCGAATCATGGTCGGCTCCTCATCAAGTTTCAAATTGATACTGACCTTGTTCATTCTAAGTTGCAACTGGAAACGTATAATCCGTTATCGGCTCGCAGGAATGTGCGATAGGTTCGGCGTAAGAGGATGCGACAATGGAAAAATTGTGGGAACCGTCGATGGAGTGCAGCCTGCCCGCGGCGCTGGCGGCGATGGGCGAGCGCTGGTCGTTCCTGATCCTGCGCGGGTCGTTCTACGGACTTCGCCATTTCGAGGAATTTCAGAGCCAGCTGGGGATCGCGCGCAACATCCTCGCCAACCGCCTGGCGCGGCTGGTCGAGCACGGCATCCTGGCCCGGCACTCGATCCCCGAGGACCGCCGCAAGATCGCCTATCGCCTGACCGAAAAGGGCGATGCGCTGCTGCCGACGATGATCGCGTTGCGGCAATGGGGCGAGCGGTGGGAGACGGGCGTGCAGGCGCACCCGATCCTGATAGATGCGCGCGACCGGCGGCCGCTGCTGCCGGTGTCGGTGCAGGCGCAGGACGGGCGGGTGCTCGCCAAGCGCGACCTGATCTGGGCGCGACCGGGCGAACTGGACGAGGACCCGGCGAAGGATCAGGCCGCGGCTTGACAGCCAAAGCCGGTCGGTCGAGGTGATTTTCACGGGGTCGGTAGCGGCGCCAATCAATTCAGGAGAGATATGATGGCAAACATCGATGGTAGCTGGGATTGCGTGGTCAAGTCGCCGCTGGGTGACCAGAAGACCGTCCTGACGGTCAAGACCGACGGCGCGACGTTCACCGGGTCCAATTCGGGCGCGATGGGGTCGATGGACGTCGAGGGCGAGGTCGACGGCGAGACCATCACCTGGAAGCAGAGCATGACCGTGCCGATGCCGATGACGCTCGACTGCAAGGCGAGTGCCGAGGGCGACGTGCTGACCGGGACCGTCGGCGCAGGCGCGTTCGGCAGCTTCCCGATGTCGGGTACGCGCAAGGCCTGAGTGTCGCCGGCGTATTGCCGACAGCCTATTACTTACAAAAAGGGCTCGTCCTCTCCCGGAGGGCGGGCCTTTTTCGGTTTGATCGCAACCGTAACGGGTTTTTAGGGTGGATTGACTTAGATCGACGCGAACAAGATCTGGATCGCTCCATGAACCGTCTTCCCCTGATAGCCCCCAACCCGCCGCGATTGAGCGAGCATCTGGCTGCGCTGCGTCGGCTCGAGGCGTCGGGGGTGTTCAGCAACAACGGACCGGAGGTCCAGCGGTTCGAGGCGGATGCGACGCGCGATCTGTTCGGCGGGCATGGAGCGAGCCTGGCGGTCGGCAGTGCGACGCTGGGGCTGATGATCGCGATCCGGGCCGCGGCGGGGATGAACCCGAAGCCAGGCACGCTGGCGCTGATGCCCGCGCTGACCTTTGCGGCGACCGCGCATGCCGCGGCGTGGGCGGGGCTGACGCCGTTGATCTGCGACGTCGATGCCAACGACTGGAGCGCCTGTGCCGCCGCGGAGGAGCGTGCGCTGGCGGCGTATGGCGACCGGATCGGCGTGGTGGTGCCGTATGCGACGTTCGGCAACGCGATCGATCTCGACCGCTACCAGGAATACCGGCGGCGCTTCGGGGTCGGCGTGGTGGTCGACGCAGCCTCGTCGCTGGGGACGCGCGACGCGACGGGCGAAGGGTTCGGCGCACGCGCGCCGTTCGCGATCGTCCATTCGATGCACGCGACCAAGACCTTTGCGGTGGCCGAGGGCGGGTTGATCCATAGCGGTGATCCGGCGCTGATCGCGACGTTGCGGGTGATGGCGAATTTCGGCCTCGACGGCAGCCGCAGCGCGACGCTGCCGGGGATTAACGCCAAGCTGCCCGAGATCCTGGCCGTGATGGCGCAGGCCAAGCTTGCCGAGATCGAGCGCGTTGCGGATCATCGTGCGGCGCTGGAGGCGGCGTACCGGGACGCGCTGACGGGGCTGCAGCTGCAGCGGGTGTCGGGGATGCGGCGGGCATCGCAGTTCATGCCGGTGCTGTTGCCCGCACATCTGGCTTCGGCGCGCGATGCGATCTCGGCGCGGGTCGCGGAGGACGGGGTCGCGACCGGACGCTATTTCAGCCCGCACTTGGGCGAGCAGCCGTGGTTCCAGGCGACCGCGACGATCGAGCCGACGCCGGTGGCGGATGCGTTGAGTGCGCGGATGCTGTCGCTGCCGCTGACCGATGCGATGACGGTCGAGGACGCGGTGCGCGCGGCCGAGACGCTGCAGCGGGCGTGTCGCGAGGCCGACCGGATCGCACCGACGGCGAGCGCGGCGCCGCGGATCGCGTCGATCGTCGTCATCGGTGGCGGGCCGGCGGGGACCGCGATGCTGACCGCGGCGACCAAGCGGGGACAATTGCCGGCGCTGGCGGCGTCGGGGCTGGTGGTGGTCGAGCGCAGCGACGCGATCGGCGGCGGGCAACTCGGCCGCTATGCGATCACGTCGGATTCGACCGCGCAGACATTCCTGACCGCGGTTCGCGACAACGCGCATCCCGAGCTTGCGCAACTGGTCGATCATCCGGCCGGGCGGGCGGTGGCGGCGCATGCGGGTGCGCTGGGCGTGCCGCTGACCGAGGTCGGACCGTTGCTGCGCGCGACCGGCGACCGGCTGGCCGATATCGTTCGTGCCAATGGCGGCAGCGTGCTGACCGGACACGAGGCGATCGAGGCGCGGCGGGTCGGCGCGCTGTGGAGCGTGACGCTGCGAAGGCTGTCCGACGGGCATGTCTTCGAGCAGCTGGCGCACAATGTCGTGATCGCGACCGGGGGGCACCAGCCGATCGACCGGCTCGCGTTGCAACGGGTCGGGGGAGCGTCGCTGGCCGATCTGGCGGACGGGCGGCTGGTGCAATCGGACGAGGTGCTGACGCTGGGCGGGTTCGAGCGCGTCGCCGATATCCTGTCGAGCAGGCGCGCGCCGCGGATCGCGGTGGTGGGGGGATCGACCAGCGCGCTGACGACGATCGCGCTGTTGCTGAAGGGCCGCCCTGCCCTGCCGCTGGGCGCGGGCGCGATCACGCTGCTGCACCGGCGGCCGCTGCGGCCGTTCTATCCGTCCGCCGAGGCCGCGCTGGCCGAGGGGTTCGCCGATTTCGGACCCGAGGATATCTGCCCGGTATCAGGGTTCGTGTACCGGCTGGCGGGGTTCCGGCTCGAGGCCCGCGACCTGGTCGTGCGGATGCTGGGGATCGATGGCCGCGCGCCCGATCCGCGGGTCGCGCTGCACCGGATCGCCGAAGACGACGACGCGGCGGCGCAGGCGATCATCCGCGACGCCGACCTGGTGGTCGCCGCACTCGGCTATCGTCCGCGGGCGATGCCGATCGTCGACGACAGCGGCACGATCGCGCTGGCGGCGCATGACGGACGGCCGATGGTCGACAGGCATTGCCGGATCGTCGATTCGGCGGACCAACCGATCCCCGGACTGTTCGGCATCGGGCTCGCGGCGGGCTTCGTACCCTGGGGCGCGCTTGGCGGCGAATCGAGTTTTTCGGGGCAGGCCAACGGCTTGTGGCTGTGGCAGAACGATGTCGGGCAGATGATCGTTGACCAGGTGCTGGCGGACGAGGCACGAGCCGCGGCGTGACCGCCCCCACCATCAGCGTCATCATGGCGGCCTATAACGGTGCCGCGCTGCTGCCCGAGACGCTGGCGACGCTCGACGCGCAGACGTTCGGCGATTTCGAGGTGATCGTGGTCGACGATCGGTCGACCGATTCGACGCGCGAGGTGATCGCGGGCTGGCCTGATCCGCGGGTGCGGCTGATCGCGCTGGAGCAGAATGGCGGCCCGGTTCGGGCGCGCAACCGGGCGTTCGCCGAGGCCCGCGGGCGCTATATCGCCGCGCTGGATCATGACGATCTGTGCCATCCGGAACGGTTCGCCCGCCAAGTCGCGTATCTGGATGCGCACCCCGATATCGTCCTGCTCGGCACCGCGGCGAATATACTGGAGGACGGCGTCGTCAGCGCGTCGCGCTATGCGCCGGTCACCACGCCGCATCTGGTCGCGTGGTTGAGCCGGATCGAGAACCCGCTGGTGTGGTCGTCGGTGATGATCCGCGCCGACGCCGCGCGTAGACTCGATCCGTTCACGCGGCCCGACATCCTCTATGCCGAGGATTTCGACCTGTATCACCGGATCCAGCCGCTGGGCCGGATCGCGCGGCTCGACACCCCGTTGATGGTGTATCGCAGCCATCCCGGTGGGATATCGAAGCGCTTCACCGACACGATGGAGGCGAATACGCGGCGGGTGCTGGCGGGGGCCTATGCGCCGGTGTTCGGCGATCGCGCCGAGGCTGTTGCGGGGCTGGTCGCGGAGCATCTGATGGCGAAGCGGCCGGTGCCCGATCGCGCGGCGCTGGCGATGCTGGGCGAGGCGCTGGCGGCGTTGCAAGCCGACTATCTGGCGAACCACGACTGCGATGCGCAGGATCGCCGGCTGATCAAATGGGAGACCGCGCTACGCTGGGCGCAGGTCGGTCGCACTGCCTTGCGTGCCGGGACGATCACGGTCGCCGATGTGATCGCGGTGCGGCCCGAGCATCTCGGGCTCGGCTATGCCGGGGTCGAGGCGCTGATGTGGTCGGGCCTGGTCGGCGGCGCGAGGCGGATCGGCGTTCAGACCTTGGCGGCGAAGATCATCCGGCCGGGTCCGAGCCGCGCGAAGACCTGATCGAGGTCACGCTCGCCGACCGCGAAACAGCCCTGGCTGCGGCCGAGCATGCCGTGCGACGCGATCATGTCCTTGTTCGCGTACCAGGCCGAATGGACCACGATCGCGCGGCCGAGCGCGTTGTCGTTGGTCGGATCGAGCCCGATCAGACGCTGCGACCGGCCATGCTTGCCGACATAATAATCGTCGGTGACGAACGCGCCCTGCGACGAGGCGTTGGAGCCGAAATCGTTCGAGAAACGGCGCAGGAAGCCGCTGTGATCGGGGTCCGAGCCGCTGCCGTGCGAGACCAGCAGCGACGAGCTGCGGCCGCTGGCGAGATCGACGAGGTGGAAGCGCGGCTGCGACGAGGGCGCGGCGAAATCGGCGATCGCGATGCGGTCGTGACGCTCGACCCGGCTGCCGTGGCGACCGAGCGCGGCAAGCGCCTGGCGGAGCAGTTCGGGGCGGACGACGCGCGACGAGGTGATCGGCGCGGCGGGGACGCTCGGCAGCGGTGGCTGGCTCATCGGGCGCAGATCGCGCGACGTCAGCGCCTGGCCGAACCGGGGAGTCGCGGACACCGCACCCGGCAGCGCGAAGGCGCCTGCGAGGACCAGTCCGTTCTTCAGCAGCGCGCGTCGGTCGCGCACCGGATCATGCTCGTCGTGCATTGAAACTCCCGAAAAGCCCCGTACCCATGACGACCGATATAGCGCATTTTTCCTGAAAATTCCGCAACCATATCCGCCGGTTGCATGGTCCGAGGCTCGTTCTGGCGCGAGTCCGGCCCGGTTGGTCGAGACTCGACAGTCGCGGCACATTTGCCGATGTTGTGCGTTCCGGGCGCCGGAAACGGAGATATCATGGTTCGCACATCGCTATTCGCCGTCGCATTGCTGCTCTCGGCGGCGTCCCCGGCGGGCGCGGCGGGGACGATCGAAGAGGCCGCGACGTCGCTGTCGCCGAACCGGTTCGTCTGGAACGATCCCGGTGGCGTCGAGCCGCTGACCATCGTCATCAGCCTGTCGGCGCAGCGCGCGTTCGTCTATCGCGGCGCGCAGATGGTCGCGGCAACGGCGATCTCGAGCGGCCGCGACGGCAAGGTCACGCCCCCCGGTACCTATCCGATCCTGCAAAAGGCCGCGGTGCACCGATCGACGATCTACGGTGCGTCGATGCCGTACATGCAGCGGCTGACCTGGGACGGCATCGCGCTCCATGCCGGCAACAATCCGGGCTTTCCCGCTTCGCATGGCTGCATCCGGGTGCCGGTAGAGTTCGCGAAGAAGCTGTTCGCGGTGACGTCGCTGGGGACCACGGTGACCGTGACGAACGATTTCGAGGATCGCGCGGCCGGCTCGGCGATGCCGTGGGTCGGGCCGTCAGGCTGAGGCCAGCGCGCCGATCGGCAGACCGAGTTCGACCAGGCGCGCGCGGAATGCGGCGGCGTCGGTGAAGAGGACGGCGTGCATGCCGACTGCTTCGGCGCCGGCGACATTGGCCGCGTTGTCGTCGACGAACACCGCCTGCTCGGGTCGCAATCCGAATCGGTCGAGCGCGAGGTGGTAGATCGCCGCGTCGGGCTTCACCAACTTCTCCTCGCCCGACACCACGACATCGCGGAAGCGGTCGAACAGCGCCGATTCGCGCGCGCGGAACGGCGGCCAGAATTCGTGGCTGAAATTGGTGATCGCGAACAGCGGTACGCCGGCCTCGTCCAGCTCGTGGACGATCTCGTGCATGCCGGGCACCGCCCCGCCGATGCTGTCGACGAAGCGTGGGCCCCACAGGGCGATCAGGTCGGCATGCTGCGGATACAGCGCTGCCAGCTCCGCCGAGGTATCGGCGAAGTCGCGGCCGGCATCATGCTGGAAATGCCAGTCGGTGGTGACGACATCGCGCAGGAACGCATCGAGCGCCCGATCGTCATCGATCAGGCGCTCGTAGAGAATCCGCGGATCCCAGTCGTACAGGACGCGACCGACATCGAAGACGACGGCGGTCGGAGCCGGGCTGATCAGCCCTGGCGCGCCTTGAAGCGACGGTTCGTCTTGTTGATGACGTAGGTACGGCCACGACGACGGATCACGCGGTTGTCCCGGTGGCGATCCTTGAGCGACTTCAGGGAATTGCGGATCTTCATGATCGATTCGCTTCTTTTCAATTCTAGGTGTGCGGAAAGACGGGATCGCCTAATGGCGGGGGGTGTTCAAGTCAAGCAAACGGACGCCCGAAGCCGCCGCCGGAACCCGCCGGGACGATTCGCGCGTTACGAATGCACAACAGTAGAATGGGAACCGCCCGATGACCATGCGTTCAATCCTCGCTCTGGCCCTGACCGGAGCCGGTCTGGCGGCGTGCACCACCGTATCGCTGCCGCCGACCGAGGTGCTGCGCTATCATCTGGGCGAACCGATCGACCGCGGCACCGTGGCAGTCCAGCCGCTGTCGACGGGTCCGGCCAGCCTGGAGTTCAAGAGCTATGCCGCCGCAGTGCAGGGCGAGTTGCTGAAGTCCGGCTACGGCGTGCCGGCGACCGGTGCCAAGCCGCAGTTCATCGCGACCGTCGGCTTCACCCGCACCACGCAGGCAGGACCGCCGCGCCAGTCGCCGATCAGCATCGGGCTGGGCGGTGGCGGCTTCAGCGGCGGCGGGCGTCGTGGCGGTGGCGGCGTCGGCCTGGGCGGCGGAGTCGGCTTCCCGATCGGCGGCGGCGGGCGCAGCGCGATCCTGGTCACCGAACTGTCGGTCACGATCAAGCGCAGCGCCGACCAGTCGCCGGTGTGGGAAGGCCGCGCGCAGAGCTTCGCCGATGCGCGCAAGGCCGATGCGACGACCGATATCCAGGCCGGAAAGCTGGCCCGCGCGCTGTTCACGGGGTTCCCCGGCGAGTCCGGGCGCACTATCCAGGTCAAATGACCATCACGCTCAACGCCGCGTTCGACAGCGGCAACATCCGCCTCAACCAGATCGACGGCGACGTCGTCGATCTGGAGATCGTCCGCGACCGCGATTCCGACTTCTACCAGTGGTTCTATTTCCGCGTCGCCGGCGCTGCGGGACGGACGCTGACATACCGGATCGTCAATGCGGGGGCGTCGGCGTATCCGTTCGGCTGGCCGGGCTACAAGGTGCGCGCCAGCACCGACCGGGTCGCGTGGCGGATGATCGAGACGCGCTATGCCGACGGCGTGCTCGAATTCGACTGGAGCGGCGACAGCAGTCTCGTCTGGTTCGCCTATTTCGCGCCGTACACGATGGAGATGCACGAGGCGCTGGTCGCGCGCACCGCGCTGTCGCCGGTCGCGACGCACCGCGAACTGGGCGTGTCGCTCGACGGGCAAGCGATCGATTGTTTCACGATCGGGTCGGGGCCGAAGCAGGTCTGGATCTATGGCCGCCAGCACCCCGGCGAATCGATGACCGAGTGGTGGATGGAGGGCGCGCTGGAGCGGCTGACCGACACCTCGGATGCGATCACCGCGGCGCTGCTCGACAAGGCGACGTTCCACGTGGTGCCGAACATGAACCCCGACGGCACCCGGCGCGGGCATCTGCGCACCAATGCGGCGGGGGTGAACCTCAACCGCGAATGGCATACGCCGACGCCCGAGCGCAGCCCCGAAGTGCTGTGCGTGCGCGATGCGATGGACGCGACCGGCGTGGCGGTGGCGATGGACATCCACGGCGACGAGGCGATCCCGGCGAACTTTCTCGCGGGGTTCGAGGGAATCCCGTCCTGGACCGATGCGCACGGCGCGAAATACTATGAATACGGCCGGCGGCTGGCGGCGCACACGCCCGATTTCCAGACCGAGAAGGGCTATCCGAAGTCAGCGCCCGGCACCGCCAATCTGTCGATGTCGACCAACCAGCTCGCGGAACGGTTCGGCGCGGTGTCGATGACGCTGGAAATGCCGTTCAAGGATCATGATCCGAACCCGGATGCCGCGTTCGGCTGGTCGCCCGAGCGATCGAAGCAGCTCGCGCATGCGATGCTCGAGACGCTCGCCGACATGATCGTCGAGATCTGAGCGTCGTCCCCGAGCTGCCGTCATCCTGACGAAAGTCAGGACGCAGGGTAACAGGGCGCGGTCCTTCGTGGCTCTGGGTCCTGACTTTCGTCAGGATGACGGTTAGATTCGAACCGCCCCCTTTTACCGACATCGCAGGAGCTCGAATGCCGAAACTCGTCCTGATCCGCCACGGCCAGTCCAGCTGGAACCTCGAAAACCGTTTCACCGGATGGTGGGACGTCGACATGACCGCCAAGGGCGAGGCCGAGGCCAAGGCGGCGGGGGAGCTGATGGCTGCCAAAGGGCTTGATTTCGACCAGACCTTCGTCAGCCTGCAGACCCGCGCGATCAAGACGCTCAACATCGCGCTGGAGGCGATGGGGCGGCTGTGGCTGCCGGTCGAGAAGGACTGGCGGCTGAACGAACGGCATTATGGCGGGCTGACCGGGCTCGACAAGGCCGAGACCGCGGCCAAGCACGGCGCCGAGCAGGTCCATGTCTGGCGGCGCAGCTTCGACATCCCGCCGCCGGTGATGGAGGACGGGTCGGAATTCGATCTGTCGAACGACCGTCGCTATGCCGGGATCGCGATTCCGAAGACCGAGAGCCTGAAGGACACCATCGCGCGCGTGCTGCCGTATTGGGACGAGCGGATCGCGCCGGCGTTGAAGGACGGCCAGCGGGTGCTGATCTCGGCGCACGGCAATTCGCTGCGCGCGCTGGTCAAGCATCTGTCGGGGATTCCGGATGATGAGATCACGGGGTTGGAAATCCCGACCGGGCAGCCGATCGTGTATGAGCTGGATGACGCGCTGAAGGCGCTCGATCGCTATTATCTGAGCGAGCGCTGAAACCTTCGTCATCCTGACGAACGTCAGGACCCAGGGTTACCGAGCGCCGCTCTTGTGACCCTGGGTCCCGGGTCGAGCCCGGGATGACGATCCTGGATAGGTTGCCCCTGCCCCACCGCGGCGCTAGGCACGGGCGCTTCTCGGCATTGGGGGCGAAATGGCGCTGGTCGGCATCATCATGGGTAGCACCTCCGATTGGGAGACGATGCGCCACGCCGCGGAGACGCTCGACGCACTGGGCGTGGCGTACGAAACCAAAGTGGTTTCCGCGCACCGCACCCCCCAGCGGCTCTATGATTACGCAAAATCGGCGGCCGATCGCGGGTTGAAGGTGGTTATCGCCGGCGCAGGCGGCGCGGCGCACTTGCCCGGCATGGCGGCGGCGATGACGCATTTGCCGGTGCTGGGCGTACCCGTCGAATCGAAGGCGCTGAAGGGCATGGATAGCCTCCTCTCGATCGTGCAGATGCCCGGCGGGATCCCGGTGGGGACGCTCGCCATCGGCAAGCCTGGTGCGATCAACGCGGGGCTGCTCGCCGCGGCGATCCTCGCGACCTCCGACGATGCGCTGGCCACACGGTTGAAGGCATGGCGCGCGGCGCAGACCGACGCGGTCGCGGAAGACCCGGCGTGATGCTGCGCCCCGGCTCGACGATCGGCATCTTGGGCGGCGGACAGCTCGGGCGGATGCTCGCGATCGCGGCGGCACATCTCGGCTATCGCAGCCATGTCTACGCGCCCGAGGCGACTGGCCCCGCGACCGAAGTCGCCGCCGAATGGACGCAGGGACGGTTCGAGGATGCCGACGCGATGCGCGGCTTTGCCGCGCGCGTCGATATCGCGACGTACGAGTTCGAGAATATCGACCCGCAGGCGGTCGCGTCGTTGTCGGAACGGGTTGCTGTGCACCCGCCGGTCCGGGCGCTGGATGTCGCGCGCTATCGCCCGCATGAAAAGGCGCTAGTGACCGAGCTTGGCGGGCGCACCGCGCCGTACCGCGAGGTCGCGTCCGCCGCCGATCTGGCGCGGGCGCTGGGCGAGATCGGCGCGCCGGCGATCCTGAAGACGACGTTGTTCGGCTACGACGGCAAGGGCCAGGTCCGGATCGACGACGTCGGCGAGGCCGAGGCGGCATGGGCGGCGCTGGGCAGCCCCCCTGCCCTGCCGGCAGGCGTGCCCGCGATCGTCGAGGGCCGGATCGATTTCCTCGCCGAATTCTCCGTGGTGCTGGCGCGCGGCCGCGACGGGCAGGTCGTCACGTACGATACGCCGGAGAACGTCCATCACGACGGTATCCTGGCGACGTCGTCGGTGCCAGCGCGGCAGGCGATCCTCGACCAGGCCGCCGAGGCGATCGGCGTCGCGCGGAAAATCGCCGAGCGGCTGGACTATGTGGGCGTGATGGCGGCCGAGTTCTTCGCGACCGCGGACGGCCCGGTGTTCAACGAGATGGCCCCGCGGGTGCACAATTCGGGGCATTGGACGATCGAGGGCGCGGTGTGCTCGCAGTTCGAGAACCACATCCGCGCGATCTGCGGCCTGCCACTGGGGTCGACCGCGCTGACCGGGCGCCGCGTGACGATGGAGAATTTGATCGGCGACGAGGCCGACCGGTGGCCGGAGTTGCTGGCCGAACCCGGCGCGCACCTCCACCTCTACGGCAAGGGCGATTCTCGGCCCGGGCGCAAGATGGGCCATGTCACGCGCGTGGTGATCTAGCGTCCGTCACCCTTGCGACGCTAGCGCGTCAGCGTTCCCGCGACCTGCCGACGGACCATCTCGCTCACGCCACCGAACACCAGGTGCGAGGCGTAGGCATACGCATTGCCGGCAATGCCCGCATTCCAGGGCGCCTCGCCGAGCCCAAGTGCCGGCACCGCGGCCTCATCGAGCAAGGTCGCCGTTCCGAGCCCAAAGCCAGTGCCGTACCCCGCGGTGATCGCAGGCCGGAATTCGGCGGCGACGCCGTAGGCCGCCCCGAGCGCGATCCCCAGCGCATAATGGATCGCTTGCCCCGCCAGCGGCTTGTCGGCTTCGGGCATGGCGTTCCCGGTCATCGTCGTGGCGACCGCGTCCGCAGCCTTCTCGGTCGCCGGCTCGGACTCGTCGCCGCTGGAAGGCATCAGCGGCGATACGAGCGCCTGGAACCGGTCCATCGCGAATGATGCGACGGCGCCGGCGATGACCCCGGCAACGACCCCCCGCGCAAGTTTCGCCGTTACGGACGAATCCGGTGTGCTGCGGGTTTCGGTCAACGCGTCTCTCCTGATGTCCGTGCAGAGAACGGTCGAACGGCTGACGGGTTTCCCCCGCCGCGCGGAGGCGAACGCAGATAGAGACCGCGATTCTGCACCGGGTCGCTTAATCGGGTGACTGCCGCCGCATCTGTCTGGAAAATGGTGCCCGGAGACGGGGTCGAACCGCCGACACTGCGATTTTCAGTCGCATGCTCTACCAACTGAGCTATCCGGGCATCGCCGATCGGGATCGGACAAGGCACCGATCTTTCGACCGGAAGGGCGCGTTTAGTCGGGGTCCTCGCCGGTGTCTAGCCCATCCGTGCCGATCGGGCGGCCGGGAATGCGATAGCCTTCGCCGAGCCATTGCAGCAGGTCGCGGTCGCGGTGGCGGCTGCAGCAGAACGGCGTGGTTTCGGCGGCGGCGGGCTTGCCGCAGATCGGGCATTCGATAGGCTTGGCGGCAGGCATCAGGCGCTCTCCAGTTCGTGGACGACGCCGGTGCGGCGGGCGAGCTCGGCCAGCCAGCCCGGTTCGGCGATCAGCCGGGCATGGACCGCGGCCGGCAGGCGGTGACGGCGCGACGCGGTGGGGGGCGTGCGTTCGAGGCTGCGGAGCGCGGCGCGGGCGGCGGCACCGACCGGATCGGCGCGGAGCAGTTCGGGAAGCGAGGCGCGCGGGCGCGGGCGGACGATCTGGAGGAAGCCGAAGCCGTTGACCGCGGTGCGCTCGAACGGGGCGGGCAGCGACTCGTCGATGGCGGTGGCGACGGCCTGGCGCTGCGCCTTGCCCTGCAGCGTGGGGAAGTCGATGCCGATCGAGCCGCCGATGCCGTGGCGGCGGATCGCGGCGGCGACTTCGTAGGCGGCGGCGATGGCAAGTGCGTCGAGCGGGGGCGCGCCGTCGACGTCGAACAGCGTCATCGCGGGGGTCGGCGACAGGCGAAGCGCGCCGGTCGGGAACAGGATCTCGCCGGTCAGCGCCTCATCGAGCAGTTCGGACCAGCCTGCGGCTTCGAGCGCGTCGGGTTCGTGGGCGCGGAGCTGGCGGACCGGGTGGCCGGTGGCGGCTAGGCGGGCCAGCAGGTCGGGGGCGGCGCTTGGCGGGGCGTCGGTGGCGACCGCCTTGGCGAGTTTCGCGCGGCCGGACTCGGGGATGGCTTCGCGGACAATCTCGACGGTCAGCGCGGCGCCTTCGGTGATTCCTGGCGGGAGCGCGTTGATCAGCGCTTCGCTGCCGTCCAGCGCGACGCGGCCGCGGCGGCCGGGGAGCAGCGCCACCAGGCGGGCGGTGGCGATGGTGCCGACGCGGAGGGTGTCGTCGTCGCGTTCGATCGCGGCCTCGACGATGCGATCGTCGTCGACCAGCGCCGCTCTAGCCTCGCCGATGCCGGCTTCGTAGAGCCATTCAGGCAAGCGCGACGCCGGCGGTCTTCAGCAGCGCGCGCGTTTCGAACAGGGGCAAGCCGACGACGCCCGAATGCGAGCCCGACAGGAAGCGGACGAACGCCTCGGCGCGGCCCTGGATCGCGTAGCCGCCGGCCTTGCCTAGGCCCTCGCCGCAATCGATGTACGCGTCGATCTCGGCCTGCGACAACGGCTTGAACGCGACGATGGTGTCGGCGATGCGCGTGCGCACTTTGCCGGCGGCGTCGATCACGCAGACCGCGCTCAGCGCATGGTGGCGGCGGCCAGACAGTTTCGCCAGCAGGTCGCGCTGCACCGCCTCGGTATCGGCGGGGGGCAGGATGCGGCGGCCGAGTGCGATCGTGGTGTCGCCGGCAAGCACGATCTCGCCATCTGCACGGTCCACCGCTTGGGCCTTTTCGACGGCGAGGCGCAGCGCATAGTCCCGCGGTGGCTCGGCTTTGCGCGGGGTCTCGTCGATCGCGGGCGCGGCCACGCGGGCCGGCACCACCCCGAGCCGGGCTAGCAGGTCGCGGCGGCGGGGCGAGGAGGAGGCCAAGACCACTTGGGGTACGAGCATGACGGCCTCGATAACGGAACGGATTACTTGAAGCGGTAGGTGATGCGACCCTTGGTCAGGTCGTAGGGCGTGAGTTCGCACAGCACTTCGTCGCCGACCAGCACGCGGATGCGGTTCTTGCGCATCTTGCCGGCGGTGTGGCCTAGGATCTCGTGGTCGTTTTCGAGCTGGACCCGGAACATCGCGTTGGGGAGCAATTCCACCACGCGGCCGCGCATCTCGAGCAGTTCTTCCTTGGCCAAACAAAACCTCTGATATCTGGGGGTATGCGAACGCGGGCCCTTAGCGGCAAAGCCGATAAAAGGGAAGCGCTGTAGGGATATGGGGGTGAAGGGGACGGGTTTCCAGCGGGGTGGAAGGTCGCAAAGGTCATGGGGGAGAGGGTGTTTTTGGGGCGGGGTGGTTCGGCGAATGTTGAGAGTGTTGAGACGATGAGTGGGTTTCTGTGGGGGTCTCAACTTTCAGCGGTGGCGGGTGTGGCGGGTGTCGCGCGATCGCGAGGGGGCTTGGACGGTTCAAAGAGCGAGTCAGGTAAACGCTAGCGCCGTCCGAGTGTGTAGGACAGCGGTGTTTCAAGGCAACCGAATGGCGGCTCAACTAATGCGGCGCAGCATGAAGCGGGCGTCCCTAGGTGACGATGCCCGCTCGGCGACGATATGGTCTCACGACGTTGACACCTGGGCAAGAGCACATTCTAAGGATGATAGAGTTGAGTAAGGCCATGCAAGGCGTGGTAAAAAATGGGGAATGTCGCCGGGTGCATGGTCCAGCAATACTGGTACGCACGCTGTCGCAGCCGACCAGGCGAGACAAGGCGGGCAACGCTTGGCAGTATCATTCACGCAGCGACCATCACTCCAAGGTCGCCTGTTGGGGAGTGATATTCGACCTTTTGTCGGCAGCCCCGCTGTTGCGGCGGCATGTCGAAGCGGGGGTCGTGAGTTTCGGCATCAACCACGAGATGCGGGATTTCGTTCACGATCGTAAGAAGAACCTGGACCTCGTACTGTGTACACCCGGCGGTGCAGTCACGGGGGGAAATCTTTCCGATCTTGCGACGGATTACGAGATCGTTCTGACGGATGAGGAACGGGTGATTCTTGATGGTCTGCCGCCGTTGGTTCGCACCCCGGTCGGCGCCGTCGTCATGGCGCTAGAAGCCAAGGCATGCATGACGGCGCATCAACGCGCGCTACCCCGCCTCTATGACGAGTTGAACTCTTCGCACCTCACCGTCCACGGAGCGAGCGAGCAGGCCATTGCGGTCGGTTTCACCATGATCAATGCCGCCGAACGTTATCTCAGCCCCGATCTGAACAAGAAGAACCGGGCCACCGATCCGGATTGGAGCACACATCGGCAGCCCCGCGACGCTCAACTTGCGATCGACAAGATTCGGCAGCTGCCACGCCGCGCGAAGGTTGGCGACGTCGGATACGACGCCCTATCGATCGTTGTGATCGACATGCAGAACGACGGCACACCGGTAGCGCTGGTGGAGGGACCACCGGCGCGCCAGCCAGGCGACATCTACCATTACGATACGATGATCGCCAGACTATCCGGCATCTACGCCACGCGGTTCAAGGATCTTGGCTAGCCTTTCAACGATCCGGTCCTTCTCGCATTCCCAAATCATGACGACTGCATAGCCCCGTCGGCGTAGAGCTCGAACGGCCCGCGCGTCCCGATCACGGTTCGCCGCGAACTTCGTCGTCCAAAAATCAGTATTGGTCTTGGGAATTGTCGCCTTCCGACAATTGGTATGATGGTGCCAAAAGCAACCGTTGACGAATATTGCCCAACAGCGCGATTTGTTCGCGAAGTCCGGACTACCCGGCAGCGACCTAACGTTCCTGCGGTATCGCAGACCCTCATGCCGCAGGACAGTGCCTACCGTCTCTTCGATCTTGGTCCCCTTCTGCCGTTGACCGGCCATACGACGTGATGTCGCCGCATCGTGCGCAGTCGGCTTCACTCAGCAGCGACCGCGTACCTGGCGCCTGCCGTCTCGGGGTTCTCCATCCTATAGAGATGGTCGCGCAGTCGATCCTGAAAGCCGTCGGTGAAACGCAACGTGGCCCGTTCCGTCCGAAGCAGAAACCCCCGCGTTGCGCGAACCGACAGCGGTTTACCTGGATATCTTAAGAAATCGATCAGCGCGGGTCGCTCGTCCCAACGTGGATATGCCGAGATCGCGACCGCCGTCCGAGCGTCGCCATTCGACCGTGCGGCCTTGGGCCAGCGCCCGTCAGCGGGAAGTGCGACGTCGCGGGACCGATCGTAGAAGCCAGGCCGTGCCAGCCGTTCGCCGAGCCAACGAGCGACCGGCACGGTGACCGCGTTGCCGACAAGCGACCATCTGACGGACGCACGCCCCACGTCAGCCGCGGGCGCCGTCCAATCTTCGGGAAAACCCTGAAAGCGTTCGGCGTCCCGAATGTCCGGCGTGATCACGTCGCCCGATGGAAGCAGGATCGCGGGCGGCGATGCAATGCCGACCGTGGAACCGTTCTTCAGCGTTGGAATAGCATCAGCGGCCCAACCCAGCCCTCTGACTCCCTCGGTCCAGTAAAAGCCGTGGGCGCGAGCATCGAGATCCGTATCCGCCAAACGCGGCTGCGCCTCGTCAGCGAACAGCACCGACGCAGGATCGACGTCGGTATTGGTAGCGACGAAAAGGACGCGCTCGCGCCGTTGAGGGACGAAAGACAGGCTATTCACGACGCGATAGGCCCATCGGTAGCCACGCGCTTCGAACTCTTCGATCAAAGTTCGCATGGCGCGCCCACGTTCCAGCTGGAGCATGAAAGACACGTTTTCGAGCACGATCCAGGGCACGCGACGCTCGTCGAGCAGGCGAAAGACATGACCCACCAAGCTGGACCTCTTGCCGCCGATACCGGCGGTCAGTCCTGCCTGGCTGAGATCCTGACAAGGGAACCCGCCGACGAGCAATTCGACTTCGTCAGGCAACGCTGCCAGATGCCGGACATCTGGCTCACACGGCACATCGGGCATCCGAGCGCCCAGCACCGCGCGTGCCGGCTCCCATATTTCACACGTTAGGCTCGTTTGGTGACCCGCAGCAGAAAGGCCCCGCTCCAATCCTCCGATGCCGGCAAACAGCCCTGCCACTTTCACACCTGGACTCCCCGTCGCCGCCACAGCCAATTGCAGATGGCTTAAACGCGCCGGACGCAAAGTTCCAGCTCTGTTCCGCTTTGCCTGAGTAACGACGTCGGAGCTTCCGAGTTCGAGAAGGGGCGTCGTGGCGGAGCCACGCCGTCGGTCGGGGGCGTTTGGGCGCCCCCGCCGGCCGGTCGCGCTTGCTGCGCTCTGCTCAGCCTGCGCTCGCAGCCAGGGCTGCGAGCAGCAGCAGCGCGACGATGTTGGTGATCTTGATCATCGGGTTGACCGCTGGCCCCGCGGTGTCCTTGTACGGGTCTCCCACGGTGTCGCCGGTGACCGCGGCCTTGTGGGCTTCGGACCCCTTGCCGCCGTGGTTGCCGTCCTCGATGTACTTCTTGGCATTGTCCCAGGCGCCGCCGCCGCTGGTCATCGAGATCGCGACGAACAGCCCGGAGACGATCACGCCGAGCAGCATCGCGCCCAGGCTGGCGAAGCCGCTCGCCTGGCCGGCGACCGCGGTGATGATGAAATAGACCGCGATCGGGCTGAGCACCGGGAGCAGGCTGGGCACGATCATCTCGCGGATCGCGGCCTTGGTGACGAGGTCGACGGTGCGGGCATAGTCGGGGCGGCTGGTGCCGAGCATGATCCCGGGATTGTCGCGGAACTGCGCGCGGACTTCCTCGACCACCGCGCCCGCAGCCCGACCGACCGCGGTCATGCCGAACGCGCCGAACAGATAGGGGAGCAAGGCGCCGAGCAGCAGCCCGACGATGACGTAGGGGTTGCTGAGACTGAAATCGACCGTGACGTCGGGGAAATAGGTCGCGAGATCGGTGGTGTAGGCGCCGAACAGCACCAAGGCGGCGAGCCCCGCCGAGCCGATCGCATAGCCCTTGGTCACCGCCTTGGTGGTGTTGCCGACCGCGTCCAAGGCGTCGGTACGCTGGCGGACGTCGTCGGGCATCCCTGCCATCTCGGCGATGCCGCCGGCATTGTCGGTGACCGGGCCGTAGGCGTCCAGTGCGACCACCATGCCGGCCTGCGCGAGCATCGCGGTGGCGGCGAACGCGATGCCGATGATCCCGGCGAGCTGGTACGCGACGATCACCGCGACGACGATGACGAGGGTCGGCAGCGCGGTCGATTCGAGGCTGATCGCGAGGCCCTGGATGACGTTGGTGCCGTGGCCGGTCTCCGACGCCTTCGCGATCGAGCGCACCGGGCGGTGGTTGGTGCCGGTGTAATATTCGGTGATCCACACCAGCAACGCGGTGACGACCAGGCCGATCATCATCGCCCAGAACAGGTCCATGCCGGTGAAGCTCTGCGTCAGCGAGGGCGCGGCCTGCGTGGTCAGGTCGTCGGTGGCGGGATCGAGGAAGCCGGCGCCGCCGATCGTCGCGTGGAGATCGCCGAGGACGTATCTGGTGGCGAAATAGATGCCCGGGATCGACAGGATCGCGGAGGTGAAGAAGCCCTTGTAGAGCGCGCCCATGATCGAGCCGCGCCCCAAGCGGACCATGTAGGTGCCGATGATGCTGGTGACGATGCAGACGCCGCCGACCAGCAGCGGCAGGGTCATCAGCCGCATCAGGTCGGCCGCGCTCGCCTGGATCAGCAGCGCGATCGAGATCATCGTCACGCCGAGGGTGACGACATAGGTCTCGAACAGATCGGCGGCCATCCCTGCGCAGTCGCCGACGTTATCGCCGACGTTGTCCGCGATCACGGCGGGGTTGCGGGGGTCGTCCTCGGGGATGCCGGCCTCGACCTTGCCGACCAGGTCGGCGCCGACGTCGGCGGCCTTGGTGAAGATGCCGCCGCCCAATCGCGCGAAGATCGAGATCAGCGAGGCGCCGAACGCGAGCGCGG
This sequence comes from Sphingomonas sp. R86521, assembly GCF_042466235.1. Lineage (NCBI taxonomy): Bacteria > Pseudomonadati > Pseudomonadota > Alphaproteobacteria > Sphingomonadales > Sphingomonadaceae > Sphingomonas > Sphingomonas sp. R86521. Next base: position 455,855 of record NZ_JAXHBY010000001.1, on the reverse strand, counting down.
TGAGCGCCTCGACGATGATGCGGTCGTTGGGGGCGTGGCCGGCGGGACCGGTGAGGTACCAGAAGAAACTGCTGATCGCGAGCAGGCCCAGGCCCGCGACGAGCATGCCGGTGACGGCGCCCGAGCGGAACGCCATCGTCAGGCCAGCCTGGAGCGAGGTGCGCGCGGCCTCTGCGGTGCGGACGTTGGCGCGCACGGAAATGTTCATGCCGACATAGCCGGCGACACCCGACAGCACCGCACCGATGACGAAGCCGATCGTCGAGGTAAGGCCGAGGGTGAGGCCGAGGATCGCGGCGACGATCACGCCGACCACCGCGATGGTGGTGTACTGGCGGCCGAGATAGGCTTTCGCGCCTTCTTGAATCGCGGCGGCGATGTCCTGCATCTTTTCGTTGCCGGGACTGGCGGCGAGGACCTGCCTGCTGGTGATGAAGCCGTACAATACGGCGATGACGCCGCAGATCATCGATAGATAGACGGTCGTCATAGGCCCGCAGTCCCTTTCCGTGTCCTCGCCAACGCCCGTGCTTTGCCGGGTCGCAGGGGTCAGCGTACCAGTGTGCGACCAATGCGCAAGTTATCGCGCGTGGGCGTAGCCTAGGCGGGTCGGGAGCGGGACGGCGATGCCGCCCTGGGTTAAGGTCAGGCCGGCGCCGGGCGCGAAATTTCCGATGCGGGTTGCGGGGAATTCGCTGTCGGCAGGGGCGGCGAAGAGGAGTTCGTAATCGTCGCCTGCGGTGACTGCGGCGAAGATGTCGCCCGAATAGGCGCGATAGGCCGGCGACAGCGGGACCCGGTCGAGATCGATCGCGACCGCGAGGCCACTTGCGGCCGCCATCCGCTGCGCGTCGATCAGCACGCCGTCGGAGACGTCCATCATTGCGTGCGCGCGGGGGGCGATCAGGCGGCCTTCGGTCAGGCGCGGGTGGGGGCGGCGATAGGCGGCCAGGAGGTCGGCCGGGCCTTCGCCCTTGAGGGCGATCGCGAGCCCGGCGCCGGCGTCGCCGATCGTGCCGGTGACCCAGAGCGCGTCCCCTGCCCTGGCGCCGCTGCGGGGGGGCGCCGCGGCGTCGGTGCCGAACGCGGTGACGGTGAGGATGCGCGGGGCATTCGGGGGGAGCGTGACGGTGTCGCCGCCGATGAGGGGCGTGGCGAATGCCACGAGCACCGCTGCCAGCCCGCGCAGGAACGCCTGATCCCACGCGTCGTCGCCGAGCGGGTAATTGAGCAGGATGCCCTCTACCGCGGCACCCTTGGCGGCGAGATCGGACAGATTGGTCGCGACCAGCTTCCACGCGACGTCCTGCGGCGGGTCGGTGGCTAGGAAGTGGACGCCCTCGACCAGCGTGTCGGTCGTGACGACATAGCCGCCGATGATCGCGGTATCGTCGCGCAACCCGTGCGCACCGGGATGGAGCGGCAGGGTGCGCAGCGCGTCGAGGAAGTCGTCTTCGGTCACGCGCCGGGGGTAGCGGGTGGCGCGGATCGTGTCTCGCCTAGTCGATCGCGCGCCAGACGTCGGGTGCAGGCGCGGCATCGGCTTTCCGCAGATGCTCGAGCCCGGCGTAATTCTGGCGGACCACAGCGAGCGGATTGACCGCGTGGCTGAACCGCACGCCGGTGCCACGCGTCGCGGCGCGGACGACGATCACGACGACATCGAGCGAACGCGCCTGGACGACGAACTGCTGCCCGGTCGCGACCGCCGGCAGCCCGCGGATCATCGCGCCGTCGGCGGAGATATCGGCGATCACGACCGGGTAGCGCATCCCGTGGATGATCGCGGTGCCGTCGATATGCGTCGGATAGCGCTGCGACTTGCGCAGATCGATCGGCGATGGCGCGGGCGCACCCATAAGGGGGGTTTCCTGAGGACGGTTCGATCAAGGACGTCCGGTGCCGACGATCGTTCCGCGGTCGCTGCGTTATGCTGGTTAACGCGGTACCGGCGCGCGTTCAGGGTTCGCGGCGGGCGCGGTCCAGCGTGCGGTCGATCCGCGCGACTTCGGCCTCGGCGGCGTCCTTGTCGGCCTTGGTCCGGCCGAACGCGGCGCGGTTGGCGGCGGCGGTGGTTTCCGCGCTGGCGCGGGCGCGCGCCTTGCGGGCGCGGCGGAGGTTGATGATCTCCGCCACCCGGGTCAGCCCCTGACGTCCTTGGCGATGGCGTCGAGCAGGCCGTTGACGAAGCCCGATTCGCGCTTGTCGTAGAAGGCGTGCGCGACATCGACATATTCGCTGATCACGGCGCCGACGGGGACGTCGGCACGCGCGAGCAGTTCGTAGGTGCCGACGCGGAGGATCGCCTTCATCGGCTTGTCGAGGCGCGCGAGGCTCCAGCCCTTGGCGAGCTTGGCGGCGACCAGCGTGTCGATCTCGGCGGCGCGGGCATGCGCGCCGCTGACCAGGTCGTCGAAGAAATCGACATCGGCCTCGGCATATTCGACGTCCTCGATGGTCGCGCCGAGGCGGTGCTGGTGGAATTCGTTGAGCAGCACGGGGACGGCGGTGCCCTCCATCTCGTGCTGGTACATCGCCTGGACGGCGGCGAGTCGGGCGGCGGCGCGCGCCTTGGTGCGGGGGGCTGTTCGGGACATAAGCGGTTGCCCTTAGGGCTCGGGGGCGTTCGTGTCAGCCCTTGGCGGTTTAGAAGGGTTTGTTCACGCTAAGCCACGAAGGCGCGAAGAGAAGGAGAAGGGTGGTTTCGCGCAGAGGCGCAGAGGACGCAGAGGTGTTGCACGCGGCGCAGCCGCTTTGGCTCAAACTTGGTGAGATGGAGGGCCGCTGCGCGGCAAGGGCTTCGCTATTCCTCCGCGTCTCCGCGCCTCCGCGTGAAACCACCTTCTTCTCTTCGCGCCTTCGTGCTTTTGCGTGAAAACACCTTCTGCTCAGCGTCCTCTGCGCCTCTGCGCGAAAAAATCAGTGATTGAGGCGAAGGCGGAGCGCGACCGAGCGGGCGTGGGCGGGGAGGCCTTCGGCCTTGGCCAAGGCGACGGTCGCGGGGCCGAGTTCGCGTAGGGACTCCTCGTCGAGTTGCAGGAAGCTGGTGCGCTTCATGAAGTCGAGGACCGACAGGCCGCTGGCAAACCGCGCGCGGCGGCCGGTGGGGAGGACGTGGTTGGGCCCCGCCACGTAATCGCCGATCGCCTCTGGCGTGTAGCGGCCGAGGAAGACCGAGCCGGCGTGGCGGATGCGGTCGAAGAAGGCTTGCGGGTCGTCGATCGCGAGCTGGAGATGCTCGGGCGCCAGGCGATCCACGAGCGGCGCTGCGTCGTCGAGCGATTCGACCACGATGATCGCGCCGTTGGTGTCCCAGGCGACCCGCGCGACGGCTTCGGTCGCGAGCGTCGACAGCTGGCGCTCGACCGCGGCGGCGACGGCGTCGGCATAGGCGGCATCGTCGGTGAACAGGATCGATTGCGTCGTGGTGTCGTGCTCGGCCTGGCTGAGCAGGTCGGCGGCGGTCCATTCGGGGTCGTTAAGGGCATCGGCGACGACGACGATTTCGGACGGGCCGGCGACCATGTCGATGCCGACCACGCCGAACAGCTGGCGCTTGGCCTCCGCGACCCAGGCGTTGCCGGGGCCGGTGATGACGTCGACCGGGGCGATCCGCCCGGCGCCGTAGGCCAGCGCCGCGACACCCTGCGCGCCGCCGATGCGCCAGATCTCGTCGATTCCTGCGAGGTGCGCGGCGGCGAGGACAAGGTCGTTGATCGCGCCGTCGGGGGTCGGGGTGACCATCGCGAGGCGCTTCACGCCCGCGACCTTGGCGGGAATCGCGTTCATCAGCAGCGACGACGGGTACGCCGCACGTCCGCCGGGGACGTAGAGACCGGCGGCATCGACCGGGGTCCAGCGCGCGCCGAGGCGGACGCCGGCCGAGTCGACGGAGTCGGTGTCGGTGGGGCGCTGCTTCTCGTGATAGGCGCGGATGCGGGCGGCGGCGAGTTCGAGCGCGGTGCGGAGGTCGGGGTCGAGCGCATCGAACGCGGCGGCGCAGGTGGCGGGGTCGATCCGCCAGCCGGTCTGGTCGAGGTCGTGGCGGTCGAGGCGCTGGGTGAGGTCGCGCAAGGCCCCTTCGCCGCGGGTGCGGACGTCGGCGATGATCGCCGCGACGTCGCGGGTGACGTCGGCGGAGGATTCGCGACGGGCGTTGACGAGGGTTTCGAAGGCGGACGCGAAGGATGCGTCGATGGTTGAGAGGCGGATCATGCCTTGCCCCCCTCCCGCTTGCGGGAGGGGTTGGGGGTGGGCTCGCGCTCACCACACCCGTTGCGCTTGGTTTGACCGGGAGCCCACCCCCCGGCCCCCTCCCGCTTGCGGGAGGGGGGCAGAAGAAAGCGGTCATGCCGATTGCTCCACGGCGCGGCGGAAGGCTTCGACCAGCGGCACGACCTGCGGGCGCGTCTTCATCGCGGCGCGGTTGACGATCAGGCGGCTGGTGACCTGCATGATCTCCTCGACCTCGACGAGGCCGTTTTCCTTGAGCGTGCGGCCCGACGAGACCAGGTCGACGATGCGCGGCGCGAGGCCGAGCGTCGGCGCCAGCTCCATCGCGCCGTTCAACTTGACGCATTCGGCCTGGACCCCGCGGGCGGCGAAATGCGCGGCGGTGACGTGGGGGTATTTGGTGGCGACGCGGACATGGCTCCAGCCGCGCGGATCGTCGTGCTCGGCCATCGCGACCGGCTCGGCGACCGACAGCCGGCAATGGCCGATGCCGAGATCGACCGGCGCGTAGAGTTCGGAATAGCCGAATTCGGCGATCACGTCGGAGCCGACGATGCCGAGTTGCGCGGCGCCGTGCGCGACGAAGGTGGCGACGTCGAACGCGCGGACGCGGATCAGCGAAATGCCGGGGTCGTCGGTGGCGAAGCGCAGCGCGCGGCTGTCCGGGTCGGAGAATGCCGCCTCGGGGACGATGCCGGCGCGGGCGAGGAGCGGCAGGGCCTCGGCGAGGATGCGTCCCTTGGGGACGGCGATGATGAGGGGTTGGGGCACGCGCGCGCTTTACGAGGCGCGTACGGCAGGCGCAACGGGGCCCGCAACCTCGTTCTCCTGCGTAGGCAGGAGCCCAGGGTTGCGGGCGTCGCATCCTGTTACCCTGGACTCCTGCTTTCGCAGGAGAACGGGTCAGTAGAAGAAGCTGTTGTAGACCTGGACGGTGCGGCCACTCCGCGTGTCGACCAGCACGACGTCGCGGCCGTAGCGGACCCAGCGCTGATAGCCGTAGCCCGGGCGCGGCAGGCGATAGGTCTGGTAGTCGTTGATCCAGTAGTTGCGGCCGTAATATTCGGGCGCGAAGCGGTAGCCGACGCTGACAGGGCGATAGCGATAGCCGCGCGGGCCGGTGTAATTGCCGCGGCGATAGACGTTCTGGTGCGACTGGCGATAATCGCGCCAGTCCTCGCGGCGCTCCTGACGATCCTCGCGCAGTTCGCGGCGCGCATCGCGGACGTCGCCACGATCACCGCGGTACTGGGCATCGCGCAGGTCGCGCTGGTCGCGGCGGATCTCGTGGCTGTCCTGGCGGACTTCGCGGGCGCTCTGCGCCTGAACGGCGACGGGGGTCAGGACGGTGGCGGCGAGGGCCGCGATGATCATCTTGTGCATGACGTCTCTCCTTGTTCGGCACCGCGGTTAGGCGGCATGAGAGAGGAAATACCCCTGCCCCGCTGAACGATCCCGGAATGCCGCGGTCAGGAATCCGACAGGTTTCGTCTCAGCGCTGCGATCACCGCCTGCGGGTTCTGCCAGGGCACGAAATGCCCGGCATCGACCCGCTCTATGGTGAGGTCGGGGACGTAGTCGGCGAGTCCGTCGAGCTGGCACGGCAGCAGTGCGGTGTCGTGCAGCCCCCAGATCACCAGCACCGGCATCCGCGTCGGCGGGAATGGAGCGTCGAGAAAGGCGGGGCGATCGGGTGTCGCCTCCATCGAGGGCACGACGATGGCGCTGGCACGGTACCAGTTGAGCATCGCGGTCAGCGCACCGGGCTGGCGCCATTGGTCGAGATAGACCGGCTTTTCGTCGGCGATCCGCTCGGGCGCGATGTGTGGCGCGAAGCTGGCGTCGAAGAAGGCGGACAGTCCGATCGATTCGACATGCTGCTCGAAATTCGGGTTGCGGAAGGCGGTGATGTACTGGCTGGCGGCGCGCTGCGCGGGGTCGTCGAACAGGCTGCGCTGGAAGACCAGGGGGTGCGGCGCGTTGATGATGACCAGCCGCGCGATGCGGTCGGGATGTTTCAGCGCCGCCATCCACGCGACCGCCCCGCCCCAGTCGTGGCCGACCAGCGTAAAGCGGTCGATCCCGAAATGATCGGCGAGCGCTAGCAGGTCGGCGACGATCTTCTCCGGCGTGTAGTCGGAAATGCCGTCGGGTTTCGACGAGCGGGCGAAGCCGCGCTGATCGGGGGCGAGGACGAAATGGTCCCGGGCGAGATCGGGAACGATGTCGCGCCAGGTGCGGTGCGATTCGGGGAAGCCGTGGAGGAGGATTATTGGGGGGTCGGCGGGGCTGCCGGCAACCTGCACGTCCAGGGTTACGCCGGTGGCGAGGCGGATGCTCTGCAGGTCGTCCATATCTTCTTCTCCCCTCCCGCTTGCGGGAGGGGTCGGGGGAGGGCCTGCCCGTTCCGCGCGGTATCGTTCGAGGACATGCCCTCCCCCAGCCCCTCCCGCAAGCGGGAGGGGGGTTACGGATAGCTTACGGTCTTCGGGATCGCGGGGATCTCGATCCATTCCTTGTCGTCGCCCGGCACTTTCGGGAATTCCCCCGCGGTCCAGGCGCGCTTGGCTTCGTCGATGCGGTCGCGGCGTGAGCTGACGAAGTTCCACCAGACGTGGCGCGGGGTGGTGAAGGCGTCGCCGCCGCACAGCATCGCGCGGCCGCCGCTCGCCGAGCGCAGCGTCGCGGCGATGCCGGGGCGCAGCACGTACAGCACCTGCGGTTCCAGGCTGACGCCCTCCAGCGTCGCCTCACCCATCGCGAGATAGATCGCGCGTTCCTCGGCGGCGGCGTCGATCGGGACGCTGGCGCCGGGGTCGAGCGCGATGTCGGCATAGATCGTGCCCGAATAGGTCGTGGTCGGCGCGGTCTGGCCCCAGAGCGACCCCATGATGATCCGCGAGCGCGCGCCGTGCGCCTCGATCATCGGCAGCTGCGCCTTGGTGACGTGTTCGAACGCCGGGTCGATCTCCTCGTGCGATTCGGGCAGCGCTAGCCAGGTCTGGATGCCCGACAGATCGGGGCCGTGCGCGCGCTCGTCGCCGGGCGAGCGTTCGGAATGGACGATGCCGTGGCCCGCGGTCATCAGGTTGACCGCGCCGGGCTCGATCCGCGCCTGCGTGCCGAGCGAATCGCGGTGATCGATCGCGCCGTCGAACAGATAGGTCACGGTCGACAGGTTGATGTGCGGATGCGGCCGCACGTCGATGCCGCCGCCGACCGGCAAGTGGGCGGGCCCCATCTGGTCGAAGAACAGAAACGGGCCGACCATCGTGCGATCCTTGTTGGGGAGCGTGCGGTGGACCTTGAAGCCGCCGAGGTCGTGCGTGGAGGGCAGGATGGTCTGCAGGACGAAATCATCGAGCATCAGTGCGGCTCCGTGGCGTCGAGGAGTTCGACGATGTCCGCGGGATAGATCACTTCGTCATGCGCCGCGATGTCGGATCTGGAAAACCAGCGGTGACCGACGAGCAGCACCTGCTCCTGTTCGGTGAGCCCGCCCGCCGCGACCTCGATCGTGTCGACGTCGACGCGGAAATAGCGTTCGTCGGCGGTTACTTCGGTGCCCTCGAAGGTACGGAAGTCGACGACGCGGCGCGCCACTTCCGGGCCGCAATCGATGTCGAGGCCGACTTCTTCCCACAATTCGCGGCGCGCGGCGGCGGCATAGCTCTCGCCGGGGTCGACCGCGCCGCCGGGGGTGCACCACAAGGGCGGGCGATCGTCGGGGGTGAAGCGGAACAGCAGCGCCCGGTTCTGGGAGTCGACGAGGAGGATGCGGGCGGCGGGGCGTGGGGTTCTCATGGTCGAACCACCCCGGCGGAGGCCGGGGCCCAATTGGGGGACGTTGGTAACGACGGACCGACCTCTCCAACCGGGACTTTCCCAATTGGGCCCCGGCCTCCGCCGGGGTGGTAATGTTCGACCGGGCGCGTCCTCATTCGGCGTCGAGTTCGGGATAATGGCGGAAGATGCCGTCGGTGTTGAACGGCAGCCGGCGATCGCTTTTCAGATAGGCGCGGATGCCGGGGAGGTTGGCGACCTGGTCGTGGATGCGGACCAGGTTCGGATAGTCGGGTTCGAGCGTCTTCATCCGGCGCGGGAACATGTAGCGCAGGCCTTCGATGAGCTGGAACAGCGAGGTGTCGCAATAGGTCCAGCGGTGGTCGATCAGCCATTCGCCGGGATTGGCCTGAGTCGCATCCTCCAGATAACCGAGGAATTTGGGCAGCCGTTCGTCGCGGAACTGCCTGGCGGCGCGCGCCGCCTCGGGCTTCTGGTCGTCGTAATAGTCCATCATCGCGACCGGGTGATGGACGTTGTGGACCTCCGAAACCAAGTCGGCGATGGTCAGCTGCAACTGGTTGAGCCAGAGCCGGTCGGCCATGTTCGACGGCGCGATGTCGTGGCGCTCGCCGAGATACATCAGGATGTTGGCGACCTGCGCGATGACGATGCCGTCGAGGTCGAGATAGGGCGGCGCGAACGGCGTGCGCCCGGCGCGCGCGTTCAGATCGGCCATCAGCCCTTCCTCGCCGACCTCGCGGGCGCGGTCGACATAGGCGATCTCAGCAGCTTCGAGCGGCAACCGGACGAATTCGCCGCGACCCTGGATCGAGGGCCAGTACCAGAGCGTGTACGCCATGCATCAATCTCCCGGAGCGCTGGCCTTGATGGCGAGGGCGTGGATTCTTTCGCTCAACAGATCGGCGAGCGCTTGGTTCACCAGCCGCTGGCGCGCGACGCGATTGAGCCCGGCGAACGCGGCACTCTCGACCTCGACGCGGAAATGCGATTCGCCGGTGCCGTCGTCGCCCATATGGCCGGCATGGGACGCGCTTTCGTTGAGCACGACGAGGCGGGTGGGTGCGAGCGCCGCGGTCAGGCGGGCGGTGATCTGGTCCTGGACGGAGCCGGTGGCGAGCATGGTCATCCTTCCTATATAGCCCGTTTGGCAAGCGCGGGGAGCCGGTGGCGAACGAACGTAAGGAAAGACCGAGCCCGAGGTTTCACGGGCGAGTCGAGAATACCGGGCGGAGCTGCATGTGGGGCGGCTGCGACGAGCCGGGCGAATTCCGTGCGCCCCCGCTGGAAGGCGCGAGCGAGGGCGGACCGCCGCAGTTCCGCTGGTTCTGCCTCAACCACGTCCGCGCGTTCAATTCGGGGTATAATTTCTTCGACGGAATGACCGCGGACGAGATTCACCATGCGCAGCGGCCGATGGCGGGATGGGAACGCGAGACGCGCGCGTTCGCGCATGCCGGTGGCGACACCCCGCCGAAATGGGCGGACTTTTCAGATCCGATCGATGCGATCGGGGCGCGGTTTGGGGACCGCGTGGGTGCCGCGCGGAAGGATGGCCGCGTGCTGAGCGATGGCGAGCGGCGGGCGCTGCGCGTCCTGGGGCTCGGGACCGATGTCGACCGGACGGGGTTGCGGAAACGCTACAGCGAGCTGGTGCGGCGGTTTCATCCGGATCGCAACGGTGGTGACCGGGCGCATGAGGGGGATTTGCAGAAGGTGATTGCGGCGTATCAGCAGCTGAAGGGCGCGAAGGCGTTCGCCTGACCCTCCGTCACCCTGAACTCGTTTCAGGGTCCATCTGTCCGCGGGCGCTGGCGTGTGTTGCGGGGTGGATGCTGAAACAAGTTCAGCATGACGGAGAGGTTACCGCAGGACTTGCGACAACCCGTCGATCACGAACTGCACCGCGAGCGCCGCTAGCAGCACGCCAAGAAGCCGCGTGATCACCGCCTCGATCTTGGCGCCCAGGATGCGCATGATCGGACCGGCCGCGAGCAGCGAAACCAAAGTCAGCAGCAGAATCGTGCCCATCGCGGCCAGCACCACCAGCGTGCGTTCGATGCCGTCGTTGCGGCTCATCAGCAGCATCACCGACGCGATCGAGCCCGGCCCGGCGATCATCGGCATCGCCATCGGGAAGATCGAGACGTCGTCGGCCTCGGGATCCTCGGCGACCTTGGCGGCGCGGTCCTCGCGGCGCTGGGTGCGCTTTTCGAAGACCATTTCGAGCGCGATCAGGAACAGCATGATGCCGCCCGCGATCCGGAAGCTGGCCAGGCTGATGCCGAGGCCGCGGAGCAGATCCTCGCCGAACAGCGCGAACACGAGAAGGATCGCGGTGGCGACGCCGACCGCGCGGAGGGCCATCGCGCGCTTCTGCGCCGCGGGCGCGGCGGCGGACAGTCCGGCATAGATCGGCGCGCAGCCCGGCGGATCGATGACGACGAAGAACGTGATCAGCGACGAGACGAAGAGTTCTAGCACGCGGCCGAGTCCTTGGGGGCGTCCAGCGCGTCGAGGTCGATCGCGACGTTTTCGCGGCGGCCGGCTGAGACCAGCGTGTTGCGCAGCAGGCAGGCGATCGTCATCGGCCCGACGCCGCCCGGCACCGGCGTGATCGCGCCCGCGACCTGCGACGCGCTGGCGAAGTCGACGTCGCCGACCAGCCCCGCCTCGGTACGGTTGATGCCGACGTCGATCACGGTCGCGCCGGGCTTGATCCAGTCGCCGGTGATCATCCCGGGAATGCCGACCGCGGCGACGACGATGTCGGCCTGGCGGACGTGCGCGAAGGCGTCGCGGGTGCGGCTGTGGACGATCGTGACGGTGCAGCTCTCGGCGAGCAGCAACTGCGCCATCGGCTTGCCGACGATGTTGGAGCGGCCGACGACGACGGCTTCGAGCCCGGCGAGATGCGAGTGGATGCTTTTCAGCAGCATCACGCAGCCGAGCGGGGTGCAGGGCACGAAGCCGGGCAGCCCGGTGGCGAGCCGGCCGGCGTTGATCGGATGGAAGCCGTCGACGTCCTTGTCGGGATCGATCGCGGCGATCACCGCTTGCGCATCGATATGCGGCGGCAGCGGAAGCTGGACGAGGATGCCGTCGATCCCGGGATCGGCGTTGAGATCGGCGACCAGCGCGAGCAGCACATCGGGCGCGACGTCGGCGGGCAGGCGATGCTCGATGCTCTGCATCCCCGCCTCCCGCGTCGCCTTCCCCTTCGACCGGACATAGACCGCGGAGGCGGGGTCCTCGCCGACCAGCACGACGGCGAGGCCGGGCGCGCGGCCCGCCTTCGCGCGGAAATCGGAGACGCCGCCGGCGATGCGGGCGCGGAGATTGGCGGCGAAAGCCTTGCCGTCGATGATGGTCGCACTCATGGCCGCGACGCATACCCGCCGGCGGTCATTTCCGCCAGCGCAGCGTCAATAGCCCGAGGTGATGTAGCTCGCCGCGAGGTTGGGGATGACGATGTTGCTGAGGATGTAGACGATCAGCAGCACGACCATCGGCGACAGGTCGAGCGCGCCGAAATCGGGGAGGATGCGGCGGATCGGCCGATACAGCGGCTCGGTCATGCGCTGCAGCGCGGTCCAGACGGTGCGGACGATGTCGGTGTGGGTGTTGATGATGTTGAAGGCGATCAGCCAGGACAGGATCGCCTGGACGACGATGATCCACCACACGACGTTGAGGAGGACCTGGAAGATCTGGAGGATGGTGAGCAACGATGATCTCCGCGGGGTGTCACCCGAGTATAGGGGGCGGCGGGGGTTGGGAGAAGGGGGCCGTCACGGTACACGTCCGTCATGCCAGCGCAGGCGGGCATCTCATGCGGCGGGCGCGGGGCGTTTCAACGGGAGACCCCAGCCTTCGCTGGGGTGACGGCGGGGGGGAACGCCCTGAATCTTCTCCCCTCCCTGGAAGGGAGGGGTTGGGGGTGGGTTGCTGTCGTGGGACCGCCGCGCCTGCCCCGAGCCGACCCACCCCCGACCCCTCCCTTCCAGGGAGGGGAGCGCGCTACGTTCGGGGTCGTCATCCCGGACTCGTCCCGGGATGACGGGGGTGGGGCCGCGTGCCGCAACGGGAGACCCCAGCCTTCGCCGGGGTGACGGCGTACGCCTACCGCGTGCCGAGCTTTGCGCTGACCAGCGTGCCCGCACCCTGTTTGGTGAAGATCTCCAGCAGCATCGCGTGGGGGACGCGGCCGTCTATGATGACGGCGGCGTCGACGCCGGATTCGACCGCGGCGACGCAGGTTTCGAGTTTGGGGATCATGCCGCCGGTGATGGTGCCGTCGGCACGCAGTTCGGCGACGCGGGCGGGGTCGAGGTCGGTCAGCAGTTCGCCCTGCTTGTCGAGCACGCCGACGATGTCGGTCAGCAGGAAGAACCGTGCCGCGCCCATCGCCGAGGCGATCGCGCCGGCCATGGTGTCGGCGTTGATGTTGTAGGTGTGGCCATCGGCGCCGATCCCGATCGGCGCGACCACTGGGATGATGCCGGCGGTCAGCAGCGTGTCGAGAATCTTGCGGTCGACTGCGATCGGCTCGCCGACGAAGCCGAGGTCGACATGGCGTTCGATGCCCTGCAACCGGTCGGGTTCACGCGCGGAACCGACTTTTTGCGCGAGGACCAGCCCGGCGTCCTTGCCCGAGATGCCGACGGCGCGGCCGCCGGCCTGGCCGATCCAGCCGACGATTTCCTTGTTGATCGATCCGGCCAAGACCATTTCGGCGATCTGCGCGGTTTCCGCATCGGTCACGCGCAGGCCGTCGACGAAGCGCGATTCGACGCCGAGGCGCTTCAGCATCGCGCCGATCTGCGGGCCGCCGCCGTGCACCACGACGACGTTGATGCCGACCGCCTTGAGCAGCACCATGTCCTCGGCGAAGTCGCGCTGCAGCTCTGGGTCGCCCATCGCGTGGCCGCCATATTTCACGACGAAGGTCTTGCCGGCATAGCGCTGGAGATACGGCAGCGCTTCGGTCAGCGTTTCCGCCTTGGCGAGCAGGGCGGGATCGGGCGTGTGATCGGTCATGCCGGCGCTTTAGCGGCGCGCGGCGCGCGCGTCATCAACCGCTGTTGCGCAGACCGGTGGCGATCGCGTTGATCGACAGCAGGATGCCTTCGCCGATCCGCGGATCGTCCTCGCCGGCGCGGCGGCGCTTGATCAGTTCGATCTGGAGCAGGTTGAGCGGCTCGATATACGGCAGGCGCAGGCGGATCGAGGCTTCCAGCGCGGAGTGCTTTTCGAGCAGTCGCGACTGACCGGTGATCTCCAGCAGGCCGTCATGGGTCTGGTGCCAGCCGTCGCGGATCGTCGAGAAGATGCCGCGCAGAGCGTCGTCCTCGACCAGCTCGGCGTAGCGCGCGGCGATGCCCATATCCGACTTCGCGAGCACCATCTCGAGGTTGGCGAGCGCGGAGGCGAACAGCGGCCAGCCCTGCGCCATCTCGGCGAGCAGCGCCTTGTCGGGGTGCGCGGCGATCGCCTGGCCGACGCCGTACCAGCCCGGCAGCATCACGCGCGCCTGCGCCCAGCTGAACACCCAGGGAATTGCGCGCAAATCCTCGATGCGGTCGGACTTGGTGCGGCTGGCGGGGCGGCTGCCGATTTTCAGCCCGGCGATCTCGGCGATCGGCGTCATCTGGCGGAAGAAGGTGCGGAAGCCTTCCGTGCCGTAGACTAGGTCGCGGTAGCTGCGGAACGCCGTGTCGCTGAGCGCATCCATCGCGCCGGAGAATTGCGCGTTGTCGGCGTTCGAGAGGCGCTCGGGTTCGAGGCTGGCGAGCAGGGTCGCCGACGCGATTGCCTCCAGGTTGGACATCGCGGCATCTCTCGTACCGTATTTGGCGGCGATGACCTCGCCCTGTTCGGTGATGCGGATACGGCCCTGGACGGTGCCGGGCGGCTGCGCGCGGATCGCCGCGAACGCCGAGCCGCCGCCGCGCCCGACCGCACCGCCGCGACCGTGGAACAGCTGCATGCCGACACCGGCCGCCGCGAACACGGGTTTCAGCGCGGTCGACGCCTTCGACAGCTGCCAGGTCGAGGTCAGGTAGCCGCCGTCCTTGTTGCTGTCCGAATAGCCGATCATCACCTCCTGATGACCGCGTTTGCGCGCGATCACGGCGATTTCGGGGAGCGCGAACCAGGCGGTCATGACGCCGGGCGCGGCCTCCAGATCGCCGATCGTCTCGAACAGCGGGACCGCCATGATCGCAGCGGTCGGCGTGTCGCCGGGGCGGTAGAGCCCGGCCTCCTTGAGCAGCAGGTTCACTTCGAGGAGGTCGCTGACCGACTGCGCCATCGAGACGATGTAGTTGACGATGCAGGCCGGGCCGTAGGTCGCATGCGCGTCGGCCGCGGCCTGAACGATCGCGAGTTCGCCCGCGGTTTCCTCGCTATAGTCCGAGAAGCGCGAGGTGAGCGGGCGGGCATTGGCGAGCTCGCGGCGCAGCAGCGCGATCCGGGCGTCCTCGTCGAGCGACAGATAGTCGTCCTCGACGCCGGCGACCTTCAGCAGTTCGGCGACGACGCGTTCGTGGACCGCGCTGTTCTGGCGCATGTCGAGCGTCGCGAGGTGGAAGCCGAACGTCTCGACCGCGCGGATCAGCCGGCCGAGCGCGCCGCCGCTGGCGAGCGTGCCGCTGCCGACCGCGGCCAGCCCGTGCGCGATCGCGACGAGGTCGGCGCGCAGGGCCTGCGGATCGGGATAGGGCTCGCCGATCAGCCGTCCGGGGCGCGGCGCGGGCTTGCCGGTCAAGGCGAGATGCGTCGCGGCGAGGCGGGCGTAGATGCCCGTCAGCGCGCGGCGATAGGGCTCGTCGCTGCGGCTCTGCGCGGTGTCGCCGCTTGCCTCCGCCAGCGCGTCGACCGCGGGGTCGGCGGCGGCGTGTTCGGTCGAGATCGAGAGTTCGGCGCCGAGCGCGTGGATCGCGTCGAGATAATAATCGAGCACCGCTTCGCTGGCTTTTGCGAGTGCGGCCTTGAGCGAGTCGGCGGTGACATAGGGGTTGCCGTCGCGGTCGCCGCCGATCCAGCTGCCGGGCTTGAGGAAGCTCGGCACCCGGGCGCCGAGTGCGCGGTCCCAGCGCTGGTAGAGCGCGGGCAGCGCGGGGAGGAAGACGTCGCGCAGGTAACTGAGCGCGGTGCTGACCTCGTCGGTGACGTAAAGCCGGTCGCGGCGCAGCACGCGAGTCTGCCACAGCAGCGCGATCTGGCGGCGGATGCCGTCCTCGACGCCGTCGCCGTCAGGCGTGGTCTCGCGGCCGGCGTCGCGCAGCAGCATCAGGTCGGCGATGCGGTTGCGGTGATCGATCATGCTCTTGCGCCGCACTTCAGTGGGGTGCGCGGTGAGCACGGGGGCGATCAGCGCGTGATCGAGCAGCGCGCGGACCTGGGTGCGGTCGATACCCGCCGCCTCCAGCTGGGCGAGCGCGGAAGCGAGGTCGGCGCCCTGTTCCGCCGCGATGCCCTGGCGATCCTCGGCAAGGTTGGCGAGCATGCTGAACAGCATGAATCCGCGGACGAAATCGAGCGTCTCGTCGAGATCGAGCTTTTCGAGGCTGAGGTCGACTGCATCGTCGGCGCCGTTGCCGCGGTGGCGCTCGACCGATGCCTTGCGGATCGCCTCGGTCGCTTCGAACAATCGCTCGCCGCCATAGGCGCGGATGACGTCGCCGAGCAGCGTGCCGAGGAAGCGGATGTCGGAATTGTTCGCGATCGGGGGGAGATTGGCCATGGCGATATGCTGCGCTGCGGTGCGGATCAGGTCAACCGGGGCGATTCTATGGTGCCCGTCGATCTGACTGCGACCGTCACTCCAGCGCAGGCTGGGGTCTCCCGTTGCAGTGTCCCACCCTCACCGCTTGAGGTGCCAGCCTACGCTGGCATGACGGCGGCGGGGTGAGCGTCTCGGAGCAGGAGCGTCAGCGGCCGCGGGAAGCCACGCGTTCCTCGGTGGTGACGGTGCCGTCGTGGTTCAGGTCCATCGCGTCGAACCGCGCAAGGCTGCCTTCGCTGAATTCGATCGCGGAGATCGAACCGTCCTTGTTGCGGTCGTACGCCAGCAGCCGCGACGCGTTGCGGACGGGCAGTTCGTCCTTGCTGATCTTGTCGTCGCCGTTGCGATCGAGCGCGCGGAACCGGCGCTCCATTGCGCTGCCGTAATCGAGCCGCGAGGTCACCGAGGGCGGCACGAAGCCCGCCGCCTTGGCATCCGCCTGCGCGTTCGCGGCCTTCTTGTCGCTGCACCCAGACAGTATCAGCCCCGCGGCAAACGCCGCTCCGATCATCACGCGCATATCTATTCTCCCGGAGCACCGGCGGCGCTCACGCCTCCAGTTCGACGTCCCAATAGAGCCAGTCGTGCCAGGTTTGGTGCAAATAATTGGGCGGGAAGCGCCGGCCATGTTCCTGCAGGTGCCAGTTGGTCGGCCGGATCGGTTCGATATGCAGCGGCATCGCCGCCTGCCGAGGCGTGCGCCCGCCCTTTTTCAGGTTGCACGGCGCACACGCGGTGACGACGTTTTCCCACGTCGTGCGGCCACCCTGCGCGCGCGGAATGACATGATCGAAGGTCAGGTCCTTCGGCTTGCCGCAATATTGGCAGGCGAACTTGTCGCGCAGGAACAGGTTGAACCGGGTGAAGGCGGGAAATTGCGACGGACGCACGAATTGCTTCAGCGCGATCACCGAGGGCAGCTTCAGCGCGAAACTGGCGCTGCGCACTTCGCGTTCGTAGTTGGCGACAATGTCGACGCGATCGAGGAACACCGCCTTGACCGCGGTCTGCCACGGCCACACGCTGAGCGGATAATAGGAGAGCGGCGTATAATCGGCATTGAGCACGAGCGCCGGACACCCATCCGGATGGCGCATCAGATCGGGGTGAAACACGGCTCCTCCCACACAGGCTTCGCTGAGGACGCCAATGACGCACCGCGATGACAAAGGCATGACAGCACGGAGCGAAGGCCGGGGTCAAGTCGTGACGCGGTTCGCGCCGAGCCCGACCGGGCGGCTGCACCTGGGTCATGCGGCGTCGGCGATCCGCGCGCACGACTTCGCACGCGCGCGCGGCGGGCGGTTCGTGCTGCGGATCGAGGATATCGACGGGACGCGGAGCCGGCTCGAGCATGTCGCTGCGATCCTTGAGGACCTGCGCTGGCTGGGGCTGGAATGGGACGAACTGGTGGTGCAGTCGGATCGGCTGGCGACCTATGCCGCGGGGCTGGAGCGGTTGAAGGCGATGGCGCTGGTCTATCCGTGCGTGTGCACGCGCGCCGAGATCGCGGCCAGCGCGTCGGCGCCGCAGGGCGAGATGGCGCCCGCCTATCCGGGGACGTGCCGGCTGCATCCGCCGGTGCTCGACGTCCCGCATTGCTGGCGGCTGGACATGGCGAAGGCGCTGGAGGTGACGGGGCCGCTGACCTGGCATGATGCGTCCGCGGGGACCGTCGTGGCCGATCCGCTACCGCAGGGGGATGTCGTGCTGGCGCGGAAGGATGCGCCGTCGAGCTATCATCTCGCGGTGACGCTGGACGATGCGGCGCAGGGCGTGACCGACGTGGTGCGCGGGGTCGACCTGTTCGAGGCGACGCATGTCCACCGCGTGCTGCAGGCGCTGCTGGGGTTGCCGGTGCCGGCGTATCGCCATCATCCGCTGGTGGTGGATGCGGACGGGCGGCGGCTGGCGAAGCGGGATGGCGCGCCGACGTTGGAGGCGCGACGGCTAGCGGGGGAGGATGGTGCGGGTTTGGCCGAGCGATTGCGATCTTCACTTCCGTCATCCTGACGAACGTCAGGACCCAGGGTTACGGGCGGTCGCGTTCGGGGCTCTGGGTCCTGACTTTCGTCAGGATGACGAGCGGGGGTATGGCGGGGGTGGTGGTATGATCCGTCCCCGATTGCACCGCCCTCGCCAGTCGCTACATACCCCCCATGCGCATCCTGATCCTCTGCCCGCTCTTGTGCCTGTTCGGATGCGGGCAGCCGGGCGTCGACGACGCGATCGACGCGGTGCGCGGCGAGGTGATCGAATCCCCCTCCGCGAAGTTCCGCGACGTGGTGCCGTGTCCGTCAGGCAATGGCTATTACGGGATGGTCAACAGCAAGAACGTCAAGCGCGAGTATATGGGGTTCCAGCCGTTCGTGTATGCCGAGGGCAATGCCGCGCTGTACGAGAGCCAGGTTGAATACCAGCAGCTGCGCAAGCTGTGTGCGGTGCAGAAGTAGCGGCCTCTTCCTGTTCTCCCGCGAACGCGGGAGCCCAGGAGTCTCGAACGATACCGTTTGTAACCCTGGACCCCCGCGTTCGCGGGGGAACGGTTGTTGTGCGGACGTGGCCGCCCCCATTGCTACCCCACCCCCTCGCGCCTAGATTAGTGTCATGAACACTTTCCTCGTCATCCTTCTGGTCGCGGCGATGATCGCGACGCTCGTTGCCCTCGTGCGCGGGATCATTTCGTTCCTGCAGGAGGGGACGCAGGCGGTGAAGGACGGCAATGGTCCGAGCGCGGCGTCGCTGAAATCGAACCGGATGATGCAGCAGCGGATCTTCTTCCAAGCGATCGCGATCCTGATCGTCGTGGTGATCCTGTTCGCCGCCGGCCGCACCTGAATTGGTCAAGCTCAACAGCATCTACACGCGCACCGGCGACGACGGCACCACCGGGCTCGTCGACGGATCGCGGGTGTCGAAGGCCGATCCGCGGATGCAGGCGATCGGCGATGTCGACGAAGCGAACAGCGCGCTGGGGATCGCCGCGGTAGCACTGGCCGACCATCCGATCGCGGCCGAACTGGCGCGGATCCAGAACGACCTGTTCGACCTGGGCGCCGATCTGGCCACGCCGGGCGCCGATTTCGCGCCGTCCGAGATGGTGCTGCGGATCGTGCCCGCGCAGGTCGAGCGGATCGAGCGCGCGATCGATGCGATGAACGACAGCCTGTCGCCGCTGCGCAGCTTCATCCTGCCGGGCGGATCGGCGGGTGCCGCGGCGCTGCACCTGGCGCGCGCGATCACGCGGCGCGCGGAGCGATCCGCGGTAGCGATCGTCGAGCCGGTCAACCCGGCGGCACTCGCGTATATCAACCGGCTTTCGGACTTCCTGTTCGTCGCATCACGCCACGTGAACCAAAACGGGGCCGGGGACGTTCTGTGGCAGCCGGGAGCAACCCGGGGCTAGATCGGCGTCCGGTCCAGCTGAAGGAGCCTGGATGTCCGACCACCCCCGCCTAGCGCCAGATCGCTCGTCCGATCTGGCCGATCGTTTCACTGCAGTCCGCGACCTGTCGCTGGCACTGGCCGCACCATTGTCGGATGCCGACGCGACGGTGCAGTCGATGCCCGACGCATCGCCGACCAAATGGCATCTGGCGCACACGACCTGGTTCTTCGAGACGTTCGTGCTGCGCGATCACGTGCCTGGTTATAAGCTGCATGACGCGCGCTTCCCGTTCCTGTTCAACAGCTATTATGAGGCGGAAGGCCGCCGTCATGCGCGCGATCGTCGCGGGATGATCACGCGTCCCAACCTCGACGAGGTCCGCGCCTATCGTGCCGCGGTGGATAGCGCATTGGTCGCGGCGCTGCCGTCGCTGGCGCCCGAGGTGCAGGCGCTGGTCGTGCTCGGCTGTCATCACGAGGAGCAGCACCAGGAGCTGTTGATCACCGACATCTGCCATCTGCTGTCGGAGAATCCGCTGGAGCCGGCGATGTGGCCGGCGCCGCGGAAGGTGCCGGTGGAAATGCCGGGGCCGGTCGGCTGGATCGAGCGCGCGGGCGGAATCGTGCAGGTCGGACATGGCGGAGAGGAATTCGCGTTCGACTGCGAAGGGCCGCGCCACGACACCCTGCTGGTGCCGCATGCGATCGCCGACCGCACCGTGACCAACGGCGAATGGGCGGCGTTCATCGCCGATGGCGGCTACCGCGAGGCACGCCACTGGCTCGCCGATGGCTGGGCCTGGGTGAAGGCCGAGGGCATCGTCGCGCCGCTCTATTGGGAAGAGCGCGATGGCGGCTGGACCCGGTTCGGGCTCGATGGCCGCCGCGCGATCGACCCGGCCGCTCCGGTCACGCATGTCAGCTTCTTCGAGGCCGATGCCTATGCCAGCTGGGCCGGCGCGCGACTGCCGACCGAGTTCGAATGGGAGGCGGCCGCATCCTCTTACTACGCGGACGGTGGCAACCAGCTCGACGTCGCAGGCCCGTGCGAACCGCGCCCCGCGACCGATGACCCGGCGTTTTTCGGCGACGTCTGGGAATGGACCGGCAGCGCGTACCGCCCCTACCCCGGGTTCAAGCCGGTCGAGGGCGCGGTCGGCGAGTATAACGGCAAGTTCATGAGCGGGCAGTTCGTGCTGCGCGGCGGCAGTTGCGCCACCCCGCGGGGGCATGCCCGCCCGAGCTATCGCAATTTCTTCTACCCGCACCAGCGCTGGCAGTTCACCGGCGTGCGGCTCGCAAAGGACCTTTGATGTTGAAGCCCGAAATCGAGGACGGCGAGCAGTCCCTCGCCGACCCGGCGTTTCGCGCCGACGTGCTGGCCGGCTTCGCGCGTCGCCCGCGGGCGATCCCGGCGCGCTGGTTCTATGACCGGCGCGGGTCGGAATTGTTCGAGGCGATCACCGACCTGCCCGAATATTATCCGACCCGGACCGAGGCGGGCATTTTGCGCACCGCGTCGCCCGAGGTTGCGACGATCGCGGGCGAGGGTCGTGCGGTGGTGGAATTCGGATCGGGATCGTCGACCAAGACGCCGATCCTGCTCGAGGCTGTCGCGCCATTGGTCTATGTCCCGATCGACATTTCGGGCGATTTCCTGCGTGAATCGTCGCGGGTGCTGTCGAACCAGTTCCCCGAGCTGCTGGTGTTGCCGTTCGAGGCGGATTTCATGCGGCCGCTGAGCCTGCCGCAGACCATCGCCGAGACGCCCAAGCTGGGCTTCTTTCCGGGGTCGACAATCGGCAACATGATTCCGCTGATGGCGGTCGACCTGTTGCGGACGATGCGCACGTCGCTGGGTCTGGGCGCGATGCTGCTGGTCGGGATGGATCGGATCAAGGATCCCGAGATCCTGGTGCCGGCCTATGACGATGCGGCGGGGGTGACCGCAGCGTTCAACCTCAACCTGCTCGAGCGGATCAACCGCGAGCTGGGCGGCACGATCCCGGTCGACGCTTTCCATCACCGTGCGATCTGGAACGACGATCGCGCGCGGATCGAGATGCACCTGGAAGCGACGCGCGACGTCGACTTCACGATCGACGGGCAGGCGTTTGCGATGACGGCGGGCGAGACGATTCACACCGAGAACAGCCATAAATACGGGCTGCGCGATGCGAAGATTTTGCTGCGGTCGGGCGGGTGGACGCCGATCGCCGAGTGGAGCGATCCCGACGGGTTGTTCTCGTTGTACCTGGCCGAGGCGCAGGCGGAGCGGCCTGCGCCTTGACGTCATCCCGGGCTCGTCCCGGGATCCAGAGTTACGATCGATGTCGCTTGGGGCTCTGGATCCCGGGACGAGCCCGGGATGACGGAGAGGTCAGCGACGGATCACCTTTGCGCGCCAGGTCGTCATGTAGTTGGGGTTGCCGCGGCATTCGCTCATTGCGCTCTGTTCGGTGAGGCGCAGGCGGGTGCCGTCCCAGACATAGCTTTGCTGGACGCCGCAATCGCCGATCCCGCGGCCCTTGGCATAGCTCGTCAGCAAACCATCGTCGAAGGCGCCGTTGACGACACTGCGCACCGGCGTCTGCGAATCGGCACCGGTCTCGTCGAAGCCCGAGGGCGAATCGACGTCTGCGGGCGTCACCGTCGTGCCGTCGATCACGAACAGCGCACCGATCAGGTTATACGCGCCACTGGAGCAGGGCAGGATGACCAGCGTCTTGCCGCCGCCGATCGCGTGCGCCTCGGGTGACATCACGCCGGTCTTGTTGTCGACGATGTCGCATTTCGCCTGTTTGCGCATCGTCGCCAGTTGCGCCGCGGTCGGCGTTGCGGCCTCCCCCGTGATCGACGGTGCGACGATGATAGGCAGCGCAGGCGCCTCGACGACCTTGGTCGCCTTGCCCTTGGCGGCCAGCGCATCGGGGGTGCCGGCGCGACCCTGCACCGCGTCGGCATAGCGCATCGCCGCCGCCGCGCCCTTCAGCGACACCGTCGCGACCGCCTCGTCCTTGCGGTTGCGGAGTTCGAGGTGGCGGCCCGCGGGTAGTGCCTCGGCGATATCGAGCGACGATTCGGGGCTGAGTTTGGTGGCGATCTTGCGGCCGTCGACCCACAGGCTGGCGGGGCGAATCGCCTCGTCGCGCGAATCGATATAGGTCTTGGTCTCGCCGTCGCCCTCGCGGACGATGTTGAGCGTGACGTTGTCGCCCCCGCCCACTTCGGGCAGCAGCGAGGCGAGCGTGCAGCGCAGGCCGTTGTCGCAGCCCACCGCCCAGTCGCCGAACGTCTTCAAAACGCCCTGTTTCGGTACCGCCTTCGCGTCCGCGATCGCGACCGGCGCCGTCGGCGCCGCTGCCGTCGGAGTCGGCGCAGGGAGCGGCTCGACCGGTGCGGCGTTGTGGGTCGGAACGGGGTCGGGCGCGATGTCCGCGCTCGGCGGCGAACAGGCGGCGAGCGCGATCGACGGGGCGAGCAGCAGGGGCAGGACGAAACGGGTCATGACCCCCGTTTAGCGGACTGCACAGCCGCGCCAAACCCGCTATCGGAGCGGCAGAGAAGAATCGAGAGGATCGTGATGCAGACCATAGGCGTGATCGGGGCGGGACAGATGGGCGCGGGGATCGCGCAGGTATCGGCGCAGGCGGGCTACCGCGTGCTGCTCGCCGACGTCTCGCGTGAGCGCGCCGAGGCGGGCAAGGCGGGGATCGCCAAGGCGCTGGCGCGGCTGGTCGAGAAGGAGAAGATCGACGCCGAGTCGCGCGATGCGACGCTGGCCAATATCGAGCCGGTCGACGGCGTGGCGGCGATGGGCGACTGCGCAATCGTGGTCGAGGCAGCGACCGAGCGCGAGGCGATCAAGCGCGCGATCTTTGCCGAAGTCGCCAAGGTGATGGGGCCCGATGCGATCCTGGCGTCGAACACCTCGTCGATCCCGATCACCCGGCTGGCGCAGGCCGCGCATGACCCGGCGCGGTTCATGGGGGTGCATTTCTTCAACCCGGTCCCGGTGATGCGGCCGATCGAGCTGATCCGCGGCCTGGCCACGTCGGACGCGACGGTGGCGGCGGTCGAGGCGTATGCGGAAACGCTCGGCAAGCAGGTGGTGCACGCCAACGACGCGCCGGGGTTCATCGTCAACCGCGTGCTGATGCCGATGATCAACGAGGCGTGCTTCGCGCTCGGCGAAGGCGTCGCGAGCGTGCAGGACATCGACCTCGCCTGCCAGTTGGGGCTCAACCATCCGATGGGGCCGCTGACGCTGGCGGACTTCATCGGGCTCGACACGTGCCTGGAGATCACGCGCGTGCTGTTCGAGGGGACCGGCGATCCCAAATTCCGGCCGGCGCCGCTGCTGGTGAAATATGTCGATGCCGGCTGGTTCGGGCGGAAAACCAAGCGCGGCTTCTATGATTATTCGGGCGCCGAGCCCGTGCCGACGCGCTGAGCCGGCTGTCATGACCGATTCGCGAGGCTGGCCGTCGTTGCTGGGGGGCACCCTGCCCCCCGCCACCGGCCGCACCGAACGCGCGCGCCTGCGGGAGGCGGCGCGGGCCGAAAGCGCGCAGGCGCGGTCGGAGGCGGCGCTTGCTCGCGTCGAGGAGCGTGCGGTGCAACGGCAGGTGGAAACCGAGGCGCGTGAACGGGCGCGGCAGGAGCGCGCGCAGGCCGAGACCGCGGTGCTGGGGCTGCGCGCGTCGCAGCTCGGGATCGATACCGGCGTCAAGCTGACCACCGGGCGGCGGCGGCGGACCGGCAAGCAGGAGCCGGGTACGGGGCGGCACGAGGAGCGCGATACGTCGTCGTTCAAGACCGTCGTCGAGCCCGACCGCATCCGCGCATTTGCCGGGCGCGGTGTTTCGGTCGCGGGAATCGCGGCGGCGTTCGGGGTGTCCGAGGCGGAGGTCGAGGCGGCTTTGGACTATCGGGAGGGGGACGACGGGTAGCCCCTCGTTGAGGAGTGCCGCGCATCCCAGCCCCCCGCCGTCATCCTGACGAAAGTCAGGACCCAGGGTCGCGCACGCTGCGCCCCGTAACTCTGGGTCCTGACTTTCGTCAGGATGACGGGCTAATAGGGCTTACGGTTTGCGGAACTTGTAGACGAACTGGTCGGTCTTGCCGCGGATCGAAGGGTCGAACACCACCTTGCTGTGGTCGTCGGCGGGATTGGCGAGCACGCGGGACTGGCCGACGAAGCGGAAGCCGGCGGCCTCGACCTGCGTCTTCACCGCTGCGGGATCGATCCGGTGCCGTTTCTCGGTGCCGGCCAGGCCGGTGCCGGGCGCGTCGGCGTGGTCGATCACGACATAGGTGCCGCCCTTTTTCAGCAGCTTGAATACCGCGGCATCGAACGCGCGCAGCGCCGGTTCACCAGCACCGTTGTTGGGGATGTCGTGATAATTCTGCACGGTCCAGAACAGGTCGACCGGGCGGGTCGAGGTCGGCAGGTTGGTCGGCGACGCGACGAGGGTCGCGTTGGTCGCGCCGATCGCGGTGAAATCCGGCCGGGTCTTGTCGACGCGCGCGCTCATCGCGGCGGGCCACATTGCGTCGACGTGGCCCTTGGGGCCGACGATCTCTGTGAAGATGCGGGTCCAGTAATACCGCGCGCCGGGCAGGAAATCGATCACGGTGTCGCCGGGCTTCACGCCGGAAAAGGCGAGGACTTCGGCGGCCTTGCGCTTCGCGTCGTCGACCTGCTGGTCGGCACGCGCGGGGTTCGCCAATGCCTTGGTCACCGCCGGCGACGCGGTCTGCGCGCTGGCGATACCGCCGCTGGTGACGAGCGCCACCGCGATCAGACTCGAGAATGCCTTCATCGTCCGTCTCCAATGCGGCCTTGGGCGCGTGCCGGGCCGTGACCGATGATCGCCCGGCGGGGCGTCGGCGTCGAGCGATATTCACCCGTCATCCTGACGAACGTCAGGACCCAGGGTTACGGGCGGCAGCGCTGCTTGGCTCTGGGTCCTGACTTTCGTCAGGATGACGGGTTTGGGTGTTGGGAAGACGGGCATACCTGGACCTAATCCAGGTCGTTCTCGCTGATCACGATCATCTCCTGGTCGGGGTCGCGGGCGAGCGCGGTGACGCCGAGCGTCGCGATCGCGTCGGCATGCTGGTGGAACAGCGCGACCGCGTCCGAATCGGGGACCTTGGTGCTCAGCGCCTCGAGCACGTCGTACTGCACCGCGAACGGATAGCGGGTGCCGCTGACGTCGCCCTCGAACTCGACCTGCCGCTGGTCGACATTGTCGTCGATGGTCCGGGTGTCGATCGTCACGCTGTCTTCGGCCATGGTCATGCTCCTTGTGTCGGGGCGTCAAGCGCGGGGGCGCCCGCGATGTTCCCTCGCGCATCACCGGCGCAGCGCGGTGGAATGGCCGCCGCCGATCTGGCAGGACCGCAGGATGACTTATGCAGACCGCCTCGCCGCCTTTCGTGCCCAGCTTGCGTCGCAGCGCCTCGACGGCTTCGTCGTGCCGCTGACCGACGAACATATGAGCGAATATGTCGGCGCCTATGCGCAGCGACTCGGCTGGCTGACCGGGTTCCAGGGGTCGGCCGGCAGCGCGGCGGTGCTGGCCGACCGCGCGGCGATCTTCACCGATGGGCGCTACACGCTGCAGGTCCGCGAACAGGTCGATGGCGCGCTGTGGGAGTATGCGCCGGTGCCGCAGACCAGCGTCTCGGCCTGGCTCGGCACGCATGCGCCCGGGGGCGGGCGGATCGGCTACGATCCGTGGCTGCACACCGGCGCCTGGGTCGCGGAGACGAGCGCGGCGCTGGCCGATCGCGGGGCGACGCTGGTCGCAGTGCAGGCCAATCCGGTCGATGCGACCTGGACCGATCGCCCGGCGCCGTCCGATGCCCGGATGACGGTGCAGGACGATGCGCTGGCGGGGGCATCGTCGGCCGCCAAGCGCGCCGACATCGCCGAATGGCTCGCCGGGCAGCGCGCCGATGCGGTGGTGCTGTCCGCGCTCGATTCGATCGCCTGGGCGCTGAACGTGCGCGGCGGCGACGTCGCGCATACCCCGGTCGCGCTGGCGTATGCGATCGTCGATGCCGACGGCACCACCGACCTGTTCGTCGCCCCCGACAAGCTCGACGATGCGGTCCGCCAGCATCTCGGCAACGCGGTGCGTATCCACGATCGGGCCGCGTTTGCAGAGGCGCTCGGGCGCTATGCCGGCAAGCGGATCGCCGCCGATCCGGAACGTGCTGTCGCCGCGATCACCCAGGCGCTGGAAGCGGGCGGTGCGAAAGTGCTGGCGCTGCGCGACCCGGTGGTGATCGCCAAGGCGCTGAAGAACCCGGTCGAGGTCGCCGGCCACCGTGCCGCGTCCGCGCGCGACGGTGCCGCGCTCGCGCGCTTCCTGCGCTGGGTCGAGCACGAATGCGTGAAGGGCGGACAGACCGAATTGTCGGCCGCGGCGAAGCTGCTCGAATTCCGCCAGGCGACCGGGCTGCTCAAGGACACCTCGTTCGACACCATCTCGGCGACCGGCGCGCACGGGGCCAGCCCGCATTACCACTGCACCGAAGAGTCGAACGTGCCGATCGAGGTCGGCCAGCTGTATCTGGTCGATTCGGGCGGGCAATATGCCGACGGCACCACCGACGTGACCCGGGTGATGCCGATCGGCGAGCCCACGCCCGAAATGCGCGACCGCTTCACCCGCGTGCTGAAGGGCCATATCGCGATCGCCACCGCGGTGTTCCCGGACGGCACGATGGGCGGCCAGATCGATGCGTTCGCCAGGCGACCGTTATGGGAGGCGGGGCTCGATTTCGCGCATGGCACTGGGCACGGCGTCGGCGCCTATCTGTCGGTGCACGAGGGGCCACAGCGGATCGCCGCGCCCAACTATCCCGGCGGCGCGGCGATGGAGCCGTTGCGCGCGGGCATGATGGTCTCGAACGAGCCGGGCTATTACAAGGCCGGCGAATACGGCATCCGGATCGAGAATTTGCTGCTCATCGAGCCGCGCGAGATCGCCGGGGCGGACCGGGAAATGCTCGGGTTCGAGACGCTGACCTTCTGTCCAATCGAGCGGATGCTGATTGAGCCTTCGCTGCTCACCGCGCCCGAACTGGCGTGGCTGAACGGGTATCACGCGCAGGTGCTCGCGGTGCTGGGGCCGCAGATGGACGGCGACGACCTCGCCTGGCTGCGCGGGAAATGCGCGCCGATCGGCTAGGCGTCGGGCGTCGGTTCCAATGGCACGGACGGGGTCTCGCCGCGCGCCTGCGTCTTCCGCTTGCGGAGGTTGGTGCGCAGCGCGGCGGCCATGCGCTCAGCCTTTGCGGCGGCCTTTTTGTCTGCGTCGGTCATGCCGATCGGCCTACCAGCCGCCGACATCGCTTGACAACCGCGCCGCCCTCGTCTCTTAGCCCCACTCCGCCGGCAGCGATGCCGACGAGTGCTGCCGTAGCTCAGTGGTAGAGCGCATCCTTGGTAAGGCTGAGGTCGTGAGTTCAATCCTCACCGGCAGCACCATTTTCCCGACTTCGCCGAGGCGACGACGTCGGCGGGCTTCGGGCCCGACGGCTATTTCATCTTCATAACGACCGGACCAGCCGGATCGCGCGCGCGATCCAGGCGGGGTCTGCGATCGTCGATGGTTCGCTGCCGCTGCCCGGTGGCATGATCCTGACGGTGGCGCCGTTCAGTTCGACCAGGCGGCCGAAAACGAAGCGTCCTGCCGGGCGCGGGACCAGGACGTCGCGGTTCAGCGCGCTGGTGAACGCATCGGGGGCGAGCGTGTCGCACCAGATCTCGTCGCCGCTGCGATAGTCGCCGACGCCGCCGGTGACCGTGACCGCGATTTGCCCCGGGGCCGGCTGGGGCGGGGTCGCCGTCGTCGCACGGCGCGGCGCGTGGGCACCGGCGGCGTCGAGTAATGCGGCGACGGGCAGATCGGCGCGGCCGGGGAGCTTGACCAGGTCCGCCGCCGCGACGCCGAGCGCGTCGGCGATGCGGTTTAGCCAGCCGACCGACACGGTGCGCGTGCCGGTTTCTAGCCGGCCGATGGTCTGCGCGGTGGTCGGCGGTACGCAGGCGCGGCCGACATCCCCGAGCGTCATGCCCTTGGCGCGGCGGACTTCGCGGATCGCGGTGATCATCTCGGACTCCAAACCAGATAGGTTCGCCTCTGTCCTACAAAGGCGACCATATGGCAAGACGCATGCGACTCGGACGAGAGGGGTCGGACGAGATGGGTCGGGGGAGATGGGCATGCGCGAGCTGGTGGAACGGTCGATGGGTGGAGGGGTGGGCCGCGGCCGGACGGTCACGGTCAATCTGGCGGAGTCGCCGCTCGGGTGGCTGCGGTCGCGCGGGTTGGTCGACCTGCGGCAGTTCGAGGCGGGCGAGCGGCTGCGCGCGGATTACGAGACCGCGTCGCTGGGCCCGCGCGTGACGATGCGCTGGGCGGCGCGGGTCGATGGCGGCGGGGGCGAGGGACTGGACCCGACCATGGCGCAGATCGCGGCGAAGCGGCGGTTCGATGCGGCGACCGCCGCGGCGGGCGCGGGTCTGGCCGATATCCTGTGGCGTGTGGTCTGCGCGGGCGAGGGCATGCCGGTGGCCGAGAAGGCGCTCGGCTGGCCGGCGCGGGCCGGACGGCTGGTGCTGACGTTCGCGCTGGACCGGATCGCCGACCATTACGGCCTGCCGTAAGCAGCGTTGCAGCCGGCCACGCCGGCCCCTAGACCGCGGCAATGCGGTTCGACATCACCAAATGCCATGGCTCGGGCAACGACTTCCCGTTGATCGACGCGCGCGCGCTGTCGCTGGACGATGCGGCCTGGGCGGCGGTCGCGCGCGCACTCGCCGATCGCGCGGGGCCGGTCGGGGGAGATGGCCTGTTGCTGCTGACCGCCGGCGATGACGACCATGCGTTCGGGATGCGGATGTTCAATTCGGACGGGAGCGAATCGGAAACCTGTCTCAACGGGCTGCGCTGCACCGCGCGGTCGGGCTTTGCCGCGCTTGGCGTCGAGAGCGCGCGGGTGCGCCTGAAGACCAGCGGCGCGTTCGTGGTGCGCGACCCGGATCTTGCACCGGGCGTGTTCACCGTACGTGAGACCGCGGGGCCTGCGTCGCGCGACGTCGCCGCCTGGCCGATGACGATCGGGCGCGCGGAGAATATCGATGCGCCGATCGAGGGGCTGCCGAGCGACCGCGCGTTCACCGCGGTCGCGATGCCCAACCCGCATCTGGTGACGTTCGTCGACCGGATCGACGAGGCCGAACTGGTGCGCGTCGGCACGGTCTGCGAATCGGCGCCCGACTGGCTGCCGAACCGCGCGAACGTCAGCTTCGTCGAAGTGCGTGGGCGTGACCTGTTCGTGCGGACGTTCGAGCGCGGGGTCGGGCTGACCGACAGTTGCGGCAGCGCGATGGGCGCGTCGACCTATGCCGCGTGCCTGACCGGGCGGATCGCGTTCGATGTGCCGACGACGGTGTTCAACAAGGGCGGGCGGATCCGTGCCGAGGCGAGCGCGGACGGCATGGTGACGCTGTCGGGCAACGCCACGGTCGAGTGGATCGGCAGCGTCGATGTCGACCTGGCGGCGGGAGCGGCCAGCGACCTGACGATCGCGGCGCGGTATCCCGACGAGATCGCCGCCTGGGCCGCGGTACGGGACGCCGCCGTCTGACCCTTGCGTCAATCGGACGCCCGCCTGCGTATCTCCGCCGCATCCGAACCGGGGTGCGCAAGGAGAACCCCATGAACCACATCATCCGCACCGCCATCGTCGCGACCGCCCTCGTCGCCAGCGGTTCCGCCATCGCCAAGACCAACCCCCGCGTCGGCGGCGCTGCGATGTACCCGACCAAGACCATCGTCGAGAACGCGGTCAATTCAAAGGATCACACCACGCTGGTCGCCGCGGTGAAGGCTGCAGGCCTGGTCGAAACGCTGTCGGGCCCGGGTCCGTTCACGGTGTTCGCACCGACCAACGCCGCGTTCGCCAAGCTGCCCGCAGGGACCGTCGACACGCTGGTGAAGCCCGAGAACAAGGCGCAGCTGACCAGCATCCTGACCTATCACGTGGTGCCCGGCACGATCAGCGCCGCCGATATCGCGGCAAAGGCGAAGGCCAATGGCGGCACCGCGACCTACACCACGGTGCAGGGCGGCACGCTGAGCTTCATGAAGGCCGGCAGCGGCTGGATGATCATGGACGGCAAGGGCGACAAGGGTCGCATCACGATCGCCAACGTCTATCAGTCGAACGGCGTGATCCACGTCATCGACACGGTGATGATGCCCTGAATTGGTCCTCCGCGCAGGTGGGGGTTCGGATCACGAGCGGTAGCGTTCGTGACCCTGGGCTCCCGCCTTCGCGGGAGAACTAGGAGATCAGCAGGCCTGCGAGTGCTGCGGACATCAGGTTGGCGAGGCTACCCGCCGCCAGCGCGCGCAGGCCGAGCTTCGCGATCATCGGGCGCTGGTTGGGGGCGAGGCTGCCGGTCACCGCCATCTGGATCGCGATCGACGAGAAGTTCGCGAACCCGCACAGCGAGAAGGTGATCACCGCGATCGTCCGCGGGCTGAGACCCTGTTGCGTGCCGAGCGAGATATACGCGACGAATTCGTTCAGCACGATCTTTTGCCCGAACAGCCCGCCGGCGATCTGTGCCTCGCTCCACGGCACGTTGAGCAGGACCATGATCGGCGCGAACACATAGCCGAGCAGCCCCTGGAAGCTCAGCCCCGGCAAGCCGATGATGTTGCCGAGCCCGCCGAGCAGGCCGTTCGCCAGCGCGACCAAGGCGACGAACGCGAGCACCATCGCGCCGACCGCGACGGCCAGGCGCACGCCGGTCTGGGCACCCTGTGCCGCCGCCATGATCAGGTTGGCGGGCTTTTCCTCGTCATGCGTGGCCTGGGGGAGCGGCTCGCCTGCGATGCTTTCGGGCACGTCGCCGAGCGCCAGTTCGCCGTCGGGCGTCGCGCGGCTGTCGGGCATGATGATCTTGGCCATCAGGATACCGCCCGGCGCCGCCATGAAGCTGGCCGCGAGCAGATAGTCGATGCTGATGCCCATCGAGGCGTACGCGGCGAGGATGGTGCCGGCAACGCCCGCCATCCCGCTGGTCATCACCGTGAACAGCTGCGGGGCGGTCAGTCCGGCGAGATAGGGGCGGATGACGAGCGGCGATTCGCTCTGGCCGACGAAGATGTTCGCCGCCGCGCACAGCGATTCGACCTTCGATACGCCGATGACCTTCTCGATCGCGCCGCCGACCCAGCGCACGATCAGCTGCATGACGCCGAGATAATAGAGGATCGAGACCAGGCTGGCGAAGAAGATGATCACCGGCAGCGCGGCGATCGCGAAGCTCTGTCCGCCGATCTCGGGCGTCGCCATCTTGCCGAACAGGAATTCGGTACCCTTTTGCGAATAGCCGAGCAGGTTGGCGACCCCGCCCGACATCGAGCCGAGGACCAGCTTGCCGAAACTGGAATAGAGCACCAGCACCGCGATTCCGGCCTGCAGCGCGAACGCCGCGCCGACGATGCGCAACCGGATCGCGCGGCGGTCGGTCGACAGCAGCACCGCGATACCCAGGATCACGGCGATACCGCAAAGGCCGATGAGAAGTCTGTTCATGCCTGGACTGACGCTTCCTGAAGATCGTGACGCGGCCCCCCGGGCGCGCAGGGCCGACATGACACGCGGGGGCGGGGCTCGCCAGTCATTTGACGCTGCAATGTCACGGGGCGAATTGACGGGAAGGCGAAACGCGGTAGCGTCGCGGCGATGGATCACACCCCCCCTGCGATTACGCGCTCGCTCTTCGTCTTTTCGGTTCTGTACGGCGGGATGGTCTGTATCGCAGGCGTGCTGGGCGTGAAGCAGGTGGCGCTGGGACCGCTCGCGGTCGAGGCGGGGATCTTCGCGTTCCTGCTGCTGGTCGCGCTCAGCAGCGCGGTCGCCGAACTCCACGGACAAAAGATCGCGACCTCGCTGGTACGCTTCGGGTTCATTCCGTTGATCGTGTCGGCGGTGCTGATCCAGCTGGTGCTGGCCCTGCCGCACGACCCGGGCATGTACCCGCCGGCAATCGATGCGTTTCCGGTGGTGGTCGGACAGGGCGCGCGGATGATGATCGCGGGGCTGATCAGCTACGGCATCTCGCAGACGCTCAACGTGCTGATCTTCGCCAAGCTGTCGCGCCCGATCGGCGGGGGCGAGGGCAAGCTGGTGTGGCTGCGCGGGATGATCGCCAGCGTCGTCTCGCAGATCATCGACACGTTGCTGTTCATCACCATCTCGTTCCTCGGCGAGCGCCCGATCCTGGCGCTGATGGAGGGGCAGATGCTGACCAAGATCGTGCTGTCGATCATTCTGGTGCCGGTGCTGATCACGTTCTTCGTGCGGCTGGGGCGGCGGTTGGATCAGGTCTGAGGGTCTGTCCTCAATGGAAGCTTGAGACGATCTAGCCTGCGACGGTTCTCCTGCGAACGCAGGAGCCCAGGGTTACGGAAGACGGGGCTCGAGCCTCCTGGGCTCCTGCTTTCGCAGGAGAACCGCGTGTGTATGCCGGTCCTGCCCGCCAGCGCGTTATTTCCCCTGTGCGCGCCAGCGTTGGATGGTGCGGGCGATGATCTGATCCTCGCCGCCGACGTCGCGCCATAGCTGCGAGAATAGTGGGTCGCCCGAAGCCGGGCGCTTGGCTTCGTCGAGGCCGTCGAACGACACGCGGACCGGGATGGTGACGCCTTCGCCGCAGATGATGCATTCGCGGTTGCGCAGCGCGGGGATCGAATCGAGGAAGCCGCGCGCACCTTCGGGCATCGCGGCGCGGACGAAGGCCTGGTCGCGGTCGTTGTTGAGGCGCATCGCGATGATCGTGCCGCACTGCGAGAGGACGCCCTCCGCGAGATCGGACGGGCGCTGCGTGATCAGCCCGAGCGAGACGCCGTATTTGCGGCCCTCCTTGGCGATGCGGCCGAGGATGCGGCCGACCGAATTGGAGGTTTCCTGCCCGGCGGGGATGTAGCGATGCGCTTCCTCGCAGACCAGCAGGATCGGCCGCGGCTCTTCGTTGCGCGACCAGATCGCATAGTCGAAGGTCATCCGCGCCAGCACGGCGACCACCACCGAGGTGATGTCCGACGGCACGCCAGACACATCGATGATCGAGATCGGCTTGCCCTCGCCCGGCATGCGGAAGATGCGCTGCAGGAAGCTCGCCATGGTGTCGGCGACCAGCATGCCCGAAAACATGAAGCCATAGCGTGGGTCGGACTTGATCTCGTCGATCTTGGTCTTCAGCCGCAGATAGGGCGCGGTGTCGCCGGCGCGGTCCATCTTGCCCATTTCGAGGCCGACGATGTTGGTCAGGTCGCTGAGCAGATAGGGGATCGGGGCGTCGACGGTCAGTTTCGCGATCTCCTGCCCCAGTCGGCTTTTCGCCTTCGCCATCAACAGGCATTTGGCGAGGATGTCGGCGTCGAACTGGCGATCCGACCCGCTGCTGGTCAGGAACACCTCGCAGTGCTCCTCGAAGTTCATCAGCCAGTACGGCATCTGCAAATTGGTGACGTCGTAGATCGCGCCATTACCGCGGAACGCCGCGCCATATTCGCCGTGCGGATCGATCATCACGATGTGACCCTGCGGCGCGAGTTCGCAGATCCGGTGCAGGATCAGCGCGGCGCTGGTCGACTTGCCGGTGCCGGTCGATCCGACCAGCGCGAAATGCTTGCCGAGCATCGCATCGACATAGAGCGCGGCGCGGATGTCCTTGGTCGGATAGACCGTGCCGACCTCGATGTTCGCGCGATCCTCGGCGGCGTAGATCTGCTTCAGGTCGGCGGTGGTGATCGGATAGACCTCGCACCCCGGCATCGGATAGCGCGTGACGCCGCGGCGGAAGCGATAGAGCTTGCCGGTCAGGCGCTCCTCGTCGCCTTCGCCGAGAAAGTCGATCTCGGCGATCACGCGCGTGCCCGCCGCGTCGTCGAGCTTCAGCGAGCGGACGTTGGCGACCAGCCAGGTCGATCCGACACGCATCTTGATCTGGCTGCCAACCGAGCCCGCCGACGCGACCACAGGATCGGTATCGTCGATCAGCGTCTCGATCGAGGCGCGGTCGATGACGATGCGGCTGCTGGCACCGGCGATCGCGAAGACATAGCCGATCGGCACCGTCGCCTGACCGGCCAGGCCGCCGGCCGGAGTGGCACGCTGGAACGCATCGGCTCCCAACATCTCGGTCATCGTCGCTACGCCTCTGCTCATACAGCCCGATGCTATGCGGGTGGAGGCGTAAAGATCACGTTATCCAGGGCCTAGACCCGGCGCGCGATCCAGCCGGCGCCCCAGCCGAGCAGCATCGACAAGGCGACCGCGGTGAGGCCGTAGAGGATCGACGAGCGATCCGCGGCGCGCGCGACATAGCGTTCGAACCCGGATTTGCGGATGTCGATGTCGCGCACCGCCGCCGCCAGCACGCGGCCGTCGCGAATCAGGAAGGTTTCCGCGGTGAACCGCCCGACGGGAACGCGGGCGGGAATCGTCACGCGGGCGCGGTAGAGCACGCCGTCGGTGATCTCGACCGCATGCGGGGCGGCGTAATACAGGCCGGCGCGGCGCTTGAGGTCGACGAGGCCACGCTGGAAACGGTCCTGCGTCTCGGCGGGGGCGCTGGACGCTGGGGACAGTTGCAGGCTGTCGAGGCCGAGTTCGTAGATCGCGCGCGTGCGGTCGTCGACGATCCGGTCGATTGGGCGCGATGATGCGATCGCGTAGAAGCTGGGCGCCGAGCGATAGCGCAGCCGTGCGGCGTTGACCCAGATCCCGGCGACCTTTTCCTTCTCGCGGATCAGGACGGACTGGGTCGGCCCCTTCACGACGACGACGATGTCGGTCGGCTGCGCGGCGCCCGGCACGCGGCCACCGGGATAGAGGATCGCGCCGAACAGCAGCAGTTCGGCCCCGGTAAAGCTGTAGGCGATCTCGATATTGCGCTGGCTGACGTCGGGGACGAGCACGGGCTTCGCCTGTGCCATCAGCAGCGGCGTCAGGAGGAGCAGGCGCCTCACGACCCCGTCCTCACGACAGCGTGACCGAGAAGATCTCTTCCGGGCGCCAGACGAGGCCGAGCAGCACGCGGACGCCGATCGCCAGCACCATGAGCGCCAGCGCGAGCCGGAGGTACTCGGGCTTCACCTTGGTCGCGAGGCGGGCGCCGACCTGCGCACCGACCACCGATCCGAGCAGCAACAGCGCGGCGAGCACGATGTCGACCGCCTTGGTGGTGGTGGCGTGGACCATCGTCGCGACCGCGGTGACGAACAGCGTCTGGAACAGCGACGTGCCGACGACGACGTTGGTCGCCATCCCGAGCAGATAGATCATCGCCGGCACCAG
Organism: Sphingomonas sp. R86521; assembly: GCF_042466235.1. Classification (NCBI taxonomy): domain Bacteria; kingdom Pseudomonadati; phylum Pseudomonadota; class Alphaproteobacteria; order Sphingomonadales; family Sphingomonadaceae; genus Sphingomonas; species Sphingomonas sp. R86521. The sequence goes on along the minus strand of NZ_JAXHBY010000001.1, from coordinate 420,241 downwards.
GATGAAGCCGCCGCCGATGCCGAGCAGGATCGTCAGGATGCCGGTGCCGAAGCCGAGCAGCAGCGGCGCGAGCGGCGAGATATAGAGGCCCGAGGCGTAGAACCGCGTGCGCAGCGGCAGCGCCGCGACCAGCGGATGGTGGCGGCGTTTCCGCGCACGCGGCGGTCGGCCGCTGCGTTGCCGGCGGATTGTGCCGAACGATTCGCGGGCCATCAGGCTGCCGATCGACCCGAGCATGACGACGTAGACGATCGCGATCACGGTATCGATCTGCCCGCTTTCCTGGAGCAGGCGGAACAGCCACGCGCCGAAGAACGCGCCGAGGATGCCGCCCGCGACCAGCACGCCGCCCATCTTGGTATCGACCCCGCCGCGCCGGAAATGCGCGAACACGCCCGATACGCTGGCGCCGGTGACCTGGCTGGCGGCGGACGCGGCGGCGACGGTCGGCGGGATGCCATAGACGATCAGCAACGGCGTGGTCAGGAACCCGCCACCGATCCCGAACATCCCCGACAACAGCCCGACCCCGCCCCCGAGCAGGATGATGACGAGCGCATTGACCGACAGGTTGGCGATGGGGAGGTACAGATCCACGGGGGCGTTATAGCCGATCGCGCCCCCGCGGCTAGAAGTCGCTGCCGATCGAAAGCGCGGGGCCCGAGCCGGGTCGCGCGGTGCCGCCGATGCGCTGGCGCCAGTCGAGCGGTATTATGTAGCAGATGCACCAACGCGGGGACAGACGTAACCGCCTGTGAGTTGTAATGCCATCATATGCAGGACGGATACGATCAGACCCTTAGCGGTCTCCTTCGCAAGCGCGCCGAACTGGCGGGCCAGGTTGAAACCCACAGGATCGCTTGGGAGGATGCCGGATCGGCGCTTACCGCGATCGACGCGGCGATAATGGTGTTCGACCCCGGCATACGGCCGAGCGAGCTACCCGCGTGCAAATCGGCGCCTATCGCGCTGTCAGGGGCTACGCCGATACAGCGGCGGCTTCTCGACATGATGCGGCGCGCTGGTGGCCCGTTGCGGACGCTAGACGCCGCCAAGGAGATCATGGTGGAGCGCGGCATTGACCCGCGTAACCGTGTGGCCGCAACGGCGATACGGAAGGCGGTTGGGGATGCCTTCGGGCGGCTTCGTAAGGCGGGCCACGCAACCGGCGCTAAATACGGGAGTGGATCAGAACTAGAGTGGCGGCTGATATAAAGACTTGTTTATATCTACATGTCTCAGCGATGTTTTTGCGCCACACTTCACGAAATGTTCACGCTTCGTCGCAGCTAGAACAAAAATGATTCGACTCGGGGGCTCGGCTTCGCGAATAGTGTCCGTGACGGCCCGCCGTCATTCTTCTGTCTGCCCCTAGGCGCTCTTTAGCGGCGGGGCGTATGGGGCGTCCCGGAGCCCGGGGCTCACACCCCGGACCCCAAGGAGAATGACATGCGTGTCGCTTGCTCTTGGCCGAAGGCTGTGTCTGTGGTGGACTACTGGCGCTTTCGGTTCGGTCGCTTTGAGTACGTTCGTACTCATTGCAGGTCTTACCCTAGCTAAACACTAGGGTGACCACACCGTGCGGCGGGTCGTCACCGTTAAAGTCCCAAACATGCCAACTTGGCAAGTGAAAAGTTAGCCTGACTAACGTCAAGCGGCTCGCTGCCAGTATCCAGCCCACTTACGCGATACCGGCGACACCATCGCGGACCGAACTACCATCGCGGCCTGCGAACCGTTGGCAACGCGGCGGTTGTCCTCGCGCCATGCCATCTCGCCAGCGTAGGCGTTCAGGTATTCGCCAGCGATCCGGTGATGTACGCCAGCCTCGGCGCGGCGAAGGCGGCTGAAAAAGCTTTCCGCCTGATTGGTGCAAGCGCCGTTGGCCGAGTACGCTTCGCTGTGGTTGATACGGAACGTCTCGTAGCGGGCATGTAGCTTATCCCAGTGCGAAGCTTCGTCAGCATGAACGACGGTGCCGGGTGCGACATTGGCGGCGACCAGGGCCACGCCAACGGCTTCCGACTTGCCGACGAACGTCAGGGTATCGCCACCGCGCTCGCGCATCACGACGACCGACTGACGCTTGCCGTTCTGTGCAAGCAGGGTGCGGCGATCGACACGCTCGTTCTTGCGGTTGGCTGGCTTCACATAGCCGCCGAAATAGGCGCCATCGACCTCGACAACACCGTCCAGAACGCGGCCCTGTGCTTCAATCGCCATCGCTTCGCGCAGCTTGTGCGAGAGGACGAACGCGGTCTTGTACTGCACGTCCAGGTCGCGGCTGACCTGCAACGCCGAAACGCCCTTGGCACCGTTCACGAAAATGACGATTGCGGCGAGCAAGTCGGTGAACGATAGCTTGCGGCTGGCAAAGATCGTGCCGCTGGTCACCGAGAACTGGTGGTAGCAGGCAACGCACTTGAAGCGACGGCGCGACGTGATGTTGTACGTGTCCGGGCAACCGCACGACGGACACACAGCCTCGCCTTCCGTCTCAGGCCAGCGCATGCGGCGGAATGCCTCGTAGGCTGCATCCTCGCCCATCTTGAAAACAGCCTTGAGGCTGAGGGTGCGGGCCGCTGCGGTAAGGAGAAAGTGCTGTGCCATGTCATCGTATCCAGTGCTTATGCATCGGATATAGTGGCAACGCCACACTCTATGCAAGGGCAAATGCATCGCGTATGATGCTATTTGCGGTTATTTGGAGCGCGGGATGGTTGAGGCGAAGGAATGGGAGGATCGCGTAAAGGCGATGCTCAAGGCGGAGTTAAAGCGGAAGGGCGTTACCTACGCCCAGCTTGTCGGCAAGCTGGCAGATATCGGCGTGATGGACAGCGAGCCGAACATCAGGAACAAGCTGGCGCGGGGAAAATTTACAGCGGTGTTCATGATCCAATGCCTAGAGGCTATCGGTACTTCGTCCTTGCGGCTGTCGGATTAACTCTGGGAGCGTCACCAGACCGACAGGCCGCAACCAAGCAACAGGCACAAGCTCAAGAGTCCATAGCGCGAAGCCTGCGAGAGATTAATACGCGCTTCAAGCAAGCGGACCAACGCATAGACCCCAATAAGCCATGCGCTAAGGGTGGCAACGATCACAAGTCCGACCTTTGCGCCCAGTGGAAGGCGGCAGACGCCGCGTATGATTCCGCCCTCTGGACAAGGCGGTCCTTCTATCTGTCGGTAGCTGGATTCGGAATTGGTCTCCTCACGCTTTTGGCGGCCGGGGCCGCGGCCTATTTTGCTTGGGTTGCTGCGGCGCAAGCTCGCCGGAGTAACACTCTCAACATGCGTGAAAATGCTCGCAGCAGTCGGCGAGCGCTCCAAGGGGCGCGCGAGACCGAAGCCGCTTTGGTAATCGCCGGACAGAATGCCGATGCCGCAACCAGCATGGTCAAGGTCTCCGAGGAGAACGCTGAGAAAGGCCTTAGGGCTTACGTGAGTTTTGGAAAGGTGAAGATCGTTGACGGTCCAGCGCATGAAGATCCGGCGAAGGTAAAAAAATCCTTCCAAGTCGAAGTATGGAATAAAGGCGCAACCCCGGCCTATCAGACTAGAATAGCCTATTCCGTTCTTATAGATGGCGAAGATTGTAGTCCCGTTGATAGCATTTTTGAGAATGCAGTAATCGCCGCCAACGATTTTATTAAATACGATGCGCTGGTGATCACGGGAACGGACGTCTGGCCTAAGATAGAATCGGGCGGAGCAATAATCGATATTACGGTGTTCGTTAATTATATGGACGTGTTCAAGTGCTTCCGGAGAACCAACATAAATTTGCGAGCTGAAAGCGACCGGAAGGTCGCCAAAGGCGGGTGCTACATGGACTAGCGATGCGAGGCTCAAGAACGTCGCAAAAAAAATAGACACGCTATTTCGCTCCTAGACGAACGGTATCGTGCAGGGTGTCACTGTCTGCGATACGTTCGCCGCCGTAGGGCGTGACTTCCGCAATCGCGTTGGTGCACTTGCTACATAATACCGCAGTCGAGGTTGAGGCGGATCGCCTTGCCCGCGACCGGGACCGCGATGCCGACGGTCGGGCCGATATCGAATCGCCGTGCGCCACGTTGCGCGCTGCCCCAGGCGCCCAGCCCGAGATCGACCCGCATGCCGGCGAGGTGCGCGACCGGATGGGTCAAACGTGCGGCGGTGTCGACGAAGGTCTCGACGCCGTCGCGCGCGATCGCACCGGCCTGCCCGTACGCCTCGAGCCGGATGCCGGGCGCGATATCGGCGGGGCCATAGCCTCCGATGATGCCGAGCATCGGGCCTCCGCGACCGCCGTCGAGCGAGATCCTGTGTTCGGCGAGCAATCGGACCGGGATGCGGGTCGGCTGCCATTCGACGCCCAACGATGCTTCGCGTCCGCGGCCCCTGATCGGGGCGGATACGCGTGCGGCGAGCGCGATCCGCCGGGCGCTGCCGAGTGCGTAGGTGACGCGCAGACCCGCCTGCGACGCGCCGAGCTGGCCGCCGTCGAGCGAGCCCGAGGGTCCGCCCCGCGCGAGCAGCCAAGTGCTGCCGGCGAGACGGCTGCGGCCCTGCGCGATCGGCGTCAGCGCGAGCGAGGATGGGAGGGAACTCCTGGGCCGCTCCGATCGGGGTTCGACGAGGATCGGCGCGGCGACTGCGACGAGCAGCAACGGCGGGGAAGCATGCGTTCCAGGCGGCGGGAGCGGCGCCGGGACGGTAGGGGGACTGGCGACCGGGGGCTGGATGGACGGGACGAACGCCTTCGCCAACGCCGGAATCAGCCGCTCTGCGACCGCGCGCGGAACGATCGCCTCGACCAGCGCGGGCAGCGGTGCCGTGGTCGGGAGCAGCGCCAGAGTCCGAATCGCGATCCAGCCGCCGAGCGTCAGCAGGAGGAAGCGAAGCGGGCGGCCGCCGGTCACGGCAAATCGGTGCTTACGATCGCCGGACTCGTCGCGGGACCCATCGCAGGAGCATCCGGGAATTCGTGGCTGGTCTTGTCCCACACCGGCGCCGCGCCGCGGAGCATGCGGATATAGCGCACCAGCGCGCGCGGCGCGGCGTTGAGCGCGACGAAGTTCCCGACGACGAACCGCGGCAACGACCAGAAGGCTTCGCGAAGACCATAGCTGCGGCCGGTGAAGATCATCCGGGTGCCAAGCCGCCAGAGCAGCAGCACGGTGTTGACCGCCAGCAGCCACAGGCCCGGCCAGCCACCGGGCGCCGGGCTGGACCCGATATACCAGTGCAGCACCGCGGCCAGCGCCCAGACCGGCAGCGCGCAATAGGCCATCGCCAGCACGACGACGGCCAGCGGACCGCGCCGGTCGCGCATCCGCATCCAGTGATCGGCGAACGCCAGCGGACGGGCCCAGCCGGTGCGATCCCATCCGGCGAGCGCGATGCCGGTCATCCAGCGCGTCTTCTGCCGCACCGCCGCATCGATCGTACCGGGGAAGAAGGCGCGGACCGCGACGATGCCGCCGCGGGCATCGTCGATCCGCGCGAACAGCCCGCGCGCGCCGAGATCCGCCATCCGCAGCCCGAGCTCGTAATCTTCGGTGAGGCTGGTCGCATCGAACGGATCGCCGCCCCGCTCGGCAGCGATGACCGCGAGGATGTCCGGGGTGATCGCGCAGCCGGTGCCGGCCAGCGGCATGCCGGCGCCGAGCGCGGTGCGGACCACGAGCTGCTTGGCGTGCGCTTCGGCGAATTCGTCGGCGTAATGGCCCGACACCAGCTGCGCGCGGCGGTTGACGAGCGGGAGGACGGGCAACTGCACATAATCGTGCTGTTCGATCAGCGCGTCGAAGATACGCAGTTCGTCGGCGTGGACGACATCCTCCGCATCGTGCAGCACGATCGCCTTGGTCGCGACGCCGGTGCGCGCATCGTCGCGCTGCAGCGCGTGCCACAAGGTGTTGAGGCAATCCGCCTTGGTGGTCGGGCCGTCGCGCGTGCCGATGACGAGGCGGATTCGCGGATCGCGCTCGGCAACCGCCGACGCCGCGCGGATGGTGCCGCGATCGTTCGGATACAGCCCGACATAGATCCGGTAGTCGGGATGATCGAAGCGCTGCACTGCGGTCGTCAGCATGTTGCCGATCACCGCAACCTCGTCCCACGCCGCCACAAACACCACGATCCGCCCAGACCGATGCGGCGGGGGCAGCGTCGCGAGCGTCAGGCGAGGCCGTCCGCCGCGGCGCCATCGCCCGATGAGGAAGACCAGATCGACCAGGAAATCGTCGACGCCGCCGATCAGCAACCCGACCGCGGCGAACAGCGTCGTCTCGCGCGCGACCGCATCAATGAACCAGATCGACTCGCCCATCGCGCATCCCCCGGCGCGAAATTAGCGGGCGATAGCGCCGTTTCGGCGGGAGTCAGGTTCGTTACGGATGTTTAGCGATTAATTATGGGGTTAGCGCGAATCGCAGCGAACCAACCCGGGGATGGCGCGTTAACACGACGATCCCTTTCCCCCCTTTCGGGATCGGTGCCGGTCCAGGCCCGGTCGCGCCGATGCGTAGCACGCGGCGCGACCAAACCCTTATGGCCGGTCGCGTCCGCCGCCGCCGGTGTTGCTGCCATTGTTGCCGCCGCCGGACCCAGCCGCACCGACCGTGCCGATGTTGCCGAACAGATCCTGGAAGAAGCCACGCTGGCGACCGAGCGTCGGCGTCTTCTTGCCGTACGGGGTGATCGAGGCGACCTGATCCATGCCGCCGCGGCGAATCGCGGTCACGGTACCCTTGGCGTCGAAGCTGATCTGCAGCGTGATCTGCGCGTTCGGGCGCGGATTGCGGAACGCGTAGTTGCGGCTGTCGCGGGCGAGGTAATACCAGTCGCCCTGCCCGAACTGGCCGCTGATGGTCGGCTTGCCGAGCGTCGCCTGCACCGACTGGCGGTTGTCGACGCCTGGCTGGACCGAATTGACGAGGTCGGTATCGACGACATAGCCCTGGTGCGAGCGCAGCTGGGCGCAGCCACCGGTCGCGACTGCCGCGAGCAGCGCCACAGCGGCAAGACCCGTACGGGCGGAAAACACGCTCATAGACAACTCCAGGGCGGGGTACGCGCAACAGCGGCGCCGTGCGCGATTGCATCGGCGGCCGATCGCCTCGATATGCGAGGATGCGCGGGCAGACAAGCCGCAGGCGGAAAGGCGTGTTGCTTTGGGGTGGTTCGGGCGATTGCTGGGAGAGAAGCGCGACGAGGCGCTGCCGCTGTACAACGCGGTGGTGCTGCATGCGCGCGCGGAACACTGGTACCTGGCGGGCGAGGTGCCCGACACGGTCGATGGCCGGTTCGACATGATCGCGACGATCCTGGCGCTGGTGATGCTGCGGCTGGAAGCGGAGCCGGCAGGCGGTGAGCCCGCGGCGCGCCTAGCCGAGCGATTCGTCGACGACATGGACGGGCAGCTGCGCGAATTCGGAATCGGCGATATCGTCGTCGGCAAGCATATCGGGCGGATGATGGGGATGCTGGGCGGGCGGCTCGGCGCGTATCGCGACGGGCTGGCGGCGGGCGACATCGACGGCGCGATGATCCGCAACCTGTATCGCGGCGTCCAGCCATCGGCCGCGGCGCTGGACCATATCCGCGGCGCGCTGTTCGGATTCCACGCCGTGCTGGCGGGCACGCCGATCGACACATTGCTGGCAGGAGAGTTGCCGTGAATACCGAATTCAGCCGTCTCGAACGGCTCGACACGATCGGCGAGCGCGACCGGACGGTGACGATCACCGCCAACGAAGGCGAGCGCGCGGCGGTCGCCAAGCGCTTCGGGCTGGTATCGATCGACCGGCTGGAGGCGACGATGGCGGTGCGGCGCGAGGGCGGCGGCATCGTCGCGCACGGCCGGGTGTCGGGCGATGTGGTGCAGGCGTGCTCGGTAACCGACGAGCCGTTGCCGGTGACGATCGACGAACCGGTGTCGCTGCGCTTCGTCGACGACATCGCCACCGAGGCGGACGAGATCGAGCTGTCGGAGGACGTCCTCGACACCATGCCGATCGAGGGCGGCGCGATCGACCTGGGCGAGGCGGCGGCGGAGACGCTGGCGCTGGCGCTGGATCCGTTTCCGCGCGGACCGAACGCGGCGGCGGCGCTGGCTGCGGCGGGCGTGGTGGCCGAGGAGGATTTCCAGCCGGCGAATGCGTTTGCCGGGTTGAAGGCGCTCGCGGGGAAGTGAGCGGCGGCGGGGAAGTAGTTCCGTAGTTTCGTCATCCCGGGCTTGTCCCGGGATCCAGGGTAACGGGCGGCACCGCGTGGGGCTCTGGATGCCGGGACGAGCCCGGCATGACGAAGCTCGGCGGGTCAGTCGGCGTCGGGGCCCAGCGTCGGATCGAGGTCGCGGGGGCGGACGAAGCGCGAGAAGCGCGCGCCGCCGGCCACGACGTCGGCCCAGGCGTCGACATCGAACGCCAGTTCGGCGAGGCTCGCGGTCGGATATTTGTCCTCGACCGCGTCGCGGTGCGGGTCGATCGTGTCGGGGACGAGCAGCAGGACCAGATCCTCGAGGCCGGGATTGTGGCCGACCAGCAGGACCTGATCGACGTCGGCGGACAGGCCGTGGACGATGTCGAGCAATGTCGCCGCAGACGCCAGGTACATCCGCCGATCCCAGACCGGTGCCAGCGTGCGGCCATAGCCCGACACGATCTCGTCCAGCGTCTCGGTCACGCGGAGTGCGGGGGAAGCGACGACCTGGTCGAATTCGAGACCGAGCGTGCGCATGTGCCGGCCGACCATCGCCGCGGCGCGCTTGCCCTTGCCGTTGAGCGGGCGGTCGTAATCGCGCGCGACGGGGTCGTCCCAGCCGGACTTGGCGTGGCGCAGCAGCGTCAGCGTCTTCATGCCAGCAGCGTCAGCGTTGTCATGAAAGTCCTCAGGCCGGTTCGCGCAGTCCATGCCCGACGCGCGGCGTCGAGGAAAGCCGTGTCGCGATTCGGCTCACCGCTTCGTCGAGCGTGACGCGGGCGATCGGCACACCCGGCGGGAAGGCGCTGAGCAGCCGCGAGGGCATCGCCGCGGACAGCATCACGAACGCGCCCGAATCGTCGGCGCGGCGGATCAGGCGGCCGAACGCCTGCGCCAGCCGCGCGCGGACGATGCGGTCGTCATAGGCCGAACCGCCGCCGGCAAGACGCCGCGCGGCGTGGAGGACCGAGGGTTTCGGCCAGGGCACGCCTTCCATGACGACCAGTCGCAACGACTCGCCGGGAACGTCGACGCCGTCGCGGAGCGCATCGGTACCGAGCAGGCTGGCGCTGGGATCGTCGCGAAATATGTCGACCAGCGTCCCGGTGTCGATCGGATCGACATGCTGGGCGTGGAGCGGCAGGCCTTCGCGTGCCAGCCGGTCGGCGATGCGGCCATGGACGCCGCGCAGGCGGCGGATCGCGGTGAACAGGCCCAGCGTGCCGCCGCCGCTGGCGACGATCAGCCGGGCATAGGCGTTGGCGAGCGCGGCGACGTCACCGCGTTTGACGTCGGTGACGATCAGCACCTCGGCCTGGTTGGCATAATCGAACGGGCTGACCGCCTGGAAACGGGCGGCGGGACGCGCGAGATGCGGTGCGCCGGTGCGCGCTTCGGCGACATCCCAGTCGCCGCCGCCAGTGAGCGTCGCGGAGGTGACGAGCGCGCCGTGTGCAGGCTTGAGGACGATCTCGGCGAACGGACGCGTCGGGTCGAGCCAGTGGCGGTGAAGGCCGATGTCGAATTCCCGACCATCGCCGCGGTCGACCGCGAGCCAGTCGACGAAGTCGGCATCCGCCGGGCCGCCGACGCGCGCGAGCAGCGACAGCCATGACGCCACCGTCTCGGCGCGCCAGCCGATCGACGCGATCGCACCTTCGACGCGGGCCCGGGCGGGGCCGTCGAGCCAATCGGGTGCTTCGGCGAGCACCGCCTCGAGACGCCGGCCTAGCGTGACCAGCGGCCGGACCAGCGCGTCGAGCGCAGCGGCAGCCGCCCCCGCCGTCTCGATCAGCGTCGCATCGGGTTCGGCGAGTTCGGTCTCGAGCCCGTAGCCCGCATCGCCTGGCTGTTCGGCACGGGCATAGGTGAGGCCACGGACCGCCGCGAGCAGGGTTTCGATCGGGCCGAACGGCGCGCCCTCCCCCACCCGCTGCAGCCAGCCGTCGCTGGCGAGCGCACCGGCGGCGGCGACGGCTTCGGCGATCGCGCGGGCGCCGCCCTCGTCATAGCTGGCGACGTCCGACAGCCGGGCGGCGAGACCGCGGCGGCGACCGCGACCGCTCGATTCGGGACCGAGGATCCACCGCCGCAGCTCGATCGCCTCGGCGCCGGTCAGCGCAGTCGCGAACATCGAATCGGCGGCGTCGAAGATATGGTGGCCCTCGTCGAACACGTAGCGCGTCGGCCGGGTGGCGAGTTCGCGACCGCGGGCGGCGTTGACCATGACCAGCGCGTGGTTGGCGATGACAATGTCGGCTTCGCTGCTCGCCCGCGCCGCGCGCTCGATGAAGCATTTCTTGTAGTGCGGGCAGCCGGCGTAGACGCATTCGCCGCGGCGGTCGGTGAGCGCAGTCGAGCCGTTGCGGCGGAACAGCGTCGGCAGCCAGCCGGGCAGGTCGCCGCCGACCATGTCGCCGTCCGCGCTGTACGCCGCCCAGCGCGCGACCAGATGCGCGAGGATCGCCGCGCGGCCGGCGAACCCGCCTTGCAGCGCGTCTTCCAGGTTGAGCAGGCAGAGATAATTCTCGCGGCCTTTCCGCGTCACGACCTTTGCCTTGCGGATCGTTGCGTCGGGATAGAGGCGCGCGGTTTCCTGGCCGAGCTGGCGCTGCAGCGTCTTGGTGTAGGTCGATATCCACACCGCCCCGCCCGCCTTCTCCGCCCAGAGCGAGGCGGGCGACAGATAGCCGAGCGTCTTGCCGATCCCGGTGCCGGCTTCGGCGAGCACCAGATTGGGCGAATCGCGCATCGCGCGCGGGGCGAACGCGGCGGTGGCGGCGCCGGCATAGGCGCGCTGGCCCGGGCGTTCCTCGGCGCCGTGGCCGGTGAGGTCGACGAGGCGCGCTTCGGCATCGCCCGGTTCGATCGTCACGGTGCGCGGGGCGGGACGCGGCGCGTGCTCCTCCCATTCGGGCAGGCGGCTGAACAGCCAGCGTTCGTCGACCTGCGGCTTCTTCAGGCGGTCGGCGACCACCGGCGCCCATGGCCAACGCAGCCGGTAGAGCGACTGCGCGGCGGTCCACGCGCCTTCGCGCTCGGGCCAGTCGCCATCGGTGATCGCGAGCAGCGCTTCGGCGGCGCGCAGCAGGAACGGTGCGATCTGCGCATCGTCGCCCGGCAACGGCAGGTTCGCGACGCGCGCGAGGCCCTTCGGCGTCGGCACCGCGAACTGCGCGGGGTGCAGGAACGCGTAGAGTTCGAGCAGGTCGAGCCCGGTGAGTTCGGCATAGCCGAGCCGCTGGCCGATCAACGGCGCGTTGAGCAGGATGACGGGTGTGTCCGCGGCGATCCGGATCGCCTCGCCGCGGCCGACCGCGCGGGTTTCCTCGGCGGTCGCGATCCAGATGCCGGCATGGCTGGCGTGCAGGGCTGGATAAGGGAGCATCGTAACGGATATCGCGTGTCGGGAACGAAAGGGCAACAGCTGGGTGGCGCGCAAACTCGTTTCGTCATCCCGGGCTAGTCCCGGGATCCAGGGTAACCGGCGACACCGCGCGTGGCTCTGGATGCCGGGACGAGCCCGGCATGACGGGGTTTGGGGGCCTTGGCACAAACCGGGGTGACCGCGTTCGGGCGTTCCGCATGCAACCGCTACCCGCGGTATGCGTTGCGCAGACTGAAACAACAGGGAGATATAGAATGCGGAACATGTTGATGGCGCTCAGCGCCCTGTCGCTCGCCATTCCGGTGGCGGTCGTCGTTCCGGCCAGCAAGGCCGAGGCGCGCAAGGAATATCGCGGGCACAACCAGCGCTATCGCGGCAAGCGCTGCCGCTATTCGAGCGGCACGACGGGTCTGGTCGCAGGCGGCGTCGGCGGTGCGGTCGCGGGCAATGCGCTCGGCGGCGGGCTGCTCGGCACGGTGGCGGGTGGCGCAGCAGGCGCACTCGGCGGGCGTGCGATCGACCGGTCGATGACCGCAAAGCGTCGCTGCCGCTGAGCCTCTAGGGGTGACGGAGTGTGACCGAAGCGCTAGTCGCTTCGGTCATGACCGACATCCGCACCGCCGCCCTCGAATCCAAAGCCTGGCCGTACGAGGAAGCGCGGAAACTGCTCAAGCGGTATCCGGACGGCAAGCCGGGCGGTGCGCCGATCCTGTTCGAGACCGGATACGGGCCGTCGGGCCTGCCGCATATCGGCACGTTCAACGAGGTCTTGCGGACGACGATGGTCCGGAATGCCTTCCACGCATTGTCGGATACGCCGACGCGTTTGATCGCGTTCTCGGACGACATGGACGGCCTGCGAAAAGTGCCGGACAACGTGCCGAACGGTGCGATGCTGGCCGAGCATCTCGGCAAGCCGTTGACGCAGGTGCCCGATCCGTTCGGGTGCCATGACAGCTTTGCCGCGCACAACAATGCGACGCTGCGCGACTTCCTCGACCGCTATGGCTTCGAGTATGAGTTCGCGTCGTCGACGGAATACTACACGACCGGAAAGTTCGACGCGGCGCTGAAGGGTGTGCTGCGGCACTTCCAGGGTATCCAGGACGTCATGCTGCCGACGCTGCGCGCGGAACGCCGCGCGACCTATTCCCCGGTGCTGCCGATCTCGCCGACCAGTGGCATCGTGCTGCAGGTGCCGATCGAGGTGGTCGACGCCGAAGCCGGGATCATCGCGTTCGAGGATGAGGGCCAGCGAATCGAGCAGAGCGTGCTCGGCGGCGAGGCGAAGCTGCAGTGGAAGGTCGACTGGGCGATGCGCTGGGTCGCGCTCGGTGTCGATTACGAGATGGCGGGCAAGGACCTGATCGATTCGGTGACGCAGTCGTCGAAGATCGCGCGCGTGCTTGGCGGTCGCCCGCCCGAGGGGTTCAACTACGAGATGTTCCTCGACGAGAGTGGCGAGAAGATCTCGAAGTCGAAGGGCAACGGGCTGAGCCTGGATCAGTGGCTGACCTATGGGCCGCAAGAATCGCTGGCGTTCTACGCGTATCGCGAGCCGAAAAAGGCCAAGTCGCTGCATATGGGCGTAATTCCCCGCGCGGTAGACGAGTACTGGCAGTTCCGCGGCAATTATGCGGGCCAGGATCTGAAGCAGAAGCTCGGCAATCCGGTGCATCACATCCATGACGGCAAGCTGCCGACGGGCGAGCTGCCGGTCACCTTCGGATTGCTGCTCAACCTGGTCGGCGTGATGGGCGACGCCAGCAAGGCGCAGGTCTGGGGCTATCTGGCGAACTACGTGCCCGATGCGTCGGCGGAGACCTATCCCGAGCTCGATCGGTTGATCGACCATGCGCTGGCGTACGGACGCGATTTCGTTGCGCCGACGCTGAAGCGGCGTGCGCCCGAGGGCGTCGAGGTCGCGGCGCTGGAACGGCTGGACGCCGAACTCGCGGCGTTGCCGGCCGATGCGAGCGCCGAGGATATCCAGAATATCGTCTACGAGATCGGCAAGACCGGCGGGTTCGAGACGCTGCGCGACTGGTTCAAGGCGCTGTACGAGACGCTGCTCGGGTCCGAACAGGGGCCGCGGATGGGCAGCTTCATCGCGCTGTACGGGATCGCGAACTCGAGGAAACTGATCGCCGAGGCGCTGGCGCGATAACCGCGCGGGGCCTCAGCGCGTGGTCTCGCCCGCGAAGCTGAGTTCCAGCCGCTTCGAATTCGACGGCACGTCGAGTTTCGCCGAGTTGAAGTCGATCGCGCCGCCCGGCGGCAGCGTCCGCTGCTGCGGGGTAATCGTCCAGCTATAGACGATCCGGCCCTGTGCATCGCGGAGTTCGGCGCGGATGTCGGGGACGCGCTGGCGTGAATCCGACGGGTTGGTGACTTGGCCGCTGACCGCGAACAGCTCCGACCCGTTCTCCAGCTCGCGCCGTTCGATCGGGTTGTCGCGCAGCCGCAGCGGCGTCTCGTTGGCGCCGATCCCCAGCTTGGTGCCGATCCCCGGTGCGCCGAGATACAGGATCGCGACGACCGCGAGCAGCATCAGGATCCCCGCCGCGACCGCCGCGATCGTCCAGCGCTTCGCCATGTTGACGCGCGGCCGGAAGGACGCAGCGCCGACGTTGAAGCGGCTAGCCGGATCGGCAACCGGGTCCGGTGCAAAACCAGGGAGCGGCGACGGCGCCGGCAGCGGGGCGGCGGCAGGTTCCGGGGCCGGTTCGGGTGCCGATACCAGCGGTGCGAGCGGCGCGAACGGTGCCGGCGTCTCTGCAATCGGTACGGGAGCCGGTGGCGGTGCGACCAGATCGGCCGGGGCGGCGGCCTGGAACCAGCTATGCTTGCAGTTCGCGCAACGCACGGTGCGGCCGTCGGCGCCGATCGCGCTGTCGGGCACCAGATAGCGGGTGCTGCACTCGGGGCATTGCAGGATCATGGATACGCTTCATCACCGGGCCGCAGGGACGTGGCCGTTCGCGAGAAATCTAAGCACGGCGCCCCGACCCGTGGCAACCCCCGTGCCCCCGGCGCCAACCCCGTGTCACCTCTGGGGCCGTGCGCTTGAAGCCGCGCGCGGCGCATGCGAAAGCGGTCGACGGTATTGGACTGGAAAAGAACGGGCGCGACGACACGGATGGCGAACATCGTGCAGTTCGAGAATGTCGGCCTTCGCTATGGCACCAGCGCGGAGACGTTGACCGATGTCAGCTTCACGCTGCGCAGCGGGCATTTCTACTTCGTCACCGGGGCCAGCGGTGCGGGCAAGACGTCGTTGCTGAAGCTGCTCTATCTCGCGCAACGCCCGAGCCGGGGAATCATCCGGCTGTTCGGCGAGGATGCGGTGCTGTTGCCGCGCGACCGCCTGCCCGGGTTCCGCCGGCGCATCGGCGTGGTGTTCCAGGATTTCCGCCTCGTCCCGCATCTGTCGGCGCGCGACAATATCGCGTTGCCGCTGCGGGTCGCCGGCGTCGCCGAAGTCGATATCGAACAGCCGGTGCAGGAGATGCTGGCCTGGGTCGGGCTGGCTGAGCGCGCGCACGCCCGCCCGGCGACGCTGTCGGGCGGCGAGCAGCAGCGCGTGGCGATCGCGCGCGCGGTGATCGGCCGGCCCGAGATCCTGGTCGCCGACGAGCCCACCGGCAACGTCGATCCCGACATGGCCGAGCGGCTGCTGCATTTGTTCGATTCGCTCAACAAGCTGGGCACCACCGTGGTGGTCGCGACGCACGATTTCCACCTGCTCAACCGGATCCCGAACGCGCAGATGATGCGGCTCGATCGCGGGCGGCTGCTCGATCCCAGCGGGCTGCTGCGTCATCCGCCGCATCGGCCCGATTCATGAAGCGCGTGCTCGACGAGGTCGGCGGGCTGCGCGCGATGACCTGGGTGATGGCGATCATGCTGTTCCTGACGATGCTCGCCGCCGCGCTGGGGCTGGGCACCGCGGGTGCCGCGCGGCTGCTCGACCGGCAGCTGTCGGGGCGGCTCACGGTGCAGGTCGTCCAGGGCGATCCGGTCCGCCGCGATGCCGCCGCCGCGCGCATCGTCACCGCGCTGCGCCGCCTGCCCGAGGTCGCGCGCGCCACCCCGGTCGATCGCGCGGAACTGACGCGGCTGTTGCGCCCATGGCTCGGCAGCGACGGCGCCGACCCGCAGCTGCCGGTCCCGGCGATGATCGATGTCGACCTGGCCAGCGGCGATGCGGGCGATGCGCGGATCGCCGCGGCGGTCCATGCGATCAGCCCGGCCGCGCGCGTCGACCGCCACGAACGATGGATGTCGCCGGTCAGCGGCTTCATGACGTCGCTGACCTGGCTGGCGCTGACGCTGGTGCTGCTGATGGCGGGTGCGACCGCGGCGGTGGTGGTGCTGGCGGCGCGCGCCGGACTGGAGGCGCATCGCCCGACGATCGAGGTGATGCACATGCTCGGATCGACCGACCTCCAGGTGGCGCGACTGTTCCAGCGCCGGATCGCACTGGATGCGACGTTTGGCGGGATCGTCGGCGGGATCGCCGCGCTGGGCGTGATCGCGCTGATCGGCGTGCGGCTGAGCCAACTGGGATCCGAGCTCCTTGGCGGGATCCTGCTGACCGCGGCGGACTGGCTGCTGCTGGTGTGCCTACCGATCGGCTTCGTCCTGCTGGCGACGGTGTCCGCGCGGCTGACGATCGTCCGTGCGCTGAGGCTGACGCTGTGATCGTCCGGCTGTTCGGAGTCGTCGCGCTGGCGTGGGCGCTGGGGTTCGCAGCGTTCATGTTGATGCTGCCGGTGCCGCTGGAGGGTACGACGACCGACGCCATCGTCGTGCCGACCGGGGCGGCGGGGCGGATAGACCGCGGGCTCGAGCTGCTGCGTCGCCATCAGGCGCGGCGGATGCTGGTCACCGGCGTCGCGCCCGGCGTGCGGGCGATCGACCTGGCGCGCGAATACCGCACGCCGTCGACGCTGTTCGCGTGCTGCGTCGACCTGGGCGCCGATGCGGTCGATACGCGCTCCAATGCCGAGGAGACCGCGGCCTGGGTGCGGGTCCACAAGTATCGCTCGGTACGGCTCGTCACCTCGGACTGGCACGTCCCGAGGGCGAAGATGGAGCTCGACGCGGCGCTCGATCATCACGTCACGGTGCTGGGCGACGGCGTGCCGGGCACCCCGCGGCTCGGCACCTTGGTCAACGAATACAACAAGCTGATCCTGCGGCGGATCGCGCTGTGGATCGGAATGGGATCATGATCGCCTGGTTACGCACCGCCATCTTCATGGTGGTGTTCTACAGCATCTCGCTGCCGATCGTCGCCAGCGTGCCGATCTCCGCGCTGTTCGGCGACAAGGCGGTGATCGCGCATGCCACGGTGTGGACGCGCTTCCACCGCTGGGCGACGCGCGTCATTCTCGGCATCCAGATCCGCATCGAGGGGACGCGGCCGACCGAGCCTGCTTTCTATGCGTGCAAGCACCAGGCGATGTTCGAGACGCTCGAGCTGCAGGCGTTGCTCGACGGCCCGGCGATGGTGCTGAAGCGCGAGCTCGCCGACATCCCGCTCTGGGGCTGGGCGGCGCGGCGCTACGGCGCGATCGTCGTCGACCGCGACGCATCGGCCGGCGCGATGCGGGGGATGATGCGCGAGGCGACCGCGGCAAAGGCGACCGGCCGCTCGATCCTGATCTTCCCCGAGGGCACGCGGGTATCGCCGGGCGAACAACCGCCGCTGAAGCCCGGATTTGCCGGGCTGTACCGCGCGCTGAAAATGCCGACCGTGCCGATCGCGTGCGACAGCGGCGTGGCGTGGCCGAAGAAGGGGCCGAAGGGGCCAGGGGTGATTACCTTCCGGTTCGGAGAGGTGGTGCCACCGGGCCTGCCGCGCGAGGAGGCCGAGCGCCGCGTCCATGAGGCGATGAACGCGCTGGAGACCTAGCCGTTCTTCTGCGCAGGCAGGAGTCCAGGGTTACGCACGTCGCACTCGGTTACCCTGGATTCCTGCCTGCGCAGGAACACCCTTAGTCGTGCGTGCGGCCGAAATCGGGGGCGTCGTCGTCCTGGCCCTGTTCGACGATCGAGCGGCGGACCGCACGGGTGCGGGTGAAGAGGTCGAACAGCGCGTCGCCGTCGCCCCAGCGGATCGCGCGCTGGAGGTGGCTGAGGTCCTCCGAGAAGCGCTGGAGCATTTCGAGCACCGCCTCGCGGTTGGTCAGGAAGACGTCGCGCCACATCGTCGGGTCCGACGCCGCGATCCGGGTGAAGTCGCGAAAGCCGCCGGCCGAATATTTGATGACCTCGGACTGCGTCACCTCCTCCAGGTCGCTGGCGGTACCGACGATGGTGTAGGCGATGAGGTGCGGCAGGTGGCTGGTGATCGCGAGCACGCGGTCGTGATGCTCGGGCGCCATCGTCTCGACCTCGGCGCCGAGCCGCCGCCAGAATTCGGAGACGCGCTCGACCGCGGCGGCGTCGGCGCCTTCGGGCGGGGTGACGATGCACCAGCGGTGGCGGAACAGCGTCGCGAACCCCGCCTCGGGGCCGCTGCGTTCGGTGCCGGCGACCGGATGTGCTGGAATGATCGTGGCGTTCGGCAGCGCAGCGGAGAGCGCGCGCGCGACCTCGGCCTTGCAGCTGCCGACGTCGCTGACGATCGCGTCGGCGGGCAGGTCGGCGGCGAAGTCTGCCGCGACCGCGCCCATCGCGCCGACCGGTACGCACAGGATGACGAGGTCGGCGTCGATTACCGCCGCGCCCGCGCTGTCGGCGACGTCATGGCAGATCTCCAGCCGGTCCGCGGTCTCGCGCACGCCGGCGTCGGCATCAAAGCCGGTCACGCGCACGGTCGGCATTGCCGCCATAACGCCACGCGCGATCGACGATCCGATCAGCCCCAGCCCGATGATCGTAACGCGGGCGAACGGCAACATCAGCGTTCGGTCAGCGCACGCAACGCCGCGATCACGCCTCTGGTCTCGGCCTCGGTCCCGATCGTGATGCGCAGCGCGTCGGGCAGGCCCTGCCCCGGTAGCCAGCGGACGATGTACCCGGCGTCCATCAGCCCATGATAGGCGGCGTCGGCGGTCAGCGTGCCCTCGAACAGCACCAGCACGAAGTTTGCCTTGGACGGTACCGCGCGCAGCCCCGCGTTCCCCATCGCTTCGATCTGGTCGACGAACCAGCCGCGCCATGTGTCGTTGTGCGCGCGCGTCGCGTCGACGAACGCGGTGTCGCCGATCGCCGCGACCGCCGCCGCCTGGCCCGCGGTGGTGACGTTGAACGGCGCGCGGATGCGGTGCATCGCGTCTATGACTGCCGGGCAAGCATAGCCCCAACCGATGCGCTCGGCGGCGAGGCCGTGGATCTTCGAGAAGGTCCGCGTCACCAGCACGTTCGCCTCGGTCATCGCCAGCGCGAGGCCGGCATCGTCCTCTTCGGGGCTGAGATATTCGGCATAGGCCTGGTCGAGCACCAGCAGCACGTCGCGCGGCAAGCCCGCATGCAGCCGCGCGATCTCGCTGCGGACCGTGAAGGTGCCGGTCGGGTTGTTGGGGTTGGCGACGAAGACAACGCGGGTACGCTCGGTCACCGCCGCCAGGATCGCGTCGACATCGGTCGCATAGTCGCGGTCGGGGACGATGATAGGTTCGGCACCGACGCGCCGGGTCGCGATCTCGTACACCGCAAAGCCGTAGCGGACATGGATGATCTCGTCGCCAGGCCCGGCATAGGCACCCGCGGCGAGATGCAGGATCTCGTCCGAGCCGGTGCCATAGATGATCCGCGCGGGGTCCAGATTGTAATGACCGGCCAGCGCCTCGCGCAGTTCGGCCGCGCTGGCGTCCGGGTAGCGTTCCAGCGTCCGGTCGGCGGCATCGAACGCGGCCTTGGCGGCGGCGCTGGTGCCGAGCGGGTTCTCGTTCGACGACAGCTTGATGACGGTGCGGCCATCGTCGGTCGTCGAACGGCCGGGGGTGTAAGGCGCGATGCCCAGGATCCAGGGTTTGGGAGCAGGTACGGTCATGACGGTGCTGTAGCGATGCGCCGCGCTATGAACCACCCCCATGGATGGGTATGAGGCGCCATGCCTGCACCCGCGCCCGCCCCTGCTCCTGCCCCAGCCGTAAACGACGATCGCTTCGGGCTGGCGCGCCGCGTGACGCTGCCGGGGCCGCTGCGGCTCGATGGCGGCGTGCTGCTGTCGCCGGTCGACATCGCGTATGAAACGTACGGCAATCTCAACGCCGACGCGTCGAATGCGGTGCTGGTCTGCCACGCACTGACCGGCGACCAGCATGTCGCGTCCGCGCATCCGCGCACCGGCAAGCCGGGCTGGTGGACGCGGATGGTCGGTCCGGGCTGCCCGATCGATCCGGACCGCGATTTCGTGGTCTGCGCGAACGTGCTGGGCAGTTGCATGGGATCGTCGGGCCCGGCGACCATCAACCCGGCGACCGGCGCGCCTTGGGGCATGGCGTTCCCGGTCATCACGATCCGCGACATGGTCCGTGCGCAGGCGATGCTGCTCGACCATCTCGGCATCGGCGTGCTGGCGGCGGTGGTCGGCGGGTCGATGGGCGGGATGCAGGCGCTGAGCTGGCCCGCGACCTTCCCCGACCGCGTCCGTGCCACCGTCGTGATCGCATCGACCGCGCGCCACACCGCGCAGAACATCGCGTTCCACGAGGTCGGACGCCAGGCGGTGATGGCCGACCCGAACTGGCGCGGCGGCGACTATTATGGCGCGGGCGATCCCCCCGCCGCCGGCCTCGCGGTTGCGCGGATGGCGGCGCACATCACCTATCTGTCCGAGGCCGGACTGACCGAGAAATTCGGGCGGCGGCTACAGGCGCGCGAGGCCAAGAGCTTCGGGTTCGACGCCGATTTCCAGGTCGAGAGCTATCTGCGCCATCAGGGGCTCGCCTTCACCGACCGGTTCGACGCCAACTCCTATCTCTATATCACGCGCGCGATGGATTATTACGACCTTGCCGAGGAGCATGGCGGCCTGCTCGCCAACGCCTTTCGCGCGACCAAATCACGGTTCTGTCTGGTCAGTTTCGACACCGACTGGCTGTATCCGACGCCCGAATCGCGCAGCATCGTCCAGGCGCTCAACGCCGCGGGGGCGCCGGTCAGCTTCGTCGAGCTGTCGAGCCCCTATGGCCACGACGCCTTTCTGCTCGAATCGCCCGAACTCAACCGCGTCGTCGACGGATTCTTGAGGGCTGGGGCATGATCGCGTTATCCGACGACAAGGCGCTGTTGCAGGTCGATCGCGTCCATGGCTGGCTCGCCGGCAGCTACTGGTCGCCAGGCATTTCGCGCGACCTGATCGAGCGTGCCATCGCCGGGTCGCATTGCCTGGGCGCGTACCGCGACGGGGTGCAGGTCGGCTATGCGCGGACGATCACCGATCACGCGACCTTTGCCTGGATCGCCGACGTGTTCATCGACGAAAGCTGCCGCGGTGAAGGACTCGGGCGGCGGATGGTCCAGTGGTTCCTCGACCTGCCAAGCTTTAACGGCATGCGCCGCGTCGCGCTCGGCACGCTCGATGCGCACGGCGTGTACGAGGCGCTCGGCTTTCACCCCCTGCTCCGGCCCGAACGCTTCATGGAACGGCTCGACCCCGGCGCTGCCACTCTGTTGCGGACCCAGTCATGACTTTGCGCGCCGATCTGGCCGTGATCGCGGAGAACGTCGCGATCGGATCGCGCGTGCTCGATGTCGGCTGCGGCGATGGCGCGCTGATGGCGGCGCTGCGCGACAATCGCGGCGTCGATGCGCGCGGGCTTGAGATCGACGCGGGCAACGTCGCCGCCGCGGTCGCGCGCGGGCTTTCGGTGATCCAGGGCGATGCTGACATCGACCTCGCCGGCTATCCCGATGGCAGCTTCGACTATGCGATCCTCAGCCAGACGCTGCAGACCGCACGCGCGCCCGACGTGGTGCTCGACGAACTGCTGCGGATCGGCCGGCGCGCGTTCGTCAGCTTCCCCAATTTCGCGCACTGGCGGGTGCGGCTGTCGTTGCTGTGGGGCGGACGGATGCCGGTGACTCGGCAATTGCCCGAAAGCTGGTACGATACGCCCAACATCCACCACGTCACGATCGACGATTTCCGCGCGTTCCTGAAGCCGCGCGGCGTTGCGGTCGAGGGCGCGTGGTTCCTGTCGGGCGACAAGCGGACGACGGCGGCGGCGGCGAATTTCCTTGCCGAACACGCGGTTTTCCTGCTGCGCCGGGCGTGACACTATTGACACCGTTGCGGGATTATTGATCCCGATCAGTAGTCGTGCGGAACGCTAACCACGATCGCGGGTTTGAGCGGCATGAGTAACACCGCGCTGATTGTCGAGGATGAGATCTTCGTCGCCCTCGACCTGGAGAGGATCCTGACCGACGCGGGCTATGCCGTGGTCGCGATCGCCGCGGACCGCGAGGCCGCCATCGCCGCCGCCCCGCAATGTTCGTTCGCGTTCATCGACATCAACCTGCGCGATGGCCCGACCGGTCCGGAAATCGCCGAGCGCATCGCTCGCGAGCATAACGTCAAGGTTGTGTTCGTAACCGCGAACCCAGGCCAGATCGATGCCGGCAGCCCCGCGCTCGGCTATATCCGCAAGCCGTTCAGCGAGTCCGCGATCCTGGCAGCAGCGGCGCTAGCCTGCGACGGCGCGCACCCCGCGACCGAGGACGTCGTTCGGTTGAGGGCCTGACCCTCCCGGTCGCTTTCGCGCGAACCCTGACTACCTACGCTGTACCAGCAGGAGACGATTCATGAATCCGACCGGCAACACGATCCTCATCACCGGTGGCGGATCGGGGATCGGCGCGGCGCTGGCGCAGCGGCTCCACGATGCGGGTAACAGTGTGATCGTCGCAGGGCGGCGGCAGGAGCCGCTCGACGAGACCATCGCTGGCCGCGAGCGGATGAGCGCGATGACGCTGAATATCGACGATCCCGCCGCAATCCGGGCGTTCGCGGACCGTGTCATCGCCGAGCACCCCGCGCTGAACGTCGTGGTCAACAATGCCGGCATAATGAAGCTGGAGGACGTCACCGCCAGCCGCGACCTGGCCGATGCCGAGGCTACCATCGTCACCAACCTGCTCGGGCCGATCCGGCTGATCGATGCGTTCGTCGATCATTTGAAGACGCAGCCGGGCGCGGCGATCGTCAACCTGACATCGGGTCTGGCATTCGTGCCGCTGGTCGCTGCACCGACCTATTCCGCGACCAAGGCGGCGATCCATTCCTATACCGTCAGCTTGCGCCGCGCGCTGGACGGCAAGGTCGCGGTGATCGAGATCGCACCGCCGGGGGTCCAGACCGGGCTTACCCCTGGGCAGGAGACCCGGCCGGGCTACATGCCGCTGGAGGCGTTCGCCGACGAGGTCATGACGCTATGGGCGCAGCAGCCGGCGTCGGGCGAGATCCTGGTCGAGCGGGTGCGGCCGCTGCGCAATGCCGAGGCGGATCACCGGTTCCCGGAAACGCTGGTCCAGTTGAACGAAGCCGCCGAACGCGCGCGTGCGGCGGGTAACAGCTAGCGGACCGTCGGCGTCGAGTGATCCTGGCGCGGGGCGGCGGCTCTTTTAGGAACCGCGGCCCCGCGCTAGACGGGCGCCATGGCGTTGCTCGATATTGCGGTTGCCGGGTGTGGACCGGCGGGGCTGGCCGCGGCCGTGCTGCTCGCGCGCGACGGCCACCGCGTCACCATCTTCGAACGGTTCGACACGCCGCATGCGGTCGGATCGGGGTTGATGCTGCAGCCGACCGGGCTTGCCGTGTTACGCGCGCTTGGCCTCGACGCGACGGTGATCGCGTCGGGCGCGAAGATCGCGCATCTGTCCGGGCAGGCCGGCGCGCGCAAGGTGCTCGACGTGCATTATGCCGCGCTGGGGCGACGGGCGGCGTTCGGGGTCGGGATCCACCGCGCCTCGCTGTTCGGCGTGCTCCACGATGCCGCGATCGCGGAAGCCATCACGATCGAGACCGGGCGGCCCTTGCGCGTCACCGAACTGACGGGCAGCAAGCGTCGGTTGCTGTTCGCCGATGGCAGCCGGTCCGCGCCGTTCGATCTCGTGGTCGATGCGCTTGGCACCCGTACGCCGCTGGCGCCGCCGACCGGCCATGCGCTGGCCTATGGTGCGCTGTGGGCGAACCTCGACTGGCCCGATGACGCCGGCTTCCGCACCGATACCCTCGCGCAACGCTATCGCCGGGCCAGCGTCATGGCGGGCGTGCTGCCGGTCGGGACGCCGCCCGGAGTATCGCGTCCGCAGGCGGCGTTCTTCTGGTCGCTGCGGGTCGACCGGCTGGATGCGTGGCGCACCGCCGGGCTCGACGCCTGGAAGGCCGAGGTTGCGGCGTTGTGGCCGGCGACGCGGCCGTTGCTCGAGCAGATCGACACGGCCGATCGCCTGACCTTCGCCGCCTATGCGCATCGCACGCTGGCCGCACCTGCCGAGCCCGGCATGATCCATATCGGCGACGCATGGCATTCCGCGAGCCCGCAGCTTGGCCAGGGCGCGAACATGGCGCTGCTCGACGCCTATGCGCTTGCGCTGGGTCTGCGCGCGTATCCGCAGGTCGACGCCGCGATCGCGCATGCGGTGGGGCTGCGAAGGCGACATGTCCGCCTTTACCAGGCGATGACCGCCGCGTTCACGCCGGTGTATCAGTCGGACAGCCGCGTCTTGCCGGTCGTCCGCGATCTGCTGGTCGGCCCGCTATCGAAGCTTTGGCCGGGGACGTGGATCCAGGCGGCGATGGTCAGCGGACTGATCGGCCAGCCGCTCGGCCGTCTCGGGCTTGGATCGATGCCCTGAACGCTACGGCCGCGCCGTGACGGCCGCGTCGGTCGGCGGGTCGGGCATCGCGAACGTCTTCGACAGTCCGTGGTACAGCTTCTCGCGACATACCCATTGGCTGGCGGCATCGGCGATGAAGGCGGTCGCGAACATCGGCAGCATCAGGCCGCGGCTGGCGGTGGTTTCCGACAGGATGATCACCGCGGTCAGCGGCGCCCGGACGACGCCGGCGAAATAAGCCACCATGCCGAGGATCACGATCGCGCTTGCGGGTTCGCCGGGAAAGATTTCGCGCAGCAGGTTGCCGACGCCCGCACCAACCGCCAGCGACGGCGCGAAGATCCCGCCCGGCAGTCCCGCGATCGCGGTGGCCGCGGTCGCGACGAACTTGGCGGGCCCGAACCACAGCGGCGCATCGGTCCCGACGATCATCGCGCGTGCGGCGGAATAGCCGGTGCCCCAGGTCAGCCCGGTGAACACGCCGAGGATCGCGACGACGGCCCCGCATGCACCGGCGAACTTGACCGGATTGGCGCGCGTCCAGGCGGTCACGCGGTTGCGACTGCGCGCCATCGCCAGCAGGATGCGTGAGAACAATCCGCCGGCCATGCCGCCGGCGATACCGGCGACGGGCGCGACGAGTATCGCCGATAGAAGGGGCATGTGCGCGCCGATCGCGCCGAAGTAGATATAATCGCCCTGAACCGACTGCGCGACCATGCCGGCGATGACGATCGCGGCGAGGACGAGCAGCGTGACGCGCTGTTCATAGGCCGACGCCAGTTCCTCGATCGCGAACAACAGCCCGGCGAGCGGGGTGTTGAACGCCGCCGCGACCCCCGCCGCGCCGCCCGCAATCAGGACGCCGCCGCGCAACGGCACGCGGACGATGCGGTGGGTCAGCCCCATCACCGCGGCGGCGAGCTGGACGGTCGGCCCCTCGCGCCCGACCGATGCGCCGCCCAGCACCGCGCCGATCGTCAGCACCGCCTTTGCAGCGACCGTCCGCACCGAGATCAGCGTCCGGGTGGCGTCGTTGGGATGCGCCTGCGCCGCGATCACCTGCGGGATCCCCGACCCGCGCGCGAACGGGGCATAGCGGCGGGTCAGCCAGACCAGCGCCATGAAGGTCAGCGGCGTCGTCGCCAGCGGCAGCCAGTGCCAGGTCTGCGCATAGCCGGCAAAGACCTGCGCGGCGCGATCCGCGGCTTCGGCGAACAGCGTCGCGACGAGGCCGATCAGGATCGCGCCGGTGAGGATCGCGGCACGGGTCCGGAACTGCACTGAACGCGGGCCCCGCGTACGCAGCAGCGCGCGGTACCGCGACGGCGTCCAGCGCCTTGCCGGCATCAGACGATGAAACAGAGCGGCCATGACGCGACGTCAGACGTCGAGGTTGGCGACGTTCAGTGCGTTGTCCTGGATGAACTCGCGGCGGGGTTCGACGACTTCGCCCATCAGCTGGGTGAAGATCTCGTTCGCGCCCTCTGCGTTCAGCGCGGTTACGCGGAGCATCGAGCGGACGTTGGGGTCCAGCGTGGTTTCCCACAGCTGTTCCGCGTTCATCTCGCCCAGACCCTTGTAGCGCTGGATCGCGAGACCCTTGCGGCCCGCCGCCAGGATCGCGTCGAGCAGGTGGCTCGGCCGCGAGACCTGGGTCGATCCGCGGGTCGCCGTCGCGGTCGTCACCGTTCCCGGAACGCCCTGCCCGGCATCGGCAGCGTCCTCGCCGCCATCGGCCGTCTCGGGGGCTTCGGTCGCCGGCGCGTCGTCGACGACCTGGACTTTGCCAGCGGGGACGAGGTTCGAGGTGCGCCTGAAGCTTTCGGCCTGTTCCGCGGCCAGTGCGTGCAGCTTGCGCGCTTCGGCCGAGACCAGGAAGCTGGCTTCGACGATGTGGTGGTCGGTGACGCCGCGCCACGCGCGTTCGAAGTGGATGCCGCCCTCCTCGGTCAGTCGCGCGGTCCAGCGCGCATCGCCGTCGTCCGCCTCAAGCCGCCGCGTGACGGTTTCCAGGCTGGTCGTCCGCGTCTCGCGCGACGCTTCGGGATCGAACATGCCGCCCAGCGCCAGCGCCTCGATGATCCCGGCATCGTAGCGCTTGGGGACATAGCGCATCAGCGTGCGCATCCGGCGTGCATGATCGACCAGTTCGCGCAGGTCCGCACCCGAACGCGCGCCGCCTGGCCCCTCGAGCACCATTGCCGAAACGCCCGCCTCGACTAGGTATTCGTCGAGCGCGGCGTCGTCTTTGAGGTACACCTCGGACCGGCCCTTGGTCGCCTTATACAGTGGCGGCTGAGCGATATAGAGGTACCCGCCCTCGATGATCTTGGGCATGTGGCGATAGAACAGCGTCAGCAACAGCGTGCGGATGTGCGCGCCATCGACGTCTGCGTCGGTCATGATGACGATCTTGTGGTAGCGCAGCTTGTCGGCGTTGAAGTCGTCGCGGATGCCGGTGCCCATCGCGGTGATGAGCGTGCCGATCTCGCGGCTCGACAGCATCCGGTCTTCACGCGCGCGCTCGGTGTTGAGGATCTTGCCGCGCAACGGCAGGATCGCCTGGAAGTGGCGATCGCGGCCCTGCTTTGCCGAGCCGCCGGCCGAGTCACCCTCGACCAGGAACAGTTCGGACTTGGCGGGATCGCGCTCCTGGCAGTCGGCGAGCTTGCCGGGCAGCGAGGCGATGTCCATCACGCCCTTCCGACGCGTCAGTTCGCGCGCACGCTTGGCGGCTTCGCGCGCTGCGGCGGCGTCGATGATTTTCGCGACGATCGCTTTTCCGTGCGCGGGGTTCTCCTCGAGCCACTCCGCCATCTTGTCGGCCATCAGCGACTCAAGCGGCTGGCGGACTTCGGACGAGACCAGCTTGTCCTTGGTCTGGCTGCTGAACTTCGGATCGGGCAGCTTGACCGAGACGATCGCGGTCAGGCCCTCGCGCATGTCCTCGCCGGTGAGCTGGACCTTCTCCTTCTTCAACATGCCGGATTTCTCGGCATAGTTGTTGAGCGTGCGGGTCAGCGCGGCGCGGAACGCGGCCATGTGCGTGCCGCCGTCGCGCTGCGGGATGTTGTTGGTGAAGGCGAGGACGTTCTCGTAATACGAGTCGTTCCACTGCAGCGCGACGTCCATCGTGACGTCGTCGCGGGTGCCGCTGATCGCGACCGGCTCGGGCATCAACGGCACCTTCGCGCGATCGAGATACTTCACGAACGCGGCGATCCCGCCCTCGTAGTAAAGCTCGACGGTCTTGCGCTCTTCGTGCCGAGCATCGCTGAGGAACAGACGGACGCCCGAGTTGAGGAACGCCAGTTCGCGGTAGCGATGCTCGAGCTTGTCGAAGTCGAAATCGGTGATCTTAAAGGTGGCGGGCGACGGGAAGAACGTCACGCGCGTGCCCTTTTGCCCCTCCGCCGCGGGGCCTACGACCTTGAGCGGCGCGACCGCATCGCCGAACGCAAAGCGCATGTAATGCTCCTGGCCGTCGCGCCAGATCGTCAGGTCAAGCCATTCGCTGAGCGCGTTGACGACCGAGACGCCGACGCCGTGCAGGCCGCCCGAAACCTTGTAGGCGTTCTCATCCGACGTATTCTCGAACTTACCGCCGGCGTGGAGCTGGGTCATGATGACCTCGGCTGCGGACACGCCTTCCTCGGTGTGGATCCCGGTCGGGATACCGCGGCCGTTGTCGGTGACGCTGACCGATCCGTCGGCGTTGAGGACGATGTCGATCCGGTCGCAATGTCCCGCTAGCGCCTCGTCGATCGCGTTGTCGCTGACCTCGAACACCATGTGGTGCAGGCCCGACCCGTCGTCGGTATCGCCGATGTACATGCCCGGACGCTTGCGGACCGCGTCGAGGCCCTTGAGCACCTTGATCGAGTCCGCGCCGTAATCGCCCTGGTTGGGCAGGTTGGGATTGTTGCTTTCGGGGGGTGTTGCCATGCCCAGTATATAGGCACGCGGGGGCCGAAACGGAAGCGAAATGGCCGTGTGCGGCGGTCGCCCGTCAGACCCGGCTGGGGTCCTGCTGCAACTGCCACACGATGCTGCCCCACAGGCTGCGGGTGTGCAGCGCGACGGCTTCGCGTGCGGCGCGGGCCTGGGGGGTGGCGGCATCGAGCTGATCGAGGCTCGCGACGTTCGCGTCGCGAAGCCGCTCCGCCTGGCCCACCGCGTTCGGATCGCCCGCAAGCACCGACAGCCAGACGCCCTCGACGGCAAGGCGCAGCGCTACGATCTGGGCTTGAAGGTCGGCAACGTCGTCCATGCTCGGTCTCTCCTGGATGAGTGCCTGCCCTCACGACCGCGACCGATGCTGTCAAGCCGGCCGGCGCGAACGCCGACCGGCCCGCGGTCAGCGCGCGAAGGAGTCCGCGCGCTGGCCGAGCAGCGTCACTTCGACGCGGCGGTTGAGGCGCATGCCCGCGGCAGTGGCGTTGGTCGCGACCGGGTCGCGCTCGCCGTGCCCGACGACGCTGAAGCGGGCGCGGACGACGTCCATGTCGTCGAACGCCTGGCGGACGCTGGCGGCGCGACGTTCCGACAGGTCCTGGTTGTGCGCATCGGACCCGCGCGAGTCGGTGTAGCCGTCGATCGCCACGCGGACGCCCGGATTGCCGCGCAGATAGCGCGCGAGCGGGCGCAGCTTCTCGATCGCGCCGGGACGCAGCACCGCGCTGTCGGTCTGGAACAGCACGTCCTCGGACAGCGTCAGCGTGGCGCCGCGCGGGGTCTGGCGAAAG
Organism: Sphingomonas sp. R86521; assembly: GCF_042466235.1. Lineage (NCBI taxonomy): Bacteria > Pseudomonadati > Pseudomonadota > Alphaproteobacteria > Sphingomonadales > Sphingomonadaceae > Sphingomonas > Sphingomonas sp. R86521. The sequence goes on along the minus strand of NZ_JAXHBY010000001.1, from coordinate 391,114 downwards.
CCATAGTCGCGCATCGCGCCGCGATCCCAGGTGGTGGTTTCCGTGATCACGGTCTCTCCGCCACGTGGTCCACCGCCCCGGGGCCCGCCGCCATGCCCTCGTGCATAACCGTCCCAGTCGAACCGGGCGCGGCGTGGGCCGGCGAGGCGGGCGAATTCGCGGTTGGCGTCGCGCGCTTCCCGCGGGCTGATCCGGCCGTCCCCATTGGCATCGAAATTGGGCATCACGAACGCGCGACCGCGCGGCGAATCCCGCAATTCCGGAAACAGGATCGGCACGCCGGCGCCGGACAGCCGATAGCCGTCGCGCGCCCAGGGCGGGTTGCTCATGTCGTAGCGGGCCTGTGCGAACACCGGCGTCGCGCCGGCGGCGAGCATAACGGCTCCGATGGCCGCACGTGCGATGAAATTGGTCATACTGGTCTCCATGGCCCCCGCCATGACCGGTGGCCTACGGCCCGCCGCTTGAACGCCCGGTGAGCCGCGCCGACAGCCGCGGTTCAGACCGCGATATGTGTCGCGCCCGTACCGACGTCGGCGAACAGCGCCTCTTCGGTCCCGGTCATCCACACCTGGCCGCGCCCGCGGAGCTGGTCGAACAACGCCGCGCGGCGTGCCGGATCGAGATGCGCCGCGACCTCGTCGAGCAGCAGTACCGGCGGCCGTCCGGTGCGCACCGCGACCAGATCGACATGCGCCAGCACGATCCCCAGCAGCAGCGCCTTCTGCTCGCCGGTCGAGGCGAGCCCCGCCGCTTGCCCCTTGTCGCGGTGCGTGACGACCAGGTCGGCGCGGTGCGGGCCGACCAGCGTCCGCCCCGCCGCCGCATCGCGTGCGCGGCCGTGGCGCAGCGCATCGAGCAGCCGCAACGCATCGCCGCTCCATCCCTCGAGCGCGAGCGCGGCCCGCGGGAACACCCCCGCTGCCTGCCCGGCCAGCGCGTCTGAAAGCAGCGCCACCGTCTCACGTCGCGCCGCGTCGATCGCCGCGCCGTGCTCGGCCATCTGCGCTTCCAGCGCGGACAGCCATTCGCCATCGCCATCCTCGGCGAGCACGCGGTTGCGCGCGCGCATCGCCGCGTCGTAGCGCGTGGCGTGCACGCCGTGCGTGCTCGACAGCGCCAGCGTCAGCCGGTCGAGGAAGCGGCGACGTTCGCCCGCGGGCTCGACGAACAGCCGGTCCATCGCCGGGGTCAGCCACAACACGGTCAGCCATTCCAGCAGCGCGTTGGCCCCGGTCGCAGCCCCCTGAATCCGGACCAGACGCCGTTCGGCGGCCCCCGCCTGCGTCCCCGTCGCCAGCGCGACGCTGGAGTCGATCGGTGCCAGCGCAGCGGCAGGCTCGATCGGGGCCAGCAGGTCGGCGGCGACGCCGAACCCGCCGGGCCCGCCCTGCCGCGCGATGTCCGACAACGCCGCACGACGCAGCCCACGCCCGGGTGCCAGCAGGGACACCGCCTCGAGGATGTTGGTCTTGCCGGCGCCGTTCTCGCCGGTCAGCACGACGAACCCCCGGCCGACCGCCAGCGTCAGATCGGCATGGTTGCGGAAATCGGTGAGGACGAGGCGCGACAGCATCGCGGTCGCCTTAGCCGCGACGGGCGGACGCGCCCACCCCCGCGTCGGGTATGGGGCTAGAGAGATATCCGAGGCCCCCACCCCCCGGCTACTGCATCAGCCCGGGACGCCCCAATTGGCTTCCTCGTTCGCAGCCTTCGCCGTGCGGACCAGATGCTCGACATAGTTCTGGAAGATCGGGACCGTGAAGGTGACCAGGGTCGGTTCGCCCTTCGGCTCCTTGAACGTCAGGACGACGAAGCGCTGACCGTCCTCGTCGAGGACAAGTCCGGCCTCCATCGCGCCGGTGCCGCTGGGGGTAATGATGGCCGCTGCCACGGGGAAACCTCGCTGGTCGTAAGCGTGCTGCCATAGCGGCACGCCGGTGTTTGGCCAGCGCGGCGTGCCCCCGGGTGGCGCGATCAGCTCGGCTGCGCTTCGCTTTCCGCTTCGTCGGGGCCGCCTTCGGTCGGCATCATCGCCTTCGTGTAGGCCGCGGATTCGTCGGCAATGCCTGCATCGATCGATGCATCGGCGGTGGCGCCTTCCAGTACGGCTTCCATGAACGCTGCCTGTTCCGCTGCGACGCCCGAGCCGGAGGGCTGGTTGGCGAGGTCGGCGAAGGTCTGCGGCTCTGGCTTGGTGTTCGGGGTATCGTCGGTCATCGCGAGCTCCTTTTCTCGACCCACAACGCCCCGGCCCCGGGATCGGTGCCGTTCGACGAGGCGCAGCGCTTGCCTGGAACCGTCCAGGATGCTGAATTCGCTGGGGCACAACAGGACGCTTGAGGGCAGGACATGGACACACGAACGATCCGGCTAGCGTGCGCGACGCTTACGATGGTCGCGACGGGATGCGCGCAGGCAGCTCCTTTGCGGTCTGGCCTGTACGAGGAAATGGTCCTCTCCGTCGACGCATCGGGTCGCCTGGTGGGCCGCTATTTCATGGAACAGGGCGAGGGCGTGGTTAAGCGCTGCGACTTCACCTTCGTCGGCCAGGTGCGGGGCGGCGAAGCGGCGGTGCGCGTCTTGGAAACAGCGGCCGGCCCCGTGCGGCATCCGGTCGGCCGGGTCACCGCGACGGCGGACGGCGTCACGCTGCGATTGCCGAAGGCGGGCAACCTGCCAGGCTGCGGGCTGGTGATCGGGCCAATGGTCGAGGAGCCCGGCGGAATGCCGCTCAGCCGGACCGGTGCTGGCGGCTGGACAGGCCTGGCGCAGGTACGGAGTCCGCGCGTCGCCTTGCGTGCGACGCCCGACGCAGCACCTGCGCGCGCGTATGTCGTCAGGGGCGACGTCGTCGGCGTGGTGGAGCGTCGGGGCAGATACGTCCACATCCTCTACCCGTCGGAGCGTCGGAAGCGATCGGAGGGCTGGGTTGCGGCGACCGACCTACAGCCGCTCGGGCAATAGCCTGGGCTTTTTGCGTTCGCGCGGAAGGATGAGATGAAGGAATGGTGGGCGATGACGGGCTCGAACCGCCGACATTCTCGGTGTAAACGAACAGTCTGTGACGGTTTGTCTCGTAAACGGCCGATTTCATAAGGGAACGAAGCAGAAACAGCCGTGTACATATCGGGGCTGTGCTGTCCACTTGCTGACCACCCAGTTGGCGTGCACCGATGACGGGTCCGCGACCTCATCGTTGGCTTGGCGCCTCGCGACTGCTCGATCCGAACGCCAACGTTCACCGCAAGGCGTCGTCAGCGGCTTAGATTATGCCATGTTCGATCGGACAGAGGATGCAGCTCACGATATCGGATCACGGGAGCCTTCGCACGGCGGTCGGCTTGTTGCCCACCTTGATGCGTTCATGCGTCCGGATCCATTCGCGAGCGTGCGCATCGATTTCCGCCAGGATGATGTCGAGCGATCCGAGCGCTGCGATGAGATATTGCGGGTCGTACTTCGCGTAGACCGCCGTCATCGGCTGCAGGTCGGCGGGCCGGTGGCCGAGGAGTACGGAGAGCTCCTCGCCCGGCACGCCGCGCCGACGCAGTTCGGTCGCGATGGTGTGTCGAATGGTCTTGGGGATGAGCTCCGCGGGCAGCTCCAAGGCGCGTCGCATGGTACGCCAAGCCCTGCCGCGGGACTTCGGCGCGGCCGCGTCGGGCCGCTCCGACGCTTCGGCTCGCCAGACGTCGAGCATACGAGCGAGCCGACCGGGTGCGGGAATGACAGGATTGTGCTTCTTGGTCCGCGGAGCCCCGTGGGGATGGAGATCGATGAGACCGTCCTTCCACTGCGCGACCGGATCGAACGCGAGAGCCGCCTCCGGCCGGCAGGCAGTACCGATCATCAGCCAGAGCCACCTGCCGAATCCCTTGTCGACCGTCTGGCTGTCGCCATGTGCCGCCTGCGACCCGAAGCCGATCATCGCACCCAGGGTCTCCAGTGACATCCGAAGATCCCGTGGTGGCGAACGATGCTCCTTCAGCACGCCCGGCACCTTCAACGCGACGGCTATCCGCTCGCGATCCACGGCGTGGTTCAGCGAGGCCCGGACGTCGTCGAGATTGCGCTGGACGCTTTCGCCCTTCACGCCTTTCGAGACGGTCGTCATCTCGCGGCCCAGCCAATCGACCGTGAAGCTGTGGGGACTCATCCTCCAATCGATGAAGCGCCGGAAGACCGCCCTCGTCAGAGCCGGGAACCGTACGCGGACTCCTACCTCGTCCTGAAGCAGGAATCCGATGAACGCGCGCAGGCTGCCGGCGATCGTATCCGGATTCCGAGCGTTGCACCCATGCTCGCGCCAGTACAGGAACAGGTGAGGAAGAACCTCCGCATCCTCGACGGCCTGCGGCCTCTTCGCTCGTGCCGTCTCCACGTAGGCATGGATGGCGGCCTTCGCGGCCTCTAGGTCGCTAGTCCGAGTGCTTTTATATACGACCGATCGTCTGTTGGCGGAGTAGATGGCGATCTGCCAGACTTCTGCCGCCCGGCCGTCGCGCCGCCTGTCGAGCCAATGCTCCCCGACGACGTAGGGCGAACCTTCTCTCGACAATTCTTCAGCTCCTCATTCTCGGCGTGTGTGGCCATCTCGAGCGCGCCCAGTCTTGCGAAGGCGTGCAGTTCGGCGTTCGTCAGGTGCACACCGGTACCGTTGCGGAGAGCACGTCGGAACTTCGCCGCGATGCCGGCAGCGGCCGCCTGCGCACTGAATGCGCTGGCGTCCGAAACGGTCTCGACGGCGTCGCCGAACGTCTCGTTCGCTTTCGTATCTTCCTGGGCCATGCCCTCTCCGTTCCGGCCTCCCTTCATCTTTCCCAACTCTTGTCGCAGGCTCTGCCGGACGCTATGTTGTCCCCGTTCCCGCGAGACCGCGGCGAGCACCCCTCGCGTACCGTCGAGGCGCTTGGCGAAACGGCGGCGTGGTGCGCCGCGTCGGCCGACGGGGTCGCCGATGGAAGCGGCGCACCGTCCGGCGATCGCCGATAGGACGCCGTCGCTTGCGGACAGGGTGCGGTGAAGCTCATGAAAAAGCCTTAGCAGCCATGCCGCTGCACAGGCGGCAGTCGCGCAAACTGTCTCATTGAAATTCGGCGAAGAGACTGCTCTAGGTCGGCTACTGGGAAGCCGCCGCAGTCCTGGGCGCGAAGCGGATGGACCGTGCCTGCCGTCGACTTGGGTCAATTCGACGAGCTCGGCTGATGAGCCCCCATTTGGACGGAGACGCGAAGTGGACGCAAAGCCTGATCCGACGCGGCAGGCGGCACGGACGCCCGCCTCATCCGGTCTACTGGCCGCAGCCATTGCAAGCCGAAGGATCGAGCTCGGATGGACCCAGCAGGAATTGGCAGAACTTGCCGGGCTGACGAGAAGGACCGTCTCGCGTGGCGAGACGGGTCTCCCCTTGACGCCCAGAACCCGGCTCGCGCTCGAGAAGGCCCTCGAGACGACGCTTCCAGGAAAGCGGCCTGTAGCGAAGGCAATCCTCCCTCGAACTGCCATCGTAGGAAAGTTTCTTCGCGAGATCCGTCTTGGGTTCCCTCATGGAAAGTCTCCGAAGGGCGCTCGTCGAGATCGAACGACCCTCGCGATCGCGGCTCAGGCGCTCTTCATATCTCCGAGCCAGCTCTCACGTCTCGAGCGCGGACTGGCTGCGCCGAGGAATCTCTTCGCTGTCGAGGGGCCGGAGGGAGATATCGTCGACTTGGAAACCAAAGACTGGAGGTCGGCCATCTATGGACCTCACCTGGCCAAGATCCGCGACCTTGCGTCCGGCGATGGCCGCAAAGGTCGCTTCCGCGACTGACGTGCCCAGCTTCAAAGGGCGCCGCCTGTGTTTCAACGAAGCGCATTCGCGACCAATCGCAGTGGGGACACGCTCTCTGCTCGGGCCGCCATGAACTCTCGACCCGGCCGCGGGAGGATGCTCGTCGGCTCTGGATCCGAAGGCGCCTTCCAGAAAGTGAAGGAGGCGAGCCGGCGGCGAACAGATCCGCTTGCAGCAGTCCCGATTCTACGAACCGCTCGTCCGCTTCGGTCGATGGAGGGCAAGCCAGACCGGAGCGGCACGGCACGCCTCTTCCACTATGCGCGCCGCCACGGGCGCAGCGCAGGGATCGCAGGAACCTGCGCGCGCCAGCGTTCCGACGACCCGGTCTCCACACTATGCAGTTCAGGCTATAGGAGGAGGCTCAGCTCACGAACGGCTGCCGCCCGATCAGGCTCACCGAGCCGTTCCTTGCAGGTCGGGCGGTCGACGAGATGGCGTTCGAGATCGAATTGGTCGTGCACGCTGGCGTGAACGCGCGATCGCGCTTTTGCGAGCATTCGGGAGGCTGAACCCGAACATACGTTTCACCGGCGGCGGGGATGCGTCGTTTCAACGGTCCGCCGCCGCCGCCACTTTGGCGAGTGTTCAGGCATGTTCAGCTGCCGAGTACGTGACGGACGGTAGAGAGCGCCTGGCCGGTCCGGGTTCGCAGTTCGGAGTCGATCGAACACAACGTCTCTATCCGGTTCTGAAGGATCTCCGCTTCACGCTCGTCCAGAATCGATGGTCGACCTACGCGTTTCCTGCAGCCCCGACTTCGATTGGCAAAGTCGCGGAGGAAGTTGTCCTTCCCCCGCATTGTCTCATCCCGCCTCGGGGGTCTTTGCCGTACGAGCCTTGCGAGGCGCTTTGGGAGCGTCGCTCTGGACCTTCTGCCCGGGCTTGCGACCTAGACCGATCGACTTCGCCATCGTGCGACGCGCTTCCGAGTATGCCGGTGCAACTATCGGGTAGTCGGCCTTGAGATTGTAACGGGCGCGATATTCTTCAGGTGTCAGGCCATTCGTCGCCAAGTGACGACGCAACGTCTTGTACGACTTGCCGTCGATCATCGAGATGATGTGATCGGGCGAGGCAAGCGACTTACGAGCAGTGACGGCGGGTTCAAACGTCTGCGTCGGCTCTTCCGGTGCTGCCGGCGCGGAAGCGGTCGAAAGCTGGGAGACCGCAGCATGCATCGAGACCAGGAATGCCGGGACGTCATCCGCGTTCGTGCGGGTGTTTGGATTGGCCAACCACGCCGCCGTCAGCTCCGCAGCCAATTCGATCGCGTTGATTTCTTCGTTCATGACTGTCTCGATTCAATGGGACTGAAGCAACCTAGGTCCATACCCGATCCAATTCAAGTTTCCACTGGGCGATGCGGAGTTGATGCGCAGTTCGATAACGACAAGACCGAAAGTCGAAAGAGGAAGCCGAAGATCCATGCCTGCAAACGCTGGGGAGAGGTCACGGACGCGATCGTGCGAGCTGTGAACGCGAAGAAGGAGAAGGTGGTGTTCACGCTATGGGGCCGGGACGCGAAGAGGAAATCGAGATACGTGACGGGCCGCAGCACGAGGTCTTCGCCACGAGCCGTCCTCATCCGGGGAGCAGATCATGCGGCGCAGCTGCAGCTTCGAAGCCGCGCCAACCCTGACCATGATGCCGTCGTGACGACGTCGTTCGGACAGTCCTCAGCCGGTCACATCGCTAACGACTTTGCCGGACGCCCCATTCTGCGGATGGCGGCAGGCGTCGAGCGGCGCCAGAGCCGTCGAGAACCATCCGAAGGCCTGAGCGGCAGATCCTGCACCTCCGGCGGAATGCTCCTGGATTTCGAGGTACCGTCGTTCGCCAAGTGCGGTTTTCCGATCGAGATCGCGTGAGTGTTCGAGGACGGCCTATCGGACGAACAGCTCATCAGACCTGCCCCGGGCCGGGATGACCGGAACCCCGACTCCGAAGGGGTCCACGGCATCCTCCGCCCTACGCTCGAGCGTCACGGCGCCGCGCACGATGTCGTCACCCGCCGGATGGTGGAAGTGCTCACAGGTCGCGACCTGCTGGCTTCGCCGCCCAGTTGGAACGGCAAATGGCTTAGCGCTATTCTGGGCGCCGCCGACCTTCCGCAGCACGTGCTCAGCCTGAGGCATACGGAGGCGGCGCAGCGGGACACCGCGAAGAACCTGCTCGCCGACGTGGGCCCGCCGGAAGCGCTCGACGCTGCGGTGGCACTGGATGACGACTCCCTTCGTCGCGGGTCAAGATGGCGTCCGCCAGGGGCGCTGGCATACGCTGACCGATACGGAGCAGGGACGCCGTTGCCGAACGGGATGCCCGACCTGCACGCGCAGGCGTTCTTTGCAGATCATGTCGAGACGATCTCTTCGGCGAGGGCAAGCGCGGACGCGATCCGCGGCGTCAGGTCGGCGATGGCGAAGTCCGGGTGAGCAGGCGAGCGCGGGATCGTCGTGACGAGCCATCCGGTCCAGTCCTCGTCCTCCATCCAGACGAATCCGCCGCCCCCCTCCGTCGCGAGAGCCTCGTCCGCCGTCTCCACCGAGAACGCGAGCTGGGTCTGGGACTGATCGAACGCGACGGCGCTGAAGAACGTATGGAGCCCTCTGACATGGCGGAAGGCGAAGCTGCCTTCGTTCCAGCAGGATTCCGGAGTTATCGCGAACTCCTCGTCGAGGGCTTCGTCGATGGTGGCGGGCCGCCACGCCGGACCGAGCCCGGCTCCCCAGGTGGCATCCCAAAGCGCGTGCATCGCGATGGCCCAGTCGTACTTCGTCAGCTCGGCGGCCGCGCGGGCCGCCAGATAGTCGGCGAGCTCGTTCAGCCTGAGGCCGGCCGGAAGACTCCCTGGGCGGGCTTCGAGCAACGCGTCGACGGCCGCCCGCATCGCCGGGTCCGTCAGATAGGCGTTCACCGTGGCGGGGACGTCGAAACTGCGTTCGGCTGCGTCAGTCATGAATGCGATCCCATAGCGTGCGGCGGAAGCGGCGGAACTCGTCGTCATCTGTTTCGTCATCGAGCTCGCGCTCGAACCGCCGAAGCAGCGACGACCAGTGGAGCAGGCTCCAGCGGCGGTTTCGCGCCAGGCGTGCCGTCGTGGTGCGCGAGCGCTTCGGAGCGAGTATCACGAGGCAGCCGGTCGCGGCACGGTCCTGGGTCTTCGATCTGACGACCAGTCCATCGGCTTTTGCGCGAAGTGCATACGCAGCGAGCGGATTGGATCGGAGATCGTGGCCGAACTTGGCTTCGACGACCGTTCCCCACGTTCGTCCATGAGCCTTTCCGGTCACGAGGAGATCGATCCGGCCGCCCCCGACTGGAACCTCCGCGAGTGCGCGGACGTCGGCAAGTGCCGCAGGCCAGCGGATGTCGTCGTCGATGGCCCTCAGGAAGGCCAGGGCACGGGCCGCGCCGCCCTGACGGATGAAGTATGCCAGCCCGCAGGTCGCCTGCGGCTCGGTGATGCGAAGCCAGTGCAGCGGGGCGTCGTGCAACGGGTGGCGTGGCGAGTCGAGGCCGAAGAACCGGGAGACCGCGACGAGGCGTGTTCCGCGGGGTTCGAGCAGCGCTCGTAACGGATCCACCACCCCTAGCGCGTCTCGCGCCTGCAACCCGATACGCTGGCCCCAGCTTCTGAGCGGGAGCAGGCTCCTGCTTCGCAGCCTGGGATCGAGAAGGATCGGGTTTAGCCAGATCGGCGGGAAGGTCATCCGATCGGTGTAGCTCTCGATCGACGGAGGGTTCAACGGCTTTGGGAGGAGCGCCAGCGCCGGGAAGAACTTCGAACTTCGTCGCCGTGCGTGTCGACTTCGGATTGGTTGCGGTCCGATGTCCGTAGGCGGCATTGTGCGGCCCGCGCACGATCGCCTGCATGTCGAGCCAGGCCAGATCGAGCTCCCGGTCCGCTTCCCGGCCCCCCGATCGACGCCGTTGCTTCGATCGTTCCCCTGTCGACCCGAGACCGTTCGCAAGTGACTGGACGATGCATCGGTTGGTAGGACGACCCCATGCGGCGACTACGACGCCGCCGCTCTGTGGGCGCGATCCGCAGCAGAAAATCTCGCGACATCGTTCCGGCGGGACCGTAAGCGGCCGGAAAACCGGCAATCGGGCCGCAAGGGCTGCCGGCCGTCCGACCCGCCGCGCTGCGTCTGCTCCAGTCGGCGAGCGCCCCCTTTCGCGAATGCCGAAGACGGCTCCGGACCTGAACCGACCGATCTCGCGCGAGGACCAGCCGCGCGACCCAGCCAAGATCCGGCAGGCCGACTCATGACGCGCCGGACGCGTCCCATTGATGGCCCTACGTAGGCACGTCATGACCGCCGACGGAGGTTTCCTGGCCTTGGCCAAGCGATCATGTGCACATCAAGCGAGCCTGAAAGCCATGTCTAGCGTGCACGAGGCGGGACTTGCTGTTAAGAAGCCGTCCAGACCTTGAAAGCGCCGAGATTAAGAGTCTTCGTTCGAAATTCCGTTTTCCGAACAAAATAATTCAACGGCGTGCTTTAGACTGTCATGCCAGACTTCATCTTCGGATCCTTCGACTCCCAAGAAATCGCTGGCAGCACCCTGATTTCCAAACGGATCGGTCATACCATCGTTCTCAACATTTATAAAGTTCGCAGATACGATAAGATATCTATCTGATGAAATATCCTTAAATCCAGAGAATCGAATTGCTACAACATCACTCGACCTCGCCCAGACATGGAATTCTTCATAGAACCTATAAGGTGTCATCTACTTTCCAATCTTGTTGAGAGCGGCATCGTAAGTCCTACTTATGATCGAATATCCCAGCAGATTACGGCGGCTCGCCCTTCCACGAAATAGCGAAGCCGTCATAATAGCTGAATCTCAGCATTGGTTTTACCCCCCCCCCCGCGACACCGTCGTCTTTCCGCAGGTTCGCACTCGTCGGGATCCGCCCCAGATTGTCGGCTCTCGGATCGGCGCTGCCCACGCTCGGACTGCTCATACTGCTCTCGGACTGGTCCTTCGACCGGCCCTGCCAGTTCAAGCGCGGAAGATGGCTTGCGGCCGAAGCGGCAGCTGCGGAACCGCATGCTGCCCGCGATCCTGACGGGACACCGAAGGGGCGCCGCGAGAGGGGGGCTTCTCGGCGGGGCACCAAGCGGGTAGGCTCGATAAATGACGTCGCCCAGGCCATCCGGGAGGGTTGTTTGTCGCCGATGGGCGATTGCTACTTCCCGGCGCCGTCGGACAGTTTGGTGAACAGTCCGATCTCCGCGTAACTTGGTTTACATGCGATTGGATCTGTACACCGAACTGATCGGTCGACGGCCGAACGTCCTGTGAACTAAAGCACTTTCAACCCGTCGGTGCGCCTAGAACGGCTTCCACGGCGTCACGCGGCGGCATCCCGCGTCGGGCTATCCTCCTCATCGAGGCAACGCGGCGCGCGAGGGACCGACGACTGAGCGATGGAGCGTCTTGATCCACATCGCGATGGCTGCGAGTGATCGATGCTGCTCCGGCTGTCTTAGGTAGATCGTTGTGTACTGTCCGACCGCGCAGGACCGGTCAACGCGCCGAGCCACCGGCATCATCCCGAACTCGTGACTTCGTGGATGGTCGCCCGAGTGCGGTTTTCCAAGACGTGCAGTTAATTCCAAGTTCTCAATTCCGGGATCTGCTGATGCCGAGCACTTATTGAAGATCAAGGCGGCTCATCAGATTTGCGGGCAACCCCAGCCGCTTCCAGACTTCCGGCTGCGCGAGATCCGAATGTCGTCGGTCGAGCATCCGCGTGAGAGCGGCAATCGCTCGACTCTGCACTCGCTCCGCTTCGATGGCCATCGTCGCGATATGGGCAAGGGCATCTTCGACCATTGGGGTGGAGGTCGATGCGGTCTGCGAGAAGACGATTATCGCGTGCTGGCCGACGGAATCACCAGGGGCGCCTGTCAGAGCGCAATAGTCGACGGGTCCCTTGCCATTGATTATCCTCGCGGCCGCGATCGTGTCCCGCACTGCGGGCGACGTGCTGGCGCTTTCGAGTCTCGGCTCGAGCCGCTTGGCGAATTCGGGTAGAAGAGATCCATCCTGAGCGACCATTGCGAGTGCTGCAACCATGATTCCGTCGCGATTGCTTGCGGCAAGCAGGGACTCGGCCGCAACGCCCAGGTGCGATCCTCGCTGGCCGAGGGACAGATCCGCATCCTCTCCCTGCGCTGCGACGTAATCTAGCAGGGTCGGATCTCCGAGCGCTGCCTCGTCGAGGATGCTCAGAAGATCTGCATCCAACGGGCGGCTCAACTTCGTGGCGGGTCCGAAAAGATGCATCCATTGCCGCGGGGTCAATGGCTGCTCCGTGGCTATCCGCGGCAGGATGAATCCGAGCATCCACCTGAGCAGTTCGAGCGAAGCTCCCTCGGGCGCTTCGAAGGCAGCGTTCAGCAGCATCTCCAGCCAACCGGGTTTCGCCGCGGGGCGATGGGAGAGCGATATGCTTCCGACATAGGGCATTCCGCAGTCGGCGATCCATGCGTCGAACAGGATGCCGCTGCTCCAGAATGCGAGATCTGCTTCGTTCATGCCCTTCTCTGCAAGCCGCTCCTGTCCGTCGATCCATTCCTCCTCGTCGCCGAAATCCCCGTCGTGCAGAGCGGCTACGACCTCCAGCGAAGGTCGTCCGTTGGCAACGATTCTGGCCAGACTCTCCAGCGGCCATGGTAGGTTGACGAGCTTGGCGAGCTGAAGCTCCATCGGATCTTCGAGCATGCTGACGAAGGCCGCCGTCGTTTTTACGGAAGGGCTGGTCAGGTAGTTAGCCACGCCATGGAACAGGGCCCAAGGCCTGGTTGCCGGAGCGTGGAACTCCGGAAGGAGCTTCTCGTCGGCCATCGGCGTCAGGCTAACGGAAAGGTTCGCATCGAAGGTCGGCAGGACGTCGACCGAGATGCTCTCGCTCTTCGTTCGGCCTAGCAGAGGTCTGAGAAAGGGGTACCGTCCAGCTAATTGTTCGACGAATTCCCGTTGGCTCGCGTCGAAACCGTGTCGCCAAGACCGTATTTCCGCGGGGGATGCTTCGTCCAGGTATGCTGAAATCAGTTCGGCGGTGCGGGATGGGACTGGAGGCATTTCTCCGCACATCATCACGTCGAGCCGAGCTTCGCCACACGTCGGCCAATGCTCCTGCGACAGACGATCGGCCCAGTCGTCACGTTCTTCGATGCAGGGCAGCAGGACCGCCCAGGCCGCACGGCGCTCGCTGCTCCGTTCCGTCGTCAGATGCGGAGAGAGCATTTTCCGCGCATCTTCTTCACCCAAGGAGGCTATGATCCCGGAAAGGCGACCGTCGGTTTTCGTGCAGACGGCAAGGAGTTCGAGGGCATGTCTGGACAGGAGCTTCCGATAGAGCGGCTGGTTCGTGCCGAGTCCGTCCGCCAGGAGGTCCAGTGATGTCAGCGCGCCCTGGCGAACGGCGCGCGTGCCGGAACTCTCTTCGTCGAGTTCGCGGTTGATGGCGAGCACGGCGTCCCTGAAGCGGACCGCGTCGGTTGCGGAGAACGCCTTGCTTGCGGCGATCCGGTATACGTGCTGCCAATGGGTCCGTCCGGCGATTTCCTGCAGACGGCAGCGAACCTGTTCGTCGCTGCCGCTCATGAGTTCGGCCGCGGCCATGAACTCCTGCAGCGACCTGACGTCGAATTCTATCTGTCCCTCGATGCGCTGTTCAAGGAACACAAGCCTGTCGGTTGCCGCGAGTATTATCGCCGAGGCCAGGTCTCGAAGGGCACTTCCGTCGTATCCTTCCTCCTCGAGCAGATCGGTGGTGACTAGTTCCAGCCGGTCTCTGCCGATGAAGGCGTGCGCTTTACCGCCGAGTTCCGCCTCGACATGCAGAAGCAGGCCGACACGCCCGAGAAGCCTGACGATGAGTGGCTCCTGCGCACGCACGATGTCGCCGCCCGGCCCGGTCTTTTCCTGTTCCCGCTTCATCACCACGGACAGATATTCCGCGAACAGGGTCCATCGGTCCGTCGGGGCAGTGCCTCGCTGATCGACGAGTTGAAAGAGTATCGCGACTTGGAGCGGGCTGACCATCAGCCTGGCGGTGGCATCGTTTTCGGCAGCAGCGGCCAGCCTGAGCAGAACGGTCTCACGGCGTTCTTGGTCGGGGAGTTTTGCGAGAGCGACCCTTTCCGCATAGGCCAGAGCCTGACGGGGCGTCAGGCGCGACATTTCGAGTCGAAGCCAGAGGGACGGATCGAGATCGTCGTTGTATCCTTGAGGCCTGGTCGTGATCGTCATCGCGATGTCGGCGTTCCGCGCGCCGGCCTCGTCCCAGAAATCGAGTATGGCTGCGATGACCTCTCGTCTCGCGCCCGAAGGCGGAACCTCGTCGAGTCCGTCGAGCATGATGAGGAACGGATACGCTTCCAGCCAATCTCGAAGGATCGCGACGTCGAGCGACGGACTCGATGTCACGGCTGCCATGCTCCGCCCGACGAACTCGAGCAGCGATAGTCGACCGCCTTCCTGCTCCGCCTTCGTGAGCGCGTCCGCGAACAGGGGCAGATCGATCCTCAGCGGATACCGTCGTACGCCTTCCAGCGGCACCTCGAGCTCCGAGAGCCTGGTGGCGATCGCTGCGACCGCCCGGACGGTGTCGGGTGCCAGCGATGCCGGCTTTTCCTCCCGCAGCAGGCGGAACCGCATCACCTGACCGAGGAATTGGGTGATCGTGGTCTTCCCCTGTCCCGGGCCGCCCAGGATTAGGAAACGGTTCGTCAGTGCGAGGTGCGAATCCGGCCGGCCTGTCTCGATCGTACGCGGGTCCAGTTTCAGAGCGACCGCGTCCAGAAGCGAATGCAGTATTCCTGACCCGTCCGTCGTTTGATCGGGCTGTGTCCTAAGACCCGACAGGCCGCGTGCCCTGTCCTTGTCCACCAGGAACGGAAGGTCGATGAAGAGGTCTTCGAGGAACGTCGGGGCGTCGCCGACGTGGCCGGCCTGCTGGAGACGGGTCGTGCGTTGAGAGCGAAGTTCGCGCTGCAGATATAGCAGCATCGTCGCACCGAATTTTGGGATCTTGGCATCGAAGGACCGGTATACCGCAGCGAGGGCCTCCCTTCCGCCCAGCCAGGCGCCATAGCTTCTGAAGAGATCAGGATGGAGATCGAGCAGGGTGGCGATCTTCTCCTCGTGCCAGACGTCGAAGTCCGTGACGCCGAGCGGCCTTAGATACTCGTCGAAGGCGTCCTGCAGCTTCTCCTGGCCGCCCTTCCGGCCAAGGCCCTTAACGCCGGAGAGACGGACGTTCGTCGCCAGCAGATAATGATCCGGGATATCCCGACCGCCCAGTTCGTAGCGTTTTGCCTCCGTCCGTAACTGCCTCACCAGCCATGACGCGTCGTCCTCGGCTCCTTGAGCGCGATGCCGGAACTTGGTTTGCAGCACGGTACGTCGCTGCCATGGCGATAGCGGGTTTGGATATGGGACCGCGCCGACGAATTCCGCCTCGCGCCCTCCATCGGCGCCATCGCCGAAGATCAGAAGCCCCGACCCTAGAACGGCTGCGGCGAGCGCCTGTGTGAACTGTTCGAAGGATCGGGACGAGAAGTCCACAAAGCTGATGTCGGGCATGGCGCACGTTCATCGGGCTGTGCCATACCGTCAACCCCGGCTTAGGGACTACGGCGAGCCCCTCGCAGTCGACGCGAGCATCTCACGCCGCCATTCAGGCGGACTCGGACGTCAGCATGATCGTGCATAGGAAGCATCGTGACTTTACTCGTGAGCAATCGGCATGGCTGATGCGTGCCCCAACTGCGGACGCAGTCTGACACTGGGCGATCGGCTGTGTGCCTTCTGCGGAGCGGATGGCTTGCCGCCGAACGTGAGGCTTGCCTCGCGGGCTGCCGAGGTCGCCGCGCTGGCCGAGCGCGAGGCGGAAGCAACCGAAACTGCAACCCGCAATGGAGCGACGGGTGTGCTCGGACGGCTGCGAACGCGAGCCGAGGACTCCAAGATGGTCATCAACCGGAAGCTGCGTTCCCTGTCACGGTGGGTGAACAGCGAGGACGAGCTCTACCTGAACTTCTATGGTCTCAGGAAACGGGGGATGAAGGCGGTCGACGACCGGTACAATCGGCAGCGCGTATCTGCCGAGAACACCGTCAGCCCCGGATTCTACGAGGATCTGATCGTCGGAGCGCTCACCATCGATGATCAGGGCATGTCGTACTATGGGCCCTGGAGCGTGATCATTCGGGACGACCACATCCGACCTCGCGCGAGCGTCTTCTGGGAGAACCCGTTCCCGTTCCTCAAGCGGATGAAGGTCATCTCGGGCGATGATGCGCCCGAGGGCTTTCGCGCGCCGTGGAGCGCACGCAGCCGGCTGGCAGTGGCGAAGCTCGGAGGCAGGCTGAATGCCGATGACGACGAGGATGCGATCGCGGAGACGTTCATTGGGCCCGATCGAGGCTCGGAACACTGCGATTTCATCGAAGTGCACGTCTATCATGAGCTACATGTCGATGGCATCGAACGGATCGAGGCGCCCGTGCTCGTGCCGTCGGGAGAGCGCACCGAGTGGGAGTTCCTGCGGAAGAAACTGTCGGCCAAAGGCGTTGTCTGCTAGATGCAGAGCATGAAGGCCCTTCTTTCCGGTCAGGCAGGCCTGGCGGTGGTTCTCAGCGCCCCGCCGAGCTTTCGGCCCGTACACGAACCGGCTTTCGACGGCACGGACAACGACATCGCGCCTGCATTCGCCGGAGTCGACGATCTCGAGGAGGTCGAAGTCATCGACGGCGACTTGGAGGCGCTCGACAGGTTGGCGGCAGAGGCATGGGCACAGGACCGCGCGATCTACAGGCTGTACATGCTTTTCAGCGATGAGCACATGGACCGGAGCCTGGAGAGCAGCATCGCGACCGAGTTTTGCGAACTCGTGCGGAAGCACAGTCTGGAAGAGGCGATGCAGTCCTGGCTCGAGGATGTCGACCTCGGACAGCGGCATGAGGAACGGGCGACGGTCCTTGCCGTGCGGTATGAGGATTTTCAGGGTCCGATGATCCGTCTCTACCCCGGGATCGCCGATCGTTTGCGGGCGGGCGACGCCAAGCGGACCATCCGTGCCGGCAGAGCCGTGTCCGTAGAGGCGCCGTTCCAACATGGAAAGGTGCGCGTTCAAGCAGCTTGGGCGACGAGATCGAACGAGGGGGCGGCCGCCCGAAGGGTTCTCTCGTCTAGGGCGCGCCCGAATTCGGTCGCCGAGCGTCGGGCGCTTGCGCTCCTGCAACCCATTCTCAAGGTCGCGCGGCAGGCCATCAGATCGTTCGGCGTCGGGCGTGCTACGACGATGCAGCACCATACCGTCGATCCAGCGGCGTTGCGGCTGCTGATCGAGACGACGGTCCAGGAGGCTAATGACGTCGTGCAGAGGGCCGGGCTGGCCTCGGACGTGCATAGTTATTCGTCGGGTGAGATCCGCAAAATGCTCGGGGTCAGGATCCGTGCCCGGGACCGTTCGTCTGCGAGGCTTCGAAGCAAGGAGCGTGCATAGTCGAACGCCGTGCGTCGCCCGCATCGTGCTATGCGGAACGTGGACAGGCTTGGAGCGTCGACCCGAACTGCGGCCGGATCGTCGCGAAGCCGGACCCGGCACGTCCCCAGATTGCATGAGTGGACTGTCGGATCGTCGGACGGCGTCACTGGCGAACCTTCAGCGAATTCGCCCCCTTCGGCGGCCCTGCATCGATCCCCAGCGAAGTTCGACAACGCGAGCCGGCCGCTGACGCCAAGCGGTCCGCCGGCTGCTCGACGAGCTTTCCCGAACGGCGACCGATGACTATTCGCTCGTTCCCTGTTTCGGGGCGCGGGCTCGTGGCGAGGCGGCCTTCTTCGTCGGCACGGCGTTTCCGGCCGTCGGGTCCGGCCGCCCTGCCGTCGGCTCTGGATCCGCCTCGGTCGACTGGGGAAGCAGAGGCGTCGTCAGGTGTGTCAGCACTACCGTGGCCTTCTGGCTTTCGGCATTCCGCAGATACTCGTTCCCGCAGAGGATCGCATACTTCAGCTGCTTTTCGGTAAGATGGGGGTGTATCACGTCCAGGTAGCCGTGCAGCGTCCTCATGCTCCGCTTGTCGCCTTGTTCGAACGGTGGCAGCGCCGAGAGTCCTCTGAGGACCAGTTGGTCGGAGAGCTGATCAAGGTCTTCCCACATGTCCTGGAAAACATGGCCGAGCCAATGCCACTCACAGAGCCATCTGGAAAAGCCGACTTCCTTCTTCAAGGAAGAAAGGCTCCACTGCCGCTTCGACTTCAGGCGTGCGTCGATTCGTCGAGCGCTGCTGCTGATTATCGCGCCCGCGAGCAGGCCGATCATGAGTACGAGCATCATGATCGGCACGTTCTCGACGATGACGGAAAGGATTCGCTTCGAAGCGCCGATGAGGGCGTCGAGGCCCGATGCTCCGAGATGGCTATCTAGTTGATTCCTCATCGCCCAGCTCAACGCTGCTGTGACCATGAGGGCGAGTAGTGCGACCATGTGCCGCCTGATTGTTCGTATGAGCATACCATGCTCTTTCCCCTAACGATTGTTAACAAACTCCTTGAAGAACACTGAGACTGCTTCGGAATGGACCTATCTCATCTCGTGTCGAGATTCGGTGCTCGGCACGAGACATCCGGCCAGACGACCGTTGCAGGACGTAGTCGTCGGCATGGCGCCTTGGCTCCGGCGCTTTCCCACCATTCGCGAACTCTACGACGAAGCCGTCAGGTTCCTCGTCGCACGAGCGGCGTCGGGAGCTGCACGCGACGCCTTCGCCGCGGCTGTCGAGGCGGATCTGATCGGAGGTGGCGACGCCGGGCGTCTCGGCGGTCTGCTCGATGCGGGCGATCGCGGCGACTTCCTCGGTCGCAAGGCGGCCGGCGCGGCACCCTCTCCGCTCGCAATCTCGCGCTGGCGGCGGCGAGCCTCGTCGTCGGCGGACTTTGGATGCCGCCGTCAGCGAATATGCCGGGCATTCGGTCGTCGCTCGACGTGCGGGAGCAATGCTGGTCCGAGCGGAAAAGGCCGTCATCGACATCGCATCGGAGCTTCCGCCCGACGTACGGGTCGCCGTGAGCAGGGTCGTCGCGGAGTCGCGAACGGCGGTTGGCAGATTCGCCTCCGGACCGTCAAAATGCCCGTCCGCCGGAGAGACCGAGACGCGAGGGGGATGAGCGACGCCATGCGCGAGCCGTCCGCGGCCGCGCATCAGTGAAGCGATCTGGATGCCCCTACAGCCCGAATCGAGGTGAGGAACCCATCGCGTCGGCGGGAAGGCCAAGCGCCAATCGACTGGTGCGCACTTGCATTCGGCCGGGACGATATCGAGTTAGACCCTCAGGGAGATGTCCGCATGCTTGATCCAAACTCGTTGCGCGAAGCCGACATCGCCTCGGTCCCTCGAAAGTCCGCAGGAAGTCGGAAGGCTCAGGGACGGCCCAGAATGATGATCGACTTCGCGTCCAGGTCGGCAGCGCTGTCGGCCATGCAGGGCCGCAGCGTCGTCCATGACCGTCCGGTCGGAAACAACGTCATGGCTGCGCGCTTGGCTTGGCCTCGCGACGTGCTCATGGAGCATGCGGTCGTCCTTGCCGAACGCGGCATGCCTATCGCGCATGTCTATGCCGCCGCGGCAGCCACGAGCGTCGACCGCGCCATACGAGCTATCGCCGCCGCTGAGCGGCAGGAGGGTTGGCCGGTGGAGAGCATCGACGAGTTCCGGGCGGGACGCCTGGCGGAATGGCTATAGGGCGGACAGCGAGCTATTGGAGGTGGCCTTCTGTTCGGCAGCCCGTCGCAACCGCGTGATGTCGACGTCGGTCGCTCGACCGAGCTGCTGGAGGGCGACCGCCAGCATCCCGCACGCGGCCGAACTCGTGAAGGCTGCGTCACGCTGCTGCTTGTACCGGACGCCCTTCTCCCTCGCGTGAGCGCCTTCGCGGCGGAGGATCTGTTCCCTGCCCAGTTGTTCGAGCTCCAGTAGGGCAACCTCCGGTCGCCTTGTATCCCGGCGCCATTCCTGCGCCCGCTTTATCTCCAGCCTCACGCGGGGCAGCGCGCACGCGTCGCCGCTGATGAGCGTGCGACTCCGCCCGGCTTCCGTCGCGACGTTGGGCTGCGATGGCCTGATCGGACCGCGTTTCGCTGCCGTTTTCAGCGCAGGTGCGCGTGGACGGTTGGCGACGATGCGATCAAGGGCTTCCAGGAACTCGCGCTCGAGGGATGTCGCATCGTCGGGGATCCTGACGGCATAGGGTTGCGTCATGGTTTCCTGCCCTTCTTCAACTGCTCCAGGAAGGCGGCGGCCTGTTTCTTCCGCGCTTCCGCGACCTTGTAGTCCGCTTCCATCCCCTGTGCCCGGGCGGTCTCCCAGATCTCGCCGTTGGCCGCCCATCGCTTCTCCCAGAAGGCCTGATGGCTCGCATCGATGGCGAACAGTGGGCAGCCGCCGCATGTCGACGGGCTGCGATAACGTTCATCGGGCGCTGTGTTGAAGAAGTTCGCGCGTCCGGTCTTCGCGTTGCAACGGGACAGATGCGGGGCGAACGCGATGCCGCACCAACCATGTTCCCCCGGAATGAGCCTGATGCCCAGTTCGTTGATCGTGGCCACGTCTTCGCCGACGGTCCTCCTATCGGCCTGGTAGAGCCTTTGCGTATTGAAGAGATCCGCAAGGCGGCCGCTCGTCGCCTGCTTCTGCCCCAGGATCGCCGCAAAGGCGCTGATGCCTTTCAAGCGCTGTTCGTCGTCGGGGCCACCCAGGAGGGTCGGATCGTTTCCGGTGTAGCCGACTTCGGTCGTGGACATCCGCATGTGATGCAGTTGGGACCGGATGGCCGGGAGAAGGTCGCTGTCGATGCGCAGCAGGTACTGGGCGTAGTTCTTGCGGTACTGCCTCACGAAGATGCAGCGGCCCTGGCTCTCCTTGATCTTCCGCAGATCGGTCCCGGCCATGTCCTTGCTCACGTCGGGCAGGCTCGTCAGGTCCGCGAATACCCGATAGAAGTCGTAGAGGGAGTTGGCGAGAGTGCCCACGGTCATCCGACGCACCTGACGTCCCTTGCGCGGCAGTCCACGACTGGGGAGGAGTACGATCATCGCTGATCTGGCTTCCCTGTCGAGCGCGTGGGCTCGCCAAGGCGCCATCAGGGTCTCCAGGACGTTGAGCGCTCGTGGCACCAATGGAAGGGGTCCGATACCGGTCGGACGAGACCCGAGAAGCCAGCGCGTCTCCATCGGCAGGATCTGTCCCTTCGTCAGGCTGCTCGTCACGACGAAGGTTTCGAGCAGCCCGTCCGATGACATCTCGGATGCCATGCAGTCTGGCCGAGCGGCGTCGATCGTGCGGCCCCCGGGGATGGCGACGACCTCCCGGATCCGAAGACCCGCGGTGGCGAGTATCACGATGACGCAGGCATCGCGCAGCGTATTGATCACGCGGCGGAGACCGAACGTCGGCGTGGCACCGTCCGAGTTGATCATCGGGTCGAGCAGATCGCGCGGCCAAGGCGTCCTCGAATTGCCGACGGTCTGGCATCGGTATGCTGCCAATGCCCGCTTGGCATGTGCGCGAGAGAATTCGGTTCCCAAGCCCCCGGTGTGTTCGTGCCAGATGTCCTGGGCCGCGAGTACGTCCTGCGAATGGAAGAGGACGATATTCGCGGCGGCGTTGACGATGCGCATGAACGCTTCCTCCGGCACCGGGGGAAGGGCTTTGATCACCCAATCGGAGATGGTCGTGATGATCCTGAGCGCCGAACCGCCATTCAGCGGATCGACTGCGGGAACGGCGACGCCCGCCGCCTGCAGCTGTTTGCGAGCCTTCCAAATGTAGACGAGCGGAAGAAGACGCTGGAGTGCCGCCTTCTTGATCAGGAATCGGCCCGATTCCACGTCTTCGCGCTCGCCGATGTCCTGAGCGGTCCATTCGACGTACTCGGCGGTCTTCTGCGGGGTCAGCCCCGAAAAGTCCGTCAGACCATGCGCGACCATGAACCGCAGCAGACTCGCGCAGCCGTACGCGATGATAGGAACTCCCGTCACCTTCCTCACGAAAGTGAGTTCGGGGTAGAATAGGCCTAGCCAGGCGAGACGCTTCATGTCCTCGATGATCGCCAGTTCCGCCAGCGTGGGGGCTTCATCGCTTCCCCGACCTGGCCACCAGCGTACCGCGATGCCGTCACGGGTGTAGCCGGGATCGCTGGTGTCGAGACGCCAGACGAGATCGCTCCACCGGCTACGGGAAGAGACCCATTTGTCAGGGGCGTCGAAGTTCAGGACGTCTGGGCCGTGGAGTATGTTGCTGGTGTCGTTCATCATTCGATCTCCGGCAGGGTTATGAATTCGAGTTTGAGGGCGGCTTCCCTTGCTTCGTCATCGAAGGCCGGCAGCCAGAAGTCGCGAAGGCGGCGCGCGATGGGTGCCCAGACGGCGAGGTAGTTCGCTGCCGACGCCGCAGGGTTGCCCTCCAGCCCGGAATCGATCCGGTCGAAAAGCAGATGGAGGTAGCCGCACGATCGCGGAGACTGGATGTCCACGACGGCGAGAGGACACGTCGGGCAGTGGCCGTACGCCTGACAGGATCGGCCGGGCTCCTCGCCGAGGACGGGACTGGCATGGCGGTCCGCGCATATGAATCCTGGCGTTGCGGCGCTTCGATCCAACTTGTCCGGCAGACGGCGGGCGTCGACCTTCCCGTCGGAACCGATGAGACGTTCGACCTCCTGGCTGGCCAGCGCCAACCGCTCCTGGTCCCGCTTCAGCGCTGCCGGCGACGTATAGTGGAGGGCCAATACGTCCGCTGATCGCTGTCCGCCGATGGCGCGTACGGCGCGCTCGTCCCCGTCCGAGGCGAGATGCGCCAGATCGTGCAGGCCCTTTCTGATCGCCGAGATGCTCGCCGCAGGGAGCTTTCGCTGCGGAAGCCATCGAACCAGGTGGGCCGACAGCGCGGTCTGTACCGCCGGGTCTCCAAGGTTGCGGATCTTGTCTCCGGTTCGTGCGAGCCATAGGTTTCCGGAGCCGGACCATCCGCGCAGCGCGAGCGTCCAGCGCTCCACGAAGGCCATGAGTCCATCGGGGTTGGTCGAGGCGCCGTCGATCGCGAAGCGTGCGATCTGGACCTCGTCGGCCCGACGTTTGTAGCTCTTGACGATGACCCAACGCGCTTCGCCGACGGCGCGGCGTTCGATGTCCGCGACCAGCATCCCCGTCAGCGTCGATCCGTTGAAGGCGGTGTAGTGGGCCATCAGCAGAAGGAACGGGATCAGGTCGGCGATGCGAGGAGTCAGCAGACGTACGGCGGCCGCGCCAGTGGCATCCTTCGACGCCAGCCGATCCAGTTCGGACAGGTCCGGACGGAAGCCGTCATCGATCAGCCGTCCGAACGCCAGCCTAAGCCGCTCGGCTTCCGCGACGACCGGGTTCGACATGCGGCCGTCGACGAGGTCGTCCAGGTCGCTGCCGATCGCCGTCCTGTAGTCTTCGACTTCGGTGCGGCATGCTCGCAGGATGGCGGTCATGTCCGCCGATGACAGGAAGGCATTCTGGGAGGGCAGCGTTGAATGCTGTCCCGCCCAAGGATCGGTCTTCCAGTCGAGTTCCAGTCCGATGAGGCCAGGAACGCGGGCCTTGGCGCCCGCTTGCAGCGCATTCATCGCCTTGCGGTAATAGTTTCTCCGCGTCTTCAGTGCGAACGTGTTCCTGCCGTCGTAGGGCGCGTTCAGCCAGTTGACGAAGCGGGCCATGAGCGTTCCGTCGAAGACGACCTCGCGGCTGCCGCCCTCGAGCAGAAAGCAGAGGATTCCGCATTTTATCGTCGACCAGAGCGTGGTTCTCGATGAGATCGCAGGCAGGTCGCATGCCAAGGACGTGTATGCATCCCGGAGAAGCGGTGCGAACGGCAGCGTCGGATCGAGCCCGGTGAGCGGGAATTTGTGCTTCGGCATGTCCCCGGAAGCGGCGAAACGAGCGATGATCGTGAGCTGGCCGTCGACTTGGACCTCCTTCGTCGAACAGGCGGTGAGCTTTCCGACGATGGTCCTGTCGGGCTGCACCCCTCCGACAGCGGCCATCCGCGCGAGCCGCTCCGCATTCCTGGAGCGCGTCACGATGCGAGCATTTCTTGCACGAGCGACTGGCGAAGGTCGATCGGCTGGTACTGCATCTCGTTGATGAAGCGCAGATAGACGTCGATCGTGGTCGTCTGGAATCTGTGACCGAGCCGCGTCTGAACCTCGAGCCAGGGGTTCTCGGATTCGTTGAAGGTCATGTAGAGGAGGCAGGCGCAGGTATGACGCAGATCGTGGAAGGTGTGGAGCCGCGCCGAGACTCCCGTTCCGTAGCGAAACGCCGGTTTCATCCTGCGCATGTCCGCAGCGAGCATGGCCTTCCGGAAGTCGCCCGAAATGGTGGCGGGAGTGATGCGCGACAGCGGAGAGCGTCTGGCGTGACGATGGTTGACGAACAGCGGCTCGCCAGTCCCATCGTCGCCTTCCGGAGCGGATCGCTCGTTCTCGATGAATATCTGGAGCTCTTCGACGAGCCAGCTCGGAACGAGCGCCGTTCGCCTGCGACCGCCCTTCGTCACGTTGAGCGTGATGGCGTACTCCCTTTTCGGCAGACGCGGATCGAGGCGCAACGCACGGATCTGATCGACGTCGAGGCCGCAGACCTCGATCCGGCGCAGCCCGGCGGTCAGAGCGATCATGCAGCAGCACCAGAGCCTGGACGTGCCCACGCGCATCCATTGGGAAGGCTTCGGACCCAGAGCCGATAGCATGACCGGCAGTCCCTCCGGCGGGATCGGACGAACGAGTTCGTCGGGACGCCTGCCGACTCTGCTGGCGGTCCGCCTGTCGAATACCGGGACGCCAGGGAGCGCATGCTTGTAGAAGGAATGAACCGCCGCCACGCGCCGCTTGATGGTGGCGCGAGAAAGGCTCAGATCGGTCGTCTCCAGGGGCATCGATGGCGTCTGACCAAGGTCCGACTCCTGCCGTTCGGTGTCGTCGGAGTCGTCCGCGGCGTCCGCGCACGCCATGCTGAAGACGAAGGCGTCGATCACCGCCTGGTCGACTTCGTGCCACTGCAGATTGTGGTACGCCATGAACTCGAAGTAGGCGCGGAGATCGTACGCGTAGGCACTGCACGTCTCTCGCGCACGTTTGCCGCGGGTGCGCGCCATCTGTGCGAGGAAGTCGAAGGCCGGCTGGATCACGGTTCCGGCCGTGGCGTTGACTGGGAACTTCAGCCACCCCGGGAGATCGCGGACGGTCTTCGGATCGATGCCCAGAGCAGCGGCGAGTTCGGGCAGGATGCCGGGCGCCCAGCGTACGACTGCGATCTCGTCGTACTCGACTCCGCCATTCCATTGATCTACCGTCGTCCTGGGGTCTTGCATCGGCAAGACGATCATCCGTTCGTGCTTCACTTCACCATTTCCATTCAACTTGTTCATCCCCCAGTCCGAGCGGACTCGGTCTGCGATTTGACCTTGGACCAATCTCGCCGTCGCAAATCGGTGCCACGCAAACTGTCTCACAGAAAAAGTGGTTTTTCCGCCTCCGCTGACCGACATCGTGGCCACGCGGTCAGGCCGGAGCCGCGGCCGGAAGTTCTCCCGACAACGACGACTATGGTCGGAGTTCGTCTCCCGAAGCCCGTGGCTTGCAGTCATCGCCATCGCGACAAGCGTCGTGGCGCCTGACCGCCATCAAACCGCGAAGCGCGGCTGCGCCGTCGACGATGTTCGGAAGAACGGCGGTCCGAAGGATCCTGGACGAGGTGCTCGACGAAATTCGCCGCGTGCATCTCGGGGCCGTGCTCGAAGGTCACCCTCGGGGGGGAAGCGCGACGTTCAGGTCGCGCCCCGGAACGAGTCGCCTAGTCAGGCTGCCGACAGAAGGTCGGGCGCCCAGGCTCCGGCAGGGCGGCGGCGAAGCAGCTTGCCGAATCGCACGTAGGCGAGCGTCAACTCGGGGATGGCTGCTTCGATGTTCGCCACGGTCGCGACCGGCTGCGGCTGCCCCTTCGCGTTGAAGCGGTAGCCTCCCTCGGTGAACGAGCGCGGGACGAGCCGTGCGCGGGCCGCACCCTTGGCCAGCGTCAGCATGCAGTGCTGATGGACGTGGATCTTGTTACCGACGTGAGCGGCGAACGCGATGTCCGCGAATGTCGGCGTCTCCTGCAGGATGGTCACGTAGATGACGCTCCTGAGGTTCTTCATCGCGACGCCGCCAAGCCACACCAGTCCGTCGCGGTCCAGTTCGGGACCGACCATCAGCAGCAGCTCGCTTCCGAAGTTCTCTGCCGAATGAGCGGCCGGCTTCCCCAGCAGCAGGCAGGACACCGCTTCGATGAAGCGTCGTGACGTCTCCTGGCTCGTCAGCAGCGTCCCATCCTCGAGGCGCATCTGCATCTGGGTCGTCTTCTCGTTGTCGTTCATCGTCGTTCTCCGGTCTTGCGGCACCCTGCCGCGCTCAGGATTTCATCTCTCGATTTTCCCGTGAACGGAGTTCCATACTCAGAAGGCTTCCCCTGCCTTTCCTTCCTGCCGCGAATGCGGGGAACGGCGGCGACCGCATCCACGGCGGTCGGCGGCGGCGCAGTGCCGATTCAGAGTTCGGAGCGGCCTCGTTTCGCTTGGCTGTCGCCGTCGATGGGAGTTCGGGAGCGCTTCGCGCGGCGCCGCCTCGTGACGCTCGCCGAGTGACCGGGCCGCGTTTCACGGTTTCGCGAGATGATCGTCGGATCCGGTGTAGCGCCAGGCGGCGTGAACGAACGCTTCGACCCGGATGATGCGGCGAGGATGCCGTTCACGGAGCTTTCAAGCTCCAGTTCGCTGATGGCATCGGCAGGAAGATGGGAAGAACCTGCCCCATCGGCGACGGCGCAGGCGTCGGGGTCACGCGCGTTCGTTCGCCCCCGGGGAGTCGGCTCCTTCGATCGGAAGAACCAGGGAGTCGATGTATCTTCCGAGCTCCGAGAGCCTGTCCCCGTTCAACGAGTAGACGACCGCTCGACCGGTCTTCCGCGCCACGACCGCATTGGCCCGGCTCAGTACGGCCAGATGGGAGCTCATGAGGTGTCGAGGGATGCCGATGGCGTCCGCTATCTCGCCGGACGCCATCCCCGCGCCGCCGGCGCGGGCGAGCATTGCGAGGACCTTCAGTCTCGTCGGTTGGGCCATGGCGCTCAGCATGGGAAGGGCATCGCTTTCGTGCATTCCCCGAACGTATGGGTCGAACCCCTCGGTGGCAACTGACGATTGCACGAAATATGCATCAATAATAGACGCATCAATTTCTATTGAACTATAAGGTCGGCGGACTATCTGAGGCTTGTCCGGACTAACCGCCCGCCGGATGAACGGATCGGACGCTCGGGGCGGTGGGAGAGCCGACATGCAGATGAACGTCCTGATGCCCAGCCAGCGGCCACGCGACACGCGTGCAGTAGCTTGTCACGAAGACCCGCTCGACCGGGACTCCGTCGACGACGCCGAGATCGTCACCACGCGTCGCAGCCTGCTCCGCGTCGCTCTCGTCGCGGCGGAGACCGCATCCCGTTTCGCCCGCGAACAGGTCGGGGCCGATCCGATGGCCTGGATGCTGACCCCCAGGCGGCTTTTCGACGGGCGCGCGGCGATCGACGGATGTCTCTGCCGAGACGAATGCCTGCGCGCGGTCCTGCTGCACGGACTTTCCATCGGCATGGATGCCGAACCGGCCGAGATCGATGCTCTGACGGACGAAGACGAGGGCGAGGACGTCGCGGAGGACATCGAGACGACTGGCGGCGATGTGACGGATCGGCGTACCGTCTCGCTCGAAGACCGTGGACTGCCGCGACCGCGCCTCTGGACGTCGTTCCTCGTCGTCCAGGACGAAACGGGAGCGGTGCAGGCGTTCGATGCGCTGATCGCGCCCGACCGCAGGGAAGCCGAGGCTCGTCTGCGG
The DNA here is from genome assembly GCF_042466235.1 of Sphingomonas sp. R86521. Classification (NCBI taxonomy): domain Bacteria; kingdom Pseudomonadati; phylum Pseudomonadota; class Alphaproteobacteria; order Sphingomonadales; family Sphingomonadaceae; genus Sphingomonas; species Sphingomonas sp. R86521. Next base: position 363,294 of record NZ_JAXHBY010000001.1, on the reverse strand, counting down.
GCACGGCACGGTGCTCGGCTCGCGGACGGGATGGAAGTCGTCGAAGGGTTCGATCCGAACCTGCCCCTGGCCGAAGCGCTGATCTCGCCGGCGCTTGCGGACATGCTGTCGCAGGTGGCCGCCGACCCGGGATCGCCGCTTGCCGAAGGGCTCACGGTCTCCGTGATGCAGAGGTTCATCGCGTGAGCGGCGTCGCGGTCATGGGGCTGGCCAGTGCCGAGGCCATGGCCTCCGTCGTCGACCGGCACGACGACTACCGCGTGCTGCGGCGCATCCGCCCGATGGCCCGGTTCGCCGGGGCCCTGGGTAGGGGCGCCGGGACGCTCGCGGGCTGCGCTCTCGATGTCGAGACCACGGGTCTCGACCATCGTCGGCACTCGGTCATCGAACTCGCGATGCAGCGCTTCCGCGCCGACCAGACGGGACGGATCGTGGACGTGGGCCCGTCGTTTCGTTGGCTGGAGGATCCGGGGGTTCCGATTCCCGCGGAGATCACGGCGCTGACAGGGGTGAGCGATGCCGCGGTCGCGGGGAAGCGCATCTGCGATGCTGAGGCGGTCTGCCTGATCCTCGATGCGGACTTCGTGATCGCCCACAACGCGGGCTTCGACCGTCCCTTCGTGGAGGCTCGCCTGCCTGAAGCGGCCGGCAGGCCGTGGATATGCAGCATGCGCGACGTGGATTGGCGGGCTCGCGGCTTCGAGGGGCGGGCGCTTTCCCATCTGCTGTCGCAGATGGGCTGGTTCTACCAGGCCCATCGTGCCGACGCGGATGTGACCGCACTGCTCCATCTGATCGACCACCGCCCCTTCGGAAGCAGCAGGACGATGCTCGCGGAGGCCGTCGGAACCGCCGTGCGGCCGGGCTGGATGGTCGAGGCCGTCCGCGCGCCGTTCGCGGCCAAGGACCGGTTGAAGTCGAGAGGGTACCGCTGGGATGCGGTGAAGGGTCACTGGTGGCGGGAGGTGCCGCACGGAGACTTCGACGACGAGTTCGAGTGGTGTGTCGTCGCCGTCTACGGCGGCCGGGCCAAGCCGCGCATCAGGCGGATCGACTGGACGGAGCGCTACGCGCTCGACTGAAAGCGGATCCGTCGAGGACTGAGGTGGAGAGCAGCATGTCCAAAGCCATCGACGACGACGGAGGAGGCGAGCACCCGATCTACGGTGTGGAACTGCGTGAACGCGACGGCGGTGCGGAAGTCGCCATCGTCGGCATTCCTCGGCACGGCGAGGACGGCGGCATGGCGACCGACGTCTGGAGTGCCCGCTTCGGCAACGTCGACGCGGCGCGGATGATCGTCCAGGTGATGATGCGTCGCCCCGACCGCTGGGGTTCCTGGGTGCGCATGGCGAAGATCCTGGGCGGAGACTTTCTGACGGGCGTCATCGAAGCCGAAGTCATCGGAGCCGAAAGGCTGATCGCCGAGGAGGAAGCCGAACGGCGTGCCGACGACGAACGTCGGGAGAAGACGCGTGCGGCGGTGACGGTCCACCTGTCTCTCGTACTGGAGGGGCAGCCGCGCATAGTGGCGGTTCGTGATGGCGTCTCGTTCATGGTGCTGACGCTGGAGACGGTTGTCGGAGCGCGCCGTGTCTGGGACTGGGTGAGATGGCAGGCGAATGCGTTCCAGGACTGGTTCGTGCTGGCGCAGCTCTGCGGCGCCACTGCGCTCGAAGTGATGATACTCAACTCCATGAGGGCCGACGAGGAGAAGGCGAAGGCCGCCGGCCTCGCTTCCAGAGGGCTGCGACCGCTCCGCTACTGGCGGCCGGCCGGTCGCGCCGAACCCGGGGACTAGGTTCGACGATTCCGAGAAGGAGCGGCGGGGACGCGCGGGTGCATACATGCGGCGCGGGTCGTGACATGGTCGACGAAGAGAGGATCCAATATGGACGTGGCGTTCGGACTTTGGGCTGACGGCGGTGCCAGCCCCGATCACGGTGGCGGGCCGACCGGTGCGCTCGGGCAGCCCGTGGTCGGCCCCGCGGGGTTGATCGACATCCTGGAGACCGCCTTGGGACTCGGGGGTCCGCGCAGCGCGCAGGTCGTCCGCATCGCCTCCTTCCAGTCGACGCTCGAAGCGCTCGACGGCGACTACTTCTGGTCGCGTTCCCTGGCGATGGATCCTTGGGCGACTGCCAGGTCGCTGCTCGACTGGCGGGACGAGCTCGTCGGGCTCGGCTGGCAGGCCGATATGGCGTGGTCCGGCAGGCGGCTGGCCGATCTTTCGACCGCGTCCACCGCGGCGACCGCCCTTCCAGCCGGCTTGCCGGACCGCATCGCCGCCGTGCTCGTCGCGCTTAACTCCGTCGTCGTGCCGCCGGTCGCGCGCGTCCGCCTGATCGACGGCATCGACCTTCTCCCGTCGCCGCTCCGTCGCATCGTGGAACGGCTGCGCAGTCTGGGATGTGCGGTGGAGGATGTGCCGACCGTTCCCGCAGCGGCACCGGACACGTCGCTCGGTCGGCTGCAGCGCTGGATGTCCGACGGAACGATACCCACGCCCGGCGCCGACGGAACGGTGACCATCGCCACTTCGGCCAGCGAACCACTGGCGGCCGAGATCCTCGGCCAGTGGTTCGCCGGGACGGACGTCGGCGACGTCGCGCTGGTCGCGCAGGACGGCGACACCGATCTGCTCGATCACGGACTGACCCGTTCCGGCCAGCCTCGTGCAGGCCGGAGCCGTCCCTCGATCCACCGTGGATCGCTCCAGCTCCTGCTTCTGGCGTTCAAGGGATCGTGGGCGCCGTTCGACCCGCAGGCTTTGATGGAGCTCCTGATCTTTCCGAGCTCCCCGATACCCCCGCGGGCAGCCGGGCGGTTCGCCTCGGCGCTCGAACAGGCTCCCGGTCGTGGTGGGGCCGAATGGACCGATGCGTGGGAGATCGTCGCCGAAGCGGAGCGTCGGCGCTGCGAGGGCGATGCCGCCGAACTCGCCAAGGCGGCCGCGAGGCTCGAGCGGTGGCGCTCGTGGTCCGAGCCCAAGATGGCGGACGTGGGCACCGGAATGCCGCTCGCCCAGGCACTCGGCATCTGCGACCGCGTGACCGCCTGGGCGGTCCGCCGCTACGCGGCGACCAACGATCCCCTCTACGCCTCCACGTCGCTATTGGCCGGCGAAGTGCGTGCTGCGCTCGCATCGCTGGGTCGCCAGAGCCTTCCGCGTCTGCTGATCGAGCGGGTGATCGACCAAGCCCTCGACTTCGGCCACCCGAACCCGGGATCCCAGGCCGAGGCCGCGCGCTGGCGCAGCGTCCCTCACCCCGGCGCCGTATGGGCGCCGAGGGACGTCGTCGTCTGGTGGAACTTCGTCACCACGCGGGAAGGCGCCGCCCGCTCGCCGTGGACGGAGGCGGAGAAGCACGAGCTGAAGACGGCCGGCTGCCCGGCCGATGACGTCACCATGGCCGCGCGCGCCGCGAGTGTCGCATGGGAACGTGCGGTCCTGAATGCCCGCGACCGGATCGTGTTCGTGTCCGGAGGTCAGGGCTGTGAGGACGAGGACGGCATCCATCCGTTGGCGCATCGGCTCAAACCTGCCTTGGATCGCGTCGCGACCCGCGTCAGCATCGAGACCGCCCTGCGCGAGCCCGAGATCGCTCTGGCCGGCGCCATCATCGGCCGTCGCGCGGTCGAGCCTCGGGCCCTGCCCGCCGCCCAATTCGCCTGGACCGCCCCGGCCGGCTTTGTTGCGCGCGTGAGCGACGTAGCCGAGTCCGCCACGTCGTTGGAGAACCTGTTCTCCTGTCAGCTCATGTGGGCGCTGCGCCACGTGGCGAGGCTCCGTCCCGGCCGCGTCCGCTCGATCCCGGACGCCAACCAGCTCCTGGGCAACCTTGCCCACGCGATCGCGCGCGAGGTGTTCGCGCCCGGCGCTCCGCCCGGACCGGCGGATGCCGAGCGGCATGCCGCCGAGCTCCTTGAAGGGAGCATCGACCAGCTTGCGGCGCCGCTCCGCCATCCGGAGTTCGCGGAAGAGCTGAACTTCGCGCGCCGGCGTCTCCCGGCTGCCATGTCGGCGCTTGCCCGCTGCCTCACCGAGAACGGCCTCACCGTCGAGGCGACGGAGCAGCAGGTGAGCGGCACGTTCGAAAACCTCCTTGCGATGCGCGGCGCGGTAGATCTCGTAGCCCGCGACCGCGCTGGAGAAGCCGTGATCATCGACCTCAAGTGGTCGCGCAGCGAGCGCTCACGGGTGGACGAGGTGTCCAGTGGCCGTGCCGTCCAGCTGGCGACCTACGGGGCGATGGTATCGGGCGACCGACCCTATCGGGCCGGATACTTCCTGCTGAACCAGCGTCAGTTTCTGACGCTCGCCGGCAACGGCCTCGTCGGGCGCCAGATCGAAGGTGCGCGCACGTTCCCCGAGACCTGGGCCGCCATCGTCGAAGGGTGGCGGACATGGCGGACGGGCGCTGCGGGCGGGACGATCCTGGCCACCGGCGTCGAAGGGGTCGAGGATCGCATTCCGGCGGAGCTCGGCATCGCGCGCGACGTGCACTGCGAGTGGTGCGACTACGCGACCCTCTGCCGCGTCAGGGGGCTCGCATGACGGAGGACTCCATGCAGAACACGGTCGATACGATCATCGCGAGCGCCGGCACCGGCAAGACCTACCGGCTCGTGGAGGAGATCGTCGCGGAGGTCGTGGGCGGGATCGCGCCGCATCGCGTGATGGCCACCACCTTCACCAAGAAGGCCGCGGCCGAACTCGCCGGCCGCATCAGGGCGAAGCTGATCGAGGACGGCCGCGCCGACCTGGCGGCCGCGATGCTGTCTGCCCGCATCGGCACGGTCAACTCGGTGTGCGGATCGCTGATCGCCGAGTTCGCCTTCGAGCTCGGCCGCTCGCCGGTGGCAGAGGTCATTGCGGAGGATCGCCAGGCCGCCGTATTCTCCAGGGCTGTCGGTGCCGTCATAGAGGAGAGCGGCCCGAACATCTCGTCGATCGCCGAGCGTTTCGGACTGCCTGCACGCAGCTACGTCGTGCATGGCCGCACGGTCAAAGGATGGCATGACGAAGTCAGGCGCGCGGTCGATCTCGCGCGGTCGAACGGAATCTCGGCCGACCGGCTCGCACATTGCGCCGATCGTTCCGCGCAAGGTCTCGTGGCGCTGCTGCCGGATGCGGCTCAGGGCGAAACCGCCGAAGGCCTCGACGCCGCACTGCGTGCCGCCCTCGAGGTGTGCCGGTCCGAGGTGGACCGCACCCGCGCCGGTTTGAAGTCCACCACCCTCACGAAGGACGTACCCGTCGTGGAGAAGGCGCTTCGGACCCTTGCGTCGGGCGACCGCCTGCCGTGGTCCGATTGGGCCCGTCTCACGAAGATCGGAGCCACGAAGGCGGACGCGGCGCTCTTCGCTGGCGTCGTAGCGGCGGCAGCCGCCCATCCGCGCCATCCTGAGCTCAAGGCCGACGTTCGGCGCCACATCGAACTGGTGTTCGACTGTGCCGCCCGCTGCATGGACGCCTACGCCGAGCACAAGCGTGCTCGCGGTCTGCTCGACTTCGTGGATCAGGAGATGCTCGCGCTCGAGATCGTCTCGGACCCAGCCAACGGCCCCCGCCTCCGCGAACTGATCGGCGCGGTGTTCGTCGACGAGTTCCAGGATTCCAGTCCCATCCAGATCGCCATCTTCGCGGCGCTCTCGCGCATTTCCGGCCGCAATCTCTGGGTGGGCGATCCAAAGCAGTCCATCTACGGGTTCCGCGACGCCGATCCCGCGTTGACCACTGCGGCCGCCGCCGCGATCACGCGGAAGTCGGGGGGCCAAGTCTCGTATCTGCGGCGGTCGTACAGGACGCGGCCGCAGCTGGCCGACTTCGTCAATGCGGCGATCGCGCCGAACATGCTCCGTGTCGGCATGACCGAGGAGGAGATCTGCTTCGAGGACTGCGCGCGGAACGAGGACGCCGCGGCTCCCGCCGCGCTATCCTTCTGGCCGATGACGGGGAAGCGGAAGGACGAGCGCACCGCGATGCTCGCGGGCAGGATCGCGGGGCTGCTGGGAAACCGGTCCGCATGGCCGGTCAGCGACCGTGGCGGCGCGACGCTCGACGCGCGGGGCGGGGACATCGCGGTGCTGTGCCGCGGGAACGCGCAGGTCGGGGATCTGGCCGCCGCGCTGTCCGCCTACGGAATACGGGTCGCCGTCGAGCGCGCGGGCCTGCTCGACCAGCCGGAGATCGAGTTCACGCTCGCTGCGTTCCGCTGGATCGCGGACGCCAGCGACACTCTGGCGCTCGCGGAGCTGGCGCGCCTGGCGTCGGACGACGACGGCTGGTTCTCCGCGGCGTTCGACACGGACGCCCGAGCCGGCCTGGTCGCTCATCTGCCGTTCGCCGAGGGGCTGGCCGCGATCCGCGCGCGTGCTCCCCAGCTGACTCCCGCCGAAGTCTTCGACGCTCTTCTGCACGCCGATGCGGTTCTCGACACGATCCTGCGCTGGGGCGAAGCCGAGCAGCGCCTGCAGAACCTCGAGGCGTTGCGAGGGCTGGTCGAGAGCTATCAGGAGGAACAGCGCGTCGAGCGTCAGGCCGCGACTCTTGCCGGCGCCTGCGCATGGATCGCGGGCCGGGACGATGCGCGCCAGCCAGAGAGCAGGCATCCGGACTCCGTGAACGTCATGACCTATCACGGCGCCAAGGGGCTCGAATGGCCGATCGTCGTTCTGACGGAACTCGACGCGCCCGCGCGCGGCTCGCCGTTCGGCCTGATCGCGGAAGACGAGGCCGAACCCGATTGGAGCTTTCCGCTAGCGGGGCGCGTACTCCGCTACTGGCCTTGGCCCTACGGCGAGCAGCAGAAGGACGTCGGTCTGGACGTGACCGCGCCGGCCAGTGCGCAAGGGGTCGAGGCCATCGCCGCCGAACGGCTCGAGCGGACCCGGCTGCTCTACGTCGGGATGACGCGCGCGCGCGATCATCTCGCTCTTGCCACGACGGGGGGAGCGCTGCCTTGGCTCGACGAGCTTCAGGACGATGCTGGTCTACCGCTCGTTGCGAACGCGTCTGCGGCCGTCACCGTTGCCGGCGTGCCGTTCGGTGCGCGACCCTGCCCGGAATCGAGCGAGCCGACCGACGTCGAAGGCGCCGCAGCCATTGAGTATGGCCGGCCATCGGCGGACCGCATGACGCATCCGCCGCTGCGCCTGCGACCGAGCGACGCGGTGCTGCAGAACGCCGACGTGGTGGTCGCGGCGACTGATGCCCTTGGCCCGCGAATACCGCTCGTGGGCAACCCCGACCTGCAGTTGGTCGGCGAGGCGATCCACCGCTTCCTGGCGGCGGACGACGCCGGTGCGAGCGTCGATGAGCGCATGGCTGGCGCGACGACGATGCTCGACCGATGGGGAGTGCCACAGCTGGCGCCGGGCGACCTCGTCGCCATCGCTGATCGACTGCATGCGTTCGTCTGCGCGCGCTTCCCCGGTGCGACTGTGCTTCGAGAGTGGCCCATCCATGCCGAGGACGGGTTGCAGGTGCTGTCGGGACGGCTCGATCTGCTCGTCGATCTCGGCGACGGCTACGCGATCATCGACCACAAGAGCTTTCCGGGCTCGGTGACGATCGACGACGGACGCCTACGTACTTTTGCGGGGCAGGTTTCGGTCTACGCCCGCGCCCTTCAACGCGTCACGGGGAGGACACGGTTCGAATACTGGGTCCATCAGCCGATCGCGGCGATGATGACACAAATCGAATTCGGATGAGACGCAGGCGGGATGTCACGGGCGTGCCGCTCTCGTTTGTCCCAAGAAGCGGGTCGTTACTTGCCGTTCTCCGGTACGTCGAGTTGGCACGTCGATTAGCGCCGGCGTACTCCCGATCCGATCTCGGATGGCTCGGTTTGGCCATTGGGTGAGAGGCACCTGCCGGGCTCGAGCACCGATAGCCGTTCGAAATGTCCCGCAGCCAACCGAGCGACGTAGCCGACGCCATCATACCGGGTCTTATCAAGACCCAGATGAACAGCGGAATTCTTAATATCGACGGCGGCGGCCAGCGGGCGCCAGGGGAAGACTCATCGCAGGATCGCTGGTTATGACACGCCACCATCTGCTGGGCATCACGACGCTGCTTGCCCTGGCCTCGACGGCACCGGCTGCCTCGCAGGCCGTCCATACGCCCGCTGCCGGCAGCGCCGAACGTACCTCGATCGTCAAGACTCTTCACGCGGGCGACGATGGCCCGCAATCGCGGTTCACGTTCCGCGCGTTTCAAAGCGCGTCCGTGCAGTTTCCACGACCTCCCGTGGGGCGGACTGCGTGAACGACCTCCGTCGGATCGGACGTTCGACCGACGGGAAGGTTGTGACCACGAGAAGAGGTGCAGCTTTTGCTAGGCGGCGACGAGTTCCAGGATGCCGTCGTGCAGCGCGAGCGGGGCGTGACGCGCGACAGTTCGTGACGCGCAATCGGACATCTCGCCGGCATGGACTTCGAAGCGTGAAAGGCGCGCCGCCCCGAACGCGGTGGTGAGCGCGGTATCGGCCGCGTCGCGACCAGCCGCCATCAGGATGCGGCCGATGCGTGGGATGCGGTGGCGCGCATCATGGGCATACCAATCACCATCGAGGTACACCTCGAACCAGGCGTGGAAGTCCATCGCGACGTCGACCGGCGGCACGCCGATGTCACCCAGATATCCGCTGCAGTACCGCGCCGGGATGTTCATGCAGCGGCAAAGGGCGACAGCGAGATGAGCGAAGTCGCGACAGACGCCGACACGCTCCTGGTAAGCCTCGTAAGCCGTCCGTGTCGCGCGAGCGTGGCAATAGCCGTACGTCAGACGCTCGTGGACGAAGTCGACGATCGCACGGACGCGAGCCGCTCCCGGAGCGATGTGCCCGAACAGATGCCACGCTTCGGATGACAGGCGATCGGTGTCGCAGTAGCGACTTCCAAGTAGATAGGTCAGCACCTCTGCGGGAAGGCGCTCGACCAGTTGCTGTTCGGAGTGCGGCACCGGGTCGGGCTCGCCGCCGTCCTCGATCACGAAATCGGATGAAATCGTTGTCGTACCCGGGGGCAGCATCAGGCGGGTGCACGTGTTTCCGAACGCGTCGCGATAGTCTTCCCGATCGGTTGCTGCGCCAGTGGACATCTCGACGGGCGTACGCAAGTCGGCGAGCCGTGACGGGTGGACGTTGAGCATCGCAATCAGAGGCGTTGCTGCATCGCATTCGAAGGCCAACGTATAACCGGCTCGGATCAGCATGGCGCCTCGTCCATAGAGCACCCGCAACGATCCGATCCGGTCGCCGATGATGCCATCTGACAAACTCGCTGGATCCTGAGTGGTTGCCTTGTCTTTCGAAATGCTGGCGGGTGACCATCCGGAATACGTGATGGACATGCCGCCGACATGAGCGAATGTCCGACGGCGCGGAACGGACGCGTACAATCTGACCGGAAGCGACTGTGCACGCGTCCCACTCGCCTTTGGCCTGGATCACCTTGCTTGCGATCCGTGTTTGCTCAAGTCGTGGCTTAACGAGGGACAGTGCGGAGTCGGCCTCGTTGCTCAGCATTATCGCTTGGATCTCACGGTGTGCCCACTTGTTCGGCAGCCTGCTCTATCACGTCGTGGGTCCGGTGTTTTCACGATCGCGCTTCGATGAAAAGTCGCCAAGCGCTCGAATTATTCGGACGGGGAACTTCACGACGACTGGATGGGCAGCATCGATCCGCGCGACCGGCGGTGGTCTTCATCCCTTCGCTACGGACTCAGACGACCGACTGGCGCTCGCTGAAGGCGCGAACTTCATCATCGCCCAGAAGACCTGTCCCGCCGGCTTTCTCAGCGACGACAAAGGCTTTTCGGCCTTCGGCTCGTGCTCTTTCGCGTTTTTCGCCGACGACCGCGACGCGGTTCCTGGCGGGCCAAGACACGATCGACTTCTCGTAGCGCGGATGACCGGCGCGGCGCGACAGCCGACCTAGCGGACGAGAGCAAGCCAAGCCGGTGGGCTGCGACCGGTCTCCCTCGCGACTTGCGCCGCCGTGGAGACCTCGCGCAGATCGCACGCGGCGGAGAGCGCCATGGTCCCGACAGCCGCGCCACGGCTCCAGACGTGTGGCGCATATTCCTTCTGGCCTGCCGCCGCCCGATCGCGGTCGAACTGGATCCTAGATCGGACGAACTCGACATGCGTCTTGGCACCGAGCGCGTAGGGTCTGAGCCAGGCGACTGCAGCAGCGAGACTCGCGCCCGACCGCGCCTTCCAGTCGTACCAGTCCTCGCCGTGAGCCTTCGCGCTGAGCGCCGCCATAAGCAAAGGGTCGAGGTCGTAGGTGACGTAGTGCAATGCGTCGCGCTCGTAGAAGTCGAACACGGAGCCGTCTGCTCGGATGTTGGCGGACACTTGCCGTCGGTACGCCACGCGAGCGCGCCTGATCAGCGTCGGGTCGCCGCTGGCGAACGCCGCCATCGTCGCGAGCTTGACCCGGTGGCTCTGCCAATTGGTCCGGCTGTTCTTCGGCTGCCCATCCATCGCGTCCAGATACCCTGTTGCCAAGCTGCGCCAGAACGTCCCGAGCCTGGCTCGCGTGGATTGGGGAAGGTCGGGACCGGTGAGGTCGCTCGCCAGGATCAGCTGATCGAACCCCGTCTCGTCGATCGGATTGAACGAAGGACGGTAGGTCGTCGCCCACGCGAGAAGGTATCGGTCCGCACCTTCGAGATATTTCGGCTTTCCGGTCGTCCGCCAGGCGAGACCCATCGCCAGGATCGCGGGCTGATCCTCCTTCGCGTAGAGGCTTTCCTCGCGAATGCCCTGGTTCGGCAGCGTTCCCTCCGTGTGCAGATCCGCCCGGGCGCGCGGCTGGCGCGCGGTCGCCGCGTCCGCTTCCGCGACGATCCCCGCCACGGCATCGGGCGGAAGCGTATGCTGGCCGGCGGGCCCGAGCAGTGCGAAGGGCTGCGGTGCAGGGGACGCCCCTGCGAGCGTCAGCATCATCACGAAACCAAGCAGGGCTCTGGGCATCAGAACCGGGCCCGCAGCGTCGCTTGGAAGGTCCGCCCGTCGTAGTCGATGCGCCGGGGCAGCATGGGGTCCGCTTCGTATTCGGAGCGGGTGGCGTCCGTCACGTTGAAGGCGTCCACCGACAGCGAGATGCGTTCGGTGACGTTCACCGACGCCGAGGCGTCGAGCTGGCTCCGGGAATTGACCGTCCGCGCGTCGCCGACGAAGCTGTTGCCCGCCGCCAGATCGTAGTGCCCCCGCCAGTTGTACGTCAGACGCAGCCCGAAGCGCTTGGTCTCGAAGTACCCGATCACGTTGACGTTGTGCTTGGACACGCTCGGCAGAGTGATCGGGTTGCCCGAAGGATCCTTGCCGCTGATCTCGGTGAACGTGTAGTTCGCAGCGCCTCCGAGGAAGCGCAGCACGCCCGGCAGGAAGTCGAAGTTCTGCTGCGTGGCGATCTCCACGCCGCGAACCCGGATAGGCTGCTGGTTGGTGATGCCGCTGACCCGAACGATCGCGTTCACCGGCGTTCCCGCCGCACCGACGAAGACGTTCGAGCTGACGCAGTTCGGTCCGACGACGCTGAGGCTGCCCAGACCATAGTCGGTGCCGGCGATCTGGCCGTTCGACGGACAGAGCACGTTCGGATCGGTGATCGGACCGATGTAGCCTTGGATGTCCTTCTGGTAGGCGGCCACCGCGAAGATTCCTCCCGGTCGATTGTACCATTCGAGCGACACGTCGTACGAGTTGGCGGTATAGGGCTTGAGATCGCTGGCGCCCACCTGCACCGTATATACCGGATCGACCGGAGGTGTGATGGCCTCCGGCAACTGGACGTAGGTCGTCGGCACGTTGTCCCGCGGCTGGGGCCTGACGTAGGTCTTGTAGTATGCGAGCCGAAGCAGCAGCTTCTTGCTGATGTCCGCTGCGATCATCGCCGAAGGCAGGAGATAGTCGTAGCTGTTCTTGTACGTCCGCTGCGTCATGCGGTGGTTGAGCGGCCCCGTTACCGTCGCAAGGGCACTCGAACAGTTCGAACAGTTCAGCGCATCGATCGTCTGGCGTGTACGCTCGTAGCGTAGCCCGGCATTTCCGCGAATCCGCATGCCGATCGCCTCGCCGTCGAACTTCGCCATTCCGTAGATCGAGCCTACGTCCGTCTCGTTGACGAAATTGTTGTTGAAGTAGTTGGCGTCCCAGTAGTTGTTGACCAGTCCGTATGGCGTGAGAAAGACGCCCGATCCAGGAGCGATGATGAACTGTCCGGGCAGCCCGGTCGGGTTGGCGGTCGTACGAGGACCGGTGTTGACCGGCGTGATCGCCGACAGGACGCCGTTGATGTCCACCGTTCGCCAAGCCTGGGTGTAGCCGCCCGCCGTACCGCCGAAGAAGTCTCCGAGATACGGGTTCGCCTGCGACAACGAAGGTGTGATGTTCTGCGTCTGGGCTCCGAGCGACGTGTTGCGGGAGCCCGTGGAGATGAACCTGTTCCACTCGTAGCGGCCGCCGACCTGCAAGCTGGACAGGAAGCCGCCCTGAATGGTTCTCTCCAGATCCATCTGGGCCGCAGTCAGATGGTTCTCGGATCGGCCGTTGGTGCCGGTCACCCCGAACCGATCGCCGGCGACGGTCGCCGCCTGTCCGGGCATCGGCGCGCCCGCCTGAGTGGCCTGGTTTGCGGCGGACGGTATCGTGTACCCGCCGTTCGGAATGTGGGAGGCGTTCGGCGTGTTGAGGTCGATGTCGAAGTCGGACAGATCTTTCCCGCCGGTGAACACGCTCGCGGTGAGGCCGTTCAGACCGGCGGGTCCGAGGTTGCGGTAAGGGTTCTGGATGACGTCGAACTCGATCTGGTTCGCTTCCACGAGTGCGCGCGACACGGTGCCCTGCGCGCTGAAGCGCCAGTCGTCGGTCTTGTACTCGACCGTCGGGTTGATCGCCCAGGTCTGCTGGATGCCCGGTTCCGATCGTATCGAATCGTAGGTCTGGAGGTTCTCGGCCGAGAACTTGTTGATGTACGCGCGCGGACCGTTGGCAGTGTTCACGACGTACGGCGTGCCGAGGCTGGTGAGGTGCGCGACCGCCGAGGTGGCGTTCAATCCCGTGTTGGTGTTGTTGCCGGCCGAAGCATCGACGTAGAGCAGCTGGTTGGTCGCCTGGTCCAGGTTGCGCCGGGTGTAGAATCCGGTGACGCCCAGCTTCACGTTGTCCACCGCCTCCCATTCGAATCCGCTGGCTCCCGTCAGGAGGTTGCCCTCGTTGAAGCGTACGAACTGTCGCATCTGGCTGGGGTAGTAGACGCCGCCGGGATACTGCGCAGCCAAGGCGTCGTAGATCGGATTGGCACCGGCGGCCGCCTGGTTGCCGACCTGCACCGCACCGATGCGATTGCTCCAGGAGTTGACGGAGATCGAGTCGCGCCTGAACTTCTCGTTCTTGTAGGCGACGACGCCGAACGCCGCGAACCGGTTGCCGACGAAGTTGTAGCCGGCCGACAGGCCCGGGCTGCCGAGCTTCCCGAGGTCGTTGTACTCGTACGACGCCTTCATGAAGCCGCCACGCTTCCGGCCGAGGGCCGGCGCCACGCGCAGATCTATGTTCCCCGACAGTCCGCCGGCGATGTTCGAAGCGTCCGGCGACTTGATGATCGTGATCGAGGTGAAGATGTCCGAGTTGAAGGCGCCGAGCGGTGTGGACCCGTTCAGGATCGGATCCGCGAAGCCGACGCCGTTAAGCGTCGTGCGGGCGAACGTTCCCGGCAGACCGCGAAGCGAGATGGTCGCGTTGCGTGCATCCGCCTCGCGGTTGATCTGAACCCCCGGCAGGCGCTGTATCGCCTCGCCGACGTTCAGATCCGGGAAGCGGCCCAGGCCGTCGGAAGAGATGGAGTCCGTGATCTGGGCGGAGTTGCGCTTGGTAGCGAGCGCGTCCGCGTAGGACTGACGGAAACCGGTCACGACGACGTCGTCGGTACGCGCTGACGTGGCGTCCCCGGTCGCCTGGTCGACGCCTCCCGATGCCTGCGCGTCAAGCGGAGGAGCCGTGTTCTCCCCGCTCTGGGCTTGCGACGGCGTACCGGTCGTGGCCGGGCTGGCTCCGGAGGAAGGCGCCGTGCCGGGCGGCACCGGCTGCGGGGACTTCTGCGCCATGGCTGGATTGATGGTCGCGAGTACGGACAGCGCGGCACCCGCGCAAAGGAGACCCTTCGACATACCTCTTCCCTCTGATATCACGGGTCCTGGCCCACGCCCGGGTTGATCCCGGTGTCAGTACAGTTCAGGCCTTCATATTCCGTATGTCAATAGTTATCATACAACTCTCGACGCACGGTCGCATATGTATTGGATCGACCTCTGCGCTTCTCAGGCGGGGGTCCATCCGATGCTCGGAAGCATTCGAACGAATGTGCGAGCGGCGATCGACCTCTGAGCGGCAACTCGATTCCGATGAGGTTTTAGATGCCGAATTGCTCGCCCGGCCACAGCGGGAACGCTCCGACTCGGTGACGCTCGTTGTCGCCGAAAGCATACGATCACGAAACGCCAGGATTGTCAAATAGTTGTGCGACAACTCTAGCTGCTCGGTAACCGCTCCTGCATTCCTCATTTGGGTTCGGCGCTGCCATCCGAGCCGTTCCTGATCTGCCGGTGCGAAGCTGCGACCCCTATCTCCAGCCCGCGGATCTCGGCCAGTCCTTTCATCCGCCCCAGCAGCGAGTAGCCGGGGTTCGTCGTGCGCTTCAGATCGTCGAGGATGCGATGTCCATGATCCGGTCGCATGGGGATGCTGCGACGGGTCCTGGTCGAGAGCCGATGCACGGCCGTCACGACGGTCCGCCATGCTCGCATCTCCCTCCAGGTGGGGCGCCTCGTGGAACCCTCCGGCGGCTTCGCGCTGCACGGAGCGCAGATGAAGGAACCCGATCCTGTCGCCCAGTCGCTCGATCATGCCCGGGAGATCGTTGTCGGCTCGTACGCCGAGTGATCCGGTGCAGAAGCACAGACCGTTCGCAGCGCTCGGGACGGCTGCAAAGATGCTGGACAGATCCGCCTCCGTGCTGACCACTCTCGGCAGCCCGAAGATCGGAAACGGAGGATCGTCGGGATGGACCACGAGCGTCACGCCGGCGGCTTCCGCCACGGGACAGACGCCTTCAGGAACGCGATGTGGTTCTGCCGCAGCCGGTCGGCGTCGACGCCGTCATAGGTGCGGAGCGCAGCGCGGAAGGCTTCGGTGTCGAAATGCTGCTCGCTGCCGGGAAGTCCGGCGATGATCGTCCGTTCGAGCCCGACGCGGTCCTCCGACGACATAGCGCCGAAGCGATCGGCCGCAGCCGTCAGCGTCGCTCCGTCATAGTCGTGCGCGGCGCCTGGGCGCTGGAGGATGTGCACGTCGTAGGCAGCGACTGCGACGTGTTCGTATCGCAACGCCAGGGCGCCGTCCGGCATGGCGTAGGCGAGATCTGTCCGCGTCCAGTCCAGCAGCGGCATGAAGTTGTAGGTGACGACCCGGATGCCGCACGCTCCCAGGTTGGCGAGGCTGGTCCGATAGGCGTCGATCAGCGCGCTCCAGTCGCCGTTGCCGGTCTTGATCCCGTCGTCGACCGGAAGGCTTTCCACGACTGACCATTCCAGCCCGGCCAGGGCGATCTCGCGCTGGACGTCCTGGATAGCCTCGACCGTCCAGACCGCACCGTTCGGCACGTCGTGCAGCGCAGTGACCACGCCGGTCGCTCCGCACTGCCGAATGTCGGCCAGACGGACCGGGTCCGATCGCCCGAACCAGCGCATGGTCTGGGTCATCAGCACCGGGCGACGGTCCTGCGGATCGCTCATCGACCGGTCCGTTCGGCGTAGAAGTCGGCGAGGACGTCGAAGGCCATCTTGCGCTGCCCCGTCTCGGAGATCAGTCCCTTGCGGTTCCAGCCCTGCTGGAACTCGTTCTGCCGCCGCGGCGAGCGGAAGTCCTTGAGTATCCACGGCGACATGCCCCGCAGCGTCGGCATCCGCCTGGCCATCGCGAGCGTCGACCGATAGTATTCGGCTTGGAACTCCTCCGAAAACTTCTGCGGCGATCCACGCCCATCATGGAAGCCGGCCTTGGCGTCCGCTCCGAACTCGGAAAGGAGCACCGGTTTGTCGCTGGGAACGTGCCACTCGCTCGCCGGAAGGGCGGACAACGGGTCGCCGGAATACCATCCGTTGTACGTGTTGATGCTGAGCACGTCGAGCCGCGCGGCCAGCGGGTCGTTCATCGTCATCACCGGAGGCCCCTTCCCCCCGGCACGGTCGACGAGCAGAGCCGCGCTGACGAGCCTGCTGTCGTCCAGTTTGCGGACGTCGTCGATCAGCGTGCCGAGGAAGGCGTTGCGCGCGTCGGTCGCGGGCGTTTCGTTCGCAACGCTCCAGATCCCTATCGCTGCGCGGTTGCGGTCCCGGCGGATGTTCTCGGCGATCATGCGACGTGCGGTTGCAAGGGTGGCCGGGTCGTCCCACGCGATCATCCAGTACACCGGGATCTCGCTCCACACGAGCAGTCCCAGCTGATCGGCCATCCGTAGGGTCACCTCCGAATGGGGGTAATGGGCGAGACGGACGAAGTTGGCGTGCAGCCCCTCCTTCGCTTCCGTCAGGAGCGCCCGGGACGCGGCGGGGGTCATCGTCCGTGCCGGGTTCGATCCGAGCTCCTCTTCGTGGACGCTGATCCCTCTGAGGAAGATCGGACGGCCGTTGAGCAGGATGTCGGAACCTCGCGTCTCGACGGTGCGGAACCCGATCCGGTCCCGCCAGACGTCCTCGCCGGCGCTGACCGCGACGTCGTAGAGCTGCGGTCGATCCGGCGACCAGCGCACGAGCGAGCGCGGGGCCGTCGCAGTGGCCCGCCAGTCGCCATGGGCGTCCGTACGGCCGCTCATGGACGTCGCAAGACCGGCGATCGTCAAGCTGATCGGGCGGCCGGCGGCCTGCGGCCCGTCGAGGTGGACGTCGATCGCGAGCTGCCCGGTGCGGTTGAGCCGCACCCAGGCGTCGTCCACGTAGGTCCGCGGGGTCTCGATCAGCCGGATTTCGCGTGTGATTCCGCCGTAGTTCTCCCAGTCCGTCACGGGCGGTGGAACGGTGACCTTGGTCGCCGCCGAATCGACGCCGATGGTGATCTGGTTGTCGCCTTCGCGCAGGACTTCGGTGACGTCGAACGCGAACGGCGTGAAGCCGCCCTCGTGCTGACCGACCGGCTTGCCGTTCATGTACACCCGCGTCGTGTAGTTCGCGGCCCCGAACCGCAGGAAGACTCGCTTGTCGGCATTCTTCTTCGCAGCGAAGTGCTTCTGGTACCAGACGAGGCCCTGATAGTGCCGCATCTCGGCCGAGTGGGTCAGCCAGCTTCCCGGGAGCGTCGCGATCGGAGCGCGGTCCATGTCGAACTCGAACTCGGTTCGGGTGTCGCGGCGCATCGTCTCGCCGACGTCGATGTCGGCCCACCGAGCGTCGGAGGCGTTCGGGGCTTTGCCGTGAAAGCCGGCGAGCCCCGACCGATAGGGATCGACGGAATAGTGCCAAATGCCCGTGAGATCGATACCCGGCCGTATGTCCGCCGAAACGAGCACGGGCGCCCTGGACGCTGCCGCCGCCGGACGGGTCGGTTCCGCATCCTGTGCCGATGCCGGTGCGGCGAGCACCGCAGCAGCGACCACGAACCTAAGGTCTGTCATTGCGTCCCTCCGTTCCGAACTCGTGGCGAAGACCGGCATGTCGTTCGAAGAACGTGCCGACGTCGCGCTTCCATTCTTCCGTTCACCGATCCCTCGTCGGCAACCTCGGACGCCTGACGCCGGCTGTCGAGTAGCCCCCCGACGAAGCCGCATGGCGTCATCAGGCTGCCCACAGGACGGGCTGGCGGATCGGGAAGTTCCGTACGATCTCGGGGTCCTTGGGATCCGGATCGAGCGTGCGCCACAGCGCGACCCAGTCGGGTCGGTCGAGTGCCGTGCCGCCTAGGAGCAGACTCGGCTGGCGAACGGGCAACGCGTCGAAGTGTTCGACGTCCGCTGGATAGGGCCAGCGGGCCTTGTTCCTGATGAACGGCACCATGAAGCCGATGGCGTCCGCGACCGATCCGCTGTCGGCGCCACGGACGGTCCAGAGGGATGCGCCTCTGGATGACAGTATCCGGCATGCGGCCGCCAGGACGTCGAGGTTGAAGAGCGAATAGCTGTACGGCTTGGTTCTCGCGAGTTCGCGTGGCTGTCGCCCATCGACGGATATCTGGTCGGGCACGATCACCGTCGCGAACCTGGTTCGCAGGACGGCTAGGGTCGCCTCGTCCTCGATGAGGTCGGCGAACGCGGCACACTGGAGAAGCCAGCACGTGCCGTGATTGTTCTTCTGGTCGCGCTCCTCGATGCCTGCGGGGGACGTGGTCATCCAGCGGAGGTATTCGCGGAACCAGGCCTCCACGCCCGATCTAACCCTCGCGTCGTAGCCTGGCGCTTCCATGTCGCCGAGCATTTTGGCCGCTCTTGCGACCTCGACGATCTGCAGCGTGTCGATGATGCCGATCGCACGCCCCGTATCTCGGCCGATGATCGCCTGCGCATGCGCCAGGTTCGGCGCCATCCGCGTGTTCCGGTTCACGAACCACGCGCGAAGGTGGGCTGCCGCCGCCCGGGAGAAGCGCTTGTCGCGTGTCATGGACCACGCGGCCACGAGCGCCGGCACACGAACGCCGACCGCGATCAGCGCGTCGCGATGCCCATCGAACTTCGACGGATTGGAGAACCCGTCGCGGCGCACGTACGGGCCGCCCGGCGCCGCCGCGTCCGGCCACCAGTAGTCCGCCTCCGAGTAGTAGTCGTGCGTATCGCCCGGGCTGCGTGGCGCGGCGATCGAGGTGATCGTCCGTGGCGGATCGCCGAGATACGTGGTGGCCATGCGGACGACTCGTTTCCGCTCCTCCGTCCGAAGATCGGGAGAGGCGACCAATGCCCCTGCGGGCGCGACGAGCGTGGCCAGTCCCGCGCCGAGGAGCGATCGGCGGTCCATCATGATGACGTCGACGGATCGCCGATGTTCTTCAGCCCGCCGGGAGCGACCGGCGCCGCTGCGGGCTCAACGGACGGGAGGTGCATCGGCGCGATACTCGAGTGCCGCAGGATACCCGTCCGCCTTACGAGGGTAGCTACCGGGGCCCCACGCCCAGGAGGCGCGGGTGAGAAGTTCGTCCAGTTCCTGCGGTTCCAGGCGGAGCTCCTTGTACGGCCACTTGTCCAGCTTCCCGCGGTACGCAGCGAGGAAGTCGGTGGCCTTTCGAAGTCCACGCCCCTTCGCGTCCGCATGTCCCCACAGGTCGGTCCCGAGGCACGTGGCCATCTCCGCGACGTCATAGGCCGGCATCAGCGCGTAGATCGAATAATGGAGGCTGCGCGTCCTTGCCAGCTCGGCGGGCAGACGCCCGTCGGCATCCATCTGCGCCGAGATACGGCGTGTCGCGAACTGGTCGACGACCTTCCTCGCGACCTCGGAACGGCGGGCGAACAGCGCATACTGGGTGATCTGGCTGTCGAACCAGATGCCGTGGTTGTTCTTCGCCGCCTGCTCCGCCCTGCCGTTGCGGCTCTTCAGCATCCAGTCGACGTAGCGGCCGAACCAGCGCTCCAGCGCCTTGCCCTCTTCGGGCGTCAGGGCCCGCGATGGCGCGAGCAGACCGATGGCGTCGACCACGGGCTGGAAGGCGTTGGTGTCGAGCACTCCCTCCGCCCGTCCATCCTCGCGACCGCGGACCGCCTGCGCGAAGTTCGCGTTGGGGTTCATGGCCGTGGCCGGATCCAGGAACCAGGTTCGGATCAGCTCCGCCGCCTTCTTCGCGTATCGGGTATCGTCGCTGTAGTAGTAGGCCAGCGCCAAAGCACGGACATCGCCACTCATCCGTCCGATCGCCGTACGGTCGTAGCTCTGGGTGTCGCGAGCCGGGTTGAACTCCCCGTCGCGGCGCACGTACGGCGCATGCGGGTTGCCGGGCACGGGCCACCAATAGGGGGCGATGCTCAAGTAGTCGTGGCGGTCGCCCGACGGCGGCAGCGTCGTCTTGTCGGTCACCGCACCGGGGCGCCTCGCCAGAGCGGCGTCGGCTTGACGGAGCAAGATGCGGTAGGCCGCGGCGACGACCGGGTCGGTGTCGCGCACCGCCTTGATGGCGACGAGCTGGTCGGCCTTCAGGAAGAACGTGCGGCGTCCACCGAACGTCGCGGAATATCCTTCCTCGCCCTTGCAGACGGGCTGGGATGGCGACGCCGCTGGCGAAAAAGCCGCCGCTGCGCAAGAAAGCGCAACGGCGGCAGAGGCCAGGACCAGGGGGAGAACGGTCCCGACGACTCGCATCACATGCGGACCCTGAAACCGAGGAAGTACTGGGTGCCGCTGTTGGAGACTTCGGCGATGCTGTCCTCGCCGCCCTTGTAGAACACGTCCTTGGTGCCGGTCAGGTTTAGTGCCTGCGCCTTCAGCTGGACGTTGTCCGTGAGGTTGTACTGGGCGGAGAGGTTGAGGAAATCGGACCCGCGTACCGAGCGGTTCGTGCCGCCGTTCGGCTTGTAGTAGTCCGAGCGGTAGCGATACGAGGCGCGGATCGAGAAGCCGTACTTCTCGTAGTAGACAGAGCCGCTGGCGGTCCATTTCGACAGGCCGATCAGATTGGCGGGATCGGTGAACGGCGCCAGCGTCGACGTGTCGGGATACTGGAAGTTCGCGAACGCGCGGTTGGCCGACGCCTGGACGCCGAACCCGTCGAGTGGCGACGGCAGCCAGGTGAAGGCATGGCTGCCCTGCACTTCCACGCCGTACAGGTTGCGGGTTTCCGCGTCGTTGGCCGGCGCGGTCGGGTTGATCGTGAGGTTCACCGTCTGGCGCGGCCCACCGTTGGTGATCGTCGTGACCGTGATCGGCGTCGGGATGGCCTGGTTAGCCCCGATCACCGCCCCCTTCACCCATTTGTAGTAGCCCGCGACCGAGAACAGCGTGTCCTTGGACGCGTACAGCTCGAGCGACATGTCGGCGTTCCACGCGCGCAGCGGCTTCAGGTTCGGATTGCCGGTGGTCGCGTCGAAGATGATGTTGTTCACGCCCGCGCCGGTCGACGGGTTGAGGTTGATGCCGGCACCGAAGCTCTCGATCCCCGAGCGGGCGATCGCTCGGTATCCGGCGAGACGCAGCTTCAGCTGGTCGGACAGTTCGAACGCGAGGTTCGAGCTCGGCAGGAAATAGTTGTACTTGCCCTTCGCCGTGTTCGACGACAGCGTTCCGGTGGGATCGACGGCGACGGTGTAGTTGTCGGCGCCGGTGTCGACCGTGATCAGATAAGCCTGTCGGAAGCCCTTCGACGTGATGTTCGTCCGGATCCAGCGCAGGCCCAGGTTGCCGCTGAATGGAAGGCTGCCCAGCTCGGACTTGAAGCTCGCCATCGCGTAGGCCGCGTAGATGCGCTCGCGCACGTCGATGTCGCTGGGATCGCGCCCGTCCACGGGGAACGGCAGCGCGTCCGAACTGCCCGTGAAGGTGCGGAACAGGCACTCGTTGTCGAACGTCGCCCACTGGCTGAGGTTGGTCTCGCCATCGAAGTAGGACCGCGTCGTGAACGGCGCACGACAATTCTGGTTGGCGGTCGTGATCAGCTGTGCGGGCGTCTGGCCGTTGATCGGCACGAGCGTCGCGAGATCGCTGTTGGCGGCGTTGTCGTTCGTGCGGTGATGGTCGGAGACGCGGCCGCCGAACTTCAACTGGTTGAAGAACCCATCGAAGTCGCGCGAGACGTCGCCGCGCAGCGCCCAGATCTTGTCCTGCCGATCGGTGACGAACCGGTTGCGCGCATACACGGCTGTGGCCGCGGTCGCGAGGAAGCTGGCCGGATCGGTCACGTCGAAGCCGTTGCCGAAGGTGACGTTGGGGACGACGTTGTCGCCGACGTAGGTCAGCGTGTAGGGCACGCGCGTCGTCGAGCGCATCCGCGTAGCGCGCTGTGTCTCGGTGCGATGCGAGTCCGAATAGGAACCGTCGACCGACACCGTCCAGCGGTCCGGCCGCCAGATCAGGTTCAGACCGCCGCCATAGTACTTCTCGGTCCGTTCGCGGCGTTCGAGCTGGTCCTCGATGTTGGAATTGCCGCTGTAGCTGATGAGCGCCCCTGTCGAATACCCGTTGGTGCCGTTGCCGATGATCAGCGGCGTGACGCCGCGCAGGCCCTCGGCGATCGACAGCACGTTGCGCTTCTCGAGGCTGGCCCGGTTGGAGAACTGCCCGTCGATCGCGACCTCGAAGTTCGAGGACGGTCGCCACTGCAGCGCGCCGATAACCGCGTCGCGGACCTCGGCGGTCTGCTGCGTGCGGAAGCTGCGCGACGAGTTGGCGTAATAGACCGGCCCGCGCGTCTCGCCGACCAAAACCGGCGTCTGCCCGGTCGCCGGCGCGACCGACCGCGGCCCCGTCGCCAGCGTGCAGTTCGCGCCCGCGCCCGCGGCGATCAGCGCCGCTGCGGTGCCGGTGATCAGCGCGGAGTTGTTGGCCGACGTGTTGCACGCCTGGAACGTCGCGTTTGCGTTGTAGTAGTCTTCCGGCGCGGTCGTGTCCTGCCGCTGATAGCCGATGCTGATGCCGATGTCGCCGATGCCGGTCTTGAACTGGTCCGTGTACGAGATGTTGGCACGGTAGCCGAGCCCGTCGTCCTGATAGACGTCGTCGGACTTGGGCTGGAAGTCGGCGCGGATTTCCGCCTGCAGTCGGCGCTTGCCGTAGTCGAGCGGCTTGAGCGAGCGCAGTTCGATGATGCCGCCGACGCCGCCTTCGAGGAAGTCGGCCTGCTGCGTCTTGTAGACCAGTACGCCATTGACGAGTTCGGAGGGGAACTGCTGGAATGCCACCGACCGATCGGCGCCGGCGGTCGAGACCTCGCGCCCGTTGAACGTCGCGAAGCTCAGCGTCGGACCCAGGCCGCGCACCGAGATCTCGTTGGCGTTGCCCTTGAAACGGTCCGCCGACACGCCGGCGAGACGCTCAAGCGTGTCGCCGACTGAATTGTCGGGCGTCGAACCGATCTCGTCGCTTACCAGCCCATCGACGACGACGCTCGAATTGCGCTTGAGCTCGATCGAGGTGCGCTGCGTGGCGCGGGCGCCGGTCACGACGATGTCGGCCGATGTATCATCCGCCGCTGCAGCGGCCTGTGCGATGGGATCGGTCGTGGGGTTGGTGATGTCGGGCGTCTGCGCCTGCGTAGGATCGAGCGCGCTGCCCTCGGGCTTGACCGGGTTGCCCTGCACTGCCGGGGATGCCGCGCTGCTGCCGGCGGGCGACTGGGCCGAGGGATCCTGCGGGGTCCCGGTCTGCGCCGCGCCGAAGGCCGCGCTGGACAAGGCCGACCAGGCGGTCGTCACGAGCAGCGCCGAACAGGCGCAACGACGAATCCTTGAATGCATCATGTGATCTTCCTCCCTGTTTCCTCACCGCACCCCATTGAGGTTGCGGCGCCCGGCTGTTACCGGTGTCATACAACTCCTAACAGGCCGAGCGCCCCTGTCAATAGTTGTATGACAACGCCCATGTTAATTCTGCTCCGCGCGTCGGAACGGTCGGTGTCAGGCCGCAGCTGACGAGCGACCGGAAGGCCGCGGTCGGCGCACGATAGGGCTGCTTCGCGACCGATTCTTGTATGCATGTGCCATAACCCGACGTGGTAAGTCGGGTCACATCGCCGGTCCTGAAGGTTATGTGTCCTGCGGAACGGATCTCGGCACCCGTGGAGAAGCTTGCGAAGGCCATTTCGATCTTCGCGATGCGATCGCTTCCCTTGACCGCAAGCGAGTCGGTCCGCGTGATCCGGCCGGGCGCGAGGGTGTAGCGTGTCAGGACCGTCGCGCGCGGATCCGCCACTGCGTCGTTCCCGCCCATCCGATCGAGTGCATCCTGACGCCAGCTCACCTCCGTGACCGCGCCGTGTCGCGTCACGCGGACGTCCTTGAACCAAGCGAGCGGCATCAGCACGCTGCCGTCGGTCAAGGTGATCTTCGGCAGCAGCAGCGGATAGTCGGCGTCGGCCGCCCCCTGCAGCATCCCGGCCGAGAACGGCACCGGAAAGTAGGGGTTGTGCATATGTTGCCCCTCGGCGCCGTTGATGATCGGCAGGCCGATGACCTTGCCCCGGTCGCGGACCGTTACGACCGCCCGGTCGTAGGTGCCGCGTGCGAACCACGTGGTCGTCGACTTTGGCAGGGTGTCCAGCCAGCGCACGTAGCCCGCGTCGGGTTTCCGATCGCGATACCCCAGATCGCTCCAGATCGCGTCAGTGTAGATGTACTGGCGGGCGAGACTGAGATTCTCGCCGAAGATGCGATGCTTGCCGCGGTAGGCGTCCGTCCGCCGCCCTTGATCCCACAGATCGACCGATCCGGTGGTCGGATCGACCCAGAAATCCATGTAGCGCGCCGCGATCCGCGACGAGAACGCATAGGCCATGCGTTCCTCGGTAGGCGTGAGCACCTTCAGCCGCGCTGCTGCCGTCAGCACTTCCAGGAACGCGGTCTCGCCGTAGGTGCCTATGCTGCGGCCGTATTCCCAGCCTTCCCCGCGCAGGTTGAAGCGCGGCAGCATCAGATCGACCGACCGTCTGAGCCAGGCCTTCACTTCAGGTGTCGGCTCCATCCCTGTCTCGACGAGCCGCTGGGCGATCTCGCCGATCAGCAGGACGCTGTATCGATCGAACCGGCCCTTGCCCTCGGTCTCGTCGGCGAAGCCGTATTCGCCCGAGTAGCGACGATAATGGTCGAGCGTGCGCTCGAGCAGCCGGCCGCTTCCCGTCTCGTCCTCCCAGCCGAGCAGGAACCGCAGCCGTGCGATTGAGAAGGCGACGCCGTAGTAGTTGTTGGGCAGGTCGATCAGCGTCAGGTCCGGCCGCACGAAGCGCCGCCAGTCGAGCCGAGTCTTGAGATGCGCCAGAGTCGCGGGCGAGACGGCTTCTTCCAGCACGCCGGCCTGTTTCAGCCGGTACAGCGCCGACACGTAGTAGTAGATGCCCCAGCTGTCGTTCGGATCGTCCAGCGTCAGGTCGGCGATCGTCGCGAAGTCCCGCAGCCGCTGCGCACGACGTCCGTCCCCCTTCGGCAGATCGACGACCCGGTACGCCATGGCGCTTGCGATCTTGCCGGGCAGGAACTTGTCGCCGCTGTCGAAGACCTTGACCCCGCCCAGCGTCATGCCCCGCTTGTCGCGCAGCAGTTGCCCAAGCAGCCGCTCCATCTGCGGCATGAGGCGCCGCTCTACGGTCGCGTGCATCGCAGGCGCCATCGCGTAGCTGGGACCGTGCGGGCGGTCCGACCAACCCGACCTCGCCGCTTCCGGCGGAGGTGCGGCGGAGATCAGCAGCGGCAGGACGAGTGCGACGCGCAGGCTCGACGGGCTCATTTCGTGTCTCCGTGTCTGGCGAGATCATACATGGCGGTGCCGGCAAGGACGTAAGCGCCGCTCCCGTAGAACTGCGTGTCCGTCGCGGAGACCCGGTCGGGCCGGTCGCTGACCTGCTGGACCCATCCCAGCATGCCGTCCGGCTGGACGCTGCGTCCCAGTGCCGCCCATCCGCGGATCGCGGCGGGGCGATGGATCTTCCGCGCCAGCAAGCCGGAGTCGACGCCCCACGCCAGTGCGTAGGTGAAGAAGGCGGTGCCGCTCGTCTCCGACGGCGTGTCGGGAGCGTTGTCGAGCAGCGACGGCGCCCAATATCCGTCGGCCTTCTGCAGCGCGACGATGCGCTTCGCCATGTCGCGGAAGAGATCCACATAGTAGGTGCGCCGCGGATCGTCGTTCGGCAGTTCCTGGAGGATACGGACCAGTCCCGCCATTACCCAGCCGTTGCCCCGGCTCCAGAACAGCTTGCGTCCTGCAGAGTCGCGGCGATCGAAGAAGCGGCTGTCGCGGAAGAACAGATGCTCCTTGCGGTCGTAGAGATAGTCCGTCGTTGCCCGGAACTCCTCGTGCGCGAAGCGGGCGTAGCGCGCATCGCGGGTCGCGAGGCCGAGTCGCAATAGTGTCGGAGGGGCCATGAACAGCGCATCAGCCCAACACCACCGGTTCGTGCAGAGGGGATCTCCGCGGCCGGCGGGGTTGGGCAGGAATTCGAGACTGCCAGTAGGCCGGTTGCGGAACACCGCCTCGAAATAGGCTTTGGCGGGTGCCAAGGCGTCAGCAGAGCCACCATGGGCCGCTGCCCAGATCCACGCCTGTGCGATGACCTGATCGTCGGCGTGGAAGGGCTTGTCTCCGAGCCTCCATCGCTCCGCACGTCCGAGGTCGAGCAGCGCCCGCCCGTAGCGGGGATCGCGCGAACGATCCGCCAGATCAGTCAGCGCGGCCCAGAAGGTCGCCTGCTGCCAGTCGCGGGGGTTCCGGACGCTTCGCGACGCAGCGGGCATGTGGTCAAACGTGGCGCGATGGTCGAGCTGCCAGTTCGCCACGCGCTCGGTCGAAGCCAAGATCGCGGCAGGCGTTGGCATCGCGGACACGTTCGCTGCCGATGGA
Organism: Sphingomonas sp. R86521; assembly: GCF_042466235.1. Lineage (NCBI taxonomy): Bacteria > Pseudomonadati > Pseudomonadota > Alphaproteobacteria > Sphingomonadales > Sphingomonadaceae > Sphingomonas > Sphingomonas sp. R86521. Next base: position 336,764 of record NZ_JAXHBY010000001.1, on the reverse strand, counting down.
CCCGAGGCGCGGAGAACCTGGTTGGTAGGCGTGTTGACGACCAGCGCGGCAGCGGCAAGGAACAGGTTCAGGAGCATGATGCGTCTCGGCTGGGTTGGATCGATAGGGAGGAGATGGACAGGCGCATCTCGCCGACCGTGGTGATCGCGAAGGGTGCGACTACGCGTGACGTGTCGGCGCCAGCCAGGCAGGCCACCGGCACCGTCAGCGTCTGCCAGCCGCGACCGGCGAGTCGGGAAAGGGCGGTGGTCACGTCGCGACGCCCCGCGCACCCCTGCCCGCACCGAATTTCGAGGAAGGCGGGTGCGGTCGGTGCGCCGTCCACCCGCAGGGAGGCCACGATCGCTAGGGGCTGCCTACCGAGATCCTGTGCTCGCGCATTTGCCACGAGCAGGGTGCCGCGGGACCGCCCGCTCCAGCGGACCTCACGAGCGTCCTCCTGTCGTTCGCGGTCGATGGGCCGCACGGCCACGGATCCGTTGTCGGCCGCCCCCGTCACCGTCTGCGGACTGTCGTTCTGACCGTCGATCTGCAGCGCGCGTCCGCCCACGCCCCTCCCGTCGACGAACAGTGGACCGACGGGTGACCCCAAGCGCTCGTCCACCCCGGACCTCTCGGAGAGCCGCGTCCATGCGTTCCGTCCTGCCTTCAGACCGTATCCGAACGGAAACAGTGGTTTGTAGTCGAGGTCACCGACGTTGAGGGGCGCGCCGTACGCGTAGGCCGGCCAGGAGAACGAGAGCCGTCCGGTGAACGCACGACGTCCGTACAGGACGTCCGAGATGCCGCCGCCCTCGGATCCCGGAAGCCACGCCGCGACGAACGCGTCAGCGGCGTTGAGGTGGCGGTTCACCCATAGCGGACGCCCGGACAGGAAGACGGCTACGACGGAGACACCCTGCGCCTTCAGGCGCTGCATCGTGGCGAGCGCTCCGTTGTGGTCGTCGAACAGCAGGTCTGCGCGATCTCCTTGGAACTCGGCATAGGTATCCTCACCGAACACCACGACCGCGACATCGGGTTTGGTGGTGAACGCTCCGGACGGGGACAGCTGCGCATCGCCGCCGCCCGCCCGCGCTGCTTCGCGGATCCCTGCGAAGATCGATTGTGCGTTGGGGAAGTGTTCAGGACGCGTCCCCGTTCCCTGCCACGTCAGCGTCCAACCGCCCGACTGCTTCGCCACGCTGTCGGCGCCATCGCCGGCCACCAGAACTCTGGCGCCCCAGCTGATCGGAAGGACGCCCCTGTCCTTCAGCAGCACGACGGACTTGGCGACGGCTTCACGGGCGATCGCACGGTGCGCCGCGCTGCCTAGAACGGCGTATTCGCCCGCCAGCGGCCGTGATGACGGCCGGCCGGCTTCGAACAGCCCGGCGCGGATCTTTACTCTTAGGATGCGGCGGACGGCGTCGTCGAGACGCGCCATAGGCAGTCTACCAGAACGCGCGGCGGCCAGGGTCGAGGCGTAGATGCCCTTCCAGCTCGCCGGCGCCATGTACATGTCGAGACCAGCCGACATCGACTGCGAACAGTCGGTGGGTGAACATCCCGGGACCTTCGCATGTCCGTCCCAGTCGCCGACGACCAGTCCGTCGAATCCCCAACGTCGCTTAAGCACGTCGGTCAGCAGGTCGTGGCTTCCATGCATCTTCCCGCCGCGCCAACTCGAGAAGCTGGCCATGACGGACTGTACGCCGGCGTCGATCGCAGCGACGTAGCCAGGGGCATGCAGGCGGATGAGGGAGGTCTCGTCGGCGTCGGCATCGCCGCGGTCCCGGCCGCCGGTTGTGCCGCCATCGGCGATGAAGTGCTTGGCCGTGGCTATGACATGGCCGCCCCGCAGCCAGTCGGATCTTCCCCGTTCCCCTTGCAGACCGAGAACGTAGCTCTTCGCGTACGAGGCGACGATTCCCGGTTCTTCGGAGAAGCTTTCGTACGTTCGCCCCCAGCGATCATCGCGCGCGACCGCGATGGTCGGCGCGAAGGTCCAGTCTAGCCCGGTGACCCGCAGTTCCTCCGCAGTGGCCGCACCGATGCGCCGGATCAGATCGGGATCGCGCGCGGCGCCAAGGCCGATGTTGTGGGGGAAGAGCGTGGCGCCGACTATGTTGTTGTGTCCGTGGACCGCGTCGCTCCCCCACATCACCGGAATGCGCGGGAGGCCGCCCCCGGGTCGCATCGATGCGTCATAGTATGCGTCTGCGGCGGCCAGCCAGCTCGATGCCGGCCCGAACTCGTCGCCGCCAGGCGAGGAACTGCCTCCATTCAGGATTGAGCCGAGGTGGTACGTCGCGACGTCTTCGGGGGTCGCGCTTGCAATGTCGCCCTGGATGGTCTGCCCGACCTTCTGCTCGGCGGACATGCGTGCGAGTAGGGCATCGATGCGCTTTTCGGTCGCGGGGTCGGCTTTCGGCGCGGTGATGGCGGGCCAGAGGGGCGGATGTATCGTCGTATCCGGTGGCGGGGCAGCGGATTGGACGGCCGCAGCATACGTGCACATGAGGACTATCGCGACCGTGCCCGGTTTCCTACGCTTCAAATCCGCCTCCATCGGTCAGGCTGTTGCCTTGACACCGGTGACACCCCTCTTTCCTTTTCCCGCACCTGTCAATAAGGTTGTCACACAACTTTTCGGGCAGTGGGGAGGATCGCGTTGTCTGTACTGGTGCCGGCGAGGGTAGACGCTCCGGGTTGGCGGTCGTCGGGGCGCTTCCGCTTTCGGAATGCCTTTCAGGTCGGATACGACGGCGACGGGAACGCATCATGGTACCCGCTTGCGTATTGTCCGCAAGGGCCGGTTTCGCACCCGGGCGGTCTTCGAAGCGCAAGACGAGTCCGTGCGGTGCCGTCGACGGCGACGATGGCGCCGTCCTCACGCCGCTCACGCTTCCGGATCCGTTGTGGAGGGATTTGCCCGGTTCGAGCCGCCGAGGCCAGCTTGTACCTGACCACCGACGGCCATGTAGATGCTGGGTCATGGCCAAGATCCTCGAAGGGCTCCGCGCCTTGGATCTCCTGAACCCCGCCTTGGGCAATGCGCAGTCTCAGGTGGGGGGCCCCGCCGCCCTTCGCCCGGGAAATCCGACCATCAGCGACGTCGCGCGAGCAGCAGGGGTGTCGAAGAAGACGGTGAGCCGCGTCATCAACGACTCGCCGCTGCTTGCGGGAGCGACCCGCACACGGGTTGAGTCGGTCATAGCGGCTCTCGGATTCACGCCGAACCTTCAGGCCCGAGGGCTTGCGATGGGCTACAACTCTCTGATCGGGCTCATACACGACAACCCCAACTCCCAGATGGTTCTCGGCGTCCAGCAGGGAATCCTGGAGGCCATCGAGGACACGGACTTCGCATTGGTCGTGAGACCGGTCGACCAGGGATCGTCGGGGATGGTGGAAGACGTCCGACGGTTCATCGACCGGCAGCGTCTCTTCGGGGTGATGATCCTCCCCCCATCTCGGAGAACGAGGAGCTCGTCCGTCGCTGTGCGGAACTGGGGTGCGGCTACGTACGGATGGGATCGGCTCCGCTCGATGACGATGCCCACTGCGTCTCGTCGAATGATGCTCAGGCCGTGTCCGAAGCGACGCGGCTCCTCGTTCGGCGCGGACATCGTCGCATCGGGCTGGTCACTGGACCTGCCGGCTTCAGATCGGCCGCGGAGCGCCGTGCGGGCTTTGAAACCGCCCTCGCCGAGGCTGCGATCGCTCTACCTCCCGACCTGATCGCGCTGGGCGACTATCGCTTCGAGTCGGGCGTCGTAGCCGGCGCCGCGCTGCTTGCCGCGGTCCCGCCACCGACGGCCATCTTCGCGTGCAACGACGAGATGGCGGCAGGCGTGCTCTACGCGGCCCGGCAGCGGGACCTTGCCGTTCCCTCGGACCTGTCGATCGTCGGCTTCGATGACACGCCCATAGCCGCACACGTCTGGCCGCCTTTGACGACGGTCCGCTGGCCAATCCAAGCGATGGGGGCCGCCGCAGCCCGAAAGCTGATGGCGCGCGTCGGACAGGGGATGGATGCCTCCTCACAGAGTTCGCTCTTCCATTCGGAGTTGGTTTGGCGCGCGTCGGTGGCAGATGCTGGCTGAAGTGACGGCCGCACGGTTGCGCCGATGCATCGACGTCTCCGATACTGTTGCAGGGTTCCACTGCCCGCTAGGATGCTGCAAACCACTGGGAACAGCCTACGTCGTTTGTTTCTTCTACATGATTGGCGCTCATACAGGCTTGGATGTCCGGTCTGATTTCCCGCCTAAGAGAGCTGCGACACTCAGATCAGGCGATCGCCGCACACGTGCGCGAGACCTTGGTTGCGTCGCTCTACGCCTCTCCCCAGTCCCTCATCATCGGGGCTTTGACGAGCAGCGCCATAGCTACGATCGTGGCGCTGGTCAGCGGCGATCGCTCGATGCTGGAATGCGCGGCTGCGATCGCCGTCGTCGCGGGCGTTCGTGTCGTCGACGCTATCCGCTTGCGGCTGGGGGTACCGGCGGGATGCGTCTCGGATTTCCGCAGCACATGGGCGAGACGTCAGGAGCTGCTCTACCGATCCGGTGCGCTGGGCTATTCAGCCTTGCTCGGCACATTCGGCCTGCTCACGCTGCTGCACACGAACGACGGCGTGCTGCAGCTTCTCGCGGTCACGACCACGATAGGATATGCCGCGGGGATAGCGGGTCGCAATGCCGGTCGACCATGGATAGCGCTTTCGCAGCTCTGCTTCGCGTCGCTACCATTGGCTCTCGGCCTGCTGGCCTCGGCCGATCCTCTCAAGGTCGTGCTCGCTGTAGTCATCGTCCTCTTCGTGATGGCGATGATGGAGATCACTCTGCAGACCTACGGCGTCATCCTCACGGCGACTGTGGCTTCGAGGGAGAAGGCGGCGCTGGCCGAGCACCATGCGGCGATCGCTCGGCGCGACGACTTGACCGGCGTCGCCAACCGGACCGCTTTTCGGGAGCGTTTCGAAGGCCAGCTTCGAGATCTTGCCGAAAGCGGCCAATGGCTCGCGATCCATTGGTTGGACCTCGACCGGTTCAAGGAGATCAACGATTCGTTCGGGCATCTGGCCGGCAACGCGCTTCTGTCCGAGGTGGCCCACAGGTTGAACGAGGCGTTCGGCAGTGCCGGGATTGTGGCGCGGTTGGGGGGCGACGAGTTCGCGGTCGTCTGCGCTGTCGAACGACAGGCCGACGCGCTTACGATCGGTGACCGCATTATACAGTTGGTGCAGCGTCCTGTTCTCCACGACGGCCGGACGTTGCACGTGAGCGCGTCGATCGGGATAGCGATCGCCCCGATCCATGGTGCCGATGCCGACACGCTTCTGAAGAACGCCGATCTGGCCTTGTACCGAGCGAAGGACAGCGGACGCGGACAGATGTGCTTCTACGAGCCGAAGATGGACGAGAAGCTGGAGCGCACGCGTGATCTCGGCGCGGAGATGCATGGCGCACTCGAACGCGGCGAGTTTCACTTGGTGTTCCAACCGATCTTCGATCTGGCCGCGGAGCGCGTCCTGTCCTGTGAGACCCTGCTGCGTTGGACGAACCGCCGTCACGGAGCAATTTCGCCAGCCGAGTTCATTCCGATCGCCGAGGACAACGGCCTGATCGTCTCGATCGGCAACTGGGTGATCCGCGAAGCATGTCGGACTGCCAATCGATGGCCGACCGATGTCAAGGTCGCGGTAAACCTCTCGCCGGTACAGCTGAAATCCGCGAATCTTGCGATGATCATCGTGAGTGCCCTCGCGTCGAGCGGCCTGGCTCCGGAACGACTGGAGCTCGAGGTGACCGAATCGGTGCTTCTCGATGACATCGAAGCATCGTTGGCCGCCTTGGATTCCATAAACCGTCTTCGCGTTCGCACGACGCTGGACGACTTCGGGACAGGCTATTCGTCACTGAGCTACCTCACCAAGTTCCCATTCCAGACTTTGAAGATCGATCGGTCGTTCGTCACCGACCTCGAGACGAGCCATGCGTCGGTGGCGATCGTTCAGACGGTCATCGAGCTCGCGGCGAAACTGGGGATGCGGACCGTGGCCGAAGGAGTCGAGACTCAGGCTCAACTGGACCAGTTGCGCCGCACGCGGTGCGACGCCGTCCAGGGTTTCTTATTGGCGCATCCGATGCCGGCAAGCATGGTGACCACCATGCTTGCCGGTGACGCCGCCAGATCGGAAGCGCGACCCTGAATAGCGGACCTACGGCAGCGCCTTCTCAAGGAGTCTCGTCTGCGCCCCTACAAGGCGCCCCATGAGCCTGAGATCCACGCTGCTCAGCCTGAGAGCCGCATCGGCCCAGAGCTCGACGACCGCTTCGAGCTCGCTGAGAGGCAGTGGGTTCACAGATCGGGACGCTTCGTAGATCGCGCAGTGACCGCTGTGCCGACGCCGGTTCTGACGGATGTAGCGCTCGACCTCCGCCCGGCCCTGACCGGGATTCGCTAACGCGTGGACGATCCCGAGCTCGTACAGTTCATCGGCGCTGTAGGTCCGGCCACTCAGTATCATCTGCTCAGCGCGTGCGGCACCCAGCCGACGCGATAGGAAGCAATGTGCGCCCATTCCGGGAAACAGCCCGAAATTCGTCTCCGGAAGCCCGAAGTTCGTGCCGCGTTCCGCAATGACCACGTTGAACGAGAGCAGAGCCTCGAACCCTCCTCCCAGCGCATCGCCTTCCACGAGACCGATCGTTATGATCGGCCGCTCCAGGCTCAGCATGTTGCGATGGAGAATGCGGACGCAGGCCCGTCCATATCTCACCAACGCCTTCCGGTCGCCGCTCCGGATGTGCGCCGAGAACAGGTCGAGATCGCCGCCGAGCGAGAAGACTCCTGGGAAGCGCGAACCGAGAACGAGATACCGAATAGGCATGGCTTCCGAGGCGCAGGCTTGGACGATGTCGCCCTGCCATTGCTCGAATTCCTGAAGCAGACCGGGGTTGAAGCTCGGACGTACTTTTTGCCGCATGTAGGTCCATAGCGTCTCGAGCGCAGGATCGAACCGTGCCTCCAGTTCGACATATCCGAACGGCTGCCGAGTAACGGCATGGCCGGGGGCAGCGATCGGCGGTTGGCCGAGCTGGCGGCTGCGATCAAAGGGTATGACGGGGGGGAATTCGACTGTCATCGATGGTCCTTCTTCGAGCACGGCCTTGTCGTGCGCGAGAAGTCTAGGTCGATTTGGACTGCGATGCCGGAACCGCGATGCAAAGTGAGATCGCAACCGTCTGCCTCCTTGCCGCCGATGAAAACCGGGGGACGATCGGTTCGGCGGTGCAAGGAGCCGTGTGGCCACGGCCGGTCGTTGGCGTTCGCGTGGGTGGACGGAACGGAGGAGTTCTTTTGCTGAAACCTGGACGGCGTAAACGCGAAAGCCGCCCCCCGACACAATGTCCTGACGCCGAATTCACTTTCAATTCGGCGGCAGGGCTTCAGACTGCCGGGCATGACCGACGGATACGACCAAGAGATGATTGCCGAGGCAGCAGCCCTGATGCGCAAGGCGCTGGTGCTGCTCGATGCAGCAGGTGCCACGCTCGCCGGAACTCATCTCGAACAGGCGCTCCATTCGGTCAGTGAGGAGTTGGAGGTCCGCTAGCCACGTCCGTGCCTTGGAGAAGTCGTTCGACCTTGAAGACGCCGACCGTGGTCAGCTGTCCAGGATAGTCGAGATGCTCGCACCGGTCCACGAGCCCTCGCTCCTCGAGCGCCCGAAGCCAACGCGTGAGAGTCTGCGACCGGATGCGGGTGCGGACTGCAAGCGCCTGCAGATCGATCCAGGTGCCTTCCGCTTCGGTCCTGTAGAGCTCAAGCAGTATGATCCAGGCGTAGTCGCAGAACAGATCGTCGCCCAGCTCGGCACGACGGAGACGCAGCTCCGCGTCTATGCGGCATGCCGCCTGCCATAGCTTCTCCGGCGTTGCTGCGACGGCGCGCGGATCGACGCGGTGTATCGTACCGACCAGCCTGCCCTGTTCACGGACGGCGGACATTCGCGAAACCTGCACATCGCTCCATACGGCGGGGGCCGATGGACGCAGATAGCGCTTTCGAATGGTCAAAGGCGCTGGACTGGCTTCCAGACTGTCGATGAGCGCGGCATTGAAAGTCAGGTCATCGGGATGCGTCAGCTGGATATAGGACATCCCCACGAGCTCGGCCGCTTCAAGCTCCAGGAACTCGCAGATGCCTTGGTCGACGGCGATGATGCGGCCGAACGCGTCGGACATCGAATGGCCAATCAGCATCGTGCTCGTTTCATCAAGCGATCCTCTCTTCCGGCGTATATTTGTTGGGACAGCTTAAGCAATCGTTGCCGTCGGATCTGAGCTTAGCTTCAACGCTAAAACCGCGTTGTCACAGGGCGGACCTGACCTCGAACTGTCCCCATGAGGAAATCACGAAGGAGCGATCCCGACGGAAGTGACTTGGCAGCAGAGCGACCTTCGCCACGCGGCGGCGGGCAAGTGGCAGGACGTTGAGTGATGGACGCGACATTCGCGCCTCGCGGCTTCCGTAGGGTGGCCAGCTCGTCCATGATCGAATGACTGAGTCAGCTCGCCTCCTTCACGACGGCTCGATTGCTTCGGCCAGTTCCAGTTCGCCAGGCCTGCGGGGATGGCGGTTCAGAATGCCGGGCCGAGGCGGCGTGCATCCTTTGAAGGACGAGGCCGTTGTTCTCGCGCACTACACGGGGAGCACTAAAATGGCCGACGACAAGACCCTCCGTTCGACTCAGGACGCATCGAAGATATCGCTCAGCGAGGACTACGAGGTGGCCTACTGGACCAAGAAGTTCGACGTCACCCCCGATGAGCTTCGCGAGGCCGTGAAGACTGTGGGCAACGGCGCTCACGCGGTCGAAGAGCATCTCAAGCGCTGAGCGGCACCTCGGCACCCGGCGCGAGATGCTGGTCTTTCTGGATTTTGAGGCATCGTCGCTTGCGAAGCGCGGCTTTCCGATCGAGGTCGCATGGGTGTTCGAGGACGGCCGATCAGAGGCGCATCTGATCAAGCCTGCGCCGGGTTGGGATGACTGGGACGTAGACGCCGAGCGTATCCACGGCATTCCCCGCGCCACACTCGAGCGCGACGGCACGCCGCACGACGTCGTCGCCCGGCGCATGGTGGAGATTCTGACCGGCCACGATCTGCTGGCGTCTGCACCTAGCTGGGATGGCAAATGGCTCAGTGCTCTTCTGCGCGCCTCCGACCTTCCGCGGCATGCGATACGGCTGAGAGATACCGAGGTGGCGCAGCGCGCCACCTCGAGGGCCCTCCTGGCAGCCGTAGTTCCGTCGGAGAGCCTGGATGCCGAGGTCGAGGACATCATCGTCCTGACCGGCGTACGCGATCGCCACGGCCCGGCCGCCCATCGTGCTCTAGCGGATGCGGAGGAGGAGCGGCAGCGTTGGATGGCGGTGCGGGACGAGGCCGTGCGGAGACGCGCGGCGGTAGGGTGAGAGCGGACCGGTCCGCGCCGCCCAAGACGCCCGACGGTCGCTACATCGTTGTGCGTGGTCGGCTGTGGCGCACTTCGAACCCGCACCTCACGGATGCGGACCGGAATAGGCTGGTCGAGTCGTTGATGGATGCGCGCCGGGCGGTGGCCGCTGCTAGACGGAGTGGAGACCCGACCGCGGAGAGTCACGCACATGAAGCCGTGGACGCGGTCAAGATCGAGCTCGGCGAGCGTGGACCGGTCTGGTGGGACGATGGAAGCCCGACCTCAATCGCCGTATGACGCGCGATACGCCGTACGGCGACTGGTTCGCGAAGTTGGACGCGGACTGATCCCGTTCAACCCGCCTTCCGGCGTCGAGGCGGCTTGTCGGCGATCTCGATCCAGACCGGAGCGTGGTCGCTGGTCTTCTCCCAGCTGCGCACTTCGCGGTCGACCTGCGCGTCGACGAGCTTCGGGGCGAGCGATGGGCTGAGGAGGAAGTGGTCGATGCGGAGGCCTGCGTTCCTCGCATGGGCGTTCCGGAAATAGTCGAAGAAGGTGTAGATCGTCTCGTCGGGATGGATCGTCCGCAGCGCGTCGGTCCATCCCTGCGCCATCAGGCCAGCGAAGGCCGCGCGGGCCTCCGGTGCGAACAGGGCGTCCTCCAGCCACCGCTCCGGCTTGTAGACGTCGCGCTCCGTCGGCATCACGTTGAAGTCCCCGGCCAGGACCACGGGCATTCCCGTCGCCATCAGGTCGGCTGCGTGGGTGGTCAGAGCTTCGAACCAGCGCATCTTGTATTCGAACTTCGGCCCGGGGCGCGGATTGCCGTTCGGAAGATACAGGCCGCCGATCAGCACGCCGTTCACGGCCGCCTCGATGTAACGGCTCTGTGCAGGGTCCGGGTCGCCGGGGAGCCCGCGCCTCGTCTCTATCGGCGTACCGACGCGGCTGAGCATGGCCACGCCGTTCCAGCTCTTCTGACCATGCCAGATCGCCTCGTAGCCAGCTTCCGCGATAGCCGTTGCAGGGAACTTCTCGTCCGGCGCCTTCAACTCCTGCAGGCAGACCACGTCGGGCTGACTCTCGGCCAGCCAGCGCAGCAGGACGGCAAGACGGCCGTTCACGCCGTTCACGTTGTACGTCGCAATCCTCACAGGTCGGGCAGCGCATGATCGGCGCGTTTGGACATCGAAGGCGCTTCGGACCCGACGAGGGTGGCGAACGAGGCCACGTCGAGGACGTGGAAGTCGTCGCCCATGCGTACCGTCTCGTTCCGGTCGCGCGAAGCAACTACGCGCGCACGGCATCCGGCCCGTACCGGCCCCATCATCCGCACCGGCGCGCATTGGTGATCGGAAAGGTGCTCGACGACGGCGCTGGCCGGCAGAAAGGTAGCACCAGAGGACGTGAATCGCTTCCGCGAAGACCAAGGCCTTGAGTCGTTCAGAACTATGACCTCCCTCCCCGCGTCGGTCGCCCCGCTCAGCTGACGCTACGTTGAATGACCGGACGTTCTTCGAATGGGAAAAGCCAGCAGCTCCGCCCTATGTTACCGCTCGCCTACCGTGCGTGTAGGATGGCTCGGAACCGTCGATATCCGGGATTGACGCACCGATCAGGACACGTCGACGAAAGACGCTCAGTCCGACCGGGCGGATCCTACCGTACGCCGAACCCTGCTCTGCTGCCCTCGCCGTCGTCACGACGATCGCGGCCGGCGAGCACGTTCTCGAGTTCAGGAAGCGTATGCGGCACGTCGAGATGGTTCGCGCCGAGGAAGACGCGAACTCCGTCGTCCTGGGCCACGGCGTGCGTCATCTTGTCGATGTCGACCAGTGCCTTGCCCTCAGGCAGTATGTCGATCTGAACGAAGCGCATCGTCGTCTCCTGATTGAGTTTGGTTCGCAACGGCAACGCACGACCGGCGCACTTTTTCGCCAAGAGTATCGCCGTCGTTCGGAGCTTCTGCCGAGAACCGTCGTGCTGACTGCTGCGTGGGCGGATCGTCTGCGCTATGATACAGGAACGAGGCCATCGGGATAGCCGTTCGCCATCCCATCAGACGGAGCAGTACGGATGTCCGATCGCAGCGTGCGTTTCGAACTGGGCGACTACCACTGGGTCTCGGAGCGCGAAAGCGTCGGCTTCGTGGGGACGACCGATCTCGGCGAGGTCGAGTTCCTGATCACGAGCGCCGCGCTGGCCGAGATGCTGAACCCGGATTTCGAGATCGTCGATGCCGATACCGCACTGGAGGTCTTCGTCGAGTTCGAGAGCGACATCCACCGGATTGCGCAGCTCGAGTTCGTCAAACGCCTCGGTGGCGAGCCGCCCATTCTTCTGACGGCGGCGGACGTCGAACTGCGGTGAAACGGGTCACTTGGCCGCATCGCCCATCGTCCGGATACCGCCCGGCGAGCCGAAGTTGCCGAGCGATCCCGTTGAACGCCGCTGTGCATCTGTGCGCGTCCGATGTCGTGCTCGGTGGTTGCCGCTCTAGAAAAGGTCGAGTGGCCAACGCTCTGGGCACTGCGCGATCAGGCAGCGGAAGTCAGGCGCACTTCGATCGTGTCCACTGCGGCGCCTCCCGAGCCCGTCGTGGCCGCTGGTTATGCGACACGCTTGCCGCCTGGCGAAAGTCGCGGGTCTGCACGCGCAGATCGGCTTGCGGCTCGACGACGCTGAGTTGTGGCGGCCAGGGCCGACGACGTCTCGTCCCCCGCTATCACGGCGCGGAGTTCGGCGATCCGATCGCGGTTGGCAGTCGAGGCGCTCATGGGACGCCGACTCAGTCGCACCCGTGGTGTTCCGTAACGTTGGATTTCACGTCAACGCCGAAGGTCACCGTCCGTCATGTCGTCGTTGCTTGAGGCGCCTTCCGTCTGACCGGCGTGGTCGTCAACGGACGGCCGTTCAGGCTCCATCACCACTAGTCACGACTTCCGGCAGGTGAGAGCCGGGCAAAACCCGGCTATCCTGTTGCGGGCGGTAACGCCCAGGACGGACGCTTGATGACCCGAAAGAGGGAACTGGAACCCCGCCCATTTGGGGGGTTAGAGAAGTCAGGATGAGTGTGACGAAGGCCGCCACGTTAGCCGACGATCTCGTCCGGCTGTTTGAAGCCCAGATCGAGGCGGGAATTCTGACGCCCGGCGACCGCTATCCTACCGAAAGGCAGATCACCGAGGAGTTCCTGGTGAGCAGGACCGTCGTACGCGAGGCGTTCGCGCGTCTGGCGGCGCGCGGTCTCCTCGAGTCCCGGCGTGGCGCGGGGGCGTTCGTTGGGAATGCCGCGCACTACCGCGCCTTCCAGGTCACGCCGGAAGAGGTGGAGGCCATCGAGGACGTCCTGAAACTGCTTGAGATGCGCATGGGCTTCGAAAGCGAAATGGCGGAACTCGCTGCCGAACGTCGATCCGAGGCGCATCTGGCGGAGATGCGGGACGCGCTGGCGGCGATGGACCGGAGCGAGGACGCGAACGGATCGGTGCTGGCGGACGCGGCCTTCCATGCGGCGATCGCGCGCGCCACGGGCAATGACTATTTCGAGCGCTTCACGACCTTCCTGGGAGTGCGGCTCATTCCGTCATGGAAGCTGTATCTCCAGGCGGACGATCCCGAGACGCATCGGGGGTATGCGCGGACGATCAACCGGGATCACGAGGCGATCTACTCGGCGATCGAGGACGGAGACGGGTCGCGGGCGCGACGGGCGGCGCGCGAGCACATGGAGAGGAGCCTCGAACGGTATCGGGGGCTGTCGAAGCGGAGCTGAGTGGACTTCGGCGGTCGAACGGCAATCACGCACGTGATCGGGACGAGGACCTTCGGCGGGATGCCGCTGGAGGACGACCTCGCTCGCCACCGTGGGCACGACGATGCCTGGTGGGAGCCGACGTGCCATTTTCCGGCAGCGGGCCGTCATGGGTCAGTCTGCGCCCTGCCCTTCTGCCGAGTGTCCTGCTATCGCGTCCCGATGCTAAGGACACGGATGAAACGGCAGGCCGCTGTCGGCGCACTGGCCGCAGACCGGCTTGCCGGTATCGAAGCGTCGATCAGCGCTCTCAACGACGAGGATCTGCTCGATCTGGCCGACATATTCTCCGGAGACGCACGGACCCATCTTGGTGACAGCGCGTCGGCGGAGCTACGGCGACGGAACCTCAGTCCATGACGGCCACGCCTACTGCCGCTCTGCCTAGGCGTACCGTCATGTCGCTTCTCCGAGCATGGTGAAGCTCCTTGCATAACGAGAGAATTGATGTCCCACGCAAGCAACATCGTCTACTGCACGGGTCCCGACAGCCCGCATGCGTTCGACCTCGTCCCGCTGCAGCCGCGTAACGGCAGCCTCGACGCGATGTGTCCGGTCTGCGAGGGCCGTGGTCAATGGAACACCGCGATCGACCTCGTCAGCTTCCGTTGCAAGCGTGCGGCTTGCGATCGATGCTACGGCGCTGGTTGGGTCGAGACCGGAGCCGATCCGGTCGGCCTGCCGGACATCGTCCTGTCGCCCAGTGGACACCCTCAATGGACCATCCGCTACGCTGCGCCAGGCGAACCCGAGGCGGTTGACCCGCAACGACCCGGGCTGGCCCAGACCTGATCCCGTCTGTAGGCAGCGCCTGCGGCAGGCCGGCCGTATGCGAGCCGGATTGCGGGCATCGCCTTGGTCCGGCCCCCTTCCCACTTTCAATGACGACCTGGCACAGCCGTGATCGCGCTCGTCTCCGCTTCTTCCCCAGCGACGAGTACGGCGGGCGCTGACGGGGGTATCAGCGCTTGCAGATTCGCGATCCGCAGCCCTGCCCTCGAGCTGCGACAGATCGCTTTCGCAAGTCGCTTATGGATTTCCGGTATGTAGGTTAGCATGAGCGCATGGACCAATTCCCCGATGCCCCCGGAAAGATAGCCGACGCAGCCATCAGTCAACTCGGCGCGCATGCGAAGGCCATCGAGCGTGTCGCCATGCGCCTCCCCGACAATGCCGACCGCATGGAGATCGTCTGGCTGGTCGAGAGTCTGCGCGATCACGAGCAACGGCTGAGGGATCGGATACGGGCGATGACCGAGGCCGCCCGATAGACAAAGGTGCGCCGAGGGAGACCGGCGGCGTCGGCGTGAGGCAGCGACCGGTAGGTTTCTTGCGCTGGCATGATCTCCGCGATGAATGGCTGCTGCAACAAGCATTCCTGGGCGGTTCAGCGGAGAAGGGCCATATCCGGGTCAAGCCAGCGCGAACCGGATCGATCTTGATCACTTCGCGACTGACCCCGAGGACAAGGTCATGATCGCCCAGTTCAAGAAGATCGCGCTCGCAGTTGCACTGGGAGCGTCCACACTTGCCGTTGCTGCACCGGCCGAAGCGCAGCGTTACGGCGCATATCGTGGACGCGACGACGGCAGCACCGCGATCGTCGCAGGCGTCGCCGGGCTTGCTCTCGGCGCCGTACTTGCTTCGAGCGCCAACCGCCGCGACGGCGGCTATTACGACCGTGGGTACGACGGCCCCATCGTCGCCTACCCTCAGGCCTATGACGGCTACTACGCCGGAACGTACCCGCGGTACGACGGCTATCGTGGGTATGACGGGTACGACGCCCATTATTCTCGCCGGAACGGGGGCTACGATCGCGGCCGAGGGTATGCGGACCGGCGAGACCGGCGCGATGATCGTCATGACGGCGGGTACGACCGCGGCGGACGGGATGGCTATCGGCGTTGATCGCCTGACGAGGGGTGCGGAAGTTCGCTTCCGCACCCCTCACATCGGTATGGTCCAAGCTAGTCCGTTCACAGTTGCGCTGACCCGCGCGTTCGCCATGTCGCGTGTCGACGGCGTAAGTCTGCCTCGCTCCTTGCATGCCGACGCTTCCGAGTGACCTAGACAAGAAGACGTCGGCTGCTCGCCCGTCGCGCCCGCGGTCCCGCCGACCACCTCCTAGGAGGACAAGAGGACACCTGAACGAACGTTCTGCCCGTGAGATCTCACGGCATAGATTCCGATCCACGACAGTGCTCCTTGGCGAAAACCGAATCCGTCTTCTCGACGTGGGCCTGCGCGGCGGCGACGAGTAGGGATCTTCCCGGCGGCTACGTCGCCACCGTGGAGGATTACCCCACCGATGCGCCGTCCCGTACCGTGGCGGCGGTGATCGAGCGCAACCTGACCTACGCGGCGGCGGACCACGTCCCTTCCCGCATCGACACGATGCTGATGGACCAGCTCGATCGGCTTCGCCGGTTGGTCGATGCGCATCGGACCGCAACGTTGCCGCCCGCCTGCGACGCAAGGCGGGCTCTACTCGCCGAATGGGACGCCGCCGTCGTGCGGAGGGACGATCGATGAACAGCCGGACAAACGCGAGAACGCCCTTGCAGGGCGGAAACTGCTCGAAGGAGAATGACGCGATGCCGATCAACGTGGCGACCGTCTTGGAAACGGACGTGATGAGCGACCTCGACAGGGAATACCGGGAACGCTCCGGGCTCGGAGATCGTCGTCACTACAGCATATTCTACAGCCGGATCTCGCCGTCGCCGCTCATGATCCTCGGCATCAACCCCGGCGGCGATCCCGCCAGGTGGTCAATGCCCGTCGGCGCCGACGAGTTCTGTTCGGAATGGCAGCACGACTACGTGGACGAACGCTACGAGATCCAGGCCGTGATGCAGCCGTTGCTGCGCAGGGTTCTGCAGATCGACGATTCCGTTCTCCGCCGGATCCCCAAGACCAACATGATCTTCCGCCGGTCCCAGGGTGTGAGCAGGTTCAGGGATCAGCAGTCCGGCATGACGATGGACGCTGCGTTGCGCGAGGCGGCTCCGACGCTTGAACAGATCATCCGCCGTGTTTCGCCCAAGTCCATCATCTTCGAGGGTCTCGACGCGCTTGCGATGTTCAACCGGACGTTTGGCAAAGGAGCACTGAGCGCATCGCTGGTGGCCCCTGTCACCACGCCCAACGGCCGGCATCCGGCGCTCATATATTCGGTCCACGAGGTGCAGACCGCCATCCTTCCCGAGCCCATCGTCGCCTGCGCGCTGGCGCATCCGTCCAAGTATGCGCGACGCAAGGAGTTCGGGGTTGCCGAAGCGGACATGATGGCGCGCTTGGAGCCCATCGGTGCCATGCTGCGCGAGATGGGTGCACCTCCCGATCGTTGATTGCCGCCGGTGGGCGGTGGTCAATCTGCAATCAGAAATTCCGATGCTGACTTGGCGATGCGACCCACGCCGTCTTGTGCGCGAACGGCACGAAGGACTGCCACGCGTGCGCGCGGTTCTGGACGGAGGGGGGACGCCGCCCCCCGTCGGAAATCATTGCCCTACCGGACCGAGCCGCTTTTGCCTTGATCATCATCGTGCACGCCGGTCTTCTGCCATGGCCAACGGCCGTCGATCTCTACTTCCAAGGAGAAGCTGAGGAACGTTCGGATTAGGACGATGCCCGCGAGAACCGCGAGACTTCGGATCGTCGGCTCGACCGCGACCGTGTTGATGATGTCGGCGGCGACGAGGAATTCCAGCCCCAGCAGGATGGATCGCCCGAGCCCCGAGCGGAAATCGGCGACAAGTACCGAGCGCGGAGAGGACCGGCGGAGGATCCCGCTCAGGAACAGCGTCAGAGCGCCGAATGCGCCGATCACGATGATGGCGGTACCGACGATCTCTACGGCGCTCGTGGCAAGTTGTATCCAGTAGCCCTTGTCAGCCATCATTGCTGTCTCCGTATGGACCGGCGCGGCGTCACGGCTCGTGCGGCTTCGATGGGTGGGACGACGACGCGGCCATAGGCATGCCTAGCCGGTCTCGCGCGTCCATTAAACGGCGATCCTCGGTCGAGGCCCGCTCGTCCGCGCCGTGGAAGCGGCTAATATTGGAAACCGCCGGCCTTCGCCGCATAATTAGGGGTTCATGCCAGAGCGCTTCGGTAGAATTCCAGCGTCAGTGCAATCGACTGCAAGAACATCGCGGGATCGTAACGGGGGCCCTCGTCCCTCAGGAACGCGTGCTGCGCATTCATCTCATGCCACGCATATCGTGCGCCGACTTCTTCGAGCCGCGCACGGATCGCTTCCCGACCAGCATAGGGAACATGAGGGTCCTGACGGCCCCAAACGAACATCGCATCGGCCCTCAACTCGGCCATGCGGAACAGGCTGTCGTCTGACCGCCCCTCTCCCAGCGTGCCCGAATGGATGTCCGTCGGATAGAAGCATGCGCATGCGGACACGCGCGGATCCAGCGCCGCGCGATAGGCGAGATGGCCGCCAAGACACACGCCGAAAGTACCCAGTTTGCCGTTGCACGCCGCGTGGGCCAGAATGGCGGTGAGGCCCGCCTTGGCATCTTCATCAAAAGCGGCAACGGGCTTGGTGAACTTGAGCTCATTGCCCCGATCGGTTCCAGCCGGATCATACGTCAGGGCCGTGCCCATCGGCTCGTATTCGTGATATACTTCGGGCAAGGCCACAACATAGCCGTTTCCGGCAATCATCGCCGCCAGCCGGCGGATTGGCGCCGTCACCTGATATATCTCAGAGAACAGGAGTATGCCCGGGAAGCGTCCTTCGGCTGCGGGTCGGAACAGGTGCATCCGCATCGTGCCACTACCGGGTACGTCTACATCCAGTGTCTCGTCGCTGCGCAATAGCATCCGCTGGTCCTCCTGTCGGCGTTGGGCGACATGCCTGCCGCCATAACCCATCCGTCTACCCTGACCAGCGCCGGCACCTACGATGCCGCTCATTCGACCTTCGCAATTGACAGGCTATGGCAATGGGATGGCGTGTGGCCCGGTCGTCCGCTGCTGCGCAACACGAGGGCAGGCCTGTAAACGTTCACCGCAATATGCCTTCCCACAAAACCAGAAGTCCGCGTCTCTGATCCCGCGCCGTCTTGTTGGTAAGACGAGCATGGGAGGGGGTGGTGGATGATCTTCGGAGCGTGGCACATGGAGTTGCGGAGCGCTGCGATCTCACGGCCATTCTTAATTAGATCAAAGAAGCGCCAGATCTTCTTGGGACAATTAAGTAGACCTCTATTGGCAGATCATGAGCCTTACATCCCATTGTAGCCACATTACAGAACGGACCAATATCTCAATTCTACCGTCCGCTCGCCAGTGCCTTGGAATTTCTCAAAAATTCTCTCAAATCGAAATTGACTTGGACCAGCATGTTGACTCGATGGAGCGGCGGGCGGACATTGCTGCCATAAGTCGTCGGGGACAGATGATGGTGGACGGTTGGGTTCTACATTTGGTCCGGACGGGTGAGCATTCTCGCGTAAGCAGGCGGCGGACCGTCGGCACCTACGAAATACTGCACGACGAAGTCCCGACTGGCCTGAAGGGGACGACGGTCGAAGCGAAGGGTCCGGGGGACAATGCAGTCGCAGGCAACGGCAGATGCGTAGAGACTAAGTCGTATCCGCTCGCCTCGCAGGACGGCGAGAACTACAAGACCATTGGTTACCTGGTGTCCGACGACAGCGATCGAACCCCGAAACCTGGGATCGAGCTGCTCGACACCGGAGCCAGGCGCGAGATCCTAATTCATCCCGGCCATGGCTTCCTGTCGAGCATCGGCTGCATCAACCTTACGGCGGCGCTGGCCGACGGCGGCGACGACATCCAGTTCGAGGACAGCCGAGACCGCGTGATTGCGGCCATCGAGGATCTGCGGGCCTACTTGGCCGGCGAGTTTCCCCAGTACAATGGGCGGGCGATACCGCGGGCGCGGATCGTGATCGAAGGACCGTAAGCGGGAGGTCGGGATGCCGGATGATTGGATGACTTACGAGGGCGTGGTGATCAGCAGGTATGCCGGCGGGGCCTACGCCTACCGGACCGGCCGGGTCTCGCTGGACGCCGATGGATCGCCTAGGGCGTATCACCCTGACGACACGGGCATAGATGCGAACGCCAACGCGGGCTATCCGCATCGTGGTTGGCGTTCAGTCCTGGCAGTCGACCCGGCCGATCCGGACCGACCCTACGTTCAGCCCGATGGTCCCTTCGCCGGCTACTTCGTGAGCAAGACGTCGCTGCGCAGCCACGATGCGGCGATACCGATCCGGGGGCCTACGTGGACTCTGAGCGGATCCCCTACATCGTTTTCCCGGGAGCGTTCTACGCGATCAAGGGGACCGGGCGGTATGGCGATCTAGCTATGGTCCGCGAGGTTGGCGGCGCCCGTGAGACAGCAGCGATCGTTGCCGACGGCGGCCCGACCAAGACTCCGCTTGGCGAGATGTCGCTGGCGCTTGCGACCGCGCTCGGCGGCACTCGTCCGAACCCGCGCAACGGAAGGGGCGCACCCAGCGGCACGTTCGAGTACGTGGTCTTTCCCGATTCGGCATCCGCGCCTGCGTGGCCGCGCTCGTTTGAGGACATTGATCAGCGCGCGCGGGAACTCCTAGCGAACCTCGGAGGCTGGCCGACATGACGGCGCCGCGGCAGACAATGGAGGCGGACGTTGAACTTGACGATGACACGCCTTCAGACCGCTGATTCCGCGTTCTACAGAACCAATCCATTTTTTGCGGGGTGCGCGTCAACGTTGCAGCAGGTTTTTGAGGCTGCTTGGGGCCATCTCGACCATCTAGCGGGTGCTTATAGGAACTTGGCGGGAGATGCCCCGGGCGCCGCCGTGGCCTCGACGCGGCCCCGCCCGGACCACGACGCCATCGGGACAGCTACAACGCGAACCCGGCCTTCCTGAGCACCGCTTCGGTTCCCACGTCATTGACGTCCACGATTTGCTGGCTGTGAGGTGACTTCCGCTCGGGATGCTCGAGAAGAACCAATCGCTTGAGAGCGTAGAACAGCATAGCGTACCGTGAGTTGAGGACCATGGTGCTGCCGGTCTTGCCGTACTCCTTGCCGACGATGTCCCGCTGCTCTTCGAGGATCTCGACATGTCACGCGGCCGTCTCGATGGCGATCGAGGCTTTGATGCGGTGCTGGAACGCGTCCTTGCCCGCGGACTGTGACGCTAGCGACGCAGCGCAATCCAGCGGCCCGATCGCTTCCCGGATTTCCCTTGGCGGCTTGCCCCTGACGGCCGGCAGCGTCCCATCCCCAACGATGAGGATCAGCGGTTCGCCGCGCTTCGAGGAACTTCTCCCTCGCGGGATCATGTGCGACGGCGGGAAATCAGACGGATACAAGGACGCTCACTGACGCTTCGGCAGGCTACCCGGGAGCGGAAGCGGCGGTGTCGGAGCCCCATCGTCACTGTCGCGCTAGCGGACCTTCACTCCGGCCTCCGCACGACGAAGCTCGGGCCTACGAACCGGGCGCCCCCGACCCCGAGCGTCAGAATCGGTCGGTAGACGGCAGGCCCGGTCAATCCTGGCAGCCGTACGTGCAACGACGCGAGTTCGGGGCCGCCGTACAGCAGCCCCGTCGGGTGCTCCGGATGCATCATGTCGAAGTCCGCGTCGGCGACGTCGCCGGCACCCGGAGCAGGTCGAGCCCGTTCGAGATGCAGCGTGCCTTCGATCTCCCTATCCAGGGTGCTGAAGGAGAGACCTACCTCGATGTGCCCCCCATGTTCCACGATAAGATCGGAAACGTCGATGACGACCTCCGCCTGCTGAACTGCGGAAAGTAGGCCGTCGGCGTGGAAGAGCGTCTGAAGAGCGTGCAGGGTCTCGGCGGCATCTATCAGATTGATGTGGTTCCGATCGGTGAAACGGATTTCGTGATCCTCGAGGACCGCTCCCTGAAGCGGCACGGTTCCGTCGCCGGCTCCGCTCGTGCGAACAGGCGTAAGCGAGCGCCCGTCGTGAAGGAAGTGCGTCAACGTCTCGTAGCGTGTCCCGACGAACATGAAGGTACGGACGATCGGCCGGGGTCCGCGCAGGACCTTCTGGAGCGCCAATGCCGCGTCGAGGTGATCTTCGTTCAATCCGAGGCTTCGCGCGACGATACGGTCGGCAAAGACGTCCTGAGCGACAAGCCGACCGCCGGGACTTGTGTCCCACACCACGCCTGCGCCCTCGTGCGGGAAGAGCTGGTATAGCGACGGATACCGTGGATCGTTCGCGAGCTCCTTGGTCTGCTCAGCGCTTAGGAAGCGCGCCGCCTCGTGTCCCGTCGCCGCGGCCAAGGCCATCGCCGCTCCCTTGTTCGGCGTTCCGAACGTCAGAAGCGTCTCGACCCGATCGTAGCCGGCCCGGTCGGCGAAACGGCCGCTTTGTAGGAGATAGCGGGCGACGAGGCCGCCCATGCTGTGTGCTGCGACGTGTATCCTCGCATCGTGTCCATGCAGACCCGCTGCCCGTTCGATCGCACCGGCCAGAACCTCGGCCGCGTCCTCGATCGACCTGCGCCAGTCGTAAGGGACGGTGAGAAGCGTGGGGAGGTCTCCAGTCTCGTCGAAGAGCGCAGCGCCGCTTTCGCGACTTCGCAGCCGTCCGAAGCTGCGTAGCCAGGACTCGTAGACGTCGATGGTTTTTGCCACCTTGCGGATGACGCCACCGACCCGGAGGTCCGGCGCGAGCAGCCGTTCAAATCGTGCCTTGCTGAATCCGAACACGCCGTCCTTGAGGTTTCCCGGCCAAACTTGCCCCTCATCGTCGAACAGTTCGGAGCCGAGAGTGCCCGGAACGAATATAAGAACTTCCGTCACCGTTTGTATTCCCTGATGACGGCGAGGCATTTCTCGACGTGCTCTCTCTCGCCGTTCGGGACCTTCGCCAAACATTCCGGATCCATGATGATGCGGCGAAGTGCCGACGTCAGGTCCGATCGGTTCTCGCAGTAGTCGAACAGGCAGCCACGGCATTCATCATGGTATTCGATGTCGAACATCGAACTCCAAACCTGCGCCATGATCAGCATGGCCACGGACGCCTCGAAGGTCCGCTTGGCTTGGATAGCGAATTCTCTGAGGTGATAGGCAGAGACCATCGCCTCACTGCCTTCCCCCACCGCGAAGAAATTCCATCGAAGGCGTCCGTCAGCTTCGGTCCAGGCAAGCATGGGAGCCACGACGCCGACAATCATGTCCACGCCCACTTTCGATCTGATCGAACTGAGGTGGGGCTGGAAGTCGTCTACGAGAACGTTCTCAAGAAGCTCAGCTTCTCCTTCCTCCGTGATCCTGCGGCCTCGCGCACGATATTCGGCGACCACCTCGGCGCTGAACCTGCCCAGACCCGTCGGCAAGGGAGCCTCGACCGGGTAGAACATGTACCGCTCCTGGCTCCTGTTGACCTTCTGAAGCAGCCCGAACAGGAGACCCGCCTTCGCATCGTAGTCTATCACGCCGATCCGGTGGACGTCGGCCGCAGCGGTCGACCTGATCCGACGCGTCGTCGCACGCCTCTTCGGCGCGGATGTGAAGGTCGCAGTGTTCGCAAACAGCAGATTCGTCGGACGCGTTATCATCATTTCATCCTGCCGTGAAAAGCTGACTGCACCCGGGCCGGCGATAGAGCACGGGCACACCCCACTCGACGGTTGCGGCGTTCACGTTCGCATATGCTACGCCGACCGCGATCCTGCCATTGTTGACGGCCCAGTCCACGTCACCCTCCTGCAGCAGATCCGAATACAGCGCGGCGCAGAACGTGGCGACCGATCGCAACGACATCGGCATCTGGTTGGCTACCACAGCCGGAATGCCTCCTCGGACGAGACGCTCCGCAAGCGGGATCAGGGGCGCGATGTCGGTGCCGACGTTCGCCGTGTCGCACGCCGACAGAACGACGAGCCGCGTGGAGTCCGACGCCAGGACGTTCCTCAACATGCTGGTCGGTACGACGCTTCCGGCGTTCGAACGATGCTTGAGGAACCAGAGCCCGTCCGGACGCCCGTGTCCGATGAAGTGGACGATGTGAGGATCGAAATTCTGTACTGCCTTTCGCAGAGCATCCGCCGTAGCCGCTTCGACGAGCCGGAAGTCGATCGACTTGAGGTCCGTATCGTTCGTGTTCGCCGCGAAGATGCGCTTCATGTCCGCCTCCGTCTCGATCCAGTCGACGTTCGGTTGATTGGTCGGGGCCGCGACCGCGAGCAGGACTCTGCCGCCTGAGGTGAGTTTGAGGGGCGGGAGAGGTTTGATGTCGGTTCCGGGGACCAGACGCGCGACGCAACGGTGAGGATGCGGTGCGGTCTGCAGGTCGGGCCAGAACATGAATTCCCAAGGCACGGTCTTCAGCAGCGGGTCATCGACGCAGATGCCCAGCTGGATGCGGCAGCCGCTTGCGGTCTTGCTGTAGAGACCGGTCACCTCCCCCGACAGCAACGCGGCCGCAAGATCCTTTCCGAAGCCCTCGAGATCCGCGTTGCTCATCGACCGTGTATCGATGAGCGTCGACTCCACGACCCCGCGCGCCACTCCGAGACTGGAGAGCACTGCCTTCGTGGTGTTCACGGCGTGCGCGACGTTGAAGTCCGTGCGGGCGGAATGGATCATGTCCTCACCGACCCGATGAACGATGAGATCGATCCTGGCGGTCTTCTTCTTGCTCAACGGGGAGACCTGGTCGTCATGAGATCGAGGGCGCTGGGTGCATGCATGGATCCGATCTGATCAGCCATAGACGGCGGACGGTGTCTAGGTCGAGCTGACAGGCGTCTCAGCCTTGGCCGGTTTGGACGTCGAGGAATTCGATGTTCAAGAAGGCACTCGGGGGTATCGTTCCGAAGTAGAGCCACCAGGTCTTCGCCTTGCTTCTACAGGTTTCCGCTGCCTTCTCCAGGCGTTCCGCATAACCGTCCTTGCAATGCTTGCGTGACCACGACCGCCACGTCGTCAGGCGTGGATTCGACGACGGCAGCTTCAGCGTGATCCGTACCGCGCGCTTTTCCACGAAGACGGTCCCGGCGGGTATGTCAAAGCGATTGGCTGAGTAGGCTTTGGATTCCTCCTCAATGACGACATGCCCTCCGAGGTCGAGACCGTGCCCTTTGGGGCTCTTGTCCGTAGTGAGGTTCACGGCCTTTTCGACGCGATGGTCGTTGATCGGGGCCTCCCCCCGATTCAATCTTTCCGCCATGATGCTTTCCACCGCTTCCCGGCTCGTGAAGTGATAGAGGATCATCGTGTTTCCGTTCTTCCTTTGCCGCGTGCGACGAGGGCGGTGCGGCCGACCGTCATCAGTCGTCGCATAAGAAGACGAGTTCTGCTTGGCCCTCACCGACGATCGTCACCAGCTGACGATACCATTTGGAGTTCGGATATCCACGAACCCTGAGTACGGGCTCGCCGAACAGTCGCACCCATTTCTCCTGATCCAGAATCTGTACATCCTCGTGCGTCTCGGCGATCATCTTGCCCGCAGTAGTGGTCATGGCGATCACCTCGCCTTCCGGTGCCGGAAACCAGACGCCATCCCATCTGGCGTGACCGAAGGCGTTCTGTTTGGTCAAAGCCGTTCTGACCATCCTTCCGTCCGAGAACGACGTATAGGCACTCGTCGTGCTGAGGAATGTCTGCTCGGCGAGCACGTTCGAAGTGGAGGCTGTCGCGATGATTTCCTCGAACTGCCGACTGGCCTCTTCGTCGACGTTCGCGGCGATCTTCATGATGGCGACGGGTTCGACCGCCTCGTCCTTGCGACGTCGGCCAGACGTTGCCGGCACGACCACCGTCTCGACGGATCTGAGCTCGAGGCCCGCGGCCTCGGGAATGCTGCTGATCCCGGCGCGCGCCACCTCGCAGCCGAACGAGACGTCGGCGACGCGATTCAGTTCGGGTCTCCACCAGCCCTGGGTCAGTGCTCCGACGCCCCCGTACAGGCCTTCTCCACCGCACGAGAGGCTCAACGCGCCTAGTCGGCACTGGATCTGAAGAGGAGTACCCGAGTCGAAGACCCGTTCTGCCTTCGTCTTCATCCCGCTCCGCGCCGAACCCATGCTGACAGACGAGGTATCCTCCCGACCGAAGGCTTCGAACAGAGCCAAGCCGCCAGGCACGCTGACGAATGCATGACCGTTGTACATTCGAACGTCCAACGGTCGATTGAGCACTGTTCCGGCATCGACGAATATCGAATATTTGAGGACGTCCTGCACCGATACGACGATTGGGGCGTCGCTGGCGACGAGGTTCTGGACGTCGGGCGTCTGAAGAGATCCGTAGGGCCTGCCCGAGAGCTTCACCATTTCGTCATTCCGCGCGAACAGTTTGCGCGCAGCGCTGCCGGACCCGTTCAGCTCCTTTTCGATGTAGGTCTCCAAGTCGAACGCGTAGACTCCGCCGTCGTTGTCGAACAACCACAGGAAGTCGAAATAGAGGAACGCCTCGACATAGTCGCCCTCCAACACCATTCTTTTCGTGATCATATCTGCTTCAACCTCAACTTTTTCGCTATTCGCGTATTAACGTGAGGATTGTTACCCGTTTCCCATTTCTGAATGATGCTTTCCGGTACGGTATAGTCCTTGTTGCGATAGGTGGTTACGGGGTAGCCGTGCGCAGGGTCAGTAGTGTTCGTAGGTTTGGGGAAGAAGGCGAGCCGCTGATTCGCTGTACCGAGCTTGAGCGTGGAGTCCTTCGAAGTCCACCAGTGGACGCCGTCCACGTTCCACCCGGCATTCTCGCTTGCCTCGTAGAAGTCGCTTTCGTCCTGCTCTACGATCGATTGCAGCCAAGTTGATTTGTCCGGATGCTTCCAATCGCGATGCCTGCTCGCGCAGAGATACTCCCGCCCCAAGCTGGTCGTTCCGTAGAGTCGGCCCCCGTTACCACCGCGCAGATACCGCAACGTCTTCTCCTGATGCGCCATCGCGAACTCGCGATGCATTCGGCAACGGATCTACGCGAACGTCCTGCTGGGAAGAAGGGCGGGCCGAAGCAGTTGCTACCGATGCCGATGCATCTACCTCCCGGAATCCGTCGGGAGATGCTGCGTCATGATGGCCGTTTTGACGGATGCTTCACCATCGAGAAGTGCCCTAAGGAGGATGTCAGTCCTGCCTGTTCCCGATACCCGCGAGAAGGTACCGCAGCAGTCCCGCCCACGCATCGGGCACCGCACTCCTGTCGACCGACAAGATGCTGCCGGCGCATGCCGACCTGAAGGACCGTTCCACGGCTTGGCCGAGCTCGCGTTCATCGGCAGCACGGCGAAGCGAAGACGTGAGGCTCACACGGGCCGCGGGGTCGAAGTCCCTTGCCATCGTCACCAGTGTGGCGAGAATGGTCTGAGCCATGATGACCGCATCGCTCGGAGAGATCGACGCCGCCACGGCGGCTGGTTCGGCGCAGAAAGGCTGTGAGAAGCTCCGGACGATGCGCTGCCCGTTCAGTTCGACCGATCCAATGCTTTCTCTGCAGATGCGCAGCGATTCCGCGGGAATCCCTATGTCCATGTCGTTTTTCCGTGATTTCGAGGGCGGGACGCCTGCTTCGTGTGGCGGACGTTCATGAGGTCGAACATCCGCGTTTCGAGGCCTGAAGGCGGATGAGGAACGAGGAGAAGAGAAGGCCGGGGAGACCGACATCCGACGTTCTTAGAGACGCCGGCCTCGGTACGACGTCGCATTCGAAACCACGTCCGGCGGAACGGCCGAGGATCGTCCAAGACCAGGACACCTCATGGGGCATCTCTCCCGTCGAGATCGGCCTTCGCTCGTATCAGCGCCGCATACCCACGACGGAGACGGCCGACTTCCGTAACGTGGGCTCACCGTCTCGCGGAGCCGACGGCCGCCCGCATCTTCGGCTCCATGTTCATTCTCGGCTGTGGGCGATCCGCGTTGGGGGTTCGCCCGACTTGGTCATCCGGGCCCTCCGGTTCGCTCCTCCTCCCATTGCCTGTGCACCGCGATCATCGCGAGGAGCAGAGGGCGCATTCACCAGTTGATGTCGTTGCGGATGTGGTTGGTCAGAGAGGTCTCGGCTCCCTTCGGCACGGCCGCCAGCGCGGCCGGATACATGGTCTTGAGGTGGTTCACCGCTTCGCGACCGATGTTTCGTGCCATCTCGTCGAACAGACGGCGGCACGGTTCTCCCGACTTTCAAGCGAATCGCGCTCGGCCCGGCTCGAGATCACTTCGACTTCCGTCATCTATTTTCCTCATGTCTAATCGTCTGCGACATGCCTCGACCCGCCATGACATCTTCACGCTTGCGGAGAACGCCAATGGCGATACCTAAGCTCAGGGACCGACGCGGGGGAATCTGAGATCGTGAAGTCATTGAATATGCGGCTCGGCGCCGCAGCCGCAGCTGCGATCGCCATGAATGTCGCTACTGCGACACACGCCGAATGGAGCCCGTTGACGTCGGCCAGCGACGGAACCGTCTATTCCATCGATCCGGACCGTGTCCGAACGGTGAGCGGACGCCGACAGGTATGGTTGAAAGGCGATCACAGCCGGGATCGGACCGAGCGTGCGCGTTCATCGATGACCTTGCTCAGCATCGACTGCTCGGCATCCACGATCCGCACGCTCGTCGAGAACAAGTACGATTCCTATGGTAAGACGATCTCCAGCCGTACCAACACGGACTACGGCATCGGCTACAATCCGATCACGCCCGAGACGATCGGAGAGGACGTGGCCAAATCGGTATGTCCAGGAGAAGCAGGCCAGTGATCGGCGGTACGAAGCCGTGTCCGCGATGTGCGGAACGCGTTAAGGCCGCCGCGCAGGTGTGCCGCTACTGCGGTCACGAGTTCGGCGGCGTGAGCCTGGCGAAGAAGGAGGCGTCCGCCACCGAAGTTCCGGAAGCCGTCGCGTTTCGACGTTCTCACCAGCCGCGCCGGTCTCTCGCCATCGTCGGCGCTCTGGTCGCGCTCGCCCTGGTGGCCGTACTGGGGTGGGCGATGTCCCCGAAGATCGACAAGACGGCGGTGCCGAGCACTCCCGTTCAGAAGCTCGAGAAAGCCCAGCCGACGATCGTCGTCGCTCCGGCTGGACCTGCGCTGCAGGTAGGGGAGAGTCTGGAATGGACGGCGGACCAAGCCCCCGCAGAGACGGTGCGGATGGTCGGCGACTTGACGGTGAGGGTGAGTGGCAGGACCGAAGACGACACGGTCGCGCCGCTGGTCACCGTATCCAGAGGCGACGAAAGCGTCACGATGACGGGCGAATCCGTCTCGAGCTCCTATACGCACCGAATCTCCTCTGTCCGCAACATCGCCGGAGCGCCTCCGGTAGTGATGCTGCAGAGCTTCAGCGGCGGCGCTCACTGCTGCAATCACGTCCAGCTGGCGGGCATCTCGGGCGGCCGGCTGAAGATCGTCGATCTTGGTTCCTGGGACGGTGACGAGATGGCCGCGCCTACGGATCTGTCAGGCGACGGCTTGGTGGATTTCGTCGAACGGGACAACGCGTTCCTGTACGCCTTCGCACCCTATGCCATGAGCGCCGCGCCCCCCGAGATCTTCAACGTCACCGGGGGCCGCGTCGTGGACGTCTCGCGACGTCCGGCTTTCCGGCGGCTCTACGTCGAGGAGATGGAGAAGGCGGGCGAAACGTGCCGGACCGCGACCGACGGAATGGATCGAAACGGCTCGTGTCCGGCCTTCGTGGCCTCGGCCGCGCGGGTCGGCCGGCTTAACGAGGCCTGGGCCGACATGGTTAGCGCATATGCGGCGGATCAGGACTGGGAGTTCCCGACCGGGTGCTCGATCCGAACTAAGGCGGCTTGTCCAGAATCGTCCCGGATCGTCTACAAGAGCTATCCGGAGGCGCTGCTCGCGTTCCTCAAGGAACATGGCTACGTCGCCGCCGGATGGTCGCCCCCGGATGCGACCGCTACGGAAGGGGACGTCGAAGCGGAGCCGGCACCTGCCTACTGAGGCCGTCGTGCTTCGAAGGCATCGCGAGACTCCGGCTGCGGCTTCCGGCATGTCTCGATCAGGAACCCGTATCTGCGGATGGTGCAACGATCGAAGTTCGGTTCGACGATCGGCGAAGAACTGGACCGGTATCCAGGGCTGGTCCCGCCCGATACGTTCCCTGGCTGACGAAGCCGAACGTTCGCGAAGCAGTGAGGCGCACGGCTGTCGTACCGTCGTACCAGCGGACGCCGATCCCCCGAGGGCTACGTTCCGCCGGAGCCCAGCCCCCGGCATGCTCAATCCGGCTTAAGGCCCGCTAGACGGCCGGGCTGCGTCAGTCGCCATGTGCCGCCGCGAAGTTCCGCTCGAGCAGGCTCGAGAAGGCGGAGAACGCCGCTGCCGTCCTCGACGAGATCGAACGACTGACGTGTCACCGATCGAAGACTAATCGCGTTCGCGTAGTCGGTCGGGAAGTCCACGATCATGCGGCTTCCGGGGAGAACCACCGCGGTATGTTCGCTGGTGCGCAGCAGGACGAGCAGGCCACTGGAATCGCGGCCGAGCGGCTGGAACCCACCGTCCTCGGTGGCTTCGCATACCTCTCCGCCCCGCTCATCGATCCAACGCTTGATGTCCGTCTTGCGCGGCTGAGCGATGAGTGCACGATATTCGTCCAGCATCTCGTCGCGTGGATGCGTGTTCTGATCTTCGGATCGTGAACCGTTCCAGGAAGCATCCGCTCGCGATGCGGCTGCCGCACGAAAGGGCACGGCGCTGTCGTCGTAGGATGGCGAACGGACTGCGGAAATCCGCTCAGCGGCAACGGGCGATAGCGGGTCCCTGATAGCCTCAGTAGGAATGGAAGCCGGCTTGACGGCTTCCGGGGCCGGCTCGACGGCAGATCGGACGGGTGGACGTACGGCCTGCCGTTTCAATGCTTCGACGCCAAGATCGATGCGGCGCATCTGATCGGAAAGGTTGACGAGTGTCGCCATGATCCGATCTCCGGATCCGCCCTGTTCGGGTCCGCGTGGCGCCTTGCGTGACCGTTCGTCGATCTTGGTCAGTTCGTTGCTCAGCGAGTTGATCTGTACCAGCGCGACGACGATCAGCGCGAGACTGAGGCCTGCCACGATCAGCACGATGATGTTCAGAGTATCCATTTGTCTTCCCTAGACGCGATGATCATCGCCATCCGTTCATTTCCAAATCGTCTTGGGACGCATGCTTTCCTGCGGACGAAGCCGTATCAGCCCTACCAGTGCCTTCAGAACGGCCGAGAACTCCGACTGCCGAGGTCGGCCGTCCCGTTCGTCTTCACGATCAATGTCAGCGACACCGTTTATCAACTTGGCGCGCTGGTTGTCATCGATCGCGACATTGAATCCGGAGACCCGCGAGAACGACTTGAGGAACGGGTCGAGGTCTTCGATGCCGATGTCGAGCGGCAATGCCGAGTACACCTGGTCCTCCGTCGATGCCGGAAGTTCCGCCGGCGCCGAGCCAAGTTCGTCGCCGAAGTCTACGCCCGCGTCCGGCCCGGACATTGGCTTCGCCTTGGGGCCCTTCTCGTCCCTTGCCGCGATGATCATCCCGGCCGCGACTTCGATCTTCGGAAAAGGAGACACCTGGACCTGCGGGTACGACGGACGCGCCTCTCCTGCCGCAGCGGCGATCAGAAGCATCAGTCTGCTGATCTCGGTCTGCGCTCGAGGGTCCGATCCGTGCAGGCGGACGAAAAGGCCGGAGCCACGCCCGCAGAATGCTACGGCGACGTCGTTCAGCGCAGCCTTCGGAAGCTGGCCGTCGCGTATGAGGTTGCGTAGCAGCCTACCTACGAACCAGGCCAGACCGCCGAGGAAGAGATAGGAGGTCTCCTTCAAAGAGCGTACGTTGTCGGTGCCGCTGACTCGGCTCCACTCGCGTTCTATCGCGTTGTCGAGCGTCTTTCCGCTGAACAGCAGCTCGCCGATGTAGTGGATGTTCGCCTGCAGCCCGGCATCCGATTCCTTGTTGAGCTGCTGGATGACGTTCGACCATGCCTTGAGACCGA
The DNA here is from genome assembly GCF_042466235.1 of Sphingomonas sp. R86521. Taxonomy (NCBI): domain Bacteria; kingdom Pseudomonadati; phylum Pseudomonadota; class Alphaproteobacteria; order Sphingomonadales; family Sphingomonadaceae; genus Sphingomonas; species Sphingomonas sp. R86521. The sequence goes on along the minus strand of NZ_JAXHBY010000001.1, from coordinate 305,505 downwards.
AGTCTTCAAGGATCTCGGGATTGCGCATGATGTGATCGGTGAAGAAGTCCCCACCAGCCAACCGCATGGATGTGGAGAGCAGCTGCTTTATCGGCTTTCCGTTGTCCCATATTGCGATGTCGGTGGTGCCCCCGCCGATATCCAAAATGATGTTGACCGCTCCCCTCGTACCCTGCGCCTTCGTCTTCTCGTCGAGGATGTAGGCGGCGGCGGCATCGCCTTCGTACTTGATGGGCTGAACGGCGTCCGCCGCGGGTGCTGCTACGACGTCCGCAAGCGCCAGCCGGAGCTGTCGGAGGAAGTCGGCGTCGTCGCCCATGTCCTTGGGCCGCGAGAAGTGCCATTTCAGTTTGGCGGGGTCGCCGCCGGTCGCCGCCCATTCGCACGCGATCATCAGCATCAGCTGGCGCAGGAACCGCCGCGCCGCATCCCGCATTTCGGGCGTGCTGGACCATTTCAAGTTGTACTTGATGTTGTTGAGCAGAGCCGACCATTCCTTGATCGGGATCGCGCTGATGGTGCCGTCTTCAGCGAAGTCGGGCTGAAAGTACATCAGATGTCGGATCAGCAGCGAGTCGTTGAGGGCGCCGTCCGCATCCAGCAGTTCACGACCTGGCGTGTCCAGCGGTCGGCCGATGATGACCGTCGGACTCGGAAGTATGCGGTCGTCCGCGGGCAGAAAGTCGCGGAACTTCTGATTGAGCTCGGACGACAGGACCGCTGATGTCCGGTCGCTCGCAGGCTCGACGGGGTGGACGATGCGTGCCGCGAGTTTCAAGGGTACGGGATCGTTCAGACAGGCGACCGTGTTCGTCGTACCGAAGTCGATCGCGGCGACGGCGGTCTGATCGTTCGGATTGATGACTTCCGTTATGCGGAGAAGGCTCAGTCCCGCGGGATACGGCGGTTGGTCCGGGTTAACCGCGACGGAAAAGAACGTCGCTTCGTACGGGATCGCTGAGATCTGGACTTCGGATGAACGTCCTCCGGAGTTGCTCGCTCGGAGGCGTGTCATTCCATGCCCGGAGTACTTGCGGGACCCGAATTCCGGGATGCGGTCCAGAGTCGCCGCGCTTCCTCGGTTGTCGAGCGGCGTGCTGTCCGCCCAAGGGGCGATTCGTTCGGCACGGCGATCGGGCGCCTGGGCGTCGCGCAGGAAGTCGCTCAGAAGTCGACCGGACATTGCGAACCGGCCGCGCAGCCGGTTCAGGCTGTTCGTGGAATAGTCGATCCGCGCGCAGTAGTGCCGCCAGAGATCGCTCCGGAAGTTGGGCCAGATTGCAAAGTCGCCGAGGCCCCAGTCGACTTCGCGCAACAGCCTACCCTCGCTGCCCTGTGGATGTTCGGCGTAGCGACGAACGATCGCATGTGGTCGCCCGCCGACGGTGAGAGCGAGAGAGACCTTGGCATCACGATTGATCGTCATGCCCGAAGCCAGCTCTTCCGGCCTGCGAAGCAGCAGGGCGAGAGGTGACAAGGGGAGAAGACAATTGTGAAGCCCCTCCGGGTGGGACGATATGCGAGCGGGCCGTTCGTCATCGTCGAGGGTGACGAGGACCTGCGTCAGCAGATCGTCGGGTTCGATGAGCAGATAGCCGGCCTTGGCGATAGTCTCGCGGAGCGCCTGACGTTCCGATAGTGGGCCGGACAGGACCTGGTGCAGCATCTTTGCCCCCCAGAAACTGATCCGGGAAGCCGGACGTTCCGGCGTCGCGAGGGCCGGATCGAGCAGCACAAAGCCCTTGAACGGCGGCATCTCGCCCAGATCGTCCCGTAGGCGAATGATGCAGTCGGAATCTCCCGGCTCGGGCGCCTTCGAACGTACCGGGCTCGCCAGAAGCTGATAAAGCCGGGGGTGGCCTTCTCCCCACGGTTCGCCGGGCTCGATCGCACTCGGCTGACGTTCGATGCCCTCGTGATGCTTCGGATCCCGACAGTCGTCCCGGAACGACTGCAGCCGCCCGCGGAGGTTCTTGAGGAGGTCCTGCTGATCTGCTCTGCCTCGTCCCGCGCACAGGGCCGCAAGGCCGTCGTCGAGTCGCTGGAGGTATTCAGCGATCATGTGGAGTGCGGTGGGCGGCAGCGCATCGTTGTCGGCGAGCTTGGTCGGGTCCATCAGGCCGTTCCGCATCCACGGAATGCCTGAAACCCTGATTGTATCGCCATCCCGTCCGGCGGCGACCAGACTTGCTGGATTCAGGATTCCGAGATCTCGACCGACTCCGAGCTGTCGGCGATCACCGTCGAGCTCGTAGAGACGAAGGATCACCGGCCGATCCCAGCCGTGGCTGACGTCGCCGGTCGCCGCGGCCAGACTGGCTTGCGGCAAAAGATGCGTCATGACGCTGGCGAAGCGCGACCGCCGATCGCCGAGCGGCACCGGGATCAGTTCGAGCTTGTAGGTGTCCTCGTAGTACACGCTGAGCGCGAACAGGGCGATGAGACCCCGCCATTGATCGACCAGCGGGCTCGGGGGGCCCGCGGGGTTGAGGACGGCCGTGGCGAAGCTTCGCGCTTGAGACCAGGGATCCGGCGTCGAACGGACGACGTCGACCCTCGCCCGCTCGTCCACATCGAGTGCATTGCCGAGTTCGCCCAACGTTCCGCTGATCGGCTGCCATTTCCCGGGCGACGTGGCGTCCTTGAAGTTGTGGCCGCTCTTGCGCAGCGGAGTAAGCAGCAGGATTGGTTCGTTCGGCATAATTAGTTTCCGTCGCGAAATGGGCGCGCCGCGCGGTGCACGGCGGCGACAAGCCGCCCAAGTCCTTGGCTCTGGCCGGTGGCGACCTTTTCGCTCAGATCCTTGAAGACGACGGTCGCTCCGACGGGCGGAGCGTTCCGATCGTCCGCGTACAGCATCGCGTCGAGATCGGCGTACGATTCCTCTTCCGATCGGCCAGCGTTCAGGACGACAGGATCGGTTGGTTTGCGGCGGTCGGACACAGCCAGCAGGCGCTCTCCGTTCCACAGCGAGAACGAACCTATGGTGCCTTCGCTGAACAACCGGATGGACGACGCCCAGTGCAGGAGCGAGTCCACGTACTTCATGATGTCCTTGCGCGCTTCTGGAGTGTCCACCTGCCAGTTCGTGTCGCCGGCGAGCTTCTTCAGCCATCCCGCCTTGATGGAACCGAAGATGTTCCGGTCGTCGATGGACGGCTCGACGCGATAGCGCCACCACAGAGCGAAGCGGAGCGTGCCACCCAGACGATCGTATAGCGACCGCTTCAGGGATTCGTGCGCGGGAAGATCGGCCCAACCGATCGTTGACGCGTCGCCTCGCCCAGCCACGAGCGGAGCACTTGCGGGCAGCTTATCGACATCCAACGTGAAGAAGTCCATCGCCGCGAGCGCTGCTACGAGTTCGGGAAGCAGAGCGGGGTTTCGCTGCTCGCCTCGACCGGGCTTATGATAGCCGAGGTCGAACATCCGCTCCCAACCGGACACGTACAGGCGATCGAACACCTTCTCCTGCTGAAGCAGGCTCTGGTAGAAATCGATTGCGACGCGTGCCTGCGGCAGGAGCTGGGCCGACGTAATGACGTTCGCGCTGGCGTCGTCGGGCGGACCGAAGCGGAAGTAGGGGAGCATGAGCGCTCCGCCGATGTGGACCTTGTCCCCTTGGATGCGCTGCTGGTTGTCGCCGCCGCGCAGCTTGTGGAGCATACGCGCGATGGTCGGAAAGCCGGCCGCGCCCGTACCGCCGAACAGCGAACCGGCCATGAAGATCCGGATCTCCTCCCCGCCGGCGCTCGCCTGCATGAGCTCTATCAGGCGGTCGAGAAACTCGGGCTGATCGTGGTTTATCGCGGAGACGAGCGCGGCCGCGCCGACATGCGCACGACCGCGGTAGCCTTCCGCGAGGTCCATGGTCTGCTCGGCATCGCTCGGCGCTGCGCCATCGCCTCGGAACAGAAGATTGAACAGAGCGCGTTCGTCGTCAGGCATGTCCTGATGCTGCATGACGTGACGGAGCGTCGGCATGTTGTCCGGAGCCGGCCGCCAGTGCGCCGTTCCCGAAAAAAGTGGTTCGAGGTCGATGCCGAAGAGGTTGGACCCGCCGTCTTCGTCGCTGGAGTTCCAATCTATCCGGTTGACCTTGCCGGCGGCGAAATGGCTTCGGAGACTTATGAGGAGCTGCAGAAGCTGCTCGGTCCTGACCACGTTGCCGTTGCTGTTGTCCTGATCGACCAGCCCGATGATGACCTTCGGCCTCGGTCCCACGCCAGCGGAAAGCAGATACAGCGCTGACTCGACGATCTTGGCGCCGGTCCCGCCGATGCCGATCAGAATGTTGATTGCCATGTGTGGTCCTTCAGCCGCCGAACAGGCTGCCGCCGGGAACGGCGACCTTGGTGCTGGCGGGCGCGAAGAGCGCCGTGCTCAGCCAGTAGCCGAGGACGAGCAGCACGAAGGCGATGCCCGAAGCGTTCAGCGGGACGCTCGGTGCCAGCAGTACCGCGATCGGAGCGCCGATCATCTTGATCCAGAACCATGCGATGGAGACGAGCACCGCGACGATCATCAGCCCGGCCCATGATCCGCGCTTGGCGCGTGCCGACTTGTCCCCGTAAGGGGGGCTTCGGTCGATGAGCACCAGCCAGATGCAGGCAAGGACGGCTGCGACCAGAAGCCCACCGAACCCGGCCAACAGGGCCTGTTTGCTCATGTCGTCGACGTACGCGGCCACATGGGCCGGGTCCCCGTCGAGGCGATCGATCAGATCGGGCGCCAGAGCATTCTGATTCGCGAATCCGAACTTGATGATCGCCCAGTAGACTCCCCCCAGGGCCGCGTGGATGCCAAGAACGCCAAGGATGCGTGTGGGTAGATTGGATGACAAGATCTTCCGTCCTTCACTCGATTTCGACGGCGACGGCGAAGCCGCCGATGTTCATGGGCTTCGCTTCAGCCGACTTCAGGAGTGCGATCTCCAGCAGCCTTGCGGTCTCCGAAAGATTCAGCGTCGGCATCGTCTGTCGCTTGACGGCGGCCTGTTCGGTGGAAGCGTCGAAGCTCCAATCCCGCATCCACTGGGTGGCCGGGTTGGGCGATCGGAGCGAGGTCCTCCGAACCGTCCCGACCAGCAGATACCGGTCGGGCGGCAGGGTCGCCAGCTCGGACGGATCCAGGCTGAAACCCGCGGTGCCATCGGTTGGCCAGCCGCCTGGGAACGTCCCTTCCTCCCGCCAGTCGCCGCCGTCAGGAAGGCATTTGTCGCCCGACTGCCTATACAGCTTCGTGCTGCCTTGACTGGTCCCCTCCCACACGGCCCCGGGCAATATGCTTGTTTCGGGAGTGCCCTGCCATCTTGCACCGGGCACCTTTCCAGCGCCGCCTGCGCGCAGTGCCTTGCCCCGGTCCAGTTGGTATTGAGGCACCCGCACTCCGGTGCGAACGGCCAGGAATGCCTTCTTCGTCAGCGGACTTTTGGATTGCAGTTCGAACGCCTGAGTACCGTCGGACGCCGAAACGACCGGGTCGAGCGTGAAGAGGGAATAATGAGCCTTGCCGCTCCGCAATGCATTGGAGATGGAGGACGAGGGCGCATTCTGCATCACGCGGTGAAACGCCTGCAGCCGATCGACCGGTCCAGCGACGACCAGGAACAGGTAGCGGCGTTGCGCTTTGACGGCCGTGTCGCCGCTGGGCAGGTCGCTGACACGTCCATCGTACGGACTCTCGAAGCCGTAGACGGCCACGCTGCGTCCGCTCGCGAAGATGTCCGCGAGCGGCTTGGACAATGCGACCCCGTCCGTCGTGAGTACTTCGCTATTGGCCAGCCATAGATCGCTGACCACGATCGAAAGGGACTTGGCGTCGCCGTCCGCGACGTTCCTCAGCGCCTGATCGATATGGCTTTCCTGGGCGTCGCAGTTGCGATTGCCGGCCGGGCAGAGGTAGCCGGCCTCCGTCTGCATGCGCCGCACGCTGGCCGGATCGAGGTCCGTCATCTTGCGATCGAACCGGACTATCCGAACCTTGCTCCGATCGATCGAATCGAGGTTCGGCAGAAAGCCGACAAGATCCGCCAACGGCTTCTCGTCCGCCGTACTCCCGCGAATGAAGCCCGCCATGCTGGCAGAGCCATCGAGGTAGATAGACAGTGGCCCGCCGGAATCGGCGGATGAGCCGGTCGATTCCGACTTGCCGCGGATCCAGGGGCGAGCGGCCTCGGGAAAGCACGATGCCCCATCGATCGAAGATTTCGAGTCCCCGCTGCAAGACGCCAGACCGATTGCCGAAATTGCTACTAGAACTCTACGCACGCTCTGTATCATGCCCCCCATAAGGCACTGACAGTTCACGATGGGCACCGATAAGTCCATAGCGATTGTCGACGCCGTGGAAGCGGCTCGAGGGCGTCGCGGGTCTTCGATGGCCGCGGTCTGACGCGACGCGGAAGAAGGCACGAGAACGCGGTATCGATGCTCTCACGACCGAATAATTGCATCGGAAACGGATCAAAAGCGGGCGTGAAATGCGAACTCGTCACTCATTCGACGGCAGGCCGGGCGAACAGACCGACGTGCGCCCTGATCACGGCGATTTTTTTTGGAAGCGACAGCAGAGTGTTTGCAACTGTCCGTAGTATGATAGTCGGCGATCGACTCCTTGCCAGGACCCCGAATGCAGAATGTAACAATGGGTGGGAATGCGCCGCTGACGGCATCCCGGCTCGAAATCATCGTGGAGTGGCCGGCAAGCGCCGGAACGCTCGAGTCTTCGGCCTACCTGGTCGGTTCGTCTGGCAGAGTTCGAAGTGACGACGACATGGTCTTCTACAACCAACTGTCGGATGCCGACGGGTGCGTGAAGATCGTTGGCATCGAAGCGGATCGTACCGTCATGGCCGTCGATCTGACGCGGGTTCCGAGCGACGTGGAGCGGATCGTCGTGTGCGTGACGGTCGAGGGCGCGGTCAGCACGATGTCCGCATTCTCGGGGACCGCCGCCACCGTCATGGCCGACGGCCGGCCCATGCTGACCTTCCGCCCCGATCTGACGGCCGCGTCGGAAGTCGCGATGCGCCTTGTGGCGCTCTACCGTCGCAACGGGGCGTGGAAGTTCCGCGCGGACGGCCAAGGCTTCAATAGCGGCCTCGCTCAGTTGGCGAGATCGTTCGGTATCGACGTAGACGAAGGCGACCCGGCACCGCCTGCAGTTCATCAGATCGTGCAGCCGGTGCCGATGCCGGCGGCGAAGCCTGCTGTCGTCCCTTCTGCAACGCCTGAGCCGATCGGCTCGTTTGCAGACCTGGTGAGCGAGGCGCCTCGGCCTCTCCGGCGCGACGACGGCTCGACCCGACTGTCGGCAGCGACTCCAAGTGCCCACTGGCGGGGTTCGACGCCGGCTGAATTCGGGGAGATATCGGTAAGGCTCGATTGGGACAGCCAGTGCGGAGGCCTGGAGGGCCGGCCGCGTCCACTCGAGGTTGGGCTGGGTTGCCATTACGAACTGCAGGACGGACGGAATGGGGTCGTTCAGTCGTGGGACGGCAACGGCCAGTTCGACACGGCCCCCTTCATCCATCTGGCACACGGCGAAACAGGCGGAACGCGGGGCGACCAGAAGATTCGCGTCAATGGTGGAGAATGGTCGGCCATCCGCAAGCTGACGATGTTCGCCTATATTATGTCAGGCGCGCCGAGCTGGCATACGGCCTCCGTTTCGCTGGCCGTTGCAACTTCGGGAGAGGCACCCGTATCCATTTCATTCGAAGGCGGACCGGATGGCAACAGCATTGTGGCACTGCTGACGATGCATAATCGCAACGGCGAGATCGACTTCGCTCGCGTGATGCGGTTCGCGACCGGGCACCAGGAACTCGATGCCGAATTGGGCTGGGGTCTGCGCTGGCAGACGCGATACAACTGACGCCAACCCGCATGTTCGTTTGAGATCGGTCGCTGTGCTACCGCCCCAACCGTTCAGACGTCAGGGCGGCAATCGATCAGACGCCGCTCGCGGTCGTATCGTTCCCATCGAAGGGCCTTGCCGGATCTGATCATCGCGCAGGCCAAGTCTACACCATCGATCGAGCACTGGGCCACGGTCCTCGCATAGCTGCGCCCTTCACGGCGACATTGCAGCACGCGCCCGGTCGTCAGGCGCAGCAGCTCTTGTCGTGCATCTTGAGCGGACGCCTCCGGGCACGGCTGACCAGGGCGGCAAGTCTCGTCGATCTCTCGGGCCGCGATGCCGGAGAGGCGGATCTTTATGCGACGCCCTTCGGCGTCCTGCTCCAGGCAATAGATCGGCCCGTCGCCGTCGTGGACGCCCTCGACGGTACAAGCGAATTCTCCAAGCTCGAGCGACTGCGGCTCTGCCGAAGCGGGCTGGGCACGATCGCCGCTCAACCGGGGCGGCTGCCACTGGTGCGACTGCGATCGGCCCGGCCGCGGTTGCGCCGGCTGTGGATGCTGCCCTGTCGGGACGAGGTAAAGGAATATCCAGCCGGCCACGAGGCTGATCAGGACGCATGCCAAAGCTGCGGATGCGAGGAACGATTTCTGCAGTACGGCCTCCTGTCGGGTCGAGAGGTCGGCCGTTATCGACCGTCCTCGTCCTTGGCCAGTACGGGTTCGTCGTTGCGAATGCATGGAGGCGGAGCGTGGCTCGTCCGAACCCGCATGTTCGTCCAGGCAGTCTCATGCGCCCTTTGCCGACGACGGGCACAGCTCCAGCAAATGTTAACCAGCCGGCAGGGAACGGGCCATAATGATCAGCACGAACGGCAGGATGGGCGATCCATACACGTCGCCGAACCGGCCCCATACGATTTCGCCGGCGGACCGACAGATACGTCCATATCCGAAATACCTGCGCGGGCCGTATTCACTTAATGACGCAACCTTATTAGCGTTGAATTCCAAAGGGATTGGACAGGCGAACCATGGCGATTTCACTTCAGAAGAATGCATCGGTCAGCCTCTCGAAGGAGGCCGGGGGGACCGGTCTTGCGAAGATCGCGCTTGGCGTCGGCTGGGACGCGGCGAAGAAGAAGGGCGGTTTCCTCGGAGGATTTCTGGGCGGCGGCAAGCCAGCGGAGATCGACCTCGACGCCTCCTGCATCGTGTTCGACGCACAGGGCAAGGTAGTCGATCTTGTATGGTTCCAGCAGCTGGTCAGTTCCGACGGGTCGATCCGCCACAGCGGCGACAACCTGACCGGTGACGGAGATGGAGACGACGAGACGATCACCATCGATCTGACCCGCCTGCCTTCGGCGGTGGAGACGCTCGTCCTGACCGTCAACAGCTTCCGAGGCCAGACGTTCGACGAGGTCGACAATGCCTTCGGCCGGGTCGTCGATCTCAGCACGAACCGCGAACTGGCCCGCTTCGACATCACCGATGCGGGTACCCATACCGGCATGATCCTCGCATCGATCAAGCGTGCTGGCGGCCAGTGGGTGTTCAAGGCTCTTGGGGAGCGCACGAGCGGCCGGACCGCGCAGGATCTATCGACCGCCGCCGGTCGGCTGATCTGACCCTTCCGACGGTCTTCGGGCACGACGACGAGATTTAGGGCGGAACGGCAGCATGAAGCTTACACGTGGCGAGAAGCGTGGCCTGAGGGAACTAGGGGTCGAAGGCGAGTTCACGGTCAAGGTGGATTTCGATCTTCCTGGCACGGACATCGCCGCCTTCGGTTTGGACGGGGAACGCCGGATCGGAGACGACCGCTATGTCGTGCTCTTCTCCAACCCGCGCGCTCCGGATGACGCGGTGACGTTGGTCGCGGCCTCCGACAGCGCCGTCTTCACGGTTAACGCGGACGCACTGCCGTCATCGATCGATCGTATCGTGTTCACCGCGACGCATGACACCAGGCCCGTCTCCGATGCGCGTCCGCTCGTGGTGACGGTGGGCCCGGGGAAGGCCGTCTTCGACGTCGCGGAGCATCTCACGGCCGAGAGGGCCGTGATGATGATCGAGATCTACCGGCATTCGTCCGGATGGCGCCTGGGGACGATCGCCGCCGGCTTCGCTGGCGGCCTGGCCAGTCTCGTCCAGCATTTCGGCGGGGAGGTCGACGCCTTGGCCGCTGGCGCCGGCACGTCGCCCACACCGCCCTCGGCGCCGACCGCTCCGCCGCCTGCGCCGGCGGTCAGCCTCAAGAAGATCACGTTGGAGAAGTCGAACTCCTCGGTGAGCCTGAAGAAGGTCGGTGATTCGTTCGGTGAGATCGTACTCAACCTGAACTGGCACCAGGGCACCGCGCGACGCGGACTGTTCGGAGGTGCCAAGAACGTCGACCTCGACCTCGGCGTCCTCTTCGAACTGAACGATGGCAGCAAGGGGGTCGTTCAGGCGCTCGGCAACAGCTTTGGCGGATATGAGCAGCTGCCTTGGATCGAGCTGTCCGGAGACGATCGCACGGGGGCCGTTTCGGACGGCGAGACGATCCGGGTCAACGGCAGGTACTTCGACAGGATCAAGCGCCTCGCGGTGTTCGCTAACATATACGATGGCGTGCCGAACTGGGCGAAGACGGACGGCGTCGTCCGGATGAACATACCGGGGCAACCCGAAATCGAGGTCCGGTTGGACGAGGGCCGTGACAACTGTCGGCTATGCGGCATCGCGGTCGTCGACAACGTCGCCGGGCAACTTCAGATCGAGCGCCACATGCAATATTACCGGGACCAGAAGGGCTTTGCCGACGCGGTCGGCATACGGCTTCGATGGAAATCCGGTTCGAAGGACTGATCGCGCGCTTGTTCGCGTCGTTGAATTTCAGGGGGAATGATGAAGAATTTTTATGGCTCGATCGTATTCGCGATCATAGCCGTCGTGCTGGCCGCCGTTCTGGGGTTCAGCCAGAGCGGTGAAATGGGCCTGGCGTTGCAGTTCGCGTTCCTCGCCCTCGTGCTCGGGGTCATGGAAACGTCCCTCAGCCTGGACAATGCCGTTGTGAACGCTTCGATTCTGAAGGACATGTCGCCGGTGTGGCAGCGACGTTTCGTGACATGGGGGATCCTCATCGCGGTCTTCGGGATGCGCATCGTCTTCCCGATCCTCATCGTTTCGGTGTCGGCCTGGGTAAGCCCATGGGAGGCCACCCGCATCGCTCTCGTCGATCAGGCTCGTTATGAGGATATCGTGACCGGCGCGCACATCGGCATATCCGGCTTCGGCGGCGCGTTCCTGATGCTGGTCGGACTCACGTTCTTCTTCGATTCGAATCGCGAACACCACTGGCTCAGGTTCATCGAAGCTCCGCTCGCGAGCTTCGCGAAGGTTCCCTACTCTCCCTACATCGCGACGCTGATCATCGTCGGTGCGCTCTCGTTCATGGTCGAGGGCGGCGAACAGCGCAGCTTCCTGACGGCCGCGGTCTGCGGAATCATCGCGTTCTTCGCCGTCCAGAAGATTGGTGATCTCGCAGGCGGTGAGGAGGATGCGGCCGGCAAGGTGGTGCGTTCGGGTCTGGGTGCGTTCATCTACCTCGAGTTCCTCGACGCGAGTTTTTCGTTCGACGGAGTGATCGGTGCATTCGCCATCACGAACAACATCGTCCTGATCGCCCTGGGCCTTGGCATCGGAGCGATGTTCGTTCGATCCATGACGATCGCGCTCGTTCGTGGCGGGCATCTGGCGGAGTTCCGCTTCCTCGAGCCAGGTGCGTTCTACGCGATAATCGCTCTGTCCGTGATCATGCTGCTCAGCATCCGGATCGAGACGCCGGAGATCGTCACCGGTCTGATCGGCGCGTGCATCATCGGTGTGTCGCTCTATGCCTCTATCCGGCATAAGAAGCTGTTTCCGGAGGAATACGCTGAGGATGGCGATGCGGAGGTCATTCTACCGACCGGCAGCATCGTGGCCGGCGCACATTCTTCTTAAAGCCACCCGAACTAGCCAGCGCGCTGTCACGATGGCAGAACTTCGACGGCCAAAAATCGCAAAGGAAACGACATAATGGCAATTTCACTTTCCAAGGGCGGAAACGTGTCGCTCTCCAAGGAGGACCCCACGCTCGACGAGATCATGGTCGGACTGGGGTGGGACGCGCGGGCTACCGACGGAACGGACTTCGATCTCGACGCTTCCGCGTTCCTTCTGACGACGTCCGGGAAGGTCCGCGGCGACGGAGACTTCTGCTTCTACAACAACAAGAACGTCAGCGACGCGGTGATACATCAGGGCGACAACCGCACCGGTGATGGTGAAGGCGACGACGAGCAGATCAAGATCACGCTTTCGAAGCTGCCTGCCGAGATCGACAAGGTGGCGATCACGGTCACGATCCACGAAGGGGAGGCGCGTCGTCAGAGCTTCGGTCAGGTGGCCAACGCCTTCATCCGGCTCGTGAACCAGAAGACGGGCACCGAGGTCGTCCGGTACGACCTTTCGGAGGACGCGTCGGTTGAGACCGCGATGATCCTCGGCGAGGTCTACCGCCACGGAAGCGATTTCAAGTTTCGCGCCGTGGGGCAGGGATACAAGGGCGGACTGGGCCCACTCGCCACAAACTACGGCGTCAGCGTCGGCTAGTCGCGCTGCAGCGCCATGTCGCTTCGACGGGACGGCGCTGACGCCGGAGGCCTCGGGCCTCCGGCACCTGACCTCAACCACTCCTTCAGGACGGTCCCATGCCAGTTTCACTCGTAAAGGGCGGCAACGTCTCTCTCACAAAGGAGGCTCCGGGCCTCACGTCGGTCACGGTCGGCCTCGGCTGGGACATCCGAAAGACAGATGGTGCCGCTTTCGATCTGGATGCTTCGGCGTTCCTGGTCGGTGACGATGGACGCGTGCTGAGCGACGCGCACTTCGTCTTCTTCAACAACAAGACCTCGCCCGATGGCTCGGTCGTCTATGGCGGCGACAATCGTACTGGTGACGGCGAAGGCGACGACGAGACGATCAAGATCGATTTTGGGAAGCTGCCAGCGCAGGTCAAGAAGGTCGTGGTCGGCGTGACTATCTACGACGCCACTGAACGGCGGCAGAACTTCGGTTCGGTTTCGAATGCGTATGCACGCGTGCTCAACGATGCCGACGGGAAGGAGTTGGCGCGGTTCGACCTGTCCGAGGACAGCAGCACCAACAGCGCGCTGATATTCGTCGAACTGTACCGAGGTCCGCAAGGAGACATCAAGGTCAAGGCGATCGGCGAAGGATGGGAGAGCGGTCTCTCGGGGTTGGCGAGCAGCATGGGCGTCACATTGGGCTGATGGCGGCGGATCGACGTCGTGACTCCGCCCCGTCGCAGAACCTCGCACGGAAGTCGAAATTTCGGTCCATGCGCTCCGTCCGGCTTTTTGGACGGACCGGTTCTGCACGGTGAGGTCGCCATGTGACATCGGTCGCCTACGTCGTAGCGTCGCTTCATCTGTCGGAACGACAGCGGTAGGACCCGGTGATGGAGCATCTCGGCCTTCCTTTCGCGACTAAGCCACGTTCCGCTTCCGCAGCCCATGTGACGGCTGTCGGACCGGCGGGCGGACCAGGATCGCGGCGCCATGCTGAAGGGCCACTGGCGGCATGAGGGCAGAGCATTGCGTTGCGGATCACGGCCGGTGACGCGGGTGGCCCGCTTCGCACTTATGATCGTAGCACTGGAGAATCTGATGCACTGGTTGTTAGCCCTCGCCATGGCGTCCTTTCCAGCGATTGTTGATGCTGCGCCGCTTCACGACTCGATCCCCAAGGAGTTTCAAGGCACGTTCGCCCCCACGGCTGCCGGATGCCGGTCCAGCGATGGGGTGGAAGCGATCGTCGTGGCTGCCGACGCCATCCATTACTACGAGGGCGACGACTATCTTCTCATCGGCATTCAGTTCGGCGGCTCCTCGACCAAGTCCCATAATCAGGTTCCGTTGTTCAACGGCCGTTTCACCGGAAGAATGGAGACGCAGCTGTTGGGAGAGGTCAACGCACGGATGGAGATGGAGACGCCGGACACCTTGATCCGCTACGCGATCAAGGATGACGGTGAAGTCGATCCAGCGCCCGTGAATACATGGATCCGCTGTCCAGGAACCAAGTAGCTTGACGCTGACCGGCCAGAATCGACCGGACGGTCGGCGTGGACCGTTCGGTCATCCGGCAGTTGCACTCTCATCATGAAACGAACGGGTCTTATGCCGCAGGGTGCATCAAAGCTGATTGCCGACATCCAGACCGGGCGACTTTCGCTCGTCGCATCGGGGGGTGCCGACATCGAAGCACTGTGTGACGTAGCGGCTCGCTCGAACCCGAAGCGCGGCTTTCTCATCGTGTCCCGCGTGCTCGGGCGACATCTACCGACGCGGCCTCGGGAAATGCGGAAGGTCATGGACGACATCGCGACCCAGATTTCGCGCGACCTTCCAGAACCTGTGGTCCTCCTCGGCATGGCCGAGACGGCGACCGCGCTCGGTCATGGCGTCTTCGCCGCATACCGACGGGACAACCCCTCCGTGAGCGCGATCTACCTCCAGACATCACGCCAGCGCGTGGAGAGCGCACAGGTGATGGCGTCGTTCGAGGAAGGGCACAGCCACGCGACGACCCATCTCGTCCAGGTTCGTGCGGAAACAGCGGCCATCGCGGCTTCTGCTCGCACGCTGATCATGGTCGATGACGAATGCAGCACAGGCGGAACGTTCCTCGCATGCGCCGATGCGATGCGGTCTGCGATGCCGAAGCTGGAACGGATCGAGACCTGCTGCATCACCGACTGGAGTGACGGGGCCTACCTCCCGGGAATGCCACTCGAGACGACGGCCCATTCCGTGCTGGAGGGTAGGATGGACTGGACGCCGACCGATGGGATCGAACGGACGGTTCTCGCCGCTGCGAGCAACCGACCGGGCACCGCTCCGGATACGGGAATGCGCAGCCGCACCGGCATTCTCGAACCAGAAGCGGCGCGGCGATCGTACCTGGCGGAGATGCCGGACGAACGCGTCCTGGTGCTCGGCGACGGCGAGCATTCGTATGAAGCGCTGCTCGTGGCGGAGGACCTCGAAGCCGCTGGGGCCGTCGCTGCGGTCCAGTGCATGACGCGAAGCCCGGCGCTGCTCGGATATGCGATGGGCAGCGTCTCGGAACTGCGCGACAGCTACGGCAGCGGCGCTCCATGCTATGTGTACAATCTGCTGGAACATCGGCCGGACCGTGTGGTGATCGTCGCCGAGGCCCTTGGCACCCAGTCGGACGATGTCCTGACGGCTCTGGCGAAGCTCGGGTCCGACATACCGGTATCGCTGGTCCAATGCCGGTATGACGCAGCGATATGACTGTCGTGTTCCTCTCCGACCTCGATGACACCCTGTTCCAGACGCTGCGGAAGTGTCCGGACGATGCGCAGGGTCTGAAGGTCATGAGCACCCTCGTCGACGGCAGTCCGAGCGGCTATGCGACGCCACGCCAACAGACTCTGCTCGCTTGGCTATCGTCGGGATCGCTGATCCCCGTGACCGCTCGCAGCAAGGAGGTCCTAGCTCGCGTCGATGTGCCGCAAGCGCCTGCGATCTGCTCGAACGGCGGCTGCATCATCGAGAGCGGCGGCGGCTTTGACCGTCAGTGGCACGACCTGCTGATGGAAGAGGCGCGCGGCGGTGACCCGGTATCAGATGTACATCGGGAGTTGACGTCGTCCCTCAATGCCGAAGACTTCCGACATTGGATCGTCGCGGAAAACAGCCTTCCCCTGTACGTAGTGGTCAAGAGCAACACCGGCCGACCCGACGATCTGCTGGAATTCGCGCAGCGCCACGGAGACCGCCTGCCGCCCAAATGGCGCCGGCACCTCAATGGGAACAACCTCGCCTTCTTGCCGCCCTGGCTGAACAAGCGCCATGCGGTTGCCTATCTGATCGAACGGATCAGGTCCTCGCAGCCGGAAACGGCTGTAGTCGGCATCGGCGACAGCCTGTCGGACGTCGGCTTCATGGACCTCTGCGATTTCGCGATGTCTCCGACGTCTTCGCAGTTCTGGCGTAGCGCTACGCTCGACAACGCATGGTTGAAGTAGGAATGGCTCTCGGATCGATCGCGGACGTCGTGACGGAGCCCTTCTCCGGCTCCTACGATCCGACGGACGTCACCTTTCTTCTGAAGCCGTGCGAGATCGTCGCGACGCCGCTCGAGGAGAAGGAGCGGTTGATACAGAGCGGCGCGAGACACTATTCCGAAATGCTGTCGGCGGAGCGGCTGCCCGACGAACGATACATGAGCCTGTACCGTGAAGCGCTGCACCGCAACGCCGGGCGCCTGCGAATGGACGTTGCCGCACTCGCTCGATCCATCGCCGACCGTCCTGAAACGCGGCGGGAGTGCGTTCTGATTTCGCTGGCCCGAGCCGGCACGCCGATCGGCGTCCTGTTGAAGAGGGCTCTGGAGCGGTTGGGCGTGATAGCCCACCACTACTCCATCAGCATAATCCGCGACCGCGGGATCGACCGGAACGCTCTTGCCTTCGTGGCATCGCGCCACGGAGCGGCAGCGGCTCTGTTCGTCGACGGCTGGACGGGCAAGGGCACGATCAAGGCCGAGCTGGTGCGGTTCCTGCAGGGCGACTCCCTTGGCTTTTCGCCCTTTCTCGCGGTGGTCGCAGACCCCGCCGGGCGGGCGGATCTTGCCGCTACGGCCGAAGACTATCTGATTCCGAGCGGCCTGCTGAACGGAATAGTGTCCGGATTGATCAGCCGCTCGGTCCTGCGCGACGACCTTGTCGGTCCGGGCGACTTTCATGCCTGTCTATACCAGAGCGAACATGCCGATTGGGACCTGTCACGTGCGTTCATATCAGCGATCGAGGCAGCGGCCCCGTCCAATGCCGCCACAAGCGGACGGTGGACGCCGGAAGTGGCGGCCGTTTCGAGGACGAGCAGCACCGAGATGACTCGGGATCTCATGCGGCAAACCGGGGTCGGTGACGTGAACAGGATCAAGCCCGGTATCGCCGAAGCGACCCGTGCGATGCTCCGTCGCGTACCCGATCAGCTGTTCGTCCGAGACCGGGGCGACTCGGAAGTCCGACACCTTCTGCATCTAGCCTCGCAGTCCGGCGTTCCCGTGCAGGAACGGGATCTGCAATGCTATCGTGCGGTGACTGTCATCAAGAGCTTGGGGGAAAGTCAGGAATGAATGCCATCGGCCTCGGTGCGTCGCTCTATGTCCCTGCCGTCAATGCCGCAGCGGCGCGACTTTCCTACGGCGAGTCTTCGAACCTGCGGTCGATTGTCGTCTGCCTGGAGGATTCCATTCGCGCCGACGAGGTCGGGGTGGCGATGGCACGGTTGCAGCGTCTTCTTGAAGGCTTCATCGTTCGGGAGCCGGCGATCAGCGTGTACGTTCGGCCGCGCGACGTCGAGATGCTCACGCGGATATGCGCCCTGCCGGGCGTCGAGAGGATCGAGGGCTTCGTCCTGCCCAAGGTGACCACTAGCACTCTGCCCGTCTGGTTGAGCGCCGTGATGCATGACGATCATCGGATAATGCCGACGATCGAGGGCGAGGAGGCGTTCGACCGCCCTTCGCTCGCTCGGCTGTGTGATCAGCTGCGGCCATACGTCGATCGCGTGGCCGCCGTCCGCATCGGCGGCAACGACATCCTGGGTCTGCTTGGGATCCGCAGGTCGCGGGCGCGCTCCGCGTATGAGGGCCCGCTCGGAAACGTGATCCGCGACGTCGCTGCGACGTTCATCCCGAACGGCTTCTGCGTCGCGGCCCCGGTGTTCGAGCACTATTCGGAGCTCGACGTCCTTCGGCAGGAAGTGGAACAGGACATCGAGCACGGCCTTCTGACCAAGTCCGCGATCCATCCCACACAGGTTGAAGTCATCCAGGAAGTCTACCGTCCGTCCGCCATCGAACTGATCGAGGCGCGCAGGATTCTGGACGTCTCGACCGCAGCGGTCTTCGGATCGAACGGCAGCATGTGCGAACCCGCAACACATGCCCGGTGGGCTCGGTCCGTCATAGATCGGGCGGGCATCCATGGCGTTCGGGGACAGATTTGCGATCCGCAGGCAAAGGTCGCCTGACGATGCGCTTCGAAGCACATCGTATATCCACGCTTCCGACGACCCTACTGGGCGGATGCTCACCGAAGACCATGAAATTCGTCGGCAAGTGACGTCGCTGGCGAGCCCGACCGCCATCGTTCCGATCGACGAGGTCGCCGTCGCGGGGATACGCGAGCGGGCGCGGCATTACGTCTCGGAGTTGTTGGCCTGCGATCCGTACAGCCCGGCGTTCGGCTCGAAAGCGGAGTCGCTGGGGGTTCTGGG
Source organism: Sphingomonas sp. R86521 (assembly GCF_042466235.1). NCBI lineage: Bacteria > Pseudomonadati > Pseudomonadota > Alphaproteobacteria > Sphingomonadales > Sphingomonadaceae > Sphingomonas > Sphingomonas sp. R86521. The sequence goes on along the minus strand of NZ_JAXHBY010000001.1, from coordinate 287,276 downwards.
ACGTCGCGAGGTCGCAGCGCTCGCGGACGCATCGGGTCGGATCCTCGAACGGATTGGCAAACCCATCGGTATGGACGCGGTCGGCTCGGCTCTCGATGAGCTGCGCCGCGTCATCGGGGAACTCGATCCGCGCGGGCAGAGATCCATGGCGAAGCCACGCCGTCTTTTCGGGATCATACGATGCGGGCCGGGGCTCGCTAGCTATTTCCAGCGGTACTCGTCGGCTCAACTCGCGATTGACGGAATCCTCCGCACGCTGATGGCGTCCAAGGACGAGCTGCTCCGGCAGAACATCGCTGTCGATGGCGAACGCGGACGGATCTGGGAGCACATGGAGCGGCTAGCCAATGTCGCTCATCTGTCCGAAGCTATCGGCGTTGCCTTGGAAGCTGCTGCAGGCGACCTGAACGAAACTCAACCGGTAAAAGCCGGAGCGGTCCGCGGCGAAGCACTTTATCAAGTGAGACGACGGAACACCGAACTGCTGGAACAGATGTCCGTGGCGATGCACGGCTACATGGCCATGGATCTCGTCAACACGAGCGGGAAGGAACTCGTCGAAGCCATCGATCGCGCGGTTGGAACCACGGTATCGGCGTTGCGGACCGCCGCTGCAATTGCCGAGACGCTCGCCGGTCAAAGATTGATGCTGAGCCAAATTGCCGCCTTGAATACGGCAGCAACGGATACACTGGATGCCAGACGCCGTTCACGCCCGGACCGTGGTTCGAGAATCGTCCCACTTGCGGCGCCGGTCCCGATGGACATGCAGGCTCTCGAGGAGGCGTTTGTCGCGATATACGCCGAGATGGATACCGTCGGCGCGTCCCGGACCGCCGTCCTCCGCAGCGTACGAACGACGATCGACGCCTTGGGCTCGGAGCGCTGAGCTTTGAAACGAAGACGGCGCCGGCAAAAAGATTCGAACGGGTACGTCGCGTCACTCGCGACGAGACGATCCGGAATGAACCAGTCCGGTCCATGATCTCAGAAAAGATCCGTCCTGTATCCGCGTCCTTGCATGCGATGGCGGCGGCAGGTTCGGTAGATCCAACCGCTGATGGACGAGCAGGCGGCGGAGGCTTACTCCGGCGGGAACGACACGGAGGCGGCACAGTGGGCATGTTCGACAGACTGAACCGGATCTTCGGTTCCTCAGCCGTGTCCCAGACCGTCCCTCCTCCGGCCGCTGCACCGGACTTCGACTACGAGGATGATCGCATCCCGGAAGCTGCGAGGGTCCAGATCCGAAGGATACTCGCCTGCATGGACGACATCGAGAAGGCGATGAACCGCGAGCAGGTGCCCGGGTTCAGCCGGCTCGAGATGGATCAGATGCGGGACGTCCACCTGCCCAAGCTCGCGAAGAGCTACATCGACATTCCACCCGGCTATCGCAGCGAGATATTCCGAAAGACGGGCAAATCCGCTAGCTTCGTACTTCTCGACAGCTTGGAACAGATGCAGGCCAGGATGGACGACATAATGAAGAACCTGGCGCAGAGCGATCTGGACGCTTTCACGGAGAATGTGCAGTTCATCGGTCAGCGATACGGCAGAGACGACAATCCGTTCGGGTGAAACCTGCATGCGACGTAAGTGAGTAGGTCGCAGACGGCTGGTGCCGGGCAAAGTCGAGGGCATGAATGATGGGTTTCCGCTTTCGTAAGACGATCAGCCTCTTTCCCGGGTTAAGACTCAACATCAGCAAGGGCGGAATCAGCACGAGCCTCGGCCGGCCCGGTGCGTCCATCAACATCGGCAAGCAGGGGGTAAGAGGCACCGTCGGACTGCCGGGATCTGGATTGTCGTACTCCGAGATGCTTGTGCGGCGGCGCACCGGCTCGGCGGGCAGCGACTACGAGGTCGACACGGGGTCCGCGTCCGGCTCACCGGTCAAACGGGTCATGTTCTTCGCAGTAGTCGTGGTTCTGGCGGTGGCTGCGGTCCTGTCCATCGCAGGTCTCATGAGCGCCAGGCAGACGCCGACGATCAACCTCCAAGCACGCCCCAACGTCCCGCGGGCAACGGACGACCGGGTGGACCGGGTATCCGACGAGACCGCCTCTGAAAGGCCTGATCACGTCTCCAGCGCCAACGCGGCGAACTGTCGCTCCAACCCGAACGCGAGGGCGTCGATCGTGACGGTTCTCAGCGGGAACGAACGCCTGAACGTCATGGACCGGCAGGGCGACTGGAGCAGAGTCACCGACGATATGCACGATTGCTGGATCTCTTCACGCCTTGTCCGATAGCCCGATCGACCGCGAGCCGGCGATAGCCCGTTGGGAGCTGTGGAGCGTGGCCAGCATGCTCGTGTCCACTCGAGGCGACGACGCCGAGGCGTTCGCCGAATCCCAGTTGCAGGATGCCGGACGCCGAGGCCACGAAGGGGACACACTGGTCTGGGACGGAGTGCTTACGCAGATTCGGAAGATGCGCGTCAACGGCGGAGCTTGACCTACGATGCGCGATTGCGCTTACGTCGTGCGGCAAAACCGAAGGAGTGCGCTCTGATGAAATTCGTGCTGGCGGCCATCGCTTCTCTCGCTCTCTTCGCAAGTACGACGCCCGCTGATGCGAAGGACGCGGCGTGTCGGAATACGAAGGGCCAATTCATGAAGTGCCCCGAGAAGCCGAAGGCTTCGCCGCGTTGCCGGAACCCGAAGGGGCAGTTCGCGAAATGTGGTACACCCGGCGCGACGCCCGCAAAATGACTGCGACGCCGGGCGCGGAGCGCCCGGCGTCGGACATCAATGCGATGCGCGCCAGGAACGAACCTGGGAAGCGCTGACGTCCTTGGCATAGCACATGGGCGCGTAGCCTCCGCCTCTGCTCCATGCGCTGCGCCCCCCGCAGCTCGACCCGTTGCGCGTTGAGTTGTACGGACAAGCGCAGGTTCCGGGGTACTCCGCTATAGACTGCTTGATGATGCGCTGCTTGATCTGCGCATCGCCGAGCTTGCCACGTGCGCCGGCCGGCGCACCGATGGCGAGGATCGCCGCAAACGCCAACGACCAGGAAGCCGACGCGCGCATCAGTAGCCGCTCTTCTTGGCCGACCCGTTCGAACCGTACACGGAGCTGCTCGGCGACGGACTCTCATAGGGATCAACCGTGCCAGCTTTCCCGGTGTAGGGGTTCACGTTGCCCTTCGTGGACCAGTTGTCGGACCGCGTACTGTTCGGATTCGTCGCTCGGTGAGGCGCGACGTACGTTCCGTCCCTCCGCGTGTAACCGCGGACCGCATGCGAAGACTGCGCGAATGAGGGGGCGATCGTCATGACGACTAGAGTGCCTGCGATCAGCGATTTGATTAACATACTTTTCTCCTGGTTAAGTGCCTGAAATGGATGACCATCGCCGTAGATCTGACGCATGCGAGTTAACGGATGGTGTCACTCGATGCGCAAAGCCGACGAGACTCGAAGTTGCAGATGCGGGGACCGCTACATTGGCACCATAGTCGACACGCCATGAGCGAGGCCGGACCGGACATGGCCTCTTCACCGGGCAGACTTGTCGCGGCGATCGTCGTGCAGCGGATCATCTCCGCACAGTCGGCGCAACGCGGACATCGCCTTCGAGCTAAGTTTGATCCAGCTTCGTCGAGCGTCCGTCTCATCCTTCTCGCGTTCGATCAGGCCGTGGACCTCCAAGCTTTGAATGTGGCGTATTGCCGTGGACGCGGGCCGGCATGAAGCGATGCCGCAGTCGGTGACAGAGACCCGTTTCCCGGAGCATTGCTGAATGAACAGATCGAGAAGGATGTCCCATGCAGGTTCTCCGAACAGCTTGCCTGCATCTCCGAACATAGCGTCCCGCGTTCTTCGAATGCCGTAGAGCGCTTTGGCTACGTCGATGATCTCGGATCGAACCGGGCGAAAGGGGTCTTCATCCTCCGGGCCAGCGCAGGTCGGACTCCCGGATCGAGCAGGAATGGACGCAAGGAGGTGGTCCAACGGGCTCGGCTCGACCGGTCTCCTGCGACGTGACGCCGCACGCTCGTCCGGCAAGGCATGGCTACCCACCGGACGTGTAGGGAATGGGATCGAAATCGACGCGGAACTCATGATAGAAGCCCTGACGCCTTCAGACTGACGGCCCCGCGAGAGGCGACGATCAGGTGATCATGTACGGATATGTCGAAGAGCGCCGCCGCCTTCTGCAGCCTTCCGGTGCTCTCGATGTCCTGAGGGCTCGGGGTCGGGTCTCCGCTGGGATGGTTGTGCGCCACTATGATTCCCGCCGCATTCAGCTCCAAAGCGCGTCGGACCACCTCGCGCGCGCTGAGCGTTGCGCTGGTGAGCGTACCCGTGGAGGCCGCCTCGTCCCGGATGAGCCGGTTGCGGGCGTCGAGGTATAGTATGCGGACCGTTTCGGAACGCTCGTGGGACAGCACCGTCCAGAGGTAGTCGAGCAGCAGATTCGAGCTCGAAAGCAGGGGCGCGTCGACGAGCCCACGCTGCAATGCGAGGCGCATCGCCCTTCGGAAATCGCGAATTTCGTTGACGGCGGCAGCATCGCCGCAAGCGGCGCGAACGAGCCGCGCATGCGATCCGCCGAGTATGGCCGGGAACGACCCGAATTCTAGCACAAGACTTCGCGCCGTTCCCATGGGATCGGCCGAGGGCCCCTTCGCTATGAGTGCGGCAAGGACTTCCAGGCATGAGGCGTCCGTCGCCGGTGATGGTTCCAGATGCCCACCGAGAGTACGATCAGCGTCGGGTAGCTCGAAGCGCCCGACATCATGGCATAGGCCAGACGGAGGAAGCCCGGGTTCACAGCCTTCGCGACATGCGCCAGTGTCGAGATCGTCTGCAAGGCCAAAGCGATTGTCGGCCACCATCGGTCCGCCTTCACTGTAAGAATTCCCAGCGCCAGCAGCAGTGAGGCGTCTATGATCAGCACTCCGACGCTCACGGTGTGGTAACGCTGAGCCCAGGGCGCCCGCATGGCGATGGTCGCGACCGCAGCGATCGTGAACACCGCGGCGCCGATCCTCTCGGGCCTCCCTCCCCATGCGTATGCGCTGCATGCGATCACGGGGAGGGCGATCCAGAAGATCAGTACGTACAAGGTCATGAGTGACCGCATCACGACTGGTCACGATGGTCAACCGTTCGCTCAGCCTACGACCCGCAGCGTCGGAGCATGATCCGTTCCGAGTTGCGCCTGATTTGGAGGACAGTCGTCCGGACCGTACGCCACTGTCGCGCCGATCTCGCCGGGCAGTGTGGCAAGGAGCGCGTGGGCGGTGAGAAAGTGGCGCCGCGCTTCGATCGCCAGATTGGTACCCTTCACCACGTGATCGAGCGCATCGGCGCCGAGATCCAGGGGAAGGCGGGCACGAGCACGTTCTTCGATCATCACGGCGATGCACCGGGCACCGTGCGCGGCCGCGGACTCGGCGGACTTCTCGGCGGGGAGGAAAACGGACTTCACGTTGTTCACTGCGGAATCGCGGGTCTTTGGCATGGGGACCTCCGGTATGGGTCAGTCCGCCTGCCTCGGCCTATCGAGGGACCATAGCGTCGGCGAACTGCTGAAATGCGTTTGACATGGGCACTGCCGATACGACGACGACCGCCAAGAGGATCGTGAGCGTGGCTGCGACGAGCAGTTTGATCATCGGTGTCAGTTCATTGCGCAGCGCTCCGGTTTCTGAAGCCGGCTCGGTTACAGGAGGCCATCGCAGCGACTGCTGCTCAAACTCGGTGCGCGTCTCGCAGACTTGCCCGTCCTGATCCCCGACCCCGGCAGGCGTCGTCGATGGCTCGTCCTCATCGTTCTGGGCGGTTTGGGAAACGGCCCCGCGGGGGGGCACCCCTGAGGGGTTATGCCGTTCGTGCTCGGCGAGAGCGCGTGCGGCGACGAACCTGGAGTTCGTCCCGAGCTTCGCCATCGCTCCCTTGATATGCTTTCGGACGGTTTCGTGGTGAATGCCGAGTTCCCGCGCAATCTCCTTCTCCTGGAAGCTTGCCGCAACGAGGCGGAGGCATTCCTTCTGGCGTTCCGTCAAATTGCCGATCGGGTTCGTCGTCATTCCGTCATGTTCCATCGAATACCCTACGGGCCGTAGCCTGCCCCCGCCGGCCACCGCTACCTCGAAGTGAACCGGCCGTCCGGCGGCGAAATGGATAGGGCGCAGCACGCTCGATCCGTCGGCCTTGGTCAGGAACTCAAAGGCGGCCCAGTGCGCACCATCGGAGCCACGACCAACACGATCGACACCAAACCATACGTCGAAGAGCGGGACCTGTTGATCCTGTGTTCCTGAGTGACGGCTTTTTGCATCAGCCCTGAACGCAGGCGGTGGCAAAGCTAGGCGCCCGTCCGGTTCGTCCGCCGGCCTGGGAACTCGTAGGGCTACGACGTGAGGCCGCCTTCATCCGCAATGGCGAAAGTAGCGCCAGTCGGCGTTGGAGATCACGCGGCGCAATTGCGCACCTATTTCCAAGAGGCAGGCGACATCGTCCTGCTGAGCGAGCCGCCTGCGAGGATCGAACGTGAGGATGACATGGCTCTAGACGTGCAAACCGGATGGCACGACGCGCCCGTGAGCGTTCCAGACACGGTCGTTCCCTTCGTAGTCGACAGGTTACGGCGACCGAGTTCCCTTAAGCCGATCGCATTGTGACAATCACATCTGCTGGCCTTGGACCTAAAACCACAACGCGGCTTCAAGCCACTCAACGTTTGGTTCAGAGCGGTCGCTTGGCCTAGGACAGATCGACGAGATCAACAGACGACGTGTGCGATACAGATCGTGGAAAAGTTGGACGCCACTTCGCCATCGGTGGAGGTCGATGCGTCGCTCTGCTTCGATCGTTCAGGCGACTGGGCGAACTGTTCGCCGACATGAAGCGCAACATGGAGATCGCGGAGTTCTTCGGCATCAGCGACAGAGCCATCGCCTGCCAGCGCAAGCGCTGGATGCAGATCGAAGACTCGCGCGGCTGAGAGACCGACGCCGGGACGAGAACGGCATCAGCGTACGAACGGAGCTGCTGCTGCATAGGGCACTTGGAGCCGCCGCAACGTTCGATCGCTCGCGACGAAATTTATGCCGGTGCCGCGCAAGGGGTTGCCGGCGGCAAGCATTGCCAGGAACGCGTCGCGCAGCGCCGTACCCTTGTTAGGCCGCAGCGAGGCGGACCGTCCGAACCGCATGGCGCATCCGGCCATTATGTCCGCCGCCTGGAGGCAGGGTTCAGCCGTCGCTTCGGCGAAGGTCAGGACCGCTCGTCCACGTAGGCGATAGTCGGCGAAGGGCGTGAAGGGCACGTCGATCTGCTGCGTCGGAGCTTCCATCGACGCCTTCGCGTCGTGAAGAACCTTGCCGTATTGGAGCTGCACATCGTGTATGAGCGCAACGCCATCGAGATGACGGCGCGACTGGTTGATGCGGGCGTAGATGTTGGTGAGGCTCTGCAGGTTGGGAAGCATCCAGACCTTTTTTCCAGTCGAGCTCTCGTCGGCGATCGGCAGGAAGTCGTGGGTCGTCGCATTGCCGTTCTGAACTCTCTGGCTTGCAAATCTCGCGAGGAAGCGGCCGATGGGCGAGATCCCGTCGCGCGAGCGAGCGAGTACTTCCTGCAGTAGCTGGAGCGTAGCCGCGACATCGCCCAGCGACTGTGATCGGCATGCCTCGAGGTAGCCGCGAAGGACCGGATCGAAGGTCCTGTCGGCTAGCGTTTCAACAAGCTGGATTCGCGTCAATTGGTCCACGTCGTGGAGTCCGTACGGTCCGCAAAGTAGGCGATTGACGATATGTATCGCGATGAAATAGCGTTTCTCGACCAGTTCGATGAAAAGGTCGGCGCCGTTCTCGACCAGCCACGTTGCAAGATTCACCGCGACCGCGGGAAGCTTCGTGCTTAAGTCGCTCGACTTGAGTTCGCCCGATCCGCAGCCGTATGTGGTTCTTAGCTGCTCGAGCTTGCAAGCCAGCGCACCCTCATCGGCGACGCCCAGGCAGGCGAGCGCGAAGATGGGCTGCCCCGAAAAATCGAGCTTGGTCGAAGAAGCTAAATCACCCCCGTGACCGCTTTCATCGAGGAAGTAGCGGTTCACGAGCCCCTCTTAATCGCGGTTCTCGCTCCGAAGTGCTCTTCCCCGCGGTCCGTCAGACGAGGGCTGAGCGTCGCTAGGCCGTTGCGATAGCGGCGTGCCGCGTCCGTATCGGCCGAAATCACGACCAACGCAGAAAGATCGCGTAGCGCAGCCTTCGAAAAGATCATTCTGAGCGCGTCGTCCGTCGAGCGAGCTCGGGGCGCATAAGTGGCATCCGTCGCCGCGCGCAGCAGGTACGTGGCGAAATCGAGGCTTTCATCCAGCACATTCGTCGTGGTCGCCGTCAGCACTTTGTCGATCGACTTCACCAATGGTGGCAGCGGCGTGGTCGGTTGGCCTAGATTGTCATAGAAGATGTAGGCGGACGCGCACTTGTTGCTGGCAAGCAGATCGCGTTGGGGACCACGGCGAGGGTTCGTCTGTGAGACGGTGGCGTTCGGTTGGCGGTAGTGCTTCGCCTGAAAGATCAGTGGCACTATCCGGGTTTCATGGCCCTGCGGCTCGGCACCCGGCTGAACGGTGCGTCTATCGAAATCGAGGATGAGGCCGAAGTCCCCGCCATTCACCTGCTCGCCGCCGCCGACTTCGAGGTCGATCTCGCCGATGGCCAATCGCGTGCCGATCCTGGCGAGCGCCGGGGCAAGCGGTTGCGACCACACGGCTCCCTGCGCCGCCAGCGCCTCGAGCAGATGCCCCGCCAGGCGAGGCTCGGATTTCGCATTCGAACAACGATCGAGCTGAAAAGTCACCCGTGCGGCCAGCGCGGAAAAGAAGAGCCACCAGTCCGCCCAATCCCGGTAGCACGGTGGGTGCACGAGGATGCGGTTGAGTACGTCGCGGAACGAGCCGATCGACTGGATTGAGTCCCTCTGCATGAGGATGAACGAGCTGAGCCCCGCCGACGAGAGCCACGAACTCGTCCCTCGAAGCGCGTCGCTCCGTCGCTTGTCCGATTTCGGATCAACGCCGATCAACTCGCCCATGGCACGTTCGGCATCCGACCCGTTGACGAACTCCATGGCCGTCATCATGGCGTCCATCATTTCCGTCATTTCGAGCCCGAAGGTGCCGAGCGCGGTTTCAGGTTCAGTCGACATTGGCGTTCCCGTCGTTTCGGACATCGTACGGAAGGGCGACTCGGCGGGTCGATCATCGTCGTCCTGCACCGCCAGTTCTAGTCCGTCATGAGTTCCTCTACGCCGGACCATTGAACAAATGGTCACCGTCCAAATTTTGTGCTGCCTAGTCAGATGCTTTTCAGTGCTCTAGCAACGCGAGATCCCATACTACCGTTAGAGCCCAAGATTGCATCTGACGGGCAGGACGCGCCTTGCAAACTCGACCCATGTCGGTCCGGCGGTGTAGGTTCACCGAAAATAGGCCATATATGCGAGCTTGAAATTCTGAACATGCTTGGACGAAACAGATGACGAAATCTACTGGGATCGCCACAGTCGCAGCAGATGCGGTGCGCTGCCGCATCTGTAGCGTTGGCAAACCCATCCGTTCCCACCTGATTCCCGAGGCTTTCATCAAGGAGATATTCTACGATCCGAAAGCCGACGAGAAGCATATGATCGTGCACAACGAAAAGGGGGTGAAGCAGGCTTCGACTACGGGTTGGTTCGAGAAGGGCATTCTCTGCTCGGACTGTGACGGCGTACTAGGCGTCTACGAGGAAGCCGCTCTTAAGCTTCTGAGGAGACTAAGACATGACAAGATCGGCTTTAAGGTCGAGACTTCGTCTACCATCAACGCGAAGACGTATCCGTTCCGCGTGACCGTGGTGGACGAATTTGTCCGTTTCGCCTGCGGCATTCTCTGGAAGTATGCATCCATGAATCCCACGAATGCGGCCTTCATTGTGATAGGCCCTCACAAACAGATATTTGAAGACGTATGTTTCAGAGGCTCGGCTATCCCGCACAACGTTGACGTCTTCATCGAACGGGATCTGTTCTCGTTCGCGGCGTTCGACGACCCGAACGACGTCTACTACTATAGAACGCCATCTGTCGGTCTCCGCGGCACTCGGCAACGGGTCCGAATGGCTTGGTTCAGCGTTTCGGGGTTCACGATCTACGTCAAAATGGATGATGCGCGGTCGAGCGACTTCGTTCCGAACCGCTGCTGGATGCGGGGGAAGAAGCAATGCTACTTCAACGTCAATCCGCGGTCGCTAACGGTCAACAACGACATGCCACGTTCGATGAACTGGATCAGACCGGATCTCGCGAGGCTTAACCGAAAGTTGGTCTTTCCATCTTCGCCCCGGCCATGGAAGCAGTGAGGCTGCACCGGCGATCTGTAGCGTTGCGCTCTGTCCATGATCAACCACCGGCGCTTGGCACCTGAGAAGCATCCATTCTCGGTGAAGTCTCTTGCCAAGATCGGCACGCCGCCCCAGTCTTGCACGGCGATCGGCGAGTATTCGGTCATCCTCGAAGCGTCGCTGGCTGACGCGGGCTGAAACCTGTCGCGACGAGACTGGGGGCGGACTTTGGCGAAGCATCGTGACCTTCCTGCGCTTATCGACTCCGGCCAGTACATCGGAACGAATGATCCGGCTCGTCTTTGGCGAAAGGTGCTCACGCCAAGCGGAACCCTGCGCCCTCCCCTTCCCGTGCGGTTGCAACCACGAGGTACCCAATGGTGTTGGGCGGTCGCAGTCATCTCGATCCATAATCATCACGACCAGAACACCCTCTCGACGTGCGGCCTTGTCGAAAGCGTGAGACCCGGGAACAACTGCTGCAACGATCCCACATCGGAAGTCTGCAGGCAGCCGGACGAAATCGCCCGGCATCTCGCAGACCTCGGCAACAGCAGGGGCGCCCCGATAAGCGGCGGCATCAGCTGGGTACGCGTTCAGGAGGAGATCGGCGCCAACAATCCGGTCGGCGCGATCGTGTCGTATGCCGGCGGCGCCCATGCGGTGGTCATCTGCGGTTGGGTTCAGACCGATGGTCGGGACTACCTGATCGTCATGGATCCTCAGGCCGGGGCGATCGGCATAGAGTTCGAGGAGTTCTGCGACGGGTACCCGGCCGGGGGCAAGTGGGCCGAAACCGACCTGACCGGGAGAAACCCGCGATGACCTCCCCGACAGCGGAAGACCGCTTGGCCATCTCGGCAGGACTGCAGGTGCTGCGCGAGGGCGGCATCGTCGGAAAGGCCGAGGACCGCGCCTACCGGTTGTCCAACGGAATTTCGGTCGCTGAACTGCCCGTCGAACATATCTTTGACGATCGACCTCTGAGCGCGCTGGTCCCTACCGGTCGCCGCTTCCTTGGCGTATCCGACGAGACGGTTTCTTCTTTCGACCTGTCCTACGACAGCGGCGAGCCTCGCCTTGTCAGAACCTTCATGGGGCACCGGGCCGAGGCAACCCTCGAAACAATCGCGAACACCGTGTTCACGGTCATGGACGACCTCGTGGTGGTGCGCGTGCGCGGCACTTCTGCGGAGGGGCTCTGGGTAAGGGACACCGATCACGGCATCGTGACGATAGTGCCGGCGGAAGGGGCGACGGAGGACGACGACTTCATCGAGGCGTGTCGACGCCTCATCGTGGCGAAGCGAGATGATAGGGGGAACGAGTAGATGACGAAATTCATTCTGATTGCTGGCGCACTCGTGGGCGCGGCTGCGTCCCCCTGCCTTGCCGAGCCGATACGGCTCAAGGGCACTGGGGACGTCGCAGGGCTTGTAGCGGGGGCAGCCGGACAGGACGCGTCGACGGCGACGGCCGAAGACACCGAAAAGCTGAAGGTCATGGCCGACTATATTTCAGCGCAAGCTGCGTTGCGGACCGCGCAGACTGCCGCAGAGACGGCCAGAGCGGCGGCAGCGACGGCCAATCTCGGACCTCTTGCTTCGACAGCCAACACGGGGTTGGTCACGGCCAGCGCCAACGCCGGAAGCCTACAGGGCAGGATACTCGCCGCCCGTGCGACAGCGGACGCAGCCGACAAGCTCGCGGCCAGGATCTGCGGACCGGCGCCCGGCTACACGGGAGCGGGACGTTGCGCGCCCGGAAGCACCGATCAGAGCATTCCGATCGGGGGCCAGGAGCCGTCTCTTACGCAGCCGGTCCCTAACGATTGTGCCACGTTCGCTTCGTTCGCGCCGCCGTTGGCTACGCGAAGGGCTTCCGCTCTGGTCATCATGGCGGAGGGCCACAAGACCGGGTTCGACGCGTACGACCTGCTTACGATCCGATTCAACGCCGCCGGTCGCGAGTTGTGCTCGGCGATCGTCGCTGCCGATACCGCAGATGCGCGGACAATCGGCGTGAGCATTCCCGTTGCCGTTCCGCCCAAGGCTGCTCAAGGCCTGGTTGCCGGCTTTCTTCCCGGGATCTCGGCAGGCATCGACCTTGTCGGGAAGCTCTTCCGGAGTGAATACACGGTCGCCGACATCGCGATCAAGGAGGACGATCAGCTGCTGGAGAAGGAATGCGTCCGAGCACTCCTCGCGCGCAACGTCTCCCTACCGATCTACGCCCCCGATCTGCATACGGTCGTCGATCTGGCCAACAATCCATTCGTCGAGAAGCTCATGACGCTCGACCGCCTGGTCCGACAGGCCGAGGATAGGGCCCGAGCACAGACGACAAGGCAGTCTGCATTCGCCGCTGGAGCAAAACTCGCGAAGGGCGAAGCCGCTGCCGTTCTCGCGTCTGCGGCTGGCGTACATGACGCTTCCGCCAAATCCCTTGCCGCGGCATTGCAGGGATATTCCGGTCTCTTGTCGACGGCGAGCGCTGGGGAGGCGGACAAGCCGAACCTGATGACCACCGCGATCCGGCAAGCCAAGACCGCTGATCTGCTCCGCTCCGGAAGCATGCTCCTGGTGGTCAAGATGGATGCCGCCGGCGGGACCACCTACACGAAGAAGAACTTCTTCACCGCATTCGGCGCCATGCCGTTCTTCGCTTCCGGCGGGGTGGTCGCCAGCTACGCTCTGGTCGATGGTTCGACCGGTCGGATCCTCGATGCCTCCAGCGTACCGGTCTCGGGCGGCTTCAAACGCGTGTCGGAGATCAGATAGAGGTGACGCCGCGTCAGAACCGGAGGACAGCCTTGAGCCAGATGTTTTTACCTTTTGTTCGGTTGTCAGCGAACAGTTCGTCCTGAAACCGCAGGGCGATGGGCACTTTGCCCGCCCGATACCGCACGACCGGTCCTAGAATAAGGCTTTGCCCTTGTAGCTGTCGGTGCCCACTTTGAGGCCGTGCTGCTCATCGTTGGCCGTCTGCAGGCCGCCACGAAGTCCGCGTGCAGTTCCTGGCCCTAGTGGTATTCGGTGGACCGACTGGTGGCATTGTAGTCGTACATCAGCTTGCATCAGCACCGAGACGGTAGCGAACCAGACGGGACGATTGGTCGTCGCGTCGCTGAACGCCATCACGTCCGTCGATGCTGCTCGGAGGTAAAGTTCGGAATCGAGGTGGCGGGTTCACGCCATTCGAAAGGCGGGATGGCTCGCTTATCGCCGCCGTTCGGTCAGCGCTGTATGAATGCCTGAGGATCCACGCCGTCCGGAAGGACGCCACGGCACCTGTCGATCTGCCCGACCCTAGTGGACATCCTGAACTTCGGGCGCAGATCGCGAGCTACCTTGCGGTCTCGCGAGACATACGTTGCGTGCCCGATCAAATTATACTCACGAGCGGCTACAGAATACCAAATTGAGGGCCCTGGCGTGAGCGCCTTGGCAAACATTCCTAGGGCGCGTTTCCACGGAATTAACCCGCGACCTTTATTTTTGGCAAATGGCACGACGACGGTTCGATGCGGCCCTGGTTGGCATGCGGTATAACAGTCTGCAGTTCGCCGAAGGCGACGTTATACCCGCATCGGAAATCACCCTAGAAAGGCAGCCTGGCAACGAGCACGATCCCAACGCAGTCGCGGTAAGGGTGCGCGCCGGCCTCGCGGGCCATCTGGATCGCAAGAGCGCCCGAATGGTGGCGCCCCTTCTGGATGGCGGGGCCACGTTCGAGGTCGGCGGCGTCCGGATAGACAAGTCAGATCGGACTTCGATCCCGCTGAAGATATGGCTCACCTACGATCCGGAGAGACCGGTCGCACCACGGGTTGCGGACGGGAGACTTCCAGGAATCTACGCGATCAGCATAGCTTCTCGATCCCCCCGCTACATCGGGCAAGCGCGAGATATGAATGAACGACTGAGGAAGCATTGGGAGGAGCTGACGCTGGGTGTGCATCACAATCTCCCGCTTCGCGACTTGTGGCGTGAACTTGGGGGACGCGGATTCACCGCCGACGTCGTGGAGTTGGCGCCGAAGGACTTGACGGAGCTGGCCCTTTCGCAATGGCTGCATGACCGTGAGCGCCATTGGATGGATGACTACGAAAGTCGGGTTGGCACCTTCAATCGCGCGCCACCTGAAATCGTATGGACGGCGAGCGCCAAAGCTGAGCTGTCGATGGAAGCTAGAGTCGCAGCGGCTGAACGAAAACAGCAGCGCATAAACGACAAGGCCCGCGAGTCGGAGCTCGAAGCAGACCTGACAGGGCTGGAACGGGAGCTTGCAAACCGGCGAACGGCTTTAAACGAAGTCAACGTACAAGTTCGAAATGCGAGCGGCATTCGCGGGGTGCTTTTCGCGGGTTCGACTCAGAAGGCAGCACTGCCGAGGCTTGTGGAACGGCGGGGGGCGCTGGAGACGGAAGTTAATTCGATAGTCGCGCAGGTTGCGGCGGTCCGTAAACAGAGGGACTCGATCAAACAGGTGCTGCGACCCCGGACGACGAAAACGCCCCCGAAGGTCGTCCTTGAAGCGATGATCATGACGAGCGGAAACCGCAAGGCGCGCAAATCGTGAAGAGGTCGTCCGGAGGAGGATGACGGAAGGCTAGCCCGGACCTATCGTCGCTGAAATGATCGTTCGAGAATATGCATCCTGCGATGAATGCGGGACCGTCCACGTGCTGCGGATCGGCATGGGTGCCGAGCCGGTTCAGGCCCATCACTTCGAGTGTCGGAACTGCGGACAGGAGATGGGCATCTCGGTCACGGATGGAGTCGGGTTGTCATTCGGTCCCAATGCCACGCAAGCCGCGCGTGACGACGGCGGACCGATCGTCAATCTCCATCCGAGCTTCGTCTTCGCCAGAGAGGAGATCGGAAGCGCCGATGCTTTCCCCAGCATTGAACTTGGAAGCAAACTCGTGAGCGCCATGCTCGACGCTCGTGCGCGGATTGGTCTGCCGGCGGAGCTGGAGCCCCTTTCAGTCGAGGCACCGCGTAGGGCGCGGGTGACGGAGGAATGGCCGCAGCTCCGAGCAGCCTGGTCGCTTCACCGCAATGGCAAACTCGACCTGGCGAAGCGGCGCATGGACGCCTTCGTCGGAACCGCCGGCTACGAGGACACGCCTACCTCGATCCAAGACTGGATCTTCCAGTTCATCGGCGACCTGACGAGACCTCATCACGAGCGCCTTTGGGAGAGCCTGTTCGAGCAGCTGGGCGTTGCAGCGCATAAGGACGACTTCGAGAGATTCGTCGCCTTTTCCGGAGCTGAGTTGAGCGCGGCACATGGTCGCCGCTACTTCGAGATTTGCAAGGCCTACCTTGGTGCCTTCTCGGAGTTCTCGCAGGTCCATCAGCTCGTCGCGTCCGACATACCGGTCGACGAACGCCATGTTGCCGCATCGTCCGACTTCGATACTACACGCATGTTCTACGGCAACGCATTCGAAGCCTTCGGCGACAATGTCGAGACCCTGGCTGCGATCAACAACCTGATCGAGGACCGTCCGTTCGATAGGTTGCGCACGATCACGTTCGAGGCCTATCGGTCGTCCGAAAAGGCGGGCCGCGGCAGGGCCTTCGGCGACAACCCCGCGCTGGCGGCGGTCGTAGGAGAATTCGACAACCAGCTCCGCAATGCCTCACATCATGGGGACATGACGTTCGACCGTGCATCAGGCATGATCGAGTACCGATCGGGCAAGGGCGGCAAGGGAGATGCCGTCACGATCGGCTATGCCGCTTACCTTGCACGCAGTTCGCGGCTCTTCATCCAGCTGATGCTCGTGTTTCGGCTGGAAATCCTGATCGCCAACAAGTTCGGGGTGCGCCTGCCGATCTGAAGATGACTGCCTTTTGGGCAAGGCGGCTGGTGCAGCGCAGTCGAGTTCATCCCATCCGCGCGGCTTTGCTCTATTCGAACCTTGCCGAGTCCCGCTGGTCATGCTCCTCCCAACGAAGGATATCCGCCTCCAATCGGACGCTGGCATCTCGGGCCCAGTTGCGCACGCGCCGCTCCGTGTGATGACAGAACGCTGCAACGAGGGGGCGCCGCCGGACGAAGCGACTTGCGAAGCTGCCGCTGCCGTTCCCCGTCCAGAAGCGTCGTTCGAACTGCTCCAGAACGGCAACCGGATCGGGCGATGCCCCGATCAGCGCGGTGGCCAATGGCGACCATGCAAGACCGGAGGCTGATTGGTGGTTGATCGCATAGGGAACCAACTCCGATAGGCGCAGCGCGCGTGGACCCGGATCGCGTGCGACCCAGGCGAGAGCCGCGTACTCATCGAGACCTGTCCGGCCGTCGACATTGTCGTTGTCGCGGAAGGTGCCGCCGAAGAAGCCCTGCACGATGTCATCGGGTACGGCCTCGCCAACGATCTCGTCCAGCACGACATCCGGATAGCGCTGGAGAAGAAGCGCGGACAGCTGGGTGAACTCGCGATAGCCCCGTTTCGACCGCTGCTTTGCACGGAGTGCTCGGCAGATGTCTCGCGCAACGTCCGCCGCATGATTGCCACTCAGGGCGATGCTTGCGGTCTCGGCCAGGCCGTGATCGTGCCGAGAATGCTGGTCCTGATAGGTGCGCGGGTCCGTCACGAGTTCGCGCGCGAGTTCGACCAGTTCGGGGGCGAGCGCGCGCTTGTCCTGGCGATCGCCGAACAAGCGCATGTGCAGCACCTGGAGCGCGGGAAAGGCGCCACCGGGTGCGTCGTACAGCTCACGTAGGAAAGCCGCGAGGTCGGCTCCCGGAATCACCTTGCTGACACCGCCATACATCAGAGCTTCGAAGTGATTGGCTGGCACGGCGCCGCGATGCAGCGCGGAAATGAAGCGTCGGATCGTTGCCGCGCTCATGGGCACGCCGAGGTGCAGGGTTACGATCGACGCCTCCAGTTCAGGGTCGTCAGTCGCGGCTTCGAGCGTCGCGTCCACCCAGCCCGGGTTGCGCCTGCTGATGCCCGACAGGAGTCCGGCGAAGACCGTCGGGTTGCGTCGCGCAGGGTCCAATGCCGTGAAGGACCTGCGCGCCTCGGCCCACAGCGCATCAGGATCGACGGTCACCCTGCCGATCCCCTGCGCGAACTCGCGGATGCTCGTTTGGCCTTGCGCCGTGAAGGCGCGATCCAGATGTTGCCTCACGTCGCCGCGCCGCCCCAGGCATTCGCCGAGGCGCCGGCTGAGGAGCGCGACGTCGCGTGCCGAGCGGCGCTCACGACCAGTCGGATGCCAATGGCGCCAGGGTTCTCCGAGCACGAAGGCTTCGAAGAGCTCGTCTACATTGCGTGGCCGGAACTCGCGCTCCAGTTCTAGCAAGCCGGGGATGAGCTCCGGCTTGAAGCTCGCTCGACGGAAATGGAGAGCTTCTGTCACCGCCTTCCAGCCGTCGTCCCAATAGCCGAGCCCACGCACCGCCCGCATTGCGACTACCGGCGTGGTGTTCCCGCCGGCACTGAGCTGCTGCCGGAACGAATGCGCGATCAGCTCCTTCGCGCGCGTCGCCGCTGCGCGGTCCGACTTGGCGACGTCCACCAGGCGGTCGAAGGCCGCCCGACACCACGCCTCGTAGCTCGGGGGCCGCCACTCGCGGGTAAGCGCCTGTGCGCCGAATCCGACGTCGAGCAGCGAGCTGAAGGACGTCTCGAGCATGCGGCCGAGCGATTCGACTCCGATCAACGCCACGTCGTCCGCATCATCGTCGAGCAGCCTGTCGATCACGTTGAGGCGTGTAACCTGATCGGCAAGCGTCTGCGATTGGATCGGCCAGAAGCGCTGATGGAAGTAGTCGGCGACCGAGTGGCGGTCCGCATGGCCCTGCTCGGCACGGACGAACGCCAGGAGAACCTCCATCGCAGAGGCGAAGCGCGCAGGACTGTGCGCCAGCTTTGCCAGCGTTCGTGCGAGTTCCCGACGGCTCTCGCGCCGAGGATCGAGGAGCGTCGCCCGATCGGCGCCGCGAAGCGCCCTGACCAATGCGGCGAGGAAAGCGTCCGGTGCCGCGGGCGCTGCGTATAGGAAGGCCGCTCTTGCTTCTCCACGCAGGTCCGCCGGATTTCCGAGCGGACCGCCTTCTCCGACCAGCCGCTCGACCATACTGACCGCTTCCGGAACGGCGTGCAGATCTCCGAGCCGCCGGACGAAGGACTTGAGAAGGCGCGGCGGCGCAGCGGTGAAGGTCTCCGCCAATGCGCGTGGTTCGGACCGCCGGATCCGCTCCCGCGCAAGCATGTTGGCGATCGGCGGCGGCATGATCGCGCGTTGGCCGCCCCGCCGTTGAGCGACCCCGAAATCGATGAAGCGTCCGATCTCCTCGTAGAACTGCTCGGATGGAACGCCTGCCAGGCCAGCGAGTATCGGATGCTCGACGGTATCGTGGTCCGCCGGTTCGACGAAGAAGGCATAGACCAGGGACGCGGCATCCGCGCATCGTCTGGACTCCGGTGCGAAATTCTGGCGATCGGTCTGGAACAGCCGATCCAGCATGTCGACATCGCTCAGCGAGGCGGCATTGACCCCGTCCCGAGAACCTTCCGCGATCTTGAGCGCCACGCGCGTATTGCCACCCGCGAAGGTGGCGAGGTGCTCGCGATCAGCAGCACCGAGCCAGGGACAGCGCTGTGCGAGAAGGCCCGTGATCGCCGCGACGGTGTTCTCGCCCATGCGGCCGACGAGCGTTCCCTCGGGCGCCTTGTCCAGCAGTTCATGATCGATCGTCAGCAGGCTGATTCGTCCAGGCGATCGCGCGAGGATGGAAGCCGCCTGCGCATGCACACCGGCCGGGCAGTTGTCGGCGATGACGACTGCGCGGGTGCCGGCCCCGGCGAGCTGCTCGACCAGTACCGGGACGCTCACCGCCAGGTCATGGCCGACGTCGGCGTAGATGGCAGTGGCCGCAGAAAGCGGCTCGGTGCCGACGCGAGTATCGAACAGAGCCTCGGCAAAGCGAGTCTTGCCCATGCCGGAAATCCCGATCAGGCGGACGACGCCGCCGGTAAGCCGAAGGCGCGTACGGACGGCGTCCAGCGCTTCGATGGGCGATCTTGGTGCGCCGTCTACCACGACGCGATCACTGCTGTCGGCGATATAGGGCTGGCCCGCGCTTCCTGGTGCCGACCAGTCGCCGAGGGGCTGCCAGCCGGTAAGCGGACGTCCGCACGCCCGAAGCAGCCAGAGAGCGACGCCGATATGCTGTTCGGTCCAGCGGGCTATCGCATCCGCGCCATAGAAGCGAAGCCGTACGCGTTCGCCTCCGCTCACGGTGGCGATGGCCCGACCCATGGCGCTGAGCCGCTCCTGAAGACGCAGGGCTGTCGGATCGTCGGTCGAGAACACGACGTAAGCGCCATGCTCTTCCGCGAGGCGCGCGAAGAACGCTCTTGGCACCCCGCCCGGCGCCAATTCGCGCTCTAGGTCCGCGGCCCGCATCACCTCTGCCTTGCATTGGAAGACAATAGACCGGGCCGGCAGCCAGCCCGACGGCGCGGCGCCGCCCTGCCAGTCGATCGAAGCATCGATGCCGCCATCGGCGGCGGTCTGGTTCCCACCAGCGAAGATGCCCGAGGGTGGTATGCCGCGTTCACGGGCTTCGGCTTCGAGCAAGCGGACGAGCAACTCGCGCAGACGCTCGTCACCGAGCGACCGCACCAGTTCCTTGGTGATGCTGAACGGACCCACGGCTTAGAGGCCCTCGCCGGCTGTATCGCTCCAGACGCTGGTCACGCGCAGCAGATGCCCAGGCTTCTCGGGCCTCGGGCTCACGGGGTTTGCGGCTTCGGATCGGAGGGACTCGGTCACGAACGGTGGCCGCGCGTCACAGCGACGAGTCACCAACGCTCGCCTCAGTACACCCACCTGCCGATGGCTACGACGCGGTATCCCCGATGGGTGGTGGATCGGGCCTCGGACCCGCCCCTTCGTGCGCATGCGCAGAATGCGTTCGGCCTCCGACTGTCGATGCGCGGCATAGATCTCGATGCCGACGCCCGGCCAGATCCCGAGCCGCGCGCTCCTCTGACAATGCCCGTCCTTGCCCCCGATTGTTTCGCACGGGGATGACTGGTTGCTGCCGGCTTTCCCCATCGCACGATGGTATCGACCAACTTCCCGTCTCGCCATAGCGATCTGACGAGACTCGTATGGAGATGGTGCTGTGCGGCGCATCGACTCAGACGCGACGCGTGTCGGGGAGAGGGTCATTTTCGACCGCAGCCGACCACGCTTCGCCTAACTGGCTTTCGATGCGCCCGACCTCTCGAAGCAATTTGACCAACGCCGCAGCGAAGCGTCTTGCCAGGTACGGATCGTAGGCCAGGTCCTCCGACGGCTGTGCCTGTTCCGTGTCTTCGAGTATCCTTCGGAGGCAGATGTCGAGCGCGCTCTCCGTGATCGCGGGCAGTCGCTGCGGGTCGTTGCGAACCACGGTGACGCAGAACCGCAGCATGACCGGTACGGAGGTCGAACGGCTCGCCGCCAGTGCCGAACCGATCTCCGCCCAGAGGACCTTCTCGAACCCGCCCTCGATCGGCTGCTGGTCGCAGATCTGTTCGAGCAGGTGCTGCGCAACCAGGACATCGCCGCGTTCCTTCGAGGTGAACAGCCGGCGCATCATGATCGTCGCTTCGTCGCTGTCCAACAGACCGATACGCATCAGCCACGGTGTTGCGGGCTCGCGACGGAGGGGATACCGGTCAAGCGCGAACAGCGCACCGATGCTGGAATGCAGTGCGGGATCGGGTGCGCTGCGCCTCGCGAGCGAAGCCGCGATCGACGAGGTGCCCTCGACGAGCCGGGAGCGGTTGTGGCCCAGAATGTCGGGATGGCCAGGTTCAGGCGGATGGTCGCCAACGTACCGTGTCATCCGCTCAATCTGGCAATCAATATCCTTGGCGGCGAGTTCGAGAGAGGACTGCGCCAGCGCGTGCGACAGAGCACCATCCATGATGTCAGCGTCGGTCAGCGGCTCGAGGCCAAGCAGAAGCATGCGGATCGCGTGAGCCGGATCGCAGCCCTCAGGCTTCGGCAGATCGAGGAAGGTGGCAGGGTAGAAGATGGTCCCGATGGGGAGGCCGCCGACCACGAAAGCGTCCGCCCAGAGTGCTACGCCGACCAGACCGCGGTCCTCCTCGCCGATTGCACCGACGTTGAGCAGCCACTGCAGCCGTGCGGATGCGGCCCACCTCGTGGGTCGCTCTCGCAAGGCGTGGATCGTATCCGCCACTACAGCCTTCCACTCATGATTCGCTTCGCCGGGCTTGTGAGCGGAAGACAGTCCGGCCGCTGGATCCCATGCAGGGGGCGCGTTGGCAGCGGGTTCCACAGGAATGGGCGTACGGAACACGGCGAGCAGCATTGCGTCCAGGCTCTCGTCGGATGCAGCCTCCAATGTGCGGCGGACGATGTCGGCCAGTTGGCCATCATATTCGGAACGGTCGAAGTCTCGCTCCTCGATGAGCAGCGACAGGCCGAACTCGAGGAGCTGCACGGCTCGTTCTGGGGCGATGACGACGAATCGTGAGGCGATCTCAAGTCCGAACTTCAACCGGTCGCGCCAGAAGTCTGCATCCGAATTGCGGGCGGATACCCGCCCTCGTGCCGACGTCATCATGCGAATCAACCGTTCGATGAGCTCGTCGGCCTTCGCAGGGGACGTGCGTGCGACCGTGGCCCGAGTCAGCAGCTTGTCGAAGAGTTTGTCCGAGGCCTGCGGTGACGCCCGGAGGAGTGCATCGATCGCACGCGTCGGCGCGACGTCCATCAGCCACCGAGCGGCTTCGATTAGAAGCTGACCAGAAAGGCTCGCATGGCCGATCCGAACGGGCAGTCCCGTCTCCTCCTGAAAGCGGAGCGCCTGGTAGGCAGTCAGTCGATCCAGACGCGCGTCGATGCGCGCGAGATGATGAGTGGCGTTCGTCGATCCGAGATCGAACCTCCGGGTGATCACGAGGCGCTGTCGAGGCGGCGGCGGTGCTTGGCCAAGACGCTCGATCAGCATGAAGAAGTCGTGCTTCCCCGGGCATCCGCGTGCCTGAAGAACGTCTTGCCGAAGATCGAACCGGTCGGTGATCGGCTTGTTTTCCATCCATCGCCCGAACTCGCCGAACAGCACCGCGGATCGGAAAAGGAGAGCGAAGCTCTCGCGCGACCACGATGCGATGTCGGTACCGCCGCGCAGCGTCTGTGCTCGGATCGTGGCCAACGCCTCAGCCGACATGTCCGCCGCTTCCTCTTCCCGACCGAGATCGGCGAGCATTCCGGCTTTCCGGAGAAGCCAGAAGCTGTCTCCTCGTACCGTCCACCCCGCCACGAGCGCCTCAGCCGCCTCCATGTCGAGCTCGGACCGCGCCCAGAGAATGCGTTCGTAGGTCAGGCGGTCGAGCAGTCGGGGATCGTCCTGGATCCGCTGCTCCAGCCAGTCGTTCCATCGGTGAAACGTGTCCGCAGCGCGCTCCTCCCGCGCATGGCGGACCAAAGCTAGGACCAGCGCACGAACATGCGAGGCACGTTCCTGCGATAGCGAGCCGTATCGTGCAGCGGCGTCGTCGAGGGTATCGGAGACCAGGTCGTCGATCGTGAGGACCAGCGGCACGAGCGCCGCTTCGAGCTGCCAGTTCAACTCGTAGAGCGCATCAAGGCGCTCGTCCGGCTCCAGTTCACGCAATCCCCGTAGGACATCGGAAATGCTGTCGTCGATGCGGTGCCAGAGCAGTCCGGTAGTGTCGAGCGGCGGCACGACCCATCCAGGATACAGCGAGCGGTTCTGCCGCCACTGCAGGACGAGCCCGCGCAGGGTCTCGACCGATGCCCCTCTGACCGCCTGGTCGGGGTTCGGCAGCGGAGCTCTCGGGTCGATGGGAGGAGCGACGAGCTCGAGCGGCGGGACGAAGCCTGCTGGCGGTCTCGGCCAACGGTGCGCTTGGTAAGGTTCGGCTACACGAAGTCGTTCGAGGAACCACTGGTTGGCAAGCTCGATCCTGCGCGGCTCGGGCCAGCCTGCAAACTGCGGCAGCTGCGACAGATCGACTGGTTGTACGCGTCGGCTCTCGAGCATCTTCCGTTTCGGTGCACTGAGGCCCAGTGCGCCCACGAGGTAGATGAGCGGGGCGTTCTGGCCCAGCCGATCCCTTACCCAGCCAGACCAGAAGAGAAAGTTCGGATCGTCGCCGGAGAAGCCGAGAAGGACCAGCGTGTTCTCCATCGCGAGCTGCTGCGCGAGATTCAGGAAGGCGGCGGAATCTGCGGGATATTTGCGGAAGTCCTCCTCCGTGAACACGAACGGTCTGTGCGAGGGAAAGCTGCCGTGCAGCTTGACGATCCGAGGAGCTCTCGCTTCGGAAATCTCCTCCACCGTTCGCACGACGTCGTAGACGCGCTCTTCCGTCACCTCGGCTGTCCGTTCCAGGAGCGTGTCCCAGTTCGTCGTCATCACATCGGCCCAGGGAAGCTGAAGGAGCATGTGGTGCAACCGCCCGGGTTCGAACTGTCGGTCCGGCACATGATGGAGGATCATCTGGTCTAGCGCGGGTCGTCCGAATTGAGCTTCGAATTCCTCGGCGATCCGCAGGTACGCGCTCGTCGCACCGACCTGTCGAAGCAGCCAATCGCGATGGGCAAGCGGCATGGCCTCGCGACCGGAGATGCCTTCCGCGCAGACGTTCGCCGGGTAGAGGTGATTCACCATCGTCTCGTAGAGCCCGTTCCAGCCCGGCATTCCCGCCACCGATGGACGAATCGGAACTGCGTTGCGGCTGAACCCCGCTCCTACCAGCACTGCCGCCGACCCGGCGGGCTCGCGCGCCCATAGGGCTCGACCGATACGGTCTATGTGAGTGCCATCGGCGAAATTGTCTGATGTCATGCGTCGGGTTCGGAGACTCGAATATGAGGGTTGCCGGCATTCGGTATGGCGGCGGTCGTTCGCGTGGTGAAGCGCGCAGTTGCGGATGGCGGGCACCCAGCTGTCGCCCGAGTGTCCGGAGTTCGTACGGAGCGTTTGGCTATCGGCTGGTAATGCCTCTCGAGCAGCCCGCGTCCGCTTAAGAGTTCGAAGTCAGGTACGTGAAGACGGACCGTACCACGGCCTGTTCGATCTTCACCGGATCCAGTCCAGGCGGCGGCTCTCGATTGCGCAAGCGAGTAGTCCAAACATGAGCGAGCGCTCATATTCCTGGTGTTGATCAGGCGATCAACCCAGGAGTTAAAGATGCAAAACATCGTAGTGACCGTCGTCCGCTGCGATTGCCTTACCCGTGAACTCGCTGCCTGGAACCGAAGGATCCACCAGATCGCCGCCCCGATTGCGGACCGACCTACGCCCTGATGCAGGCACCACGACGGCCGCGCCGGCCCGGCGAGTTCGTAGGACAGCCGTGACGTTGTTGCGTACTTCAAGCTCAAGCGCCCCCCAATGAACAGAAGCATTTCCCACGGTCGCCTTGGGGCGAGCGGAGGTGCATAGTGAACGGGCGAGAGGATGAGGCGGCGCAGGCCGGCTCGGGGTGAGGCTTCCAAAAAAAGAGCGGACGTCGATGGCGGTATGGACAGATGGCGTGCGGTCGGCAGCGCGATTCTGCCGTTGGATTGTGCTCGCTCTCACTCTTTGGCTTGGAAGCATCTCGGCGCCCGGCGAAGCCGTTGCGCAGTCCCAGATCACCCATAGCAGCTGGACGAGCGCGGACGGCGTACCCGGCATGGTGTCCGCCCTGGCCCAGACACCCGACGGGTACCTATGGCTGGGTACCTACGAGGGGCTCTACAGGTTCGACGGCGTGACGTTCGAACGGATCTCCCCTGCCCCGGGCCATCCGCCGGGCGCCATCCCCGTGACGGCCGTCTTCGCGGCGCGCAACGGCGTGCTCTGGGTCGGATACGCGGGGCGCGGCGGCATCGAAGTCTACAGGAACGGGCGGCTCGTCCGTGCATCCATGCCGGAGGCTCCCGGCGAGGTCACCAGCTTCGCCGAGGACCGATACGGCGCGATATTCGCCATAGGCGGGCGTGAGCCGGGGGCGCTGTACCGGTTCTCGAAGGGCGGATGGGAGCATGTCGATCAGCGCTGGGGGCTGCCCCTTGAGACGATATGGTCCGTGTTCAGCGCCCGGGACGGCACCGTGTGGGTCGCAACGGCGAAGCACCTCTTCTTCCTGCGCCCTGGTACGTCGCGCTTCGTGGATACCGGCGAGAAGCTGATGGATGGGGCCGGGTTCGCGCAGGATCGTCATGGCGACATCTGGATTTCCGGACCGTTTGGCACGCGCATGGTCGCCGACTATCCGAAGGGTCGAAGCCGGCCGCGCAATCCGGTATTCTACTCCGCGCTCGCGCCCGCCAGCCGGGTGGCACTTCTCTCCGCTCATGACGGCGCGCTCTGGGGCTCCACCTACACCGATGGACTGTTCCGCATCGCCACGCCCGGTCACGCAACACCGGGCAACGAGTCCATCCAGCGTTTTCGGACCAGCGATGGCCTGACGTCCAACCAGGCGGTCGCCATTCTGGAGGACCGCGAGAACAACGTCTGGGCGGCGACGGAGAACGGTCTCGACCAGTTCCGGAAGGCCGATGTGGAACAGGTCGTCCTGCCCCCACAGTCGTCGCCTCGCGGCTACAAGATGGTCGTCGACGCGGCCGGAGCGATCTACATCGCCAGCGGAAGGACGCTCTTTCGGGCGGGAACGGGGCAGGAGCCGGTCGCCATCCGTCCAGCTGAGCAGCCCGGCGCACTCTGCTCGGACCCGCGCGGCGGCATCTGGATGGCGGTCGTCGGACGTATGGAACGGGTTCGCGAAGGCCGACTGGTCGAAGCCAGGGAGATACCCGGCGGCCAGCCCGTCACAGGGTGCGGCATCGATTGGTCGGGCCGTCTGTGGGCCGCTCAGCCGAGCGCAGGCGTCCTCGTACTCGATCGCGGAACGTGGCGGCATCTTCCGCTCCCCAAGGCGGGCCAGCGTCCGAAGGACATCATTATCGACCGCGCGGGCCGTCCGATCGTCCTGTTCGGCAACCGGGCTCTGCTGCTCGTGTCGAAGAACGGGGCTTCACATCTTCTCGAAGGCGACACCATCGGCGTCAGCGGACTGACCGGGGTGTTTCCGACGGATTTCGGACTGCTCGTCGCCGGCGGTACCGGCATGGCGCTGTGGAACGGCAGCGGCTTCCGCCGGCTTTCCATCGACGAGTATCCCTGGCTTCGGGGCGTGCGCGGACTTGCGCAGACCGCGAGCGGCGAGATCTGGATGCTCAACAACAAGGGCCTACACCGGGTCGCGACGGCTCGGCTCGAGGAAGCCTTCGTGACGCCGCATGCCTCGCTGCCGCATCTCACTCTGGGTCAGCAGGACGGTCTCACAAGTCATCCGACGGGTGAAGAGGGCCTTCAGGCGGCGGTGGCGACGGACGGCCGGGTATGGTTTATCACCAGACAGAACGTCGTACGGATCGATCCGAACCGATTGTTGGCGAACCCACAGGCGCCGGGCGTCCTGATCCGAGGCCTGACGGCGAACGGCCGTCACTATCCCGATCCCGCTGACGTCGAGGTGCCTTCCGGAACGAGGAACCTCTCGATCGACTATACCGCGCTGAGCCTGTCGGTCCCGAGCCGCGTCCGCTTCCGCTACATGATGCAGGGCGTGGACGCCGATTGGGTGGATCCTGGCTCGCGAAGGCAGGCCTTCTACACCAATCTGGGCCCGGGCTCCTATCGGTTCAGAGTGATCGCATCGAACGACAAGGGCGCATGGAACCGGCAGGGGGCCGAACTGCGAGTCACCATTCCGCCCACCTTCGTGCAGTCGCGCACCTTCTTCACCCTGTGCCTCGTTCTCGGAGCTCTGCTGCTCTGGTTCCTGTTCGACCTGCGCGTCCGCATTCTCACCCGCCGAATGCGCATTCGAACCGCGGAACGGACGGACGAACGGGAACGCATCGCGCGAGAGCTGCACGATACGCTGCTGCAGGGCATACAGGGTCTCATGCTGCGGTTTCACGTCGCCGCCCTGTCCGTGCCGGAGGGCAGCACCAAGGCTGGACTCGAAGACGCGTTGGACAGGGCGGACGAGGTTCTGCTCGAAGGTCGAGAACGCGTGCGCGATCTACGAGCGATCGATACCAGCGATGACCTGGAGGGCGTCGTTCTGGCGCTGGTGAACCGGCAGGAGTTTCCACCCGAAACGAAAATCGACGTCGCGGTGAGGGGAAAGGCGTGGCCTCTCGAACCGGATGCCATCGCGGAAGTCGGGGCCGTCGTAGGCGAAGCGCTGTTCAACATCAGCACCCATGCGAAGGCGTCGGTGGCGTCGATCGAAATAGACTTCAGCCTGTTCAGCCTGACGGTATCGGTACGCGACGACGGAGTGGGAATACCGGAGGACATCCTGGCGGCTGGTGGCAGGACCGGACACTTCGGGCTCCCGGGCATGCACGAGAGAGCTCGGAATCTGGGGGGCAGACTGTCGATACGCTCGGAGCCCGGAAAGGGAACCGCTGTCTCGCTCACGTTGCGTACGAGTTTCAGGCGGTCACGATCGAAGCTGCCGAACCCGCGGGCGGCTGCGTAGCCGCCGATGTCTCGAATAGACCTCTCGTTGGGCTGCGCCTTCTCCGTATGCACTTGAACGGACGGCTTGGACCAGTCCCTCGACGCGGCTTACGCAACACTGTGACGGCTGCCGCGCCGACGTACACTGCATCGAGGACCGACGAGGAAGTCGGCGTTCGTGCCCGGCGTTCTTCTCGCGCCGGCGAATGGTCTCGGGTCAGACGCGTCGGGAGAGAGCCTGGTAGTCTTTCCCGCGTTTGCAGGTGTTCCTGACGAACGACAACTTTGGACCGCCGATCCGGTCGGCGAATGGCCGTACTCGGGGGCGCGTCATCGCCGTCCGTTTTCCAACAAAGCGAACGAGAGGAACGCGTGAATGGCGCTTGATGGCTGCCGTACCGCATATCGTCGGGTTTCGACGTTCGGGATCAGCGAAGCGGGCGACCCGAATGCTCACCGTGTGGATCGTCGGGGATGCAGACCGTTCTAACGGGATGAACCCATCTGGTTGCCCGGCTTGATCATTCCGCTGCCGCCCCTCCCATGAGCGTGGGTGATGGAAAGATTGCGGTTGGACAAACGGACCCATTCGCCTCGTATCGTGAATTCGCGCAATTCATGTCTGTATGCGGTTACATGTCCGCGATAAACTATTAGGCCTGCAAGGCAGCTAGCATTCCGTGAATAGCACTTCGACGATTCATCTAAAAAGTACGAAGATTCATTCGGTCCCCGTTATTTTCGTCAGGTTGGTATGGTTCTTTTAGCGTTGGTAAGGCGCGTGGCTGCAGGTGGATGGAGTCCAATCGAAGACGGTTTGCGCAGGTCGGCCAGGCTGGGTCCCTGGTCAGCAGTCGGATGGATAGTGCCCTCGTGGGCGGTCCTCGTCGTGTTTGATAACGCAACCGGACCTCACTTGTCGCTGAACTCCCTCTACCTAGTGCCGCTGTGCCTCACGACATGGTGCCTCGGCAGACTGGCCGGGCTCGGAGCCTGGGCGGTCGCCATGGTTGCCACCTTGCAAGTCAACGGCTTCGGCGACGACCTTGTTGCAGGAGCCTGCTCCCTTTCGGCATCGACCGCTGCCGGCAATGCCGCGATAAGGGCATTTGGTGCCGTGTTCATCGTGCTGCTCGTCGCGGCGTTTCGTCGGACCTTTGATCACGAGCATGCGAACGCCGAGGTCGATCCCCTCACCGGACTAGGCAATCGCAGGTCGTTCACCCGCGAGTGCGAGCGTCTCAAGCTATCTGCGCCGCGCGACGGTCGGATACTGTTGTGCGGAATGATCGATCTCGACGACTTCAAGGCGGTGAACGATCAGCACGGGCATACCGCCGGCGACGACGTTCTCCGGATCGTGGCCCAGGCGCTGGTGGCCGCCGTTCGTCCATATGACGTCACCGCCCGGGTGGGTGGCGATGAATTCGCATTCTGCCTCGCTGTTCGGGACGAAGCGTCGGCGGAGCGAAAGACGGCCAGGATACACGGCTCATTGATCACGGCACTGAAGGCATCGGAATGGACGGCGACGTGCAGTCTGGGTGCTTCGACCGGTACAAACGTCGAGGATGCCTTGAAGATCGCAGACGGGGCGATGTTCCAGGCAAAGTCCGCTGGGAAGAGCTCCTGGATATTCGTCAAGCATCAGTCCAAATGAACCTCGGAGCAATCGATGGACATTCCATGGAACGAAGAAGCGACCCTTGTTCGCATGTCGAGGGTCGACGCCGCCGGTGATCCGTCGGGAGAGATCCTTTTCGAAGGATCGCTGCTCACGATCGCTCTGAGGGTTCGCGCAATGAAGCCGGCCGAACGGCGCGGCCTGCGCCTTTCGCTGCCCAATCGTAAGGTCCGTCCCCATACTTTTCAGGACGGGTCCCTGGCGGCTCTGATCGAGGACATCCCGTCCACCGATGAATGGCGGTCGATGCGCTGATCCACGACGATCTCTTGGCTCGGCCGCTGCATTGGGATCGATCGGCGAATACGATGCGCGTTCGGATGTGAACGGCGACCGCGTCGCGCTCAACGCCTGACTCCTTGGCGATTGCGCCGTTACTCTGCGGTCACACCAGCCGGATAACTGGCATGTTTGCTGGCTGCTGCGTCCTCCAAATCATCGCGCTTCCTTCAGGCTTCGAACGTCGACGTTATGAGGCGCAGCAACGCAGCTTCGGATCGCGACCTTCAGCTGCGTCTTGAGCGACGCGCTGGCGAGGTGTTCCGCGCAATTTTCATATCCCTCCCGCTCCAGCGCCCGCCGAATGTCGACGACATTGCGGCAGATCCCGCCACGCGCCAACTCGAACGCCCGTTCAACCGTTGCCTTGCTCAACATGCGCCTCGACCCGAACCTCGTACCAGCGTATCCGACAGTAATCTCCGATAAAAATCAATTGGTCGAGCGAAGGGCCGCGGCGGCCGAGCTACCCGAGCCGACGACGTTCCAATTGCGCCGAGACGTCTGCAAGCTCTCGATGGACACAGTCGATACAGTCCGCGATCTTCGCTCCCACGACGGGCCTCTGCCCCTCGTCCGATATCCGCAGCGCTTCGGTCAGCAGATAGGCGACCGACTTCAGTCGAGCAGCATCGTTTTCCAACTGAGGCATCGAAGCTCCCCTCGTTTCAGTGCGCAGCCGACGTCGTACAGTATCGGTGCGACATGGAAACGGTCGATCGGGAATCGTCCTGACGTGGCGCAACCATGGGCATCCAGCCTGCCGATGCTGCGTTGCTTGCGAAGGAGGCTGTTATGGCGAAGATCCCCGATACCCCGTCTGACGTGAGCACCGACGAAGGAGGGGTTCAAGTCGACGGCCCCGGGGGCGCCGTCGTGTCCATGACTCCGGATGCCGCGGCGGAGACATCGGAGCGGATGCCGCAGGCGCTGACGAAGCGCAGGGGCATATCGGAAATCGCGTATGCGCGTCGGCGGACGAATCTACGACAATGCCAATGGTCGTCGTTCTAGCACCGTTCTCGCAGTGCCTCGAAGATCAAGGCGTTCTACAGGTAAGTAACAATCTCATGAACGCTACTGATGGCCGTCGCCGAACTGAAAGAAAGCGTCTCTTGACTGCAGCAGTCGTCCCCTTGGCAAGCACGCAATATGCCGGATTGAAAGACGCTGTTCGCGACTTTGATCTTGGCTTCCGGGACGGCGCCGGCGGGCGCTAGAATGTCGACGAGAAGCAGGAAGCCGCCCATTGCGTATGACGAGCAGGCGTTCATCGACGACTGGGCCAGCGCGTCCGACCGCGCGTCGGTCTACGATGGCCCTTGTTTGACCGGTCGTTAATCAGACGGTGCCATATCATCGACATGGAAATGCGCAAAATCTGCAGCGGATGCCGTGATGGCGCTGACTTCGAGATTCCGTTCACGATGGCATTTCAGCCCATCGTCGACACCGACCGTGGCCTTCCCTTCGCATACGAAGCGCTTATCCGCGGTGTCGACGGCGCAGGCGCTGCCAGCGTGCTGGCACAAGTCACGGACGCCAATCGCTACGCGTTCGATCAAGCGTGCCGCGTCCAGGCGATCGAAAGTGCGATGGCGGCGGGCATCATGTCCGGTGATGCGAAGCTATCGATCAACTTTCTGCCAAACGCCGTGTATTCGCCGCTGGCATGCATCCAGCTGACGCTGAGAACGGCCGGCGCGGCGGGATTGCCGGTCGACCGGCTGATCTTCGAATTCACCGAGAACGAGGCAATGGGATCCCCTGATCATGTTGCCTCGATCATCGACACCTACAAGCAGATCGGGTTCTTAGTCGCGATCGATGATTTTGGCGCGGGCCATTCAGGGCTGGGCATGTTCGCGCGGTTCGTGCCCGACGAGGTCAAGTTGGACATGGAACTGGTGCGCGGAATCGATAGCAGCGCCCGCTGTCGTGCGATTGTGCGCGCGGTAGTGGCGATGTGTCGCGAGCTTGACACGATCCTGATCGCCGAGGGGATTGAGACCGCAGCCGAGGCGGCGACTCTACGAGACCTTGGCGTGCGCTATCACCAAGGTTACTGGTACGCGCGGCCTGCGATCGAACGGCTACCGGGGATTTCCACCGGCTCAATCGCATGGTAACTTCATCGCAAGTAAGCGCACTCCTCGCGATCACGATAGGGCTCGATCATTGCTTAGCCCATTCTTGTCGAACCATCACGGCAGCACATTCGGCGCGCAATAAACCAAACGACCGCTATCGCCCATTCCAGACACTCAGCGCCCCCTTCGCGATCTTCAACTTCAGACATTTGTTCATCTCGGTGGAACGCGCCGTAAAGCTGCCGCCGAGCGGGCATTGAATGGCGAACATTGGGACGAAGGGGATCAACCCAGTCGCTGTTCAAGCGCTAGCCGTCGTCGGGTCAGGGCTGGATCATTCCCCCTCTCCTGCCCTATCGTCGCGGACGGCGCCGATCGCGCGGGCCGCCCGGAGCGTCAGATGCCTTACCTGTTCATTCTGGTCATTCCGCTGATCATCCTCCTTGGGTTGGCGTCGAAGACGTTTGGCGTGAACCAGGAGTATCAGCGCGCGGTGCTGTTCCGGCTCGGCCGGCTCGGCACCACCAAAGGCCCGGGCTGGTATTGGTTGATCCCTTTCATCGACCGCGTCGTGAAGGTCGATATCCGCACCGTCACAGTGCAGCTCGAGACGCAGGAGACGATCACGCGCGACGGGGTCGCAGTGCGGGTCAACGCTGTGCTCTGGTACCGCGCCGCAGACCCCGCGCGTGTCGTCACCTCGGTTGAGGCGTATCAGTCGGCGGTCGTGCAGGCGGCGGAGACTGGCATGCGCGACGCCATCGGCCAGAGCGACCTCGATCAGATGCTCAAGGATCGTATCGGGATCAACAAGCGCCTGCTGGACTTGCTGGCGAGCGCAGCCGGGCGGTGGGGGATCGAGATCGACGCTGTCGAGATCAAGGACGTCGACATTCCCGAGCAGATGCAACGCGCGATCGCGCGCGAGGCCGAGGCGATCCGCGAGAAGCGTGCCCGTATCATCAAGGCGGAAGGCGAGAATGAAGCGGCGCAGAAGCTCGCCGAGGCGGCGACGATGATCGGTACCGCGCCAGGTGCGCTCGAGTTGCGGCGTCTCCAGACGCTCACCGAGATCGGCGTCGAGCACAACAGCACGATCATCGCCATGCTGCCGGTCGAGCTTCTCCATGCGGCCCAGAAGATCGCCGGCCTGCCACCTACGTCAGCCGACTGACGAGCATGGAATTGTTCAGGAGCGGACATGTCAGATCTGCGGCGCTGTGAGAGAAGAACCGGCGCAGCGTCGCGTCGCTTGGCGCACATGACACGTCCGGTTCTGCGCGCCGTGTGTCGCTTCGCGTCCTTGCCGTTCGCTGGCGCGCTGTTCGTTGCCGCCATGCCGGTACCGGACGATGAGCGCATGATCTTGGCGCACGAGGCTTACGTCGTAACCTTCGACGCCAGCACGGTCGTCCTCGACAAGAGCACGCGCCGTGCCCGCACGCACATCTACCTGCCCGCTCCCGACACGGAGGGTTACGTCAGCTTCGACGCGTCGGAGGAGATCGACTGTGAGGCTGGCTCGTATCGTTATACCCACGCGGTCGGTCGCAAGGCGAACGGCGACATCGCGCCGATGGTCGCGGAGACGCCGAACCTCCAGCCGATCGTCAAGGACACGCCGCTCTCGGTGCTGCGCGACCATCTGTGCGCCCTCGCCGACCTGCGGCAGGGCACCTATGGCGTGATGCTCCAAGTGCCTGGCGCCGAGGCGGCACGTGCAGTGTTCAAGCTGCTCAAGGTCGGGCTGGACGCCAAGCCAGCAGCGCAACTCGCCAGCCAGGGCTATGCCGACGCCGAGGCGCTGAGCTACAATCTCGACAACGCCAAGGTCGAGCCGGCGCGGCGCGCGCGGGTCATCGAGGCGCTGGGTCCGCTCGTCGCGGAGGAAGCGAAACCGCCGCCGCCGATCGTACCGCTTGCAACCGCGGTGGCGAGTGGTCGAGCGGGCCAGTATTTCCACCGGGAGATGGAGCTCGTCGCTGGCCTTTGGCTCAAGGTCGACGGCACTTTCGAATACTATCTGACGGTCGGCTCCCTGGACGAGACCGCACGGGGGCGTTGGACCGTGGACCACAATCGTATCACGTTGGTACCGACTGCTAGCACTCGTCGGACAGACATCGACCCTGCTGGTTGGCAGGTGATGTCGGACGCGAGCATCCTGACGATCGTGCGCGAGGGTCATACGATGACATTCACGCGGCAGAACAATGCAAAGGGTTCGAGCTCAGGCAGCTGAGTCCCGGACTTCATCACCACCGCTAAGTGATTATCGGTGCCCGGCGGCCTGAGAAAAGTCGCTGGCGGACACCCCGAACCGGGCGATGATCTTCGACATGGCAGCGCTCGCGGTAGCTTGGTCGGGCGCGGCCTTGGTGCTCCAGTCGTTGTTGATTGCGGCCACCTCCGTGCGCATGGCGGCCAGCTTCCGACCTGCTGACGTGGCGTCGAACGTCGCTTGCGCCATCGCGTCCTCGCGGGTGGGCTCGGCAGGATAGATGACAGTATTGCCGGCGCCGTTTTCAGGTGGTGGGGCGGCCGCGATCCCCTGAATCGCTAGTTCGACAATCCGGTGTCCGGCCGGGCTATCGAAAAAGGCGACGGCTTGGCGAAGCTCGACGGCATTGAGCCTGCCAGCGTAAGCCGCGCCTATCCGTGCCCACAGACGTGGCAAGGCTGTGTCGCGGGCCCGGCGGTACTCGAGCAGCAGCGCCGCAACCATCGCGTCCACGAGCCCTGGATGCTTGACGTCCAGCGCATGCAAATTGGCGTCCGCTCGGTAGGTCGCTGCGACATCCGTCGTGAACGCATAGGTCATCGCGACGGCGTCCATCTCCGCTGGATAGGTCAGCTTGGCCAGGGTCGTGCCGGCATCGACTGGGCTGGCAGCCGTTGGCGCACTGGCTCCGCAACCACTGGGAAAGATGAGTGCTATCGCGGCAAGGACGATCGATGCACGCCAAATCATCATACCATCCTCATCACAGCAGCGCCGATGCAAACAGGCCGACAAGGGCCAGGAGGCAAAGTAGCGCGATCCTGATGCCGCGGTTTCTGATGACGAGAAACAGGAGCGCCACAATGCCGACCAGGCCCGCGCCGACCATGACGAATAGTTCTTGGAAGGTTCTCGCCAATCCATTGCCTGCCGCGTCGCTGTTGAAGCCCCCGCGCGGGCCGTCCTTGGCGAGCCAGAGAATCACGGCATTGCATGCAACCATGGCCCACAAGAGCCAGGTAAGCCGTTCCGGCTTCCACCACGCGGTCCGAGACGCGCTCCTCCTTAGATCAGTGGACTTCATTTGCGCTCCGTACTCAGCTGCACGTTCGGTGCGGGCATAAGGCATACGGCCGCAAACGCTAACGTGCCTACCGCGTCCGCGAGGACCCAGAACCCGTCATTTAGAGTGGACTCGCTGCGCTCCAGAACCGGCCGTTTGTTCAGGTCTATTCCAAAGTTCCAATCTGGTGGCCAGCCACGGCCCGATCTCCGTGGCTGGCTTCGCTGTCGACCTGGTCAGGCAGCAATCGCCCCTATTTTTTGAGCGGCGCTCGCCATCGCGGCTTGATCCTGCTCCGGTCCGTAAGCGATGCCTTCCGCTCGGATCACCTCGACGTCCAGGATGCCAAGAAAGTTAAAGATCGCCTCGAGGTAAGTCGACAGATGATCGTACGCGGCGAACGGTCCTTCGGAATAAACTCCGCCCGATGAGAGGACGAGATAGACCTTGCCGCTCAGCAAGCCGCGTGGCCCCTCGGCTGTGTAGCTGAAGGTTTGCCCGGCGATCGCTACATGGTCGACCCACGCCTTTAACGTCGAGGGCACCGTAAAGTTGTACATGGGCGAGCCGACAACCACCACGTCCGCCGCCTTGAGCTCGTCAACCAGCGCCTTTGATCGGCTCATCGTTTCGGCCAGCTTGGTGTCTCCGATGTTCTCGGCCGTCCAGGCATGCCGGATCGTCATGTCCACGTGGGGAAGCTGGTTGGCGACGAGGTCGCGGTACACGATTGTTGCGCCGGGATTGGCGGTTTTGAGCCGCTCGACGAGTTCACTGGAGAGGCGGCGTGTATGCGAGACAGCGCTTTCGCTCGCACTGGCATCGATGTGCAGAATGTTCATAGGCTCAGCTCCGGTCTGGAAAAGTGACCTAGACCAGCTATGTAACCTTAAGCCCCCCGCCAAGAAGGCATTTTCGCAGGACCTAGTCACATGGAGCTGACCACCCCCGAGCCGATTCACGTCGAATGCAAACGGTTCAGCGGTGTTCTCAGCCTCATAGGCGACAAGTGGAGCGTCATGATTGTGATGACGCTCACGGAGCGGCCGCGGCGCTTCAATGACATCAAGCGCACCATCGGCGGCATTAGCCAACAGATGCTCGCCCGAACGCTGCGTGCGCTTGAACGCGATGGCATGGTGGCCCGCACCGTCCACCCAACCGTGCCGCCTCAGGTGGAGTACGCCCTCACCGCTCTTGGCCGATCGTTGGCCGATCCGATCCGCGAACTCGGATACTGGGCCGGCGCACACATCGCGGAAATCGAAGGCAACCGGTCAGCGTTTGACGAGGCGAGAGACAGCCAATAGCCCGCCTAAACCCGCAGGTACCGAACCTTGGCGGCATTGCTACCCAGCGGCGAGACGACCCATAAACGGCCACTTAAGGCCCGCTTGCGGCTTCCCGACATCAGACGTTTGTTCATCGAGATTCTACGACTGGTTCGACCAGCGGATCCGGCAGTGGATGGTCGTTAGTGACGGCGAGCGGTCCTTCCGCTTTGCGACGGCGTGATACGCAGCAAGGACCGTTCGGTTGTGAGCCGTACGCCCCTTCTGGCGCGGCAGCAATTCAAGCCGCGTTCGGCAAAATCAAGTTATGAGAACTGCGATTTTCCATCCACTCTGCGAACTGCGGCGCTTCCATCGGGCGCGCCAGCCAGAAGCCCTGCGCCTCTTCGCAGCCGACGTCGGTCAGCACTTGCACGGCTTCGCGCGTTTCGACGCCTTCCGCGACGACGCGGTAGCCCAGCCGGTGAGCTAGGCCAATCATTGTCTCGACCAGCACGAAATCCGGCCCGGCTGGCTCCGTGATGTTGCGGACGAAGGCCTGATCGATCTTCACGACCTGCGCCGGCAGGCGCTGCAGATAGCTCAGACTACTATGCCCAGTGCCGAAATCGTCGATCGCGAGGCAAACGCCGGCGGCAGCGAGTTCGTGCAGCATGACCAGTGCTTTGTCGGGCTGGTCCATGATCGCGCTCTCCGTCAGTTCGATCTCCAGCTGCTTTGACCGCAGGTTCCGCCGCAACAGCCCCAGCTGGATCCGCTGGATGAGGTCTGCCTCCCCGAGATTGGCGGCGGATATGTTGACCGACATGGTCATTCGCAAACCTGCCTGCTGCCACGATGCGAGCTGATCCATAGCTTGATCGAGCACCCACTGCGTGGTCGGCCGCGCAAGCGATGTCTGTTCAACGATTGGGATGAACTCGGCCGGTGACACGTCGCCCAGGCTGGGGTGCGACCAACGTAACAGAGCCTCGGCGCCGACGCAGCACCCTGTCGCCAGCGCGATGCGCGGCTGATAGACGAGCCGGAGCTGGTCGTTGGTTTCTAGCGCCACGCCAAAGTCCTGCAGCAGCCGGTAGTGCCGACGGTGCACGATATCGTTGGTAGGCGAATAGAGCGCCACCGAACCGTCGGTGCTGCGGGCGTCCTGCGCCGCGCTCGCCGCACCGCTCAAGACGTCATCCGCCGAAATGCTTCCTAAGGCGAAGGACCGCACACCGACCGCAACGTTGGTGACGAAGCGGACCGACGAGGATGCGCGCATGGACTGGAAGCTGGCCTGCAGCTGACCCACATATTCGGCCTGCTCGACCCCCGGCGGAGCCAGGAATGCAAATTGCGCCGCTCCGATTTGATAGGCGGTCTGCTTCGCCCCCAGCGCGAGACGCAGCGCAAGCGCCGCCTCCCGGATCAATGCATCGACGCGAGCGGCACCCATCACCCGCGTGATCCTGCCGATCTGATCGTCGCGCGCTAGATCGACCACGACCGCGAACCGCTGCTCGCCGGGCTGGTCCCGAGCCACGTCCATCAAGTCCTCGCGAAACTGGTTCCTGGTCGGCATTCCACTGACCGGATCGATCCGACCGAACGCATGCTGCAGCTCGATCTGCCCCATGACCATGGCGGCAAGATCCACTAGCGCCGCAAGCTCGGCCGACGACGCCTGCCGCGGCTCCGTTCCGAGAACGCAGAGAGATCCAAGACCGTAGCCATCGCTGGTGACCAAAGGCGCGCCAGCATAGAAGCGGGTGCCTGCACGCGCCAGCACGCTATCGGCATAATAAGGGTCTGCCTGAAAGTCCTCGATGACCAGCAGCTCGGCGGACTCCGCGACCTGCGCGCAAGGCGCTTTTTCGCGCGGGATGCCGGCGTGCTCGATGCCGACACGCGACTTAAACCATTGGCGGTCGCGATCGGTGAGCGATATCGCCGCCACCGGAAGGCCGAAGATCTGGCTGGCCATGCGCGTAACGCGGTCGAAGCTCTCGCTCGGCGACGTATCCAGCAGGTTCAGCTGGTACAAGGCACCGAGCCGAGCCTCTTCGTGATGGTCGCGCATTGAGATTTCCTTCGCGTACCGCGTACGGTTCGAAAGATTAAGGATTTGGCCGCGCCGACGGAGCTAGCGTGCGTAATTAGCTCAATGGTTCAGGACGCTGCTGAGCACCATCCGGTTATTGCGAATTAACCCCTTCTGTATCTGGCGATGCTAACGTAGCGGATGCACTATTTTGAACCTGGCAAGCCTGAGCCCACAGCGGTCTATGTCGAGCTGATCGCCGCTTCGTTCACGATGCTCGTGCCTGCGGCTATCATGTCGGCAATATTTCTCGCGGTCGGCGCTTATTGCGCGTTGGAGATCGGCGGCGCCCTATCCTGGATAGCTGTTGTTGGCGGAATGACAGCCTCTGCAGCTCGTCTAGGCGTGATCCTGGCTTATCGCCGACAGCCTTCTGGTCTACGCAAAGAACGCCATGCCAGCGGCACCTGGCAATTCCGCCTGGCACTGTCGACGCTGTCCTTCGCCGCATCGCTAGCCTTGCTCGGCGTGACCAGCTTCCTGTCGCCTCAGCCGATTCCGCAACTGCTGACGACGGGGCTCCTGTTCGGCTTCTGCTCGGGAGCGGTCGCGAGAGGCTATATCCGGCCGCGGGTTTGCGCCGCCTGCGTTACGCTGGCTACCCTGCCAGTTGCGCTGACCGCGGCATCTGCGGGTGGCATCGGCCATCTCATCCTAGCGGCGATGTTCCTGGCATTCCTCGTCGGCAGCCTGGAGACAATCCGGTACGCATATCGGCTCGCCCGCGAGCAGCTCGCGTTGCGCAACGAGATGTCGATGGTCGCGCGGCATGACGCACTCACCGGCTTGGCAAATCGGTTTGGTCTTCGCGAAGCCTTCGGCGACCTGCTGAACGCCCACCGTCAAGTGCCGATGGTGGCTATGCACTGCCTTGACCTGGACCGCTTCAAGCCGGTCAACGATCGCTTCGGTCACCCTGTCGGCGATGCGCTATTGTGCGAACTGGCCACGCGCATTGCCGCGGTAGTGCGCGACGGTGACATCGCGGCCCGCCTAGGCGGTGACGAGTTCGCGGTCGTGCAAGCCGGCATCGATCACGCAGGAGAGGCCGAATTGTTCGCCCGGCGCCTGGCTCGCGTCATCGCCGCACCTTATTTGATCGACGGCGAAACCATCGAGATCGGCGTCAGCCTCGGGTACGCCACATCGCCGCCGCACAGCACGTCGCTGAACGCTTTGATCGAAGCAGCTGATGCGACGCTGTACCGCGTAAAGCGAGCGGGCGGTGGCGTTGCCTCGAGCGCAGCCTTGTCTGAATTGGCAACGCCGAAGGTCGCCGGCTTGTAGGCTGCGCTC
Source organism: Sphingomonas sp. R86521 (assembly GCF_042466235.1). Classification (NCBI taxonomy): domain Bacteria; kingdom Pseudomonadati; phylum Pseudomonadota; class Alphaproteobacteria; order Sphingomonadales; family Sphingomonadaceae; genus Sphingomonas; species Sphingomonas sp. R86521. The sequence goes on along the minus strand of NZ_JAXHBY010000001.1, from coordinate 247,377 downwards.
AGTCCATGTGTTGAAGACCCAGTTGTGGACGTTCACGGGTGATTTCGGCTTCCCAACTTCGGCCTTCGTTCATGTCGAGGCGGGTTCATGGGGCACGCATTCCCCTTGCCCAACGGCACGCCAAATTTCTCGAAAAGTTCGGAAATCTGCTTACCGGCAAACATCGTAGAGTGCGCCTCCGTAGGCCTCGCTGCCGGGCTTCAAAACATTTCATCCAGCAAAAGGTGAAACTGGAGCTTGCGCTCGTCGGCCTCTGCGATGCCGTACCGTTCAATAAGCCGGGCTCGCAGCGACGCATCGATCTCCCCGAGGCAATTCCACAATATAGCCAGATCTTGGTACCGGTCCGCGATACCGACCCTGCCGGCGTCGATGCAGCCGACCACTTCACCATCGAGCATCAGGATATTATCGAGCGAGAAGTCGCCATGCGTGACGACGGGATCGGAGGACATCGGCAGCAGGTACTGCATCGCTTTCCAAACCTGCTCCGCCGTCCAGCCTTCGCGCTCGCCGTCAAAGTCGTCTTCATCGACCAGACCCGCGTCGATGCGTTCACGCGCCCGTGAAAGGCGGTAGGCGTGATCGCTGTTGAAGGGACATTCGCTGATCGGGATGGCATGTAGACGCCGCAGAAACGTCGCGAGCGCATCGACTATCTCAACACCGGCATCGGGTTGCGCCTCCAGAAGCTGGTATGCGGTCTGTCCGGGCACTGCCGTCATCAGCAGCCATGCCTCGTCCTGCGTTGCGACGAAGCCTTCGACGGCCGGGACGGGCATGTACCTTGCCAGCCAACGCAATCGGACCATTTCGTCGGTTATGTCGCCAGCGACGGAGCTTCGACCATGCTTGAGGAACAGGTCAGGCGCACCGATCTTGCCATGCAGGCGGTAAACGGCACCGCCCGATCCCCCCACGTTATCGCGCGCCCACTCATATCCTACCAAGGGTGCGGACATACTAGCCGGCAGCGGTATGGCTGCGCATGCCTCTTCCCGATCTAAATCCATCATCCCTCATCCTTCTGCGACGCCTTATGGCAACCGAGGTTGGCTGAGGGTAGCCCAGCAGTGAGGACGTTCCGTGTCTTCGGCTTCCCGACAACGAACCTCCAACCGAACAGCCAAGGCAGGATCGGTCTCCGATGCCTCGAGTTGTGCCGTTTCCCGAAACCTGTTCCCGATCACGTTTCTCAATACGGTCCGTCGGACATGGAGAGACGGAATGCTGCGAGTTGGTGAAACGGCCGGTTTCAGGATGCCCGGCCGATCCATCGATCGGCCGCGAATGGTAGGAAGCTGACGTGATCGTCAGGACCCAAAGCCCGCGGGTTGGGTTGAGACGGGATCCGATCCGGTCGGCTTGCCCGACATCGTGCTCTCGCCCGAGGGCCACCCGCAATGGACGATCCGGTATGAGGCATCCGAACATGCGCCGGAGTTAGACGACGGGTATCCCGGACTGGCTCGCACTTGACGAGCTGGGATCGCGAGCACGACAACCGCGCGAAGTCAGCCGATACGCATGAACAGAAAAAGGGCGCCCGACTATGTCGGGCGCCCTTCCAGTCCGAGCCGCGCTTGGGAGCGGCTGGTCTGTTCACGGAAAACGGTTCGGCTTAGATCCCGTTCGACAGGTTGGTGTCAGGGTCGTTGGTCCGCATGTCGTCGGCCTGGTTCTGCCCCGTCGCCCGAACCGCATCGGCCTTGTTCTCAAGGCCATTATCGGCAGCGGTCGTACCAGCGTTGTCAGCCGCGTCCTCGAGGTTGTCTGCAACAGCCTCAGTGTTCGCTTCGATGCCATCTGCAGCATTCTCACGCGGGCTGGAGTTACAAGCGGTCAGTGAGACGAGGCCGGCTGCGATTACCACAGCGAGTGTCTTGTTCATGGTAATCACCCTTTCGATAAGCGGCTTCGAAGCCGGAAACTGATACCGGCGAACACCTCGATTTGTTCCAGCTTGCCTTAGCTCGGGAGTCTCAACGTGCGGGTCGGAAACACCGGTCCCCGCACCGTCATCCGCTCGGCGGGGTACGGCCGCTGCAAGGCGGCCACATCGTCGTAGCTACCCGTCAGCCACGTTCGTGATCGTCGGCGTGCAGTATCGTGATCATCGCCTTCGGATGGATCAGCGCCACGAGTTCGTTCGGATCGCACGTCATCATCGCGAACCAGCGCTGATCGCCGAGTTGCTGCCACACACCCGCAATCGCGAACACGTCCTGGTCGATCACATCGAACCACATCTCGCCCTTGATCGGCTTGCCGCCGCCGACATCGTGCGTGCAGGGCGTCCATTCGCAGAACTCGGTCAACGGAATCAGGCATCGGCCGGCCGGGTTCTCAAGGCGCTGTCGCCAGCGCTTCAGGTCGCGGACGTTCGTGATTGGGTACGCGGCGCCTCTGACGAGCAGGTCCCGGCTCATCACATCGAGTCCGGTCGCGCCGACTTCGCTGCGGGCCGACTAGGCCCGAATGCGTGGCGCCAGCTCGACGGGATCGAAACAGTTGTCCATCGGCTTGTCGGTGAGCCACCCGCCGCCAAACCGCTCGATCAGTGTCTCGGGTTCGCTGCGGTTGCGCGCGCGGTTGCACATCAGACTATTAGTGCGACGAACGTCGCGCCGCCTGAGGCCATCACCATTGTGACGGCCGTTCCGATACGATTTTCGCGACCCGGGCGGCATAGCCTTCGAGCACCGGCACGAGATCGGGCGTGCTCAGCTTCCGTGGATGCGGGTCGATGGCGCACAGCGTGCCGTAAAACGAGCCGTCCGCCAGAACGACCGGCAGCGAGACGTAGCTCTTGAAGCCGTAAAGCGCAGGCGCAGGGTGGGTCAGCCACTTCGGGTGATCACCCACGTTATCGATGACTACGGCTTTTCCAGACTGGCGGATATCGTTGCAGATAGTCGTGGAGATACGGAGTTCGTCTCCCGGCGACATGCCGAACTCGATCTGGTCCAGCACCTGGCAGGCTATCCAGCGTGCCTCCGTCACCCGAGCGACCGCGACAAATCCCATGCCTGTGAGCGCGGCAACTTCCGCTAGAATGTCTCGGATCTCGTCGGCGTCGCCGTGTTGCGCGGCGCCAACTGTAAGTTCTTCAATCATCCGCGCCCCCCTGCCAATTCCATAGCGGCAATCGTTCATGGTGGCGAATCGTCGGCGGTATCCGAAAGAGGCCTGCTCGGCGCAGCCTTATGTTTTCAAATACCGCTTTACCGCCGGCGGCGCTTCAGGATCGGGCGTGATCGCATCGATCCGATCAAGCTGCGCTATGAGATCGGCGAACCCACCATCCTCGTCCTCATCGACATCAACCGAGAAGAGTCGGTGGAAACCGGTGCCGAGGACGTCGAGGTCGCGCTGGGTAAGAAGGCCCACCGCGACAATACGATCTTTCGTCAACACGCATCTCCCGGGGTGGACAGACGCAACGGGCGACGGCTCGATAAGTGCCACTCTGGCGGACGAGCGTCGCGGGGCCGAGCGATGGTGGAACGGTGTTCGCTACGGGCGGTTCCGCATACGAAGGAGAGCGATCATGACCGACCCGATCAAGCCTACGCAGGAAACTGACAAGCCGAACCGCTCAACCGAACGTCAGCATGATGGCGATGCCCGTCGACCAAGCGACACGCTCAACAGAGGTACGACCAGCAGTGAGGGAGAGGCAGCGCCCCAGCGGAAGTCGTCACTGACCTAGGTGGGAAATGGCAGCCGATGTACCGGAAGCCATTCCGACTGCATCGCCGGCAACCCATTCGCGCCATATCAGAACTAAGGCAGCCATGACGGCGGGGCCCACGAAGAGACCAAGCAGGCCAATGGTCTCCACGCCGCCGATGATGCCTATAAGGACCCAGACGAACGGGAGCTTGGTTGCTCCGCCGATCAGCGCGGGCTTCGCGGTGTGATCCACCACGAAGGACATGACGCCGCCGACGACGCCGACCACCATGGCGGTCACGATGGCTCCCTGGATGACCAACAGCGCCAGCGCGATCAGCATGACCGCAATCAGACCGAACGGCACCATAGCGCCGACGCCCGACAAAAGGCCCAGCAGGATCGGATGCGGCACGCCGGCAAAGGCGTAGATCACGGCCATGACGACGCCCTGAGCCAACCCTAGAAGCACGACGCCGTCGACGGTGCCGCGCACCGAAAGGTTGATCTGCCGACCGATACGTATGCCCGCATCCCCGAAAGCACGGTCAATCGCGCGGCTGAGTTGAGCGCTGATCGCGTCGTGGTCGCGGACGATAAAGAACAGCATGAGCACGGTGAACGCGAACACCACCGCACGCTCGACGATGTTATGCCCTACCGACTTCGACTTTTCGATGATCGTGCCCATGTCGAGCCGGGCGATTTGCTCTGCGGCACCCTCAGGGGTCGCCAGGTGGTTCGTCCACCATGCCGATACCTGCGTCGAACCAACCGGCAGATTGGCGACCCAGGCAGCGACCGGCACACCGTGGGCGCGCGCGTCGTTGATCCAGTGGGTGATCCCTTCCACCTCGATGAGAGCGCGGGTGACGGCAATGACCAGCGGGACCACGACGATCGCAACCACAGCGAGCGTGATCAGCCCGGCGATCAGCATGTCATGGCCCGGCCAACGGCGCAGCATGCGAAGGCGCAGTGGCTCGACCGCGATCCCTACTACACCAGCCCACAGAATGGCGGGAACGAACGCGGAGCCTATCCACAGTGCGGCGAGAGCCACGACCGCAGCGAGGGCAACCCGAGCACGTACCTGGGCCAGCGTAGTGGTGGCGTGCATCGATCAGTCCTTGTTGGATGGACGCTTGTTCTAGGGGCGTGCTTGCGTTTGGCCAACCAAGCGTACCGATCCGGCGGCGTCGTCGAGCTAGTCGCGCGACGCAACCGTTAACGAGCGGCGAGAGCCGACGCAGTTTGGAGCGGCCCGACCTGCGGGCAGGAGACTGCAGGATGCGTAGACTGCTGTTCGCCGCCGCCTCGTTGTCATTGCTCGTCGGCGGACCCGCTCTCGGGGCGCCGTGCAAGGATGCCAAAGGCAGGTTCGCGAAATGCCCGCCGAAAGCACCGGCCAAGATCATTCGGTGCAAGAGCGCCAACGGCAAGTTCGCGAAGTGCGGCACGAGCGGCGCTCATCCGATCTGAGCCGACCAGCGCGGGGTCTCGACCCCGCACTGCCGCCCAACTGACGGCCCGGTTATCGGGGCGGCTGAGCTGCCGCCGGAAGCGTGCCGGAGGATTTGAAGCGAACTGCGGTACCAGTGGCGTTCGTCTTGCCCCAGCTTAGCGCGGAGACATGCGAATCCCCGTACTTCGCGTTCACCACAGCGTCTGCATGCAGCTTCTCGGCGCGCTCCCAAAGCTCTTCATAGATCTTCTTCTGCGACGCTTCCTTGCTGAACACGCTCGCCTTGCGCACCCCCGCCTTCACCTCGCCGACGACTTCGTAAGGTCGGTCCGTAAGGTCATAAGGGAACACCGGCACGCCGACATCCGCGTTCACGACCACATAGGTCTTGGCAGCCTTGTCCTTCGCAACCGCAGGCGACGCGGCCAGTACAAGTGCTAACGCAATCGATGCTGCGACACGTATCATCAGTTCTTCCCCTGGCACCGGGCCCCCTGCCGGCGGACCGAAAGTCTGCATGAATGCCAGTGCGTTCGCAACGGCCTTGCGCATACGTCGCAGCGTCGGCAATCTTGCGCTCAGGGGGGCAACATATGCCATTGCACTATACCGCGATCGTGCTTGTTCTTGCGCAGGCCGCGCCAGTCGCGACCGCACCCATCCCAGTCGTCACTCAGCAACCGACGCACGGGTCGTCAACAAGCCTGACGCTGTTGCAGGACACACCCGTCGAACTGATGGCGATCGCGGAGGTCAACACAGACAAGGCACAGCCCGGTGACCTGATCCGCTTCCGGGTGAACCGAGCGATCGAGATCGGGGGGCGAGTGGCGGTGCCGGTCGGCACGCCGGCGTTCGGCCAGGTCACGACTGCGAAGGACGCCGGGGGCCTGGGCAAGTCGGGACGCATGACCGCCAAGCTACTCCGGATCCAGCTCGGCGAGATCGAGATACCACTTGAAGGGGAGATGGCGGCAAAGGGTACGGGAGCCGGCTCCGCGGGCGTCGCTATCCTGCTTACCGGCATTGCCGGCTTCTTCCATCGCGGGAACAACGCGAAGATCAAGGCAGGCGAGATCGTCGCGGGGTTCGTCGGCAGCGACGTGGTGCTCAGTCCGTCGAGCGGTACCTGATGCTGCGACGATCCACGTTGGTCGCAATGGTCGCGCTCGCGATTCCCACGACGCTGCAGGCGCGCTCGTTCACGCTGGTCATGGGTACGCCAGTGCGACTGGTCACGGCGCAACCGCTTTCTAGCAAAACTCAGGTGAAGGGTGATCTCGTCGCGCTTCGAACCGCCGACGATGTCCTGATCGATGGCGTCGTCGCGATCCCGAGCGATACGCCGGCGACGGGTCAGGTGAGCGACGCACGCATCAAGGGTGCGATGGGGATGGGAGGCAGGCTGACCCTTCGACCGCTATATCTAACCATCGGTGACCGGACGATACGACTTACCGGTTCAACGGATGATAGCGGCGGTGTTCAGCCGGGCGCGGTTATCGGCACGGTGCTTGTCGCGCCGTTCTTCACTGGCAAGAGCGCGTCCATTCCCGCAGGCACGACGCTGCAGAGCTTCGTAGCGAAAACGGTGGCGATCGAGCGCTGAGCCGCCCTGCTAAATCATGCGTGTGCGATCCATTTCCTTGCGTGCCATGCTCGGGACTTCACCTGGTTCCCGAACCGCCAGAACCGCGTCTCGCGCTCGTGATGACCGGCGCGCACCAGGGTCCAGCATTCGCGCTGCGGTAGCTCGACGATGCGATGAATATGCACGGCATCCACCCAGTACGTCTGGCCAGGGAGCCGATGCACCAGCGTCCCCCGCCACCCGTGCTCGTCGAACGTGAAAACCTCCTCGACATACCCTCCGTCGAGGATCGTCGTCTCGAACCCGAAGGGGTGGTCGTGCGGATCGGCATGCGGCTCCTCACGGGTGAAGCGGTGCAGCGCACGCCCGTCGTCCAAATGGTACTTCACGAACGCACGCGACATGTGCTCGATGTTCACGATCCGCGCGCCGATCGGGACGCGCTCCGCCGCCGCCCTTGGTATTCTCATGTTCGTCTGCCTGCCGTTTCGCAGAACATAGGCGGTACACAGTGCGTTGTTACCCCGCGATCGATGCTCAGCCGGGTCGATCCCCATGTCAGCGCGTTGGGCATAGGTAACGACAGGAGCATAGCTATGCCGACCGATCCGAAGAACGACATCGAGCGTGAGACCACCGGCGAACCGTACGTCGAGGGTAACATGGAAACCAAAGGAGTCGCGCCACCCGACGGCTCGAGTGTCGAGGACATCAATGCCGTCAGTGAGGACACCCCGGATTCGCTGACGACGGACGGTAGCGACACCGATGCCGCTGCGGACAGCCTGTCGGTCCGCGGAGACGGCGAGGCGCCCGACAGCGCGCCGTGACTGGCGAGCCGCCGTTGGCGTGCTGATCCGGCTTTCGGCTAGGCGAGGGCCTCCCAGACCAGCGCTGCGCCTACGACCATCATCAGCACGTAGATCGCGGTGTAGAAGCGCTCTGGCGAGACTCGGCGGACCAGCGCAACCCCCGCAAGCGTCGAGATCAGCGCCAGTGGCAACAGCGTAGCCGAGGTGAGAAGGTTCGAGGCCGTGAACTGACCGAGCGCAAGATAGGCTGGCACCTTGATCCAGTTGACCGCAGCAAAGAATATGGCGGTCGTGCCGACGAGCAGTTCGCGCGTCAATTTGCGGGGCAACACCCAGAGCTGAAAGGGCGGCTGGCCGGCATGAGCAATCTGGCTGGTGAAACCAGAGGCGACCCCGAACACGGCACCGAGCCATTCAGGCCAGAGAGCGGCAGCCAGCGGAGCCGGATGGCGCGCCGCCCAGAGGCGGTAGGCGCCGAATATGATCGAGATGCCGCCCACGGCTGCCATGACAGAGCGAGGGGACACGCTGGCAGCGAAACCATAACCGAGCGCGATACCGACGGCCGCGCCCGGTAGCATCCAGCCTAGCAAGCGCCAATCGACGGTGCGCCGGAAGGCCCATACACCGACGATGTCCTGGACGATCAGGACCGGAAGCGTGATCGCGGCCGCGCGCACCGGGTCGATCGCGAAGGCGAGCAACGGTAGCGACAGCGCGCCCATGCCCGCGAACCCGCCTTTGGCCAAGCCAAGCAGTATCACCGCGGGGATGGCGAGCGCGTAGAAGTGCCAGTCGGTGATCATCTGTGTCCGCTAGCCGGTTTGGTCGACCGTGCAAGCCGGTCGACTGCCGAGTGTTGCACCCCCGCGATTCGGGGCTTAGCCGGCAACCCAACTCCAGAACGAGCACGCGATCATGGCCGACATGCAATTCGACATTCCTCACGACCTTGGCAAGGCGGAGGCTCGGCGTCGTATCGAGGCAGGTCTACCGAAGCTGGAGGCGCATATCCCTGGCGGCGGCACCGTCGAACCAGCCTGGCAGGGAGAGAATCGGCTGACCCTGTCAATCAAGGCGATGGGCCAGCAGATCACCGCCCACCTCGAGATCGGCGACACGATCGTCAGCGGGACCGTTAAGATCCCGATGATGCTGTCGATGATGGCGGGCCCGATCGGCGAATTCGTGAAAACGAGCGCCGAGAGGATGCTGTCCAAGCCGGCATGAGACTTCCGTCGATCGTCATTCGCGGAGCTGAGACAACCAGGCAAACGCTTCGGACCGATGGTTCACGCCGGTTTGGCGGCTCCCGGCAGCTTCGTCATGCGAAGTTTGGTCAGCAGATCCTTCGCACCCGACGGCGCGGCTTGCTGGAACAGGCTGAAGAGTGCGCTGTCATCCATGTCGCTGACGTCGAAGCCGATCGGCAGGGCAATAGGCTGACGCATGCGCGCGCCAGGTTGCGCCTCTAGAACGATGGCGAACCATTCCATCCCGACCGGCGCCTGACCGATGTCGTGGCTGAATTCCATCACGACGGCCTTCCGAATGCGGATACGACGGTCGGAGTTCCTCTCGAACCAGACGGCGTCGCCTTGCGTCGCGACCTCTATGATCAGTTCATTGGTCGAGCGGATTTCACCGGCCATCGTGCGGTCCCGAGATATGCGTCATTGCGTGCCGCGCGTCAGCCCCCGCAGGCCGATTGGCAACGGACGATAAGCGCAGCCTGAGCGGCCAAGTGAACGGCATCAAGCTTCGTCTTTGGACAGCGGTTTCGGCCCAGCCGCCAGTTGAACGGGCTTGCCTATGACGGGCCGACCTTCGGGCCAGCGTCGCGCGATGCATCGGCTCTTCGCGATCCTCGCAGTCGTAACCGCATTCCCCTGGTTTCCGCCAAGGACGTGATACGCAGCGGCGTCCTCCCCCGTGTAGAAGCCGACATGACCGCCGCCTTTTCGCTCGAACACAAGGATCGCGCCGGGCGCTAGCCGTTCGGGCCGTAGCGCCTGACCCCATGTCGCCCACGACGTCGCTCGCACGGCGATCGGAGCAGGATCGATGCCGTCATTCTGAAGGCAGTACGCGACGAACACGCCACACCACGGGACGCTGTCGGCATTGTAGATCATGCCGAGAACCTTCGTGCCGAGACGCTGTGCCCAACCGAGGATCGTCGAGCTGTTCGCCGATCCGGCAGCTTCCTTGGTGCCGAGCTTGGCCCGTGCTGTCTTCAGCCAAGTCGGCTCGATTGCCACAATGGTTCGCCTTTGAAACTACCACGCCCCGGGGCAACGCAACTCAGACGAGGCCGGCAGCGGAGCCGACCTCGTCCTCTACCTACTGGTAGCCGCCTTCGTTCTCGCGTTCTTCCGCAGCGTCCTTCTGCACCTTCTCCATTTCCTCTGCCTGTTCGGTCTCGGTCTCGTCGTCGGTTTTCGGATCGTCGATCATGGTCTTCTCCTCGCCCGTTCAACGCGCGGCGCGGCTTTCGGGGGCAGCCATTCGTCATCTGCCGAATGGAGTTCGGAACGATCTCCAACCGCGAGCGGCTGCCCGAACCATATACTAGAATATCTATCGGACCAGAACGGGCTCTGGTTACCTTCGACCAGGCTGATCGCTTCAGGACCGTGCACTACTGGCAGGCCATTGGCCCAGCTCAAGAAGCACGATCTGTGCGAACACCTCGACATGGCAGCTTCTGCTCACGGCGATCTCGGAGGCCGTGGCAACGCACAGGCTATTCGGTCCGTCCCTAATGGCGGCGCAGAGCGCGATCCGACGATATCCGACCTACACCCGTGGCTCCGAGACTACCCATATGGGGTTCGGGCGAACAGGCGTGGAAGCGAATGCATCAGCGGTTGAGCGCTTAGGCGTGACTGTTGGCAACGCCGGCTTGCTGAAATGAAGATATCGCGGATCGAAGCCACCAGCCTTACCGAGTGCCTTGACGTCGGGCACATAAAGGCGACCTTTGCCAAGGGTCATCAATCCCCGTTCGCGAAGCTCTCGAAGGGTTCGGTTCGCATGGATCACGGTCATGCCGGTAGCATCTCCAAGTTCCTCCTGGGTCAACGGAAACTCGGTCTGGCCCTGAGCAACGCGACCGAGAGCATCCAGCCGCGCGTGAAGCTCGGCGAACAAATGCGCTGTCGTTTCGAGAGCACTTCGCCGCGCAGCAACCGCCAACCACTGTCGCACGATCGATGCATCAACGACGGTGGCCCGCCGCATGGCCCGCATGATTCGAGGCGTAGCCGTTGCGAACGCCTCCATCCGGTCGACCGGAACATGAGCCACTTCGCAGTCCGTGATCGCACTGATGCCGTGGTCCGTTCTTTGAAGCACGGCAGCGTCTATGTCGGAAAAATCGCCGGGTAGCATGAAGGCGGTGATCCGGCGCGATCCGTCCCGTAGGATTTTGTACCGTGCCGCCCACCCGCTCAGAATAATATAGACCCGGTCCGGGACGGCGTCATCCGCGACAATGTCGCTTCGACGCTTTGCGAGTCTGACATCGACACAAACCTGAAGCGCCGCGTGCCTTTCGGAGGGGCTCAACGGCTCGGCTACCTCCAGCTTCCGAAGAAACGGCTCAAATCGCATGCTGTCTACCGCCTGCCTTTACCCCGAGGCTGCCTTAACGAGCCTTGAGCCAAGTTGCTCCGCCACGAAGCAGGTAGCGAGTGCATATGGAAGAGGGGTGAAACCTGGTCGAACCGTAATTCGAGCGATAAGGACCCAAGATGCAGCGTTCAGGACAATGGAGTTCTCTCCCTCGTCCAGACATCCGCTCATCCAGCCAGTCTGTCTAAGCGGAGGCTTTCGCGCATCTCAGCGTTATCGTAATATCGGTGACCTCCGCGGCACTTTGGCAATTTGGCCATCGAGTAGGGCTCGTTATGACTGGCGGCTGCTTCTAAAACCCACGGGCGTTTGGGAAGGGCCACGCCTTGGGCCGCCCGCGACCGTCATCCTAGCAACTGGGGTATCGGCGTGGAAGCATGGATCCGGCGGGCACGGCAGCGACCGCAGGACTCCATCCAAGGGGATCCAACGGTCGGTAGAGGCTGTCGAGCGTTTCTCAGACGTCAGCAAGTTGGAATAATGCCCCAAACAACTTGGAAACAGGACTTTACCGGGTCTCGGGCTGGTGGGTCCGAGAGGTAGACGTTCCCGTCCACCTCCGAGCCACGTCCGAAGCCGAACGTCAGGACTTCAGCGATTTCGCCATGTTCAGGTGGGCGGCCACTGTAGGCACCAAGCCGGACGCGAAGGTCTTCAACTGCGCAACGTCCCCGGTCGCGGCATAGGCCCTCAACGCGTCGAGCGTCTGCTGATGCCCTGCAACCTGAGCGGCTGCGTACGCCGCATCGAACTCCGTTCCCTTCTTGGTTTTCAGATCAGCCAGCTTCTGCTGCTGCTCGGCATTGAGCGCTGGATCAGGCGTCAGGGCGGGCGTCAGCGTCGACGTCAGGGCCTTCAGCTTCGCAGTCGAGCCTTCATGGGCAGTAATCATCTTCGTCGCGAACTTCTTTACCGCAGCGGACGCGCCGTTGGTCGCCGCGAGCTTCGATGTCTCGATCTCGAATGCGTCGCTGGCGGCCGCCGTGTTTACGAAAGCCTGTCCACCGGAGGCAGGGGCCATCGCGTCGTTGCCGCCCGCGTCGGTGACGTTCGTGACGGTCGCAGGTGCATAAGTGCCGTTGTCGACGGCAGTCGCATCGTTCGCCTTCTTGCCGCATGCAGCCAAAGACAGGGCTGCCGCCGATACCAGAGTCAGGGTCTTGAAGTTCATCGTCATCTCCATCCGCTCGCTCATCGTTGTCTACTTCAACGCGTGCCTCAGCGACACCGTTCCGCGCCGGGGACGGGCTTGGACCGATCACTACGCGCGTTCGTTCTAGCCGTCTGCCGGCGCCGCTGCCGGCCTTATCGGGATACGGCAATGAGCATCTTCACGACCATCATGAACAAGGTTTTCCATCACAAGGCCGCGGATCAGGCGCCCACCGCGGCTCCCGTCGCTACGTCTCAGACCGCACCACAGGCTGCGCCGGCCGCTGCCGCCCAGCCTGCCCCGGCCGCAACTCAGCAGTCCGTCGACGTGGGCGCGGTCCTCAGCGAGATGGCGGCGATGAAGGATGGCGGTGGCAACTACCAGAGCTCGATCGTCGATCTGCTGAAGCTGCTCGATCTGGATTCAAGTCTGACGGCGCGAAAGGAGCTTGCCGACGAGCTTAACGTCCACGCGTCGGCAGATGGCTCGGCAGAGCAGAATATCGCCCTGCACAAGGCTGTCATGCAGAAGCTCGCCGACAACGGGGGCATCGTTCCGGACAGCCTGCGCAACTGACCCGGTGCCAGGGCGGAGCAGCACTATGTACCGCTCCGCCCCCTCTGATCCGCGTCGTCTTGCTTGTGCATACGTGTCGCGGGACGGACCTTCTCGGCTGCGATAGGTGGAGCCAGCGCATCGAGGCTCGGTCGCCAGCCCCAAGCGACTTTGGATCGCCCTATCGCCGTCCGCCAAGGATCGAACCAAGGATACCACCTAGGCCACCGCCGAGGCCCCCATCAGTAGCTCCGCCGGTGGTTCCGGCACCGCCGAGCCCACCAAGCACGGAGCCAAGGACTCCACCGAGGCCACCCGGCTGTCCACCCGCACGCCCCGTCAGATGACCAGCCACAAGCATCACAAGGATCGGCAGCATCTGCCTGAGGAGTTCTGGAGCCAGGCCGCTTCCTTGCGCGGCATGGTCGGCAACTTCGCGGCTGACGTCCTTCGAGCCGAAGATGCCGCCGAGAAGCTGATTGCCCCGATCGACCTGCGTCGGTTCGACACCGAGCACGTTGGAAGCGAGGTCCGTTCCACCCAGTGTGCCTACATGGGCGTCCAACTGCGACGTGTTGTCGCCCATGCCGCCAAGAACCGAAGGCAGCAGCGCTTCGGCGCCGCGCTGTGCCTGCTCGCGCGGTATTCCAAGCTGGGCAGCAAGTGCCTCGATGCCGCCGGCCGGCAGGAGATCGTTGAGGTTCATGTTGGTTTCCTTTTCGTGACGAAGACCAACAATCCTGCTTCACCAAAGGATGCGGAGCGATTGGGCAGGCTTGCTCAGATTCCGGAAGGCGGACGTCGTTACAGCCGGAACGCCTGCAGTTCGGGGATCCGGCTGAATGCAGCGTGGTATCAATACGGTGATCAACCGATTTTCGCCCACCCGTCGAGGGTCAGAACCACATCGTTCGATCAGCGCATCTAGACGAGGTCGAAGTCGATCTTCCTCTGCGCCCCGTCGACCGCGACGAGCCGCACGTCGATGCGGTCGCCCGAAGTCAAACTTTCTGCCGCTATGCGGGTGAGTACCGGCAGATCGCGCAACTGGATGCGGGCATGCCGCGGGTCGGCCTCCACGACGATCGCGGGAAACGTCTTACCCACATCGCCCCCGAGCATCACTGTCTCGGCGAGGTCGAGAACCGCCCTATCGATCTGACCCTGCCGCGCGCCGGAGCGTGCCATGACGGGCGGCAGCTTCTCGAACGCCGCGGCGACAGGGTCGGGAACATCGCGGCCGTTTGCGATGGCGAGCGCGGCCATGACGACGTACCGGTCGGCGAGCCGGCGCAACGGCGCCGTGGCGTGGGCGTAGGTCGCGCCCATCGCCGCGTGCCAGGGCTTCGTATCGGACCGATAGGGTTCGTAGCTTGCGCCGGAACCAGCACGCCGGATCGCCAGCATCATCGCAGCGTCGGCAGGCTTCTCAGCGTGCAGCGCCTGCTCGAAGGTTTGAAGCGACATCTCGGCAGGCCAGGCGATGCTCATGGCGGCCGCCGTGGCGCGCAGACGCGTCACCGTGCCCGTGTCGGGTTCGGGCATGACCCGGAACAACCCGGTACGATGCGCGAGCATCGCGTCCGCGACGGCAAGGTTGGTGGCTAGCGACAGCGCAGCGTTGTGGTCCTCGGAAACGAGCCGCGGACGGAAGGAGAGCGCAAATCCTCCGCCGGGTACCGCTTCCACCTGCTGCTCCGGCGGATCGACGCGAGAGGCGCCGCGGCGACGCTCGGCCTCGCCGATGCGTTGCGCCAACTCGTCCATCTGCGGCGGCAGATCGGAGGCGCGGACGCCGTCGTAGGCCAGCTTGGCGCGACTGCGGATGATCGCCCGTTCCGCCCCGTCGAGTTTCACCCCGCCGTCGGGTGCGACGCGGACGGCGAACACGATCGCAGGTCGCGGACCGTCCGGCAGCAGGCTCGCCGCATGTTCGCCCAGGATCGGGGGATACAGGCCGGCCTTTCCATCGGGCAGGTACAGCGTCTCTCCGCGTCGCCACGCCTCGGCATCGAGGACATCGCCGGCCTCAACGAACCAGGCCACGTCGGCGATGGCGTAGCGCAGCAGGAGATCCTTGCCGCTCGCCTCGATGCAGAACGCCTGGTCGAGATCGGTCGAGGTCGCCGGATCCAGCGTCACGAAGGGGAGATCCAGCCGGTCGACGTGCTCCGTCGGAGCGCGTCGGGCCGCCAGTTCGGCGGCTGCCAGCACGTCCTCGGGAAAGCCCGTGGGAACCTGGAATTCAGTACGGATCGCAGCCAGCCCGGCGGCAAGCGCGTGATCGGGATCGACGAGTGCTTTCATGCTACCCGTCTACACGCGGCGGCATCGTGCGGGAAAGAGCAGCAATCGTTGACATGCGGCATGCCGTCTGTTCGGAACCGGATGAGCTTCGTCCGGCGAAGCGTCTCGCTTCTTCAGCGCGCGATGCCGTCGCTCCGCCCTGTGTACAATTCGTTCCTGGGGTGGGGTCCTCCCTCGAGAAAGCGAAGCGGTCTACCGAACGCGGCTATCGATGGGCATCGTACAAGCGATGGTCCGCTTCGATCTCCAACGAACCGTGCCGGCCGAGATCGTTTGGGCAAGAACGGACAAGGAAGCACGCCGGGAGAGTTATCGTTCGAGGTGTCCGTGATGCAGACGAAGTGAGGTTTCGGCCCCCCTTGGATCGCCGCTCGTCGCGCGCGGTCCAGCCGACAGTGGGTCGACGTCTATGTTCCTGCCTACCGCGATTCTGTGCCGCTTTGCGCCCGCTACGAAGCCTTGCGCGTTGCCTCTCGACGATCATTATCAGGACGGGCGCATGACGACCTACCCATTGAGCGAGCCGGCGACGATCTATGCAGCCGAGGAAGCGACCGAGCAGGACGGCGTCGCAGGTCGCGGCACGCTGGCCGACTGCGTCGAGATCATCGAAGGTTTCCCTGCCGAGAAGCGGGCTTCCGCTCGCATCGAGATGGACGACCTGGACCTTCGGTTCGGTCCACGGGATGTCGACGATCTCCTGCGCTTCCTTCGTGATGAGGATGCAGGCCTGTCGAACCAGGACATAGCGGCGATCGAAAACCCCGATCGGTGATGGCGATGGGCGCCGGCAACAGTTGCGGCGCTCGATCATCTCTGCGGGGCCAAGGCCGTGGCAACCGCCTCAATCGGATCCGGTATCGAGGGCATCCAACTTCGCCGACACCTTTTCACGAAGCAGCGGTCGCCCGTGATCTCCAGAACTGCCGCGTGCCGGAGCAGGAAGACTTCGCCAAGCTGGTCTGGTAGCTCGCGTCGCCCGAAAGCGACTACATGAGGCCAAATCGGTGCTGTCGATGGCTGCATCCAGTTCTCGTGAACGGACGGTCTTCAAACTGACGGTAGGCTGTCGTTCCAGGCGACTGCAGAACGACTACGGCGCGCTCCGCGTCCTGGTCCTAGAGAAGGCTGCCAAGGCGATGACGAGTTCGCTAGGCCTAACCGGCATGGGCGGCCGATGCGAACCAGATCACGTGCCGCGGTCCCTTTCCATTGCTTCGCGCACGGACGACCACCTCGTCGGTCCGAAAGCCTGATTTCTCCAGGCGTTTCCTGAAGACCGGATCGGCCGCGGCGGACCAGATCGAAAGAATGCCGCCGGGCGTCAGCGCCCGCTTGGCGGAAGCCAGCCCGCGCATGGAATAGAGGCGATCGTTGGCTTTCCGCGTCAGCCCGTCCGGACCGTTGTCCACATCCAGAAGGATCGCATCGTATGCTGACAGCGTCTCGGCGATGATCTCGGCTACGTCCCCCTGCACCAGCCGCACTCGCGGATCGTCCATGCAGTCAGCCGTCAGGTCCGTCATCGGTCCCCTCGCCCAGGCGATGATTTCGGGAACGAGCTCGACGACCGTGATCCGGGCGTTTTTGTCCAGAGCGGCGAGAGCCGCACGGAGCGTGAAGCCCATGCCGTAGCCGCCGATCAGAAGATGAGGCCCGGCCCGATCGTCCAGTCGAGCGCAGGTCATCACGGACAACGCCTCCTCCGACCCGCTCATGCGCGTGCTCATGAGCTCAACGCGGTCATGCAGGATCATGAAGTCGCCGCCACGACGGTACAGCCGCAGCTCCTCGACCGCACCCGGCACGGCCGCCGTTCCAAGGAGTTCTCGAGGATGCATGTGGTGCCTACCTTGGGGCTGCCGCACGGCGTCATGCGGGGGAGCAGGAGCCGAGCGTGGCGCGACGGAGCCAATTGTCCGTGCGCCCGTTTCGGAGAGGGGTTCGTTACCCCCAGAAGGCAAGAGAGTACATCGCATGTCATACGAGGAGATGGCGACCCGAATGTCGCAGAAGGCAGGCTTCATAGCTGCCTTGGACCAGAGCGGCGGATCGACGCCGGGCGCGCTCAGAGCCTATGGCGTCCCGGACGACGCTTACACCAGTGATGCTGAGATGTCCGCGCTCATCCATGACTTCCGGGTCCGAGTCATGACTGCTCCTTCGTTCACGTCGGACAAGGTGATCGCCGCAATCCTCTTCGAGGCGACCATGGACGGTACCATCGGCGAAACGCCCGTGCCTACCTTGCTCTGGGCCGAGCGAAGGATCGTGCCGTTCCTCAAGGTCGACAAGGGGTTGGAAGGCGAGACGGACGGGGTCAGCCTCATGAAGCCCGTACCTGGCTTGGAAACGGTACTCGGCCGAGCAGTGAAGCTGCGCATCTTCGGTACGAAGATGCGCTCTACCATCCGGCTTCCGTCACCCAGCGGCATTTCCTCGATAGTCACCCAGCAGTTCCAGTTCGCGGAGCGCATCGCCGAGTTCGGCCTCATGCCCATCATCGAGCCGGAGATCCTGATCGGAAGCCCCGACAAGTCCGGGGCGGAGGCGATCCTGCTCGACGAACTGCTCGCGAGTCTCGACGCGCTGCCGTCCGAGCGAAGCGTCATGCTCAAGCTAACCATTCCGGATGTGAGCGATCACTATGCTCCCCTGGCGGCACATCCTCGGGTTACACGGGTCGTAGCGCTTTCAGGCGGCTATTCCCGAGACGAGGCATGCCGGAGATTGTCGACCGATCACGGCATGATCGCGAGCTTCTCCCGCGCGCTCATCGGCGACCTGCGGCACGACATGGACGACGCGACGTTCGACGCAGTCTTAAAGACCGCGATCGACCAAATCTATCTGGCTTCGACGAAGAAGACGTAGACCGCCAGAAGCGGATAGCTCTGCACCCAGCGAGCAGGTGAGGCCGGTGGAGGCCACCTCGCAGTCCTCCAGAAGGTCGTTCCGCGGGCCTCGCGCATCAGCTGATGCGCGCTTTGCGCCAACGCGTCGATCCCGTCGGTCCGGTCAATCCCGTCGAGCGCGTTGCCGGGTTCGTGCCTCGGCGAAATGGGCTGCGTCGCGGTGTTCCGACAACCCTGTGGATAACTCGTGGCCCCGGACGGGGATAATCCGGATAGGGGGACGTTCCGAGGCACCGTTGTGGAGAACCCTGATGTTGTCCACACCTCCGCACACAGCAGCCGATTCTATCCTCAGGCTGTGAATAACGGGGGTGGCTGTATCGAATCGGCGGAATTCGCCGATGCGACGGTGGTCAACCTGTTGGCGATTCAGGGACCATGTCGTGGTGCCCGCGATCCACCCGCCAACTACTTCAACAATCTCTTTCTAGATTCTTCTTATAGAGGAAGGTATCCGCGGACCGGTGAATACCGACGTGCCGGAGAGAGCCTCTCGCGCTTTCGAGGGGAGCCAAGACGTTCGGGCTGGTTCGGCCGGGTTCCAGCACCGGATGCGCGAGCGTAGGCGGAAGCGCCGATCGGACGGACCGTCGCGGTACACTCCGAGGGCCTCAGTGAACGGGTTTGCCGAATTCGTGATCCGGCACGTCTGCCGGCGACCGTTCCACCGCTGGCGGTGGGGCGCTCGCGGACGCGATGGGCGTTCTCGATCGCGCTTTGGGGAACATGGGCTGCTGCACCATGTTCGTCGCAACGATCTCTCCTGAAGCCAGCCCGTGGCGCAACCTGTTCGCCTCGTGATCCCCGTCTCTTCGTCGGATCGGCCGTGCCGCCTAAGTGTTTCATGGAGCCTGCAACCTTGCCGTGGTTCGACGAAGATGCACCTTATTGCAACGTCGATCATGTGATCGGTCGAGCAGGATAACCCCGGAATCCGCTCCACGAAGGCAGCGTCGCCTTCCGCTATGTCAGAGGGCTCCATACGTTCCTCAGCGCCGTCGCGTTCGATCAGTTACAGACGCAGATCGCGTTCTCGGTGGAGACGGCGGTCGAGGTCTCGCCACGGAGGGGGCCGGCGGATTCGTCTCACTGGAGGACGAGGACTGGACCGGCTGGCTCCTCACGACGATCCCGCGCTCGCCTGCTCATCCGGACTTCGCAATCGCCGACCTGACGCCGTGGATCGCGTCCGCGCTGGCCCTTGCCGAAGAGATCGTGTCGGCCTGAACTGCGCAGAACGCCTCGGCGTGCAGGTTTGGCGACCTCGTTTGGAAACGACGTCCCGGCTCCGTGTCCGTCAGCGAATGCCAACGCTCGCAGTGGACGCCATGCTCTCCTCTCAGACGATGGTAGGAGTGATGCCGCCATCGACGCGCAGCGCCGCACCGTTGGTGGCCGACGACAGCGGACTTGCGACATAGGCGACCATCGCCGCGATCTCTTCGGGCTCGATCATTCGTTGAATGAGGGACGTCGCCCGGTCCTTCGCGAAGAAGGCCCGCTCGATCTCCTCGGCCGGAGCGTCGGGATCTTCGGCTACGCTCTTCAGGAAGTCGACGATGCCTTCGGAACGGGTCGTTCCCGGCATCACGGTGTTGACCGTCACGCGCGTCCCCTTGGTCAACCCTGCCAGTCCGCGAGAGATCGACAACTGGGCCGTCTTGGTCATGCCGTAATGGATCATGTCGGACGGGACCATCACCCCGGACTCGCTCGAGATGAAGATCACTCTGCCCCAATCACGTGCGATCATCCCCGGGAAGTACGACCGTGCCAGCCGGGCACCGGACAGCACGTTGATTTCGAAGAAGCGTCGCCAATCCTCGTCGGTGATCTCACCGAATGGTTTTGCCTCGTAGATTCCGAGATTGTTGACCAGCACGTCGACGTCGGGAACGGCCTCGACCAAAGCCTCGGCGCCCTCGGCGGTTGCTGGATCGGCAAGCACGCCACGCGCTCCGATCTCCGCCGCGACAGCATCCAGCTTCGTCTGATTGCGGCCGCAGATCACGACGTCCGCGCCCTCTGCCGCAAGGCGGCGCGCGATTTCCAGACCAATTCCGGCGGTCGAACCGGTGACGAGCGCGGTCTTGCCGCCGAGTTGCAGATCCATGTTGCTTCCTTTCAACCGTTCCAATCGGAGGCGTCCGAAGAGCCAGTCAGGCGACATTCCGCCCGAGCAAGCCGGGCGGGTCGAGCATTATCCGCGTCGCCCGTCGTCATGCCACTTCCGTGAGAGCGATATGGCGCCCGCCACTGCGGTTGATAACCGGCGACCGTTCCACTTAAGCATGGAAGCGAATTCACAGATCAGGACGAGCCGGATGGACAATCGCGCTGGCGAAATGCAGGTGTTCGTCGCAGTCGTCGAGACCGGAAGCTTCTCCGCCGCTGCGCGACGGCTGAAGATGACTCCGTCCACGGTGTCCAAACTCGTCGTTCGGCTCGAGGAGCGGCTGGGGGTTCGCCTGGTCGAACGGTCGACGCGGCGACTCTCGCTGACGACCGAGGGTCATCTGTACCACGAGCGCGCACTGCGGATGCTGTCCGACCTGGACGAACTCGAACGGGAACTCACGGTCGGCAGTGCAGGCGCCAGCGGCACCGTCCGCATAAACGCATCCGTAGCCTTCGGTACCATCGCGGTCGAACCTCTCCTTCCCGCCTTCTGGCAGGCGCATCCGAACATCGTGATCGACCTGTCGCTTTCGGACGAGATGGCCGACCTCTATCTGGAACGGACGGACATCGCGTTCCGCGTCGGTGGCATGGACGATTCGTCGCTCACGGCGCGAAGGATCGGCACGGCTCGACGTCTGATCGTCGCGGCCCCCGAGTACCTCGACCGCAACGGCATCCCGACGACGGTCGAGGACCTCGACCGGCACAACTGCCTTGGCTTCAACTTTCAGCGGACTCAGCCGGTGTGGCCCATGCGGACGGGCGGCCGCATAGTCGACCGCATGGTCGCGGGCACGCTGCTCGCCAACAACGGCGAGACAGTCCGGCGCCTGGCCGTCGCCGGCGCCGGACTTGCCCGTCTAGGGGAGTATCACGCCCGGGCCGACCTTGCCGCTGGCCGACTCGTCGAGGTCCTGGCCGACGCGGGCGTGGGCGACGAGGAACACGTCGCCGCACTCTATCTCGGTCCGCATCGGCTTCCCGCCAGGGTCCGCGTCTTTCTGGAATTCTTCGTGCCTCGGCTCCGGACGTTCATGATTGAAGGCGCAGTCCTCGATCCGAACTAGGTGACGTCGTTCTCCGTTGGAGCCACTGCGAAAACGCGTCCGCCCGCCCCCGAGCGCCAACGACTGGCAGGGCGTCCGAGCCGCCGAACGGGTCGGTAGCGGGACCTCCTTGGCGGAGGCGGGGCTGACGGTGAATGGCCGATGCAGTCGGCAGCGCGGCATCCCGATGATCGCGTCGGCGGATCGGTCGAACAGCGGCAAGGCCGCGACCGGTCCGCTCTGGCATTCCAAGATGTTCGAACGATCCAAACAAGATAATACGACTTTTCCAGATTGCAGGCAGGGCCATCTTCCAAGCATCCGGCGACCGCTTAGTGCCGCCGAAAGGAGATGTACAATGGCTACGCTGCCCTTCAATTCCACAGACGTTTCTAATCCGACCTCCAATGCACTGCCGCTGATCGGAAGGGTCGGCATCGCCACCATCTTCATCCTCAGCGGACTGTCCAAAATTGCAGCTCCCGCGGCAACCATCGGATACATCGAGTCCGTCGGGCTGCCGCTACCGCAGCTCTGCTTCGCCCTAGCCGCGCTCGTGGAACTCGTCGGAGGCGCAGCGCTCGCCCTCGGCTACCGGACGCGGTCAGTCGCTTCTGTACTGGCGGCCTTCTCCATCGTCACGGCGCTTATATTCCACTGCGAACTCGGTGATCAGAACCAGTTCATCCACTTCTTCAAGAACGTGGCGATCGCCGGCGGACTCCTGAACGTAGTCGCCTTCGGTGCGGGCACCTGGAGCTTCGACGGACGTCGTTGAACTTTCGAACGGCGTGACCGCGCGTTCGCACCCGGCCACGCCGTTCGATCAGATTCTGCGGAAGAGGCGCATGTCGCCGCTCGCACCACCTCAAGCGCTCTCGTTCACTCCTACGCGTTCAGTCGGCCGAACGGCCCGCTTTTCAAAGGTCGGCGCTTGGCCAGGTCGGTGGCTCCGAATTCTTGCGAAGCAACTCGAAGGATGGCGAACGGCAACGGCTGCAGTCCCGACTTTGTCTCCGAGGGATCCGCGTCGGCGGCAAGGATGACGGACCGTTTGAAAATCGAGCACATCATGGCTTCGCTAGCGGCTTCGGGGGCCGATCACCGGAGCAGTTCTCCACCATCGTTGCCGGACGTAGCAAGTTGACGATGGGACTACGACCTGCACGCTGGTGCCTCCGCTAGCACGTCGGGACACCACCAGCCGTGCCTTCAACACGCGCGCGCGCTCCCGCATGCCGATTAGCCCGAAGTGCCCGGGCTTGGCGCCGGCGAGTTCGATCGCGGGATCGATGCCGATGCCGTCGTCGGCGATCGTGACAGTCAGCGCTCGACTTTCGAACTCGACCGTGACGAGTATGTGATCCGCACCAGCATGGCGACGTGCATTGGATACGGCTTCGCTCACGATGGCGTCGATTTCTTCGACGACTTCATCGACGATCTCCCTATCCGCGCCGTTGAACGCGATGTCGGCTTCCCGACCCACCGTGGAAGTGAGGTTCGCCCGCAGGTCCCCCTGCACTCGGTCAGTGCGAAGGGACATCACGCGCTCGCGCCCTTCCAGCAGCACGTCGTCGCTCCGATTCAACGCCGCTTCCATCAACACGCGTTCCCGCGTCGTCGGCTTGAAGGTGTCCGCAATCGCCTGGAACCGCAACATCAGGCCCTGGACGCTCTGCAGGAACGTATCGTGGAGCTCGCGCGCAATCCGTTCACGCTCCTCCGCCTGCGTCCGCGCCCTACGACGCATGCGCTCGCCGATGACGCTCATTCTCCAGCGATGCCCGATCCAGATCAGAGTCAGCACGACGAGGCCGCTCAGGATCAGGAACCAGCGTGTCTGATAGAAGGCCGGGGCGACGGTGAAGGCGAGCGCGGCTCCCGGCTCCTGCCATTCGCCCATTCTCCCGTTCGTCTGGACGACGAACCGGTAGGACCCCGGGGAGAGATTGGCGAAGCTCACCTCCCTACCATCTTCCCGGTCCACCCAGCGGTCGTCGGCCCCCTGCAGCATCGTCCTGTAGCGGCGTTGGAGCGCGGTGGTCAGATCGAGCGCCCCGTAGACCAAGGTCAGCGTTCCCGGGTTGTTGGGTAGCTTGAGATCATGAGGGTCGGCGTACGTGCGTTCAGGGAGCTTGGCGCTTGCGATCCTGATCGAAAACGGCGGCGCCATCCCGACCGTCGTCACTCCGGCACCCACCGTCATCACGCCGCGACGCGTGAGCATCCACAACGAGCCGTCGCCTCCAGTCGCCGCCTGCAGCCCCACGTTCCGTTGGGGTACCGCGATGCGTGCGTCATCCTGATCGAACGTCTCGTGGGGGATGGGCCGATGCGGATGGGCGAACGCCTGATCGAGTGCCTTCGTCGCCACTCGGAATATTCCGTAATATCCGATGAGCCAGGTCCGCCCATCGGGTTGCGCCGTGATCCCTTTGATGTTTCGAAGCCAGGGATGATCAGAGACGTCGAGCTTTTCTGAACCGTGCTCGCCAAGGCGGAGGAGTCCCGTAACGCCGCCCAGCACGAGCTGCGGTGCGTCGTACCCGAATGCCAACGGCTGTTCGAACCCGATTCGATCCCCGTGCCATACTTGCAGCCGTGTGCCGTCCAACCTGACGATGGCGTTGAGCTTCGTAATGACGACCGGGCGGTTACGGCGATCGATTGTCACTATGTACGGCACGCCAAGCGACGCCGACAGCATGTGCCTCCGCCAAGCGCCGTTCCTCAGCTGAACGAGACCGAACGTGTCCGATGCCACCCAGAGCGCTCCTTCGCGGTCGACAGCGCAGGATGGCAGATCGCTGACGCTGTCAGGCAGACGAACTCGCTCCCCGCGGTTCGGCCCCGACACTGCGATAGCCTCGTCGTCGTCCAGGGCCCAAACCTGATGACTGGCGCCGGCGCACAGCGCGCTGACGCCCTCCCGTATGGAGACGGCGAGACGGCTCGGTCTTCCGACCGTCATGGACCAGACGGCGTCACCACTCGCGACGAAGACCCGACCGTCCACAACCGCCATATGGTACCCCATCGGGGCGTTCCGTGGCAGATCGGGGACGTCCTTGATGAGCGCAGTGCGAAATCTGTCCAGTCCTCGCTCGCTTCCGATCCATATGTTGCCCCCCCGGTCGGAAAGCACCGCCCAGGCACGGTCGGAAGCCAAACCGTTTGCTTCCGTGATCCGACCGATCTTTCCGTCGGCAGGGAGAACGCTGAAGGCACCGCTCGTCACCGTCACGGCCCAGATCCGAGCACGATCGTCCATGATGGCTTTGATGAACTGGTTTGCCGGAGATCGTGCGACCGGCGGCCGCGGCGCAGACCGAGCACCCTCGTCCCACGCCGGCAGGCCGCGCAACCCTTCCGTATCCAGCAGCCAGAGGACATCATGCCGATCCTCAAACAGGGACGATACCTTCTTCGGCTTGAACGGCGCCCGTTCCAGTATCCCGCTTCCCCTGCGCTGATAGAAGAGATCGCCCCATGCAGGTATCCACGTCGTACCGTTGCGAGCTACGAACACCTTTCCGGGTTGATCGATCGGCTGCCCGTTGGACATGACCGTTTCTCGCCACTCCCGACCTGCCAGCCGCCACAGACCGGACATTTCGCCGCTTCCGGATGCCCACAGGCGACCCGTCCGATCAAAGCTCAGATCGGTGATTTCCAGTGGCGGTTTTGGCATGCGTGCGCTCAGCATCACCCCGTTGGCGAAACGGGAAACTCCCCCATGCCCGCCGTAGCCGACCCAGACCCCCCCGCTGGGATCGGCCACCAGCGCGGTCACCACGATGGCAGTCCTTCGCTGCCCCGGCGGCGGCGTAATCCGTTCGAACACCAAACCATCGAAACGGAACAACCCGTCGTTGCTGCCGATCCAGAGGTAGCCGTCCCTGTCCTGCGCGAGTGCACCTATGAACCGCGGAGCATGATCTCGCAGCGTCCAGCTTCGATGGACGAGCTGCAGGTCCTGTCCGGATCCCGCCGACGGCAGCATACAGGTCGAAAGCAGCCCGGCAAGAAGCGCTATGAATGTCCGCAGCATGCTATTGTGCACGTAGCCGCCCGACCGCCCGCTCGCAGGCACCCTGTCGCAAGGTCTACCGACGCGGTAGCGGTTTCGCTTGATCGCTTGGCACCGTCGGATGTTCATCTTGGCCGCGGGGTCTGTACGGATTCGGACGAGCACGCGAACTGGCGGTATGCTTCGCTTTCGGTGGTCGCCGACGATCCATGTCTGTTCCAGACCGAGCAATGGTTCATGGCCGTTCCGATCGAGCGGAGAGAGACTCGCCATACGATGGTATCGCATTCCCATTCAACGTTGTGCCGACAGAACCGCTGACGAGCATGTCGATTTGTCGGTGCCGTCCTCATCTAACGATCGGAAACTAGGCGAAGGTCGCCCTCCTGCCTTACCGCTCGCCGCGTACCCGAACGTATCAACTAGTGCCGTGCCGGTCTGAACAATCACCGCTTCCGCAAGCGCGGTCGACATCAATCAGCTTATCCACGCGATCGGTTCGCTGAATCCGCAAGCGGTGACGGTGTGGCTCTGTCGATCGAGGACAGGACCGCCGCGGCGCACGCCATGCCAAGCACAACGACGACAATCCCCGGCATTACGCTCCTCCAGCTGCTGCGCTCGGATCGACGCGGACCAGCGACAGGAACCCGAGAGCCTCCACAGAGGACGACGATACCGAGCGCTAGACCAGGCAGAACGCGCGAGCTTTATCTCGGAAGCCCTGTGGGTCATTCGACGGAACGATGACCTCTCGGAGCTTCTGAGCGGCCGTAAGCCGACGATTCTCACGGCAAAGTTCACCAGGCAGCCGAGGCGGTCACCGCGGTTCGCGTCCTCGATCGGTGAGCGACCGACGCGCCTTTCCTGTCGATGCAGCTCAGCGGCGCTGGCATGCACTGGGAGAGACAAGGCATGTAAACCTCGTCCATCGGAACGGCGCGACGTTGGCCGCCGCCTTTTTTTTCTGCAACCGGGTGGAGGACGTGTATGTCCAAGCCGCTAGGCGACCTCCACCCAACCGTAGGCAGGCTCACCGAGAAGTCGATTGAATCGCCTTCTGAGCATCATCCGTAATAGGCACGTTGGTGACTACGGCCTCGCGATTGAAGCGTTTCTCGTCGCAGAACGCAACGGTATCGCAAGGGATGTCACCCGCGCGACTCACCTGGGCGCGTGGTCTGCTTCGTCCAATCTTCAATGCCGAGCCTTTTGGGAACGTCGCGGAGGATCCGTACAAGCGTGTTTCCCGGGCCGCCGGGACAGCCGCTCGGCACCGTAGCTACTGTTTTCCTGCCGTTGGCACCGGTCCAGGTGACCGTATATTCCGAGGTATCGGATATCGCTGCAGTGCATTCGATCGCCGCTTCCGCGCCGGTCGCCGGCTGGAACACCGCAAGGTCGCGTGCAAGTTCGCGGTAGGCTTCCGCACCGGCGTCCTTGGCTCGCTCGCCCAGAACGGCGGTATGGCGCTGGCCGAAGAAGCGCGCCGTGCCATCGGACGCGAAGCTGGCGGTGTAGACCGGGCAGAAGCCGAAGCACGGTCCTACGGAAATGGTGATCGTTTCGGAAGGGGCCGGTGATGATGCGAGAGGTGTGCTGACGGTTGGAGCGCTGACGCACGCCCCGAGCATCAGCGTCATGGCTAACGTCACCTTTCGAACTGATGACCCGCTCATCTCGCCGCACCGGGCATGCCGGCGGGAAGCATGTAGGCCGGGCAGTAGCGATAGGCAGAGGCGCCACGCCCCGTGCGCATCGTGAAGGTCAGCGCGTCCGGCACCGTGACGACCTGGCGCTGAACGACTCGCGGAGCGGGACCCGCACCAGCGTCGATGCACGACTGGCTGACTTCGTACGCTTCCCCACGTCGCGACAGGATGCGCGCGCGGCACGAGCGGGAGTGCGCATCGCTGATGCCGCGCCCGTCATATTGACGAATTGCGGAGTTGGGGGCGGTGCCGCACGAGACCCCCTTCTGCACGTAGATCCCAGGCTTCAACTTGTACACGCCGCCCGGCTTCGGCGACGTGTCAACACTCGCGGCGGCAGCGCCTGCCATCGCGAGGCCTGCAATAGCAGCAACGGTCTTCAAAAGAGGCATGTCGCTCCGTCCTTATGTACTGTCGGCGTCAGCCCCTAACGGGTCGAACCTGAACCACAGACGTTGGCGTTGGCGCAAAACCTTTATTCGTCGAGCGTAGCGAGGATTAATTAGGAGGTTCGGAGAGCATTTGCGGCGTTAAGCTGAGCCGCCCGCCGCTTGCCTGATCGTCTCGCCAAGCAGTCTGAAGTCGCTCGTACGCGGATGGCCGCTGCGCCAAACCAACGCGATCTGTCGCTCCGCGTTAAGGGCCGGCGCCGGCCGCGGCTCGACGCGCGTGCCGCCAAGGATGCCGGCGTCGATCGCCATCTGTGGGAGCAACGTGTAGCCTAGACCGGCATCGACCAGTTGTACGAGCGTGTGCAGCGTGGAGGCGACCAGCCGGCTTTCAGCCTCCGAAGCTGCCCGGTTGCAAGCCGCAAGAGCGTGCTCTTTGAGGCAGTGTCCGTTCTCAAGCAGAAGCAATCGGTCATCGTCGGGATCGCATAGCGGCGACGCCATCTCATCCTGTCCCTTAGCCGCGACGAGGATCAGGCGATCGACTGATATATTGATGCTTTCGACCTCGCCGCACTCGACCGGCAGGGCGAGCAGCACACAATCGATCGCACCCCGCTCCATCGCTTCACGGGCGACGCTCGTCACCATCTCCCGCACATACAGCTGCAGTCGCGGCCAGTCGCGCGCGATCGCGGGCAGGATACTGGACAACAAGAACGGCGCAACTGTAGGGATCGCCGCCAATCGCAGGCTGCCCACAAGCGGCTCGTACGAGCGCTGCGCAGCGACATGAAGGTCTTCGGCAGCTCGCACCATCTGCCGAGCGCGGACCACGATCTCCTCGCCGATCGGGGTGAAGCGGACATGGCGCTTGGAGCGCTCGACCAGGCTTGTCTCAAGCACACGCTCGAGCTCAGCTATGCTCGCGGAGAAGGCGGATTGTGAGATGAACGAGGCGACAGCCGCCCGTCCGAAATGCCCATGCTCGTGGAGTGAGAGCAGATACGACAATTGCCTGAGCGACGGGAGGGGCTTCATCGACTGAAGCGATAGCAGAAAACTCTTTAATTCATTGGATAAATTTGTTCCTCAAATTTAAACCTGGAATATCGCATAAGAGGAGTAGCTAAATGGCCGACGAAGATCCTAGCGCGCGCTGCCCGATGGGCGGAAAAGGCGGCGGTGCGGGCACTGTCCGTTCGCTGCTCGGCCGGACCAACAAGGATTGGTGGCCCGACGTTCTTCCGGTCGAAATCCTTCACCAGCATGGCGTGTCGCCCAACCCCATGGGCGAGGACTACGACTATGCAGAGGCGTTCCGGACGCTCGACTATGCGGCGCTGAAAGCCGATCTCACCGCGCTGATGACCGACAGCAAGCCCTGGTGGCCGGCGGACTATGGTCACTACGGCCCCTTCATGATCCGCATGGCGTGGCATGCCGCGGGCACCTACCGAGTTACCGATGGGCGTGGTGGCTCTTCGTCAGGCCAGCAGCGCTTCGAACCGCTCAACAGCTGGCCGGACAACGGGAACCTCGACAAGGCACGGCGCCTGCTATGGCCGCTCAAGCAGAAGTACGGCAAGCACATCAGCTGGGCCGACCTGTTTATTCTGGCCGGCAACGTCGCCATTGAGAGCATGGGCGGCCCGACCTTCGGCTTCGCCGGCGGCCGCAAGGACGTGTATCAGTCCGAGGGCGACACCTATTGGGGCGCCGAGGAGCAGTGGATCGGGCACGCCGAGCATAAGTCGCGGATCCGCCCGGACGAGGAGCTCGAGCTCGAAGGGCCGCTGGCCGCCGACTCGATGGGCCTCATCTACGTGAATCCCGAAGGCCCCGGCGGCAATCCGGATCCTCTCGGTTCGGCCCGTGACATGCGCGCCACCTTCTCGCGCATGGCGATGAACTCGGAGGAGACGGTCGCGCTTACTGCGGGCGGCCACGCCTTTGGCAAGACGCACGGCGCGAAGCCCGCCGAGAATTTCGGTAAGGAACCTGCTTCGGAAGCCGTGCACATGCAGGGCCTCGGCTGGCTCACCGACAGCGAGGAGATCGGCAAGGGCCACATCACCACCTCGGGGATCGAGGGTGCGTGGTCTAACAACCCGACGAAGTGGACCGGCGACTATTTCCGCCTGCTGTTCAAGTACGAGTATGAGCTGACGGAAAGCCCCGCGGGTGCGAAGCAGTGGACGCCGATCAACCAGGAATGGGAGGACATGGCTCCCGACGCGCGCGACCCGAGCAAGCGCGTGCCGACGATCATGACGACGGCGGATATGGCTCTGAAGATTGACCCTGAGTTCCGCGCGATTTCCGAGCGGTTCCGTGACGACCAGGCGGCGCTCGATGACGCCTTCGCGCGTGCCTGGTTCAAGCTGACCCACCGCGACATGGGTCCGAAGGTCCGTTACCTCGGGCCGGAGGTGCCGGAAGAGACGCTGATCTGGCAGGATCCGGTGCCCGAAGGAACGACGCCCAGCGATACCGATGTTACGTCGTTCAGGGAAAAGGTCCTGGCCTCTGGCCTCAGCGTTGGTCAGCTCGTGAAGACCGCCTGGGCCTCCGCCTCGACCTACCGCAAGTCCGATCACCGGGGCGGTGCCAACGGCGCGCGTATCGCGCTGGAGCCTCAGAAGGATTGGGCGATCAACGAGCCCGCGGAGCTTGCGACGGTGCTTGCCAAGCTTAATGAGTTGCGCGGTGCGATGTCGCTTGCCGACGCGATTGTTCTCGCGGGTTCGGTGGCAATCGAGAAGGCGGCGAAGGATGCCGGTTTCGAGATCAAGGTGCCGTTCACCTGTGGTCGCGGGGATGCAACACAGGACTGGACCGACGTCGAGAGCTTCGCATGGATGGAGCCGCAAGCCGATGGCTTCCGCAACTATCTCAGGACGCGGCAGACCGTGAAGACCGAGGAGTTGCTTCTCGACAAGGCTTCGCTGCTCGGTCTGTCGGCTCCCGAAATGACGGTTCTGCTCGGTGGTCTGCGCGTGCTGGGCGCCAATCACGGCGACAAGCCCGAGGGCGTGTTGACCGATCGCAAGGGTCAGCTGACCAACGACTTCTTCGTTAATCTGCTCGACAACGAGACGTTCTGGCAGCTCGTCGACACGGCGAGTGACGAGGAATTCATCGGACACGACCGTGGCGGGAAGGGCGAAAAATGGCGCGCCACCCGTACGGACCTGGTGTTCGGCTCGAACTCGCAGCTGCGCGCGACGGCCGAGGTCTATGCTGAGAATGGTAACGAGGAAAAGTTCGTCAAGGACTTCGTCAAGGCCTGGGTGAAGGTCATGGATGCCGACCGTTTCGACGTGACCGCCAAGCCGGTGACTTCGAACATCGCGACCTGACCGCGGCTAGAACGGGAGAAAAGGCGGTCGCGAGAGCGGCCGCCTTTTTTTGTTTGGAGACCGCTGAGCGCACTGGCTGAAGGTATCCCACCCTTGGCAGTAAACGGGACACGCTACTAACATCGCGAGGTTCACCGCGGATAGCGAACGCCAATTAGCGCTGATATCCACAGACAATTTTTGAGCGATACGTCCAAACGGCGTGTCGTAAATCCAATATGAGGCGGAAACCGTGCGCTATGGCCCTTGAAAAAGGAGCCGGCCGATGAACCCCCTCGAACCACAGGACGTCACACCCGAGATCGATCGCGAGCATGTTGATGCTGCGATCGACGAAGCCGAGGAGGAGAGCTTTCCAGCCAGCGACCCCCCGTCCGGCTCGCGGTTCGACTAGGCCGTGCATATGACCGGAGTTCAATTCGGAGCGGTCGACGTCCAGCAAAACCGGCAATCGGCCAGTTGATTGCGGACGGCTTCGTGGGCGACCCGGGCGGAAAGGAGTAGCGGATCTATCAGACGGACGTCCCATGGTCCCATTGCACGGCCCAACGAGCTAAGCGCTAGTACGACAGGCTCATTTCGCGGTACCTAATGCGTTGCCGAACGAAGAGGAAGAGATCACGCCATGCACGACACAACCACGGCGTTGGTCATCATCGTCGACGACGATCCGCTCGTCCGCGGTGCTCTCGACAGCCTGTTTCGATCCGTCGGCTTGGCAACCGCCTGCTACGGCAGCGCCGCCGAAGTCTTGGGCGCGCCCATGCCCCAATCGCTGTGCTGTATGGTCGTCGACGTCCGGATGCCGGGCATCGGCGGTTTCGAGTTTCATGATACGCTTGCCGCGCGGGGCGTCAGCGCCCCGATCATCTTCTTGACGGGCCACGGTGACATCCCGATGGGAGTAAGGGCGATGAAGGCCGGCGCCGTCGACTTCCTGACGAAGCCCGTGCGCGACCAGGACATCCTGGACGCAGTGAACACGGCGCTGGCGAAGGGCCGTCAGCGTTTCGCGAGCGATCGCGATGTGGCGTCGTCGGTCGCGCGACATAGCGCGCTGACGCCGCGCGAATCGGAAGTCATGGCAGGCGTCGTTCGGGGTCTGCTCAACAAGCAGATCGCCGGTGAGCTCGGCATCGCCGAGATCACGGTCAAGATGCACCGCGCTAACGTCATGAAGAAGATGGGGGTCCGCACCGTCGCCGATCTCGTCCGATCGGCAGAACGCCTTGCTCGAGCAACCGACCAACATGGGTGATCCCTTCTTCTTCGCGCCACACCGACGCACGGTGCAGGAAATGGGAGGCAAGCGCTTCAGCGGCGCCATCGCATTGCGAGTCCAGATCGCGGCATCGGCACTGGTTGGACGAATGCCGGGCGGGGATGAGGCCTCGAGCGGGGGATCGGAACCATCAGCATGACCACGCCGATCCGCATAGCCGTAGTCGACGATCATCCTTTCCTGCGGGACGGAGTACGTGCCGTTCTCGACACCCAGGCCGACATGGTCGTCGTTGCGGAAGCGGAGCGGGGCGAACAGGTGCTCGAAATGTTCGAGCGTCACAATCCGGACATCATCCTCATGGACCTGCAGATGCCCGGCATGGGCGGAGTTGCAGCGATCGAGGCGTTGCGCGCCGTGCATCCCGGGGCCCGAATAATCGTACTGACCACCTATGCCGGCGATACGCGAGCTCTACGAGCACTGCGATCCGGCGCCGCCGGCTACCTGCTCAAGAGCAGCATGCGCAGAGAGCTGCTGCTGGCGATACGCTCGGTGCACGCCGGCAAGCATACGACCGTGAAGCTCGAAACGGATCTTCGCGGTCAGACTGATGAGGCCATAACTACGCGGGAACTCGAGATACTGAAGCTCGCGGCCGATGGAAATTCGAACAAGATGATCGCCATACGCCTTGGCCTGACCGAGAGCACGATCAAAGGGTATATGAAGACGATCCTCGCCAAGCTCGGTGTCGCCGACCGAACCCACGCCGTGATGATCGCCGCAAAGCGAGGCATCATCAATCTATAGTTCGCGCCGCAGAGGCGGTTCTGCGCCCAATGAACCAGATGCAAGGGACTGCTCACCTGCCGATGCTCGCAACGTACTGAGTTGGACATGACCGCCGATAACGAAAGTGGAGGCAACACGGTGCAAGGTGCCTGCAGATGTCGCCTCGATTTTGCGGACCAGGTACGCCTCGTAAACCCCGGCCTTGCAAGCACCGACGAAACCCATGTTCACAGAATTCAATACTGCGCCCATGCTACGTCCATGAATTCGAAGCGGCGACTGCGGCATCCGACGATCATGCGAGGTTCTCGGCCCTTTCGATCCATGCGGTCGAGCATGCTGGCCCTATCGTTCGGACTCAGCGCAGTGCCGGCTGCAGGACGAATAGCACTCGATCATGCCCCCATGAACGACGTGAAGCACGTCAGCTGGCAGATGGAGAACGGAGCGCCAAGCCGGATCGGCGCGTTGGGACAGTCCCGCGACGGCTATCTTTGGATCGGCAGCGTCGAGGGGCTTTTCCGTTTCGACGGAGCGGCCTTCGAGAAGATCCGACCCGAGCACTGGCGCGGGGGACCCTTCGTCGTTTCTGCAATCCTGGGCGCCAGTTCCGGCGACGTGTGGGTGGGACTCGGACGTAGCGGCGGCGCGATGATCTACCGTGCCGGTCGGCTCCTCGACACGCATATGCCCAACCCGTCTCGCGAGGTGGTTGGCATGGCGGAGACCCGTAACGGTGCCGTGTGGGTTGCTCGCGGCGGCCGGATCGTCGACACCCTGGCTCTCTACCGCAATGGCCGCTGGGAGCGGGCCGGCGCCGACTGGGGGCTGCCGACTCAGCGCGCATGGCAGCTGCTTGTCGCTCGAGACGGCGCTCTCTGGATAGTCCTGAACGACAGAGTGATGCGTCTAGCGCCCGGGGCCAGACGCTTCGAGAAGACCGGAGGATACGTGACATGGAGGGCAAACATCGCCGAAGATGCGTCGGGGCGGATGTGGGTGTCCGACGGCAACGGCACGCGCCCTTTGGATCTGCAGGCTCAAAAGGGGCCCTCAGCCGCATCAGGGCATTCGCCGCGACGCCGTTCGAGCACTACCATCCGGTTTGACGGCAAGGGGCGGCTTTGGGGCACGACCCCGGCCGAAGGCCTGTTTCGAATGGACGCTCCGCACGACCCGGGTTCAGCGAACCGTCGTGCGGTTTCGCAGTCGAGGAAATGGTTCACCGACGCCGACGGAATGACATCCGACCAGGCACGCTCCCTGTTCGTCGACCGTGAGGGGAACGTATGGGCCGGGACCGAACTCGGACTGGACATGCTGCGAGACGCCGACGTGAACGTCGAAACGGCCATCCCGGCCAATTCGGCGGAAAGCTACCACATCGCGGTCGCAGACGAGGGAACCGTCTACGTCACCGATGCCGACACCCTGTATCGAATCAGAGCAGGACGGTCTCCCGAAAAAGTCCTGCGAACGGCTACGAACCCGGCGACGTTATGCCCGGCGCGCGACGGCGGAGTCTGGCTGACGCTCCGCGATCGTCTCCTTCGGGTCACCGCCGACCGGGTCGAACGGTTCGCAAAGCCGATAAACTCGACCTACTACGGCTGCGCTGAAGACCGTGACGGGCGGCTTTGGCTGCCAGCCGTGGACGCCGGCTTGCTGTGGCGTCAAAAAAGCGGTGCCTGGCAAAGCTGGCCCGGTTTCCGCGCCGGTGTCGGAGTGCCTGGCGACGTCGCTCTCGATGCACGCGGTAAGGCGGCCATACTGTTCCGCAACAGGCCTCCGACGTTGAAGGGCGCTCCATTCATAAGCGTCGTCAAAGAGCGGCTGCGCGTCGGCAATCTCGAAAGCCTTCTGCCTGGACGCAGGCTACTGATGGTAGGGGGCGCGCAAGGCTTGGCGGCGTTGACGGAAGGTCGGGTCCTGACGCTGAGCGCCAAGGAATATCCATGGGTCGGGTCGATCAACGGCCTCGTCCAGACCGTATCCGGGGACACCTGGACCATCGGGGACGCTGGAATTGTCAGGATGCGCACAGCGGCGTTGGACGCCGCTTTCAAGGCACCCGGCGTGCCCCTTCCCCGCCGGATATTCGACTTCAATGACGGCGTGAACAGCTTCGCTCAGAAGGCGTCAGGACCACAGGCGGTTGCGGGGGGAGACGGCAGGCTGTGGTTCCTGACGCGTCGCAACGTTCTAACCGTCGATCCGCGGAGGCTTGAACGCAACTCCATGGCGCCATCGGTCTCCATCAGGTCGCTGATCGTAGGAGACCGTCACTTCCGCGACCCGCTGAACATCGAACTGCCTGGAGGGACGACGACGCTTGCGATCAACTACACCGCGACGAGCCTTACCGTCCCTTCGCGGGTCCGGTTCCGCTACCGGCTTGAGGGAGCCGACGCGAACTGGATCGACGCGCAGAACAGGCGCGCTGCCAGCTATTCCGACCTTGGGCCCGGGACGTATCGCTTTCGCGTCATCGCCAGCAACAACGATGGAGTGTGGAACCGGGATGGAGCGGATGTGCGCTTCACCATTCTCCCGACCCTCGTCCAGACATGGCCCTTCCGTCTGGCGGTCTTGGCGGCGTTCGGCCTTCTCCTCTGGATCCTGTATTCGCTGAGGCTGAGGCAGGTGAGCGCACAGATACGCGGGCGCACGGAAGCGAGATCGGCCGAACGCGAACGCATAGCACGGGAACTGCACGACACCCTCCTGCAGGGCATGCAGGGACTGATCATGCGTTTCCACGCGATCGGCGAACATCTGTCGGAGAGCGATCCGACCCGGACTTCGATCGATCAGACCCTGGATCGGGCGGATGATCTCCTTATGGAGGGACGCGAGAGGGTGCGAGATCTGCGCAAAACCCACGACGCCTGCCTGGAAGCGTTGCTACGCGAACTAGCCGATGCACAGCCGTTCGATCCGTCCACGAAGGTACAGGTCGTGAGCAATGGCAACGCTCGTCCCATAAACGGTCCGATCGCCGAAGAAGTAGGACGCATCGCAGGCGAGGCAATGTTCAATGCCGCCCGGCACGCGGAGGCGGACCGCGTCGAAGTCCGGGCGGATTACGGTCGCAAGCGTCTCGTGGTCACCATTCTGGACAACGGCATCGGCTTCGACGGGGATGGCCCGCGACGTGCCCAACAGCAGGGACACTATGGCATGCTCGGGATGCACGAGCGCGCTGGTCGGATCGGAGCACGAGTCGACATCGTCGGGCGGCTTGGACAGGGAACGACCGTGGTCGTCACCATCCCCGCATCACTTGCGTATCGATCGGAAGCTGGCAGCCATTCCAATCCGTTCGGGCGCCTCTGGTACTTTCTGACCAAAGGATCCCAGGCTCGTCCGGTCTGAGCGCGGGCGACCACACAGACCTGTGCCTTCCTTTGACCGTGTGGCTTCACTTCGCGCGTGAACCGCACATCTTCTATCGTTCCAGGCGCGGAAGTGCACGGCATCACCGAAACTCCAGAATCGGGTTTCGCGTTCGCAGGGCCGGCGCGAATTAGCGTCCGGGACTCTCCCCCTATCGGAAGCTCGACGATCTCAACCCCTGGTCGAGAGGCTCTCATACCGCTCGAAGCTCTTCTGCATGTGTGCACGTGCTGCACGAAATGCTCGAGATGGATCTCCTGCTTCGATGGCGGCGTAGATCGCCTCGTGGTCCTGGTTGATCGTACGGGCGTGGGCTTTGTGCGTCTCGGGATCGTCCGCCTGAAGATAGAGCTTTCGCGACGGAACTAGTCGAACGCCGAGGAATGACGTGAAGCGCTCGAAATAGTCGTTCCCCGTGGCCCTTGCGATCGCGGCGTGGAAGGCGGCATCAGCCATCACCGAACCGTCGACTTCCTCGCTGCTGTCCATCGCCGCGAGAGCTTCGCGCATCGCTGCGAGATCGCTTGCCGATCGACGCTTCGCAGCGAGTTCCGCCATTTCGCTCTCGAACCCCATCCGCATTTCGAGAAGCTTCAGGACGTCCTCGATCGCCTCCACTTCCTCCGGTGCCAGCTGGAATGCTCTATAATGCGCGGCGGGAGCGACGAACGCGCCGGCGCCGCGGCGAGACTCGAGCAGTCCCCGCGCGGATAACCGCGCGAATGCTTCACGCACTACGGTTCTACTGACGCCGAAATCATCTTCAATCTGCTTTTCGGTGGGAAAGCGGTCGCCGGGATTGAGGGCACCCGTCTCGATCCGAGTTTCGAGCTGCCGAACGAGATCATCGGCTAGCGTGGCGGCCTTCGTCACTTTCATACGCGTCTTTATCACCCTAAAGAGGGAGTGGCAGCCCACTCTTTAGGGGGCTAGCGGGCTCACCACCAACTGCTTCGGTAAGCCTCGAGGATCAAAGCGATTTTCTGTTCGCATGCCGCCGGACACTCCGCGGCGCACCGACGATCATCCGCATCGAGCTCTGAGTCAGAGTTGCCGCCCTTGCTGGCGGTGTCCTCGACGCGGAAAGACCAATCATCCAGCAACGTTGTCATACAACTCGTTGACGGGTCGCGTGAACCGTGCTTGTATGCCGACGGCGACAACGAGCGCCATCGAGTCGTGCGGCTAGATTGGGCTCAGGCCACATACCATGCCGTCGATGCGAGAGGATGATGTCTCCGAGGCATCCCGGGAACGCCGAAGGCGTGCCGAGATCGCGACTTCGGACAGGAGGGCAAAAGATGACGTATCCGACATACAGCGTTTTGCGAATGACATCGATCATCGTGGCCGTAGCAACAAGTTGTTCCGCTGCGTTCGCCGAGTGTTCGATTACGATTCCCACCGCTACCAGCACGGCTTCCTATGGAACGCTGCAACTGCCGGTCGACGCCAATGGCGACGGGAAGCCCGATACCGTTTCGGGTAGCCAACTGCCGAGCTACTCTAGCCAGTTCTTCGAACGGCAAACCGCCGCCCGCGTCGTCATGAGGGTTCCCTCCAGCGGCTTGGCCACTACGCCGAACTCGAAGTATCCGCGGTCTGAACTCAAGGAGAACCGGACTTGGAACGTGAACGACGGCTGCGCCGCGCAGGCGGCGCGGGTTAACATCTACGACCTCCCGGCAAGCGGCGACATCGTCATCGGTCAGATACATCAGGAGGCTACGACGCCACGCCCGCCGGTCGAGCTGCACTACACCAACGGGACGATCCATGCGGACGTGCTACAGAAGAACACTACCGAGTCGGGAAGTCCGCGCACGCGCCTGACCATCAAGACCGGGATCCCTACGCACCAGTTCTTCAGCTATTCGATCACTCTGGAAAAGGGTGGCCTGTTGAGGGTCACCGTCAACGACAAGTCGCAGACGACTTATCTCGACTCGAGCTTCGACAACAGCAAGCTGTACTTCAAGGCGGGGAACTACACGCAGGACACCAACGGCGGCAGCTCGGTTGGGTTCGAGGGGCTCAGCATCAAGCACAACTAGGAACGACACGCGCGCTTCCGTCTCAGACCGGCACGTAGCGATCGACATCGCGAGAATCGACCTCGGTCGTCGCGATGTCGGTTGCGCGGCAAGCCTTCCTGCGATCAGATCGCCGTTCGACGAATTGGCTCGGAACAAGCCGAACACACCGCCTGGTCGGCGCGTCGGCCACATGGCAGAGTACGGAACGCGTCGCGCGCGATCCATTTCGGCTTGGCGGCGTACTAGGTTACTTCGACGGGCGAACCTCGCTTCGACTGCTCCATGGCTTCGATATAATGGTGGATCGCCTGAACGACGACGGAGCCTTCGCCCACCCCGGCGGCCACTCTCTTGACCGAGCCGGCCCGTACGTCGCCGATCGCGAAGATCCCCGGCTTGGCGGTAGCGTACGGACAGCCCAGCGGGCGTCCGGACTCGTCGTTGCCCGTCACGACGAAGCCATTCGCATCCAGCGGCAGGCAGTCCTGTAGCCAAGCGGTATTCGGCTCGGCTCCGATCATGACGAACAGTGCGCCGCACGTTATGCGGGTCGTCGCCCCCGTCCGTACGTCGCGCCACTCCACCTCATCGAGCGTGGGATCTCCATGGAGGGCACTCACCTCGCTGAATGGGTGCAGCGTGATCGTGGGAGACAGCGCGATCCGTTGCACGAGATAGTCCGACATGGTTGCAGCGAGTCCGGACTTCCGGATCAGCATGTGGACGTGCCCCACGTGTCGGGACAGGAACATGGCCGCCTGCCCGGCGGAGTTCCCGCCGCCGACCACGACCACGTTCTGGTTCTCGCATAAGGATGCCTCCATCGCGGTAGCGGCATACTGTATGCCAGCGCCCTCGTAGAGTTCGTAGCCGGGTACCGAGAGGCGCCTGTACCGCGCACCTGAAGCGACGACGACCACGGACGCCTGCAGGGTCTGCCCATCCTCGAGCTCGATCCTGTGGGGTGTGCGGGAGCAGTCAAGGCGCGTCGCCGCTCTCGACACGGCGATGCGCGCCCCGAACTTCTGAGCCTGTATCTGCGCGCGTCCCGCCAACGCCTGACCGGAGATTCCGGTCGGAAAACCAAGATAGTTCTCGATGCGGGAGCTCGTGCCGGCCTGTCCACCGGGCGCCAGACCCTCGATCACTACGGTCCTCAGACCTTCGGATGCGGCGTAGGTCGCTGCGGCCAACCCGGATGGACCCGCGCCGACGACCGCGACGTCCCAGACCTCCTCGGAAGAGAAGGGCTCGGTGAGACCCAGCTTGTCGGCGAATTCCATTATGCTCGGATTCCGCAGCACGGCTCGATCGCCGGTCACGACGGCCGGCAGATCGGAGAGCTCGAGACCGGCTGCTACCATCGCATCCGCGGCGCTCACGTCGGTCATGGTGTCGATCAGCCGCACCGGGTACCCGTTCCGGATGGCGAAGCGCTCGAGCCGGAGGGTATCCGCCGAACCACCGGGTCCGATCAGGGTCACGCCGGCTTCCCCATGATGGACGAATCCCATCCGACGCAGAATAAAGGCGCGGATGATCAACTCGGCTATATCTGGTTCCGAGGCCATCAATCTGCGGAAGTCCATCGCAGGCACGCGCAGGATGCGGGCCTGCGTCAGAGCACAGGCGCCCACCAGGAGCGACCGGGCGCTGAGGTGATCGAGTTCGCCAGTGAACTGGCCCTGGCGATGAACGGTCAACAACCGTTGCGTGTCTCCGTCGTCTGCCCGGAAGATGCCGATCTCGCCATCCAGGACGACGAAGAAGTCGGCCTTGCGTTCGCCACGGGCGAAGAGGACGGCGTCCTTCGCAACCGTCTCTTCGCGACCGTACGCACGAACCCGCTCGATCATGGCTTCGGATAGAACAGGAAAGATCTGTCCTGCCCGGGCGTACGGATCCTCGGTGGGAGTCGGCGCGTGGCGCATGAGTCGAGATCTCTTCGATGCAGGGAGCCCATCGGACCCTGGGAACTGACTTCAGGTATCCGTTCGGTCCGCCGACCGATTGGCCGGCACTGATCAGACTTGTACTGGAAGCCCACATTCGCGAGCTGATCGATCCTGGGTACGCAATCAACCTCGCGGACGCCTATGCGTTGCACGACCGCAACTTGTTCGACATGGCGCTAAAGCGGTAGGCGCTTACCCACCGCGTAGTAACGACAACGCCCACCATCTTGCCGGAGGCGACGCCGGTCGATTGATCGAAGGGATGCCTCGCTCGGAGCGGGTCGAACTCGTGCCGGCTTCGAAGAAGGGATAGCCTGTGCGGCCCACCCCGTATGCGCGTCGACCGTTGTAAAGTTACGCGGAGGAGAACGTGGCGTCGGATTCCGATGACGCCGTCGCTTTCATACAAGACATCAGTAGGCGAATGGCATGAGGATCGCCGGATGAACAACGAGATCGATCCCTCGAAGAACAAGCTCACCCGGAGCAAGATTGCGCGAGCGAAGGCTCACCACACCACGGTTGCGACGCCTGACCTGTGGTCGGTCGAACGCCTGCCGCCGGGGCAGCATCTGACCGAAAAGTGGCCGGTACTCGATCTCGGCATCGTGCCGGAGATCGCTCCGCGGGACTGGACGTTGTCGATCGACGGCATCGTTGGCGGACCAGTGGTTCTCGCCTGGCATGATTTCCTGGACCTTCCCCAGGTCGAGCTTCGGTCGGACATCCACTGCGTCACCGCCTGGTCGCGTTACGACAACGAATGGGCAGGCATCGCCACGTCCACCTTGGTCGTCGAGTTTCCGCCGCTGCCGGACCGGGCTCATGTCGTCCTGACGTCCCACGACGGCTATACCACGAACCTGACGCTTGCGGACTTCTCCAATTCGGGCGCTCTGCTTGCCCACAGCTGGTCCGGCGAACTTCTCGCACGCGAACACGGAGGCCCGGTCCGCGTGGTCGTCCCGCATCTGTATCTTTGGAAAAGCGCCAAGTGGCTGCGGCGGATCAGCTACGTGTCGTCGGACGAGCCCGGCTTCTGGGAGACCCGAGGCTACCACAACCGGGGAGACCCTTGGCGTGAGGAACGCTATTCGTAGGCCCGTCTCGCACTGTAGCCAAACGTGCGGCCGTTCCTTCGCCTCCTGGCTCACCGCCAACCGAGTGCCGGCGCGACGTGCTTCAGGATCGCGTCGATCACATGCGCACAGTAATCCACGCCGAGCTGGTTGGGGACCGTCAACAGCAAGGTATCCGCTTCCTCGATAGCTTCATCCGCTCGCAGCTGTTCGACGAGCCTGTCCGGTTCGCCCGATTACGACCTGCCGAAGATCGCGCGCATTTCGTCGATGATTCCAATCTGGTCGCTGCTCTCGCCGCGACCGAAATATGCTCTGTCCCGATCGTCCATCAGCGCGAATAAGACGCAGCAGGCCGGGTGGGTTGGGAAACATCGGTCTCGGGCTCGGTTGCGCGAAGCCATCGCCCTTCAGCAGGTCCAGGAAGACCTCGGCGTGACGCCGTCCCATGTCCGCGTCGGTCTCGCCTTCTTCGGGAGCGTACCCGAAATGACGCCAGCCATTCACGACCTGCTCGGGCGAGCCACGACTGAGTCCGAGCTGCAGCCGGCCACGGCTGATCAGATCGGCGGCGCCCGCATCCTCGACCATGTAGAAGGGGTTCTCGTAGCGCATGTCGATGACGCCGGTGCCGATCTCGATGCGGCTCGTCTTGGCTGCGACCGCGGCCAGCAGCGGGAAGGGCGAGGCGAGCTGCTGCGCAAAGTGATGGACGCGGAAGTAGGCGCCGTCGGCACCCAGTTCCTCGGCCGCCACGGCAAGGTCTATCGACTGCAGCAGCGTGTCGCCCGCGGAGCGAGTCGCCGACTGCGACGACGGCGACCAATGGCCGAACGACAGGAATCCGATCTTCTTCATATGACCTCCATAAAGCAACGTGGCTGACGGTGGGGACCAGAGCCCGGGCGGCGATCAGTTCCTGTTGCGCTCGAGCCGTTCGATCGTCACCGCCAGCGCGGTCGATACGTTGGCTGCGATGAGATGCTCGCCGATCGAGTCAGCGAACTTCAAAGTATCGTCCAGAAGCGTGCGGATCTTCTCCAGAAGCTGTGAATTCTCGACACTCATCTGGCACTCCTCTGCCACGCCCATCGCAGGGCCTTCGCGACCGGAACACGCGTCAGCGCGACAGCGGTCAGCAAGACTGTTCGCAAACCGCCGGAAAGTACCGTCGATGCACGGGCCAGAGCGTTCCACGACCTTCCTTCGGGATTGGACTACGCGGGGACCATGAGCCAGTCGCGTGCGCCGAGCTTGGCGATTCGCTTGGCGATTTGGATGAAGCGCACATGCT
Source organism: Sphingomonas sp. R86521 (assembly GCF_042466235.1). Taxonomy (NCBI): domain Bacteria; kingdom Pseudomonadati; phylum Pseudomonadota; class Alphaproteobacteria; order Sphingomonadales; family Sphingomonadaceae; genus Sphingomonas; species Sphingomonas sp. R86521. The sequence continues at coordinate 204,768 of NZ_JAXHBY010000001.1, read as the reverse complement.
GCGCTGCGAGCCGGGCGCGCTCCCGATACAACGGAATCAAGCCGGCCTTCGGGTCGGCTGACGGAATGAACGGATCTCGGGGGCTCAGCCGCGATCGCCCCGGAAGCCCGAACTCATAGCCGACTCGTCGGTATCCCCGACCTTCCGGCTATGCTTCGCGATGCTGCATCGCGGTGCAGGTGAACATAGGGTCGTAGTTGCGCCGCCGGCGATGCCGGCGGCGCAGAGCATTCAGGCCGCGTCGACCAGGACGATCTCGCTGTCCTCGATGGCGGTGACCCGCAGCGTCTCGACCTCTGAGATCGCGACGCCGTCGCGCTCTCCTACGCGCTGTCCTTCGATCTCGACCGCGCCCGATGCCGGCACGAGATAGCCGCGACGGTTCGCGCCGAGGGGATACTCGGCAGTCTCGCCGGCTTTGAGCGTCGCGCCGACGACGCGGGCGTCGGTACGGATCGGAAGCGCGTCGTCGTCACTGTCGAAACCGCTGGCCAGCACCACGAACTGCCCGGAACGCTCGCCCTTGGGGAACGGCTTCGCACCCCAGGCCGGCTTCTCGCCCGAACGGCTCGGCTGGATCCAGATCTGGAAGATCTTGGTGGTGACGTCCTCCTCGTTGAATTCCGAATGGGCGATGCCGGTGCCAGCCGACATGACCTGGACGTCGCCGGCCTCGGTCCGTCCGGAATTGCCCATGTTGTCCTTGTGCGTGATCGCACCCTCGCGGACGTAGGTGATGATTTCCATGTCGCGATGGGGGTGGGCCGGAAAGCCGGACTTCGGCGCGATCGTGTCATCGTTCCAGACGCGGATCGAGCCCCAGTTCATGCGCGAAGGATCGTAGTAGCTGGCGAACGAGAAGTGATGCTTCGCATCGAGCCAGCCGTGGTTGGCGCCGCCGAGCTTCGAGAAAGGACGAACTTCGATCATGTCGTATCTCCTGGATGCGGGGACATCGATCCTCGCTGCCCAACCCAGATAAGCCCTATCGACTTGCCCGTTCAGGGCGATAAAGTCTCGGGTGTCATTCGAGGAAGTTGAAATGTCGAACCCGGGTACGCCGACCTACGAACAGCTCCGGACATTTCTAGCGGTCGTCGACAGCGGCAGCTTCGCCGCCGCGGGTCGGCGGCTCAACCGAGCGGTTTCGGTGGTCAGCTACGGCATCGCCAACCTGGAAGCGCAGCTCGGAGTGCTGCTCTTCGATCGGGAAGGAACTCGCAAGCCGAAGCTGACAGTCGCCGGACGAGCGGTGCTGGCGGAGGTGAGAGCCATCGGCGAAGGATTCGATGGACTGCGTGCCAAGGTGAAAGGACTGCTCGAGGGGCTCGAGGCGGAGGTCAATCTGGCCGTCGACGTCATGGTCCCAGCCGACAGGCTGGGCGCGATCCTCCGCAGCTTCAATGCCGAGTTCCCCACAGTCGCGCTGCGACTGCATGTCGAAGCGCTCGGTGCGATCACATCCCTCGTTCTGGAGCAGAAGGCCGTGATCGGCATCTCAGGTCCGCTTTCCGCCGGCGTTGAGGGCGTGGAGAGCGTATCGGCCGGATCACTAGCGATGGTGCCCGTCGCGGCCCCCGACCATCCACTTGCACGCCTGGAGCGGATTCCGCCCGGTGCGGGACGCGAGCACATCCAGCTGGTGCTGACCGATCGATCGCCGCTCACCGAGGGTCGCGACTTCTCGGTCATGAGCTCGCGGACCTGGCGGCTCGCCGACCTTGGCGCCAAGCACTCGCTGCTGCGCGAAGGCGTCGGTTGGGGCAACATGCCCCTTCCGATGATCGAGGGCGATCTCGCCTCTGGAACTCTCGTCCGATTGGCCATGCCGGATCACCCTGGGGGCATCTATCGCTTCTCGGGCGTCTGGAGGCGGGACCTGCCGCCAGGACCGGCGGCCTCGTGGCTGTTGCAGCAGTTCGTTGCGCGTGGAGCGTCCGATGGAAATACAGAAGAGCTCGGCGACGTATGATGCATATCCAACGGCATTGGCCGGGACCGATACTTGGGATCCGATCACAGGTAAGATCGCCAAGGGGACGGTCGTCCGCGTGAACGAGTAGCTTCGCGCAGGAATCCTCGAACACGGCAGGTCGCTACGACTTCGCGAAGCGCGGCACCTGGCGCGACCCTCGTCCGATTAGGTGAAGGTTAAAGTTCGATCAGACCGCGCCGCGCTGCAAGAGCAACGGCGTGCGTCCGATCGACCGCATCGAGTTTCTGGAATATCGTCTTCATGTGGCTCTTGATCGTTTCCTCGGAGACCCCCAGGCGAGCGCCGATCTGCCGGTTCGAACTCCCGATCGCTGCAAGTGCAAGTACGCTGACCTCGCGGTCGCTCAAGGGGTCGCCTACGGCGTTCAAGGCAATGTCGGTCGCTACCGCGGCGTTCAGGTGCTTGCCTCCGGCATGGACCGACCGGATCGCGTCGAGGAGCTCGGTGCGAAGACTGCTCTTGAGCAGATAGCCCATCGCGCCAGCCCTGAGCGCCTTCAACGCCTGAGCGTCGCCGGAATAGGTCGTCAGAACGATTATCCGCGCATCGGGGCTCACGGTTCTGATCCGCGTGATGGCTTCGACGCCGTTCATTCCCGGCATCTGCAGATCCATCAGGACGATGTCTGGCAGATGTTCGGCATACAGCCGTATCGCTTCCGTCCCGCTGCATGCCTCGGCTACCACGGTCAGATCCGGCTGGACTTCGATCATGGCGCGGACCCCGTCGCGTAGGAAGGGGTGATCGTCGACGATCATGACGCGGGCAGGATCTGGCACGGGGACTATCTTCCTGCGATCGTTTTGAACGCCGACCGTAATTCATCCGCATGCGTCTGGAAATCCGTCGCGCCCGAGCAGAAGGTCCAGCGTTCCAGTACATGCGCACGACGGGCGGGAAGCGTACCCAGCAGTCCTGCCATCATCGGCTCCCCTGTGCCAGCAGACAGTCTACGCGGCATCCCGCTGTCCGAAAGCGAAGGAGAGAATGCGACGCTCTGCTTGTCGAGGCGCAACGCCTCTGCCGCGGCCACCGCCACCGCATCCCGGAGCACGGACGGCGACCAGTCCTGCGGCGTGCCCAGGCCGACGATCAGGACCGCATCGGCCTTCACCGGCGCGGCGGGCGCGCCGAGAACCATGGTCTCCCCAAGCGCGCAGCGAAAGATGCCGTCGGCCCGTAGACGGGTCAGCGCGCCCTGAAGGGCCTGGTCCAAGCGAAGAAGCGCGCCGGTCGGACTGTCTCCTACGAACTCCCGAGTGAACATGCCTACCACCGTAAGCGACACATCCGCATCGACGGCGTTGCAGATGTCGATCTGGACATCCGTATTTTCCCACCGGCCGATGGTCTGAGGGGTGATGGGCGAGTGATTGTCCGTCGATGCCAAACGCTGAACTCCCGTACCCGGCGAAGCATAGCCGGATGTTGAACGACAACTTGGTCGTCGACGTGGGGTTGGCATCGGGAAGGCATCACGTCGTGGACGCGAATGATGTTTTCGGACGATCGTTGCGATAAATTTCATCCGGGCAGCATGGGACGTCGACATGTGCCGTCCGTCCAAGTCCCGTTCGGTGCGCACAATGCGCGATGCGGACCTTAAGCCATCTGGAAGCATCATCATTAAAGGAACGACGATGGCCTTCGACCCAACGAACCCTTCTGTTTCGACGGTCTCGCGGCGCGGCCTGATTGGCGGCGCGACCATGGCGATCGGAGCGGCGGCGGTTCTCGGCGAGACCCCTTCGGTCGCTGCGGTCGCTCCGGCCGCAGGAAACGTCGGAGACGGCTTCGTGACCGCGACCGACGGCGCGCGGCTCTTCTACAAGGATTGGGGCAAGGGACAGCCCGTGATGTTCCATCACGGTTGGCCACTGACCGCTGACGACTGGGATGCGCAGATGCTGTACTTCCTGGGCCACGGATACCGCGTGATCGCCATGGATCGGCGCGGGCACGGACGTTCCACGCAGACGACCAGCGGCAACGACATGGATACGTATGCGAGCGACGTCGCGACGCTCGTGAAGGCGCTGGACCTTCGCAACGCTATCCACATCGGCCACTCGACCGGTGGCGGGGAGGTGGCACGATATGTAGCGAGGCATGGCCAGGGGCGCGTAGCGAAGGCCGTGCTCGTCAGCTCGGTACCTCCGATCATGGTCAGGACGCCAAGCAATCCCGGCGGCCTGCCGAAATCCGTGTTCGACGGGTTCCGCAGCCAACTCGCAGCCGATCGAGCCGAATTCTACTGGCAGGTCCCGGTTCCGTTCTACGGGTTCAATCGACCCGGCAAGCCGGTGATCGAGGGGGTCCGCAGGAACTGGTGGCGTCAGGGCATGATGGGCGGAGCCAAAGCGCAGTACGATTGCATCGCGGCGTTCTCGGAGACCGATCAGACCGGCGACCTCAAGGCGATGACGGTGCCGGTCCTCGTTCTCCAGGGGGACGACGATCAGATCGTGCCGTACAAGGATGCGGCACTTCTTCAGGCGAAGCTGATCCCGAACAACACGCTGAAGATCTACCCGGGCTTTTCGCACGGGATGCTGACGGTCAACGCGGACGTGCTGAACCCGGACATCCTCGCATTCCTCAAGAAGTAGGAAACGACCGATCTACGGCTTGATGGAGACCCTGCCGTCAACGACGGAAGCGTCTCCATCGACTTTCGGACTCTGCGTCGCGATCGCCAGCGGTGGACGTCGCGCGGAAATGCGACCCCAGGTCTGGGCGGCGACATCGGGCTCTTCCGAAGCATATCGCGAAATTTGCCCAGATGGAATCGAACCTGGGTCGTATCCTGCACTGGTGCGGAAAGAACGCTCTCGGGTCGGCGACGGCCGTCGTCAGCGGCGGCCCGCCTCGAAGTGACGCGCCGCGTCCGCCCATTCCGATGCGGCACGGTTCGGCGTCGGACCGACGATGCTGAACAGATTGCCCATGTACTCGGCCGACGCGGTCCAGGTGCCGTCCCCGGACGCCCGTATCTCCACCATCACTCGACCGCCGCCGACCGACACCAGCCGTCTCAAACGATTTGACCATGATGGCCGGCGAGTGCCGACGTCTGCGACTGGGAATGGCGCAAGGAGGTCATGACGGTCTCCCCGCGCCTGAATCTTGCGGCCTATGAACGTATCGGATGCCGCCACTACAACGCGGCCTGACGATGCCAATGAACCCGACGATTGTGGAGAGCGCGATCAAGGCTCGGCTGCGATGGAGCTCCCGGAAATCCATGCGAACGTCTCCTTCCTGAACGGTTCCGGTCCTCGTCCGACCCGAGGGGAAGGAGGTCTAGGATATGCAGGCTCCGCTTCCTGAGCGAGGCTCGGGGACTCTCCGATATGTCGGCTCGGAAACGCCGCCTCGGCATTGGGACGGGACAGTGCAGGTGAGCTGCTACGGAATTTTCCAAAGACCCGACCCGCAGCGGCAGTCGGTTGAACTAACATCGAACCCGGTTCGGCCCCGGCGATCGCCGGGGCCTCTCCGATCAACGGGCAGTCGCCGCCTCTTCGATGAGATCCGCAACGGCCTTCGGGTTGGACGTCATCACGACGTGCGACGCGCCGGCGATGACGACGGTCTTCTTGGAACCCGCGCGCTTCGCCATGAAGGCCTGGACCGCCGGCGGGATGTTCTTGTCGGCGGAGCCGTAGATGAACCAGTTGGGTCGCGTCTTCCAGCTCGGCGCCACCGTGGGTTCGTTCAACGCGCCCTCAGTGATGGGGCGCTGCGTCGCCGCCATCAGGGCCGCCTCGGGGGCGGGAACGTCGGCCGCGAACTGAGACGGAAACTTGTCCTGCTGAATGTACAGATCCTTCGAGCCGTCCGGAAGGACGACTGGGGGAGCCAGGGTGGCGCCAAGCGTCGCGCCCGGGAACTTCCCCGTCAGCCCGGCGCTCGTCTCGCCCGCCTCGGGAGCGAACGCGGCGACGTATACGAGCGCCTTCACGTTCGTCGCGCTGTTTGCGGCGTCTGTGATGACGGCACCGCCGTACGAATGCCCGACGAGAACGACCGGAGCCTTGATCGAGTTGACGACGCTGGCGACCGACGCGGCATCCGTCTTGACGCTGCGCAGCGGATTGGATGCCGCGACGACGGAATAGCCGTCGGCGCGGAGGCGCTCGATGACGCCGTTCCAGGATCCGGATTCCGCGAACGCTCCATGGACGAGCACGATCGTCGGACGCTCGGCAGGACCGGCCTTGCCGGACTGGGCTGTCGCTGCCGTTATCGGGAACAACATGGCCATGGCCATCGGGATATACGCGAACGTCGTCATTCCGGGTCTCCTAAGTACAGAGGCGAAGGCGCCTTCCATATCGACGTTGCTCGCACCGCCGATGTCGGTCTTGGCGAATATCATCACGAATAGTACGGTCGGATCACACTATCTCGCTTGCCCACGCCGCACCGCGATCAGGCGGGCTTGATCATGTCGCGAGCATAGTCGAGACCGATCCCGTATCCGCCCCCATGATCGACGACGATGGAACGAGACGCCTCGTAGGTGTCGTGCCGGGTCCAATCGCGCTGCAGTTCAAGCAGAAACTGGAGCCAGGAGGTCATGACCGCTCCGGCCTGTTCCATACGCCGGAGCGCGGCGTCGTGGCTGGCGGAGGTCAGCCCCCCACAGGCATCGGCGACGACGCGGACCTCGTGGCCCTCCGCCAAAGCCGAAAGCACGGGAAAGCTGACGCAGGCTTCGGTGAGAAGGCCGGCAATGACGATCACCCTGCGGTCCGAAGCCAGTATGGCCGACTTCGTCGCTTCGTCCTCCCACAGATTCATGTTCCGACGTTCGATCGGGGTTGCCCCCGGAAGAACCGCTCGCAGCGGCGGCATCAACGGGCCGCTGTAGACCTTCGACGCCGACGTGCTGACGACGATGGGCACCTCGAAGGCGACGGCGGTGCGAGCGAGCGCCACTGCATTGCTTCGAAGCACCTGTCGGTCTGAGGAGCCCGCTGCGAAGGCGAGTCCCGCCTGCTCATCCACGAGCACCACGGAGCAGTCTTCGGGACGGAGAAGTGGGCTGCCGGTCATGGGGACCTCCTGTGTTAACGTCTCCGTCTAGAGCTTCGTGCCAATTCGCTCTTGGTCAGAATGCGCACGGCTTGGATCAACCGACTGAGAATTGCCGGGCAACAGGGTGACGGCCGTCGGACGTGTTGCCGGCCGCTAGATCAACCGAACGCGCCTATGCTACCTCGACCTCGTGGGAATGGCTCCGTGCGCTGCGTGACTTGGACTCCGACGCATGCGGAAGAGTCAGTTCGACGACTGCGCCTCGCTCGTCCCCGTTGCGCAGGAGGATCGTTCCTCCCAAGCTGTCCATCGCGGCCTGGCAGATCGAGAGACCGAGACCCATGCCGGCCTCCTTCGTCGTGAAGAACGTCTGGAACGCGCTTTCCTGGGAGCCTTCATGCCACCCGGGTCCCTGATCGGCCACCATGATCACCGCGTTGGTGCCGCCGTTCAGCCCGGAGAGCGTCACCACGCGTTGGTTCGGCGGCACTGCTTCCATCGCCTGCAGGGCGTTGACCACCAGATTCACCAGCACCTGCTTCAGGAGGATCGGGTCGCCCTGGACCGCGATCGGGGTCGGCGGAAGATCGAGTACGATGCGTGCCTCGTGATCCGCGACCTCGCGCGCGACCAGAACCGCAGTCTCGTCGAGCAGTGCGTTCAGGTCGATCGGAATGGAGACCATGTCGGCCTTCCCAACCAGCGACCGCACTCGCTGGACGACGTCCCGGGCATGACGGGACGCCTCGCCCAGATGGATCAGCGCTGCGGTGACCTCCTCGAGGTTCGGTTGGTCCCGCCGCATCCATCGGAGAGCTGCATCCGAATAGCTGTGGATGGCGGTCAGCGGTTGATTGATCTCGTGAGCGATCAGTGCCGACATCGCACCGAGGGCGCTCGCACGCTGCGCATGCGCCAGTTCGGCGGTGGTCCGCACGACCTGGGCCTGCAGCGCCTTCTTCTCCGCGATGTCGAGGATGCTGCCCGGCACACGGTCGAGAGGCTTGTCGCCGCCAAGACCGAAGGCGACGATGATGTCGATCCTCCTTCCCGACAGGGCCTTTACGCAGGTCTCAGCTTGGAAGACGGTTCGCCGTTCGTCAATCGCGACGATGCAGTCGGCAAAACTCTCGTCCGTCTCCGGAAGGAACATGTCGAGATGCGAGAAGAACGCCTGCTTCGTCGCAACTCCCATCATCTCCAGCGCGGTCGCGTTGACGTCCGTGATGCGGACCATTCTGCGGGCCTCGATCACGAAATCGGGGTTTTCCGCCACATAGCGCCGCATGTCGGTGCAGCCGTTCCGCCTGACCTCGGCTATCGCTGCCTGCACGCGCGTGAAGTCGTGCTCCCAGATCGCGACGGCGAGCGTGTTGAATACGGTTTCGTAGCGCGCTTCGCTGTCCGTAAGTCCCGCAGCGATGTCGCGAGAACGAATGAGTAGACCAGCCGTAACGAAGTTCGCTGCCAGACTCACGCCTAGCCGAAGTGCCGCCCCGACGTTCAGATTCGAGCCGCTGTCGAGCACGAATGCCATTACGGTCAGCGCGGCGCAGGCCGAAGACCAGATCACGACGCGCGATCGCTTCGCGTCGTCGCTGGCGGCAAGAAGGAGCACCAGAACGTAGAGGACGGCCACCGCGCCGCTAAGCCGGCTGAGAAGGTCGCCGGCAAACACGCAAAGGGCCGCAAGTGGAGCCGCAACGCTGCCGAGTGCAGGCTTGGCAGCCTTCCATCCGTGACCGGACGTTCTTTCGAACGGTTTGGCTGGGCTCTTCGTCACGCCGTCCAACGTAGCGCGCGACACGTCTTGCGTTCAGCCCCGCGTGGGGGCTTCCGCGCCCCCCCATTCGTACCGTTCAGTCCTTTCCGGTTGAGTTCCGCCGGCCGGAGGGCCCGCTCGATGCGAAGAATCTTCGGATGTTGTGCAGCAGGGCACCCGGGCCCTGCGGGTATGCGCTCGCCTCCGCAGCGACCTTCCTATCCAGAAGCGTCAGCCCACGATGCACGGACTGTTCGAACGCCACCGCCAACTCCGGGTCCGCGGCGAGGATCGGCAGCAGCGCCGTCGGCGGCAAGGAGTATACGGCGCTCGGCGTGAACGCGGTCGCGGTCGCCGCATGAGGTGCGCCGGTCAGAAGGCCGATCTCTCCGATGTATTCGCCAGCGCCGATCCTGCCGATCGACGTCACCCCCCCTTGTCCGTGGCGGGTGATCTCCACGATCCCCGATCCGACCATGTACAGCGTCTGATCCTCGTCGCCCTCGCGAAAAAGGACTTCGTCCGTCTTCAGACGCCGATGCTCCATGCGCGCGGCGAGTTCGGTCTGCTGCTCGGCCGTCAGGGACGCGAACAGTTCGATCTCGCGCACGAGTCGGAGGGCCGGCGGAACGGCATCGAGCAGCGCATTAGTGGGCGATACTTCATCGAGAAGCCCCGCGTGTCGAAGCTGCCGATGCGCATGCTGAAGGAGGAAGCTCTTCGTCGTGGCTATCTCCCGGGTCGTGCATACGAAGAAGTCGATCGCATAGGCATTCGTCCGGACGCCGAGCCTCACGACCGTCACGACGGCCGGGGGTGAGGCAAGAATGTTGGGGCAGAGCAGCGATGCGTGCTTCAGGAGCACTATGATCCTTTCAGGCGGGATCCATGCCGGACAGTTCAGCATGACCCTGGCCGACCGTCGCTCGGTGGGAAAGCTACGGTTCAGGATCTGAGCCTTCGCCACCACGCTGTTCGGTATGGTCGCGACGTCCTCGCCATCCGTCTGTATGCGGATGGATCTCCAATTGACCTGGACCACGAGGCCTTCGACACCCTCGCCCAGCGTCACGCGGTCGCCCACGCTGAACGGGTGCTCTATTCCTACGGCGATGCCCGAGAACACGTCGGCGAGCGTGTTCTGGAGCGCAAGGCCGATCACGACCGCGATGATGCCGGAAGTCGCGAGCAGGCCGTTCACGGGCAACAGAAGGACGAAGTTCAGAACTATCAGGATTGTGGCGATGTAAACCGCGGCCGAGAGGAGGTCCGACGTTATGCGCGCTTCACGCGATCGCTCGTCGTGGCCAAGGAGCCGCCCGATCCCGGCCGTCGCCAAGCGGGCCGCAGCATACCACCACACGATCCCGACCGCGCGGAGCCAATGCCCTTCCGGACCCATCGGAACGTTCGCACCGGTGAGAATCGGCGAAGTGTCCTCACGGAACAGTACGCAGCCCAGCAGAACGAACAGCGCAAGATCGAAGGTCGCCCGGATCGCCTCCGATCTCGATCGGACCAGCAGGGTCCCGACGAGCGTCACGACGAGAAGGCCGATCGGGAGAATGAACGTCGTCATGGGTGCGTCCTCCGACGGATGGGCATCGTTCGCGCGTAGGAGGCCTCGTCTCTCGCTCCCTCCGAGCATTGAACGTCACTCGGACGGGATCGTGCTGTCGAGCGTGACATCGGTCGTCAGCGCCGCCTGCCGGACAACAGCGGAGCGATTACCACGACGAGAAGCAGGACCGCGATCGTCGCGATCAGGTGGTCCTCCAGGTAGCTGTCGAGTCGCAGCCACAGCATGAAGGCGAGTACGAGTACGAAGGCGGCGCCGGCCAAGCCCCCGTTGCGACCGGCCGCGCCGTAGCGGACCGACGCAGGGGAAACGTTCGGCGCCTTGGCGGTCCCGCGTCGCGTTTCTGTCTTCAAGTCGTGCAAGGCAGGCCTTCCGGTGACGAACGTGTCCATCGTGGTCACCTCCTGGCCATTGCCGCGAGCGCCGCGAGCTGCTGCGCGATCAGCGCCTTCGTACTCTCATCCGTGATCTTCTGCGCTTCGGCGTCGATCTTCGACGAGACGTTGCCGATCATGATCTCCGGCTTGTTCAGGACGTCCCCGTCGAGGAACACCATCACCTGACGAAGGTGATACTGTGCGCGGGCACCGCCGATGGCACCGGGCGATGCCGTCTGGATCGCGACCGGTTTGCCTGCGAACGGAGCTGGAGTCGTTCGCGAGAGCCAGTCGAGCGCGTTCTTCAGAGCGCCCGGCACCGAATAGTTGTATTCGGGCGTCACGATTATCACACCGTCGGCAGAACGGATCCGTTCCGCCATCTCCAGCACGGCCGGGGGAAACGCCTCGGCCTGAACGTCCGCGTCGTAGTGCGGAATGTCCGCCACCGAACCGAGAGCATCGATCGTGACGCCCTCGGGCGCGAGCTCCGCCAGCGAGCGTGCGACGGCGTAATGGTAGGAGTTCCTCCGGAGGCTCCCGAGAAGCGTGACGAAACGGAGGGGTCTTGAAGAGTTCATCTGCGTCATCCTTGAGCGAGAAAGGTTCTGGTGTTCGAGAGGGGCGGTCCTGACCGTGGTCGATGAAGGGCCGCCCCGGCACCGTGCGTCGCCTCAGCGACTAGCTCGCCTTCTCGAAGGCGCCCGCGATGGTGATCGTGACCTCGTCTCCGACGAGCGGCGCATATTTGCTGACGCCGAAATCGGTACGCCTGACATGGCCGGTCGCCTTGAACCCCACCGTGTACGCCTTCGACAGCGGATTGACGCCGGCCCCGCCGAAGGTCGCATCGAGAACAAGAGGCTTCGTGACGCCGTGCATCGTCACGGTCCCCGCGATCCTGGCACTGGCCACACCCGTGCGCGTCACGGTCGTCGAGACGAACCGAATCGTGGGGTACTTGGCAACGTCGAACCAGTCCGCGCTGCGCAGCTCCTCGTCCAACTTGGAATTCGTCGTCGAGACGCCTTCCACGGGGAGCGAGATGTCCAGCTTCGTCTTCGCGATCGCCTTCGGGTCGAGCTCCAGCGTGCCCGTCGCGCGGGGAAACACGCCGAAGAATTCGCTGAACCCGAAATGATTGACGTCGAACGCAACGAGCGTGTGGTTCGGGTCGGTCCTGTACGTTCCGGCCTGCACGTCGGAAGCGGAATGGGTCACCTGCGCAGCGAGGGGTCCCGCCAGCGCAAGGCTGATGATTGCGAAATAGCCGATCTTCATTTCTGATCTCCAGACCTTCTGCCGTCCCGATGGGCGGGACGATCACGATGGACGGTAGTTGGGCACCCACGTCGGCGCAGAACACTGGGGAAATGTCGGCGGAAACGTTCAGGAAAATAGAAAGGCCCGCGGTTTCCATCATTTCTATTTTGTTGGACGTTTCCATTGAATTTATCCGGCTGCCGGTGCGGCCGGCAGGGCGGTATTCAGTGATCGCCAACTAAGGAGGTTCCCATGGACGACGCAGCCAGACCCAAGCTCACCGACTCGGAATGGTCGGCCGTCTCGGTTGCCCTCGACGCAGCCAGTCAGTGCGGCTGCGTAACCATGCGATCCAGTCCTGGAGGTCTGACGAGCCGTCTCGGTCGTGCCCTGCTCGGTCGGCGCAACAGACCGAACCTCCCCGTTGATCCGAAGCTGGAGGCCATTCAGCGGTTCGTGTGTGCGACCAGTCGTCGTCGCAGGCCCGCCAGCGAACTGGCACCGGGCCTGGTCGCCCAGGGCTTCAATCACGCGCAGATCGACGCGATCGCGCTGCTCTCCATCTGAGGAAACGACATGTCCATCCGTTCCAGTGATCACGACGCCGTCGACACGGTCATCCTGCCTCCCGTTCGCGACCTCGGAGACGGCTTCAGCGTTCGCCGCGCGCTTCCCTCGGCGCACCGGCGAATGGTGGGACCGTTCATCTTCTTCGACCAGATGGGGCCGGCCGCATTCAATTCGGGAGAGGGGCTCGACGTGCGACCACATCCGCACATCGGCCTCGCCACCGTCACGTACCTGCTCGAAGGCGAGATACTCCACCGCGACAGCGTCGGCTCCGTGCAGTCGATCCGGCCAGGCGAGGTCAACTGGATGACCGCCGGTTCGGGCATCGTCCATTCCGAGCGAACAGCGCCGGACATGCGCGTTCAGGGCGGTCCGCTCTTCGGTCTGCAGACCTGGGTGGCGCTGCCAGCAGCGCGAGAAGAGGCGAAGGCGGGGTTCTCGCATCACAAGGCCGACGCAATCCCGAAGACGGACGCGGACGGCGTCGCGATGACGGTGATCGTCGGGAAGCACGACGGGCTGATCTCGCCCGTCGAGACCTTCTCGGACATGGTGTATGCGGACATCGCACTGGCGCCCGGCGCGCGCTACCAGCTGCGGGCCGAGCACGTGGAACGCGCGATCTATGTCGTCGGCGGACATGTCGAGGCGCGGGGCCAGAGCGGCGGGTTCGACGCCGGAGAGCTGATCGTCTTCAAGCCCGGTGCGGAGATCGTCCTTCATGCGGAGCGGGGCGCCCGTCTCATGCTCATCGGCGGCGAGCCGTTTCCCGAGAAGCGCCACATCTACTGGAACTTCGTCTCCAGCCGCCCCGAACGCATCGAGCAGGCGAAACACGACTGGCGGGAGCGCAACTTCGCAGGAGTACCGGACGAAGCCGACTTCATTCCGCTCCCCGACGAGCCGAAGCCGGTCAGCTATCCCTGACCGGCGAAGCCCGGAATCCTCGATGCCGGCGGATCGAAGCGTTGGGCCGAAGCGGAGCGACGCGACGGTCACGTTCCGACGATGCGCTTCGAGGCCGAATGCAGCGTGCAGGCCAGCGTACCGAACAGAACGAGGACCCCGGCAAAGGCGAGAGGCGCAGCCAGCCCCACGTTCAGTAGCAGCCAGGCGCCCATCGCGGCGCCCAGGAATATCGCGACCACCGCCCCGATGCGGCGAGCCCAGTTCGGGTTGACTCCGCCTGCCGCGCTGGAGTCCGCGCTCAGACCCGTCAGCGTCAGCGTGAGTACCGTCGTGGTCAGGTCGGCGACCTTGAGCTGACGGATCGTCGCATTGCGGTACCCCATCGAGACGCCGGTCAAGGCGATGATCGCAAAGAGCCGGCCTTCGGGAGCCTGCAGCGCGACGTCGAACCCCAGAGCGAGGACCGCCGCCAACCAGAGCAGCGCGGTCTCGACGATGGCAGACGTCATCAGCCATCGCCGCTCCGGACGGCCGATGTGCGCCTTGCCGGTTCGTCCCGCGACGAGCGCCCCGAGCATGAAGCTCACGATGGCGGCAACGAACGGCAGTATCTTGAAACCGGGCGCACCGGACGCCGCGAAGCCCAGGAACACCACGTTGCCAGTCATGTTCGCCGTGAACACCTTGCCGAGTCCGAGGACGCTTGCCGCATCGACTAGGCCGGTAGTGACCGACAGCAGAAGCAGAAGCGGGACGCGCGGATCGAAGGGCGCCTTCATATCGTCGGGCATGCGTATCTCCAGATCAGAAGCGGAAGTTTGATTCGAGGCCGAGCATGCCGATCGTCCGGCCCGATCCGGTCTCTCGGATGAACCGGCCGGCGGTGAACGCGGAGAGCGACGTCGAGAGTTCGAGTTCCGGCGTGGCCTGCCACGCAAGCGTCGCCTCGATCTCCTTCCCGATGAACCTAGCACGCGAGGCGCCTGGCGCTCGGATCAGGTTGCCCGGCACGTCGTAGACGCCGTCGCCGCGCGAGTAGCGCCAGTACGCCATTCCGGCGACGCTCGCCGATACCCCGCTCCCGACCGTCATCGCGACGCGCGGATTCGCACTGACTATGTTGTAGGGTCCCACAGGCGACAGCTCGCCGAAATACTTGCCCTTGGGAAACATCGCGTTGAACGTGCCGAGGCGGTCGTCGCCGGCGTGCCGGTCGCCGCTTACGACGTTGACGCGCATCACGGCGTCGGGTGAGAGCGGCGCGGACGGGAAACGACGTCCGACTTCGGTACCGAGCGTCCAGGCTCCGATGCGGCCGCCCGCGAAGCGGCCGAACTGCGCGACGCCCTCCACGTTCCAATGCCAGTCGGCTGCGGTCCCGAACGTGCGGGCGCCGACGCTGTGGCGCCGTTCGCGACCTCGGCGTCCACCGAACCGGGCATCGTTGTTGCCGTAGCCCAGATAGTAGAAGTCCAAGCTCGGAATCGTGACGTAGGCGCCCCATAGGGACTTGGTCCGCGAACGCCGATCATCGAAGGTGCCGACGCCCGGCTGGATGGGGCGTACGGCGATCAGGCTGACGATAGCGCCTCCGACCGAGACAAGACCGCGGAAGCCGTCGAAGGCGAGCGGTACGTTGGGCCCGTAGCGGGTGCCGACCAGCCGTTCCGAACCCAACGACAGCATCTGGCGACCGGCGCGCAGCGTGAGGCCGGTGCCGGTGGCAGCGCCGGTATCGGCGTCCCCAAGGCGCAGGTCAGCGAACCCCTGCAGGAGATCGAAACGGGTCTGGTCTATCGGACCCGCGGAGGGGGCGACCCCTGCGGCGTAGGCTATGATGGGCTGTACGAAGCCACGTAACCGTCCGACGTGCAGATCGGCATGCGGCATGGCGCGCATCCAGAGGTAACCGTCGTCCGGCGCGTCGGCGTCGCCCCAGAGGTTCGCCCTGTACTTTTCATTTCGAAGCCGGATCTCGACGCCGGTCGTCAAGTAGGCGTCCTGGCCTAGCGGGACGTATTTGAACGGCTCCGTCCAACGTCCCGTGCGTTCGCTCGGGTCGGCGAGCTTGGACCAGTCCTCGTCGTACCGGGTGGTGGTAAGGGTCGGCGGCTGCCATGCCTCGCGGTCCTGAGCCGACGCCGGCTTCATGAGCAGAAGCGGCGAGATCAGAAACGCGACGAGCAAGCGGCTATGCACGCCGCCGTCGATTCGCATGCTCGGCGACGAGCGCGGCGAGCACGAAGCCTCCGATCAGGCCGAGATGCTCGAAGAAGGCGTTCGTGGCCATGAACCGCTCCTGCCCCGCAGGCATCGCCCAGAACGCGTTCGCGGTCACGGCCGCCAGCAGCGTGAACACGCCAAGCATGCCCGCACCGAGCCACACCAACCGGCCGGAAAGGATCAGGATCGGACCTATCAGTTCGATTGCGATGGTCAGCGCGGCCCACATGGCCGCCGGTTGCATGCCGAAATGCGCCTGTTCCGCTACGGCGGCCGGCCAATCGGTCAACTTGACGATGCCGCCGAGTAGATATGCGCCGACGAGAGCCAGGCGTGCGAGCAGTGCCGTCCAGCGCCAGTCCAGTATGGCGTCCACGAAGCGCGGATCGTGGGTTTCCAGCGTGGCCACGGCTACTTCGCCACGCCGCTATGGATCTCGGCGATGTAGCCCCCGGGAAAGCGGACGATCGCGGTCTGTCGATCTCCATCGGCCTGTGGCGGCACCAGGGTCTCGGCGCCGGCTGCCGTCGCTTTGGCGAGGGTGCCCGCCAGGTCGGCCACTTCGTATCCGGTCAGATCGCGCCCGTAGGGCCAGGGTAGTTGTCCGTCCGAGACGATGACGGCCATCCGACCATATCCGGACTCAACGCGAATCCGGCGATAGCTCTTTCCGGGCTGACCGATCGAGGCGCCCGGTACGGCCTTGTCGTCCGCGACGACCTTGCCCTTCGAATATCCGACCCAGGTCCGCACGAAGGCGTCGGCGGCGTCCGCGGTCAGATAGACCCGGTTCTCGGGCACGGTTGTCAGTGCGGGATAGTTCGGGGTGGCGGTGTGCCAGTAGAGCTGCATGTTGACGCCGCCCGGCCACTGAACGAGCGCATCGCGGCCGATCGGATCGGGAAAGGTCGTCACGAGCCGCGTGGCACCGTGCTTCACCGCAGCGGCGACGGCAGCGTCCAGGTCGCTGACGAGATAGCCCGTCCTCTCGTGACCGAATGGGTAGGGGATCGGCGTCTTGAACCCGAACACGGACACCGTTCCGGCGGGCGTCAGTATCAGCTGCGACATCGTCTGGCTCGGCGTCGGCGTCACCTGGAACACGCCCTGCTTGCTGGTCCTGCCGCCGAACGTCGCGACGAAGCTCGCAACGAACCGATCGAAGTCCTCGGGCGCGACGTAGACGTGCGTCGTGTCGTACTGCGGTCCGATCGCGTAGCCCGCCGCAACGGCCTGCGGCGCATCGCGCGCGAACGAAGGCGCGGAGGGCGCACCGCCGATCAACGCGGCGGCGAACAGGATGGCGAAACGCTTCATCGTCTTTCTCCCGATCACGATCATACGGCCCAGCAGCCGCAGCCGAACGAACCCCAGAAGCTCTGGACGTCGGCCACGGGCACGTCGCGGCCGAGCGCCGCGGCATGGTCGTGGCCATGCACCGAGCAGCCGCTGGCGCATCCGCAGGCAGCGGCGAGTTTTGCCGATGCTTCGGGCGTGCGGTGATAACCGCCGAATGTCGCGACCGGCGACCAGTCGGGCATCGGTTTGGGCAGCGCCGGCGCGAGCGGGCCATAGTCGCCCTCGCCGAAGACCACCTTGCCGCCGAGCAGCGTCAGCACCGAGCGCAGGTGCGGAATGTCGGTCTCCGGCACGCTAAGGTAGTCGCCCGACAGTATCGCCAGGTCGGCCAGCTGGCCCGCCTTGATCCGGCCCTTCTTGCCGACCTCGTTCGAGAACCAGGTGTTCTCGTGCGTCCACATCGCCAGCGCCTTCTCGCGGCTGACTCGGTTGGCGCCGGGGTAGAGGCCGAGGCCGCCGACGGTCCGACCGGTCACCAGCCAGTTGAGAGAGACCCACGGATTGTAGCTCGCGACGCGCGTCGCGTCGGTGCCGGCGCCGACATGCAGCCCTGCCGCGAGCATCTTGGCGATCGGCGGTGTGCGTTCGGCGGCCTTCGCCCCGTAGCGCTCGACGAAGTATTCGCCCTGATACGCCATGCGGTGCTGCACTGCGATGCCGCCGCCGAGCGCCGCGATGCGGTCGATGTTGCGGTCGCTGATCGTCTCGGCATGGTCGAAGAACCAGTTGATGCCGTCGAACGGAATGTCCTTCGCCACCTTCTCGTAAACGTCGAGCGCGCGATCGATCGTCTGGTCGTAGGTCGCGTGCAGGCGCCACGGCCATTTGTGCTCGGCGAGGAGACGGATGACGGGCTCGAGGTCGCCTTCCATGCTCGGCGGCATGTCGGGACGCTCGACGCGGAAGTCCTCGAAGTCGGCGGCCGAATAGACGAGCATCTCGCCGGCGCCGTTGTGCCGGTACTTGTCGTCGCCTTGGCCGGGCGTCACCTGCTTCACCCAACCCTGGAAGTCGGCGAGCTCCTCCTTCGGCTTCTGCGTGAAGAGGTTGTAGCTGATGCGCAGCGTCAGCAGATCGTCGGCGTGGAGCTTCTCGATGATGTTGTAGTCGTCGGGGTAGTTCTGGAACCCGCCGCCGGCATCGATCACGCCGGTGACTCCGAGCGAATTCATCTCGCGCATGAAGTGGCGCGTCGAATTCAGCTGATACTCGGGCGGCAGCTTCGGGCCCTTCGCGAGCGTCGAATACAGGATAGTCGCATTGGGCTGCGCGAGCAGCAGGCCGGTCGGGTTGCCGGCCGCGTCCCGGACGATCTCGCCGCCCGGTGGGTTGGGCGTGTCCTTGGTGTAGCCGACCACGCGGAGCGCCGCGGCGTTCAGGATCGCGCGGTCGTAGAGATGGAGGATGAACACGGGCGTGTCGGGCGCGACCGCGTTGAGTTCGGCGATCGTCGGCAGGCGCTTCTCTGCGAACTGGTGCTCGGTGAACCCGCCGACGACGCGCACCCATTGCGGTGCCGGCGTGTTGTCGACCTGTCGCTTCAGCATGGCCATCGCGTCGGCGAGGCTCGGTACGCCGTCCCAGCGCAGCTCCATGTTGTAGTTCAGCCCGCCGCGGATGATGTGCATGTGGCTGTCGATCAGCCCGGGGATGACGCGGCGGCCCTTGGCGTCGATGACGGTCGCATCCGGTGCGGCAGCGCGAACCTCGGACTCGGAACCGACTGCGAGGAACCTGCCGTCGCGCACGGCGATCGCCTGAGCTTCCGGGTTCTCTCTGTCGAGAGTCGTCACCTTGGCGTTGACGATGATCAGATCGGACATGGGTGTTCTCCGTTCGCGCGCACCGATCGGTGCCGCGATGAAAGTCATTGCGGCACCGATCAGCGCATCGCGCCTGGTCGGGTTCACGCTACGTCGCGTTCTGCCGGCGGTGCCGAAGCATCACCCGGCAGACGCCCGAGCACCGTTCCGGAGCAGGTGCCGGCGATCGAGGCGACCACCGGATGCCCGGCAGCAACGCGACGCGCGATCGGCACGATCTGTTCGCCGAGGAGGATGCCCAGCAAGCCGACCAGCGCGATCGTGGGCGGCGCTGGCGACTTGACGCCGAGGAGACTGTAGATGCCGCCGATCAGCAGCCCGGCCGCAAGCGAGATCAGATATGGTTTCATGACGTTCTCCTCGGCGCTGCGCGATCAGCTGCGGATGAAGGCGAGCAGATCGGCGTTCAGGACGTCGGCGTTGACGGTCAGCATCCCGTGCGAATAGCCTGGGTACACCTTCAGCGTCGCGTCAGGCAGAAGCTCGGCCTGAAGGACGGCAGCGTTCTTGTACGGCACGATCTGATCGTCATCGCCCTGCATCACCAGGGTAGGCACCGTCATCGCCTTCAGGTCGTCGGTCTGGTCCGTTTCCGAGAAGGCCTTGATGCCGGCGTAGTGCGCAAGGGCGCTGCCGGTCATGCCCTGGCGCCACCAGTTGTCCACCACGGCATCGCTGACCTTCGCTTCCGGACGGTTGAAGCCGTAGAACGGACCGGATGCGACGTCCCGGAAGAACTGCGCGCGATTGGCGGACAGCGCCGAGCGGAATCCGTCGAACACGTCGATCGTCAGCCCGCCCGGATATCGGTCCGTCTTGAGCATGATCGGCGGCACGGATGCCACGAGCACCGCCTTGGCGACGCGACCCTTGGGGATTCCGTGCTGGGCAACGTAGCGCGCGACCTCTCCGCCGCCGGTCGAGTGGCCGATATGGACGGCATTCTTCAGGTTCAGATGATCGGTGACAGCCGCCGCGTCCGATGCATAGTGGTCCATGTCGTGGCCGGTTGGAACCTGCGCCGAGCGGCCGTGGCCGCGACGATCGTGCGCGACGACCCGGAAGCCGTTTGCGAGGAAGAACAGCATCTGAGCGTCCCAGTCGTCCGACGACAGCGGCCAGCCGTGATGGAAGACGATCGGCTGGGCGTCCTTCGGACCCCAGTCCTTGTAGAAGATCTCGGTGCCGTCCTGCGTGGTCACGTAGCTCATGAAGGTAATCCTCTGTATGTCGCCAGCGGAGCGACGAAGCGCTATCGGCGCGGGCATCGGCCCGCGCCGAGACGGTCAGGCGTGGCCGCCCTCGGAGGCGCCGAACATGGTCTTGGCGTAGGTGACGCCGAGGCCGTACGAACCGCCCCACTTCTTCGCGATCCCGGTCGTCGACTCGTAGGTTTCGGTACGAGCCCAATCGCGCTGTAGTTCGAGCAGATACTGGAGCGAGGTCATCGGCTTCGCGCCGAGCTGGATCATGCGCTGCACCGCGCGGTCGTGCGCCTCGGTCGAGATGTCGCCGCATGCGTCCGCGATGAAGTAGCAGTCGAAGCCCTGGTCGATAGCCGAGGCCACCGGACCGACGATGCAGACGCTGGTCCACAGACCCGCGAATACGATCCGCTCCTTGCCGATCCGGTTGACCTCCTCGATCACACCGGCATCCTCCCAGGTGTTCATCGACGTGCGGTCGAGCATCGGCTGGCCGGGAAACGCTTCCTTGATCTCGTCGAACATCGGACCCGAGAAGCTCTTCTCGGCGACGGTCGTCAGGATCGTGGGAACGCCGAACGACTTCGCGCCGCGGCTGATGAGCGCGGCGTTGTTGCGCAGCAGTTCGGCGGAGATCGACTTCGTCGCGAAGGCCATCTGCGACTGGAAGTCGATCAGGACGAGCGTGTGGTCGGTCGGGGAGATCAGCGACTTACCAGGTGCTGCGGTGGCGGTGAGGGTCATGACGGGTTCCTTGCGATGAGGGGCCGCTGTCCGCGGCCGGTGGTTCGGTGTAAGGCAGGACCTCGGCCAAGGTTCAGGCGGATAAGTTCGCCCGGCCTGTTCGACGAAGTTGAAAAGCTGGCTCAGGTGCTGCTCTTCGATCCGCTTTTCGCCAATCGCATCCGCCCGGTCTTGTACGGGGATGATGCGAACCGTTCACGTTTGACGTTTAAGCAGCCGCGTTCGGGTAATCGGGGCCATCGTGCGGAACCGCGAGGTCGCCCTCGCCCAGTATCTATGACTGAAGCAGCTCAGCCGCGCGGCCGAAAGCTACTGGCATCAATCACGGATTGCGCCGCGCATAGCCGTTCGAAACCGGGCGATGGCCGATGCCTCGCCCGACCGCCGGTGCGAATTGATCCGCTAACGCAACACAGAAAGCTGCGGGCAGGATGACCGCGGTGAACGGCCGTCATTCCTCGGAGGACTATCATGTCGGCAAGGATATGGTTCTTGGTCGGCGAGCGGACGACAGCACATGTCTGCGTGGGGCATCGACATCCGCGAGGAGCGTGACGCTGCCCTCGACGTCCTTGCGCGACCTGACCGAGCAAGAAGCCGCTGCAGCTCGCAGGCTGGACGAAGCTCCGGCGAACGCCAGCGTTCGAGGTGCGCGTCCACCAGACACGCAGCGCAGAAAGCCTCGATCCAGCCTGCCTTTGGACCGCTACCGCAGTACCGATTCCAGAAGCTGGAGCAGCCGATCGCTGTCCACGGGCTTCTCGATGAGGGCAAGCACGCCCACGGACAGTGCGGTCGCGCGGAGTCTTTCTCCGGGGAACGCCGTCATCAGGACTACCGGTGGCGCGTTCGAGCGGAGTCGAAGGCGTTGCTGGAGTTCGACGCCAGACAATTCGGGCATGTGGACATCGCTCAGGACGCAGGCGACTTCGCCAGTGTCAGCCTCCAAGTACTCGACCGCCGATGCGAAGCTACGCACGTCGAATCCGAACGAGCGTACCAGACTGGCCACCGCCGACCGGACCAGACTATCGTCATCCACGATCGCGATGGCGTATGATGTCGTCAATGCCATCTCTTTCTTCAGTGCGTTGTCATATCTCGGCCGATGCGTGCCCTGGGGTGTAATCATCGCGGCCCTAGAAGCTACTATACTAGCGTCTAGGCTCCGGCCGTCAGCCGGACGGAACGCCCACGATGAAGGTCGAGCCACGTCCCACCTGGCTCTCCAGACGCAACTCGTGGCCCAAGGTGCCGCACAGGGAACGAACGAGGTATAATCCGAGGCCCGAGCCCTCCGCATCGGAATCGATCTGTTCGAACGGCGAGAAGACGCGAGCCCGGTCGCCGTCGGATATGCCACATCCGCCGTCGGCCACGACAAGATGCAGACGCGTGCCGCTGTGCCGGCACCCGACCACGATCTTCCCCGATCCGGTGTACTTGATCGCGTTGCCGACGAGGTTGCCGAGGATCGTATCGAGAAGGGACCGATCGCTGGTTATCATGGCCGAACATCTGACGACGCGCAGGTCCAGTCCCTTCGTTATGGCGGCTATGCGCCACACGTGATGCAAAGAGTCCAGAACGTCTGCGACTGGAAAGCGACGGAGTTCGGGCATGTCGATATGGTCACTGGTGCGCCCCCCCGCCACCGCGAGGTTCGTCAGCCCCTGTGCCAGTCGGGCGATCTCCAGGCCCGCAGCTTCGGCCCACATGACGTCCGCATTGCTGACCGCGTACGGAGCCAGTCTCTCGAGCGCCCGGCTTATGATTTGGAGCGGCTGCTTGAGATCATGACCCGCGACCGCCATCATCAGACTGCGCTGAGCGACTCCGGACCGGGCGAGCGCCAGTTGGTTATGCAGTTCGCCCATATGCAGGTCGCCACCAGCGTGATCACTCGTGGATGGAGCGGACGGCGTCTGCTGCACGACTTCAGGCATGTTCGCTCTCTCCGCGGAATCAATGCGTCGTCCGCATTCGAAATCAAGCGGCCTGCCGCCACGTACGGCGCCAGCTTAGCGGCGTCTGGTCGACGAACCTTCTGAAGAGCCGTGTTAGATGGGCCTGATCTGTCAGCCCGCATGCGTAGGCGATCTGGCTCAGCGTATCCGTAGTGGTCAGCATCAGCGTCTGCGCGCACTCGATGCGCCGGCGTGTGATGTAGGTATGCAGGGTTTCCTTAGTGGTGACTTTGAACGCGCGACACAGGTGGCCGCAGCTGATCCCGGTGATGCCCGCCAGATCACGGACTGTGATCGTCGCCTCGATGTTGGTTTCGACGTAGGCTGCGATCCGCCGGACCTGCCACGTGGCCAACCCTCCACGGATCGGTTCGTCGACGACGACCGGCATCGCAGACTCGGCCTTTCGATTGGTCTCTGGTTGGAACATCGGCAGTCCAGCCAACTGCTTGAGATATCGCCGCGCCTGTTCCAAGTCATGGTCCAATGCAGCGGTGGCATCGGCTAGCAAGCTGGCGGCGCTCAACGCACGGGCCACTTCGACGGGGAATGTCATGGGAGGGTCTCCGGATCTGATCTGACGATCCGAAACTAGGCTAACGACGACCTGCCGCCTGCCTGATCACTCGTACGCTTTACCTATCTATTGTGATCGGGGCGGCATACGAAGGTATAGGCGACGTCCAGCTGGCCACCTGATAGGGCGGGTTACAAGCGGACCATCTATCGAAACCCTAGGGAAAGACACAAGCGGCCTGCTGGGTGTGTCAGAACTGTGACGATGCGTTTCTGGTTCAGATCGAGCGTGTCCACGCGCTATTGTACCTTGCCCTGCCAATACGTCGCGAGGACCGGAAGGAAAGAACGTGACAAGGCAATCCATCGGCAAAGGACGCATCGAGGCCTTCAGTGACGGCGTGATCGCAATCATCATCACGATCATGGTTCTTGAACTCAAGGTACCACACGGTACGGCATTCGCCGATCTGATGCCTACTTTACCGGTGCTGCTGAGCTATGCTCTTAGCTTCGTCTATGTCGGCATCTACTGGAACAATCACCACCATCTATTCCAAGCTGCCCGCGGCGTCACCGGCCCGATCATGTGGACCAACCTCCACCTCCTATTCTGGATGTCGCTCATACCCTTCGTCACCAGCTGGATCGGAGAGACTCGAGACGCTGTCGCACCGGCGGCGAGCTACGGCCTTATCCTGCTGATGACCGCTGCCTCCTATCAGTTGCTGGCGACGATGCTGGCTCGTCATGACGGACCGCAGTCGCGACTGGCGGAGGCGATAGGAAACGACCGTAAGGGCATGATGTCGCTAGGGCTCTATGCCACCGGCATAGCCATCTCCTTTGTCTCGCCGGATGCTGGACTTGCGGTTTATGTAGCCGTGGCAATCATGTGGTTCATTCCTGACCGCAGGGTGGAGCGCGTCCTGTCGAGTTAGTGCTCGTATGGCGGCCTACGCCAGATTTTTCCACGCAACCCATATCACTCGTGCGTGCTGGTTCGATGACGTAGCGCAGTCAGTCGATTTGAATTCAGTGTGTATTTGGCGCCTTACTTCGTTTGCGACACCGTCGAGGTCGAACGCCACCGCGGGGTGTAGATCCCGTATATTTCAATCCTCGCAGGTATAGATGTCATGATGCGAGTCATACGATCATCCACCGCTTACCACATGCAACATCAGCCGTTCGAGACACGGCGAAACTGATCGACGAAACACCCGCCTTAAGCATGAAGCAACCAGTTTCAGCCTCGCGAGGGAATGTCGGTGTTGGCCGGAACGTCGACCAAACTTCCTCAGTACTTCTCTGCATGAAGGATCTAATTATGAATAAATTGATACTTGCACTTTCAACGGTCGCAACTCTTATGACCACACAGGCTCATGCACAGCATGTAATCCGACGCGAACTCTCCCCGACGGATCTGATCCTACAGTCCGTCAAGGTCACGCCCGCAGCGACGATGGTGTTCGTAAGCGGGCAAGTCGCCTCGCCTCAGAGCCCGGAAAAGTATGAGGTCGGGTCCAAAACGTCCGTAGCGGCATTCGGTGACACGAAGGACCAGACCATCAGCGCGCTGAACAAGATAAAGATCATCCTTTCCAAGGACGGAATGACGATGGCCGATGTTGTAAAACTCACGATATTTGCCGCAGGTGATCCCAAGCTGGGCCGAATTGATATCGCAGCAATCAACGCGGGCTTTCGAGAATTCTTCGGCACGAACGAAAATCCATCGACCGTTGCCCGATCGACGGTTCAAGTAGCAGCTTTGGTAGCGCCCGAATATCTGGTGGAGATCGAAGCTATCGCGGCGAAGTAGCGCTCCAACAACACCATCTGCAACTGATAAGATCGTCACGTCAGTTCAACGGAGAACGACGATACTATTTTCGCTATGGGCCTGCTCCGATCGCAGCTGTCCATTAAGAGGCCGGGCTCTAAATTAGGCGCATCATCCCGGAAGAGCCCCTTCTTGCCATCGGTAGCCGCAAGCTGGCTGATTTCAGCCATATGAGGTGCATAAATCAGCGAATCCCATGCCGCCCGGTTCAATAGGTAGATGTCACCCTCAGGCATGACTACCTCGAAAAGGCTCCTTGGCGCCTCTAGCCTCGCTACAGACGCGAGACCTGGCTCGAAGATAATCGATCTCCACCCCTGCCGGGCTCCGCGGACCAGAAAGTTTAATCCAGTCATCCCGCGCCTACCAGGCTTGCACGGATGCATGAAGTCTGGCGAACGGAGGCGCTGAAGCGGACGGATGCGTCCATGCCGAAGTCCCGCAGCCGGGCGTGGGGCACCATGCGCCGTGCGTTGAGGCTGCAAGTCGAACCAGTCCGAAGACGTTGCGACACACCATCGCGACCGAACTGCGCCGTCGCGGCGTGCAGGGCCAGGAGCTTTCCGTGCTCCTCGGCCACCGCCCCGCTTAGCTGCAGCCGAAGACGGAAGTCTATGGCAAGTATGATCCGAAGTATCTCATCACGGCGCTCGGATCGGTCGACGTCATCCTGGGAGAGATCGATGCGCCCGCCCGCGAATGAATCCGGACGCATGAACGGATCGTCCTTTGGCCTTCCGTCCGTCGAGCCTGGCGTCGACTGGCCTGCTGCCCAAGGGCCGTACATCGCACGCGGCTCGAAACAGAGGGCGGAATGCCAAGCCAGCGATCAAGTCGCGCTCCTACGATGGCGCTCGTCGCATCCGATACGAGCGGTCCAGAAGGGGATCGACCGATCGATTGATCATGCAAGACACCCTAATTCGTATCCGCTGCTGACCACTTGCTGACCACGGCTCTGACGTCGATCCGCTGCGGCTTCGCCAGCAGGCGAGAAAATCCCTTGAAATCAAGCAGGAGGATGGTGGGCGATGACGGGCTCGAACCGCCGACATTCTCGGTGTAAACGAGACGCTCTACCAACTGAGCTAATCGCCCTCTCGGGAACCCCGCAATAGCGCGGTTTTGGCATAGGGCAAGGGTCGCGGTGATCGGCCGGCGCTAGCTCAGTGCGGTATCGGTGCGCCGTACCGCTGCCATATAGCCCTGCATCGCTTCGCTCGCGCGCAGCGACAGCGCCATATAGGCGCGGCGCCGGTCGAGGGGGTCGGGGCGGCGTTCGAACCAGCCGGCGTCGGACATCCGGCCGATCCAGCGCAGCGCCGTGGTGGGTGCGACCGCAGCGGCGATGCACAGGCTGGAGACCGAGACCTGCGTGCCCTCGAGCTCGGCGGCGTAGAGGTCGAGCAGCATGTCCCAGCCCGGATCCTCGAAATACCCCGTGCCAAAGAACTGGTCGCGCAACCGCCGGGCGCGGATGGTGCGGCGGAATTCGCCGGCCGTCGGGGTCGCTTGCGTGGGTGCGGCGCCATAGCGGGTGGTGCGGTCGCCGACGATCGGGGGCGGTTCGTAGTCCTGTTCGGCGCGCGTCAGTCGGGCGAGCGTATCGGCGATCCGTGCGACCTCGGCGTTCAGGCGGTGGAACCGTGCGGTGTCGCTTTCCCGCCCGATATCGGAGACGCCGGCAGGGGTCCGCGCGCGTTCGGCGGCGATGGTCAGCGCGGCGGCACATTCCGCGACGTCGGGGTCGACCAGCAAGTCGATCGCGCCGCCCAGCGTCACGGCCGTTACCGTGTCGATCTGGTCGGGCGACATCGCCACCACCAGCGTCGCGCCGCAGTCGCTGGCCCAGTCGGCGATGTCTGGCAAGGTCGCGCGCAGCACCGCGTCGTCGACGCCGGCCGCCTCGATCGCCACCACCTGCGGGATTGCGAACGGCGCACGGGGCTGGTTCCAGTCGAGCCGCACCGCCGCCCATCCGATCACCTCGATCGCCGCCGCCAGCCGATCGGGTGCGGTCGGCGCGACCAGCAGCATGATCGTCGGGCCGGTAGCATAACTCAGGTTTGGATCGCCGCCGGTCATCCCACCAGACTAGCGGGATAGCGCGACCGGTTTACACCCGAACCCGGTCGGTTTTCGTCCGATC
The DNA here is from genome assembly GCF_042466235.1 of Sphingomonas sp. R86521. Classification (NCBI taxonomy): domain Bacteria; kingdom Pseudomonadati; phylum Pseudomonadota; class Alphaproteobacteria; order Sphingomonadales; family Sphingomonadaceae; genus Sphingomonas; species Sphingomonas sp. R86521. The sequence continues at coordinate 177,434 of NZ_JAXHBY010000001.1, read as the reverse complement.
AACTCAGTCTAGCGACTTGATGATATCCTCGACCATCTTCTTGGCATCGGCCAGCAGCATCATGGTGTTGTCCATGTAGAACACGTCGTTGTCGACGCCGGCATAGCCGACCCCGCCCATGCTGCGCTTAATGAACAGCACGGTCTTCGCCTTTTCGACGTCGAGCACCGGCATGCCGTAGATCGGCGAGGTCTTGTCGGTCTTGGCGGCGGGGTTGGTGACGTCGTTGGCGCCGATCACGAACGCGACGTCGGTCTGTGCGAACTCGCCGTTGATGTCCTCGAGCTCGAACACCTCGTCATAGGGCACGTTCGCCTCTGCCAGCAGCACGTTCATGTGCCCAGGCATGCGCCCCGCGACGGGGTGGATCGCGTATTTCACGCGGACGCCGTGTGCCTTCAGCTTGTCGCCCATCTCGCGTAGCGCGTGCTGCGCCTGCGCGACCGCCATGCCGTAGCCGGGGACGATGATGACCTGTTCGGCCTGGCTCATCAGGAACGCGGCATCCTCGGCCGAGCCGCGCTTCCACGGGCGCTGTTCCTTGGCCGCGCCACCGCCGGCATCGGCGACCGCGCCGAACCCGCCCGCGATCACGCTGAGGAAGCTGCGGTTCATCGCGCGGCACATGATGTAGCTGAGGATCGCCCCCGAGCTGCCGACCAGCGCGCCGGTGATGATCATCGCGGTGTTGTGCAGCGTGAACCCCATCGCGGCAGCGGCCCAGCCCGAATAGGAATTGAGCATCGACACCACCACCGGCATGTCGGCGCCGCCGATCGGGACGATCAGCAGGAAGCCGATCACGAAGCTGAGCGCGACGACGATCCAGAAGTCGATCGGCGCCTGGCTCATGTAGAAGCCGAAGCCGTAGAACAGGATGGCGAGGCCGACCGCCAGGTTGATCCAGTGCCGCGCGGGCAGCAGGATCGGCTTGCCGCCCATGTTGCCGTTCAGTTTGAGGAACGCGATCACCGACCCCGAAAACGTGATCGCACCGATCGCAACGCCCAGGATCAGCTCGACCCGGCTGACCTGATGGATCGCGGCAAAGGGCTGGCCGATCATCGGCGTGACGATATCGGCGATGCCGAACGCTTCGGGGTTCAGATAGGCGGCGACACCGACCAGCACTGCGGCCAGCCCGACCAGGCTGTGGAACGCCGCGACCAGCTGCGGCATGTCGGTCATCGCGATTTTTCGCGCGGTGGTGAGGCCGATCGCGGCGCCGATCGCGATCGCGACGACGATCTCCCAGATCCCGACGTTGAGGTGCGTGACCAGCGTGGTGACCACCGCGATCGTCATGCCGATCATGCCGAAGCGGTTGCCGCGCTGGCTGGTCGCCGGGCTCGACAAGCCGCGCAGCGCGACGATGAAGCACACCCCTGCGACGAGGTAGGCGAGCGCCACCCAGGGATTTACCGCGACGTCGTGCATTATTCTTCCCCTTATATCCTCCCCTGCAAGGGGAGGTGGCAGGCCGGAGGCCTGACGGAGGGGTGACCCCGCCGATAGCGTGTCACCCCTCCGTCGCTTCGCGACACCTCCCCTTGCAGGGGAGGATTTGACGGATCGTTACTTAGGAACGGCCGCCGGCCGCTCCTTCTTCTTGTACATCGCCAGCATCCGCGCGGTGACCGCGAAGCCGCCGAAGATGTTGACGCTGGCCAGCACCACCGCGAGCAGCCCGAGATATTTGGCGACCGTCGAACCCGCCGCCGCCGACGCGATCAGCGCACCGACGATGATCACGCTGGAAATCGCATTGGTCACCGCCATCAGCGGCGTGTGCAGCGCCGGCGTCACCGACCAGACCACGTAATAGCCGACGAAACACGCCATGACGAAGATCGACAGGATCGCGATGAAGTCCATTATTCCTCCTGTGCGGCGAGCCGCTTGGTAGCGAACGCCACGATTCCACGCACGGCGGCGTCGGTATCGCGCAGAATGTCCGCGGCGGCTATCCGCATGACGGCGATAGTACGGAGCGCGAACCAGCGGTCCCGCGCCGCATCGCGCGCTGGTCGGTTCCCATAGTCGTGCGCCGTACCATCGACTTCGACGATCATCCGGGCATCGTGGCAGTAGAAATCGGCGACGAACGGGCCCGACGGATGCTGTCTGCGAAACTTAAGGCCGGCGGGTCGCTGGCGGAGCGCCATCCACAAGGCGATCTCCGGTGGGGACATCGTCCGCCGCAAAACCTTCGCTTGCTCGTTGCTGGCCCCGGTTCCCTGCAACATCACATCCTCCCCTGGAAGGGGAGGTGGCAGGCGTCAGCCTGACGGAGGGGTGTCCCCCGTCGGATACGCGCGCGTGATAACGGCGGGCGACACCCCTCCGTCGCGCTGACGCGCGCCACCTCCCCTTCCAGGGGAGGATCGATCATGCGAGCAACCGTGGGTTCACGACCTTGCCGCCCTGGGTCAGGCGGATCGCGTCGCCGATCTCGGCGTCGAGTACCGGCCTGCCCGCGTCCTTGTCCCAGAACGCGCTGAGGAAATTGAACAGATTGCGGCTGAACAAGGCGCTGGTATCCGCCGCGAGGCGCGACGGCACGTTGCGGTGGCCGACGATCTTGACGCCGTTGACGACAACGACCTGGCCCGCGACCGCGCCCTCGACATTCCCCCCCTGTTCGACTGCGAGGTCGACGATCACGCTGCCCGGACGCATGCTCGCGACCTGCGCCGCCGAGATCAGGCGTGGCGCGGGACGCCCCGGGATCAGCGCGGTGGTGATGACGATGTCCTGCTTGGCGATGTGCGCGGTCACCAGTTCGGCCTGCGCCTGCTGGTATTCGGGGCTCATCTCGCCCGCGTAGCCGCCCGATCCCTCGCCCTCGATCCCGGCGACATTCTCGACGAAGATCGGTTTCGCGCCGAGCGACTGGATCTGCTCGCGGGTCGCGCTGCGGACGTCGGTCGCCGAGACCTGCGCGCCGAGCCGCCGTGCGGTCGCGATCGCCTGCAGACCGGCGACGCCGACGCCCATCACGAACGCCTTCGCCGCGCTGACCGTGCCCGCCGCGGTCATCATCATCGGAAACGCACGGCCATATTCCGCCGCCGCATCGAGCACCGCCTTGTAGCCGGCCAGGTTCGACTGCGACGACAGGATATCCATCGACTGCGCGCGCGTGATGCGCGGCATGAATTCCATCGCCAGCGCTTCGTACCCCGCGGCCGCATAGCCATCGATGCGGGTGCGCTCCCCGAACGGGTTGAGGCTCGCGACGATCCACGCGCCGGGCGCGACGCCGGTCAGGCTCGCAGCATCGGGACCCTGCACGCCCAGCACGATGTCCGCCCCCGCCAGCGTGGCCGCGCGATCACCGACGGTCGCCCCGGCCTCGGCATAGGCGGCATCCGCGATCGACGCGGTTTCGCCCGCACCGGTCTCGACTGCCAGCGTCGCGCCGAGCGCGATGAACTTCTTCACCGTTTCGGGCGTCGCCGCGACGCGCCGCTCGCCGTCCGCTTGCTCTTTCAGGACGGCGATCTTCATCAGTGCGCGATCAGCCAGATGACGACGGCGGCGATGATCGCGACCGCGACGCTGCCCCATTTCATCATCGTGGTGACCTTGCCATAGGTCGCCACATGCGCATTCATGTTCCCGTCGCCGGCCATCGCCCATCCTCGATATCGTTGCTTCGACGCTATCCTGCCCCCGCCTAACCCTCAAGTCCACCGCGCAACGGCTTAAGGCGCCCTTTACCCTGGTGCGGTACGGCTGTCCTATTAGGGGACGGGAATCGCCATGACGCGCAACGGGCAGCGCCTAGTATTGTTGATCGACGACGAGCCGGCACAACGTCGCCTGGTCGCAGCCCTTGCCGCGCGCGGCGGCTGGCGGGCGATCTTCGCGACCGACAGCGAGATGGCGATCGCGACGCTGGGCACGCAGGATGGGATGCAGCTCGATGCGATCGTGCTCGATCATTGGGCACCCGACGGCGACGCCACCGCGCTGATCGCCGCGCTCCGCGAGCGCCGGCCCGCGCTGCCGATCCTGATGCTGACCGCCAATGGTTCGGTTTCGCATGCGGTCGCGGCGATGCGCGCCGGCGCCACCGACTTCCTGGTCAAGCCGCTCGCCCCCGACCGCTTCCTCGCCGCGCTCGACGCCGCGGTCGCCGGCACCACCGCGGGCGAGTTGCGGCCACTGACCGAGAAGATCCCTGCGCTGCTCGCGTTCGACGAGATCGTCGGTTCGTCGCCCGACTTCCGCTCGGCGCTCGCGATCGCCGCCAAGGCTGCGCGCGCCCGCGTCGCGGTGCTGCTCGAGGGCGAGATCGGCGTCGGCAAGGAGGTCATCGCCGAGGCGATCCATTCCGCCTCGCCGCGATCGAAAAAGCCGATGACGAGCGTCAATTGCGGTGCGATCCCGGCGAACCTGGTCGAATCCGAACTGTTCGGGCACGAAAAAGGCGCGTTCACCGGCGCGTTCGAACGCAAGATCGGTCGTTTCCAGGATGCCGACGGCGGCACGCTGTTCCTCGACGAGGTCGGCGAGATGCCGCTCGAGGCGCAGGTCAAATTGCTCCGCGTGCTGCAGACCGGCGAGGTCCAGCCGATCGGCGCGCGGCATCCACGCCAGGTCGACGTCCGCGTCATCGCCGCGACCAACAAGGCGCTGCTCGACGAGGTCGAGGCCGGGCGGTTCCGCGAGGACCTGTATTACCGGCTGAACGTCGTCCAGGTCGCGATCCCGCCTCTACGCGAGCGCACCGGCGACATTCCGGCGCTCGCCCGTCACCTGCTCGCGCGGATCGCGCAGCAGCCCGGCTTGCGTCCGCTCGGCATCACCGACGACGCGCTGGCGCTGCTGGTGCAATATGACTGGCCCGGCAACGTCCGCCAGCTCCAGAACGCGCTCTTCCGCGCCGCCGTGCTGTGCGAAGGCGCCGCGCTGACCAAGGCCGATTTCCCGCAGATCGCCGCCCTCGGCAACCGCCAGCGCGGCCCCACCGCGGCAGCCGCGGGCGGCGGCGGCGTCACGCTGTTCCGCCCCGACGGCAATCTCCGCGCACTGGAGGAGATCGAGGCCGACGTCATCCGCCTCGCGATCGGCCATTATCGCGGCCGCATGACCGAAGTCGCGCGGCGGCTCGGGATCGGCCGGTCGACGCTGTACCGCAAGCTCGGCGAACTGGGGATCGACAACGCCGCGTGAAGACGGCGCATCGCCGAGCCTATGTCGACGATGCCATGATACAATAGACGAGCACCGGAACGCCGACGACGACGATCAAGAGAAACAGGTTCATGTCGATCAGTCGCCCCAGCCATTTCTGGCTGTCGTCGGGCCTCTCTTCAAGTTCGGCTTTGGAATAGTCCTCGACGATTTCCATATCGAACTTGTTCGAGAAGAAATGCTTCGGCCGTACCCGGAGAAACGGTTGCGGCGGCGTGTTATCGCCCGAGCGATTACGGTTTGCCGGATTAGGCGTATCGGATTCTGAAATATCGTTTGGCACGGTGCGGTATCCGCTTATTCGAGATCATGGGCGCGCAGAGCACGTCCCAAAAGTCAGATCGAACGAAGCCCGAACTCAAACGGCCAATTGCCGCGAGCTCGGGCTAACCGCGTGCGGCGAGTTGGCCGGAATGGTCGCGGAAGCGCAAATGTGTCGCAGGAGCGTACATGCGGCTGTTATCAGGGACGTGCCGCCTGTTGTCAACGTCCGCCAAATCTACCGTTCTCGTCTTTGTCCGTTCTACCGAGAACTGGTTGTACGCGCTGGAAAAACAGCCTCATTCGCTTGGCCGATCTCGTAGCAGTCGTACACGCCCGGCCGCGCGCGGAGAGGAGACGTCAGCCGAACGGTCGACCTCCTACGATTTTCGCAGAACGCCCGCCGAAGGCCTCGACGCCGATCTCCATAGGTATAGCTTGTTACTTATCTTGAGTTTTTAATATAACCGCATCGTAAATATAGAATTTGCCGATTATAGTGTTATAAACGTCTTATTGGCGTGTTAGTATCAGCGCGATAGCGCGATAGTTATCCTGATTAGTTGGTTGTTGAGTTTGCTTGCCGAACTTGCCTGCGACTGCGTGCGCTCACGCGGTTGGCAGGTCGATGCCAAATGTCCGGAGATAAGTCATGATTCGATCCCTCATCGCCATGTTGACGGTCCTCGTGCTTTGCAGTCCCGCGGCGGCGCAGGCTCCGCCATTCTCATCGGCTTTCCGAACTCAGGAGATCGCGACGAATGGCGTCACCATCCATGTCCGCGTAGGCGGTAAGGGGCCCGCCGTCGTGTTGCTCCATGGTTACGGCGAAACCGGCGACATGTGGGCGCCGATGGCGGCCGATCTCGCACGCGACCACACCGTCATCGTTCCGGACCTTCGCGGTCTTGGCCTGTCGTCAAAGCCTGTCGGTGGCTTCGACAAGAAGACACAGGCAGGGGACGTTGCAGGGGTGATGGACGCCTTGAAGATCGCGAAGGCCGATCTCGTCACGCATGATATCGGAAATATGGTCGGCTACGCGTTCGCCGTTCAACACCCCGAGCGCGTGACGCGATTCGTCCTGATAGACGCGCCGCTTCCCGGCGTCGGTCCTTGGGAGGAGGTCCTCAAGAATCCGCTGCTCTGGCATTTCCGCTTTGGCGGCCCGGATATGGAGCGGCTCGTCGCAGGACGCGAGCGCATCTATCTCGACCGGTTCTGGAACGAGTTCTCGGCAACCCCCGCAGCCTTCACGGAAGGGTCGCGTGAGCATTATGCCAAGCTCTACGCCATGCCGGGCGCGATGCATTCCGGCTTCATGCAGTTTGCCGCGTTCGATCGGGACGCGATCGACAACACGGCGCTCCTTGCCGCCAAGGGCAAGCTGGACATGCCGGTACTGGCAATCGGCGGCGAGAAATCGTTCGGGCCGATGATGGCAACCGTCATGCGGTTCGCCGCCAGCAACGTGCAGGAGGGGATCATCCCCGGGTCGGGGCACTGGATCATGGAAGAAAACCCCAAGGCAACCGGCGCGATCGTCCGCGCCTTCCTCGAGCGAGGCAAGTGAGCGCCCGCAACCCAGTGCTCGGCCTGAGCCTTGCACTGGCAGCGACCTCTTCCGTGTTCGCGGCGCCACCGGTCGGCGAAATCCGCCTGAGTCCATCCGAGATCGCAGCTATGACAAAGGGCGGCGCCGGCACCGGCACGTCGGGCGTCGCCGGTATACAGACCACCACGCTGTACGGCGATCCAGCCGTCGCGGGCCCCTATACGATCGCGCTGCGTGTTCCGGCGAACACGCGGATCGCTGCGCACACCCACCGCGATGAGCGCTCTGCCGTCGTCGTGTCGGGCACCTGGTATTTCGGCTATGGCACCAAGGCCGGAGAGGCGGCTGTAAAGCCTCTCGTTTCCGGCAGCTTTTATACCGAACCGGCAGGCGCGCCGCATTTCGCGCTGACGCGTACCGAGCCGGCGCTGGTCTATATCAGCGGGTTTGGTCCGACCGACACGCACTATGTCGAGGCGGCGTCCGATCCAAGACCTTCGCGCGCGGATCGCCCCGCCACTACCACAGCACACCCTTGACCGGCGTCAGCGGCTCGGGTGCGGGGTCGCCGATGGCTTGCAGCAGGTCGATCTCGATCGTCCGGCACATCGCGTCGAGCGGGACGTCGTGGATGGTGTCCGCGAACGGGTCAACCAGGTCGTCGCCGATCTGAAGTACCGCCAGGAACATCAGCCCCGCGATCGTCGAGCCGATCGGCGTGGCGAACCCCAATGTCTCGACCAGCCCGATCGGCAGCAGGATGCAGAACAGCCGGGTAAAGATGCTCGGGAAGAAGCGGTACTGGTTGGGCAGTGGGGTGTTCTTGATCCGCTCCATCCCGCCCTGCGCGTTGGCGATGTCGACCAGGATGCGCTCGAACGAGGCCTGCTGGATGGTGTCGATCCAGCCGTTGCGGCGGCAGATGTCGATGCGTCGCCCGGTGCCGTCGAGGATGCCGTTGGCGATGTTGGTGCGCGCCAGCGCGAACGACGCCTCTTCCTCGGACAGGAACCGCCGGACCTCCGGTGGCACCGGATGGCGACGCAGTTGGCAGCGCAGCGCGTTCACATAGGCGATCTGGCGGAGCACGATGGTCCGCTTCATGTCGTGGCCCTCGGGTTCGGGCAGCATGTTGCGCGTCATCCGCGCCAGGCTGCGCGAGGCGTTGATCATCAGCCCCCACAGCCCGCGGCTTTCCCACCAGCGCTGATAGGCGGAATTGTCGCGGAACCCGAGGAACAGCGCCAGCGCGGTCCCGAACAGCGTCAGCGGCAGCGACGGCGCGTGGAACGGCAGCACGTAATAGGTGACGGTGACAATGACGTCCCACACGAACAGCCCAAGCAGCGGACGCCACACCTCGCTGAGGATCTGGCTGAGGCGAGGCGTAGCGGTAACGATCACGAGGCGGCTCCGATTATGAACGATCCGTCATGCCCGAACCGGGCATATGCTGCAACGCAGTAGAGATGGTCAGCCCCCGGTCAGCGCCTGATCGCGCAACCCGCGCCAGACCCTCAGCGCCTGGACCGTCTCGGCGACGTCATGGACGCGTAGGATCTGCACGCCCAGTTCGGCTCCGCGGACCGCGAGCGCAATCGAGCCGCCGAGACGCTGGTCGGGCGGCGCCTCGTTCGACAGCGCTCCGACCAGCCGCTTGCGACTGGCGCCGAGCAGGATCGGACACCCGAGCCCGTGGAAGATCGCGAGCCCGTTGAGCAGCGCGAGGTTCTCCGCGAGCGTCTTGCCGAAGCCGATGCCGGGATCGACGATGATCCGCGCGGGATCGACGCCGCCTGCGACCACCGCGGCGATCCGCGCCTCCAGCCAGTCGAACACATCGGTCAGGACGTTGGCATAGCCCCCGCTGCCGTGCCCGCCGGCCTTGGGATCGGGCGAGTGCATCAGCACCACCGGGCAACCGCTGCGCGCGACCATTCCGAGCGCGCGGTCGTCCCACAGCAGCGCCGAGACGTCGTTGACGATGTGCGCGCCCGCCGCCAGCGTCGCCTCCATCACCGCGGACTTGCGGGTGTCGATCGAGACCAGCGCACCGCTCGCGACCAGCCGTTCGGCGACCGGCAGCACGCGCGCGATCTCGTCGCCCTCCCACACCGCCGCGGCGCCGGGGCGGGTCGATTCGCCACCGAGGTCGATCAGCGTCGCGCCGGCCGCGGCCATGTCGACGCCGGCCGCAGCGGCATCGACGCCGTGCCTGCCGCCGTCGGAGAAGCTGTCGGGAGTGACGTTGAGGATACCGGCGACGACCGGCTGGTCGAACCGCAGCGTGCGACTGCCGAGCGTGAGCGGCGCGCGGGGGGCGACGATCGCGGCATGCAGCCGCGCGGCGCGATCGCCGAGCGCGACCGCGTCGGCGATCGGCATCGTTCGCCGGGTTCTCCCCTCGATCACCTCATACGCGGCGAACCACGTCATCCCGCCGGCAAGCCGCGCGACGGCGCCGTCGGGGTGGGTCATCGGGGTGTCGACGAACTGGACGGGGCGAAGGTGGAGGCTGGTCATGGCGTTCCTTGTGCGTCGGCCCTTGTTCCCCGGCGAAGGCCGGGGCCCAGTTGGCGGACGTTCGTGGCAACGAACGGTCCTTCGTCAGCAAGGACTCCCCACCTGGGCCCCGGCCTGCGCCGGGGAACAGCAAATCAGATCGTCGTCGCCAGCAGATAGGTCTGGCGCAGCGTGTCGATCGGCTTCAGCCCCTCGGGCGTCTCGTGGTGCCAAAAACTCCAGCCATTGCACGCCGGCGCGTTCTGCAGCGTCGAGCCGAGCTTGTGGATCGATCCGATCGTGCCGCAATCGCTGAGCAGCGATCCGTCGGCGCGCACCGCCGCACGCCAGCGCCGCTTGGCATCGGTCAGCACCGCACCCGGCACCAGATAGCCGTTTTCGACCAGCACCCCGAACGCGACCTTCGGCTGCGTCCGCGGGCTCATCATCGTCGACAGCGCCGATTCGTCGAGCGGCAGCGCGGCTTCGATCCGCTCCAGCGCCGCGTCGATATAATCGCCCTCGCGCTCGATCCCGATCCAGTGCCGCCCCAGCCGCTTCGCCACCGCGCCAGTCGTGCCAGTGCCGAAGAACGGATCGAGCACGACGTCGCCGGGCTTGGTGCACGCCAGCAGGATGCGATAGATCAGCGCCTCGGGCTTCTGCGTCGGATGCACCTTGGTGCCGTTCTTCTTCAGCCGCTCGCCCCCGCCGCAGATCGGGAACTCCCAGTCGGAGCGCATCTGCAGCTCGTCGTTGAGCGTCTTCATGCTGCGATAGTTGAAGGTGTATTTGGCCCTGTCGCCCTTCGACGCCCAGATCAGCGTCTCGTGCGCGTTGGTGAAGCGCGTCCCCCGGAAGTTGGGCATCGGGTTGGTCTTGCGCCAGACGATGTCGTTGAGGATCCAGAAGCCCTGGTCCTGCACCGCCGTGCCGACCCGGAAGATGTTGTGATAGCTGCCGATCACCCAGATCGTGCCATCGTCCTTAAGGATGCGGTGCGCTTCCTTGAGCCAGGCGCGGGTGAAATGGTCGTAGGCGGCGAAGGTGTCGAACTTGTCCCAGTCGTCTGTGACCGCGTCGACATGGCTGCCGTCGGGGCGGCACAGGTCGCCGCCGAGCTGAAGGTTGTAGGGCGGGTCGGCGAAGATCATGTCGACCGACTTCGCCGGCAGCGCGCGCATCGCCGCGATGCAATCGCCGCGCAGGATGCTGTCCAGCGGCAACACCACGGGCGCTACTGCAGAAACGGCTCGTGGCCTCGCGGCTGCAGAAACGGCTCGCGGCCGCGCGATTTCGATCACACCCATATGTCCGCCCCCATTGTCCGGGCATACCGGCGGAATCCTTCGACCCCGTCAAGCAAACTTTGGTTAAGGGCGGTGGCGGCGATCGCCGGTGTCGCGCGACATTCGACCGCTTCCCCGCCAGATATTGAGTCGGGTCGCACGCGCCGACTCAAGCAGTAGCGGTGTTGCGCGAAAGACTCAGCTCCAGACTTGCGTACGCCGCGGCGACCGGCGCGAAGCTGCGGCGGTGCAACGGGGTCGGCCCGTGCTCGCGCAATGCCTTCAGATGATGCTGGCAGCCATAGCCCTTGTTCGAATGCCAGTTGTACGCCGGGTGCAGTTCGGCATGCGCGAGCATGATGGTGTCGCGGGTGTGCTTGGCGACGATCGACGCGGCGGCGATCGACAGCGACTTGGCATCGCCGCCGACCAGCGCGGTCGCGGCATGGCGCCAGCGCGGCAGGCGGTTGCCGTCGACCAGCACGTGCGCGGGCGCCTGTGCCAGCGCCTCGACCGCCAGCGTCATCGCCTTCATCGTCGCCCAATAGATGTTGAGCGTGTCGATCTCGTCCGCCTCGACGATGCCGATCCCGACCACCGCGCAGCCCAGCAGCCGCGCGCACAGCCGTTCGCGCTCGGAGGCCGAAAGCTTCTTCGAATCGTCGATCCCGCGCGGCACCCCGCGCGCCGGCAGGATCACCGCGGCGGCGACCACCGGCCCGGCCAGCGGCCCGCGACCGGCCTCGTCGACGCCCGCGACCGGCGCGATGCACAGCTTTTCGTGTTTCAGTCCCGGCATCGGTCGAACGGTATCTTTCCCAGCGCGTGTCCCATCGGCCCATGGCCTTCGCCCAGACCGGGTGCTGCGGCAAGCGCGGCACGCACGAACGCGATGGCGCGGTCGATCGCGTCGGCGAGCGGCATGCCGGCGGCCAGACCGGTGGCGATCCCGCTGGCGAGCGTGCAGCCGGTGCCGTGGCTGTGCCGGGTGACGATGCGTGGGTTGGACCATGACGTCTCGCCGTCGTCGGCGACCAGCCGATCGGTGACGGTCTCGCTCTCGGCATGCCCGCCCTTGACCAGCACCGCAGCGCCGAGCGCACGGATCGCGGCTTCTCCGCCGAGCGCGGCGAGTTCGGGGAGGTTGGGGGTCACCAGCGTGGCGATCTGCATGAGGCGGGTAAAGGCGGCGATGGTGTCGACATCGGCCAGCACCGAACCACTGGTCGCGACCATGACGGGGTCGAAGACGATGGGGACCCGCCCGCCCCCTTGTTCCCCCGCGAAGGCGGGGGCCCAGCCTGGGCCCCCGCCTTCGCGGGGAACAACTGCGCCAGACGATCAGCTACGGCGTTGGCGGTTTCGGCTGATCCGATCATCCCGATCTTGACCGCATCGACGCCGATGTCGGACACGACCGAGTCAATCTGCGCTAGCACCATCGCGGTCGGGATCGGGTGAACCGCCTGCACGCCGAGCGTGTTCTGCGCGGTGATCGCGGTCACGGCGGTCAGCGCATGGCAACCCAGCATCGTGATCGTCTTGATATCGGCCTGGATACCGGCGCCACCGCCGGAATCCGATCCGGCGATGACGAGGATACGGGGGATGCGCGCGGACATGGAGTGTCCCTAGCGCCGTGCGCGTTGAGCGTCACCGTCCCCAGCGTACGTTCTCCTGCGAAAGCAGGAGAACACAGGCGTTTGCGTCACCCCGGCGTCAGCCGGGGTGACGGCATTGCTTACGCGGCGCGGGCCTTGACGATCTTGCCCGGCGTCTTCGGAGGCTCGCCCTTGGGCAGCGCGTCGATCAGGTCCATGCCGTCGGTGACTTCGCCCCAGACGGTGTACTGCTTGTCGAGGAATCGCGCGTCGTCGAACACGATGAAGAACTGCGAGTTCGCGGTGTCGGGCTGGTTGGTGCGCGCCATCGAGCACACGCCGCGGACATGCGGTTCGGCCGAGAATTCGGCCTTGAGGTTGGGCTTGTCGCTACCGCTCATGCCGGTGCCGGTGGGATCGCCGCCCTGCGCCATGAAGCCTGGGATCACGCGGTGGAAGACGACGCCGTCGTAGAAGCCGTCATTCGCCAGCTCGACGATCCGCTCGACATGCTTGGGCGCCAGATCGGGGCGCAGCTTGATCGTCACGTCGCCGCTTTCGAGCGTCAGCGTCAGCGTTTCGGGGGTGTCGGCCATGATAGTCTCCTGAATTGATCCGCGGCAGATAGGGAGCCGCCGCCCGACTGGCAAATGCGCGCCGGGCGGGTTAGGGCCCATCCGAACATCGAAAAAGCGAGCCAGCGATGAGCGAGATCGAGCTTCCCGAAGCGGAAACCGAAACCCAGCTCGATGAGGACGACCGGCTCAAACCCGAGTTCGTGCGTGCCGTGCTCGACGCGGTCGAGGCCGGCGACACCGAAAGCGCGCGGGCGCTGGTCGAGCCGCTGCATCCGGCCGACATCGCCGATCTGTTCGAGCTGACCCCGCGCGAGGATCGCGCGGGCCTCGCGCATGCGGTCAGCGACCTGCTCGACGGCGACGTCTTCGCCGAGATGAACGATTATGTCCGCGAGGACCTGATCGATGCGCTGACCCCGACCGAGGTCGCCGACCTGGCGTCCGAGCTCGACACCGATGACGCCGTCGCGATCATCGAGGACATGGACGAGGACGAGCAGCGCGCGGTGCTGCGCGCGCTCGACCCCGACGATCGCGCCGCGATCGAGGAAGCGCTGAGCTATCCCGAGGAATCCGCCGGCCGCCTGATGCAGCGCGAGCTGATCGCTGTCCCTGAGCATTGGACCGTCGGCGACGCGATCGATTACCTGCGCGGCCATGAAGAGCTGACGACCGATTTCTGGGAGATCTTCGTCGTCGATCCCGCGCACAAGCCGATCGGCACCTGCCAGCTGTCATGGATGCTGCGGACCCCGCGCGGGATCGCGATGGCCGACGTCATGAAGCGTGAACAGACGCTGATCCCGGTCGACATGGACCAGGAGGAAGTCGCGCTGCGCTTCCAGAAATACGCGCTGATCTCGGCGGCGGTGGTCGACAATGGCGGCCGGCTGGTCGGGATGATCACGGTCGACGACATCGTCCACATCATCTCCGAAGAAGCGGGCGAGGATACGCTGCGGCTGGCAGGTGCTGGCGACGGCGACATCAACGAACCGATCCGGCTGACCGTGCGGACGCGGATGACCTGGCTGATCGTCAACCTGGGGACGGCGATGATCGCGTCGTCGATCGTCGGGCTGTTCCAGGGCACAATCGCGACCTTCGCGCTGCTCGCGGTGCTGATGCCGATCGTCTCGGGGATGGGCGGCAATGCCGGGACGCAGACGCTGGCGGTGGTGGTGCGCGCGATCGCGACCAACCAGCTAACCAGTTCGAACACGCGGTGGATGGTGCTGCGCGAACTGCGGATCGCGGCGGCGAACGGCGCGATGCTGGGCGCTCTGATCGGCGTCGGCACGTACGTGATCTTCGACAATCGCGACCTGTCGATCGTGATCGCCGCGGCGATGATGATCAACAACGTCACCGCCGGACTGGGCGGCGTGCTGGTCCCGGTGACGCTCGACCGGATGAACGTCGATCCGGCGGTGTCGTCGGCGGTGTTCGTGACGACGCTGACCGATACGATGGGGTTCTTCTCGTTCCTCGGCCTCGCCACCTTGTGGGGGCTGCACGGCTGACCCATCTGGGCTGTCCATGCCGCTCCATCTGACAAAAGTCGCGTTCGGCGCGGAAAGCGTCGAGCATCTCGCCGAACGGCTGCGGCTGCGCGGGACGGAGGGGCCGGTGTTCCTGACGACGCGCTATCTACCGAAACGGCACGAGGAGATCGCGGGCCCGGTAGGCGAAGGGGGTTCGATGTTCTGGATCCTCAAGCACCAACTGGTCGCGCGCTCGCCGATCCTCGGGTTCGGCGAAGCGGAGGGCGGCCGCGTCGCGATCCATATCGATCCCGAGCTGGTGCTGGTCCAGGCGCGACCGAAGCGCGCGCATCAGGGCTGGCGGTATCTGGAGGGCGCGGACGCCCCGGTCGACCTGGGCGGCGATTCCAGCGGACTGGACGCGATGCCCGCGGCGCTGGTCGGCAAGCTCGCGGAACTTGCGCTGATCTGACCCCCCACCGTCACCCCAGCGCAGGCTGGGGTGACGATCAGGGGGATGCGGCCCCGCAGATCACCGGGCCACCGGCCGGCGCCTTCACGACGCATTTCGCCGGGCCGAGCACCGTCACCTTCCCCAGCCCGGTATTCGTGACCTGCGCGGACCCGCGCGCCCTAGCCTTGGTATCGCCGACACCGTCGACCGAGACGATCAGGTCGCTGGTGTCGAGCGCGGACGCGTCGATCACGCCGGGGCCACTGGTGGTCAGCCGTGCGCGCGCGGCGCGGCCTCCGATCGTCATCTGGCCGGTGCCGATCACGGTCGCGTTCAACTGGTCGGTATCGGCCTTGGCGAGCGTCAGGCTGCCGGCGCCGCTGACCGACAGGTCGACGCGCATCGCCTTCATCCCCGATATCGTCACCCGCCCGCCGCCGACCACGACCGCGGAGACCAGGGTCGGCGTGGTCAGCGTGACGACGACGGGTCCGGTACCGGTCCGCGATTGCTCACCCCAGCCGTTCAGGCCCTTGCCGACCACCAGCGTCGATCCGGTGACGCGGACCTCGACATCCTCGGTGGCCCGGCCGTCGCCCGAGATCGTCGCGCCCGGCGAGCGCCCGGTCTCGACACGGACCTCGAACGGGCCGTCGATGCGGATGCGTTCGAAGCTGCCGATCGAAACCGTACGGGTCGCGGCCGGCGCAGCGGCGGGAACGAGGAGCAGCGCGAGCAGGAGGTATCTCATGCTCGACAGCCTCGCGCGTCCCGCCGCGGCTGGCAAGTCGGGTGCCGACCCAGGCGCCAGCTCAGTTGGCGCAGCGAACCGAGCCGGACCCCATCTTCGACACCTTGCAGTGGGCGTTGGGGCCGAGGTCGACATCGCCCGACCCCATCATGTCGACCTGGGCGGCACCGTTGACGACCGCCGTGGCGTCGCCCGATCCCACGATCGCGACGGTCGCCGATCGCGCCTGGAGCTTGCTGCCTTCGACATTCCCCGATCCGGCGATCTCGATCTTCAGCGCCTTTGCGGTGCCCGCGGCGGTCGCGTTGCCCGACCCGGCGATCGAGAATGCGGCCTCCTCGACCTGTAGCGCGGCGACCTGCAAATTGCCCGATCCGGCGATCCCACCATCGAACTTGCTGCCTTCGACACGGTCGACGGTCATGTTGCCCGACCCCGCGACGTTCGCCTCGATCAGCCGCGGCAGCGTGACGAAGACCTTGACCTTGCTGCCCCCGCTCCAGTTCAACCCGGTGCGGTTCTTGCGGCCGACGTTGAGCGTCGACCCGTCCTTGTCGATGCGCAGCTTGTCGAGTTCCGCGGTCGGCCCCTCGGCGCGGACCGAGAAGCCGGTGCCGACGCGGACGTCGATATCGTCGGACCCCTTCAGCGCGATCCCGGTGAAGTCGGTGACCTGGAAGCTGCGGGCGCCGCCACTGCCTTGCGCGGCAACCGCGGTGCCCTCGGCGTCGCTGCTCGAACTGAACGAGCAGGCTGCGAGCGGGATAAGTAGGCCTAGCGCGAACGACTTCATGGCGATCCCTCCTGTGTGTTGCATGAACAATACACCGGATCGCCAGTCGCGCCAATCAAAAAAAAGGGCGGCCCCGAGGACCGCCCTTTCCGTACCCGGATAGGAGCCAGCGCTTACGCGGGCACCTTGTCCTTGTTGTAGATCGCGGCGGCAGCGCGGAGGATATCGAGGATCTTCTCCTGCGCCTTGGGCTCTTCGACCTCTTCCATCGCGGCGAGTTCGCGCGCCAGGCGGCTGGTCGCGCCTTCGAAGATCTGGCGCTCGGAATAGCTCTGCTCGGGCTGGTCGTCGGCACGGAACAGGTCGCGGACCACTTCGGCGATCGACACCAGATCGCCCGAGTTGATCTTCGCTTCATATTCCTGGGCGCGACGCGACCACATCGTGCGCTTGACCTTGGGCTTGCCCTTGAGCGTGTCCATCGCCTCGCGCATGGTCTTGTCCGACGACAGCTTGCGCATGCCGACGCTTTCGGCCTTGTTGGTCGGCACGCGGAGCGTCATGCGCTCCTTCTCGAACCGCAGCACATAGAGTTCCAGCGTCATGCCGGCAATTTCCGACCGTTGCAGGTCGATCACGCGGCCGACGCCGTGCTTCGGGTAAACAACATAATCACCGACGTCGAAGGACAGTGCCTTGGCAGCCATATGGGGCCTTTCCGGGTCATGCCTCCACAGCGATACAGCGGCAAAGGACTTGCCGCTCAGCTATCCGGGAGGGAATAGGGTTCGAACACACTCCAGCGGGCGCGATTCATCGTGCCCGTTACGGACCCTCTTAACAGCTTTGGAACAAAATTACCAGCCGATCATGGCAGGACGCTTGTCCCACCTCGCGACCGACGCGGACCTCAGTCGCCGGCGCCGGGCTCGGGCGAGAAATACTTGTCGAACTTGCCCTCGACGCCCTTCATCGCATCGGCATCGGGCGGCGTCTGGTTCGCGTTGCGCGTGACGTTGGGCCATTGCGCCGAGAAGGTGGTGTTGAGTTCGAGCCACTGCTCCAGCCCGCTCTCGGTGTCGGGCAGGATCGCTTCCGCCGGGCATTCGGGCTCGCACACGCCGCAGTCGATGCACTCGCTGGGGTTGATGACGAGCATGTTCTCGCCTTCGTAGAAGCAGTCCACGGGGCACACTTCCACGCAGTCCATGTACTTGCAGCGGATGCAGGCATCGGTGACGACGTAGGTCATTCTGGGCTCCCTTGGCCGAAGTCTTTCCGGCGACGAACGCGCCAGCGACTATGCGCGCATGCCGGTCGCGTCAATCATAGCAAGCCTTCTGCGAAACGTTATCAGGCTTTCGCCCGTCTCGCCCCCACGCGTCCCGGCCGCTCGGAGGCCACGCCGTCATCCTGACGAAAGTCAGGACCCAGAGCCACAAGGCGCTGTCCTATGGTATCCTGGGTCCTGACTTTCGTCAGGATGACGGGAGGGGGTGCGGCGGCGGCGTGCGCTTCGACGATCGCTCGTGCCGGTCGCGTCAATCATAGCAGGCCTTCTGCGAAACGTTATCAGGCTTTCGCTCGTCTCGCCCCTCACGCGCCCCGGCCGTTCGGAGGCCACTCCGTCATCCTGACGAAAGTCAGGACCCAGAGCCACAAGGCGCTGTCCTATGATATCCTGGGTCCTGACTTTCGTCAGGATGACGGGATGGGGTGCGGCGGCGGCGTGCGCTTTGGCGATCGCTCGCCCCGAAGCGCATCGGTCACTCGGCCGCGGAATCGCGGACGCTGTCGGCGGGCGTGTTGCCGGGGATCAGATCCTGATAACACGCCTGCGCCTCGGGGGCGGGGCCTCTCCGGGCGGGCAATGCTTCGATGCGGATCACGCGGACGTGGTCGCCGGCCGCGAACGTCAGGACGTTGCCGATGCGGACCGGGCAATGCGCGCGGTCGATCGGGCGGCCGTCGATGCGCAACCGGCCCTTCTCCGCGATCGCCTGCGCGGCGCTGCGGGTCTTGGCCAGCCGGACGTACCACAGGAAGCGATCGATCCGCATGCCGTCAGCCATGGCGGACGCGTTCGGCCAGCGCGGCGAACGCGCCGGACATCGCGGTGTCGAACGCCGGTGGCGGCGGCGCCTTGGCGGGCGGCCGGCCGCGCCAGACCCAGCGCGGGGTGTCGCCGGCGACCGGCCGAAAGCCGAGTTCCGCCATCAACCGATCGAGCGACGCCGCGTCCAGCCCGATCGACGTCGCGAGCGCCGGATCGGGCGCGAACGGCGTTCGGCCATCTCTGGAATCATGCGCCGCACGGGCGATCCGTTCGACCAAGTCGACGCGGACGCACTGGTGCGCGAGCGGACGGAAGCCGTTCTCTAGGCCGGCGCCCGACCGCGGCAACACCGTGGCTCCATCGGGCGCGGGCGACGGCGGCGTCCCCCGCGTCGCGAGCAACGCGCGGCGCCAATAGGCTGCACCCGGCTTCAGCAACCGCGCATCGAAAAGGTCTAGCGCCCCGATCGTGACGCCGATCGTGCGCAGCCGCTTGCGCTCGTCGGGGCGCAGCGCATCGAGCGACAGGCGCAGCGGCAGCCGCGGGGTGATGCCCCCCGCCGCCTCGACCGCGCTCGCCACCACGCGCAGCGCCGGCGTCGCCTGCGGATCGCGCGCGACCTCGGCAAGGCGGACCAGCCCGCCGACGCGCTTGCCCAGCATCGTCGCCAGCCACGCGCCGAGCCGCGCCTGCACCCGGTCGCGCATCGTCCGGTCGAGACAGTCGAGGTCGCGGTCGAGCACCAATTTCGGGCGTGCGAGCGACGGCCCCGCGCCCAGCGTCGCGACGCGGTGGCCGGCCCAGGCGATTCCGGTTTCGGTCAACGTGATATCGGCGTCGGCAGCATCCGAGAGCGCCTGCCCGCGCCGCGCCCGTTCGCCCGCGAGCCGCTTCTCGGCCGCCGCGAGCAGCAGCCGCTTGTCGCTCGCGCGGGCATCGGCGGCGACGGTGAAGCGAAAACCGTCGAGCCGGCCGATCGCATGCTCCTCGACCATCACCTCGCCCTCGGCACCGATCACGACCGGCAGCGACGACGCATCCGCGCCGATCTGGCGCATCAGCGCGGTGGTGCGCTTGTCGACGAAGCGCTGCGTCAGGCTGGCGTGGAGCGCATCCGACAGCCGTTCCTCGAGCGCGGCGGTGCGGCCAGCCCAATGCGCCGGATCGGCCAGCCAGTCGCTGCGCTGCGCAATATACGCCCAGCTGCGCGCGGCGGCGATCCGCCCCGCGATCACCTCGACATCGCCCGCGACGGTATCGAGGCGGGCGATCTCGTCGGCGAACCACTGGTGCGGGATATGCCCGCGCGCCTCGCTCAGATGGCCGAACAACCGCGAGACGAAGCGCGCATGCGGGTCGAGCCCGGTCTTGCGGAAATCGGGCACGCCGCACGCCGCCCACAACCGCGCCACCATCTTCGGATGCCGCGCCCGCTCACGGACCCAGCCTTCCTCCGCGAGCCGCTTCAGCACGCCGAGGTCGAGCGCCTGAGGCGCGGCGCGCAGGACGCCCGATGGCGGGCGCGCTTCCAGGCTGGCGATCAGCGCGTCGACGCTCGAGAAATCGGGTTCGCCCTGTCGCCAGTAGAGGTTCTCGAGCCGCGGGAAGCGGTGTTCCTCGATCGCCAGCACCTCTTCGGGCAGGAACGCGCCGGGGCCGTCGTCCGACAATGCGCCAAAGGTGCCGTCGCGCTGGTGGCGGCCGGCGCGGCCGGCGATCTGCGCCATCTCGGCGACGGTCAGCCGGCGCTGGCGCTTGCCGTCGAACTTGTTGAGCGACGCGAACGCGACATGCGCGACGTCCATGTTCAGCCCCATTCCGATCGCGTCGGTCGCGACCAGGTAATCGACCTCGCCGGCCTGGAACATAGCGACCTGCGCATTGCGAGTGCGGGGGGACAGCGCGCCCATCACCACCGCCGCGCCCCCGCGCAACCGCCGCAGCATCTCGGCGACCGCGTAGACCTCCTCTGCGGAGAACGCGACGATCGCGGAGCGCTTGGGCAACCGGCTGATCTTCCGCGCGCCGGCATAGCTCAGCGTCGAGAAGCGCGGGCGGTTGACGATCTCGGCGGTCGGGACCAGCGACTTGATCATCGGGCGCAGCGCTTCGGAGCCGAGGATCATCGTCTCCTCACGCCCGCGTGCGCGCAGCAACCGGTCGGTGAAGACATGGCCGCGCTCGGGATCGGCGCCGAGCTGCGCCTCGTCCAGGCCGACGAACGCGACATCCCGGTCGGGCATCGACTCGGCCGTGCACAGCAACCAGCGCGCGTCGGGCGGCGTGATCTTTTCCTCGCCGGTGATCAGCGCGACGCGGTTGGCGCCCTTGATCGCGACGACCCGGTCATAGACTTCGCGCGCCAGCAGCCGCAGCGGGAAGCCGATCATGCCGCTGGAATGCGCGCACATCCGCTCGATCGCGAGATGCGTCTTGCCCGTGTTGGTCGGCCCCAGCACCGCCGTGATCGCACCGGACCCATCGTCGTTCATCGCGGTAACATCGGAGGTTACAGGCGGGCTTGCAATGACTTGCGATAAGCAGACCGTCCAGAGAGGGCGCCGCGTGTTGGTTCCCACCCGAAGTTTCGAACCGGCTTCGGCGCACCACGCACTGTCGCAAAGGCAGCGTCGGTTAATTTGACTTTAGGGTCTGATCTCCACAACCACCGCACCCTGACCAGAGGGGAATACCGCCCTCTTTCCGACCCCAATTTTTCGAAAGTGCCCGCGTGTTTGTTCGTGACGAGACTGGAGTGGAGCTGGCAGGCGGCACCAACGCTCGTACCCTGGGGCGGGCGTTCGGCCGCGCGTTCGTGCCGGATCATGCAACAACGCCGCTCGATACCCTGCGCGAGACGATCGCGCGGATCGACTGGGTGCCCGACCTGGGATCGCGGATCGGGTCGCGCGACTGGTGGCGTGGCCTCGTTACCTGCAGCGCTTTGTGTGCCGCGACGTGGATGCTGTCGCCAGGCTTCCGTCCGCTGACCGGCACGGTACCACCGCCGCTGGCCGGTGCCGAATGGGACGAATCGCGTGCGCTGGCGATCTCACCGCTCGCGCTGGGCGCCGATACCGGCCGGCACATGGCCGCGAACGACCTGGTCGCGCCGCTCACCGAAGCACCCGAACGCCCGACCGTCGAACTCTCCGCGACGCTGGGCGAAGGCGACGCGATCGACCGGGTGCTGATGCGCGCCGGCGTCGGCCGCAACGATGCCGAAGCCGCCGCCGGGCTGGTCGCGCAGGCGGTCGATCCCCACGCGATCAAGGCGGGGACGCGGATCGCGCTGACGCTCGGCCGCCGTGCCGACCGCACCGTCGCGCGGCCGCTGGAGACGCTCGATTTCCGCGCACGGTTCGATCTCGGCCTGACGCTGTCGCGCGCCGCGAGCGGGCTGACGATGACTCGCAAGCCGATCGCGGTCGACGACACCCCGCTCCGTATCCAGGGCCTGGTCGGATCGAGCCTCTATCGCTCGGCGCGCGCCGCGGGCGTGCCGGCCAAGATCATCGAATCCTATATCAAGGCGATGGCGTCGCGGCTGTCGATCGGACGCGACGTCACCGCGGCGGACGGCTTCGACCTGGTCATCGCGCGCGAGCGGGCGGCGACCGGCGAGACCCGGATCGGCGACCTGCTGTTTGCCGGGCTCAACCAGGCGAGTCGGAAGCTGCAGCTGGTACGCTTCGGTGCGGAGGGCGCCGAGTCGGACGGCAATGTCGACGGCTGGTTCGACGCCAACGGCCAGACCGAACGGCGCGCGGTCTCGGGGCTGCCGGTGCTTGGCCGGATCACATCGAGCTTCGGGTGGCGGATGCATCCGCTGCTGGGCTTCACGCGGATGCACAAGGGGCTCGATATCGGCGCACCCTATGGCTCGCCGATCCACGCGATGACCGACGGCATCGTCGCGTTCGCGGGCCGCACCGGCGGTTACGGCAACTTCGTCAAGCTGGTCCACGGCGGCGGGATGGCGAGCGGCTACGGCCATATGAGCCGGATCGCGGTCTCGTCGGGCACCCGCGTCCACCAAGGCCAGGTGATCGGCTATGTCGGCTCGACGGGGATGTCGACCGGGCCGCATCTGCACTGGGAAGTCTGGCGCAACGGCACCGCGATCAACCCGCGGCTGGTCTCGTTCTCCAGCGTGACGGCGCTGTCGGGCGACAAGCTGCGCGCGTTCAAGGCCAAGGTGGCGCGGCTGCTCGCGGTGCGGGTCGGCGGCTAGACTCCCGCGGCGATCGTCTTGATCAGCCAGTCGTGGAACAGCTTCACCGGTTTTTGCTGCAGCGCGCGGGGGCGGCAGACGAACCAGTAGCTGTAGGGGCTCTCGACATCGATATCGAACAGCCGCACCAGCCGGGGGTCGTTGGCATCCTCGAAATGACTCGCGTGCATGAACGCGATGCCGAGGCCCTGCGCCGCCGCCTCGAGCATCAGCGCGCCCGAATCGAAATGGTCGATCGCCAGCGGCTCGATATCCTCCAGCCCCGCCGCGGTCCGCCATGCGGTGAAGGTGTCGGGCATGTCCCGGTGCAACAGCGCGGTCAGTTCGGACAGCTGTTCGGGCCGCGTCACCGGATCGGGCCGCTCCAGCAGGCTGCGCGCACCGATCACATAGACCGAATTGCGATCGAGCCGCTTGGCATAGAGCGTCGGGTCGATCTCGCGCTGCAACGCGATCACCGCGTCGAGCCCGTCGCCCAGCCGCGACACGCCGTGCCCCGCGGTATCGATGTCGAGGTGGAGTTCGGGATGCGAGACGCGCAGTTCGCCCAGCCGCGGGAACAGCCGCTGCGATGCGAACAGCGGCAGGATGCCGAGCCGCAGCCGCAGCACTTCGGTGCCGCTGGTCATCGATTCGACCGCATCCGACAGGCTGTCGAGCACCGGCGCGATCTGCGTCAGGAGCCGTTCGCCATCGGCGTTGAGCACCATCGCCTGGTGCCGCCGCGCGAACAACGGCTTGCCGATGAAGCGTTCCAGGCTCTGCACCCGGCGGCTCAGCGCGGGGGCCGACAGCGCCAGATCCTCCGCCGCAGCCTTGATCGACCCCAGCCGGGCGACCTGCACGAACGCCTCGATCGCACCCAAGGGGGGTAGTCTGCGCATGGTCACCTCCCCAACACCGTCTGGTGCAATCGTACCGACGATTGCGTGAACTGCAATCGTAGTGATTCCTTTCGCACTTGCAACATGAACCGGCGCGAGGGAAAGAAACCTCGCCTTTCAGGCATCCTCTCCTAAAAACTTTCACGGGCTGGCCTTTCGAGGCCGGCCCTTTTTTTGTCCGTCCAAGTCCTCGCGAACCGCCCGCCGGTCACCTATCTCTCGCGGTACGAAGCCGAAGGGATGATGATGGCCGACAGCGAAACTCCGACGCGGAAAATCCAGGTGGCGAACAGCCGCGCCGAGGACAGCGGCCGCGGGCTGGCGCATCTGCCGCGCGCGTTGATGGCGGCGCTGCAGATCGCCGAGGGCGACGTGATCGAGATCCTCGGCAAGCAGAACACGCCCGCGCGCGCCGTTGGGCCCTATCCCGAGGACGAGGGCCTCGACATCGTCCGCATCGACGGGTTGCAGCGCGCCAATGCCGGCGTCGGCTCGGGCGATTTCGTCGAGGTGCGCAAAGCCGAATCGAAGCCCGCCACCCGCGTGGTGTTCGCCCCCGCGCAGCAGAATTTGCGGCTCCAGGGGTCGACCAACGCGCTGAAGCGCACCTTCCTCGGGCGGCCGATCTGCCAGGGCGACATCGTCGCGACCGCGGGGCATCAGCGCGTCGGCAACATGCCGCCCAACGTCCAGCAGTTCATGAACGCGCCGGCCTATGCGTTGCAGGAGATCCGCCTCGCGGTGATCGCGGCGAGCCCCAAGGGCGTCGTCCATATCGACGAGAATACCGAGATCGAGCTGCGCGCCGAGTATGAGGAGCCCGCCGACGCACGGCGTGCCGACGTCACCTATGACGATATCGGCGGGATGGCGCAGACCATCGACCAGCTGCGCGAGATGGTCGAGCTGCCGCTGCGCTACCCCGAACTGTTCCAGCGCCTCGGCGTCGATCCGCCCAAGGGCGTGTTGCTGCATGGCCCGCCCGGCACCGGCAAGACGCGCCTCGCACGCGCCGTTGCCAATGAATCCGACGCGCAGTTCTTCCTGATCAACGGTCCCGAGATCATGGGGTCGGCGTATGGCGAGTCCGAGGGCAAGCTGCGCCAGGTGTTCGAGGAAGCGGCCAAGGCTGCGCCGTCGATCGTGTTCATCGACGAGATCGATTCGATCGCGCCGAAGCGTGGCCAGGTGTCGGGCGAGGCCGAGAAGCGCCTCGTCGCGCAGTTGCTGACACTGATGGACGGGCTTGAATCGCGTGCCAACCTCGTCGTGATCGCGGCGACCAACCGGCCCGAGGCGATCGACGAGGCGCTGCGGCGTCCCGGCCGGTTCGACCGCGAGATCGTCGTCGGCGTCCCCGACGAACGCGGGCGCCGCGAGATCATCGGCATCCACACCCGCGGCATGCCGCTGGGCGACCGGGTCGATCTCGATGAGCTGGCGCGCACTACCTATGGCTTCGTCGGCGCCGATCTGGCGGCGCTGACCCGCGAGGCGGCGATCGAGGCAGTGCGGCGGATCATGCCCAAGCTGAACCTCGAGGAGCGCACGATTCCGCCCGAGGTGCTCGACGAGCTGTCGGTGACGCGCGAGGACTTCCTCGGTGCCCTGAAGCGCGTCCAGCCATCAGCGATGCGCGAAGTCATGGTGCAGGCGCCGACGGTGCGCTGGGCCGATGTCGGCGGGCTCGACGACGCGCAGATGCGCCTGAAGGAGGGCGTCGAACTGCCGCTCAAGAACCCCGATGCGTTCCGGCGCCTGGGGATCCGCCCGGCCAAGGGCTTCCTGCTCTATGGTCCGCCGGGCACCGGCAAGACGCTGCTGGCCAAGGCGGTCGCGCGCGAGGCGGAGGCGAACTTCATCGCCACCAAGTCGAGCGACCTGCTGAGCAAATGGTATGGCGAAAGCGAGCAGCAGATCGCCCGGCTGTTCAGCCGCGCCCGCCAGGTCGCGCCGTGCGTGATCTTCATCGACGAACTCGATTCGCTGGTGCCCGCCCGCGGGTCCGGCGCCGGCGAGCCGCAGGTGACCGAGCGCGTCGTCAACACCATCCTGGCCGAGATGGACGGGCTGGAAGAGTTGCAGTCGGTGGTCGTGATCGGCGCGACCAACCGGCCCAACCTGATCGACCCGGCGTTGCTGCGGCCGGGGCGGTTCGACGAACTCGTCTATGTCGGCGTGCCGGACAAGGCGGGGCGTCGGCGTATCCTCGGCATCCAGACGCAGAAGATGCCGCTGGCCGCCGATGTCGACCTCGACGCGATCGCCAGCCGCACCGACCGGTTCAGCGGTGCGGACCTGGAGGACGTCGTGCGTCGTGCCGGCCTGGTCGCGCTGCGCCGCGCGATCGAATCGACCGAAGTGACGATGGCCGATTTCGACAAGGCGCTGACCGAATCGCGGGCGTCGGTGACGCCGGAGACCGAACGCGAATACGAACAGATGGCGGCGCGGCTCAAACAGGATGCGACCGCGATCCAGCCGATCGGCTTCGCATTCCCGAAGCGCGAGGACTGAGGTCGCCAGGCCGCCGTTCTTCCGCAAAGGCGGGAGAACGGCGGCGGATCGCATCATCCCGGCCAGCGATACCCGCGCGTCACCGTCGCGACCGACACGCTGTACCGGTCATACCACAGCGCCCGGCCCCGCTCGCGAATCGCGGTATGCTCGGCATGCTGGCGCCACGCGACCGCTGCGGCGTCATCCGCCCAATAGCTGACCGTGACACCGACGCCGTCGTCTCCACGTGCGCTGTCGATGCCGCGATACCCCGGTTGCGCGGCGGCAAGCCGGTCCATCGCCGCGGCGGCGGCGGCATAGCCCTCGTCATCCGCGTCGGTGCGACGGGAGACGAAGATGACTGCGGTCTGTCCGTTCCGATCGTCGTTCATCCGCACCGATTAGGCGCTGGTCCGGGCGTGGCAAGTCCCTGCCGACCCGCGTCTCGTCGCAGCCGTGCAACCGAGGTGCTTGAAACGCGTTCGGAAATCGTGCGACGGAGGGGTCAAAGCTTCGCCAGCGCGTGAGCAGTTGGAAATTAAGGAACGCGATGCCCAGTTCGACCACCGCCGCCCGACGTGCGCGCACCCGTCCCGCCGGCGTGCCGTCCCCGTGGCAGATGTTCTTCTCGGAATTCCTGAAGCATCCCGTGATGGTCGGGTCGGTCGTGCCGTCGTCGGACAAGCTGATTCGCAAGATGCTCGACCGCGTCGACTGGGCCAACTGCAAGCTGTTCGTCGAATATGGCCCGGGCGTCGGCACGTTCTGCCGCCCGATCCTCGACCGCATGGCGCCCGACGCCAAGCTGATAGTGATCGACACCAACGCCGATTTCATCCGCTATCTGCGTCACACCATCACCGACCCGCGCTTTTTCGCGGTGCTGGGGTCGGCCGCCGAAGTGCAGACGATCGTCAGCGATCACGGCTTCGAATCGGCCGATTACGTGCTGTCGGGCCTGCCGTT
Source organism: Sphingomonas sp. R86521 (assembly GCF_042466235.1). NCBI lineage: Bacteria > Pseudomonadati > Pseudomonadota > Alphaproteobacteria > Sphingomonadales > Sphingomonadaceae > Sphingomonas > Sphingomonas sp. R86521. Next base: position 150,385 of record NZ_JAXHBY010000001.1, on the reverse strand, counting down.
CTCGACCTTGCCGTCGGGTGTCGGCCCGGCGATCGCCGATGCGACACACGCCGTGCTCCGTCCGGGCGGCGCGTTCCTGGTGTATCAGTTCAGCCCCAAGGTGAAGGACTTCCTCACCCCCCATTTCGCGACTATCGATCACGACATGGAATGGTGGAACGTACCGCCGGCGCAGTTGTACTGGGCGTGGAAGGACTGAGCGGAGGCGGGGCCACGCCCGCGCCGGTGCGCGCAGCGCATCGCCAGGCCCGGCCGGCGGTTCGGCCAAGCCGAAGCCGTCCGACGGCGGCTTTGCCGTCGGCGCTGGGTAAGATCACACACTTTGTCCAGCATCGCGCCTCTGCCGTCACCCCAGCGAAGGCTGGGGTCTCCCAGTTGGTGAACGTCGCGGCCTGAACGGGGAGCCCCCAGCCTGCGCTGGGGTGACGGACGTTCTTCGCGATCCGCGGCGCATCCGATTGCGCCGCCCTTTACTCGTCGATCCCGAAGTTCAGTCCCCGCGACACGCTGGGGTCGACCACCGCCACCACGAAATACGCGCCGAACTGCTTCAGCCGCTGGAGCCAGCCGGTATTCGCCTTGTACAGCGCCGCGGTGATCTCGGTCGACCGCGCGACTTCGCCGTCGACATAGCAGCGGACGTGCGCGGCAAACGCCCGGTCCTCGATCCGCAGCATCAGTTCCAGGTTGATGAACAGGCTGCGCATGTCGAAATTGGCCGATCCGATATGGACCGCGTCGTCGATCACATACAGCTTCGTATGCAGCTTGGTCGGCTGGTATTCGAACACCCGCACGCCCTTGCGTAGCAGCCCGGCATAGGTGAAGCGCGCCGCCGCGATCGTCGCGTTGTTGTCGGATTTGCTGGCGGTGACGATGCGGACACTCGCGCGGCGCTTGCCGGCACGGTCCAGCCGTCGCAGCAACGCCGGGCTCGGCGTGAAATAGCCGGCGATGACGTCGATCCGGCTACCGGCACGCATGTCGCCGCGCACCGCCCGCGCCCAGGGCGACAGCCGCCGCGTCGGTCCGCCGATCAGCCAGCGGGTGGTGCCTTCGGTCTCGCTCCACCGCGACAACGCCGCGTTGATGTGGCGCAGCTTGCCGGTACCGGCGTGGATCCAATCGCTCAGCGCATCGAAATATCCGGCGAGCCGACCCGCGGCCGGCCCCTCGACCAGCAGTCCCAGGTCGCGCCATGCGTGATCGGCGACGGTGCCGAAATAATCGTCCTCGATATTGAACCCACCGATGATGATCCGTCGTTCGTCGGCGAGCGCGAGCTTCTGGTGGTTGCGCAACAGATAGCGGCGGCCGAACCGCGCCGAGAAGCGACAGACCGCAACGCCGGCGGCCTCGACGGAATCGAAGAAATGATCGCCGGTCTGGTCGCTGCCGAACCCGTCGACGATCAGCGCGACCGTTACCCCGCGTTCGGCGGCGGCGATCAGCGCGGCGTTGACGCGCCGCCCCGATTCGTCGTCGGCATAGATGTAATAGAGGATGCGCAGCGATCGTTCGGCGCCGTCGATCAGCGCGATCAACGCGTCCAGCCGTCGCGGGCCGGTGTCGAGCAGCGTCAACACATTGCCGTCGACGGTGAAGCTCGGCTGCGGCGGGGGCGTTTCCATGGTCGCGGGTGATGGCCATGCCGCGCGGTGCTGGCAAGCATCGGCGTTTTCTTGACTTCTACGCCTCGGTCGCCTAACCGGTCCGCTTCCATTTATCGTTGTTGCGAAGGATGCGGCATGGCGCGCGTTACCGTCGAGGATTGCGTCGACAAGATCCCCAACCGGTTCGACCTGGTGCTGTTCGCAGCACAGCGTGCGCGCCAGATTTCGGGCGGTGCCGAACTGACGCTCGAGCGTGACCGCGACAAGAACCCGGTCGTCGCGCTGCGCGAGATCGCCGACCAGAACGTCAAGCCGGCGCATCTCAAGGAACAGGTCATCCAGGGCCTGCAGAAGGTTCGCGTCGACGACGACGACGAGGTCGATGCAGTCGGCAGCCTGTCCGCTTCGGCCGAGGCGCTCCGCCTGACCGCCGCCGCGCCGCCGCGGAACCAGAATCTGGGTGCGGATTACGAGGGTTGAGGCACGGGGTCGGCTAACGCCGATCCGGTTCCGACTGCCAGCGCAGTGCGACTACAAAGCCCGCGGGTAACCCCCGCGGGCTTTTTCGTGTCCGCCCAGCGGCAGACTAGTCCTCGTCCGCCACGGCCGCTCTGGCGGAGCGGCCCTTGAACCCCTGCGCGACCACGAACCACTCCACCGACCCCTTGCGGCTCGCGGGCGGCTTGGCGTGCTTCACGCTGGTGAAGTTCCGCTTCATTTCGGCGACCAGCTGCGAATCCGCGCCGCCGGCAAACACCTTCGCGACGAACGCGCCGCCCGGCTGCAGCACGTCGCAGGCGAAATCGAGCGCGGTCTCGACCAGCGCCATCGTCCGCAGCGCGTCGGTCTGCGGGTGCCCGACGGTGTTCGCGGCCATGTCCGACAGCACCAGGTCGGGTGCGCCGCCCAGCGCCTCGATCAATTTGCCCGGCGCGGCATCGTCGAGGAAGTCCATCTCGAGGATCGTGACGCCGTCGATCGGGTCGACCGGCAACAGGTCGATCCCGACCACGGTCGCGCTCGGCAGCTTGCGGCGCAGCACCTGTGCCCAGCCGCCCGGGGCAAGCCCCAGATCGACGATCCGCTTCTTGCCGCGCAGGAACGCGAACCGCTCGTCGAGCTCGCTCAGCTTGTACGCCGCGCGGCTGCGGAAACCGTCGGCCTTGGCGCGCTTGACGTACGGGTCGTTCAGCTGCCGCTCGAGCCAGCGGGTCGATTGCGGGGTGCGCTTGCGCGCGGTGAGCACGCGGGTATGCCCGCCGGAGCCTCCGCGGCTCATGGCTTTTGCGCGCCCATCAGGCGGCGCAGGATGCCCTCGCGAATGCCGCGATCGGCGATGCCCAGGCGTTCGGCGGGCCACAAGTCCATGATCGTCTCCAATATCGCGCAGCCCGCGACCACCAGGTCGGCGCGCTCGTGGCCGATGCACGGCAGTTTCGCCCGGTCCTCGATCGCCATATGCGACAGATCCGCGCTGATCTTGCGCATCGCCGCCGCCGGCACGACCAATCCGTCGACCACCGAGCGATCATAGTGGCTAAGACCCAGATAAACACTCCCCAACGTCGTCACCGTACCGCTGGTGCCGAGCAGCCGCGGGCGTTCGACCTGTCGCGGCAGGCGGCTGGCGAAGTCGGCGAAGCTGTCGGCGACGATGCGGCGCATCCGCGTATAGGCCTCGCGCCGACCCGCTTCGCCTTCGCCGCCACCGGCGTGTTCGGTCAGCGACACCACGCCCCACGGCGCGGAATGCCAGTCGAGCACGGTCGGCACCGGGGTCGAGGTGTCGATCAGGACCAGCTCGGTCGATCCGCCGCCGATGTCGAACACCAGCGCCGGATCATTTCCGGGCTCGATCAGCGCATGACAGCCGAGCACCGCAAGTCGCGCTTCCTCCTCCGCCGAAATGACGTCGAGGTGGATGCCGGTCTCCTCCAGCGCGCGCGCGATGAAGGCGGCGCCGTTGGTCGCGCGCCGACACGCCTCGGTCGCGACCGAGCGCGCGAGCGTGACGTTGCGGCGCTTCAGCTTGTCCGAACATACCCGCAGCGCGGCGATCGTGCGCTCGATCGCGGCGTCGCTGAGCTGGCCGGTCGCGGCGAGCCCCTCGCCCAGCCGGACGATCCGCGAGAACGCGTCGACCACCGCGAAACCACCGCCATTCGGGCGCGCGATCAGCAATCTGCAATTGTTGGTACCCAGGTCGAGCGCGGCAAACGCCTGCGCATCGGACCAGCGGCCACGGGAGGGCCGGGTCGCCACCGGACGGGCAGGAACACCCTGCCGGTACGGCATTCGGGCGGAACCATCCCCCATCGCCGTAAAACTCGCTATCTGTCTGCCGTCGCGGGACGATACCCGCTCGGTGCTTGCCTTCGATGTAGCGCAGCACCGGGGCAACGACAAGGAGAGCGGCGCGGATCGTCTGCAACCCGTTGACACAGGGAGAGGCGCCGCCTAGATCGCCGACCGCTGATGCCCCGTCGTCTAATGGTAAGACTGCGGTTTCTGATACCGCCTATTGAGGTTCGAATCCTCACGGGGCATCCAGCCTTCTCTCGCCAAGCGATCGAGATCTTTTCATTTTGAGACGTGCCCTAGGACGCTCGCGGCGCTCGAGTTCATTGGCGGCGGTTGTCGGCTTGCACCGCGTGCAACGACGGACTCATCCCCATGACGGGCGGAAATAGGTTAGCGGGGCGCTAACCCTCAATATGCGGAACGATCGCCCCGCTCGTCGGCTTCTACCTCACGCTACAGTTCATGATCGCGAGAGGAATGACGATGACTTCGACCCTGGTATCCGCTGTGTTCGACACCCATGCCGAGGCCGAGCGCGCGGTATCCGATCTGCGCAGCGCCGGCGTGTCCGACAGCGCGATCTCGATCGTCGCGCAGCATGACGGCAAGACAGCCGCCACCGATGGCGGCGGCAACGACACGCAGGAGTTCGTCGGCAAGGTCGCGGCTGGTGCCGGGATCGGGACGTTGCTGGGGATCGCCGCGCTTGCGATTCCGGGGGTCGGTCCGCTGGTCGCCGCCGGTGCGATTGCGTCGGCGGCGATCCCCGCTGCGGCGGTGACCGGCGCTGCACTTGGCGGTGCCGTTGGTGGCCTGGAGAAGGTCATGACCGATCACGGCGTCAGCCGCGTCGATGCGAGCTATTATGAGGGCCGCATCAAGGAAGGCGGCGTGTTCGTTTCGGTCGACACGGCAACGGCGAACATCAGCCCGGACGTCGCTGCAGACGTGCTGCATCGCTCCGGTGGGCACACTTCCACGCGAACGAAGGTCGCTATGGCGTAATTACGCACGTCGCATCAATGATCTAACGAGGGGCGCTCCTGATTTGGGGCGCCCCTTTTGCGTCGACTATCGAGTGCGGTTCCGGTCAGGTGGCAGGCTTCAGATCGCCTAGCAGCGTGGGGATCAGCTCAGACACCGTCGGATGGATCGGTACTGCCCAGTGCAGGGTGTCGAGCGGCTGGTCGGCGTGCATCATGTCGAGGATGCCGTGGATCGCCTCGTCGCCGCCGGTACCGAGGATCGCCGCGCCCAGGATGCGGCGGGTCTCGGCGTCGGCGACGATCTTCATCAGCCCGGTCGTCTCGCCCTTTTCGATCGCACGCGAGACCCGGGTCATCGGTCGGCTCGACACCAGCAGCGGTCGGCCGGTCTTGCGCGCCTGGACTTCGGTCATGCCGACGCGGCCGAGCGGGGGATCGGTGTAGAGCGCATAGCCGGGCACGCGCTGGCTGACGCGGCGGTCGCCCTGGTCGAGCAGGTTGGCGGCGACGATCTCGTAATCGTTCCAGGCGGTATGCGTGAAGGCGCCGCGGCCGTTGCAGTCGCCGAGCGCCCAGATCCCGGGGACGTTGGTCGTCAGACGATCGTTGACCGTGATGTACCCCCTCGCGTCGACGGCGATCCCAGCCTTGTCGAGGCCGAGGTCGTCGCTGTTGGGGATGCGGCCGACCGCCAGCAGTACATGGCTGCCGACCACCGCGCGATCGCCTTCGGTGCAGTTGACGCCGACCGCGATGCCGTCGTTCGTGGCTGCGAAGGTGATGCAGGTTGCGCCGGTGCGGACCGCGATGCCCTCGGCCTCCAGCATCGTGCGGATCGCATCGCTGATCTCCGGGTCCTCGTGTGCAATCAGGCGGGGTGCCTTCTCGACGATCGTGACCTGCGCGCCGAAGCGACGGAACATCTGCGCGAATTCCAGGCCGATGTAACTGCCGCCGACGACGACGAGATGCTCGGGTAACGTGTCGAGCGTCAGCATCTCTTCGTTGGTCAGCGTTGTGACCTGGTCGCTGCCGGGCATTACCGGGCGCGACGGACGACCGCCGACGTTGAGGAAGATGCGTGGTGCGCTGATTTCCTCCGCGTTCACCGTCATCGTCGTCGGGCTCGTGAAGCGGGCTTGGCCGCGGATCAGCGTCAGCCCTGCCATGCCGGCGAGCCACGCTTCGTTGTTCTCGCGCGAACGGGTGGCGATCGCCTGCGCTCGCGCGATAACTGCGGAAAAGTCGACCGTGACCGGGCCAGTGCCGATGCCGAAATCGCTGGCGCGGCGGGCGAGGTGCGCGGCATAGGCGCTGGCGACGAGGGCCTTGGTCGGGGTGCAGCCGGTGTTGACGCAGGTTCCGCCGACACGGTCGCGCTCGACCAGCGCGACGGTCATGCCCGCCGCGGTCAGGCGACTCGCCAGCGCGGGACCAGCCTGCCCCGCGCCGACGACGATCGCGTCGAAATTCCTCAAAGCGCCAGGACGATCAGCACAGCACCGCCGATCGCCACGACGTCCTCGATCAGCGCCGCCGGACGATCGTTACCGAACGCGCGCGCCATTGCCGCGCGCGCCGCGGCACCGCCATAGGTGCCGAGCACCGCGCCGACGACACCGAGCACGGCGCCGGGCCAGAGGCTTCCCATCGACGCGCCGATCGCCGCACCGCTGATACCACCCATCAGCATCCGGGTGGCGAACTGCGGCGGAACCTTGCGACTCGGCGTCCCCGGCAGCTGGTCGGTGACCAGTTCCGCAAGCGCCAGTAGCGACAGGATCCACGGCGTGAAGCGGTAGCCGAGAAAGGCGAGCCATGTTCCATCCAGCGCTAGGCCATGGGAATGCGCGGCCCAGCTGACCGCGGCGGGGGCGGTCAGCGCGCGAAGTCCGGCGATGATACCGATAAGCAAGGCGAACAGGATCATGGCAGTGTCTCCCCATGGTGTCGTCCGGGCGACAGGTTAGGCGTTCTGCCGGGTTAAGCCAGCGATCTTCGCGCCCGGCGTGCGGCGCCCGAGCTGGAGACGGGGCCGGTTTTTCCGCTGCCTGCCGAGCCACGTCCGACGCGCCTTGAAACGTAAGCAATATTGACACTTGCTATCGTGCTGCGCTGCGGCAAGAGGGGAGCGGCGTCGCCGGCGATCACCTGCCGTCCACGCGCGAGGAGGTCCGCTGCGTGATCGGTATCGTCAGGGTCGCATTGTCGCGGCCCCTCACCTTCATCGTCATGGCGATCCTGGTCGCGGTGGTCGGTATCCTCGCCGCGATCCGCACCCCAGTCGACATCTTCCCCGAGATCAAGGTACCGGTGATCGCCGCCGCCTGGACCTATCAGGGGCTGTCGCCCGACGACATGGCGGGCCGGGTCATCACGCCGTACGAGCGCGTGCTGTCGACCACGGTCAACGACATCGACCATATCGAAAGCCAGTCGATGCCCGGCATCGGCGTGGTGAAGATCTATTTCCAGCCGGGCGCCGATATTCGCACCGCGACCGCGCAGGTCACCAGCGTCTCGCAGACCGTGCTGAAGCAGTTGCCGCCTGGCGTCACGCCGCCACTGATCCTCAACTATAGCGCATCGACGGTGCCGATCCTGCAGCTTGCGCTGTCGGGTCACGGACTGTCGGAGGGCAAGCTGTTCGACACCGCGGTCAACCAGATCCGGCCGGGGCTGGTCACCGTGCCGGGCGCGGCGATCCCGTATCCGTCGGGCGGGCGCCAGCGGCAGGTGCAGATCGACCTGGACCCGCAGGCGCTGCAGTCGAAGGGGCTATCGGCACAGGATGTCGGGCTGGCGATCGCCGCACAGAACCAGATCAACCCCGCGGGCTTCGCCAAGATCGGCGGGTTCCAGTACAATGTCCGGCTGAACAACGCGCCTGGATCGATCGACGAGCTCAACAACCTGCCGGTGAAGGTCGTCAACGGCGCGACGATCTATATGCGCGACGTCGCCCACGTCCGCGACGGCAGCGCCCCGCAGACCAACGTCGTCCATGTCGACGGGTCGCGATCGGTGCTGATGACGATCCTGAAGAACGGATCGACCTCGACGCTGGCGATCGTCCAGGGGATCAAGGACGCGCTGCCCGCGATCCAGGCGACCTTGCCCGACAGCCTGAAGATCGTGCCGATCGGCGACCAGTCGCTGTTCGTGAAGGCGGCGGTCGAGGGCGTGGTCAAGGAAGGCGGAATCGCGGCCGCGCTGACGTCGCTGATGATCCTGCTGTTCCTGGGATCGTGGCGCTCGACCGTGATCATCGCGATCTCGATCCCGCTGGCGATCCTTGCCGCGATCATCGCGCTGTCGGCGACCGGGCAGACGCTCAACGTCATGACGCTCGGCGGGCTCAGCCTTGCGGTCGGCATCCTGGTCGACGATGCGACGGTGACGATCGAGAACATCAACTGGCATCTGGAGCAGGGCAAGGGCGTCAAGCAGGCGATCCTCGACGGCGCCGCGCAGATCGTCACGCCGGCGTTCGTGTCGCTGTTGTGCATCTGCATCGTGTTCGTGCCGATGTTCTTCCTGCCGGGCGTCGCGGGCTTCCTGTTCGTGCCGTTGGCGCTGTCGGTGGTGTTCGCGATGATCGCGTCGTTCGTGCTCTCGCGCACGCTGGTGCCGACGATGGCGATGTATCTGTTGAAGCCGCATGCGGGCGACATTCACGCGGCGGGGACGCCGACCTCGCGCAATCCGCTGGTCCGGTTCCAGCGCGGGTTCGAGGCGCGGTTCGAGCGGGTCCGGGCCGGTTATGGCGGGTTGCTCGAACGCGCGCTGGCGACCGGCAAGCCGTTCCTGCTCGGGTTCATGGCGGTGATGCTGCTATCGCTGCTGCTGATCCCGTTCCTGGGCCAGAATTTCTTCCCAGCGGTCGATGCGGGACAGATCACGATGCACGTCCGGGCGCCGATCGGCAGCCGGATCGAGAGCACGTCGGCGCAGTTCGACCGTATCGCCGCGAAGGTCCGCGCGACCATCCCCGCCGAAGAACTGGTCTCGGTGGTCGACAACATCGGCCTGCCGGTGAGTTCGATCAACGCGGTGTACGGCAATTCGGGGACGATCGGCCCGCAGGACGGCGACATCCTGATCCAGCTGGCGCACGAGCATGCGCCGACCGCGGACTATGTGCGGAAACTGCGCGAGACGCTGCCGGGGGCGTTCCCGGGCGCGACCTTCTCGTTCCTGCCCGCCGATATCACCAGCCAGATCCTCAATTTCGGCGCGCCGGCACCGATCGACGTGCAGATCGCCGGCAAGGACGCCGCCGCCAACTATGCCTATGCGCGCACCCTGCTGCGCAAGATCGCCGCGATCCCCGGCGTCGCCGACTCGCGCATCCAGCAATCGGCGCGCTACCCCGAGCTGCGCGTCAACATCGACCGCAGCCGGATCGGGCAGCTGGGCCTGACCGAGCGCGACGTTACCGCCAGCGTCGGATCGTCGCTGGCCGGCACGCTGCAGACCGCGCCGGTCTATTACCTGAACCCCGAAAACGGGGTGTCGTACAGCGTGGTCGCCCAGACCCCGGAATACCGCGTCGGATCGATGAGCGACCTGTCGAACATCCCGGTCACCGGCACCACGACGGGCGGCACGGCGCAGGTGCTGGGCGGGATCGGCACGGTCGCCCGGGCAAGTTCGCCGGCGGTGATCTCGCACTACAACATCGCGCAGGCGATCGACATCTATGCGACGCCCAACGGCCGCGACCTCGGTGCGGTGGCGGGCGACATCAAGCGCGTGCTGGCGGAGGCTAAGGCGACGGTCCCCAAGGGCACCATTGTCACGCTGCGCGGCCAGTATGCGACGATGAACAGCGCATTCTCTGGGCTGTTCTTCGGGCTGATCGGCGCGATCGTGCTGATCTATCTACTGATCGTGGTGAACTTCCAGAGCTGGCTCGATCCGTTCGTGATCATCACCGCGCTGCCCGGTGCGATCGCCGGGATCGTGTGGATGCTGTTCCTGACGGGCACGACGCTGTCGGTGCCGGCGCTGACCGGGGCGATCATGTGCATGGGCGTCGCCACCGCGAATTCGATCCTGGTGGTCAGTTTCGCGCGCGAACGGCTGGCGGAGATCGGCGATTCGACCAAGGCGGCGCTGGAAGCGGGGATGACGCGCTTTCGGCCGGTGCTGATGACCGCGCTGGCGATGATTATCGGCATGCTGCCGATGGCGCTGGGCTTTGGTGAGGGTGGCGAGCAGAACGCGCCGCTGGGCCGTGCGGTGATCGGCGGGCTGATCGTCGCGACGATCGCGACATTGATGTTCGTGCCGGTGATCTTCAGCCTCGCGCATCGCCGCGACGCGGCGCGCGTACGTGATACGGATTTGGAGGAAGTGCATGTCTGAGTCCCGCGGATCGCTGAAGACGGTCGGGATCGTCGCGGTCGTCGTCGCGCTGGTGCTGGTGGCGGCCGGCATCTTCACGCGCCACCGGTCCGATTCGCAGCTCGCGACCTGGACCAGTGCGCAGGCGACCCCGATCGTCACCGTGATCCATCCCAAGGCGGCGGGCGACAGCGACGCACTGACGCTGCCGGGCGCGGTGCAGGCGTATAACAGCGCGGCGATCTTTGCGCGGACCACCGGATACATCCGCAAATGGTTCGTCGATATCGGCGACCCGGTCCGCGCGGGACAGACACTCGCGATCCTCGACGCGCCCGAAGTGGACCAGCAGGTCGCGGCAGCGGAGGCCGACCTGCAGACCGCGCGCGCGAACCGATCGCTTGCGGCGTCGACCGCGACGCGCTGGCGCGATCTGCTCGCCAAGGATGCGGTGTCGAAGCAGGAGACCGACGAGAAGATCGGCGACCTTGCCGCGAAGTCCGCGATCGCCAATGCGGCGTCGGCGAACGTCCGCCGGCTGGGCGCGCTGCAGGGCTTCACCCGGCTGACCGCGCCGTTCGCGGGCGTGGTGATCAGCCGGTCGACTCAGATCGGCGCGCTGGTGACGGCGGGAACGGCGGCATCGACGCCGCTGTTCACGGTCGCCGCGATCGATCGGATGCGAATCTATGTCCGCGTGCCACAGGCGAGTTCGGGGCAGATCCACCAGGGCATGCACGCGACGCTGACCGTGCCCGAGTTTCCGGGACGCAATTTCGACGTGACGCTGACCCGCAGCGCGGGCGCGGTCGACCCGCAGTCGGGCACCGTGCTCGTCGAGCTGCAGGCGCCCAACGCCGACCGCGCGCTGAAGGCCGGTGCCTATGCCCAAATCAAGTTCCCGGTCGGGGCCGGCGGCAGCGGCGTTCGCCTGCCGTCGAGCGCGCTGATCATCGGCGCCAAGGGGACGCAGGTCGCGGTGGTCGGCGCAGACGGCAAGGCACGGCTGAAGACCGTGACGATCGGTCGTGACGATGGCGACAGCGTCGCGATCAGCGCCGGGCTGACCGCCGCCGACCGCGTGATCGACAGCCCGCCCGATTCGCTCCAGTCGGGCGACCCGGTGCGGATCGCGCCGCCCGTGGCGGGGAAGTAGGATGCGCCGGCTGATCGGATGCCTGGCGCTCGCGGGGCTCGGCGGTTGTTCGCTGGCACCACCGTACAGCATCCCGCCAAGCCCGGCCGCGTCGGCGTACAAGGAGGCCGGATCCTGGCAGCTGGCCGCGTCCGAGCCTGCGCCAGGCGCGTGGTGGGACGCGTTCGACGATCCCGTGCTGGCCGAGCTGGAAGCGCGCATCGAGGCCGGCAATCCCGACCTCGCCGCCGCGGTGGCGCGTTACGATCAGGCGCGGGGACTGCTGCGCGAGAGCCGCGCCGATCTGTTTCCCAGCGTCAGTGTCGGTGCGGATGCCGAGCGTGCGCGTGTCTCCGCGGGACGGCCGCTGTCGCAGGGTAGTGCCGCGACCTACAACAACGCCTCGCTTGGCGCTTCGCTCGCCTATGAGATCGACCTGTTCGGCCGGGTGCGCAATTCGGTCCGTGCCGATGCCGCCGCGGCGCAGGCCAGCGCGGAGGATGTCGCGGGAACGCGCCTCGCGTTGCAGTCGACGCTGGCCGACACCTATTTCCAGATGCGCGGGCTGGATGCGCGTACCGTGCTGTTGCAGCAGACCGTTGCCGCGTTCCAGCGCGCCTATGACCTGACCGACACGCGGCACAGCGGCGGCATCGCATCGGGGATCGACGTCAGCCGTTCGGCCGCCTTGTTGTCGAGCGCGCGTGCGGAACTGTCCGCGGTCGCCGGCGAGCGCGCGGCGTTCGAACATGCGATCGCCGCGCTGGTCGGCGAATCGGCCTCGCGCTTTGCAATTCCGGTCGCCGACACGATGCGCAAGCCGCCGGTGTTCCCGGTCGGCATCCCCTCTACCCTGCTCCAGCGGCGCCCCGACGTGGTCGCCGCCGAACGCCGTATCGCCGCCGCCAACGCGCGGATCGGGGTCGCTCGCGCGGCGCAATATCCGTCGCTGACGCTGGGCGGATCGGGCGGGTTCGAGGCGGGGCACGGCAATATCCTGAGCGCGTCGAACAGCTTCTGGGCGCTGGGGCCGCTTTCGGCCGCGCTGGCGATCTTCGACGGCGGCGCGCGGCGGGCGCGGGTACGGATCAGCCGCGCGCAGTATGACGAGGCGGCGGCGAGCTATCGTTCGACCGTGCTGGCGGCGTTCCGCGAGGTCGAGGACGATTTGGCGCGCGCGCGTGCACTGGCGGCGCAGGAGGCGGACCAGCTTGCAGCAACGCGCGCGGCGGAGCGGACCCGCGACCTGGCGCTGACCCGCTACCGCGACGGCGCCTCGGACTATCTCGAGGTGGTCACCGCGCAGACCGCGGCGCTCGACGCCCAACGGCTGTTGCTCGAAGTGCAGAGCGCGCGGCTGCGGATCGCGGTGGATACGGTGCGTGCGATCGGCGGCGTCGCCACCGCCTGATTGGCGCGTATAGTGCCGTCATGAGCATCATTCGAATCGGCATCGGCGGCTGGACCTACGAACCCTGGCGCGGGACCTTCTATCCCGAGAAGTGGGCGCAGAAGCGCGAACTCGATTATGCCGCAGAGCACGTCACCGCGATCGAGATCAACGGCACCTATTACGGCAGCCAGAAGCCGGCGACCTTCGCATCCTGGGCAGCGGCGGTGCCCGACGGGTTCGTCTTCACGCTGAAGGCGTCGCGCTATTGCACCAACCGGAAGGTGCTGGCCGAGACGGGCGAGTCGATCGCGAAATTCGTCGGGCAGGGCATCGTCGAACTCGGCGACAAGCTCGGCCCGATCCTGTGGCAGTTCATGGCGACGAAGAAATTCGACGCGGACGATTTCGGGGCGTTCCTGAAGCTGCTGCCGGCCAAGCAGGACGGCATCGCACTGCGCCATGCGATCCAGGTTCGGCACGAGAGCTTTGCGGTGCCGGAATTCGTTGCGCTGTGCCGCGATGTGGGGGTGGCGATCGTCTATGCGGATTCTGCGGAATATCCGGCGATCGCCGATGTCACCGGCGACTTCGTCTATGCGCGGCTGGAGTCGGCGGAGGAGCGGTTCGTCGCGGGCTATGCACCGCACGCGCTCGACGACTGGGCGGCGAAGGCGAAGCTGTGGGCGGCGGGTGGCCGGCCGGAGGGCTTGCCTTATGTGACCGAGGCGGCACCGAAGAAGGCCGCGCGCGAGACGTTCGTGTTCTTCATCAACGGTGCCAAGGTCCGCGCGCCCCAGGGTGCGATGGCGTTGATCGAGCGGGTATAACGCCTGCTCTATGCGCGAGTCAGGGCGTTGGCGTCGCCGCCGTCGGTGCTACTGACGGCGTTACCGCAGGCGTTGCGGCCGGTGCAGCCACAGCGGGCGTAACCGGGACCGCATTCGGCTGTACCAACTGGCCCAGGATCGCGGCATTCTCGATCCCGTCCAGCGCATGGCGCGCCTGGACGTAACGCGCTGCCGACGCCATCCAGTCGCCGGCGTTGCGGGCGCCCGGCAGCCGCGCGACCTCCGCGCGTGCCGCCTCGACCTGGTCGCTCTCGAGCCAGCGCCGCGCGCGCGCGAGCCGGTCGGCGGCCATCGGCGGCGGGGTGTCGGATCGCCGCAGCACGATCAGCTGGTCGATCTGCTGGCGCAACGTCGCGCCCCAGGTCTCGCCGGTCGTTGCCGTGATCTCGGGCGCGATGTCGTCGAGGCCCTGGCGGAGGTCCTCGATCGTCACCGGCTGGCGCGCGGCCTGAATCACCGCGAAGGTCGCACGCGGCTGGCTTGCGCCGAAACGCAGCCGCAACTGTTCCTCAAGATAGCCGAGGGGCAACCCGCGATCGAGCGCGCGTCGCGCCGCGAATGCAACCAGCAGCCCTTCCGCGCGCGTCGCCTGGCCGCTGGCAGCGGCGGCATCGATGGTGACGGCTGCGGTGCGCGCTTCCAGGGCCGCCAATTGCCCGGCCAGTGCCGCCTCGCGCGTCGCCAGCATCGCCGGATCGAGCGCGGCGGCAGCGGCAGGCGCCTCGCCATTCGCGTTGAGCGGCTGTTGCGGGACATAGCCGGCGTTGGTCGTGGGCTTCTCGACGGTCGCGACGACCGGCGTCGTGGTGCCGAGCCAGCCGCGGCGCATCGCATAGCCCATCAGCGCGAGGCCCGCGGCGAACGCCAGCACGACGCACAGGAGGATGGTGCCAAGCCTGGCCCTGCGTGGCTGTGGGGTCGGCACATAGTCGGTCATGGCGTGCTTATCCCCGCCAGCGGACGCCCGGTCAATCGCGCGCGTCGCGGCCAGCGGGACGAGCGCGTCGTCGCTTGGCTCGGCGGCGATATCGACGCTCTCCCAGCCCTCGCCGGCCGCCTCGCCGACCGCGAGCGACAACGCGACCAGCGCGATGGCCCCGCGTTCGGTCTCGAACACCCGTGCCGCGAGCATCTGCGCGGCGCGGGTGGAGTGGAGCAGGACGACGCAGCCGGCCAATGCGCGGATATCGGAGTCGCTCACGGGGGTCGGATCGCTGGCATAGACGGTCAGCGCGGTGACGCCTTCGCCGGTCCGCGCGCGGTCCTGTCCCGCGAGGTGGAGCAGTCGGGCGAACCCCGCTTCGTGCGCGAGCGTGACCGCCGATGCGGCATCGCTCTCGCCGATCTTCGCGATCCCGAAGCCGGCCGCGCGCGCTACGGCGGCGGTGGCGGCGCCGACGGCGATGACGGGAAGGCCCTTGAGCGCGTCCAGTCCCGGGCCGCCGTGCCGGACCGCGTTGGCGCTGGTCAGCAACAGCGCGTCCCAATCGGTGGCGTCAGGGCCGGTCCAGGGGACCGGTGCGGCGGCGAAGAACGGCAATTGGCGGACGGTGAGCCCGAGCGCACGCAACCGGGCGGCGGTGGCGGCGTCACCCGGCGCGGGGCGCAGCACGACGACCGTACGGCTCACGCCGCGAACAGCCGCCGTACGCTGTCGGGGGCGCGGGTGAGCAGGTCGACCGCCAGCGCGGTGCCGAGATCGTCGCCGAGCGCGCCTTCGATCGATCCCGCGACGTCGCACGTGCCGTCCTCGGCGATCAGTTCGGCGCGCAGGTTGAGCGTCTCGCCCGCCAGCGACGCGAGCGCCGCGACCGGCGAATGGCAGTCCGCACCGAGCCGCGCGAGCAAGGCGCGTTCGGCGCTTACGCAGGCGCTGGTATCGGCATGGTCGATCGCCGCCACCAACGCGTGTGCCGTGCTACCGTCGAGCGTCTCGATCCCGATCGCGCCCTGTGCCGGCGCCGGCAGCATGACGTCGGTCGGGATCGCATGGCCGCAATCGGCGCGTCCCAGCCGGTCGAGCCCTGCCGCTGCGAGCAAAGTGGCGTCCATGTCGCCGCCCGCGACCTTGGCAAGCCGGGTGTCGACATTGCCGCGGATCAGCACGATGTCGAGGTCGGGGCGCAACCGCAGCAGCTGCGCACGACGACGCGGCGAGCTGGTCCCGACCACCGCACTGTCACGCAGGTCCTCGACGCGTTCCGCACCGATCAGCCGGTCGCGGACGTCGGCGCGCGGCAGCATCGCGGCGATGCGGATTTGCGCAGGGCGGATCGTCTCGACGTCCTTCATCGAATGCACGCAGGCGTCGATCTCGCCGGCCAGCAGCGCGCGGTCGAGCTCCTTGGTCCACAGCGCCTTGCCGCCGATCTCGGCGAGTGCGCGGTCCTGGACGCGGTCGCCGGTGGTCCTGATCACCACCGTCTCGATGTCGTCGGGCGTCCAGCCATGCGCGGCGCACAGCGCATCGCGCACCATCCCCGCCTGGGTGAGTGCCAGCGGCGAACCGCGCGTGCCGAGCCGGAAACGAGCCATCGCCCGGTCATGACGAAGCGCGGCGGCTTCGACAAGTCTGGGGAACAAGCCTGAGGGGGACAAGCGCGCGGGCGGGCGATAGGGTGCGCGGCATGATCATCCTCGGCATCGAATCCTCCTGCGACGAAACCGCCGCCGCGCTCGTGACCGGCGACCGCCGCGTGCTCGCGCACCGCCTGCTCGGGCAGGAAGCCGCACACGCGCCGTTCGGCGGCGTCGTTCCCGAAATCGCCGCGCGCGCGCATGTCGAGGCGCTGGAACCGCTAATCGTCGCGGCCCTGGCCGACGCGGGGCTCAAGCTGGCGGATGTCGATGCGATCGCCGCCACCGCGGGACCGGGGCTGATCGGCGGCGTGATGGTCGGGTTGGTGACCGGCAAGGCGCTCGCGCACGCCGCGGGGAAACCGCTGGTCGCGGTCAACCATCTGGAGGGGCATGCGCTCAGCCCGCGGCTGTCCGACCCCGATCTCGAATTCCCGTATCTGCTGCTGCTGGTGTCGGGCGGGCATTGCCAGTTGCTGCTGGTCGAAGGCGTCGGTCGCTATCGCCGACTGGCAACGACGATCGACGATGCGGCGGGCGAGGCGTTCGACAAGACCGCCAAGATCCTCGGGCTTGGTTTTCCCGGCGGCCCGGCGGTCGAGCGTGCGGCGGCGCTCGGTAATCCGAAGGCGGTGCCTTTGCCGCGACCGCTGAAAGGGTCGGTCGAACCGCATTTCTCGTTCGCAGGCCTCAAAAGCGCGGTGGCGCGCGTGGCGGGAGATTACCCACCGGAGGATCTCGCGGCGTCGTTCCAGGCAGCGGTGGTCGATTGCCTGATCGACCGAACCACCAAGGCGCTGGGTACCATCCACGGCGCGACCGCGCTGGTCGTCGCGGGCGGCGTTGCGGCCAACACCGCGGTGCGTTCGGCTCTGCAGGCGTTGGCCACCGCGCACGGCCTGCGCTTCGTCGCGCCGCCGTTGTGGCTGTGCACCGACAATGCCGCGATGATCGGCTGGGCCGGGGCTGAGCGGTTTGCCGCCGGCCTGACCGATCCGCTCGACGTCGCGGCGCGGCCACGCTGGCCGCTGGATCCCGGCGCCGAAACGGTGCGCGGCGCGGGGGTGAAGGCGTGATCGGGGTCATCGGTGGCGGTGCGTGGGGCACCGCCCTTGCGCAGGTCGCGGCGCAGCGCAGCGACGTGCTGCTGTGGGCGCGCGAAGACGCGGTGGTCGAGGGCATCAACGCCGCGCATGAGAACGCGCTGTTCCTTCCCGGCTGCACGCTGGCCCCGGCGATCCGCGCGACCGGCGACCTGTCGGACCTTGCCGCGTGCGACATCATCCTGGTCGTCGCCCCCGCGCAGCATGTCGGCGCGGTCCTGGCGGCGGCACCGGTCGGCACCATTCCGCTGGTGCTGTGCGCCAAGGGGATCGAAGCGGGCAGCAAGCGGCTGATCGGCGAAGTTGCGCGCGCGGTGCATCCGGACGCGCCGATCGCGGTGCTGTCGGGCCCGACGTTCGCACACGAGGTTGCGGCGGGGATGCCGACCGCGGTGACGCTGGCGTGCGAGGACGCCGCGCTCGGTGAGAGGCTGGCGGCGCGGCTCGCGGTGCCGCATTTCCGGACGTATGCGACCACCGACGTGATCGGCGCGGAGATCGGCGGGGCGGTCAAGAACGTGCTCGCGATCGGCTGCGGCGTGGTCGAGGGCGCCGGGCTCGGCCAGAATGCCCGCGCCGCGCTGATCGCGCGCGGCTTTGCCGAGATGACGCGGTTCGGCCTCGCGCGCGGCGCCCGCGCCGAAACGCTGGCCGGGCTGTCGGGGCTGGGCGACCTGGTTCTCACCTGCTCGTCGACCAGTTCGCGCAATTTCTCGCTGGGTGTCGGGCTTGGTCGCGGCGAGTCGGCGGCAACGCTGCTCGCCGATCGCCGCACCGTGGCGGAGGGTGCCTTCACCGCCCCCGTCCTCCGCGAAGCCGCGCGCGACGCGGGTGTCGACATGCCGATCACCGAGGCAGTGTGTCGGTTGCTGGAAGGCGCGTCGGTTGGCGACGTGATCGGCGACCTGCTCGCGCGACCGCTGAAGGGCGAGGCCGGCTGATGCGGGTTGCGGCCTTGCTGAAGGGGGTCAATGTCGGCGGCAACCGCAAGCTGCCGATGGCCGACCTGCGGGCGTTTATCGAGGGCCTGGGCTATGGACCGGCGGCGACGCTGCTCGCATCGGGCAACGTCGTGTTCGAAACGGATACCGATGCCGCCGTGCTGGAGCCGATGCTGGCGGAACAGGCAAAGACCGCGCTGGGCCTCGACACCGCGTGGTTCGTCCGCAGCCATGCCGAGCTGGCGCCGGTCGTCGCGGCGAACCCGTTTCCCGACGCGGCGCAGGTGCGGCCCAGCCATGTGCTCGTCGCCTTCCACCACACGCCGTTCCCCGCGGCGTTACTGGACGATCTGGCGGCAGGCTATGCGGGGCCCGAGCGGCTGGCGTGCGTGGGCCGCGAGCTGTTCGTGGATTATCCGGCGGGGATCGGGCGGTCGACGCTGCCTCAGGCGACGGCCAGGCTCAAATTTCCCACAGCGGCGACCGCGCGCAACTGGAATACGGTGCAGAAGCTTGCCGAACTGACCGCCTGACCTAAGCGGTTCGGCCAACGAACGCGTCTACCACCGTCGCCAGTGCGGGGTCGGCAACGCGACCTTCGATCGTCTCACCATGGCCTAGCAATCCGTTCGGGCAATAGCGTCCGTCGTCCCAGCCGGGGTGATCCAGCACCGGGTAGAGGCATATCCCTTCGACCGGGACGCCGAGCGCGATCGCCGCCTGCACCTCGGCGATGATCGACTGCAGCCAGGGTGCGCGGGCGTCGCCTTCGATCCCGGTTTCGGCGACGAAGATCGGGCGGCCGTAGCGGGCGTAGGTGTCCGCGAGGATTTCGCGGAACGGGCGCGCGCGCGGATCGCCATAGGCGAGCGGCGGGCCGCCATGGATCCACTGGTTGTTGTGGTAGAAATTGACTCCGACGATATCGAGCAGGTCGGGCCGCCCGCCGATCTGCGGCCAGGCGCGGCCGGCGATCATGTCCCAGCCCTGGAACTGCGCGATCCGGTGGCCTTCGGCGGCGGGAGCATCGTGCGGGCGCGACCGGTCGGTGACGACGTTGATCACCGGATCGGCGTGGACGAAGCGCGCGGGGGGATCGACCAGAAGGATCGCCTCCATCGCCGCGATCGACGCACGCGCGAGCTGGACCTTCAGTTCGTGCCCCCGTCCGCGCGCGAACGGGTTCAGGTAAGCCGCATCGCCGCCGCCCCAGGCCAGGAACGAGATCTCGTTCACGGGCGCATAGAAGCGGCGTTCGCCGGGACCTGCGGGGCCCAGATGACGTGCGGCGGCGGCGGCGAAGGCGGCGAAGCGGGTGACGAAGGCGGGGGTCCAGACGTCGATATCGTCGGGCCAGCCATAATGGAGCAGGTCCCAGATCACCTCGGTTCCTGCCGCCGCGGCACCGGCGCACTGGCGTTCGAGGCTGGACCAGTCGTAGCGGCCGGGTTCGCGCTCGATCAGATGCCAGCGCAGGCCGTCGCGGACGGTGAGGATGCCGTGCTGGGCCAGCGCGCGATAATCGTGTTCGGCGTGGACGTCGTGATGACTGGCTGCGATCACGTCGACGCGCGCGCGGTCGTGTGCGCGGCGGTGAGTGGAGCATTCGAACCCGCCCTG
Organism: Sphingomonas sp. R86521; assembly: GCF_042466235.1. Lineage (NCBI taxonomy): Bacteria > Pseudomonadati > Pseudomonadota > Alphaproteobacteria > Sphingomonadales > Sphingomonadaceae > Sphingomonas > Sphingomonas sp. R86521. The sequence continues at coordinate 130,519 of NZ_JAXHBY010000001.1, read as the reverse complement.
CAGGACGCTGCGGAACAGGCCGGTCGGGCGTGGCAGCGGCGGGCGCTCGGCGAGGACTGCGGCGAACAGCGCCTCCCATTGGGGGACGACGGCGGGGATGGCGTAGTCCGCGTCGACTTTCGCGCGCAGCGCGGTGCCGAGGCTGGTCGCTAGTTCTGGATCGGCCAGCAAGCGCAGCACGGCCGTCGCGACCGCCGGGGGATCCTCATGCGGTACGAACAGCCCGCTGACGCCGTCGACGATCTGTTCGGCGGTGCCGTTGTCGCAGGTCGCGACGACGGGCAGGCGCGCCGCACCGGCCTCGGCGATGACGTGCGGCATGCCCTCGCCGCGCGACAGCCAGACGAAGACGTCGAGCGCGGACAGCAGCGCCGGCACGTCGGCGCGGTCGCCCAGGAAGGTGAGGACGCGGTCGAGGCCCAGCGCGGTCGCTCGGGCGCGGAGGGCAATGGCATAGTCGGGCAGGAACGCATCGGGGCCGCCGATCACGACGAACCGGGCATCGGGCTGCCGCGCATGGATCAGCGCGGCGGCATCGATGAAATCCTCGACACGCTTCTTGGGGTCGAGTCGTCCGAGCCAGCCGATCAGCGGCACCCCGTCGGCGATCCCGAGCGCGGCACGCGTCGGTGCCCGCGTCGCGGCGTCAAAGGCGTGCGTGTCGACCATCGACGGGATCTCGACCGCGTGGTGGGGCCGATCGGGCATGCGGCTCGCCGCGGCATCGCGGATCGAGGCGCAGACGCCGACATAGCGCGCGGTGAAATGCTTGGGACCCGCCAGCGCTTCGGACACCAGCCCGCCATGCTCGATCAGCGGTGGGCGCAGGTGCAGCCGTTCCAGCGCGGGATAGATGTCGGCGACGTTCTGGCACGACACGACCAGGTCATAACCGGGGATCCGGCTGGCGAGATACGCGACGGTCTCGTCATAGCCGAGCGCATAGGGCGTGCGATCGACCGGCACGCCGATCGCCTCCAGCTGCGCATGGGTCTGTTCGGGCATGCCGGGCTTGCGGAAACACGCCACGACCTCGATCCGGTAGCGCGTCGGGTCGAGCGCCTGGGCGAGCAGCCGCACCTCGGTTTCCTCGCCGCCGACGACCAACCAGGCGAAGACGAACAGGATGCGGATCGGGCGGCCTTCGATCGGCGGGTTCAATCGGCGGCCTTGAAGACGATCTGCAGGAATTCGGGCCGCTCGCCGACCAGCCGCGCGATGAAGCCGGGCGCGTCGTCATAGGGTATGACGTGCGTGATCAGCTGCGCGCGGATGTCCGCGCCGCGGGCGACCAGGAGCTTGACGGTTTCGTTGGCGAGTCGGCGCTTGTCCCATTGCTGTGCAAGCCCGCGCGGGACGCGGTTGATCTGTGCGCAGCGTAAGGAGAGGCCGTTGTGATGGAACTCCTCGCCGAGCCGCAGCCGATCGGCGCCGCCCTGGTAGAAAGCGAGGTCGATCACCGTACCCTGCGGACGTAGTGCGCGCATCGCCGCATGCAGGCTGGCCGCATCCGCGCGGGTCTGGAACACCACGTCGGCACCGCGATCGTCGCCGCCGTGAAGCCAGCGCGACTTGGCGTAGTTCCACGCCTGATCCTCGGTCATCGCCGTCAACCCGAGGCATTCGGCGCGCAGCCGGCGGAACGGCGAGGGATCGGCGATCACGACTTCGCTGGCGCCGGCGGCTTGTGCGAACAGCGCGGTCAGCATCCCGACGACGCCTGCGCCGATCACCAGCGCCGGGCGTCCGCGGATACCGTCGCCAAGGCCAATGACGTTGGGTCCCAGCAGTTCGGCATCGGCGTGGAGGATGCCGTTGGCGGCGATCGGACCCATCTGGCCGATATAGATGCCGAGGATCGGATCCATTTCGGCCGGCAGCTTGACGAGCAGGTCGTTGAACGGATCGGCGGTGTGGCCGGTCTTGTGACCGAACACCGCACCGACGACGTCGCCGTTCGCGTAATCGTCGACCCGACTGTCGCTGACGCGCGCGCATTCCATGTAGCCGAGGAACGGCACCGGATAGTGCGCGCTCGCCTCGCCCTCGACGAACACGCCGCGGCCTGCATCCCAGCGCGAGTGGAGATACGGGTTGCTGTTCTTGACGAAGGTGAGCTCGGTCCCCGCGGAAAAGCCGGTGTAGAGCAGGTCGAGCCGGACCTGGCCCTCGGCTGGCGGCGCTTCGTCATAGCCGAAGAAATAGGCCTGGCCCGGGCGTTCGACGCCGAGTGAGCGGACGTGACGCCATTCAGACATGCGCCGCCTCCCGCGCCGGGCTGAGGTCGATCGCGCGGCCTTCGGTGGCGGACCGTTCGATCGCGAGCGCCAGACGGAGCGTGTCGAGCGCGGCGGGGTACGGACAGCGGATGCGGTTTGCCTTGCCCTGCACCGCGTCGATGAAGTCGCGGTCCTCGAGCATCACCGGATCGGCGCCGTTGCCACGTACCGGACGGCCGCGACCGATGTCGATCATCACGTCGCGGTCGGTCAGCTCGATCGCCAGCCCCTCGCCGTACAGATGCAGCCCGACGCGGTGGTTCCAGTTGAGCAGGCAGGTCGAGGCGAAATTGGCGATCGCGCCGCTCGCGAAGGTCAGCATCGCGGTGCTGGTGGTCGCGACGTCGAGCCCCGGGAAGGCGGCACGATCGACGTGCCCCGACTGGCCGTAGACGCGCACCACGTCGCCGACGAGATAGCGCGCGAGGTCGACCAGATGCGTGGTCTGTTCGAGCATCTGCCCGCCGGACGCGTCCTTCTTCCACCACCAGCGCGGCGGCGGCGTCGAATCGAGCCAATAGCCCGACAGCAATCGCGCCGGCGTCGCGGCCAGCAGCGCACGCACCTCATCGACGGTGTCGAGATAACGCCAGTGATAGCCGACCGCGGTAACGAGCCCGAGCCGTTCGACCGACGCCGCAACATCCTCCGCGGTGCCGAGATCGAGTGCGACCGGCTTCTCGACGAAGAACGGCAGGCCGGCGTCGATCGCGAGCCGCTCGGGCTCGCCGTGCGCAAACGGTGGTACGCAGATGAACAGCGCATCGAGCTCTACCGCGTCGATCATCGCCGCGGCATCGCCGAACGCGCGCGCGCCGAACCGTGCGGCGGCTTCGGTTGCGCGCGCCATGTCGACATCGGCGACCGCGACGATGCTGACGTCGTCGAACTGCTCCAGCACGCCGAAATGGCGATGCGCGATGCCGCCGGCGCCGATGAACCCGATGCGTGTCCGCTCCACGTGTATTCCCTGTGTCTGTCGTTGGGTGGCGGCGTAGACCGCGCGGGTGTCGGCGATCATGCGATCGGCGGTGAAACGGGCGCGGTGACGGTCGCGTGCGGCGTCGCCCATCGCGGTCAGCTGCGCCGGGTCGTCGAGCATCGCCACGACGGCGGCGGCGAAGCTGGCCGGATCGGCGGCGCTGAGGCGTCCGGTGACGCCGTCCTCGATCGCTTCGGCATTGCCCGGTGCATCGGTCGCGACGATCGGAAGGCCCGCCGCCATCGCCTCGAGCGCCGCCAGCGACAGCCCCTCGAACGTCGACGGCAGCAGCAGCAGGTCGGCGAGCGCCATCAGGTCGGCGATATCGCCGCGGTTGCCGAACATCCGCACCGTGCCGGCGAGACCTTCTGAGGCGATCGCACGTGCGGTCGGGATCAGCAGCGGCCCCTCTCCTGCCAACAGCACGACGCAATCGGGGTGCGCGGCGCGGATCGCTGGCAGTGCGTCGAGCAGCAGGCGATGGCCCTTCTGTTCGGCGAACCGCGCGATCATGAGCAGCACCGGCGCATCGCCGACGCCCCATTCGCCGCGCAACGCGTCGCGCGACCGCGTCGGCATGCGCGGCGCGACGCCGTTGTGGATCGTCTCGACCAGTGCTGCGTCGATGCCGGCGTCGTGATGGCTGGTCGCGACGGCATCCGACACGCAGATCAGCCGCGACAGGCCGGCTGCTGCATCGCGGTGGTCGGCGCGCTGCGCGTCGTCGGTCAGCAGATAGGGCAGATGTTCGGTGCGGATGACCGGCGCCCCGGCGGCGGCGGCGGCGCGCACCGCGGCATTGCCCTCCCAGCCGATCCCGGCATGGACGTGGACGAGATCGGGCGCGTCGCGCTGCAGCCAGCGGGTCAGCGCGCCGTGGTCGTCGTCGATCGCCTTCACCGCCAGGCCGTGCGCGGCGGCGCGGTCGAGCAGTCCGGTGCCACTGCGCCCGGCAACGGTGACCGCTACGTCGGTCATGCCGGTTGCCAGCGTCATCATGTGCTCGCCGACCCCCGAGGGAGCCGCGCTGTCGGTGAGCAGGCAGATCCGCATCATTCCGCCGCCTCGGCCTCAACGGCCACAGCTCGCGCGAAGACCTTGCGATAGGTCGCCAGCGCCTGCCCCACCACCTGGTCCATATTGTAGTAGCGATAGGTCGCGAGCCGCCCGACGAAGGTCACGCCCGGTTCGGCATCCGCCAGCGCCTCGTAGCGCTTGAACAGCGCCTGGTTCTCGGGCCGCGGGATCGGATAATAGGGATCCCCCTCCGCGCTCGGGATCTCATAGGTGATGCTGGTCTGCGGATGCACCTGGCCGGTGAGATGCTTGTATTCGGTGATCCGGGTGTGCGGCACCGTCTCGTCGGGATAGTTTACCACCGCGACTGGCTGGAACTGCGCGACGTCATGGGTCTGGTGGACGAACTCGAGGCTGCGATACGGCAGCCTGCCGAAGCGGAAGTCGAAATATTCGTCGATCGGGCCGGTGAAGACGATGTGATCGCACTCGATGCGCTCGATCACGTCGTGATAGTCGACGCCGAGTTCGATCTCGATCCCCGGATGATCGAGTATCGCCTCGAACATCTTCGTATAACCCTCGGCCGGCATCGCCTGGAACCGGTCGGTGAAATAGCGGTCGTCGGTCGAGGTCCGCGTCGGCACGCGCGCGGTGACGGTACGGTCGAGCTCGGACGGGTCGAGCCCCCATTGTTTCCGCGTATAGCCCTGGAAGAACGTCTCGTAGAGTTCGCGCCCGACCGCCGAGACCACCACGTCTCTCGACGTGCGGATATCGGTAACCGGCTCGGCCCGGGTCGCGAGGAACGCGGCGGCGTCCGCGTCCGTCTCCAGCGTCAAGCCGTAGAGCTGGTTCAGCGTGGTGCGGTTGATCGGCATCGGCACAAGCTCGCCTGCGACATCGGCGAGGACGCGGTGCTCGTACGGCCGCCAGTCGGTGAAACGCGACAGATAGTCGACGATGTCCGCCGAATTGGTGTGGAAGATGTGCGGGCCATAGCGATGCACCAGCACGCCCGCCGCATCGTGTTCGTCATAGGCGTTGCCGCCAATATGCGGGCGCTTGTCGATCACCAGCACGCGCTGCCCGGACTCCGCCGCCAGCCGTTCGGCCAGCACGGCGCCGGCAAAGCCCGCGCCGACCACCAGCGTATCATAACGCGGGCGCGGCGCGGTACGGCGCTCGCCGCGCAGCACCCGTGCGATCTCGCCGGCCATCGCCGCCTGCGTATCGTCCCACGACTGCGTAGCCAGCACGACATCCGCCTGATCCCGCCAGGCACCGCCCCGTGGCAGCGCGAGCGCCGCGTCGCAGGCCGCAACGAACCCGGCCGCGTCGCTGGCGATCGCGACCGCATCGAGATCGCCGTAATGCCGCACGACGTCGACGATCGGCGTCGAGACCACGGGCAAGCCGCCCGCCAGATATTCGGGCGTCTTGGTCGGGCTGATGAAGCGAGTCGCGGCGTTGATCGCGAACGGCATCAGCGCGACGTCCCACCCCGACAGATAGGCGGGTAGCTCCGCATAGCTGCGCGCGCCGAGCCAGTGGATGTTCGCGCGGCGCGGCAGATCGGCGGGGTCGATCTTCACGACCGGTCCGATCATCACCAGCGACCAGTCGGGCCGCGCCGCCGCCACCGCGTCGACCAGCGCCAGGTCGATGCGTTCGTCGATGACGCCGAAGAAGCCGAGTTTGGGACCCGCGATGCCGCGCTGGTCTTCGGGTTCGGCCACGTTCGCGCGGGCTTGCGCGAAATGGTCGACATCGACCGCGGACGGGAAGGCGTGGACGTCGGGATGGCGCCCGCGCTTGGCCTCGTACAGGCTGTAGCCGCCGGTGAAGACCAGGTCGGCACGTGCCAGCAGCCGCGCTTCCTGCTCGATCAACGCGGGGTCGGCGAAGCGGAATGCCGACAGCTCGTCCATGCAGTCGTACACCACCAGCGCCGCATCGACCGGTGCGGCGAAGTCGGCCATCGCCGGGGTGTAGAACCACAGCAACGGCTTTGCCGGCACGCTGGTCCGCACCAGCAGCGCCAGCAGGTCGCGCAGGCCAGCCGCGATATCGGCGGCATTCCACCAATGTGGCAGGCGGGGGCGCAGGACGATCACGCCGTCGGCCGGAAAGGGATGGTATTCGAGGAACGGCAGCGGATGGTCGCACGGGATATGCTCTTCCCAGAAGAACACCGGGCCGTTCGCCGCGAACCGTTTCATCAGATGCTGCGGTCGCTGGGTCACGAAGTCCCAGCGCAGATGCGAAAAACAGATGAGCGGTGGTGTCGCAATGGCGCCCGACTTGTCGGGGGTGGCCGTAGTCCCGTGCACGTGGTTCCGATCCGCGTCAGTCCGCGGTTGCCCGCAATCCTACCAAGCTAGCCGGCCAAATTTCCGACGTCATTGCTTTGAATCATGGATGGCAGCAATAATTTCGCCCAGTCGCCGGACGCTGTGCGGCCAGGTCCAGTGGTCGAGAACGGCCGCCCGTGGGTCGTAGGTCGCAGCGGTGTCGCGCAGTGTCATGATCGCATCGCCAAACCCCTCCGCGGTCGCGGTGATCCCGGTTTCCGGCAGGATATACTGCAGCCCGCACGACAGCGCCGCATTGGCGAGCACCGGCAGGCCGGCCAGCATGTATTCGGTGAGGATCGCCGGCGCGCCATCGTCGACACCGCAGACCACGCCGAAGCGCGCGCGGTTCATCAGCTGGTTGACCGCGTCGATCCCGACGCCCGGCGGCCCGACGAACTCGACCGACAGATTGCGCTCCGCGGCGTCGCGCCGGAGGTCGTCCGCCATCTCGCCATAGCCGAACACGCACAGCGCGCGGACGTCGCGGGGCAGCCGTGCCAGCGCGTCGAACAGGATGTCGTGGCGCTTATAGGGTTGCGCGGCGGCGACGTAGATCAGGTCGACATCCTTGGCGGTCCCGAGTGGGCGGAACTGGTCGATCGCGGCGAAGTCTGGGCCGACAGGGAGGATTGCGGTCGCCATGCCGGGGTGGCGCGCCACGACCGCGTCGGACTGCCACTGCGCGCCGGTCAGCACGAGATCGAACAGCGCGCTGCACTCGGGCGGTACGCGCAGCGCGGGCGCGTCGATCGAATTATAGAGGATGATGCTGTTCGCGCAGAGTTCGAGCACCGACGGCGCAACGCCCAGGCCATAGACGATCAGGATATGCGGCGCGCCGTACCGACGGATGAAGGCCTCCATCGCGGTCGACGCGAACGGCGCGGCATCCCCGTCCAGACGGAAGCCGCGGCGGCCAAGCACCGCGGTCTCGCGGCGAAACGGCGACGGCCCTGCCCCGCGCCAATGGTGCCAGATCTCGGCCTGCTCAACGATGCCGGCGGCGACGAGTGCAAGTGGCAGGCGTTCGAGATAGCTGCCGACGACGTCGACCGGTTCCGACGCCGCGGGTCCGTTCGCGTAGTTCGGCGGCGGCTGCAGCTCCGGCCAGGCGGCATCGCCGTCCTCGACCCAGTCGCTGATGACGACCACGGATCTGCGGACGGTCAGGGGAACGCGTTCGTGGCGCATGCAAACTCTCGGCAGGCGGGATCGCCACGCGGAATCATGTCGTCGCCGCCGTCCGAGCGCAACGATACTCTAGTTGATCCGGGTTGGCTCCGTGGCGAGAGGCGGCACCGTGCGCAGGATCGCCGCGATCGCGAGTGCCGCGACGATCAGCACCAGGCAGAACGCGGTCACGCCGGGCCAGCCGGCGTGCGTCCAGGCAAAGCCGCCCGCCGACCCCAGCACGCTCGATCCCATGTAATAGAAGAACAGATAGAACGCTGCCGCCTGCCCCCGCGCAGTGCTGGCGCGTCGCCCGACCCAGGCGCTCGCGATCGAATGTGCGCCGAAGAAGCCGATCGTCACCACGCCGATCCCTGCGACCACGAGCACCAGCGGCCGCATCGCGGTGAGCCCGATCCCGGCCATCGTCAGGACCACGGGCACCCAGAATACCCGCCGCCGCCCCAGTCGGCCCGCGAGCGTCCCGAACCATGCCGAGCTCGCCGAACCGAGGATGTAGAGCAGAAACACCGCGCCGACCGCCGCCTGGCTGAGCGCATAGGGCGGTGCCATCAGCCGGAAGCCCGCGTAATTGTACACCGTGACGAACACGCCCATCAGCAGGAACGCCTCGGCATAGAGCAGCGGCATCGCCCGGTCGGCGAACAGCGCCGCGGCGCTGCGCAGCATCGCACCCGGGCGGCTGCCGTTCGCGACGAAGTTGCGCGACGGCGGGGCGAGCCGTCGGAACGCCTCCGCCATCGTCAGGCCAATGACGCCGACCACGCCGAGCGCCCAACGCCAGCCACCGAGATCCGCGACCAGGCTGGCGACCAGGCGGCCGCCCATCCCGCCGAACGCGCTGCCCGCGATATACAGGCCCATCGCCGAGCCGACCGACGCCGCGTCGACCTCTTCGGCGACATAGGCCATCGCCACCGCCGGCACGCCTGCCAACGCGATGCCCGTCAGGAAGCGCAGCACCAGCAGTCCGCTCCACCCTGGCACCACCGCGGCGGCGAGCGTCAACGCGCCGGCCGCGAACATCGCCGCGATCATCAGCGGTCGCCGGCCGACGCGGTCCGACAGCAACCCCGCGAACAGGATACCGATCGCCAGCGGTCCGGTCGCCAGCGACACCGCGAGCGACGCGGTCTCGGCAGTCAGCCGGTACTGCGCGGCAAACGACGGCAACAAAGGCTGCACCGAATAGAGCAGCGAGAAGGTCGAAAACCCGGCGAACAGCATTGCCAGTGTCAGCCGCCGGAACGCCGGCGTGCCCCCGGCGATGGCGGCATCAGAACCCACGCGACATCCGCTTCACCTTCGTCCCGCCCACCATAACACGGCAAACCCCGCCAGCGCCGCGAGTAGCGATCCGCCGAGCACGCCGACCTTCACCGCATCCAGCCGCGCAGCGTCACCGGCAAAGGCCAGTCCACCGATGAACAAACTCATCGTGAAACCGATCCCCGCGAGCAGTGCGACACCCCAGATCTGGAGCCAGCTTGCCCCGCTCGGCCGCGGCGCGAACCCGGTCTGGTCGGCGACCCAGATCGCGCCGAAGATGCCGACCTGTTTACCGACGAACAGTCCCGCCGCGACGCCGAGCACCAGCGGGTCGCGCAGCGTATCCCACCCGATCCCGCCGAGTCCGACGCCTGCATTGGCGAACGCGAACAGTGGCAGGATCGCGAACCCGACCCAGGGCTGGATCGCATGTTCGATGCGCTCCGCGGTGGTGACCGGGATGGTCAGCGCCGCGACGACGCCCGCAACCGTCGCGTGCACGCCCGACTGCAGCACGAGCGCCCACAGCACCGCAAACCCGACCAGATACGGCCACGCCCGCCGCTCGCCATGCCGGTCGAGCGCGACCATCGCCGCGACCACGCCGGCGGCCGCTGCGAGTGCCGCAAGGTCGATCGCGGCGGTGTAACCTAGCGCGATGATCGCCACCGCGCCCATGTCGTCGGCGATCGCGACCGCGGTGAGGAAAAGCTTCAACGACGCGGGCGCTCGACTGCCGAGCAACGCCAGCACGCCGATCGCGAACGCGATATCGGTCGCTGCCGGGATCGCCCAGCCGCGGGTCAGCCCCGGCGTGGTGCCCGCCAGCGCTAGGTACACCAAAGCCGGCACGATCATTCCCGCCGCCGCCGCGACGAACGGCAGTCGCCGCTGCGCCGCGGTCGCGAGCTCGCCTGCGACCAGCTCGCGCTTGATCTCCAACCCCACGGTCAGGAAGAATATCGCCATCAAGGCGTCGTCGATCCACGCGTGCACCGATAACGGCCCCGCCTGGGCGTGCAGCACCGCGTCGTAGCCGCCGGCAAGCGGCGAATTGGCGATCGTGATCGCACAGGCCGCGGCAAGGATCAGGGCGATGCCGCCGGCTGCGGGGCTGGCGTGCCAGGGTCGCGCGACGGACGTCGGGGATTGGTGCACCATGACTCCCCTTAGCAAGCGTCGCCCGGCGGCCCAAACGGAACGCTGCGTTACGCGGTCATGCCCGCCGCAACCGCCGCGCAACCTGCCAGAACCGCGCGCCGTGCAGGATCGCAGCGGTCAGCATCCCCAGCCCGGACGCCCATACCAGCGCCATCGGCCCGAACCCCGCATGCGCCATCCACCACCCCGCGCCACCGGTGACGATGAAATAGGCGGCGATGCCGTTGATCCCGGCCACCACCTGATCGCCGAGAGAGCGCAGCGCATACACCAGCACCACCTGCGCGCCATCGAACAGGATGAACGGCGCCCAGACCGGCAGCATCGCCAGCGCGACCGCATGCGCCGCGGGCTCGGCGGGGAAGCCCGCGACGATCGCATGCCGTCCGACGATCAGCAGGATCGCGCATCCGCCGAGCGCCAGCATTGCCAGCGCCGTCGCGATCAACGCGCGCGACACGCCGGCCAACGGGTCGCCCTCGCCCACCGCGTTGCCGACTCGTACCCCCGCGGCCGAACCGAGCCCCAGCGCCAGCGCGAACGTTACATTGTGCATCGCGAACACGATCTGGAACGCATGCGCCACCGCGTCGCCGAACTGCGTCGACAGCGCGATCAGAATCGAAAAGCCGGCGAGTTCCAGCCCGGACGCCAGTGCCGGCACCGCCCCGAAGGCCGCCAGCGCGACCATACCGCGCGGCACGCCAGCCCAGGCGGCACGGTCGATTCGTCGCATCCCGCGCGCCTTCGCCCGCGGTAGCCAGAGCGCAGCCCCGACCATTCCCACCGCACCGAGCATCGAGGCGACGACCGTCGCTGTCGCCGCACCGACCGCGCCCATTGCCGGCAGTCCGAGATGCCCGCCCGCCAATGCCCAGGCGAGCACCGCGTTGAGCGGCAGGATCGCCAAGTTGACGATCGTGACGCGCCGCGGTCGGCTGACCCCTTCGAGAAAGAAACTCGCGGCGAGCATCACCAACTGCGGCGGATAGGTCAGTGCCATCACCCGCACCACGCGCGCAGCGGGCGCGACCAGTCCCGGGGCGACGCCGATCGCGCTCAGCATCGGCGTCGCGAACGCATACGTTATTCCCGCCAGGACCAGCCCGAGCAGCAGCGCGAACGCCAGTCCCTCGCGCAGCACTTGCCCGGTCTGCGGCAGGTCGCCTGCACCATCGGCGCGCGCGGTATGGACGATGATGCCCGACAGCCACGCCAGCCCGGTGACGATCGCGATGAAGGTGAGCGAGCGACTCGCGCCGAGCGCCGCGACCTCGTGCACGCCGACCAGCCCGACCACGACCACGTCGGTCACATGAAGGATCGTCCAGTTGAGGCTGGTCAGCGCAACCGGCCAGGCGAGCGTCAGCACGCGCCGCGTCTCCGCCCGATTGGTGTGCGAGAGGAGCGTGGTCATTCCCCCCGCTACCCAATACGGCTTTGTTTGGGAATGCGCGCAAAGGCGTTGCAGGCCGGCGAAAGCCTTGCTAGTGGCACCGGCCTACCAGCTGCCGGATGCAAGTCCGGCCTGTATCACGTGCGGCCGTGGCGGAACTGGTAGACGCGCAACGTTGAGGTCGTTGTGGGCGAAAGCCCGTGGAAGTTCGAGTCTTCTCGGCCGCACCATTTCTCCCCTGCCCGGGTAAGGCTCCGGGCCAGGTCCGGATCGCCATCCGCCGAGGAACCTTCCGATGTCCATCGACGATACGATGATCGACACGCCCGATGGTCCTATGACCTTTGCGCAGTGGAAGAAGAAGAATCCGGTTCAGCTGCCGTCGCGCCGGACGAAGGGGAAGAAACTGCCCAACAAGGTGAAGCTGACGACCGACGAGAAATAAGCTCGCCCGCGCCTTAGCAGGCGGCAGCGATCAGCATCCGAGAACCTGCGACAACGTCGTCAGCGACAGCGACGCGACGAAGCGCACCCCGAACGAATCGTCGCGGGTCCAGCACACCGTACCGTAGACCGGCGTTTCCATGTCCGGCAGCATGATCTGGCCGGTCAGCCCGGTCGTCACCGGCGTGTCGCTCATCATCTTGGCGCCGCCTGCGGAAATGTCGATCAGTGCCGCGGTGAACGGCGCGCCCTCGAACCGGAGGCGTGCCAGCGCCGCGATCGGGAAGCGCGGCGACCGTGCAGTCCGGCCATCGTCCTGCTTCAGCGTGAACACCCGGTCGACGTCCTGTGGTTCGTCGAACTCGAACCCTGCCTTCACCCCTTTGACCCAGCGCACCGTACCGGCAACCAGCGGCAGCCCGCGTACTTCGATGCGCAATCGTTCGCCGACCACCGGCGCCGTCGTGAAACGCGCCATCAACCCGAACGCGGAGATGTTGTGGACGAGGCAGACGGTTTCATGGTCGCCACGACAAACCTTGCCGATCAGCAGGACGATAGAATGGCGTTGGCCACCACGACGCTCCCGCACCACAGCGGTCGGCACTGGGCGGTCCTGATCGTCCTGGTCATCCAGCATTGCGCGCCCCCTCGGTTGCAATGAAACGGCTTTCGCACGAATCAGCCGTCATTGAAACTTCACATGGTGCCAGAATGTTGCAACGCAACGATTTAACCGCAGTGTCCCTTCCTTGCGGTCGCCGACTGGCGGCCGAACGCGCATGTCAGGATTTGGCGATTGCCTGCAGATAGTTGCAGATGGCGTCCTTCCCAACCGCGCTGAGCGAAATCTCGACGCGGCGGCGGTCGGCAGGGTCGATCACGCGGTCGATCAACCGCAGTTTGTAGAGATGCTCGATCCAGCGTTGCGACGTCGTCACCGGTGCGTCCGCCATTGCTACCAACGCCTTGATGTTCATCGGCTGCGGATTGTCGTGCGCCACGAACAGCGCCAGCAGCATGTCCCAGGCGGGTTCATGGAACAGCTCGGCGGGCAGATGCTGACGCCGCATGCGCCGTTCGGCCATGATCGCGTGCGCCCGGCCGATCAATGCGGCGGGACTGAGCGTCCCATCCTCCGCCGCTGCGACCGGTTCGGCCAACGCCGCTAGCCGTCCGTCAAACTCTTCAGTCACCGCCAGCAGCTTGGCGGTCAGTTCCTTCATCAACCCGACGACGCTATCATTGTGCACACCAGGCTCCCCATCGTCCCGTTTCCCCACGCCCTTTCGCACCTCGGGTAAAGTACGGAACGGCGCATGATTCGCGGAGAGTAGCCACATTGCGTGGAACGGGCCAAGTGAAACGTGTCGTGTTTGGTTACACCGCGTTAACCGAAGATGTCGCCATCACCGCCGCCACATAGCCAAAGCAAGACCAAAGCCGGTTGCGGGAAAACCATTTCAGATCATATTTTTGGAAAAATCTTACCTTACGTGGTAACGCGTTGCTCTACGCGGCAATTCAAAACCATTGCGGTTGCATCTGTCCCGATGCGGGCGTAGCCCCAAAATTAAACATGGCGAACCCTTAAGCGCCTCCCTACCTGACCGGCTGTTTCAGGTTCGCGGGAGCCCAGGAGAGTGATGATGAATGCGATGCGGGTCTATTCGATGCTACAGGAAGCGTGCCGCGCCCTCGAAGACGCCGGCGATCACGCGATCGCGGCCTATGTCGGGACCGGGATGGCGATGGTCGAGGAGAAATATGGCGTCGGCCACGATCATCGCGACTCCGCCGGCCACGACTAAACGCCGGCGGTGACCGAATCACGGTACGGTTTGCCGATATCGCGCGTTAAAGGGTGATATTCGCGCGAAAGGTTTCCGTGCCTGCCTATTTGAACGCCGTCGGTTCCGCCGTTCCCGACCATGATATCCACCACGCGTTTATCGATTGGGCGCGCGAGCGGGTCGAAGCGCGGTCGAAACGGCTGTTCGAGCGGATGGCGGACCGATCGGGAATCGCGCATCGCTGGTCGATCCTGCCCCCCACCGAGGCGGGCGCATCGCCGGTCGGCGAGGGCGGATTCTACGCCGCTGCATCGTTCCCGGGCACGGCCGCGCGCATGACGCTGTATGCCGAACATGCACCGGCGCTGGCGATCGCGGCGGTCGATGCATTGCGGGCGAAAGTTGCGCTCGACGGCGTCACCCATCTGGTGGTGGCGAGCTGCACCGGGTTCGTGGCACCGGGAATCGACCAGATCGTGGCAAGGCGGATCGGTCTGTCTCCCACTATCGAACGGCTGCTGATCGGCTTCATGGGCTGTTACGCCGCCATCGTCGCGTTGCGGACCGCGCGCCACATCGTCCGTTCCGAACCGGACGCACGCGTGCTGGTGGTGACCGTCGAGCTTTCGACGCTGCATCTGCAAGCGGTGAGCGCGATCGAACCGTTGCTGGCGATGCTCCAGTTCGGAGACGGTGCAGCGGCGGCGCTGGTTACGGGCGACGCCAGCGGGTTCGCGCTAGAGGCGCCGTTCGCAACCACGCTGGCCGACAGCGACCACCTGATCCGCTGGGACATCACCGACAGCGGCTTTGCTATGCACCTGTCGGGGGAAGTGCCGGGGCGGATCGCCGCAGCCATCACCGAGCCGGAATTCCGTGCCGTCGCCAGCGGTGGCCATCCGCCGGAAAGCGTCGATGCCTGGGCGGTGCATGCCGGCGGGCGATCGATCCTCGATGCGGTCGAGCATGCACTGCACCTGCCGCCGGAGGCGCTGGCAGCATCGCGCGCGGTGCTGGCGGAGAACGGCAACATGTCGTCCGCGACTTTGATGTTCGTGCTCGAACAACTGCTGGCAGGGCCGAAGGTGACGCGCGGCGTCGCGCTGGCGTTCGGACCCGGGCTGGCGGCCGAGGGCTTAGGCTTCCGGAGCGCGCCGTGATGCTGGTTCGCTCTCATGCCGAAGAACAGATGGACGCGGACGATCTCGATCCCGCGGTCTATGCCGCGGTGGTCGGCGACCTTGCCCGGGTCAATGTCGTCACGCTGGCTGCCCGCCCTACCCTCGCATTTCTCGCGCGTGCCGCCGCGCGGTCGAAATCGCTCAGGATCCTCGACGTCGGCTTTGGCGATGGCGACATGCTCCGCCGGATCGCACGCTGGGCGGCGAAGCGCGGGGTATCGGTCGAACTCGTCGGCGTCGACCTCAATCCGCGCAGCGAGGCCGCGGCACGCGTGCATGGCGGGGCGATCCGGTATGTGACAGGCGATTATGCCGACTTGGCCAACGAGCCTTGGGACGTGATCGTCAGCAGCCTCGTCGCGCACCACATGTCCCACGCCCAGCTGGTCGCGTTCCTGCGCTTCATGGAAGCGCACGCGCGCGTCGGCTGGTTGGTCAACGACCTGCACCGTCATCGCTTCGCGCATGCCGGCTTCCCGTTGCTCGCGACGTTGGCGCGCTGGCATCCGATGGTCCGGCACGACGGTACGCTGTCGATCGCGCGCAGCTATCGGCCCGATGAATGGCCGCCGATCCTGTCCGAGGCTGGCGTCGAGGATGCGCGGGTGTTCCGCGCCTTTCCGTTTCGGCTGTGCGTCGAACGCCTGCGCTGATCGTCGGCGGCGGCCCCGCGGGCGCCGCGACTGCGATCGGATTCGCGCGCGCCGGCGTCCCGCACTTATTGCTCGAACGATCGCGAGAGACCGGCGACGCGCTGTGCGGCGGGTTCTTGAGCTGGCGGACGCTGGAGACGCTGGCCGGGCTGGGGATCGATCCCGATGCGCTCAATCCGGCGCGCGTGACCGACGTCCGGCTGTTTGCGGGTACCCGCCGCGCCGAGGCAAAGCTGCCCCGCCCTGCCATCAACGTCTCGCGCCACCGTCTCGATACCGTGCTGCTGGCCGAAGCGGAACGACTCGGTTCGGCCGTGGAACGCGGCGTCACCGTGCGCGAGATCGACGCACGAACGGTGCGCACCGCGGACGGCGCGACGATGACCACCGACGCGCTGTTCCTCGCCAGCGGCAAGCACGACATCCGTGGCCTCGCGCGTCCGGAAGAAGCTCGCGGTGCCGACCCGACGCTGGGACTGCGCGTGCACATAACCCCATCGCCAGCGTTGGCCCGGTCGCTCGCCGGGCGGATCGAGCTGCACCTGTTCGATCGCGGCTATGCCGGGCTGGCGTTGCAGGAGGATGGCCGCGCGAACCTGTGCCTGGCGGTCCACCGCTCGCGATTGCAGGAGGCGGGGACGCCGCGGCAGCTGCTCGATGCGCTCGGCCGCGAACTACCCGCGCTCGGCGAGTGGATCGCGCGGATCGCGGATCCGGTCGATGCTATCGCCAACGTCCCCTATGGCTGGCGTGAGCGGCACGGCGAAGCGGGGCTGTTCCGGCTCGGCGACCAGGCTGGCGTCATTCCGTCGCTCGCCGGGGAGGGCATGGGGATCGCGCTCGCCAGCGGCGTCGCCGCCGCCGATGCCTATCGCCGAGATGGGCCCGGTGCCGCCGCGGATTGGCAGGTCGATTTCGCCCGTCGGATCGCGCGGCCGATCGGCGTCGCAGGACTGGTGCGCCGCGTTGCCGAGACCGCGGGGGCCGCGTGGCTGCTACCGATGGTCCGACCGTCGCTGATCCGGCTGGTCGCACATGCGACGCGGATCGCGCCCCAACCTGCGGTCCCCGATCTCCGCTTGTAGGGCGCACGCATAGCGCGTAATTCGGCGTCGTTCATGGCTCGTGCGCGTACCTCCCCACCCCGATGGCGCCGCCGGCTGATCATCCTGATCCAGCTGCTCGTCGGCCTGGCCGTCCTGGCGTTCGCGGCGCTGGTGATCGCGGTCTATGTCGCGAAATCGCAGCTGCCGACCTTCGACAGTCTGAAATCGTCGCCCAACGGCCAGATGATCCGCGTCCACGCCGCCGACGGCACCGTGATCGTGTCGCTCGGACCGAGCTATGGCGAATGGCTGCCGTACAACCAGATCCCGCAGGTGATGCGCGACGCGACCATCTCGGTCGAGGATCGCCGCTTCCGCTCGCATTTCGGGGTCGACCCGATCGGCGTCGCGCGCTCGATCAAGGTGCGCTGGGATCGCGGCCGTTTCACCCAGGGCGGTTCGACGATCACCCAGCAGCTGGCGCGCAACGTCTTCCTCAACAACCAGAAGAAGTTCGCGCGGAAATTCCAGGAGGCGATCCTGGCGTTCGCGATCGAGCGCCAGTTCACCAAGGATCAGATCCTCGAACTGTATCTGAACAAGGTGTATTATGGCGGTGGCGCGTACGGGATCGACGCGGCCTCGCGCAAATTCTTCGGGCATGGCGCAGACCATCTGAGCCTGGCCGAGGCCGCGGTAATCGCGGGGCTAGTCAAGGCGCCATCCAACTATTCTCCGACCGCCGATGCCGAGGCTGCGGTCGGTCGCGCGGGCGTCGTCATTAAGACGATGGAGGAGACCGGCGCGATCACGTCGGCACAGGCTGCCGATGCCGACATCCAGGGCCTGAAGCTGGCGCCCGAGCCCAAGCAGAACAGCGTACGCTATTTCACCGACTGGGCGCTGCCGCAGCTGGATACGCTGATCGACGAGACCACCCAGCCGCTAGAGGTGTGGACGACGCTGGACCTGTCGATGCAGCGCCAGGCCGATGAGGCAGTCCGGGCGAATGCGCCGCCGGGTGCGCAAGGTGCACTGGTCGCGCTCGATCGCGGCGGCGAAGTGCGCGCGATGGTTGGCGGCAAGGATTACGTGTCGTCGATCTACAACCGCGCGACACAGGCGGTCCGCCAGCCGGGCTCCGCTTTCAAGCTGTTCGTGTACCTCGCCGCGCTGGAAGCGGGCCAC
Source organism: Sphingomonas sp. R86521 (assembly GCF_042466235.1). Lineage (NCBI taxonomy): Bacteria > Pseudomonadati > Pseudomonadota > Alphaproteobacteria > Sphingomonadales > Sphingomonadaceae > Sphingomonas > Sphingomonas sp. R86521. Next base: position 112,562 of record NZ_JAXHBY010000001.1, on the reverse strand, counting down.
AAGCCCGAGGATTCGATCGTCGACGAACCCGTGACGATCGCTGGATGGAGCCCGCGGAACGATTCACGTCATAATTCCGGCGCGGTTTCGCTGCGCACCGCGTTTGCCTATTCGCTCAACACGGTCGCGGCGAAGCTGGGCCAGGAGGTCGGCTTCGCGACGGTCGCCGACATGGCGCGGCGGTTCGGGATCACCACGCCGGTCAATACCCATCCGTCGATGGTACTCGGCACTTCCGACGTGCGGCTGCTCGACATGACGCGCGCATTTGCCAGCGTCGCCGCCAAGGGCGTCGCCGTGACGCCGTACGGCATCACGCGCGTCAGCTCGAACGGCCAGACGATCTACACGCATGAGGTCGACCGCAGCCACGTGCTGGTCGCGCCCTATGTCGCTGCCGAGATGACCGACCTGCTGCAGACCGCGGTCAACACCGGCACCGGGCGCGCCGCACAGATCGGCCGCCCGGTCGCGGGCAAGACCGGGACCACCAGTTCGTCGAAGGATGGCTGGTTCCTCGGCTTCTCCAGCGGGATCACCACCGGCGTGTGGATGGGCCGCGACGATGCGCGTCCGATCGCTGGGCTGCACGGCGGCACTGCGCCCGCGCGCGCCTGGGCGGCATTCATGAAGCCCGCGACCGCCAGCCGCCCGATCGAACAGTTCGAGACGCAGGTAACCCTGCCCGAATGGCAGCTGGAGCCCGACGAGGAGAGCTATTTCGGCCAGCCCGACAATAGCCAGGACGGAGGTCAGGGCCAGGACGGCGGCCAGATGGTCGACGGCGACGGCAACCCGATCGAGCGCCCCGCCCCCGCGCGCCAGGCGGCTCCTGCCGACGATTCCGGATCACCGGCGATCGAGAGCGACCAGCCCGCGCCGGCACCGCCGCAACAGTTGAACCAGGACTGGATCGACCGCGTCACCGGTCGCGATGCGCCGCGTCGCGAGGCACCGGCGGGACGCCAGCCGCTACAGCGCGACGTGCCGCGCGATCGCTATCAGGACGACCGCCCGACCCAGTGAAGCGCGGCGCCGTGCGTGCGTAGCCAGGCGCGCGCGGGCATCGGGTCGGCCTCGAGCAGGTCGGCGACAAGCGCGTGGAACGCCGGCGCGTGGTTCATATGGACGCGGTGCGCGACTTCGTGCGCGACGGTCGCGCGACGCACCCAGCCCGGCGCGAGGATCAGCCGCCAGCTATAGCGGATCGCACCGCTCGACGCGCAACTGCCCCAACGCCCCTTGGGATCACCGATCGCCACGCGACTGACCGATACGCCCGCCTTTGCGGCGAACTCGGTGGTCTCGCGGGTAAGCATTTCCAACGCGATGCGCTTGATCCAGGCCTCTACCCGGCGCGGGACGGTATCGAGCGGGCCCGAGCATGACAGCATGTCCCCTTCGCGCAACAGAGTGCGGCGGCGGCCCTCCTGCCAGGCGATGGTCAGCGGTTCGTCGGCGACGGTGACGATCGTGCCGGGTTCGAACGGCATCGCCAGCGGCAGTTTCGCACGCTGTTCGGCGAGCCAACCGGCCTTTTCCTCCGCCCAGGCCAGCACGGGTTTGAGCGCCGCACGTTTCGGCAGCACCAGTTTGGCACGGCCGCTGGCGGGATCGATCGACAGCCGCGCACGGCGGGCGCGCGGGTGGCGAACGATCTCCAAGCCGTCGATCACCGGCGGCTCACAGCTCGCGCTCGATCACGTGGTATTCCAACTCGCCGGCCTCGTCCTCGCTGACCGTCCAGCCGCGGACCGACTGCTTGGCACGATGCACCGCCTCGCGGTCCCCGCAGACCAGATAATGCCAGCCGGGCAGGGGCTCCCCCGCCGCGCGCAGGCGATAGGCGCAGGTGCTCGGCAGCCAGTCGATGCCGTGGACGTTGCCCGTCGTCAGCCGGACGCATTCGGGGACATAGGCATGGCGGTGGCGATAGTCGGAACATTGCCCGCTGCGCCGGTCGAGCAGGCGGCACGCCACGTTGGTCGGCACCAGCTCGCCGGTGTCCTCGTCCTCAAGCTTATGGATGCAGCATTTGCCGCAGCCGTCGCACAGCGCCTCCCACTGGCCGCGGTCGAGCTGTTCGATCGGCGTGGTTTCCCAGAAGCGCGTCACGACACCCAGCGCTTGATCTCGTCGGCCACGGCCTGCGGTCCCTGTTCCTGCGGCAACAGCGCGATCGGCTTGCCATCCGGGGCCATCAGATAGGCCTGGCGGCTGTGGTTTACGAGGTAGCCGCCGCCGGGCGAGGGGTCTCCCTTGGCAGAGAAGACGGCGAATTCCTTCTTCACGCCCTCGATCTGTTGGACCGTGCCGGTCAGCCCGACCATCCGCGGATGGAACGCCGATACGAAGGCCTTCAACACCGCAGGCGTATCGCGGGTCGGATCGACCGTGACGAAGATCGGCACGATCTTCGCGGCAACCGCCGGATCGGTCCGTTCCAGCGACTTCAGCGCGGCGCCGATCGCCTGGACGTCGGTCGGGCAGACATCGGGGCAGAAGGTGTAGCCGAAATACATGATCCGGTATTTGCCCGCGAAGTCGCGATCCGAGACGCTGCGGCCGTTCTGATCGGTCAGCGTAAACGGGCCGCCGATCCGCGCGCCTTCCAATGGGGGGCGGGCAGGAGCGACCGGCGCCGGGCTGCAGGCGGACAGCGCAAGCGCGCCGAACAGGGCAAATCGAACTAGGGTCATGATGTCGCCAGCCTTGATCTGTTCGCGGTTGCAGCGCAAGCGTCGGGCACCGCATCGCCGCCAAGGAATCCGAGATGTCGCCCACCCGCCTGCTGCTCGCCGCCCTGCTCCTGACCGCCGGGGGCCCTGCGCTCGCGCAGCAACAATCGGCGGGGTACAAGTTCCTGTCCGCGGTGCGCGACGCCAAGAACAACGACGTGCTGGAAATGCTCAACAAGCCCGGCAGCAGCATCGTCAACGCGCGCGACGTGACCACCGGCGAGGGTGCGCTGCACATCGTCATCAAGCGCGGCGACGAGACCTATCTGCGCTTCCTGCTGCAAAAGGGGGCCGACGCCAATCTGCGCGACGGCAAGGGCAACACCCCGCTGCTGCTGGCGGTGACGATGGGGCAGGCGGGGATGATCCCGATCCTGACCGCTGCGAAGGCCAACCCGAACCTGGGCAATTCGGCGGGCGAGACGCCGCTGATCCGCGCGGTGCAGCGCCGCGACGTCGGCATGATCCGCATCCTGCTGAACGAGGGTGCCGATCCGGACCAAGCCGACATCATGGCCGGCATGTCGGCGCGCGCCTATGCCAAGCAGGACGGTCGCAACCCGGTGGTGACCAAGCTGCTCGAGGACGCGCCGAAGAAGACCCAGAAGGCCGTATCGGGGCCTAAATTCTAGGTTTGCCCTAAAACATCAGACCATCGGCATCGGGATCGACCGTCCCGATCAACCGGCGCGCGGCGCGGCGCCCGAACGCCAGCGTGCAACGCTTGCGTACATGCGCGGGCAGGGGGGTGGAATGCGCCTCCCGGACGATCGCGGCGTCATAGCGATCGGCGACGATGATCCCGGTCCGCTCGGGCAGGAACGCCGAGCCTTCGAGCGGAGCGGTATCGAACCCCGCCGGCACTGCCCAGTAATAGCGGTCGCAATGCGCGAGGTAGTCGGGCCATTTGCCGTCGCCGAGCAAATCGGCACGCGACACCTTGATCTCCACGATGACGATGTTGCCGCGCGCGTCGAGCGCCATCAGGTCGGCGCGTCGGCCGCCGTCGAGCGGGACTTCAGCCATCGCGGTCAGATCGTGGCGGAGCAGCATGCGGACGACGCCGCGTGCGACCTCCGCGGCGCACAGCGGTGAGCCGGGGGCGTCGGTGCAGGCGGAAGGAACATCGAGCATGGACCGGAAATAGAACAATCCGCGAACAGGGCAACCCCGTTCGCGGACTGTTCGACCAGCTGATGTCTAAAGATAGGAGGGCGGGTGGAGTTCAAGCCGGCCAGCGGCTGTGCGCGACCCGCTCGGCCCCAGCGCTATCAGCGATAGAAGATGTGGTTGCCGATCGCTGCGATCTTGGTCAGGCGGCCGCCGGGGCTGCGGTTCGGGGTGTTGAAGAACAGCGCCTTGGGAGCCGGGCTGTTCCACGCGCTGGCGAGTGCGACCTTGGCGACGGCAATCGCGGTACGATAGGCCTTGCCGGCGCTGATCGCGGGGATGTGGCCGCCGCGGACGAAGCTGAACTGGCCACGCTGCGTGACGACGTCGCAGACGTCGGACGGGAAGCGACCCGACTTGGCGCGGTTGATGATGACTTCGGCAACCGCCAGCTGGCCGACGAGCGGCTCACCCTTGGATTCGAAATACACGGCGCCGGCGAGGCACTGGAGCGAGTCGTTTGAGGCGGCGGCGTCCTGCGCGGCGACGGCTTCAGCGAGGGAATCGAATTCTTCGGCTTCGGTGGTTGCGACCGGTGCGGTGGTGACGGCCTGATCGAAGGCGGGGGTCACGGCGGGCACGATCTGCGGAACATTTGCCGAGGGAAGCGTGTTGTAGCTTGCAGAAACGGGAGTCGTGATCGCGACGCGACCGAGTTCCGTTGCGCTGCCAGGCGTGCTGTGTCCAAGCAGGCCGGCAAGTGAGAAAGTCATGGCTGCGATTGTCGCGGCCCGCTGCAAAATCGTCATTCACTCGAGTTAATATGCGGTTGGACCACGGACCCGAGCGGCTAGGCCACTCGTCCGGGCATCCCCCCGACTGCGTAATCGACCCGGATCGCACCCGCACCGACACAACGCGATTTTCGTTGTAATCCCCCTCGGTTCACAGGGGATTCAAGTCAATCGTCGAGCATCACTTCCGCGGCGAAGCGTTCCGCGCCTGCGATGTCCACCTCGATAACCCATAGATCGGGGTCGCGGGCACGACGGCGGCGCCAATACCCGTCGAGGTCCTCGGTCGGAGTCGAGTCGATCAATATCGCGCGGCCGCCCTCGCCGAATCCGCGCTCCAGCAGCTTGGGGGAGCCACCCCGATCGATCGCAACAACCAGCATCGATCCGTCTTGCGTGCCCTTCGCCAGCACCATGCCGGAGCCACCAGAATCGTTGACACGACGGAGCAGGGCGGTGGCGATGACAGTCGTTGGCAGTCGGCCGGTCACGACGGGATACTGATGCGATAGCCGGGCAGGTCGGCAAGCGGGATGCGCGAGCGCATGAACGTACCCGTACCCCGCGCGGCCTCTTCCCCGTCGGCGTCGATCAACCGGGCATCGGCGACGAACACCCGCCGCTTGCCGCTGATCCAGCGTCCCTCGGCGATGACCGGCCCGGCCTTCAACGGCCGCGTGAGCAGCAGGTTGAACGCCGTCGTCAGCAGGAATCGATCGGTGACGAGGCTGTTCGCGGCGTAGAAGGCGGCGTCGTCGAGCATCTTGAAATAGCTGGTGCCGTGCGCCGCGCCGCCAGCATGATAATGGCGCTCGTCGATCGTGAACCGGATTCGCGCAACCCCGCTTTCCGGGATCTCGAGCGTCGATTCGAATAACTGGTTGATCGGCGCCGCTGCGTACAAAGCTTCGAGCGCGCGGAAATGCGCCTGCGCGCCACTCTCAGGCGGCATCGCGCGTCTCGTCCGTCGCGAACAGCGCATACAGTGTATCGCGCGATCCGGTCCCGCGCAGCTTCGCCAGGAACGCCTGGTCGCGCAGCCGCCGCGACACCCGCGCGAGCGCCTTCAGGTGGACGGCACCGGCATCGGTCGGCGACAGCAGCAGGAAGACCAGATCGACCGGCAGATCGTCGACCGCCTGGAAATCGACCGGCTGCGCCAGTCGCGCGAAGACCGCGGTCACCTGTTCGAGCCCTTCGATCTTGGCATGCGGGATCGCGACACCGCCGCCAAACCCGGTCGATCCCAGCTTCTCACGTGCGGCGAGGCGCTCCGCGATAAGCTTCGCATCGCCGTGGATCACGGTCGCCGCTACGCTTGCCAAATGCTGGAGCACGGCTTTCTTGTTCGCGGCGACGACGCCTGTCAGCACGGCGTCCTCGCGCAGCATATCGCTGAAATCGTTCATTGCCGTGCCATGAATCTGTAAGCCCCCGCACAGCGCCTTAGCGTGCGCGGGGGTATAAAGGCTATGCCGTAGCCGACGGCGCTGCGGCGCGTTGTGGCTCGACCCAGCCGATCGTGCCGTCACCGCGGCGATACACCATGTTGTGCGCGCCGGTGCCGGCATTCTCGAACAGCAACGCCGCAGTGTTGCGTAGATCGAGCATCATCACCGCGTCGGAGACGCTGGCGACGGGAATATCGACGCGGGTCTCGGCGATGATCAGGGGGGCGTCCGCGACGTCCTCTTCCCCCAAGCTTTCCTGGAACAGCGTATAGCCCGCATTGTCGTAGCCGATGCTCTCCGCGGCCGCGACGGCCTCGCCGGCATGGCGATCCTTCAGGCGGCGCATGTAGCGGCGCAGCTGCGTCTCGATCTTGGCGGCGGCGCCGTCGAACGCGGCACGGGCGTCATAGGCGTCAGAATGCCCCTTGAGGACGAGGCCTTTCATGACGTGCGCGACGATATCGCAGGTGAACCCGGCGTCGTGCGGACCCTTTCCGAAGGTTACTTCCGCTGAAATCGCGCGCGAGAAATATTTATCGGCGATACCCTGGAGTCGGTCTTCCACATGGCTGTTGAGCGCATCGCCGGTGGCGACCTGATGACCAGAAATCCGGATATCCATTATAGTCTCCTCATTGGCCGGACGGTCCTGTTGGCTCCGTCCGCTCAGCGTCATCCGGACGCCGCGGCCCCCCAGATCGGATCCTTGATCCTGCTCATAAACGCTGCATGCGCCGCAAGGTCTCCCTCGCTCACCACGAAAACACGCGGCGGGCGGGCGATACGGGGCGTGCGTGCGACGACCGGTGAGGCACTCGCCGCGCTGGCCTCTGCAATCAGGCCAAGCCCGATCTGTCGTCCACCCAGCAGCTCTACATAGACCTGTGCCAGCAGCTGCGCGTCGAGCAGCGCGCCGTGCAACACGCGGTGGCTGCGATCGATCCCGAACCGCGAACACAGCGCATCGAGCGAATGCTTGGCACCGGGATGACGGCTACGCGCGATCTGCAGCGTGTCGACCATCCGGCCCATATGGACGATTGGGCGGCCGCAGCGTTGCAGCTCGCCGTTCAGGAAGGAGAAATCGAACCCGGCATTGTGCGCGATCATCGGCGCGTCGCCGATGAAGTCGATGAGATCGTGGACCGCTTCGCCGAACCGCGGCTTGTCCGACAGGAACGTCTCGCTCAGGCCGTGGACGTTGAACGCCTCGACCGGCATGTCGCGTTCGGGATGGTAATAGGCGTGGAAGGTGCGACCGGTCTCGACCCGGTTGACCATCTCGACACAGCCGATCTCGACCATGCGGTCGCCGCCTGAAAAACTGAGGCCGGTGGTTTCGGTGTCGAAGACAATCTCGCGCATCGGCAGGTTATCCTCCTTCGGTGCCCGTCACGCAAGCGATCACCGCGCGAACCTGGGCGCGGGTTTCCTCGAAGCCGATGTCGGTCGCGATGACGAAATCCGCACGCGCGCGCTTCTCCGCGTCGGGCATCTGGCGGGCGAGGATCGCCTGGAAGGTCTCGACGGTCATGCCGGGGCGTGCCAGCACCCGCGCGCTCTGGACCGCGGCGGGGGCGGAAACCACGACGACCCGATCGACCTTTGCATCGCCGCCGGTTTCGAACAGGAGCGGCACGTCGAATACCACCAGCGCATTGCCGTGCTGCGATAGAAAAGCGGCGCGGGCCACCGCGACGGCCGGATGCACGATCGCTTCGAGCCGCGCGATCGCGGCGTCGTCGCCGAACACCATCGACCCCAGCCGCTTGCGGTCGACTGCGCCATCTGCCGTCGTTCCGGGAAAGGCCGCCTCGATTGCAGGGACAAGCGCACCGCCAGATGCTTGCAACCGATGCACTTCGGCATCGGCATCGAACACCGGAACGCCGAGATCGGCGAACATCCCCGCGACCGCGGACTTGCCCATGCCGATCGATCCGGTGAGCCCGATGATCATGCCGTGAGCAGCGTCCGCAAGGCGTCGTCGTGGTCGCGGGGAGGTTCCACGTGGAACAATATTTCGAACGCCACCGCCGCCTGCGCGATCAGCATTTCGAGACCGTCCACTGTCTCGAGATCGCGTTTGCGCGCGGCCTTGAGAAGCCCGGTCTCGAGCGGCGAGTATACGATGTCGTAGACCAGGCTGTCGTCGTCGAGCGCGCTCAGATCGATGTCGAGCGGTGGTTGTCCGGCCATGCCGAGTACGCTTGTGTTGACCAGCAACCGCGAAAGTGGGGCGGCCGGCGCCAAGGGCAGGGCCTGGCCTTTGAGTTTGAACAGGGCCAGCAAGGCGGCGCCCTTGAGTGGATTGCGGTTGAGGATGGTCACCGGCCCGACCCCCATCCGCGACAGCGCGAACAGCACCGCACGCGCTGCGCCACCGGCACCGATCACCGTCACCGGCTGGCCGGCGATATCGAGGTCGTCGATCGGCGCCCAGAATCCTGCGGCATCGGTATTGGTCCCGATCATCGCGCCGTCAGTGCCGCGGAACACGGTGTTGATCGCGCCGATCGTCCCGCGAACGTCGCCGGGGTCGGTGACGTGATCGAGCGCGGCCAGCTTGTGTGGCATGGTGATGTTGCACCCCTGCCAGGCGGGATCGGCCTTGCGACTTTCGAAATACGCGGGAAGCGCGTCGGCGGTGACGTGCGCCCTGCGATATTCGGCGTCGATACCGAGCGCATCGAGCCAGAAGCCGTGAATGATCGGCGACTTTGATTGCGCGATCGGGTCGCCGATCACTTCGGCATAGGGTTTCGTCATCGTTGGTCCTCGTTAACCCGTCGGATCGTCATGCCGGCAGCTCGCCCCGCACGCGCAGATAATCCAGGACGTTCAGCAATGGCATGCCCAATACCGTGAACTGGCTGCCGTCGATCTTCTCGAACAATTGTACGCCGGGCCCCTCGACCCGGTAGCATCCCACGCACCCGGAAATCGCCGGCCATTCGGTGTCCAGATAGGTCTCGATGAATGCGTCCGACAGCGGACGTACGAAGACCTTCGCACGTTCGACATGCCGCCACACGACTTGCCCGTTCTCGGCGATCACCGCGGCGCTCCACAGATCATGGCGTGCCCCCGACATTCGACGAAGATGGTCGGCGGCATCGGCGCGGTCGACCGGCTTGTCGAGGATGCTGCCATCCTCAAGCGCGACCAGGGAATCGCTGCCGAGCACGAGGTAGCCGGGCTTGCGCGCCGAAACCTTCAACGCCTTCAACTCGGCGAGCGCATCCGCCAGATCGCGAGGCGAAAGATGGCGCAACGCGGGTTTCGCGGCGTCCTCATCGACGCCGGCATGCGTCGCCTCGAACGGCACGCCCGCCGCTACGAGCATCGCACGGCGCGATGCACTCTGCGATGCAAGGATCAGCGTCATGCCGTCACGCCTCGCCGGTCGTTGCAGAGCGCGATGATCGCCGCCGCGGTTTCCTCGATCGACCGGCGGGTGACGTCGATCACCGGCCAGCCATTGTCGGCGAACATCCGCCGCGCAAAGGCGAGCTCGCGCATCACCGCCTCCTCCTCGACATAGGACGTATCCGGCGCCTGTTGCAGCGACAGCAACCGGTTGCGACGGACCTGGATCAATCGATCCGCGCTGGTCGTCAGCCCGACGATCAGCGGGTGCTTGAGCCCGTAGAGATTGGCCGGCGGTGGGCTTTCGACGACGATCGGGATGTTCGCGGCTTTGTAGCCGCGGTTGGCGAGGTAGATCGAGGTCGGCGTCTTCGACGAGCGCGAGACCCCGGCGAGGACGACATCCGCCTCTTCCCATTCCTCCGATGCGATCCCGTCGTCATGCGCGATGGTCCACTGGATCGCATCGACGCGGGCGAAATACGCGGCGTCGAGGACATGCTGGCGGCCCGGACGTGCCTTGGCCTGCTGACCGAGCAGCCCCGACAATGCGTCGTTGACCGGGTCGAGCGGCGCCACTGCAGGCAAGCCAAGTGTCAGGCAGCGCTGTTCGAGGATCCGCCGCGTCGCCGGGTTCACCAGCGTGAAGATCACCAGGCCCGGGTTCTGCGCGACCTCCTGCAGGATGCGTTCGAGATGCGCCTCGGTCCGGACCATCGGCCAGAAGTGGCGGACGGTTTCGACGTCGTCATATTGCGCGAGCGCCGCCTTCGCGATGTTCTCGAGCGTCTCGCCGGTGGAGTCCGACAACAGGTGGAGATGCAGGCGCATCATCGGCCGGTGCCGGGCGGTTCTGTGGATAACATGGGCACAAGGGCTAGCGTAACTCGGCCTCTCCGCCAAGCGACCCGGGACCCGTGGAAAACCCGCAATCTATCCACAGCCGCGCACACAGGGAGGGTTTCACTCCACAGCCTGTGGATAACGGGGACGCGCGATCCGAATCACACCGTTTCCGGCGTGCCGCCGCGGTCAAGCTGTTGGCAATTCCGGGATCACCGCATAAGCCCCGACATCCACCTGCCAATCACTTCAACAATCCTTTCTAAGAATCTTCTTATTAGAAGAAGGGGACGCCCGTTGACCGATCCCAAGCCCCTGCTCGCAACATTGCGTGGCGAGCGTCAGGCGGTGCCGCCGTTATGGCTGATGCGCCAAGCCGGACGCTATCTTCCCGAATATCGCGCGTTGCGGGCGGAGAAGGGCGGCTTCCTCGCGCTTGCGACCGATCCGGAGGCGGCCGCCGAGGTGACATTGCAGCCGATCCGCCGGTTCGGGTTCGACGGATCGATCCTGTTCTCCGACATCCTGATGGTGCCTTGGGCGCTGGGGCAGGACCTGAGCTTCGGGGTGGGCGAGGGGCCGCGGCTGGAGCCGGCGCTGATGAACCATGCGCTCGATCGCCTTCATGCCCAACCCGCGCGCCTAGAGCCGGTCTATGGCACCGTCGCGCGTGTCGCCGCAGCCTTACCGCCCGAGACGACGTTCCTGGGCTTTGCGGGGTCTCCTTGGACGGTCGCGACCTATATGGTGGCGGGGAAGGGGAGCAAGGACCAGGGCGAGACGCGGCGCTTCGCCTATGCCGACCCGGTCGGGTTCGGCGCGATCATCGATGCGATCGCCGACAGCACCATCGACTATCTGGCGAAACAGATCGAAGCGGGGGTCGATGCGGTCCAGCTGTTCGACAGCTGGTCGGGCAGCCTGTCGCCGGCGCAGTTCGAACGGTGGGTGATCGCGCCGACTGCGCGGATCGTGTCGGCGCTGCACGAACGCTGTCCGGGCGTGCCGGTGATCGGCTTTCCCAAGGGCGCCGGGGGGAAACTGCCGGCCTATGCGCGGGAAACCGGCGTCGATGCGATCGGGCTGGACGAGACGGTCGATCCGGTCTGGGCGAATAGCGTCCTGCCAGCGGACATGCCGGTGCAGGGCAATCTCGATCCGCTCGCGCTGATCGCGGGCGGTGCCGATCTCGACGACGCGATCGACCGCATCCTTGCCGCGTTCGCCGAGCGTCCGCATATCTTCAACCTCGGCCACGGCATCCTGCCCGACACGCCGGTTGCGCATGTTGAATATCTGATCGCCCGCATACGGAGCACGACATGACCGGTTTCCTGGGAGCGGCGTATGACTGGATGAAGGCCGCCCATCTGATCTTCGTGATCTTCTGGATGGCGGGGCTGTTCATGCTGCCGCGCTATCTGGTGTATCATCAGGAGGCGCTGGCCGCCGGCAACGCGGCCGAAGCGGCGAACTGGGTCGAGCGTGAGGGCAAGATCCGCAGCATCATCCTGACCCCGGCGATGATCGTGGTCTGGGTGCTGGGGATCGCACTCGCGCTGAACCTGGGGATTGCGGACGGCGCGCCTGGGCTCGGGTGGCTTCATCTGAAGCTGGTGCTGGTGGTGATCCTGTCGGGCTATCACGGCTGGGCGGTGGGCTATGCCAAGAAGCTCGCGCGCGGTGCACCGACGTTGACGGGGAAACAGTTGCGGATGCTCAACGAGGTGCCGGCGTTGGCGGTGACGTTGATCGTGGTGCTGGTGATCGTGAAGCCGTTCTGAATTCGTGTTCTCCTGCGAACGCAGGAGCCCCGGTTACAAGCGATGGCATTCGTGATCCTGGGCCCCTGCGTTCGCAGGGGAACGGTAGCGCGCGATGACCATGCACCGCTTGACTTGCCCCGCCCCCAATTCTACCTCAAATCCAGATACGGCCTCCTGGCGTCCTGCCCGGTCGTGACTTTATGCTTAGTTCGTTCGCCCAGTTCCGCTTTTGAAGCGCGCTCCGCCGAACCCGCCTCCCGTCGATCGCTATCCGGAAATCCCCATGCATCTCAAAGACCTGAAGAAGAAAAAGCCTGCCGAGCTGGTGAGCATGGCCGAGGAACTCGGGGTCGAGAGTGCGTCGACGCTCCGGAAACAGGATCTGCTGTTCGCGATCCTGAAGGTCCAGGCGGACAATGGCGACCAGATCATGGGACTCGGCACGATCGAAGTGCTGCCCGACGGCTTTGGCTTCCTGCGCTCGCCGGAATCGAACTATCTGGCCGGCCCGGACGACATCTACATCTCGCCGAACCAGGTCCGGAAGTTCGGCCTTCGGACCGGTGACACGGTCGAGGGCGAGATCCGCGGGCCGAAGGATGGCGAGCGCTATTTCTCGCTGGTGAAGCTCACCGCGGTCAATTTCGACGACCCCGACGTCGTCCGCCACCGCGTCAATTTCGACAACCTCACGCCGCTCTATCCCGAGAGCAAGCTGACGCTCGATCCCGCCGACCCTACCGTCAAGGACAAGTCGGCGCGGGTCATCGACATCGTCTCGCCGCAGGGCAAGGGCCAGCGCACGTTGATCGTCGCGCCGCCACGCGTCGGCAAGACGGTCATGTTGCAGAACATGGCCAAGGCGATCACCGACAACCACCCCGAGGTGTTCTTGATCGTCCTGCTGATCGACGAGCGCCCCGAGGAAGTCACCGACATGCAGCGCAGCGTGAAGGGCGAGGTGGTCAGTTCGACCTTCGACGAACCCGCACAACGCCATGTGCAAGTCGCTGAGATGGTGATCGAAAAAGCCAAGCGCCTGGTCGAGCATAAGAAGGATGTCGTGATCCTGCTCGACTCGATCACGCGTCTGGGTCGTGCCTACAACACCGTCGTGCCGTCGTCGGGCAAGGTCCTGACCGGTGGTGTCGACGCGAACGCACTGCAGCGTCCGAAGCGCTTCTTCGGTGCCGCACGTAACATCGAGGAGGGCGGTTCGCTCTCGATCATCGCGACTGCGCTGATCGATACGGGCAGCCGCATGGACGAGGTGATCTTCGAGGAGTTCAAGGGCACCGGCAACTCGGAAATCGTGCTCGATCGCAAGGTTGCGGACAAGCGCATCTTCCCGGCGCTGGACGTCGGCAAGTCGGGTACCCGCAAGGAAGAGCTGCTGGTGGACAAGGCCAAGCTCAGCAAGATGTGGGTCCTGCGCCGCATCCTGATGCAGATGGGCACGATCGACGCGATGGAGTTCCTGCTCGACAAAATGAAGGATTCGAAGACCAACGAGAATTTCTTCGATTCCATGAATCAATAACCGAGTGCGGCCTGCTGCAAGCTGCAGCAGGACTCGCACCGGTTCGGCCGGCGGGGGTACCGCCCCGACCGACGACGTGGGCCCAGTTGGTAGAGGGGCCCATGTCCGCCAAGCAAACGCAACGGCACGCGAGAGCAATGGCTTTCGCGTGCCGTTTTGCTATTGAACACACCGTATATCGTCACCGGGAGCTGACATTTTGAGCATCATCGCCATGCTGGCCACCGCCGCGACGACCGTCGCCGGCCCCGGTTCGCCACTGGAAATCTGGCATCACATCGTCGCGGATTTCTCCAACCTCGGCGACCCGAAGGCGCTTGCCGCGTTTGGATCGGTGCTGATGATCGATCTCGTCCTCGCGGGCGACAACGCGATCGTCGTCGGAGCGCTGGCGGCGGGGCTGCCGTCCGACCAGCGCAAGAAGGTCATCCTGATCGGTATCGGCGCCGCACTGGTGCTGCGCATCTTCTTCGCGCTGATCGTGACGTGGCTGATGGGGATCGTCGGGCTGATCTTCGCCGGCGGGTTGTTGCTGCTCTGGGTGTGCTGGAAGTTCTGGCGCGAAATCCGCGAAGGTGCGCAGAACGCAGGCTCCGAGGAAATCGCGGGCGACGAACGCTCGGGTATCCGATCATCGAAGGGGTTCGCCAGCGCGGCCTGGGCCGTCGCGGTCGCCGATGTCTCGATGAGCCTGGACAACGTCCTGGCGGTCGCCGGTGCCGCACGCGAGCATCCCGGTATCCTCGTCATCGGCCTGCTGCTGTCGGTCGCTATGATGGGTCTTGCCGCGAACTACATCGCGCGAGTCATCAACCGGTATCGCTGGATCGCCTATATCGGCCTTGCGGTCATCCTCGTGGTCGCGGTCAAGATGATCTACGAAGGCTGGGTGGGGACCGGCGAGACGCTGGGGCTGGCGACGCTCTTCACCTGATCGAAAAGGGGAGCCGCGGCTCCCCTTTTTTGTATCAGGCGAGATGCTCGGCGAAGAATACCGCGGTGCGTTCGTCCGCGAGTGTGGCTGCGGCGTCCGACCGGCGGGTGCCGAATTCGGTCGCGAAGCCGTGGTCTACGCCGGGATAATCGTACAGCGTCACCTTGGGGTGATCGTCGAGCCCGGCGTGGATCGCCGCCTGTGCGGCCTTGTCGACGAAGTGATCCTCTTCGGGAATGTGCAGCAGGACGGGGTTGGCGATGGCGTGCTTCTCGCCGAGCAGGCCGTCGATGCTGACGCCGTAATAGCCGACGCTCGCATCCGCATCGGTGCGCGCCGCGGTCATGAAGGCGAGCCGACCGCCGAGGCAATAGCCGACGACCCCGACCTTGCCGCCGTCGACATGGCTACGCGCGGTGCGGATCGTCGCCTCGATATCGGCGATGCCGCTGTCCTGGTCGAAGGTCCCGAGATAGCCGAGCGCCTGCTTGAACTCGGACTCGATATCGGGGTCGAGCTCGATGCCTGGCTCGAGCCGCCAGAACAGGTCGGGTGCGATCGCGAGATACCCGGCCTCGGCGAGCGTATCGCACTTGCGGCGGATGCCGGCGTTCACGCCGAAGATTTCCTGGATGACGACGATCGCCGCCTTCGCTTCCGTCTGCGGCTTGGCGATATAGGCGGAGAAGCGGCCGCTGCCGTCCAGCGTGTCGATCGTGATCGTGGCAGTCATGACAAGGTCTCCATCAGGGAATCCGTGGCCGTTGCGGGCCGATAGCCGTTGCGGGTGCGACGGCGTCAGGGGCATATGGGCACGGGCTATCCAGCGCACCACCGCGCCGCTCAAGAGAGACCGGATATTGGATATCGATACGATCTTCGCGACGTCGAGCGGTCGGCCGCCGGCGGCGATCGCCGTGATCAGGATTAGCGGGCCGCGCGCGTTTGCGGCTGCCGAGCGACTGGCGGGTGTCCTGCCCGAACCGCGGCGCGCCAGTCTGCGGGCGTTGCGCGAGGGCGACACTCTGCTCGATCGTTCGCTGGTGCTGGTGTTTCCCGGGCCAGCCACCGCGACCGGCGAGGATCTGGTCGAGTTTCATTGTCATGGCGGCCGCGCGGTGATTGCGGCGGTAGAGGCGGCACTGACGCGGATCGAGGGCTTGCGGCTGGCGGTCGCGGGGGAGTTTACCCGTCGCGCGCTCGCCAATGGGCGCATCGATCTTGCCGAGGCGGAGGGGCTTGCCGATCTGCTTGAGGCCGAGACCGAGGGGCAGCGCCGCGCCGCGCTCGACGCCACCGAGGGGCGCGTCAGCCTGGCGATACGCGGGTGGATGGACCGCGCGGCAATGCTGTCGGCGCGGGTCGAGGCGATGCTGGACTTCGCCGATGAGGATGATGTCGACAGCGATGCCGCTGCGTTCGCTGCCATTCGGGCGGGCGCCACCGAACTCGCGGCAGACATTGCGACGGTGATCGATGCGCCTCCGGTCGAGCGGTTGAAGGATGGGTTGCGGGTAGTGATCGCCGGCCCGCCCAACAGCGGCAAGTCGACCCTGCTCAACCTGCTGGGTGATCGGGATGCCGCGATCGTGTCACCGATATCGGGGACGACGCGCGACCGCATCGACGTGCCTGTGACGCGCCGCGGGATTGCCTATGTGCTGACCGACACGGCGGGACTGGTCGGGACAGACGATCCGATTGAGGCGATCGGCGTGGCGCGTGCCGAAGATGCGATCCGCCTGGCGGATATCGTGCTTTGGTTGGGGGATGCCCGTCCGCCCCGGGACGATGCGATCTGGGTTCATGCTCGGGCGGACGTGGTAGGTCGCGAGAATGTTCCGGCTGGGCGCGCGTTCGCGGTTGCTCAGGCCGATTGCGGATCGGGCGAACGGGTGTGGGGAGCGTTGCACGACCGAGCCATTGGCATGCTGCCCCACGACGACGCGCTTGCCCTGAAGCGGGAGCAGCGGTTGCGGTGCGCTGATGCGATTGCCGCCCTACGGGATCCGACGAACGATCCGTTGATCCTTGGCGAGGCCCTGCGACAGGCGCGGATGGCGTTGGCGGCGATCTTAGGGCTCGATGCCACGGGGGAGATGCTCGACGCGCTATTCATTCGGTTCTGCATCGGTAAATGATGTTCCACGTGGAACATCGCCGCTTTGACCCAAGGCGCGCTGCGGCCTAGGGCAGGAGCATGTTCGACGTACTCGTAATCGGCGGAGGCCATGCCGGCACCGAAGCCGCTACTGCCGCCGCACGGCGTGGCGCGCGGACCGCACTCATCTCGTTCGATGCCGCTCAGATCGGAGTGATGTCCTGCAACCCTGCGATCGGTGGGCTTGGCAAGGGGCATATCGTTCGCGAGGTCGACGCCTTCGACGGGCTAATCGCGCGCGCGGCCGACGCTGCGGCGATCCACCACCGGATGCTTAATCGCAGCAAGGGCGCGGCGGTCTGGGGCCCGCGAGTGCAAGCCGACCGGCGGCTTTATTCTGCTGCGATCCGGCAGATGATCGCTGCGACCCCGAACCTGACGGTCGTCGAGGGCGAGGCGGTCGCGCTGAAGCTTGAGGGCGATCGTGCGATCGGGATTGTCCTGGCCGACGGTTCGACCATCGAAGCGCGCGCGATCGTGCTCGCTACGGGCACGTTCCTGGGCGCACGGCTGTTTCGTGGGGACGAACGGGAGGAGGGCGGTCGCATTGGTGAACGCGCCGCGAAGCCGCTTGCCGCACAATTGCGTGCGCGCGATCTGCCGATGGCGCGGCTCAAGACGGGGACGCCGCCGCGGCTCGATGGTCGCACGATCGACTGGGCGGTGCTTGCCGAGCAGCCGTCCGACCCGGAGCCGTGGACGATGTCGCCGATGACGCGCGAGCCGAGCCTGCCGCAGATCGCGTGTGCGATCACGCGGACGACGATGGCAACGCACGACGTGATCAGGGCGGCCTTCGATCGCTCGCCGCTGTTCAGCGGTGCGATCGAAGGTGCGGGGCCGCGCTATTGCCCATCGATCGAGGACAAGGTCCAGCGGTTCGGCGACCGCGATGGACATCAGGTTTTTCTCGAACCCGAGGGTTTGGACGATCGCGCGGTTTATCCCAACGGCCTGTCGACATCCTTGCCCGCCGATGTCCAGTCTGCGTTTCTCGCGACCATTCCGGGGCTCGAGCGCGCGATCGTGACGGTGCCTGGCTACGCCGTCGAATATGATCATATCGATCCCCGCGCGCTGGATGCGACGCTTGCGCTTGGTGCGATCCCTGGTGTGTTCTGTGCCGGGCAGATCAATGGCACCACGGGGTATGAGGAAGCAGCGGGGCAGGGGCTAGTCGCCGGGCTCAACGCCGCGGCCTTTGCATGCGATCTGCCGCCTGTCATCCTCGATAGGGCATCGAGCTATCTGGGCGTGATGATAGACGACCTGGTCCTGCAGGGCGTGACCGAGCCCTATCGCATGCTTACCGCGCGGGCGGAGTTTCGGTTGTCGTTGCGTGCCGACAATGCGGAGACGCGACTGGGCGCGATCGCCCGTCAGGCAGGATGTTTGGGCCAAGAGCGGATTGCGCATCAGGACGGACGGGATGCGCAACGTGTCGCATTTCGGGCGGCCCTTTCGCATGAACTGACAGCGACCGAGATTGCGGATCAGGGTGTTGCGATCAGCCGTGATGGCGCGCGGCGGACGGCGTTCGACTGGCTGCGGTTCGACGGTGTCGCACTGTCACATGTCGCCCCCGAAGCGGCGTCCGGACGCTCCGCGGCTGTCGTTGCCGAAGGATTGGAGGACGCGCGGTACGCGCCCTATGTCGAACGCCAGGCAGCCGAGGTCGCGCGGATGCGACTGGATGAGGCGATTCCCTTGCCCGACGCAATTCGCTACGCGTCGGTTCCTGGTCTCTCGCAGGAGATGATCGATCGCTTGAGCGCAGCACGGCCGGCGTCGTTGGCAGCGGCGGCGCGGGTCCGTGGGATCACCCCTGCAGCCTTGTCCGCCGTGTTGCTCCACACCCGAAAGATGGCGGCATGACCGAAGACGATGCGAAGGCCTGGATTGCCGAACGATTCGACGTAGAGGCGGTCGAGCGGCTGACGGCGTTCATCGGCATGGTGGTCGCGGAAACCCCGCACCAGAATCTGATCGCGCCGTCGACGATCGAGTCGATCTGGGCTCGGCATGCCGTGGACTCGCTCCAGCTGGTCGGGATGGCGGGGGCGTCGCCGTCGGACTGGATCGATATCGGTACCGGTGGTGGGTTTCCCGGCCTGGCAGTCGCGCTGGTCGCGCCGGTCCGAATGGTACTCATCGAACCGCGTCGGCGCCGCGCCGACTTCCTGTCGCTTTGTATCGCACGACTGGGCATCGGCGACCGCGTCACGGTAGAAGCCAGGAAGATCGAGTCTGTGGTCGGAACGGCGCAGATCATTTCCGCCCGGGCGGTCGCATCGCTGCGAAACCTTTTGCACGCTGCCGCACACTGCTCCACTAAGGATACGCGGTGGCTACTCCCGCGAGGTCGCCTCGACGAGGATGAGCTTGCCGCGTTGCACGAACATTGGCGGTTTATGTTCCACGTGGAACAAAGCGTCACGAGCCCGGAGTCGTCGATCGTGGTTCTGGACAAGGTGAACGCCAAGTGATCTGTATCGCCGTGGCGAACCAGAAGGGCGGGGTGGGCAAGACCACCAGCGCCATAAACCTGTCGACCGCACTCGCGGCGACAGGGATGCGCGTCCTGCTTATCGATCTCGATCCGCAGGGCAATGCGTCGACCGGGCTCGGCATCCCGCATTCCGCGCGCGAGCGATCGAGCTACGACGTGCTGGTCGGCGAGACCTCGATCGACGATGCGGTGGTGCATAGCCGGGTGCCGCGTCTCGATGTCGTGCCGGCGACTGTCGACTTGTCCGGTGCCGAGATCGAGCTGGTCGACTTCGACGCGCGCACCCATCGTCTTGATCGTGCGATGAAGTCCGCGCGCGGCAACTGGGACATCGTGCTGATCGACTGCCCGCCATCGCTTGGGCTTCTGACGATCAACGCGATGGTGGCGGCGGATTCGTTGCTGGTCCCATTGCAGTGCGAGTTCTTCGCGCTCGAAGGGCTGTCGCAGCTGCTCAGCACCGTCGAGCGGATCCGCCAGCGCTTCAATCCGGGGCTGTCGATCCTCGGCGTCGCGCTGACGATGTACGATCGCCGCAACCGGCTGACCGACCAGGTATCGGCGGATGTTCGCGCGGTGCTGGGCAAGGTCGTGTTCGAGACCGTAATCCCGCGCAACGTCCGCCTATCGGAAGCGCCAAGCCACGGGCTGCCCGCGTTGATCTACGATCATCGCTGCTCGGGGTCGCAGGCCTATATCGCGCTCGCTCGCGAGTTGCTGGTGCGTCTGCCCGCCGCGGCGAAGGCGGCATGAGCGAGGGGATGAAACGCGGCCGTCCGGGTCTAGGGCGCGGCCTGAACGCGCTGCTCGGCGAGATAGCGCGCGAGGCGCCGATTACACCGGGTAGCGAACCGCCACCGTCGGGTGTGCGGATGCTGCCGGTCAGTTCGCTGTCGCCGCATCCCGACCAGCCCCGACGCCATTTCGACGAGGCCAAACTCGACGAGCTCGCCGCCTCGATCGCGTCGCGTGGGTTAATCCAACCGATCGTGGTGCGTCCACATGGCCATGACTACCAGATCGTCGCGGGCGAGCGGCGCTGGCGGGCGGCACAGCGCGCGCGGCTGCACGAGGTGCCCGTCGTCGTCCGCGACTTCGACGATTCCGAAACGCTAGAGATCGCGCTGATCGAGAACATCCAGCGGCAGGATCTCAACGCGATCGAAGAGGCGCAGGCCTATCAGCGGCTCGCCGGCGAATATGGCCACACCCAGGACGCGCTGGCCAAGATCGTCCACAAGTCGCGGAGCCATGTCGCCAACCTGTTGCGGCTGCTCGAACTGCCCGAGGCTGTCCAGTCGCAGGTGATAGACGGATCGTTGTCGATGGGTCACGCGCGGGCGCTGCTCGGCGCGCCCGATGTCGAGGCGCTGGCCGATCAGGTCGTGGCGAAGGGGCTGTCGGTTCGCGAGACCGAGAAGCTGACGCGCGAGGCGAAGCCGGCGCGGGCGCGTAGCGGCGGATCGCCCGCCGAGCCTCGGATACCGGATGCCGACATCGCCGCGCTGGAACGCCAGCTTGCCGACTTGCTGGGGCTGCAGGTCCGGGTCGCGCATGCCGAGACCGGGGGGACGCTGACGATCAGCTATGCGACGCTCGACCAGCTCGACATGGTGTGCCAGCGGCTGACCGGCGGGGCAATCTAGTTACGGCGGGCGATGCCCTGCGCGATCGTCGTCACGGCTGATTCGGCGAGCACGCCGCCGGCGTTGCCCGATGCCATTACCGCACGTTCCGCAGCCCGCACGCGTGCGATCGCTGCTGCGATCATGACCGGGGACCAGCGGCGTAGCGAGCGCGCGGTTTGCGCCTCTTCCTTGTAGAAGATGCGGTGGCGTTTCATCACCGCGTCGGGCGTGTCGCCGCGGTCGATTTCGGCGCGCATGTCGGCGAGGGTCATCAAGCGGCGAACCAGTTGGCGTAGCCACGGGATCGGCGATGTACCCGCTTCGTCGAGCATTGCCAGTTCGCTGCCGAGATCGGCAACACGGCCTTCGATGACCGCGTCGACCGCGTGGGTCATTTCGGCATCGCCGAGGTCCGCGCCGATCCGGTCCAGCGCGTCGTGATCCAGGTCGTGCGGGCGATCGGGCGCGGCGTCGAGATACAGCGCGAGCTTCTCGATCTCGCGCGTCATCACCGCGCGGTCGCCACCGGTGGTTTCGGCAAGTCGTCGGGCGACGCCGCTTGCGGGGCGCAGACCATGCTCGCTCGCGATCGTCGCGGCGATGCGTTCAGCGTCCTGTGCGGTGGGGGCGTAGCAGGCGAAGGCCATCGCGCGCGGCGAGTCGATCGCGAGCTTGACGATCTTGGCGCTGGTCTTGACGTTGGGGGCGATCGCAACGACGGGGTTGCCTGCTCGTTCGGCCTGCAACAGCGCT
Organism: Sphingomonas sp. R86521; assembly: GCF_042466235.1. Lineage (NCBI taxonomy): Bacteria > Pseudomonadati > Pseudomonadota > Alphaproteobacteria > Sphingomonadales > Sphingomonadaceae > Sphingomonas > Sphingomonas sp. R86521. The sequence continues at coordinate 90,966 of NZ_JAXHBY010000001.1, read as the reverse complement.
GTGAAAGCGTCCAGGCTCTCCTCGCCGACGTTGGCGATCCGGACGTAGCGCGCGCTTGCGAACAGCGACATTCCGGCGGCCTCGTCGACCAGGCGCGCCGGATCGGACTTGAGGGTGGCGCCATCGAGGTCGACGCGTTCGGCCTCGGCGCCCATCGCCTTGCCGAGGACTCGCGCGAGATCGGATGCGCCAGCCTCGTCGGGGCCGTGGAGCAGGTACAGCCGGATATCGGCGCCGGGCTTGGCGAGCGCGGTCCGGATCTGACCCGCGTTGGCCTTCACGGCTTGGCGGGCGTGCGCCGCGCGTAGAGCGCGACCCGCGCGACGATTTGGTCAGCGACGATCGTCGAGAGCCGCTCGAGCGCGGTATTCTCGGCCGCGATGGTCGCGTATTCGGAACGCACGACATCGACGCCGGCGTCCGATCCGGCGGTCGCATCGACCAGCACGGTGCCGTCGGACAGCCGAACCAGCTGGTAGCGGGCGCGGAGCACGCGACGTTCGCGTGAGACGCTGTCGTCGCGGCGTACGCCGAGCCCGCTGATCTGATCGTCGAGCCGAACGTCGAGCCGGTACAGCGGTGCGCCCGAAGCCTGGAAGCGATCGCGCAGCGCGGTCGCCATCAGCCAACCGGACTTGCCCTCAATCGGGGCGACCTCGACCTGTCCCAGCGAGGTCGCGACCGCGCCGCTGCCGCCGCCGGCATAGAGCGGGTGGAGGCCGCACGCGGACAGCGAGAGCGCCGCGCCGAGCAGGAAGCCAGCGCGGATCATGCGACGATGTTCACGAGGCGGTCGGGCACGGTGATGACCTTTCGGGGGGGCTTGCCGTCGAGCAGCCGGACGATCTTGTCCGACGCCAATGCTGCGGCTTCGACCTGATCCTTGGGCGCACCCTTGGCGAAGACCAGCGTATCGCGCAGCTTGCCGTTGATCTGGATCGCGATCGTCACCTCGTCGTCGACGAGCAGCGCCGCGTCAACGTCTGGCCAGGCGGCGTCGGCGATCAAGCCGGTGTTCCCAGCCGCGGCCCAGGCTTCCTCGGCCACGTGCGGCACCATCGGGCTGGCAAGACGCAGCAGCGATGCGACCGCGGCGTCGCGGTCGGCGGAGGGCGCCGCCTTCTCGATCGCGCTGACGAAGCTGTAGAGCCGCGCGACGGCCTTGTTGAACTGTAACGCCTCGATATCGCCGGCGACGTCGTTGGTGGTGCGATGCGCGAGTTTGCGCAAGGCCAGATCGTCGCCGGTACCGGCCGCGCCGCCTTCGGTTTCGACCACGCGCCATAGCCGCTGGACGAACCGCCACGCGCCTTCGATGCCGGATTCGGACCAGGGCAGGTCGCGTTCCGGCGGCGAATCGGAGAGCACGAACCAGCGCACCGCATCGGCGCCGTACTGGTCGACAATCGGCTCGGGATCGACGGTGTTCTTCTTCGATTTCGACATCTTCGTCACGCGACCGACCGTCACGGGGCCGCCGGTGGCGATCTCGATATACCCGGCGTCGGTCTTGCGGACCTCTTCGGGAGACAGCCACTTCGTCTTTACCGGCGCGTCGTTCGACTCGTCGGTGTCGGTGTCGGTGTCGGTGTCGGGCTGTGCGTCGCCAGCGTCGCCTCGGCTATAGGTCTCGTGCGTGACCATCCCCTGCGTAAACAGCCCGGCGAACGGTTCGGCGATGTCGAGCATGCCGATGTGGTTCAGCGCGCGCGTCCAGAACCGTGCGTAGAGCAGATGCAGGATCGCGTGCTCGACGCCGCCGATATACTGGTTGACCGGCAGCCACTTCTCCGCGCCGGAGCGGTCGAACGGCTTGGCGTCCGGCTGGCTGGCGAAGCGGATGAAATACCACGACGAATCGACGAAGGTGTCGAGCGTATCGGTCTCGCGCCGCGCGTCGGCGCCGCACGACGGGCAGGGGACGTGCTTCCACGTCGGATGGCGATCGAGCGGGTTGCCGGGGATCGCGAACGACACGTCCTCGGGCAGGATGATCGGCAACTGGTCCTTGGGCACCGGGACCACGCCGCATGCGTCGCAGTGGATGATCGGGATGGGCGTGCCCCAGTAGCGCTGGCGGCTGACGCCCCAGTCGCGCAATTTAAAGACCGTCGTGCCCTTGCCCCAGCCTTCGCCCTCGGCGCGCTCGATCACGGTGCGTTTGGCGTCCTCGATGTCCATGCCGTCGAGGAAGTGCGAATTGATCAGATTGCCCGCACCCGTCCAGGCGGTATCGCCGACGAACACGGGGGCCTCGTCATCGCCTTCGCTGACGACGCGCTTTACGGGCAGGTCGTATTTGCGCGCGAAATCGAGATCGCGCTGGTCGTGCGCAGGCACGCCGAACACTGCGCCGGTGCCGTATTCCATCAGCACGAAGTTCGCGATGTAGACCGGGAGTTCCCACGTCTTGTCGAGCGGATGCACCGCGCGGAGGCCGGTATCGAAGCCGAGCTTTTCCTGCGTGTCGAGTTCGGCCGCGGTGGTGCCGCCACGCTTGCAGAGTTCGATGAAGGCCGCGGCGTCGGGGTTCGTCTCGGCGATTGCGCGCGCGATCGGGTGATCCGCAGCGACTGCGACGAAGCTGGAGCCGAACATCGTGTCGGGGCGGGTGGTGAAGACCTCGACCGAGCCGATGCCGGTCGCGTTGCCCGCCAGAGCGAAGCTGAACTGCAGGCCCTGGCTGCGGCCGATCCAGTTTTCCTGCATCAGCTTGACCTTGTCGGGCCAGTGCTCGAGCGCTCCCAACCCGTCGACGAGTTCATCTGCAAAATCGGTGATCTTGAGGAACCACTGCGACAGTTTCCGACGCTCGACCAGCGCACCCGAGCGCCAGCCGCGACCGTCGATCACCTGCTCGTTGGCGAGCACGGTCATGTCGACCGGATCCCAGTTGACCGCCGATTCCTTGCGATAGACTAGCCCCGCCGCGAACAGGTCGAGGAACAGCGCCTGTTCGTGGCCGTAATAGTCGGGCTCGCAGGTCGCGAGTTCGCGGGACCAGTCGAGTGCGAAGCCTAGGCGCTTCAGCTGCGCTTTCATCGTCGCGATGTTGGCGCGGGTCCAGGTGCCCGGATGGACGCCCTTTTCCATCGCCGCGTTCTCGGCGGGCATGCCGAACGCGTCCCAGCCCATCGGATGCAGCACTTCCATGCCGTTCATCCGACGGAACCGCGCGAGCACGTCGCCCATCGTGTAGTTGCGGACATGCCCCATGTGGATGCGCCCCGACGGATAGGGGAACATCTCGAGCACGTACGAGCGCGGCTTGGTCGACAGGTCGTCGGCGGCGAATGTCTTGCGCTCGTCCCAGACCTTCTGCCACGCCGCGTCCGCCTTCAACGCATTGAAACGCGACGCCATTATATCAGTCCTCAGCCCGCAATCGAGGCGCGGCGCAGGTCGCGGGCCTTCGTCAGGATGATGTCTTCGAGCTTCTGCGTGGTCGACGCCTGGACCGGCGCGGAGACCCACTGACCGTTCTGGTTGACCTCGCGGAGAGCGGCGACACGCAGCGCATCGGCGCGCAGATCCTGGTCGAGGATCGAGACCGTGACCTTCATCCGCTCGGCGGGGGTCTGCGGGTTCACGTACCAGTCGGTGACGATGACGCCGCCGTTCGAATCGGTCTGTAGCAGCGGCATGAACGATAGCGTGTCGAGGCTGGCGCGCCACAGATAGGCGTTGACGCCGATCGTCGTGATCTTCGACGCGGCGAGATCGGCCTTGGGCCGCGCACTGCCGCCGCCGCACGCGGCGAGGGAAAGGGTGGCCGAGAGAGTGGCGACCACGAGCGCGGTACGATGGCGGCGGAACATGGGCATCATCCTGGCAAGAAAACTAACGTCTGCCTCTACAGGCGCGACCGGGGCCCCGCAAGGCGCGCGGGCGTGCCTGGGGCGAGTCGGCAGGCGGTTGCCAGCGGATCGGGGAGGACCTCGCGAAAAGGTCGTATGTGTGCGGATTGCAACAGTTCCGAATAATTACTCAGAGCAGCGCCGACGGCGTGGTTGCGCCGGATCGTTTCGTGGTAGGCCCCGTTCAACGACGACAAATGTCAAAGGGGCGAGTTGGTGTTGAACAGGCGCGTGATGGCGGGAATGGTTGCTGGGGTGCTCGTCACCGCCGGCGCCCTTGTCGCGCCCGCCTTCGGCGCCTCCGAACAGCCCGCGCGAATCGTCCGGCATGCGCCGATGGCGATTCGCGGGCTGGGCAGCTTCACGCCTGCCGCCGCCGACCCGCGACTCGCGGCGTTGTTCGCTCGCGGCGGTGTCGATGCCGGGACCTTTCGCTTTACCCCGGCCGAAACCCGTCGCGATACGCGTGCGGTGACGGTTGCGGTGCGCGCCCGCACGAATCGCGATGCCGACAACAGCCGCCTGGCTGCGACCAATGTCGCCCCGACCGTGGGTCTGGCCCCGATCGCGTATAACCTGGGTATGTCGGTCGGCTGGAAGCGGTTCGCGATTTCGGGCGATGTCGGCCATATCGACATGGCCGGGATGCCGGGCAGCCGCGAATCGGCTGATCTTGCGGTCAGCTATTCGGCCAAGCGCTTCACAGGCAGCGTGAAGGCGGCGACCGATCGCCCGCTCGCGAATGCGCCGCGTCTGGTCGAGGAGGCACCGACCTACTCGGTCGATCTGGGCGGGTCCTATTCGCTGACGCGTAACATCGATGTGACCGCGGGCGTCCGCTATCGCTCCGACCGCGAGCGCTTTGCGCGGATCGAGGATGACCGGCGTGACAGCCAGGCGGTCTATCTGGGTACCGCATTCCGGTTCTAAGCCTTTCAGCAAAGTGATACTTTGCTGAAGTAGAGGTGTGGTGGCGTTTGTGAGAACTGCCCGTCACCCCGGACTTGGTCCGGGGTCCACCGTAAGGCGCACCCAACATCCTGAGAGTGGGCGGAACCGTGGATGCCGGAACGCGTCCGGCATGACGGAAGGGACCGACCGCTCGTCCCTCAAATAACCCATGCGTCGATGGCGGCCCAGCCATGAAACCCGCTTAGCCGTCGCCAACGACGTTCGGTCATGCCGCCTAGTGCGATGAGCGGGATACCGAGCCCGCGTCCGATCCGTATCGCCTCTGCCGCACCGATACCGCGATCGCCGACGTGCGACCGCGTCGGGTAGATCGGCGAGACGAACAGCGCATCGGCGCCGGCCCGTTGGCCGCCCAATGCTTCGGTGCGGCTGTGTGCGGGCCATGTCCGCAGCCCTTTAGTGGGTGCAGCGCCGTGAACGCCGTCCGCGGCGGGGATGCCGATGCCGACTGTGAGGACGACCAGACGTCGCGCCTGGGCAATGCGCCTGATCCGTCGCAGCAGGGTTCGCCGTTCCACAGGCGGCGTCGCATGATGGCGGAACACCACCCCCGATCCGGGGGGCAGGCGGCAGAGTGCGGGCCATAGCGCGTCGCCCATGCGCTCGTCTGTCATCAGCCAGCGGGTCGGGATGGGCTTTCGGGCGCGCACCGCGCTGCTATAGCGCACGCCATGACATCCGACACCCTGAGCGAAATCCAGGCGCGCATCGCCAAGGCCGCCACCATCGCCGATCGCCGCCCTGCCGACGTGACCCTGATCGCGGTCTCCAAGACGCATCCCGCCGAGGCGATCGAACCGCTGTTGCGCGCCGGGCACCGTGTGTTCGCCGAGAATCGCGTTGCCGAAACCGCGGCGAAATGGCCGGCGCTGCGCGAGGCATATCCCGGGGTCGAGCTGCACCTGATCGGCCAACTCCAGTCCAACAAGGCGGCCGAGGCGGTCGCGCTGTTCGACGCGATCCATGTCGTCGACCGGCCGTCGCTGGTCGCCGCGCTCGCCAAGGCGATGGACGCCGCGGATCGCCATCCGGCCTGCTTCGTCCAGGTCAATATTGGCGACGAGCCACAAAAGGGCGGGTGTGCGATCGCTGATCTGCCAGCGTTGCTGGAGGCGTCGCGCGACGCCGGGCTGCCGATCGCCGGGCTGATGTGCCTGCCCCCCGCCGATACCGAAGCCGCGCCCTATTTCGCGCTGCTGGCCAAACTCGCGCGCGACGCCGGCCTGGAGGGGTTGAGCATGGGAATGTCGGACGATTTCGAGACGGCGGTCACGCTGGGTGCGACGCATGTCCGGATCGGCAGCGCGCTGTTCGGAGCGCGGGCGTGAAGGTCGCGGCGATCCTGTTCGATTTCGACGGCGTACTGATCGAGAGCGAGGCGGCAGGCAACCGGCAGATCGCCGAATGGCTGACCGCGGCTGGGCATCCGACGACGCCAGCGGAATCGATGGCGAACTTCATGGGGCTTGCGGGGCCGCAGTTCGTCGCGGCGGTCGAACGCTGGATCGGCCGGCCGTTGCCCGCGGACTTCCACGCCGCGCGCGCCGACGAGGATGCGCGGGTGATGGCGGCGGGAGTCGATGCGGTCGAGGGCGCGGTGGCGTTCGTCCGGTCGTTGCCGGCGGATCTGCCGAAAGCGATCGTATCGTCGAGCCCGACGTCATGGATCGCGCGGCATCTCGACCATATCGGGCTGCGCGAGGCGTTCGGCGAGCACCTGTACAGCGGGCGCGAGCATGTCGCGAACGGCAAGCCGGCGCCGGACCTGTATCTGTTCGCGGCGGATCGTTTGGGCGTGCCGATCGAACGGACTGCGATCCTCGAGGATTCGCCGGTTGGGGCGACGGGGGCGGTGGCGTCCGGGGGGTATGTGATCGGACTGGCCGCGGGGTCGCATTGCGCGCCGGACCATGGCGCGCGGCTGACGGCAATCGGAGTGGATGCGATCGCGCGTGATTTTGGTGAGGTGGCGCGGCTGGTGGGTCTCTAGCCTCATCCGTCATCTCGGGCTTGTCCCGGGATCCAGGATACCACGCGCAGCGTTTGCGGCTCTGGATCCCGGGTCAAGCCCGGGATGACGGTTTGGACTTGCGTCGCAATCGCACCGCGGTGCCGGCGACCAGATCATAGGGTAGCGCCAGCGCCTCGCGCAGCGACATCTTCGCGCGGTATCGTTTGCGGCCGGTATGCGGGAGGCGGACCGGGCGGGTCTTCATGCCGAGCAGCGCGAAGAGCATGCGGACGCGGGGCTGGTGATAGCCGTCGGTGCAGGTCAGGCACTCGTCGCAATCGTGCAGCTTTGCGAAGCGCACCGCGGCGCGCACCTGTTCGAGCGTGTCGATGCTGGCTTCGTCGAGATGGATGCGGGACGGCTCGATAGTGTTGGCGAGGGTCCGCGCCATCACCGACGCTTCGGACGGTCCGTGCGTGCCCTTGGCGCCCGAGCAGAACAGGTGTGCGTCGGCATAGCGGCGAGCCGCGGCTTCGGCATAGGCGATGCGGCGAGCGAGCGTCGGGCTGGCGCGGCCATCGGCGCGGACTGCGGCGCCGAAGATCACGATGAGGCGGCGGGGCTGGTCCACCCTAGAACTGATGCCCGGTGCGGTCGCGCTTGGTCGCGAGATAGCGTGCATTGTGCGGGTTGGACGGCAGTTGATGTGGGACGCGCTCGATCACCGTCACCCCGGTCGCCTCCAGCCCGGCGACCTTGGCGGGGTTGTTGGTGAGCAGCCTGATGTTGCGCTGGCCGAGCAGGGTCAGCATCCGCGCGGCGACGCCGAAATCGCGCGCGTCGACCGCAAAGCCGAGCCGGGTATTGGCGTCGACGGTATCGAACCCCTGGTCCTGAAGCGCATAGGCGCGCAGCTTGTTGACGAGACCGATCCCGCGGCCCTCCTGGCGAAGGTAGAGCAGGATGCCCCAGCCGCTGTCGCGGATCGCGTGGATCGCGGCATGGAGTTGCGGGCCACAGTCGCATTTCAGGCTGCCGAGCACGTCGCCGGTCAAGCATTCGCTGTGCAGGCGGACGAGGGGGAGCTGGCCGTTGGGCTGGCCGATCAGCAACGCGATATGCTCGTCGGCGCTTTCGGGCGAGCGGAACGCGACGATCTCGGCGTCTTCGGCGCCCTCGACGGGGAGCCGGGCGCGCGTTGCCAGCGTGAGGCGGGTGGCGTCCTCATGCGCGTCGATGTCCGCGGTGGTGATCGCGACTTCGGGTTCGCCGGTGCCGAGGAAGAAGGCGGGCAGAAGCCCGGCGATCCGCGCGAGCCTGAGCGCCGCGCTTGCCGCTTGCGGGTGCGCCACGGGGAGCGTGCGGAAGGGACCCTTCAGCGGGGTCGCGAGATCGAACTGCGGGTCGGCGAGCGCGGTGGCGGCGGCGAAATCGATCCACGGCGCGCGATCGATCAGGACCGGTGCGGTGGGGTCTGCGGCTTCGAGCTGGTTGGCGAGCTTCAGCGTCACCGCGCGGCCAGACGATATCAGCACGCCGCCGTTGGCGGGTGGATCGAATGCGGCGAGGCGGTCGGCATCCGCGGTCTCGACCGCCAGCAGCGTCAGGCCGTCGATCGCGATCGGCCACCCGCGACGCAGCGCATCGACCGCACGCGCCGCGGCGCGCGGGTTCAAAACGCGAACTCGGTCATGATCGGGACATGATCGGACGGCTTCAGCCAGCTGCGGCACGATTCGAACACGGTGTGCGCCACGGCATGCTCGGCCGCGCCCCTGGTCGCCCACATGTGATCGAGGCGGCGGCCGCGATCGGAGGCGGCCCAGTCCTTGGCGCGGTAGCTCCACCACGTGAACAGGCGCTCCGGGGCGGGGTGGAAGTGGCGGCCGAGATCGGTCCAGTCGCCGGCGGCCTGGAGCTGGTCCAGCGCGGCGACCTCGATCGGGGTGTGGCTGACGACGTCGAGCAGCTGCTTGTGGCTCCAGACATCGGATTCCAGTGGGGCGATGTTGAAGTCGCCGACCAGGATCGTCGGGCAGGCGAGGCTTTCGGACCAGCGCGTCATGCGTTCGACGAAATCGAGCTTCTGGCCGAATTTCGGGTTCACCTCGCGGTCGGGGACATCTCCGCCGGCCGGGACGTAGACGTTCTCCAGGCGGACGCCGTTCTCGAGCCGGACGCCGACATGGCGCGCCTCCTGGTTCGCCTGCCAGTCGAGGCGGTCGTCGAGCGTGATCGGGACGCGCGACAGGATCGCGACGCCGTGATGCATGCGCTGGCCGTGGAGGACGATGTGGCGATAGCCGAGCGCGCGAAACGGTTCGAGCGGGAAGTCGCCGTCGATGACCTTGGTCTCCTGCAGGCACAGGATGTCGGGTTCGTTCTCGCGAAGGAACTGTTCGACGATGCCGATCCGGAAGCGGACCGAGTTGATGTTCCACGAGACGATCTTCACGGGGGAGTAGGTAGGCCCGACCGCGCTGCGTCACAAGACGGCGCGACATGGGCGAAGCCCCTGTCGTCGAACGGGCCTTGCCCGCCGGCCGCGCTTGAGGGGTTTGCAGGCTTGCCTGCTGCCCCTCTACGCGAAAGGCCCCCGCTCCGGGGGCGTGGAGCGAGGGCCGACTCAGCGTTCGTCACGCAGGCGAGATATGAAGAAACCAGGCAACAGGGGGGAAAATCCTGGCGCCCCACATCCGCGAGGAACCCTCTAGGCGCGTGAACCTGTCGCTCGGATGAATGAAACGTCCGATCCGGGAAGATTAGCGCGTCGTCGAGCGCCGCGGGTCGTTCCAGCGGAAAATATTGTCGCTGACCGGCGCGCCGAAGCGCTGGTTCGACAGCCGAATCGTGGTGCGGTTGTTCTGGCTGTCGAGTGCGACCCAGCCCTGCAGCATCAGCCCGCCCGGCGCGGCGCCGTCGCGCGCGAAGACCAGCGTGATGCGGCCATATTCGGGATGCTTGGGATCGTTCGCCTCGACCGAGACCAAGCGATTGTCGATACCGGGAATGAGTTTGGCATAGCGGGTGATGTCGCGGCTGGGGTCGAGCAGGACGCCGAGCGGCGAGTTCTTGATCGGCCAGCGCTGCACCTGCTTCACCGAATAATCGATGAAGGTCAGCGCGCCGCTTTCCGCAACGATCAGGATCGGCACGCCCTTCTGGTACTGGAAGCGAAGCTTGCCGGGCTTCTTGAGCGTCAGCACGCCGGTCAGGACCTTGCCGTTGCGATCCGACTGCGAGAAGTCGGCGGTCATCGTCGTCACCGACTGGAGGTGACGCTGGACGGCGGCGAGGTCGCCGGTCGCCTGGGCCGACAGCGCGGCGGGGGCGCTGAGCGTGACGGCGGCGATCGTTGCGATCAGGGCGGGACGGTACATGAAATTCTCCTAGGGCCGGGTGAGTGGCCGACGCGGCTTGAACGCGCACTGAACCCCTATTCCGTCATCCTGACGCCGTCGGGGTTTAACGTTACACGCGGTGCGCTTGGTACTCTGGGTCCTGACTTTCGTCAGGATGACGGGGGTGGGGGTAAGAGGGTGGGTGCCCTCTAGATCGCATGACCTTCGGTATCGCGAAGCACTTCGCGGCGGCCGACATGGTCGGGGCGGCCGACGATGCCGTCCTTTTCCATCCGCTCGATCAGCCGCGCCGCCGAGTTGTAGCCGATCCGGAGCTGGCGCTGGAGCCACGAGGTCGAGGCCTTCTGGCTTTCGCAGACCAGCTGGATGGCATTGCGATATTGCTGGTCCTCGGCGGAATCCTCGCCGGTCGGGGTACCGTCGAGGACGAAGCCGTCTTCGGGTTCCTCGGTGACCGACGAGATATAGTCGGGCAGCCCCTGCGATCGCCAGTGATCGGCGACCGCGCGGACTTCGTCGTCGCTGACGAACGGACCGTGGACGCGGACGATACCCTTGCCGCCGGGCATATAGAGCATGTCGCCGCGACCCAGCAGCTGCTCGGCACCCTGTTCGCCGAGGATGGTGCGCGAATCGATCTTCGAGGTGACGTGGAAGCTGATGCGGGTCGGCAGGTTCGCCTTGATCACGCCGGTGATGACGTCGACCGACGGCCGCTGCGTCGCCATGATCAGGTGGATGCCCGCGGCGCGCGCCTTTTGCGCGAGCCGCTGGATCAGGAACTCGACCTCCTTGCCGGCGGTCATCATGAGATCCGCGAGCTCGTCGACGATCACGACGATCTGCGGCAGCACGTCGTATTCGAGCTTCTCTTCCTCGTACATCGGCGCGCCGGTGTCGGGGTGATACCCCGTCTGGACTTTCCGCCCGAGCGGCTGGCCCTTGGCCTTGGCGCCGCGAACCTTGTCGTTGAAGCTGGCGAGGCTGCGGACGCCGACCGAGGACATCTGGCGATAGCGGTCCTCCATCTGCTCGACCGCCCATTTCAGCGCACGCACCGCTTTGGCTGGATCGGTGACGACCGGCGACAACAGATGCGGGATGTCGTCGTACATGCTCAGTTCGAGCATCTTCGGATCGATCATGATCATCCGGCACTGGCTGGGCGTAAGCTTGTAGAGCAGCGACAGGATCATCGAGTTCAGGCCGACCGACTTGCCCGAGCCGGTGGTGCCCGCGACGAGCAGATGCGGCATCGGCGCGAGATCGGCGATCACCGAATCGCCTGCGATATTCTTGCCGAGGATGATCGGCAGCTGCGCCTGCTGATCCTCGAAGGTCTGGCTTCCGACGAGTTCGTGCAGCGACACCGCCTCGCGGCGCGCGTTCGGCAGTTCGATGCCGATGACGTTGCGCCCAGGGATCACCGCGACGCGCGCGGAAATCGCCGACATGTTGCGGGCGATGTCGTCCGCGAGCGCGATCACGCGACTGGCCTTGATGCCCGGCGCGGGTTCGAGTTCGTACATCGTCACGACCGGGCCCGGCCGCACTTCGATGATCGCGCCCTTGACGTGGAAATCGTCGAGCACGTTTTCGAGCAGGCGCGCGTTGCGCTCGAGGCCCGCCTTGTCGATCACGTTGCCCTGGCTTGGCGGCGAGGGCGTGAGCAGGTCGAGCGGGGGCAATGTATAGTTGTCGCGCAGATCGAGTTGCGACTGGGGCTTTGGTCGTGCCTGCGACGGCGCGACCTGGCGGTCGGCGATCACCGGGGCGGGGCGCGGATCGGGTTCCGCGACCGCGCGCGGGGTGACCGGCTTGCGGGTCAGCGTCAGCGGTTCCTCGTCGTCGATCTCGTCATAGCCGAGATCCTGCGGGTCCAGGTCGGCGCGACCGGCGCGGCGCAGGCGCCAGCTGCGCTCGCCGAGTTCGATCTCGAGACTGCGCGCCCAGACGATCGCACCGGCGACGCCCACCAGCAGCCCGATCGCGCGGGCGGACCAGAGTTCGGCGACCGGTTCGCCGATGAACGACAACGCCCATTGCGTAGCGTTCGCGACGGCAAGGCCGACGACGCCGCCCCATCCTGCGGGGAGCGCCAGCACCGACGAGTCGGAGACGAACGCCAATGCACTGGCCATCAGCGCGACGCCCAAGGCAGCCTGGCGCAGCATCCGGCCCCAGCGCCCGGCGGGTAGGTCGCGCCACAGCCGGGTGCCGACGATCGGGCCGACCGGCAACAGCAGCGCGACCGCGGGGCCGAACAGCGACAGCGCGATGTCGGCGAACCATGCCCCCGGCGGTCCGATCAAGTTGGCGGGATAGCCGCCGGAAGCGGTGTTCAGCGCGGGATCGCTAGCGTGATAGCTGGCCAGCGCGACCGCCATCGCCAGCGTTAGCAGGAAGATCGCGATGCTGGCGATCAACGCGCCGCTGCGCACCGCGCCGGCCTTTACCGTCTCACGCCACAAGGCTGGCTGCGCGCGGCTCGCCATGTCGAAATCCCCAATGTCCGTAAACCATGGTTTTCATCGTCCGACCCCGGGCCGTCGTCAAGTCAGCAGCGTTGGCACAGGACGGTTGGCGGGATAGAGCGGCTTCATGGACACAGATGTCATCATTCTCGGCGGCGGGCTGGTAGGCGCGACGCTGGCACTCGCGCTCGACGTGCACGGTGTTTCCTCGGTCGTCATCGACCCGGCGGACCCGGCGGTGACGCTGGCGCCGGGCTTCGACGGGCGGGCGTCGGCGGTGGCCAGCGCCAGCCACCGGATGCTCGATGCGATCGGCGTCAGCGCCGCGCTGGCGGGCAAGGGCTGCGCGATCCGGCATATCCGGGTCAGCGACGGGCTGGAGCCGGGGGCACTCGATTTCATCCCCGACGCCGACGATGGCGCGCTCGGCACGATGTACGAGAACAAGCTGCTGCGGCGCGCGCTGTTCGACGCCGCTAGCAGCGCGGCTCATGTCGACCTGCGGATGCAGACGCGGGCGGTGAGCGTCGATCGATCGGCAGCCGGCGTGGTCGCGACACTCGATTCAGGGGATAGCGTGCGCGCGCCGCTGCTGATCGCGGCGGAGGGGCGCAATTCGCCGACCCGCGAGGCGGCGGGGATCTCGGTGGCGCGGTGGCAGTATGATCACACTGCGATCATCGGGGCGTTCCACCACGAGCGATCGCACGGGGATACCGCGTACGAGATCTTCTATTCGGCGGGGCCGTTCGCGTTGCTGCCGCTGCCCGACGATGCCGACGGGCATCGCTCCGCGATCGTGTGGACGGTCGACGCCAAGGACGGCGCTGCGATGCTGAAGCTCGGGGATCGGGCGTTCCTGGCCGAGGCGGAAAAGCGGATGGGCGGGTTCCTGGGTGCGTTGTCGAACACGAGCCCGCGGGCGTCGTATCCGCTGGGCTTTCATCATGCGGCGCGGATTACCGCCGAGCGGCTGGCGCTGATCGGCGACGCGGCGCACGGAATCCATCCGATCGCGGGGCAGGGGCTGAACCTTGGCTTCCGCGATGTCGCGACGCTGGCGGAGGTGCTGGTCGAGGGCAAGCGGCTTGGGCTGGACCTGGGCGATGCGGCGCTGCTCGATCGGTATCAGCGGTGGCGCGGGCTCGACACGTTCATGGTGGCGATCGCGACCGATACGCTGACCCGGCTGTTCGGGGTGCCGGGCAAGACCGCGAGCGCGGTGCGGCGGTTCGGGATTTCCGCTGTCAACGCGATCCCGCCGTTGAAGGACCGGTTCATGGCAGAGGCGCGCGGCGAGAGCGGCGATTTGCCGAAACTGCTGCAGGGATTGATGGTCTGAGACGTCGCGGATGAGGGAAGGCAGGCAGTGCGCCGCCTGCCTCCCCTTCGACCCTCGCGGCTCAGGCGTCCGCGGTTTCCAGCGCGGGATAGTCGATATAGCCCTTGGGGCCGCGGCTGTACCACGTCGCCATCTCATCCTGGTTGAGCGGTGCGCCGGTGCGCAGACGCTCGGGCAGGTCGGGGTTGGCGATGAAGGTGCGACCGAACGCGATCGCGTCGGCGACGCCCGAATCGATCGCCGCCTGCGCCTCGTCGACGGTGCGGTAATCCGAGTTCAGCACCAGCGGGCCGGTGAAGGCCTCGCGGATCTGCGGGCTGATCTTGGGCACGTCGGTGCGGCCGAAGGTGCCGTTCGGGCCGGGCTCGCGCAGTTCGAGGAAGCCGATGCCGATCTCCGACAGCGCCTTGGCCGCGGCGGTGAACAGCGGGATCGGGTTGCTGTCGTCGACGCCCTGCGAATCACCGTTGGGCGACAGCCGGATCGAGGTGCGGTCGGCGCCGATGACGCTCGCGACGCGCTCGGTGACTTCGCGCATCAGGCGGATGCGGTTCTCGATGCTGCCGCCGTAGCGGTCGTCGCGGAAGTTCGCGTTGTCGCGCAGGAACTGGTCGATCAGATAGCCGTTCGCGCCGTGCACCTGGACGCCGTCGAACCCGGCGGCCTTGGCATTGCGCGCCGCCAGTTCGTAATCGGCGAGCAGCCGCGGGATCTCGTCGGTTTCCAGCGGACGTGCGCTCTCGAAGTCCTGCTTGCCCTCATAGGTATGCGCCTGGCCCGCGGTCGCGGTCGCCGAGGACGATACCGGCTGGCCGCCGATCACCGACGAATGGACCTGGCGACCCATGTGCCACAGCTGCACGACGATGCGGCCGCCGGCGGCATGGACCGAATCGGTCACGGGCTTCCACCCGGCGACCTGTTCGTCGGTCCACAGACCGGGCGCGTACGGCCAGCCCAGGCCTTCGCGGCTCATGCCGGTGGCTTCCGAGATGATCAGGCCGGCGCTGGCGCGCTGCGTGTAATACTCGACCATGATATCGGTCGGCACGGCATCCTTGTCGGCTCGGCCGCGCGTCAGCGGTGCCATCAGAATGCGGTTGGGGGCGGTGATCGCGCCCAGTTTGATCGGATCGAAGAGGTTCGGCATGGGGACTCCTTAGTGCCTGACGCGCGGAAGATAGGGCGCTAAGGCTCGGCTCGCATCGCCGTCCGGCGGAAAGAATAACTTGGGGGCGTTGCGCACCACGTCGTGGCGCCCATCTGAAAGGTCGGGAGACGACATGACCGAAGACCTGACGCTCGACGAGATCCGCGACCGGCTCGCCTCCGGTATCGCCGCCAACGCGGCGTTCGACGGCTGGGGCGACGCGGCGCGCGACATGGCGGCCGAGGGTGCGGGGATCGATACCGATGTCGCGGCACTGGCGTTTCCGGGCGGTGCGGTCGACATGATCGACGCCTGGTTCGCGAGCATCGACGCGGCGATGGCGGTCGCGCTGCCCGCGGAGGTGCTGGCGCCGATGAAGGTTCGCGCGCGGATCACCGCGCTGGTCGAGGCGCGGATCGATGCGGTGGCGCCGTACCGCGAATCGCTGCGCCGCGCGCTCGCGATCTTGGCGTTGCCGCAGCATGTCGCCCGCGGCGCGAAGCTCGGCTGGCGCAGCGTCGACGTGATGTGGCGCGCCGCGGGCGACGTCTCGACCGACTATAATCACTACACCAAGCGGACCATCCTGCTGGGCGTGTACGGCGCGACGATGACCGTGCTGCTCGACGACGACAGCGAAGGGCAGGCCGAGACGCGCGCGTTCCTGGCGCGACGGGTCGACGGGATCATGGCGTTCGAACAGGCCAAGGCGAAGTTCCTCACGCGCACTGCGAACCGGCCTAGTCTGTCGCGGTTTGTTGGCCGGTTGCGCTACCCGGTGCGGTGACCGGGTATTAGCTCCCCCCGTCATCCCGGGCTTGCCCCGGGATCCAGGGTTACTGGCGATACCGTTTGTGGCCCTGGATCCCGGGACGAGCCCGGGATGACGGCGCTCAGATGAATCGGATCGTGGCTTGTCTGCGCCACAAGACATCACTCGGGGCTTTCCCTTTTGATCCGTTACTGATAATCAGTCGCATCATGAGCAAGCCGCACAGCCTCGAAACGCTTCCGCACCGTCAACACGGTGTGGTCGCCGCGATCGACTGGGCGAAACTGGCGGTGCCCGAGGCGCGCAGGCTTCGCGAACTGGGCTTCGACGAGGGCGTCGATGTCGAGGTGCTGCACCGCGCGGCGCTGGGTCGCGGGCCGATCGCGTGTCGTATCGGGCGGATGACGGTGGCGTTGCGCCGGGCCGTTGCCGGCGCCATCCACGTTTCGCCTGCGCACGCCCCCGCCGAATAAAGGCCGCACGATAGAATGAACGCCGCACCTTTGGTGGCACTGGTCGGCAATCCCAATGCCGGCAAGAGCGCGCTGTTCAATGCGCTGACCGGCGCACGACAGAAGGTCGGCAATTATCCCGGCGTGACGGTCGAGCGTAAAGCCGGACGGCTGGTGCTCGACGACGGGCGACCGGTCGAACTGGTCGACCTGCCCGGCGCTTACAGCCTCGAACCATCCTCCCCCGACGAACGCGTCACCCGCGACGTCGTCACCGGCACGCAGGACGGCGAACGCCTGCCCGATGCGCTGGTGGTGGTGGTCGACGCCTCGAACCTCGACAACCATCTGCGCTTTACGCTGCAGCTGATCGCGCTGGGCCTGCCGGTGATCGTCGCGCTCAACATGGTCGATCTGGCCGAGCGCGACGGGCTGACGCTCGACCCCAAGGTGCTGGCGCGCGAGCTGGGGGTGCCGGTGATCCCGACCGTCGCGGTGCGGCGGCGCGGGCTCGACGAGTTGCGCGCACAGCTTGGGCAGATCGTCGTCGCCGGGCCGATGCGACTGCGCGCCTCCACTGGCGCGGTGCAGGAGGACATCGTCACGCTGCAGCGCCGCGCGCGGCAGATCGCGAATGCGGCGACGGTGTCGGAGACCACTGTGCGGCGCTGGACGCACATGCTCGACGCGGTCGCGCTGCACCCGGTCGCGGGGCCGATCCTGTTGCTCGCGATCATGTTCACGATGTTCCAGGCGGTGTTCAGCTGGGCACAGCCGTTCATGGACGCGATCGACTCCGGGTTCGTGTGGGTGCAATCGACCATCGCCGCCGAATTCGCGCCATCGCTGCTGCGATCGCTGATCGCCGACGGGGTGATCGCGGGCGTCGGCGCGGTGATCGTGTTCCTGCCGCAGATCCTAATCCTGTTCCTCTTCATCCTGGTGCTCGAGGCCAGCGGCTACATGGTCCGCGCGGCGTTCCTTATGGACCGGGTGATGGCCAGCGTCGGGCTGTCGGGCCGCGCGTTCATCCCGCTGCTGTCGAGCTTCGCCTGCGCGATCCCGGGGATCATGGCGACGCGAACGATCGACGACGAGAAGGACCGGCTGACGACGATCCTGATCGCGCCGCTGATGACGTGTTCGGCGCGGCTGCCGGTCTATACGCTGATCATCGGCGCGTTCATTCCCAACACCATGGTGCTGCCGTTCGTCGGGCTGCAGGGGCTGGTAATGCTCGGGCTGTACATCATGGGCATCGTCGGTGCGTTCGTCGCGGCGCTGGTGCTGCGGCGGACGGTGACCAAGGGCGTGTCGTCGGGCTTCATGATGGAGATGCCCAAATACCAGTGGCCGCAGTGGCGCGATGTCGCGATCGGGCTGTGGAGCCGCGCGCAGATCTTCCTGAAGCGCGCCGGCGGGATCATCCTGACCTCGACGATCATCCTGTGGGTGTTGCTGAGCTTCCCCAAGCCGCCCGAGCAGCCGGCGGGTGCACCGAAGATCTCGGCGGTCGATTATTCCGTCGCCGGGCGGATCGCCAACGGCATCGCGCCGGTGTTCGCGCCGATCGGCTTCAACCGCGATATCGTGCTGGCGCTGATCCCGGCGATGGCCGCGCGCGAGGTCGCGGTGGCGGCGATCGGCACGGTCTATGCGATCGACGATCCCGAGAGCAACCAGGGCGGCAAGGCGATGATCGAGAACCTGCGCGGCCGCTGGAGCCTGCCCACCGCGCTCGCCTTCCTGATGTGGTTCGTGTTCGCGCCGCAGTGCATTTCGACGATCGCCGTCACCCGCCGCGAGACCAATGGGTGGAAATGGCCGGCCTTCATGGTTGGCTATTTGTTCGCCGCCGCGTACATCATGGCTGGCATCACATACTGGCTGGCGGTAGCCGCGGGTTTGTAGGTGATGCGCTGAGCGGACTCCAAATCCGTTCAAGGCGTAGGTCCTGGTCCTTCTCCCCAGAAGCGATCATCCCTTCCACCGGGTAATCTGCACCCAGGTCCTACGCCGATACCTTCTATTCGTTCATGCTCGTCTGAGCAATCAAACCTTACTAGTGGAGTCCTGGTTCGTGGCAGGCAGCGTCAACAAGGTCATCATCGTCGGCAATCTGGGTCGCGACCCCGAGAGCAAGGCGTTCCAGAACGGCGGCAAGGTCGTCAACCTGCGCATCGCGACGTCGGAGTCCTGGAAGGACAAGATGTCGGGCGAGCGCAAGGAAAAGACCGAATGGCATTCGGTCGCGATCTTCAACGAAGGGCTCGCCAACGTCGCGGAGAAGTATCTGCGCAAGGGCTCGAAGGTCTATATCGAAGGCGCGTTGCAGACCCGCAAATGGCAGGACCAGGCGGGTGCCGACAAATATTCGACCGAGATCGTGCTGCAGGGCTTCAACAGCGTGCTGGTGATGCTCGACGGTCCCGGCGGCGGCCAGGGTGCCGGCGGTGGCGGCGGCGGATCGCGCAGCGGCGGCGGTGACGACTGGGCCGGTGGCGGCGGCGGCAACGACTATGGCAGCGGCGGTTCGTCCGGTGGTGGTTACGGCGGCGGTGGCGGCGGAAGCCGTGGCGGCGGCGGTGGCGGTGCACCCGCGGGTGGCGCGCGTGGCGGCTTCTCGGACGATCTCGACGACGACGTACCGTTCTGATCCGGGGTGACGGGCGATCGCGACATGACGACTGAGGGCTCGGCCGACGAGGCGATCCGCACCCGCGTGATCGCGGCGTACGATGTCGCGGGCGCGCGTGTCGCCGGCCAGCTCGACGACATCGTCGCGTTCGCGGCGGAACTATGCGGCGTGCCGGTCGCGCTCGTCAGCCTGGTCGAGGAAGAATATCAGCGGTTCCTGGCGCGGATCGGTACCGACCTGCTCGCGACCCCGCGCAGCCAGTCGTTCTGTGCGCATGCGATGCTGGGGCACGAGGTGATGCAGGTGCCGGATGCGCGCGAAGATCCGCGCTTCGCCGACAATGCGCTCGTCACCGGCGCACCGTTCATCCGGTTCTATGCGGGCGCGCCGCTGGTTTCCAGCGAGGGTGTGCCGCTGGGCGCGCTGTGCGTGATCGATAGCGAGCCGCGCGCGGCGCTGACGCCGTTGCAGCATCGCGGGCTTCTGATCCTCGCGAAGGCGGCGATGGGGCGGCTGGACGATCGCCGCGTCGCACGTGAGCAGGGCGAAGCCGAAGCCGCCGCGCGCCGCGTCCTCGAAGCAAGCGACCTGAAATTCCGGACACTCGCCGACACCATGCCACAGATGGTGTGGTCGACACTGCCCGACGGCTTCCACGATTACTACAACGCGCGCTGGTACGAGTTCACAGGTGCGCCCGAAGGCACCACCGACGGAGAGGGATGGAACGGCATGTTCCACGTCGACGACCAGGACCGCGCTTGGGCCGCGTGGCGGCACTCGCTGGAGACCGGCGAACCGTACGGCATCGAATATCGCCTGCGCCATTTCGACGGCACCTATCGCTGGGTGCTGGGTCGTGCGCTGCCGGTGCGCGACCAGGACGGCGCGATCATGCGCTGGTTCGGGACCTGTACCGACATCCACGAACAGAAGCTGGCGTATGAGGAACGCGAGGTCATCAGCCAGGAGCTGAGCCACCGCATCAAGAACATCTTCGCGGTGATATCGGGGCTGATCTCGTTCGCGGCGCGCGGCAAGCCGGAGTTCGCGGCGACCGCGACCGACCTGCGCCACCGCATCACCGCGCTGGGACGCGCTCACGACTTCGTCCGTCCGCACAGCGCGCAGTCGCGGCCGACGGTGCGGCAGGATAGCCTTCACGGTCTGCTCGCCGATCTGTTCGAACCCTATAAGCAGGGCGACGGGGTCCGCCTTGCGGTGATCGGCGACGACGTCCGGGTCGACGATCGTTCGGCGACGCCGATCGCCCTGCTGTTCCACGAGTTGGCGACCAACGCGACCAAGTACGGCGCGCTGAGTACCGTAACGGGCGCGGTCGAGGTCGCGATCGCCGCGGGGGCGGATACCGTCGTGATCACCTGGCGCGAGCGTGGTGGTCCGCCAGTCGCGGCACCGGCGGGAAGCGGCGGGTTCGGCAGCCAGCTGATCGAAATGAGCGCCGTGCGGCAACTGGGCGGGACGGTCGCGCGTGACTGGCGGCCCGAGGGCTTGGTGATGGATATCGCGATCCCGGCGAGCGCGCTGAGCCGCGCCGCCTAACTAGTCCCGGTTATCGCGGGCGGTCAGCGCGAGGCGATGTCCGTCGCGTCGTTCACGGGCGTTCCGGCCATGCCCTTCGCGACCGCCTCGACACGCTCCATGACCCGTAGGATGTTGCCACCGGCCAGTTTGGCGAGGTCGGCGTCGCTCCAGCCGCGGCGGACCAGTTCGGCGAACAGCGTCGGGTAGCCATCGACCCCCTTCATGTCGGCAGGGCCGGTACCCTGGATCCCGTCGAAATCGCCGCCGAGACCGACATGGTCGACACCCGCAACCTTGGCGATGTGGTCGACATGGTCGGCGACCGTCGCCGATGTCACGCGGGGTTCGGGATGGGCGGCATCCCAGGCGATCAGCGGGCCGGCGGCCTTGTTGCCGTAGGCGTTACCGGGCACGCCGACCGACTTGGCATAGGCCGATCGCGCCTGGTCCCAGGCGCGCCACTGCGTCGACAAGAAGGCGGGGTAGCAATTGACCATCACCACGCCGCCATTGATGCCGATCGCGGCGAGCAGGTCGTCGGGGATGTTGCGCGGTGCGTCCGCCAGCGCGCGGGCGCTGGAGTGCGAGGCGATCACCGGCGCGATGGTCACCGCGAGCGCGGCGCGCATCGTCGCGTCGGAGACGTGCGCGAGATCGACGATCATGCCGATGCGGTTCATCTCGGTGACGACCTGGCGACCAAACGCGCTGAGCCCGTTGGCGCGGGGCGCATCGGTGGACGAATCGGCCCAGGCCAGGCTCTTGCCGTGGGTCAGCGTCATGTAGCCGACGCCGAGCGCGCGGTATTGGCGGAGGACCGACAGCCGACCGTCGATCTGATGCCCGCCCTCGACGCCGATCAGCGACGCGATCCGCCCCGCCTTCTGGATGCGGCGGACGTCGGCGGCGGTGGTCGCCAGTTCGAAGGTGCTGGGATTGGCGGCGACCATGCGGCGGACGATGTCGATCTCTTCGAGCGTCGTCTCGACCGCCGCCGGGCCGGTGGTGTCGGCGGGGATCCACACCGACCAGAACTGCGCGCCGACATGGCCTTTGCGCAGCCGCGGGATGTCGGTCTGCATCGGATAGGGCAGTGCGGCGGTGCCCTGCGCCAGCGGCACCGCCTCGGGCTTGGCATCGCCGTGTTCGCGGATTTCCCAGGGGAGGTCGTTATGCCCGTCGATCACCGGTGTGCGCGTGAGGATGCGGTCGACGCGCGCGGCGATGGCCGGGGCAATGGCCGGAGCGGCGGCCGAGGGTTCGGCGGCGGCGAGCAGGAGAAGCGCGGTGATCATGGGTGCAGGGCTCGCGAAAGGCCGCAAAGGTAACACTCACGCGCATGTTGTCGCGTGCAGAGGACCGTTGCTGGGCCGGTGTTCGTCATGGCCGCGAAGGTGACACAGCATCGCCGGTGTAGGACAGTGGTTTTCTGCGCCCGCTGCATAACCCCAGGCTAATGCCGCAGGATTGCCGGCGGGGTTCAGTCGTCGCCGTCTCCGCTGCCGTCGTCCTCGACCTCGAACCAGTCCTGGTTGTGGAACACCGTCGAGACCACAGGGCGTCCCGCCGCGTCGAGCGAGGGCCGGTAGCGATAGCGTTTCTCGATCAGGCGACAGGTGATGCCGTCGAGCGCGGGCTTGCCGCTGGATCGGGTGACGCGGCATTGCGAGACGCGGCCGTCGATGCCGACGGTATAGCGCACGCCCATGCGCCCGACGACGTTGTTCTCGCCGACCAGCGACTCCGCCTCGTGATAGTCGCCGCGGCTGAAGCGGCTTTTCAGCAGGCGCGGCGGGGTCTCGTCGCCGCCGTCTCCGTCGCCATCGCCGGAGCGGCCGCTGCCCGTGCCGTTGCCGATCCCGCCCGCGCCGGTTCCGGGGCCGGGGACGGGCGCGGCACCGGCGGTCGCCTCGGCGCCGACGCCGGCTTTGAGCGCGGCGACGACGGGTGGCGGGACGATCGGCGGGACGATCGGCTTGGGCGCGACGACTTCGGTGGCTTTGGCGCGCAGGTTGGCGGGGGAGGCCGCGCCCTCGGGGCGGTGACTCCTGGCGGGGCGGGGGATGATGCGTTCGGGTGGCGGCGGCGGCGGGGGCGGACCGACCGCGAAGAGTTTGAGCGCATCGGGTGCGGCGCCGGGCATGCTGACGCCGAGGCCGAGGATCAGCGCGTAGCCGACCAGGCCGCAGAGCAGGACTGACCCGGTGGCGGAGGCGATACGGTCGCGGGGGGCCTGGACGCCGTACATGAGGCGTATCTGGGTTTGCTCGGGGCGGAGGGCAAGCCGGGCCGTCGTGCCGGGCTTGACCCGGGGGCTGGAGCCGCGAACGGTGTCGCTCGGTACTCTGGATCCCGGGACGAGCCCGGAATGACGGTTTTTGGGGGAGAGGGTTGTGGCAAGGATCGTTCGCTTGGCTGTGTTGGCGGCTTGCGTGTTCGCGGCGCAGGCTCGCGCTCAAGTGCCGGATGCGCCGCGCACGGCGAGCTTTGCCGAGCATCAGCGGCAATGTTCGGGGAAGGACGGGTGGAGCGATCCGGCGCCGCCGGTGCGGATATTCGGCAATGTCTATGATGTCGGGAGCTGCGGGATCGTCGCGCTGCTGGTCGTCGGGCCCAAGGGGCATGTGCTGATCGATGCGGCGACTGCAGAGGCGGTGCCGTCGATCGTGGCGAACATCCGGCGGCTGGGGTGGCGGCCTTCGGACGTGAAGCTGCTGCTGTCGAGCCACGAGCATGTCGACCATGCCGGCGGGTTTCGTGCGCTCCAACAGGTCACCGGCGCGACGCTAGTGGCGACCGCGGCGGCGCGGAAGGCGCTCGAAAGCGGGGTGCCCGCGGCAGACGATCCGCAGGGAAACGGCATCAGTGAATTCGCCGGAGCGCGGGTCGGGCGAATCGTCCGTGATGGCGAGATCGTGGTGCTGGGGCCGTTGCGGCTGACCGCGCATACGACGCCAGGGCATGCCCCGGGCAGCACGTCCTGGACCTGGCAGTCGTGCGACAGGGGCGTGTGCCGGGCGATGGTCTATGCCGACAGCCTGAGTGCGATCTCGGCGGACGGATACCGGTTTGCCGACCATCCGGCCTATGTCGCGGCGTTCCGCGCCAGCCTGGCCAAGGTCGCGCGATTGCCGTGCGATATCGTCGTCACACCGCACCCGGCGGCCAGCGACCTGTATGCGCGACTGTCGGGCGCGAAGCCGCTGGTGGATCGGAACGGGTGCGCCGCCTATGCCGCGGCGGCCGGTGCGAAACTGGAAAAGCGGCTCGCGGACGAGCGGAAACTTCGCGTTCGATAGGACGTTGTGCGGCCAGAAGCGATTGGCTTCGCCTGCTATGCAAGGACGTATCATGGGCCTTTTTTCAAAAGACATCGCGACGTTCGAGGACCTGTTCCTGCACCAGTTGCAGGACGTGTATTATGCCGAGAACCAGATCACCAAGGCGCTGCCCAAGATGGCGGAGAAGGCGACCGCGCCAGCGCTGAAGAAGGGATTCGAGACGCATCTGCGCGAGACCGAGGGGCAGATCGTGCGGCTGGAGCGGATCTTCGAGTTGCTCGGCGAGAAGGTGAAGGCGGTGACCTGCCCGGCGATCGACGGAATCATCAAGGAAGCCAACGAGGTCGCCGGCGAGATCGAGGACAAGGCGGTGCTCGACGCCGGCCTGATCGCGTCGGCGCAGGCGGTCGAGCATTACGAGATCGCGCGCTATGGCACGATGATCGCGTGGGCCAACCAGCTGGGCCGCACCGAGATCGCCGCGATCCTGCAGGAAACGCTCGATGAGGAATATGCGACGGACGACAAGCTGACGGCGATGGCGACGTCGAAGATCAATCCGAAGGCCGAGGCGGTTACGGCGTAATCGGCGTGGATGCCGGACTTGGTCCGGCATCCACGGTGGCGCGAAACCTACGGCGTTGATTCGCGGCACAGTGGACCCCGGAACGAGTCCGGGGTGACGGCTGGTTGGTAACGAAGAAGGGCGGCTCGACGTTAAGTCGGGCCGCCCTTTTCGTGGCGCGCGACACGGGAGAAAATCCCGTGTCGTCGGTCGGCGCTGGCGCGCCGCCGGCCGGTCTTGCTGTTGCGCGGGGGCTTTGCCCCGCGCATCGGCTTTGCCTACAGCTTCGACGTCAATTCCGGCACGATCTTGAACAGGTCGCCGACGAGGCCGATGTCCGCGACCTGGAAGATCGGTGCATCCTCGTCCTTGTTGATCGCGATGATCGTCTTCGAGTCCTTCATCCCCGCGAGATGCTGGATCGCGCCGGAGATGCCGATCGCGATATAAACTTCGGGGGCGACGATCTTTCCGGTCTGGCCGACCTGATAGTCGTTGGGCGCATAGCCCGCGTCGACGGCGGCGCGGCTGGCGCCGACGCCGGCACCGAGCTTGTCGGCAAGCGGATCAATCAGGGCGTGGAACTGCTCGTCGGATCCGAGCGCGCGACCGCCCGAGACGATGATCTTGGCGCTGGTCAGTTCGGGCCGGGTGTTTGCCGCGATCTCCGAACCGGCAAAGCTCGACAGGCCCGCATCGCCGGTCGTGGCGACGGCTTCGATCTCGCCGGTGCCACCTTCGGTCGCGGCCTTGTCGAACGCGGTGCCGCGGACCGTGATGACCTTCTTCGCATCCGACGACTGTACGGTCGCGATCGCGTTGCCGGCATAGATCGGACGCGTGAAGGTGTCCTCGCTCTCGACCGACAGGATGTCGCTGATCTGCATGACGTCGAGCAGCGCTGCCACGCGAGGGGCGATGTTCTTGCCATTGGTGGTCGACGGCGCGACGAACGCGTCGTGAGTGGCCATCAGCTGGGCGACGAGCGGCGCGACGTTCTCGGCAAGCGCATGCGCGTACGCAGCGTCGTCGGCGACATGGACTTTGCCCACGCCGGCGATCTTCGTAGCCGCCGCGGCGACCGCATCGACGCCCTGGCCGACGACCAACAGATGGACTTCGCCGAGCTGCGATGCGGCGGTGACCGCGGACAGCGTGGCATCCTTGACGGCGGTACCGTCATGTTCGACCCATACGAGCGTCTTCACTTGGCGACTCCCATTGCCTGTAGTTTACCGACCAGTTCGTCGACCGACGCGACCTTGATCCCGGCCGAGCGCTTGGCGGGCTCGACCACCTTCAGCGTGGTCAGCCGCGGGGTGACGTCGACGCCGAAATCGGCCGGCGTCTTGTTCGCCATCGGCTTCGACTTTGCCTTCATGATGTTGGGCAGCGACGCGTAGCGCGGCTCGTTGAGGCGAAGATCGGTGGTGATGATCGCGGGCAGCTTCAGCGTGTCGGTCTCGGCACCGCCATCGACTTCGCGGGTCACGTGGACCGATCCGTCGGCGATCTCGACCTTCGACGCGAACGTGCCCTGGCCCCAGCCGAGCAGGCCGGCGAGCATCTGCCCGGTCTGGTTGTTGTCGTCGTCGATCGCCTGCTTGCCGAGGATGACGAGGTCGGGCTTTTCCTCATCGACGATCTTGGCGAGGATTTTCGCGACGCCCAGCGGCTCGACCTTGGTCTCGCTGACCACCAGGATGGCACGGTCGGCGCCCATCGCGAGTGCGGTGCGGAGCGTTTCCTGGCTCTTCTGCTCGCCGATCGAGACGACGACGATTTCCGTGACGCCCTTGTCCTTGAGGCGGATCGCCTCTTCGACCGCGATCTCGTCGAACGGGTTCATGCTCATCTTGACGTTGGCCAGATCGACGCCTGTGCCGTCCGCCTTCACGCGGGGTTTCACGTTGTAATCAAGCACGCGCTTGACCGGTACCAGCACCTTCATCGGGGTTCCTTCCAAGGTGAATATCGTCTTTTCGGTCACCGTCACAGGGTGGCGGCGTTGGCGCGACAGATGGCTGTTTCGAGCCGTTTTCGCAAGTGCGGTACGGATTCATCGCTATGCCGTAGCGTCACGACGCAGTGCCGACCGGATCACACGCCGGATAGCCTGCAGTACCAACGAAAAAGGGCCCGGACGTTTCCGTCCGAGCCCCGTCTTTCGCAGAATCAGTATGCAGTCGGTAGCGGTTAGGCCGCGACCTTCTGGACCTCTGCGACGATCTTCTTCGCGGCATCGCCGAGGTCGTTCGCGGGAACGATCGCGAGGCCCGAGTTGGCGAGGATTTCCTTGCCTTTCTCGACGTTGGTGCCCTCGAGGCGAACAACCAGCGGAACCGAGAGGTTCACTTCCTTCGCCGCGGCGACGATGCCGTCGGCGATGATGTCGCACTTCATGATGCCGCCGAAGATGTTGACGAGGATGCCCTTCACGTTCGGATCCGCGAGAATGATCTTGAACGCCGCCGTCACCTTCTCCTTGTTGGCGCCGCCGCCGACGTCGAGGAAGTTGGCCGGGAACATGCCGTTGAGCTTGATGATGTCCATCGTCGCCATCGCGAGGCCGGCACCGTTGACCATGCAGCCGATGTCGCCATCGAGCTTGATGTAGGCGAGGTCGTACTTGGACGCTTCGAGCTCGGCGGGATCTTCCTCGGTCTCGTCGCGCAGCTGGAGCAGGTCCTTGTGGCGGAACAGCGCATTGCCGTCGAATGCGACCTTCGCGTCGAGCACCATCAGCTTGCCGTCGTTCGTCACGGCGAGCGGGTTGATCTCGATCTGCTCGGCATCGGTGCCCATGAACGCGTCATACAGCTTCGACGCGGTGTTCGCGGCCTGCTTGGCGAGATCGCCGGTCAGGCCGAGCGCTGCAGCGACCGAACGGCCGTGATGGGGCATGAAGCCGGTCGCCTGGTCGATATCGATCGACTGGATCTTCTCGGGCGTGTCGTGCGCGACCGCCTCGATGTCCATGCCGCCTTCGGTCGAGACGACCATCATGACGCGGCCGGTGGTGCGGTTGAGCGTCAGCGCGAGGTAGAACTCCTTGTCGATGTCGACGCCATCGGTGACGTACAGGCGGTTGACCTGCTTGCCCGCGTCACCCGTCTGGATCGTGACGAGCGTGTTGCCGAGCATGTCGGTTGCCGCTGCGCGAACCTCGTCCTCGGTCTTGGCGAGGCGGACACCGCCCTTGCCATCGGGGCCCAATTCGACGAACTTGCCCTTGCCGCGGCCGCCGGCGTGGATCTGCGCCTTGACGACATAGAGCGGTCCGGGAAGCTTCTTCGAGGCCTCGACGGCTTCCTCGACGGTCAGTGCCGCGAAACCGGCAGGCACGGGGACGCCGAACTTGGCCAGCAATTCCTTGGCCTGATATTCATGGATGTTCATCGGGAGGCTCCACGCATTTGGAAAATCGGGAATTGGGGCGCGTAAAGCACAGCCGGCAGTTCAAATCCACCCTTAAGGGTATTGCGACTGATTCGCGTTTGCAACAAGATGGTTTTCTCCACCGGGATCGGGGCTTTGCCATTTAGACGCCGTCGAGACCCGAGGCGCTGAAGGCCAGATCGCAGCAGCACGCCGACCCTGAATCCCAGCGCCAGCGGGACGAACGTTTGGAAAGAAGTAACCCTTTCGCGGCATCATGCCAGCCATGACACAACCCGCCCTTGATTCGTCCGACGATCCGACCGGGGAAGACCCCACCGGCGAGGAGCTTCGTCGCGCGCTTCGCAAGTCCGTCAAGATGCGCGCGCACCTGCGCGATCGCGGGCAGACGCGGTTCGAGATCGAGGTCACCGACCTGTCGCTGTCGGGGTTTCGCGCCGAGACCAGCTTTACGCTGTGGCCCGGCACCGTGGTGTGGCTGACGCTGCCGGGGCTCGCCGCGCTGGAAGCGGTGGTCGCGTGGCGCGACAAGTTCAAATATGGCTGCGCATTCGCCAAGCCGCTGCATCCGGCGGTGTTCGATCATATCGTGGCGTTGTCGCAGCGCTGAGTCGCGCCGCCGTCGTGACAGTCCCGCGCGGGATTACGCCGTAAACCGCTGCCGCAACGCCAGCATTGCCAATGCCGCCTGTGCCGCGCCGCCGCCCTTGTCGCCCTCCGTCGGACGGGCACGGGCGAGCGCCTGTGCTTCGTTCTCGGTGGTGAGGATGCCGTTGCCGATGCACAGCCCCTCCATCGTCAGCGCCATGATGCCGCGCGCGCTTTCGCCGGCGACGATCTCGAAATGATAGGTCTCGCCGCGGATCACGACTCCCAGCGCGACGTAGGCGTCATACGCTTCGCTCTCTGCGGCGAGCACGATGGCGCCCGGTACTTCGAGCGCACCGGGTACGGTGATGATCTCGTGGGTATGCCCCGCGGCCTCGATCGCAGCGCGGGCGCCCTCGACCAGCAGGTCGTTGAGATGGTCGTAGAAGCGGGCTTCGACGATCAGGAGATGTGCCATCAGAGGTCCTCGATCTTGCGTTCGCCGACGATCGACAGGCCGTAGCCGTCGAGCGCGACCAAAGTGTGATGCGTGTTGGTGAGCAGGATCATGTCGTGGACGCCCAGTTCGGTCAGGATCATCGCGCCGACGCCGTAGTCGCGCAGCTCGTCCATGTCAGGGGTCGTCTCGCCCGCCTTGTGCCGGATCGCGGCGGCGACGCCGTCGGGACGCGGCTTGTTGATCACGACGATTACGCCTGAGCCCTCGGCGGCGATCTGGGTCATCGAGCGCGCCAACAGCTGGCCGCGATCGCCGGTCTCGCCGAACAGATCGGCGAACGGCGACATTGCGTGCATCCGCACCAGCGTCGGCTTGGCGGGATCGACCTCGCCCTTGACCAGCGCGACCTGTTCGGTGCCGGTCGCCTTGTTCCAGAAGGTGTAGGCGGTCCATTCGCCGCCCCATTGGCTGGTGAACCTGGCTTCCGCGCGGCGCTCGACCAGATGGTCATGGCGGCGGCGATACGCGATCAGGTCGCGGATCGTGCCGACCTTGATATTGTGGAACTGCGCGAATGGCAGCAGATCGTCCATCCGCGCCATCGTGCCGTCATCGTTCATGATCTCGCAGATCACGCCCGAGGGGTTGAGCCCCGCCAGCCGCGCAACGTCGACAGCGGCCTCGGTATGCCCGGTGCGGACCAGCACGCCGCCGTCGCGCGCGACCAGCGGGAAGACGTGGCCGGGCGAGACGATCTCCGACGCGCCGTTGTTGGCATCGATCGCCACCGCGATCGTCCGCGCGCGGTCGGCGGCGGAAATCCCGGTGGTGACGCCCTCGCGCGCCTCGATCGAGGTGGTGAACGCGGTTTCGTAGACGGTGCCGTTGTTGCGGCTCATCAGGTCGAGGCCGAGTTCGTCGACGCGGCCCTTGGTCAGCGCCAAGCAGATCAGCCCGCGGCCGAACTTCGCCATGAAGTTGATCGCGTCGGGCGTCGCCATCTGCGCGGGGATGACCAGGTCGCCCTCGTTCTCGCGATCCTCGTCGTCGACCAGGATGAACATCCGGCCGTTGCGCGCCTCGTCGATGATCTCTTCGGGCGACGACAGGAACGCGTGTTTCAGGCGCGAGAGTTCAGCCGGCTTTGGCACGATAATGCTCCATGCGTTGCAGATAGCGGGCGAGCACGTCGATCTCGATATTGACCGACTGGCCCGGCGCCAGCGCGCCGAGTGTCGTCGCGCCCTGCGTATGCGGAATGATGTTGACCGCGAAATGGGTGACGTCGCCGTGATCCACAACCGCGTTGACGGTCAGCGATACGCCATCGACGGTGATCGAGCCCTTTGGCGCGAGGAACGGCGCGATCGCGGCGGGCACCGCGAAGCCGATCCGGAGCGAATCGCCGTCGGGGTCGACGCCGAGCACGTCCGCCACGCCGTCGACATGGCCGGTGACGATGTGGCCGCCGAGCTCCTCGCCGAGCTTCATCGCGCGTTCGAGGTTGAGCTTGCGGCCCTGCGTCCACTGGTCGGTCGCGGTGCGGCTGATGGTTTCCCCGGACACGTCGACCGCGAACCAGTTGGGGCCCTTATCGACCACGGTAAGGCAGACGCCCGAACAGGCGATCGACGCGCCGAGATCGATGGTCGCGGTATCATAGGCGGTATCCACGACGATGCGGGTGTCGCCGCGCGTCTCGACGCGGGCAATGGTGCCGATATCGCTGACAATTCCGGTAAACATTAATCGCTCCTCGCGCGCTCGTAGACTTCGAGACGGTCACTGCCAAGTTGCCGCGCGTCGACCGCCGTCCAGCGGCCATGCGCGGCGGCAAGGTCGATGCCGATGTCTCCGATCGCGGGCTTGCCGCCGCCGATCAGGATCGGGGCGCGGTAGAGCAGCAGGCGATCGACCAGGTCCGCGGCGAGGAAGGCGGATGCGGTCTGCGCGCCGCCTTCTACGAGGATGTGGTCGATGCCGTCCAGGGTGGCGATGTCGGCGGGGGATGCAATCACCGTCCACCCCGGTTCGGTGCCGTCATGTGGCGTCTCGGATTCGCGACCTTCCCTCGACCCGTCACCCCAGCGAAGGCTGGGGTCTTCCGGTTGGCGAGAGCGACGCTGTTCCACGGGGAGACCCCAGCCTTCGCTGGGGTGACGGATGGGGGTGGGGGCTGGGCTGAGTGTTCCGAGCGTTGCCGACAGCATCACCCGGTGCGGCGCCCGTGCCTCGAGTCCGGCGAGTCGGACATCGAGCAGCGGGGCATCGGCGTCGTAGGTGCCCCGCCCGACCAGAATCGCCTCGTGGCGGCTGCGCTCCAAATGCGCATGTGCGCGTGCTTCGGGACCGGTGATCCAGCGGCTGGTGCCGTCGGCCATCGCGATGCAGCCGTCGAGCGAGGTGGCGAGCTTCAGCGTCACCTGCGGTCGTCTGAACCGGCGGCGGGTGAGGAATCCCGCCATCGACCGCCGGGCTTCGGCTTCGCGAAGTCCGGTATCGACCGTGATCCCTGCCGCCCTCAGCCTTGCCAAGCCTGCGCCCGCCGTCCTCGGATCGGGATCCTGGATCGCCGCAACGACTCGCTTCACGCCCGCGGCGACCAGCAGGTCCGAGCACGCCGGTCCGCGCGGCGAGACATGCGCGCAGGGTTCGAGCGTCACATACGCCGTCGCATCGCGCGCCGCGGCGCCAGCCTGCGCAAGTGCCATCGCCTCGGCATGCGGGCGGCCGCCGGCTTGCGTCCAGCCGCGCCCGACGACGCGGCCGTCGCGGACGATCACGCAACCGACATTGGGGTTGGGCGCGGTGCGGCCGCGGGTCCGTTCGGCCAGTGCCAGCGCGACACCCATCCAGCCCACGTCGATTTGCGTGTCGTTCAGAGCCCCATCGCCGTCATCTTGTCGTCCAGCCGCTTGAACGATGCGCGGGTCTCGTCCTCGCGCTTCTTCTGTTCGGCGAGCGCCTTTGTCTTGGCCGGGGCGTCGATCTTTTGCTGCGCGACGATCTGAGCGTCGGTGCGATCGGCCGGCCATTGCTCGACGTACACGATGTTGCGCCGATAGACCGGCTCGACATAGGAATCCCTGACGAACGCGTAGATCAGGAAGCTGGTGACGCCCAACGCCGCGATCATGAACCAGAGTTGGTGCGGCTGGCGGTTGCCGAGGAAGAACCGCAGATCCCGGTAGGCCGCTAGCGGCGAAAAACGACTGAACATTCCCATCGCCACAAGATAGGCGCGCGGAGCGGCACAGGCCAGCCCCGCGCACCAAACTCAGTTCTCGCTGAGCACGAAGCGCAGCGTCATGCTCCGCCATGCCTCGACGGCGACGCCGTCGCGGGTGCCGGGGGTGAACCGCCATTTGCCGAGCGCACGATCCAGCGTGGCGCGGTAGAAGGCGTCGTTGGTCGCGCTGACCCGCTCGACCTGCTTCACCCGGCCATCGGCGCCGATCAGCACGCGGACGACGACTCGGCCCTCATGTTCGGCGCGACGTTCGCCGGCCGGATAGCTGGGCTGGAAGTCGGCGGCGTAGCGCGGGTCGATTCCCGGCTGCACCATCACCGGTGCAGGCTTTGGCGGATCGAAGGGCAATGCGACCAGTCCCGTGCCGGTGCCGGCGGAGCCGTCGATCGTCGGCGGGGTATAGGGCGTGGGATCGACGGTGACGCCGCGGTCGATCGTCGGGGTAAGGACCAGCGGGGTCGGTGTGCGCAGCCGTGGCGTCGGGCTCGGCTCGGCGGCGATCTGCGGTTCGGGGGGCGGCGGCTTGGGCAGATCGACCTGATAGGTGACGAGCGGGGGATCGGGCCGGAGAATCGTCGGCACGACCCCCGGCGCGGCGTAGAACAGCGCACCGATCACGATGCCGTTGACGCCCATCGCCACCGCGAAGCTTCCGGGGTTGAACCGCCCGGTCCGTCTCTCTGCGTACATGCTCGCTCTCCTTCGCATCTCCTCGAGGATGGCGGCGTAACGATGATACCGCCTGGCCAGATGCTACGCCGATGGAGGGGCGTAGCAAGCGGTGTTTTCGAGAGATCGGAGGCGGTTAGCGTTACCTTTGGCGTAATCGTGCCAGTGCGCGGTCGCGGCCGATCAGCGGGAGCAGCGCGGCCATCTCCGGACCATGATCGCGGCCGGTCAGCGCGCGGCGCAGCGGCAGGAACAGCGCCTTGCCCTTGCGTCCGGTGGCGTCCTTCAGGCGGCCGGTCAGCGCGTGCCAGGGGTCGCCGGTCCAGTCGATTTCGGCCGCGATCGTCACCGCCTGATCGAGATACGCCGCGTCGAGGTCCGCATCGACCGGCACCGGCCCTTCGATCACCTGCCACCAGTCCGCCGCGTCGGCGACGATGGCCAGGTTCGGGCGGACCGCGGCCCATTCCGCCTCGCCCATCCCCGCGGGCACGCGGTCGGCAACCGTCGCATAGTCGAGCGTGTGGAGGATCCGCGCGTTCAGCTGCGCCAGTTCCGCCTCGTCGAACCGCGCCGGCGCGCGTCCGAACCGCGCGAAATCGAAGCCTGCGATCAGCGGCGCGGCGTCGGCGATCGGTTCGACCGGGTCGCTGGTGCCGATCCGCGCGAGCAGTGCGCGCACCGCCTGCAGCTCGATCCCCACGTCGCGGAAATGATCGACGCCGAGCGAGCCGAGTCGTTTCGACAGCTTGCCCTCCGCACCGGTCAGCAGCGCCTCGTGCGCGAACCGCGGCGGGGTCACGCCGAGCGCG
Organism: Sphingomonas sp. R86521; assembly: GCF_042466235.1. Lineage (NCBI taxonomy): Bacteria > Pseudomonadati > Pseudomonadota > Alphaproteobacteria > Sphingomonadales > Sphingomonadaceae > Sphingomonas > Sphingomonas sp. R86521. Next base: position 57,427 of record NZ_JAXHBY010000001.1, on the reverse strand, counting down.
TCGAACATCTGCAACTGGAGCGCGGTGTTCGAGACATGATCCTCGCCGCGCACGACATGGCTGACGCGCATCTCGGCATCGTCGATCGCGGAGGGCAGCATGTAGAGCCACGACCCATCGGCGCGCCGCACCACCGGGTCGCTCATCGTCCGCGCGTCGAACGCCTGCGGCCCCCGGATCAGGTCGTCCCACGCGATCGGGGCGTCGTGATCGAGTTTGAACCGCCAATGCGGGCGCACCCCGTCCGCCTCCAGCTTCGCGCGGTCGGCATCGGACAGCGCGAGGGCGGCGCGGTCGTAGATCGGTGGCAGCCCGCGTCCGGCCTGGATCTTGCGCTTGAGGTCGAGTTCCTGCGTGGTTTCGTACGCAGGATAGACGTGCCCGCTCTCGGCCAGCGCCGCGAACCGCGCCTCGTACAGCGCGAACCGTGCCGACTGCCGCTCCTCCGCGTCGGGCGTCATCCCGAGCCAGTCGAGATCGGCGCGGATCGCATCGACGAACCGCTCTTCGCTCCGTTCGGGATCGGTGTCGTCGATCCGCAGCACGAACCGCCCGCCGTTCGCGCGCGCGAACATCCAGTTGTGGAGTGCGGTGCGGATGTTGCCGACGTGCAGCCGGCCGGTCGGGGAGGGCGCGAAACGGGTCAGGATTGTCATGTTGGCGCTTTAGGTGGCGCACGCCGCAGCGGCAAACCTCTTCCACCAACCCGAGTCGCAGCCTAAGGGCACCGCGTTAGCGGGAGCGCACCAATGAAACTGATGACCGGCAATTCGAACCTGCCCCTCGCGCAGGAGATCGCCGCCTATCTCGAGACCCCGCTGACCGATGTCAGCGTGCGGCGGTTCGCCGACGAGGAGGTGTTCGTCGAGATCAACGAGAACGTCCGCGGCGAGGATGTCTTCGTGATCCAGTCGACCGGGTACCCCGCCAACGACAATCTGATGGAATTGCTGATCATGATCGACGCGCTGCGGCGGGCGTCGGCGCGGCGGATCACTGCGGTGATCCCGTATATGGGCTATGCGCGGCAGGACCGGAAACCGGGTCCGCGCACGCCGATCTCGGCCAAGCTGGTCGCCAATTTGATAACGGTCGCGGGCGCCAACCGGGTGCTGTCGGTCGACCTGCATGCCGGGCAGATCCAGGGCTTCTTCGATATCCCGACCGACAACCTTTATGCGGCGCCGGTGATGTCGGCGGATATCCAGGCGCGGTTCAAGGGCCGCAACCTGATGGTGGTATCGCCCGACGTCGGCGGCGTGGTCCGCGCACGGCAGCTGGCCAAGCGGCTCGACAACGCGCCGCTGGCGATCGTCGACAAGCGCCGCGAACGCGCCGGCGAATCGGAAGTGATGAACATCATCGGCGAGGTCGAGGGGCGGTTCTGCATCCTGATCGACGATATCGTCGATTCGGCGGGGACGCTGTGCAACGCGGCCGCCGCGTTGAAGGAAGCGGGCGCGGAGGACGTCGTCGCCTATGTCACGCACGGCGTGCTGTCGGGCGGCGCGGTGGCGCGGGTCGAGGGATCGGAACTGCGCGAGCTGGTGATCACCGATTCGATCGGCAACCACGAGGTGATCAAGGGCGCCGGCGGCAAGATCCGCCACCTGCAGATCGCGCCGCTGCTGGGCGAGGCGATCAAGCGGATCGCCGACGAAACCAGTGTGTCGAGCCTGTTCGACTGACGCTTTGCTTCAGTTCGCTGCGGGGTCTCGGTCGAGAGGCCGCGCTTCCTCGGCCAGCATGACGGGCACGCCGTCGCGGACCGGGTAGGCGAGGCCCGCCGCGTCGGAAATGAGTTCCTGCGCGGCGTCGTGATAGCGCAGCGGTTTGCGTGTCACCGGGCAGACCAGGCGTTCGAGCAGCCAGGGGTCGATCATGGCCGGCCCCTCACTGCAGCGTCACCTGTTCGTCGCCGTCGTGGCGGCCGAAGAACTGCATGAGCTGGATGATCAGTTCGGCGCGAGTCTCGACATCGCGGGCTTCGAGCAGCGCCTGCTTGGCGGCGGCATCGAACGGCGCGATCTGGGCGATGCCGTTGACGAGGCTTTCATCGTCGAGCCGACCGACGGCGTCCCAGTCGACCGCATAGCCCTGAGAGTCGGCGAAGCGGCGCGATTCGAGTTCGAGCGAGGACCGGCGGCCGAGCGACAGTGTGTCGTCCGCGATCATCGGCAGCAGATCGGCCTCGACCTGGCGGAACGCGGTGGTGACGTCGAGTTCGCGGACGATGCGGTAGAGCGCGACGCCCTCGAGCACCAGATTGTAGCGGCCGTCCTCGAGCGCCTCGACCTCGGAAATCTTGCCGATGCAGCCGATGTCGTAGAGCGCACCCGCCTCGTCATGCGGGCCGTTGCGGGGCTGGATCATGCCGATGCGACGGTCGCGCGCCATCGCGTCGCTGACCATCGCGCGGTAGCGGGGCTCGAAGACATGCAGCGGCAATTGCATGCCGGGGAACAGCAGCGCGCCGGGCAGCGGGAAGATCGAGAGGCGGGTGGTCATCCGAACAGGATCGCGGACAGGCGCCGGCGCTGTGCCGAGACCCAGGGATCGACCAGCCCGACGACTTCGAACAGCTTGAGCAACTGGGCGCGGGCGGCGCCTTCGTTCCAGTCGCGTTCGGCGGCGATGATCCCGAGGAAACCGTCGGCGGCAGCGTCGCGGTCGTTCGCGGCCATCTGCGCGTTGGCGAGCGCGAAGCGGGCGGCGAGGTCGTCGGGATTGGCCTGGACCGCGGCGATCAGCGGGGTGAGGTCCTCGACCGGCGGCGCGGACTGCGCGAGCGCGAGCGCGGCCTGGGCGCGGGTGACGGCGGGGTCCTGTGCGATCGCGGGGTCGAGATTGGCGAGCCAGTCGGCGGCCTCGTCGAGCTGGCCGGTCATCACCAGCGCGCGGACGAAGCCGGCATGGACTGCGGGATGGTCGGGCGCCATTTCGGCGATCTGGCGGAAGATGCCGAGCGCGCGCTCACCGTCACCCTCGGCCAGTACCTCTTCGCCCATCGCGATCAGCGGTTCGACGTCGGCCGCGGGGTCGGCACCGGCGGGTTCGATCGGGAGTTGCTTGAGCAGCTGATCGAGCATCACGCGGATCTGCGATTCGGTGCGCGCAGGGGTCAGATCGGCGACCAGCTGGCCCTGAAACATCGCATAGACCGTCGGGATCGACTTGATCTGGAATTGCGCGGCGATGAACTGGTTCTTGTCGGTGTCGACCTTGGCCAGCACCACGCCCTTGTCGGCATAATCGGCAGCGACTTTTTCGAGGGTCGGGGTCAGCGCCTTGCAGGGGCCGCACCATTCGGCCCAGAAATCGATGATCACCAGGCTCGTCATCGACGGTTCGACGACGTCGCGACGGAAGGCTTCGACGGCGTCCTTCTCGGCAGGTGACATTCCAAGCGTGGCCAAAACAGACTCCTTCGTGGCGTAGGCACCTATTTGGGCGCGCGTAGCCGGTAATGCCAGCCTCCGGCAGCGGGCTCAATGAAAGTCCCGCGACTTCGGTAGCACGCGAACGTTCCGGGGATGGGAGGCGCGGGGATCCGGACCGCGGGGTAGGACAGGGCGGATCACCTCGTCGACGCGTGCGAGCGGCGGGTCGAGTACGTGATCCTCCGACAGCAGCCGCAGCATATCGCTGCGATCCTGGACGCGGGTGGTCATCAGGTGGGTGACGCCCTCTTCGCTGCGCTGGATCACGCCCTCCAGCACCATGAGCCGCGAGGCCATCACCGCGCGGCGGTTGGCCTCGAAATCGCGCGCCCACATCAGGCCGTTGGTGACCCCGGTCTCGTCCTCGATCGTGACGAAGATCGCGTTGCCCTTGCCGGGACGCTGGCGGACCAGCACCACGCCGGCGACTTTCGCGCGACGGCCGTCCTTGGTGGCGTTGGCTTGCGCGGACGACAGGATGCCTTCTGCGGCGAAGTGGGGGCGCAGGAACGCCATCGGATGGCCCTTGAGCGACAGCCGCGTGGTCTGGTAATCGGCTGCGACCTCTTCGCTGAGCGGCATCGCGGGCAGGCGCGCGTCGGGTTCGGCGCCGAGTTCGGGCGCGTCGGCGGCGGCGAACAGCGCGAGTTGCTTTGGCGGCGTGCGGCGGACATCCCACAACGCCTCGCGCCGGCCCTTGTCGATCGATCGGAACGCATCGGCATCGGCGAGCAGGTTCATCGCACGCTGGGGCAGGTTGGCGCGGCGGGCGAGGTCTTCGATGGACGCGAAGGGGGCGGCGTTGGCCATTTCCGTTGCCCAGTCCTCGCGGAACCCGTCGATCTGGCGGAAGCCGAGGCGGATGGCGAGGCTGGTGGTAGGGGGGGTGCCCTCAAGCGTGTTGTCCCATTCGCTCGCGTTGACGTCGATCGGCAGCACCGGGACATCATGCTCGACCGCATCGCGGACCAGCTGCGCCGGCGCGTAGAAGCCCATCGGTTGCGAATTGAGGATCGCACAGCCGAACACCGCGGGGTGGAAGCATTTGATCCACGACGACACGTAGACGAGGCGTGCGAACGACAGCGCGTGGCTTTCTGGGAAGCCGTACGAGCCGAAGCCTTCGATCTGCTTGAAACACCGTTCCGCGAACTCGCGGTCGTAGCCCCGCGCGGCCATGCCTTCAACCAGCTTGGTATGGAGGTTGCCGATCGTGCCGACGTTGCGGAACGTCGCCATCGCGCGGCGCAGTTCATTGGCTTCGTCGGGCGTGAACTTGGCGGCGACGATCGCGAGCTTCATCGCCTGCTCCTGGAACAAGGGCACGCCGAAGGTCTCGCCGAGCAGGTCGCGCAACTCGTCCTTGTGGCCGTGTTCGGGGGCCGGGGAGGGGTATTCGACGACCTCCTTGCCAGACCGGCGCCGCAGATAGGGGTGGACCATGTCACCCTCGATCGGACCGGGGCGGACGATCGCGACCTGAACGACGAGGTCGTAGAGTTTGCGGGGGCGCAGCCGGGGCAGCATGTTGATCTGCGCGCGGCTTTCGACCTGGAACACGCCGATGCTGTCGCCCTTGCAGAGCATGTCGTAGACCGCCGGGCTCTCGTCGTTGGCGATCGTATCGAGACGATAGTCGCCAAGCCCGTGACGCTGCATCAGGTCGAAGGCCTTGCGGATGCAGGTCAGCATGCCGAGCGCGAGGATGTCGACCTTCATCAGGCCGAGCGTATCGATGTCGTCCTTGTCCCATTCGATGAAGGTACGGTCGGCCATCGCGCCGTTGTGGATCGGCACCATCTCGTCGAGGCGGCCATGGGTCAGCACATAGCCGCCGACATGCTGCGACAGATGGCGGGGGAAATCGAGCAGCCTGGCGACCATGTCGCGCAGCCGCGCGATTTCGGGATTGTCTGTGTCGAACCCGGTCTCGGCAAAGCGCCGCTCCTCGAACCGTCCCGAGAAGCTGCCCCAGACGGTGCTGGTCAGGCGCTGCGTCACGTCTTCGCTGAGACCCAGGACCTTGCCGACTTCGCGGACCGTGCTCTTGGGCCGATAATGGATCACGGTCGCCGCGATCGCCGCGCGGTCGCGGCCATAGCGGCGATAGATATACTGCATCACCTCTTCACGCCGCTCATGCTCGAAATCGACGTCGATGTCGGGCGGCTCACTGCGTTCGGTAGAAACGAATCGCGAGAACAGCAGGTCGTATTTCATCGGATCGACCGAGGTCACGCCGAGCACGAAACAGACGGCGCTGTTGGCCGCGGAGCCACGGCCCTGGCACAGGATCGGCGGATCGCAGCGCCGCGCGAACCGCACCACGTCGTGCACCGTCAGGAAATAATAGGCGTATTGCTGCTTTCGGATCAGGTCGAATTCGACGTGCAGGGCGGCGACGACCTTGTCGGGAACATAGCCTTCGTAATGGTCGATCGCCGACTGCCAGGCGAGATGCTCGAGCCAGTTCTGCGCGTCCCAGCCTGCGGGTACGGGCTCGTGGGGATATTCGTAGCGGAGATCGTCCAGGGTGAAGTCGATGCGCTTGAGCAGCGTCGCGGCATTCGCCACGGCATCTGGACGGTCGCGGAACAGCCGCGCGATTTCGGTCGCGTCCTTCAGGTGACGCTCGCCATTGGCGGCCAGCGTGCGCCCGCCTTTCTGGATCGTCGTGCCCTCGCGGATGCAGGTGACGATATCGTGGAGCGGGCGATCGTCGGCATACGCGTAGAGCGCGTCGACGGTCGCAAGCAATGGCACGCCGGCCTGATCGGCGATGCGCGCAAGCCGTGCCAGCCGACGCCGGTCGCGACCGCCATGCGGCATCGTGACGCCGAGCCACAGCGATCGCTTCGCCAGCGGCTTCAGGATGGCGAGCGTCGCGGCCAGACCCTGGTTCGGTGCGCCGGGTTCGAACGGATCGCGCGCATCGGTGTCGCCGCGGCGCGGTGCGGCGGCCACCCGCGCGCTGCCGTACGGCATCACGATCAGCAGCATGTCGGTGAGATGCGCGATCAGGTCGGGCAGTTCGAGAATGCAGCCGCCCTTTTCGGCACGACGATTGCCAAGCGTGAGCAGGCGGGTCAGCCAGCCCCAGCCCAGCCGCGTCGTCGGATAGGCGACGATATCGGGCGTGCCATCGGCGAAGACCAGGCGCGCACCGACGACGAGGCGGAAATCGATCGACGGCATCCTGGCGCCAAGCAGCGCATGCTGCGCCTTCTTGAGGGCGGCATGCGCGCGCACGACGCCTGCCACGGTATTGCGATCGGCGATGCCGATGCCGGACAGGCCCAGTTCGATCGCGCGGCCGACCATGTCGCTGGGTGCGCTGGCGCCGTCGAGGAACGAGAAATTGCTGGCGGCGACCAGTTCGGCGAAGCTCATGGCGTCACGCGAACAGCCCGTGGAGGTACCAGCGCGGCGTTTCCAGTTCGGAATAGAGGCCGTGGCGGAAGATCCAGAAGCGACGGCCCTTGCGGTCCTCGATGCGGAAATAGTCGCGGGTCGGGATGTCGTCGCGGCGCCACCATTCGCCGGCGATCCGTTCGGGTCCTTCGGCGCGCGCGACCTCGTGCACGGTGCGGCGCCAGCGGAAGCGGTTGGGGGGACCGTCGGGAACTTCGGCCATCATCGAATCGATCGGCTGGGGCGGATCGAACAGATAGATCGGCCGGAGCGGCGGTTCTCCGGTCTCGGGTGGGATCCAGGGCGCGGTGGGGACGGGGTCGCTGGCCGGCAGCATCAGTTCGGCCTGTTCGGGGATGTGGCTGTCGCGCGCCGAAAAGCGGCGGACGCGGGTGCGGCCGAGGCGGGTGCCGAGCTGGTCGAGGAGTTGGACCACCTCACCCTTTTGCGCCTCGCCGCCCTCGAGCTTGAGCTGGCTGGCGTCGAGCTTCTCGGCGAGCGCGATGTCGAGGCGGATCAGGTCGTAGCCGAACCCGGGATCGAGCGGGTCGGCGAGCCTGTCGATGCGTTCGCGGAACAGCCGCATCAGCAGCGCGACGTCGCGGGTCGGTGTGCCGGTCTCGACGCGGAGTCGCTGGACCAGGCCGTCGGCGCGGAACAGCCGGGCCTCCCAGCGGCGGCCGCCTTCGTGGCGCTCGGCGAGCGTCTCCGCGGCTTCGGTCGCAAGCTCGGCCAGCACCTCCAGCGCATAGTCGGTGCGCGCGATCGGTTCGGCGAAGCGGCGCTCGACACCGATCCTGGGGACGGTGCGGCGCTGGACGATCGGGCCCTTCACGTCGCCGTTGAGGCGCCGGACCATCATCGCCGCGCCCTCGCCGAAGCGCGCGGCGATGACGCTGAGCGGACGCGCCATGACGTCGCCGACGGTCTTCAGCCCGGCGCGGACCAAGGCGGTGGTGGCGTCGTCGTCGAGCCCGAGCGCGGCGACCGGCAGGCGCTTTACCGCGCGGCGTTCGTCGGGGGCGGGTGCGCCGGCGAATCGGGCGAGCGCGCGCGCGGCCTCCGGAGTGTCGCCGAACGCGTGGCGGACCAGCAGACCGCGGCGCGCGAGCCGGTCCTCGAGATCAGCCGCGAGCCGTCGTTCGCCCTCAAATTCATGGACGCAGCCGGCGATGTCGAGAACCAGCCCGTCGGGGGCGTCGAGCGCCACCGACGGGGTGTAGCGCTGGCAGCCATCGGCCAGCCGCTCCAGCCAGGCATGATCGGCATGCGCGTCGTGGGGATAGACTTCGAGGTCGGGCACGCGCGCGCGGGCGTCGGCGAGCGTCAGTCCGACGGTGAGCCCGGCACGTATCGCCTCGCGGTCGAGCGCCTTCAGGCGGATGCCGCCAGCGACCGATTCGACGAACGCCAGCGGGGCTTCATCCCGTCCGACGAACAGATGCGGGCGCTCGGTCCGCAGCCGCTCCACCGGAAGCCAGGGAAAGACCAGCGCAAGATAGCGCCTGGGGATCGAAGATTCGCGTGTCACGGTTCCACTCCACGCACCAGCCAAGGCCGGCATGGCCTCCGCGACGGCGCAACAATTCGACTTGGAAGGCAGGGCCCCCCGGCGCGTTCGCCTCGAGCGCGCGCGATGGCGCGGCGGTCACCTGCCAGCGGGTGGCGGCAGCACTCGGCACCGGTTGGGCGGCGATGCGCAGGCTGAGCACGGTGACGCCCGACGATTCGGCGGCGAGCATCAGCCGCCGCGTGGCGGTCAGGTCCAGCCCCGGCGCACGGCCCCAGGATTCGATCAGCAGCGTGCCGAGGCCGGGGCAGCGCGCGGCATCCGCGGCGGCGCGCAGCAACGCGGCCTCGTCGGCGACCAGCACCATCAGCAAGGTGGACGCGTCGACCCCGAGTTCGGCGAGACCGGTCGCGTGCAGTCGCCCGCCCTGTCGCTCGCCGGCTTCGGTGCGGAGCCACAGCAACGGCATCGCGTCGGCCGCCAGCGCGGAGGCAATCGCGAAGCCGGCGCCGCTGGGGCCGTCATCGGCCTCGACCGCGAATATCTCGTGCAGTTGCGCAGGCGCCAGGCCATCGGCGAGCCACGCCTCGACCGGGCGCGAATCGGCCTGGCGTGGTACCGCAGGGGCGGCAAGGCTGCGCAGATGCGCAAGCAGGGCGGTCGAGTCGGCCATAGATGTTCTTGTAATGTTCTATTGGTCGAGTCGCCAAGCAGGAAATCTCTGAACTTGGGGGTTGCGGTGTCCGGCATGTCGGGCTAGTGCCGCGCCTCACCCAGCCCCTAGCGAGCTTCGCTAAGGGCATAGGCGCCAGAGCGGGCGTAGCTCAGGGGTAGAGCACAACCTTGCCAAGGTTGGGGTCGAGGGTTCGAATCCCTTCGCCCGCTCCAGTTTTCTACAGTTTTGGGTTCAGGATGGCCGCGCAAGCGGCCATTTCTGCGTTCAGGGTCGCGTCAGCTGGCGATCATGGACCCGGGACAGCAGCGCCAGCGCGGCGATCGCGCCGACCAGGCACATCAGCATGTCCCATTGCGTGTCCCACGGATCGCCCTGCGTACCGAGAAATTCGTCCGCGCCCTGGCCGAGCATCATCGCCGCGCCGAATTCGATCAGTTCGTAGCTGGCGCTGACGGCGAGGCAGCAGGCGAGCACCAGGCTGCTCAGCAAGGCACCGGGACGCAGGCCGCCGCGGCGAATCAGCAGTTCGCGGAACACGATCGCGGGGACGAAGCCCTGCATGAGGTGCCCGAACCGGTCATAGGGGTTGCGCGCCAGCCCGAGCAGATGCTGGACGTCGAAGCCGATCGGGACGCGCGCATAGCTGTAGGCGCCGCCGATCATCAGGACGAGGCCGTGCAAGCCGATCAGCAGTATCGCGAGCGGTGTCAGCGGGAACCGGCGTGCACTCGCCCATAGGACCGGCAGCACGATCAGTACCGGCGCGATCTCCATCCACCAGGTCGCACGATCATAGGGATCCCAGCCGGACAGGATCAGCCCGCCGACCCAGATCAGCGTGAGCGCGGCGACGGCCGATATCGAACCGCCCGATATCGAGCGGGGCGGGATCAGGCGAGTCGGGGTCAGACGGACTCGCGCGCCAGCAGGTCGTGGACGTCCAAGCCCAGCAAGTCGATATGGCTGCGGATGCGCGGCCAGTGCGTCATCACGAAGGTCTCGCGTTCGGCGACGCGCAGTGCTTCGGCGGCACCGGGCAGCACGAACATGCCGACGCCACGACGGACCTCGACATAGCCGTCGTCCTGGAAGCTCTGATAGGCCTTGGCGACGGTCAGCGGGTTGGCGCCGTGTTCGGCGGCGAATGCGCGGACCGAGGGAAGCTGGTCGCCGGCACGATAATCGCCGCGCAGGATTCCTGCGGCGATGGTCCCGCGCAACCGGATGTAGACCGGGCTGTCATCACTGCTTAGCGCTGTCATGCTGACTTAATACAGCAATTGGCTGAAACGTCGAGTCCCGCGCTGGATCACGGGTGCCAGGTCGAGACCAGACGCGCCATATCCGGGCGGGGGCGTTCGTCGAGCGGGCGCGAGGGGGTGCCGATGAACATGAAGCCGGCGATACGCTCTGGCGCGGTGCCGAACGCGTCGCGGACTTTATCCGAATAGCTCGGCCAGCCGGTCAGCCATCCGCCGGCGAACCCCTGGGCGTGGACGGCGTGGAGCAGGTTCATGCACGCTGCACCCGCCGACAGCTCCTGTTCCCATAGCGGGATATGGCTTTCGACCTTTGGCGCGGCGATCACGACGACCAGCGTCGGGGCCTGATGCGCGAACTGGTCGAGCGCCTCGATCTCGGTGCGCGACGCCTGCGGCCGTTCGCTGCGATAGGCGTCGATGATCAGCGCGGCGAGCGCCGCCCGCTGATCGGTGCCGACGACGACGAAACGCCAGGGTGCGAGCTTGCCGTGATCGGGGGTGCGCGCGGCGATCAGCAGGATGCGCGCGAGCTGGTCGGCATCGGGCCCCGGCGCGACGAGATCGCGTGGCTTGCCCGAGCGGCGCGTGGCGAGCAACGCGAGCGCGCTTGAGGTGTCGTTGAGCATGGTGCGGCAGATAGGCGCAGGGGCACGGTTTTTACAGGGCGCGCCCTGCCGCGAGATTTACAGGGCGCGCTTTGCCGCTAGGTTGCGCGGCAATGACGTCGCCGTCGTTCAAGGCGCGTTGCGTATCAGGGAGCGTATGAATGGTGGACACCCCGACCGCGGATACCCCGCGCGAACCGGATATCACGCATGTGAATCCGGCGCACGGCGAGACCTGGTTTGGTCATCCGCGGCAGCTGGCCCGGCTGTTCACCACCGAGATGTGGGAGCGGTTCGGCTATTACGGCATGCGCGCGCTGCTGACGCTGTACCTGACGAAGCATTTTGTGTTCGGCGACCGCGAGGCGACCGGTCTGTACGGTGGCTATACCGCGCTGGTGTACCTGACGCCTTTAGTCGGCGGGTATCTGGCCGACCAGTATCTGGGATCGAAGCGTGCGGTGAAATTCGGCGCGATCATCATGGCGCTGGGCTATCTGCTGCTGTGCTTCGGCGGGGAGACCGCCAAGCCGTATGCGACGATCGCCAACCAGCGCTACGCGATCCAGGTCATCGACCAGGCCGACAGCGAGGTCCGCTATCTGGTCGATGGCGCGAACAAGCTGAAGATCAAGGGTAACGACGACGGCACCGTCTCGCTGCTCGCGGCAGACGGATCGACCGCGCGGACGGTCGAAAAGGGTGGCTTCGAATCGGGCGCCGAACGCAGCGACTTCTACGTCACGATCATGCTGCTGGCGTTGTGCATGATCTCGGTCGGCAACGGTTTCTTCAAGCCCAACATCTCGACGATGGTCGGCGAGCTGTATGCGCAGGGCGACAAGCGCCGCGATGCCGGGTTCACGATCTTCTACATGGGGATTAACCTGGGGTCGCTGTTCTCGCAGCTGCTGTGCCCGTTCCTCGCGGTCGCGTTCGGCTGGTGGGCAGGGTTCGGGTTGGCGGCGATCGGCATGCTGTTCTCGTGGACGCTGATCCAGTTCGATGGCGGCAAGCTGAGCGGATATGGCGAGCCGCCGGTGCGTAGCGGACCCGATCGTGCGCTCGGCATCTATGCCGCCGCGCTGCTCGGCATCCCGATCTTCTACCTGCTGTTCGTCAATTTGATGAACGCCGAGCCGCCGGTGCCGGGGTCGGGGATCGTCGGCTACATCGTCTCGCTGTCGCTGATGGGTAAATTGCTGTTCGGGACGTTCCTGATCGCGGTGCCGGGCATCCTGATCTGGTCGTTCGCAAACGGCGAGCGTCGCGAGTTCCAGATGATGCTGGCGGCGATGGTGTTGATCGTGTTTAACGTCGTGTTCTGGACGCTGTTCGAGCAGGCCGGGTCGAGCCTGACGCTGTTCGCGGATCGCAACACCGACCTCAGCGTGTTCGGGCTGTTCAGCATCTCGGCGGGGCAGACGCAGTTCTTCAACGCGTTCTTCATCGTCGCGCTGGCGCCGGTGATGTCGATCCTGTGGACCAAGCTCGCCGCCAAGGGCCTGGAGCCGTCGATCCCGGTCAAGTTCGGCATCGCGCTGATCGGCGTCGGTGTCGGCTTCCTGTTCCTCGTCTGGGGCGCGAGCATGGTCGGGCCGAGCTTCAAGGTCGGGATCTGGTGGCTGGCGGGGCTGTATTTCATCCACTCGTTCGCCGAACTCTGCATCTCGCCGGTAGGCCTGAGCATGATCACCAAGCTGTCGATCGCGCGCGTCGTCGGGCTGATGATGGGGGTGTGGTTCCTGTCGATCTCGGTCGCGCAATATGTCGCGGGCGTGGTCGCGCAGGTGGCGAGCGTCGAGACCGTCGGCGGCCAAGTGACCAATCTGAAGGTCAGCCTGGATACCTATTCGGGCGTGTTCTGGACGATCGGGCTGGTGTCGGCCGGGATCGGCGTGGTGCTGTTGCTGGTGTCGCCGTTGATCAAGCGGTGGATGCACGGGGTTCAGTAAGGCTCGGTATTCCTCCCCTGCAAGGGGAGGTAGCTGGCATTGCCAGACGGAGGGGTATCGCCCTTTCGAGCGGGTCTCGGTGTCGATACCGGGCTACCCCTCCGTCAGCCCTGCGGGCTGCCACCTCCCCTCAAAGGGGAGGATCAGGTTCTTGAGCGGTTCAGATGCGCGTCATCGACATTGCCTTTTCGCCGTAGCGTGGCCCGGCGGTACCGCCCCTTGGCGCAGCGGCATCCAGTTTCTTCAGGTCGTCGGCAGAGAGCGTGACGTCCGCCGCCTTCATGCTGTCTTCCAGCGTGACGCGGCGCTTGGAGCCCGGGATCGGGACGATGTCGTCGCCTTGCGCGAGCAGCCAGGCGAGCGCGACCTGTGCGGGTGATGCGCCATGGGCGTCGGCGATCGTCTTGACCACCGCGACCATTTCCATGTTCCGGGCGAAATTCTCGTCCGAATAGCGCGGATCGTTGCGGCGGTAATCGCCTTCGGCAAGGTCGTCGCGACTGGTGATCTGGCCGGTCAGGAAGCCGCGGCCGAGCGGGCTGTAGGGGACGAAGCCGATGCCGAGTTCGCGGCACAGCGGCAGGATCGCCTCCTCGACGTCGCGTTCCCACAGCGAATATTCGCTTTGCAACGCGGCGATCGGGTGGGTGACGGCGGCGCGGCGGATGGTGTCGAGGCCGGCTTCGGACAGGCCGAGATGGCGGACCTTGCCCTCCGTCACGAGCTCGGCCATCGCGCCGATGGTATCCTCGATCGGCACGTTCGGGTCGACGCGGTGCTGGTAGAGCAGGTCGATGGTCTCGACGCCGAGGCGCTTCAGCGAGCCTTCGCAGGCGCGGCGGACGTTGGCGGGGGTGCTGTCGACGCCGGTCATGCCGGTGTCGTCGTAGCGGAAGCCGAACTTGGTCGCGATCACGACGCCGTCGCGCTTGCCCCGGATCGCCTTGCCGAGGAGTTCCTCGTTCTTGAGCGGGCCGTAGATCTCGGCGGTGTCGAACAGTGTCACGCCAAGGTCGATCGCGCGGTGGATGGTGGCGATGCTCTCGGTCTCGTCGGCCTGGCCGTACATGCCCTTGCCGATGCCGGCCATCGGCATCAGCCCCAGGCCTAGCGTGGAAACCTCGAGGTCAGGGCCGAGCGTGCGATATTTCATCAAGAGTCTCCTGGCCGGCCCCGGTCGCTTGGGTGCGGGCTGCAACGGAGATGGTAACGGCGGTGTCCATCGTCACGTTCCCGACGGTACGAAACAGGTCGGGCACGGTCTCGACCGCGATGAGCAGACCCAGCACCTCGAGCGGAATCCCCATCGCGAGCGCGACGGGCGCGACCGAGGCGATGAAGCTGATCGTGCCGGGCAGCGAGATCGACCCCATCGTCGTGATCGCGGCGGTTGCGACGCCCGCCGCCATCTGAGCAGGACCGATCGGCAGCCCGAGCCAGTGCGCGACATAAAGTGCGACCGCGAGGTTCATCGCCGGGCTGGTCGCGCGGAACACCGCGACCGAGAGCGGAAGGACGATGCCGGCGGTCGAGGCCGATGCGCCGAGATCGGTGGAGGCCTTCAGCATCGCGGGGAGCGAGGCGAGCGACGACTGCGTGCTGATCGCGACCGCCTGTGCCGGGGCGACCGCGCGCGCGAACCGGCCGAGGCTGACGCGGCCGCCGATCATCCCGATCGGATAGGCCGAGAGCAGGACGATGAAGCCGATCGCCGAGACGCAGACGATGTAGTGCAGCAGCGCGCCGAACGCCGCGGTGCCGGTCCGCGCGCCGACGCCGTAGGCGAGCGCGAAGATGCCGATCGGGGCGAGCTTCAGGACCCAGTTGATGATGATCAGCAGCGCATCGACCACCGCCTGGAAGAAGCCGGTGAGGATGCGGCGGCGGTCGTCCGGCAGCTTGGTCACCGCGAACGCGAAGGCGAGCGAGAAGACGGTGAGCGGCAGGAAGGCGTCGCCGGATGCCGCCGCAACGATGTTGGTGGGGACGATAGTGTCGAAGAACGCGCCGATGCCGGGGACCGGGCCGACCGGGGTCGCGCCAGTGAGGGCTTCACGCAGGGCGGTGCCAAGGCCGGCTGGCAACGGGAAGGCATCGAGGATCAGCGGCATGACGAATGCCGACATCAAGGTGGTGCTCCACAGGATGACGACGATCATGATCATCGCGCGTGCGGTGATCCGGCCGGCGCGCGCCGCTTCGGTGGTGGCGCCGATCCCGGTCACGAGCAGCCCGACGACGAGCGGCACGATCACCATCTGCAATCCGTGCAGCCATGCCGCGCCGATCGGCTGGGTGACCGCGGTCGCCGCCAGCGCGTGGCCGGGCGCGAACCGCGCCGCGAGGATGCCGAGCGCGATGCCGCCGATCAGCGCGGACAGGATTCGTGTAGTCTGCGACATGCTCGCCCTTGTTGCTAAGCCGCGCTAAGAACGACCAAAGTGCGATAGCGGAACAGGACGGCCCCGATGGCAAGGAAATATTTTGGTACCGACGGGATTCGCGGGGCCACCAACGTCTCGCCGATGACCGCGCAGATGGCGATGAAGGTCGGAATGGCGGCCGGCGCCTATTTCCTGCGCGGGGGGCACAAGCACCGTGTGCTGATCGGCAAGGATACCCGCCTGTCGGGCTATATGCTCGAATCGGCGCTGGTCGCAGGGTTCACCAGCGTCGGCATGGACGTGGTGATGGTCGGGCCGATGCCGACGCCCGCGGTGGCGATGCTGACGCAGTCGATGCGCGCCGATATCGGCGTGATGATCTCTGCCAGCCACAACCCGTTCGCGGACAACGGGATCAAGTTGTTCGGGCCCGACGGCTACAAGCTGAGCGACGAGGCAGAGGCGGCGATCGAGGCGTTGATCGACAGCGACGTCGACCTGGTCCCGTCGGCGCAGATCGGGCGGGCGCGGCGAATCGACGATGCGCAGGGGCGATACATCCACTTCGCCAAGTCGACGTTTCCGGAGAATCTGCGGCTCGACGGGATGCGCATCGTGATCGATTGCGCGAACGGGGCGGCGTACAAGGTCGCACCGTCGGCGTTGTGGGAACTCGGCGCGGACATCGTCGCGATCGGCGTGACTCCGAATGGCACCAACATCAACGACGGCGTCGGATCGACCGCGCCGCAGAGCCTGGCCGAGACGGTGGTCGCGAGCGGTGCGGACATCGGCATCGCGCTGGACGGCGATGCCGACCGGCTGATCGTGGTCGACGAGAAGGGCGCGGTGGTAGACGGCGACCAGTTGATGGCGACGATCGCGGCGAGCTGGGCCCGCGCCGGGCGGCTGGCCGGCGGCGGGCTGGTCGCGACGGTGATGTCGAACCTGGGGCTGGAGCGGCATCTGGCGGCGCAGGGACTTGGGCTGGTTCGGACAGCGGTCGGCGATCGCCACGTGCTCGAGGCGATGCGCGCGCGCGGCTACAATGTCGGTGGCGAGCAGTCGGGGCACATCATCCTGAGCGACTATGCGACCACCGGCGACGGTCTGGTCGCGGCGCTGCAGGTGCTGGCCGAGGTCAAGCGCGCGGGGGCGCCGGCGAGCGAGGTGCTGCACCGTTTCGAGCCGTTGCCGCAGCTGTTGAAGAACGTGCGGTTCGCGGGCGGCAAGCCGCTCGAGGTCGAGAGCGTGAAGGCGGTGATCGCGGCGGCGGAGGCCGAGCTGGAAGGGCGCGGGCGGCTGGTGATCCGGCCGTCGGGGACCGAGCCGGTGATCCGCGTGATGGCTGAGGGCGATGATCCGGCGCAGGTCGAGCGCGTGGTCGACCGGATCTGCGATGCAGTGAGGGCGGCGGTGTAACGGAGAAATCCGCTCTCACACTGTGGCAGGCGAGTGTCGCAGGGGGAGAGCCGATAACAGCGTATTACATTTTACGTTTCTGCGACCTGGTCGAGAGAACGTAAATGTCTGGGTTTGGTGGAAAGCGGACTGGTCGCTTGTGGGAAGTTATCAGCGAGGCGGACGTCACGCATGATCTGCTTTATGAAGCTCGAAAAGTTGTTCGACCGTAGCCCCCAAAGTTTTTGCGAGCTTTAGCGCAAGAACCGTCGATGGTACGAATACGCCGTTCTCGACAGTATTGATGGTCTTTCGCGAAACGCCGATCCGTTCCGCCAGATCCTGCTGGGTAAGCCCCGCCTCGATCCGCCAAGTTTTCAGATGCGCAACAAGCTCAGTCATGACGTAGCTGGAGCCATGCGAAGAATAGCGCGGTCACAACCACTGTTCCGCTGGTCGCAGCAGGCACTGCCCATATCGGCAACTCGATGCGAAAGAATTCCCCAAGCGACAGAAGCACAAGTCCGATCATCGCACATAGCAGCCCGACTTTTGCCGCTGCGGCCTGATGTGATCTTGCAAGCTCGTCGTTGACAACACCGCGCTCGGCTTTTGAAAAGCCCGCGCCTCCGGGCACACCGAAAACCCAGATTAATGTGACGATCATCCACAGTGCCCAGAGCACGATGTAGGCCGGCGTTCGGGTCGGATGCTCGTAAGCGTTGCTTATCGCCACAAACGAAAAGCAGGCACCGGCAAGCGCATTTAATAACGTTGATCTGCCTCGTTGAGATACGATCTGATGCGGCGATCGAGCAGTTAGCTTCATGATACCCTCTTTGCAACCTCAAGGTTACACGTAACCTTTGAGTTACATCATGTCAACGGTGGCTTATCTCGGGTGAGCGGCTGCAATTGGGCGTTAGCGGACGATCAGGCCAGGAACGGTGCGGCTATGTCGGGGCGGACGCGGAGGAGGCGGCCGGTGGCGCGGTCGAGGAGGGCCCAGGTGGAGATCGCCTCGACTACCGGCTTGCCGTCGGCGCCGATGAAGCGGACGTGGCGGTTGAAGCGGGCGCCTTTGGGGGGTTCGGGTACCCAGGTTTCGCCTGTGACGGTTTCGCCGGCCTGAACGTTGCCGCGATAGTCGATCTCGTGGCGGGTCACGACCCAGACATAGGCGGCGCGGTGCTCGGGGGGCGCGACCGCGTCCCAGTGCGCGGTGGCGATATCCTGGATCCAGCGGACCCAGACTGCATTGTTGACGTGGCCGAGCTCGTCGATGTCGGCCGGTGTCGCCGTGATCGAGAGCGTGAAGGGCGTCACCCAGCGACGCCCAGCTGCCAGAGCACGAAGGCGTGTTCCTCCGCGGCTTCGCGCAAGCTTTCGAAACGACCGGACTTGCCGCCGTGGCCGGCGCCCATGTTCGTCTTGAGCAGCAGCAGGTTGGCGTCGGTCTTGGTCGCGCGGAGTTTGGCGGCCCATTTGGCGGGCTCCCAATAGGTCACGCGAGGGTCGTTGAGGCCGCCGCTGATGAACATCGGCGGATAGGCGTGGGCGCTGACATTGTCGTACGGGCTGTACGAGCGGATCAGATCGAAGGCTGCCTTGTCCTCGATCGGGTTGCCCCATTCGGGCCATTCGCCGGGCGTCAGCGGCAGGCTGTCGTCGAGCATGGTGTTGAGCACGTCGACGAACGGCACGTCGGCGATCACCGCGCCCCAGAGCTCGGGGTCCGAATTGACCACCGCGCCCATCAGTTCGCCGCCCGCCGAGCGACCCGCGATCGCGATCTTGCCGGCTGCGGTCCAGTTCTGTGCGACCAGTCCCTTTGCGACATCGACGAAGTCGTTGAAGGTGTTGGTGCGCTTTTCGAGCTTGCCATCGAGATACCATTGCTGGCCGAGATCGTCGCCGCCGCGGATATGCGCGATCGCATAGGCGAAGCCGCGGTCGAGCAGGCTCATCCGTCCGGTCGAGAAGCCGGGCGGGATCGCATAGCCATAGGCGCCGTACGCGTAGAGGAAGAGCGGCTGCGTGCCGTCGCGCTTGAAGTTCGCGGGGTAGACGATCGAGACCGGGATCTCGGTGCCGTCGCGCGCGGCGATCTTGAGGCGCTCGGTGCCGTATTGGGCGGCGTCGTAGCCGCTCGGGATTTCCTGGACCTTGAGCAGCGTGCGCTCGCCGGTGTCGACGTCGTAGTCATAGACCGAACCCGGCGTGACCATCGATTCATAGCCGAGGCGCAGGACGGTCATGTCGTATTCGGGGTTGTCGCCGAGCCCGGCGACGTAGCTCGCCTCGGGGAAGGCGATGCGGCGCCCTTCGAGCGGGGTTTCGTAGCGGTGGATCGCGATCTGATCGAGCCCGTCCTCGCGGCCGTCGACGATGAAGAAGTCCTGATAGCATTCGACGCCGGTCATATAGAAATCGGGCGAGGGCGCGATCAGTTCGGTCCAGACGCCGGGTTCCTCGAGCTGCGCGGTGCAAAGCCGGAAATTGGGGTCGGTGTCGTTGGTGTGGATGAACAGCGTGTTGTCGTGGTCGTCGACATCGTATTCACGCCCGACTTTCCGTGCGGAGACGAGGATCGGGACCGCGAGCGGTTCGTGCGCGGGAAGGAGGTAGATTTCGCTCGTCACATGGTCGCTGGTCGCGATCGTGATCCATTTGCGCGAGCTGGTTTCGCCGACGCCGACCCGAAAACCTTCGTCCTCTTCGTGGAACAGCACGACGTCCTGGTCGATCGGGGTGCCGAGGCGGTGGAAGCGCGCATTGTCTGTACGCCATTGTTCGTTGGCGAGGCCGTAGAGGAACCCGGCATCGTCCGCGGTCCAGACGATCTCCGACAGCATGCCGGGGATGACCTCGGGCAGGTGTTCGCCGGTCTGCAGATCCTTGACGCGGACCTCGAACCGTTCGGAGCCGTTGTCGTCGATCGCATAGGCGAGGTAGCGGCCGTCGTTGCTGATCGAGAAGGCGCCGAGGCGGAAATATTCATGACCCTCGGCGAGCGCGGGTTCGTCGAGCAGCAGTTCGTCGGGGCCGCCGGCAACCGGCTTGCGCCACCATTTGCGGTATTCGCCGCCGGTTTCGTAGGCGGTCCAGTAGAGCCAGTCGCCATCCTTTTGCGGGACCGAGCTCTCGTCCTCCTTGATGCGCGCCTTCATCTCTTCGTAGAGCGTGTCGACCAACGGCGCATGCGGGGCCATCGCGGCCTCGAAATAGGCGTTCTCCTCGGCCAGATAGGCGAGGATGTCGGGATCGGTAACTTCGGGATAGCCGGCGTCCTTCAGCCAGGCATAGGGATCGTCGATCGTGACGCCGTGCGTGGTGAAGCTGTGATCGCGGCGCTCCGCGACGGGCGGCGCGGCGGGGGGACGTGTTGCGGAAGCGGCTGCGGAAGCGGGGGGCGTGCTGGTCATGCGCCCATGTACCGCGACGCGCGACGGGTGTCGAAGCCGTAAAAGGTGCGGCGGGCCGGATACGCTGGCCCGCCGCGGTACACTCAGCGCAGCCGGCGACGGGTTGCGGCGGTTGCGCCGAACCCTGCAGCGGCGGCACCGATCAGAAGCGCCAGCACGAGGACGAACGAGGTGCCGGCAGCGGCACCGGCAGCCTGGTCGGTGGCCGACTTGGCGGTCGCAACGGCCTGGGTCTTGGTCTGCGCGAACTGCTGCTTGGCGCGCGTCACCTGGGCCTGCGCCTCGGGACGGCTGATCTTGCGCTGGGCGGCGACGATGTCGACGATGCGGCTCTCGGCCTGGCGTCCGTCAGTGCCGCCACGGGCGAGCGCCGGCAGCGACTTGGCGATTTCCTTCTGCGCCTGCTCCGGCGTCATCTGGGCGGGATCGCTGGGTGCGTCGGACAGATATTCCATCGCCTCGCTGCGGACGTCGCCTTCGTCGATCCCGGCGATCGAGGCGGCCTTGGGGGCTGCGGCACCGACCGTGGTTCCGGCTGCACCGGCAACCGCGCCGACGGTGCGGAATGCGCCGCCGATGATCCCACCGACCGCCGAGGTCAGGAGATAGAGCGTCAGGATCAGCGTCACGCCCCAGACCACCAGGCCATGGACCAGCGCGTCGAAGCGCTCATGCACGCCAGCGACGCGGGCCGCCGCATAGCCGCCTGCGCCGAGTGCGACGATCGTGGTGATCAGCCAGTAGATCCCTGCACCGATGCCGAACCCGGTCGCGCCGGGCGTGGTGCCGGCCACCGGATCGACCATCGTCAGGCCGATGCCGGCGCCGAGGATGCCGAGCACGAGCTGGACCGCGACAGCGATGACCACGCCGGCAAAGATCGAACCCCAGGACAGCCGGGTCGGGGTCTTGTCGAGATATGCGTCGTCGATCGGCGCATGGCCTGTCGCCGCGCCGGTTGTGAAGGTCGTCATAGTCACTCCTGTTGAAATGGGATCGCTGCGGTTCAGGACCGCGAGGATTTCTTTGTGCGCGTCGCTGCTTCGGTGGCGGCGTCAGTGCCGGCCTGCTTCTCGGCGGTGCCGCGCTCGCGCGCCGCGTCGTCGCCGATGAGCTTGCCGATCGCTTCCTGGACCGAGCCCTTGCCGGTGCGGACCGCGGCGGCCTTGGCGGCGGGATCGTCAGGCGTATCGGGGCTCGAACTGGGTGTTCCGGAGCGGGGCGTTCGGGACGCGGTCATGCCGCCACCTTCTGCCGGGCGCGCGGCGCGGGTTTCTCGGCCATCACGCCTTCGCCGTCGAAGCCGCGTGCGCGTGCCCAGGCGACTGCCGCGATGCGCCGGTTGACGCCGATCTTGGCATAGATCCGCGCGACATGGTTGCGCACGGTATTGCCCGCGACATTCAGGGTGCGCGCGATGGTCTTGTCGTCATGGCCGCGACAGATCAGCGCCAGCACCTCGCGTTCGCGCGCGGTGAGGTCGTCGAGTCCGGGGCCCTCGATATCGGTCTGGGGAGCGCGCAGGCGCGCCAGCTTGTCCATGATCGAGCGGCTGAACCAGCTGGTATCCTTCATCACCGCGGCGATCGCCTCGACCAGTTCGAGTTCGGTCGCCTTGCGCTGCGTGATGTCCTGGAACGCCCACAACACGCAGGCGTCGTCGCCGAGCCGGATCGCCTCGGTCGAGACGAGGCAGTCTATCGTCGCGCCGTCCTTGGCCTGGATCCGCGCTTCATGCCCGCGCAAATCACGCCCGCCGTCGATCGAGGCCTCGATCGCGTGGCAGACCGCGGTGCTTTCCCACAGGTTTACCTCGCCCAGCGGCCGGCCGATGATCTCGGTCGCGGCATAGCCGGTCATTTGGGTGAAACTGGCGTTGACCTCGCACAGCCGGTGGCCGTCGCGCGCGCCGATCGCCATCGGTACCGGCGCGAGCTGGAAGGTGCGGGTGAAGCGTTCCTCGCTGTGGCGCAGCGCCCCCTCCGCCTTTCGCCGCGGTTCGAGATCGGCGAAGGTGAACAGCATGCACGGCTGGTCGCCCATGTCGATCGGCTGGCCGGCGACGATGACCAGCTTGGTACCGCCCTCGGGCAGCTCGAGCTCGGCCTCCATCTGCGGGATGGTGCGGCCCTCTGCCAGGCGTTCCTTGGCGAGATCGCGCCGGTCCGCTTCGCGCAGCACGTCGATATCGTACACCGTCTTGCACAGGACCTGGTCGCGCAGGTGGCCGGTCATATCCAGGAACCCCTGGTTGACCTTGACGAAGCGCAGGTCGCCGAGCCGACAGATCACCGCGGGTGCCGGGTTGGCGTTGAACGACTGTTCGAAGCGGTCCTCTGCCTCGTAGCGCGCCGAGACGTCCTGGAGGATGAGGACCAGACAGGCGGGTTCGCCGTCGTCGTCGTCATTGAGCACCAGGCTGCGGACCTGATGGACCCAGCGCGGGCTGTCCTCGCCGGCGACCGTTACCTCGACGACGACTTCGGAAAAGGCGTCGCCCGCGACGACGCGTTCGATCGGATAATCGTCGGCGTCGAGGCGGTGGTTGTTGCGATAGCGCAGCCGGAACCGGTCGCGATATTCGTCGACGGTCGCACCGAGGTCGGCGATATCGCCGACGCCGTGCATCGCCAGTGCGGCATCGTTCGCCCAGAGCAGGCTCTGGTCGGGATCGATCAGGATCACGCCCTCGTCGAGACCGACGATGATCTGGCGCAGATGGCGCAGATCCGCGGTCTCGCGCAGGGATTTGAACGATGCCGTTGTCATCGCGCGATCAGACGCGGCGGCCGTGGACGAGCCAGGCGATCGCATAGCCGGTGAGCCCTGCGGCGAGCGCCCACAGCATCGGCGTGTCCTGGACCGTCTGCGCCGCGATGGTGCCGTTCTTCTGCGCGGAATCGGCGATCCGCTCGCCGGCCGCCTTCAGCCGGTCGCGGGCTTCTTCCGCCAGTTCGGGAGCGCTGTCGATGGCATCGCCGACGATCGACTTGGCGCGGCCATAGGCGTGCTGCGCACCGCCTGCGACCTGGTCGACGACGCCGTCGACCTGCCAGTCGCGACTTTCCACTGTGTCGCCGATAGTCTTTTCGATCTTGCCGCCGACATAGCGGGCGCCGCCCTTGAATTCGTCTTTATTCATGATCGTTTCCTTCGCGGAATGAAGATACGTTGCGTTATCGGGGATGGATGCCACCGAACGAGCTGACGATCGCCAGTGTCCCGTTCGTGGACGATGATTGCCAATCGGCGCGCCATTAGCGTTAATGTCGTTCGTGCTGCAGGCAGTGCGGCCGGATTTGCCAAGCGTAGAAACTACCACGGCACCCGGTTGTTCCTGGTAGTGTTGTCAGCGGATATGGTCCGAATATACTACGTCTATGAGTGCCGCCTGGTTGTGATACAACTCGCTGAGCCGCAGGTGGATGTTGCGGGACGACGTGTCGGCCGCGTTGTCGGCGGCGTGGCGGTGGTGCTCCGCGCGCTTGAACATATACTTCCGCTCTTCTTCCGGAGACCGGGTGACGATGTCGTGATTACACTGTTCGCTCATGGTCCGGCGCTACCAGCCTGCACCATGCCGCGATATCGTGCAGATGCACCCCTGCGGTAGTAGATTTACGCCAGTCGGTATGGGGCGGGCCGCCGGGGGACGAGCGACCCCGCCGGGCGAGGCATCGGCTCGCTTTGCGACAGAATTGCAACAATCCGTCAGAACTATTCCCGTAGCGGACGTTTTCGATTGTCAAAATGGAAATGATGTGGCGACTTGTTGCGTAGCGGCGATGCACTCGCAACGACATCGCCGCACATCCACAGGGCCCAGCAAGAAGCGTTCAGGTCGACCGAAGTTTCGGCGATCGAGGACGGGAACATATCGGAAGGAACGCGGAAAGTCGTATTATCAAGGGGGCTTAGATGATCAAATCCACAACTTCGACCGTTGCGCTGGCAATTGCCTTTCTGTCGGGCTCTGCAGCCTATGCGGCCGATCCCGATCCGGCCGCGCCGCTCGCGGTAGCGATCCAGGATGGCTCCGCTTCACCCGTTCCGGCCGACGATATCGTCGTCCTCGGCACGCGCCGCACCGATCGCACGCTGACCAATTCACCGTCGCCGGTCGACGTGATCAGCGCCGCCGACCTCGCCGTACAACCCGCCGCGAACATGATCGACCAGCTGAAGAACATCGTTCCGTCCTTCTATGCGGGACAGAACTCGATTTCCGACGCGTCGACCTTCGTGCGATCGCCGTCGCTGCGCGGGCTGTCGGGCGATCAGGTGCTCGTGATGATCAACGGCAAGCGCTACAATCGCTCGGCGCTGGTGCAGGTCTATGGCGGCAGCGACACCGGTCTTGGCCGCGGCGCGCAGGGGCCCGACATCTCGGCGATCCCGTCGCTCGCGATCGGCAGCCTGCAGGTGCTGCGCGAAGGTGCCACCGCGCAATATGGATCGGATGCGATCGCCGGCGTGCTCAACTACGGGCTGCGGCAGGATCAAGGCATCGAACTGGTCGGGCGCGCCGGGCAATATTATGCGGGGGACGGCGAAAGCTATCAGATCGCGGGGAATGCCGGGATCAAGGGCAGCTGGGGGTTCGTCAACGCCACCGGCGAATATACCGACGAAGGCCAGACCAGCCGCGGGCGGACGCGGCCTTCGGCGGCGAACTTCGCGCAGAACTTCCCGGCGCTGGCGTCGCAGCTTCCGAATTACCCGCTGCCGGTGCAGATCTGGGGCAATTCGCCGTCGCACGGGTTCAAATCGGTGGTCAACGCAGCACTCAACGTGACCAGCACCAGCAAGCTCTATTTTTTCGGTAACTATGCGGAAAACAAGGGAAATCAAAGTTTCAACTACCGGCCTTCGGTGTCGAGCACGGCGGTCGATACCAATGGCGTGGTGCGTAACCAGGGGGCCAACGGGGCGTTCAACAACACCTTCTTCCTGACGCTGTGCCCGACCGGCAGCGCGACCTGCAAGGCAGGCGGGTTCGTCCGCGACGCCAACACCTTCCAGTTCTCCAAGCTCTACCCCGCCGGCTTCACGCCGCGGTTCGTCGGCAAAACGCAGGAAATCTACGGCGTGGTCGGCTACAAGGGCACCGCGGGCGACTTCAGCTACGACCTGTCGGGCACCCGTGCGCGCAACAAGCTGTCGCTGTCGATGTATAACTCGGCCAATTTCTCGTACGGCCCGGCGACCCAGACCAGCTTCGACTTCGGCGACCTGATCCAGAAGGAGACCAACCTCAACGCCGACTTCACCTATGCCCTCGACGCCGGCCTGGCCGCACCGCTGACGCTCTCGGCCGGCGGCGAATATCGCAAGGAAACCTACCAACAGACCGCGGGCGACCTGCAATCCTATGCCGCGGGACCCTATGCGGTCGCGCAGCAGCTCTTCACCCAGACCGCACCCGGCGTGTACGTCGCATCGGGCACCACCGCGGCGCAGGGCGTCGGCGCAAGCGGCTATGCCGGCACCAGCCCACAAACCGCGGGGAAATTCAGCCAGACCGCCTATGCCGCCTATGTCGGGCTGGAAACCGACATCACCGAGGCGCTGACGGTCGGCGCCGCCGGACGCTATGAGCATTACAACACGTTCGGCGATGCCTGGGTCGGCAAGGTCAACGCGCTGTACAAGTTCGCCGAAGCCTTTTCGGTCCGCGGCAGCTTCGGCACCGGCTTCCACGCGCCGTCGCCCGGCCAGTCCAACGTCTCGATCGTGACGACGTCGTTCAACAACGGCGTCGCGTTCCAGAGCGGCACCTATCCGACCAACACCGCGGTCGCGCAGTATTTCGGCGCGACCGAGCTGGGACCGGAGAAGTCGACCAACTACGGGCTCGGCTTCATCCTCGAGCCGGTGCCGGGGCTGACCTTCACCGTCGATGGCTATCAGATCGGCCTGCGCAATCGCATCGGGCTGACCTCGCCGTTCATCGTCACCGCGGCGAACCTGGCGGCGCAGCCCGCGCTGCTTGCGGTCGGGGTCGACGGGCAGGTGCAGTACTTCACCAACGGCTTCAAGACCCGCACCCGCGGCGTCGACGTGGTCAGCACCTGGCGCACCAAGCTGAGCGGCGCGCAGCTGAACTTCTCGCTGGCGTACAACTACAACGACACCAAGGTCACCGATTACGACGCCCGCGTGGTCGGTCTCGCGCAGCTGATCGATGCCGAGAACCTGGCGCCCAAGCACCGCATCGTCTGGAACGGCAACTGGTCGCTGGGAAATCTCAGCTTCAACGTCCGCGAGAATTACTACAGCTCGTGGACCAGCGCGCAGGATTACGGCGTGACGGTCACCAAGGCGGCAACCGCGACCACGCCCGCCGAGGGCTATGCCAACCAGCGGTTCGGCGGCAAATACACCACCGACCTGGAGCTGAGCTACATCTTCGCCGATCACTTCACGCTGTCGGTGGGCGCGCAGAACTTCACCGACGAGAAACCGGACCGGCTGAAGCCGACATCGACCGTGCAGATCTATCCGCTGACCGGCGGCACGTCCGACGGCCAGGTCTATGCGCGGAACGGCGGACCGTTCGGGTTCAACGGCGGGTTCTATTACACGCGGTTGCGTGTGAAGTACTGAGGGGGAGGGGGCGCTTCGGCGTCCCCCTGTTCTGGATAGAGCGCGCTTTGATTATTCAGGTGTGTGTCGCGTTGGTAGCGGCAATCGCCGAACGGCAATCCGTAATGCGTACCGCAATCTGGCATCGGTCCGGCAGGACGCCTTTCGCGGTATCTAATGTCCGATTGCGGACGTTAGCGATATACTCTCGTTATGCTGAGATCGGCCGCTCGTTCATGGACAACCTTCGGCGTGGCTCGAAAGTCGTCATCGAGTATTGCGGCAGGATGCTTTGAAATCTGGCAACAAAGTCAGACCGGTCCAGCTCAAGGCGCACGCCGTAACCAGCGTATGTCCGACCGACCGTGGGGTAGATCAGCCGCGCTTGCGCCATCACGGCGACGTCACCCCTCATTAGCGTCGGCCATTGCAGCCGGAGCGGTACCATTTGCGTTAGACGTGCTCTACTTGTGCGTATCTGGAAGATCGTCTACGAAAATTTGGGTATGATTAAGAGGTTGCTCTCGGTTGTTAATGGCTCGCTGAAGGTTGACAGCGAGAACCAGGCCGTCACCCCGATCGAAGCTCGCGACAGCGAGGCGCAGATCGTCGGCCGCGTGGTCAGCGTCTTCCAGCCTTTATGATACCTCGGCCGCGGCCCTCATTTCTGGACGAGTGCGAGAAGCTCGGATATGTCTACGGAGCTGATCGGTGGCGAAGCTGGTGCGGAGCATATCTATATACCTGGGACAGCCTCCACGGGGAGATAGAGGTTTTCACCAGTCGAGGTCGGCATTTCGGCGTGGCCCATGCAATGACTGGGGTTTTGGTTAAGCCTGCGGTGAAAGGTCGACGGATCAATGTCTGAGCCGACGAAATTCATAGATCGCTATGCGCTCGGTTTTGCTGAAGCCGAGGACATTAACGACTTCATCGATTATTGGCATGACTCCGACTCGATCGCAGAGTTGCACGATTTCCTCGGACTAAGCTGGGAAGAGTATACGCTGCTGGCGGCCGACTCGTATGCACTCCCGATCATCGTAAAGGCGAGAATGGAGCGCGTGCCTATCGCGAGGGCTGTCAATGACAACATACGATCTTACGAGCGCATCGCGGCGCGTTCTGATGACGCTGGCAAAATCAGTGCTCTCCAGCGATGGATTGCAGCTCAACCTGACCGTTGATTTGGAAACTCCCGAAGAGCGCCACGCGGCCCTGCTTGTACAGCGTCGTGGGCTTGAGCCGCCCATCGATGTAGAGGCGCTTGCCGCCTCAATGGCCACGGTGGCCAATAAGAAGTTTCCGCTGAAGATTGATGGCCTCTGCCTCGACCTAAAACTTAGTGGCGTCAGACCGAAGATCTGGATATCTGACGGCTTGCATCGAGTTCGGCGCAGGTTCACGCTCGCTCATGAGATCGGGCATATCCGCATTCCGTGGCACACCGGCACGATCGTCGACGAGGTGGACGTTCCGCATTCGAGAGAGCGGGGCAAATATGTAGAGATGGAGGCCGAGGCGAACCGCTTCGCTGCTGAGTTGCTCATGCCCACAGTATGGGTGCTTCGTTGTATCGAGCGCACCCATCACCCGACGGACCTAATGCGTTTGATCATCAAAGTAGCCGACGTCTCCTTCGATGCGGCCCTTTTTCGCGTCCAGAAGCTTTGCCCAACTGGTTACGTGGGAGCGGCCGTCCGGGACGGTTTCATTGCTTGGTCCGGTAGAACCCGGGGAACCAACGCCAAGCCACCCGCGGTTGGGAGCCGCCTAGACGAGTTCGATACGCTCGTCGTCGAAGCGCCACGGGAACTCAGTAGCTCAACCACCACGTACCTATGGTGGAAGGTGCGGGACACGGTTCGCATTCCAGGCGAGCCAGAAGAGCCATGGCGAGAGATACTCGGCAGAATGCTCTTGAGCATCCCAGAAGAGCAGCGGTTCCTGACGCAACAGCGGGTCAATGCGGTGATTGGCGCCGCGTTCAGTCGGGCAAGAAATGCGCAGACTGCAGATGAGTTCTACCTTGCCGCGCTCGAACAGTGCCAGAACAGGAACGATCGGGATCGTTGGCTTAAGGCGATTGTCGATCATCCCGACTTCCCCAGCTACCTCATTGCAAGATGCCACCAGCAGGCGAAGAAGCGTTTGGCTCCGTAGATTTCGCGCTGCCTCAAGCTCACTACCGCGATGAACCCACGGCCGCCGATCGTGCAGGCCACCTCGCTGACCAGTTACCGGGTCTTGCCAATCTTCACCTTAAAGCCTGAGGCGGTCCCGCGCTAGTCGGTGTGGAGAACTTCGTCACCGGGCGTTCGCGCCTGGGTACAACCAAGCCGCGGTCCCCCGCGCTTACAATGGCATCGCTGGTACGAGAAGCAGTGAAGCGCCTAAGATCGCACGCGCGCTTCTTGGCTGACTCTGTTCGCGGCCAGGAACTCTGCAGGATTTTTGAGAACAACTCGGCAAGGCGACTTCGGCTACCGTTCTGCTAACAAGCGTCCGGTTACCGACCCGAGCGTTCGAAAGCCGCCAGGCTGCTTTCCACCAAGTCGGACATTCGAGACCTTACGCGAGGCATGGGCTGTCCGTTCAAGCTAAGGTCGTCGGCGATGGCGGCGATCGAACCTGCACCTTTGGATGTGAGTCGAGAATAGCAGGCGCACGGGTCAAACCCATCTGGTACATTCTGCTTGACATCGTCACGCTGTTCAGGTACATATCAGGAACGCTGAAGAATTGCGGGTCGGGGTGGTGAGCGTGGGTGCCGGGGGGCTCCCGCGCTTTTTTCGTTCCGGTCGGCTGGGTCGGGGGGATGGCATGACGAACACGCGCGGAAAAGGTGTCGGGAACGGCGCCGAGAACGGTGGCGAGGACAGGAACGCGGCTGGGAACGCTGACGTGATGGTGACGGCGCGGAAGCGGGGTGGGACCAAATTGAAGAAGGCGCCGGAGCAATCGTGGAGCCAGGCAAGGCGCGGACGCTTCCTGGATGCGCTGGCGGCGACCGCGAACGTGCGGATGGCGGCGGACGCGGCGGGGATGGGATTGGCGGGCGCCTATAAAGCGCGCCAGCGCGACGCCGCGTTCGCCGAACTGTGGGAGGCGGCGCTGGAGCAGGGCTATGGGCGGCTCGAATCCGAATTGCTGAGCAGCGCGCTCGGCGAACGACGGGATGGCGAGGGTCATGTGATCGCGGACGTCAACGCGATCGAGCCGAATGGAGATCGAGCGGTTGTGGGGCGGCTCGACCAGACGCTGGCGCTGCACCTGCTGGCGCTGCGTCGGCCGTCGGCGATCGCGGGGCGGGCGGCGCAGAAGCGCACCTACAAGGCCGTGCCGATCGGCGACGTCGAACAGGCGCTGATGAAGCAGCTGGCGATCGCCGAGCAGCGGTTGCGCCGGGTCGCGCAACTGGCGGGGGCTGGCCTGGTGGAGGCTGGCGGTGCGGATGCGCAGGAGGACGGAACTGGTGCGACTGGCGGTGATGTAGACGGGCCGGAGGACGCGATCGGGGATGCGGCGTGAGCGCTTCGCTGTTCGCGCTGCGCGCGCGGCTGGCGGCTTTGCCCGAGCACGAACGGCTGGGGGTGCTGCGGAAGCTGACCACGCCCGAGCGGCGGGCGCTGGCGGATCACTGGCCGTTATGGGCGCATGACGGGCAATGCGTCGCGCGCGACGACTGGCGGGTGTGGCTGATCCGGGCGGGGCGCGGATTCGGCAAGACCCGGGCGGGGGCGGAATGGGTCAGCGCGATCGCGCGGGCGCGGCCCCACGCACGGATCGCGCTGGTTGGCGGCACGCTGGAGGATGTCCGGCGGGTGATGATCGAGGGCAATAGCGGGCTGATCGCGGTGGCGCGGGCGCACGAGGCCTATGCGTGGCGGCGGCATGACGGCGAGTTCCACTTTGCCAGCGGGGCGCGGGCCTACGCCTATTCGGCGGAGGTGCCGGAGTCGCTGCGCGGGCCCGAGCACGAGGCGGCGTGGTGCGACGAGATCGGCAAGTGGCGGCGCGGCGATGCGGCGTGGGACAATCTGATGCTGGGGCTGCGGATCGGCGAGCGGCCGCAGGTGCTGGTGACGACGACGCCGCGGCCGACCAAGCTGATGCGGCGGGTGATGGCGATGCCCGACTGCGTCGAGACGCGCGGGCGGACGCACGACAACCTGCACCTGGATGCGGGGTGGGTCGGGCAGATGGACGACCTGTACGGCGGCACGCGGCTGGGGCGGCAGGAGCTGGACGGCGAGATGATCGACGAGCTGGTCGGTGCGCTGTGGAGTCGCGCGGGGCTGGAGGCGCGGCGGCTGCGGACGATGCCGGTGCAGCGGGTGCGGGTTGTGGTGGGGGTCGATCCGCCGGCCGGGACCGCGAAGGGCACCGGCGGCGATGCGTGCGGGATCGTGGTGGTGGCGAGGGGCGACGACGACCACGCCTATGTGCTGGAGGATGCCAGCGTGACCGACCTGTCGCCCGAGGGATGGGCGCGCGCGGTGGCGGACTGCGTCGCACGGCACCGGGCGGACCGCGTGATCGCCGAGAAGAACCAGGGCGGGGCGATGGTCGAGAGCGTGCTGCGCGCGGCGGACCGCGTGATGCCGTTGACGTTGGTGCATGCGTCGCAGGGGAAAGTGGCGCGGGCGGAGCCGGTGGCGGCGCTCTACGAAAGTGGGCGGGCGTGGCATGTCGGCGGGTTCCCCGAGCTGGAGGACGAGCTGTGCGGGCTGGTGGTCGGTGGCGGCTATGAGGGGCCGGGACGATCGCCGGACCGCGCCGATGCGCTGGTGTGGGCGATGTCGGCGCTGATGCTGGGGCCGGCGAAGGATGTGCGGGTGCGGCTGGTGAAGTGAGCGTGCGGCGGGGCTGAAAGGGGGGGCAGACATGAAATTGTTCGGATGGAGGGCGCGCGACGAAGCGCGGCCGGCGTTGTCGCGCGCCGGATCGGGGCCGGCGGTGGGGGACTGGCCGCGGAGTTACGAGGCGCAGGTGCGCGAGGCGTATCTGGGCAACGCGATCGCCCAGCGCGCGGTCAAGCTGGTGGTCGAGGGGGTGGGGAGCGCGCCGCTGAGCGCGTCGGATCCGGGGCTGATCGCGCTGGCGACGAAGCGGTCGGGCGGGCAGACGCTGGTCGAGACGGTGACGGCGCAGCTGCTGCTGCACGGCAACGCCTATGTCCAGGTGCTGCGCGATGCCGAGAGCGGCGCTGCGGAGTTGTTCGCGCTGCGGCCGGAGCGCGTGTCGGTCGAGGTCGATGCGGGCGGGTGGCCGGTGGCGTATCGCTACAAGGTCGGCGAGCGGGTGACGCGGCTGCAGGCCGACGTCGTGCGACCCGAGGTGATCCACCTCAAGACGTTCCATCCGGTCGACGATCATTACGGGCTCGGCTGCCTGGGCGCGGCGGCGGGGGCGGTGGCGATCCACAACGCCGCGGCGCGGTGGAACAAGGCGCTGCTCGACAATGCGGCACGACCGTCGGGGGCGCTGGTCTATGATCCGGGCGATGGATCATTGCTGTCGACCGACCAGTTCGACCGGCTGAAGGGCGAGCTGGAGGCGTCGTTCGCGGGCAGCGGCAATGCGGGGCGGCCGATGCTGCTGGAGGGCGGGCTGAAGTGGCAGGCGCTGTCGATGAGCCCGGCGGACATGGATTTTGCGGGGATGCGGGGCACTGCGGCGCGGGAAATCGCGCTGGCGTTCGGGGTGCCGCCGATGCTGCTCGGGCTGCCGGGGGACAACAGCTACGCCAATTACCGCGAGGCCAACCGGGCGCTGTGGCGGCTGTCGGTGCTGCCGATGGCGCATGCGGTGCTCGACGGCATCGCGCAGGGGCTGCGGGGGTGGTTCGAGGGGGCGACCCTGGCGGTGGACCTGGACCGGGTGCCGGCGCTGGTCGAGGATCGCTCGACGCTGTGGGCGATGGTCAGCGCGGCGGATTTCCTGAGCGATGCGGAAAAGCGGGTGATGCTCGACGTGCAGGAGCCGGCGGCGTGACGCTGCGCTTTGCCGGCTATGCGGCGGTGTTCGACGTCGTCGACCGCGCCGGCGATGTCGCGCGCCCGGGAGCGTTTGCCGGGGCGGGACTGGTGCCGTTGCTGTGGCAGCATCGCGGGGGCGCGGTGGGGGTGCTGTCGGCGGTTGCCGAGGATGCTCGGGGGCTGCGGGTCGAGGGGGTGATCGAGGATCCGGCGCTGGCGGACGCGGTGCGGTGCGGCGCGGTGGCGGGGCTGTCGGTTGGGTATCGCCCGGTGACCGTCCGGCGCGGCGCGCGGCGGGAGCTGCTGCGGGTGATGCTGGTCGAGGTGAGTTTGGTGGCGGTGCCGATGCAGCGGCTGGCGCGGGTGGAGACCTGCGGTTCCCCGGCGGAGGCCGGGGCCCAGGCGGGATAGCAGGGGTAACGTAGGGGAGCGGTCATCATGATCGTCCCCCGACTGGGCCCCGGCCTTCGCCGGGGAACACAGAATTTCGAGAGGTTTGGCTGGCGTCCTTCGGGGCGCCTTTTTTGTGGGAGAGCGACATGGACGTTATCGACAGGCCGGTGCTGGATGGCGCGGCGCAGGGTGTGAGTACGGCGTTCGCGGGGTTCGTGCGGAGTGGCGCGACGATCGAGATGAAGGCGTTCACCGGGGTGACCGGCGATGCGGGCGGGTTTGCGGTGCCCAAGGAGATCGACGCGCAGATCGATGCGGTGCTCAAGAGCATCTCGCCGATCCGCGCGATCGCCAACGTCGTGAAGGTCGGCTCGGCGGGGTATCGAAAGCTGGTGACGACCGGCGGTACGCCGTCGGGCTGGGCGGCGGAGACCGATGCGCGGCCGGGGACGGCGACGCCGACCTTCACCGAGATCGCACCGCCGATGGGCGAGCTGTACGCCAATCCGTCGGCGAGCCAGGCGATGCTGGACGATGCGGCGTTCGACGTCGAGGACTGGCTGGCGAGCGAGATCGCGGTGGAGTTCGCCAAGGCCGAGGGTGCGGCGTTCGTCGGCGGATCGGGGGTCGGGCGGCCCAAGGGCTTCCTGACCCAGCCGACCGCGGCGACCGGCGATAGCGCGCGGGCGTTCGGGACGCTGCAGTACCTGGCGAGCGGGGCGGCGGGCGATTTCGGCGCCAACCCGCAGGAACGGCTGATCGACCTGGTGCAGGCGTTGCGCGGGCCGTACCGCCAGGGCGCGAGCTTCGTGATGAATGCGAGCACGCTGGCGCGGATCCGCAAGTTCAAGACGAGCGACGGTGCGTTCGTGTGGGCGCCCTCGCTGGCGGCGGGGCAGCCGGCGACGTTGCTCGGCTATCCGGTGATCGAGGCCGAGGACATGCCGGATATCGCGGCCAACGCGCTCGGCATCGCGTTCGGCAACTTCAAGGCGGGGTACATCGTCGCCGAACGCAACGAGACCGCGATCCTGCGCGATCCGTATTCGAACAAGCCGTTCGTCAATTTCTACGCGACCAAGCGGGTCGGCGGCTGCGTGACCAATTCGGAGGCGATCAAGCTGATGAAGTTCGCGGTGTCGTAACGGCCGGGGGTGTCGCGCTGCGGAGAGGACGACACCCCTCCACCGGCTTCGCCGGTCCCCCTCCCCTTGCAGGGGAGGATTTCGAGATTGGAGAATCGTGATGAGCGGATCGATTCCGCCGGGCGTGATCGCGGATGCGGTCGCGGCGGCGAAGCTGTGGTTGCGCGTGGACAGCGACGAAGGGGTGCTGGCGGGACTGGCGGAGACCGCGATCCTGACCGCGGAAGCGTTCGTCGGGCGCGTCGTCGTCCTGCGCGAGGGCGGGACCGAGGGGGCGGCGAGCTGGGCCGCGGTGCCGGGGCCGATCGCGCAGGGGACGGCGATGCTGGTCGCGCATCTGTTCGAGGCGCGGAGCGGCGACGTCGTGCCGCCGGTCGCGGTCGCGGCGTTGTGGCGACCCTATCGACAGGTGCGGCTGTGAGCGTGGGGGCGAGCGCGGGGACGACGTTGCAAGCGACGATCGTGGCGCGGCTGGGCCTTACCGTCGGCGTGCGGGTGTTCGATGCGCCGCCGGTGCGCGGGGGGCTGCCCTATGCAGTGGTCGAGGAGCCGGTGCTGCAACAGGCCGACGCCGCGGGCATCGCCGGGCGCGCGGGGACGATGAGCGTGTCGTGCCATGACGCCGGCGAGCGACCGGTGCGGCTGCGGACGCTGGTGGGATCGATCGAGGACGCGATCGAAGGTTTGTCGGGCGATGTCGGCGAGGGGTGGCGGCTGGTGGGCGTGCGGCTGACACGGAGCCGGCTGACGCGGATCGGCGACGATCGCTGGCGGGGCATGAGCGAATTTGCGGTGCGACTGTATCGGGAGAGCTGAGCGGCGCGTGGCGTCCCGCGCGCGTCATCCCAGCGTAGGCTGGGATCTCGTGCGGCGGGTGGCGCGCAGGAGCCGCGGGAGACCCCAGCCTGCGCTGGGGTGACGGATTCGGGGAAGGGGAGAGCTGAGATGGCGGTGGAAAAGGGAAGTGCGTTCCTGCTGAAGGTCGGGAACGGCGAGGCGTCGGTGGCCTATGCGACCGTTGCTGGGCTGCGCACGACGCAGCTGAGCGTGAACGGCGAGGGCGTGGTGGTAACGACCAAGGATTCGGGTGGCTGGCGGCAATTGCTGTCGGGCGCCGGGGTGCGGAGCGTCAGCGTGTCGGGGGCGGGGGTGTTCACCGGGTCCGCGGCGGAAACCCGGATTAGGGGCAACGCGCTGAGCGGGGTGCTCGACGATTATCGGCTGAGCTTCGAGAGCGGCGAGACGATGACCGGGCGGTTCCTGGTGTCGCGCCTGGACTATGCCGGGGATTTCAACGGCGAGCGATCGTACACGCTCAGCCTGGAGAGCTCGGGCGCGGTGGTGGCGGCATGACCGCGTCATTGGCGGGGGCGGGGGCGGGGGCGAACCCGGCGCGCGGGGAAGCGGCGGTGCGGGTGGCGGGCGAGATGCTGGTGCTGCGGCCGAGTTTTGCGGCGTTGGTGGCGGCGGAGGCGGCCTTGGGGTCGCTGTTCGCGCTGGTCGAGCGGGCGGCGGATGGGCGGATCGGGATCGGCGAGATGGTGACGCTGTTCTGGCATTGCCTGCGCGATCCGCCCGAGGGGCTGACGCACGACGCGCTGGGCGAGGCGGTGGCGGAGGCGGGGATCGCCGCGGCGACCCCGGTGCTGCGGGTGCTGCTGTCGCAGATTTTGCAGGGGCGGTGATGATGTTCGGCGACATGATGTTCGTCGGGGGCGCCGCGCGGTTGGCGGGGTTTGCCGGGGCGGTGCTGGGGTGGACCCCGGATGCGTTCTGGCGGGCGACGCCGGCGGAACTGGCGGCGGTCGTCGGCGCGCTGGCAGGGGGGCAGGCGGCACCGCTCGATTCTGGGCCCGATGCTGGGCTGGTGGCGCGGTTGAGGGAGGCGTTTCCGGATGGATGATCCAATCGACAGGGACGTGCTGATCGGCGTGCGCGCCGACACTGCGGGGTTCTCGCGCGACCTAGGGGTGATGCGCGGCGAGCTGGAGGGCGTGCTGGGCGTCGGCGCGGAGCGGGCGGCGGCGCGGATGGAGACCGCGCTGTTGCGGGCGGTGCGCAGCGGGAAACTCGGATTCGAGGAGCTGAAGGCGGTCGGGCTGGCGGCGATGGATGCGATCGCGCGGCGTGCGGTCGATGCGGGGGTGCAATCGGTGCTGGGCGGGCGCGACACCGGCACGGTGCTGGCGGGGATGGCCGGGGGCGAGCCGGGGCGTGCGACCGGCGGGCCGGTGTCGCCGGGGCGGGCCTATGTGGTCGGCGAGCGCGGGGCGGAGGTGTTCGTGCCGACGTCTTCCGGGCGAATCGAGCCTTCGGCTTCGGGGGCGCGCGAGGTTCGGGTGTCGATCACGGTAAGCGCCAGCGGGGAGGCGGCGCCGGCGATGCTGGCGCAGTCGAGTCGGCAGGTGGCTCGGGCGGTGCGTGCGGCTTTGGCGGAGTAGGGTTTGATCACGCCAAGCCACGAAGACGCAAAGAGAAGGGTTTCACGCGGAGACGCGGAGACGCGGAGGAGACTCTTCCGCGGCAGCGGTGTGGATCATCTTGCGGTGGAGATTGCACACCGCTGTGCGGCGGGACTCTTCTCTCCGCGTCTCCGCGTCTCCGCGTGAACCATTCTTGGGCGGCCACTTATCCCGAAGTGGGAGAAGGGGTTTTCGCGCAGAGGCGCGGAGGACGCTGAGGTGTGGTGGCCGGGGCGGCGGTTCGATCTTTCATGGCGTTGGAGGGAGGGCGCTTTGCGCCTTGCTGCTTCTCTGCGTCCTCTGCGCCTCTGCGCGAATGATTCTTCAGCTTGGGAGACGTCCGATGGCGCATTGGTTGTGTTCGGCGCGGACGGTGCAGGTGGCGGGGACGGTGTCGCGGTTCGATCCGCGGTTCTGGACGGTGAATTTTCCGCGGCCGATGATGGCGTCGATGGTGACGACCGGGCCGGATTCGCTGCGGGTCGACGCGGTGTTCTACAAGGCGGACGACCTGGCGGGGCTGATCTGGGAGGCGGACGATCGGTTCGACCATCCGTTGTTGCGGTACCAGACGGTGCGGGATTTCCGCGATTGCCGGCTGGCGTTCCGGTGGCGATCGGCTGGCGTCATGGCGCTGGATGCGATCAACGGCCCGACGCTGACGATCGAGGGGCGCGATGCCGCGGGCGTGGCGCGGTCCTGGTATGTGCGGCTGTGGAACTATGCGGTCGGCACGCCCGAGGATGCGGTGGTGGCGATCGACTTTGCCGATCTGGTCGGCGGGTTCGACCTGCCCACCGACAGCGATCCGGTGTGGGCGGGGGATATCGACCGGATGTTCGTGTCGCTGGTGCCGCCCGAGTATTCTGGCGTGGATGCGGCGTTGGCGGCGGTGCGCGAAGGGTGGGTCGAGCTCAGCGGGATCGCCTGCGAGGGACCGGGATCGGTGATCGCGATCGGCGATGTCGTGGTGCCCGAGCACGGTATCCGGATCGCAGGCGGCTATGACGACAGCTATAACCTGACGCCGGCGCGGCTGCTGCGCAATGCGCTGCATCTGGGGTATCGCGGCGACATCACGCATTACGTGGGGATGAGCCATTATTTCCGGCTCGAGGCGCTGTACGGCGGCTATTACATCAGCCTGGCGGGCGGTGTGCTGAACGCGGCGTGTGCGGCGTGGCACCGGGATTTCGCGGAACGGGCGCAGGCGCTCGGCTTCGGGGTGATCTGGTCGCTGAGCTACGAGCTGTTCGATGCGCATTGCTGGAACGACTGGAAACAGCGTGCGGCGGATGGCGCGCCGGCGCTGACCGGGTGGGTGCCGCCGTCGACCTTGCTGTCGCCGGCGCATGGTGGCGCGATGGGGTATCTGCAGGCGGTGGCGCGGGCGTTCATGGCGATCGCGGTCGCGGCGGGGCTGGCGCCGAAATTCCAGGTGGGGGAGCCGTGGTGGTGGGTGATGCCGGACGGGCGGCCGTGCCTGTACGATCCCAGCGCGGTGGCGGCGTTCGCGCCGGTGGCGTTGCCGACGATCAGGGGTGCGATGAGTGCGGCGCAGACCGCGACGCTCGACCGGGCGGGGGCGTGCCTGGCGGCGTCCACCGCGGCGCTGGCGGGGGCGGCGAAGGAGGCTGCGTCGGGGTGCGTGACGCATTTGCTGACGTATCTGCCGACCGTGCTGGATGCGGCGGCGCCCGAGGCGAAGCGCGCGAACATGCCGCTGGGGTGGGCGTTGCCGGCGTTCGATGTGCTGCAGCTCGAGGATTACGACTGGGTGACCGCGGGGGACGCGGGGTCGACGGCGCACGGGATCGCGGCGGCGGAGGCGCGGCTGGGCTATCCCGCGGCGCGGCAGCATTATCTGTCGGGGTTCGTGCTTCAGGCGGATCAAGCGGCGGAATGGGGATTGATCGAGGCGGCGGCCGAGCGCGCGCGGGACCGCGGCGTGGCGGCGGCGGTGCTGTGGGCGCTGCCGCAGGTGATGCGCGACGGCTTCGTGCATTTCGACACGCCGGATACTTTGGGGGAGCAAGACATGGATGCGTTCGACGACGTGCTGTTCCCGCTGGCGCTGGGCCGCGAGGCGGCGGTGACGCCGGGCTTCTCGACCGCGATCCTGACCAGCGCGGGCGGGGTCGAGACGCGCAGCGCGGCGTGGGCCGAGGCGCGGACATCGTACGATGTCGGACCGGGTCTGCGCAGTGCGGCCGATATCGCGGTGCTGCTCGCGTTCTTCCGGGCGCGGATGGGGCCGGCGCGGGCGTTCCGGCTGCGCGATCCGTTCGACAGCGCCGGCGTGGGCGAGCGGATCGGGGTCGGCGACGGCGTGATGCGGCGGTTCGCGCTGGTGAAGCATTACGGATCGGCGGCGCGGCGGATCACGCGGCCGGTGGCGGGGAGCGTATCGGTTGCGGTCGACGGGACTGGGGTCGGGTTCCTGGTCGAGAGCGGGGGCTGGGTGCTGCTCGACGCGGTGCCGGCGGTTGGTGCGGTGGTGACGGCGGGGTTCAAGTTCGACGTGCCGGTGCGGTTTGCGGAGGATCGGTTGCGGGTGAACCTGGCGTCGTTTTCTGCGGGCGAGGCGGCGTCTGTGCCTTTGCTCGAGGTTCGAGAGAAATAGGGTTTCACGCGGAGGCGCGGAGACGCGGAGGTGTTGCGTCCGCGGTAGCGGACTGGATTCCGATTGGTCTGAGATCGAAGGCCGCTGCGCGGCAGGGGCGACATCCTCCGCGTCTCCGCGTCTCCGCGTCTCCGCGTGAAACCCTTCTGCCGAGACAAGGCATTGTATTCACGCAAAGGCGCGAAGGCGCGAAGGTGTTGCGGTTGGGGGCTTTCGCGCCCTTCTCTTCGTGGCTTCGCGGCTTTGCGTGAAAACCTTCTTCGGGAGACTCGTATGACGTGGCTGAGCGAAGAGCTGGCGACGATCGCGCTGTGCTGGCGGATCGAGCGGCGGGATGGGGTGGCGATCGGGTTGACCGCGCATGACCGCGACCTGGTGATCGACGGGCTGGTGCACCAGGCGGCGCCGGGGATGACGCCGTCGGCGATCCAGCGGTCGGACGGGCTGGACGCGGATACGATGGATGTCGCGGGGGCGCTGACGAGTGCGGCGATCGGCGAGGGGGATCTGCTGGCGGGGCGCTGGGACGGGGCGCGGGCGGCGGTGTTCGCGGTGGACTGGACCGATGTCGGCAACCGCGTCGCGCTGGGCGAGGGGACGATCGGCGCGGTCGAGCTGAGCGAGGGCGGGTTCACTGCGGAATTGCGTGGCGCCAGCGCGGCGCTGGACCGGGCGGTGGTCGAGGAGACCTCGCCCGAGTGTCGCGCGACGCTGGGCGACCGGCGGTGCCGGGTGGCGATGGCGGGGCGGCGGCGGTTC
This sequence comes from Sphingomonas sp. R86521, assembly GCF_042466235.1. Taxonomy (NCBI): domain Bacteria; kingdom Pseudomonadati; phylum Pseudomonadota; class Alphaproteobacteria; order Sphingomonadales; family Sphingomonadaceae; genus Sphingomonas; species Sphingomonas sp. R86521. The sequence continues at coordinate 17,410 of NZ_JAXHBY010000001.1, read as the reverse complement.
GTGCTGGTCGTGGCGTGCGAGGGGCGGGTGGTGACCGTGGATGCGGTCGAGCCGGTCGCGGATGCGTATGGCGGCGGGGTGTTGCGCTGGTTCGGTGGCGCGAACGGCGGGATGGAGAGTGCGATCGCGCGGTCCGACGGCGCGGTGGTGACGCTGAGGACGGTGCCGGGGTTCGTGGTCGCGGCAGGCGTGCTCGTCGAGCTGGTCGAGGGCTGCGACAAGAGTTTTGGGACATGCGGCGCGCGGTTCGGGAATGCGGTGAACTTTCGCGGCGAGCCGTATCTGCCGGGGATCGACCTTCTCACGCGCTATCCCGGGTGAGCGCAGTCGCAGACGCTGCGCTGGCGGCGGTGGGCGCGCGGTTCAGGTTGCATGGGCGCGACGTTGCGCATGGGCTGGACTGTGTCGGGGTGGTGGCCGTGGCGCTGCGCGGCGGCGGGTACGGGGGTGCGGTGCCGAGTGGCTATGCGCTGCGCGGCGGCGATCCCGCGCGGGTCGCGGCGTTGCTGGATGCGGGGCTGATGCGGTGCGACGGTCGGGCGGCCGGTGACGTGCTGGTGATGACGACGGGGCCGGGGCAGCTGCACCTGGCGGTGCGGACCGCCGGCGGGTTCGTCCATGCGGATGCGGGGTTGCGGCGGGTGGTGGAGCGTGCGGGCCTGGAGACGGGCGTGCCTTGGCCGCTGATCGGCGCGTGGCGTTTACGGGGGAATTGCGATGGCGACGTTGGTGCTGACAGTGGTCGGGACGGCGGTGGGCGGTCCGGTGGGCGGGGCGATCGGCGCTCTAGTCGGGCAGGCGATCGACCATGCGGTGTTCCGGCCGAAGCGGCGCGAGGGGCCGCGGCTGACCGAGCTGGCGGTGCAGACCTCGTCCTATGGCAGCCAGATCCCGCTGCTGTTCGGGACGATGCGGGTGGCGGGGACGGTGATCTGGGCAACCGACCTGGTCGAGAGCCGGTCGACCGCGCATGGCGGCAAGGGGGAGGCGAACACGACGGTCTACGGCTATTCGGCGTCGTTCGCGGTGCTGCTGTCGGCGCGGGCGATCATCGGGGTCGGGCGGATCTGGGCGGAGGGGAAGTTGCTGCGCGGGGCGGCGGGCGACTTCAAGACCGCGACCGGATTCCGGCTGCACCTGGGGGATGAGGAGCAGGCGGTCGATCCGCTGATCGGGTCGGCGGAAACGGATGCGCCGGCACATCGCGGGTGCGCCTATGCGGTGTTCGAGGGGATGCAGCTAGCCGATTACGGCAACCGCATCCCGTCGCTGACCTTCGAGGTGGTCGCCGATCCGGGGGCGGTATCGGTCGGGTCGATCGCGCGGATGCTGGCGGCGGAGGTCGGCGGCGATGCGGCGTTGACGCTCGACGGGTTCGCGGCCTCGGGCGGTAGCATCGGCGCGGTGTTGGCGACGCTGGGGCAGGCGAGCGGGGCGTGGTTCGCAGCCGATGGCGGCGGACTGGCGATGCGCGACCACGTAGGCGAGCTGGTGCAGGTTGCCGATGCGGGCTTCGGTACGCAGGGACGGCGGGCGCGGACGGTGGCGGCGATCGATACGGTGCCGCGGACGGTGAGCGTCGGGCATTATGACCCGGCGCGCGATTACCAGGCGGGGCTGCAGCGTGCGACGCGGCCGGGGGCGGGATCGCGCGACGAGCGGGTCGAGGTGCCCGCGGTGATCGACGCGGGGACGGCGAAGACGATTGCCGAGGCGCTGCTCGCGCGCGCCGAGGCTGGGCGGGTGCGGCGGACCGTGACCTGCGGGTTCGAGGGGTTGGCGATCGCGCCGGGCGCATGCGTCGCGGTCGCCGACGAGCCGGGGGTTTGGCGGGTCGCAGAGGTGATGGTCGAGGGAATGGTGACCAGGCTGACGCTGGTGCCGCTGGAGATCGCGACGCTGCCGGCGCGGGCGACCAGCGGGCGTGTCGCGGGGGCGGTTGATGCGACGATCGGCGCGACCATTTTGGCGGTGTTCGAGACGCCGGGGCTGGACGACGTGCCGTTGTCGGCGCCGCGCCTGACGGTTGCGGCGGCGGGCGCCGGGGCAGGGTGGCGACGTGCGGCGCTGCTCTACAGCCTGGACGATGGCGCGAGCTGGACCGCGGGCGGCGCGACTGCGGATCCGGCCGTGATCGGGGTGGTCGAGGTGGTGCCGCTGCGGTCGGCGCCGGCGACGCTGATCGACCTGGACGGCGCGTTCGTGGTGGCGCTGGCGCATGACGGGATGGTGCTGGGCGATGCGGACGAGGCGGCGCTGGACCGCGGCGTGAACCTCGCCGTCGTTGGCAGCGAGCTGGTGCAGTTCGGTTCGGCGGCGCCGTTGGGCGGCGGGCGGTGGCGGTTGACGCGATTGTTGCGCGGGCGGCGCGGGACCGAAGCTGCAGTGCCGGTGGTGGGGGATCGGTTCGTATTGCTGGAGCGCGAGGCGGCGCGGGCGATCGAACTGCCGGTCTCGGCGATCGGACGCGAGGTGCGGGTGATGGCGTCCGGAGTCGGGGACGACGACCCGGTCGAACTGCGCTGCATGATCGGCGGCGCATCGGTGGTGCCGCCATCGCCGGTGCATCTGCGGATCGAGGGGGCGACCTTGCGATGGGTGCGGCGGAGCCGGGCGGGCTGGCGCTGGATCGACCGCGTCGATGCGCCGCTGGGTGAGGAGAGCGAGGCGTACCGCGTGGCGATCGCGGGCGCTGCGGGCGCGCGAGTGGTCGACTGTGCAGTGCCGTACCTCGATCTGGCCGCAGGGGACCGTGTCGCGGGCACCACGATCGAAGTCCGGCAGGTTGGTCAGTTCGGGGAATCGATCGCGGCGACACTGGTTCTCGGCACCGAAATTCTAGGCAGGGGAGCGACGACATGAGCGATCTGAGTGCGCGGCTGGGATTGCCGCTGATGCAGCCGGGACAGGCGCAGAAGGAACTGACGCACAACGAGGCGCTGACGATGCTGGACCTGGCGGTGCAGGCGAGCGTGGTTGCGCTCGGGCTGAACGATCCGCCAGCGGCACCTGCATCGGGACAGGCCTGGGTGGTCGGCGCGGCGCCGACCGGGGCGTGGGTCGGCCAGGCGCAGGCGCTTGCCGGCTGGACCGAAGGCGGCTGGCGATTCGTCGCCGCGCGCGAGGGGATGACGGTGTGGAACCTCGGCGAGACGCGGGGTTCCCGCTTCACCGACGGGGCCTGGCGAGTCGGTGTGCTGACGGGCAGCGCGGTCGCGATCGACGGAATCCGCGTGGTCGGACCACAACGCGCGGCGATTGCTCCGCCGGCCGGGGGTTTGGTGGTAGATAGCGACGCCCGGACCGCGATTTCGGCGATCCTGACCGCGCTTAAGGGGCACGGCCTGATCGCGAACTGACTGTAATAGACTGTTTTAAAACGGCTTAATTCAAATCAGGAAATTTCCCGTGGCGCAGGGGCGATCCGGACTGCTAGCCTGCGCGTTAGAAGTCCCCCTGCTCGCCCCGGTTGCTGCTCGAGCGCGTCATCCGGCATGGACAGCAAGCCAGTTCGCAACTGTGGCGCCAGAGCAACAGTTCCGGTCTTTGTTTGCTTGCGTGGAAACGAACCCGGAGATAGGGAGTTTGCGATGTCCGTGTGACACTCATGAAAGGGGATTTAGTATGCGGAAGCTTGCCGTCGTTCTGGCACTCGCCTCCACCGCACTCGCCACTCCCGCCCTCGCCCGCGACAAGTCGTGGTACGTTGGCGCTGACGGCGGTGCGATGATCGTTGAAGACTCCGATTACGACATCGGTGCACTGAAGAATGCTGGCACCGTCAATCATGACTATGGTTATGATGTCGATGGTGTGATGGGCTATGATTTCGGCGGGTTCCGCGTCGAGACCGAAGTCGGTTACCGCAAGGCAACCGTCGACAGCTATTCGTCGCGCACGACCACTCCGGCGTTCGTCAACGGCGTTCGTGGCAACCGTCCCGTGGGCGACTACGGCTATGCCGGCGGCCACACCTCGGCGCTCAGCTTCATGCTGAACGGCCTGCTCGACTTCGGTCCGGATGATGGCATCCAGGGCTTTGTCGGCGGCGGCGTCGGCGTTGCCCGCGTCAAGGCCAACTACGGCCTGACCACCGGCGGCGACTTCATGAACGATTCGGACACCACGTTCGCCTATCAGGGCCTCGCCGGTATCCGTGCACCGCTGACCGACCATGTCGACGCGACGGTGAAGTATCGCTTCTTCAACGCCGAGAACGTCAAGCTGGTCGACGTTGCGAACCGTTCGTTCAACGGTCGCTATCGTTCGCACAGCATCCTGGGTGGCCTGACCTACAACTTCGGTTCGCCGACGCCGCCGCCTGAGCCCGTCGCTCCTGCGCCGCTGCCGCCCGAGCCGGTCGCACCGCCGCCCCCGCCCGAAGTCGTTTGCTCGCCTGGTCCGTTCATCGTGTTCTTCGAATGGGACAAGTCGGACATCACGCCTGAGGCAGCGTCGATCCTCGACAACGCCGTCACGCAGTACCAGTCGTGCGGCAACGCACAGGTCATGCTGGCCGGTCACGCCGATAAGTCGGGTGCCGCTTCGTACAACGTCGGTCTGTCGCAGCGTCGCGCTGACGGCGTGAAGGCTTACCTGTCGTCGCATGCCATCCCTGACTCGGTCATCTCGACCGAAGCGTTCGGTGAGAGCCGTCCGCGCGTCGACACCGCAGACGGTGTCCGCGAAGTCCAGAACCGTCGCGTGGAAGTCACGTACGGTCCGGGTTCGGGCCAGTAAGCTTTCAATCCTTCGGGATTTGAGCTGCAAGGTTGAAGAGGGAGGTCGGCGCAAGCCGGCCTCCCTTTTTCGTTGTGGCGGCGTGCGATCGACACCGTAAGGTTCGGATCCACGCGGGCGGTAATATTACCCTTCGCTCCAGTTTAGCTCATCGCTCCAGCAAATCTTGTCGTCCCCCCAGCGCAGGCTGGGGTCTTGTGCGGCCACCGCGCGCCCTTGCGTCGGGAGATCCCAGCCTTCGCTAGGATGACGGGTGTGGGCAGCGCGCGTGGGCGGGGTCGCAAATCCGCTGGCATCGTCCGCCGCACGGTTTAGTAGCGAAGCCTCTGGGGGCCGCGCCCTCGCCATGGGGTACCGCGATGCGCATCACGATGATCGGTTCGGGCTATGTCGGCCTGGTGTCGGGCGCCTGCTTCGCCGATTTCGGCCACGACGTGATCTGCGTCGACAAGGACGACGCCAAGATCGCCGCGCTCGAAGCAGGGCGGATGCCGATCTTCGAGCCGGGGCTCGAGCAGCTCGTCGCGGTCAACGCGGCGGCGGGGCGGCTGACCTTCACCACCGACCTGGCCAGCGCCGTCGCCGGGGCGGATGCGATCTTCATCGCGGTGGGCACGCCGTCCAGGCGGGGCGACGGCCATGCCGATCTCAGCTATGTGTTCGCGGCGACCGAAGAGATCGCGGCGGCGGTGACCGGGCCGACCGTGGTCGTCACCAAGTCGACCGTGCCGGTCGGTACAGGCGACCGCGTCGAGGCGATCCTGCGCGAGGCGCGCCCCGACATGGCGATCGCGGTCGTTTCCAACCCCGAGTTCCTGCGCGAAGGCGCCGCGATCGGCGATTTCAAGCGGCCCGACCGGATCGTGATCGGCACCGAGGACGAGACCGCCAAGGACGTCATGCGCGGCGTCTACCGGCCGCTGTATCTCAACGAGAGCCCGATCCTGTTCGTCAGCCGCCGCACCAGCGAGCTGATCAAATATGCCGCAAACGCGTTCCTCGCGACCAAGATCACCTTCATCAACGAGATCGCAGATCTGTGTGAGGCGGTCGGCGCCGACGTCCAGGACGTCAGCCGCGGGATCGGGCTCGACAACCGCATCGGCAAGAAATTCCTCCACGCCGGACCGGGCTATGGCGGATCGTGCTTCCCCAAGGACACGCTGGCGCTGCTCAAGACCGCCGAGGATTATCAGTCGCCGGTGCACATCGTCGAGGCGGTGGTGAAGGTGAACGACAGCCGCAAGCGCGCGATGGGGCGGAAAGTCATCGCCGCGCTGATCGGCGAGGGGGGCGACGAGCCACGCGGGAAAACCGTCGCGCTGCTGGGGCTGACGTTCAAGCCCAACACCGACGACATGCGCGACGCGCCGAGCCTGGCGATCGCGACCGCGCTGGCCGATGCCGGCGTGCGGGTGCGCGCGTTCGATCCGGAGGGGATGGACGCCGCGAAGGCGATGATGCCCGACCTGACCTATTGTCGCGACGCGTATGAGGCGGCCGAGGGTGCCGATGCGGTGGTGATCGTGACCGAGTGGGATGCGTTCCGCGCACTCGATTTCGCGCGGCTGAAGGCGGTGGTGGCGGCGCCGGTGCTGGTCGATTTGCGCAACGTCTATAATCGCGCGGCGATCGAGGCGGCGGGGTTCGCCTATACCGCGGTCGGGCGGTAGTTTCCGCAAACCCGCGACTCTTTGAGGGGCGTGATCGCGTGGCCGTCCATCCCAACGGCCGTCATCCTGACGAAAGTCAGGACCCAGGGTTACGGGCGCTGTGGTTGGTACCCTGGGTCCTGACTTTCGTCAGGATGACGGGAGAGGGGACGGAATGAGGGGCCGGTCAGGACGACGGAGCGGGTTCGGCCAGTGCCGCCGCGAGCCAGTCGGGGACCAGCGCGTTGCCGAGCGCGTCGACGCGGCGGTGTTCGATCATCAGGCCGAGCTCCGGATACACCGCTCGCGTGCGGTCGGTCGGTTCGCTCAGGGGGGCAACGACCAGGCGGCGGTTGACCTTCGAGCGGTGATGCATCCGCGCGGTGTTCTCCTGCCCGACATAACATCCCTTGGTGTAGCTGACGCCGTTTAGCTCGCCGGCATTGCATTCGAGCCATAGCGTCTCGCCATTGCCGAGCTCGCCCACGCCTTCGGTAACGCCGAGCGACAGCCGGTGCGCAAGCCAGCCATCGACCGGCGTCGCGGCCGGTCCCAGCCAGCGATTGCCGAGCGCGGCCAGTCGTGGATCGGGAACCCCTGCCGCCCCCGACCGCGACCAATGCACCGCGATATCCGTGAGCGTGATGTCGATCGTGCGGCGTAGGCGGTACATCGACAGGCGGCGCATCAGCGGGTCGGCCTGTGCGGCCTCGACATCGATCAGCACCGAATCGCCGTCCGCCCACAGGATGAAGTCGAACAGCGCCTTGCCCTGCGGCGACAACAGCGCGCTCCAGGCGGGCGCGTCGGGCGCCAGCGCGGCGGTGTCGGCGGTGACGAGACCTTGCAGGAAGCCGCGCGGGTCTTCGCCGGACACCCGCACCACGCTTCGCTCGGTCAGCATCGTTGCGGGCATCGTTGGGGTGTCGGTCATCGCTACCACCTAGTGCAGCGCGGGCGATTTCCAAGCGCCGCGTGGCTGGCGCGGGGCGCCGCGCGCCGATAACAGGGCGGGATGACCCAGAGCCTGACGATCCGCCGCCCCGACGACTGGCATGTCCACCTGCGCGACGGCGCGATGCTGGAGGCGGTCGCCCGCCATACCGCGCGGCAATTCGCTCGCGCGATCATCATGCCGAACCTGACCCCGCCGGTGACGAACGTCGAGGCCGCAAAGGCGTATCGCGCGCGGATCATGGCAGCATTGGGGGAGGGGAGCGACTTCACTCCGCTGATGACGTGCTATTTGACCGACGGCATCGACCCGGCGGAGATCGAGCGCGGTTATGCCGAGGGCGTGTTCGCGGCGTGCAAGCTGTATCCCGCGCATGCGACGACCAATTCCGCGCACGGCGTCACCGATATCCGCGCGCTGACCGGCGTGCTGGAAACGCTGCAACGGATCGGCATGCCCCTGCTGATCCACGGCGAGGTGACCGACAAGACGGTCGACATCTTCGACCGCGAGGCGGTGTTCGTCGAGCGCACGCTGGCGCCGCTGACGCGCGATTATCCTGCGCTGAAGATCGTGCTGGAGCACATCACCACCGCGGAGGCGGCGGCGTTCGTGACCGACGCGGATCACCCGATCGCGGCGACGATCACGCCGCAGCACCTGATGATCAACCGCAACGCGCTGTTCGACGGCGGGCTGCGGCCGCACGCCTATTGCCTACCGGTGCTGAAGCGCGAGACGCATCGCCTCGCGGTGCGCGCGGCGGCGGTGTCGGGATCGCCGCGGTTCTTCCTGGGAACGGACAGCGCGCCGCATGTCGTCGGTGCGAAGGAATCGGGCTGTGGCTGCGCCGGGATCTTCAACGCGCCGTTCGCGCTGGAGGCGTATCTGAGCGTGTTCGACGAAGAGGGCGCGCTCGCGCGTTTCGAAGGGTTCGCGTCGGAACATGGCGCGCGCTTCTACGGGTTGCCGCTCAACGAAGGCACCGTGACGCTGGTGCGTGAGGATGTCGTCGTTCCCGACCGGATCGGCGAAGGCGACGCGTCCGTCGTGCCGTTCCTGGCGGGAGCTACGCTGGGCTGGCGCTTTAAGGGTTAGCCGGCAACCGCTCGAGCCAGGCCTTGGCCTGCTTGCCCTCGCCGACCGCGCTGGCGGTGACGGGCCCGCGGGCGGCGAAGAAGTCGCGGTGGAGCGCGAACGGCTCCATCAGCAGGCGCTCGCGCATCGAGTCGATCGAGTCGCCGAGTTCGGTGAGCGCGTCGATCGTCGGTGCGATCGCGGCACGGACGCGGCGGTCGGTGCCGTGGTCGAACAGCCCGAGCGATCCGCGCGCGGTCTTCTCCAGCGCGGCGATCAGGGTTTCGCGGTATTCGGCTTCGAGGTCCTCACGCTGGGCGTCGAGGCGGGCGAGGCGGTCGGGTTTTGCCATGTCGTGGGTCTAGGGGAGAAGTCTGGGGTCCGCCACGGGCAAAGCCCGTGTCGTCGGACGGCTTTCAGCCGCCGGCCGGGATTGCGCGAGTCAGGCGGGCTTAGCCGCCTGCCGCGCTTCGCCTAAAACGGCAGCCACCGCGACTTGTGCGTAATATTCATATACCCAACGTTCACGCCCGCGCGCCAGCCGACGCCGAGACGGATCGGGATCAGCACGACGTTTCCGCGGCGCAGATAGGTCGCGGCGAATCCGCCGACCAGGTACAGCCGCCCCTCGACCGCGGGGAAGCGCTTGTACAGTTCCTCGGTGTCGTAGAGGTTGTAGACCAGCACGAAGACCTTGTTCGCGTCGCCGCCGACGTCGAACCCGACCGATGGTCCGGTCCAGTAGACCGGCTGCTGGCCCTCGACCTTGTGGCTCATGATTCCCGAACCGTAGCGCACGCCGAGGATGAACGCGCCCGACGCCTCGCGCCCGGCGATATAGGCGTTGGGCTGGCCCTGGTCCTTGAGGATGTTCTCCAGGATCCCACCGAGTCCCGCCGCGCCCTGGCCGAACACGCCTTCGCCCGCCGCGAGCAGGTCGTCGCGCTGATAGGTGTCGGCGGCCTGAGTCGTCGCCTCGGCGCGCTGTTCCTGCGACGTCCGGTCGGCAGGCGGTGGCGTCGGTGCGGGCTCGGACTGGGCCTGCGATTGGGCCTGCGATTGGGGTTGCGCCTCGGAATAACGCGGCGACGGCTGCGATCGCGGCGCGACTTGCGGGCGGGGCGCGGGCGAGAGGTCGGCATCGATCGCCTGGTTGGGATCGATCGTGCGGACCTGCGCCGACGCGCTGCCATTTGCCTGCCCGATGAATGCGAGGGCGGCGAGGCCCAGCCAGAATTGACGCATAACCTGATCCCCAAACCCGAACCCTCACTAAATCAACGTCGGGGTTGCCGTGCAATGAACGAGTGTAGGGTCGGTGTCGAATTCGTGCCGAGCCGTGCGCGCAAGCCGCCGACCGCGGTGCACGGGCTAATCATTACTGGCTGGTGATCGGCCGCTTGCGCACGATCGCGATCAACTCGCGGACGGCTTGGCGCGAGAACACCAGCATCCAGCCGCAATAGACCAGCGCCCCGACACCGAC
>NZ_JAXHBY010000001.1:0-2500 GCF_042466235.1 Sphingomonas sp. R86521 | reverse complement strand
TGTGTTTAGGGGTGAAAGGCCAATCAAGCCGGGAAATAGCTGGTTCTCCGCGAAAACTATTGAGGTAGTGCCTCGCACGAACACCTTAGGGGGTAGAGCACTGGATGGGCTAGGGGGTCGCGAGATCTACCAAACCTAACCAAACTCCGAATACCTAAGAGTGATATGCGGGAGACAGACGGCGGGTGCTAAGGTCCGTCGTCAAAAGGGAAACAGCCCTGACCTACAGCTAAGGCCCCCAAATCGTATCTAAGTGGGAAAGCATGTGGGACTTCCAAAACAACCAGGAGGTTGGCTTAGAAGCAGCCATCCTTTAAAGAAAGCGTAACAGCTCACTGGTCTAAACAAGAGGTCCTGCGGCGAAGATGTAACGGGGCTCAAGATACGTGCCGAAGCTTAGGGTGTGCCACTTATGTGGTACGCGGTAGCGGAGCGTTCCGTAAGCCGTTGAAGCGATCTGGTAATGGGTCGTGGAGGTATCGGAAGTGCGAATGCAGACATGAGTAGCGATAAAGAGGGTGAGATGCCCTCTCGCCGAAAGACCAAGGGTTCCTGCGCAAGGCTAATCCGCGCAGGGTGAGCCGGCCCCTAAGACGAGCCCGAAGGGGGTAGTCGATGGGAACCACGTTAATATTCGTGGGCCTGGTGGTGTGTGACGGATCATGTGTGTTGTCTGACCTTATCGGATTGGTCAGGCTTCGAAATGGTTCCAGGAAATAGCCCCACCGTATAGACCGTACCCGAAACCGACACAGGTGGTCAGGTAGAGTATACCAAGGCGCTTGAGAGAAGTGTCCTGAAGGAACTCGGCAAATTGCCTCCGTACCTTCGGAAGAAGGAGGCCCCATATAAGCGCAAGCTCTTATGGGGGGCACAGGCCAGGGGGTAGCGACTGTTTAGCAAAAACACAGGGCTCTGCTAAGTCGGCTTCAAGACGACGTATAGGGCCTGACGCCTGCCCGGTGCCTGAAGGTTAAGTGGAGGGGTGCAAGCTCTGAAATGAAGCCCAGGTAAACGGCGGCCGTAACTATAACGGTCCTAAGGTAGCGAAATTCCTTGTCGGGTAAGTTCCGACCTGCACGAATGGCGTAACGACTTCCCCACTGTCTCCAGGACATGCTCAGCGAAATTGAATTCTCCGTGAAGATGCGGAGTACCCGCGGTTAGACGGAAAGACCCCGTGCACCTTTACTGCAGCTTCAGAGTGGCATTAGGAAGAAACTGTGTAGCATAGGTGGGAGGCTTTGAAGCATCGGCGCCAGCTGATGTGGAGCCATAGGTGAAATACCACCCTGTTTGTTTCTGATGTCTAACCTCGATCCATTAGCTGGATCAGGGACCCTCTGTGGCGGGTAGTTTGACTGGGGCGGTCGCCTCCTAAAGAGTAACGGAGGCGCGCAATGGTGGGCTCAGGACGGTCGGAAACCGTCTGTTAGAGTGCAATGGCATAAGCCCGCCTGACTGCGAGACTGACAAGTCGAGCAGAGACGAAAGTCGGTCATAGTGATCCGGTGGTCCCTCGTGGAAGGGCCATCGCTCAACGGATAAAAGGTACGCCGGGGATAACAGGCTGATAACCCCCAAGAGCTCATATCGACGGGGTTGTTTGGCACCTCGATGTCGGCTCATCACATCCTGGGGCTGGAGCAGGTCCCAAGGGTTTGGCTGTTCGCCAATTAAAGTGGTACGTGAGCTGGGTTCAGAACGTCGCGAGACAGTTTGGTCCCTATCTGCCGTGGGCGTCGAAATTTGAGAGGAGTTGACCCTAGTACGAGAGGACCGGGTTGAACATACCTCTGGTGTACCTGTCGTTCTGCCAAGAGCGCAGCAGGGTAGCTATGTATGGACGGGATAACCGCTGAAAGCATCTAAGCGGGAAGCCTCCCTCGAGATAAGATTTCATAGAGCCGTCGGAGACCACGACGTTGATAGATCGGATGTAGAAGTGCGGTAACGCATGGAGCTAACCGATACTAATTGCTCTATTCGCGCTTGAGAGTTCCACCATCAATGACAACACTGGGCAACCAGCGAAGCATTACGGTGCGGATGATAATCAAGTTGAACGCCAGATTCCCAATCCCCTCGCCGTCGAGGGATTGGTGCAAATACCACTACAACCATGCACGGTCGTCGATTTTAAGAGCCCCGTCACAGCCGAAAGGCAAAGACGGGGTACCCCAGATATAACGTGCACGCATGTCGCACCGGCTCCATTGCCTGGTGGCTATAGCGTCGGTGTCCCACCCGATCCCATTCCGAACTCGGCCGTGAAACCCGCCTGCGCCAATGGTACTATCGCTCAAGCGATGGAAGAGTAGGTCGTCGCCAGGCATTGAAGCCCGTGCGACATGCAAAGCACATCATCTGAACCCATTCACAACGTCTCTTACCCTCCTTCGCCACAGCGAAGTGTCGCGGGGTGGAGCAGCCCGGTAGCTCGTCAGGCTCATAACCTGAAGGTCACAGGTTCAAATCCTGTCCCCGCAACCAAACCTCA